>NZ_CP182899.1:0-3122734 GCF_001747005.2 Cyanobacterium sp. IPPAS B-1200
GTTTTATCTGGTATCCAAGTCTATCAACCTGATAATCGTTGGATTAATCAGATTAACAAACGACTAAAAATACAAGGATTAGTTAGTTATGTCGTGCCTTATTCCATATGGGAGGTTAAAGGGCGTTTACAATTACCTATGCATTTTGAAATATATCCTATCGATGAGGTAGGCACAGATGAAAAACCCCCCTATGCGATCGCTTTTGGGCAATCGGCTTTACTTCTCGACACTTTAGCATATCGTTTAAAAAGTAAAAGAGGTGAATCATGGATTTGCTAGAGTTTCAATCCCTAATAGGTATCGATGTAGGAATTCTTTGCCCCCAAATATGGCTGGTGAAGTCACTAATCAACAAAACACGACAAATTGAAGAGTATTAATTATTTTATCTTTTCTCTCTTCCGTTCTAAATAAAATAATAAATTTCGCAATCTAAAATTATGCCTAAAAAAAGCAAAAATCCTAACTCAGAATCTAATCAACTACAGCTTGATTTAGACAACAATCACATTCAAAAGGATACCTTTGCACAAGAGGAAGAATTAATGAATTACGATGAATTTGAAGATTATGACTATGATGATGATGAATTTAATTTAGGTGATGAGTGGGAAAATAGCGATCGCACCATTGCACCTCCAAAAAGAGAATTAATTACCCTTAAACTTTTACAAGAAGCGATTATCAAACAAAATCCTGATGATATAGTCATGGCAGATTTTGCCGAATATGTATTACCGAATTTGTTGAAAGTTGCTGTCGGTGTAACTGCTAAAGGGGGGAAATGGATTGAGAAGAAGTTAGCCGAAGGAATTAAAAGTAAAAGAGCATTAAGTGATCAATCTCTCAATACTCATCTTTTAAATGGCTTATTTCCTGCTAATTTAATTCAAAAAGAATTACAGAAATTAGACACCACCATTAGACGAGTCATCAAAGAAAAAGAAAGACGATTATCAACAGCAGGTTTCATTCTTCATGACTTTGAAAAATTTGATTATAGTCGTTTCCCTGAAATGCCCCAAAAATATATCGACTTGCAAAAAGATGAAAGTAAAAAAATCAGGGATTTATCCGTTGCCCAACATCGGGAAATTATTACCGTTATCATTAAATATCTTAATCTCGATCGACTCATTGATCCAGAAAATTCAGACAGCTACTTAGAATATTTAGACGATATTTTATTCATAGCTTATAACACTCAAACCCGTTATGACACCAACTGGAATTTATCCAGTAATAGCGACTTAACACCGAAATTAACAGGAGATAAATTAAACTCCCTCGCTTATTTATCCTGTTTAGCAGATCGTTTTGCGTCAATCATCAAACATCCCCAAGACGCATTACAACCAAGTATTAACGATTTAGTTGGGCGACTTAGTAATCGACAGTTAAAACTTTCCTATCATAGTATTGCCGAAAATAGAGGTGTTTTAACCAATATCCTTAACAATGCTTTAATCGATGCCCACACTAATCTCAATACAAACGAACAAAAATACTATTATCCTTTACTTTATTTACCCACAGGAGTAGTTTATTTGTGCGATCGTCATGCACCTAATATCAATAAAGATGATATTCCCTTATTAGTCGTTGACAAGATTAAATCTCTTTGTAGTGATGAACTTAAAAAACGTCAAACAGGATTTAACCGTGATGGTAAAGGCATTAAATATCCTGATTATTATGAGCTATTTTTTGATGATATTAGTTTAATGGAAGTTGCCCTCGATGCAACCATTAAGATTCTTCACGATAAAAAAAACCCTGTTTCCGCTAGTCGTAGTGAAAATTTAGTTAAATTTCAGCAACAAGAAATTTTACCTAGTTGTTATAACTTTCAATTCTCTGATGATATTAGAATTGATCGAATAGCTGAATTTGGCGATACAATAACTCGTAAAATTTGGGGAACAAAAGTAGAAAAAATCACAGAATTAATTAAAGAAAATAAAGCTCAAAGGAAAAACAATAAAGACTTACCTGAACTTCTTAGTCTTGAGTTAACATCTGAAGTATTAATTCAAAAAATTGCTGAATTTTGGAACTTATCTGAGCATTTACCTGCGATTAAGTAGGTAGGCGATGAAAAATCGAGTTAAATGAAGAAATATAAATAGGAAGACAAGGGAGGAAAATAGATGGGAGCAAGATTAAGAGTATTTCTGCTCAAAGAAGAAGAAAGAACTCTCAAAGAAATACAACAAGCACAAAATCTAAACAAAAGAGAAAGACAACGAGGAGAAGCAATCAGGTTAAGTCACCATGGTTGGTACGTAGAGAAAATAGCAGCTTATTTAGGTTGGACAGAAGAAACAGTGAGAAAAACCCTGAGAAATTGGCAAAGTAAAGGATTGGGAGCAATATATGAGAAAAAAAGACCAGGAAGAGAAAAAAAATGGGTTGAAGAAGACATGATATACATAGAAAAAACAATCAGAGAAGATGAACGACGATATAATAGTAAACAATTAGCACAGAAGTTAAAAAGAGAACGAAAAGTAAACTTAAGTAGCGACCGTTTGCGTCGAATACTAAAAAAAAGGGAATCGTCTGGAAGCGAACCAGACAAAGTCATAGACAAAAACAAGACCCAAGAAAACGGCTAAACAAACAGGCAGACTTAGAAATGTTAAACATAAGTGCTGCGACAGGAGAGATAGACCTTTTATATGGAGATGAATCAGGATTTTGTCAGTGGAGCGAACAAGGATATAGTTATTATTTTCAGGGAGAGCAGAAACGACAAGAGCAAACAAAAAGAAGAGGAAAAAGATTGAGCATCATAGGATTGTGGCAACCGTTAGTTCAATTCTTCTATAGTCTGGTGATAGGAAGTTTTAAGAGTGATGACTTTATCAATTTAATGGACGAACAATCAAAAATAGCTTCAGAATCAGGGCGAATGCGTGTAATAGTACTTGATAACGGCTCAATTCATACAACTGTAGTTTAGACTAAGAAAAAATTGTAAGAGAATAAGTAAGCTAACAAAGATTAGCTCAAAAACGCTATAAATGAATTTAATAATGGCTTAAAAGTTATTTTTTTGGTCTTTTTTTAGTCTTAGATAAACGCTTTTTAACCGTAGGATAAACTTTAGCTTTGTTTCTTTTTCGACCTTTAGGCCAGCCATGGGATTTTCCCCGACTTTTAGGAGAAAGGGTAGGACTTCCAATGTCCATCAATAATGAAGTCATAGACAGAGCCACTCTTCCGGGGGTTAAATTCTGTTGAGGTTTTTGCCATGGCAGATGATATTCTTTGACTAAATCCTTGGATAACCATAACTGCCAAGTAATATTGACAATTAAATTGCTCCACCTTTGACAACTCTCAGGGGTGCGAAAATGGGGTAACGTCCAATGTAATCTTTGCTTGGCGAAACGATACCAGTGGTCCACACCAAATCGTCGGCTGTATTGAATCCAAATATTGGAAGAAGATAAAAATTGCTCTCCCACCCAGATTAACCACAGTGGGCGATGTAAAGCACCAGTTTTTTTCTGCTTCAATCGTTCAATTTTAAACAGGGTTAGCTTTTGTGAAGGGGCATTGTAGAAATGAAGTTCTTTCCATTTACTCATCCGTATTGTTCCTAGGGATGAGTCTTCCATTTCTAATATTTCATGGGCATGGGGAAAATGGTCACATTGATTTAATTTCAACTTTGCCCCATGTTTTTTCGGTCTGCCTCTACCGCTATAGGCTGGAGGATTACCATAAAGACATAGATTAGAACGTACTCTAATCAACTTACTGATTTCAATATCTGCGGTTTGCTTAATAAATTTGCCATTGCCATACTCACAATCCAACACCACCAATTTCGGTTTATTTTCTGGCAATTTTCTACACACTTGCCTTAGTTGCCATGTTGCTTTACCCAGAGGATTTTCAAAGGATGTGATTCTTTCATGTCTTAAAGGTAATGCCCAACTTCCTTTCTCATTCAATGGTGGTAACCAAGCGATGGTGCTATATCCTTGTCCTATGACCGATGAATTGATGGATGACGAAGAATATTGATAACCTCTATCTTTCATGGTGGGACTATCTTCAAACTTCCACTGAGTATGATCTATACCTAGTAATGTATATTCTAAGGTGTCTATTTCTTGAATATATCGTTTCATCAATTTGTTGCTGTTCGGACGACAATCTTTTATGGCTTCATAGGTACTACACCATTGCCGATGGAAAAAAGGTGATAAAGAAAAATCTGCCAAACTACGAGCATTTTCCGTGGTCATAACACTATCCATCAATTGAAAAGTGGCATCTTTACCTTTGACTAACATTTCATAGGTGTCATGACGGAAATTTTCCAGTCTGCTATATTTGTTCATAGAGAGAAGATTTTATTTTTGCTTATTTATATTTTCTCTCTATTTTTCTTTTATGTCTTGTCCTTCTTTGCTCCACTTTCCATTTAGTCTAAACTACAGATACAAGTAAAATAGCCAAAGAAAAATACTCACAGTGGGAGGAAAAAGGACTATTTTTGTTTTTCTTGCCACCCTATTGTTCCGAGATGAATAATATCGAGTTGGAATGGCAGCATTTAAAGCGAGACCAATTAGCTGGTCAAATGTTCGAGACAGAAAAAGAATTAGCTTGTCATGTAATATGGGGGTTAGAACATAGAGGAGAAAAAGGACAATATTCTGTTGATTTTGTCAATGTTCGTCCTCATTTACATTCTTTTACATAGCTTGGTTTTCTTTCGCCTACCTACTTAATGCTGTGTCTTTAACTAAAGAAGGATTAAAAGTTTTTCTGCGCTTATATGAAGAGAAAAAACAATCAAAATTTAAACATCCTGTTTTAAAAAGACAATGTACTTATCAAGAAGCATTTGAAATTCAGACTCGTTTATTGGCTAAATATTTAATGGATGAAACAGAACAATATCCACCATTAATTGTGAAAAAATAAGTCTAAAGTTATCCTTTATTTATTCTCTAAAAAAAATGTTTGTTGTTATTAGTTACGATATTACCGACAATAAAAGAAGAACAAAGATACATAATATTTTAAAATCCTATGGACAATGGGTGCAATATAGTATTTTTGAATGTGATTTGACTAATACTCAGTATGCTAAACTGCGTCACCGACTTAGTAAGTTAATTAAGGAGGATAGTGATAGTATTCGTTTTTATTTTTTGGGGCAATGTTGTCAGGGTAAAATAGAGCGTATTGGTGGTGAACAACCCTCAGATGATACTATCTTTTTTGCGTAAGGATGGGGGTGTAAATGTACTATTATTCTCGGAAGTCTCCAAAAAACTCCTCTGTTTATGGTTTACGGCATTTGAATAAGTGCGATCGCCTTACGCTCTTTACTATGACTGATTCATAGGTAATTTAGTTAATGATTTTTAATACTAATGTGCTATAATTTCCCCAGGCTTACGGAAATGAACCTTGAAAACTTTATATATCAAAGGCTTCAAATGTGAGCGGTTTAAATCAACTTAATACCTACTAAGGGATTGAAACACCCTCACTGATTATATTGAGCAACAACAAAAGGTTTAAATCAACTTAATACCTACTAAGGGATTCAAACCATTAATGAACTAACTGTCCATTGCTAATTGTTCCCCTGTTTGTACTTGCCATAAATTTTGATAGATACCATTGTGAGCTATTAATTCTTCGTGTTTACCCTGTTCGATAATTTTGCCCCTTTCCATGACATAGATACAGTCAGCATGGCGAATGGTGGAGAGACGATGGGCGATCATAATTGTGGTACGACCTTTTGTAATATATTGTAGTGAACGGGCGATCGCACTTTCGGTTTCATTATCAACGGCGGAGGTTGCCTCATCGAGAATGAGAATAGGAGGATTTTTGAGAATAGCCCTAGCGATAGATAATCTTTGTCTTTGCCCCCCTGACAACTTTTGCCCCCTTTCACCGACAACAGTATCGTAACCTTGGGGTAATTCCATAATAAATTCATGGGCTTCGGCATTTTTAGCGGCGGAAATCACGTCTTCTTCCGTGGCATCTGGGCTACCATAGGCAATATTTTCCCTCACGCTACCATGGAAAAGAAATACATCTTGACTTACCAAACCGATCGCCCGTCGCAAATCATAGAGTACAATATCTTGAATATTGATACCATCGAGGGTAATCATACCCGAATTAATTTCGTAGAGTCTGAGTAATAATTTAATAATGGTACTTTTTCCCGAACCCGTCGAACCTACAATGGCGGTGGTTTTTCCCGCAGGTATATCAAGATTAAGATGTTGCAAAACAGGCTCTCTTTCAAAATAAGAAAAGGTAACATCCTTTAAATGAATTTCCCCTTGGGTGTGGGCAAAGGATAGGGGTATATCTCCCGAATGAATTTGAATGGGGGTGTCCAATAACGCCATTACCCTAGTGGTAGAAGCCATGGCCCTTTGGTACAAATCGAGGGTTTGCCCTAGACGGGTAAGGGGCCATAATAATCGTTGGGTCATGAATACCAGTACACTATAAGTACCCACTGCCAATGTCCCTTCTTCCACCTGTAAACCCCCAAATAAAAGGATGCTGGTAAATCCTGCCAAGATAACCAGACGAATCAGGGGCACAAAACCTGCACTGTAGGCGATCGCCCTTTGGTTACTACGACGATAGGCTTCACTGTCAACCCTTACTCTCTCTACTTCATAGGTTTCGGTGGTAAAACTTTTGATGGTGGTAATGCCACTTAGATTGTTACTCAAACGACTATTGAGCAGACTTACTTTTTCTCTCACATCACCGTATAGAGGCTCAAGAAACTTCTGAAAGGCGATCGCACCCCAAATAATAATGGGAATAGGTACAATAGCCATCCAAGCAGTGGTAGGGGTAAGAATAAAGAAAGCCAAACCGATAATAATTACCGTGGTAATTACCTGTAAAATTTCATTGGCTCCCACATCCAAAAATCTTTCTAACTGGTTAATATCATCATTCAAGACTGATAGTAAACGCCCTGTGCTTTTATTTTCAAAAAATTCTAATTCTAAATTCTGAATATGGCCATAGGCATCTAAGCGTAAATCATGCTGAATATTTTGGGCCAAATTACGCCATAAACGCTCATAAGCATATTGAAATGCAGATTCTAATGTCCAAATTATGACCGATAAAACCGTCAGCACCAACAACTGAGAAAAAACGCTCTCAAAACCAAACTGTGCGATCGCACTATCTTCCCTCTGTACCACCACATCTACCGCCGCCCCAATCAACACGGGGGGTGCTAAATCAAAAACCTTATTTAATACCGAACAAATAACCGCACGATAAATCAAACCACGGTATTTCGGAGAATATTCTAATAATCGTGAAAGAGGGGCAATAGATTTGGAGGTCATAATGTGAAAAATAACTATACTTAGCAAAAATGCTATATCTCACCATTGTAAAGAAATTTAGACAAAAAAAAGGAGCAAACATCGACTCCAACCCATCAGACTTGTTATTCTATAACCGTATCATTGCTCAAAACAAAAAGAATTAGCGTCAAATCTCCTCAATTATTACTGTGCCAACTTTTCAAAACAGAATGATCAATAATCCTTCATAGTGGTAAAATAAAAATTCATGGCAAAATATCTTACCAGTCGTATTAGATCATACATCGTAAGTATTCCCCAAGCCTGATATTAGTCCATAATGGAACACAAAATATGGGAAATTGATTACCAATTATCAATGTCTCACCGTGAGCTATTATATTTTTATCTAATAAAAAACAGATTATTTATTTATCAAAAATAACTACATCTATAATAACTACAATCTTATTTTTTGCAACCTTATAACCTAGATTATTCCTTAACTATCTCATCTGTAGAAGGTAATCTAAGTTTGTATATCTATTTTTAAAAAACTAAAATAATATGTCAATTTTGCGTGGTAGTTTTATTGTCAAAAATCACTTCAAATATTTCTTTATTTGGAATGAAGAATGGAAACAATTAGGCACAGAAAAATACGATTTACAAACCAGAGATATTTATAACTATCCCTTTCAAAGTCAATCATTAGACAATTTTATCTCCACCTTAGAAAAGTACAAATTAGTTCCCGAATCCATCCATAATCAAACCTTTGAAAAAAGTAAAGGAAAACAAAAAGAATTAGTTTTATTTCCCGTCCAAAAAAAGCCAAGATCAAAAACTGTTGTTCCGCTACTATATGAACAATTTATGGCGATCGAAAATAAACTAAGTACCGTTATTTTATACCCTTGGAAAGTAGAAGGAATTAAACTAAATTTTCTTGATACCATTAGCTTCTTACAGCAAATCCCCCTCAATAACGAAGAATATATCGGCTCAGATTTACGATTTTGGAGTCATGTATATAGATGGAGTTTAGATCTCATTTGTCGCCAAAAATTTCTCCCCACCATTGATGACCATAATAAAAGTTTTTGGCAACCATTACTAGATAGTAACATCGACCAAATAAGGTTAACTAAATTTGTGCAATCGATGCCCTCATTGTGCCGTTGCTACGTTGATTCAGAAGAATCACCAACTATTGATCCTCAAGAATTAATTTTAGACTTTTTAACCAATATTGTTGACTTACAAATCAGACAATTACTAGAACAACCCACCCCTTTAGGCAATGATATAACTATTGAACCTTGGTTAAATTCCTTAGCTGAAACTGACATAAACCATTGCGATTTGCCATCCACAGAAAGTAAACGTTTAAAGATGGCCTTTGACCATTGGACATTGCCAATTCAAGATAATTTAATTACCTCCGACTTTCAATTATCAAAAAAACAATATCGTATTTGTTTTAAATTAAACCCCCCTGCACCATCAGAAAATAACTATGATAATTGGAAACTAGACTACTATTTACAAGCCATTGATAACCCAGATTTTCTCGTACCATCCGAGCAAATTTGGCAACATTCTCACCCTGATTTAGAAATTGACGATCGCACCATAGAAAACCCTCAAGAAATTCTTTTAAAAGGATTAGGTTTAGCATCCAAAATTTATCCTTTGGTGGCAAAAAGTTTAGAAAATGCAATGCCAAATCATTGCCAATTAAACGCTATTGACGCTTATCAATTTATTCGTAGTTCAGTATGGCAACTACAAGATAATGGATTAGGTATTATTTTACCCGAAGGTTTAGCAGAAGGAGCAGGAGAAAAACGTTTAGGAGTCAAAATTGAAGCAAAAGTTAACCTCAAAAAAGGAGAGCGTTTAAACCTCAATAGTTTATTGAACTATAACCTCAAAGTTGCCGTAGGGGATAAAGTTTTAACCAACAAAGAATTTCAAAATCTTTTGGCTCAAAAATCCCCCATTGTGGAAGTAGATGGGCAATGGTTAGCATTGCAACCTGCTGATGTAAAGGCCGCCCAAGATATTTTAGATCAAGCCAATAATAATATTAATTTAACCGTGGAAGATGCCCTGCGCCTGAGCGGAGGTAACGGAGAAACCATTGCAAAATTACCCGTCGTTTCCTTCGAGAGTAGTGGGGCATTATCAGAATTAATCAATAGTGTTAACGACTATCAAAAAATCAAAATTTTACCCACCCCGAAAACCTTTAAAGGGGATTTACGAGAATATCAAAAAGCAGGTTTTAGTTGGCTTTATTTTCTCGAAAAATGGAATTTAGGGGCTTGTTTAGCTGATGATATGGGTTTAGGTAAAACCATTCAATTAATAGCCTTTTTATTACGTTTAAAGCAGGATAAATTATTAACTAAGCCCTGTTTAATTGTCTGCCCAACCTCGGTGATGAATAACTGGGCTAGGGAAATTCAAAAATTTGCCCCCAATGTCAAGGCTTTAATTCATCATGGGGAGCAGCGCCATAAGGGTAAGACATTTGTTAAGGAGGCAAAAAAGTATGATGTGATTATCACTAGCTATGCCCTCGTATTTCGTGATTTAGATGGTTTAAAAGGGGTTGATTGGCAAGGGGTAATTTTGGATGAAGCTCAAAATATCAAAAATCCTCAAGCAAAACAAACTCAAGCCATTCGTCAGTTGGATGGAGATTTTCGTATCGCTTTGACGGGTACTCCTGTGGAAAATCGTCTTTCTGAATTATGGTCAATTTTGGAGTTTTTGAACCCGGGTTATTTAGGTACACAGCAGTTTTTCCAACGGCGTTTTACTTTGCCCATCGAGAAATATGGGGATCAAGATTCTCTGAAAACTTTACGCTCTTTGGTTCAGCCTTTTATCCTGAGACGATTAAAAACCGATAAAAATATCATTCAGGATTTACCCGAAAAGCAGGAGATGAATGTTTATTGTGGTTTGTCTCCCGAACAAGCGCACCTATACCAAAGTTTGGTAGATGATTCTTTGGTTAAAATTAATGATAGTAAGGGGATTCAGCGCCATGGTTTGGTGTTAACTTTATTGATGAGATTAAAACAAGTGTGTAATCATCCTGCTCATTTTCTCAAGGAGAATAGTTTAGATTTTGAGCCTCGCTCTGGCAAATTGTTACGATTGGAAGAAATGTTAGAGGAAATTGTGGCTGAGGGCGATCGCACTTTAATCTTTACTCAGTTTACCGAATGGGGCAACTTATTAGAACCGTATCTACAGAAAAAACTAGGAGTAGATGTGATGTTCCTATCAGGAAGCACAAAAATAGAAAAACGTCAAGAAATGGTTGACCGTTTCCAAAATGATCCCCAAGGGCCGCCAATTTTCATTCTCTCTCTAAAAGCAGGAGGTACAGGATTAAACCTCACCAAAGCAAACCACGTTTTCCATTTCGATAGATGGTGGAATCCCGCCGTAGAAAATCAAGCCACCGATAGGGCATTCCGCATCGGGCAAACTCAAAATGTACAGGTGCATAAATTCGTCTGTAGCGGTACTTTGGAGGAAAAAATTAACGACATTCTCGAAAGTAAAAAACAACTAGCCGAACAAACCATCAATAGTGGAGAAGATTGGCTAACCGACTTAGATAGCGATCAATTAAGAAATTTACTTGTATTGGATCGTAATGCCGTTTTGTAAATCTCATCAAATATCATTCTTAATTAATCTACCATCTTTCCATGACAAGGGATTTTAACTATTGTTTTTGGCAATGGGCTTAAGCCCATTGTTCGTTGCGTTGGTATAATTTTTTTTACAGATTCAGTACAACCTGAAAAAAGTATTAATTTCTTAATATTTGTTTTAACTTTTCTTTACAATCTTAAAAATATTGTGTAGTATGGTAGCCAGAATAGATAAACCTCTGAGGTTTCGGGCTATTCAGTCAACAATAAGGATTGAAACAGTCATGGTTTCTAGTGAAATAAAAAGTTCGTTCCCAATGATGAGAGATTCAACCATGGGCAACGGCGCCCTAGCCGAAAATCTCAAGGAAGATGATAAGACAGTAATTTGGCGCCCCCACGAAGAAAAATATCGCACATCAGAATGGTACACAGGTTCAGGTCAAATTACCACCGCTGATGAGGGTTTATCCTTTGAAGTAACGGCGGTATATCAACTCAAGTCAGAGGTAAAGGTAGTTAAGGATATTTTCGCCATATCTAACCATACCCTCGCGAATATTTATCGCCCTCGTAGTCGTTGTATCGCCGTAGTAGATCAAACCGTTGCCCAGTTATACGGAGAGAAAATAGAAGGTTATTTCCAAGCCCAAGAAATTCCCTTAGAATTAATGGTCATACGGGCATGGGAAAGTGATAAAACCCCCGAAACAGTCCATCGTATCCTTGCCTTTTTAGGGAAAGATGGCTGTGATGTGTCTCGTAATGAGCCTGTATTAGTCATTGGGGGTGGTGTGTTGAGTGATGTGGCTGGTTTAGCCTGTGCGCTGCAACATCGCCGCACCCCTTACATCATGATTGGTACAACCATCATTGCCGCCATTGATGCAGGCCCTTCTCCCCGTACTTGTACCAATGGCACTCAGTTTAAAAACAGCATTGGGGTGTATCATCCCCCAGTATTAACTCTAGTGGATCGTCAATTTTTCTCTACCCTTGATATGGGACATATCCGTAATGGTATGGCAGAAATTATCAAGATGGCAGTCACCGATGATAAGGAGTTGTTTGAGTTATTGGAACAGTACGGGCAGGAGTTGATTAAAACTCGTTTTGCCACCATCGATGCTAGTGAAGAACTAGAAAAAATCGCTGATTTGATTATCTACAAAGCTCTTTATGCCTATATGAAGCATGAAGGAACAAATATGTTTGAAACGTACCAAGACAGGCCCCACGCTTACGGGCATACTTGGAGTCCTCGTTTTGAACCTGCTGTTAAATTAATGCACGGTCATGCAGTCACCATTGGCATGGCATTTGGAGCTACGTTGGCTCAAGAGTTGGGCTGGTTAAGCCAAGAAGAGTGTCAAAGAATTATTAATTTATCTAGTAAATTAGGTTTATCGGTGTTTCACCCCATCCTAGAAGATGTTCAAATCATGGTAGATGGGCAGAAAAATATGCGCCGTAAACGGGGTGATGGGGGCTTATGGGCGCCTTTACCTACCACCATCGGAGCTTGTGACTATGTTCAAGAGGTGGAACCTGAGTTGCTCAATCAAGCGGTTGTTGCTCACAAAAAGTACTGCTCCCAGTTACCCCATGAGGGTGCAGGAGAGCAGATGTATCTCAGTGATCTTGGTTTAGAATAGGACTACGAGGGTTGTTCTGATTGGCGTCTGATCGCCCTTGTTCATCTTTTTCAAACCATCTGAAATCTTAATCTGATCTTAACAAAGGTGGGCTTACAGGTCTGCTTTTGTTAAGAAAATGCAAAATTTGGCAATAAATCCATTTATTTCCTCGATTAGTAAGGGATTAACCTTTATTTTTCATCGTATTTTATTATTTTTTCCCTTAATTTATATTTCATTCATATTACAAAAGTTGGAGTAATCCCATGTCAGCAACTGTTAACAAACCAAAGGCGATCGCACCATTAGCCATCTTAGTCGAAAAATTAGAGCAAATATTACAAAATGCAAAGAATACTGAGAAATCCTCTCAGTTCGTTAATGATTTGCAAGAAGCCTACGAATTCGCTTCAAACTTAGAACCCTACTTAGGAGAAGTATCCACTACTCAATCAGGGGCGCTCGCCAATCTTGCCCAGAAAACAGCCCAAGAAGATTGGAGCAAATTATTTGCAGAAGGGGCAACCCCCTTTGAACTAGAACAGGAAATGCTCTCTGGGCATATCGAAGGGCAAATGTTACAAATTTTCGTCAAAATGTTAGGGGCAAAAAACGTCCTTGAAATTGGAATGTTTACAGGTTACTCCGCCCTAGCCATGGCAGAAGCCCTCCCCGACGATGGCAAAGTAATCGCCTGTGAAGTAGATGACTACGTCGCCAAATTTGCCCAAGAGTGTTTTTCCCACTCTCCCCATGGCGAAAAAATCACCGTAAAAGTAGCCCCTGCCCTCCATACCATGGCAGAATTAGCCCAAGAAGATAAAAATTTCGATTTCGTCTTTATCGATGCCAACAAGAAAGAATACAAAGATTATTTTAATTTATTACTAGACAAAAAATTGGTAAGTCCTGGATGCTTAATTGTTGTAGATAACACCCTATATCAAGGACAGGTATATCTACCCGAATCTAAACGTACAGAAAATGGTCAAGCCATCCACGAATTTAATCAAATGGTAGCCCAAGACGAGCGAGTGCAACAGGTATTATTGCCCCTGCGGGATGGTTTAACCGTCATTCGAGTTAACTAAAGGAAATGGAAGGTAATAATTAGCTTCGTGAGATTATCAGGCAAGGGGCTTAAGCCCCTTGTTATTTATTGCCTAAATCGATTTAATTATGCCTACTTACTCAAAATTTTTACATTGGGTTGAGGTAACAAAACCCAACAAAAGTTAATGTAATTTATCAATCTTCAGAAGCTCAAAAAGAGCGCAAAATTTACTTTTTTACCTAATCTTCAATGTTTACACCAGAAAAACCCTTAAAAGTACTACATATCGGAGGCTCTTTAGTGTCCGATTTTTACGATAAACTATCCTTACTTTACCTCAAAGAAGTAGTACAACCTCCCTGCGTAAACGCTTATTATGCAGTAGTACATCCCGATGGATTGTGGCAACATGGAGACTTATTAACCAACCTCAGCGCCCCTAAACCCCTATCCGATTTTCTCCAAGAATTACCATCCGTAGATGTGGTCGTACCCCATCTATTTTGTGAACCTGGGATGACTACCGTAAGGGGCTTTTTTGAGGATATGTTGGGCTTACCTGTGGTTGGCTCAAAATCTTCCTGCACTGCCCTTGCTACCAATAAAGCCCACACCAGAGACATTGTTTCGGCTAATGGGGTATTAGTGGCAAAGGGTCAACTTTTAAAACAGGGAGATAAAGTAACCTTAAAAACACCTTTTATTATCAAACCCAATCGAGAGGATAATTCTCTGGGAATTACCCTTGTGAAAGATGAAAGTCAAATCGATGAAGCCTTGAAATTAGGTTTTCAATATGATAGTCAACTTTTGGCAGAAGAGTTTATTCCTGGGCGAGAAATTCGGGTGGCAGTTATTGACAAGGGTAATAAATTAGAGGTTTTACCCATGTTTGAATATTTAGTCACCGAAACTAATCCTATTCGCACTACCGCAGAAAAACTGGAACTTAAGGAGGATGGGATGCCCCAACAACAAACCCCCCAACCTAATGTAAAAGCTATTTGCCCAGCGCACCTTACCCCAGAATTGGAAACTAAGTTAAGTTTAGCAGCCATAAAAGCCCACCGTGCGATCGGTGGTAGGGATTATTCCCTTTATGATTTTAGGGTACATCAAGATACTAATGAGCCTTATTTTTTGGAAGCTGGTTTATTTTGGGCTTTTAGTAATATCAGCATGATTTCTAAAATGTTATTGGCAAAAGGAGAAAATTTAGACTCGGTAATCTTTGATGTTTGGTGTAATGCGGTGCAAAGATTTAAGAATTAACTAGACTGGAAAAATTAGTTTTATGTTTATTCAAATTTTTCTTAACAAGAGTCTTATTCAAATTTTTCTTAACAAGGGGCTTATTCAAATTTTTCCTAACAAGGGGCTTATTCAAATTTTTCCTAACAAGGGGCTTAAGCCCCTTGCCTAAATCCCCTTTAAGGATTTCTCGAAATGTAAAAAGTTTAGTTTAAATCATTTTTTTTGCAATATTGTTATTTCTATGGTCATAATCTAAACATTCCAAATATTTTTTATATTATTAATTATTTATTCTTCACTCACGAACAATGTTTTCAACTACTTTTAAGAGTCTTGGTACCCTAGCCTTATTAAAACTAGCATTACCCTTTAATTTAACCCTAGTATTAATAGCTTCAATTATCAACATATTTTCTACTCCATTTAAAATAAAAAAAAAGCCTAATATTAACTCAAAAACTGTCCTTTTAACAGGTGGTAAAATGACTAAAGCTCTACAGTTGGCAAGGTCATTTTATAGTGCTGGACATAGGGTTATCCTAGTGGAAACCCATAAATATTGGTTATCGGGACATCGTTTTTCGGTGGCGGTAGATAAGTTTTTTACTATTCCTGATCCTGTGAAAGATAAGGAGGGTTATATTGATGGTTTATTGGACATTGTAAAACGGGAAAATGTGGATATATTTATCCCTGTTTCTAGCCCTGTGGCGAGTTATTATGATTCGGTAGCAAAAATGGTATTGTCTCCCTATTGCAAGGTTTTACATTTCGATGTGGAAATGACTTTGGTATTGGATGATAAGGCGAGTTTATGTCAAAAGGCTTCTTCTTTGGGCTTGACTTCCCCTGCTTCTTATCTTATTACTGATGTTCAAGAAATTCTTGATTTTGACTTTAGTAAAAATAACCATAAATATATTTTAAAAAGTATTAAATATGATTCGGTTTATCGTCTTAATATGACGCAATTTCCTTTTGAGGGAATGGAGGAATATGTGCGCAGTTTGCCCATTAGTGAGGAAAATCCTTGGGTAATGCAACAGTTTATTACGGGGCAGGAGTATTGCACCCATAGCACGGTGCTCAATGGCAAAATTAGGCTTCATTGTTGCTCAATGTCCTCTCATTTTCAGGTGAATTATGAACACGTTGACAATCAAAAGATTTATGAGTGGGTGGAGGAGTTTGTGGGTAAGCTGAATTTGACTGGGCAAATTTCTTTTGATTTTATTCAAACGGATGATGGCACGGTTTACCCCATTGAATGTAATCCTCGCACCCATTCGGCCATTTCCATGTTTTATAATCATCCTTTGGTAGCCGATGCTTATTTAAATGATGGAGATGATGCCCCTATTACTCCCTTAGAAAGCAGTAAACCTACTTTTTGGACTTACCATGAATTATGGCGCTTAACTGAGGTGCGATCGCCCCAGGATTTATCTCAATGGTGGCAGAAAGTAACAAAAGGTCAAGACGGGATTTTTTCTTGGCAAGATCCTTTACCATTTTTAATGGTGCATCATTGGCAAATTCCCCTATTACTATTTGGTAATTTAATAAAATTAAAACCATGGGTAAAAATTGACTTTAATATCGGTAAATTGGTAGAGTCCGCCGGAGATTAAAGTAATAGAGTTATTAATTGTTTTTACGTTAATTTAATATAAATAATACGATGAACCAGCATTCATTAGCTCTTCTTCCAACATCTTTTTATAAATGTTAGGCAAACTTTTAGTAATAGAGTTATTTTCAATACCATAACCCAAACTTGTCCAAGTGGGAGAAAGTAACTCTAATACCAAGTCAATTTGTCCTTGTTCTAATAATTTGGTAATGTCTCTGCCCCCCCATGCATTGGCATCCCTTAGCCAACTGTACAGCACCTCATCTTGATAAATCGGCTCAAAACTATAATTTTTGCGCAGGAAACCAGAAGGGCGAGGATGGTAAAGTTCTGCTTTTTCTGCCCAAGTGGTATTCAAAAACTGGTATCTTCCCGCAGCGGTGGAACATCTACCCCTGTTTGGCCCGTTACCAATGACAATACATTGATTAGGATGTTGTTTTAAATTGTCGATATGGCGACCACCATAAATGATATTATAAGGGCGATCGGAATTTGCCTCCGAAGCGCTGATAGTACGCATCAAAGCTCTAATATAAGGATTTCCCCCTTCCATTTCTAAGGGTTCTATATTGTAATTCTGAGTAATATTGGAAATAATTTGTTGTCCAGCCCTTTTTAATTGTGGCTCTTTATCCCTGATTAATATTCTTCCTACTGCCAATAAAATAAGTACTAAGATAAACGTTTTCAGAATGTTCTTACTAATCATAGATATTTTATTTGGTCGGGAATCAGTCAGGTTAGTCATAACATAATTAATTTTTCTCTTTCCTTTTGTAACATAAATTCATGGATAAATGTGATGATTTACACCGTAAAATGTGATGATGACCATAACTTGTTCCCACAAAAAAAGCGGGTACTAAGCCGATTGCACTCTCCATCATTGCTGAAAGTATGTTTTTTTCCATGGAAAGATGAGCAAGATTAACAAAGATATAGTCGCGGATGCACACAGAAACAAGACTACAACCCATCAAAAGATAAAGTTTTATTTCACAAAGCCCAAAAAAAATGTTATCTATAATACGATTATCCAAATATAGAAATTATAATTATATTTTCCGAGGTTAATCATAAGTTATGACCAGAAAAAAGACTAGAACTGGAACTGGTTTAGGAAGTTCTAAATCTAAAGTTAACATCACCCTTAGCCCAGAAGCGAACGAAACTTTGGTTGCTCTTGCAAAAGAGACTGGTTTAACTAAGTCTAAATTATTTGATCAAATTTTAGTGGGTGGATTTGTGATCAATAGTCACAGTGCAGATACTAAGGTTGTTTTGCATGATGAAGGGGAGCAAAAGTTTTTGATCACTGAAGTTGATGATAATGATAAAGATGGTGAGTCTGATTCTGGTTCTTTAAATAATAATGCCATCGAAGAAGAAATAAAAAACCACCAAGCAAAAATTGCTGAGTTAGAACAAGAAATTAATAAACAAAAAAATTTGGTGGCGGATAAATCTAAAACTAATCAAGATTTGGAAACCAAGTTACAGGCACAACAAGATAAGGTTGGCTCGATTCAAAAAGAGTTAGAAGATAAAAATAATCAGATCAAAAACTTAGAAGATAATTTTAAAAAAGTCACTCAGGATTCAGAAAAAAGTGATAACTCTGATGAACTTAAAAATCTTAATCAAGAATTAAACTCCGCCTATAATTCTATTAAAAATTTAGAAAATAAACAATCTGAATTAAGCTCTTTAGTTGAAGAAAAAGAAAAGTATATTAGAGAATTAACAGACAAGTTTTTTACCTTAAAAGAAGAAGTTAAAAATAGTGATAATAATGAACAATTGAGTTCTATTATTGACCAACTTAAAAAAGAAATAGCTGATTATCGTCAACAGGTTGCACACAAAGAGCAAGAGAAAGTTGCTTTGAGCCAAAATTATGCTACTAAACAAAATAGTATTATTCAAGGTTTAACTAAGGAAAATACACAACTAAAGCAGGAAAATGCTAATTTAAATAAACGCTTAATGGATTTACAATCAGTGGCCAGTATTGGCGAAAAAATGCTTAACAAATGGCGTAATACCAACAATTATTAAGTAATTAAAATTCTCATAAAAAAACTGACCTAATTAATAGGTCAGCTTCCGTTATTCATTTCAAAAAAGAGGGAAAATTGGTAGGGGGCGATCGCCCTGGCTACCTAATTTATATCTATAGTTGAGGAATAAACTGTTCTTTTTCAGGAACTTCAGTGTATTCAGCGACAATCTGACGGAATTCTTCACCATCAATGGTTTCTCTCTCAATTAAAAGATCCACTAGACGGTCAATTACTTCACGGTTATCTCTGACGATTTGACGGGCTAATTGATGACCATGTTCGGCAATGGTGCGAATTTGATCATCAATGCGGGAAGCACTTTCTTCGGAATACTCAGCACGGTTCATAAAACCACCACCAAGAAAAACTTCTCCACCTTGTCCTTCGAGGGATAAAGGCCCCATGTCACTCATACCAAAGCGAGTTACCATCTGCCTTGCCATACCAGTGACTTGTTGTAAGTCACCCCCTGCGCCAGTGGTTACTTCGTCATCACCAAAGATTTCCTCTTCAGCTGCACGTCCACCCATAGCACCAGCAATTCTTGCCATTAACTGGGATTTAGTGGTTAAACCCTGTTCCTCATTAGGAGTAAACCAAGTTAAACCTTGGGCTTGTCCACGGGGAATAAGGGTTACTTTCTGCACAGGATCATGGTCTTTGAGCAAAGTACCGACGATGGCATGACCTACTTCATGGTAAGCAATCAAACGCTTACTCTTACTATCCACAAGGGGAGTACCTTCCATCCCTGCGATAACACGATCTACCGCATCATCGATTTCACTCATGGTGATTTCGGTTTTGCGACGACGGGCGGTAAGGATAGCCGCTTCATTGAGAAGGTTTGCTAGGTCAGCACCACTAAAACCGGGGGTACGACGGGCGATCGCCTCGATAGACACCTCAGAAGATAGTTTTTTGTTACGGGCATGGACATCCAACACCCCTAAACGACCTTTAAAGTCAGGGGGATCAACCATTACCTGACGGTCAAAACGACCTGGACGCATCAACGCAGAATCAAGTACATCGGCTCTGTTGGTAGCCGCAATGACGATGATACCAGTATTACCTTCAAAACCATCCATTTCCGTTAAGAGTTGGTTTAAGGTTTGTTCTCTTTCATCGTTACCGCCACCGATACCAGCACCACGCTGACGACCTACCGCATCAATCTCATCAATAAAGATAAGACAAGGAGCGTTTTCCTTTGCTTTTTTGAACAAGTCACGGACACGGGAAGCACCCACACCCACAAACATTTCTACAAATTCCGAACCAGAAATACTGAAGAAAGGAACACCAGCTTCCCCTGCGATCGCCTTTGCTAACAAGGTTTTACCAGTTCCGGGAGGTCCTACCAGTAGAACCCCTTTAGGAATACGAGCGCCTACGGCGGTGAATTTTTCAGGCTGCTTAAGGAAAGTTACCACTTCTTGTAACTCCTCTTTTGCCTCATCGATACCAGCCACATCATCAAACTTCACTCCAGTTTTAGCATCCATCTGGAAACGAGCCTTAGACTTACCAAAACTCATTGCCTGACCAGGACCCCCTGGCATATTGCTAGAACGACGGAACAAAAAGAATAAAGAAGCAATCAATAATACAGGGAAGACTAAATTACCCAAAATACCCCAAACTGCCCCTTCATTGCGCACAGGGTGAGAATCAAAACTAATACCAGACTCTCTTAATTTACTGATCAACTCAGGAGAAGAACCAGGTAAATCAACTCTTAATCTTTGTACCTGACGTAATTCAGGGTCAATGGCTTCAACGATAGCAGTGCGTCCACCTTCATATAAATCAACACTGCTAACTCTGCCTTTGTCAATGTATTCTAAAAATCTACCATAGGTCATGCGGGTACTTGCGGTATTATTACCAGCATTGCTCATGTTGTTGGGAGCAAAACTGCCTTGCCACAAGAAAAATCCCACTACCAAAAACGGGATTGCCCACAATAGTATAGTTCGCCAAGGTGTTTTCATATCTTCTTAAATCCTCTTTTTAATTTCAAAAGTGTTTTGACACTTTCTTTTAATGTTGTCTTTTATTTAATTATTAACAATAATAACAACCACTTCTTAACTAAACTTAACATAATTCTCATCTTAAACGCAAAAAAACCTATTGGGGGAAAACCACACCAAAATTATTAGGGTTGGTGAAAAAATGGAATTATAAAGGTAGGGAGTAATTTTTGACTTGAAATGGTCTGGTGTGGCATCTTTCAAATTTCACCTTTACCCCCTCCTTTTATCTCTTACGACCTCCAAATATTACATGGGGGAAGCAATGTCACCAACTCGAAAACTAGAACCAGAAACGATACGTCCTTGACTAGATGTAGAATCCACATCCTGAAGCTCAATAACTCCCACTTGGTCAGTGATTCGGCGGATAACTTCTCCTGTTTCAGGATCTGTAACTTCTCTGGATACTCTTTCGATAGATAGTCTCAAACCATTACGATAACCGTGATTACTACCACGATTGATGATTACACTATTTCCAGCCACATCTGCCACTACCCCAGACACATCGGGGGAAACTCTGCCCACGGCAGATAATTCAGTCTGTCTTGAGTCCATTTGCTGAATGACTTCTCGGATAGCGTCACGGGTAGCAACAGTGAGTAATGTACCGTCATTGTTAGTGGATGTACCTAAGTCCATTCCCCGAATTCTTACGTCTCCATCTACCTGAGAAACTTCTGCTTGTCCTTCTGCACTCATGACTATTTCCCCTGTGGTGCTATTAATAACACGGGTATTGAGGGTAACGAGGGCTTTTTTGGTCTGATTACCAAGGCTAAAACCAAATAGTCCAAAACCAGTGCCTCTTTCTTGTAAATCAAATTGAGTGATAGAGCCAACCATGATCAATTCTGCGCCTAGTAAACGCCCTATTTGAGCGGCGGTCCCTGGATCTACTAAACCACTGTCGGTTAAACCCTGCTCGTTAAGAACATCATTAAGGCGACTACGTTCGATGACTCGATATTTTCTGGTATCAACTAATTCTCCCGCTACCACATCGCTTACTCCTCTGGCTGCACCATCGATTAAGTTAAGGTTTCTTGCGTTGCTAAGACTACTGTAGTCGAAGTCCATGACGGCAATGGTAAGTCTTTCTTGGTTGTTTTGGGCAAGAAGGGTTTGGGATGGTTGACTTTGGGCTAGGGCTTGGTATGGGCTGATGTTGAGGCTTGAGAGGGAGATGGTGATAAGACTAGAGGCGATCGCAATGGAAACTATTTTAGGATACTTCTTTTTGATGATAGTCATGGCTATGGTATTTTTAAATCTAAAAATTAACAGATACTTAAAATTATAATATTTATTGCTATGACGTTTATTTTGGTAAATAGTTCCACAAAAATTAATAAAAAATAATTTAGTAAAACTTACTACAATGTAGTTTTTTCGTAGTGGTTGATTTTATCTTTCTGAGATGATAGATCGAATCCCTTTATTTGATTTTTGATTATCTTTTTCATAGCGAGGAATGATATGAATATGACTGTGCATTACTTTCTGCCCTCCTGCTTTATTTACATTAAATCCTACATTAAAACCATCAGGATTATATTCTTTTTTTAGAATTTGCTGTACGTTATTCACCATTTGCCAACAGTTTTTTTGATATTCTACGGGCAAATCAAAATAATTGGACCCATGAATTTTAGGAATAATTAAACTATGTCCTTTTGTTAAAGGGTAACCATCTTTGATAGCATAACTAAAGCTAGATTCGGTGATAAGTTCTAATTTAGAATAAGGATTGCAAAAGATACAATATTCTTTTCTTTCTTTGATTTGATTGTAGGGAGTATATTCATAAATTTCGCAAAATTCATCTTTGTATAATGATTTAAATGGTAAGTTTACTAATCTTTGATAGGTTGGTTTTTTGTGAACATAATGGGTTCTATATCCTTCTTTTTTTAAGTCTCTTCTCACAGCAAAATATGCTTTTCCTGATGGTTTGAGCTTATGGGCGATCGTCATTATAACTTCTTCTTGAGGTTCAGGAAACAACACATTTAGGACATAGAAACAAATTATAGTATCAAATTTCTCTTGGGGATAATCAGGGAAATAATGGGGATCATAACCAATAATATTTAAACCCGTTTCTTGTAATTTTTTAACATCATTACCAAGCCCACAACCAAAGTCTAGTACTTTACCTTTTAATAGTTTATTTTGTAACAAATATCTGGCAGGAAATGATAAATATTTTCTATCTATGGCTGTTAAATGACTATATCTATTTTTCTGTTGATCATCCATTGTTATTTGTCATTAATGGGATTACTTATAAATGTTCCATGATAATCTCTAGAATTACCTCTTCCAAACTTGGAACTTGAGAAGATATAATTTCATTTTTAATATGTTTATGTTCTATAAAGCCCAAATCTGGTTTATGTTTTGCATTATCATAACGAAATATTAGATTATTTTCTAAATCTTGATAATGAAATGAGTAAGCCAATTTATCAACAGATATTTGCAAATCGATATATTCCTTAAAGAATAAAATAAAACCATTTATAAAATCTAATTTTCCTTGTATATAACCTAAATAAATAGATCTTGCATCCACAGAAACATTAGATGATAATATTATTCCTTCTGTCACATATTTATGAATAACAACTTGTAAATTAAACGGATAATCACTTAATAACATAACTGATTTTCTGTAATTTTTCTAAAGAATAAATTAACCTTTCTTTAGTTTTTATTTCTCCTAACCAAGTAATATATTCATCATCAGCCCCTTGCAAATCTTCTGCTGTATAATTGTCCAAGAAAAAGTCTGAGGATATATGATATTTTTCTTCAAACTGTTTTAATAAATAATCAGTTTTTGTGAGAGCCCTTTGTAAATTTTTAACCTCGCTATCGATAGCACTTTTAATTAAGGTTTGTTCTAGGAATATATCGGGCGAATTAGATTTAATCTGTAACTCTAACATTTTAGTTCTCCTTTACCAATTTTTTTATTTCTTATCCTAGCATTTTGGATGAGGTATTTTATAGCTTTATTAAAATGTATTAATACAATATTTATTTTCTTGTAAAACGTAAGGTTTCGATGGATTGAGCCGTTAAAAATAGACCTAGTATAATGTAACTTAAAAAGATAATAAAACTAGAGGTGCTAAATATGCCTTGGACAAACTCCTCATAACTTTTTAGCACTGATAATTGATTAATAAATTGACCAAAAGCCCCTTGTAAATTGTTAGTTAAAGCATCTAAAATCGAGATAAAAACGACTAAGATAAAAGTAATAATTGCTGAAAAAATTGTGCTATCAGTCAGGGAAGAAATAAACATTCCCAAAGATAAAATGGCACTGGCAAGGAGAATTAAGCCAAGGTGGGCTAAAAGAGGCACTTGGGGAGGAATGGGAGGATTAGAAGTGCTAAATGCGATCGCCTCATATAACAAAATTGGTACAATCATAGTAATATAAAACACCACTACCCCCAATAGTTTACCGAGGGCAACCACCCAATTAAAAACAGGAGAAGTGGCTAAAAGTTCAATAGTTCCCCTTTTTCTTTCCTCCGAATATAAACCCATAGATAACATCGGTAAAAGGAAAATGGTGATAGAACCCATAATACCAAAAAACACTTGTATAAACTCGTAGGGTACATCCCTCGGAGTCGTATTACCCAATTGCTCTTGTAGTGCTACGTTTTGAATGATACCCTCTTCACTAAATAGAATAAAGAGAAAGAATACTCCTGAAATTAACCAAAAAACACTCGCAATGGTAAGGGCTAAAGGAGAGTTAAAATAGCTTTGTAATTCCTTTTGAAAAATAGCGATTATATTATTAATAATTTTCATAAAATAAATACAAAATTGAATTATTAAACTACATAAAAATAATAGTCTAATTAGGTTTTGATGAAAAAGTGATTTCGTGACTGACATTTTAGCAATTAATCACTAATATTTTTAGTCCATTGAATAATAGCATCTGCCACGGCTTCAATATCACCTTGAGGCAATTCGGGATAAATAGGTAAACTCAACACCTCGGAAGCTAATTGAGTAGTAAGAGGATGAGGAATATATTGACCTTCATATACTGGTAATTGATCTTGGGGAATGGGATAATAAATCATGCTACCAATGCCCTTGTCGGCGAGATAGTCTTTCAATTCGTCTCTTTTGCCATTTTTAACTCTGATAGTGTATTGATGGAATACATGACCATCTGAAAATTGAGGTACGATGATAAAGTCATTATTCCCCAACAGTTGATTATATTGACGGGCAATATTTTGCCTTGCTTGATTCCATTTTTCAATATATCTTAGTTTTACTCGTAGAATAGTTGCTTGAATGCTATCAAGACGGGAATTGTATCCCAACATCTCGTTATGATAATTCTTCTTCGCCCCATGTACCCGCAACATTCTGGCTAATTCGGCAACTTTATCATCATTAGTGGTAATCATCCCTCCATCGCCATAGGCGCCGAGGTTTTTGGTGGGATAAAAGGAAAAAGCCCCCACATCACCAATACCGCCTACATATTTACCGTCCATACTATTACGTTGATTATCACTGCATTTTTGCTCACATCCTAGACAATCTCCATAATATTTTGCCCCAAAGGCTTGGGCGCAGTCTTCAATGATTTTTAATCCATATTCTTGGGCAATTTCTTTTATTTGCGCCATTTTGGCAGGTTGCCCATAAAGATGCACGGGCATAATGGCTTTAGTTTTCGGGGTAATTTTTTCTTTGATACTGAGGGGATTAATGTTAAAACTATCTTCTTCTATCTGTGCAAAGATAGGTTTTGCCCCTACCAAGCTGATAGATTCTGCGGTGGCATAAAATGAAAAAGGAGTTGTAATGACTTCATCCCCATCCCCAATATTTAAGGCTTTTAGGGCAATAATCAGTGCATCTGTACCAGAATTTACCCCGATCGCATGGCTAACTCCCAAAAAACTAGCAATTTCTTGTTCTAATTTTTGAACTTCTGGCCCTAATACAAATTGAGTTGATTCTAGCACAAGGGCGATCGCACCATCAATCTCAGATTTTAATTGTTGATATTGCAGTTTTAAATCAAGAATAGGAATTTTCATAAAAAATGGAATACTAAAGACACAATAATTTTAGGGCTAAAAATAACCAATCATTAAACTTTTCTTTACCTCACCGAGATTTTATTCACCTTCAGGGGGGCTTTCAGGAGCGATAGGTGACTCCGTGGGGGGATTTTCCTCTTCTTCCAAACCCTGTTGGATAATGCCCAAAACCTGCTGATATTGCTCATTATCTGGATTAAGGGCTACTAACTTCTCCATGGGAGGTAATGCCCCTTGCAAATCTCCCTTTTGCAGATTTAATTCTACTAATCTCTCCAGGGCAAAGCTATTTTCTGGCTCATTTTCCAACACTGATTGATAACCTGCAATTTCTCTATCAATTTGAGCAATGGCACCATCATCTCCTTGGGAGTTTTGATTATCCGTTGCCACAGGAGTTTGAGGATTCATAATCATATTAACCACCGCAGACACAGAAAACAAAACAAAAGCTAATCCCGACAAAATTATAAAAACCTTTTTAAAAATTTCTTTTCCTTTCTTTTTATTCGCCATAAAATTAACTATATTATTCAATGTAAATAATCAAACATTAACACCCCTAAACTAAATGCTATAGAAGCAATAGAAACCATTATAAAAATAAGTGACTTACCATAAATCTTTTTTTCTTCTAAATCTAAACTAAGCAAAATAGTAGATGAAGTGATTACTAGAATATCTGCAAAATAATCAAAATAACAAAATATAAAAACTAATAAAATAGACCAAACCAATACCGAGATAAACCCCTTTAAATCAGAACTAATGGACTCCTCAAATATAAAAGTAATAATAGAAAAAGGATTCATTACCATCAAAGAGATAGTCATAATCAATATTAAAGAAAATGCGCGGATAACCATGAGTAGCAAATCATCATCAATTAATATACTCCATCTATCTATTATATTTCTGGTATTTCTAATTAAAATTTCAGAGCGACTAGCTATGGACCAACCAATCATCAAATAAATGCAAGAATATAACAATAGAGATAACCATGATTTTTTATCAATCCAAGAAATGTGATTTTCTAAAAATAAATCCTCTTCCTTTTTTTTAGCCATATAACTTTAGCAAAAAGGGCTTGATAATCAAGCCCCCATAAAATGTCATCAAAAATTTTTAATGTTTTCTTTTAAGACATTACTTGAACCATATAATCAAAATAAGGAGCAGTTTCAGCCGCTTCTTCTTTGCTCAAAAGGGCAAGGGATGCTTCTTTTAAACAACGGATGGAATCAACCATGCCGGGTAAAGGTACTCCAAGGGAATTGTACATTTCCTTGACACCAATCAAACCAATTTTCTCGATAGGCCCTTTATCTCCCGCCAAAACTCCATAGGTGGCTAAACGTAAATACCAACCGAAGTCTCTTAAACATTGATTATATTGTTTTTGTCCAGAAGCGTTACCACCATTGGCACGATATTCAGGACGTTTTTTAAATAACTCTTGACTAGCTTTTTCAACGATTTTCTTTTCGTTTTCTGCTAGGGTTTCAGCTACTTTGAGACGGAGTAATCCTGAATCTAAAAAACTTTTGATTCCTTCTAATTCCCCACTGCTAGGATAACGCAGTTCATCATCTGCTTTGAGAATAACTTGACTTACTATGCTCATCTTAAAATACGAGTATTATTTTTTTATTATGTTTAGTTTAACTTAATTTGGCTTATCTATTTATGGCAAAGGTTGTCACATTTTAGTAAACTTTTTAATAATTCTTTAATTTTGGAATAGCTCGAATACTTGACGGGAAAAATATTTTAGCTTTTCTTTAATTTCTTCTACGGGGGGAGATTTACCTTCTAATTGCCAATTCTCAATGGTGGATAATCGCCACGCTTCCCCTGTGTGGTTAAATCCTGCACTCTCAACCCCAATTAATTTATGGGTTTTATCAATTTCATCATAGTGAAATCTGATTTGTACTAAGATACTTCTACTCTGAATTTTGCGACTCCAACCGGGGAAGTGAAAACCGATGTCGATGGAGTCGGGATCTACTAAATTAATGGTATCAGGATCATTATGCCACGGTTTGAGATCTGTTTTTACGTCTGGAAATTGTTGTTTGAATAGGTTGACAACGGCTGCGATTTTTGTGGCTATTTCTAAACCTCTGGCTTTTTCTTCTGCATTCATAAGCTGTCTATAATCTAGTTACTATTTCGGCTCAAACCTCGTAGGTTATTACTAACACTATAGTTTGCTTTTTGAGTAAACAGTAATCTAAAACACATTTGATGTATCTTCTACATAGAAAAAACCCTTTTGCTTTTATGATTAAGAGCATCAGGGTTTTGGTTTACAAATTAGGTTATTTTATTAGCTAAGGTAGTAGCGTTTTTCGGCTTCTAGTTGATTTACTAAATCGTTTTTTCCGTTGGCTTTGGCTACCTGTAATCTATGTTCTAGGGTTTCTAATAGGGTGTTACGATGGGCTTGTTTTGCTTGTTGAGCGGTATTTTTATTAATCATTTTTTTTACTTCTTGATGATGTGTTTATTTTATTTATACGAACTAAAATGTGGTGGGTGATGCCCACCTTTTTAAGTTGTAAGAGAGTCGAGGGAAAACTATGATAAGTTCTCTTATCTCTATTTTTTTATTAAAGTCCTACTTCGGCGGATATTCTTGTTAACATCGATGCTTGACGATTTTGAGTACGTTTGCGATCGCCCCTCATCAATAAACGAGCTTGTTGACTAACCGAACTGAGATTATTATTTTTTTTTAAAGTGTTATTTGCGTTCATAATGTCGCCTCCTCTAATTTGTTGAGTTTAGATTCGAGGCGCGTTCCTTCAGAAGATTTGTTCTTCTTACTTCCGTCTGTAACAAACAGATGAACGATTTATCCTTACTCTTTTAATATAACATAGAAAACCCAAAACTGTCAAAGGAAAAAGTTCTGAGGAGTTGATTTATTGAACGTTTTAGTCTATCATGCAATGATCTTTAAAATCATGGTTATGATATAACCAATATAACAAAACTTAATTAGAATTTTATG
Organism: Cyanobacterium sp. IPPAS B-1200; assembly: GCF_001747005.2. Taxonomy (NCBI): domain Bacteria; kingdom Bacillati; phylum Cyanobacteriota; class Cyanophyceae; order Chroococcales; family Geminocystaceae; genus Cyanobacterium; species Cyanobacterium sp. IPPAS B-1200. Next base: position 28,840 of record NZ_CP182899.1, read on the forward strand.
GATTAACTAAACCGAAAATTAATGAATCATAGCCATTTAAATTAAATACTTTTAAATATTCCTAATAAATTATATTTTTGGCAATAGTATTAATTAACCGCTGATGGTTCATAAACCAAGTAAATATGTTAATTGGTTTGGTTTTATACATAAATTTTGATAGCTATTCATTTAATTAATTGTGTGAGGAAAATTGAAAATGGTAATGTCTTTTGATCTGGCTCAAAATGGCAAGGTACTCGATAATGCAGGGGTGCGATTTGGTGTTAGTGCTTTACCTGATAAGCTCTTTGGTACTGATGGTATCAGAGGTAAGGCGGGTGATTTACTCACCCCTGAGTTGGCTTTAGGGGTTGGTATGGCCGCCGGAAGGGTCTGGAATCAAGGGCAAAATGATTCTAAAACGGTTATTATCGGTCAGGATTCTCGTAATTCTAGTGATATGTTAGCCATGGCGATCGCCTCTGGTTTAACTTCTATGGGTTTAGAGGTGTGGAATATCGGCTTGTGTCCTACCCCTTGCGTTTCTTATCTTACCCGCACCATGGGTGCTGTGGGGGGGATCATGATTTCTGCTAGTCATAACCCCCCAGAGGATAACGGTATTAAGTTTTTTGGGGCAGATGGTACTAAATTGAATAATCAAAAGGCGATCGCCATTGAAAATCTCCTCAAAAGCCACAATTTAAAAGGAGATGGTAATAAATATGGCAAAAATATCCATCGTCATGGGTTAGCCACCAATTATCAAAGATTTTTAACCCAATCCCTACCCACAGATATTAACTTTCAAGGAATGCGCATTGTTCTTGATTTGGCATGGGGAGCAGCGGTAGAAATTGCCCCTCAAGTATTTACCGAGTTAGGGGCAGAAGTGATTACCCTTCATCATCAAGCAGATGGCGATCTCATTAATGTTAACTGCGGTTCCACTCACCTTGATAGAATAAAACAAGCTATCAAAGAATATGATGCTGACATGGGTTTTGCCTTCGATGGTGATGCCGATAGGGTAATGGCCATGGACTCTGACGGTAACAAAATTTGCGGTGATTATATTCTTTACCTTTGGGGACAATACTTACAAGAGCAAGGGCAACTACCCAATAACCTTTTAGTGGGTACTGTTATGGCAAACCTCGGCTTTGAATTGGCATGGCAAAAGTTAGGCGGTAAACTGGTACGCACCCCCGTAGGAGATCAACACGTACAAGCTACCATGTGGGAAACAGGAGCCATGTTAGGGGGTGAACAGTCAGGACATATCCTCTGTCATCATCACCACTATTCGGGAGATGGCATTCAAACCGCTCTTCATCTTGCTTCCCTTACCCGTCAAAGGGGTGTTAGCTTAACCCAATTAGTAAAAGAAAGTTTTACCCCCTACCCTCAATTATTGAAAAATGTACGGGTAGAAGACAGGGAAAAACGGTTGCGCTGGGAGGAGTGTGAACCTGTGCGTCAGGCGATCGCTAAGGCAGAGTCAGCTATGGGTAATCAAGGTCGTATTTTGGTACGTGCATCAGGCACAGAGCCTTTAATTCGGGTCATGGTAGAAGCTCAAAATCATAATTTAGTTAACCATTGGACTGATAATTTAGTGGCGGTAGTCGAGCAACATCTAGCATAATTGAAAAGAAAAGAATTGCTTGTTTTATGGGTGATTCTTTTCAGTACATCATCCCCAAAGCATTATGACTGCCTCGAAAACTCAAAAATTTCGCAACCGTAAAAGGGGTGTAAACAATGCTCCCCCTAATACCCCTGCTCCCCTCAGTCGTAAAGAAAAAATGGCTCTCAAGCGGCAGCAAAGGCAAAAAAAGCAAAAATTGGTCAGTTCATGGGCGATCTCCATTATCTTCGGAATATTAGTAGCCCTACCTTCATTTTTTCTCTTATCACCAAAGATGGCAGTGGCCGCTGCCCTAGGAGTTATGGCACTAATTCTTTCCTATCAGTTTCCCAAATCAGCCCTTTGGGTGTTTCTGATTTATATGCCCTTCGGAGGTACAGTAGTATATGCCTTTGCAGGAGGAAATCTGATCTTCCAGATTGCTAAAGATGTATTTTATATTCCCGCCCTATGTGCCCTACTACTTCAGGCATGGAAGCAGAGGAAACCCATTATCATCGCTAAGCCCTTGCTTCCTACTTTGATGATACTAAGCATAGTCTGCCTAATGGTTTTAGTTTTCATAAACCTTCGTATTCAACTTTTGGCCCCAGCTTGTAACTTGGTACAAAATGTCAGTCCCCCTCCTATTTGTAAAGAAGGACAACCATTTTTACAGGGTATTTTGGGCTTAAAAATATTTATCGGCTACATACCCTTAATGTTTTGTGGTTATCATCTCATCGAAGATAAACAAACCGTACTTAAACTCGGTCGATTATTAACGGTTTTAGCAATCATCTGTTGTCTTTTAGCCTTGGTGCAATACCAATTTCTAAAAAGTGGGCGTTGTCAAGCAACCAGCGAATTTACCGAAGGTGCTGGTCTATTTCGAGCTAGTTTAGATGCTAGATGCTTTGTGGGTGGCTCACTACTATATACCCCAGACCAAAATCAAATACGACTACCCGGAACATTTGTCTCTCCATGGCATTGGGGCTGGTTTCTCATTGCCAATAGCGCCATTTGTTTTACGGTGGCCTTTTTCGAAACTTCCCGTTTTTGGCAATTAATCGGACTTGGGGGCATGGGTTTAGTTTTCATTAATGCGGTAGTGTCAGGACAAAGAGCCGCTCTTTTCCTTGTACCTATATTTATCGCTGTAATGTTAGTTTTAACGGGGCAAATTTTTCGTCTTAAACGTTTTATTCCCATTGCCGTAATTCTCTTCATTATTGGTTTTATATTTATTACGGCTAACCCTGAATTCGTCACGGACAGAATTGATAGTGCGATCGGGCGTTGGAATGCCTCCCCTCCTCAAGACTTTATCATTAAACAGTGGCAATGGGCTATTAGTAATGGTGACGGAATTCTTTTAGGATCAGGTTTAGGTAAAGCGACTAATTCCGCTAGAGCTTTTGGCGCTGTGGCATTTTTGGAAACCTATCATCCCAAAATTATTTATGAACTTGGTATGTTAGGTTTAATCGCTTTTTTAGGATTTATTACTCATTTAGTAATATATACTTTTAAAAAGTATCGTTCCATTAAAGATCCAACTCTCAAAAGTTTTGCCAGTGCCTTTTGGGTGTTTTTACTATTTATTGGTTATTTTCCCTACTGGTATCCCCTTGACACTGACCCTGTGGCCGTTTACTACTGGTTATTTGCGGGAGTTTTAATTAAACTAACAGTGATAGATAAACAAGAACGGGATCAAGAAGTTCAAGTTATCTTGACTAAAAATCGTAAAACCAGAAAAAAATTTAAGTCCCTCAAAAAAAGACACCCTGCGACATCATGAATCAACCTTTAGTTTCTGTGATTATTCCTACTTATAAACGAGAACAAGCCCTTGTGGATAGTATTCGGGATGTACTTAAACAAGATTATCCTTTTTTTGAAGTGCTTGTGGTGGATCAAACTCTGGATCATGATCAAGAAGTTGAATTTTTTTTGAGCAATCATCATACACAAGGAAAAATAAAATGGTATCGGGTAGATTGGGCTAGTTTACCAAAAGCCCGAAATTATGGAGTTAGTAAGGCGAAAGGCGACATCGTAATTTTTATTGATGATGATGTTCAGCTATCAGAGGATTATATTTCTTCCCATGTCAAAAATTATTTAGATAATGAAAAGATAGGTGCAGTAGCTGGAAGAGTTTTAGACCGTATGAAGCAGTTTTCGGCTCAAACAGGAGAGCAAGGCTATTCAACGGCATTCAAAGAGCATTTAGAGCCCGAAGCAAGTGATCCGGGGTTGGCATGGTATCATTTGGATTTTGTTTATCTCATCAAACCGCAAAAAATTATCACTGCCAGGGGTTGCAATATGTCTTTTCGGCGAGATATTTTTACGGAGTACGATGTTTGGTTTGATGAGAGGTTTCGGGGTAGTGCGGTAAGGGAGGAGTCTGATTTTTGTTTACGGTTACGTAGTACGGGTTATGATATTTGGTACGATCCACTGGCGGAGTTAGTTCATTTAGGGGAGGAACTTGGGGGTTGTCATGATATTACAACCAAGTCTTTGAGTTATCAGTTTGCTTTTTACCATAATCATTTTTTGATGGGTTTAAAAAATTTGACTTTATCCCAACAGATGCGTTTTTACAGAAAGTTATTTGATTGTCATGTTTTGGGTAATCCTCCTTGTAATAAAAGTGGTTCTTTGAACAAAATTATTAGTCGAGGAGTATTTTATTTTTTAGGTTTTTTAGATGCTTTGAAAACTCAGTTTTTAGGTTTATTTAGTAACTATCATTCTTCTTTTACAGTGGAGTAATTAATATTTTAAAGTAATGAATTTAATTTTATATAGCAAGAAAAGTTGTCACCTTTGTGAAGGATTAGAGGAAAAATTAAGAGAAATTGATGATATTAATATAAATATTGAAATTAGAGATATTACTACCAATGAACAATGGTTTGACGTTTATAAATACGAAATACCCGTTTTATTTATGGTTACGGATAAGGGCGATCGCCCCATACCCCGTATGTCTCCTCGTATTTCTGTGACACAACTAAGCAAAAAATTACAACAGTTTGCAAATGATGTGAGTGATAATTAGAATGTAATAAAAAGAGTTATTCTTGATATTTTATTTCTCCTAAATATTTAGATAAATAAGGGGAAAAAACTTCATAAATAAGAGTTAAAGGTTTGCGGTTGTGCCAAAAAAGATAATGTCGCCCCCAAAAAGGTCCTTTTTCCCCAAAACTTTCTTCTAAATAAGGACAATTACCGTAATAAATACCTTGAATATCCCGATACAATTCTGTGTGCAATTTAGATAAACTTTCCCAAATCGGTAAGGCTCTATTTTCTAAATAATGATCCACATTGTCCGCACTCCACCAAGAAGAAGCATAAGCTAATCTTTGTCCAGAAGCCGTTTTGAGCCATACTTGTCTTCTTAACCTAGGCCCAGGTACATTTTCTATGGCCTGAGGAGCGTTATCTTTATCCATACCAATCAAAGACATATCAATCACATCCACTTGGGTAGGCTCTTGGGTTAATAACCTCAAATGCCTTGTGGGAGAGCCATCCCCTAATAATAGTATTTGCCAAGGAGGTGCTAATTGGGTATGGGGTAAACCTGTTTTAACTTCTTCTTCTCCCCCTTGCCAGAGATTATCTAAACAATTCCACTGAGTTACGATTGGTTTAGTCTTCAAGGTTTTTTGCTGATGAGTTTACAAAACTTAATAATATTGTAGCAATTATGTTCATACAGTTGCTAAGGACACTTTTTTAAATCTCCTCAACCATCAGAATGGCAAGAACGTGTTTTAATATTTGTGTGTTGAAAATGTCAACTAAAAAAGTTTTGATCTACGAAATATTCAATAGTCTAATGAAAGGAGAATAAAATGAATTATTTTGTTCAACGGAATATATATTGTCTTTTCCATTTTATTGTTATTTTTCAATTCAAAATATATTAAGACATATATATAATTTATATGAATAGTTTTATTAATTATTTAAAAGAAGCATTTAAAGATAAAAACTTTTTAAAAATAGTTCACCTTACAGAAAATATTGTTTCTAAAATTCTTTCTTTAGGAATTATTATTGTTGTTTTTATTTCGATATTAGATTTAATATTTGTCTTAGCAAAATATTTATTTATCACTGGAGAGTTTGGCTTTTTTGCTAGTACAATTTTTGAAATATTCGGACTATTTCTTAATATATTGATTGCCCTGGAACTATTGGAAAATATTACTGTATATTTAAGAAAGCATATACTTCAACTGGAGTTAGTTTTGACTACTGCCTTAATTGCGGTAGCAAGAAAAATTATTATTTTTGATCCCAAACAATATGACAAAATTGATTTAATTGCTTTAGGGATAGCGATAATTTGTCTCTCCGCCAGTTATTGGTTAGTGAGAAAGTCCCATGAGGTTGAGTAAATAGTAAAATAAATAGGGATAAAAAAAGTATTTAAAAATGGTAAAAGAAAAAGAAGTAATAGGAGTAGATTTGGGTGGCACAGCCATTAAATTTGGTCGTTTTCTGGAGGATGGTACTTGTTTAGAGTCTTTTAGTGTTGCCACTCCTCAACCTGCTACCCCTGAAGATGTCATAAATGCGATCGCCCTTACCGTTAATAGAATTAGCCAAGATAAAAATATTGTTGCCTTGGGCATTGGAATGCCGGGGGCGACAGACGTAAAAGGTAGAATAGCCAAAGTAGCCATCAACCTAAGTGGATGGCATGATGTACCCCTTGCCGATGAATTGGAAAAGAAAACAGGACTAAAAACCATTCTTTGTAACGATGCTAACTGTGCAGGATTAGGAGAAGCATGGCTAGGCGCAGGAAAAAACTATCAAAATTTAATTTTATTAACCATTGGTACAGGGGTAGGGGGCGCTGTTATCCTCCATGGTAAATTATTTATCGGACATAATGGCGCTGGGGGAGAATTAGGTTTAGTGACCTTCAATCCCCATGGACATCCCTGTAATAGCGGTAACACAGGCTCTTTTGAACAACACGCTTCTGCTACTGCCATTTATCGTGATACGGGCAAAAAACCCTCTGAGTGGGGCGAATTAGCGAAGAAAAATGATCCTAGCGCCCTAAAATTTTGGGAAGATTATGGCAAGATAATAGGCACTGGTTTGGCAACCTACATTTACATCTTTACCCCAGAAGCCATTTTGATTGGGGGGGGAGTGAGTGCTAGTGCTGAATATTTTTTACCATCAGCTTGGAAAGAAGTTGAAAAAAGAGTTTTACCTAGTTCTAGGGAAGGACTAAAATTGATGGTGGCAAAATTAGGTAATGATGCAGGAATGGTTGGCGCTGCCAAACTAGCTTGGGAATTAACTCAATAACGTATTACCATAATTAATATTTTTAGCGAATACACCATGGTTATTAAGTTTTAGATATTCCGCACCTTAGAGAACATTAAGTAAAATAAAAAGCGGAACTAAATCTGTTTTTTTGTCAGGGCATCATCAAAAAAATTAAGCTCATATTTGAGCCGTGAGTATCAAAAATAACCAGGAGTGTTTAAGTGAGTGAGTAGCGGAAAAAAACCTTCAGCTTCCGAACAAAAATATTATCGAATGAAAAGGGAGCTAATCGGCGCCTCTGTAGCCCTAGGAGGTGTATTATTATCAGGAACGCTATGGTATTGGTTAGTAGAACAATGGTCTTTGGTAGATTCTGCCTATATGACCATTATTACTCTCTCAACGGTGGGTTTTGGGGAAATTAGAACCCTTGATGATCGAGCTAGAATTTTTACCATGGTTCTCATTTTAATGGGAATTGTCATTTTTGGTTATCTTGTCAATCGTTTTACTGAAGCTATTTCCCAAGGTTATTTTAAAGAAAGACTAAGATTTAAACAAAAAAAGAACGTGATTGATAAATTACAAAATCATTATATTCTCTGCGGTTTTGGGCGCATGGGTTTCCATGTTGCGAGGGAATTACACGCCGAAAATACTCCTTTTATCGTCCTTGAAAAGAGTGAAAGTGAGTTGGAAAAAGCCGAAGAGTTGGGTTATCTACATCTTCAGGGAGATGCCACCCTTGATGAATCTTTGTTAGAAGCAAAAGTTGAAACTGCTTTGGCAATTATTGCGGCGCTTAGTTCTGATGCTGATAATCTCTATACGGTAATATCTGCTAAGGCTCTTAATCCTAGCATAAGGGCGATCGCCCGAGCAAACTCAGAAGAAGCGGTAAAAAAGCTAGAAAGGGCTGGGGCAGATGCTGTGGTATCCCCCTACGTCACTGGCGGAAAAAGACTGGCAGCTGCCGCCCTACGCCCCCAGATAATGGATTTTGTCGATGGTATCCTCAGCGGTGGGGAAAGATCATTTTACCTAGAGGAATTTTTGTTAGAAGAAGATTGTCTTTGTCTGAGGCAAACCCTTAGAGAAGCAGGGTTACGGGCGAGATCTGGCGCTTTAGTGGTGGCTATCCGCACTCCTAATAATGGACTCATACCTGGCCCTAATGGGGAAAGTATCCTTGAGGAGGGAGATTCTTTGATTTGTATGGGTACGGCGGAACAATTACGCACTCTAAATTCTATTCTTGCACCCATGAAGAAGTCTCCTCGTCAACCAAGAAAATAATATTTATAAGGGTAGGAGGAGATAATAGTTTTTTTAAATGGATAATTTTTTAGTGAGTAATTTTTTAGGAGATATTTTATGTCAAATATACTGGGAATGGCAACGAAATAAAAATAAGATTGTTTCTATTTCTGATGATATTTTTTATAATTTAACTTTGAATGAAAAGAAGGATACAGTAACATTTAACAGTCCTATATGTTTAAGGTTAGCTAAAATATATTTTTTAAATCATGAAGATTTAGCGGTGGATTTTGTTAAATTTTATGATAAAAACCAATTTAAATACTATCCTAATTTAAAAATCTATATATCGGGTAATGGTTGGCTAGAATTAACTGTAACAAATCAGTTTTTAGAGGAATATTTAACCTATTTATCTAGTTATTGTTTTAATAATAAATATGCTACTAAAAATAAACAACCAGCGGAATTTAAGCACATTTATATTTATGGTCGTTTTTGTTCCATTTTGAAATCAGCCCATGAACATAATATTATTACCTTAAATAGTCTTGATTTATCTGAAAATTCATGGCATATCTTAGATATAAAAAATATCAAATTTAATAACTTGCCATACACCATAGACAGTGATTTAAGTTTAATAAAAACTCTGATATATTGTATAGAAATCACAGAAAATAAACAAAAAAAAATCAACTATTTATCTATGGTTGAAAAGATGTATCAAGCCTTAATGGCATGGGAAAAAAACTGTCGTATTTGGGGAGAAGTAAAAGAGAAAAATATAGATCTATCTAGGGCGAGATTAGGGCTAAGTGCGATCGCCCTTAGATATTATCATAACCTATGTAAATCAGTATTTACAGATAATTTCCCTACCCAATTATAACTATTATCTTGACCAAACACTAATGTTAATATTGCCATTAACTTTTCTAATTTGACCATCCCACTTAGCGACACTAAAAGCTCTCAAATCCGTTTCACCCCGCATCACTTGCCTTAAAGCCTCCCTCACCTCAGGGGTAACATTACCCCGTAATAAGCGATCAAAAGTAGCCTCAATGGTTGCCGCATCCGCTGCCACAGGAAAAGATAAATTTACTTCCTCAATACTTCCATTCGCATCATTCACCTTATAACTAACCTGACTATTGCTATTAAAAATATTGTCATAACTCCATTCCGTAGTATTATCATCTGGATTAGGTCGAGTTTGATTCGGTTGTCCAAATCTGCCTAAAATCTCATTTACCACATTGCCCGTTGTTAAAACAGGTAAAGAGTTTCCATCCACCGAAGAATTATTATCCCTATTTTGCCCTCTGGAGTTACCAGAGTTATCTGTTGGAGAATTAGAAGACTCTTGATTTTGGCTATTATCAGAAGAATTTGTTTCCTCGGTATTAGATTGATTTTCAGCAATTTCTGACTCAGTTTCTTCATTTTCTACTGTTTCCTCTGGAGGAATTTCTTCCTCTGGGCGACGAAATATATCAGGATTAAAAATAGGATTACGACGGTTAGACTCAATGGGGGTTTCCACTTCTTCAGGGGGTGAGGATGATTCATTGTCACCCGATTCATTGGCCAACTGAGAATTAGAATTATCAAATATATTGGCAATTACTCCATAACCGAGGGTGAAAGAGGCGATCGCAATGAGAAATAGCCATAGAATAGGTAATAAAGAGCCAAACAAGCCCTGTTTTTCATCCTCCTCATAATTTTGAGTCGGAGAAGTATTAACCGCCACAGTACCTCCCTTGCCCCTTCCGATGGTGCCACCATTGATAGGAGGATTATTAACTAAATTTTGCGGAGTAGCACGACCTCCCACCGCAATGGTAGGATCATAACTAACAGTATGATTATTACTCGCCCTTGAAGAATGATTATTTTTAGGAGGTGTCCCAGGACTCCCAAAACCCATGGTAGGATAATGGGAAGTCATCGGCTTAAGGGCTTCTATCATTTCCTGAGAATTAGAAAAACGCTCTCGGGGACTAAAGCGAATCGCCCTATCAATTACCCCCGCAAGGTTAGAATGGAAATCAGGAATTTCATCACGCCACAAAATTTCTCCCGTGCGACTATCGGTGCGTAAATATTGAGGTGGTTTTCCTGTCAACATATATACCGCCGTCAAACCAAGGCTATATAAATCACTAGAGAAAATGGGGCGCCCCGCCGCTTGTTCCGAAGACATATAACCAGGGGTCCCAATGGCGATAGAATAGGCAGACTGGCCCTGAGAATAAACAAAGGTAGTTAAAGCCTCTTTTACTGCCCCAAAGTCTATTAAAACGGGTAAATTATCCTTTGCCCGAAGAATTATATTGTCAGGCTTTACATCTCGATGAACGATATTTTCTTTATGTAAATAGCCCAATACAGGTAATATTTTTAATAAGAATTCCTCAACCTTTTCAGGAGGTATTTTGCCTTCCTCTTGAACTTTTTTAGTTAGGGTAATTCCTTCTACCCACTCTTGCACTAAATAAAAATTTTTATCTTCGCAAAAATAAGCATGAAGACGGGGTACTTGAATTTGTTCATCCCCTACGTGTTCTAATATACGTGCTTCTTGTTCAAAACGATCATACATCCATTGAGGAATACTAGACTCATTAATAATCGGTTTTAGTTGCTTAATCACGCATCTTTTGCCCGAGGGCGAATGAGTATCGATGGCCAGAAAAGTCTCGCCAAATCCACCTCTACCAATAGATTCTATGATTTGATAACGATTATTTAACAATGTAGTAGTATTCATTCCTTTGGTGGAAGTCATTCGTATTTTTCCCATCTATCATAACCATTATTTTTAAAATTTTGAGAGAGAGACTTGTGCATTCTTCCCTGTAAAAGCCATAAAAGTCATCATTAATAAGTATTTTTTCCTTTTTACCTTGTAAATTTTTTTTAGATTAGCTATAATATTTAACTGTGTCATCTGGAGAGGTGGCCGAGCGGTTGAAGGCGCAGCACTGGAAATGCTGTTTGGGGGTAACTTCAACGAGGGTTCGAATCCCTCCCTCTCCGTACTCCATAAGAAGAGCTAAGGTTTTATACCAAGGCTCTTTTTTGTTGTTAATTTTTTGGGTTTTACATTTTATTAGTAGTTTAGTTGGCGCAAAGGATTTAAACCCCTTGTTTAAAAAAAATATGTTTTGCAATTATGGATTAATAGGACTCATTTCCCAGTGATTTTGTTCCTCTAGTTGGTATAGGTATCTATTTTGAGGGTTGCCTTTGAGTTGTAGATGGTCAACTTTTTGGGGTTTAAAAATAAGTAAACAAAAAGTATCAAGGGGATTATCAAGGTTATCGGGGGTGATGATAGATTCATCATTGAGTGTTTCTCCTGGATTTGCCCATGTAAATTGAATTTTGGCGTTATCGCTTAATTTATCCCATACTTGCTTACGGGCATTGAGCATTTTTTGATCTTTTTCTTGGTGGGTGATAATATCAATGTGACCATTGATTCTAAATTGTTCTCTGGTTTTGGTAAAGTACCAACAAATTTCGCTTTGGGGTCGTTTTTGTAGGTGTTGATATTTTTCGCTTCTGATGTCGGTGATGATTTGTAGCCAGTTGGTATCTTCATAAAAACCCCGAAAAACTACAGTGCGATTGGTGGGGTATCCTTCGGCGGAAATGGTGGCTAGTTGGAAATAACGGCTATAGGGTTTTGCCCTATTTATATGTAATGCTTTGGCTAAGGGCGATCGCCATGGTGCTAGAATATGAGACATTAGGGTATATATAAAAAATTAATTAAGATTTAATGGTCAAACTAAAAAGACTTACATAATAAAGATACTATAGCGATAGTTCACATGGAGAACAAAAGCTATCATGACCGCTACAAACGTACAACAGTTTAGACAAATTACCGCAGATATTCCTCCCCTATCAGGTAAAGAAGCAGAGATAGAAAAAATAGTCAATCATCAAGAAACCGTTTTTTTAGATAAAACAGATATTAATTTACAAGACAAAAAAGCCTTATTTGCCTGTGCCTTACATATGCACCAACCCACGATTCCCGCAGGGCAACATGGAGAATTAATCTCTAATTTACAACATATGTTTGAGCATCAAGGGGAAGGAGATAATCATAACGCTTCCGTATTTGCTTGGTGTTATAGTCGCATGGGGGATTTTATTCCCGAATTAGTGGCAAACGGCTGTAGCCCCCGCATTATGTTGGATTATTCGGGCAACCTGTTATGGGGATTGCAACAAATGGGTAGGGAAGATGTTTTAAATAATCTCCGTAAAATTACTCAGGATGAAACCTATCAACCCTATATAGAATGGTTAGGTACCATGTGGTCCCATGGGGTAATTCCTTCTACTCCTATTCCTGATATTAAGCTACACATCCAAGCATGGCAACATCATTTCGCTGCTATTTTTGGGGAGGATGCCCTAAAACGGGTGAAGGGTTTTTCTCCTCCTGAGATGCACCTACCCAATCATCCTGATACTTTGTATGAATATATCAAGGCGTTAAAAGAGTGTGGTTATCGTTGGTTATTGGTACAAGAGCATTCAGTGGAAAGACTTGATGGACAAGGGTTACACCAAGAAGATAAATATATCCCTAATCGTTTGGTGGCTAAAAATTCTCAGGGAGAGACTATCACCATTACAGCATTAATCAAAACTCAGGGTTCAGATACTAAATTAGTAGCACAGATGCAACCCTACCACGAAGCTAAAAGCAAAAGTCGTCAATTTATCAATGGCATCAGTATTCCTCCTTGTGTGACGCAAATTGCCGATGGAGAAAATGGTGGGGTGATGATGAATGAGTTTCCTAGGGATTTTCCCCCCCTTTGGTATGGCATCAAAGATTCTGATGTGGTGGGGGTAAATGGTACGGAATATTTGGAGTTGTTGGCAGCTTCTGGGGTATCTGAAGATGATTTTCCTGTATGTCAGGCAGTGGGGCAACATAAGATATGGCAACGGGTTGAGAATGATTTTACTTCAGAAAAAGTCGAAAGTGCGATCGCCTTTTTAACCGAAAATGATCATCAATTTCATACCGAAGGTGCATCGTGGACTAATGATTTAAGCTGGGTAAGGGGTTATGAGAATGTATTACAACCCATGAATCAATTAAGTGCTTTATTCCATCAAAAATATGATGGTGTGGTAAAAGAAAATCCTGAAATCACCAAAAATCAAGATTATCAAGAAGCCCTTTTATATCATCTACTATTGCAAACCAGTTGTTTTCGCTATTGGGGGCAAGGCACATGGACAGATTACGCTAAAGAGTTATACCAGCGAGGAATAGACATTATCAGACCATAACCATATTTTTATTATTTTTTATTCTTAAATTCCTCCATAATGGGGGAGTTTTTTGGTGATAATAAATAAGTTGACTAACTATAATTGTTAATCTCAAGATCAAAAAACTTTTGCCTACCCTCACAACTCCACTTTTTCATCAAGCTTTATTCACCTTGGCTTCAATCATTCCTTTGACCACATCGGGCATTTTATATTGGGCTTCCCAGTTCAGTATTTTTTTCGCTTTGGTGGGGTTCCCCTGACTAAAAGCTAAATCAGTAGGACGTAATAAAGTGCGATCGCACTCTACATATTTTTGCCAATCCAAATCAAAAAAATCAAAAGCACAAGCCACAAAATCCTCTAACTTATAACTAGCCCCCGTAGCAATGACAAAATCTTCGGGAGAATCATGTTGCAACATCAAATACATTGCCTGCACATACTCAGGCGCCCAACCCCAATCTCGACTAATATTAATATTACCCAAAGATAAAACCTGCTCTCTACCCTCCGCAATGTCTATCACCCTATCAATAATTTTTTGAGTCACAAAACGACGAGGGCGCAACGGAGACTCGTGATTAAACAAAATTCCCGTACAAGCAAAAAGATGATAGGCCTCTCGATAATTAGCCACCTGCCAAAAAGCTGTTGACTTTGCCACCCCATAAGGACTTCTAGGGCGAAAAGGGGTATTCTCATCGGCCGCCTGAACTCCTATATCCCCAAAACATTCGCTCGAACCCGCACTATAAAACTTAATGGGGCGATGGGTAAAACGAATGGCTTCCAATAAATTTAAAGTACCCGTCGCAATACTTTCTAAGGTTTCCACTGGTAACTCAAAGGACAAACCCACGGAACTTTGTCCAGCCAAATTATAAACCTCATCGGGTTCAGTTTTCATCAAAATCTGTAAGACACTGCGAAAATCGTTCAGTGCCATGGACTCTAATTGAATTTTATCCTTGATTCCTAAAAGCTCTAAATTTCTGAAGGAAGACATCTGAGCATCCCTAGAAGTACCTGCCACCTCATAACCCTTAGACAATAACAATTGAGCTAAATAAGCCCCATCCTGCCCAGATATGCCAGATATTAACGCTTTTTTTGTCATAAGGATAATCTTGTTTTAGGTTGTAGAAGTAGAGAAGAAAAGGAGATGAAGTGATAAAATCTTTATTCTTAATTATCAATTACTCTTTGCTGTTACTATTAACAAACTTATAAGCAATATAAAAAACAACCCCAATCACCAGAATACTGAGTAAGGACTTAAGAATAGAAAACACGGTACTAATTAGGGAAAATAATAACATCACCCCAAACACACTAATGATAACTTTGCCCCCTGTGGGTAAAGCCGTAAACCATCCTTTGATGACGGGGATAACACTGCCCTGAGCATTATTAGGAGGATTTAAAGGGGTAGCGTCATAAATTTCGGCTTCAATTTCTTCTATTTTTTCTTGCCAATTTTTGTCTGATTTTGTGGTCATTGCTTTTGATATAGTGGGAAAACAATCCCCCATGGTTGATTATTATGGGGGAAAAATTAAGAGAGATTATTCCTAACGGATATATTCTTTTAGGATACTATTACGGTTGGGATGGCGCAACTTACGTAATGCTTTAGCTTCAATTTGACGGATGCGCTCACGGGTAACGTTAAATATCTGCCCGATTTCTTCTAGGGTTTTCATTCGTCCATCATCCAAACCATAACGGAGTCTGAGGACATCTCTTTCACGGGGGCTAAGGGAGTCGAGTACATTTTCTAAGTCTTCCCGTAATAAGTTTTTGGATACTTCATCTTCGGGGGTTTCTCCGTCCGCTTCGATAAAGTCACCTAGACGAGAATCCTCTTCCTTACCGATAGGAGTTTCTAAGGAGATAGGTAGTTGCGCAGACTTGGCGATGAATCTTAGTTTTTCGATAGTCATCTCCATATCTTCTGCGATTTCTTCCTCAGTGGGTTTTCTGCCCATTTTTTGAGAAAGCATTTTGGTGGTTTTCTTAATCCGTGAGATGGTTTCGTAGAGATGGACGGGTAAACGGATAGTACGGGATTGATCTGCGATCGCACGGGTAATAGCTTGACGAATCCACCATGTGGCGTAAGTGGAGAATTTGTAACCCTTTTCATGGTCAAACTTTTCGGCGGCGCGAATCAAACCTAACGAACCTTCTTGAATCAAATCTTGAAAAGATAACCCTCGATTCATGTACTTCTTGGCAATGGATACCACCAAACGCAAATTTGATTGAACCATTTTATCCTTTGCCCTTCTCCCAATATGCAAACGACGGTTAAACTGACGCATATTGGGAATGTCACAAGCTACGGCCCATTCTTCATCGGTGGGAATACGTCCTAAATGCTCGATTTGAGTAGCTCGGATATATTCTAAATCTAGTAAGTCTGCAATCTGACGGGCCAACTCAATTTCTTCCTCTGCCCTTAAAAGTCTGATGCGACCAATTTCTTGGAGATAAACACGAATAGAATCTTCGGTAAAAGGCTTTTTCTTGGTTTGAGTTCGACGGCGGTTAGCAGCAAGTTTTGTAGCTTTTTTCGTACTTGTTTCAACAACCCCCATAGAATCTGCATCGGACATAATTTCTGTTAATTCTGTATCTACAGAAACTGAACTTTTATTCTTACCCTTAGATGTTGATCCTAAATCTAAAAGTGCTTCCATGTCGTCAGTGGGGGTGATAGTTGCGAAAATTTCTTGTGCCTGCGTCATGCCGTTTTCCTCTTATTCCTTTTATGCTTGAAGATTAATAGTGAAAAAGTTGTAAATTATTTGTTGAATTGATCCTGTTTCTTGACAGAATCTTCATGAAAATTCAAACAAATCAACTGAGATGATTTTTATTTTCATCGGTTTGTTTGCCATCAAAATTAAATTCGGTTTGAAAAACCAGCTTAACTTTAGACTTAGTTTTGCCATGATACCCATCAGCATAAAACCTAGGGGAGCAAAAGCTAGAACTATACCTAATATTTTTGTTAAGGAGTAGAATTTCAACTGAAAACTCTTGTTTTATCGAAGTCTATTTCCATATTCGGAGTAAATCTTTCTTGGAAATATCTGCGAGGGTTGGATGAGATAAATTGTCATCGCATTTTCTGCACTAAGTGCTTAATGGTCCCTTTTTTTAAATCAATTGTTACGGAGCTTTGAAAAAAAGTCATTCCCTTTTACTCTTGATTGTTAAACAAGTTTTTTCGGTCAAATCTTTCAGATATTGTAATGAATTTCACAGAAAATGGCATCGAGAAGTGATATTTTTTTAACCATAGTGGATAATATCCGTCGTAATACATACGTTTTGTTAGTAGGTGCAAATTCTTCCTTGCTCTTAGGTTAACAAACCTTTTTGGTTTTGGGTTAAATATGTCTAAATTTCCTTATTTTTATTTCGAGTTGGGCACTTTTGTTATGAAATGTTGAGATAAATGCTAAATTTTCCCAAAAAAAATCCCCACCTAATTTGTAGATGAGGATTTATTTATTAAAACCTTCTAAGGTTTTTTAGAAGCGACTTCCGCCTCTGCTGCCACCGCCACCGTAGGAGGAACGATTGTTGTTGTTCTCACGGGGTTTAGCTTTATTAACCTTCATATCACGCCCCATCCATTCTGCACCGTCTAAGGCTTCAATGGCTGCGTTTTCTTCGGCTTCGGTGTCCATTTCTACGAAACCAAAACCACGCATACGACCAGTTTCACGGTCAGTGGGTAAATATACTCTTTTTACTGCTCCGAAGTCTGCAAACGCAGAGGTAAGGTGAGCTTCGGTAACGTCATAGGAAAGGTTGCCTACATATATTGACATAATTGTCTTGTCTCCAGTGTTTTTATTGCTTATGGTAGGATCTGTAATATTCGGAGAGAAGACTGCCAGTGGAAAACTCGAAAATTCGGGAATATCTTCAACAAAATCTTTAAACCGATACTTTAATCTCTTCTGAAGTCATTATAACACTTAAATTACTCATTGGTGTTTTTATTTACTTAAGTAACAAGAAATGGGAAATAAAAAATAGACTAAAAATATCGGCTCATATCCCCAAACCTATCACCTATTCACCCTAAAGCAATTTTTGTGGCATTGCTAAATTTATTGTTTAGTTTTAGCGGTTTTGATCATCTCCACTAAGGTATGGTGAGCATCCTTGGCATCGGTGAGAGTGTGGTCAAATGTTATTCTAATGGGGTTTTGAGGTTCATTGTTAACGGCAATATTCATTCCTTCATGATCAATGGAAATCATGGTGGCACTTTGTACATTTTCGATGTGAGCAAAGGCTTGGGCATAAAGAATTATGGCATCTTGATGATCGTCATTCATGTGTTTACAAATGCGATCGCTCACTACTTGATCAATTACTTGGCTCATTTCTTAAAATTTCTTAATACTATTTACAGGTACAAGATAATTTTAATATTTTCAGGGATTTATGGTGATAGCCTCAAAAAAGAATTGAAAAGAAAAGCTAGATTATCATCTTCGTTAGGGAAAAATATGAGAGTCAACGCATATATCAAAGGTAATAGGTTCAACACCAGTGAATTTTTGCCACAGCAGAAGAAAATTCTTAGGGTATGGGGGTTTAACATTAGGAGCGAGTTTGTTCTTTAAAGGTTGTCATAATGACATTCCCATGGGTAATGAAGAAACAATTTCCCCGAAAGAAAACATCATAAAAGTGGGAATACTACACTCCCTCAGTGGCACCATGGCCATTAGCGAAACGGCGGTGGTGGAAGCTGAATTATTAGCCATCAAGGAAATTAATAGAAATGGGGGGGTGTTAGGAAAACAAATTGAAGCAATTATTGAAGATGGTGCTTCCGACTGGCTCACATTTAGGGATAAGGCGAGGAAGTTGATTGATAAAGATCAGGTGGTAACGGTGTTTGGTTGTTGGACTTCTGCGAGTCGTCAGGCGGTTTTACCCGTATTTGAAGCCAAAAATCATATGCTTTGGTATCCTGTTCAGTATGAAGGGCAAGAATGTTCTCGCAACATTTTTTATACTGGGGCAACTCCTAATCAACAAATTGAACCTGCGGTGGAGTGGTTGTTGCGAAATAAAGGGGATGAGTTTTTTTTGGTGGGTTCAGATTACATTTTTCCCCGTACCGCTAATCTTATTATTAAACAACAACTTGATGCTTTGGGGGGAAAAACTGTGGGGGAAAATTATTTACCCTTGGGAAATATCGGGGTTGGCTCTATCATTTCAAAAATTCAGGCAACCTTACCCCATGGGGGAATTATTTTTAACAGTCTCAATGGCGATAGTAATGTGGCTTTTTTTAAACAAATTCACGCGGCGGGATTGGGTGCTGATAAATATTCTGTGATGTCGGTGAGTATTGCCGAGGAGGAAGTTCGGCAAATGGGAGTAGAGTATTTGAGGGGACATTATGCCGCATGGAACTATTTTCAAACGGTGGAAACTCCGGAAAATATTAAATTTGTTGATAGTTTTAAGGCTGAATATGGTGCTGATAGGGTAACCAATGATCCTATGGAATCTGCTTATGTCATGGTATATCTTTGGAAACAAGCGGTGGAGAAAGCTGGTAATGAGATGGATTTAGATGCTATCAGGGTAAGTGCGATCGGGCAAAAGTTGAATGCCCCCCATGGTATGGTTACGATGCACCCAAATCATCATATTTCTAAAACTGTGCGCATTGGGCAGGTGAGAGATGATGGACTGTTTGATATTGTCTATTCTAGCGATGCTTCTGTAGATCCTATTCCTTGGAATCGCTTTGTGCCTGAAACTCAAGGTTTTGTATGTGATTGGACTGATCCGAGCAAAGGAGGAAAGTATGAGGTGTAATGGTTGTTTTTTCCTTAGAAATTATGTTTTATGTTTGTCTGAAACATGAACCTAGTCAGGTTTGACGGCTCTATTTTGTGCAATAAATATGTTGTTTGTGCTAGTATCAGCAATAAATCCTTGGAAAAAGACGTTTATGGGTAAGGTTTTAGTTTTAAATGCCTCCTATGAACCGCTAAATATCACCAGTTGGAAAAGAGCGGTAATTCTGTTAATTAAAGGCAAGGCGGAACAGTTAGAGCATGATGGAACATTTATTTGTCAGACATTCCCGTTACCCTCGGTGATTAGGTTACGGTATTATGTCAAGGTTCCCTATAAGGAAATTCCTTTAACTAGAAAAAATGTGCTAGAGCGCGATCGACATACTTGTCAATATTGTAATTATAGAGGGGAAAAATTAACATTAGATCATGTTCTTCCCCGTTCCCGAAAAGGCCCTGATACTTGGGAAAATTTGGTTACAGCTTGTGTGAGGTGCAATATTCGTAAGGGAAATAGAACTCCGAAGGAAGCAGAGATGCCGTTATTGACGCAACCAAGAAAACCTTACAGCAGTTTGCATTTTGAAATTGTTAAGTGTACTAAAGATAATCTTAATCATGAGTGGCGAAAGTATGTCATTGGTATCTAAGGGGCGCTGAAAAAGTGGAGTCATTGAGGTTGAGACACACAAGATAACTTGTGCTGTAAAGTTGATTTTGTGTAGGGGCGTAACATACTACGTCTCTACTTTTGATAGGGATAAATTGTTGGTTTAGTTGTCAATATTTATACACCGACAATTATAAAATTTTGCTAAAATTTAACATTATGACATCAAGACAGATAAACCCATAAAATAGGATATATGCAGGAAAATGGTTTCTACTACTTCTCAAATTATTTTGCTGGTAGATGGTTACAACATCATTGGGGCGTGGAATTCCCTTAAGAAAATGAGGGATAAGAATGGTTTAGAGTATGCTAGACAGTCTTTGCTAGATACCCTCGTGAATTACACTGGTTACAAGGCATTAGAAACAAAGGTAGTATTTGACGCTCATTACCAAAAAACTCCTAGCTATAAGGATAAATATAGCGATCGCCTCTGGGTACACTATACATCTTATAACGAAACTGCAGACACCTACATAGAAAAATATTGTGCTTCATTTCAGCGCAAAAACCCCGATACTAGCACCAGAATTGTAGTTGCTACCTCAGACCAAGCACAACGCCACACAGTAGTTGGTTATGGGGCAGAATGGATGTCAGCTCAAGTCTTGGCAAAGGAGATTGATATGACCCAAAAAAGAGAAAAACGCAATCATCGCTCTAGGAATAAGCCCCAAGGGCGCTTTTTATTCAACTCCCTCGATAGTAAAACTCAGAAAGCTCTTACACAAATGCGTTTCGGAACTCATCGATGATTTCTCCTTGAATTTTTATTTAGCTTGTGTTATTATAGTTTTTGGTCTTATTTAAAGCGGACGTGGCGGAATTGGTAGACGCGCTAGATTTAGGTTCTAGTATCTCTGATGTGAGAGTTCGAGTCTCTCCGTCCGCATTCTATAAAGAGTGTTTTAAATAGTAATTGTACATCATATTTGTACATTAACAAATTATTTGTCATCGGTAACAAATTAGTGTCGTCTTAACAAATTAAATGACGTGATAACAAATTAATGTCGTCAAGGCAGACGGAGAGACTCGCTTTCAGTTCTCTAAAAGAACTCTTCCTTGCTCGGAAGTGATTCGCTAACCGCTGTAACAGGACACCTGCATCCTTATTGCGGAGAGTGCTCTTATTTTCTCTATCCAAAGATAGACAGCATCGAAATCAGTTAACAGGAGCAGAAAGCAAACTTTTAATTAAAAGTAAACTACTCCAAACTTTCGTAGAGCAGAGGTAACTAAAACTTGAACTACGGCACTACAGCTATTATAACCCTATAAGCCATGTAATAAACCGATAAGACCCATATATACTTATATATAGAGAGTATTTTACGATTTTAACAATAATAAGTAAATAAATAAATAATAGTTGCATGGTGTAACTTTCAATCCCTATAGAAGGTATTTTACGATTCGCCTTACAGATCATCCCTCTTTTGTCACTTTCCGAGAGAAAAAGTGGCAAAATAAAAAGATAGTAAAAATGAAACGCAATTATGGCAATGGATATAGCTGAACAAATCAGGCAACACTTACCTCGAAATCCCACAGAAACAGTTCCTCTGATTGATAACTATTGTTCGTTTTATCGTTCTTTATTTTCTGATGTGCGTATTTAAATATTTACACTTAGGATTAATTTCAACACTCAAAAGAAAATCTTTGCCAGAAATAAGTAAAATTGTTAATGTTTCCTCTCAAGGTTTACATCATTTTTTGACAAAATCTAATTGGAATTCATCAGACTTGGAAAAAGTACGTTTAAAATATATTTTAAGTATACTGATTGATACACCGATTACAGTAATCATTGATGAAACAGGAGATCGTAAAAAGGGAAATAACACAGATTATACTTCTCGACAATATTTGGGAAGCTTAGGGAAAATAGATCAAGGTATAGTATCAGTAAATGTTTATGGTCTTTATAGAAATATTACTTTCCCTTTAGTGACAAGAATATTCAAACCAAAAAAGACTCTCAAAGAGGGTGATGTTTACAAAACAAAAATAGAATTAGCAAGAGAAATTATCGAGTATTTAGTAGAGTTAGGTTTTTCTATTAATTTAGTATTAGCTGATAGTTTATATGGGGAAGCATCGACTTTAATTAATGCACTGAGACAAAATAATCTTGATTTGATTGTCTGTATTAGAAAAGACCATGGTGTCTGGATGCCAAGTTCACAGACGATAAGAGCGAATAAATGGTACAAATTTAAACGAATTTTTAGTGATGGTAAAAAAGAAGATAGATACATTAGAGAAATTATTTATGGTCTCAGAAGAGAAATAACTTATTGGCAAATTACTACTAACACAGAAACTATGCCAGAAAACAGCACTAGTTTTGTAATGACTAACATCCAAAAAACGAGAACTGAACAGAAAAAAACTATGGGAAATTTATATGGTCAACGTACATGGATAGAGTATGGATTTCGGCAGTGTAAACAAGAATTAGGCTGGACAGATTATCGTTTAACCAAGGGAGAAGATATAGAAAAATGGTGGGAAATTATCAATAGTGTTTACTGGATGATTAGCTTAAAAACTCAACTTATTACAGACTTAATTAATCAAGAAAAAATAGTAGAGACTCAAGATAAGAAAATCTTCATCACAGAAGATTGGCGTGATTTTAGTAGTTGGAAAAATACATTGATTAACTATCGAATTATGGTTAAACCAATGCTTATTTTTTGCACAATATTACCTTGGTTAAGAATAATGGAAAGCGATGTATTATGGATAGGGTTTAGTAATTTGCTCAAATACAGCAATAATTGTATGATTCATTTTCTCAGTGGATAAATTTATTTTTTCCGATTAGTTATTTCGGAAAGTGACAAAAAAGGAATAATAATAAACTTCGTCAATCTCTAATGTTGAGTGGCGATAATATGTAAATCTATTTGTTTTTTCCAAATCAATTTCATTAATTTCTGGGTAAAAGAACCTTTCCACAAACGTTTCCATAAAGGTTGTTTACTTTCACCAATGACAATTTGGGTAATCTTTTGTTGTTCGGCAATTCGGGCGATCGCCTCGGGGACATTATCATCTTCAACTCGTAAAAAAGTACCCCCAAAATCTTGACAAAGTTTTTGACAGGTTTCGATGTGCAGGGCTTCGGTTTTAGAAAGAAAATGCTCAGGATTTTTAATAAATAAAACAAAAAAAGGAGCATTCATATAATTAGCTAATCTTGCTCCACGGCGTAACAAACCCAAGGAATTAGGATAAGTAGAAACACATACTAACACTCTCTCTTGGATAGAATAAAACTGTGTAGAAGAAAGTAATTGCTGGGTTTCCTCCTCCACTGTATCAGCAATTTCTCGCAGAGCTAATTCCCTTAAAGCAATGAGATTTTTACGTTGGAAAAAATTTTGCAAAGATTGCTCAATTTTATCCGTAGCATATATTTTTCCCCCTAGTAAACGCTCTTCAAGGGTTTCTGGGGTTACATCAATAACAACAACTTGATTTGCTTCTTCTAAAAGGCGATCGGGAATACGTTCTCGAACTACTACCCCCGTAATTTTCGCCACAAGATCATTCAAACTCTCTAAGTGTTGAATATTGACCGTAGAATAAACATCAATTCCTGCCCTGAGAATTTCTTCCACATCTTCATAGCGTTTTTGGTATCGAGAATTAGGGACATTGGTATGAGCCAACTCATCAACTAATACCAATTGAGGGCAACGGTTGATAATGGCATCGGTATCCATTTCCGTTAGGGTTAACTCCTCCTGATTAATAGCCTTGCGGGGGATAATTTCTAAACCATTAGCTTGTAATAAAGTTTCCTGACGGTTATGGGTTTCTAAAAGTCCGATAACCACATCAATACCATCTTGCTTAAGACTCTTGCCCTCCTGCAACATTTTATAGGTTTTACCAACCCCCGGAGCCATACCAATAAATATTTTATGGTTGCCTTGTTTGTGATTCATGGTTAATTAAAGATTATCAAGGGCAAGGTTTAATTGCAGAACATTTACTCTGGGTTCGCCAAAAATACCCAAAAATCTACCCTCTGTATTATCTTCGATTAGTTCCTGTAATTGCTCTGGGGTAAGGTTACGGGCGATCGCAATGCGTTCCATTTGATTTTGAGCCGATTGAGGACTAATATGGGGGTCTAGTCCTGACCCTGAAGTATAAACTAAATCAGCCCGAGGAGCTATATTTGCGGACTCTAATTCTTCCAACTGGGTTGCAATATAGTCCATCAGTTCAGGATTACTAGGGGCTAAATTACTAGCGCCAGATACTCCCGTATGACCTGCATCCTCTCCTGTACTATAGTTGACGACACTAGGACGACTCCAAAAGTAGAGATCCCCCCGAAAAGGTTGACCAATCAAAACCGAACCAACAATGTTGCCCTGCTCATTTTCAATTAAGCTACCGTTAGCTTGATATGGTATAAACACTTGTCCAAAAATCAAAATAAACAAAGGATAAATAATCCCTGTGATTAACCATAGAATGAGAGTAGCGCGAATAGCTTTAGAAAAATCACCCATAGAAAGCATTTTTTATTCTCCTTAAAAAAGTAAAGTATCGATATTTTTATGCGGTTAAAATACAATTCATCTTTTGTTTAAACAACCAATTATCTTAAAATTTCTCTGGTTGAAAAATAACAACAAATAAGTAGATGAATAAACTAATCGTTACTAAGCCTAATAGTCCTAGAGCATAAGATTGACCCCGAGACATAACTTGATTGGTACTGGCGTAAACCAAAGGGGAAAAGATTAAATTAATCAATAAAACTGATATTAAATAAACAGGTAATTTTCGGGAGAAAAATTTACAAATTATTGTCAAACTTGTTTCTTGCATATTACGGTAACTAATTTTAGTGGTCATTTGTTGAGGCTCAAAAGTGTTAAAGTTCATCATATTTTGTTGGTAACGTAAAAATAAAAGGTGCTAAAGCAAACTGTTTTCACGGGCGAGGAAAATAGAATAAAAGACCTGTTGCGAATTAAATATCTGCGTATCTAAAATCCTTGTTAAATAAAGATTGAGTTTTTCAAAAAACTTATTTCGCAACAACTTTACAGTCAGAAATTTAACCCAATCCCACCGCCGTTACCACCACATCAATAGCCTTAATGGCGATGAAAGGAGCAATAACGCCCCCCAAACCATAGATAAGGATATTTCTTTGTAACAGTTGATCCGCCGTTAAAGCTCGAAATTCTACCCCTTTCAAAGCTAAAGGAATCAAAGCAGGAATAATCAAAGCGTTATAAATCAGAGCGGACAAAATGGCTGATTGAGAGCTACCTAAATTCATAATATTTAAAGCCCCAATCCCTGTACCTGCAAAAATAGCAGGAATAATGGCAAAATATTTGGCAACATCATTGGCAATGGAAAAAGTAGTCAAAGCGCCACGGGTAATTAATAATTGTTTGCCGATGGTGACAATATCAATTAACTTGGTAGGATCTGAGTCTAAATCCACCATATTAGCCGCCTCTTTGGCTGCTTGAGTACCAGAGTTCATGGCAACCCCCACATTAGCTTGGGCAAGGGCTGGAGCATCATTGGTCCCATCCCCCGTCATGGCAACTAATTTTCCTTTGGCTTGTTCATTGCGAATCACCTCAATTTTATCCTCGGGAGTAGCCTCAGCAACAAAATCATCGACCCCTGCTTCCTCGGCAATTACTTCAGCGGTGATGCGGTTATCTCCCGTAAGCATTACAGTACGAATTCCCATGCGTCTCATTTGGTCAAATCGTTCTCGAATGCCCGGTTTAATAATATCTTTGAGATAAATGACCCCATAAATTTCGTCTTTTTGACACACTGCTAAGGGAGTACCCCCCAAACGGGATACTTTTTCGTACACTTGATCTAGTTTTTCGGGAACATTACCACCTCTCGATCGCACGAATCCTTTGATAGCATCCACTGCTCCTTTACGAACTTCTATGCCATTACTTAAATCAGTGCCACTCATACGGGTACGGGCAGAAAATTCTATGCCTGTGGCTCCATGGCGATCGCAATTAGTATCCACATCCAATTGGTTTGCTAAATCAACAATGGATCGTCCTTCGGGAGTTTCATCAAAAAGACTAGAAATCAGCGCAACCTCCGCCACTTCTTCCATGGTATGACCATTTACAGGGATAAACTCCTCTGCCAAGCGGTTACCCAAAGTAATAGTACCCGTTTTGTCCAGTACAAGAGTATTAATATCTCCACAAATTTCCACCGCTCTCCCCGAAGTTGCAATTACATTAAACTGAGCTACTCGATCCATCCCCGCAATACCGATGGCACTGAGTAAACCCCCGATGGTGGTAGGTATGAGAGCAACCAATAAAGAAATTAATACGGCAATACTGACGGGATTTTCTACATAATTCGCCACAGGAGGCATAGTAGCAATTACAATCAAGAAAACCTGAGTTAAAACCGCCAACAATACCGTTAAAGCAATTTCATTAGGGGTTTTGCTTCTCTGCGCCCCTTCCACGAGGTTAATCATACGATCAATAAAACCTTTACCTGGATCTACACTAATCCTGATGGTAAGTTCATCGGAGACAATGCGAGTCCCCCCCGTGACCGAACTAGCAATATCAGTGCCGGGTTGCTTCAAAACAGGAGCAGACTCCCCCGTAATAGCCGATTCATCCACCGAAGCCATACCACCAATTACCTCTCCATCGGCAGGAATTACGTCCCCTGCAATAACCTTGATATGGTCACCCCGTCTAAGGGAAGTGGAATTAACCTCCTGAGTAGTGCCATCAGCCATTATTTTTCGAGCAATGGTTTCACTTTTAGTGGCTCTGAGTGCGTCTGCTTGGGCTTTACCTCTCCCTTCTGCCACTGCTTCGGCAAAATTCGCAAAAAGGATTGTTAAAAAGCAAATCCTTCTGCAATGGGACCTAGTGCTAGTACGGGAAAAAAGGTTAATGCCCCTAAAATCAAAATTACCCCTGCGGTTACACCCGTAAATAACTTGGTATCTGTGCGTAATGTTCCAGCATTTAAAGGTACTTTTTGTTTTCTGGACATATTGTCAGCCAGTAGTAGTAGGGCAATAATCGGTACATATCGACCCACAAGAAGGCTAAAAGTAGCGCTGAGATTCCACCATAGGGTATCGTCACCCAAACCCTCAAAGCCTGAACCATTATTGGCTGCCGCTGAGGCATATTCAAAAACTACTTGAGATAGACCATGAAAACCAGGATTACTTATTCCTGCTAAGGTTTCAGGAAAAGCTAAAGTGATGGCACTGGGTATCAAAATGGCAATGGGATGTACTAATAAAATGACACTGGCTAAAACGATTTCTGGTTTTTCTATTTTTCTGCCTAAAAATTCTGGAGTCCTTCCCACCATTAAGCCTGTCAAAAAAACTGCCAAGATGAGGTAAATAAATAGATATGCTGTACCAGTGCCTTGTCCTCCCCATACTATTTGTAGGAAAAGATTGAATAAGACGCTAAATCCTCCAGGGGGCATCAAGGAGTCGTGCATTCCATTCACTGCACCGCACATGGTTCCTGTGGTCATCACTGCCCATAATGCGGTTTGACTCCAGCCAAATCGTACTTCTTTCCCTTCTAAGTTGGGTTGAGTATCTCCGAGAAGGTTATTAACTAGAGGGTTTCCTTGATATTCTCCCACGGCGCTAATGACAACGAGAAAGGCAAAAATACTAAATACCATCCAAAATATTAACCATCCTTGACGCTTATTTTGGGCAAATACTCCATAGGTATAAATTAAGGAGGTGGGAATGCTCATCATGGCAAGGATAGTAAATAAGTTAGAGAAGGGATTGGGGTTTTCATAGGGATGGGCTGAATTGATGCCGAAAAAACCTCCTCCGTTTTCCCCTAATTCTTTGATAATTTCAAAGTGGGCAACTGGACCGGTGGCAATTACTTGATTTGCTCCTTCTAGGGTTGTCACTGTGATGGGGGGAGATAGGGTTTCGGGTACTCCTGAAATAATAAGAACGATCGCCCCTACTATGGATATAGGTAACAAAATCCGAGTAATACATAGGGTTAAATCTACGTAAAAGTTGCCTAATCTTTTTCCTGTTATGCCTCTGATAAAGGCGATCGCCACGGCTAAACCTGTACCTGCGGAGGTAAACATCAAAAAACCTAAAGCCAGTACCTGAGAACCATAACTAAAGGTTGTTTCCCCAGAATAATGCTGTTGATTAGTATTAGTCAGAAAGGAAATGGAAGTGTGTAAAGCTAAATCCCAACTGGGGGCATCTAGTTCGGTGGGATTTAATGGTAAGAATCCTTGTAGCATCAAAATAGAAAAAACAAGGATACCCATAATTAAATTACTAGCCACCACATCTTTTGCATACTGTACTCCTGTGGTGTTCGTTGCTTCGATAATTTTTAAACCAAATAATGGAAAAAGTCGAGCTTCTAAAGGTTTGAGAAATCTATCTAAAAAAGTAGATTTTCCTAAAAAAACATTTGCTATATAACTACCTAGTATTGGCGTAATTAAAATTACCAATATCAGGGTTAAAATGATTTGTATAAATCCTTGAACCATAACTTTTAAAACAAATAAAACTTTTAACTTAATCTTAAAAAGAATTACCATTAAAAGTCTCTAAACAAACGTATAACTTTGCGTTTATCTTTTCTAAACACTTATCTAAACGCTATTATTTTTTATGACGAAACTACTTAAAAAAGTCTTGGTATCTTTGCATCTTCGTGAAAAAAAAATGGTGCTAATTGTCGCTTTATTTATAATTGTAGTTTTTCTGGAATATACTACTCCACCAGCTTATGTTTTTGGTTATTTTTATACAGGGGCTATATTAATGGTGAATGTTAGCTATGGGGGTAAAGCAACTCTTGTGGCGACAGTTATTGCTGTATTTCTTACTATGCTTAATATTTGGATAAACATTAGCACAGCGGTAGAAATTTCTACCATTGCCAATCGACTCATTGCCACTATGTCTTTAATTGTTACAGGATGGTTAAGTGAGCGTAATCGAGTTTATCAAGAAAGATTAATCGAGCAACAAACAAAGCTAGAAACACAACAAGAGTTAGTTCGTTTACGGCAAGATTTTGCCTCGACTCTTACCCATGATTTAAAAACCCCTTTACTCGGCGCTATTAGTACCATCGATGCTTTCAAAAAAAACCAATTTGGTACCGTTACCCATGGGCAAGTGAGAGTATTAAACACCATGATGAAAGCCCATGAGTCAAGTTTACAGTTAGTGCAAACTTTGCTGGATATTTATCGCAATGATTTAGAGGGTTTACCATTGGATTTAGCACCCTTAGATTTAGGAGTTTTAATTCAAGAAGTCACCAATACTTTAGCCCCTTTGGCTTCTGCCCATGAGGTTTATATTAGCTTTAATTATGGTAATTCAGATTTTCCCATTTCTGTGTGGGTAAACGGAGATGCTTTTCAATTAAGGCGTGTGCTAACTAATTTATTGACCAATGCCATTAATCATTCTCTAAGGGGTGATCGCATCGATATTATTTTATCCTCTCAAACTGTTAGAATCTTAGACTATGGCTCAGGAATAAAAATAGATGATTTACCCCATCTATTTGAGCGTTTTTATCAGTCTAACAGCGATCGCCAAGCCAAGGGTACTGGATTGGGCTTATATCTATCTCGTCAAATTATCGAGGCTCATGGGGGCAGAATTTGGGCAAAAAATCTTGTACCAAGGGGGGCGGAGTTTAGTTTCTCTTTACCTAATTATCGAGATTAATTTTTTTCAATCCCCTAAACTAATTAAGTTGTTACCTTTAGGACTATATGTTAAAAATTCTTTTAGTAGAAGACGATGAATTGTTTCGTCTCGGGCTTTCCATACGACTGCAACAAGAAGCGGATTTGCAAATTGTGGCAGAAGCTGAAGATGGTGAAACTGCCGTTAATCTAACTAATCGCCATCCTTTGGATTTAGTTTTATTAGATATTGGATTACCCCGTATGAGTGGCTTAGAAGCCTGTCAACAAATTCGAGTCAATCATCCCGATTTACCTATCTTGGCTCTGACATCTCGCTCTGAAACCTCCTTAATTAATCGTTTAATTGAGACAGGTATTCAGGGTTACTGTTTAAAGGGTATTCCTGCTGAAAATTTGATTTTAGCTATTCGCTCTGTGGCAGCGGGCGCTTCATGGTGGGATTCTACCGCCACCGAAAAAATTAAATCAGCTTTCGTTTCTCCTCCTAGCCGTAATAGTTCGGTTTTAGATATTCTCACCAAAAGGGAAAAGGAAATTTTAGAATTAATGGCAGAGGGTAAGTCTAATCAGGAAATTGCTCAAATTCTTTATATAACCCCCGGTACTGTAAGGGTGCATACCCATACTATGATTCAAAAGCTGAATGTGAGCGATCGCACTCAGGCTATTTTATTATGGACAAATGATTGATTATTGTAGTTTATCTGATCTTCCGCACCCCACTCTTGTCGTGCAAAAAACTATGGCTCTAAAATCGAGAAAATGAGAGAAAAACAAAGTAGTATAAGAAAACACATAAAATGAGGTTAATTTATACTTTTTGAATCATCTCAGCAAAAGGAGTAAAACATCTGTGACACCAACCATCAACCCAAAGAGCAGGAATCTTAAACCTAGCACCACAATTGGGGCATTCCGATAAAAGTTTTAGTTGATGCCGATCACGCAGTGGCAGGGCTTTGCCCTGATCGCACTTGTAAACCTCTTTATACTGCCATTCCATCCGATGATAAGGGTTTTCACCATAACAAGCCGAACAAAGACGGATGGGAGTCATTTTCATCGGTGCAGAAGGACACATAGTTTGTAACGTTGCCACGTCCACTTGTATGACCGCACTTAATTTTTCCAACTGGTCAAGGGAAGGAGGAGGATTAAAACGGAACTTTTCCCAACGGGCGATCGCCCCGTAGAGTCCAGTTATCTCACCCAAACCAGAAACAGTAAGCACATTTGCTCGCCGAAAACGACCTAAAAAATGACTGATGCTTTCACCCTCATAAGGTGCGATCAGGGCGAAGCCCTGCCACTGCGTGATCGTAAACCACCAAGGCTGAATTTCCATCACTTATACTCCTGTACAACTTCCTTCAAAGTGTCATAATCAATCTTGTTTAGTCCCTTTTTGAGGGAACGAATCGCCGCATCACGCAAAACCATATCTATAATACCGATATAACCTTGCGTCGCCTCCCCAATCAATTTCAACATTCTTTGACTCGTCAAATTAGAAGCCACAGGTAGCTTCAATACTTGTCTTTCCCAAATATTGACCGTACGACTAAATTCCTCCCCTGCCAACTTACCAAACCGATAACAGGCACGAAAACGATTATAAACCTGTTCATCCTTCTTATACTAAGTCCGATTTATAAACTGTAATTTTATTTATTGTCTTTGGCAATGGGCTTAAGCCCATTGTTCGTTTTATTAGCATACTTTTCTCTACGGATTCAGTATGAGTTATTAATTCTGGTACATCGGAAAATTGTTCATCCATCGCCATAACTCTTACATAAATGTTTTATTAATACATAGTAGATTAATACGTATTGTATGACATCTAATTTGTTAATGACCACCTTTGACACAAAAAAGTCGCCTAATTGGAAGGCGACATATAATTCGCTATTTCTAGGGAAAACGACATCTAATTTGTTAATTAATTTTGAAGAATCGTTAAACCTGATTTAAGGTAGTATCATTAGTAATGCTTCATCCACAAAGATTTTCGACGTATTTATTTTCGACGACAATAATTTGTTATAGCGTCATTTAATTTGTTACTGTACAACTTTTTTCGGTGTTGACCTACTACCTCATTCTTTCGGAGAAGTAAACCTTTGAGCCACAGTTTCAGGTTGAATGGAAGATAGTATGATATGGTTAGAGTCTGTGATAATAACAGCCCGTGTCCTTCTCCCGTAGGTAGCATCTATTAGTTGACCTTTATCTTTTGCTTCATTGATAATCCTTTTTATGGGGGCTGATTCTGGGGAAACAATGGCAATAATTCTATTACCAGAAACAATATTCCCAAAACCTATATTCACTAATTTAATATCCATCAATTTTATGATTTGCTATAGATAATGACTAGAGTAATCATATCTTTATTTTTTAACATTAACAATGATTTTTTATGAGCATAAACTGATAATTTTGGTCATAGGATGTTAATTATTTAACTCAAAAATAAGAGTTTTTTTATTTATGGATAAATATGGGTTCATTAAAGGTTATATTTAATTAGCGATCGCCTATAGCCATAACATCAGTAGCCCCAAAAATAGCTTCATAATGACGATAAAACTTAAATTCTAGGATATTATAGGCAAGATCTTGTAAAAAGAAAGTTTTATGCTCAGTTAATTCCCCAGAGAAACGAATGCGAGGAGGTTGATAAAACTCAACCTGTTTATTTTCACAGTTAAAAACCAAATCATCCCAATCAGATTCCTTCGTAAAAACGATACCAAAATGACGAGGATAAATCCCCCGAGGAGGAGTAACATTTTCTTTGCTCGTATGAGCGACTAACTGATGTCCATAAAAATCAAAAATCATGGCATGGTCATTATTTCTACCCAACTTCGCTCCTAAAATATCTCCATAAAATTTTTTAGTATCCTCCCCATTAATCATGGGAATTGCTAAATGAAAAATAATATTATTCATAACAACAAAATAATTAAATATTTCCTCTACCTCCAATATAAATCAATTTTCAATGGTTAGGTTTTCAGTGCGCTCGAATTTCAATTCCCCATGACTACTATTCACCCAGTGTTGTTTTTGTGTACTAAAAACATTTAACTTACGAAAAGTATCCGCATCCCGAATTCTGATACCCCCATCCCCAATGTAAGCCACCTCCGCCACACTATCGGGGGTATTATCAGGCGCCCTAGCTACTAAATCCGCAATTCTCAGTTGAGTTGGATTCATTTTTAAAGACATAATTAAACATTCTCGATTACCCCCTGCCCCTGCGTGGGCAATACCTTTTAGAGTACCCCACACATAAACATCTCCCCCCGCAATGATAGTCGCCCCCGGATTGACATCACCAAGAATAATTACCGTGCCATGGTGAGATATTTGCACCCCCGATCGCAAATTAGTTTTAAGATATAAAGGTTCAGCTAAATTTTGTTGAGGATTTTCTTTAGGTTTAACAAAAAGAGAAATAGAAGGATTTTGCCTAACAGAATAACCCGCACTAGCCGCTGCCACAGCAGTTTGACGACGTTGGGCAATGACTAAATCGAGTTTGAGTTGATTTTGTTCAAGAATTTCATCTAACTCCCTAATTTGTCTCGTATCCAATAACTTATCACCGCTATCTAAGTGGGCTTTTGTGTCAGGAAGCCATGACTTATCCATTTTTTGCAATCGAGTTTTGAAATCCTCTATCATCCTTATCCATTGATTGCTATGGTTGGTTTTGTGGGGGGGTAAAAAAAGATAGACAAAATCCCCTTCTTGTTTTAGTTTAATTTGCTCTTGACTACTGAGGGGAGGGGTTTCGGTGACTTCTTCGGGGAGTGGTAATTCTGGGGGAGAATCATTTTCTTGGGTAGAAGATAATTCTGGGGGCGTATGGTTTTCTGTGGGGAAAAGATTACTTTCTTCGGGGGGGATATTTTCGGATGGATTAATCATTATTTAAGGAAGTAAATGGTTTTTTATGGTCAAGGGCAAAAAAACGAACGGTTTAAATTCTATAATATATTTAATAAGGTGCTTAGGGTTTATTCCTATGGCAACTCAACATGGTAGAGGTACAGTATCATAATGTTTAAGCCTATCTCAGATTTAGTCAAGTCCTTACAGAAGGACTCCCAAGAATTACTAACAAATCGCTACAAAATCGGTAATTTGGTGGGTAAGGGAGCCATGGGGCAGGTTTATAAGGCTTTTGATACTAATAATAATGATACGGTAGTGGCGATCAAATTTCTTTCTCAGGCTTTGTTGGATAGTAAAATGCGCGATCGCTTCCAGAAAGAAGCTAAAATAAGTGCATTATTAGGTGAACAAAGTGATCATATTGTTAGGGTAAAGGATTATGGCGTTGATGATAGTCAAGTGCCATTTTATGTGATGGAATATCTAGAAGGGTATGATTTAGATCAACTAGTTAAGAAAAAGCCCCTTTCTTTCCCCAAATTTCTATCCCTTATCCGTCAAATATGCTTGGGATTAGAGTGCGCTCATAATGGTATTTTAGTCAACAATGAGTTAGCCCCCATTATTCATCGAGATATTAAACCGAGTAATATATTTTTAGCCAAGGATGAAAAAGGAGGTCATTTTGTCAAAATCCTTGACTTTGGTATTGCCCAAATTCATAATCCTGATGAATCTTTAACCCAAAAATCCTTTATGGGTACTCCTGAATATTGCTCTCCTGAACAAATGGCGGAGGATGAATTGAAGGCAACTTCTGATATTTATAGTTTAGGGGTATTGATGTATCAGATGTTAACCCAACAAACTCCCATTAAGGCAGAAGCTCATAATTTTCAGTCGTGGTACAAAGCCCATAATGAATTTCCCCCCAAAAAATTACCTACTTATTTGGAGTTACCCAAGGATTTAGATGACTTGATTATGAGTTGTTTACATAAATCCCCTGCCCGTCGCCCTCAAAATATAAGGGAAATTTTGAAGGTAATTATCCCTTTAGACAGGGAATATAATAGCGATGGGGAAATAAATCAAAAAAGTCAAGAAGCATCTTCGGCACTTCTTCCTATCAATACGGTTTATCGTCAAAGTTTTTGGCCGCAGGATAAACCCCAGAAAAAGATTGTTTTTCCGAATTTGGTTGAAGCCCAAGAGGGTGCTTTTTCTAGTTTATGGAGTATGTTGGAGTCTGATGAGGTGCTACATTTTCAACCTAAATCAACTTTTTGTTTTACCCACTTTATGTTTCAGGCTACTCCCCACCCGATGATTTTGTGGGTTAATTTGCTTTATAATCGGACTTATGAGCCAAAATGGTTGCCTTGTTATTTGGATTTGAAAACAGATATTGGTGCTCAAATTAGTACTAATTTAATTAGTCAGAAGAAGTACCATATTTTACTTTTTGAGTTAGGACATCCTTCTGGTTATAAACAAAAGTTAACTGTTAATGTCGCTTCTGAGAAGTTGAAACAACTACAAAATTTTCTGCTTAAGGCTTCTTCTTGGCAGGGTGAAGGACAACCCGAAGGGAGTAAAATTATTTTGAAAAAACAGTTTGAGTCTGTGAAAAAGACGATTTTGGCGGCGGTGGCAAGGGCTAAATAATGGATAATGGATAATGGATAGTTGATAATTAAATTTTTATGCTCTATTTTTTATTGCCTAATGGTCAATGATCATTGATAATAATATCTGGTATATCTACTAAGGGATTATATTCCAAAAGATTAGAAATAAAGGCAAGTAGAGGAAAGTAAAATTCTGTGTTTGATTTACAAAGCTATTTGAAAGAGAAACAAAAGTTGGTGGAAAAGTCTTTGGATGAGTCTTTGCCCATGGGTAAGCCTGAAAAGATTTATGAATCGATGCGTTATTCTTTGTTGGCAGGGGGCAAGAGATTGCGCCCTATTTTGTGTTTGGCTACTTGTGAGTTGATGGGGGGTAATGATGATATTGCGATTCCTTCTGCTTGTGCTTTGGAAATGATTCATACGATGTCTTTAATCCACGATGATTTACCTGCTATGGATAATGATGATTATCGTCGGGGTAAGTTGACTAATCATAAGGTGTATGGGGAAGATATTGCGGTTTTGGCGGGGGATGGGTTGTTAACCTATGCTTTTGAGTATGTGGCGAGGGAAACTAAGGGGGTGCCTCCTGAGAATGTGTTAGAGGTGATTAAGGTTTTGACTAGGGCGGTGGGCGCCCAAGGTTTGGTTGGGGGGCAGGTGATGGATTTGGAGTGTGAGGGTAAGACTGATGTGACGGCGGAGATGCTTAGTTTTATCCATATTCACAAAACGGGGGCTTTATTAGAAGCCTGTGTGACTTCTGGGGCGATTTTGGCAGGGGCAAACCAAGAGGATTTAGAGCGCCTTTCTATCTATGCAAAAAATATCGGTTTAGCGTTTCAAATTATTGATGATATTTTAGATGTGACGGCTACTAGCGAGGAGTTGGGTAAGACGGCGGGCAAGGATATTTCTGCTGATAAGGCTACCTATCCTAAGTTGTGGGGGTTGGAGGAGTCGAAGGCTAAGGCTGATGAATTGGTGGAAAGTGCGATCGCACAGTTAGCGGTATATGGAGAAAAAGCCCAACCATTACAAGCCCTAGCAGAATTTATCGTTAATAGAAAAAATTAAGGGGGTGTAAACAATGCAGATAATGAATGAAGTTCTAGGCAACAAATTAATTGTAATTCCTCTTTTAGCCTGTATTCTTTCCCAAATCATCAAAGTTACGGTAGATACTGTTCATAACCGCAAATTTAGCTTTCGGTATATCGTTAGTACGGGGGGTATGCCTAGCGCTCACTCTGCCCTTGTGGGCTCTTTAGCCACGGGTGTGGGGCAAACTTTGGGATGGTCGTCCCCCGAATTTGCGATCGCCTCTATTTTTGCAGGAATCGTTATGTATGATGCCGCAGGAGTGCGTCAAGCCGCAGGAAAACAAGCAAAGGTATTAAACCAAATCATGGAAGGAATGATTAACAACGAAGATTTTAACGAAGAAAGACTCAAAGAATTACTGGGGCATACCCCTTTTCAGGTAGTAGTCGGTTTAATTTTGGGAATTTTAAGCTCTGCCATTTTCCTTCCCCTCGTTTAATCTTAGAAATTCAACCAACCAAAAATATCCCCTACCGTTAACCTCAAATCTGAAGCAAAATCTGGCACAGGTAAAACATCATCATCCACATCAAAAGCTTTCACTTTCTGAGGATAATAAGCAAAAATAGTCTTATGTTCAGGATCAATTATCCATGCTAATTGACATCCATCCTCAAGGCAACGCAATATTTTTTTGATAATTAGACTCTGACTTTGTTCAGGGGAAAGTATCTCAATCATCCAATCAGGGGCGATACTCACCACATTCCCAATATCCCCATTATCATCCCGTGGAATATGATCATAAGTCAACACCACAATATCAGGCACAATAGATTTACCCCCAAAAGTACACCTCAACTCAGGAAAAGCAAAACCAATTTTTTTAGGCTTAAGAATTGAATTAATAGCTGTAGCCAATTCAACTTGAATAATACTATGTTTTCCTTGAGGCATCGGTTTACTAATAATTTTATGATCAAAAAATTCCTGTGCAGGTTTAGTCTCAGGCAGTTGTAGAAACTCCTCTAAACTGACAGTTTTATTACCAATGAGAGTAACCATAAATTATACCCTGTAAAATATTTACCATAGAATTATTATAGAACTAATACTATTTTCCCATGGTCAAATATGGCACTCCTAGATAAAAAGTGAAAAATGATCCTCTTTTTCTCTAAAAAAGAAATAAAAGATAAGGGGAAAAAAGTCTCATAACAATTTTTCTAAAATAAACTTATTAAAAACATAGATTAATAGCCATGACAACCCTAACCATTGACTGTCAATCATTAAATATTAGCAACGAACAATTTTATCAACTATGCCTCAATAACCGTAATATTAGATTTGAAAAAAATAATCAAGGAGATTTAGTTATTATGACTCCCGTAGGTGATATTAGTAGTAACAGAAATGCTGGAATTATTGCTCAGTTATGGTTATGGAATAATCAAGAAAATTCAGGCATAGTTTTTGATTCTTCCGCTGGTTTTATATTACCAAATGGCGCCATTAGGTCGCCCGATGCCTCCTGGATTCCCCTTACAAAATGGCAATCAATTCCTGATACAGAAAAAGAAAAATTTGCCCATATTTGCCCTGACTTTGTCATCGAATTAATGTCTCCTAGTGATAGTCTAAAAACTACCCAAGAGAAGATGAAAGAATATATGGAAAATGGAGCAAAATTAGGATGGTTAATTAATCGGAAAGATAGACAAGTAGAAATTTATCGAGAGAATCAAAATACTGAAATATTAGATAATCCTAGTAATTTGTTAGGAGAACATATTTTAATAAACTTTACCTTAAATTTGGAATTAATTTGGTAAATAAAACAGTAGAGAAATTACTAAGAATAAAAGTTATGATGATTTTGTTATAGTTCGATTAGGCTTTAGTCATCAGATACTGCCCATTGCCCAAAACTTCCCCATTACAAGCATCAAAATAAGCAATACACCATATCAAATATAACCGCCACAGTCTGCGAAAACGACTATATTCCATATCATATTTAAGGGTTTTAAGATATTCTTGGTTATTATCAAAGTTACGCAACCATGTTACTAATGTTTTAGAATAATTTGAGCCATTCATAAACCATTTATCAACGGTTTTAAGGTCTTGATTATATAACGGTACATTTTCATAACCCCATACTCTAAAGCGTGGAAAGATGTACTTTTCCAGAAAGACACTCGAGATACTATGGGGAAGTTTAATGGCAATAATATGTAGTAAGAATTGACCTTTATCTGTCAATAAAGATGATACTTTTTTAAAACCATTTGTTAGGTTTCCTATATGTTCAAATACTCCTAAACTAATAATTTTGTCAAATTTGTGTTCAAAATTAATGGTATTAAAATCACCTTCAATTAAGGTAAAACGATCCGAACTAAAATAACTTTGATCATCTTTTATTTTATTACGAATATACTGACAATGTTCTTTACTTAGATTTAATCCTGTTACTTGGCAGTTAGGAAATTTGGAAAGAATGTAATGTAAAGCACTACCAAAACCACAACCTATGTCTAATATATGATCTCCGTCTTTTATTTGGGCTTTAGTAATAAGATCATCTAACATATCTATTTGTGCTTGTTCCAGATTTATGGCTCCTTTTTGCCATAATGCCATGGTGTATTTGGGATACATTAATTGACTTTCCCCTAGCATAACTTTAAATAGTTCTTTGGGTAAGTTATATTGAGTTTCCATCAATTCATGGGATTTTTCAGCTAAGTATTCGCTCTCTTTTAATAACCATTCATAGGGGATTAATAAAAAAGGATACTCTCGATAACAAATAGGAATCATGGTATCTAAGTTTGATTTTACTAAAAAATCAGGTATTTCCAATCCATTAATATAGCTTTCACACGCCGCCATTTGCATGGTGTTAAAACATTGAACTAGAAATTTATTTTTCTGATAGTTAGTCTGGATATTGTTGAATTCAGGAGAAACAAATTGATTGTTTATATCAGCCATAGAAGTCATAAAAAACCCCTCCGATAAATTGGAAAATAATTATTTATTACTCAGAATATAGAGCTGATTTTATGTTTAATAATTTTCTCTTTTTATTTTTTTACGTGGTCTTTTTTATTATGAAGAAATTTTTTAAGTGTTTATATGAAAATGACAAAATGTGTTGGGTAAATTAGTGTATCATAATACCCATGGTAATTTTGATGATTATACGTTATTTAAAACTACTATATTCTGTAAAAATATACGCCGATTCTAACAAAAATTTTAATAAAAAATATAAAATAAATCTAAAGTTTTTTGAGAAGAAAATCAATTTTGTAGTATCGATATTATGAGGTTTAACATAACTACATGTACGCCTAGTTTTATTTTTGATAGGATCAGAGTATTAACGATAACGCCTGTGATACCCATGCCGAATCATCTTCTCCATGCCCAAAGCCTTTACTTGCGCAAACACGCTCATAACCCCATTGATTGGTATTCTTGGGGAGAAGAAGCCCTGAGTAGGGCAAAACAGGAGCAAAAACCTATTTTTCTTTCCATTGGTTACTCTAGTTGTCATTGGTGTACCGTGATGGAGGGTGAGGCTTTTTCTGACAGTGCGATCGCACATTACCTAAACAATAATTTTATCGCCATCAAAGTAGATAGAGAGGAGCGCCCCGACATCGATAGCATCTATATGCAAGCCTTACAAATGATGACAGGGCAAGGAGGATGGCCCCTCAACATCTTTCTTACCCCCGATGACTTAGTACCCTTTTATGGTGGCACATATTTCCCTCTCGAACCCCGTTACGGACGCCCCGGCTTCCTCCAAATCCTCGAATCCATCCACAACTTTTATCATCAACAAACCGAAAAACTCAACGCCCTCAAACAAGAAATAGTCGGCATTCTTGAAAACAATAGTAACCTCAAACCCAATCCAGACAATCACCTTAACCCCAAACTCCTCAGCCAAGGACTAGAAAAAAATAGCAAGATTTTAGCCCGTAACGAATACGGTAGCCCTCGTTTTCCCATGATGCCCTATAGCAATACCACCCTAGTAGGTATCCATACCCTTTCTCCCGAAAATGCCAACAAAGCCCATCAACTTTGCATCCAAAGAGGTATAGACTTAGTAAATGGTGGTATTTATGACCATGTAGGTGGAGGATTTCATCGTTATACCGTGGACTCTACATGGACAGTTCCCCACTTTGAAAAAATGCTCTATGATAATGGTTTAATCATGGAATTCCTTGCCAACCTTTGGAGTAGTGGCACAGAAAAAACCCAATATCGGGTTGCCTGTGAAGGCACACTGGCTTGGTTAGAAAGGGAAATGAGCGCCCCCGAAGGCTACTTTTACAGCGCCCAAGATGCCGATAACTTCCCCAATATTCAAGATGAAGAGCCCGAAGAAGGAGATTTTTATGTCTGGCATTACCTCGACTTGCAACAAATCCTTAGTCATGAAGAATTAATTGCCTTTCAGGAAGTATTCACCATCAGCAATGAAGGCAACTTTGAAGGGAAAAACGTCTTACAAAAACATCCTGACAAACCCATCACCCCCATAGTTAAAACCGCCCTCGATAAACTTTTTACCATGCGCTATGGGCAAAAACCAGATAAATTAACCACCTTTGCCCCTGCCCGTAACAATGACGAGGCCAAATCCCTAGAATGGTTAGGGCGTATTCCCCCCGTCACCGATACAAAAATGATTGTGGCATGGAATAGTTTAATGATTTCAGGATTAGCAAGGGCTTATGGAGTTTTTGGAGATAGTAAATATTTAGATTTAGCGGAAACTGCTGTTAAATTTATCCTCAAAAATCAATGGGAAAATCAAAGATTACACCGTTTAAATTATGGTAACAAAGTTAGTACCTTGGCTCAATCAGAAGACTATGCTTTTTTGATTAAAGCCCTCCTAGATTTACAACAAAATTCTCTCAATGCAGGAAATTATTGGTTAGAAAAAGCTATCAAAGTACAAGAAGAATTTGACCATTATTGTTATGATCAAGAGGATGGTGGATATTATAACAATGCCCATGATAATAGTAACGATTTACTGATCAAAGAAAAGGGTTATATCGATAATGCAACCCCTTCTCCTAACGGTGTCGCTGTAGCTAATCTCGTTAGATTAGGATTAATGACTGATAATTTAGAATATTTTGATAAGGCAGAAAAAACCCTAGAGATATTCTCCGAAAAAATGACTGATTCTTCCGTTAGTTGTCCTAGTTTATTTACAGGTTTAAAATGGTTTTTAGATGGTAGTAGTGTAAAAAGTAGCGTACAACTTTTAGAGGACTTAAATAAATTATATTTACCTAATTTTATTCCTTGTATTAGTAAAGATATTCCTGATAATAGTGTTGGTTTGGTGTGTCGTGGTTTATCATGTTTAGAACCAGCTGTGACGAAGGAACAAATTATCGAGCAAGTAAGTATTACAGGGGGTATATAAAAAATTTATTTTTGTTTTTATGTCTTCACTCAGGGGTTTTATCCCCTTATCATTTAATAAATAAATTCGTAATTTTATCTGAGTGTGCCTTGAATCATAGGGCTAAGGGGTTATTTTTAATAAATTGAAGTAATCATGATTTAAAATATTTATTAAACAAACAAAATTTACCCTGTCGGAATATAGCATAATGGCGATCGCAATTGATTTTGGTACAAGTAATACGGTTATCGCAAAATTTGATCCTGATACCCAAACAATGGAAGTAATCAAATTACCAAAAATTGCCCAACAAACTGCTATTAACCCAGAATTAATTCCTAGTTTAGTATATGTGAAAGATGCCCAAAATCAAGATTTATTAATAGGGCAAAAAGTAAGAGATAATGGTTTAGATATTAGTAATAATCAGCGATTTTTCAAAAATTTCAAAAGGGGTATCGGTTCCAATATTCAAGGATTTTTACCCCAATTAGATGAGCAGAATATTACCTTTGAACAAGTAGGAGAATGGTTTTTATCGGGGATATTAAAAGAGTTGTCAGAAAAGCCAGATTCTTTAATTATTACTGTGCCTGTAGATAGCTTTGAAAGTTATCGTAATTGGTTGACAGAGGTATGTCAGAAGTGGAAAATTGAGCAGGTAAGAATTATTGATGAGCCTACCGCAGCGGCTTTGGGCTATGAAACCCAAGAGGATGATTTTATTTTAGTGGTAGATTTTGGGGGAGGAACTATTGATTTTTCTTTAGTACAATTAGAGTTAGGAAAAAGTAACCAAGCCCAAGGATTTATTTTGAAATGGGGCGAAAAAGTATTAGGTAAGAGCTCGGCCCAAAAAAATAAAGTTGCCAAGGTAATTGCTAAGGCTGGAATGAATTTGGGAGGAGCAGATTTAGATAACTGGTTGATGGATTATTTTCACAAGGAAAAAGATATACCTAAATCAAGTTTAATTAGTCGCTTGGCTGAGAGGGTAAAAATTAAATTATCTGAGGAAGAAACTGCTGAAGAAGTCTATTTTAACGATCGCACTTTAGAAACCTATGAGTTATCTTTAGACAGAAAAACTTTTGAGCAAATATTAAACGAAAATCAATTTTTTGAGCAATTAGATAATCTTATTAATAACCTCCTACAACAAGCCCAACGGAATGGAGTAGTTAGAGAAAATATCGATAAAGTGTTATTGGTGGGGGGTGGTAGCCAAATTCCAGTCCTACAAACTTGGTTACAACAATATTTTAACCCAGAAAAGATAAAGTGCGATCGCCCCTTTTCCGCCATTGCCATAGGTGCATTAAAAATTGAACAAGGTTTACAAGTAAAAGACTTTCTTTACCATAGCTATGGTATCCGTTACTGGAATCGTCGCAAAAGTCGCCATGACTGGCACACCATCATCCCCAGTGGGCAACCCTACCCCATGGGTAATCCTATCCCCTTATACCTTGGGGCATCGGTGGAAAACCAACCTAGTATTGAATTAATTATCGGTGAATTGGGGCAAGAAACCACTAGCACCGAAGTTTATTTTGATGGCGATCGCATTGTAACAAAACAAGTAATCAGTGGTAATACAACAGTGCAACCCCTTAATGATAAAAAAGGAGGAAGAAACATTGCCCCTCTAAATCCCGTTGGTACCCCTGGGAGCGATCGAATTAAGGTATTATTTATCGTAGATGAACAATGTACCCTCAAAATTACCGTGGAAGACTTGTTAACTAACGAAACCCTGCTTGATAACTGTGCAGTTGCCCAACTTAGTTAAACTTCTTGCCCCCAAACCATTACCTACTAACCACTTATAATTATCTCTTTAATTTTATCTGATACCATCTGCAACTGTTCATCCTTAATACCGGGATACATAGGCAAAGAAAGAATATTATCACAAAGACT
Source organism: Cyanobacterium sp. IPPAS B-1200 (assembly GCF_001747005.2). NCBI lineage: Bacteria > Bacillati > Cyanobacteriota > Cyanophyceae > Chroococcales > Geminocystaceae > Cyanobacterium > Cyanobacterium sp. IPPAS B-1200. The sequence goes on from NZ_CP182899.1 coordinate 72,632, forward strand.
TTCGGCATTAGGAAAATCTCCTTTTTGATAACCCAAATAACCATAGGCAGGTTGTAAATGACAAGGAATAGGGTAATGGATACCCGTTTGGATACCTATTTTATCTAACTTATCCTGAATTACATTGCGATCATAAACCTCAGAAGGTTTTATATTAGAGTTGTTGCGAAATAGGAGATAATAGAGAAAACTGACTAAGTAAAAAGAAGTAGAATGTTAAATATTGACAAAATACTTAATCAAGATCGACTCCTCAGAGCCACCACAGGATTGAATCGCAAGGCATTTGATGATTTATTAGTCAGTTTTGAGTCGGTTTATCTTTCATTATCACAAAAAAGTGACTCTTCTCGTCAGAGACGCTTTGGCGGAGGTCGAAAATCTCATCTCAAAACCATTGAGCAGAAACTTTTCTATATTCTATTTTATTTAAAATGTTATCCAACATTTGATTTAGCTGCTATTCTCTTTGATTGTGACCGAAGTCAAGCTTATCGATGGAGTCATAAACTACAAGAGGTTTTAGAAAAAACATTAAATGAAAAACAGGTATTGCCAAAAAGGAAAATTAGCACAATTCAAGAGTTCAGGGAATATTTTCCCGATGTGGAAAGAGTGATGATTGACGGGGTGGAAAGACCGATTAATCGACCACAAGACAAGAAAAAACAAAAAGAAAATTACTCAGGAAAAAAGAAAAGACACACCCGTAAAAATCTAGCGGTAGTAAGCCCAGAAAAAAAGATATTACAGTTAACACCCACCTGTAATGGCAAAATTCATGATAAAAAAATCCATGATCAATTTGACTTGATTGGGGGAATACCAGATATGGTGAAAGTACAAGCAGATTCGGGATTTCAAGGAGTGCAAAAAATGTATGATAATGTCTTTTTACCTCAAAAAAAACCGAGAGGGGGAGAGTTGACGGTGGAACAAAAAGAGGAAAATAGAGAATTATCAAGGGAAAGAGTAGGATGTGAGAACGCTTTTGCAGGGGTAAAAAGATACTATGCTGTATCATCAGTTTATAGAAATAGAACGCCAGAATTTGATGACAAACTAATGGTAACAGCTTGTGGATTATGGAATTTATATTTGGAAGTAGCATAAAATAAAATCAGGAATAAGAAAAATCCCATTAACTTTATTTAATATTCAACATTAAAGCTATCTCCTACTATTTCGCAACAACTCTATTAATAACATAAAGATGATAAATATGCCCTTTACCCACCACATTTTTAATGGGAGTGATGCCATATTGCGCCAAGGGTTGTAAAAGTTGATCATATTTTGCCCCCGCTTGATTGCGCCAATCATTCCATTTTTGTAAATGGGGTAATTTAATTTTTAATACTGCCCCCTGCACAGTATTTAAACGGCTATTGGTACCAAATTCCGTGTGATAATATTTTTTAGGCGCACCATAATTTCTAAGACTGCGTACTTTTTGGACAATTTCTTCGTTATCAGTAACCACCATGCCCCCATTACCAAAAGCCCCTAAATTTTTACTAGGATAAAAACTAAAAGCACTGGCGATACCAAGACTTCCTGCGGTTTTTGCTTCCCGTTGGGCAAGATGGGCTTGGGCGCTATCTTCAAAGATGATTAAATTATTACTCTGGGCAAAGTCTTGTAATTTTTGGGGTGATACCATCTGCCCATACAAATGCACTGGTAATATAGCTTTTGTTTTCTTGGTAACGGCTTTTTGCGCCCATTCTAAATCCATGAGGGCGGTGTTAATATCACAATCTACGAAGACAGGTTTTGCCCCTGCCAAGATTACCCCGATAACCGTAGCGATGAAGGTATTAGCTGGAACAAGTATCTCATCTCCCTCCATGATACCACAAGCTCTGAGTCCAAGGGCGATCGCATCTGTACCACTACCAACCCCAATGCCGTAGCCTACACCGCAAGCCTGCGCAAAACTAGCCTCAAACTCCCTTACCTCCTTACCCAAAATAAAATCCCCTCGTCCCATCACATCCCGAATACTTGCATTAATTTGCCCCATCAAAGGTTCATTTTGCCAAGACAAATCAACAAAGGGAATATTTATACTATCCATGAAGCCCATTAAAATATTTTCATTAATTGATCATTAATACTAAAAGATATTACTTGCGGAGAAACCGATAAATTAACATTTATTCTTGCCCCATAAACATTGATACAAAAATAGCAGAACTTATTACCACACATCATCTAAAAAACAACAGTATCGTAACAAAAGTTTATTTATATATACCTAAATAAAGTCAAACTTTTTCAAGACTTTCGTTAAATTGTAACCCTAGATTATCCTGTAGAGGAAAAAGTCAAGATTTCATCAGAAAAATTAAGAGTCATTAAAAATCATTAAGGAAAAGATTAATAAATATCATCATCCTTTATCTTGTCAAACGTACCACCCTTGTTTATGCTTATGTTAGATAAAAATTAAAATTCTGACATCAAAGTAGAATTATCAAACAAAAAAAATTAAACATCCTTAGTTTTTTTTGCTCAACTAGATTGTTTTCCCACAGAAAGGGCTAAACTGTCAAACAAAGTAGTACAAAAGTCCTATTTTAATGGTAATTTTAACAACATACAGAATTAGGAGATAACAAAAACCAAAAATGTCAATTGCAGTAGGAATGATTGAAACCCTAGGGTTTCCAGCAGTGGTAGAAGCCGCTGATGCCATGGTGAAAGCCGCTCGTGTAACCCTTGTGGGTTATGAAAAAATCGGTAGTGGTCGTGTAACCGTCATTATCAGAGGAGACGTATCAGAAGTACAGGCATCTATTGCCGCCGGGATTGAAAGAGCCAATGGTGTCAACGGTGGAGAAGTACTTTCTACCCACATTATCGCTCGTCCCCACGAAAACCTCGAATACGTTTTACCCATTCGCTATACCGAAGAAGTAGAGCAATTCCGTAGCTATTAAAGAAAAACCTTAATTCAACTACCAAAAAAATAAGTAGTTTTAACTTAAATTCATACAACATAGGAACTATTAATTATGTCAATTGCAGTAGGAATGATCGAAACCCTAGGTTTCCCAGCAGTAGTAGAAGCCGCTGACTCCATGGTAAAAGCCGCCCGTGTAACCCTCGTAGGTTATGAAAAAATCGGTAGCGGTCGTGTCACTGTTATCGTTAGAGGAGACGTATCCGAAGTTCAAGCCTCCATCGCTGCAGGTATCGAGGGTGCAAACAGAGTAAACGGCGGTCAAGTGCTTTCTACTCATATTATTGCGCGTCCCCACGAAAACCTCGAATACGTTTTACCTATCCGTTACACCGAAGAAGTAGAACAATTCCGTAGTTATTAATTTTTAATAGCTACCTACAAACATCATAGTGTCAGTCAAAACAACAAAAAGTAACGATTATGTCAATTGCAGTAGGAATGATTGAAACCCTAGGGTTTCCAGCAGTGGTTGAAGCCGCCGATGCCATGGTGAAAGCCGCCCGTGTAACCCTTGTGGGTTATGAAAAAATTGGTAGTGGTCGTGTGACTGTTATCGTCAGAGGAGATGTATCCGAAGTACAAGCGTCAATTTCCGCAGGTATTGACAATGTAAAAAGAGTAAATGGTGGTCAGGTATTATCTCACCACATCATTGCGCGTCCCCATGAAAACCTCGAATATGTATTACCTATTCGTTATACCGAAGAAGTTGAGCAGTTCAGAGAAAGCATCAATCCCCGTCCTTTAGGCGGCAACAGAAGACCATAATTTTAGGTTAATCAAGTGCAAATAGCTCAAGTATGCGGTACGGTCGTTAGTAATCTTAAGTCAAGGAATTTGACTGGGGTAAAGCTCCTCTTGGTTCAGTTAGTGGACGCTGAGGGTAATCTTCTTCCTACCTATGAGGTAGCAGGGGATACCGTTGGTGCGGGGATTCATGAGTGGGTTTTACTAACTAGGGGCAGTGCGGCAAGAAAGGAATCGGGGCAAGAAAATCGTCCTGTCGATGCCATGGTAGTGGGCATTATTGATACAGTTACAGTCGCATCAGGAACGCTCTATAGCAAAAAAGATGAGGAGAGAATGTATTAATAATCTACTGCCTTTTTCCTTTCTCAACACCACGAGGACAAGGAGACTAACGAAGAATAACAGGGGACTTGTTAACCTCTTTTGTCCTTTCATAACAGTTCGTAGTATAAAAAATGGAGGTTTTCATGCGCGTCCCTAGAATGGCAGCGCCCCCTACTCCTTGGTCAAAGAATTTGACTGAGCCGAGGGTAGATGAAACTGCCTATGTTCACTCTTTTTCTAATCTAATCGGTGATGTGACGGTGGGTTCCCATGTGATGGTGGCACCCGGTACTTCTATTCGTGCGGATGAAGGTACACCCTTTTATATTGGTGATGATAGCAATATTCAAGATGGGGTGGTAATTCATGGTTTGGAAAAAGGTCGGGTCAGGGGTGAGGATAGCAAAGACTATTCAGTTTGGATTGGTAAGGAAACTTGTATTACTCATTTATGTTTAATTCATGGACCTGCCTATGTGGGTAATAATTGTTTTATCGGTTTTCGTTCCACAATTTTTAATGCCAGAGTGGGTGATGGTTGTATCGTAATGATGCACGTACTGATTCAGGATGTGGAGATTCCCCCAGGAAAGTATATTCCTTCGGGGTCAATTATTACTAATCAACAACAAGCTGATCGTCTTCCTGATGTTCAACCTGAAGACAAGGAGTTTGCATCTCATGTGGTTAATATCAATGAGGCTTTGGCACAGGGTTATCTTTGTGCTGAAAACGATGCTTGTATAGCAAGTTTCCGCACTGAGGGTGTCTCTGTTTCGTCTAATCATAATAATAATCAAGATAGTAATAGTTATCAATCAGTAACTAATATGAGTTTAAATACAGATATAGTAAATCAAGTTCGTTCTCTGCTCAGACAGGGTTATAAAATTGGGGTGGAGTATGCTAGTGTACGTCGTTTTAGAACTAAGTCTTGGTTGACTGGTTCTCTTAATAATGCGTCTCAAGAAGCCCAAGTATTGGCACAATTAGAAGGTTTTTTGAATGAACACCAAGGGGAATATGTTCGTTTAATTGGGGTGGATACTCAGGCGAAAGCAAGGGTGGCAGAAATCATCATTCAGCGCCCTGATGATACTCCAGGACAACCTTCTCGCTTAAATACTACTTCTGTGGCTCCTGCGGTGGCTCAGGCTAGTAGTAATGGCGGTGGTACTTCTGTGATGGCGGCCAATGGTACTGACATTAGTGGAGAAGTGCGATCGCTCATACAAGGCGGTTTCAATATTGGGGTAGAACATGCAGATATTCGTCGCTTCAAGGCGAAATCTTGGATTACTGCTCCTAGTATCACCACCAATTCTGTGAATGAGGCGGTCAAAACCTTACAGGGTTATCTCAAAGAGTTTGATGGGGAGTATGTCCGTGTTATTGGGGTTGATCCTCAAGCCAAAAAACGAGTATCCCAAACCATCATCCAGCGCCCCGGGGAGTCCGCTTCTGTGAGTAGTAATGGTGGCGGTGGTAGCTATACCCCCAGCAGTAATGGTGGTGGCTCTGTGAGCAGTAGCCTCAGTGCCGATGCGGTGCAACAGGTGCGCTCTTTGTTGAGTCAGGGTTATCAGATTGGTACCGAACACGCTGATATACGTCACTTTAAGGCTAAATCTTGGAAGAGTTGTTCCCCGATCAAAGTTACCAATGAGAGGGATGTTCTCACTGCCCTAGAGGGTTGTATGAAAGATCATGCTGGGGAATATGTTCGCATGATTGGTATTGACGCCGAAGCGAAACGTCGTGTGTTGGAAATGATGATTCAGCGCCCCGGGGACACCCCAGAGCCTCACACCGTAAGAACCGCTCCTAGTGCTAATGGTGCCAGTCGTCCCCCTGCTGCGGTGGCTTCTACTAATGGTCGTAATGGTCATACCGTTAGTAGCCGTTTAGGGGATGATGTACTCAAACAGTTGCGATCGCTCTTATCCCAAGGTTATAAAATTGGTACTGAACACGCCACCGTGCGCCGTTTCAAGGCTAAATCTTGGCAGAGTTGTTCTCCCATCGATAGCACCAACGAATCTGAGGTTATCAGAGCTTTAGAAGGTTGTCTTCAAGACCATGACGGCGAATATGTCCGCATGATTGGTATTGATACCGATGCCAGAAAACGTGTAGCGGAAGCTATTATCCAGCGCCCGTAGTTTTTATTTTCCCCTCTCAATTATTGCTCATGAGTTGATAATAAATGAGGGGGATAAAATCAATTTTTAATTTTTAAAAGCTATTTTTAGGCAACAAATAAAATAAATTTAAATTTAGTTTTTATCAAAAAGATTATTCTTTTAGTCTATTTTAATATATATTAATTATTAATTAATACCTTTTATATCTCATCTTTCCAAGTTAAAAAAATAAATTAGCTCGAATGTCATTACCCATTCTGCAACCAAGCACCGTTAAAAATATTCAAATCAGAGGCGATGTCACCATCGATGATAGTGCGGTAATTGCTGATGGTGTGATCATAAATGCTCCTGATGGGGCAAAAATCGTCATCCATGGGGGTGTGTGTTTGGGCATGGGTTCCATTATTACTGCTTTTCCTGACGCTATCATCGAAATTAAAGCCAATGCTATTTTGGGGGCTGGTTGTCTTATTTTTGGGCAATGTATCATCGGTAATCAAGTTTCTATCGGTTCGGCAGTAACGATTTATAATACAGATATTGAGCCTTTGAGCGTGATTCCTTCTGGTATGGTTAAGGGCGATCGCTCCAGGACTGTTACCATAGAAAGTGAGACTATTCCCGAATCCTCTATCCCTTCAGAAGATATATTAGAGGAAAATCCAGAAATTATCACCACTCCAGAAGATAATCAAGAATCAGACAAAGCCAAAACCGATGCCATGAAACAACAAGAGCATCTCAACAAATATAGAAACAAAATACCATCTATTCCAACGCCCCAAAATCAAATAGATAATAACACTTCCCCAGATAGTCAAGATAACCAAGAAAGCCCTGAAGATAGTCCCAATAAAGAAGAAAATCAACAACCCACCAGAACAGATGACGATCCTTGGGGTATAGTGAAATCAGACTCCCAAGAAGTCGCAGGAAAAGTTTATATCAATAGACTATTTGTCACCCTATTTCCTGAAAAAAATATACCCCCTCAACACACTTAAAAACAAAGGGCTAGAGCGTTTTTCACTCTTACTTAAATGCCCCAATTTTTACCTATATCCCATTATCAATTACTAATAAGAGCCTTTATAAATACGCTCGGCTTGTTCGGCAGAAAGACGATTAGAGCGAGGATAGTTTTCTGCGACAGTGTTAATCTTATTGGTTTCTTGTAATTGTTTGCTCATTGGTGAGGATTTGGGAGTATTTTGACTGCCATGAGAATTATCAGTTTTATCCGCAAGATTGCCAGATACCTTACGATAATAATTAGTGGGTTTTAGATCATATATAAATTCAGGGGGAGCGTTTCTAGTTTCTAAATCAACAAAATCATGGCTAAGGGGATCATAAGCGAGGACATCTCCAGATTCAATGTTATACACCCAAGCATGAAGTGCTAATTTACCTTGATATAGTTTACTTCTGATGACAGGATAAGTGGCTAAATTTTCTAGTTGAGTGAGGACATTTTCGGCGATCGCAATGGGTAAAACTTCTTCATCGGAAAGATCTCCATAATTATCCTTGAGAAGACGACGGGTAGCTTCTGCCTGTTTTAACCATTCATAAACCAAAGGCATTTGGTCTTCTAGCTTAGACATTTTTAACAAACCCTTCATCGCTCCACAATGGGAATGACCACAAACGATTATATGCTCAATACCAAGGGCGGTGATGGCATATTCAATGGATGCCCCTTCTCCTCCATTGGTAGCACCGTAGGGCGGCACTATATTTCCTGCGTTACGAATTACAAACAAGTCACCTACATTGGCTTGGGTGATAAGATTGGGGTCAATACGAGAATCAGAACAAGTGATAAAGAGGATACGGGGATGTTGTCCTTGGGAAAGTTTTTCAAATAATTCTTTGTGGCTTTCAAAATAACCAGCATGGAAGCGGTGTAGTCCTTCGATCAGCTTTTTCATGGTTTCTCTTTAGCTATGCTCTCGTGTCTTTTATCTCGTTCTGATGACCGTGTCCGATTATACCTTACCAAGGGTACATGAACAATTTACGTCTCCTTGGGATAGTGATAAATATTACTTATTTTAGGAGAAGTTAATAAATAAGGTTATCTAACAAAAAAAATGTTTTAAATATAGAATTTATAAACTATTCCTGCCTGATCATTTACTGAAAAATCACCATCCAACTCTTGAGCTTTATTATCTAAATATTCTTTGGCTTTTTCTACGGGTAATTGAGCTTGTAGAGCAAATTTTAGTACAGTTATTTCTCCTTCATTTTCTGCTAGTATCTGCAAGAATATTTGTTCTTTATCAATTTTATTTTTGTCAACATTGTTTCTTTTATTATGTTTTAAGTCCAAGATTAAGTAAGTAGCGATACCTGTGGGAGGTAAACCGAGAATAAAGAAAGCTGCGATCGCCCCTTCTCTGTCATCTTGAGCGGTATTACTATCAATTATTTGAAAAAGAGCTAAGGAAGTTATGGGTAAACCGATGATCAGAAAAAAACCAATTAATATTTTCTTGATTGCATTCATCATAATCAAAGTAGATATTAGTAATTAATGAGACTATTTTAGATGTTTTTATAGTTTTGCCTATATCTATCTTTGTCTTCAAATTAAATTCTCTAAATGTAACAGAACAAAATGCCACAAAAAAAGGTGCAACATAGTTGCACCCCTAATATTAATTTGAATTGTCGTAGTGTTTAACCAATGACACTAAAAGCAATAACAAAGCTCAATACAGCACCAAAAACAATGAGGGCATAAAATTGCGCTCGTCCATTTTCCAGATATTTCAAGCCTTCACCACTGACGATGGTAAATAAACCCGTTAGGTTAACTGCACCATCTACCACTTTGTAATCAACCTCCATGATGCCCCGAGCGATACGGCGACATCCTTTAACAAAAACACTGTCATAAAATTCGTCAAAGTACCATTTATTAAGGGAAAATTGGTATAAAGTGGGGAACTTAGAGGCGATCGCACTGGGGTCAATTTTCTTACTACTATACATCAAAGAAGCAAGAGTAATCCCTATCAAAGCAATGCCCACAGAATTACCAGCCATGATGAGAAACTCAGTCAAATCAAAATGGTGAGCAACTTCCGTCACCGCCTCATTAGGAGAAGCAATAAATTCCTCAAAACGATTATTCCAAGGCATTCCCAAGAAACCAACCAACACAGAAGGAATAGCCAACATCATCAAAGGAAAAGTCATGGTTAGAGGAGATTCGTGGGGTTTTTCTCCATGATGTCCTTCATCAGTGGGAATAATATTCGCCGCCGTCAACAACTCCTCTTGCATTTTATGATCCTTACCTCTAAAGTCACCCTCAAAGGTCATGAAATACATACGGAACATATAAAAAGCGGTCAAACCAGCAGTTAACCAGCCGATTAACCATAGAGCAGGATTTGCCTCAAAAGCCAAACCTAAAATTTCATCCTTCGACCAAAATCCAGCAAAAGGAGGAATACCACAAATGGCCAAAGTACCAATCAAGAAACAACTAGAGGTAATGGGCATATATTTGCGTAAATTACCCATCAAACGCATATCCTGTGCCAACACAGGCTCATGTCCTACCACTTCCTCCATGCCGTGAATCACGGAACCAGAACAGAGGAACAACATGGCTTTAAAATAAGCATGGGTCATTAAATGGAACAAACCAGCACTATAAGCACCGATACCCATAGCCATTACCATATAACCCAACTGGGAAATGGTAGAGTAAGCCAAACCCTTTTTAATGTCATTTTGAGTTAAGGCAATGGTGGCACCCAAGAGGGCAGTAAAACAACCCACCCAAGATACCAAATCCATAGCCACAGGAATCGGCTCAAATACAGGGTACATCCTAGCGATCAAAAATACCCCAGCGGCCACCATGGTAGCCGCATGAATAAGGGCAGATATAGGAGTAGGGCCTTCCATAGCATCAGGAAGCCATACATGGAGAGGGAACTGGGCTGATTTTGCCACCGGACCTAAAAAGACCAAAACCGCCAATAACGCCGCTAACCATCCAGCAAGTTCTCCTGAAACAACCGATTCATGAAGCCTAATGCCCATTTCGCCAAAGTCGAAGCTACCCGTAGCCCAATATAAACCGAGCATTCCCAGTAATAAGCCGAAGTCTCCCACACGGTTGGTAACAAAAGCCTTTTGACAAGCATCAGCGGCTGCTTTGCGATCGTACCAAAAACCGATGAGTAGATAAGAACACATTCCCACCAATTCCCAGAAGATATACACTTGCACTAGGTTGGGGCTAACTACTAAACCCAACATCGAAGCACTAAAGATGCTCAGATAGGCATAAAAACGCACATAACCTTCATCGTGAGCCATGTAACCATCGGTGTAAATCATCACCAATAGTGCCACGGTGGTAACGATAACCAGCATCAATGAGCTAAGGTGATCGATAGTGTAACCCATACTCAGGGAAAAATCTCCCGCTGATGCCCATTCAATCATTTTTGTGTAGGGTTCTGCTCCTTGCCACTGACTCCAAAACAGAGCCACAGAAAGGGTTAAACAAGCTCCCAATGTGGAGATAATAAAGATTGAATTAACCTGTCTTAATTTATTAGTGGCTTGGTTAAAAGAGATTAAGCCAATACCCACTATCATTGCAGAGAGTAGGGGTAAAGTTGGCACTAACCAAGCATATTCATATAATTTTAAACTGTCCATGTGGATTATTTATTTGATTTATCCATAACGCTATCATTGTGACATATCATTACTGTCAATGATCAACTAAGATTTTATTTCGTTCTAAACGATGTCTCAATTTCCCCATGATGAGTGAAAAAAGGGAGATTGATGTGTTATTCACTCCCACGAAACCCGTACCAACCCCACCAGATACACTAGGATTATTAGGTAAGTTGGCACAAACCACCTGCTTGTTAAAAGTTTATCGTAATGCTGTTAATGCTGATCAAATTCGAGACTGTATTGGTAAATTGATTACTGTAATATTCAGGTAAGGGCGATCGCAAAGGTAAAGACACTACTCATAGAATATGCTCATCGAGATAGTGTATGGATTATCTATGGAAATCCATTTGGAGTTGTGGTTTAACGGTAAAATCAGAGGGCGAAACCGCTTCAATGTTTCCTGCCTCAATGCGCCAACAGTAGTCGGCAATGGAGAGTAAATCACTAGCATCATGGGTAACGACCAAAAGTGTCCAATGTTGTTTTAATTTACTCAAAAGATTTACTAATTGATCGCGCATTAACCAATCTAATCCCGCTGTAGGCTCATCTAGTAATAGGATACTGGGTTGGCGAATCAGTTGCACGGCAAGGGATAACCGTCTTTGTTGTCCACCACTGAGGGCATGGGGTGGGGTTTCATAGCTTAGATGTCCTAAACCTACTTCTGTGAGGGCTTCTTTTACCCTGATGGCGCTTAATTCGGGATGTCCGAGGCGTAATTCTTCTAATACGTTAGAGCCACAAAAATGCCTTTCGGGGAATTGAAATACTAATCCGCTTAGTTGTTGCAGTTCGACGGAGGTGATTTCTTCTTCTTCCCAAAAAATTTTTCCGCTGGTGTTTTCGGCTAATCCAGCTAAGATTTCGAGAAGGGTGGTTTTGCCTGAGCCACTTTTGCCAACTATTAATCCTAGTTTTTGGGGTTCGAGGTTGAAGTTAATATTTTCAATGATAGGACTAGGGGTGGCGGCAGGGTGATAACCGACATTTTTTAAGGAAAGCATAGTTTAGGCTACAATCATAAGCAATATTTACCTTTTATGATAAGTGCTAAAGGTATTGTTAACATTTTTCCTTCAAGAGGCAGTATTTTGATCATGCAAAATAAGAGTAATAAGTTTTTTTCTCTTTTTGGGGTTCGTCGTCAAGGGGCTTTTATTTTCTCTACGATCGCCCTTTCGATGTTATCTTGGGGATTTTCTGTGGGTGCTAGTTTGGCCGCAGATCCTTTTAGAACCACTAATCCCCGTGAAATAGGAGATAAAACGGAACAGGCTTTTAAGGCTCTTTTCGAGGAGGGTAATTATCCCCGTGCCAAAAGATTATTGGATGAGGCGAAACAATCGGAAACCAATGATCCTTTAGTTCCTGCTTTACGGGCATCTTTGGCTTATACCGAGGAAGACTGGGCTACGATGAAATCCTACGCCGATGAAACCGTAAGAGTGGCAAGGGCGATCGCCTTTGGAGATCCTCTCAGAAGTAATATTTATCTAGCAGTGGGTAATTTTCTTCAAGGGGCTCACAAGTTCGAGGTTAGTGGACCCATGGCGGCTATCGGTCAGTTACAGTCGGTGTTTCGCTATTTTGAACAGGCGGAAAAAATTGATAGTAATGACCCTGAGTTAAATTTGATTAAGGGTTATTTTAATTTAATTTTGGCAGTAAATCTTCCTTTTTCTAGCCCCTCCCAAGCCATTAGTCAGTTACAACAGTTTGGCAGTCCTCAATATTTAGTGGACAGGGGTATTGCCATCGCCTATAGAGACTTAAAAGACTTTGATCAAGCTCTTACTTTCGCTAATAAAGCGGTGGAAAGTACCCCCAATAATCCCGAAATTCATTACCTCCGTGGTCAAATTTTACGGGAAAAAGGTATGCGAGATAATAACGTGGAAGCCCTCGAAGAAGCCCTCAAAAGTTTCGACATTGCCATGGCCAAGATCGATCAAATGCCCGTGGGTGCTACTCAAGAACCTTTAAGGCGCGATCGCACCAGTACCATTGAAGCCCTCGCTCAGTTCAAAGGAATCAGCCAATAATCCTCCAGACCCTGTGACAGTTAAGAAAGTGTCACAAGGTTATCTCCCGTTGTTCCTAAATGGATTTTAATAGTATTCAAGTGAGGAGTTAAATATGAAAAGCCTTCGGAGTCGAAACATGGAAAGACGCCCGGAGGTTTTTCTTTGGAATCAATTTTCCCTTAATCAGATCATAACCTGAAGAATTATTGATCAAGATATGATGAGTAGAGACTATAACAATCAGTATATAAAGTTACTCCGCAGTAACCCATAACAAAGTATATAGAAACTACCATGACAGAAACAGAAACCATGAGAGAGACAAAAATCGATCTTAGAGATAGTAAATACTATTTCAATAGAGAACTAAGTTGGCTAGAATTTAATCGCAGAGTCCTACACGAAGCCCTAGACGAAAGAACTTTATTACTAGAAAGACTAAAATTCACCGCCATTTTCAGTGCCAACTTAGATGAATTTTTCATGGTTAGGGTTGCAGCTATCAAACGACAAATAGAAGCGGAAGTAACCAAAAAAACCTTTGACGGCTCCACCCCCATAGAGCAAATGGAGAATATCCAAAAATATTTGCGTCCCGTGGTCCAAGAACAGGTAGCCAATTTTGAATACAATTTAAAAAAAGAATTAGTCCACCATGGCATTCACCTAATCAATTTTGTCGATCTCAACCAAGAACAAAGAAAATACTTACACGACTACTACGAAAGTAACATATTTCCCGTTCTTACCCCCCTCGCCGTTGATCCTAGTCACCCTTTTCCCCATATTTCTAACCTGAGTTTAAACTTAGCCGTATTAGTTAGAAATCCCGACACAGGGGCGCAATTGTTTGCTAGGGTAAAAGTACCTAAATCCTTACCCCGTTTTGTAGCTTTCCCCGACCATCTCAGACAAGTGGGAGAGGAAAATCATGATAACCTACTGTGGGTAGGAGTACCCCTAGAACAAGTAATTGCCCACAATTTAGAATCCCTTTTCCCCGGGATGGATGTGCAAGAGTACCATAATTTCCGTCTTACCCGTGATGCGGACTTAGGAGTACAGGAAGATGAAGCCGATGATTTATTGTTGGCCATTCAACAGGAGTTGAGAAAAAGACGTTTTGCAGGTTCTCCCGTTAGGTTAGAAGTTCATGCTTCTATGCCTAGTAACATCAAAAAAATGCTGATGCAGGGGCTAAATTTACAGCCCATTGATGTGTATGAAATTGAAGGTTTATTGGGTTTAAATGATTTGTTTGCCCTCACAGGATTTCCTTTACCAGAATTAAAAGATAATCGCTGGAGTGCTGTAGTACCCCCTCCGTTTGATCATTTCCAAGAGTTACTTTTAGATCAAGACGATGATAGAGATGAGCATATCAGCCCTGAATTTTTTGCCATGATTCGCAAGTCCGATTTGATGGTACATCACCCTTATCATTCTTTTTCTTCCACAGTGCAGGAGTTTATTACCCAGTCTGCCCATGATCCAGATGTGATGGCCATTAAGATGACTCTTTATCGTACTTCGGGGGATTCTCCTATCATTAAGGCTCTCATTGAGGCGGCGGAAAATGGTAAACAGGTAGTGGCTTTGGTGGAGTTAAAGGCTCGTTTTGATGAGGAAAATAATATTCTCTGGGCAAGGAAGTTGGAGAAGGCTGGTGTCCATGTGGTTTACGGGTTAGTAGGTTTAAAAACCCATACTAAGATTGTGCTAGTGGTGCGCAAGGATGAGGATAAAATTCGTCGTTATGTTCACATTGGCACGGGCAATTATAATCCAAAAACGGCAAAACTCTATACTGACATTGGTTTATTTAGTTGTCGGGAAGATTTGGGTGCTGATTTGACTGATTTGTTTAACTATTTGACAGGTTATTCTAAGCAAAAGGCTTTCCGTAAGTTGCTAGTTGCTCCTGTGACTATGCGCGATCGCATGATTGCCATGATTGAAAGGGAAGCAAATCATTGTCGTGATGGTGGCACGGGTAGAATTGTGGCAAAGATGAATTCTTTGGTGGATGTGGCTGTTATCGAAGCGCTTTATCAGGCTTCCCAAGCGGGGGTAAAGATAGATTTGATCATTCGGGGTATTTGTTGTTTACGGCCAGGCATCGAAGGGGTGAGCGAAAATATTAAAGTTATTAGTATTATCGGTCGATTTTTAGAACACTCTCGTATCTTTTATTTCCATAACAACGGTGAGGAGGAAATCTATATCGGTAGTGCCGATTGGATGACCAGAAATTTATCTCGGAGAGTAGAGGCTATTACTCCTGTTGAGGAACCAAAATTGATGAAACAATTGGAGGAATTATTAGGGCTTATGCTTTCGGATAATCGCCAAAGTTGGGAATTACAAACCGATGGCAGTTATATTCAACGTCGCCCCAAAGAAGGAGAAATTGAACATAGTACCCATCAAATTTTGATGGATATGGCACAAAATGGATAACTTAGTTATCAGTTTGCAATGGTTGTAAACACAAAAAAGGTGGGCATTGCCCACCAATTTATTTGAAATAAAAAGCCTATTTAATAAACACCGGCGTTATAGCGTTCGTCACCTTCGTTGAATACTGAAGCAGGGGGGGTGGCGCTGAATTTATCGATGTTAGCTTGTAATCTTTCTTTTTGTCTCTCACTTAGGCCTGGAATGTCTAAAACATCTCCTACTTCTTCGTAAGGGGCATTTTGAATGATCATACTGGCTAATTTAGGATAAAATCCTCTTAGTTCACGAAAGTCTCGGATGTCACTATTATTAACATCAATTTTTTGACCAAATTCAGTGGTTAATAATTCATCGGCGGCGTTACGGCGATCGCCTTCTACAGCAGCTACGATACGGGGGCTTAATTGACTAATAGCATTAAAAGTATGTGCTTGAGCAGGTTGAGCAAATAATAAGGCACAACCAACCACAAGAACACTAAAATATGCGGTAATACTTTGCCATAGTTTCATGAAAATGAACCTCCAAATTTAAGATAATTTTTTAATATGTACTTGAGATTTTGTGATTTTCCCTCGTCTAGGATTACTACCTCGACCAGTTATCAATGAACAATTCTGCCATCTTATGGTGGCTTTTTTTGCTCATTTTTATTTTTAATCTCTAATCCCTAGCATTGAATAATAATGCTATATTTTGGGTAAGATTGCTATGAGTTAATTTTGATTTTATCAGTGAAATACCCCTCATACTTAAAGGTTTGGTAAAGATTTGTAAAGATGAATTAAATAATCTTTCGGTACTTTCGTGAATAATTGTAAAATATGAAACAGTTTCGATTATTGCCTCTAGTATGGGGATGTATTAATTTATCTTTGTTTTAGTTTGTAGGAAAAATTTTATATGACATTACAATTAGGGGATACCGTTCCTAACTTTACTCAAGCCTCTAGCGAGGGAGAAATTAATTTTTATGATTGGGCTGGAGATAGTTGGGTAATTCTTTTTTCTCATCCCGCCGATTATACTCCTGTATGTACCACTGAACTAGGTACTGTGGCTAGTTTACAATCTGAGTTCCAAAAACGCAACGTAAAAACCATCGCCCTTAGTGTGGACGATGTGGAATCCCATAAGGGATGGATTGGTGATATTAACGAAACTCAAAATACCACCGTTAATTATCCTATCTTGGCTGATGGCGATCGCACCGTAGCCGATTTATACGGCATGATTCACCCTAAATCTTTAAACAACTTAACCGTTAGAAGTGTATTTATCATCGACCCTAACAAAAAGTTAAGATTAACCATCACTTACCCTGCTAGTACAGGACGTAACTTTGACGAAATTTTAAGAGTTATCGACTCTCTACAATTAACCGACTATCACCAAGTGGCAACCCCTGCCAACTGGCAAGATGGTGATGATTGTGTAGTTGTACCCTCTATCCCCACCGAAGAAGCTAAACAGAAGTTTCCTAAAGGTGTTACCGAAATCAAACCCTATTTACGCATGACTCCCCAGCCTAACAAATAATTAGTGGGTATTTTCACGACGAGGGAAGGGATGTAATTATATATTACGTCCCTATTTTTTTTCTCACTATTTCTTGGTAACTTCGCTTTTATCTTTTATTTTTTCCACCAATTTCTATATATTATTGAATTAATGCTCATGTATTCAGATTAAAATATTATGGGAACAAATTGCGGTTGCTCACAGGATGATAAAAATCAAGATCAAGGCAAAGAATTTGATTGGAAAAAAGATTCCATACCAATGGTCATTTCTGGAGTTTTATTTTTTATCGGTTTAGTATTTTATGATGAACTTCACGACACCCCTTACTTTGTGGGGGAATATGTGGTTTTACTTACAGCTTATCTTCTCAGTGGCTGGGGTGTTATCACTCGTGCAGGAAAAAATATATTAAAGGGAAGAATCTTTGATGAAAACTTCCTCATGACGGTAGCGAGTCTCAGTGCGATCGCCCTTCACAAAATACCAGAAGCAGTGGCAGTAATGTTATTTTATCAAATCGGTGAAACATTTCAAGACTACGCCGTAGGAAAATCGCGCAACTCCATCAAATCTTTATTAGAAATTCGCCCTGATCAAGCTACCCTAAAAACAAATACAGGTATTGAAATAGTCTCCCCAGAAAATGTAAATATAGGAGATATTATCATCATCAAAGCAGGGGAGAAAATACCCCTTGATGGAAAAATCATTAATGGTAGCTCTCAAATTGATACCTCCGCCTTAACGGGAGAATCCATTCCTCAAATAGTTAAAGAAGGAGACTTTATTCTAGCAGGTTCCATTAATCAATCAGGTACATTAACGGTCAAAGTCACAAAACCCTTCGCCGAATCTTCCATTGCTAAGATATTGGATTTAGTCGAAAATGCTCAAGGAAAGAAAGCAGAAACCGAAAAATTTATTAGTACGTTTGCTCGATACTATACCCCTGTAGTGGTGTTTTTATCCCTTGGAGTGGCAATTATTCCCCCCCTGATTTTTGGCAGTCAAACCCAGCCACTATGGATTTATCGAGCTTTAATTTTATTGATTATTTCCTGTCCTTGTGGTTTAGTTATTAGTATTCCCTTGGGATATTTCGGGGGTGTGGGTAGTGCGGCGAAAAACGGTATTTTGGTAAAAGGCTCGACTTTCCTAGATGCCTTAACCCAAGTGAAAACCGTTGTTTTTGATAAAACAGGTACTTTGACGAAGGGAAATTTTCGAGTGACGGATATAGTTACTCATAATGGGTTATCAAAAGACCAATTACTGGCACTAACTGCGATGGCTGAATCTCAGTCTAATCATCCCGTGGCTAAGTCCATTGTTGAAGAATATGATCAGATTGTTAGTGATATTTTCGTTAGCAACTATCAAGAAATTGCGGGTCATGGTGTCATTGCCCAGATAGATAATAAAACAATATTGGTAGGAAGCGATCGCCTTCTCCACCGAGAAAATATTTTCCATCCTCCAGAAGTCTGTACCCTACAAGGTACAACGGTACATACAGCCATTGATAACGAATATGTCGGTTATATAACCGTAGCAGATCAGTTAAAAGACGATGCCATTATGGCGGTGCAACATTTACAATCTCAAGGGATTGAAGTGGTGATGCTAACAGGGGATAATCAATTAGTGGCAAACTCCATCGCTCAAAGGTTGGGGATAACTAACTATCAAGCTCAATTATTACCAGAAGATAAAGTCAGTGCTTTAGAGGAGATTTTACACCAAGCCAGTAAACAAAAAACCAAAGTAGCATTTATCGGGGATGGTATTAATGATGCCCCCGTCATCGCTTTGGCAGATGTGGGTATGGCTATGGGTGCATTAGGTTCCGATGCCGCCATTGAAACTGCTGATGTGGTAATTATGGCAGATATGCCTTCTAAAGTTTCTCAGGCGATCGCCATTGCCAAAAAAACTCGTCAAATCGTCTGGCAAAATATTGGCTTCGCCCTAAGTATTAAAGGATTATTTATCATTTTGGGAGCCGTAGGATTAGCAAGTCTTTGGGAAGCTATTTTTGCTGATGTAGGAGTGGCCTTAATTGCTATCTTTAACGCAGGAAGAATTATTAAATTTAAGACTTGGTGGAGGTTAAGGTGCGCTGAATAAAACATAAACCCTTTAGGGCATTGCTAATTTTAAATATGGTTTTTCGTTTAGCCGGAGAATAGCCCTCTTTTGTCACTTTCCATTTTTTCTTACTATTAATTAATTTCATAACTCCTTATAAGCAAAAGATTACATATACTACAATTTACTTTTCTTGATTTTGAGTCATCTTTTATTTTAAAGTAACACATAATCGGGCGATCGCATATAGAGAAAGACTTTTAGAGTTTAGCAATTTCAAAGATTATCGGAGACTGACAAAAGAGGGATATATTTTTTTACGAGAGATTTGTCTGGATTTTTTAAAGCAGATATGCTATAATATATTATTGTATCCTGCGGATGTGGCGGAATTGGTATACGCGCACGCTTGAGGGGCGTGTGGCTTCGGCCTTGCGAGTTCGAGTCTCGCCATCCGCATAAATAAACTACCAATAGTTCTTATAATCTGGTGCACATTTGTTGTACATTAACAAATTAGTGTCGTCTTAACAAATTAAATGACATGATAACAGTTTGATGTTACGATACAGGATAACTTTTTCTTGACTAACATCCACGAAAGCAATGGTAACAGGTTGTTGTAAACCCATTGCTACTCCCAAATAGAGGTCTGGATTACCTTGATAAATAGGTTTGCTAGGACGAGGAAAAATATTATCAAGTCGGGCAAGAGTCGTTTGTTTGCGTTGGATAAGAATGTCTTCGATTTCTTCTATACTTTCAAAATATTGGTTGACTAAAGGTTCATCTACTAAACTCCACAATCTTTCAGCGGGTTGTAGTTCTGGAGAGTATGGTGGTAAATATTCTATTTCAATTCCTTCGGGAACCCGTGAAAATGTACTCCTATGCCAACCGGCATTATCTTCTACTAACAAGACTTTTTTATTGTCTACCAGAGCATCCTTGGCAAATGCTTCATACACTAAATTTAACCATTGTGTATTTACTCTTGGTATCAAATACCATAATGTTTCTCCTGTTTTTGGCTTCACAAAACCGTAAATATATAACCACTCATAACGATGATTGACTATTGCAGTTGGTCTTTCTCCTATTTTCCCCCACACTTTCCTTAAAATTGGTTTTAATCCTACTCTGTGTTCATCAAAAAACCACACATCTACTTGTTTTCCACTATGTTTGGCTTCAAGAGCTTTTACTTTCTCTTTAAAATTGTGCTTAAATTCTTGTTGTTCCTGGGCATCTCCTTTTCTATGTTTTGGTCTCGGACTCTGCCAAGAGTATCTGCACTTTTTTAGATAGTCCCACCCCCTTTGATTCCACACTTTTTCTCTTCCTGTTTCTTTTTCTATCCAACGAGCTACTTTGGGTCCTGTCCAAAGTCCCCCATCTTCTGGTTTCGATTCTAATTCTGACTTTAATTTTTGTAATTGCTGGTCTGTTAATAGGCTTTTTTTTCCACCGAAATATTTTTTTCTTGTTTTACGACCATTTAATATTCCTTTTTCTCCCTGATTGTTATACTTTTTAATTATTTGTTTGGCGTAAATATAACTTATTCCTACTGCTAAGGCACTATTTTTTACGCTCCATCCACAAGATATTTTCCACAATAAGTGCCATCGTCTTGATTCCACATTATCTTTACTGGAAAAATATTTTTCTTTTAATTCTTCTCTACTCAAATAATCTGCTAAATGTACTTTTCTTGCCATTGATTTTATCTAACATTATTTTTATTATTAATAGTATATTCTATTTCTCGGATTTAGTATAACAAACAATTTTGGAGCCTGATTATCAAAATCTCTGCTACTTAGTCTGCCCGTGAATATACTTTGTAATGGAAATATGATGGTCAAAATCCTCATGACAGTTCAATGTTTTATGATGAGCTTTCGTTATTTTCTAATCGGTAAAGTCTATTCCTCTTAATTTGATTCGGTAAACCACATCTTGAAAGGAATAGACACTGTGTGACATGATAAAAACTAGCCACAATCAACAGGCTATTATATTTATTCGATAAAAATAAAAAAATATCATCTATGAGCAACGTATTAGAAAAGGGTAATATTTCCATCCATACCGAGAATATATTTCCCATTATCAAAAAATCCCTCTACACTGACCACGAAATTTTCTTAAGGGAATTAATCTCTAACTCCGTAGATGCTATTTCCAAAGCTAAGATGGCATCTTTGGCGGGGGAATTTAGTACAGATTTACCTGAGCCTGAAATTACCCTTGCTATCGATAAGGAGAAAAAAACCCTTTCTATTAGCGACAATGGTATCGGGATGACGGTAGAAGAAGTTAAAAAATATATTAACCAAGTAGCCTTTTCCAGTGCCGAAGATTTTATTACCAAATACGGTAAAGATGCTAATGAATTAATCGGACATTTTGGCTTAGGTTTTTATTCCGCTTTCATGATAGCTAAACAGGTAGAAATCGATACCTTATCATACCGTGAGGGTTCAACCCCCGTCCATTGGAGTTGTGATGGTTCACCCGAATTTGAATTAACGGAGTCTTCCCGCACCACCCCCGGCACCACTATTACCCTAACGGTTTTAGATGAGGAAACGGAATATTTAGAAGAGGCAAGAATTAAAAACCTTGTTAAAAAATATTCTGACTTTGTTCCTGTCGCCATTAAGATGGATGGGGAAACAGTTAACCGTCAAAAAGCCCTTTGGAAGGAATCTCCTCAAAATTTAACCGATGAGGATTATTTAGAATTTTATCGTTATCTTTATCCTTTCCAAGAAGATCCTTTATTATGGGTACATCTAAATACTGATTATCCTTTCTTGCTCAATGGTATTTTATACTTCCCTAAATTAAGACCTGATGTTGATGTTACCAAAGGGCAAATTAAGTTATTCTGTAATCAGGTATTTGTAAGTGATCATTGTGAAGAGGTTATCCCCGAATTTCTCATGCCTTTACGGGGAGTAATTGATAGCCCTGATATTCCCCTTAATGTGTCTCGTAGTGCCTTGACTAACCATCGCACCGTGAGAAGAATTGCTGATTTTATTACCAAGAAAGTGGGCGATCGCCTCAAGTCCTTATATACTGATAACAAGTCAGAATATATCAGTTGTTGGGAAGACGTAGGCACTTTCGTAAAATATGGTGCATTGAGAGACGAAAAATTCAAAAAACAAGTAGAAGACTTAATCATCTATCGCACCACTTACCAAGCCGATAAAAACGCCGATAAACCCAAAGTAGAAATCGACTCAGGGGATGACGCATGGGCGCAAGTAGAAGAAGAAAACAATCAACCCTTTGTCACCCTCAAAGAATATCTTGAGAGAAACAAAGAAAAACACGAAAACAGCGTTTTTTATTGCACCAACCCTCAAACCCAAAGCACCTATGTTGACTTGTATAAAAATCAAGGCATCGAAGTGCTGTTTATGGACTCTTTCATCGATACCAATTACTTTATTCCCTTCCTCGAAAGAGAATACAACGAAGTAAAATTCTCTCGGGTTGACTCGGAATTAGATTCTAGTCTAGTGGAAGAAGATAAAGCCAGTGACATTGTTAATCCCAACACTAACAAGACTCGCTCAGAAGAAATCAAAGAAATATTTGAAACCGCCATCAACAAACCCAAAGTAAATATCAAAACCCAATCCCTCAAAGCTGAAGCCCAAGAAGAAACTCCCCCTGCCATGGTATTGTTACCCGAAGCCATGCGCCGTCTTCAAGAGATGACAGCCATGATGCAACAAAGGGAAATGAAATTCCCCGATGAGCATATGTTGGTGATTAATACCTCCCATCCCCTCATTGAAAATATCTATCAACTCAATAAAGGGGCGATTATTCAAGGTAGCGGAGAATCCAACACCCAAGAAATGGTTAACATGATGTGTCAACACGTGTATGACTTAGCCTTAATGGCACAAAGGGCTTTTGATGCCGAAGGGATGACGGCTTTCGTTGAGCGCTCAAATAACGTCTTAACCAAACTAACCCAGCGTTAATTTGTAGCTATTTATGCAACACAAATATTAATCTTGTAGGGTGGGCAATGCCCACCTTTACTATTGTTTAGAGATATTAAAAATTTTAAAAAAGCATTTTATTCCTATAGATAAATAACCATATAAAATGAATTATAAAAAGTCAGAATTTTAAAAAATTTAGGGATTATTCATCACCAAAAAAATTAGCAAGTAAGGTGCGCTGATTTTCATTCAACCTATCCATTACCTTCAACTGATAACTAGTAACCTTTGGTTTAGCCAACTTCACCATCAAATTTTTTAATTCATCTTGATGGAATATCGTCACCTCCACTTCATCTCCCTCCTGATAATCCCTCAACCTATCTCCTAGAGTCTCCAAAGTTACTTTAAATCCATCCATAGCCAGTAACTCATCCCCCGCCTCAATGCCTACCATACCAGCAGGAGAATTGGCATCCACAAAACTAACCTTATCAATCACCCCCTCCTTTTGTAGTAGTACCCCTAAATAAGGGTGACTATCCTTTGCTGTTTTTTCTTTTAAAATTAATCCAAAAGGCTCTAAAAACTCATTAAAAGGTAGTTCATTAATATTATTTAAATATAAATCCCAAAACTGTGTTAAATCTTCCCCTGCTATCTCCTCAATAACACCTTTTAACTCTTCTTCCGTATAACCAATTTCATCCACCCCAAAACGTTGCCACATTTCCCGCATCACGTCATCAAAAGACTTTTGCCCTTGGCTATTTTTACGAATAATTAAATCTAAAAATAAAGCAATAAACTGGCCTTTGAGATAATAAGAAATCTGATTATTATTGCTATAGGCATCACGGCGATATAACTTAATCCAAGCATCAAAACTAGACTCCCTTAAGGGTTGGATATGTCTGCCAGGGATAGATAAATATTGACTAATATCCTTACTCAGTAAATCCAGCAAAGTTTTGCGGGAATAAACCTTGGCACGATAGGGAATCAAAATATCATAATAGCTGGTGACACCCTCACAAAACCACAGAGAAGCAGTGTAATTTTCTTGACTATAATCAAAAATTTCTAACTCCTTGGGGCGAATTCTTTTCACATTCCACAGATGGAAAAATTCATGGGCAACCAACTGCATAAAGCGGTTATATTTATCTTCTTTACGAAAACCAAAACGAGGATAGTTCAAAACACAACAGTTTTTATGCTCTAAGCCTCCAAAACCACTTCCCGAAAGATGTAATAAAAAGAAATAATCTTCGTAGGGTAAATCCCCAAATAATTCTTCCTCTTTTTCAATAATTGCTTTAGTATCTTTGATTAATTTTTCTTTATCAAGATTACCTTTGCCCCAAGTTACCCATTGATGGGGTTTATCTGATACTACAAAGTTATCAATTTCTTGGGTACCGATTTCAAAGGGGCTATCAACTAAAGTATCAAAACAGTCTGCACAGAAGGTATTATGACTAATTTTTAGTAAAGAAGTTGTCACTTCCCAATCTTGATGGGGTGGCACGATGGAGACAGTATGGGGAATGTACTGATATTCTGGAATATAGAAGAATAAGGCAGCACCGTTAAAATAGCCATGGGTACTATCTAAATGGTTAGTTCTAACGGTTAACTCGTTAGCATATATTTTATAACTTATTTTGATTTCCTTGGTGTTTTTTGCTTCTATTTGCCAATGATTTTTTGATTGTTTGTGCCATGGAATCGGTTGATGTGTGGTTGCGTCCGTGGCTGAAAATTCTTGTAGATTTTTAGAATATTCTCTGACTAAATATGAACCTGGTGTCCATACGGGCATCATTATATCAAGCATTTCTTGTGTCCAATTGGTGATGGTTAGATTCACCTGAAATAGATGTAATTCAGGATTTTCCATGGACACTTGATAGTATATGTCTGGTTGTTGGGTATTCATGTTTATGTGATAAATAGCAGTTTCTTTATTTTAAAGCTATCATCTTGCCTCGTAAAATGCCCCAATTTTATTGAGAAAGTATCGTCAACACAAACTAAATAAGGTGCGCTGAGTAAAACAAAAATTATATCTAAATTCAGCAATGCCATTATTCATTACCCAATTGACCGATAATATGATGAAGTTGTTTGATATTGGGAAGAAACATAATATTAAAGTCGTTATCAAGACTGACTAAATTTTTATGTTCTAACTTACTCATATTTTGTATACATTCCTCTAGGGATAATAATGCTAAATCGGCTAAATCTTGGAGATGGAAATTATAAATCTCGAACCCATTTTCCATGGGTGTACCATATTTATCGGCTAAAGAAATTAAAATTGTTACCAGTCTTACTTTGCTAGTTTGTTGATAAAAACGGTAATATTCTTGAGCCTCTATTACTTTACTCACCATGGATTTTAGGAGGCGATTTTGTATTTGAGCGTCTCGGAATAAAACTTGAATAAATCTTTGGGCGGAAATGGTAAACATTTCTACGTCGGAAATGCTGATAACTTGGCTGTTAAAATCACCGCTACTGAGAATCCCTATTTCTCCCACAAAACCTCCTTTACCAATAATTTCGATGGTGATGGGTTGTCCGCCATAAAAACGTTGTACTTTTACCCAGCCTGAAGCGATTAGATAAAAACAACTACCCCAATCATTTTGGGAAATTATGGTTTCTCCTCTTTCACAGTTTTTGGGTTCTATTAGTTTAATAACTGATTCTAGGGTTTCATCACTGAGGTTATGAAAAAGGGGAAAAAGCTCGGCAAATTCTTGCGTCTCCATGGAGTATTGATTAAAGAATAGTTTTTTCTTTAAGAGTTTAGGATTTCTGCATTTTACTTGATTTTTTACTTTTGGGTCAACTATTCTTGATTATCTACGGGCAAAATCAGGTTTAGTGATGGGGTTATAAGGGTTAGAAAAAATGGTCATTGCTTGATAGGATAAAACGTGACTAAATTTTAACTTTTATTGAAATTCTATGACTAAAATTGAACAAACCATCCCCGCCCATGGTGGTAAATTAATAAATAGATTGGCAACTACGGCCGAAAGAGATGAATTTATGGCTCAAGCTGATAAACTGCCCAGAGTGCAACTTGATGAGAGAGCAACTTCTGATTTGGTCATGATTGCGATCGGTGGTTTTAGCCCCCTCCAAGGGTTTATGGCACAGGATGACTACGAAAATGTAGTAGATAATATGCGCCTCAAAAATGGCTTACCTTGGTCTGTACCTGTCACTTTATCTGTTACCCAAGAAGTCGCAGAACCTTTAAAAGAAGGTGGTTGGGTACGTTTAGATGATGCTAATGGTAGATTTATTGGGGTTTTAGAACTTACTCAAAAATATCGTTATAACAAAACCCATGAAGCGGTTAAGGTTTATGGTACTGATGAGGATAAACATCCCGGGGTAAAGGTGGTTTATGAGCAAGGAGAAATCAATTTAGCTGGACCTATTTGGTTGTTAGAAAGAGATGGTCATCCTCTTTTCCCTAAATATCAAATTGATCCTGCGGAGTCTCGTAAGTTATTTGTAGAAAGAGGCTGGAAAACTGTGGTGGGTTTCCAAACCCGTAATCCTATCCACCGCGCCCATGAATATATCCAAAAATGTGCATTAGAAACCGTTGATGGTTTGTTTCTCCATCCTTTGGTGGGTGCTACCAAGAGTGATGATGTGCCTGCGGATGTGAGAATGCGTTGTTATGAAATTATGATGGATAGATATTTCCCTCAAAACAGGGTGATTCTCGCTATTAATCCTTCTGCGATGCGTTATGCGGGCCCTAGGGAAGCTATTTTCCATGCTTTGATTCGTAAAAATTATGGTTGTACTCATTTTATTGTGGGACGTGACCATGCGGGGGTTGGTGACTATTATGGTACTTATGATGCTCAGTTAATTTTTGATGAGTTTGAACCTGCGGAGTTGGGTATCACTCCTATGAAGTTTGAACACGCTTTCTATTGTAAGCGCACTGAGCAAATGGCAACTTCTAAAACCAGTCCTTCTGCTCCTGAAGAAAGGGTACATCTTTCGGGTACTAAGGTAAGGGAAATGTTGAGACGTGGAGAGTTACCACCTCCTCAATTTTCTCGCCCTGAGGTGGCAGCGGAGTTGGCTAAGGCTATGCACCGTTAATTGTTTTCCTCTTTACCCTTCTCCTGTGGGAGAGGGGTTTTTTTGTTCGGATTCTTCTTCTTGTGGTTCGTCGGAATTTTGGTTATTGGGAATGGCAACCACGATCGCATCTATGACCCGATTTACACTGATAATATCTAAACCTAAGTCACTGGGATAGGTTTGCCCTTTGGGAACGATCGCCCTTTTAAAGCCCAATTTAGCGGCTTCTTTTAGTCTTAATTCCATCTGAGATACTAGACGCACCTGCCCCCCCAAACCAATTTCACCGATTAAGACGGTGCGAGGATCTACGATACGATCTCGAAAACTAGCCACAATGGCGATCGCCATGCCCAAATCTGCCGCAGGTTCTTCTACTCCCAAACCCCCCGCCGAAGCCACATAGGCATCTAATTTTGAGAGAGGAATTCCTACTCTTTTTTCTAATACTGCCAAAATTTGTTGTAAACGGTTGTAATCAACCCCCGTGGTAGAACGGCGAGGGGAAGTATAACTGGTGGGGCTGACAAGGGCCTGTAACTCCACCACAATGGAGCGTGTACCCTCCGAGGATACGATGGTGGCAGTACCGGGGGCTAGTTCATCCCGACTACTCATAAACAACTCCGAAGGGTTTAAAACCTCCACTAAACCATGATCCACCATTTCAAAGATACCGATTTCGTGGGTAGCCCCAAACCTATTTTTTACCGATCTTAACAGACGATGGGATGCGTAGCGATCGCCCTCAAAATATAGTACCGTATCCACCAAATGCTCTAAGACTCGGGGCCCTGCGATCGCCCCTTCCTTCGTCACATGACCCACAATAAATAAAGTAATACTTTCCCGTTTCGCCACCTGCATCAGAGCCGAAGTACACTCCCTCACCTGAGAAACCGAACCAGGGGCAGAATTAAGACTCGAATAATGGAGGGTTTGAATACTATCAATAATCGCCACTTGAGGCTTCAGAGATTCCAACTCCTTCAAAATCTCCTCCAAATCAGTCTCAGGCATCACATAAAGATTTGGAGACGAAGCCAAACTACTCGCCCCTTTTTGCTCAGAATCTTGCTTTTTCTTACTAGCTTTTTTGCCATTGCCATTGTTACCATTGTCCAAACTCTCAGCCTGAGCCGCTTCTTGCGCCCCCACGTGCAACCTAGTCGCCCTTAACTTAATTTGTTGCCCCGACTCCTCCGCCGACACGTAGAGAATACGAGGAAGACGCAAAGACAACTGATTCGCCGTTTGTAATAATAACGTAGATTTACCAATCCCAGGATCACCCCCAATCAAAACCAACGAACCTGGTACGATGCCACCTCCCAAAACCCGATCTAATTCCTGATACCCCGACTCAATTCTCGGTTGCTCCTCTTCCCTAATATCAGAAAACTTTACCGAAGCCCTTGGTTTTGCCTCCGCATCACCAGTGTGAAATTCACGGGTTTGAGACTGCCAACCAGCCCGACTAAAACTTGTCCCCCCATTATTCGTAGGATTGATAATTTGCTCCTCTAAAGTTCCGTATGTATCGCACTGAGGACATTTCCCAAACCACTGGATAGACTCAGTTCCGCAGGCACTACAGATATAAACAGTTTTGGTTTTAGGCATTAGTCTCCTAACCTATCATGTACTTCTCGTTAACTCGATTATGCGCCCAAAAAAAAATTTTTGTTTAAAATAATTAAAAAAAGTTAACAACATTAATCAAGATTAAGGATTAAAAGACGATCAAAATTATTGAGCGGAGATTACATAACAGTACAACTCCCATTGTCAATAACCTTTAAAATTTAAACCTTCTATACCTTTGAGCCTTTACGAAAAATAATAATATCTAATGGGGCAAGGCAACCCTTAACCCCACGAAAAATTAAGCCAAAGCAGGAACTTTTTCCGATTCTTGCGCTTTCACACCATCAAAACTTTGATTGCGGCAGAAAATTTCACAAGAATTATTAGGACTTTCAATGAGTTTAATTTTTTCTAACTCAACCCCTAACTTACTTACAGGCTCTTTTAAAAGAGTAGCAATATAAAAAGCAATATTTTCTGCGGTAGGCACAGTGTCAGCAAAATGAGCTATATCTTTGTTAAGGAAAGTATGATCAAAAGGTTCTACCACATACTCATCAATGACATTTTGCAGCGCCCCTAAATCCACAATCATCCCTGTACGAGCATCCATATTTCCAGTGACAGATACTTCTAAATGATAATTATGTCCATGACCATTAGGACGAGCGCACTTACCATATATTTCTAAATTTTCTTCATAACTCAACTGATTAGAGGCTAAACGATGAGCGGCGCTGAAATGAGTTTGAATACTTAAAGTTGCTTCCATATCTTTTCCTTGATAATTAACCCAAAGTTGAGGATGTTCGTATAATTGAATGTCAGTTAACGGTAAATGAGGAGCTAATCTTTGCCAAATTACCCTTGCAATGTTTTCTGTAGTGGGTAAAGTTTCTTGGAATTCTGCCCATACATCATTCAGATAACCATAGTCTAATTGACCAGTAACTTCATTTTTAATAACTTTTTTCACATTGGAGAGATTTTGCACCATGCCATATTGATCTAATTCTCCAATCAAGGACACAAATAATACATAATTATGTCCATGACCAGGAAAACGGCTATTAAGACCAAAACGCTCTTGGTTTTCTTGCTCCGATAACTCAGGCAACCAATAACGATGACTGGCGCTGAATTTTGCTCGACGATTGACAATACATTTCATTGCAATAGTTATGATTTCGGCTTGCTGATTCTTTCTCTACTTTACCATTTTTTCCTTTACCTAACTTAACAATTCTTTAATTTTTCTAGCTTCGTTAACAAGGGGCTTAAGCCCCTTGCCCCAGAAAAGTCCCTTGTCTCAAAAAAGCCCCTTGCCTCAAAAAATCAAAGTCAATCCTATTTCAACAACAAATAAAATAAATCCCCATCCCAATCCACTAAACCTGCTTGGGCTTTGGGAATATCCCCTGTACCGAAGAAAATATCAACCCTACCAGCGCCCCTAATGGCACTTCCTGTATCTTGATCTAGTACATAACGACTGGTTACAGGAGTAATCATCTGCCCATCACTATTAAGCTGAGGAATGCGGGTATGAATCAATGCCAATGCTCCAGGGGGCATAATAGATTTATCCGTGGCGATGGATCTTTCATCGGTAACAGGTACATTTAAACTACCCATGGGGGGTTGTCCTCCTGTTTCATTAAAGAAAATAAAGCGGTTATTGCGGGGTAAATATACACTCAATTCATCGGGATTACTTTCTAAATATTGCATCAATCGAGGTAAACTCATCTCCTCGGCGGGTACTTTTCCATCATTAATTAATTCCCTGCCCAAACTTACATAGGGATAGTCTGTTGCCCCATTAAAGCCGATAGTCATGGTTTGACCGTCTGTTAGTCGTAATTCTGCTGAACCCTGTACCTGTACTAAATAGGCCTCGAGGCGATCGCCCAGCCACACCAATTCATTCCCTTTGATAACACTATCAGTACCCCGTCCATCCACTCCTTCTAATTGCGCCCTTGTGGGGTGGGGTTTATTCCACGAATCAAAATTACTCGGTTTACGATAAAGAGGATAACGAAACTCATCAGTCCTTTGACGACTAGCACGATATATGGGTTGAAAATAGCCCGTAAAGTGTACCGTACCATCTCCATCATGACCCACAGAACGATAAAAACGAAATTCTCTCTCAATAGCTTGTTGTAACTGTGCCGAAGAATGAGAAGTCGCTACTAATTCTCGGAAACGTCGTAAAGACGCAATTACTCTCTCACGGGTAAAACCAGGCACATTATAATTTTCGTAGGCTTTTCTGGAGCTTTCGATGTTAAGGTATCGTAAACTATGGTCAACGGCACGAATTAATGATTGTCTATCTCGGCTCAAAATTTGTTGATCTAATACCTCCATGGGTAAACTATCAACGGGTTTTAATGGTACATTTTGAGCAAACAAAGAAGGGGCAAAAAATAGTCCTAAACCAATATTTATTAAACTAACTTTTGATAAATTAGATATAGTTTTGTTTAAATTAAGACTATAACTTATTTTATTTTGTTTTTTTGTTTTTTTATTATTATTCTGTAGAAACATCTTTTTAATACTTAAAATTATGACTAAAGTAGCTGTATTTGGTATGGGCTTAATGGGATTACCCATGACCCAAAAACTAGCAGAGGCGAATATTCCCGTCATGGGTTTCAATCGCTCTGCTCAAAAATTAGAACCCTTAAAGGCACAAAATGTTCCTGTCACCACTGATGTAAAAGAAGCTCTGGATTTTGCTGACTGTTTAATTTTGATGTTGTCGGATTTTCCTGCCATTCAAGAGGTTATTTTATCCTGTGATAGTTCCTTTGCCCAAAAAACTGTCATTCAAATGGGTACTATCGCCCCCGATGAAAGTCGGCAGTTATGCTCGGAAATTAGGGCAAGGGGAGGAGATTATTTAGAAGCCCCTGTGTTGGGTAGCATTCCTCAAGTAAAGCAGGGAGAGTTATTGTTGATGGTAGGAGCGACACCACAGCAGTTTGAGCAATGGCAACCTTTATTTAAAAATTATAGTCCTGAGCCTAGTTTAATCGGGGAAGTAGGACAAGCGGCGGCTTTAAAATTGGCGTTAAATCAGATGATTGCAGGGTTAACCAGCACTTTTGCCCTCAGTTTGAGCTTTTTAGAGCAACAGGGAGTATCCACAGATATTTTCATGGATATTTTGCGAGATAGTGCTTTATATGCTCCAACTTTTGATAAAAAGTTAACAAGAATGTCCGATCGCACTTACGACAATCCCAATTTTCCCACCAAACATTTACTTAAGGACATCAACTTATTTTTGGATGCTACCCAAGGAAAAAACATTAATAATGTAACTCTCCAAGCTATTCAAACAGTGGTACAAAGGGCGATCGCCAAGGGCTATGAAGATGGAGATTATTCTGCCTTAATTGAAGGAATAAAAGACTAATTAGAGTTTAGGAAGAAACTAAAAAAGTGTTACCCATTCAGAGTCATCCGTTAAAATCAAAACATATTCAAATAACTCATCAGAGGCAAAAAACAATATGACAACCAACAGTGGAAAATGTCCCGTAATGCACGGTGCTGTAACCACAAACAGTATGTCGAAGATGGAATGGTGGCCCAAGGCACTCAACCTCGATATTTTGAGTCAGCACGATCGCAAAACCAACCCCATGGGAGCGGATTTTAACTATCAAGAAGAACTAAAAAAACTGGACGTAACAGCCCTCAAAGAAGATCTTCACGCATTGATGAAAGATAGTCAAGATTGGTGGCCCGCAGACTGGGGACACTACGGTGGTTTAATGATCCGTTTAAGTTGGCACGCAGCGGGGACTTATCGCATTGCTGATGGTCGAGGTGGTGCTAGTACAGGCAATCAGCGTTTTGCTCCCCTCAACTCTTGGCCCGATAACGTCAATTTAGACAAAGCCCGTCGTTTGCTCTGGCCCATCAAGAAAAAATATGGAAATCATCTCAGTTGGGCTGATTTAATTACCTACGCAGGTACCATCGCCTATGAATCCATGGGCTTAAAAACTTTTGGCTTCGCCTTTGGACGGGAAGATATTTGGCATCCAGAAAAAGATATTTACTGGGGCCCAGAAACCGAATGGCTTGCTACCAGTGATAATCCTCAAAGCCGTTATTCTGGAGAACGAAATCTGGAAAATCCTTTGGCAGCAGTGACCATGGGATTAATTTATGTCAACCCTGAAGGGGTAGATGGCAATCCAGATCCCCTCAAAACTGCCCATGATGTAAGGGTTACGTTTTTGCGTATGGCAATGAATGACGAGGAAACCGTTGCCCTTACCGCAGGGGGTCATACGGTGGGTAAATGTCATGGTAATGGTAAGGAAGAGTTGCTTGGGGCAAAACCAGAAGGAGCGGAACTAGAAGATCAGGGTTTGGGGTGGATGAACAAAACCCAGCGTGGCATTGGTCGTGATACCATGAGTAGTGGCATTGAAGGGGCATGGACAACCCATCCTACCCAGTGGGACAATGGCTATTTTCAGATGTTGCTTAATTATGATTGGGAATTAAAGAAAAGCCCTGCTGGTGCGTGGCAGTGGGAACCCATTAACATCAAGGAAGAAGACAAGCCCGTGGATGTGGAAGATCCCTCTATTCGTCTTAACCCCATCATGACCGATGCTGATATGGCGATGAAGATGGATCCTAAGTATCGGAAAATCTCCGAGCGATTTTATAATGATCCCGAATATTTTGCTGATGTTTTTGCTCGGGCATGGTTCAAACTTACTCACCGAGATATGGGGCCTAAAACTCGTTATATCGGGCCAGATGTACCCCCAGAAGACCTAATCTGGCAAGATCCTATTCCTGCAGGGAACAGGGATTATGATGTTCAATCTGTGAAAGAAAAAATTACCCATAGTGGTTTAAGTATCAGTGAAATGGTATCTACCGCTTGGGACAGTGCCAGAACATTTCGAGGCTCGGACAAACGTGGGGGGGCAAACGGTGCGCGTATTCGTTTAACTCCTCTGAAAGACTGGGAAGGTAATGAGCCTGAGCGTTTAGCCAAGGTCTTGAATATACTTGAGGGGATCGCAGCAGATACAGGGGCTAGTGTGGCTGATGTCATCGTCCTTGCTGGTAATGTTGGCGTTGAACAAGGCATCAAAGCAGCAGGATTTAATATTACCGTACCTTTTTCCCCCGGTCGTGGTGATGCAACGGAGGAGATGACGGATGCTCAATCTTTTAAACCTTTGGAGCCTGTCCATGATGGCTTCCGTAACTGGCTCAAGAAAGATTACACTGTTAGTGCCGAAGAATTAATGCTCGATCGCACCCAATTAATGGGATTAACCGCCCCTGAGATGACTGTCTTGGTAGGTGGAATGCGTGTTTTGGGTACTAACTATGGTGGTACGAAGCACGGTGTATTTACCGACCGTGAAGGGGTATTGACCAATGACTTTTTTGTGAATCTGACGGATATGAAGTATTTATGGAAACCTGCGGGTAAAAATCTTTATGAAATTTGCGATCGCAAAACAGGTCAGGTACAATGGACAGCCACACGGGTAGATATTGTCTTCGGTTCCAACTCAATTCTCCGTTCCTATGCGGAAGTTTATGCACAGGATGACAACCAAGAGAAGTTTGTGCAAGATTTTGTGGCAGCGTGGACTAAGGTGATGAATGCCGATCGCTTTGATTTGGCTTAATCTCATTGGTGTGTCAGAGTAAAATCTGCCATGTCCTCGGTGGGTTAATTACTGTCGGGAAAATATTTATGGGCGATCGCTTACGGGCGATCGTCTGAGGTTAGGGGTTACTAGAATCCCTGCTCCCTTGAGAAAAAAAATTAATCTTTTCTTTACCTTCGGAAAAAGCAGAAAAAAAGGCTGAAATAGTCTATTTTACGTTGTTTAGGGAAACAAAAAGAAACAAGAAAACCAGAGGAGATACTGATTTCCGTACCACATACTGTGTCAGTTAGCACAGACTGACCATATTCCTATGCTAAAATCAACAATAAACAAGGCATAAGGTGAATTAAGGTATATTATGTTTGAACGCTTCACAGAAAAGGCGATCAAGGTGATCATGTTGGCTCAAGAAGAAGCTCGTCGCTTGGGTCATAACTTCGTAGGTACTGAGCAAATTTTGCTTGGGCTAATCGGAGAAGGCACCGGTGTCGCCGCCAAAGTCCTCAAACCCATGGGCGTTAATTTAAAAGACGCTCGTATCGAGGTAGAAAAAATCATCGGTCGTGGTTCAGGATTCGTTGCTGTCGAAATTCCTTTTACTCCCAGAGCAAAAAGAGTGCTGGAATTATCCCTAGAGGAAGCTCGTCAATTA
Source organism: Cyanobacterium sp. IPPAS B-1200 (assembly GCF_001747005.2). Lineage (NCBI taxonomy): Bacteria > Bacillati > Cyanobacteriota > Cyanophyceae > Chroococcales > Geminocystaceae > Cyanobacterium > Cyanobacterium sp. IPPAS B-1200. The sequence continues at coordinate 107,673 of NZ_CP182899.1, forward strand.
GGTCACAACTACATTGGCACCGAACATTTACTTTTAGGGTTAATTAGAGAAGGGGAAGGAGTCGCCGCTAGGGTTTTAGAAAATCTAGGGGTTGATTTAGGCAAGGTTAGAACTCAAGTCATCAGGATGTTAGGGGAAACCGAATCTGCTCCTGTGGGTGCTGGTGGGGGCAACCGTTCCAATAAAACTCCTACTCTCGATGAGTTTGGCTCTAATTTAACCAATCTCGCCGCCGAAGGAAAATTAGACCCTGTGGTGGGCAGACAAAAGGAAATTGAACGAGTAATTCAAATTCTTGGTCGTCGTACCAAAAATAACCCTGTTTTAATTGGTGAACCGGGGGTAGGTAAAACTGCGATCGCCGAGGGACTCGCCCAAAGAATTGGTAACAAAGACATCCCAGATTTATTAGAAGACAAAAGGGTTGTCACCCTCGATGTAGGTTTATTGGTAGCTGGTACCAAATATCGTGGGGAGTTTGAAGAACGACTCAAAAAAATTATGGAAGAAATTCGTCAAGCAGGGAATGTCATCCTTGTTATTGATGAAGTTCATACCCTCATTGGTGCTGGGGCGGCCGAAGGTGCGATCGATGCGGCTAATATTTTAAAACCAGCCCTCGCCCGTGGTGAGTTGCAGTGTATCGGTGCTACCACCCTTGATGAATACCGTAAACACATCGAAAGAGATGCAGCCCTTGCCCGTCGTTTCCAGCCCGTCATGGTGGGTGAGCCTACCGTAGATGAAACCATCGAAATTCTCTTTGGTTTACGGGAACGTTATGAACAACACCACAAACTAAAAATTAGTGACGAAGCCCTCGAAGCTGCCGCTCAACTATCGGATCGTTACATTAGCGATCGCTACTTACCCGATAAAGCCATTGACCTCGTTGACGAAGCAGGATCCAGAGTTCGTTTACTCAACTCCCAACTCCCCGCCGAAGCCAAGGAACTAGATCAAGAATTACGGGAAGTCCTCAAAGAAAAAGACGAAGCGGTAAGATCCCAAGACTTTGATAAAGCAGGGGAACTGCGCGATCGGGAAATGGAAATCAAAACCGAAATCCGTGGTTTAGCAGACCAGAAAAAGAAAAATCCCGATGTCAGTGATAGCCCCGTTGTTGGCGAAGAAGAAATCGCTCAAATCGTGGCATCTTGGACTGGTGTACCCGTACAAAAACTCACCGAGTCCGAGTCGGAAAAACTACTCCACATGGAAGATACTCTCCACCAGAGAATTATCGGTCAAGAAGACGCAGTAAAAGCGATCTCCCGTGCCATCCGTCGTGCCAGAGTAGGTTTGAAAAATCCTAACCGTCCCATCGCATCCTTCATTTTCTCTGGACCTACAGGGGTAGGAAAAACCGAACTTACCAAAGCATTGGCTACCTACTTCTTCGGCTCAGAAGATTCCATGATTCGCCTAGATATGTCCGAGTACATGGAGCGTCATACCGTATCTAAATTAATCGGCTCACCTCCAGGCTATGTCGGTTATAGCGAAGGGGGACAACTCACCGAAGCAGTACGTCGTCGTCCTTACACCGTAGTATTATTTGATGAAATCGAAAAAGCACACCCCGATGTATTTAACCTCCTCTTACAAATCTTAGAAGATGGACGTTTAACCGATGCTAAAGGGCGCACCGTTGACTTCAAAAATACTCTCTTGATCATGACTTCCAACATTGGTTCCAAAGTCATCGAAAAAGGTGGCGGTGGATTAGGGTTTGAACTTGAAGACGATCAAACTGAGTCTCAGTACAACCGTATTCGCTCCCTTGTGAATGAAGAGTTGAAAAACTACTTCCGTCCCGAATTCCTCAACCGTCTTGATGAAATTATCGTATTCCGTCAACTCAACAAAGAGGAAGTCAAGGAAATCTCCGAACTCTTACTCAAAGAAGTATTTGCTCGTCTTACCGAAAAAGAAATTACTTTACAGGTAACCGACAAATTCAAAGAGCGTTTAGTAGAAGAAGGATATAATCCCGCCTATGGTGCGCGTCCATTACGTCGTGCCATCATGCGTCTATTGGAAGATGTCTTGGCAGAAGAAATCCTCTCTAAACGTCTCAAGGAAGGAGATGCCGCCCTTGTGGATGTAAACGAAGAAGGCAAAGTTATTATTAAAGCTGAAGAAAATACAACTCCATTACTTGCCAAAGCTGGTAGTTAGGTTGAATCGTTTTTTCATCTTGTGTCGAAAAGTTTAATTTGTTTTTGGGTGAGTTTTTTAACTCACCTCTTTTTTTGGAAATTATTAATGTGGTGTAAATAAACTCTTTAACCATCCAAGAAATTTAATTCACAATGTCCACGAGTATGTATGGTTTTGTTGTTTTTTCACAGCCCGACTAGTACCCCCGTCGTCAAGATTAGAATCTGATACCTGCGTTTTCCCATCGTTGTAAGGCTTCCCCGAGGCGATCGCAATCTGCAATTAAACTAACTCTTACATAACCTTCACCCCCTTCCCCGAAGGCATTACCTGGAGTCACTACTACCCCAGTTTTTTGTAATAAGTCAAGGGCAAAATCAGTGGAATTAGAATTGCGAGGGGTGGGAATCCAGAGATACATGGTTGCCTGAGAGGGCTTCACATCCCAGCCCATTTTTTTGATGCCGTCGAGGAAAAAATCACGGCGTTTTTGATACCTTTTTTGTACTTCGTGGATATAGCTATCAGGCAATTCGAGGGCGGTTTGGGCGGCGGCTTGGATAACGCTAAAAATACCGTAATCGAGGTTAGTTTTCAGGGTGCGTAATCCTTGGATGATGTCGCTGTTGCCCACAACAAATCCCACACGCCAACCTGCCATATTATAGGTTTTGGAGAGGGTATGAAATTCCACGCCGATTTCTTTAGCGCCTTTGATTTCGAGTAAGCTGGTGGGCTCGTATCCTTCAAAAGCTAGTTCAGCATAGGCTAAGTCATGGACGAGCATCACTTGATAGTGTCTTGCCCATTCCACCGCTTGTTCATAAAATTCTCTGGGGGCGGTGGCGGTGGTGGGATTATTAGGATAGTTAAAATAAATAATCTTGGTTTTTTGAGCTACTTCTTCGGGTATGCTATCAAAGTCGATGAGCCAGTTATTTTCGGCACTGAGGCGGGGTGCGTAGATGTTTGCCCCTGCGATGGCAGGGCCTCGATAATGGGCAGGGTAAGAGGGGCTAGGAACGATGACAGTGTCCCCTGGGTTGACGTAGGCAAGGGCTAAATGGGATAAACCTTCTTTTGAACCCAAAAGGGGTAAGGCTTCGTTATCAGGGCTTAATTCCACGTCATAGCGTCTTTGGTACCACTGGGCGATCGCATTTCTAAAGTTGGCAGTACCTTCAAAGGGGGGATAGCCATGGTATTGGGCAACGGAAAGGGCTTCTTTGGCGGCTTCGATAATTGGTTCGGGTGCAAAACCATCAGGATTACCCATCCCTAAGTCTATCAAGTCTAATCCTTGCTCTCTGGCCTTGGCTTTTAGTTCATCTAAACGGGCGAAAACATAAGGAGGTAAAGCACTTAAACGATCTGCACGGTGAAGCCAATTATTTTCCATAGGTAGTTATTGATTTGGTGTTGAAAATTTTGTTCTTTGGTGTGGATAAATTGACAATTGACAATGGACAATTGACAATGAATTTTTTTTTCCAGTTTAGTTAGAATTAAGGACGTGGTTTAGTAATTAGATGAAGTATTATTGAATCACAAAAGGCACTTAAATACTCTCCTTATGGTTACCATTCCCCATTGCCTATTCCCCATTCCCCGCCTATGTGATATGAAATATATACAGAACATCTACTATTTAAACCAACAATAATTAACTTTTCAATGAATAGTGTTAATAATTCTATTACAAAAGATACCTTTGCATTAACTACTCCCCTATATTATGTTAATGGTCTTCCCCATGTTGGTAGTGCCTATACTACCATGGCCGCTGATGCGATCGCCCGTTGGCAACGGTTATCAGGTCGTGAAGTGCTACTGTTAACAGGTACAGACGAACATGGTCAAAAAATTCAACGCACCGCCGAGGAAAATGGTGTGGAACCTCAAGCCCATTGCGATCGCATTTCAGCCACATTTCAGGAGCTATGGGAAAAATTAAACATCCAATACGATCTTTTTAGTCGTACCACTGCCCCCAATCACAAAACCATTGTACAGGAGTTTTTAGGGCGGGTATGGGAAAAAGGAGATATATATTTAGACCAACAACAGGGCTGGTATTGTGTCGCCTGTGAGGAATTTAAGGAAGAAAGGGAGCTATTAGAGGACGGTTTTTGCCCTATCCATAGCAACCGCAAAGCCGAATGGCGTGATGAGCAAAATTATTTTTTCCGTCTTTCTGCCTACCAAGAAAAATTAGAAAAATTTTACCAAGAAAACCCCGATTTTATTCAGCCTGTCAGCCGTCGCAATGAAGTTCTAAATTTCGTCAAAGGAGGGTTACAAGATTTTTCCATCTCACGGGTAAACCTTGATTGGGGTATCCCCATCCCCGAAAACCCTGAACATACTATCTATGTCTGGTTTGATGCCCTTTTAGGTTACATTACCCCCCTCGTGGAAGCAGGGGAAGAAGTTACCCTCGCCAATGCCCTCAAAAAGTGGTATCCCTACAGCTTACACCTTATCGGCAAAGATATATTACGTTTCCATGCCATCTACTGGGTAGCTATGTTGATGTCAGCGGATTTACCTTTACCAAAACAGGTATTTGGACATGGTTTTTTAACCAAAGATGGGCAAAAAATGGGTAAGAGTCTAGGTAATACATTAGATCCTGTGGAACTTTTAGATAAGTATGATTCAGATGCCGTGCGTTATTATTTTCTCCGTGCCATCGAGTTTGGTAAGGATGGAGATTTTAATGAAACCCGTTTTGTCAATACCCTTAATGCTGATTTGGCTAACGATTTGGGTAATTTGCTTAACCGCAGTTTGGGAATGTTGAAAAAATACTGTAAGGGTAGTTTGGATGATGATTTGACTATTTCTGAGGATAACCCCATCAAAAAGATTGGTGAAACCCTGTGCGATCGCACGTCCACCGCTTATAATAAATATCAGTTTCATCAAGCCTGTGAAGAAATAATGGAATTAGTAAGGGCTTGTAATAAATATATTGACGAAAGCGCCCCTTGGACATTACACAAACAAGGAGAAAGCCAAAAAGTCCAAGAAATCTTATACTCTGTCCTTGAATCCGTGCGATTATCAGGGCTTCTTCTGTCCCCTATTATCCCCAATATCAGCACCAAAATATATCAACAATTAGGTTTTGATTATGATTTTAATAATAAAAACTTAACTATCCATAGCGAAGCCCTAAAAGACCATTTTAAGTGGGGAATATTAAGTTTAAATAAAGATTTAAACAGAGCCGTTCCCATTTTTGCTAAACTCGAATTAGGAGAGGGCAACTGATTCTCAAGATGAATGCTATTCTCTCATTGTGGAGAATAGATGTACACTTTAATAATTGGGTTAAATTATTGATAATAATTGTGGAAATATAATATAATAAAAAACCGTAAAATCTTTTATAAAAAAAAACTTTAACATTCACAAATCAATAGTAAAAAACCACACATAAACTATATTTAAATATCTTTTTTATCGTTCTATCTTGAGAACATACAAGCACTTTTCTCTTTTATAAAAATAAAACTTTTTTATATACCAATCATCTTAAATTTTATTTTATAAGTAGGTTAGCGAAATTAATTATAGCTCTTATTTTATTAAGACTCTTATGAACAAGGGGTTTAAACCCCTTGCCTAAATTGATTTAATTATGCCTACTTACTTAAACTTTCTTTAAAAAATTTTTAATATAACAAAAAAAGGATACACAAATGTGGGATAACTTCGATAGCGATCCCGTTTTTCCGCCCGAACAGGTGTTGGAAAATCGGGGGCGTGTAGCCATTTTTATCGATGGCTCAAACCTCTTCTATGCTGCCTTACAGCTAGGAGTTGAAATTGATTACACTAAACTTTTATATCGCCTTACCGCTGGGGCAAAACTGCTCAGAGCCTTTTTTTATACAGGGGTTGATCGTACTAATGAAAAGCAACAGGGTTTTTTGTTGTGGATGAGGCGCAATGGTTATCGAGTCATTGCCAAGGATTTAATACAGTTACCTGACGGCTCAAAAAAGGCTAATTTAGATGTGGAAATTGCCGTGGATTTAATGGCTTTGGTGGGTTCTTATGATACCGCCGTTTTAGTCAGTGGTGATGGCGATTTAGCCTATGCAGTGGATGCTGTGAGTTATAGGGGCGCTCGGATTGAAGTGGTCAGTTTACGTTCTATGACTAGCGATAGTCTTATTAATGTAGCAGATCGCTACATCGATTTGGAACAAATTAGGGAAGACATCCAAAAGCATCGCAAATCAAATTTAACTTATGATAGTTTTTCCCCCTATCATTTGACGGAAAATAGAGACGAAGATTAATGGATAATTAAATTGATTTTTCATTTATTAATTAATCCAACATAACTAACTGTGTCATGAATTACATGGTTATTAGGTAATATTCAGTAAATGGAATTTAAATTTATAATTAGATAAATTTTAATAGCTTAATCATGAAAATTGCAACGTGGAATGTTAATTCAATCCGTACCCGTGAAGACCATGTAAAAAAATGGTTAGTAGATCAAGATATTGATATTTTATGTTTACAAGAAACTAAAGTAATTGATAAAGATTTTCCCCGTCAAGGTTTTATAGACTTGGGTTATCATGTTTATGTTTATGGGCAAAAAGCTTATAACGGTGTGGCTATTTTTAGTAAAAAGCCTTTAGAATCTATTGATTATGGATTTAATGATATATTAAATAATCAAGAAAAAGTAGGCATTTTAGATGAACAAAAAAGGGTAATTAGTGGAGTTATAGATAATATTAGAATAGTTAATCTTTATGTGCCTAATGGTAATTCTTTAGGTTCAGAAAAGTATGAGTATAAATTACAATGGTTAGAGCTTTTACAAGAATATTTAACTACTATTAGCCCTGAAAAAACTGATTTATTGGTGTGTGGAGATTTTAATATTGCCCTAGAAGATAAGGATATATATAAACCAGAGGGGCGAGAAAAACACGTTATGGCAACCCCCACAGAAAGGGAAGCTCTAAAAAGTGTTTTACGTTTGGGTTTAACTGATGTTTTTCGTCAGTTTCACCCAGAGGAAGGGCATTTTAGTTGGTGGGATTATCGTCAGGGGGGATTTGCTAAAAATCGAGGTTGGAGAATTGATCATATTTATCTTAGTCCGTCTCTTTTACCTCGGGCAATGGCTTGTAACATAGACGTTGAACCAAGAAAGTTAGTTAAACCTAGTGATCATGCTCCTGTGGTGGTAGAAATATCCCTTTAATGGGGTTGCCTTGTAAAAGTACCTCAGCGAAAGAGGTTCTCAGTGGAAGTGCTTATAATTTCGAGATTGTTGATTTGGTTGACAAACATGAATAAGGAGTTTCTGATAAGTTGCTATGCAAAGGAGAATTAATTATGGACTTTTTTACTATCTATCCTTAATTCATTTTATAGCTTCTAGTTTATTCAGAAAACTCCAATTTGCGTTTATTTGTGCTTACGAAAGGCGAGGGTGACGTTATGACCACCAAAGCCAAAGGAGTTGGATAAAGCTACTTCTACGGGCATTTTACGGCTGGTGTGAGGGGTATAATCTAGGTCACACTCAGGATCTGGGTTGGTAAGGTTGATGGTGGGGGGTACTTGGTTATGGGCGATCGCCATTACCGTTGCCACAGCCTCGATACCACCAGAGCCACCCAAAAGATGCCCTGTCATGGACTTAGTAGAACTAATTACCACGTTACGGGCATTATCTCCAAGGGCATTTTTAATGGCCTTAGTTTCCGTCACATCATTGGCGGGGGTACTGGTACCATGGGCATTAATATAACTAATTTCATCGGGAGAAATTCCGCCATCTTTGAGAGCTAATTCAATAGCTCTTGTGGCTCCTAACCCTTCAGGAACAGGGGCCGTCATGTGGTAAGCATCACAGGTCATGCCATAACCCACTATTTCAGCGTAGATGTTGGCTCCCCTTGCGAGGGCGTGTTCTCTTTCTTCGAGAATCAAAATACCGCAACCTTCCCCCATCACAAAACCACTTCTATCCTTATCAAAAGGACGACTGGCAGTTTGTGGATCATCATTGCGGGTTGACATAGCTTTTGCCGAGGCAAAACCAGCCATGGCCAAAGGAGTTACGGCCGCTTCTGTGCCGCCACAAATCATTGCCTTGGCATAACCACCACGGACGAGGCGAAAAGCATCACCGATGGCATTAGAACCAGCAGCACAGGCCGTTACAGGGCAAGAATTCGGCCCTTTGGCTCCCACGTGGATAGCGGTTAAACCTGCGGCCATATTGGCAATCATGGTGGGAACTAGGAAGGGGGAAACTCGGCCAGGTCCTTTGCTGAGTAATATTTCCTGTTGATCTTCCATTACCTTTAAACCCCCTACCCCAGTGCCGATGACAATACCTATATCATGGGCATTACTATCGTCAATTACTAATCTAGCATTTTCGAGGGCCATTTTACTGGTAGCTACGGCAAACTGAGAAAATCGTGCCATGCGTTTAGCTTCTTTTTTATCCATGAAACTGAGGGGATCAAATTCTTTCACTTCCCCCGCAATTTTACAGGCATGATCCGTGGTATCAAAGAGGGTAACTAAACCGATACCGTTTCGTGCTTGAATTAATCCCTGCCAATATTCTTCTAGGTTATTGCCAATGGGAGTAATAGCCCCTAATCCGGTGACGACAACTCTTTTTAGTTGTTGATTACTCATAATTTTTTACATATAAAACAAAATTATCCGCTGAGGTGAGCAGAGCTAAAAAAAAATAAAATTTTCTTTACAAAGCGCGGAAGTTAAGCTCACAGAAAAAATGTTGTAATTCTGCAACTTAACCTTAACGCTCCTATCTATGGTCGTTGATGGCTAAATGCGATTAAGCAGTTGCTTTGGTTTTGGCTTGGATATGCTTTACGGCAGCACCAACGGTTAAGATTTTCTCTGCTTCTTCGTCAGAAATTTCGATCTCGAAGGCTTCTTCTAGGGCCATGACTAATTCCACTACGTCTAAGGAGTCAGCGTCTAAGTCGTTGGCGAAGTTGGCTTCGGCGGTTACATCGGCCGCATCTACGTCTAATTGTTCTACTACGATTTCTTTTACTTTTTCAAATATTTCTGAGTTCATATTTAATATCTATTTTATTATTTTAGTCCGCCTGTTATTTTTTCTTGATAATTTCAAGGTAAAATACAACTGTGACGGGTTAACCGTTTTTTAGTTTACAATTTTTTGGTCAGCAATTCATCATTATCCCTAAAATAAATGATTTATTTTGCTATTTTGTGATTAAAAACATGATGGGGCTTGAGTCTTCAAGCCCCTTGTTTTATCCACGAATTTTATCTGAAACCTACTGCTGCTTGCCATACGAAGGCTAACAATAGAAAGAATAAAGGAATTACGGGTAAAACATCTACTAAGGGCTTAAACATGGCGTAAGCCTCTGGTAGTTGAGCTATTAACATAGTTGCTTCCATTTATAAATTTTCCTTACTAAACAGATTTTTGTATTTAATATTTTATATTATCATCAACGGTAATTTTATCAATGACCTAAACTTAAAAGAACTTAATGGGATTGATTATTTTTGCCATGGTTTGATAGGTTTCTAGGATGCGATCGCCATGAACGTGTACTTCTTCGGTGGGGTAGTTTTCGATGACTTCGATTAAGCTAATGCGATTATCGTTGAGGGCGGAGGTAACAAGGGCCCCTCGCAAAGATTCTCTGTTGGCTCGATTGGATGGGGTGGTTATCACTTCGCCAAGGGGGTTTAAAAGGACTAATCCGATGGGGTTGTTTAGGGTACGAGAGAGGGTGACTGGGTTCACAGGTACTTCTCTACTTAATGCCGAGCGCATTTTTTGGGAGTCTTGCCCTGTAATTCTAAAATAGGCTTGGAGAGATAAAGACTTTTGCCCTGTGCGACTAAATTCTGATAATTCACTCACACGGATGGGCATTCTATAGTTATGGTAACGAATTACCACTCGCTCTGCGGCGATCGCCCTTGGAATGGGAATAAAGAAAAAGAAGATAAATCCCATGAGCAATGGTCGAAATTTACTAGAAAACATATTTTTTTATCCCTCTGACTCAATTGTTGTTATTAAGATTACAAACCATCTAAAACTTAGACGAAAAATAGCCCCAAAAAGATGCCCCATGAATTACCTAGTAATTTGTGATAAAATCTTAGGAGCTATGACACCGTCCAATAATGGTTATATAAATTAAAACTCAGAGCTTAATTGTTAGCATAGCTTGTCTTTGAATACCCCAAAATGAGGATAAAGCCTATGGTCTGATACTTTAAAGACAGGTTGCCTTGGGAGGTTAAGGGGACTTGTTACCCTAGGAATTTTCAGCAAAAATACAACAGGACTCCATTGCTCACACTTCAAGATAATTTATCCATAATGTTAGATTTACCGGAAAACTTTACTATTTTAGCTATAGGTGCGATCGCCCTTATCATCTTAATATGGGGGTACAATCGAGGCAAACAATTTGGAGAAATAGGCATCCTTGCATGGTTACAATCCGTGTCTTTGATGACTCCTTGGCTACTATTTTTTGCTTTCCTCGCCACAGGTATATACATCAACTTTATCGGTATTACATTCCTCCTCGTACTATCCACAGGCCTTTATATCTATCTTGGCAGACAAATCAGAAAAAAAGCCCTAGAGCAAAATATTACCTCCTTTAACTTAAACAAAATCAGTAATACCGTCTTAAAAGTAGAACAAGAAAACTCCGAAAAATCTAACGACGAAAACAAACCCCTCATACCCAAAACAGACTCATCCTTCAGAAATCAAGTTCCAGAGCCGAATTTTACCCCCATCGACGAAGAAGATATAAAAATAATCAAAGGAATATTTAGTATTGAAACCTTTTTTAGCACCGAAACTATTCCCTACCAAGAAGGAGCTATTTTTAAAGGAAATTTACGAACTGAACCTGACATCGCCCACCAAAAACTGAGCGAAAAACTAAAAGAAAAACTAGGGGAAAAGTATCGTTTATTCTTGGTAGAAACCCCAGAAGGTAAACCCGTGGTAATTATTTTACCCAGCACAAATGATCCTAAACCCCTCACCCTAGTACAAAAAAATCTAGCATTGGTGTTACTGGTAGCCACCGCCTTCACCTCCATCGAAGCCATAAGCGTTTTACTCGGTTTTGATTTGATTAATGATTGGAGTCGTTACCCGGAATCCTTACCCCTTACCCTTGGATTGTGGTTAATTATTTTTGTCCATGAAATGGGACATCGGATTATGGCAGAGAAACATAATGTAAAAGTGAGTTTGCCTTTTCTTTTGCCTAATATTCAGATAGGAACTTTTGGGGCAATTACTCGCTTTGAGAGCCTAATTCCCAATCGCACTGTCCTATTTGATGTTGCCTTTGCCGGCCCTGCTTTGGGAGGTGCTTTATCCCTTGTGATGGTCTTTTTTGGCTTAATCATGTCTGGGGCTAATAATACCCTTGAAATTCCTACCCTCTTTTTTCAGGGTTCAATTTTAGTGGGTGGTTTAGCCAAACTGATTCTTGGCTCTAGTCTTTCTAATTCAACCATTGGTATTCATCCTTTGATGATTTTGGGTTGGTTGGGTTTAGTGATTACTGCCCTCAACTGTTTACCCGCTGGGCAGTTAGACGGCGGTAGAATTATTCAAGCTATCTATGGTAGAAAAATTGCTAGACGGGCGACTATTTTAACGCTTATTGTTTTAGGTATTGTGAGTTTATTTAACACCGTCAACTCCTTACCTTTTTATTGGGCGCTCGTTATTTTGTTCTTACAAAGGGATTTAGAACGCCCAAACTTGAACGAATTAACTGAACCTGATGACAGTCGGGCTGGTTGGGGTTTATTGCTCATTTTTATGGCTTTAATTACCCTCATCCCCATTACTCCTAGTTTAGCCATTCGTTTTGGTATTGGTATTTAATTTAAGAGGTAACAAAAAATGGACAAAGAGCATAAAACCCATTGTCCATAGTTTACTTATTTATGATTTAAAGCCTAATACTTCCCGCACTTAGTTCATGACAAAGTCACTGTTAAAGGTGATATTGAGGTTAGTTTCAGGGCGGATGACTAATAAATCAACTCGGTTTCTGCCCAAAAATTGGGGAATGAGAGTAGCTAAAACCCCCGCTCCTGTGCCGATTAATAGTTCTCCCGTGGTTATGGTGCGATCGCCCGTCACCCCAGAAATAGCCGCAGCAGCAGCAGTACCAAGGGCTGCATTTTTCACCAAATTACCCACATCAGTACCACGAGAAACACTTTCAGTTTCAGTAATGATCTGAGAAGAAGCATCAATATTATATGTAACAGCATTACCATCAAACATTCTGCCATTAGCTAACTGTAAAGTTTGGGCAAAAAATTGAGTACCATTACCGCTAGGACGCAATTCCCCCGTAACCACACTATTACGAGGAATAATCACCTGACCACCACTATTAACAATATCTTCTCGGACAGCTAAAGTAAGAGGTACAGTTTCATTTTGAGTCAAGAGAATTTTTTCCGCTTCATAGGTGACAGGAATTTGGGTACCCGCCGTAATGCGGTTAGTCATGCCCGCAGGTAACTGATTGACAATATAAGGAGAGCTTAAATTGGCTACTTGCCCTTGGGATGATAAGGCCTGATAAATAAAAGCGGCTACCTCTGCTCGGGTAGCATTGCGGGTAGGGTTCAGTTGTCTGGTATTAGGATAATTTACCACGATGCGATTTTCTGTGGCTGCGGCAATGGGCGATTGGGCAAAGCCAGAAATGGCATTAGAATCATTGAAAAAACTAACTACAGTAGCAGCACTATTCCGTGGAGTATAATTTAAACCATTAGCCAAAGATACTAATACTTGCTCACGGGGAATATTTTGTTCGGGAGCAAAAACATTACCAGGATAACCCGATAAAAAGCCCATACGGTAAGCATTATTAATGGCTCCCGTAGCCCAATAGTTACTGGCAACATCATTAAAATTGATACTTCCACGAATGGTATCCTTGGGCAAAGCACTTTGTACCATCGCAGCAAATTGAGCCCTGGTTACAGGAGCTTCGGGGCGAAAAGTTCCATCAGGAAATCCTGCAATGACTCCTCTTTGTACCAATGCACCGATAAACTCAGAAGCCCAATGATTGGGGGATAAATCATTAAACTGAGTGGTGGTTTGAGCCATCACAGGGGCTGGACTTACCAAAGCCGTGGTAACCGGTAATAAAGAAGCGGAACCAAGGGTAAGGCTTAAAAATAAAGCCGTAGTGGTTTTATAAGAATTTAACTTAGACATAATATAAAAAACAGATATTAACGATTGCTTATCTATTCATTATGGACTAAATTATTAGGGATGAGTTCCCGTAGTAGTTTTGTAGCCGTTTATAATTACACCCTAGGCACTCTGGAATAACACTTACACCCTGATCCCGATTTCTCTAATTACTTTCATCAGCAAAGTAAGCAGATAAAACCCTTTGTACAATGGGGGCAGCCACGGCACCACCACCACCCCCAGAATGTTCTACAAAAGCCACCACCACAATAGAAGGATTGTCGTCATAGGGAGCATAAGCCCCAAACCACGCATGGGATTTTCCTGGAGGGGCTTCGGCTGTACCACTTTTTCCCGCTACTGCAATGCCAGGAACCGCAGAACCTCCCCCTGTACCACTGGTAACCACGGCTCGAAGTCCTTGTTTGATGGTACTGATGGTTTCAGGTTTCATTCCTAAAGATTCTCTTTTGGCAAGGTAGGTTTCTGAGTCATTTTCTAAATGGGGGACAATGCGATAACCACCATTAGCTGGTATGGCAAACATCCCCGCCACTTGTAAGGGGGTAGCGAGGGTAAAACCTTGCCCAATGGACATATTAAGGGTATCCCCCGCTGTCCAGTCCATGTTAAAGCGACTTTGTTTCCATTCATTATCAGCTATTAAACCAGGGGTTTCTTCCACTAATTCAATACCTGTTTTACTGCCAAAACCAAATTTTCTCGACCATTCGATCAAATTCTCTCCTCCTACCCCATAGCCGATTTGCCCGTAGAAAGTATTACTACTCCAAGCCATGGAGCGAATGTAGTTCATGGGGCCAAAACCAGCCCGATTCCATTCCCCCAGGGCCATTCCTGCTCTGCGCAAAAAGGCATAGGTAGGTAATACGGTATTGGGGGGATATTTTCCTGTTTCCATACCTGCGGCGGCGGTAACTATTTTGAAGGTGGAGGCGGGGGGAAAACCGACTATAGAGCGGTTAATAAAGGGGTTTCCTTGTCCTTGTACTTCTTGCCAAATTTCGGGGGTGATGTTATCAGAAAAGATATTGGGATCAAACCCTGGATAACTTACCATGGCTAAAACGCCCCCATCACGGGGATCTAGGGCTACTACGGCGCCTTTGCGATCGCCAAGGGCTTCCTCGGCAACTTTTTGTAATTCTAAATCGAGGGTGAGTTGTATATCTTGCCCGGCAACGGCTTCTTGTACCCCCACTCGGCGCACAATTTTTCCAGCGCCATCGGTTTCAAGGACAATTCCCCCCCATTGTCCTCTCAGTTTGGATTCTAAACCCCTCTCAATACCCATTTTGCCGATGACATCCCCAAGGCGATAACCTTCGTTGCGTCGTTGTTCTAATTCTTCGGCATTAATTTCTCTGGTATAACCCAAGACGTGGGAAGCAACTCTATTGTTAGGATAATTACGAATTGTCTCGATGCTTAATTCTACTTCCCCCAATATCTCTCTATTTTCTTCGATGGCGGTTATTTGTTGGGGGGTGAGATTACTACCGACTTTTACGAGGGTAGGACTATCGAGGTTTTCTCCTTTTAATTTTTCTTGTAATTCTTCGGGGTTGGTATTTAAAATTTTTGCCAGTTCAATTTTTACTTCTTCCCAGTTGGGTTGTATTTGTATTCTGGGTAATAAATAGGCAGAGTGGGATAAACGAGTGGATGCCAATACCCTCCCTTTGCGATCGAATAAATTACCCCTAACGGGGGCTTGAGGGATAATTCTGGTACGATTAGAGGCAGCTTTTTCCGCAAACTCCTGTCCTTTGATAATCTGAAAATAAGTTAATCGAGATGCAATACCGCCAAAGAGGAACAAAGTAATCAAAATCATGATCATGATGGGTTGATCTTTTTGTCCTACGGTTAGCCACTTTTTCTTTTTCTGTTGAGAAACATTGGAAAGGGTGGTGTAGGGAGTGGTACTAGGAGAATTTTTCTTCCTTTTAGGAATGGGAGGTACTATTTGCATTTTAGGCGGAGCGGTAATTTTTTTCAGTGGAAAAAGGGGTTAATGAAGAATTTATTATAGAGTAATAAAGTTTTCGAGGACAGAAGGTGAATTATTTTTTTGCACGACAATCTTTTTTGCAAGTTTTTTAAAATAATACATTAGAATTACAAAAATGTGTCCCCATTTTTTGGGCAGGATTATATCTTTGTTTTTAATCTAATTTTCCATTACAAATCGAGGTTAACATATTTTATATTTTCTGGTTTTTGACATTGAAGGTATTATTTCTCTTGGGTTTTACCCAAAAAGTGACCGAGTAAATACAGTGAGCCACAAAGGACGATGGTATTTTCTTCAGGATTAGCCATAACAAGGGCTTGTTCTAGTCCTTTAAATAAGTCTGATTCTATTTTGATTTTATCTAAGTCAGGACAGGTTTGTTGGGCTATATGGGCTAATTCTGTGGGTTCTGCACTACTATGATCGGGTACAGGTACTATCATGAGTTGATCCCCTGATTTTAATAATGTTTTTAGGATTCCTTGATGATCTTTTGTGGATAACATTCCCATTACCCAAGTGGTTTTTTTGTGGAGGGTATCAACATATTTTCTAAGAATTTTGGCTGAGTCAACGTTGTGCGCGCCATCGATGAGCATAGGCTGATTTTGCCATGTTGTCCATTGTAGTCTTCCTTGCCAACGGGTTTTTTTCATCCCTTGGATAATAACTTGGGGATCAATATGCCATCCTTGTTTAATGAGGGTTTGGATAGTGGCGATCGCAATGGCGGAGTTATGAAGTTGTATGTCTCCGTTTAAACTCAAGGGGTATTCTATGCCTTTATAGGTAGCCCAAGATTCTTGATTTTTGGTTATTTTTTGGGCTGGTTCGATTAATGTGTGGGGGCATTGAAGGGTTTTGATTTTTTCCATCACCACTTCATGGGCTTCGGGGGGAAGTTTGCCCACAATGACGGGGCATCCCTGTTTGATAACTCCTGCTTTTTCCGTGGCGATTTTGCCGAGGGTATCTCCTAATCTTTGCCAATGTTCCCTACTAATAGATGTAACTATACTGGCTAAGGGGCGATCGCCCACATTCGTGGCATCCAATCTACCGCCCAAACCCACCTCCATCAAGGCCACATCTACCTGATATTGGGCAAAATAAAGCCAAGCAGCGGCTGTAATAACTTCAAATTGGGTGGGATATTCCTCGGCAGGAGTATTAGCAGGGCGAAGGGCGATCGTTTTTTTGATATGAGATAGAATTTCAATCAAACTATCATCGGTAATGTGTTGATTATTAATACAAATTCGTTCATTCCAACAGATGAGGTGAGGAGAAATGAAACGACCAGTTTTGTAACCAGCTTCCGTCAAAACAGAAGATAAATAAGCACATACCGAACCCTTACCATTAGTACCTGCCACATGGATAAAAGGTACTCTTTCATGGGGATTGCCCAACTCAGCCAAAAGTTTCCTAATTCTCACTAAGCCCAAATTAATGCCAAACCGTTGGAAAGGCTCTAGTAAACCATTAATTTCCCCTTGTCTGTTAGTCATCAATGATATACCCCCATAAAAAAAGAGAGTCCAAAAACTTCCTTAGAAGAATCTGAACTATTTTAGTTTGTTTCTGACTATCGGAGCGGCGGGATTTGAACCCACGACCCCCACTACCCCAAAGTGGTGCGCTACCAAGCTGCGCTACGCCCCGTTTCTCAACAGTATATGATTATAGCGAATAAAACTTATGGTTGTCAAGTCAAAATGATTTCAAAGATTGAGCTACCTTGATTAACTCTGGAATGGCATAGCTTTGCCAACTACCCTCCGCCCCACGATGTTGATGGAGAATAATGCGCAAACGATAATTATTCACATAACCGTCTGCCCCTAGCCATAACAAAGGACTTTCCACCTCACAAGAAATAGTTTCCTCCTCCATCAGATGTTCTGCCATACTGTCCATGGTGTCCCTGATTTGGGCAAGAAGACGACAAAAATCTTCCATTTCAGGGGCTGATAATTCCAATGCCCAGTCATCAGCACCAATTAAACCTTTATATATATCAGGTTTTTCTTGCCAACCGATACGCCAACCTTTTCCTTTTTTTAACACAACTATTATTAATGTTAATTTGAAAAAAACAAGGTGGGCATTGCCCACCCTACGGTTAATTAAGCCTCCACGGGAGTGGCTTCTTCTGGCTCTTCGGTGGTGGTGTTTTCTTCTTTTTCTTCTTCGGTAGCGACTACTTCTTCGGAAGATTCTTCGGTAGCAACGACGGGAGCAGGAGTTTCAACGGTTTCTTCTACTTCAGGAAGTTCGTTTTCCTCAAATTCAATTTCTTTGTCTAGTTTCATGGTTAAGTAACGAATTACTTCTTCACTTAGACGCATATTTCTTTCAAAGGGGGCTACTTGAGAGCCATCCCCTGTGAAGTAGCTTAAGATATAAAATCCTTCTTGAAATCTTTGAACTTCGTAAGCGAGGCGACGTTTGCCCCATACTTCCATGGACACTTTTTGCGCACCTAAGTCTTTGAGAAGATCACGATATTTGTGCATCTGCTGGTTTACTTGCTGTTGGGTTAAGTCGGGACGCAAGATAAACATTAATTCATAGGTGTTGGGTGTAGTCATTTTAAAATTTTTCTCCTTATGGACTATAGTGGCTTCCTTCTTGAGTTTAAGAAGCAAGGTTGTTTTTTTGTTGCCAAACATTTAATTATAACAGTTTTGGGATTAAACCGAAATAATAACTAGATATTTTTCAGGGCAAACGCATACTCAAAATTTATGAGAAAGTGATGTGGTAAATATCATTGAGGTAATTAATTGCCCTGAGTTATCAGAAATCATACTTGTAAAATATTTTGAAAATATTGAAGATTTCTGAATCAGCTACTTAATTGAAAATAAATTCTTTGGCATCTTCTACACTTAAACTGCTCTTAATTTTCACTCCCAGTTTAAGAGCACTCAAGTAAAACCGACTAATTGCGATCGCCCATAATTCTTCCATGGAGCGCAATGCTATAATAACCAGCGCCCCTGAAGATAATAAAAAATTAACTAGGAATCATTTGATTTTCCAAATCCAAAGGAGAATCAAGAGAAGAAGAATCAAAATTATTCAACAAAAGTTTGCCAGAATCAGACTGCTCAATTTGATTAATCATAAATTGAATCATCGGTTTAGCAATAGTACATTCTAACTTGCCATTCTCATCATAAACTCGCTCACTGGAAATAGCCTCTGCAATGGGTAACTGATTACAATACCCATAAAAAGAACAACTATGACAGTTTTCCGAACGACTTTGACGAACAGAAATCGTATGCTTATATTCAGCACTTTGTCTAATTTCGGTCAATGATTGACGAAAAATGTTGCCCATTAAACCATCAGCAGAATAAGCATCTCCATGGCTATAGACATCCCCATTGGTATTGACAATATAAGCCCATTCTTCCGTTTGAGGATTATAAATAGTTTTTTGCCCCCCCGCTAAATAACGAACTGCTGCTTTAAAATAATCCCATAGAGGTAAAACTTTAATATTACTGGGTCGAGCAAATTGAGCCTTCACCACTTCTTGAAGAGCTTTTACGGTTTCCTCATGACTCACCAAAATTGGTTCAACCCGTGGGGGAGGATTGGTGTGGCTAAAAATAGGCAACATTCTATAGCTTATGTGCAAATCATTATAAAACTCATAGGTAGGTAACACATGATTGATATTAGCTCCATGAAGTACCATAATTGCCGCAAAAGGAATATTTCTGTCCATCAGTCTTTGCATATTATCCAAGACTCGATCTTGAGAATCCTTTCCTTTAATATCTATTCTTTGATTGCCAAATACATCGAAAGAGATACCTAAACTAATGTCCAACTCCTCTAGTAAATCTAAAGTGGCATCGGAAATTTGTACCAAATTACTTTGTACTCCATTGGTATATTCCAAACCTGCCGAGTCTAAATATTTCCGTTGCATTTCCCGAAAAGCACGTAAATAACTATGGGGTAATAATAACGCCTCTCCTCCATGTAAAATGAAATTAACTATTCTACTTTCCGCAGGTTGTGATTGTAAATAAGTTGCTAAATTACGGAAGAAAAAATCTAGTCCCTCTAAGGGCATTCTGTCTTTATTGTTTAAGTCTTCGTATTCATAGCAATAATTACAGCGTAAGTTGCAAAGTTTACTCAACTTCATTACAAAGTGCATTTTTATTCTCCTAATTCATAAAATGTATTGGAAATAGGAGAAACTCTGGTGTTTTCTCCTACTGTTTCGTCTTTGCTCTGTTAATTATCTTCCAAAATTATTAGGAGTAGTGGTATTACGAGGCATGGTATTGATCCTTCCAGGTCGAACGGGAGGTTCTACGGGGGTATCCGAATCTATGGGAGTTATAATGCGAGGAGATATTCGATTGTTATCAAGTTGAATTCGGTCAAAGCTATCTCTTACTCTGGGGATGCTAGTACCATTTTCCAGACGACGCATTTGATCATCTCCACTGGCATCTCTTTCCCATGTTCCTCCTTCTCTCCAACCAGATTCTTTCCAAGGACCAGCATCAGGACCTTGTGTCCAAGTTCCTCCCTCTTTCCAACTCTGACTGACAAGATCGCAGTTATTAATACATTCTTTGGCTACTTGTCGATTTGTGATAAGTCCTTCTTGAACTGTTAAAACTTCCCCGTTAGCAAATCGGTAAAATCCATCTTGTAAAGGTTTACGAATTCCACCATTTTCGATTTGATAGGCTCGGTTTCCTTCTAGTTGGATTAGATTTTCTTTGATTTCTTTGATTTGTAAACTACTAGGGGCGATCGCACCGTTTCTCTCAATCAGTTGATTATTTTGTGCGGATGCAGATTTAACTAAATTTTGGTCTAGTACCTGAAATAGTTGACCAGCCAAGCCACTTTGATGGGCAATAGATAAACCTGTCACTGCAATTAAGGCAAGAACTATATTTTGAGAATTGTTATTTGGAACTTTATCCATAATATATAAAATTTATAAAAAACTGGAAATATCATAACATAAATTAAAATTCTGTTTTTTAAGATAGTTAGTTTATTGTATTATGTAATACTCATTCCGTTAAGTTAAGTTACGATGCAGAATAAAATGTAAATTATTATATATTTAGTATATTCAAAATAATTAACTATTTGATCTTACTTGATCTGCATAATCTTTAGGCTTTATTTTTTTATTGGTTTGAAAAATAAACTGATTTATTTGATAAGGTAAATAGGATAAAGTTTTTCCCATAAGACTACGGGAAGACAAACCTAAAACTTTTTCGGCTTCTTGAATTAATGTTCTTCCCTCTTTGTTTTGATTATTTTCAATCATTCTCAAGCCTAAACATAAATTAATATCTGCAAGTTTTTTATATCTAATTTTTTCTATGGCTTCTTGAGTAAAGTTATAGGTTTCTAAACAATATTTTTTAGCTTTGAGAAAGTGTAAATTTTGTTTTAAACTATTTTGCTGTCCATGGAAACGATATTCCATCAAAAATTCGGGCAAAAAATAACCATTTTTTCCAGCTATTGCCATCCTTACCAAAAGATCAAAATCTTCACAACCATCAGCCAGAGGATTCATATAATCCAATTCTTTTAATGGTTCATAACGAAATAAACTAGAGCCAACTTGTAAACTTTGCAAGACAAAAGTTTGATAAATTAAATCATTGATCACACCTTCTTTTAATTTACTTTTTCCCCATTTATCGGAATTTTTTTGAGTAGCGACTTCGTCTCGATTATTATTAGCATCAATAACCCAATGATTGGTGCAAACGAAATCAATATTTTTATTTTGTTCTAAAATTGTAACGGTTTTCTTCAAAAATTCAGGGGTTAAAGCATCATCATCGTCAAACTTAATAAAATATTCCCCTGTGGCATTTTCAAACCCAGAACGCATATTTTTACTACGTCCAATATTTTGTTTATGGCGAATATATTTAATGCGATTATCTTTAAAATTATTAACTATTTCTGCTGTATTATCTGTTGAGCCATCATCACATATAATTAGTTCAAAATCTGAGTAAGTTTGATTTAAAACACTGTTAACAGAATATTGTAAATAATTGGCTCTATTATAGGTTGGGATGCAAACACTAACTTTGGGCATAATTACATTGAGACGATAATTTTATGATTATAATAACCAAAATCTTTTTTATTCTTAATTATTAATATAAGGGCGATCGCCCTTAACCTTACATGAAAATTTTAATAATTTCCAACACCTTTCCCTATCCGCCCAGTCGGGGGGGAACCCAAGTCAGAACATTTAATCTAATCAAATATCTCAAGGCAAATCATAGCCTAACCATGGTTACTCAAATCGATGAAGAAGTACAACCATCAGAAATCGAAGCATTAAAAACCTATGTTGATAACCTAATAACCTTTCCTCGCCAACAAAACAACCATCAAGGAGGATTTATAAAACGTTTTGCCAACTTCCTCATCACAGGCACTCCCCCCAGCGTCATAGCTAATCATAATCATTCGATGCAGGAATGGATTAACAAAACTGTTGAAAATAAAGAATTTGATGCCATTACCTGCGAACATAGTGTCAATGAAATCTACGTAAAACTCCAATGGCAACAACAACTTAAAACCGTATTAAATATCCATAGTTCAGTATATCGCACCTGTAAAAATCAACTGGAAACAGGTACAGCAGAAAAACCTAAGCGCGATCGCATTTACCTTCCCTTACTATATCGTTACGAAAAAAAATACTGTCAAAAATTTAATCAATTAGTCGTCACCACCGCCGACGATGCCCAATCCATCCAACAAATATCAGGAAAATCAGCCATTTCCGTCATTTCCAATGGCGTTGACTTAGATATATTCCCCTTTCGCCCCCAGCCCGTAAATAACCACACATTAATTATCACAGGGGGAATGGATTACTTTGTGAATATTGATGCTGCCTGTTTTTTCACCCGCCAAGTTTTTCCCCTAATTCAAAACCAATATCCCGACGCAACCCTGATGATAGTAGGCTCAAAACCCTCCTTAGAAGTCCAAAACCTAGCCAAAAAGAAAGGAGTAATCGTAACTGGTAGAGTACCATCCATGGCAGAATATTTACACAAAGCCTCAATATGTGTTATTCCCATGCGTACAGGATTTGGCATCAAAAATAAAACCCTTGAAGCCATGGCAACAGGTATTCCCGTCGTCGCCAGTGATAGGGGATTAGAAGGCTTAACCGTAGATAACCCCCTCTGTGCCTTACGGGCAAATAAAATAGAAGACTATGTAAAACAAATCTGTAAATTATTCGATAATCGTGATTTAGGTCAAGAAATAGCTTATAATGCTCATAAAATGATTGAAAATAATTATAGTTGGGAAAAATTCGCTATGGATTATGAAAAAATCATTACCAGCCAATAATATTCATCTCAAAGCTCATCAAATCAATTCTACACCCCACCCCAAAAAATCGTTTACAACCCCTTTTAAATCTTGATAGACTATTATGTGTTATAATTTTGGATAAAAATATCATTTAATAAAAAACAAGGCAATCTATAGCCTTAATAAGGGGAACATAATAATATGGCTATCGAAAAACAAACCTCCAACTATGGAGCAGAGCAAATCCAAGTACTGGAGGGGTTAGAACCTGTTAGAAAGCGGCCGGGGATGTATATCGGTACAACAGGGCCAAGGGGTTTGCATCACTTGGTATATGAAGTTGTAGATAACTCCATTGATGAAGCCTTAGCAGGACATTGTAGCCATATTGAAGTAGATATTAATGAAGATGGCTCAGTCAGCGTTATTGATGATGGGCGGGGTATTCCCACCGATGTCCACCCTAGCACCAATCGATCTGCCCTCGAAACCGTAATGACGGTGCTTCACGCAGGGGGTAAATTTGGCGGCGGTGGTTATAAAGTCTCTGGGGGTTTGCACGGGGTAGGTATTTCCGTGGTAAATGCCCTTTCTGAATGGGTAGAGGTGAAGGTATGGCGTAATGGTAGTCTCCACCAACAACGTTACGAAAGAGGGATTCCCATTACCGAATTAGTTGCCCAACCTGATGCGGAGCATTCTACGGGTACATCCATCAGTTTTATGCCCGATGCTCTTATTTTTAGTGAAACAACGGAATTTAATTATGCTACTCTTTCCAACCGTTTAAGGGAATTGGCTTACCTCAATGCGGGAGTTAAAATTACCTTTGGCGATCGCCGTTTAGAATCTTTAAAAGAAGAAACCTACTGTTATGAAGGGGGTATCAAAGAATACGTCACCTACATGACAAGGGAAAAAGATGTTCTCCATCAAGACATTATCTATGTAGAAGGAGAAAAAAATGGCGTACAAGTAGAAGTAGCCTTCCAGTGGTGTATCGATGCCTATAGCGATACAATCTTAGGCTTTGCCAACAACATCCGCACCGTGGATGGTGGTACTCACCTAGAAGGACTAAAAACAGTACTAACTAGAACTTTAAATAACGTTGCCCGTAAACGCAATAAAATTAAAGAGAATGAACCCAACCTCGCAGGGGAGAACGTCCGAGAAGGTTTAACCGCAGTAATTTCCGTAAAAGTACCCGATCCCGAATTTGAAGGACAAACCAAAACAAAACTAGGTAATTCCGAAGTGCGCGGTATCGTTGATTCCTTAGTAGGGGAAGTATTAAACGAATACTTAGAATTTAATCCCCATGTAGCCGACAGCATCATTGAAAAAGCAGTTCAAGCCTTTAAAGCTGCCGAAGCTGCCCGTCGTGCCAGAGAATTAGTACGCCGTAAATCGGTTTTAGAATCTTCCCCCTTACCCGGAAAACTCGCCGATTGTAGTACAAGAGATCCCTCTGAATCTGAAATTTTCCTCGTGGAAGGCGACAGTGCGGGTGGAAGTGCCAAGCAAGGGCGCGATCGCCGTTTCCAAGCCATCCTACCTCTAAAAGGTAAAATCTTAAACATCGAAAAAACCGATGATGCTAAGATTTACAAAAATAATGAAATTCAATCCCTAATTACTGCATTGGGTTTAGGTATCAAAGGGGATGAATTTGATCCAAGTCAACTCAGGTACCATCATATCGTGATTATGACTGATGCTGACGTAGATGGTGCGCACATCAGAACCCTTTTACTGACTTTCCTTTACCGTTATCAAAGGGAATTGGTAGAGCAGGGATATATCTATATTGCTTGTCCTCCCCTTTATAAACTAGAAAGAGGAAAAAATCATTATTATTGCTATAGCGAAAGGGAATTGCAAGAAAAAATAGCGGAGTTTCCTAGTAATGCTAACTATAGTATCCAAAGATTTAAAGGTTTAGGGGAAATGATGCCCCAACAGTTGTGGGATACCACCATGAATCCTGAAACTCGCATGATGAAAAGGGTTGAAATTGAGGATGCCGCAGAAGCCGATCGCATCTTTACTGTGTTAATGGGTGACAGGGTAGCCCCCAGAAGAGAGTTTATCGAAACCCACGGGCCACGACTAAACCTCACAGAGTTGGACGTATAAGAATCAGATGGTGGGCAATGCCCACCTTTTTTGTCTTATGGTGTGGGGCTTCTTTGGACAGTTTCTTTAATTCTTAACACCTAATTAATATTGAGGTACAGAAGAATCAACTTCTTCACTCCAAGCGGCAATACCGCCTTTCACATTAATTCCCTCAATTCCTGCTTCTTTAAGGATATTAAGAGCCTTAGCAGAGCGCCCACCCAATTTACAATGGGCAATCAGGCGTTTATCTCCTACCAACTCCTTAACTTTTGCTACTCCATCACCATCTTCAATGTCAGGTAAAGGAATCAAAGTAGCATTAGGAATTTTAGCGATTTGATACTCGTTAGGATTACGCACATCGATTAATACATAATCATCAGCATCACTATCCAATAACTCTTTTAACTGGATTACAGTCATCTCCTCCAATGCCCCCTCACCTTCACTGGCTTGGGCTGCTGCTTGGGGAATACCGCAAAATTGTTCATAGTCAATGAGTTTTTCAATGACGGGGCGCACAGGATTAGGACGTAGTTTCAACTCCCTAAACTTCATGCCCATGGCGTCATAAAGTAATAATCTACCGCTGAGGGTTTTGGCAGGATCAACCCCTAAAATAATTTTAATGGCTTCAGTGGCTTGGATTGTACCGATAATACCACATAAAACCCCTAAAACTCCTCCTTCGGCGCAGGAAGGAACCATGCCTGGTGGTGGTGGCTCGGGATATAAGTCACGGTAGTTGGGGCCGCCCTCATAGTTAAATACGGTGGCTTGTCCTTCAAAGCGGAAAATAGAGCCGTAAACGTTGGGTTTATTTAACAATACACAGGCATCGTTAGTGAGGTAACGGGTGGGAAAATTATCTGTACCGTCAATGATTACGTCGTAGGGTTCAAGAATTTTAAGGGCATTTTCTGAGCTAAGACGGGTTTCATATAAGTCAACCTGACAGGTGGGGTTAATTTCTAAAATACGATTTTTTGCGGATTCAATTTTAGGTTTACCTACCCATGAAGTACCGTGAATTACTTGTCTTTGCAGGTTGGAATGATCGACTACGTCAAAATCTACTATACCAATCCGCCCAATACCAGAAGCGGCTAAATATAATAAAAGGGGTGAACCTAATCCCCCCGTGCCTATACAGAGTACACTCGCTGCTTTGAGACGTTTTTGCCCTTCCAATCCGACTTCGGGCAAAATAATGTGTCGCGCATAGCGTTCGTACTCATCTTTATTCAGTTCTATAGAGTCTAAATTAGGATTGAGCATTTTTAAATTTAATGTTAGCAGAAATTTTTTCTGTTATTTTTTCTGTAAGTGATTATTTTAACAAATTTCCAGGTAGGGGGGTTAATGGAGAATGAAGAATGTAGAATTATTTTTTTACTTTACGGATTTTAAACTTTAGATAATGTTTGTCTAGTGACTACTCACCGTTAAGCTGACGCTGTAACGGGAGCTTCTAACTTCATAGGCTCGTGCCTCAAGACAGATTTTCGTCCGCCCGTTGGTCTTACCGTGCCTCCATTAGCAGAGACGGCTAGTCCATCCGTCTTTATCATTCTTATGCCTTCTGCTCTAATATTCTTACTTGCGTTTTCATCTCTGTCATGGTGAGTGCCACAACTTGGACAAGTCCATTCCCTTATATCCAATGACATTTCTGACATTTGATAGAGACAATGAGAGCAAGTTTTAGAGCTTGGAAACCATCGCTCAATCTCTACTAACAACCCTCCTTTTTCCTTGAGTTTGTAGTCTAAAAAATTGACAAATGTTCCCCAACCGACATCTGATATTGCTTTTGCTAACTTGTGATTCCGAACCATACCCTTGATATTCAGTTTTTCAACGACTACTACCTGATTGTTATTCACAATCTTCCTAGAAAGTTTATGTAAAAAGTCGTGACGGGCATTACTTGTACGTTCGTGTACTTTAGCTACTAGCTTCCGTGCTTTTTCTCTATTTTTAGAGCCTTTTTGTTTTCGTGCTAATTTTTGTTGTTTCCTTGCTAAGTTTTTCTCATGTTTCTTGATTTGTCTAGGATTATTATACTTACTGGTTTTTTCTCCGTCATGTACTATGGCAAAATCTTTTATCCCTAAATCAATGCCACACATTTTCCCTGTTACGATAACCACTGGTAATTCTTGTTTAGTATCAAATAGGATACTCGCAAAGTATTTACCCGTAGGAGTTTTACTTACTGTTACCGTCTTAATCTCCTCTTCAAATATCCTATGAATAGACGCTTTTACTAATCCTAATTGTGGGATTTTCAAGCAACTATCCACTATCTTGACATTTTGTGGGTATTGACAAGACTGTTTGCCGTGATAGGATTTGAATCTGGGGTATTTTGCTCTACCTTCAAAAAAGTTTTTGAAAGCCTTAGTTAGATTTAGGGTTACTGACTGAAGAACTTGAGAATAACATTCACCTAGCCACGCTGTTTCTTCGTGTTTTTTGAGTTTTGGTAACTCTTTGTTGATAGCGGTTCTACCTAATCCCTTGCCAGTTTCTTTGTAAGTCTCATTGCAGAGGTTGAGTGCATAATTCCAAAACCAACGAGCAGAACCCATCACTTGAGATAGTTTTTCCGCCTGTTCATTCGTAGGATATAGCCGTACCTTCACTGCTCTAAGCATTTCACACTTTGACTGGTTTAGGATAAATATATTATATTATAAAATCGTTGTTTCGTGTGGAATCCTACGGATGTTTTTTTGTTGGTTGCTTTACATCGCCCGTCAAATTCAATGGGTATTTTTCTTGAAAATTTTGACGGGTGAATTTCAGCAACATTTCAAGTTAAATTGTGATTGTTTATGTCATCACGTTTGATTAATGAACTCTGAATCTAATGCTCATAGTAAAACCACTGATTTAAAAGAGTTAGCCATGGTTTTTTTTCGTTTAGGGGCGATCGCCTTCGGGGGCCCTGCGGCACATATTGCCATGATGGATGAGGAAATTGTTCAGAAAAGAAAATGGATTGCTAGGGAAAGATTATTAGATTTATTAGGAGTTACTAATTTAATCCCCGGCCCTAATTCCACGGAGTTGGCCATTAATATTGGTTTTGATAGGGGAGGTTGGAAAGGTTTGATTGTGGCGGGTTCAGCTTTTATTTTACCTGCCATGGTCATTGTCTGGATTTTGGCTTATATTTATGTGCAGTATCAAGCCCTTCCCCAAGCTCAATGGTTGCTGTATGGCATCAAACCCATAATTGTGGCGATTATTCTTCAGGCATTATGGAAGTTAGGGAAGAAAGCCGTTAAGGATAATGTGACTAAGGTGGCGGGAGTTTTGGCGGTGCTGGCCTTTTTTTTGAATGTCAACGAAATTCTGATTTTATTAATCATTGGTTTGGGGGTAATGGTTTATAAGGAAAGACATCGTTTTAATGTTCGTAATGCTTGGGTAGCACCAATGACGGTTTCCCCTTTCTTCGCCCAAACTAATGTTAGTGAAAGTGTTGCTTCTCCTTCTGGATGGGGGGTGTTTTTATTTTTTCTCAAGGTAGGCTTTTTTTTATATGGCAGTGGCTATGTGTTATTGGCTTTTTTACAAAATCAATTGGTAGAACAAAATCAGTGGCTCACTTCCAAAGAGTTGATAGATGCCATCGCCATTGGGCAATTTACCCCAGGCCCGATTTTAACCACGGCAACTTTTATCGGTTATCTTTTGGCAGGGAATATGGGCGCCATAGCCGCCACTGTGGGCATTTTTTTACCTAGTTTTTTCCTGGTTTTAATCATTAATCCTTGGGTTGACAAATTGAGAAATTCGCCCCTTACTGCTTCTCTCCTAGATGGAGTAAATGTGGCTTCTTTGGGATTGATGGCAGGGGTAACTTATATTTTGGGTACAGAGGCGATCGTTGATGGGATTACTGTTACCATGACAATAACTGCGACTTTCTTGGTATTTCGTTATAAATTTAATTCCCTGTGGTTAATTTTGGCAGGGGCGTTAATAGGATTAGTGGTTAATTTACTCTGAGGGTTGATTGGGCGAGGTAAAATGAGGTTAGAGAAATTATAGTAATTGTTAACAATAAAATGACTCAGACTATAGATAATCAAAAATATCGGGCAATTTTAGCTCCTAATGCCGAAAATATCACTTTTGAGACTAATAGCTTAAATGATTTTTTGCAGGAAACTTTTGCCCTGACTAAGCGTCTTTTCATTCAGTTACAACGCCGCCCTTCTACCCTCGTGGCGGGGGTTATTCAACCTTTTATGTGGTTAATTTTATTTGGTGCTTTGTTTTATAATGCCCCCCAAAGTTTATTTGGTGATGATTTTAGCTATGGGCAGTTTTTAGCCCCTGGCATCATCGTTTTTACGGCTTTTTCTGGGGCTTTGAATGCTGGTTTACCCATTATGTTTGATCGAGAATTTGGCTTTTTAAATCGGCTATTAGTCGCTCCCCTAGCCTCTCGATTTTCCATTGTGGCTGCTTCGACTATCTATATTATTAGTCTTAGTTTGATTCAAACTGCTGTAGTTATTACCGCCAGTGCTTTTATTGGGGCTGGTTTACCTAGTCCTACGGGTTTAAGTGCGATCGCCCTTATCACCTTTTTGATCGTCTTAGGGGTGACAGGATTAAGTCTAGGACTTGCTTTCGCCCTACCCGGACATATCGAACTACTCGCCGTAATATTTGTAATTAATTTACCCCTATTATTTGCCAGTACAGCCCTTGCCCCCATGGCATTCATGGCAAACTGGTTACAAATCATCGCCAGTCTCAACCCCCTAACCTATGCTATCGAACCCATCCGCTATATTTATCAACATGGTGATTGGAATTTGGCTAGTATCGTAATCAGCACCCCTTGGACAGAAATTAACTTCGGCGTTGTACTACTTCTACTATGTGGCTTTGATGCGCTTATTCTTTTGGCAATCAAACCTCTTTTAAGTCGTCGTTTCGCTTAACTTTAAACCTAAATAAAATCAGGAATAATTAACCATGAAAAACAAACTTGTATATACAACCCTTCTCAGTGCTGCTTTAGTAATGGGTTACGGCAATCTAGCCTCCGCCCAAAATGCTAACTCCAATCAAAATGACATCTTCCAATCCAACGAACAAAACTCTCTTTATGGCGACAGCATCAACCCCATGCAGTTGATACACAATGCTAACATGATGAATCGCATGAATGGAGCCGCTTCCCCTGAAGCCACCAATCGAAATATTCAAAATGCGGCTCAAAGTTTTAGGGAAAGACAACTACAAAGAATGAGAGAAATGGAACTACAGAATAACAACTCAGAAGAAATAGAACTAGAAAACGAACTTTAAAAAAAATACCCCTCTTTATAGGAGGGGTTTAAAAATAATATTATCAAAACAGTTAAGGGGTGCTGGAAAAGGCAATTAAATAATCTGGTTTTGGATTTCGATTATTTCAACCCAACACCCTAAAATTTTAATAATGATTAACCGTTGAATTGTTGGTTTTCGCAAAAATCATTCTTCCCGCAGAAGTCTGAAGGGCAGAAGTAACCGTAACCCTTAATTCTTCACCTACATGGTTATTAGCATCCTCTACTACTACCATAGTACCATCATCCAAGTAACCAATTCCCTGACTAGGTTCTTTACCATTTTTCAAGATTTTTAAATCAATGTAATCCCCTGGGAGATAAATGGGGCGGATAGCTTGGGCTAAATCATTAATATTGAGGATGAGAATTTTTTGTAAACTCGCTACCTTACTCAAATTAAAATCATTGGTGATGAGAGTAGCATTAATATCATGGGCAAGGTGTAACAACTTCGCATCTACGGTGGCTACATCTTCGTATTCTTCGGGGTGAATAACGATAATATCGGGGTATCTTTCCTGCATTTGATTGAGAATATCTAAACCCCTGCGCCCCCTAACTCTTTTTTGGTCATTGGTAGCATCAGCTAATTGTTGTAATTCTTGTAAGATAAACTGGGGTACTAAAATTTGCCCTTCAATAAATCCTGTGTCCAATAGCTGTTGAATACGTCCATCAATAATACAGCTAGTATCAAGAATTTTCGTCGCAACGGGTTTTAGTGTACCTTCCGCCACCAACATTGATTCAATACTATTGGGGTTAATTAACCTCAAAAAAGTTCTTCCGTGGGTATCAGCGAGGGATACTCCCAATACAGCAAAAGTGACACTGCCCAAAATTGCCAACATGGGCTTAAGGAAACTAAACTCGCTAGGAATTGGCAGGAGGAATATGGGGGCTAACATCAAGTTTGCCAACAATAAACCTAGTACCAAACCGATCGCCCTTGTTATAATAACTTCAATAGGAGTTTTCCTGATTCTTTGTTCTAAACGGCGATAAGTAGTTTGAGCAACTAAACCCATAGCTAAGCCGATAATAGAAGAAAAACCAGCGGCTAGCCATCTTAGGGCTTGAATATTAGAGACTTGCCCCTGAATGTCGCCGGGTAAAACTTGGACTATGTCAAAGCCTACTCCCGCAAATGCAAGAACGAATATAGAAATAATAATAGCGTCAATCATAATAAATAAGTTGATCCTTGTTTGGATGCAGATAGTTAATTATATCTTTCAATAACGAGTGCAATTAATAATCATGCTAACTCTTAATCTATTTTAACTTTTCAGAGCAGTTTCCGAAGTTCGGTTATCTTTGGGTATTTGTAATAATATAAAAAAACAGTAATGCTAATTTATGAATGAATTAGATAAATATTATCAAATACTTAAAATAGAATCAGGGGCTAGTGTAGAGGAAATAAAGAAGGCATACCGCCAACTAGCGAAAAAATGGCATCCTGACAATTTTAATGATAGTCCTGAAAAAGCAGAATTAGCAGAAAAAAAATTTTTAGAAATTCACGAGGCTTACGAAGTTTTAAAAAAATCAGGTAATTCTCCTAATTTTGACCAACAAAAAACAAAAAATCATGACAATAATTATGTTTTTGTCAGAAGGAATTTGGATACGAAAGAGAAAAAAGCAGAGTTTTACTATGACTTGGGAGTAGAGGAAGCGGAAAATGAGCAATGGGAGGAAGCTATAAGATATTTTACCCATGCGATTAAATTAAACGATAATTTTGCTAATGCTTATTTTTATCGGGGGGCTGTTTTGGATAAATTGGGTTTTGGGTTGAGAGCGCAGTCAGATTGGAATCAAGCTGAATTTTTTAAAAGTTTACAAAATAGCAAGGTTGAATTTAATAACTATAGCGATAATAAAAGAAAAAAAAGTAAGCAAAATACCAAGGTTAATAAATCTTTTCAAAAAAAGGAAGATAATTTTATTAAATGGTTAGGAATTGTTTTTGGGCTTGTTATAGTGGCTTTTGGACTTGCTATGATTAGAGATACTAGAAATACGGAAAATAATAATCAAAGTTTCTATTACTTCTTGAATGATTATAATATTTCTTTGCTAGTTAAATAGTTAAGGTGCGCTGAATAAATCACAAGTTGAGAATGTGAAATCGAAGGTGTAAACTTTAAGGATAGTTGGATTGTACTAAAAAAAGTTTTGATTGGGGATATTTAGATGATGAAGGTTATTTTTCAGAAGTTAGTATTATTTACTTTCTTAATTGTATGTTTGACGGGTTGTGTTCGTTATGATGTGGGGGTTAATTTTTCTCAGGCAAATAGCGGTACTATAATTCAACATATCAAATTAGGCGAACAATTAACCAGTTTTAGTGAATCGGAAGGTAATGCTTGGTTGAATGGTATTCAAAAACAGGCATTAAAGTTACATGGAAAGGTGAAAAGATTATCCCCAGAGGAGTTGGTGGTGACGATTCCTTTTAATAATGGGCAGGATTTAGTAAATAAATTTAATCAGTTTTTTATTTCTGAGGTTGATTCCAAGGTTAATCGCAATTTGACGGAGAAACGGGAAGATAGTCTCTTGGATTTGGAGGCAAATATGGCTATTAAGCAAAGTAATTTAATTTTTGTTGAAAGAAATATTTTAAATTTTTCCGCAGATTTGACTCCTTTGGGAGTAGTTTCTAATCAGGGCAATATTATTATTTCTTCGGGGGATTTGATTAATTTACAGTTGAGTTTTAATTTTCCTTGGGGGGCAAAGTTGATTACTAATGATTTTCCTACTTGGGAAAGGGAAGAAAATAATCAATATAATATTAGTCTCAAGGCGGGGCAAGTTAATGATGTGACGGCTATTTTCTGGGTACCTAATTATATCGGTTTGGGGGCAGGGGCGATCGCCCTTTTCATTTTATTAGGGTTTATTCTCAAATATCCTCAATTTCTCAAAACTATGAAAAAGGTTAGTTAGATTTTTCGCTGATGATTGTGGTGAGGTAACAATAATCGATTTTTCCTTGCGCATTACGGGGAATAGAGTCCATTTCATACCATACTTTTGGTATTTTATAATGGCTAATGTGCGATCGTAATTTATTTTTTATACTATCAATTATATTTTCAGACATAGGAACATATAAAGCACAAATAACTTGTCCCCAATAACTATCTTTTTTACCTAAAATAACTACATCTTTTACTAAACCTGTTTCCCTAATTAATTCCTCTATTTCTGATGGATAAATATTCTCACCGCCCGAAATAATTTTACGGCTATTTCTACCCACAATATGTAAATAATTTTCTTGATCTAAATAACCTAAATCATCGGTTTCAAAGTAACTATAGTGTTGAGAATGGGGATAATATCCTTTAAATAAAGATGTACTTTTTATGGTAATTTTACCAGTTTGTTCTTCTTTCTTTTCTATATTAATTTCAGCGTGGGGCAAAACTTTTCCACTACCTTTTTTACCATTCAAAAAATTATCTGGATGCAAAATTGTCACCCCAGAAGCTGTTTCAGTCATACCATAGGTTAAAGCTAGATTGATTTGATAATTGTGGCAAAGATTTTGTAAATCTTGAGGAGTACTATTTCCGCCTACTAAAACTGTTTTAAATGGTATCAACCAATTAGGATTATTTTCTAAAAAAAACTTTAATTGAGTGGGTACAAGGGAAATAAAAAAATCTTGATAATTATTTAATGGAACTTCTTTTTTGAGTAATGAATAATCATAAATTTCTAATGTTCCTTTTGTCATAAAAGTTCTAATAATTTGCATTAAACCACTAACATGATAGAGAGGAAGACAACAAAAAGAATTAATTGTTTCCTCTTGCCAAAATTCATAAAATCCCATGGCAGAATTAGTTAACGTTAACCATGTATGAATTGCAAATTTAACTTTGCCAGATGTTCCGCCTGTGGGAATCATAATTCTTTCTGAAGGGTGGCAATGATTTTCTATATCTTCATTAGTGGTCAAAATCTTTCCATCTTTAACTCTTTTTAATAAAGGTAAAAATTGTTTATGATTATCTGAGTCTGTAAAAACCAAATTAGGTTTTACTATTTGATATACTTGCTCTAGTTCTCTTTTTTGCCAGTGAGGATTTAGCAAAAAAATAGATGATTTAGTTAAAATTGAAGCGAAAAAGACACTAATAAATTTGTTAGGATTATTAGTTGATAAAAATATTACATTATTTTTAGTTTGATTAATCTGTTTAATATAATAGTTTATATTATTTATAACAGAAATATTATTATTGTTGTGGTAGCAGTTATTATTAAAATATTTAAGCAGTATTAAAAAGTTTTTTTTATCCACAAAAAAGTACCAAATTAAAGATAACAAATGAAGTTATCAAGCCAATATATAGCCCCCATTTTGCAGGGGTGATTCAAAGTAGGGGTAAGATTTATTTAATCTAAAATACTCACTGTAGAATTGATTAAGACTCTTATTCACAAGGAGTTTAAAGCCTTTGCTAAAATCTATTTAATTCTACTTACTTATACGCCTAAGTAAGTTGGCGTTATTAATGATGAGTTTAGTATTACCAAAACCTTTATTAATAAAAGGCTTAAACCTTTTGACTAGATCGATTTAATTACACCTACCTACTTAGGTAAATTCTGTAAATTAATTTACCTCTATTTTTACAAAAACATCACAGTCATTAAGTATAATTAGTTGGTTGATGAATAATAAAATGGCTCAATAACTCGTTATTTATGCCTTTGAGTTAAATTAAATTTTAAGTAAGAATGAATCACTCCTGCTATAAAAAAGGGGGATATTTGAGGATTAAAACTCAGACTATTTAGGAAATAGCAATGGATTGCACAGCGTTTATATCTAAACCCTGTTTAGTTAATTCTTGGGTAAGAATAAGGCTATTTTTAATCCTATCAACAAACAAAACTCCTGTAAGATGATCCATTTCATGTTGTATTACTCTTGCCATCCATCCTGAAGCCTTTATTCTTTGTTTTTTCCCGCTCAAATTTTTAAATTCTACTTCGATTTTTGAGGGGCGAGTAACATCGAGGAAGACGTTAGGGATACTTAAACAACCTTCTTCCAAAATACATACATCTTTGCTATATTTTCTGATAACAGGATTAATCATCACTAAAGGAGGATTGTTTTCGTTATCAGGTTGAAGATCAACTACAATCATTTGTTTATTGACTCCCACTTGGGGGGCTGCTAAACCGATACCATTTTCGGCATACATGGTTTGAAGCATTTTTGTCGCCAACTCTTTAACGGATTCATCAATTTTAGCAATGCGCTTGGCATTTTGTCTGAGAACTTTATCTCCTAGTATATGTAATTTTAACGGTGCATTTACCTTTTCTTTTTCAACAATTAATGTATTGGTCATATTTTACTCTTTAGTAAGTTAACAAATCTCTTTTCTTTGATCATAAAACATTGTTGTATGTCTATTGGGGCGATAGTAGAAATTAGTTACTATATTGGTTTAACCATAATTTTAGTTAATTTTGTCGAGGCGATCGCCCTTAGCCATCAATAAAAAGAGTTGCTTTCGAGATATTATGCTTGATCATTAATCGTTACTATTCTTGTTTCAATAACCAAAAACCTTCAAAGGATTCCGATTCAGGGGAAGATTGGATGGCGAGAAAATGTACACCGTTGGCTTGTTGTTTGGCACTTTCAAATCCTTCTCCTTCGGCAACGGTTTTTTCATCGGTAAGGTTGGCAAGTATCCAACTATCGCTTACTCCTGTTTCTAGGCAAATACGGGGAAATTGGCCTGTTTCTAATCTCAGATAGCCTAATTCTAATCCAGACATCCACGCACCGAGGGGTAAGGCTCTTTTTGAAAAAATTATGAGTCCAGGGATTTTAGTATTTTCCTTGATGTTGGCAAGGGAGAGAGGAAATGCTTCCCCAAATGCGATCGCCCATTCCCTCATATCCTGAAAATCGTCACTATTGAGGGAGACTAAAGCCCATTTATCATTGCGATCGCCCTTAACCGCATCAGGTAAACTAATGGCATTACCTTGGGGATATTGTACCGAAGCGGAAACTTTAGGGGCCTGATAACCGTCTTGATAAGGGTAAAAATCAACCTCTCTTTCCCCCAACCAACGATTGAGGGCATAGGTATGGCGGGAAGCAAATACAGAAATATTGGCATCATCACAGGCTTTGATGATCATATTATTCATCTGACGACGGAAAAATCTAATTTTACTAGGAGTTTCCCCCGCTTTTTCGATGGCAGAGGCGATCGCACTTCCCAAAGTGATAGAATTAACCTCATTATTAGAACAAAACTGGGAATAACGAAACAAAGAATCATAATCACTATCAATGTCCGTTGGACTCTCACAAATCAAAATTTCCCAAAGTTTCTTATTATTCTCATCAAAAATTGGACGTGAATAGAAATCTAACTCCCAAATTTTTCCCATGTTAAAGAATGTTAAGCCTTAATATAAAATGAACAATATTATCAACCTTGTATCATATCATCCCCACTCCATCGCCATTATTTAACTCTCTAACTTTTTATCAACTGGTAAAATAAGCATTGCTCACCATCTTCGGTTAAAAAGTTAAAAATTGTTGAGAACTAAAGCGGTTTATATTAATCCCATGGACAATAGGAAAAACTTACTTAAAGTAAATTACCCTTAACATTAATGGTACATTTCTTAGGAAGAGGTACTATTTACAATGATTTAACTTATAATTACCCCTAGAAAACTTCAAAGTGTCATAGATTGTATATTTATTCAACAAATTAATTTAATCTCGACAATCTAACTGAAATATATAAAATTAATTGCTCACAACTATCAGTAAATCATGGTATATACTCTAGGTTCAGTAGAAGAATTTATCGCTACTGTAGCACCCTTTGATCGCCTATCCACCAATGAAATAAAACAACTAGCCCAAGAATTTAACCCCCTCAAATATGAGATGGGGCAAATCATGCTAGTCAAAGACAAAATTCCTCCCTACATTTCCATCATATACGAAGGACAAGCCCGTTACATTGGTTATGATCCTCGTACCAGTTTACCCCTGAGTCTAAAACTCGTTAGTCATGGTAATGTAATTGGTTGGCAAAGTTTACTAAGGGGATTTGCCTGTGAAACTGCGATCGCCTCTACCCCCGTGGTAGCCCTTACCCTATCTCGGGAAAAATTTTTAAATCTCCTTGAGCAAAAACAAAATATCAAGGAATACTACCAAAATACTCCTGGATTAATAGAAATTTTTGACAGCCTCGGCTACCAACTCAGCCACCGTGCCACGGGGGAAGGAAACCTCAAAATGTTGAGCCAAGAGGCCCTCAAAACATCCCAAGTAACCCATCTAAACAAAGGGAAAATTACCAAAATTCCCCCCGCACCCCAAGGACATATTTGGTGCTTTAGTGGCGGTAAAATCAAAGATTTGACCATTGGGGCAAATATCAATCAACAGGAAACCATCGAAGCAGAGACAGAAATTCGCCTTTTATCCCTCGATTTGATGCTGATTGAATCAGCCCATAGTAACAGCACTCCCACTCCCCCTCCTGTTGACCAAAAAGATGATCCTTGGCAGGAACATCAACAACCTCCATCCCCAGAAGAAATCCCCACTGTTACGCCCAAAGTTTTGATGGATGGAGACGGAATACCCCAAGCCGACAATAGCGTTTTACAAGAACAACCCCAAAACCTTTTCCAAGAGCCAAAACAATCCCTAAAAAGTTATCCCTACTTTTCTGGAAGAAGCGAAACTGACATTGGCATTGCTTGTTTTAGGATGCTGTGTAAACACTTCAATATTCCCTATAAAGGAGATATTCTCACTCGAGTTATCAAACAACAAGTTGAAAATAGTGGACGATTATCCCTCGAAGTGTGCGGGGCGATCGGGGAACTTTTAGGGTTAAATAGTCAATTAGTAGAAGTACCAGCAGGAGCATTTGCACGACTAGAAGCCCCCATCCTTGTCAAACTAGAAGATTCCCTCGTGGTGATTTACTCCACCAGTGATAAAACTATCATCGTGGCAGATCCTACCCTCGGTAGAATCAAGGAAATGAAAACCATCAATTTCTTAGAAAGATGGGGACAAAAAGGCAAAGCCTTACTATTAAAAAAGAATAAAGGAACCGCCCAACAAAAATTTGGTTTAAATTGGTTTGTACCATCCCTAATAAAATATAAGTGGATGTTGGTGGAAGTATTTGTCGCCTCCTTCTTCGTCCAACTTTTTGCCCTAGCCAATCCCCTGATGATTCAAGTAATCATCGATAAAGTAATCGTACAAAATAGCCCCGATACCCTGCAAGTATTAGGAATTTTCCTCGTTGTCTTAGCTGTTTTTGAAGCGATCCTCAGCACCCTGCGGACCTATTCCTTTGTGGATACCACCAACCGCATTGACATGGCACTAGGTTCAGAAATCATTGACCACCTATTAAGGCTACCTCTGAGGTACTTTGAAAAGCGTCCTGTGGGGGAAATATCCACCCGTATCAACGAATTAGAGAATATTAGGTCATTTTTGACAGGAACTGCCCTTACAGTGGTCTTAGATGCGATTTTCTCCGTTATTTACATTGTGGTGATGGTGATTTATAGTCCCATGCTAACCCTTGTATCCATGGCGATTATCCCTATATTTATTGTTCTTACCATTGTCTTTTCTCCTCTCATTCGTCGTCAACTGAGAGAAAAAGCTGAGCGTAACGCTGAAACTCAATCTCACCTTGTGGAAGTCATGTCAGGTATTCAAACCGTCAAGGCTCAAAACATCGAGTTGAGATCCCGTTGGGAATGGCAAGAACGTTACGCCAGTTATGTAGGAACTGGTTTTAGGACTGTAATTACTCAAACCCTCGCAGGTTCTGCTAGTAATTTTCTTAACCAACTCTCTCAGTTATTAGTGTTGTGGGTGGGGGCTTATTTAGTATTACAAGGGGAGTTAACCCTAGGACAGTTAATTGCTTTCCGTATTATCGCGGGTTATGTAACTTCTCCTATTCTCAGATTGGCTCAGTTATGGCAAAACTTCCAGCAAACTGCTTTATCCTTAGAGCGTTTGGCGGATATTGTGGATCATCCCCAAGAAGGTGAAGAAGATCGGGATAATATTCCCATGCCTGCCATTGAGGGTAATTTGAAATATGAAAATGTATGTTTTCGCTTCAAGCCTAATACTCCTTTACAGCTTAATAATGTCAGTATTGAAATTCCTGCGGGTACTTTTGTGGGTATTGTCGGGGAAAGTGGTGCGGGTAAGAGTACCCTAACTAAGTTGGTGGCAAGGCTTTATGAGCCTGAATCTGGACGAATTATGATCGATGGTTATGATGTTAACCGAGTGGAGTTGTATTCGTTGCGGCGCCAAATTGGAGTTGTTCCCCAAGAGAGTCTCTTGTTTGAGGGGAGCGTTATGGATAATATTGCCCTGACAAACCCTGATGCCACTACAGAGGAAATCATTGAGGCGGCTAAGGTCGCCGTAGCCCATGAGTTCATCATGAATCTTCCTAACGGTTATAATACAAGGGTTGGGGAAAGAGGTGCTTCTTTGTCTGGGGGTCAAAGGCAGAGAATTGCGATCGCCCGTTCTGTCCTCCAAAATCCTCGGATGTTAATTTTAGACGAAGCCACCAGCGCCCTTGACTACAATACAGAAGCTCAAGTCTGTCAAAATTTAATTACCGCTTTTGGCGATCGCACCGTTTTATTTATTACCCACCGTTTAGGAACAATTAAAGGTGCTGATACCATCGTAGTAATGGACAAAGGAACCATCGTAGAAGTAGGTACCCACGCAGAATTGATGGAGCTACACGCCCGTTACTACTACCTCTATCAACAACAACTTAAAACCGAAGTATAACCAATTCAATTATCAGCCCGACTTTTTCCCCAAAGGCTGATTTACCAATCCACCTTACCTAAAAACAACCATGCAATCCACAGATAATAGAAATTCTGGTCAAGAAAATCTCCTCAAACGAGATGGACAACCTGAAACCCCTCAAACTCAAAAAGACAAAGTAAACCTAGACGCTTCTGGGTTTGAAAAAGGAGTCATCCTAAAACAATCCCCCGTCTGGTCTAGGGCTATGACTTGGACTATCATGGGTGTTACTGTATTTGCAGTATCATGGGCATATTTTGCCAGAATTGAGCAGGTAGTAGCCGCCAGAGGACAACTCAGACCAACCAATGCAGTACAAGAAATTCAAGCCCCCATCAACGGGGTGGTTAGTACCGTCAATGTAGAAGATGGTCAAAGAATCGCCGCAGGGGATGCTCTCCTGATATTTGACTCAGAAGCATCAGAAGCCCAACTCGCATCTCTCTTAACTATCCGAGAATCCCTAGTCAAAGAAAACCGCTTTTATAGAGGACTCACCAACTCCCGTTTTAGTACCGCCCTCGTGGAACAAAATGTCATTGATTTGGAATTATCTCCCGAAATTCAGGCCCTCGCCCTTAACCGTGCTTCCATTGTGGAAGAAATACAGTTTTATGAATCTCAAATTGGCACCAGAAACGGTAATAACCTTAGCCCAGATCAAGCCTCCCGTCTGAGTGCCGCCAACAATGAACTGGATTCTCGCTCTCAGGTGGCACAATTGAAAATTAGTCAACTAGAAAGACAAAGAAGTCAAAATAGTAGTCAACTATCCGATGCCCAAAGACAACTAATTAACGATCGCACCGTACTAGAACAAATCAGGAATAGAAATAGGGATGCCATCGCCCGGGCCGAAGAAAGTCTCAAAATTGACGAAGATATTTTGGCTAATTTTGCCCCCCTATCAGAAGAAGGTGCTGTATCGAGGGTACAAACTGATTTACAAAGGCAAAAAGTTCAAGATCGTCAAGCTAGTATCATTCAACAAAGAAGTAACGGCAGAATAGAAGAAGAGAGACAACAACAGCAAGTTCAATCACGCCTAGCTCAAATTGAACAACTTCAAGAAGAGCAAACAAGGATTAATTTGGAAATCACCCAAGCCCAACAAGAATTGCGCAATACCATGGCTGTTAGTGAAAAAGATGTGCGCGATCGCATGGCTGGAAATAACCAAAGACTATCAGAAATTGATAGCCAACTCAACCGCATCATTATTGATAACGAAAAAAGAATCGCTGAACTAGACAGTCAAATTAGCTCAGCCCAACAAACTATCCGTTATCAAGAACTAAAAGCCCCCGTATCAGGAACAGTATTTGACCTCCAAGCTAGTCCTGGGTTTGTTCCCCGTAGTGGTATCTCGGAACCTTTGTTAAAAATAGTACCCGATCCAGGTCCTGATAATCCCCTCATTGCCGAAGGATACATCACCAACGAAGACATCGGTTTTGTGCAAATCGGACAAGAAGTAGATGTGAGGATTGACACTTTTTCCTACAGTGAATTTGGAGATATAAAAGGCACCGTGGAATTTATCGGCTCGGATGCTCTTCCCCCCGATCAAATTTATAACTTTTATCGTTTCCCCGTCAAAGTAGAATTGGCGGCCCAAGATTTAGTAGTTCGTGGTAATCCTGTGGATTTACAACCAGGAATGTCTGTGAGCTTAAATATTAAAGTTAGAGAAAATAGAAGTGTTCTTAGCTTATTTACTGAATTATTTACCAAAAAAGTCGATAGTCTCAGAGAAGTACGTTAACATTTGCGAGGAGTTAGGTTCAAATAGTTGAAATTTACTCAATGCCCAGCTCCTGAAGAGGTCTGATAATGGTGGACTCAGGGGCTTTCTCTGGGTCAAAAACCCCGTCAATGGCTTCTTGAAGACTGTTAGCCATGACAATCCTGTTATCATAAACCACAATCACCCTAGTAAGGGCTGGAATACTATTTTGATCCGCTTCTAAATAAACAGGTTCAACATATAATAAAGACTGTTCGATGGGAATTACTAATAAGTTTCCTTGGATAGCTTTCGAGCCTTGGCGATTCCAAAGGGAGATTTGCCCCGAAATTAGAGGATCTTGGTTAATTAAAGCCTCAATTTGATCTGGCCCAAATACTAATTCTTGTTTGGGAAATTGGTATAAAAGTAATTTGCCATAGTTTGCCCCGTCACTACGAGCCGCCAACCAAGCGATGAGGTTAGGACGAGATACAGGGGTATAGGGATGTAAGAGGATAAATTCTTCTTCATCGGCGATGGGCAACTTCATAATGAGATAATAGGGATTAATGGATAAAGGCTCATCTCCATAAAT
Organism: Cyanobacterium sp. IPPAS B-1200; assembly: GCF_001747005.2. Lineage (NCBI taxonomy): Bacteria > Bacillati > Cyanobacteriota > Cyanophyceae > Chroococcales > Geminocystaceae > Cyanobacterium > Cyanobacterium sp. IPPAS B-1200. The sequence continues at coordinate 150,283 of NZ_CP182899.1, forward strand.
TTCTTGGGGTACTTGCCATTGATCTTCCCTGTTATAAAATACTTGGGTGTTTTCTACATGATAGGTGAGTAGTCTTTCTGATTGGGTTTTAAATAAGTCAATGGGGTAACGAATATGTCTCAAAATATCTGGAGGCATACTGCTCAAAGGTTTAAAAAGTTCGGGAAATACTTTTTTCCAAGAACGAATTAGGGGATCATTTTCTTCGCTGATATAAAAGGTTGTTTTACCATCATAAGCATTGACTAAAACTTTTACTGAATTACGAATGTAGTTAAACTGATTCTCCCCTGGATCTGAGTAGGGATAATAATTAGAAATGGTATAGGCATCCACTAACCAATAGAGGTGATTTAAGTCATTGGGTTCTCCATCGGCCACTACAAGATAAGGATCTTGATCGTAATAAAGGAAAGGGGCGATCGCCTTTATCCGTTCATTAATGTTACGACGAAATATAATACGAGTATCAGGGGTAAAATTATCCGTCAATAACATTCGCCAATCCCGCAGATGAACAGCAAAGACCAATTTGCGCCAAACATCAGCAATATTAATTCCCCCCGAACCATCATAGCTAGTATTAAAATTCTCCTCTCCACTGGGAAAATCAAACTCAGGAAACCTTGTATTAGTCATCACATAAGTATTTGCCAACTCCCCAAAATAAATACGAGGGCGCACAATGGGAATACTATCCCGAATAGCAGGGGAAGAAACACTCAACCCCCCCGGATCTAAATCTGAGCCAATATCACTGATAAAATAAAAAGGTAATCCTCCCTGCTGTACCCGATTCACTGGAGACATGGTAAAACCATACCCATGGGTATAAATGAGATGTTTATTAACCCAAGTTTTTGCCTGTTCAGGTACCAATTCATAATCTAACTCTCGGGGAGCCACAATTACCTGAGTATAATTACTATCACCCTCATCATTTTTAATGTTATAACGATCAATATCTGCATCAGGAAAAACATAGTAAGGCCTGATTTGTTGCAATTGACGATTTGCCTGAAGGATGGGGCGAGTATCCCAAAGACGAATATTATCAATGGTTAAGTTATTGTTTTTAATATCTTCTAGGGTAAGGGAGCCTTCGGGATTAAAGGTTTGCACTTCAATTTGATCTAAATTAAAAGCGGATCTAGTTTGTTTAATGTTACGTTCGATGTAAGGTTCTTCTAGGCTTAATTCATTGGGCTGTACGATGGTATTTTGGAAAACTTCTATAACTCCCAAACCACCACCGTAAAAAACAATATAAAAAATAAAGGGCAAAAGAGAAAAGGATAAACCCTTTTTACGTTGATTCTCTCTTCCATAACCCGTGATGGATTTGATCAATAACCAAATACCAATGGCGGATGCTATCAATCCCGCAATGGTTTCTAGTGGCAAATTAATGATAATGTCGGTATAACCAGCACCATAAACTACTCCTCTGGTGGAGAAAACTAAACCATAGCGGTTTAACCAGTGAATGATGGCAATGGTAAACATTAAACCACTTAAAAGTCCGTATATGTGTCGTAATTGTTGACGAGATAAACCCTTAAATTCCCCTTCGCTAAGGCTATTATTACTTATTAAATAAATTATTAAACTCGCACTAATACCATATAAAAATAGTCCTTGTATCCAAACATCTAATATTTGTAAGAAAGGTATTTTAAAAATATAAAAGCTAATTTCATGATTAAATAAAGGTTCAGTTTTATCAAAATCAACACTATTAAAAAATCTTAAAAATCTAATCCAATAACCAGAAATTATTAAAGCAAAAACTGCACTAATATAAACACCAATAAAATTCAACCAAAATCTTGGTTTAAATAATACTAAAATAGTAGCAGTAAACACTATTAAAATTTCCCAAATATTTGCTGATATGCCAAGAACGAGATGAGCTATTCCCCTGAGATGAAAGGGTGATTCCACTCTGGGAGTTACGTTGGGTAAATTAATATTTAGTTGCCAAGCCTCATGGGCTGTTTGAGTATAAAAAATGAGGGCTAGTCCGATACTGATACTGAAGAAAAATAAGAAAAGTAAAAGGGATTTTAACTTTAAAGGAGATGACTGAGGCGCAAATTCTTCTAATTTCTTTTTATAATACAGGTGCTGATGATTACTTTGTTTGTAAGCAATAAAGATGTTACTAAAAATAAAAAGTGATGAGATAAAAAAAGTAACTAATCCTAATAATAATTTAGTTTTAAATTGAGTTAAAAAAGTTTGTAAATAACCTAATTCCTCAAACCAAAGAACTTCTACCCCTAAACGGCTTAAACCTATCACCGATAACCAGCCCAACATTATTAACGACAAAAGGGCAATAATAATCTTATGGTTAAAAATAATTAATTTGACGGGATTTTTATAAACCTGTGTCATAGGGAAAACAATTGACAATGAGCAATGGACAAAGGACAATTAATTTCTTGATTATCAATTATTTTAGAGACAAAATACAGAATCCCCCCTAGGCTTATTAGCAAAGGGGGAAATTAATAATTGAGAGGGTCAGAAATTACAAATGATCAACTCCGAGTTGTATGGTACAAGCCAGAAAACATTAATTTATCATAATTATTGATTCTCAATTCTCAATTATCCTATTTCTATATTAACAGCATCAACATCCCAGATTTCTTTGCAATACTCTCTGATGGTGCGATCGCTCGAAAACTTAGCCATACGGGCGCTATTGAGGATAGACATTTTTGTCCATTTGTCTTGATCTTTATAAGCCTGAGCTACCTTATCTTGACAATCAGCATAGGCGGCAAAATCAGCCATGAGCATATATTGGTCATTGTAAAGTAAATAATCAACGATGGGCTTAAACAAGTCCTTATTACCATGGCTAAAATACCCATCCCGAATGCGATTAACCACTTGGGCTAGTTCAGAATTTTCCTCATAATAGTCCATGGGATTATAACCATTTGCCCTATACTCAGATACCTCTTCAGCGGTTAAACCAAACAAGAAGAAATTTTCTGCCCCTGCTTCTTGGCGAATTTCGATGTTTGCCCCGTCCAAAGTCCCAATGGTTAAAGAGCCATTCATGGCAAACTTCATGTTACCAGTACCAGAGGCTTCTTTTCCTGCGGTGGAAATTTGTTCTGATAAATCAGCGGCAGGATAAATCTTTTGTCCGAGGGATACATTAAAGTTAGCTAAGAATACCACCTTAATTCTGCCCCGTACATCAGGATCTTTATTTACCACATCTGCCACACTGTTAATTAACTTGATGACTAATTTTGCCATAAAGTAACCGGGGGCTGCTTTACCACCAAAGATGAAGGTACGGGGTACAACTTCCACATCAGGATTTTCTTTGATTTTGTTGTACAGAGCGATGATATTTAGTACCGCTAAATGCTGACGTTTATATTCATGAATACGTTTAACTTGTACGTCAAAGATAGAGTCAACGTTAACTTCGATGCCTTGTTTTTTGAAGATATACTCAGCTAATCTTTGTTTGTTGGCTTTTTTGATAGCCTGCCAGCGATCGCAAAATTTCTGATCATCAACATATTTTTCTAACCCTTTCATAATGGTTAAATCTTTTAACCAACCATCACCCACTTTTTCTGTAATTAATTTAGATAATTCGGGGTTACTGAGCAAAATCCAACGACGGGGAGTAACACCATTGGTTTTGTTGTAGAATTTTTCGGGCCAGAGGAAAGCAAAGGCTCGGAGGGTTTCTTTTTGTAGTAACTCAGTATGGAGGGCGGCAACACCATTAATGGCATGACTACCCACACAGGCGAGATGTGCCATGCGTACTTTTTGTTCTGAACCTTCTTCGATGAGGGATACTTGCTCTAATAATTCCTCATTGTCGGGGTACCATGTGCGCACATCTTCGAGGAAACGATGGTTAATTTCAAAGATAATTTCGAGGTGACGGGGTAGAAGTTTTTTGAATAGGCTTACTGACCATTTTTCCAAAGCCTCGGGTAAGAGGGTATGGTTAGTATAAGCGAGGGTTTTTTGGGTGATATACCAAGATTTATCCCAATCCATGGCGTGTTCATCTACCAATAGACGCATTAATTCGGCAACGGCAACGGCGGGGTGAGTGTCGTTGAGTTGGATGGCGACTTTGTCATGGAAATTGTCTAGGCTAGGGTTACGGCTTAGGTGTTGTTTGACTAAGTCTTGGAGGGATGCGGCCACAAAGAAGTATTGTTGAGCCAGTCTTAATTCTCTTCCTGCGGGGGTGTTATCGTTAGGGTATAAAACTTTGGAAATGGTTTCGGAGTTAATTTTCTCCTCCACGGCACGGTCATAATTTCCAGCGTTGAAAGCCTCAAAGTTAAACTCTTCACTAGCTTCTGCTTTCCATAGGCGCAGAGGGTTTACGGTGTTAGTTTTAAAACCGGGTACGGGGGTATCATGGGGAATTGCCAATACGGTGCGATCGGGTATCCAAGATACTCTACAATTACCTTTAGAGTCGCAGTAGGGCTGGGTATAGCCCCCTAGTTTAACTTCGATGGTTTCGTTGGGTCGAGGAATTTCCCAAGGGTTGCCAAATCTAAGCCAGTTGTCAGGTACTTCTGCTTGCCAACCGTCTCTAATGAGTTGGTGGAAAATACCGAATTCATAGCGAATACCGTAGCCAATGGCGGGTATTTCTAAACTAGCGAGGGAGTCGAGGAAACAAGCGGCTAGTCTGCCTAAGCCACCGTTACCCAAACCTGGATCTGGTTCTTCTTCTAGTAATTCTTCTAAATCTAGATCTAATTCTTTAACTACTTGCTCTACTTCGTGGTAGATGTCTAGGTTAACGAGGTTGTTGCCTAGATGTCTGCCCATGAGAAATTCGGCGGACAGGTAACATACTCTTTTGGTGTTGCTTTCTCTGTAGGTTTCGATGGTTTTGAGAAAACGATGAAGAATTCTATCTCGGATGGTGTAGGCGAGGGCTACGTAATAATCTTGTTTAGATGCTTTATTTTGGTTTACCCCTTGAATATAGAAGAGGTTATCTAAAAACGCCTGTTTGAGCGTTTGTGGACTCATACCAGTGCGATCGTCTTCTACTGTAATATTATTATTGTGTTTAGGGATTGTTGTCTCTACCATAGTATTTTTCTATACTTCTATATTGTTAAGGTTATACGATCTTTTAAGAATATTGCTATTTTTCTGGAAAACCCTGCAATGGTTTCTACTCAAAGGGTTAAAATAGTATTAACTTTTATGAAGTTTATTAATAAAACTGTTTATTTTTGTCGGTGATGCCTTTTTTTAAACCCAAACAACCTATTCTGCAAAGAAAGCCGTTATCTGTGGAGGATGATTATTTTAATGCCATGCGCCCTTGGCGGTTTAATCCTCATCCTTGGCTTCCTCTTTGTGGTGTCTATACTTGCATTGATCAAAGTATGGTGTTGTGGGGGTTGATTTCTGGGTTTATTTTTCTGGTGGCTCAGTTTTGTCCTTTTAGTTGGGTTGATCAGGCGATCGCATGGTCTATTTTAACCATCATTGGCAGCGGTATTATGATAGCTCTAACCTATGGATGGACTGTCATAGAGCGATTATCTTGGCTTTTATATACTTGGGTTGGCTTAATGGTTTTTGGTGTCATCATGACGGACTTGGCGATCGCCCTTGGTTGGGGTTGGCTACTCATCCACCTATGCAGTTTATGGTTATTGATAAGCGCCATGGGCTACCTCGTCACAGGCTTTGCCATGCGCTCACGGGCTTTTTTCCTCGCCACAGTTATCCATGGGGTAGCCATATTCTTTTTACCTCACGTTATTGGTTGGCAATTTCTTTTCACTGGTCTAGTGATGATGAGTAACTTATTAATTTTTGCCGAAGGACATTGGGATATGATTTTACCCAATGAAAGATTTACTTTACTTAAAGAAAAAACTAAAAACCTTAAAATTATTTCTAATTTTATTCTCGATAATTAATTTATTTTTGAATTCTTTCCACCACAAAATTTAGTTATTTTTGCCAGACGGTTTTGATGTTGACAAATTCTCTGATGCCTTCAATGCTTAATTCTCTGCCATAACCAGAACGTTTTATACCCCCAAAAGGTAAATGAACATCGGATTTTACTAAGCCATTGATAAATACGCTTCCTGCTTCGATGTCTCTGATGCAACGTTCTATATTTTTCTCATCTTTTGTCCACACACAAGCCCCTAAACCCAAGGAGGTATTGTTGGCAAGGGCGATCGCACTTTGGACATCTTTTACTGTAAAAAGTAAAGCCACAGGACCAAAAAATTCTTCTGTCATGGCGGGGGAATTCTCAGGAATATTCGTCAAAAGGGTGGGAGGGTAAAAATTTCCTTTCCCCTGTAAAGGCTTTCCACCAATCAAGGCTTTTGCCCCCATGGATAGGGTTTTTTGTACTTGGTTATCTATTTCCTCTAAAATTGCGGGGGTGGCAAGGGGGCCGATGTCGGTATCCTCCTCCATGGGATCTCCTATTTTCAAGGCTTGGAACTTGTCTAACAATAGTTTCTCAAACCTAGGGGCGATCGCCTCTACCACGATAAATCTTTTAGAAGCAATACAAGATTGACCATTGTTGCGCATCCTCGCCTCTACCGCCACCGTGGCAGCCTCCTCCAAATCAGCATCCTCGAGGACGATAAAAGGATCACTACCTCCCAACTCCAACACCGATTTTTTTAACTCCTCTCCAGCCACCGAAGCTACCTTCTGCCCTGCCAACTCACTGCCCGTAATCGTGACAGCCTTTATTCTTGGATCTCTGATGACCTGCTCTACTTGCCCTGATTCAATTAACAGAGATTGAAATGCACCCTTAGGAAATCCTGCCCCTTTAAAAATAGTGGCGATCGCCAAAGAACACTGAGGCACATTAGAAGCGTGTTTTAACAAGGCCACATTCCCCGCCATTAGGGTAGGAGCAGCAAACCGAAAAACTTGCCAAAAGGGAAAATTCCAAGGCATTACCGCTAAGATAGCCCCCAATGGTTGATAAGTTACATAGCTATGGGAGGCATCGGTTTCTACCATTCTATTTTGTAAAAAATCTGCTCCATGCTCTGCATAATATCGGCAGACGAGCGCACACTTGTTCACCTCTGCGATCGCACTCTGAAAAGGTTTTCCCATTTCCAAAGTCATCAACTTTGCCCACTCCGAAGCATCATCTTCGAGGATAGTCGCCGTCTTCAATAGCTTATCTGCCCTAGACTCAAAAGAACTTTTGCGGTAATTGTCAAAAGTAGAATCCGCCAACTGTAACTTAGTTTCAATTTCGGCCGTAGTTAGGGGAGTAAAGGTTTGGATGATTTCTTCGGTCGTGGGGTTAATGGTAGCGATCATGATACTATACAGTCCTCAAAACTGGTTGGTAGTCCTAATCAAATCTTAGCAACAAAGCCCCCGTTATTCCCACTTCAGCACAGCTTTTTCTATTCCTTCCTCTCGTCTGACTTTGCTATCTTTTTCCATCCAAGCAATAATTTGTTGTGGGGTTAAATCATTTATGTCCATTTGTAAATCTTCAGCAATCACCTTCAATAACCTTAAGGAAGAAATAGTTAAACGAGTCAAGAATTTTTCCTGAGAAGTTAACAAAGCCATTTCCACCGCCATAGATTCTTCTTGGCTTAAATACTGTTGATTATTAATCATTTAAAACACCTGAATTTATTCCTTTCCCTTCATCTTAAAAGAATCAGGAAACAAATCACTATCCATTCGTTATTAAATAACCACAACGATGTTCCCCATCATAAATCCAGTTAGTTCTTTCTACCTTACAATCAGGAAAAAGAGAAGCAAACATCTCTAACTCATGACCACAAACTTGAGGATAAGATTGAGCAACATCAGAAATAGCACAATTATGCTCACTTAAAAAAAACTTCTCGCAGTCCGTATCATTCAAACAATATAACTCCGCCATATATCCTTCTCGACGACGCATTTCGGCCAATTGTTGAATTCTTTGCTCTAGGTTTTTACCCTTCATATACTGACGATACAAAGAGGCTTTTTTTTGCCATTGTTTTGCCAAAATTTCGGTAACTTTTTTTTCACCCACGGTTTCCGCCATGGTATCTAAGAAAGAAACGGCAAAATCACCGTAATTTTGCGGAAAAAGATCTCGCCCTTGCTGACTAAGATAATATGAATGTTGGGGGCGCCCTGATTTTAGGGGCATTATTTCATAGTCAATCAAGTTTTGACTTTCTAAGTCTTTGAGATGGCGCCGAATGGCTTGGGGGCTAATATCTATGGCTTTGGCTATTTCTTGAGCCGTGGCTTTATTATTTTTTAAGAGATATTGTAAAATACTCTCTTTACTGGATTGATGCAGGGAAATGTTCATTGTCTCCCTCTGTATTAATTATTTACTTTATTATTACTTGTATAACTTATCATTTATTAAAACAACTTTTTTGTTGTTTTATTTTTAGTGTAACAAATTTTTGAGGGTTGATAGCTATGAGTTCTCTTTCTATTAGCGTGGTTATTTGTACTTATAATCGAGAAGCATATTTAAAACTTGCATTGGATAGCCTCTTAAAACAAGATATAAAAGACTATCAAATAGTAGTGGTTGATAATGCTTCCACTGATGGTACAGCGGCAATAGTTCAAGAATTATTACAAGATAATGCCCAGTTATCATATGTATATGAGCCACAATTAGGATTATCCGTGGCGAGAAACACTGGTGTAAAATCAACCAATGGCGACATTGTTGCATATTTGGATGATGACGCGATTGCACCTCCCCATTGGCTTAGAACTCTTTTAGAAGTGTATGAAAATGATTCTCAAGTGGCGATCGCCGGGGGTAAAGTCAATCTCATCTTGCCTGAAGGGGTATCACACTTGCCTTCATGGTTATCAGATGACATGGCTATCGCTTTGGGATTTTATGACTTAGGGAATGAAGTTAAGCAAATCAATGATGCTGGTTTAACTCCAAGAGGATTAAACTATTCTTTCCGTAGAAGTTTTTGGGAAGAAGTGGGGGGATTTGATGTAAAGTTTGATCGAGTCGGAAATAATTTATTATCTAACGGTGATCTTGTATTTACAGAAATAGCCATTAAAAATGGTAAAAAAGTGCTGTACATACCTATGGCAGAAGTTGGACATAATGTACAACCAGAAAGGTTAACCAAGAATTGGTTTTTACGTCGTAGCTGGTGGCAGGGAGTGAGCGAATACTATCGAGCGAAGGATAAGAATACTAAAAAATCCAAGCAGTTTTTCAAGGCATCTGAGAGGATTGCTCGAGGGGTTTATAAGAGTATAAAATATTATCAAAATCCTGCCGTACGTTTTGAAAATGTACTTTATGCCTATGGACAATTTGGTTATTTAAAACATTTAATAACTAAGTGAAATTGAATAATATTTGGTTGATTGCATATGGAATGATTAAAAAATAGAAGGATGAAAGACATAGAGTAAGTAATATAAAATCAGTGAAGGATTAATTGCTAATTATTAATTGTTATGATGGTGAAAGTTTTTATTTTCTTTTGGTCATGAACTTTCAAGTATGAAGAAATACCGTTGGTTAGTTGTTGCTATTGCTTTAATTTCGATCTTCTGTCAAATGATTTTTTCTACTCCTGCACTAGGGGCTAATGATGCTTATTGTAGATTTAATCAAAGTGAGGTAAACCTCAAAACTGAATTGAGAAATCAGGCTTTTGGCAGCAATAATACTCAGGCCCAAAGAGAATATCAACAGGTTATTCAACGACACTCTCAAATGTTGCGGGATTGTCGTAATAGAAATTGGTTGAAGGAGCAGGGGATTTGGTTGCGGATTTACCCCTGTGATGTGTTGGATGGCTCGGTGGAGAAAGTTTTGGATCAAATTGTCAATTTGGGTTACAACACCGTATATTTAGAAGTTTTTTTTGATGGTCGGGTATTATTACCGAAAAATGGTAATAACACTGTTTGGAGAAGTGTCATTGAGCAACCAGGTTATGAAAATAGAGATTTATATGCGGAAACTTTGGAAAAAGGGCGATCGCGCGGGTTAAAGATGTATGCCTGGTTATTTTCTCTCAATTATGGTTATTCTTATAGTATTAGAAGCGATCGCCAAAATGTTTTAGCATTGAATGGTAAGGGAGAAAATAGTATCGGTTATGTAGATGATCTTTCTCAAACCTTTGTAGATCCCTATAATCCACTGGCTAGACAAGATTATCAACGTTTGCTTCAAGCCGTATTACAAAGGCGCCCTGATGGAGTTTTATTTGATTATATCCGTTATCCTAGGGGCAGTGGTACTTATTCAGTAGCCTCCAAAGTCAAAGATTTATGGATTTATGGCAATGCTTCCCGTCAAGCACTCTTGGCAAGGGCTGTAAACAATCAGGGTAGGTGGATTTTACAGAAATACATCGATCAGGGTTTTATTAATGGCAATGACATAGAACAAATGCGGCAACTTTTCCCCAATGAAACCATGCCCCTCTGGCAGGGAAGAAATCCAAATTCCGCCAATAATTTATCAGCCTTACAGCTTGATTTATGGTATTTTACCGTTGCCCATGCAGCCCAAGGGGTAATCGACTTCCTCAACTTTGCAGTGAATCAGGTACAACAAATGGGTATTTCTTCCGGGGCTGTGTTTTTCCCCGAAGGTAATCAACCCGTAGGAGAAATCGGTTTTGATTCTCGGGTACAACCTTGGGATAATTTTTCTCACCGTTTACCAGAGTTTCATCCCATGTCCTATGCCCTTTGTGGTAATGCCAGTTGTATTACTCAACAGATACAAAGGGTTGTGGATGAGATACCTAATGTCAATAATGTTAAGCCAGTCTTGGCAGGTTTTTGGGGCAGAAGTGAGGGGCAACGTCCTTCCTTAGAAATACAAATGGAAGGCATTAGACGGGCAAATAGAGGTATTACTTCTATTAGTCACTTTGCCTATTCTTGGCTTGAACCTGAGCATACCAGAGAGCGCCGCCGTAGTTGTAATTTCAATTAATTAAAGTCCGCTGAAAAAGTCTTCTACTTAATAAATTTATTGCGAAATACAAAGTATAGATGAGTAGTTTGCTGATAACCTGGGCTTAGTATCATTGACTTTCACTTTTCTAACTACCCATAAAGCATTAATAGATTTTCCCCAAACAAAAAAACTGTAAGTTAAACTAAAAGATGCAATATATTTTCCGTTAATTTTAAATATGAGTGCTCCATCGCCAAAACCAGAAACCAATAAAGCTGTTAAAAAAGAAGAAAATCCTATCATAGAAATAGTCAAGACAGTTGTAATGGCTGGTATTCTATCTTTTGGCATTCGTACTTTTGTCGCAGAAGCTAGATACATTCCTTCTTCTTCTATGGAACCTACTCTACAAATTAATGATAGATTAATTATCGAAAAAATGACCTATCGTTTTCGGCAGCCAGAGAGAGGAGAAATAATTGTTTTTGATGCCACCGAAGCTATTCAGCAGTTGGGTTGGAATGGGGCTTTTATTAAGAGAGTAATTGGCTTACCAGGGGATGAGGTTATGGTGAGAAATGGCGATGTACAAGTTAATGGTCAAATTTTAAAAGAGCCTTATATCAAGGATGCCCCTAAATATGATTTTGGGCCTGTGGTAGTGCCTGAAAATAGCTATTTGGTATTGGGAGATAACCGTAATAATAGCTCTGATTCCCATGTTTGGGGCTATGTACCAGATGAAAATATTATTGGGAGAGCTACAGTACGTTTTTGGCCTTTTAATCGTCTGGGGGGTATCGATGAAAATTCTGCCCTTGCGGATACTTTAATCGAATCTCCTCAATAATATTTAGGGTGCGCTAAAAAAGCAAAGTGCGGAGGATGGGTTAGAGGCTATATTTAAATGTCGATTGATTGTTGTCCTATCTGTAATACCAAATCCGATTTGTAAGGTTTACTATTATCCACCGTGTAACAATTGATAATAAACAATTATTATCTTTTGCCTGTTCCCCGTTCCCTGTTCTCCACCCTAATTAGTATATTATTGAAACAAGATTTAGTATGATTTTGTACTTTTGACTGAATTTTTGGCAATTAATGATTTTAATGGTCATTATTTTCTTGTGATGCACCACAATTGATGCAGTAGGACAGGTGTTTATAGGTTAAATTGCCGCAGTTATGACATTCTTGGTATTGATAATATCCACAATGGGGACAATAAAGACTGTCGGGGGGCAACTTTCTGGCACATCGCAGACATTTTGAGTTTTGAATTCTTTTACTCGCTTGGTTTTTTGTGTTGAAGATTAATTTTTGACTTAATTTAATCAGAGCAAAGGTTATTAAGGGAATTATGAAGATGTAAAGGTAGGCTAAAACAAATAGTAGTCCAGTAAACAATACGGCGACTATATCCGCAAAAACCGATAGTAGGGCGCCAACTTGTAAAAATTGGAATATCTTGGCGATTAAAGGGATGGAAAAAATAACTAATAAATGCCATGTGATTAGGGCTAGTTGTCCATTTCCGTCTTTGTCTGCTTTGATATGTAACCAAGTGGCGATCGCAATTAGAGGAGCTAAAAATAAAACCTGGAAGATAATTTGAATACTAGGATACCAAAAGGAAGCTCTCTCAAAACTGTTTTCTACATTAGTAAACTCGTCATCAGAATTAAGTAAACTTAAGAATTGCTCAACGGGAGTTAAAACCAAAATTTCTTCCTTAAGGGTGTTTATCTCCCCATTAAGAGTTTGTATTCTGGCATTATTTTCGTCTAAGGTTTCTTTGGCCTCCCTAGCCCGTAACTCATTGATAGATAACTCCCCTGGTTGCCCTGCAATTTCTTCTAATAAACTAGAATCATATTGTTCTCTGATTCTTACATTTTCGGCTTGAATGGTAGAGATAGTATTTTCTTTGTTATTAATGGTTTCTACTCTAGTCTTAAATTCGGGTATTTGTAACTCATCAAAAGATGAAGCATAACCATAGCACACAGTTGAAACACTCCCCAAATGTCCATCTTCTAAGTTTTGATAATTTTCTCGCAGAGTCCAATCCGCATTGTATAGATAACTATGGACAGTCCCCGTAAAAAAAGCATAATCTTTATTTTCACTGGTATCATTGCGATAATCTCGCCACGGAGAATAACAAGGATGACTATTAGAAGGGCTAATATACCAGTTACCAATATCGTCTAAACCGATAAAAACATTACTAAGAATAAATAAATCCATAATAATAATCAGAATTAAACTTACTTTATTGATCGGCTCATCATCAATTTTTCTGGATTTTCTAAAAAAAAATCTAACAAATCTTTTTAACTTTTGCCACATATATTTATACTTTATTAGTTATTTTTGTTGTTTTTTATTATTGGTATATATTTTGTCTCATTAGACTTAATTAAGTTTGATTTAAGGAATCTGCCCATATTTATGTTGTGATATATGTCAAGAATATATCTATTATCATTATTTGCTTGTTACAATTGAGGCGATATATTATTTTAGTTCGCAAAATTTAACAATAGTGTTATATCGTAATTGGTTATTGTCTGTTTTAGTGCTTTTAGGAGTAACTTTTAACCCCGGGAGGGTAAAGGCTCAAGCTGTGATTCCCTATAGTCCAGATGTAGATTCTGAGGTTCTTGCCCCCTATGGCTCTCAGTTGTTACAGGATGCGGTGCAATTGATTCGTTTTCAGGAGTATGATTTGGCTTTGTCGAGGGCAAAGTTAGCGGCTCGTTTAGTGCCTAATCAGTATGAAACTTGGTTTATTTTGGGTACTTTACACCTTCAACAAGGACATTCTCAGGCTGGAGTTGATGCTTTTGTGAAAGCGAGGGAGTTGGCACCTGATGAGGCAGAGGTTTTGTTTGCTTTGGGTAATTCTTATTTTCAGCTAGGTGATTATGAATCCGCTGTTACTACCCTTCAGGATGGTTTAGCCCTTGACAGTGGTAATACTCAAGTATTTTTTGATCTTGGTAATTCCTATTTACAGTTACAACAATTTCCTGATGCGATCGCATCTTATCAAAAATCTTTCGAGCTTGATGAAGAATTTTGGCCAGCGAAGAATAATATTGGCTTAGCGGAATACGAAGCAGGAAATAAGGACAGGGCGATCGCCCTTTGGCGTGATACCCTTGCCATAGATGAATCTCAGGCCGAACCTACCCTTGCCATTGCCGTGGCTTTGTATAATCAAGGACAACAAGGGGAAGCCATTCGTATGGTCACTCAAGCCTTAAGATTAGATGGAAAATACGGTAATCTTGACTATTTAATTATGAATTTATGGGGTGAAAATCTCATGGCTGATACTAAAGTGTTTTTTGAAAATCCCACGGTGAAAAGGATAGTAGAAGACAATTTAGTACCTTTAGAAGAATAAGCTAAAAAATTATTTTCCTAAAATTCTAAATCTTAAAAGACTATCTGTTATAAATTAGCACTTAGCGATTAATGGTTAGCTCCTCAACATGAGAGACAATTTCTTTCTCTGACTTATTCTTTTTAGCGACAGACCATTGACCATGGATACTAACAAAATAAGGAACAGAGTAACTTAAAATTCCGCTCAACCACCGTTGGGGGGTCATTTTTCCTTGGGTTAAGGCCGCACCGTGATTAATTAGAAAAATAACAGTACCAACAAATAGAGCCACTTTAAAACCCTTTTTCGCATATTTGGGGGTAACTAAATATTGCCCATAACTGGTTAAACTATTATTCATCGTTAAAGAAAAAAATTATATTTTTATAGATGGCTAAAAGTAATTCTATGGTAATTAGAGTCCCTGCAACCACTGCAAATATTGGTCCGGGGTTTGATTGTTTGGGGGCGGCCTTAAGTCTTTATAACGAATTTGAATTTACCCGAAGCTCTAACGGTACTTCCTTCAAGGTTTCTGGCATGGAAGGAGAAAAAATTAGTCTTGGGGAAGATAATTTGTTATACCAATCTTTTGTCAAGGTTTACGAACATATTGGGGAAGAAATTCCCCCTGTAAATATCAATATAAAAGTGGGTGTACCCCTTGCTAGAGGATTGGGAAGTTCTGCCACTGCCATTGTGGGGGGATTATTAGGGGCTAATTATTTTGCTCAAAAGCCTTTATCTTCTTCAGAGTTAATGCACTTGGCGATCGCCATTGAAGGTCATCCTGATAATGTAATTCCAGCATTTATGGGAAACTGTATCCTTTCGGTGGGTAATGGAGATAGTTGGCATTTTGTACCTATCCCAGTTAATGATGACATTGCCTTTGTGTTGGGCATTCCCGATTTTGAGTTATCTACCGAAGAAGCGAGGGGGGTTTTACCCAAAAGTTTAAGTTATGGGGATGCGGTATTTAATATTGGTCATTTAGGTTTACTTTTGAGGGGTTTGGAAACGGGTAATGGTGCATGGTTATCTGAAGCCTTACAGGATAAATTACACCAGCCCTATCGCCGTAGTTTAATAAACGGTTATGGTGAAGTAGAACAGGCGGTATTAAGCCATGGTGGTTATGGTATGGTGATTAGTGGGGCGGGACCTACATTATTGGCTTTGTGTCCCCAGAATGAAGCTCAGGGGGTGGCTGAAGCCATGGAAAAGGCTTGGTTACAAGTTGGGATAACAGCTAAAGTGCGATCGCTCTTAATTGACACAAAAGGAGCGGAAGTAATTGAGAATTGACAATTAAAAATTCTTCGTTGTTAACACTATTCCCCGTCAAAACTAAAACGTTTATTGATCCAAACCAAATCGATATGACACAAGAAAATAATCCCCAATTACCACCTACCACAGATATTGAGGTTGATCACAGTTTGAGGGCGACCATCGAAAAATGGTTTGAATATCCCATCACCGTCCATCCTCACCACACCGACTATGCAGGAATAGTATGGCACGGCAATTACATCCCTTGGCTAGAAGAAGCCAGAATTGAATATCTGCGTAGCATTGGCATCGAATACGCCGATTTAGTCAGTGCTGGTTGTGAATTACCCGTGGTGGAAATTAATCTTCGCTATCATCAACCCCTAAAAATGGGAGAAAGTGCGATCGTCAAAACCCGTGTCAACGAAATCCAAAAAGTGAGAATGCACTGGGATTATGAAATAGTTTCCTTCTCCTCTCAGAATCTTTACCTTTCAGGTAGAGTCACCCTCGTGGGCATAGATACCCAAAAAGGCAAGGTTTTGAGGCAACTACCCCCCATATTACAACAAGCCTTAGTCAAGATGTCATGACCATTTTTCTGGGATTGAGTGTAACAATTCTTTACGTTTATTCAGTTCCGTAGCCCTTGTCGATTATGCTATTGATTGAAGAAAAAATATTTTAAAATACAAAAAATACGGAGGTAAAATCCTTGACTCTTCCTCTTCTTAATTACACTCCCAGCTCTCAGAATTCTCGTGTAGAAGGATTCGAGGTTGGCGGAGATGAGCAACCAAAAATCTATAATGCGGAAAACTTACTTTTCGCATCCGACATGGACAACCTCATTGAGGCTGCCTATCGTCAAATTTTCTTTCATGCCTTCAAATCTGACCGTGAAGTCGCCCTAGAATCTCAACTACGTAATCGCCAAATCACCGTTCGTGATTTCATTCGTGGCTTATTATTATCAGAAACTTTTAGAAACAGTTTTTACGAAAAAAATAGTAACTATCGCTTTGTAGAGCATTGCGTACAAAAGGTTTTAGGTCGTGATGTCTTTAACGAAAGAGAAAAGATTGCTTGGTCTATCGTCATTGCCACCAAAGGTTACAAAGGATTCATCGATGAGTTATTAAACTCCGACGAATATCTTGAAAGTTTTGGTTATGACATCGTACCCTATCAACGTCGTCGTAACTTACCTTCCCGTGAACTAGGTGAAAGACCTTTCAACATCAAATCTCCTCGTTACAACGAGTATCATCGCAATCAGCTTGGTTTCCCTCAAGTTATTTGGCAAAATCAAGTTCGTCGTTTTACTCCCCAAGAAAAACAAGTCAAAGCAGGAGATCCCTCTGGTTATCTCAATCTAGCTCGTAGCATTGGTAGTAAGCCTACTCCTGCTCCCCGTGTATCGGCTATGAATATCAGCTTAGACAGAGTTCCTTATCGTAAATCATAAGGTGATCTGCCCTCGATTAAAATGACAAGCAATGGGGTTTTGCCCCGTTGCCTTTTTTTTTAATAAAGCTCGTACTTCAACAGAGTACAAGGAATTCCCCCGTTATCCACAGGAATCCGTTGAGAAGTCCTTAGACCAATTTTCTTAGTTAGTTCTTTATTTCCACTGAGAATATAACCAGTCCATCCCTTAAATCTTTGCTTGAGAACATCCCCCAACAATTTATAAAGGGGAAATAACTGCTCTGTTTCTGACAGTCTTTTACCATAGGGAGGATTACAAATGAGGACACCATGATCCGCAGGGGCTTCCACATCAATCAACCTTTGATGATAAAACTTCACCTTATCGGCAAATCCACAGGCACGAGCATTACTTCTGGCTTGGATAATCACATCTTCCTCCGCATCACTGCCCGTAATTATGGGCATAGTATCTTTTTCACTAGCCTCTGCCTCCGCAAACACTTTCTCCCATAAATCAGGGTCAAAATCTGCCCATTTTTGGAAAGCAAAATCCTTTCGATATAGTCCAGGAGCAATGTTCAGAGCCATTAAAGTAGCCTCGATAGGTAAACTACCAGAGCCACAAAGAGGATCTACTAAAGGTAAATCAGGAGTCCAATCGGTCATATATAACAAAGCCGCTGCCAAGGTTTCTTTAAGGGGCGCTCGTCCCATAGCAGGGCGATAACCTCGACGATGGAGGCTTTCTCCAGAACTGTCCAAGCTCAGGGTACATTTATTATGACGAATATGGGCATTGATAATCACGTCTGGATTTTCTGTATCCACATCAGATCTTATGCCGTACTTTTCTTGTTGTTGATCAACGATCGCACTTTTAACCTGTAAAGCAGTAAAATGACTATGATTAAGGCGAGGACTCTTGCCCGTACAATGAACCGCCAAGGTTTGAGAAGGATTAACATAACTAGACCAATCAAAACTTTTTACGCTCTCATAAAGTTGGTCTGAATCACGACTAGGCACTGTTTCTAAGGTTAATAAAACCCGAAATATCGTCCTACTCCATAAATTTACCCGATAAAGTAACTCTGTATCCCCCTCAAAATGAACCCCCGTAAAATCTGTTTCAACATTTGTCCCCCCCAAACTTATAATCTCTTGGGCGGCAATATCTTCCAAACCTCTGCCTACAGTGGCAAAATATTGATAGGTCATTAATAATTAATTATTTTTTACTCTATCTACTAATTATTCACCAAATTAACCGAATAAATCCAGATATAAAAATAATACAAAAAAGGATGCTCCGAAAAGCACCCTTAAATATAGATTCCAAAGAGCAGATTAACGATCCACAGATCCCATAATTACATCAATACTACCGAGAATTGCCATCACATCAGCAACCTTAACCCCTTTTAGTAAATGAGGAAGAATCTGTAAATTATTAAAATCAGGAGCTCTAATTTTCCAACGCCAAGGGAACACATCATTATTACCCACAATAAAGATGCCCAACTCACCCTTGCCACTTTCCATGCGAACATAATGCTCACCTTCAGGAATTTTGAACGTAGGGGCTACCTTTTTCGCAATGTACTGATACTCAAAATCATTCCACTCAGACTTTTTACCCTCAGCCATTCTTTTAGCTTCCAAATTTTCATAAGGGCCACCAGGTAAACCTTTTAGGGCTTGACGAATAATCTTAATAGACTCACGCATTTCCCGAATGCGAATCAAATATCGAGAAAAACAATCCCCAGCAGTTTCCCACTGAACATCCCAATCAAAATCATCATAACATTCGTAGTGGTCAACCTTTCTAAGATCCCACTTTACCCCAGAACCACGCAACATAGGGCCAGATAAACCCCAGTTAATAGCCTGTTCACGGGTAATAGTACCAATACCCTCAACCCTTTTACGGAAAATAGGATTATTAGTAATTAACTTTTCGTACTCATCAACCTTGGGTAAGAAATAGTCACAAAAATCTTCACACTTATCTACCCAACCATAGGGTAAATCAACCGCTACCCCACCAATGCGGAAATAGTTATTGTTGATTAAGCGCATTCCCGAAGCCGACTCCCATAAATCATAGATCATTTCCCGTTCACGGAAAATATAGAAAAAGGGAGTTTGGGCACCTACATCAGCCAAGAAAGGGCCAAGCCAGAGAAGATGATTAGCGATGCGATTAAGCTCAAGCATAATTACCCTAATATATTGAGCCCTTTTCGGAACATCAATATCTGCCAACTTTTCAGGAGCATTAACCGTAATAGCCTCATTAAACATTCCTGCTGCATAATCCCAACGGCTAACGTAGGGGACATACATTACATTGGTACGGCTTTCCGCAATCTTTTCCATACCTCGGTGTAAATAACCGATGACAGGCTCACAATCGACTACGTCTTCACCATCGAGGGTAAGAATTAACCTTAACACCCCGTGCATGGAGGGGTGATGGGGTCCCATGTTTAATACCATGGGTTCTGTTCTAGTTTCAATTTTAGGCATATAGCAAATTTATATTTTGTTAATATTTCAACCTGTGAAACAATTTAGTGGAGAAATTCGACAATGATTTAGTCTCTAATCTCTATTATTAATTATTATTCTTATATTTTATAGGTTATTAGCCTTTTGTTTCCCATGGGGTTAGGTAAATACATCTTTACTTTTCTTAATAAATAACATAACATGTAAATCTAAGTTACAATCAGTTACTTAACTTTAATAAAATCAACAATAATAAACTTTTTATAATTATGGCTACTCAATCTCAATCTAAAGACTCTAAAATAGAACAGTTACAAAGAGCCTACAACGCTGACCAACAAGTAAAATACATTCACCTAGAAGCCGAAATAGACTTATTGTTACATCAAGTTCAAGCCCAACAAAATAAAATCAAATAGTTCAGAGACTAGCCAAATTTATTATTTGTTAGGAAATTTAACTGTTAATGGTTGACCGTTGAATTTCCCTTTTATCAAAAAAAGCATTTCGGACATCAAATTTTTTTCACAAGTCTAACAAAAGGAGTAGTAGATAAAATTGTTAACCCTTGGTGTAAATATTGACCACGTGGCGACCATTCGCCAAGCTAGACGTACCGTAGAACCTGATCCCATTGGGGCCGCCGTGTTAGCCGAATTAGCAGGGGCTGATGGCATTACAGCGCACCTTAGAGAAGATAGACGACACATTCAAGATCGAGATATTAAGCTACTAAGGCAAATAGTACGCACTCATTTAAATTTAGAAATGGCTCCCACAGAGGAGATGATCAATATTGCCCTAGATATTAAACCTGATTATGTCACTCTTGTACCTGAAAAAAGAGAGGAAGTAACCACGGAAGGGGGTATTGATATTGTAAAAAATTTAAGTCGTTTTACTGATGTGGTTGAGAGGTTACAGGGCGCTGGTATTCCTGTAAGTTGGTTTATTGATGCTGATGAAGCTCAAATAGAGGCATCTTTCAAAACTAAGGCTTTGTTTATTGAGTTGCACACAGGAAAATATGCTGATGCTCCAAATAAGGACATTGAGGGGAAGGAGTTAGAAGCCCTGAAGGTGGGTACAAAACAAGCCCTTGATTTAGGTTTGAGGGTGAATGCTGGTCATGGTTTGACTTATTGGAATGTTTACCCTGTGGCTTGTATTGAGGGCATGGAGGAGTTAAATATTGGTCATAGTATTATTAGCCGTGCTGTTTTGGTTGGTTTAGAAAGGGCTGTAAGGGAGATGAAGTTGGCTATGAGGGGAGAACTTTAATTGATTAGGTTTAGTGAATTGAATTAAATGTTTTAAGCCGTGTATTTGGTTAGGTTACACGGTTTGAATATAAGCATCGGAAAATAGATGTAACTGTGGCTCTTCGCAATATTTTTTAATTACGTTCAAAAAGTGCAAAAGTCTCTATTAATGAGAAGTTACTTTATGTTTTGCTCTACAAAACTAAACATTTTCCTCTGATTCTGAGATAATAACATAAGTAGCAATTTCGCAAGGTTTAATAGATTTGCAATCAATGTCATTGAGGGCATTTTCTAAAATATTGACTTTTTTGTGAACTCTTAAATTTAAAGTGTTTTTTAAGAGAAAATTAGCAGGTTTATTCTCTGCTTCATAACAACGTATAATAATTTGATTATGGTCATCATAACTTTGTTTTAAGGCTGTCAAAATTAAATTATTTGAACCTAAATTTAAAAACTCTTGGGCTGAGGGTAATATATCAGCATTATGCTCATTTTCCTCTAAAACTATTACTTGTAAAGGTACATTTAACTCATAGCCTTTATGAACAGTTTTTGCATCTTGCCAACTATCTTGATGGGGATATATAGCATAGGTAAAGTTATGTATCATCATATCAGAAGTAGGGTCAGGCCATTTAGGACTACGCAACAAACTTAGTCGAATTTGATTTGGTTTAAAATCATGACCGTATTTACAATTGTTTAGTAAACTTACTCCATATTTATCATTGCTTAAGTCAACCCAATGATGGGCGCAAATTTCCCATTTTGCTTTTTGTAATGCAGTTTTTGGTGTGGTAGGATATTCCATCACTGCACAGGGAGTTTCATAATAAGCTTTGGGGCTAGTAAAGTTTAGGGGGAAGTTAACTTTTAAAAGGGTATATTCTTCTCGCCAATCGATGCTATTCTCAACATAAATAATAGGACTATTACAATTTAAGATATATTTCTGAGTGAAGGTTGATTTATTATATTTTTTAACTATTTTTATGGTTTGTCTTAATTTTCCATTTTCTAGCCACTGAATCTCTATTAATTTAGGATTGTTTAGGGGATATTTTTCATAATTAGGGTCAATGTTCCAAGCATCCCAATATTGACCATTGTCTTGAAATAGTTGTAATTCATTCCCTTGACCATTAATTATTTCTTTGCCTATGTTGTAATCATAAATGCTGATTAAGTTTCCTGTTTTAGGATCAATTTTTGCTTTTATAAATTCATTTTGTAAAATAAATTCGGTTTCTAATTTTAAAGGTTTTAATTTATCTATTTCTTGGGCAGGAGTTAATATTAATTGAGTATAGCCAACGCCATAAATATTATTAACAAAAACTAATAGCTTATTCTCTTCAGAAATTTGAGTTTCTAATATATTACCCTGACAGTCTTTTGCTTGATACTGTTTTCCATCAACATCTATCTCCACTATTTCTGAGCGTTTCCAATTTAAGCTATTGAAAATTATTACTCTTTTTGCTCCTTTTGGTAACTCTTTTTCTGTATTATCAATATTAAAGGCGATCGCCTTTAAACAATCTTGTAAAATTAATTCTCCTTCTTCTATTACCTCTTGCCAAAGTTGATTAGCTTCTGTAAAAACTGGAGTAATAGAAGTACCTGGAAGAATATCATGAAATTGATTTAATAGTACTTTTTGCCATAAATCATCAATTTTAAACTGTATCTCATTAACTTGTTTAACACACATCTGATAGTTATGATTTAAAACATTAATAATTGTAGAGAATAACTCAGCCTGAAAAAGTAACTTCTCACAATATCTATTAAAATATTTTTGATCTCCATGGGTAGTATAACAACCCCGATGTAACTCTAAATAAATATCTTCATTCCATATGGGAATATTACCTTTTGATTTATCCTTAATTTTATCTAAATAATTTTCCGCCTTAGCAAAATTTACCTGCGGAAAAAATGGAGAGTCATCATAACGTTTCACTACATCCAACATATCACGGGTAGGACCTCCCCCATGATCACCCACCCCCGGCAACCAAAAAATGTCCTGTAATCCCGTTTGCTTTTCCCAATCTACACTATAATCACTCATCACCACAGGATTTGTATTCATTACCCCCGCCACATTTGGAGGAGACATGGCCGTAAAAATCCTACTCCCATCAGGAGACTGCCACCAAAAACAACCATGGGGAAACTTATTAGTATCATTCCAGTGTAGCTTTCCTGTTACGAAATAATCAATTTCTCCCAAACTCAGAATCTGAGGCAATTGGGCAGGAAAACCAAAACTATCAGGCAACCATGCCACCCGATTATATTTTGCAAACTTTTCTTGGAAATATTTTTGTCCATATAATACTTGTCTAATTAATGATTCTCCACTAATTAAATTAACTTCTGCCTCTACCCACATTCCCCCTAATATTTCCCAAGTATTATTTTTTACTTTTGCTTGAATTTGAGCAAATAAAGGTTTATTATGATTTTCTATCCATTGATATAGGTATGCAGTGGTATGTCCAAATGTTAATGAAAGACTATCTTTTTGTAAATTTAATGCTGAGTTAAAAGTTCGTTGAGCAACGGTATAAGTTTCATCCATTGTCCATAACCAAGCCATGTCTAAATGGGCATGACCTAATAAATAAAAGTTTCTATTTTTTATATATGCAGATAGAGGTAAAAGTTTATTTCTCAACTCAATTAATGATTGATTAAATGAGTTTTGATTATTAACATTATTCCAGTTAATTAGTTGAATAGCATTCTCTAATTTAATTTTATCTTCGGGGTAAAAGTTATCAATATATTGAGATAAAACGGTTAGTTCATTAGCTACAAAACTAGGATCAATGGTGTTATATTCACTTTCATAAAGACATCGAGAAGACATTAGTCCTCCGATGTCATGATTCGGACTAACTAATTTTAGACTAATGATAAACTCTTCATTTGGTTGACTGTTATTAGTAATTAAAACTCGACTTGATGAGTCAAATAAATCTCCTTCACAGACTAATTTATCATTAATATATATCTCTGCTGATTCTGCCCACCATGTTAATCCAATTCGTAGTGAGAGGTTATCAAGAGGATAGTTATTTAGATGATCTGGAATGGTTATTTTTTGAGCAAACCAACGAATTTTATTACCTTTTTCCCAAACTAAATATTTTTTTTCATTGGCGATCGCCTTTTGCCAATTATTATCTATAGCTAAGGGAGGGGGTAATAATTTTTCGTCTAAAAAATACCAGTGGTTTTGTATGTCTAGTTCAGTTAAAGATTTAAGTTTATTTATAGTTTCTTGTACTAACATTTATAAAAAATATATATTGATATAGACTGATTTATATTAGTAATATAATACCTTTGTTTTAATAAACAAATTATTTAAAAACCTTACTCTAATCTTTGAACAAGAGTAAAACGTTTTACAAATAGTAATTTGATGGCAAATTATTCATGATTATAATTGTACATTAATTTTTCAGAATCTAATATTTCCGTATTACTTTAATTCTTAACTTTATCTTACTGATTATACAAAATATTTTAGTGACAAATCATTTAGAAAAAAATCTAGCATTAATAATTAAAAATTGTTGTACCATAAAAACAAAGTTAATTTTTTTATCATAAACCCTTCAAAACTAAGTAGTGATGTCAAAATATAAATAGGGGAAAATATACCAAAGGTACAAAACCATGGATAAAAAATTAGATAGTGAAAAGAAAAAAAACAATAGTTTATCCCTAGGCTTTCATAAAATTATTGTAAGTTTAGACTACCCAGAAAATAATAAAGAAGTCTATCAACAAGCCCTAGAGATAGCGAAAAATAATCATAGTGAATTAATGTTGTGCCATTGTTTACATGAGAATTTATCCCATAATGCCGATTTGTTAATGCCCTCTGTGGTGGGTAGTGGAATGTACACCTCAGAAGTGTGGGATGTAGAGCAAGAAATGTTAGAAAATAGTAAGAAAAAAATAAATGAATGGTTAGAATCGCTACAAGCTGAAGCATACCAAGCAGATGTTAGATGCGAATTTATGTGTCTGACTGGTAGTATTGCCGTAGAAATCTGTGAATTAGCAAAGGATTGGGAAGCGGATTTAATCGTTACTGGGCGCCGTGGTTTAAAAGGTTTAGGAGAGGCTTTACTAGGTAGTGTCAGCAACTATGTTGTCCATAATGCTCCTTGTGCTGTTTTGGTCATACAACATGGTACAAACAATTAATCATGAATAATTTTAGTTTGGCACGGTTGTTAAATTGTCTTCAATTCCTTACCATTGGCAGTCGAATAAAAGTTAATGTGACACAATAAAAGTTAATTATTAATATTTAAACAGTAAAAAAGTCTTTAAGAAAATTTAAGGAGTTTAATTTGTGAGCACGGCAACTTTAACATCTAGCTTTGACGTAACGGAAAGAGACACTTTTGATAAATACGTAATGAATACCTATGGGCGTTTTCCTGTAACTATCGAAAAAGGAGAAGGCTGTAAGTTGTGGGATACGGAAGGAAAAGAATATCTTGATTTTGTAGCAGGAATTGCTACTTGTACCCTTGGCCATGGACATCCTGCTTTAATTGAAGCGGTTACTGAGCAAATCAAAAAATTACATCATGTATCCAATCTTTACTATATCCCTGAACAGGGGGAATTAGCAAAAAAGATTGTAGAAAATTCCTGTGCGGATAAGGTTTTCTTTTGTAATTCTGGGGCTGAGGCTAATGAAGCGGCCATTAAGCTGGTGAGAAAATATGCCCATACTGTATTAGAATTTTTAGAAGAGCCTGTAATTTTAACGGCGAAGTCTAGTTTTCATGGACGAACTTTGGCGACTGTCACGGCAACGGGACAACCCAAGTATCAAAAGCACTTCCAGCCTTTAGTTCCGGGGTTTGAATATGTAAACTATAATGATATTCGTGCGGTAGAAGAAGCTATTACTGATATTGATGAGGGCGATCGCCGTGTAGCTGCTATCATGATAGAGCCATTACAAGGGGAAGGCGGTGTGCGCCCAGGGGATTTGGACTACTTCCTTAGACTCAGAAAAATATGCGATGATACGGGCATTCTTCTGGTGTTTGATGAGGTGCAAGTGGGAGTAGGACGCACAGGAAAAATGTGGGGCTATGAAAATCTGGGGGTTGAGCCTGATATTTTCACCAGTGCTAAAGGATTGGCTGGGGGTATCCCCATCGGAGCGATGATGTGTAAGGCTAGTTGTGATGTTTTTGAACCTGGCAACCATGCAAGTACCTTCGGCGGGAATCCCTTCGTTTGTGCTGCGGCTCTCAAGGTGCTAGAAACTGTCGAGAGTGGGGGTATTTTACAAAATGTTCAGGCCCGTGGAGAACAACTTAGAACCCGCTTAAGAGCGATCGCAACTGCCTATCCTCAAATATTTGAAGAAGTGAGAGGTTGGGGTTTAATTAACGGTATTGAAATCAAAGCCGATGCCGATTTAACCTCCATTGAAGTAGTTAAAAAAGCCATGGAAAAAGGTTTATTACTAGCCCCCGCAGGGCCTAAAGTAATTCGTTTTGTACCTCCTTTAATCATTTCCAGTGAAGAAATTGACCAAGGGGCTGATATTTTAGAACAAACCCTGAAGGATTTAGTCTAGTTGCATAGGGACGTTTGATGGAACGTCCCCCCAATCTCTTTATTAAGGATTAAGTTGTAAACTTTGACAATTATTCATCCTCAATTATCCATTAAATCTAATCTCTACCATCAAAGGATGTGGTATCTCCAGACCAGTTAAAATTACTGATGCGGAAATTTACTGAACCAATCTCCAAGACAGGGTTGTAACGTAAAAGAATACCATAGGCACGACGACTATATTCAAGAATATAATCGGTGCTAATGGCTTCATCGGTGTCGAGGTTAATAAAGGTTTGAAAACCAGCCCTCACAGGCCCATATACTTGTTGATTCAAGCCCACGGACAATACACGGGTATCAGCAAAACGATCAAAAAGAAAGGGGGAGTTACTGTTAGCTAAACCTTGGCTATAAGTAACATTAAAACTAGTATAATCAAAGGTTTTGCGGGAAAAGTTCCCAAATTGTCCTTGTAATCCCACACTGGCAGTTAATGAGCCTTGGGTATCTCCGTTACTGTAATAGTTACCGATGGCGGTTAAACCGTTGGTGACTGCCACAAAAGGGGTTAGGGGTGCAGGAGTATATTTTAACCCTTCATTAGGGGTTGGAGGCAAGGCTTCACCTCTCCAAAGGAAGATATTACCATTAATTAAGGCGGCGGCTTGGGCGCGGGTAAGGTTAGTTTCATTATCAGTGCGATCGCCATTACCCAACAATTCAACCCTATCCGTATCCGCCGTAATATTTTGCAGTGAACCTTGATAAACTAAACCATAACCACTATTCCCCAAGGGAATGTTAGGAGAAGTAATAATCGCCCCAATACTTCTTTCCACCGTCTGAAAACCTAAAGAGCCGTTAAATAACCTTTCTCTGCTGGTAAACTCCCCCGTTAAACGATAGGGGTTCGCCAAATCACCAATTTTATGGTTAAGGCTGATATTAGCCCGAAGACGATCATTAAAATTCTCCAAATCTAATCCCGTTAGGTGGGTAGTAGAAATTAACTCTGTGCGCTCACTGAAAGTAGCATCCAACTTCACCACCAACCCATAACTAGAAGGATTAGTCAAACCTCCATTATCTCCGGGATTAGGGATATTAGTATCTTCTACAGAATCAGGAAATAAAGCCCGTTGCACCAAAAATTGAGGGGTAATACTTAGAACAATATCATTCTCATCATAAATATTAAAATCCCTTTCAATAAATAAACCCCCCAAATCTTCCCCATCAAAACCCACCGAGAAAAAGAAAGGACGACGACGACGAGAGCTAAAAGTAAACTGGCTAAAAAACAGAGGTAAAGAAAGAGTTTGATCTAAAACCACCCTAGCATTATCAGCACTCAAGTCATCCCGAAAAGGACTAATATTAGTTAACCTCGCTTCACTAGCCCTCACCTCCAAATCAGGGGGGGAAAAAGGATCATTTGTCACCCTAATATTAAAGGCTTTCCAGTCCCGGCCATCAAAATCAACCCTTTCGGCTTCAAATCTAAGGCGAGTAATAGTTTCATCCTCTTGGGTAACGGGGATGCCCAATCGACTTTGTAGGGCTTCCAAGTCTTGCTCACTGCCCAAAAGGAGGTTTAGAGAGCCACTAGATTGTACTTGGGTAATGGGCTGATTTGCTCTGATTTGCCCAGAAAAGGGTAAAGAAGGTTGAACAATGGATGTATCTCCTATGTTGACATCCTCATCGAGACTAGGTTGAAAAATTGTCCCCCGAGCATTTTGGATAGTACCTTCATTTTGCACAAAAAAGTACTCGAAGCGATCGCCCCTTAAAATTTGTTCTCCCCTGACAAGGGATACATCCCCCTGCGCCACCGCAACTCTGGTATCAAGATTGACCGAAACCTGATCCGCACTCAACACCCCATTGGCAAAGCGAATTACTACATTTCCCCTCGCCGTCACTACATTATCTTGATCTGAAAATTCCTGTTCATCGGCGACAATTTCCACCACATTAGTTAAATCATCACTGATGATAGTAGAACTTTGGTTATCGGTTTCTTGGGCAACCTGAAAAGTATCAGAGTTTTTATTAAAATCAAACTGATATTTTTCTCCCCCCCTTTCCGTGGCAACTAATCGCACCGTCTCATCATCGATAGTCCGAACCGTTGGAGAATTAGTATTGGTGGTTTGTGCCACTGTCCATGAAGATGATTCCGAAATGGGTAGGTTTTGAAAAGGTAAATGACCTAAATTATATTCTAAATCTTGGGAAAACAGAGGAATTTCCTGATTATTTTCCGTAATGTCCATGGTTTCTTCCACCACAGGAATATTATTGTTGATGGTTGTCAACTCCTCCGAAAAATAAACATTAGTAGGGGAAAAGGCAACGAGGGAGCTAGTAAAAATCGGAATCATCTTTGTTAATTTTCCACTAAATTTTTTTGAGAGTGAGCCATTGTTATTTAACAACGTTTAATACTATATAGTCCAAAATTTCAAGACACGGAAAATTATACTAAATCATTAATCGAAATTTTTGGTTTGCTAGAATTTTGGTAACAGCATATCAATTTAACCCATATTTGAATTAACTTTTAATTACTATTCCCCATTCCTACTCAAACAAGTATTATAAGCATCTTCCCAAGGTTTATCGCAAATAATCTTAACATTTCTTGGAGAAAAAATAGGTCTAATGATAAGCTGAGTGTTGCACTAAAATTTGAGATAAAAAATATATATCTAATGAGCGATTTACCTCTTTTATTAAGGGTTGCAAGGGGAGAAAATGGCGATCGCCCTCCCGTGTGGATGATGCGTCAAGCGGGACGTTATATGAAAGTATATAGAGATTTAAGAGATAAATATCCCAATTTTCGGGAACGCTCAGAAAATCCAGATCTTGCCATCGAGATCTCCCTACAACCTTGGAGAGCATTTCAACCTGACGGAGTGATCATGTTTTCCGACATCCTGACACCCTTACCTGGTATGGGAATCCCCTTCGACATCATCGAAAGTAAAGGGCCCATTATCGATCCTCCCATCCGTAGTTTAGAACAAATCGAGAATCTACGCCCCCTAGATCCCGAAGAATCATTACCCTTTATAAAAACTATTTTAAAAACCCTTCGCTCCGAAGTGGGCAACAAATCCACCGTACTAGGTTTTGTAGGCTCTCCTTGGACTTTAGCCGCCTATGCCATTGAAGGTAAAAGCTCTAAAAATTACTCCATCATCAAGAGTATGGCATTTTCAGAGCCTGAAATATTACATAAATTATTAGGTAAAATAGCCGATGCGATCGCTGTTTATGTGCGCTATCAAATCGACTGCGGAGCGCAAGTAGTTCAACTATTCGACTCTTGGGCAGGACAACTCAGCCCCCAAGACTATCAAATTTTTGCCCTACCCTATCAACAAAGAGTAGTAAGACAAGTAAAAGAAACTCATCCCGACACCCCCCTAATTCTCTATATCAGCGGTAGTGCTGGAGTCCTAGAAAAAATGGGTCAATCAGGAGTAGATATTGTCAGCGTTGATTGGACAGTAGATATGGCCCAAGCCAGAGCCAGACTAGGAAAAGACATGAAAGTTCAGGGCAATATGGATCCAGGCACCCTATTCGGTTCCCCCGAATTTATCAAAGCCAGAGTCCATGACACCGTCAAACAAGCAGGAAATCAAGGACATATCATGAACCTAGGTCATGGTGTCTTAGTCGGTACTCCAGAAGACCATGTTAGAGTTTTCTTTGAAACCGCCAAAAGTATCCGCTACTAATTAAAAAAACATAAGTTTCCTTCTCCCCTTTCAAGGGGAGATGCCCAAGGCACAGGGGTAGAATTGACTAAAAAAAGCCCCTCTCCCGAAAGAGAAGGGTTACTATAAAAATTATTTACATGGGTTAAGGTGCGCTGGATAAATCAAAACAGTTAAGGGATATTAAAAACACCATTATCAACTATCAATTCTCAATTATCAATTCCCTTTAAACTACTTACCCATCCCTAACTGTTGAGCCTTTTGATATACCTTACCTTCAGTCAATAGAGAAGGAGCAATAACCACCTCAACCTGTTGCATTTCCTTGATGTCCTTGGCTCCTAAAGTACCCATACTGGTTTTGAGAGCGCCCAGTAAATTGTGAGTACCATCATCTAGTTTTGCAGGACCAGTTAAAATTTCCTCAATAGTACCAGTAGTACCTACATTAATACGAGTACCACGGGGCAACACAGGGCTAGGAGTTGCCATACCCCAATGGAATCCACGACCAGGGGCTTCGGCACTACGGGCAATGGGAGAACCAATCATCACCGCATCCGCACCACAGGCGATACATTTACAAATATCTCCCCCAGTGATAATACCACCATCAGCAATGATAGATACATATTTACCAGTTTCTCTGTGGAAATCATCCCTTGCCGCCGCACAATCAGCCACTGCTGTCGCTTGGGGAATACCAACCCCTAATACCCCACGGGAAGTACAGGCAGCCCCGGGGCCAATACCGACTAAGATACCCGCGGCTCCTGCTTTCATCAAATTCATGGCTACTTCGTAAGTAACACAGTTCCCGAGGAATACGGGCATGGGCATTCTTTCACAAAAACCAGCTAAATCCAAAGGATCAATAGATTCAGGGGAAAGGTGTGCAGTGGATACCACTGTGGCTTGAATAAAGACAACATCTGCCCCCGCTTCAGCTACCGCATCACCATAATTTGCAGCCCCTGCGGGAGTTAAACTAACGGCGGCAATACCTCCTTTTTCTTTGATTTCGGTAATTCTTTTTTTGATCAACTCAGGTTTTACAGGCTCACTATATAATTCTTGCATTAAGCCCACAAATTCAGACTTACCCACAGAGGCAATACGATCTAAAATAGGATTAGGATCTTCGTAACGGGTTTGGATGCCTTCAAGATTAAGCACTCCCATGGATCCTAATTCGGAGAGTAATACTGCCATTTTTACGTCAACTACACCATCCATGGCACTGGCAATAATGGGAATTTCTCTTTCAATACCCCCTAATTCTACTTTTGTATCTGCTAATATAGGGTCTAGGGTTCTCATCCCCGGTACTAAGGCGATTTCATCTATACCGTAAGCTCGACGAGCTGTTTTTCCACGACCAATTGCGATTTCCACTTTAATATTTATATTTTCTGCTATAAGTTATTTGCTTAGATTATCAAATTTTGACATCTTTAGGCAAGATAGGGATAATGGAGAGTTGATAATTGAGAATGGATAATGAGGAGTTATTAATTTTGTTGTGTTAAGTAATAAATATCATTGGCTTTTTTGTGAGTTTAGACCGCACTACGGAGCTTTAATTTTCCTAGGGTAAAGGGTTAGGATATAATTGTTGAGATAAATAAGTTAATAATTAATCAGGAGATATTAGATCATGACTGCTGAAAGTATGTTGTTTGGTGGTGCAATTCTTTGTTTTAGTGTTGTATTAGTAGGTTTGGCTTGGGGCTTTTTGCTTTTAAAAATTACTGGGGAAGCTGAATAATATTAGGTTTGGTTGGGTGTTAGGTTATTTTTGGTTATATAAATAAAAAATTTTTATGAAAATTGCTATTACCGGCGCCACGGGATTTGTGGGCAAAGAGTTGGTTAAAAAACTGGCGGTAAATCACCAAATTGTTGTTCTAACCCGTAATGTTGATAAGGCAAGATCGGCTTTTCCTAGCAACTTACAATCTAATTTGGAATATGTCAGTTATACCCCCAAACAGTCTGGAGATTGGCAAAAACAACTTGATGGTTGTGATGGGGTGGTTAATTTGGCAGGGGCTCCCATCGCTGAAAGATGGAATCCTAGTTATAAACAAGAAATTTTTGATAGTCGTCAGCTAGGTACGAGAAATATTGTTGAGGGTATCAAATCTTGTGAGCAAAAGCCTTCTTTTCTTATCAATGCTTCGGCGATAGGTTTTTATGGTACTAGCGAAACGGATACCTACACGGAAATTAGTCCTGCGGGGGATGATTTTTTGGCGAAGGTATGTGTGGCATGGGAGGAGGAAGCCCAGAAGGTGAAGGAAGCGGATGTGCGTTTGGTTATCTTTCGTCTTGGTATTGTTTTAGGAGATGGCGGTGCTTTGGCTAAAATGATTCCTCCTTTTAAAATTTTTGCAGGGGGCCCCATTGGAGAAGGAAAACAGTGGTTTTCTTGGGTTCATATCGATGATTTGATTAATTTATTGGTAAAGGCGATCGCCGATAGTAGTATCGAAGGAACATTTAATGCTACGGCTCCTTATCCTGTGACCATGACTCAATTGTGCAGTACTTTAGGGGAGGTGATGAATCGTCCCTCATGGTTGCCTGTCCCTGGTTTTGCCCTTGAGTTACTATTAGGAGACGGAGCGAAAGTGGTATTGGAAGGACAAAAGGTATTACCAGAAAAAACCATGGAGACAATGGGCTATAACTTCCAATATGCTGATCTCAAACCTGCTCTAAAGGACATTGTCGATTAATTAATAATTATCAAAAAATAACAAGTTACGGATATTAAGTGACAGAACAAAAATGGAGAAATCATTGCCTATCAATCATTCCCCGTTCTTTCCCTTCGGGAAAACATTTTTTCGACAACTGTA
This sequence comes from Cyanobacterium sp. IPPAS B-1200, assembly GCF_001747005.2. Lineage (NCBI taxonomy): Bacteria > Bacillati > Cyanobacteriota > Cyanophyceae > Chroococcales > Geminocystaceae > Cyanobacterium > Cyanobacterium sp. IPPAS B-1200. Next base: position 183,369 of record NZ_CP182899.1, read on the forward strand.
TATAATTGTTGTGAAGAAAACTTGCGATCTCTGCTAAACAATGAGAAGATAAACGGTAAATTCTCTAACAATTTTTAAATTTAAAGTCAAATCTAGTAAAAAAAATAATTATGGTGGTTGCAACCCAATCTATTCAAGAACTTTGCGTTAACGCAATTCGTTTTCTCTCCATTGATGGGGTAGAAAAGGCTAAGTCTGGACACCCCGGTTTACCGATGGGTGCAGCTCCTATGGCTTTTGTGCTATGGGATCAATTCATGAAGTTTAACCCTAAAAATCCTCAATGGATTAACCGCGATCGCTTCGTACTTTCTGCGGGTCATGGCTCTATGCTTCAATATTCTTTGTTGCACCTATACGGTTATGATAGCGTAACTATCGAAGATATTAAACAATTTCGTCAGTGGAAATCTAGAACTCCTGGACACCCTGAAAACTTCGTAACTGCAGGGATTGAAGTTACTACCGGTCCTTTGGGTCAAGGTATTGCCAATGGTGTTGGTTTAGCCCTAGCAGAAGCTCATTTGGCGGCTAAATACAACAAACCTGACTGTACTCTTATTGACCATTACACCTATGTAATCATGGGTGATGGTTGTAATATGGAAGGTATTTCTGGGGAAGCGGCCTCTATCGCTGGTCACTGGGGCTTAGGTAAACTCATCGCTTTATATGATGATAACCACATCTCCATTGATGGTTCTACCGACATCGCTTTCACTGAGGATGTTTCCAAACGTTTTGAAGCCTACGGTTGGCACGTTCTTCATGTGGAAAATGGTAATAGTGATTTAGATGCGATCGCAAAGGCGATCGAAGAAGCAAAATCTGTCACCGACAAACCTACCATGATCAAAGTAACCACCACCATTGGTTACGGTTCTCCCAAAAAAGCCAATACCGCTGGGGTACACGGTGCCGCTTTAGGTGGTGATGAGGTAGATGCAACCCGTAAAAATCTCGGTTGGAATTACGAGCCTTTTGTAGTTCCCCAAGATGCTTATGATCATTTCAAAAAAGCTGGTGACAAAGGTGCTGATTTAGAAGCCCAGTGGAATGAAACCCTAGCTACCTACAAATCTAAATACCCCACCGAAGCCAAGGAATTTGAAACCATCACCTCTGGTAAACTTCCCGAAAATTGGGCAGATTGTCTTCCTACCTACACCCCCGAAGATAAAGCCTTGGCTAGTCGTAAACACTCTGAAATTTGTTTAAATGCTATTTCTGAAGTATTACCTCAGTTAGTAGGTGGTTCTGCGGATTTAACTCACTCCAACTTAACCCAATTAAAAATCTCTGGTGATTTCCAAAAAGGTGCTTACGAAAATCGTAACATCCACTTTGGAGTTAGGGAACACGCCATGGGTGCCATCTGTAACGGTATTGCCCTTCACAACACAGGTTTGATTCCTTACGGTGCTACTTTCTTGGTATTCACTGACTACATGAGAAATTCCATCCGTCTTTCTGCCCTTTCCGAAGCACAAACCATCTGGGTAATGACTCACGATTCTATTGCTTTGGGTGAAGATGGTCCTACTCACCAACCTGTTGAGCATGTAGCTTCTTTACGTTTAATCCCTGATTTAATGGTATTCCGTCCTGCCGATGGTAACGAAACCTCTGGGGCGTACAAAGTGGCGATCGAAACCAAGAAAACCCCTTCTCTCATGGCTTTAACCCGTCAAGGTTTACCTAACCTCGCTGGTTCTTCCATCGAGGGAGTAGCCAAAGGTGGTTATGTGGTAGCCTGTGGTTTTCCCCCCGAAGAATTAGATTTAATCCTCATCGGTACCGGTAGCGAAGTTTCTCTCTGTGTGGATGCCGCCGAAAAACTAAAAGCAGAAGGCTTAAAAGTTCGTGTGGTTTCCATGCCTTGTGTTGAACTATTCGACAAGCAAAGCGATGAGTACAAAGAATCTGTATTACCCAAAGCTATCAGAAAACGTATTTCCGTTGAAGCTGGTACCACCTTTGGTTGGGAGCGTTTCGTAGGTGATGAAGGATTATGTATCGGTGTCAACACCTATGGTGCATCTGCCCCTGGTGGAGTTGTCATGGAAAAATTTGGTTTCACTGTTGATAATGTTGTTGCTAAAGCTAAATCCATCCTTGGTTAATTTCTGTTAACTGATTAAAGTTTTTAAGTCACTAAGGGCAAAATTGACTATGATAAGTCAGAAGTCCTTAGTGGCTTTTTTGTTGATAAAAAATATGGTTTAATAATGGTGAATAAAAAAAAGATTGCAGTGTATGCCCCTTACTTTGCAGGAGGAGGTGCAGAAGCAGTAGAACTAGGAATAGTGGACGCTTTACAACATGATTATGAAGTAACTCTGTTTACTTTTGTGGATGTAAACATTAATAAGTTAAATCAATTTTATAGCACTAATATTATTTGTAGCAATATCAAAATAGAGTATATTTTATCTCGTCCCCTATCTAAGATAACAACCTATTTTTACGCAAATAATAAATTTTGTAGAGCTTTTATTCTTTACTCCGTTATTGCGAAAATGAAGTTTTATAAAGATGATTATGCTCTTTTAGTTTCAGGATATAATGCAGTAGATTTAGGAAAAAAAGGAATTCAGTATTTACATTGGGTTAATGTAGTGGATGGCTTAAATAATTTTTTAGCAAAAATATTTAACTTTTCAAAACAACAAATAAGAGAAAATATAACTCTAACGAATAGTCAAGTAACGGCCGAAAACGTCAAAAAAGTGTATGGTATTGATTCAACAGTGGTCTATCCTTGTGTCATGTTAGAAAACTCTCAAATCCCTTGGGAACAAAAAGAAAATGCTTTTATATGTAGCGGAAGATTAGTGATGGAAAAAGCTCCCCATCGAGCTTTAAATATGCTCAAGGAAGTCAGAAAAAGGGGTTTTAATATTAAGCTATATTTAACAGGGGGTACAAGTAGTATTTATAAAAGTAAATACTATCGTTTTTTAAAAAAGGTAGTTAAAGAAAATAGTGATTGGGTTATTTTATGTGAAAACTTAAGTTATCAAGAATATACCCAAGTATTGAATAAGTGTAAGTATGGTATTCATTTTAAGTTTGAGCCTTTCGGTATATCTGTAGCAGAAATGATGAAAGCGGGAGCAATTCCTTTTGTTAAAAGCAGAGGAGGACAAATGGAAATTGTAGGATTAGAGAATACGGAGTTATTTTTTGAGACGGAGAAAGATGGTGTGGAAAAAATTGTTAATGTCCTTAAAAGTCAGGAAAAAAAAGATAGATTAAGGAGTATATTGGACGGTCGAAAAAATTTATTTTCACAGGAAAAGTTTTATCGAGATATTAAAAATTTTGTAGATAGTTTTTTCGTTTAACCAACAATCTTGAGAATGAGGATGTGATAATACGGACTATCATAAATTACTTGAATAAAGTTTTTGAAATGCTATTTTATCAATGGCCTTATTGCTGTATTTGTGATAAACCTAAGTAAGTAGGCATAATTAAATCGATTTAGGCAAGGGGTTTAAACCCCTTGTTTATAAGAGTCTTAACAGCCTAAAATACTATCTCTGATTCTTTCTGGGAGTGTGTCACCGTAGTAGAATTATCCCTATAACAAAGATCTTAATTCTGTTATAAGCTATAAAGGTATAAGAAAATCATAAGGTATTAAACTATGAGCAACATACAAGATCAAATTCAAGAAGAATTAAAACAGGCTAGGGAAGTATGTAGCACTGAAGGTGCAACCTCTGGTGACTGTGCCGCTGCTTGGGATGCAGTAGAGGAGTTACAAGCTGAGGCTTCCCACCAACAACAGGGAGAAAAAAAGAAAAATTCTTTAGAGCAATATTGTGAAGATAACCCTGATGCGGCTGAGTGTCGTATCTATGACGACTAATCGGTCAATTTATTGTTTAATAAAAGCTAGGGGTGGGGTTATCCCACCTCTTTTTGTGGTGAATATTAAAATTTTTTATTATGGAAGATACCTTATTAAGGGCTTTGGTTTGGACTAATTACAAGTTATTTTTAGTTTTCTGTTTATTTTTTCCTCTTTGTCTTTCTATTTGGGGCTTATTCTCTAATATTGCTTCGATTCAAAGGTTATTGTTGATTTTTTGGCGGGTTGCTAGTTTATTGGCGATCGCCATTTATTTATTTATTCCTGTATGGCAACTGGGTTATTTAGCTTGGTTTGTGGGTCATATTTTGATTGTAATTAGTCTTTGGTTTTGGGTGGATATTAATGACGAAATTCGAGATTTACCTAAAAGTCCTTTGCGTTTACTGCTCACTTCATGGCGCTGGGCAACTTCTATTTATGGTATCCTAGGCGCAATCGCCTTTGCACCTTTTTTACGATGTACTTTTTCCGAAGATGCGGCGGTGGAGAAGGTTTGCCGTGCATGGTTAGAAGCGCCATGGCATTATAAAAGTTGGTTTCATCCCAATGCTACCACAGGATTTCTTGGCTTTTTGGGAATATCTGGTTTGATTATTTACACCATTTACTTACTTTACTTCCTCGCTTTTCGTTTAATTAAACAAGGTAGAATTGCCATTGAGCAATAAAAACAATGGATAATGAATAATTTACTCTTGAACATTGAAGAATATACCAAGGAAAACCCCCATTTTGTGATCATAATCAGAGCCGAAGAAAATGGAGAAAACCTTGAAATTATGACCTTTAGGGGTTTTTCTAGTTGTCTGACAGGAGCCACAGAATATGACCCAGATTTGCCTGTGTTATCATCCTCTGGGTTAATTTCATCTATTGATCTACTCCAAGCCCCTTACAACCCCATAAGTCCCCAATATATTGAACAAAATTTGACCCCTGCACAATTTGAAGCAAACTTTTTGTCCTAAAAATTGACCATGACAGAAACTATTACCCCTATCAATGATTTAATCAAAGCTGTAGAAAAGGCGGATTCGGCCTCCTCATTATTTTTAGCGGTTAGTAACTTGGCTAAAGTGCGATCGCCCCGAGCCATTCCCACTCTAATTGAGGTCCTAGGATTCAATAACCCAGGGGCAGCCGTCGCAGCCACAGAAGGATTAATCGCCCTAGGGGAAACCGCCATAACCTCCCTTCTCGAAAACGTTGACGATTACAACTATGGGGCAAGGGCATGGGCTATCAGAGTATTTGCAGGCATTGGCGATCCTCGTGGGCTAGACTTGTTACTAAAAGCCGCCAGTAGTGACTTTTCCCTCAGTGTTAGAAGAGCGGCCACCAAAGGCCTAGGGAGTATCACATGGGACAAAATGACCTCCGAAAACTTATCCCAAGCCCAACAAAGAGTATTAGATACCCTCCTCATTACTGCCCAAGATGGTGAATGGGTAGTACGTTATGCTACCGTGGTTTCCCTAACTAATCTTTATGTTGCCATGGATAATCAAGGGATGAAGAATACCATCCGACAAACCTTAATCAATCTTCAGGATGATGAAGAAATAGCCATCAAAACCCGCTCAAAATTAGCCCGAAAAACCGTCGCAGAAAAATAATAAAAAAACCCCTCACCACAGGGAGAGGGGCTAATAACTAAAAGTAAATAAGATTAATTTTTGATTGATTAAACAACAGGAGCAAACCTAACCACTGCATCATTAAAGTCGAAATCACTTACTCCTAAATTACCTGGCAAATCTTCAAATCCAAAGATATTATTACCCAAACTACGGATGTGAGCAGAATTATCAGGATTAGCACCTAGATAACTAAAGTAAGCGACAATATCAGTGTCAAAGTTTTCCAGAGTTGCACCCACATTTGAAGGATTAAGCTCTAGAAAAGCCTTCATACCATCTCGAATACTACCCTCATCAGGAATTAAATTACCCGCATTGGTAATGATGAAAGGAGCATAAATTCTTCCCCCTTGTAGTAAAGCATCACCAAAGGCATCAGCGTTGGTATTTTTATTGGGATCTCCATTAGCTCCTAATTCAAGATTAAAGTTATTAACCGCATTAGAAACAGCAGTAAAGGCATAACCTTCATCACCTGGGTTTAATAGGTCGTTGGTAGAGCCGTTATTGTTAGAATCGAAGGTATCAATAATAGCACCATTGACGTTCTGTACTTGATATAGCCCAATGATGTTGTGGAAACTAGCCTCTGTACGATTTAAGATATTATCCTCTACTCTGACAGTGACATTTTGAGGGTTTTGAGATAGATTAATGACAATACCTTCTCCGTTGCCAACTTCTTGCACGGTAAAACTAACGTTATCATCGATATTATTACCCCCTTGGTTGTTATTACCCCCTCCGCCTCCGCCAGAGCCAGAGTTATTTATCAAGGAATCGTTACGGAAATTGAGGTTTTGGATACGAGTATCTTCTTCAATGGGAGTGTCAGCTTGATTAAAGGCTCGATCTGCATCGGGATGAAATTCTGCTAAATATTCTGCTAATGCATCTTGCTCACGGCCAATCGGTAAGTCAGAATTACTAGGTAAATTATCCACCGTCAAACTATCTAGGGTGACAACATTTTCAAAATAGAAAGCAGGATAGCCGTCACCTCCAGTGGCTAAGAAATCCAAAATTGCCATTTTATAGGTACTATTGGGATCAACTACTAATTCACCATTAATAACGATCGCCTCTTGAGTACCATCTTCACGGTTTAAGACGAGGTTTCGGATTCTTTCCCCTGCTACTGCTACCCCAGTGGCATTTCCACTGCCATCACGGGTAAATTCGATTGCTGTATTATCAGGGTCAAAACTAAAGCTAAAACCGCCAATTTGTCCGAATTGTCCTGGGGTTGCACCTTCTGCCCATTGTGCCACAAAATGCTCTGCTAAATCTTTGATACCTTGGGCTGAAATATCAGCAACGGAGAGTTTATTATCAAAACGTAAGGAATTTTCAATATCTAATACCGAAATATCTCCTTCTTCTTTACCCACGGCAGGATTAGCTTGGGGAGGCAATTGTACTAACTCGTTTGTGCCACCTTCAATAAAGGATAAGCCAATTTGATCTCGGATACCGCCACCATTTTTCACGGAAATATCGATGTCAAAGCCATATTGTTCGGCATACCAAAGGTTAGCATCGGCGGTTAAGTTACCGAGGTTGGTTTCTTCTGCTCTGACACTGCTACGCAATCCGTTAAGATAAACCTCTGTATTACCAAAAATAGTGCCATCTTTGCCATTAATGAAGTTACCTACGTTATCGACAACTGCTACTAAGTCTTGATTGGCAAAATCTCTTACTTGCTCAAAAGTAGTAATATCTTCTTCATAGAGACGATCAACCCCTGCAATATCCGTGGCGAAAGTACCGCTATCATCGCCAATTTCAATAATTTGACCTTCAGAATCAAAATCGATGATTAATTGCCCTAAATAACGATAATTCCCCCCTGTATTGACTAAGTAAACGTCATTACCTTCAGCATCTTGGAATACTTGGGGATAAGGTTGTAATAATTCGGGAGCTACTTGAGTTTCATCTTGACGCAAAATATCGTCATCATTGGCCATGACACGATTAGAACCACCGCCCATGATAATATCAACGTCGGTGAGTTTAGTGGCCAACGCCTGTTCAATCTCAAACTGTTGTAAGTGAGTCATCAAGACTATTTTATTGATGCCTTGATTTACTAATTCATCCACAAAGGGTTGAATATTATCAGCTAAAAGTTGAGCATTAACTTCAATATCTCGACTGGTGGGATTAGTTAACATGGTGATGCCACCGATACCGGCAATTTGAGGAAGATAAGGCACGACCGCACCAATAACCCCCACTTCTTCACCATTAACATCAATTACCACACTTTCACTTAGACTATTGGGTTGAGGTGCTTGACCAGATTCTACTACTAAATCTTTCAAATCAGAGCTATCGGTGGAATAGTCTAGGTTGGTAGCTAAGTAGGGGAACAATGCTCCCTCATAACCCGTTTCAGGATCAATACCGACTCCATCAATGAAAAAGTCAGGGGCGATCGCATTATAGAAAGCACCAGGTCCTGCGTCAAATTCGTGATTACCGACGGCGGCAGCATCCCAACCTAAGGCGTTTTGAATGAGAATGTCTGCAATGCCCTGTTGTCCATAAAGCTCACCACTAGCATTAAAAAAAGGTCCTGCGATGAATAAATCCCCTGAGGTGAGTTTCAGGGTATTATCATAACCTGCATCTAAGGCATTCATTACCGCAGAAAAACCGATGGCATCTTGTAAGGCTGGAATACCAGCTTCTTGATCCGAAGCATGAAGGATTTGTAAAGTGAAGGGTTTTGGTTCTATTTCATAAACGCTAGTGGAGCCACTCACTTCGCTGGAAACCACTAATAAAGGAACACCATTGGGGCTATCATCGGCACTGATAAAAACTAAACCCTCTGGTCCTAAATCCCCTGCTGCTGGATTGGAAGAACCATCTTCCAATTGAGCATCCACGGTAAAATCACGGTTGTTGATATATTGAACAAACTGAGCATCAGTGGGATCACTAATATCATATACCATAATACCGCCTACCCTTTCTAGGCCAATGAAGGCATAGGGGGTGCCGTTTATTTCTCCAATTGTTACTCCTTCAGGTTCTGGTCCTTTGTCGTCGGAACGAGCATCAAAGGAATCATTATCATCGTTGTTACTGTTGAAGTATTCGGGGATTTGTTGGGCAACGATATTTTCAAATTCACTACCGCTATCAAAGACTAAGTTACCGTTTTCGTCCCAGATGGAAAAAGAACGTGCACCGTAAGCATATATTTCTTCATAAATCCCATCACCATCAGCATCCCCTAGGGTAGTGGTAATGTTTAAACGTCCTAATTGACTATTTTCTTGTAACTGTGCAGCGTTAGGGAAGACTGTGGGATCAAGGTTTAAGTCTCCTACCCTTGCTTCTTCACTAAAGTTATCATAATCTCTGGCATCCCCTTCGTTGGCGGTGACAATGTAGTTCATGCCGTCAACGGTGTAAGAGGCGATCGCATCTGGTTGGAACATTCCTTTCACAGGCCAGTTACGAATATTGATGACATCATCACGGTTACTAGCATCTAGCTCATTACCAACTAAACTATGATCTTTAAATCCAAGGGGAATGATATTGGTGACGGTACTAGAAGCAATATCCACCACCGCTAAAGCGTTGTTTTCCTGTAAGGCTACATAAGCGGTGCCAGAATCCGCAGAAACGGTAATATATTCAGGTTCTAAATCTTGAGAAACTGTGGCATTGGGTCCAAAAATTCTCACTCCCTGATCGATTAATTGATCTTTTTGATCATCAAAAGCATTGAAATCAGCAGTGGTAACGGTGGCGTTAGCTATCCCATTACTGATGTCAATGATACTGATTGAACCCTCTGGATCGATAGACGCTTCTGTATTGTAGTCATTGGGTTCTCCCTCATTGGCTACTAATATTTTAGTTCCATCGGGGGTAAAAGTGACCATGTCAGGTAATGCTCCAACCCCAAAACTGGCGATAGGATTAATAGCGGAACTAAAATCACTGTCAGAATTAAATAAAATTATACTGCCAGGATCAGTTTTAACATTGGCTTCAAGGGCGATCGCAACGATACCATTTTTTATGGTGACACTGTTAATCACACCACCTAGAGAGCTTCCCACAATTTCCCCTACTTTGGTAGGCTGTGTGGGATCGCTTAAATCCAAAACATCCACCGAAGCCGATTGAGCATTTACCACAAACAACCTTTGGGTTGTAGGATCATAAGCAGGAATTTCCGCCGCACTTTCATCAAAAATACCCGTATTATAGGTACTGATGCGATTAAGATTTATAGTCATCGTAATTTCATAGATTAATTGTAGTCTCGAAATACTGGCTCAGTATTATCTGTACCGTCTAACAAAGTACCGTGACAGGTTTAACGACTAATTAACTTTTAAATAAGAAATGATTAAGAAAAGAGACTTATTGATAATAACAATCGGTAATTGATGATAAAACTTTAATCACCCTATCCCTCATTCCCTCAAATAACCCATTGTGTGATGACAGATTTTAGTTAATAATTGGTTGAGTCACCATTGCAAAAGTAAATCCATGTTAACGATCGCACTTCCTAAAGGCGCATTACTAAAAGACAGTATCGAACTATGTCAAAAGGCAGGGCTTGATTTCAGCCTATTTCTATCATCTAGTAACCGTCAACTGCAAATTGAAGATCCCACGGGAGCAGCCAAAGCCTTATTAGTCAGGGCGCAAGATGTACCCGTATATGTAGAATATGGTCAAGCCCATCTTGGTATTGCAGGTTATGATGTCCTGAAGGAAAAGAAAGCCAACATTGCTCATCTAGCGGATTTAGGATTTGGCTATTGTCGGATGTCTGTCGCTGTGCCCAAAGATAGCCCCTATCGCAAATCTGTTGATTTACCAGCCCATGGCATTGTCGCCTCAAAGTTCGTTAACTGTGCAAAAGAGCATTTTAGAGCCTTGGATTTACCTGTGGAAATTGTACCTTTATATGGCTCGGTAGAATTAGGCCCCATTACGGGGATGTCAGAGGCGATCGTAGATTTAGTTTCTACGGGCAAAACTTTACGGGAAAATGGATTGATAGAAATTGACGTATTATTTGAAAGTAGTGCTTATCTGGTGGCCAATCCCCTTCTCTATCGTCTCAATCGTGATAATATTGGTGATTTTGTCGAACAAATGACCGTAAATAATTGATAATTGATAGTTGATAATGGATAATTCAACTTGATTTATAAAAGTATTATTACCATTGCCTATTCCCCGCCTCTACTAGAAATCATATCTAAAATCAGCAACGTTAATTCCTAATATCCCATGAAAAACCTATCCTTAAAAGAAAAAATAGGACAATTAATAGTTGTGCGCACCACAGGCTATTTATTTGATCATCAAATTCGCTATCCTGCATGGGAAGCCAACCAGCAACAATTGCAGACATGGTTATGGGAATATAACATTGGTGGGGTAATTCTTTTGGGGGGAAGTTGTGCAGAAATTGCTCAACGCACTAAGCAGTTAAATCAGTGGGCAAAAACTCCTTTATTGGTAGCTGCAGACATCGAGGAAGGGGTGGGGCAAAGGTTTACGGGGGCTTCTTGGTTTCCCCCTCCCATGGCATTGGCACAAATTGCTCAGGATGATTTGGAGTTAGCCAAAAAATATGCGGAGGAAATGGGTAAAATTACCGCCAAAGAAGCTCTTTGTATGGGGGTAAATTGGATTCTTGCCCCTGTGGTGGATGTGAATAATAACCCTGATAATCCTGTGATTAATGTTCGGGCTTTTGGGGATAATCCAGAGGTGGTGAAGGAGTTAAGTTCGGCTTTTATTCGGGGTACTCAATCATATCCTATCCTCAATGGGGCGAAACATTTTCCCGGTCATGGGGATACTTCCACCGATTCCCATTTGGATTTACCCGTTATCAGTCATTCTCAGGCACGGTTACAAGACATAGAGTTAGTACCTTTTCAAGGGGCGATCGCCCTTAACGTTGATGCTATTATGACAGCACATTTGTTAGTTAGTGCCTATGATAATCAAAATCCTGCTACTCTTTCTCACCGTATCTTAACGGAGGAATTAAGACATAATATGGGCTTTGAGGGTTTAATTGTCACCGATGCCCTCATCATGGGAGGGGTGGCGAAATATGCACCCCCTGAAAAAATTGCCGTCAAAGCGCTACAAGCAGGGGCCGATATTTTATTAATGCCAGAAAATCCTCTAGTAGCCATTCACTCTATTATTGAGGCGGTGGAAAAGGGAGAAATCAGCGAGAGTCGTATTGATGAAAGTTTACAAAGGGTATCCAAAGCCAAGGAAAAGTTATTTAAGTCTCAACAGTCCTTTTCTTTCGCTGAAATTAGCAGTAATGAGTCTCAACAGGTCATAAATAAAATTTTATTCAAAAGTAATCAAATAAGTGCTTTAAATCCTATCAAAAAGGTCGGTGAAGGCATAAATTTAGTAGTGGTGGATGACCTCTTAAACTGTGATTTCTTGGATCGGCAAACTCCCTCTATCACCATTCCTGACAGCTTCGGTTATCATGCCCAAGTATTTGACCAACGGAATCTCTATATGTGGGAGAATCAGCCCATATCAAAGCCTTTTATCCTCCAAGTTTTCGTCCGTGGTAATCCTTTTCGTGGTACTGCGGGGCTAAGTGCGATCGCCCTTAAAACCTATGAACAAATCCTCAAAAATCCACACCTACAGGGAATAATGGTTTATGGTAGCCCCTACGTCCTAGATTGGTTCAAAAATCAGATTCCAACACGCATACCATGGGGGTTTTCCTATGGACAAATGGCGATCGCACAACAAACCATTTGTAACGGAATATTTCAAATATCAGCAAACCTTGACATCACCAAAGGAAACTTTCTGTAACATAAATTACAAAAAACCCATATCTACAAAGACATCCATAGAAAATCTTAAGATAATGTAATAAATTATACAGAAGGACTTTATTTCTGATTTTCATAAGTTAGACTATAGTGAAGAGTAGATAAAATCAATCAACGAGGAAAAAGCAGATGAAAACCCTAGAAAAAACTGCAACCAGATATTCCATCGACATGATCAAAGACGAAGTAAGACAGCTAGTAGAAAAAGGTACTGTCAGTCGTCATCAGCCCATTTATATCCTTTGTCAATACATTCCTGCCAGAGAGTGGGTGTGTGTAGAATGTGAACTTGAGAAATGTGATTATTTATTGAGAGACCAAATCGGTGATTTAGTTTCCTCAGAACAATGGGACAATGACTAAAATTAGTTAGTTTTATTTAGCTCTTAATTTACTCATTGATAAACTTTATAAGTTTTTTTATAAACTACTGAGATCAGAATAATCTTGCCAAGACATTTGCTAAAACCCGAAGTTAAGGCGATATTTTTGTCGGTAATTCAAGTCAAAATGGTTTAAAATAACTAAGTAAAATTTTGATATATAAAGAATCATTTTGGCTCATCCAATTAACCTTTTACTTTTGTTCCAAAGCATATATCTGTAAAGACAAGCGATATTAAATTTTAAAGTTATTGTAGATAATTATTAAAACTTAAACATAATTGATAACAACCATAATTGAGGAAAACAAATTTAGCGTAATAAATTAGTTGTTTTTCCAAAAAAAGTAATTAATAAAAGTTTTGTAATTGACACAAATAAGAATTAATTTTTAAATAAAAAAGAAACTTGCACATATCATTTTGATGTCCAAAAAGCTCAAAAACAACCCTTCATTTTTTGTCTTTTGATCATCTTCAACTATCTAAATATCTATTTTTTAAGCAAAACCGCCCCTCAATTGCCATATCTCGACAATATTGTCATTGAATAGAAACAAACTAAAAGAACAATAAACAACGATAGGCATTAAAATATGTGAGACTAATATAAATTAGAGAGTTAAGGCGGTAAAGATATATGCCACGTCGTGAAGATATAAACAAAATTCTTATTTTAGGTTCTGGACCCATTGTAATTGGACAAGCCTGTGAGTTCGACTATTCAGGAACTCAAGCCTGTAAAGCCCTAAGAGAGGAAGGTTACGAGGTTGTGTTGGTCAATTCTAACCCTGCAACCATTATGACTGATCCTGATACGGCTGAACGCACTTATATTGAACCTATTACCCCAGAAATTGTTGAAAAAGTAATCGCTAAAGAGCGCCCCGATGCTTTACTGCCCACCATGGGGGGGCAAACTGCTCTTAACACTGCGGTTTCTTTGGCAGAATCAGGAGTTTTAAATAAATACGGTGTGGAATTGATTGGGGCAAAGCTACCTGCTATTAAAATGGCAGAAGATAGAGAATTATTCAAAGATGCCATGGCAAGGATAGGAGTGCCTGTATGTCCTTCGGGTATTGCCAGTAATTGGGAAGAAGCCAAGGCGGTGGCAGAAGAAATTGGCTCTTATCCTTTGATTATTCGTCCTGCTTTTACCATGGGGGGTACTGGGGGTGGTATTGCCTACAACCAAGAGGAATTTGAGGAGATGGCGAAGTTTGGTATTGATGCTTCTCCTATGTCCCAGATTTTGATTGAAAAATCCTTGATTGGTTGGAAGGAATATGAGTTAGAAGTGATGCGGGATATGGCGGATAATGTGGTCATTGTTTGTTCCATTGAAAATCTTGATCCTATGGGGGTACACACAGGGGATTCTATTACCGTTGCCCCTGCCCAGACTTTGACAGATAAGGAATATCAGCGTTTAAGAGACTATTCCAAGGCTATTATCAGAGAGATTGGGGTAGAAACGGGAGGCTCTAATATTCAATTTTCTACTAATCCTCTTAATGGGGAGGTGATTGTTATTGAGATGAATCCTCGGGTTTCTCGCTCTTCTGCTTTGGCTTCTAAGGCGACGGGTTTCCCCATTGCGAAGTTTGCGGCCAAGTTGGCGGTGGGTTATTCTTTGGATGAGATTTCTAATGATATTACCAAGAAAACCCCTGCTTCTTTTGAGCCTACTATCGATTATGTGGTTACGAAAATTCCCCGTTTTGCTTTTGAAAAATTCCCTGGCTCATCTTCTACTCTTACTACTCAGATGAAGTCTGTGGGGGAAGCTATGGCTATCGGGCGTACTTTTAATGAGTCTTTCCAAAAGGCGTTGAGATCCCTTGAAACTGGTCGTTTTGGCTTTGGGTGCGATCGCCATGAAACTTTACCTACTCTATCTCAGATTAGTTCTCAATTACGTACTCCTAAACCTGAACGCATTTTCAGCGTTTATCATGCCCTTAAATTGGGGATGAGTGTGGAAGAAATTTACGGATTAAGTGCGATCGATCCTTGGTTTTTGGATAAAATGCAAGAGATTGTGGAGATCGAGAAGTTTATGAAGCGTACTCCCCTTAAACAAATGACGAAGGAGGAGATGCTAGAAATTAAAAAACAAGGTTTTAGCGATCATCAAATCGGCTTTGCCACTAAAACCACCGAAGACGAAGTCAGGGCTTATCGTAAATCATTAGGAGTATTACCTGTTTACAAATTGGTAGATACTTGCGCCGCGGAATTTGAAGCCTTTACCCCTTACTATTACTCCACCTACGAATCAGGGGAAAGCGAAAACAACGTCACCGAAAATAAAAAGGTAATGATTTTGGGAGGTGGTCCCAACCGTATCGGACAGGGGATAGAATTTGACTACTGTTGCTGTCATGCTTCCTTCTCCCTCCAAGATGCAGGTTTTGAGACTATTATGGTAAACTCTAACCCTGAAACCGTTTCTACCGACTACGATACGAGCGATCGCCTTTACTTTGAGCCCCTAACCAAAGAAGACGTTTTAAACATCATCGAATCGGAAAATCCTGATGGGGTAATCATCCAATTTGGCGGACAAACCCCCCTCAAATTAGCCATGCCCCTGAAAAATTATCTTGCAGACGCTAATTGCCCTGTTAAAACCAAAATTTGGGGTACTTCTCCCGACTCCATCGACACCGCCGAAGACAGGGAAAAATTTGAAGCCATCCTCGATGACTTAGGCATCAAACAACCCCCCAACGGTATTGCTCGAAGTTTTGAAGAAGCCCTTATCATTGCCGAAAAAATAACCTATCCAGTGGTGGTACGTCCTTCCTACGTTCTTGGGGGTCGTGGTATGCGTGTAGTTTATAATGTGACTGAACTAGAACAGTACATGAAATATGCCGTACACATTGAACCTGAACATCCCATTTTAATTGATAAATTCCTGCAAAACGCCATCGAAGTAGATGTGGATGCCATTTGTGATCATACAGGGCAAGTGGTCATCGGCGGTATTATGGAACATATAGAAGAAGCAGGGGTACACTCTGGGGATTCTGCCTGTTCTATTCCTTATACTACCCTGAGCGATGAAATTGTCCATGTTCTCCGAGATTGGACAGCAAAATTAGCTCAATCATTAAAAGTAGTGGGCTTGATGAATATTCAGTACGCAGTGCAGGGAGAAACTGCATTTATCCTCGAAGCCAATCCCCGTGCTTCCCGTACCGTGCCTTACGTCTCCAAAGCCACAGGAAGACCATTGGCAAAAGTTGCATCCTTGGTAATGTCTGGGAAAACCTTGAAAGAGTTGAACGCCACCGAAGAAATTATCCCTCGCCATGTAGCTGTAAAAGAGGCGGTATTACCCTTTAACAAATTTGTGGGAGCAGATACCCTCTTGGGGCCTGAAATGCGAAGCACAGGGGAGGTAATGGGCATAGATAGCGATTTTGGTAAGGCTTTTGCTAAGGCTGAAATCGGTGCAGGGGTTACTATTCACACCTCTGGTACGGTATTTATTTCCATGAGTGACAGGGATAAAGAGGCGATCGTACCTGTAGCCAAGGATTTAGTGGCTTTAGGGTTCAAACTTGTAGCCACCTCTGGTACTCGTAAAGCTCTCATGGACAATGGGGTGGAAGATGTTGAATTGGTTTTAAAACTCCATGAAGGTCGTCCCCACGTCATTGATTGTATCAAAAACAATCAGATTCAATTTATTATCAATACCCCCAGTGCTGAGGAAGAGTCTTTGTATGATGGGCGCAAAATTCGCCGTTCGGCCCTAGATTATAGGTTGCCTATTATCACTACCATTGCAGGGGCAAGGGCTACAGTAGAAGCGATTCGCTCTTTACAGTCTGAACCTTTACAGGTTAAAGCGCTCCAAGATTATTTCGTTTAATTTTTTAGGTGGGTACATTGCCCACCTTTTTTTGATCAAATTTTGTAAGAATAAAGCAAACAACGCTTTTGTTGTTTATCGAAAATTATTTCATTTTGATTTCGTACTTTTTTACAAAATAAATATATTGCTGATGAAAAAGATAAGATTACTTCTAAACTTGACTATTATTCTCGCTGTTGCAATTGTTGCTAATATTGCTTTTTCATTTAATAACCCAAGTTATGCAAATGACATTCAAAATAGTTTTGAAAACCAAGTTATGGTTGCTAGTGTTTGGGATGAATCTAGTTTAGATTATATTGGAGCGAAAGAAGTCACTGTATATCGTAGTCCGTCTTGTAGTTGTTGTGGAGAGTGGATTTCTCACATTGAAAAACATGGGTTTGAGGTGAGAGAGATTAAAACTGATGATATGGAGACTATTAAACGTCAAAATAATTTACCTTCAGAGTTAGCATCTTGTCATACGGCTATTATTGACGGTTATGTGATGGAAGGACATATTCCTGCGGATGATATTAAACGTTTTTTGAATCAAAAATCCACCATGAAAGGATTAGCTGTGCCAAATATGCCTATTGGTAGTCCGGGTATGGAATCTAACAATATTAAGCAGCCTTTTGCTGTTTTAAGTTTTAATGATCAAGGAGATATTGCAGTTTTTAATGAATATGAAAACTATTAATAGAGTAAATAAAATTACAAAAATAGATTTACATATTCTTCCGACAAGTAAGGCGGATAATGTATTTTTAGATATTAAACCAAATCATACTAAATCCCGTTTAAATAATGTACTAATTATGGCGGAGAACTGAAAATAGGGAACGGGGAACACTTTATAATTTTGGATTAATAAGCGAATCCTCTCCATTTCAAATTGATGAATAGGTACATTATCTAATAAGGATTTGGTATTATTTATTGTTTTAAAATAAAAGATGAATGAAAATTAAAAAAATAAATTCTAGTATATATAATCCCTTAATTATCAATTATTATGAAATTAATTAATAGTAAGAAAAAATGGAAAGTGATAAAAGAGAAATAAGTTGTAGTTATTATTTTTCACCGTTAATAAATTTATCTAATTCTTCATAGTCGGGGAGTTGAGCATCTACTATTTTACCATTTCTAATTAAAGTGCGATCGCACTGATTTCGTGACAACAATTCACTAAAATAACGACCCTTAAAAACAATTAAATCTGCGGTACTTCCCACGCTTATTGTGCCTAGGTGGGGCAATTTGATCATTTTTGCTGGAGTTTTGGTTACAGAGGTGATCCAGTCGCCATAAGGGGTGTCTAGGTGGGCAATGCGTACGGACTGATTAAAAACTTCTAACATATCATGATCGCCAAAACCAAAAAAGGGATCTCGACAATTATCACTGGCAAAAGCCACCTTTATGCCTGCGTTTTTCAACTCTTTTGCCCTTGTTACCCCACGCCAAAAGGGGGTAGTTTCTTCCTGTCTATCTTGCAAATACAGGTTACACATGGGTAAACTAACGATGCTTATATTTGCTTGTTTTACTAATTCAATGGTTTTTTTGACTACTTCGGGGGGTTGCACTGCTAAGCTACAACAATGACCACAGATAATGTTACCTTGATAGTTCATTTTTATAGCAGTCTTTGCTATTTTTTGTAAACAAATTGAATCTATCTCATTGTTTTCGTCAGTATGAAAATCTAAATCTAAATTACGCTCAATGGCAAGTTTAAATACTGTTTCTATTTGTTTATCTATATCTTTATTCATATAAGCAACTCCCCCCAAATTCCCCTCATTTTCCGCCATTGTATCAGCTAATTTTTCGGCATCAGGGGTTAGGAAATAATCTAAGCTGACGAGGGATACTGCTTGAATTGTTAGTTTATTTTGCCATTCTTTTTGTAGTTGTTTCCAGATTTCTACACTCATAAAAGAATCATAACTATAACAGTCTAAATGGGTTCTAAGGGCGATCGCACCGTGGGCATAACTACACTTTAAGCCAAAGTTCATTCTTTGATAAACTTCTTCTGGATTCCAAAATTTAGCATCATTTCTAGCCATTTTTAAAGCCGTTGCAAAATCTCCTTTTAAGTTAGGAGAACGTTGATAAATATGTCCTTTATCTAAATGAGTATGAATATCGATAAAGCAGGGTAAAACAATGCCTTTTTTCAAATCTTTTCCTTGGGTATTATCATTAGCAGGAATAATTTGCTTTATTTTTTCTCCCTCAATTTCAATGTCACAAAGAACCAGATTTTCTCTAGTTTTTTGCTCAAATTTCATAGTTGAATTTTCAATCAGATCTAAGGGAATGTGAGCATTTTTTAGCCAATATTTATTATTCATTATTTAATATTCTTTATTATTAATATAGCGTTTTTTATAATTATGAGATACATTCATTATTCTTAAGTCCCCCGAATTTGCGGGGGATTTAGGGGGATCATCTTGTACTCCGTAACCACGATAATTGCTATAGTATAATTACTTCAGTTTATCAAAACTATATTATCTTTTAAAATTCTAACTTAAATTTTCTACTTATTAAGGCGGATAGGGGGGGGATCAAATTATTTACATTTTTAGAAAATGGATACTATATTTAATTACTTAAAACCGCTTTTATTTCTTCTAATTTAGTCAATAATTTATCAGTTTTTAATAAATCCTTAACATTGTTTATTCCTTCCTTCAAAGAAGGGGAATATCCGCAACGCCAAAGATAAAAACCACCATTCAAAATTGCACTTTCTAATAAAGTAGATTGTTGTCCTTGTACAAGTTTATGTAACTCTTGATAATAACTATCATAGTCCTTTAATTCAATGTCATGACGAGTCAAACCGAATTCTTCAGGATGAATTTTTAAATACTCATAACCCTCTTCTTTATCAGAACTATTAATACATACAATGGTGGTTTGTGCTAACTTTAAATCGGGGCTACCTTCTAAACCTTTGATGAGGGTAAACTGTTTTACTCCCCTAAGATGTAGGGCTTCTCTAATCATTTTTTCTGTGGGAGGATGGACAAAACCAGCTATTAAATGACTATTGCCTGTGTAGGGTTGCCAGATTAATTCTAGGGTAGCAAGGGGAGGACGTTTGCCGATTTCTTCTCTATATTGAACTAATTTATTTGCTAAGGGGAAATGTTGAGGTAAATAGAGGAAAGAAAAGTTAGTTTTTGCTAATAAATTTTGAGCTTTTTCTATGGTTAATTGACTTAAATCTATTCCTAAATTTTGCCAAATTTCAATAAGAGGTAATCCATATTTGGTGGGCATGGTTTTCCCTCCGTGCATTAAAACGGGGATGTTATGACAAGCCAAAATTAGGGCGGTGATAGGAGAAATGGGGGCTGTGCGCGATCGCCCATCGTAGGGAATTCCGAGTATAGTTAAGGGATAAGAGGTATTGGGGATAGTATCTAATGTTGCCCCCAATTCGCTATAGGCATCTAGCATTCCAGCTAATTCGATGCCTGTGGGGCGTTTAATACGTTGGGCAATGAGAAAAGCACCGATTTGGGCGGGGGTAGCTACCCCTGTTAACATCATTGTGGCGGCTTGGTGGGCTTCTTCTCTGGTTAAATCTTTATGGGTATGCGCCCCACTACCAACTTTTTTTAATAATTCTCTGAATTCTGCGCTCATTATGATGGATTTTCATTTAAGTTAGGGCTTGTCTATGGATTAAGACAATAAAGTTATTTTAATCTATGGTGGGAGTTTTATTTATGTTGTGAAAGGCTGATTGGGCATAAATTTTACTTTTCTCTCCTCCTGTATTGATAATTTTTATTAAAACGTCAAGGGATTCTTGAGCGTTGATTTGTTGCCATGTATAACAGAGATTTTGAATGATTTGATCTGATTTTTTTGCTAATTCATGGTTACGATAAAATTTTAGGGAGATTTTAGCAATGGTTTCTTTTATTTTTGGTTCGTTTATTCTGCCTAAAATGGCTATTATTTCACAACAAATTTCTTCTGATACTAAATATAATGCTTTTTCAAGGGCATGAATACTATGGCTGGTTTCTTGCCAAGCCAAGGATTTTATGATGGTATGTTGTAGGGGAATGGGGGTATGTGGTTTGATGAGGGTGGAAAAAAGGATGTCAGTGGCTAATGTATGGGGTATATGACTCAGGCAGATAGCGGCTTGTTGACAAACACTCAAGTCAACATCATCGAGAAAAGGGGTAATCAGAGTTACTAATTGTTGGGGGGAATAATATTTAGTTTTGCGCATTAATCCGATTAATGCTTCTTTTCTGATACTAGAGTGGTAGTCTTTGAGGGCGTTTTCTAAAATAGGGATAATACTGGAGTCATCAAAGTTGCTTAAAGAGGCGATCGCACTTTGTCTTATATCAAGATTACCATCATTAGCCACAGAAAGCAAGGGTTTAATAACTAAACGATGGGGAATTTGGGCTAGGGCTTTGGTAGCGCAAAGACGATATGGAGGAGAATCCAGTAGGGCAGTCAAGATAGAAATAGCCCTTTCCCCTTGACTAGCTAAAATCTGAGCGCCAACACTGATTAAATCTTCATCTTCCGTGGTGTTTAATAATTCACTGATGATTAAAACAATATCAGGGTTATCTAATTGACTAATAATTTTTAGGGCAAACCAACGATATTCACTATCTCTATTTTCGTCCAGAATTACCGCTTTTAATGGTTCAATGACTACTTCACTGTATTTTACCAGAACCTTGGCGATCGCCCATCGTTCTTCAAAACTACCATTTTCCAAAGTTTTAAGGGCAGAATGCAAGGAAAAAGACTCAAGATTGTTTAAAGGGAGATTGCTCTGTTGGGATAAATACATTATATTCTCAGTTTGTTGTACCATCTATTAACTACCATAGTCTAAGAAAATTCATTAACCTGATTTAGTCATTCACAATACATTTTTATTTTTGTCATGCAATAAACGCATCATGTTAAAGCATTATATGCATAAAAAGTGTAAAAAAAATAATCAGGGTACGCTCAATAAAACAAAATCTAATGACACAAAAGGTTTTGACACACTACAAGTATCAAAAAATAAACTTTCTTTGACAAAAACTCAACGAAAAACAGCAATAAATAGAAACAAAAAAAAGAATGGGGAGAAAATATAACCCCCAAACCATAATATTAACTCAACTTAAGAGCATTAACGGGAACATCATCCCAACTGTTAACAGTACGCAAAACAGCCTTCCAGCCTTGCTTTTGTTGATCATCCGTCAACTTTTCTTGCCAATCACGGTGACAATCATCCGCCGCTTCCTTATTCACTCCAGCAATACAGGCTTGAACAATTCCACAACCATCAATTTGTTCATTTACCCAAATAGTCATAACTCAAACCTCTATATTTTTACTCTATATTTATATTCTAAATGCCAACTCAAACCTAGAATCACTGCTTAATGTTTTGTAAATCTTTTACCATGGCAAAGGCAATGTTACCTTATAAAAAACTAGACTAATTAATTATGGATAACAATCTCCCCTTTACCAGCGCCCACGAGTTAGAAAAACTAATCCGAAAAAAAGAAATATCACCCCTCGAATTAACGGAATTATATTTGCAACGTATTGATGATATGGATGCCCAATGGGGTAGCTTCGCCCATGTCGCCCACGATAGCGCCATCAAAGATGCCCATGTGAAAACAGAAATTTTAGGCAACACCAAAAACACCCAAGAATTACCTACCTTTTTCGGGATTCCCACCGCCATCAAAGATTTATACTCCGTAAAAGGAATGCCCACCGCCTATGGCAACGGTTTTATAAAAGATAATATTGCCGATTTTGACAGTGGTATTGTCACCAAAATCAAAGAAGCCGGGATGATTATTTTAGGCAAAACAGCCACCTCAGAATTAGGCTCATTGCCCTATATTGAGTCCCCTAGTGTCCCCCCTTGTCGCAACCCTTACAACCCCAAATACACCGCAGGAGGCTCTAGTGGAGGGGCAGCTGCCGCCGTGGCTGGGGGCTTAATTCCTGTAGTACATGGGTCAGACGGTGGTGGTTCAGTGCGTGGTCCTGCTTTTTGTTGTGGTTTGGTGGGTTTAAAGCCTTCTCGGGGCAGAATTTCTAGCGCCCCTGTGGGAGATTATTTAGCAGGAATGGCAACCCAAGGTTGTTTGAGTCGTAGCGTCATGGATTCGGCTATGTTACTAGATATTTTATCGGGTTATGTGATGGGAGATCCCTATTGGTTAGACAATCCCTCCGAAAGTTTTGCTTCTTTGGTTACAAAAAATCCACCTTCTCTCAAAATTGCCTTTGCTACGGAGATATTACCTTTTGGTAAGGCTGATGATTGTTTACAAAAACAGGTAAAGGATGCGGTAGATATTTTTGCGGATATGGGACATAAATTAACGGAAGGTTGTCCAGATTTTTCTAGTATCGTTGAGCCTTTCAAAATCATTTGGCAAGGAAGTATGGTGCAGGGCGATTTCCCTGATGCTATTCTTAGCCCGATGAATCTTTGGTTAAGGAAAACCGCACCTAGTTTGAGAGAGTATTTAAATGCTGTCCATCAAATACAGGTGATTTCCCGTCAAATAGTGGCTTTTTTTGCTGATTTCGATGTGTTGATTTTACCTACTTATCTTCAACCTCCCATTAAAGTCGGCGAGTGGGCAAGTCTATCATCTGAAGTTACTTTAGATCATATCATTAATTGGATTGCACCTTGTCCACCCTTTAATGCTACTGGACAACCGGCGATCGCCCTTCCCACAGGATTTACCGATTCAGGCTTACCCATCGGCATCCAAATTGTCGGCAAACCTAAAGATGAAACAACTATTCTTCAATTAGCTTATCAATTAGAGCAAATTAAACAATGGCAAAAATACCGACCTTCTAGCATAGACTAGCATTGAATAATGGGTGTGATCTGAAACTTCCCCATGAGAAGAAACTCTAATGGTTTCTAAGACTAATTAAATCAATTAGTTGATCAAAAGCAATGGGACGACTAAATAAATAACCCTGAAAAATATCACAATCATTATTAGCTAAAAAGTTTAATTCTCCGGGGGTTTCTACCCCTTCTGCCACCACTTTTAAATTTAATTGGTGTGCCATTTCAATTAAACATCTAACAATACTAGCATTTTTATAATTGCCATCAATATTTTTTATAAAATCTCTATCAATCTTTAAAGTATCAAAATTAAAATGTTGCAAATAACCAAGGGAAGAGTAGCCTTTACCAAAGTCATCGATCGCAATTTTTAATCCAGCAGATTTAAGTTTGTTTAATTTTTTTACTGCCAAGGAAGGATTTTTGATTAATAAACTTTCTGTTAATTCTATTTCCAAAAACTGAGGATTAAAATAGTGATCAGCTAATATCTTAAATATTTTTTGTTCTAGTAGATTATCATTAAATTGACGGGGAGAAAAATTTACAGACACTTGCATTTGTTGACCGCATCTTTTTTCCAAAATTTTAAAATCTTCACAACTTTTATTCAGTACCCATTGTCCGATGCTATCGATCAAACCAATTTGTTCGGCAATGGGAATAAAAACGGCAGGGGAAATGTTACTATACCCTGGATCATTCCATCTTAAAAGAGCTTCAATACCGATTATTTTGTTAGTTTTAAGGTTTACTTTTGGTTGATAAAAAACTTCAAATTCTTCATTAGCTAAAGCATCATGTAATTTTGTTTCTATGGCTACTTCATTTTTATTATTGGTATGAAATGCGGGGGAATAGACTTCGTATTGATTTAATCCTACAGTTTTATTCTCAGTAACAACAGCTTTCGCATTATTTAATAACTCATTAATTGTGTCTCCCTGAATAGGATAAAAACTAATACCAATATTAAAATCAATATAGATTTTTTGTTTTTTATAAATAAGAGGAGGAGTAATTGTTTTTAATAAATTTTCTGCTAAATCAATGGCACTTTGACGATGTCTAATAGGTTCAGTAATTAAACAGAATTCATAGTGTTCTAATTTTGCGAGAATTATGTCATCTCCTAGATTCGCTTTTAACCTTTTGACCACTGCTTTAAATAGGGAATTAGAAATATCAATACCTAATTCATCTCGGATTAAATTAAAACGGCTAAAGTCAAGATAAAAAATAGGAATTAAAGATGGTATTGTTTCTTCGTTATTGTCGGCACTTGCATTTATTTGTTGATAAAAAACTTCTAAAATGGCGTTGAAATTTTCTACTAAGGATAGCTGATTTGGTAATTGAGTTAAACTATCGTATTTACTGACGGCGTTTAACTTTTCTTGTTGTTTTACTAACTGTAATTCTTTATCAACAATTTGTTGATGTTTATTGAGCGCGATACTAATATTGCTTTCTAAAACTTCTATTTTGTAAGGTTTGGCAATGAATCCATAGGGGGAAGTTTTGATGGCTCTTTTAATGGTATTTTGATCTGTATAAGCGGTAAGGTAGATGATTGGAATGGAATTGGAAGTTTTTTTAGCTATTTCTTCTGCAAGGATGATGCCATCATCATTTTTTATTTTTATGTCCATCAGAACTAAGTCTGGCTTACTCTTATAAATACCATGTAGGGCATCTTTTCTATTGTCGGCTAATCCTACTACTCTATAACCTATGGTTTCTAAGTCTAATTTTAGGCTTTCTGCCGCGATCGCCTCGTCTTCTACTATAAATATAGTAATGGGATTAGTCATAGTATTTTTTTGTAAAGGGAGAGGTTGATGATTTTTTATCTTATCTTGAATTCCTCGATTTTAATAAGGTAAAATTATCACCTTTGTAAGGATGTTTTTAACTCACTTTAGAGGAAATATATAAATAATAAACTATTTTTACCTATTCTTGATTATAGTTCATGGAAAAGATTAATTAGTATGATTAAGAGGAATCACCTATGTGTAATTTAAGTCTTGTTAGCTGTCGTAATTTTGAATTATTCGTCTTACAATAATACTCAATGATTGACGGATGGAGATTTAAATATTTTTTTCAAATAAAACCCATAATTTTTTTGACTATGGGTAAAAATTTTACAAGTATAAAATACAGTCGTTACATTATGCGTCGTTACAATTTTTACTTTTTTGTTATTCACCTAGCTACTTTTTCAAGAAGTTAAATTATCTTTTTGTCCTTGCTCTATGGAGGGAGATGAGTAGGTTATGGTATTTATTTTGCAAGTAAATTGCAGTTAAGGCACTTTTTCCATATTAAAAGTTTGCACTAACTAATAATATTTTGCAATAAAAGTAGAAGGGTTTAAATTAGATAGTGGGGAGATAAAGAAAAATTATTAAATTTTTAACGATGTTGGAGTGATTGGGCGTTAAAAGTAATGATTACGACATGAACCGAAACTCAATTACTTTTTGTTCTTTTTGATTTCTCGGTGCAGATAAGATTTTACAAGGGGTTAAAACCCCTTGCCTCGTCAATTATTTCATTTTCCCTTTGGGGCTAAATTTGAGTTTTTGAGCAATTAAGACATTGTGTAATGCCATTAATCCTAAAGTCCATAAAGCATTAACGTAAAATACTTGCCAAAGTACAGATATATTAAAGCCGTGTAAATCTCCTAACACAACTCCACCGAGCCAAATCATGGCTTGATAAGCGACGAAACCGATGATAAGGGTTAAGCCGATGGCAGAAAGATATTGACGGAAGTTTTTGCTTTGTCTGTCAAATTGGAATAAACCAAAGGTACAGGCGAGAAGTCCGCCTAATAGGATGACAACACCCCAAGCAAAGGTACTAAAATCGAGGGGATAATCTCTCATGGTAAAGCCAATTACTTGGTTTACAAACCACATTAATAAGATGGTGGTGATGGCTTTTGATTTTGATAAATTAGTAGATGCGATCGCACCGAAGCCCACCAAAGGTAAAGCACAGGTAAACACCACATTACTAAAACTACCCAAAGCAAGGAGAGCAAAAAACCAAGTACGGCTATTATTCACCGTAATTTGACAACTTGCCCAATTAATCTTGTCTGAATCATTGGGAAATCTGGAAACTGAAAGAGTCATAATCAATACCTCATTGATAATATTTGTTACGAAAACGAAAATCCCTAGGGTGACATAGGGGGATAAAGATGATCAGCCATTTTGTTGCCTCCTACGATATGTTTATGGACAATATCCCTTGCCACCTCAGGAGAAACCCTTGTGTACCAAGTTTTGTCCCCCGAATAAAAAACCACTGGCCCCATTTTGCACACCTCCAAACAACCCGAAGTTTTTACCTTAATATCAAGTCCTGTTTTTTCTACCTCCTCCTGTAGTGCATCAAAAATAGGTTGCCAATCCTGACAAGGATAACAGCGCCCCGAACGACACACCGACAAATAAGGGGTTTTCAAAGGATTACGATCATAGGGAATAGGTTTTTCCCCCAAAACATAAATATCTCGCAACTCCTCATATAAACTAAGTCTTGCCAAATCTGGCTTATGCTCAGGTAATAAATTATCATCCTCATCCACAAAAGGATTAGGCAGAAAAATATTCATCATCTTTTCCCCTGCCCCATTCCAAAACTGAATACCCCAACTGCGAGGCTGATTCTTTTCATTAAAACGACGATAAAAAGAAGCTCTACTAACAACCCTTTGTTGTCGTAACGATAAAGGCGTTTTCTCATCCGGGCCTCCCCCATGTTCTTCTAAACAAAGGTGTAAGTGCCAAGCATCCGTCACCACAGTCAGATAACCGTCATAGATAACACATACCTTGGGGGGTTTGGTTAGTTCTAATTCTAAGACGCTACCTTCTACCACATGACCTACTTGGGTTTCTTGCCAATGTTCTTGAAACAAAGTGTATAGTAAACAACCGAGGGTATCCACATCACAGGGAATATCTTCATATTCCATCAAGCCCCCTGTAACGAGATTTTCTGTAGTTAACTTATTTAGAGGTTTAACCCAAGGATTAAATTCGCCCATAATTGACTCCTAAAATGTTGCATTCACCCCGACTCGGAAATTTCTACCGAGGGCGGGAAAACCGGGGAATTGTTCATATTGTTTATCAAATATATTATCTATTCCCCCTGTTAAGTTAACATTAGCAGAGAGAGGAATGCGGGTTTTAAAATCTACGGTGGTGTATCCTGGCAAAGAATCGGTATTGGAGTTATTGATAAAGTAACCGCCCAAACTTTTGAGAATCAGAGCAAGATAAATCTCTTTTTCGTAAGCAATACCAAGGTTAAAACTATTTGCCCCCCTGAAGCCTAGCTCATTTCCTTCGATGGCGGGGTTAACATCTTCTATGATGCGAGGATCATTTAAAGTATAGTTGGCAAAGGCAAAAAAGTTGGGGGCTACCTGAACATTTAAGTCGGCTTCTATGCCTGTGCTTTTGATTTCGCCGATGTTGGTGTAGGTGCTAGGGTTGCCAAACTCGAAGTTAATGAGGTTATCAATGCGATTACTAAAAAAGGTGAATCTTAATAGCCCGATGTCTCCCAATTGTTGATCGATACCAATATCAAAACTATTGCCCCTTTCGGGTTTTAGCTCAGGATTACCGACAATATTAAATGCTCCTAAACCTTCTAGGTTAACAATTTGGGGAGATCTAAAACTTTTACCATAGTTTGCCCTGACGGTGGTGGTGGGGGTAATGTGGTATCTTGCCCCGATGCTAGGGGAAGTGAAAGAGCCATTTACAAGGCTATTAAAGTCTTGTCGGATTCCTAGATTAAGGTTAAATTCGGGGGTCAAATCAACGTTGTAACTAGCAAAAAGGGCTTGTTGGCTGATGCTACCGTCATAGTTGAAGGTGGTGATGCCACTGTTGCTACTAAAGGTGTTGTTTTCTGCTTGGGTGTTACGAAAATCGTAGCCGTAGGTAATGTTTTGATTGGGGGTTAGTTGCCAGTTGTGTTGAACTTGTAACCCTAATGCTCGGCGGTTAATGTCATCTCTCCCTGCAGAAAAACCATCGGGGTTCTCAAATTTGTAGTCGAGAAAATCTCCAAAAATTCTGGTGGTAAGGAGGGAGTCGTCTCCTCCTCCTAGTTTTGATTCTAGGGTTAAATCAAGGAAGAGTTCATCGGTATTTTGTCGGGCGAGGGGAGTAAGGCTGTTGAAGGGGGCTTCGGGTACAGCAATTCCCCCTGCTACTCCAAATTCTTTGTTGAGGTAAAGGGCGCTAAAGGTGAGCTTGTTGCGATCGCCCAGATTTCCTGCTAATTTCAAATTGAAGTTATTATAAAGTACATCGGCGTTTTCTCTTTGGGATTCTAGCCCGATGCGATCGATACGGAAGGGGAAGTTATTATCAGATTGGGTTCTGGTGTATCCCACCGCCCAGCTAACACCGTTAGTTTCCCCACGACTCTGAATGGCTTGTTCATTTAAACCAAAACTACCCACATTAGCCCTGACGGTTACTTGAGGAGTTTCCCCCGCACCGCTACGGGTAACAATGTTGATAACACCCCCAAGGGCATCGGAGCCATAAAGGGTAGAGCCGCCCCCGGGTAAAAGTTCAATTCTTTCAATGTTATCGGTGGTAAAGCTAGATAGATCAAAACCCCCAAAACGACCAACATCATTAATAGGTCTGCCATCGAGTAATATCAATACTTGAGAGGTACTAGCACCCCGAATAATTTGGGTACTTTGCGCCCCTAATTGCCCTCCTGTGGTGCCATCACTCAAAACCCCCGGCAAGTATTTTAGGGCTTCTTGGACGGTTCTAGCCCCCTGAGCCTCTATTTGTTGCCTATTGATGACATATACGGGGCGACTAGAATCCCTAACGGTGGCTTCCCTTCTGAAAGGGGCAAACACTGGTTGATTGAGAATTTTATCGGTTATGATAATAAAAATTTCTTGTTCTTCTTCGGGAGTTAGATTATTTTCTACCTCTTGCTCTTCTTCTGATTGAGTTAAACTATTTTCTATTTGTGGCTCTTCTTCGGGTTGAGCGGACAAGGGAACACCATTATTAAACAGGACAGTTGCCACTAATAAAGGCAATGCCCAAGCTAGACTTTTGCTTTGCAAAAGCCACCAATATTTATTCTTCATCCATACCTCGCAGATGATATTTGATTATGTAGATTTATTTTGGTGGGCATCCTGACTCAAAGACTTGATATGTCTTATTTACAGTTGCGGGACAGTGCTGGATTTTCACCAATCTTTCCCCGTTTCCTCTAATGGCTGACCCCCATTAGAACCAAAAGTTTATGTGATAGCCTACTAATGTATCGCACTAGGTGGCTTTTGTCAAACTGAGTTTCATCAGTTTTATTGCTAAAGATTATACATAACTTTACTATTTTGTTATATTATATTTTTGAGTTTAATTAATAACTATTTGCAATTAGTGTGGTGATTAAATGTTTTTTGATGATTTGTTGAGTATGGGAGGGGTGGTAGCCATTCCCCTATTAGTTTTTTCTTTGATTACGGTGGCTTTGATCGTGGAGCGGTTTTGGTTTTGGACTAGAATTAAGTCAAGGGAAAAGCCTTTGATTCGGGAGGTTTTGAAAATTTATCGCTCTGATTGTGTAACGGCGATCGCCCGTTTGCGCAAAAATATAGATCTACCTATGGCGAGAATCTTTTTGGAGGCTTTAGAATTAGAAGGGGCAGATTCCACAGAGTTTCGCCTTGCCCTAGAAACCGCAACCCAAGCAGAATTACCCCTATTGAAAAGGTTTAATACTTTCTTTCAAACGGTGATTACGGTGGCGCCTTTGTTGGGTTTGTTGGGTACTATCTTGGGTTTAATCGAATCCTTTGCATCCCTTGATTTGGGTAATGCAGGAGGGACAAACACCGCAGGGGTGACGGGGGGAATCAGTGAAGCCCTTGTATCTACGGTGATGGGGTTGGTAGTGGCGATCGCAACTTTGATATTTGCCAATGTTTTTCGTTCTTTTTATCTACGCCAAATTGCTTTGATACAGGAATATGGTGGACAGTTAGAGCTTTTGTATCGTCGTTTATATGAAAAAGGAAATAAGTCTTATGCGAATACCTGAAGAAAATGATGTGCAGGGGGAAATTAATATTGTGCCGATGATTGACGCTATTTTTTCTATTTTGGCGTTTTTCATCATCTCCAGTTTATCCCTCATTCGCTCCCAAGGATTACCAGTAAATCTGCCTTCTGCCCAAACTTCCCAACCGAATCAGCAGGAGGAAATCAATATCACCATCCAAGAAGACGGTAGCACTTTCCTTGACGGGAAACCTATTTTAGTGGATGATGTGCGATCGCAAGTTACTGATTTAATGGGTGAAAATCAAGAGGCTATGGTAATTATCAATGCTGATGAGAAAGTATCCCACGGGGTTGTGGTATCAGTAATGGATCAACTTAGACAGGTACAAGGGGCTACTTTGGCGATCGCCACTAAAGATCAATAATACTTATTAGGTTTTTTCCCTGCGAACTTAAATTCCCCGTAAATGTTGAAAGTAAAAGGTATTTAGTTTATTTAAAAAACTTATTCAATTTTAGAACGGCTTTATTCTAAACTAAAAAAAATGTTCCCTTTAAAGCCCATCAGCCTATGTCTCGCATTCTCATTAACCAATACCGCAAAGAATTGGAAAATAGAAAACGTTATGGAGGCAGTACCAATGAAGGCTCCATCCGTTACGCTTTCGCCACTTTATTAAATGGTTATTGTCGCCCGAGGGATTTTATTCTGGTAGAGGAATTGACCATCGCTTCTCGTTTGCAGACTAAAATTAGGTTAGATGGCATCGTCAAAGACGCACTCAGGCTTGATTGGGGATATTGGGAAGCCAAGGACGAAAAAGATAGCCTTGATGCAGAAATTGAAGCGAAATTCAAAAAAGGTTATCCCACTGATAATATTTTGTTTGAGGATACCAAAAACGCCATCCTAATCCAAAACGATAACGAATCCATGCGGATTCCTATGGATGATGACGATGCTTTGGATGAGTTAATTAATAAATTTTTAGACTATGAAAGGGCAGAAGTAAAAGATTTTCGCAGTGCGATCGCCACTTTCAGCCAAGACTTACCCACCATAATCGATACTCTTAGAAATTTGATCGATAGTCAAGACCCTATCATCTCTCAAGGTAAGGGGCAGGATTTACGAGGCAAGGGGCAGGATTTACGAGGCAAGGGGCTTAAGCCCCTTGTTACAAACTCGGAAGAGAATAAACCTAATCAAAAATTCATTGAAGCAAGGAATAAATTCCTCAAAGTCTGTCAAGACTCTATCAATCCCGACATCTCCGTTGATGACATCCGAGAGATGATTATTCAACACATTTTAACAGAAGATATATTCACCAATATTTTTAGTGATGCTCAATTTCACCAAGAAAATAACATCGCCAAACAACTAAATGAAGTTATCAAAACCTTCTTTACAGGTAGCGTTAAAAGAAACACATTTAAAACCATTCAAAGTTATTATAATGCCATTATTCGCACCGCTTCCAGCATTGTTAATCACCAAGAAAAACAAAAATTTTTAAAAGTAGTTTACGAAAACTTTTATAAAGCCTATAATCCCAAAGAAGCAGACAGATTGGGTATTGTTTATACCCCTAACGAAATAGTCAAATTTATGGTACAAAGTACCGATTATTTATTAGAAAAACACTTTAACAAAACCCTTGGGGATAAGGGAGTAGAAATATTAGATCCTTGTACTGGTACGGGTACATTTATCACAGAAATATTAGATTATTTATTAACCAGAGATATTGACCATAAATATCAGCATGAGATTCATTGTAATGAGATGTCAATTTTGCCCTACTACATTGCGAATCTGAATATTGAATATACTTATCAGCAAAGAATAGGAGAGTATTTAGAGTTTAATAATATCTGTTTAATGGATACTTTAGATAACAGTAATTTTGCAGGTAAACAATTTGATTTGTTCGCTATGAATCAAGAAAATACAGGAAGAATTAAACGACAAAATGAAACTGATATTTCCGTCATTATTGGTAATCCTCCCTACAATGCTAAACAGGAAAATTTTAATGATAATAATGCTAATCGTAAGTATGAAACTATTGATAAAAGAATTAAAGATACTTACATAAAAGAAGGTACCGCCCAAAATCAAATCGTTGTGTATGATATGTACACTCGTTTTCTTCGTTGGGCAACGGATAGATTAGGAGATGAGGGAATTGTTGCTTTTGTGTCTAATTCTTCTTTTGTTGATGCTTTGGCTTTCGATGGTTTTAGAAAAATTGTTGCTGAAGAATTTAATGAAATTTGGATTATTAACACCAAAGGAAATGCTCGTAATAGTGGTGAAAGAAGAAGACAAGAGGGAGGAAATGTATTTAGTGATTTAATAAAAGTTGGCGTAGCAGTTTATTTCTTGATAAAAAACCCTCAGAAGAAAGGATTTAAGATTTACTATCATGAATTAGATGATTATTTAAAAGCAGATGATAAAAAAGTATTTTTTGTTCAAAATAGGATTGAAAGTATTAATTTTTCAAGTTTAAAACCTGACAAAAATAATAATTGGATTAATCAAACAGATAATGATTTTGATGATTTAATCGCTTTGATTGATAAGGATGTCAAAGCAGGTAAAAGTAAAACAGTTAAGAATGAAGTAACAGGAAAGTTAGAAAATCAAGTTTGTGATGAGGCAATTTTTCAACTGTTTTCTAATGGATTAGAAACAGGGAGAGATCAATGGATATACGATTTTTCTAAAAATAATTTAAAAGAAAAAGTTGATTTTTTTATTAATCAATATAATCAAAGTATATCTAACAAAAATAAAAGTTGTAAAATAAAGTGGAATAGAGATCTAAATAATTTACTTGAAAGAAAAAAAAGGGTAACATTTACTTTAAACAAGATTGTTGATTCTCATTTTAGACCTTTTATCTTAAAAAAATACTATGCAGATAATGAATTAAATTATTTACTCACTAAAAATCATTATGATATGTTTGGAAATAGTTTGTGCGATATAAATAAAGTTATTATTTTTTCTGGTACTGGATTTAATCAACCATTTCATTGCTTAACATCTAAATATCTGTCTGAAAGACACTTTGTTGAAAAGTCACAATGTTTACCATTATATAGATACGAAGAAGGAGAGAGGATAGAGAATATAACCGATTGGACATTGGATTTGTTTCGTGAGCATTACAACGTCTCAACAAGGGGCTTAAGCCCCTTGCCCCCCAACAATAACTCCTTTCTCTCTAATAGCACTTTATCTGCCGACGAACATTTAACAATGAGCTTAAGTACATTGCCTGAGAGTAATGTATCACCTGAAAACTGGTGGCTTGTGACATTTGTTACCCATAATTCTCGTATATCAGAAAGAATGGTTACTTATGGAGTGAAAAAAGGAGAACCATTAATTTTTAGTGAAGAAGATAAAGTTTTGATAGCTGAAAAAATCTTGGAATCAGTGAGAAAATATGGTCTTAATATTATCACTTTTAATGTTTTACCAGATCATGTTCATTTAATTATCAGTAGTAATACGGAAAAAGAATTAACAGAAAATATTAGAAAACTAAAAGGATTTATTTCTTTTGAATTTAAGAAATTAAACAATTGGGAAAATGGTCAACAATTTTGGGCTCAAAAATTTCATAGAGAAGTTATTGAAGATGAGGAACATTTACGAAATGCCATAGAATATATTGAAAATAATCATCTCAAGCATAGCGAAACTTGGGGAGAGCAAATAATAACAACTTGGGAAGACAGCATTAAGAATATTGTTCAACAAACACAGAATATAACAAAGCATTTAAATCCATTATGGAATGACTCCGTAACAATAGGCTTAAACCCATTGCTTGAAAACCATCCTTTACTTAAAAATAACTCATCACAGAATAATGAATTAATTACTAAAGAAGACATTTTTAATTATGTTTATGGAGTTTTACATAACCCTGAATATCGCCAAAAATATGAACTAAATTTAAAAAGGGAATTCCCCAGAATACCGCTTTATGATGACTTTTGGCAGTGGGCAAATTGGGGCAAAAAGTTGATGGATTTACATTTAAATTATGAAACCATTGAGCCTTACAAGTTAAGAAGAATTGATTTACCCAACGCCAAAACAAGGGGCTTAAGCCCCTTGCCTGAAACTAGCCCCTCACCTGAAACTAGCCCCTCACCTGAAAATAGCCCCTCACCTGAAAATAGCTCTTTGCCTGAAACTAGCCTCTCGCCTGAAAATAGCCCCTTACTTGAAAGTAGCTCTTTGCCTAAGTCTCAACCTAAAATAAAAGTAAAATTGAAAGCGGACAAAGTCAAACATAAAATTATCCTTGATGAGATTACCACTTTAGAAAATATCCCTCCTGTGGCATGGGAATATAAATTGGGAAATCGTAGTGCCTTGGAGTGGGTTTTGGATCAATATAAGGAGAAAAAACCAAGGGATAAAACCATCGCTGAAAAGTTTAACAATTATCGTTTTGCTGATTATAAGGAGGAGGTAATTGATTTGTTGATGAGGGTAACTACGGTAAGTATAGAAACTATGAAAATCATTGATGAGATGAATCTGTAAATTTTAACAAGGGGCTTAAGCCCATTGCCTGACTTCCCAATCCCCTTGCCTGACTCCCAATCCCATTGCCTGACTTCCCAAGCCCCTTGCCTGACTCCCAAGCCTCTTGCCTGACTCCCAATCCCATTGCCTAAAACTAAAAAACCCTCCAAAAAAGGAGGGCTTAAAGACGAGTTTATTTTCTATAACCTAGAAACGGGTAGTGTTAGGTTTGTGAACGATGAAACTCATGGTTTGACACTGCTTGAGGTTGTCGAAACCGATAACTCTGATGTAGGAGTCAGAATACTGACCTTTACATTCACGAACTTCGTTTAATACTTCTTGAGGAGAAAAAGCATTGAATAAAGGTAGTTTCCAAAGAGTCCAGTGGTGATCGTTAGGTAAAGGATCTTTTTCAAATTCTACCGCAGGAATAAATCCTTGGTCGAGTAAGTATTGAACCTGTTTAACGATTTGTTGATCGGTTAAAGGGGGTAAATAAGAGAGAGTTTCGTAACGACGCTCTTTAGGTAAAGTTTGCATGGTTTATTCTTCCTTGTTTTCTGATTTATTTGATTCGGTATCTATTTGTGTCTCATCTAATGATGAGGACTGAGTTTGAGTCAAACGTTCTAAAAGATAGCGACGATGTTCTATATTAGATTGCTCTATATTCGTTTTTACCATTTCTGGCAAAAACTCCACCGTTTGTTCTGCAATGTCTTTTCTTACTGTCAAAATCCGTAAAACTAATTCTTTGTTTTCCTTCACCAAAGCCTGAAGATAATTGTCACTATCTTGAATGGAGCGACTATGGGAAAACTCTCTTAACCAAATTGCCAAAGCTGGATTAGTTTCGGTAAGTTGTTCAATGATTAGCTTTACCGCCTGATAGGTAAGATAACCTTGCAAAACTTTTGCTGTATCCTTGACCGCTTGTTTATAAGACATAAATTTTAGTGGGGATAACCCCTTGGGTGAATCAGAAGATCGGTAATAAATTTCGTTTGTTATATCAATTACTTAATTATTCCTATTATGCTCAGAATTATTGTTCATTGATTACTGTTTCCATTTATTTTCCGTAAATTCTGACCCCCAGTTACTAAAATTTAGAGAGTGTCAACGGTGTCAAACTCGAACTTGATTTCTTTCCAAAGGTCACAAGCCGCAGCAAGTTCAGGACTCCAACGACAAGCCTCACGGATTACGTCATTACCTTCACGGGCAAGAGAACGACCTTCGTTACGGGCTTGTACACAGGCTTCTAAAGCTACACGGTTAGCGGTTGCACCAGGTGCGTTACCCCAAGGGTGTCCTAGAGTACCACCACCGAACTGTAAACAAGAGTCGTCACCGAAGATTTCTACGAGTGCGGGCATATGCCATACGTGGATACCACCAGAAGCGACAGGCATTACACCAGGTAAGGAAGCGTAGTCTTGGGTAAAGAATACACCACGAGAACGATCTTCTTCTACGTAGTCTTCACGCATGAGGTCAACGAAACCAAGGGTTACAGCGCGATCACCCTCTAGTTTACCTACAACGGTACCAGAGTGTAAGTGGTCACCACCAGATAGACGGAGACACTTAGCTAAAACACGGAAGTGAATACCATGGTTTTTCTGACGGTCAACTACTGCGTGCATAGCGCGGTGAATGTGTAGTAAAATTCCGTTGTCACGACACCATTTAGCAAGGGTGGTGTTAGCAGTGAAACCACCAGTGAAGAAATCGTGCATGATGATAGGAGTACCGATTTCTTTAGCGAATTCAGCACGTTTCATCATTTCCTCACAAGTACCAGCGGTAACGTTGAGGTAGTGACCTTTCATTTCATTGGTTTCGGCTTGAGCTTTTACGATCGCCTCTTGAACGAATAAGAAACGATCTCTCCAACGCATGAAGGGCTGAGAGTTAATGTTTTCGTCATCTTTGGTGAAGTCTAAACCACCACGGAGACATTCATAAACTGCACGACCGTAGTTTTTAGCAGATAAACCTAATTTGGGCTTAATGGTACAACCCAAGAGAGGACGACCATATTTGTTTAACAAGTCACGCTCTACGGTGATACCGTGAGGAGGTCCTTGGTAGGTTTTGATTAGAGCAACGGGGAAACGGATGTCTTCTAAACGTAACGCACGAAGAGCTTTGAATCCGAATACGTTACCGACTAAGGAGGTTAATACGTTAGTGATAGAACCTTCTTCAAATAGATCTAAAGGATAAGCAACAAATACGAAATATTGGTTATCTTCACCGGGTACAGGCTCAACGTTGTAACAACGACCTTTATAACGATCCAAGTCGGTTAGACCATCAGTCCATACGGTGGTCCAAGTACCAGTAGAAGATTCAGCCGCTACCGCCGCCGCACATTCTTCGGGGGGAACTCCTGGTTGGGGAGTCATTCTAAAACAGGCTAATAAATCGGTATCTTTAGGGGTGTAATCAGGGGTGTAGTAGGTTAAACGATAATCCTGAACACCAGCTTTAAATCCAGCTTGTGCCATTAGTGGCATCCTCCAAATATATAAATTTTCTTTATAGCTTTATTGTTAACAACCTCTATAAATAGAAGTCAGTTGTTAGGCTTTTGCTTTTCGAGTTTCAATCTTATCATGAAGGGGGATCATCTTCTTTCAGAAAACATTTTTTTTTCCATTAATATTTATTCTGATTTTTATTAATTTAACTAATCTTATTTTTTCCCTTGATCACTGTTTCATAGGCATTAATACTCTTTTTCCTACAATTCCTTGATTCTAAAACATTATTTTCTACATATTTCTTTACACTTTTTTCTAAATCCATTTACCTGTTATTGTAATGATTAGATTTACTTATGTTTAGGTCTTGATGAAAAGTGTTTTAGGTACGGTGGGCAATGGTGATAGTAGTAGATAGTTAAGGCAAAAAATAATAACAGCTTATAGTCCACTGTTTCAGCCCATCACTCTATTTTCGTGGGCTAAACTGGAATAGTAGCACTCAAGGCTAAAATTATGGCATCTCTAACAGAAAAACGAGAGGAAAATATTTCGGGTAATTTTTATGTAGATAGCAGTTGCATTGATTGTGATACTTGTCGTTGGATGGCGCAATCAACTTTTTCGAGGGTGGGAAAACAGTCGGCGGTATCCCATCAACCTTCTAATTTGGAGGAAGAAATAAAAGCCCTACAAGCGTTGTTGTCTTGCCCTACAAATTCCATTGGTACCATAAAACCTCCTGAAAACATTGATCAGGTACAGGATACCTTTCCTATTTTGGTAGATGAAAATGTCTATCATTGTGGCTATCATTCCCCAAAATCTTTTGCGGCTGCTTCCTATTTTATCCAACGGGAGGAGGGTAATATTTTGGTTGATTCCCCTCGCTTTAATGCTCCTTTGGTAAAAAAACTAGAGGAGATGGGGGGAGTAAGATATATGTATCTTACCCATCGGGATGATATTGCAGATCATCAACAGTTTCATGAGTATTTTAAATGCGATCGCATCTTACATCGTGACGAAATCAGCGATAAAACCAAAAATATCGAAATTCCCCTTGACATAAACGAACCACTACAGTTTGCTGATGATATTATTATCATTCCTGTACCCGGGCATACCAAAGGACATACCGTCATGTTATACAACAACAAATTTTTCTTTACAGGAGACCATCTAGCGTGGTCAGATAAACTAAATACATTGATAGCCTTTAAAAATCATTGCTGGTATTCTTGGGAAAAATTGGTAAAATCCACCGAAAAATTAACTGATTATTCCTTTTCTTGGGTATTACCCGGCCATGGTAGAAGACACTATGGCTCACCTGCCGATATGGAAAACGAATTAAGAAGTTGTATCCGTTGGATGCAAACCACCTTGTAACAAAGAAGGGTTATCCAAAGTAATTACATAACTATTGGTGGGAGTTTTAATATTTTCTTTTTCCAAGACTTCCTTAATGCCCTGACACACATCCGAGGTTACTTTTAAAAAAGATTGACGACGGGAGTTAACCCAAAACAAAACTTCAATATTAACGGTACTAGGAATCAATTCTGTTACTAAAATCATTATTTCGCGCTCTGACTCTACCCCCTCGGTGTTAACCACTGTTGCCCGAATGATTTGTTTTACAAAATCTAAGTCCGAATCGTACTCTACCCCCAAGATTATGCTACTGCGGCGAAAAGGAGAAGCAGTAATATTGACAATGCTACTTTGAAACACTTGCTGATTGGGAATATAAACTAACCGCCCATCATAGGTTTGTAGTGTGATAGCCCTTAACTGAATTTGAGTGATAGTTCCTTCATAATCGGTGATAACTACTTGATCATTAATGCGAAAAGGACGGGCGGCTAGTAAAATAACCCCAGAAATGTAGTTACCCAAAACATCCTTGAGACTAAAACCAATGGCGACACTGGTTAAGCCCAAAGTACCGAGTAACAATCCAAAATCTAGACCTAAAATCCCTAAACTGATTACACTGCCGACTATCCAAACTCCTCCATAACACAAGCGACTTATTAATATATCTGTACTGCGATCGCCCTCAGTCTTTTCAGCCCATAAATAAGCAATATTTTTAACTGCGATCGCCACCAACCAAGTAAAAACAACCACGATGAAAGCCCCCATAAAAGAAGGCAAATTATCAATAGTATCCTGAATTAGATTTTGAATAGTAACATCCAATCTTTGAGCCACATCCACCATAAAACTAGGCTGACTCAAACTATCATCTAAATCCTGCGCCCATAACTGCGCCAACTCCTTCACCGAAACATTAAAATCAAGGGCATCCTGACTTGTCACCGTCATCAAAACTCGATTATTAACCTGCAATAGAGCACTACTACCCCCATCAATTAAAGCAATTTGCACAGAATTAAATGAATCCGACTGACTCACCAAACTAGCAATACGACGATTTATAGTTCTCGCCCTTTCCTTTGCCGTTATATCCACCAAACCCCCTATCTGAAATATAGGGTTGCCACGCACCATCACATCAGCAAAAAAAACATTTTCCTCCAAACTTTCCACTGACGAATCCTGCGCCTTGAGTTGCCCAGATACGTCAGACCATTGAGGGTAAAAAAATGTACTAAAATAAGTGAAACAAAAAAGCGTCAATACGTAATATTTTCTCATCATCAAAACCCCATTGAAAGCAGATATAAAATGTCAAAAAAAATTCATATCGCCATTTCCACAGACAACCTCACAGAAAGCATCAAAGACTATAATAAACGTTTATCCGCTTCACCCATCATAATTGTGGAGAATCAATATGCCCTCTGGGAAACAGAAACTGTAAACTTTTCTGTCAGAGTGGATAAAAATGTTCCTTCTGGCAGCCTAAGACATCTGGGGTGGCAAGATTCCACCGCCGAAAAATTCAGTGAAGAAAAAGATGTTAATGGAATTACTTGGGAGAGATTTAATCGACAAAATCAATTAGACGAAATAAATCAACTAACTAATTGAGTAAGTAGGCATAATTAAATCGATTTAGGCAAGGGGTTTAAACCCCTTGTTCACAAGAATCTTAATAAAATAAGAGCTATAATTAATTTCGCCAACCTACTTAGGACTTGATAAAAAAATGGGTTAATTAGGACAGGGAAAGGTTTTCTTGCTTTAATTAATGAGTGTAGTATCTAGGGTATAAATACATATTTCATCAAAAATGTCGGCTATCTATCCTAACCCCACTACAAAGTCAAGATAAATGCCGACAAGTACATTAATTTCCTATCAAACGGTTACTTTTTCAACGCCGAGCATAGATATATTTAACTAAACTCACCCCAAGCCAACCTAAAACAGCATAAACGACAATGGCCATTAATACATTGAGATCAAAAATGTTTCCTTCACCGATAGGATTTGCGCTATCCTCAGCGGCAAGGCTCGTAAATAACGTAGAAAAGGGTGCAACAAAAACATCAGAAATACCGTAAATAAATTGAGTAAACTGATTTTGAGTATTCGCACCCATCAAACGAAGAAAGAATCGTAAACTCAGTAATATTTGCAAAAATCCAATTAGGATATAAATACTCCTGAGAATCCAAGCATAAGAAGAATCCCGTTGTCTTGTTCTTAATGTTCTTTCCTCTTTTCGCAATAAAAAGGCTTCTTCCTCGTGTCGAAGTTCTTGTTGTCGATCAAGATTACTTTCTGATGGATCTTTATTCATTGTTTTCTATCACTCATTTAATGTTTTTGGAATTAAACTCTGCGACCGACCATTAAATTGTAAACAATACCAATAAGAGCTAAAACGAGAAGGATATGAATTAAACCTCCCCCAATGTTGATAGAGAATCCTAACAACCATAAAATTATTAAAACCCCTACTCCTGTCCATACTATATTCGGCATTTTTTTCCTCTCAAAAATATTACAGTGATTTTTTCATAAAACGAAAAACAGACTTGACTAAATTGTTTAAATTGTCATTGCCCATTTCTCTAAAAAAGTTTAGTTACCTTTTATATCTTCGATCGCATTGCGAACTTGACTTTCTACTTGCTTGACATTGCCCATTAACTTATCTTTTGAGTCTCCTGTGGTATTACCCACAGCTTCTTGAGCCTTACCTTCGAGATTTTTAGTTACAGCTTTTGAGCGACCTTTTGACTTCATACTGTCTTTCATGTCTTCTTTTTTGTTCATCGCCCGACTTTCTACCTGCTTGGCATTACCCATTAATTGATCTTTGGGATCACCTGTTATATTACCGAGTGCCTCTTGGGCTTTACCCTCGATGTCCTTGGCGAGAGCTTCTGAACGTTTACCCCAACCCCATGCAATTTGATTTGTGGGGGGGGTTATGGATGAATTTCCTAGTTGTGCAGCGTAGCTATCATCCATAGCACCAAAAGCGGTGACTGTTGAAATAACGAAAAACAAAGTAATTGTCATTAACAATAACTTACGAATTTGTTTAAATAAAATCATATTATTCTCCAAAAAAAATTG
Source organism: Cyanobacterium sp. IPPAS B-1200 (assembly GCF_001747005.2). Classification (NCBI taxonomy): domain Bacteria; kingdom Bacillati; phylum Cyanobacteriota; class Cyanophyceae; order Chroococcales; family Geminocystaceae; genus Cyanobacterium; species Cyanobacterium sp. IPPAS B-1200. The sequence continues at coordinate 225,602 of NZ_CP182899.1, forward strand.
AATTGTTATTGATTAAATTATTTTTATTAAAAATCTAGTTAAGCAGAGATTCATATAAGTTTACAGATGTTGAAATTGCTTGGTGTCCGGCAATAACAAAATATCGTTATCATTACGTGAATCCTATTAACTATCAAAAATTCAGAGTAAATCTGTGTGAGTTTGGTTGAAAATGCTTTAACTAATGATCTATTAGAAATCATTAACAAATTCATACTTAAAGACTATTTATCAACTTCACTAAAAGGGATTAAAGTGCGATCGCACTTACTTGTGGCAAAAGTTTAATTAGAAAGCATCGCATCACGAGCTTCCGCTTTTATATCTTTTGTTGATTGACGCTCTTCTTTTTGAATCTGTCCTTTGTTGGGTTTGTAGCTAGGATTTTGAATAGCATTACTGATACTGTCTTGAGTTTCGCTGTCTAGCTTCTGAGACTCTTCCATCTGAATCTCCGTTTTTCCCTCAAGATTTTTATCACCAGTTTCTATATCTTCATCTCCCCACGCTATCTGATTACTTAAAGGACTTATAGAGTACATTGGCTTTGTTGACGCAAAACTATTTCCACCCATAAAACCAAAAGCTGTAACCATGGAAATAAGTAACACTAAACTAATAGTGATAAAAGATTTATAAATTGGTCTTAATAAAATCATATACCCTCCGCAAAAATGAATATATTTCGTACTTAATACCTAGGTTAATTTTTTTATAAACTATTAACTAAAATGAGGGACTTTTAAACAAGTGATCAATAAATAATACTAACCATTTATCTTGATACCATCCCCCATAAAACTACCCTAAAAAACTATGATGTTATGAAAATTAATCCATCGCTTTTTTTGTCTCATCCTTAACATCTTCAGTGGTATGTTTAATCTTTGCATCCACTTGCTTGGCTTTTCCCTCAGCTTCATTTTTAGCTGAACCTGTAGCATTACCGTAGGTTTCTTGGATTTTACCTTCGATATTTTTAGCTGTTGCTTTGATTTTATTTTTCGAACCCATAATTTTATGCTCTTATTTTTGAAACAACATTAGGTAAACAATTTTTACTTTTGATTTTAAAATTAAGGTACTACATTTTTATTTTCACCAGAAGCCATACTTGACTTTTAGCCAAATTATTAAAAGCAATTAAAATTAAAATTCATCAAGAATCAAATTATTCAAACCTAAGCCGAGAATAACATTATTTTTTCAAAACTAATGTACGATTTTGTACTTAGCAAAAAACTATAAAGATTAATAGTCATTCTCTATGTACCTTGTAGAGATTGTTAAGAAAATAAGTAGTTGAAAAAATCAATCTTTGAACATTTGAACCTAATCTTTTGTCAAAGCAGATAATTTATTAATGGTTTCCTCCACCTTGCCAGTATTGCCAGGATTCACCAACCCATAGTAATCAAAAACATGAACATTATCCTCCTTCACTGCCCGTAAATTGCCCCAGAAAGACTCTGTTTTCATTTGTTCTTCTATACCCTGTTGCCCAGGATCTACTAAAATGATAATCTCTGGATCAGTTTCCAAAATTTTCTCAGGAGATAAAGTTACATAACCTCCAAATTGTGAGCTACCTTGTAAATCTGCCACCACATTATTAAATTGAAACTGATTTAATAAATCCCCTGCCCAACTATTTTTATTGGGGGCGAGAATAGGTTGACGACTTACCAAAACCACCACGGAAGTATCAGAGTTTACCTGTGCAGGTATCCAGTTTTGGTAACTATCCACAAGGGATTGAGCATCTTCCCCTATGATAGAGGCTATATTTTGGGTTAATGTTGTCAAAGATTCTAAATTATCCACGTTGGTAGAAATGGTTTTGATGCCTACTTCTTCCAGTTTTGCTAAGGTTTGATCACTAAAACCCTCCGCACCAATGACCAAATCTGGCTCAAGGGCGACTATTTTTTCTAAGTCTGGGGGTGCATTTCCTTCACTGACGGTAGGATAATCAGCAAATCTGGGGTCATTTCTGGTGAGGCTACTACCCGGAATTCCTACTAATTTTTCAGGGTTTAGTTGATAAATAATATCTGCACTCAAGGAGGTTAAGGCAATAATTCTCTGGGGTTGATTAACTGTTTCTAATTCAGTATTGATACTTTCTTGTTGATTCTCTTGTAAAGCAATATTATCGGAATTATTACAGGCAGTAATGGTTATTAAGAAAAAAGATAACAATATTGAATTAATAGATTTAATATTCATATTTTTAAAGTGTTTGAATAGATGGATTTGAGCACAAATTATTAACAAGGGGCTTAAGCCCCTTGCCTCACAAAGCTTTTTTGTTAGGATAAAAGCCGATTAAGATGCAAGATAACACTCCATTAAAAACGTAGTCTAAAGTTAATTCCTGCATTAAATCCTGGAGGGGCAAAACGTTCTAGATTAGCATTATCAACGGTAGTGCCACGGACATCTGACCAGACAAAATATTTTTGGTCAAATAAGTTAAATAAACCAACGTTTAAAGAAGTATTTTTGGAAAAATTATAGTAGCCAATTAAGTCTAGTAAAAAGTAACCATTGGGAAGGAATAAATCATCTCCATCAGCGTTTGTTTTTGCTCCTACAAATGTTCCAACTAATTCTGAACCCCATCTATCTTCGGGGGCTCGATACCGTAAACCCACTACGGCTTGAAAGGGATCAATGGAGTTGAGTGGTACAGAATTACCATCACTGTTATTATTACCTTCAGTCCATGCTAGGCTACTCACTAAGCTAAAACCGTCTTGTCTGGTGGGGTTAAAGAAATATTCTGCCCTTGCTTCTACACCGTAAATTTCTGCACTATCAATGTTTTGAGCTTGAAATTGTCTAAATCCGTCACTGGGGCGATCGCCCAGAGCCACATTATCGATAAAATTATTGTAGTTGTTATAAAATCCTGCCAAACTAAAATCCACTTGAGGATATGAACCACGTACCCCAATTTCAAAACTATCACTGGTTTCAGGGCTTAAATCACCATTAGGCAACACCGCATATTGAAAAGCAAAATTAGTAAAACCAATATTAGCATCATCATAGGGAGGACTGCGAAAACCTCTAGCATATTGTCCATATAAAGATAACTCTGGGGTAGCCTTGTAAACTACGCCAATTTTGGGAGAAAAAGCCGAGTCATTACGATTTTCCACCTCGAAATTATCTACATTAATACGGCGAAAATCATCATCCTCATTGGCATTGAGACTAAAATAATCCCACCGTAAACCGGGTATTATTGACCATTTACCCATTTCAATTTCATCCTGAATATACGCCCCGATGCGAAGGGTATCAGTATCAGGGAAAGTCTTGTTAGGAAATTCCTCCCCAATGACAAATTTACTGGTAGTGCCATCACCGAAAATTAAGGTATTATCCCTTGGGCGAGAAGTGCTGGTGTTAAATAACTCTAAGCCATAAACTAAACGATGGGATGCTCTAGCGGTTTGAAAGTCACTTTGTAACTGAATTTCACCGCCAAACACTTCTTGGGAAAACTCGTTAATTTCATCTCTGGTGACAGGGGCAAATCTCGGTGGCCCCATGCCAAGGGATTGTTGGATACCGCTAGATATTTTTTGTTCTCGAATAAAAGCATCTTGATAATATATCTTGGCGTTGATGGCATCTAACCATGAAGGGCTGGGGTTGGTGCTGTTGTAGTCGAGGCTGAAACGGTTTCTTTTACGGGTATCTGTGGCTTCGGATAATTGGCGATCAAAGAATACAAGATTAGGGGGGCGAAGGTTAAAAGGTGTTCTACCCACTTCATCAAGAAGGTTGGTTTCTACTTCTTCGTCTAAAAATTCTCCTGTAAATTTAAGGCTACTATGGTCATTAAAGTTATAGACTAACTTCGCCGTAAGGCTTAAATCTCCGGTGTCTTGAGGATTGGCGATCGCATCTCCCCTCGTTTTAAATTCTGAGCCACTACCAAAACCAAACACCGTAGAAAATTGTAGTTTTCCGTCTTCATCTTCCCCTGCTAATACCCCTGTGAGAGAAATACTTTCATCTCGGCTATCGTAACCTATCTGCCCACTGGTATAAAAGGAGTTTCCAAAAACATCCAGATAATCTTGAGGGTCTTTGGTAATAAAAGAAACTACACCCCCAATGGCATCACTACCGTATAAAGCAGAAGCTGGCCCTTTAATAATTTCTACCCGTTTGGTGGTTTCTAAATTAAAATAATCCCTACCTCTACCCACGAAATTATCAGGTACTCTAATACCATCTACTTGTAATAATACTCGGTTGCCGTCAATGCCCCGAATATTAAAATCTTGATTACCAAAACGATTTGATGCTCTGCCGACGGATACCCCAGGCTCATATCTAACCAAGTCTTGGATATTTTGAATTAGTTGTCTTTCTATTTGTTGGGAGTCGATAATGGTAATGGAGTTGGCAGAATCAAGAAGTCTTCGGGCGGTTCGTGTACCTGTGATGGTGATGGTAATGTCATCTTGGTTAAAAATGTTTTGTGCTGTGTTTCGTTGCCCTGTGGTTAGGCTCAAAACTAGGTTGTCGGGGGAGGGTACTATTTCACCGAACGGGGTTTGTTGAGTGCCTGTAACTACGATTCTGACGGTGTTATCATCAAGGGTGCTAAGGGTAATGTTACTAATGTCTAAGCTAATGTCATTTACTTGAAATTGGTTGTCACCGTTAATGTTGAGGGTGGTATCTACAAAGTCAATGATTACTTGCTCTGATTCGTTCATAATTAGGGGAACGGGGCGGGTGCCGTCATCGGTTTCGATGGTGATTTCGATTCCTGATTCTCGGGGATTTATTTGGATACCTGTAATGGTGGTTTTGCTATTATTTTGGGCAACAATCAAGGGTTGCTGTTGATTTTTTATGGTTGTTTCTTGGGCTTCTACGGGATTAGTTATGGCAAGAACTGTTAATGATAATAGGGTAGATTTTTTTATTATTTGTCGTTGGGTTTTGTTCATTTTTTTGATGAGTTTTTATAAAGTTTTCAAGTTTTATCGTTCTATTTTTTTTAATAGATCCCCCCTAACCCCCCTTAATAAGCGGAGAGTGAATGTTAGGTTTTTTAAATTTCTCAACTATGAAAGATTTTGACTCTCATGGTTTTGGTACTTATTAGGAGGCAAGAGATTTATTAGGAAGCAAGAAACTTATTAGGAGGCAAGAGGCTTATTAGGAGGCAAGGGGCTTAAGCCCCTTGTTAAAAGGGTTAGCGGCAACAGAGGTACTAAGGGGACAAATTTGTTTGCCGATGGGGGTATCAATAATGATGGTTTCTACATCGAAAACAGCGGAGATATTTTCGGGGGTTAAGACGGTGTCTATGTCGCCGATTTGATAGATTTGTCCTTGTTTGAGGAGGGCAAGGCGATCGCTATAGCGCACCGCAAGGTTAATCTCGTGTAATACTGTTATAATGGTCAAACCCTGTCGATTTAACTGTTTCAATAGTTCTAATAGTTGCAGTTGATAATGAATATCAAGGTAGGTGGTAGGTTCATCGAGTAATAACACTTGGGGATTTTGGGCGAGGGCAAGGGCTAAAAAGGCTCTCTGTCTTTCTCCCCCTGATAATTCGCTTACGGGGCGATCGCCATAAGCTGTTAATTCAGTCTCTGTAAGGGCTTGATGTACCGCCTGTTGGTCTTCCCCTGTCAAATCCCATTGATACCATGATTGGTGAGGGGTACGCCCCAAACTAACTAACTGACGGACTGTTAAACCTTGGGGTATGGTTTGCTGTTGGGGTAGGATAGCGATTTTTTTGGCTACGGTTTGGGGAGGAAGTTTATGAATGTCTTTACTATCAAGTAAAATTTTTCCCTGACTAGGTTTGAGGATGCGACAGATGAGCTTGAGGAGGGTTGATTTTCCTGAGCCGTTAGCACCCACTAAACTAAGCCATTCTCCCCTTTCTAAATCGAAATCAACGGATTTGATAATGGCACTTTTACCGTAACCACCATATAGGTTATAAGTATTTAGAGGCATAATAAATTATCTTAAAAAGAGCGTTTATACAATAACCAAACAAAAAGGGGCGAACCGATGAGGGCCGTAACAGCGCCCACGGGCAACTCCACCGCACCGATGCGAGAAAGTAAATCCGCCCAAGACAACACCATCGCCCCCCCTAATGCAGACATGGGTATTAAAAGACGATAATCATTACTTTTGAATAAAAAGCGCATGGTGTGGGGTACAAGTAAACCCACAAAGCCAATTAGTCCTGCAATGCTCACAGCCCCTGCCGCCAATAGGGTTGCGGTGCCACCGATGAGTAAGCGCGATCGCCCCAGGGGAATCCCCAAACCCACCGCCAAATCATCACCGAGGTTAAGGACATTGACAAAACGGGCTAATAAACAAGCAAAGGCGATCGCCACTAGAATGTAAGGACTAGCAAGGCGTAACTCCGCCCAACCACGACCATTAAGACTCCCCACAATCCAATTAAGAGCCCGTTGAATCCTGCCATCATCCGAGAGCAAAAGCAAAGTAGTTTGTATCGCCCCAAACAGAGACGAAACCGCCACTCCTCCCAAAATTAAACGCTCTACGCCGATACCATTTCCCGTCCTTGCCAAGGAATAAACTAAGGCAGTGGTTAACACTGCCCCTAACCAAGAAGCAAGGGGAATCATGTACAGAAAAACATTGAGGGTGATTAACACCACTACTACTAACCCCGCCCCAGCGGAAATTCCCAGTAAAAAAGGAGTTGCCAAAGCATTACGTAACATTCCTTGTAACAACGCCCCAGAAGTACCTAAAGCCGCACCAACCAAAAACGCAGCCAATATACGAGGTAATCTTAAATCCCAAATGATTACTTGATTAATTTCTTCCCCTTGATGTCTGAGGGCTTGATAGATTTCTGTAAACGTAAGAGAAACTGAACCAGATGATAAAGAAATAAAAAAAGTTAACAGTAGAGCTACACAAATAAATATAATTATCAATTGTGTTTTTTTGCTATTGTTCTGAATTTTTAATTTTTTTAATGAACGGCTAGTTTCAACAGGTCTTATTTCTGTATCAACAGTCATGGCAAATTACTGTACTTGCTATTATTAAAGGATTATGTAAAAACATAGCATAGGTTTATTGTCACAAACGCTATTGATTTCTTTTCTCATTTATAACCAATCTTGAAAATTATTGCAAATAATAATCAATTGATGTAATAGTCAAATGAGAATAATATATAACAGTTTCATGATGCAGTGAGTCCATCACCCCATATTTAGTCAATAGTTGATTAATCGATCGCCCTTAGCAGATAATGAAGTGTTGACCAGTAAAATAAAAGTTATATGTTAAGAGCAGGAATCGTCGGACTTCCCAACGTAGGAAAATCAACCTTATTTAATGCCGTAGTAGCCAATGCCAAAGCCGATGCCGCCAATTTCCCCTTTTGTACCATCGAGCCTAATGTGGGGGTTGTAGCAGTGCCAGATGAGCGTTTGGAAGTACTTGCAAAAATATCGAACTCCGTAAAAATTGTCCCCACCCGTATCGAATTTGTGGACATCGCAGGATTAGTAAAAGGTGCTAGTAAAGGGGAAGGATTAGGAAACCAATTCCTCGCCAATATCAGAGAAGTAGATGCCATTATCCATGTGGTCAGATGTTTTGATAGTGATGATATTATCCATGTTTCTGGGTCAGTAGATCCTGTACGTGACATGGAAGTTATTAATTTAGAATTATCCCTCGCTGATTTAACTCAAGTTGAGCGCCGAGTGGAAAGACTCAAAAAACAAGCCAAAAGCAACAACAAAGAAGCAGTGGCAGAAATGGAAATATTAGAAAAAATCTTACCCATCCTCAACGAAGGTAAAGCCGTTAGGGAATTAGAATTTACCCCCGAGGAGGAAGAAATTATCAAGCCCCTTGGTTTGCTAACCTCAAAACCCGTCATCTATGCCGCCAATGTCAGTGATGAAGATTTAGCCACAGGTAATCAATGGGTAGAAGGAGTGAAAGCAGAGGCTACCAAACAAAATGCCATGGTTGTCATCGTTTCTGCGCAAGTAGAATCGGAGTTGGTGGAATTAGGGCCAGAGGAAAAGGCGGAATTTTTGGAATCTTTGGGGGTTGAAGAAGGGGGTTTGCAGTCTTTGATTAGGGCTACTTATGAATTACTCGGATTACGCACCTATCTCACCACTGGGGAAACGGAAACTAAAGCATGGACTATTATTGCGGGAATGAAAGCCCCCCAAGCCGCGGGGGTAATCCATTCTGATTTTGAAAGGGGTTTTATCCGTGCTGAAACTGTTGCCTATAATGATTTGGTTAGTTGTGGCAGTATGGGGGCAGCCAAGGAAAAGGGTTTGGTTAGGGCTGAAGGTAAGGAATATGTAGTGCAAGAAGGAGATGTATTATTATTCCGTTTTAATGTTTAATTTTCTCTCAAACTATTACTTTTTAACATTTTTTAAATAGTTATATTTTTATTTTATGGGTAGGGGCGATCGCTCTTACTTTTTTATTATCAATAACAATAGCAACATAATTTTTAACTATTTTTATCTATTTACTATTATCCTATACTTAGTCTAGTTGAGTATAAACGATACATAAATGACTAAAAAATATGAAATTGCTTTCATAGGACTTTTAAATAATATTTTTTGTTGTTTCTTTTATTTTATCTTTAAAAACTTAAATATTGTGATGATAAACAAATACTATTTATCACCTATGACCATGAGAAATGAGAGTAAATCAATATTTTGATTACATTTATTAATTAATATAAAAATAACTTATTTAAAAGGTAAGGACAAAACAAAGTTGAGGTAGGGTAAAACGTACAAAAATTAGTAGTAAACATATTGATAATTAAAAATATATAAGTCATAATATCTTTTACAACATTAAGAACAAGTTAAGACAAATGAAAAACAACCGTATTTGGACATTATTAATGATTTTGTTATTGGGTGGTGCTTCTGTATCCCTCGCCGCCTGTGGAGATAACACCGAAGTAACTCCTCCTCCTTTAGGAGAAACTGAAGAAATGGAAACTGAAACCGACGGAATGGAAACCGAAGAAACCGAAGAAATGGAAACTGAGGAAACCGAGGAAACGGAAACTGACGGAATGGAAACCGAAGAAACTGAGGAAACTGAAACCGAAGAAGGTGGACAACAGTGATTGTGGTTAGTCAAGGATTTACAAACTGGTGATTTAATGTGTTATGCCACCTTACAAAACCCTGAAGGTAATGAAATTTATAAAGGAGCGAGTTTTGAAATTTGTGCAGATTCGCAAATCTATATAAATCAAACCGTTAGGTTAACTTATGAAGTGGTAAATATCAACGATTGTGAATCTATCGAACCCTGCGGAAAAACTCGTCAAGAGGAAATTATCACAGGGATGGAAATTATTCCATAATGGTTACTAATTAACCATTTCACTCATTTTAAATTTTTGGTGTCAGGAGTTGGGGTAGAAGGAAAAAGTTTATTTTCATCAAGATAAATTTGATTACTTTTACCCGAACTTTTTTTGTGGAAATTAATAATAGATAATCAATCACCCAACACCCATTATCCATTGCCCATTTTCCCACCTCCCCAGACGACTTGTTTAACACCTCCAAAGTAGTTAATAATAGGAGATTAGGTTATTAGAAAAAATTTATATTTTAAACAATGCGTATCTCTTTCAAGTGGTTACAAGAATTAGTCGATATTAATATTTCCCCCGAAGAATTAGCTAAAACCCTCACCATTGCAGGTTTTGAAGTTGAAGACATAGAAGATAGACGCACTTGGGCTGATGGGGTGGTTGTCGGTAAAGTGTTAGAGTGCGATCGCCACCCAAACGCTGATAAACTAAGTTTATGTCAAATCGACATTGGCGAAGAAACCCCCTCCCAAATCGTCTGCGGTGCGCCCAACATCCGAAAAGATATATATGTGGCGATCGCCACCCTTGGTACATATTTACCCAACGTAGATTTAAAAATAAAACCAGCCAAACTCAGAGGAGTAGAAAGTAAAGGTATGGTTTGCTCATTAGCTGAATTAGGATTAAGCAAAGAAAGCGAAGGAATCAAAATCCTCGAAGGAGACTTAAGCGTAGGGCAAGACGTGCGCCCCCTATTGGGTTTAGATGATGTCATCCTCGACATTACCGCCACCGCCAACCGTGCCGATGCCCTTAGTATGGTAGGTATCGCCAGAGAAGTAGCCGCCCTCACAGGGGGAGAATTAAAACTACCCACCACCGAAACCATCCCCCCCAACAATCAAACCGATAACCTCACCCTAGACATCAAAGAAACCTCCGCCTGTCCTGCCTATATTGGTACAATTATCGAGAACGTTAAAATTGCCCCTTCCCCCCAATGGTTGCAATGGAGACTAGAAGCATCAGGAGTGCGCCCCATCAACAACGTCGTTGACGTAACTAACTACATCCTCCTTGAATGGGGGCAACCCTTACACGCCTTTGACAGAGAAAAATTAATCCAAATTACTAACAGCCAAACCTTAAATATTGGGGTGCGCTTTGCCCAAGAAAACGAAACCCTCATCACCCTTGACGGGCAAAAAAGACAACTCAAAGAGCAAAACCTACTCATCACCGCCAACAATCATCCCATCGCCCTAGCAGGTGTTATGGGGGGAGAAGAAAGCGAAGTGGATGACAATACCCAAAATATTATCCTAGAAGCCGCCCTTTTTGAACCTGTACCCATTCGCAGAAGTGCCAGAAGTCAATCCATCCGCACCGAAGCCTCCACCCGTTATGAAAGGGGAGTTAACCAAGTACAATTAGAAAAAGCCCTTCACCATGCCGTAACCCTTATTACTGAATTAGCCCAAGGTAATCCTACCGCCCAAGCTACTGCCGATAATCGTCGAGGAGACTTTACCAACACCATCCAACTCAGACTTGAGCGCATACACCAAGTATTAGGAAAAGTAATTGACGGGGAAGGGTTAACCGATGTTGCCCCCCAAGATGTGGAAAGAATCTTAACCGACTTAGGTTGTAAGTTGAAAGTTGAAACAGAAAAACCCTTAACATGGCTTGTCACCGTGCCACCTTACCGTTACCGTGACTTAGAAAGGGAAATCGATTTAATTGAAGAAGTCGCTAGATTATATGGTTATGATCGTTTTACCGATACCTTACCCCCCCAATCTCAAGTAGGTTACTTATCCTCTGAGGTAACCATTCAGCGCCAAATTAGCTCGGCATTACGTGGTTTAGGCTTAACAGAATTGGTGCAATATTCCCTCGTCAGCCCTGAAAAAGCCCAAATAAAAATTGCTAATCCTCTTTTTAGTGAATATTCTGCCCTGCGTAGCAACCTCATGGACGGTTTAATCAATGCCTTTGAATACAACCAAGCCCAAGGGAACGGATATTTAAACGCTTTTGAAATTGGACGAGTTTTTTGGCTCGAAAATGATAAAAGATGCGAAGGTGACGCACTAGGGGGCATCCTAGGTGGTGATTTATACACAGATGGTATCTGGGTCAATAGTGGCAAGCCTCAACCCATGTCATGGTATGAAGCCAAGGGCATTTTAGAGAGTTTATTTAACAGTCTCAAAGCCCCTATTACCTATCAGGCAGAATCTGATGATGAGCGTTTACACCCCGGGCGCACCGCCAGTTTATGGTTACATAAAACGAAAATTGGGGTATTTGGGCAAATTCACCCTCAACTAAGACAGGACAAAGATTTACCTGATAGTGTTTATGTTTTTGAGTTAAAACTTGCTCCTTTGATGGACTATATCAGCCAAAGATATTTACAGATTCCCACTTTCAAGGCTTATTCTACTTATCCTAGTGTGGAGCGTGATTTGGCCTTCTTTGCCCCTATGGATTTAACGGTGGCAGAAATTACCAACGCTATGCGCAAGGCGGGAGGAAAAACCCTTGTAGATGTGAAGTTGTTTGATGAGTATAAGGGGGAAAATGTGGAGGAAGGTAAGCGCAGTTTGGCGTTTAGTCTAGTTTACAAGTCTCCTGATGGTACTTTAAAGGATAGTGATGTTGATCCTATTCATAATAAAGTCAGAGATAAGTTAGCGAAGCAATTCCCTGTGGAGTTACGCAGTTAATATTCTTTTCATAGGAAAGTAGTTGGTTTCGTTACTTTAACTTTCTCAAAAATTTTTAAGGTGGACATTGCCCACCCTACTAATTATTCATTATTGAAAATGGTTTTTTGTCTCCCCAATGGAAAGTTGAGGAGGCTTTTTTTATGGTTTATTCAACTTCTAAACCGAAAACACGATCAACGGCTTTTTCTACTTTGTAGCCCGAATCAATGGATTCTAAGGGATCTTTACGTAAACGGTGGCGCAGACATAGGGGCATTACTCGGCGGATGTCATCTACCGTTACTTCGGTACGTCCTTCAAAAGCTGCGATCGCCTTTGCTGCCCTATTAGTAACAATGTCTCCCCGTAAACCATCTACATCTAATTCAGAACAAATTTCCGATACTTTGACTCTGATTTCATAATCGATGGTGAGTTGGGGTAACAGATTTTGAGCATCAACCAACTTTTGTTGTAAAGCCTTTTGATCATCATCATACTTCGCCAAGAAACCTTGAGGATCTTGATCAAATTCCCCTCTTTGTTCTACAATTTGTACACGAAGATCTGGATCTTTTACGGTACGAATTTCGGCGTGCATCCCAAAACGGTCTAACAATTGAGGACGTAATTCACCTTCTTCTGGGTTTCCAGAACCAACCAACACAAAACGGGCGGGGTGACGGATAGAAATACCTTCTCTTTCTACAGTATTCCAACCACTGGCGGCGGAGTCAAGAAGTACATCCACCAAGTGATCATCAAGTAGGTTTACCTCATCCACGTAGAGGATACCACGGTTAGCCTTAGCCAAAAGTCCTGGTTCAAAGGCTTTTACCCCTTCAGAAAGGGCTTTTTCGATGTCGATAGTACCACAAACACGATCTTCGGTAGCACCCAAGGGTAAGTCAATCATCGGCACTTTTTTCTGAACAGTATCAATTTGTTGATTTTGTTCTAATTTCTCTCTCAACTCCTCTCCCATCATTTCCATATCGGTGGGATCTGAGTTGAAGGGATCTCCTGCTACCACAGAAATTTCGGGTAAAAGGTCGGCTAATGCCCTGATGGTGGTGGATTTGCCTGTGCCGCGATCGCCCATAATCATGACCCCACCAATTTTAGGATCGATAACATTGAGCAACAAAGCCAATTTCATCTGCTCTTGTCCCACAATGGCAGTAAAAGGAAATACTAATCTACGATTTTTTTTAGGGGGTGCTTGTAAGGTGGTTGTCATAGGTTATTAAATTTTATTATTGAGATACTCTAATTTTTATGTATGTAATTTAAGGATAACCTTTCTATGGTATGTGTTTGTTAGATCCGAGTCAAGAATTAATTACCTCTTAGAATTCAAATCTTAAATTTTAAGTGTCATATTTGTGGAGAATATATAAATATACCTTATAATTTGGCTACCAATTAAGTTGTGCTGACTAAATCTTAGGGGCTTAAACACACCAAAACTATTGTTGAAAAATACTATTATCAATTATTCATTCTCAATTATCAATTACTTAAACTGCTCTTAACGTTAAATAAACTAAGATCCTGACATAATAAAGTTTGACTAATACAAACTAATAAAAAATACCATGTTAGAACCAGGAGATCTCGCCAATCTTTTTTTTGAACATTTAGAAGTTAAAACTATTCCCGCAGGGAGCGTCATTTTTAATGTAAAAGAACAAGGCTCGGTAATGTATGCCCTTTTGAAAGGCGAAGTAAATTTAATAGTCCATGACAAAGTGGTGGAAACCATTTTTGAACATGATGTTTTTGGACAGGGGGCATTGGTACAACCTGAGCATACTAGGGCTTCCACGGCTGTAGCCCATACTGAATGTCAAATTGCAGAGTTAGATAGAGAAAAATTTGTCTTTCTGGTACAAGAAACCCCTTTCTTTGCCCTAGAAGTAATTCGCAGTCTTTCCACTCGTCTGCGTAAAATAAAAGGTGAAGTTTAGGTTTTAGTCATGAAAATATTAGTTCTCAATGCAGGTTCCAGTAGTCAAAAAAGTTGTCTTTATGAAATCCAACCCCATACAGATTTATCGACTCCCCTAGAACCTCTTTGGGAGGCTAGTATTGATTGGACGGTAAATGATGAGTATGGGTTGTTAAAGGTTTTTGCTAATGATCAAAAGCGTAAAATTGACCTACCCTTAGAAAATAAGGGAGATGGTATTTTGATTATGCTCGAAACCATTACCCACGGACATACCAAGGTTTTGTCCAGTCTTGAAGAAATTGATATTATTGGTCATCGCATCGTCCATGGGGGACGAAACTATTCTCAGTCTTGTATTATCACCCCAGAGGTGGAACAAGCCATTCAAGATTTAATACCCCTTGCCCCTAATCATCACCCTGCCCACCTAGAGGGTATAAGGGCGATCGCCCGTACTCTCCCCCATACGCCGCAAGTAGCGGTATTTGACACGGCTTTCCATAGTAAAATCCCCCCCGAAGCAAAAGTGTATCCTATCCCCTATGAATGGTACGAAAAGGGCATCCAGCGTTATGGTTTTCATGGTATTTCCCACGAATATGTCAGCCAAAGGGCGGGGAAGATTTTGGGTAAACCATTAGAAGATTTAAAAATTATCTCCTGTCACCTTGGCAATGGTTCATCTATTACCGCCATCAAAAATGGTCACAGTATCGACACCAGCATGGGTTTTACTCCCCTTGAGGGTTTGATGATGGGTACCCGTTGCGGTTCTATTGATCCAGCTATTCTCCTTCACCTCATGGATGAATATGGCTATGATAAGGAGCAATTAAATCACTTACTCAACAAGGAATCGGGCTTATTGGGGGTTTCTCAGGTGTCCGCTGATGTGCGTAGTATTATAAGTGCGATCGCCAATGGCAACCATCAAGCTCAACTCGCCCTTGATATATTTGTTCATCGTGTAAAATCCGTTATTGGCTCTATGATACCTAGTCTTGGGGGTTTAGATGTCCTTGTGTTTACCGCAGGAATTGGCGAAAATTCCCCCTTAGTCAGAGAA
Organism: Cyanobacterium sp. IPPAS B-1200; assembly: GCF_001747005.2. NCBI lineage: Bacteria > Bacillati > Cyanobacteriota > Cyanophyceae > Chroococcales > Geminocystaceae > Cyanobacterium > Cyanobacterium sp. IPPAS B-1200. Next base: position 240,727 of record NZ_CP182899.1, read on the forward strand.
CAGGTGTGCGCTGGATTTTCTTTTCTTAACCTTCAGTTAGATCTTGAACACAATAATCTTAAGTGTCTTGATCAAAATATTGCCCGACCCGATTCCTCTGTGGATGTGGTGGTGGTTAAAACTCAGGAAGACTGGGCGATCGCCCTTCAAACCCTTCCTTTTTGTAGCTAAATGTTAACAAATATTAAAAAAATCGCTTTTTTTCTTGACTTTTGCGCTAGAAAAGGAGATGATGAGAATGTAATTAATATAATGAAAATCTGTCTGTTTAGGCTTAAAATTGTCACTATTCCCATTATGTAACAAGTATATCACGAAAGTGCCCCATAAACAAGCCCATCGCCTTTTTTTATTAAAAAGTTACAAAAAGAAATTAATCAATTTGCCGACCAACCGTTAGAGCAGAATAACTAACTCCAGCGGTGCCTTCCCCCGGGTGAACACAATCCCCGACCAGCCAAAGGTTTTTGATGGGGGTACGGGGGGCAAAGCCAAAGGGGCCAAAGGTACTGATTCGTTGACCAACACCGCCCACCATGCCATCTTCACGGGCGGTATATTTAGCAAAGGTTAGAGGGGTGGCTACTTCTTGATGAATGATATGCTCAGGACTGAGGTTAAAATATTCCCCTAAACGGGCGATCGCCTTTTGGGTGTATTCTTGTTTTAATTGGTCATAATCAGCCTTATTTTTATTCCACCATAGGGCGGTATCAGTGAAAGAAGAAGCGATAATGGTGCGTTTGCCCTGGGGCGCTCGTCCATCGTTAGGTTTACTCACCGACACAAACAAAGAATTCATCTCGCCAATTTCGCCCTCATAGTCATAGAGAAATTGTAAATGGGGGGGACAGTTTTCGGGAATAGCAGATTCATCTACCCCTAAATAAATCACAAAAGCCCCAGAAGCAGGTTCTAACTTTTCCACTCTTTTACCATATCCAGATGGTAAATTTTCCGTCATTTTTACAAGGTTATTTACCGTTACATTTGCCACTATGTGATCAGCATTATCAGTAAATATTTCTCCTTTTTTCTTGTGCTTAATAGTTACCCCTTTTACCCTGCCATTTTCCGTGTGAATTTTTTCTACAAAATAACCCATTTTTAACTTACCACCATACTTTTCTAGGGCATTTACAAGGCGATCGCTCAGTACCTGCATACTACCCTCCAGATGATATAGTCCTTGGGGTTCTTGGGACACAGAAAGGGCAGTGGCAGCATATAATAGAGCAGTTTCCTCCGTATCTACCTGAGAATATAACTTAAGTTGTAAATCAAGGAAAATTTTTAAGCGGCGATCGCCCTTTAATCCTAAAAATTGAAGAGCATTAGCCACCGTCATAAAAGTAAAAGGAACAGTAACAAAAGTATCTAACCTTAAGGCCTTGATAAGCTGAGAAAAATCCCACACATTGCGAGGAGGTAACACAGGATCTCTACTTTGAAAACGCCAACTAGCATCAAATAAAATCTTAAACAAAGACCAAAATTTTTTACTATCAGGAAACTGTTTCTCCCTTTCTTTTTGCCATTTTTCAGGACTTCTCCACACCATAATCGGCTCCTTTTCTTCAGGTAAAAAAACCGCACAGGCAGGATCACACACTGTCATAGGAGGTAACTCCACATCCAACTCCCTAAAAATACGCTCATGGATACCCCCCTTCTCCAATCCAGCCACCTGAGTTGCCCCCACATCAAAAGTAAACCCCCGACGCTGAAACGTAGAAGCACACCCTCCCGGCACCATAGCCTGATCATAAATCGTCACATCATAACCCCTCTTTGCCAACAATGCCCCAGCCGTTAAACCTCCGATTCCAGCCCCAATGACCACAACTTTTTTCACAACTTAACCTTTATGCCATAACTTACTTAACATTTCTTAATCTTTATTATAAACCTTCTCATATTAATAAAAAATAAACACACAACACTTTTTCTCAAACAAAAACCCTCAAACTCCATCAAAGGCATTCCTAGAGGCTTTAACCCCAAAAGCCCCTTCAATTTCTGATAACATCTTAAAGTAAACGACTAACGATGAGATAAAATAGACCCAAATAGCACTTATAGCAACGCACTATGTTTAAATTTCTCAAACAAGTAACTGATTACGCCAAAGGAAGTGTTGAAGCCGCCAAATATATCGGGCAAGGATTCGCAGTAACCTTCGACCACATGAAAAGGCGCCCCGTCACCGTACAATATCCCTATGAAAAACTAATCCCCTCCGAAAGATATAGAGGTAGAATTCACTTTGAATTTGATAAATGTATCGCCTGTGAAGTGTGTGTAAGGGTTTGCCCCATCAACCTTCCCGTAGTAGATTGGGAATTTAACAAAGAAGTCAAGAAAAAAGAATTAAAACACTACAGCATCGACTTCGGTGTGTGTATTTTCTGCGGTAACTGCGTGGAATATTGCCCCACCAACTGCCTATCCATGACCGAAGAATATGAACTAGCCGCCTATGATCGTCATGACTTAAACTATGATAACGTAGCCCTTGGACGTTTACCCACCAAAGTAACAGAAGATCCTATGGTAACACCTCTCAGAGAATTAGGATACCTTCCCAAAGGAGTAACCGAACCCCACGACTTACCCAAAAAAAAAGTAAAAAATAGATAACATCCAGATAAAATTTGACCAACATCCATAAAAAAAAGGAGTAATAAAAAACAGTGGAAATATCACAAGGAGTTCAGTTTGTAACCTTTGCTATCCTTGGGGTAATGATGATAGCATCAGCCCTAGGAGTAGTTTTACTAGAAAATATCGTTTACTCTGCCTTCCTACTCGGGGGAGTATTTATTAGCATTTCAGGATTATATCTACTCCTCAACGCAGACTTTGTCGCCGCTGCCCAAATTCTGATTTATGTAGGCGCCATTAACGTCTTGATTCTTTTTGCCATTATGTTGGTAAACAAAACCGAAAACTTTGCCGAAATTAAGGGTAGATGGATTCGTAAAGTATCCACCGCAGCAGTTTGTGCAGGGCTTTTTGGGTTACTTAGCACCATGATTTTATCCACCTCTTGGGATATATCAACAATTTCTGCTTCCGTCATCGAAAACACTACCATTGAGCTAGGAAAACACCTTTTTAGTGATTTCTTACTTCCCTTTGAAATTGCGTCAGTATTACTACTCATCGCCATGGTAGGTGCCATTATCCTTGCGAGAAGAGATTTTATCCCCTCCGCTACCAAAACAGGTGACGGTTTTACCACTTCCTTAACCCTTCCTGAGCAACCCAGAGAATTAGTTTCTGCCGACGATAAATAAAATTATAAGCACCAATCAACGATTATGGAATTACAATTACAATATTTTTTATTATTAGCCGCCGCCTTGTTTTGTCTTGGTATCTACGGTTTAATTACTAGCCGTAATGCCGTTAGGGTATTAATGTCCATTGAATTATTACTCAACTCCGTTAACATCAATTTGATGGGTTTTTCTAATTATTTAGATCCTGATAATATTAGAGGTCAAGTATTTACTATCTTTGTGCTTACCATTGCAGCAGCAGAAGCCGCTGTGGGTTTGGCAATTATCTTGGCTATTTACCGCAACCGTGACACCATTGACATGGAAAAATTCAATTTACTTAAATGGTAAATATTCATTGACACAATAGTTATATTGAATGTCATTATTATGGTGGGCATTGCCCACCTTCACTATTATCGCAGAATGATTTTTAAAGAATTAATCTTAGAGAATTTTGGTCCTTATCAAGGCAAAAATATTATTAATCTTACCCCTGACACTGAGCAAAATGGCGCTTCAATAATTTTGATTGGTGGTATGAATGGGGGAGGAAAGACAACTATAATTGATAGTATTAAATTAGCTTTGTATGGACGTAGGGCAGAATGTTCTACTCGTAAAAATTTGAGTTATAACGATTTTTTATTAGAGTCCATTAATCGTGGGGCAAACATAACTGAGGTAACCAGAGTTGAGTTAACTTTTGAACATTTTATTAATGAGCAATGGATTGAGTTAAAAATTATTCGTCATTGGCAAAGTAATGTTAAGGATGGGAAGGATAATTTAATCATTATTGAGGGAGAATTTCCTGACCTTAATTTGACGGAAAATTGGGATGAATATATAGAGGATATTTTACCGTTAGGGATTTCTAATTTGTTTCTTTTTGATGGTGAACAAGTGAAGGAATTAGCGGAACAAGATATTCCCAACCCTTCTTTAGTGGATGCTATGAGAGCTTTATTAGGATTAGAATTAGCTGACAAATTAGCTAGTGATTTACAAATTTTAGTTAGCCGTAAAAGAAAGAGTTTAGAAAGTACGAAAGAACAAAAAGATTTAGTAAATATTGAAGAGGAGTTAAAGTTTTTAGAGAAGGATAAAAAAGTAATTTTACAAGAGTTAAAAACTGCTGAAAAGGATTTAAAAATAGCTTCCAAAAATTATCGTTTAGCTTCTGATAATTTACGCATTGAAGGGGGCAAGATTGCGGAAAAAAAATATAAGCTAAAACAGGAGGTTGATTCTTTATCTCAAGAGATAGAAATAATTAGAAATCAGTTAGCTAATGTTTTTACTCAATATTTACCTTTAGGCTTAATTAAACCTCATTTAAATTCTGTAAGGGTTCAATTACAGCAAGAGGTAAGGGCTAGTAAAATTCAAAACTCCTATGATATTCTCAGAAGTAAGGATCAAAAGTTGTTAGAGTTTTTAACTACTTTATCTATTGATGATATTAATTATCAAAAAATAAATGGTTTTTTGGAGTCAGAAAATGATAGTTTAGGGCAGGAAATTAATAATATTGATGTTTATTTAAATGGGCAAGAAAAAGAGTTAAATTATTTAGATAATATTCTTAGTTATTCTTTGCCAAGGGAAGAAGAGAAGGCGAAAGAATATGTTGAAAAGTTAAGAATGTTGGAGGAGGAATTGATTAATGTTGAGGCGATGGCTATTAGTGTGGAAGTATCTAAAGACTATCAAAGATTAGAGCAAGAGTATAAACAAAAAGAGCAAAGGGTAGTGGAGTGTAAGGCGGAGGTGACAAGGTTACAAAAAACTTTGGAATCCATGGACCGAGATATACAGTCTAAGTTGAAAAAATTAGGAAAATATAGCGATCGCACCATAGAAGATTTACAGGCAGATCATTTATTAAATGCGATGCCAAAGGTAGAACAGACCTTAATGCTTTTTAAGGAAAAACTTACTCTTAGGAAGTTAAACAAGTTAGAAAATGAAGTAACCAGTTGTTTTCGTTATCTTTTACATAAGTCTAATTTTGTCGGTAAAATTATTATTAATACTGACAATTTTGTACTTAATTTATATGATAATTTAGGTAATTTAATTACTAAAAATAGATTATCCGCTGGAGAAAAACAGCTATTGGCGATCGCACTTTTATGGGGATTAGCGAGGGTATCAGGAAGACAACTACCCATCGTGATTGATACCCCCCTCGGCAGATTAGATTCTTCTCACCGCCATAATTTGCTAGAGCGTTATTTCCCTACCGCCTCCCATCAAGTAATTTTACTCTCTACCGATACCGAAATCGGCGAAGCAGAATTAGAGCAACTGCATCAGCAAAATGTCATTGCAAAAGAATATTTACTAGACTACAATTCAGCAAAAAATCAAACTACTATAAAATCAGGCTATTTTTGTTAAATAGGAGTAAAACTATTTACTACTTTTAAACATTTCACCATGGATATGAGCAATATCATATCTTACCAATTATCAACTTCTTGTCAATTCCCTTGTAAATGCTAAAGTATAATAAACCGTTAAAAACAAAGATTAAACTGATATAGTTTAAATCACATTAATTAGTAAGCGCCCCCAGGGCAAATAGCGAGAATCACAACTGGAGAAAAAATCAACAATGGGAAGAGTCGTTGGTATAGACTTAGGTACAACAAACTCGGTAGTAGCTGTAATGGAAGGTGGCAAACCGTTAGTAATTCCTAATTCTGAAGGTAGCCGCACTACTCCTTCTGTGGTGGGATTTAATAAGGATGGAGAGTTGGTGGTAGGGCAGATGGCTAGGCGCCAAGCGGTTTTAAACCCCCAAAATACCTATTATGGTATCAAGCGTTTTATGGGGCGTAAATATGGAGAATTAACAGAGCAATCAAAACGGGTACCCTATACCATTCGCCGTGATGAGGTTGATAATATCAAAATTCGTTGTCCTCGTATCAAGAAGGAATTTGCCCCAGAGGAAGTTTCGGCGATGATTTTGCGTAAATTAGCACAGGAGGCAGAAAGATATTTAGGGGAGGAAGTAACGGGTGCTGTAATTACTGTACCTGCTTATTTTAATGATGCCCAACGTCAAGCCACAAAAGACGCTGGAAAGATTGCGGGATTGGATGTATTGAGGATTGTAAACGAGCCTACGGCGGCATCTCTGGCCTATGGTTTGGAAAAAAAAGGCAGTGAAAAGATATTGGTTTTTGACTTGGGGGGTGGTACTTTTGATGTTTCTATCCTTGAAGTGGGGGATGGGGTTTTGGAAGTCCGTGCCACCAGCGGTGATACTCAGTTGGGGGGTAATGATTTTGATAATAAGATTGTTAATTACCTTGCAGAGCGGTTTTTGGAGGAGGAAGGAGTTGATTTAAGGCGCGATCGCACTTCACTTCAAAGATTAACAGAAGCCGCTGAAAAAGCCAAAATTGAACTATCAGGGGTAAGCAACACCGAGATTAATTTACCCTTTATTACCGCCACCGAAGATGGACCTAAACACATCGAAACCACCCTTAGCAGAGCAAAATTTGAAGAAATTTGTGGGGAATTGGTATCCCGTTTACGGCGCCCCATCCAACGAGCTTTAAAAGACGCAGGATTAAGCCCTATTCAAATCGATGAAGTAGTATTAGTGGGAGGCTCAACCCGTATTCCCCTAGTACAAGAATTAGTACGTAGTTTTATCGACATAGAACCTAATCAAAATGTTAACCCTGATGAGGTTGTAGCCGTTGGGGCAGCGGTTCAAGCAGGAATTTTGGGCGGAGAAGTCAAAGATATATTGCTCCTTGATGTAACCCCCTTATCTATCGGTGTGGAAACCATTGGAGGAGTGACTAAAAAACTATTGCCCCGTAATACCACCATACCCGTCAGACGTTCCGATGTTTTTTCCACCTCCGAAAACAATCAAACCTCCGTGGAAATTCACGTGGTGCAAGGAGAAAGGGAAATGGCAGAGGATAACAAATCCCTTGGGCGTTTCAAATTGACAGGAATCCCTCCAGCGCCTCGGGGAGTGCCTCAGATACAAGTCGCCTTCGACATTGATGCCAACGGTATTTTGCAGGTAATGGCAAGGGATAAAACCACAGGCAGAGAGCAAAGTGTGGTAATTCAAGGGGCTTCTACCCTTTCTCAGATGGAAGTTACCACCATGATGCAAGAAGCGGAAGCCTTTGCCAGAGAAGATAGAGAAAGACGGGAAAGAGTGGAGAAACGCAATCGTGCTAAGGCTTTGACCGATCAAGCCCAAAGACGGTTACGGGAAGTTACCCTCGATTTTGGCAGTCAGTTTACTAGCCCCTATCGTCGGGATGTGGAGTCTTTATGTCGGGAAATTTTGGATAGTTTAGAACAAAATGACGATCGCAAATTAGACCGTACCCAAGCGGACTTACAAGATGTATTATATGAGTTAAACCGAGAGGTAAGACTGCAATACAATGACGAAGAGGAAGGCTTCTTTGAATCCATCAAGAAAACCTTTATCGGTGATGATGAAGACGAATTATATAATCCTCGAGATTCCAGAAATATTTATCGTCAAACTGATTCTACCCTTTATGGTGGCAAAATGTCCTCTGGTTATGACCGTGGTTATGGTGGTAACAGTGTTAATGACTATGATTATGGGGCAGGGCTTTCCTCTCCTCCTAGTCGTCGCCCTCCTTCACGCCCCGCACCTCCTCCTAGCCGAAGGGGAGGATATGATGATTATCCCGAAGATAGAAATTATCGCACCAATCGCAAACGTGACATCCCCTACGAGAATGACTGGGATGATGATGAATGGTTTTAGGTAATTGATAGTAAAGGCAATGGGCAATGGGGAATAGGCAATGGTAATATTTCCTTAATTCAAAACAAATTTTTTAAAAAACTATGGCATATTATTGGTACAAAGCATTTCATCTTATCGGTATTGTAGTTTGGTTTGCAGGATTATTTTATATAGTACGTTTGTTTGTTTACCATGCAGAAGCGAGGCAAGAAAGCGAGCCAGCCCAAACTATTTTGACAAAGCAGTATGAGATAATGGAAAAGCGTCTCTACAACATTATTACTACCCCCGGGATGATTTTAACGGTAGCCATGGCAGTGGGGTTGATTTCCACCGAACCAGAGGTGTTAAAATCGGGATGGTTACACGCTAAATTTTTGTTTGTGGGCTTACTCCTCATCTATCATTTTTGGTGTGGACGTATTATGAGAAAGTTAGAAAAGAATGAAAATTCTTGGACGGGGCAACAATTTCGAGCTTTTAATGAAGCACCCACAATTCTTTTATTACTTATTGTTTTATTAGCTACATTTAAAGATAATTTACCCCTTGATTTAACCACATGGTTAGTGGCTGGTTTAGTAATTTTAATGGCGGCAAGTATTCAATTATATGCAAAAAAACGTCGTCAAAATAAAGAAAAATTAGCCCAAGAATTGGCTCAAGAAAATTAGATTTTATTAGGGTGATTTGTTTCTTTTATTATTTAATATAAAGTGCGATCGCGAAGTGGCTCTGCGAGATCGCCCTTATTTATCTGACCTTAATTTACTATCTTGATTGTATTTAAACGACTGTCCATTGCCCCTGTAATAGTAGCCCCAGACATAACAACTTTTTTAAGATAATCTAACGCTTCTATGGTAATCTTTTCCCCTGCTATTAAGATAGGAATACCAGGAGGATAAGCCGAAATTGTTTCTCCACTAATTTTATTTAAACTATCTTCTAAAGGAACAACTTTTTTCCCTGCCCAATAGGCTTGACGGGAAGAAATAGAAAATTTAGAATCAAAGTTTAAATAACCATAATTAGAAGATATTTCAGAAACTTCTTGATAAAAATCAGTAAGTTTTTTAAAACCATTAATTAATAAATCAATATCAGCATCATCATTACCAATAGAAATAATAAAAGTTAAATTTTTTAGAGATGGTAACTCACAAGTAACAGCCAATTTTTCGTGGAAAATTTCATCCGCTAAATAACCAGTTATGCCCAACTTACTAACATTAACCGTCAAACGAGTAATATCCAAATTATCAAAATAAGGGGTAGCTTTTTCAAAATCTAGTACCTGAAAATAATCTAAGTTTCTGATAGCTTTCCTTGCCATGGTTGCCAGATAAATAGTTTTATCTAATAACTCTTTTCCTTCCTCCGCCATCTGGGTAGTAGCAGACTCCAAAGAAGCCAGTAACAGATAACTAGGGCTAGAAGACTGTAATAATTGCAGTGCGTTGCTAATACCATCACCATTCACCAAATCCCCCTGTATATGAAGCATGGAAGCCTGAGTTAACGCCCCCAATACCTTATGGGTAGATTGGATGACAACATCAGCCCCAGAAGCGAGGGCAGAAGATGGTAATTGAGGATGAAAAGTAAAATGGGCGCCATGGGCTTCATCTACCAATAAAGGGATATTATGACGATGGGTAATCTCAGCAATTTCTTTGATATTGCTACATACCCCATGATAGGTTGGAGACACAATCATCACTGCTTTAACGTCATTATTTCGTTGTAAAGCTATCTCAATTTGCTGGGGTGATAATCCATAACAAATATCAAAATTTTCATCATATTTTGGATTAATAAAAAGAGGAATTGCCCCTGATAAAACTAACCCATAAATTACTGATTGATGAACATTTCTAGGTAAAATAATTCTATCTCCTTCTCGGCAAGTTGCTAAAATGGAGGCGATAATGCCACAGGTTGAACCATTAGTTAAAAACCATGTTTTTTTTGCTCCAAATGTATGGGATGCAAACTCTTGGGCTTCTTTTATAACTCCTTCTGGGGCGAAAAGGTTATCTAATTCTGGTAATTCTGGTAAGTCAGCTTTAAATACTAATTCCCCAAAAATTTCTTTTAATTTAGTACTAGCTCCTTTTCCTTGTTTATGTCCAGGGGCATAAAAGGGAGCATGATGTTTTTGTGAGGATTTTTTAAGTTGATTTAAAAGGGGATTATTCACAGATATATTATATTGTTTAGAAATCAAGAATCGAGAATTAAGAATAATAAGTTTTTATACTAATATTGGTCTGCAATTATAAAATAACTGATGTTACGCAAAAATATAATTAATCATTTTGAGGTGGTAAAAACCTTGAATGTTCACCCTATGTTTATACACGTGTTGGGGCAGGGGCTGGGAGTTGGGCAAGGGGCTAGGAGTTGGGCAAGGGGCTTAAGCCCCTTGTTAAGATTTACAGATAAAACCTAACTTATAAATGAGTGCGTAACGTCAGTAAAATAATACCTATTTCCCGATAATTTCTTGTAGTGCGTGTTCAAGGGCGATCGCACTGTGAGTCCAATGAGTACCCCCCTGACAAAAAGCAATGTAGGGTTCTCGTAAAGGACCATCAGCAGATAATTCGGACGTACTACCATCAATAAAAGTACCCCCAGCCATAATCAAATTACTCTCATATCCTGGCATGGGCGCAGGTACGGGATCAAGATACGAACCCACGGGGGAATACTTCTGAATGGCACGGCAAAAGGCAATGAGGGCTTCAGGATTACCAAATTTGATGGCTTGAATAATATCTCGTCGGGGGGCAAAAGGTAAAGGATTTACCTCATAACCTAACTCAGCAAACACCATGGCAATTAGATGGGTACTTTTAATGGCTTCCCCCACCATTTGCGGTGCTAAAAATAACCCTTGAAAGAGAAGACGATTTTGATCAAAAGTTGCTCCCCCACTGCTACCAATACCTGGGGCAGTGAGACGACAACAGGCTTTTTCTACTAAATCTTCTCGGCCTGCAATGTAACCCCCTGCGGTTACAATAGTACCTCCCGGGTTTTTTATGAGTGAACCTGCCATCAAATCTACACCCACCGCTGTGGGTTCAAGGGTTTCGATAAATTCCCCATAACAGTTATCCACAAAACAAACCGTATCGGGGTTTTGAGCCTTAACTATGGTTACAATCCTTTCAATGTCTGCTACCGAAAGACTTTTACGCCAAGAATAACCACAGGAGCGCTGGATTAACACTAATTTTGTTTCTGGTTTTACTGCCGTTTGTAAACCTTCCCAGTCAATTTCCCCAGAGACAGTTAAATCCAATTCACGATACTTGATGCCCAATTCCTTAAGGCTTCCTTGCCCTTCTCCCCGAATGCCGATAACTTCCTCTAGGGTGTCGTAAGGATGTCCTGCCACCGCCAACATTTCATCAGCGGGGCGTAAAACTCCATATAAGCAAGAGGCGATCGCATGGGTCCCCGATACTATTTGCACTCGCACAGCACTACTCTTCGCCCCCACAACCCTCGCAAAAACCTGATCTAGCACCTCCCTCCCAAGGTCGTCATGACCATAACCACTGACACTACTAAAATGATGGACTCCTACCTTGTATTCCTGAAAAGCCTTTAATACCTTATGGAGATTATGCTTTATCTGTTGGTCAACTTGAGCAAAAGTAGGGGCTAATTTTTCGGTGGCGGTGGCTATTAATTGAGATGGATTCATTTAGGTAATTGATAATAGAAAATTGATAGTTACGGTAAATTTAAAAAGTGGCTGTTACAAAATTTTAGATTTTGTGGCACTCAATCACTGTATTTTAAAAAATGAATATAAATGCTCATAAAATACAAAACGCCATGTTAAAGAAAATTTTATACGCCGACTCTGGAAATGGTCACACCCAAGAAATGTTAAAAACTTTGCAGGATATTCCTGCCTTTCAAAATTGTGACCTAACCATTTTACACGTTGTTTCTCCCCAAACCAGTGCCGATGCCCTAGAAACTAAATGGGAAGAAGGGGGAAAAATTCTTTCAGACATAGTCAAAAATGTTAACATTGACCCTACCAAGGTTTCAACTATTCTCAGACAGGGTGAACCCAAGGACGTTGTTTGTCAGGTAGCTCAGGAAATTGATGCAGATTTGATTTTAATGGGTTCTAGGGGTTTAAAAAGGTTAGAATCATTTTTGGAAAACTCTGTGAGTCAATATGTATTTCAACTGAGCGATCGCCCCATGCTCTTGGTAAAAGATGATATATATATACGTAAAGTAAAAAGGGTAATGTTGGCCTTAGATAAATCTGAAGCCGCCCAATACGCCCTTGAGTTAACTATTAATATGCTCAAAGACTATCGGGAAGCAGAATTATACTTAGTGAGGGTAAACCCCGATTTAGATGCCAATGTTGACCTATCCACCGCAGACATGGAACAAAATCCCGTCCTTGCCCCTGCCCTTGCCCAAGCCAAAAGAATGGGAATTAGTACCCGTTGCGTCGTCACTGGGGGTAAACCTGGCAAAAAAATCTGTCAGTTAGCCGAAGATAAAGACATTGATTTATTATTACTCGGTTCTCCTGATCGTCGTCCTTCCATTGCCAAAAGTTTGGTAGATTTAGATCGTTTACTGGGTTCTTCTCTTTCTGACTATATACGGGTAAATGCCAACTGCCCTGTTTTATTAGTGAGAAAATAGGTGTTAGACGGTAGAGGACGTATCATGTTACATCCTTAAATGTGTTAGGCATTGGATAATTAAATTATCCATTATTAATTCTCCATTATCAATTATTATCATGTCCATAGGCGATCGTTTTAATCAAATTAGAGGCAAAACTAGATTTGTTGTCTCCCGAATTTTCATCCATTTGCAAGGGGAAGAAATCGCTCCGCTGTTGGGGGTATTAAATGAAAATGCCCGTAATGCCGTTGATGCGGATGGTGATTTGGAAGTGATGGGGGAATGTTTGGTCAATGTTTGCCAAAGTCTGCTTCAATATCAAAACTATTGGAATAGTGCCTCCAATGAAGGGGATGTGGTTTGGAATGAAGGAGAAGCGGGGGATTATGTAGAAGAATTATTCACCGATTCAGCCAATCGTTATCTGGCACAACCCGATATTGAATCTACAGTAGGGGAAAACGAACCTTTATCCCTGCCCATAACCGATAACTTACTTGTTATGATCACAGTAGCTTTTGAAGGGGAATCCCCTGAAATTGAAACGGATTTGGCGGAATATGAGGCCCTGAGTGAAGGGTTAAAAGCTCTTATTAGTCTTAATTATAAAGGTGGTTATCGTGCGATCGCACTTCATTTTTCCCCCGCCCGACTAGGAGAAATCCTCACCGAGGAGCAAACCATTCTCAACTTCCCTGAGTTAATACCTTTATAAAAAAAGTATCAGTTTAAAAAAATAAAAATCATAATGTTTAAGAAATTACTAGCCATATGTTTAGTCATCACCCTCGGTTTTACCACCGTTGCCTGTGGCTCAAACAACGTTAGAAGTAACAATACCAACTTTACTAATAATACGGCTCAAACCATTAATAATATCCCCAGTGGACAATATCCCGTCCAACAAGCCACCTTTAACGATGTAGATGGGGAATATAACCTAATGCTATTAAATACCCCCTCTGGTAGTCGTCCCAACTTCATGACTACCGACTTACAGATGGCAAGGTTAACCGATGAAGAAATAGAAGCAGGTAAACAAACCTACGTAGAAATTAACGGTAGTAATGCAGTGATGCACCTCACCGAAGATTTCCGCATTGAATACATCCACAACGAAACGGAAACCGTTACCAATCCCAATACGGGCAGACAAGAAACTGTCATTGTCAGACAACAATCTAGTTTTTGGAGTCCCTTTGCTGGAGCCATTGCAGGACAAGCTATTGGTAGTATGTTATTTCGTCCTCAATACTATGTCCCCCCCGTGTTTCAACCTGGGGTACCCCTCCGAGGATTTGGTGGTTATGGTAGTAGCTATAGCCAAGCGGTGGACAGCTATCGCAGTAACCATAATACAGTCCCCCCAGTAGAAAGAAATCGTCAATCGGTACGCACCACAGGCACCATTAGAAACAGTCAAACAGGGGCAGTAAGAGGTCGTACCCTAAGCGGTACAAGGGCCACAGGCTCTGGAGTGGGTTCTAGTAACCTCCGCAATAGTGGCACATCCAACAGCACCACTAGACAGAGAAATAATAGTAGTTTTGGTACTAATCGCACTAATACAAGAAGAACCCCTGTTCGTCGTACTCCTACCCGCCGTAGTAGTGGTTTTGGTCGTCGTCGTCGTTAATTAAGTAGGGTGGGCATTGCCCACCTTTATTTATGCCCCTATCACCCCATAAAAACTACCTAAGTGCTACACCTGTAAAGACAAAGATTTTATCCAGAGCAGATTAAAATAGTAGCTACAACTTTTAATCATCGATTATCACTTTGCGAAAATGGGTAAAAAACCACCATCCCCAGCGACAATAGATAGAATGGTAACGGGAGTTTTACAAACTATCCAAGCTCAGTTTAGTTTACCGAACCTCAAACAAGGTGCGATCGTACCAAAAATAAAACTTAAAAATGGAAGTAATGGAAAAACCCATGAATATCCCCTTTTAGGGGAACGTTACATCATTGGTAGAAATAAAAATAGTTGTGACATTATTCTTCGTAATCCTATCATCAGTCAAATTCACTGTGCCGTTGAAAAGGACAAAACAACCAATAGATTTAAAGTAAAAGACTTACAATCTACCAATGGAATTTACCTAGGCAAAAGACGTTATCAATCTCTTACCCTACGTCATAATGATGTGATAACCCTTGGACCTCCAGAATTAGAAGATGTCATAGAATTATATTTTGATAAACCTCCCTCCAAATTATCGTTAATTCTTCGCTATGGATTATTTACCCTTGCAGGTTTTTTGATTCTTCTGTGTGCCATCGTCGCCATAGCATGGTCAAGATATACTGTTTATCCTATGCCCCAAGGCAATACTGGTGCCACGGTGGTTTATGGAGAAGATGGAGAAACGCCTCTTGCCCCCCGCATTTCTTCCCCCCATCGAGAGTTAGAAAGATTGAGTGATTTTTCTTCCTATTTGCCACAGGCGTTAATTGTTTCGGAGGATTCTCGTTACCATTGGCATTTTGGGGTTGATCCTTTGGGGATTTTACGAGCTATCTTGATTAACAGGGGAGATAGTGGGGCCAGACAGGGGGCTAGCACCATTACTCAGCAGTTAGCCCGTAGTCTTTACCCTGAAGTGGGTAGGGAAAATACCATCGCACGGAAGGTGCGAGAAATGGTGGTGGCGACGAAGCTAGAGGCGGTATATAGTAAAGATCAGATTATGAAGGGTTATCTCAATCGAGTTTATTTGGGCATAAATCTTTATGGTTTTGAGGATGCTGCCAGATTTTATTTTGGCAAGTCGGCGCGGGATGTTTCCATTGAGGAGGCGGCGGCGTTGGTGGCTATTTTACCTGCCCCGAATGCTTATAACCCAGTGCAGGATTATGATACGGCTTTAGGATTGCGTAATCGTGTTATCAGTCGTATGCTCTCTTTGGGTATGATAACAGAGGATGAAGCGAATGGAGCTAGAAGATCTCGTATTGAGATAACCCCTGAAGCGAGGGAGACTTTATCAAATACCATTGCCCCCTATTTTTATAGTTATGTGTTTGATGAGGTGCGGATGTTATTGGGGGCGGATTTGTTGCAGGAGGGGGATTTTATCATTGAAACGGGGTTAAGTTTGAAGTATCAAAGGGAGGCAGAAAATTCCCTCAAGGATTATATTAATACTAATGGATCTCGTTTTGGTTTTGACCAAGGGGCGATCGCAACTATCAACAGCAGCACAGGGGAAATTGTTGCCCTAGTGGGGGGAAAAGACTTTCAAGAAAGCCAATTTAATCGGGCCACCCAAGCCCAACGACAAGCCGCCTCCACCTTCAAACTATTTCCCTACACCGCCGCCCTTGAAGCGGGTATATCCCCCAATAAAACCTATTCCTGCGCTGCTTTACAATGGCAAGGGGTACAATTTCGCCCCTGCAATAACTTTTCTGGCCCCATCGATATGTATCAAGGTATGGCACTTTCCGAAAATGCCGTTGCCCTACGCATTGCCCAAGATGTGGGCTTAAATAAAGTGGTAGCCACTGCCAAAAAAATGGGCATCAATTCCCCCCAAAATCCCGTACCTGGTTTAGCCCTAGGACAAAGTGAAGTCAACGTTTTAGAAATGACAGGGGCTTACGCCACCATCCCCAATCAAGGAATATGGAATCGTCCCCACGCCATCAAAGTCATTCGAGACGGCAGAGACTGCGAAAACGTAGATGAATATAACACCTGTAGGGAAGTATATCGTTTTAATCAAGGGGGCTATGAAACCAAACAAGCCATAACCCCCCAAGTCGCCCAAACCGTCCATCAAATGTTACAAAGAGTAGTGACTTCTGGCACAGGCAGAAGTGCCAGTCTTGGTAGAGGGGAAGGCGGTAAAACAGGCACAAATTCTGGGGGTATTGATTTATGGTTTATCGGTTATAGTCCCCAAGATGATTTAACCACAGGAATATGGCTAGGTAATGATAATAACTCTTCTACTAGGGGAAGCAGTGGACAAGCAGCTTCTTTGTGGGGTAGCTATATGAAAAAGTTACTTTAAGCAAAGTGTTTATTTTCTCGTCACCTAAGTTAACATTTCACTACCAATTAATTTTTTATAACGCCTTGCTAGCTCATTTTTTAAACTAGAATCATCCTCCATATACTTATCTTGTAACAGAATCTTTTCCGCTGCATCCCTTGCTAAAACCAACACTTCTTGATCTTCCACCAAACTAGCAAGGGCAAAATCAGGCAATCCCGATTGACGAGAGCCTAAAACCTCCCCCGGCCCCCTCAACCTTAAATCCATCTCTGAGATAAAAAAGCCATCCTGAGACTGTTCTAACACTTTTAACCGTTGTAACCCATCGGGGGATTTGCTACCGCTGATAAGTAAACAATGGGATTTGTGACTGCCACGGCCTACCCTACCCCGTAACTGGTGCAGTTGTGATAACCCAAAACGTTCGGCATTTTCGATGAGCATAACGGTGGCATTGGGTACGTCAACCCCTACCTCGATGACGGTGGTGGAGACGATTATCTGAGTTTCGTTATCCCGAAAGGCGGTGAGGGCGGCTTCCTTTTCCTCCGATGACATACGCCCATGGAGTAAACCTACATTGAAGTTAGTAAAAATTTTCTCGCTAAATTTTTGATGTTCGACGACCGCTGCTTTGACATCGAGTTTTTCTGATTCTTCAATCATGGGAAAGATTACATAAGCCTGTCTCCCTTGGGCTACTTCCCTTTTTATTAATTCATAGCTTTGGGTGCGCTGTTTTCCTGCCAATACGGTGGTTTGAATGGGTTGTCTGCCGGGGGGTAGTTCGTCAATTTGGCTTACGTCTAAGTCTCCATGAAGGGTGAGGGCGAGGGTACGGGGAATGGGGGTGGCTGTCATGGTGAGGACATGGGGGGCTTTTCCTTTGGCTAAAAGACGGGCGCGTTGTTGTACCCCGAAGCGATGTTGTTCATCAATTACCACCAAGCCGAGGTTACGGAATTTTACAGGATCTTGAATTAGGGCGTGAGTGCCAATTAAAAGGGGCAATTCTCCGCTTTGCAGTTGGGAATGAATCTCCCTGCGTTTGGCGGTTTTGGTTGACCCTGTGAGCAATTCTACGGGCAAATGGAGCAGGTTAAACCACTGTACTATCTTGCGGTAATGTTGTTCTGCTAATACTTCGGTGGGTGCCATGAGGGCGGCTTGATACCCTGACTGGAGGGCGGCAAGGATGGCGAATACGGCGACGATAGTTTTTCCTGAGCCTACATCCCCTTGCACAAGGCGATTCATGGGGGAGGATGATTCTAAGTCGGTTTCGATTTCGTTGATTACCCTTTGCTGGGCATCGGTTAGCTGGAAGGGGAGGAGTTGGTTAAATTCTTCGATGAGTTTCCCTTGGGGAATGAAGGGGGAGGCTTGGCGGTTTTGTTTATCTTGTTTTTTTCTTTCTAAGAAGCCCAGTTGCAGGTAGAAAAATTCGTCAAATATTAGTCTTCTTCTTGCGTCTGTAAGTTGTTTTTGGTTGTCTGGATAATGGATATGGGCGATCGCCCTTTGCAGATCAATTAAACTATATTGTTGTCTGAGATAAACTGGCAAAGGATCATCAATTTCCGAGAGAGTAGGCAAAGACTCCACCACCGCCTTCCTAATCAAATCCGCTGCCACCCCTTCGGTGAGAGGGTACACAGGTAACAACCGCCCAATTTTAAGAGAGTTAATACTATTTCCCCCTGAGTCCAAAACCTCAAACTCAGGATTATCAAGGGTAATACCGTATTTATTTTCCTTTACCAATCCCGAAGCTGCAATCAACGCCCCCATAGCATAAGAGCGTTTCATCTTCTCCTGCCATCCCCTACTGCTGAAATAATTTCCCGCAAAAAAACGATTTATTTTCAGTTCTCCTGTTCTATCCTTGATAACGAGACTAAGAATAGTTAACTTTTTATTTTTCGGGCTACTAAAACAAGAGCATTTTTTTACCGTACCAATAACAGTGACCGTTTCCCCTGCTTCTAAATCCTTAATAGCAATTTTTTTTCCATAGTCAATATGCTCCCTAGGATAATAAAATAAAACATCCCTAACCCGATAAATACCCATTTTTTCTAATAGTTTATTTTGTCGAGTATTAACGCATTGCAAATTAATTACAGGACTATTTAAAGTTAGCTTGACGGGAGTTTCTTTTACCTTGGGAGTAACCGTGACCGTCTCAACTTTAGAAGGAAAAGGTATTATATTATCCTCTTTTGTTGCTTCTTTCCTTTCGGCTTCTTCCTTTTGTTTTTCTTTTACCTCATTAATAAATTCTTCTACATAACCAATTAAATCTTTTTTCTCTTGTAAAGTTAACTGAGGATATTCTGCAAAATCCTTTGCCACTTTTTGCCACTTAAAAGCAATCATCAAGTTTAAAACAGGCGGAATACCACCAAAACTAAGACAGAGAAATTCATGGAAACGATATTGTTTTCCCTGTAGATTTTGATAGCCATATTCCTTTTCTACCGACAACGCCTTTTCAATTCTTTCCCAGTCAGGGGATTTTCTGCCCTCTCCACTCATCACGATTCCCTAGTCTCAACCCGAAACTTTACGTTTTCTAGGATAACTGATTCTTGCTTTCTGACTGATAAATTGAGTTGAAAATTGGAAAAAAGGTTTTAGAATAGGTTTAATTAAATTAGCTGACGTGTGGTTATGATAGATTTCACAGTTGCCATTTGTACCTACAACGGAGAGAAAAGAGTCCCTGATGTTCTCGACAGACTCAAACAGCAAATTGACACAGAAGATATTAACTGGGAAATAATAGTTATTGACAATAACAGTAATGATAATACTGCTAAAGTAATCGAAGAATATAAAAATAATTGGAATGTAGCTTGTCCGATTAAATGTTATTTTGAAGAAAAACAAGGATTAGCTTATGCAAGACAAAAAGCTGTTGAAGAGGCAAATGGAAATTTAATTGGTTTTTTGGATGATGATAATTTACCGACATCAAATTGGGTGGAACAAGCCTATCTTTTTGGGAAACAGCATCCGAAAGCAGGAGCCTATGGTAGTAAAATAAAAGGGGAATATGAAATTGAACCACCACCAAATTTTGAGAAAATAAGTAGATTCTTTGCCATTGGCGGTAGCGATAAAACCATTTGTTATACTTCAGATGATTATCAATATGCTTATAAAAGAGTGCTTCCCCCAGGTGCGGGAATTGTTGTTCACAAACAAGCGTGGTTAGATAATGTTCCTACAAATTTATTCTTGCAAGGCAGAGTAAGCGGATTACAATTACCTGGCGATGATTTAGAGGCTTTTTTACATTTAAGAAAAGCAGGTTGGGAAATTTGGTACAATCCAGCGATGGAAATCTACCACAAAATTCCGAAAGAACGTTTACAAAAAGACTATATAGTTAATTTAATGAAAGGAAATGGCCTAAGTAGATACTATACTCGAATGTTAGGCTGGAAAGTATGGCAGCGGCCCTTTATTCTCCCCATCTATGCAATTAATGATTTAAGAAAAATTATGATTCATTTTTTTAAACATAGAAAACTATTAGAAACAGATATTGTTTTAAAGGCGGAAATGAAATTTCTAGTAAGTTCATTTGTTAGTCCTCTTTATTTTTGGAAATATCAAATTTTCAGGAGATAAATATTAATAATGCCCCTTATTTCTGTGATAATACCTGTTTATAACGGAGAAAAAACTATTCAAGAAACCATAAAATCTGTACTTCAACAAACATTTACAGATTTTGAATTAATTATTATTAATGATGGTTCAACTGATAATACTTTAGAAAAAATTGCTCAAATTGAAGATGATAGAGTAAAAGTCCTATCTTTTGCTAATCAAGGGGTGTCTGCTGCTCGTAACCTTGGCATTGCAAACTCTCAAGGCGATTATCTTGCTTTTCTTGACACAGATGATCTTTGGACTGAAGATAAGCTAGAATTACAATTAAAGGCATTACAAGAAAATAAAGAAGCAGTATTAGCTTATAGTTGGATAAATAATATAGATAAAAACAGTAAGTTTTTACGTTCCTACTCACATATTTTATTGAATGGTTATGTTTATGAAAAATTACTAATTAGTAATTTTTTAGGCACTGCTTCTAATCCTTTAATAAGAAGAAAAGTATTTGCAGAAATTGGTAACTTTGAAGAGTCTTTCCCTTATGCAGAAGACTGGGATTTATATTTGCGAATTGCTAAAAAATATGATTTCGTATGTGTACCATTACCACAGATTTTATATCGAATTTCTTCAAATTCTCTTTCTACTAATACAACAAAAATGGAGAAATATGGTTTATTAGTGATTGAAAAAAACTTTGCTGACATTTCTCCTTCATTAAAATCATTGAAAAAAAGTACATTATCTGATTTTTATATGTATCTTTCTCTTAAATCTGTTGAAGGAATACCTAGTTTTAAAAAAAGTTTAAATGGCTTAAGATACTTTTACTTTTTACTACAAAAAGACCCTTTGGTAATCAAGACAAGAAAAAGTTTAAGTAGTATCTTATTATTTAAAATCTTGGTAGGTTTATTCTTGCCGTCCTCACTAGCACAAAAATTATTAAATTTTGCTAAAAAGAAAAGTAACAGTTAAACTATTATTAGTTTAAAGTATCCTCTGTTACTACATGTATATTAGAAGTGTCAATAGTCAAATTACAATTCGGTAAATCACATCTCCCTGTCTCATTAAAAATGGCTTTTTACTAAGTAGTATGTGGTTAAAGCTGGAAATATTTAAAGTAACTTGTTCAAAAAGTAATAAATCAGGAATAATTAAAAGCTACGGATATTATAATAAACTGAGAAAATGACTTTATCGGCAAAAATGAAAACTTTATTTATTAATTTTCAAAAACCTTATCCTCCAATGGGAGGATTAACTTTGCGAAATTGGCAAAATATCAGTCTTATGATGCAACTTGGCGAGGTCCATCTTATTACTCTTGATTTTAAAAAATCAGAGAATGACGATAAATCTAGTCCACCATGTTTGAAAACTTATCAAGAATTTGATCTTAGATTTCTTCGCCAACAGAGAAGTATTCAAACAAAAATAATTAATAAATTATCGTATTTTACGCCTTTAGGACATCCACAAATTAATTGGTTAAGATGGGGTGTAGTAACAACAGCTTTAATGAAATTTATTTTAAAAGAAAAACCTAACTTAATTATTTTTCAAGATGTTAGATTTTATCATTATTTTCAGAAAATTAAAACTCTTCAAGAAAGTTGTCAGTTTAAAGTAATTTATGATGCTCAAAATGTGGAAGGAAAATTATTTAACGATATTTACCATTCCAGTGAAAGAAAACAATCTCTATTTTTTATTTCAAAATTTGATCCTTCAAAAGTTTTGCCGATTAAAATAAAAAGAATAGAACAAAGATTTGTTAGGGAAGCCAATCAAGTCTGGGTATGTAGTGAGAATGATGCTAATTTAATGCGAGAAATGTATGGTCAAAATTTATCTATTCAAGTAGTTCCTAATGGCATTAATGTTCATGACTATGAACATCTACGTCTAGGAAAATGTCCTCTTCCTGAGAATTGGAAATTTATCCCTCACACTATCGTTTTTCCCGCAACCTTTGGTTATCAACCCAACTCTGTCGCTGCTAAATTATTAATCGAGGAAATCTATCCTCGGTTACAAAAAATATATTCTGATTCCCGTTTAATCTTGGTAGGTAGTGGACCAACTAAATTGATGAGAGAAACAGCGAAAAGTAATCCTAATATTATAGTTACTGGTAAAGTCCCAGATATTAAACCTTATTTGGCGGCTGGAAATGTTATGGTTGTTCCTTTACAAGAGGGGGGAGGCACTCGTTTAAAAATTTTGGAGGCTTTTGCTGCGGGGATTCCTGTAGTAAGCACCTCAAAGGGAGCAGAGGGTTTAAAAGCTCAAGATGAACAACATTTGTTAATCAGAGATACCATGGAGGACATTGTAGAAGGAATTATTCAGTTATGGTCTGATCCTTGCTTTGCTAAAAAATTAGCAGATAATGCTTATAAACTGGTTCAATTTGAATACTCTTGGGAAGCAGTTGGTGATAGAGTTAAGGCAATAATTTTTCCTAGTTAACTAAATAATTTATGCAAACATTAAAGCAGTTATGGCAGTCCTAAATGAGTCATGAGATTGGGATCCCCCCTAACCCACCTTAAAAAAGGGGGAACTTAATTTAAAGTTCTCACAAATGATTTAGGGTCGCTATAGATACCCAAAATCAAAATAAAGTGAAAAATCAAGAGGCAAAAATAATGAAAATATGTTTATTATGGGCGACAGTTTATTCAGGAAATATGGGGGTTAATGCTCTAACTTATTCTGCGTTGACTTATTTAGAAAAGTTATCTCAAATGACGAATCAAAAATATCAATACATCTTAATAGGTACAGGGAAGAATGCTATTGTTGAAGATAAAATAGAGATAAATTCTCAAGAACTACATTTTAAATTTTACCCTATATACGGTTATACTAATCGAACTGCTTTAATCAAACCTAAATCGTTATCGTTTTATCAAGAAGTGAAAGAAGCTGACTTAATTATAGATTTAGGAGAAGGTGATAGTTTTACTGATATCTATGGTGAAGAACGGTTTAAAAAATTATTTATAACTAAATTATATTGCTTATTATTAAAGAAAAAAATTGCTTTATTTCCGCAAACAATTGGTCCTTTTAATAAACAGTGGACTCGATTATGCGCTAATTTTATTCTGGGTAAAATGACGGCTATTTATGTTCGTGATGACTTAAGTTATGAATATTGTATTCAGAATATTCCCAACTATAAAACTTTAAAAAAGTTTACTGATTTAGCTTTTTATTTGCCTTTTGAGCAATGCATTTTTAATCACGAAAAGATGAATATTGGTCTGAATATTTCAGGCCTACTTTGGAACGGAGGTTATAATACAAATAATCAGTTTGCTTTACAGGTGAATTATCCACAAATGATTACCAATATTCTGGATTTATTAAATCAGAAAAATAATTGTTTGATTCATTTAATTCCCCATGTGATCAGTCCATCTTTTCCTATCGACGATGATTATGAAGTCTGTCAAAAATTACATTTGAAATATTCTCAAACAATTCTTGCTCCTTCTTTTACCTCCCCCATTGAAGCTAAAAGTTATATTAGTGGTTGTGATTTGTTTATTGGTTCACGAATGCACTCTTGTATTGCTGCTTTATCTGCTGGAGTACCTGTCATACCGATAGCTTATAGTCGAAAATTTACGGGACTTTTCGATTACACTCTCAAATATCCTTATGTAATAGATGCTACGAAAAAAAATGACAAATATGTTATCAATCAATTAGACAAATATATGGGTAATCGGGAAGAAATGTTGACAAAAGTCAAAGAATCCACACTTTTAATTGAAAAATATAATCAAGATTTTTTTGAGGAACTTAGTTATTTAATAAAATGATGAAAAGCGTTAAAGATGTGGGTCAAGCTAATCTGTGTATTGGCTGTGGTATCTGTGAAGCTATGGCTTCTGATCAGGTGATCAAAATTAAATTAGGTGAAGATGGTTTTTATTATCCTCATCTTAATGAGGGCTTGGAAAAACAGGAACCTTGGCAAGAAATTAAACAGGTCTGTCCAGGTATGCTAGTAAATCAAGATCAGACACTTTCTACTCAAGACGAAAAACTCTGGGGACCGATTGCTCAAAGCTGGGTAGGATATTCAACTGATCCAGAAATTCGTTGGCAGGCCTCTTCAGGTGGTGGAATAACGGGTTTATTACAATTCCTTTTAGAAAAAAAAATTGTGACTGGTGTTATACATATAGGTAAAAGTTTATCTAATCCTCTTACAAATGATGTTTTTCTTAGTAGAAAACGGGAAGATATTATCAGAAATTCGGGGTCACGATATGCTCCTGCTTCTCCTTTAACATCAATTATTAAAATACTCCAAGATAAGGT
Organism: Cyanobacterium sp. IPPAS B-1200; assembly: GCF_001747005.2. Classification (NCBI taxonomy): domain Bacteria; kingdom Bacillati; phylum Cyanobacteriota; class Cyanophyceae; order Chroococcales; family Geminocystaceae; genus Cyanobacterium; species Cyanobacterium sp. IPPAS B-1200. The sequence continues at coordinate 265,452 of NZ_CP182899.1, forward strand.
AGAAAAAATCGCATTTGTGGGCAAACCTTGTGATGTGGCTGCATTGCGAGCTTATCTGAAATTATATCCTCAATACCAAGAGCAGATTGTGGTTTTGATTACTTTTATGTGTGCTGGTACTCCTAGTATGAAGGGTACAGAACATTTGCTCAAGACTCTCAAGGTTTCGTCAGACAATTTACAAGATTTTTGGTATAGGGGTAAAGGATGGCCTGGAAAAGCTACAGCAATTGATCAAGATTTGAGAGAATTTTCTCTCAGCTATAATCAGTCTTGGGGTACAATTTTAAACAAACATTTACACTTTAGATGTAAAGTCTGTCCTGATGGAATGGGTACTATTGGAGATATTACTTTTGGAGACGCTTGGATAGAAGAAAACGGTTATCCTAGTTTTGAAGAACAAGAAGGAAAAAGTTTGATTATTGCTAGAAATAATCAAGGTAAAAATTTCATTGAACAGGCAATTACTCAGGGATATTTGGAGGTTGATAATTATTATTTAAATAATCTGGAAAAAATTCAGCCTTATCAAGCACAAAGAAAAAAATTAATTGCTTCGAGAATCTTGGCGTTAAGATTAACAGGACTATTCTATCCTCAATTTTCAGGATTTTATTTAATAGATAATTCTTTATCAGTCAGTATCAGGGAAAATATCAACGGTACTTTAGGTACTCTAGAGAGATTGAGTGATAAAAATAAATTTAACTATTTTGTCTTTAAAATATTTAGTATTCTTTCTCTGACGATTCAAAAAATCGGTAAACTATTCAAGTATTTTAAATAAAAACATTTAATTTTACAATGAAACCTAAAATATCCATAATTTTACCTAGTTTTAATAATCGACAATACCTAGACAAAAGACTCAAAACTATTATCAATCAAACTTTCACCGATTGGGAATTGGTTGTTATTGATAATTTATCCGATGATGGTGCATGGGAATTAATCCAAGAATTTGCTCAAAAAGAGCCAAGAATGCGCATTTCGCAAGCTGCTAGGAAGGGAATGTATGTTAATTGGAATAACTGTATTCGTTTAGCTCAGGGAGAGTACATTTATATTGCGACGAATGATGATCTAATGACTCTGGATTGTTTGGAGAAAATGGTAACAGAATTGGAAAAATATCCCGAATGTGATATTTGTCATTGTTGTTTAACCATTATTGATCACCAAGATCGAGAAATTCCTCAAAAATGGTATCAATTTCTACCTCAATTATTTTATGGTGAATTAATCCATCAAAAACACATTCGTTTTGCTCCTTATGATGGCATTTTATATTGTGCTCTAACTACTGTCTATTGTGGTCCATTACAGTTATTAATTCGGCGCTCTGTTTTTGAGAAAATCGGTTTATTTGCCACAAATTTCGGACCTGCTGCGGATTTTGAATGGGGTATGCGAGCGGCGTTGGTTTGTAATATCCTTCATGTTCCTGAAGAATTGGTTTCCTGGCGTATTCATCCTCAACAGGCCACTCAAAGTTATAGTCATAATAGTTCAGTACATTATGAGAATTTTATCGCCATGGTAAAATCAGCTTTACTAATTTTGGAAAAATATAATCCTGAATTTTATCAGAAGTTAGATTTAGAGAAATTGTTATTTGTCTATAAAAGAAAAGCTTTAACGGCAGGTTTTAAGGGAAAGTCAAATAAATTAGATAAGATTAAATATATCTTATCTTTTTTTTCTCCCAATCCTGTTTTCTTGGCAGAATTTTTCTATAGAAGAGTGTTTTTTGCCAGAGGTAAAACTGATGATTGTACTTATATTAGAAATGAGTTAAAACGCTTACAATTAGAAGATTCAATTAAAATTATTAATTGAATTATGTTTGACTACTTCATAAAAATATAGTTATTTAAATCGTTTAGAATAAGTTTTATTGCGACGAACTCCCCTCGCTGAGAATGCTTCTTTTTATGTCAATGTTATTTCTAGTTACGCTCAGCTTAGTAATCCTCAGTTAATCTTGGGCGGTACAGGAGTTCTTGCTATTGATGATTTGGAAAATCAACAAGTTTTAGAAACCGCTGTAGCTGGAAAAGCTGACCTATTGATAACTGCTAACTTTCAGGATTTTCTCAACAAAGATGTGAAAACCATTATTCCAAATAAGCACGCTATTTATGATTTTCCCCATCATAATATTCATATTGTTCATCCTCACTTAGCCATTAACTGGTTAAAAAAAGGTACAATTCCTCCTATATCTTAACCATAGTAATCTCGTGTGTCATTCCCTCAAAGTTCCACGACTCAATCAATCGGACATCAAAATTAGTTGATTGAGCAAAAAATATTTTCCTAACTAACCTGAAATACTATGCAATTAATGCACCCTGGTTTAAAAGACTTACTTTTAATTCCTGAATACAGCAAAAGGGCGATCGCCCTTACCAATTAATATTAGAAACAAAAGAAATTTCGAGAAAATTATCAGGCTAAGTAGTTAAAATTAGTTGATTGAGCAAAAAATATTTTCTTAACTAACCTGAAATACTATGCAGTTAATGCACCCTGGTTTAAAAGACCTACTTTTAATTCCTGAATACAGCCAAAGGGCGATCGCCTTTTTATCCTTAGAAACAAAATTACCCAATTGGTTATTAAAGTTTAGTAAATTATTTCCCTATCAAATTGGCTTACAAATTAGACGGGAATATCGTCATATTGCCATGGGTTTAAGAGCATTTAAATTTAACGATATTGACTCTATTTTTGTATTTGAATTTTATAATCAACATTGCTTGTTTTTGTTACCATTATTGGCGTTGAGGAGAAAATTAACCTTTCTTAGTCTTCATGGTAATCAACAGTTTGCCATGAATAGCAAAATTAAATACTTAGGCTTTATTTATCTAAAATTTTATCTACAATTATTTAGAAACTTAAAAGTAGTTTTGTTAGAAATTGATGATGATGTAATTCCTGAAAAATACAGATTTTCTGACCATTGTAAATATTTGATGCCCCATCCGATTCTTAGTGAGGTGACACCTAGACTCAAGTTAGGGGAAAGATTATCGGAGAATCAAACCATAAAAATTGGGGTGGTAGGAATGATTCGCCCTGATAAACCGATCGCCCTTATCCTTGATAGAATACAACAGTATATTGCCGATAATGATCACCAATGTGAATTAATCATCGGTACACCCTTAAATCAAAAACCAGCCTATCTCGATGAAACAAAAGCTACTTTGTTCGACACCACCAAAGAAGAAGACTATTTAAAAGTATTACAACAGATAGATATATTAATCATTCACTACGACAAAGAGCGTTATTTTTACCGTGCCAGTGGAGTCATCAGTGATGCAGCTTCGGCTGGTTGCCATATTATCGCCTCTGATTATCCCGTAATTCATCATCAGGTGAATTCTCCCGTCAAAATTGGCTATAATTTCTCCGAATTTGAACAAATACCAAAATTAATTGACCAAACCATTAAGGATATTAAAAACCATGGACAGGATAACCATTGGCAGTGGAGGGAAGCTAGAAGTGTAAGGGCGATCGCATCTATTTTTGATGTAGAGAAATAGTGAGATCTATTAAAGACCCGAATCTTACGCCCATTTCAAGCATCCCGTATTGCTGCTACCTTCCGGTCCTGACAAGGTTTGAGCGTCGAAACTGCATAAGTCCGAGTCATTGACTATCATAACCCATTGTGAAGGTAAATTTCAAGGAGAAAAAACCACTTTGGTCATATTCAATGGGAATATTACAGAAACAAAAGATAAGATACAGTAAAAAATAACCCCATAAAGACTAGGCTATGAAAATATTAGTAACAGGTGCAGCAGGATTTATCGGTTTTTACTTAACCAAAGAATTATTATCCAGAGGAGAAACAGTAGTTGGTATAGATAATATTAACGACTATTATGATGTTTCCCTTAAAATCGCAAGATTGGATCAATTAGAAGGGCAAAAAAACTATATCTTTCACAAATTGGATTTAACAGATAGGGCAAATCTTGAAAAACTCTTTACTGAAAATAAATTCGATACAGTTGTACATCTAGCTGCCCAAGCGGGAGTAAGATACTCCATTGAAAATCCCCATGCCTATGTAGATAGTAACCTAGTGGGTTTTGTTAATCTTTTGGAATGTTGTCGCCACAATGCTATCAAACACTTAGTTTTCGCCTCTTCTAGCTCTGTTTATGGGGCGAATAAAAAAATTCCCTTTTCTACTTCCGACAATGTAGATAATCCTGTCAGTTTATATGCCGCCACCAAAAAAGCCAACGAATTAATGGCTCATACCTATAGTTATTTATACAATATTCCTTGTACTGGGTTACGCTTTTTTACTGTTTATGGACCTTGGGGAAGACCAGATATGGCATACTTTTTATTTACTAAGGCTATTTTAGAAGGAAAACCGATTAAGGTTTTTAATTATGGCAAAATGCAACGGGATTTTACCTATATTGATGATATTGTCGAGGGAATTATTAGGGTGATGAATCATCTTCCCCAAGGTAGTGTCTCTGATGGTGGGCAAAAGCATCCTCCTTACAAAATATATAATATCGGCAATAATCAACCCGTTGAGTTGAGCAAATTTATTGAAGTTATCGAAAATTGCTTGGGCATGGAAGCTGAAAAAAATTTTTTACCGATACAGCCCGGAGATGTGCCAACTACTTATGCAGATATTGATGATTTAATTGAGGATGTCGGTTTCAAACCCAGTACTACCATTGAGGAAGGTATTGAAAAGTTTGTCACCTAGTATAAAAGTTTTTACAAAACATCGTAACATATTTGCTTAGTAAAGTCAAAATATTTTATAAAACTTTAGACTAGCAAGAATTTTTGTTAACATTTTGTAATAGTTACTAAAATCAATAATTCCTGCAAAATATGACACAATCTACCCTTGAAAAAACAAAAGCCCCTGTCGTTTTACCCGTGGGGGGTGAAGACGAAGATAATTTTAATTATCAAGAGGTTTGGTATCCTGTCTTTTTTGTGGAGGATTTGGATAAAAATAGACCCAATTCTTTTACTCTCTTAGAAGAGGATATTGTGATTTGGTGGGAGGAAAAAACTTCTCAATGGCGAGTGTTTGCGGATAAATGCCCCCATCGTTTAGCGCCTTTAACGGAGGGAAGAATTAATGAGGAGGGTTTATTGGAATGCCCTTACCATGGCTGGGCTTTTTCTGGGGAGGGAGATTGTGAAGTGATACCCCAACAGAAGGAAAATCAACAGGCGCAAAAGTCTTCTCGTGCCTGTGCGAAGGCTTATTCTTGTAAAATTGAACAGGATTTATTATTTGTTTATGCTGGTAATCCTAATAATGCTGATAAAACTCCTATTCCCATCGTAGATCCTTTGGAGGAGGATAAGGATAAATGGTTGGTGTTAAATACTTTTCGGGATATTCCTTATTCTGCCCTCACTTTATTGGAAAATGTCCTTGATTCTAGTCATATACCCTATACTCATCATGGTTCTGTGGGCGATCGCACTAACGTTTCTACGGTAGAATTAGAAATTATCAGCAGTAATAGGCAAGGCTTTAAGGGAGTATGGCAAGAAGGACCAAGAAAAGGTAAACTAGGCACTCAATACACTACCTTTGTCGCCCCCAATTTAATGTGGCATGACTTAACCTCCAAGCAATTTGGACGCACCATGACGGTGGTTTATGCTACCCCCATTAGTAAAGGAAAATGTCGTTTATTTGCCCGTTTTCCCTTCCAATTTTCCTCAAAAATACCTCAATTTTTTATTAAGTTGACTCCCCGTTGGTATTCCCACCTGAATCAAAATGCGATTCTTGAAGATGATCAAATTTTCCTCCATTACCAAGAGCGATATTTAGAAAAATTAGGAGGTAGTGAAAAGTACGAAAAAGCCTGTTATTTACCTACCAAAGCTGATTTATATGTAACAGAATTTAGACAGTGGATAAATAAATTTAATGCGGAGTTATTTCCCCATCAAACTTTACCCCCAACTCCTCCCCATGATGTATTATTGGAGCGTTATCATTCCCACACAGAAAATTGTTCTAGTTGTCGTCAAGCCTTAAAAAATATCAAAAAAATACGTCAAACTTTATTAGTTTTCAGCGCCATTATTTGGTCAATAATTCCTTTGATAACCCTTAAAGTCACTAGTATATCTCCATTAATTACTTATTTAACTGTTACAGTTAATTTAATCAGCATTTTATTATACTTTTACTTAGGAAAAATTGAGCAAAAGTTTTATCAAGGACAAACAATAGCTCCAAGAAATGTGAAAAAGTAATTGTTTTAGATCTCAAAAATTGTTAATACGAAAATGAAAAATAAAGAAATCAATAGATAATTATTTTTTATTTTTGATAATCCATTGTAATCATATTTGATAATCCATTGTAATCATAACTATATCCCAAGAAAAATTTTAACAATAACTAACATTCGCTAAAATTAAATGTCAGCAAAAAAAATCTGACGCCAACTACCAAGGGAGGAACTAGGTGAGTGATAATATAATCATTAATAAACAAGATTCTCGTCACGAATTAAGAGAATTACTCAATTCGCAACTAAGATTAATGCTGGATAAAAATAATCTTGAAGGGGCGAAATCATTACTAATACCCGTGCAACCAGTTGATATTGCCGAAGCCATTGGGGATTTACCTGAAACCCAAAAACTAATCGCCTTTCGGCTTCTCAATAAAACAGAATCTATCGATGTTTATGAGCATTTAGACTATAACAGTCAAGAGTCGTTAATTCAAGAATTTAAGCGTCAAGAAGTCTTGGACATTGTTGATAAAATGTCCCCCGATGATAGGGCAAAACTGTTTGATGAATTACCCGCAGTGGTGGTTAGTAGAATTTTAGAGCAACTTAGCCCAGAGGAAAGACAAACAACTAATTTGCTATTGGGTTATGGGGAAGATACCGCCGGGCGGATGATGACTCCTGAGTATATCGCCCTCAAGGAAGATTTTACCGTGGCACAAACCCTTGAGAAGATTCGCTCAGAGGCTAGGGCTTCGGAGTTGATATATTATATGTATGTGACGGATGCTTCTCGTCATCTCTTGGGCATTGTTTCCCTACGGGATTTGGTAGTAAGTTCCCCTGATGATACCCTTGATAAAGTGTTAACTAAAGACATTGTATATGTTAATACGGATATGGATCAAGAGGAGGTAGCCAGACTGATTCAACGGTATGACTTTTTGGCGGTGCCTGTGGTGGATAAGGAGTTGCGTTTGGTGGGTATCGTCACGGTGGATGATGTGATTGATATTATTGAAAGGGAGGCAACGGAGGATATTTATGCCCTAGGGGCGGTGCAGTCGGATGGAGATAATAGTTATTTTAAAACGAATCTTTTTGTGGTGGCGAGAAGAAGGGTTGTATGGTTGTTGGTGTTATTGTTAACCAATACGGTGACAGGGGCTATTATAGGGGCGCAGGAAGATATACTGGGCAGAGTGACGGTTTTGGCAGCATTTATTCCTCTTTTGATTGGTACGGGGGGAAATATTGGTACTCAATCTTCTACGGTGGTTATCAGAGGATTAAGCACTGATAAGGTGAATGATTATGGACCGAAAAAAATTATTTTTAGGGAGGCCATTGCTGGTTTAATATTAGGTTTAATATTAGGTTTATTGGCTACTATTTGGGCTTATTTTTTGCCACAAACAAACCAAAATTTGATGGTATGTGTAACGGTGGGATTTAGTTTAGTGGCGATCGCAATTTTGGCCTCAGTGGCAGGTTCGGCATTACCCTTTTTATTTCGCTCTTTTGGATTAGATCCTGCTTTGATGTCTGCACCCTTTATTACCACTGCTGTAGATGTTTTAGGTGTGTTGATTTATTTTACTATCGCCCGTATTTTATTACCATTTTAGGAGAGAGGCAATGATTTTTAAGAATTTTACTTGGTGGGAGATTGGGGAATATATTAGCACTCTAATTTTATTAATTTTACTTATTATTAATAATCCTTGGCAGGGTAATTTTGTAGTTATATTTTTCGTTGCAGTTATTCTAATTCTTAATATAATTAATCGTAAATCATTAGAGTACAGAAACAAAAAAAGAATAGCAGCTGCCCTTAATATTCAACTAAAAAGATTCTCAGAACAAATTGCAGAAGTTAGTAATAGAGTTAATATTTTAGGTAGTAAAATATCCGTCAATCAGCCGCCCTTATCTAGTTCAAAAATGGGGTTATCAGAAAATGAAGTAATTGCCTCTTTGCAAAAAGACATCGCCACCATTAATCAGTCGGTGACAAGTATGATTGATTATGTCAATAAAAGTGACTTACTAGAAAGAGTAGCTATCATTGAACAAAAATTACCCTATATCGATGCTTCAAATTATAGTGGTAGTGCAAAAAATGATGATTCTATAAAGTTACCTAGTCCTGAAATTATCCATCAAAAGTTACCAAAATATAATTATGATTCACCTCCTCGACTTGCTTGGAAATGTATTCATGTTATAGATGCCCATAGTCAATCAGTTACTGATGTAAGTGTTACTTTTGATAAAAAATATTTAGTTAGTGTTTCTTGGGATCAATATTTAAAATTATGGTCTTTGGAAGATGGTTTAGAAGTAGATGCAATTCAAGGCTCTGAACAGGGTTTATTAGCGGTATCTACCCACCAAACTAACTATTTAAATCATGGTATAGCCACAGGAAGTTTAGATCAAGATGTGAAAATTTGGTCTTTGGAAAAAAAGGGAAAAAAAGAACTAAAATTTAAGTTAGAACATACTTTAACCGAGCATACAGGTTCAATTCATGGCTTAGAAATTGCCCCAGAAAATAACTGCTTAATTAGTGGTAGTTATGACCAAACTTTGAAAAAATGGGATTTAATAAAAGGGGATTTAATTGATAGTTGTTATGATGATAATGGAGCTATAAATACGATCGCCCTTAACGATAAAATCGGTATTATGGTAAGCGGTGGTGGAGATGGCACCATTTCTGTATGGGAAATCAATAGTAATCGTAAACTAGCGGTTTTGGTGGATAACTTAATATCATTAGAATCTATCGCCATTAGTACATCAGGGGAATATGTGGCGGCAGGTTGTGCCAATGGAGACATTAAAATTTGGTATCTGCCCCCCTCGATTTTTAGCCTTTTCCAAGAAGTTTCCCCCTCCCTCCAACTCCAAGGGCATCATGGGCAAGTGATGGATTTAGCTTTTCACCCCGATGACCAGTTATTATATACTGTGGGAGTAGATGGGCTTTTGAAAATTTGGTACTGTGCCACGGGTAAGGAATTAGGACATCTAAAAATTAGTGAAGATAATCGCATCTTTTCCCTTGCCCTGAGTGATGACGGAGAAATTTTGGTGGCAGGAGGAGTTGACGGCACTATCAAAATTTGGCAACAAACTAAAACTATTAACTAAGGTTGGGTTAAAAAGTGGAGTCGTGAGGGTAATGGAGAATTGAGAATAATAAGGTTTCACTATCTCGGTTTATTCAGCGCACCCTATTTACTTATTACTCATAATCACCTAATACCTACTATCCACCACCTAATACCTCTTAGGATATAATATTTGAAGTTTTACGGTGTATAAAAAATATTATGAAAATCATCGATGGTAAAGGTCGTTTATTTGGGAAAGTTAACATTCTTGACCTAGGGGCGATCGCAGTTATACTATTAGTAATAGTGGGTATATTTATTGTACCAGGCCCATCAGGCTCTGTTGCCCAAGTAACAGGGGGTGGTAATAGAGTAGAAAAAGTAGAAGTCAGCCTTATTGTGAGGGGTTTAAACACTACCAACTCCGATGATACCCTTGCGGAATTGAATGATGATGCCGAAGTAAATGTTATCGTCAGAAATGAACCTGCGGGGAAATTAAAAATTGAATCAGTGCGAGAATTACCCAACTATGTGGCAGCAACTCAACCCGATGGTAGCGTAACAGCCCAACTAGATCCACGGCCCATCGTCAAAAATAGCATTGATATGATTTTAACCATGACAGGCAACGGACAACTCACCAACGATGGATATGTCATTGCTAACCAAAAAGTAAAAATTGGTACAGTCTTAGAATTAGATAACCCCCGTTACAATTTCCGAGGCACGGTAATAGAAGTTACTAATGTGGATAGTTAATGGGAAGCAATTTTGATTTAGGTGGGCAATGGACAATTAATTACCCATTACCTAACACCTATCAACTTTAGATGGTAGCTTTAACCTCAGAGGTGTCTAGGGCTTCCACTAGACTGCGTACCACAGCCATCATGGCTACTTCGTCATTAAGTTTGTTTACCGCAGAGCCTACCCCCACTCCAGAAGCACCAGTGGCGATCGCCATGGGTACAGTAACATCGGATAAACCAGAGGCACACAAGACGGGAATTTGTACCGCTTTAGAGATGGCATGGGCGGCGGCAAGGGTAGGACTTGCTTTTTCAATTAATCCTAAAATACCACTATGATTGGGTTTAGAACTTGTACCCCCTTCAGTTTGGATTATATCAGCACCTGCGGCTTCTAATGCTTGAGCTAATTCCACTTGCTCATGGAGGGGAAGGGTATGGGGTACAGTAACGGAAAGAAGAATATTCGGTAATAAAGCGCGGGTTTGACGGGTGAGGTTTAAAACGTCCTCGGCGCTGAAGTTGATTCCCTGAGCATAAAAACTATCAAAGTTCCCGATTTCGATTAAGTCTGCCCCTGCTTCTACGGCGCTGACAAATAACTGAGGCTCAACGGCACTAACGCATACAGGGATATTAATAGATTCTTTTACCGCTTTGATAATTTCTACATCAGCAGCAATGTCCACAAAAGTCGCTCCCCCTAATTCAGCGGCTTTACACACTGCCTTTACATTGGCTAAATCAAAGTTGTTTAAACCACTAATTACTTTAAGGGCTTTTTTCTGGGCGATCGCATTTATTAAATTCTTAAGACTCATACATATACCATGGTAGTGTTTAAGAAATTAATTATATCAGAATAAAGAAATTTGTTCTTTGGTAAGGTTCGTGGAAATTTAGAACTTTTCTAACCAATCGCAAATACGATCTAATTGTTCAATGGTAACTAAACCGTATTGCCATAATACCATGGGCATAAACTCAGTATTTTGTTCCACTGAACGCTGGGCGACAGCAATGGATTCGGGAGAAAGATTGATTTCTTCGCTAAGAAATTCTATGAAATTAGAGTAAATGATTGGTGGCATAATTGATTTTTTTTATATTCTTTAAATGTGTTAACAATGATCGTAAAAAATGATAATTTCTATTATTATTTTCATTAATAAAGTAGATAAACTTTTCCCCATAAAACCTAAATGGCAAACTTTTATAGGTGTTATTAATATTTTATTGATATTGCTTGTCTTACTCTTCAATGGGTTATAGACAAGGAAATTTTATAGTAAACCTCACTCCAGTATCTCGTTGGATAACTAACTAAATTAATGAACAACATCCTAACAAATTAAACAATTGATTTCTTGATTTTTAACTATGATTTAACAATCCCAATTTTAAAAAAGTTAAGTTTGGTATTTTTATTTTGTTAATAGTTAATTTCTTTTCAAGTTGTGGTATTGATAGGTACTGTTATAGTTACTTAATATCTGACGACAATTAATAGTCTAAATTAATCAGACTTTAGGATAAATCCAATTATCTTTGTTTGATTATTTTAGTCACAAAACTTATCAATGGATGACTATAGTTTTGATTTTCAGGGTTTATTGTAAATAAACACTTATTTTAGTTCATTTAACTTAATCAATAGATAAATCAATGGGGTTTATGACTAGCTAATTTAATAGACTTAATCAATTATCTTTGGCAGATATTTTTTTATATCCAACTTTTGAAGCTATATTATAGTTTATTTTTTTGATTTTGTGTAGTCTATTTTACATTATTTTCTAAAAACTGGATAGAAATGCGATCGCCCTGTTGAATATTCAACTCATCGGCTCTCCCCCCAGCCAACTCCAAAACCTGATCAACTATAGCTTCTGGACCATAAATGGGGCATGGCTCACTCTCACAGGGAGGAACATTTGCCTCCACCGATACCACTTCACCCCGATAAAGAAAAATCATGTCAAGGGGCATATTAACATTTTTCATCCAAAAACTAGCCCGACGGGGAAACTCAAAAGGAAACAACATCCCTCGATGGGGGGCAATAGAATCACGGTACATCAAACCTTGAGCTTGTTGTGAAGATGTTTTTGCCACCTCCAAATCGATTTGTTCACCATTAATGATAGTATTAGCCGTGATAGGCAATTCAGGAATAATATGGGGTTTTTCTACTGCAACCTCTGGAGAATCAGCTTTTGAACTATCTAATTCACACCCCATTAAAGGGAAAGATAGCAAAACAAAATAACCAAAAGAATAAATTAACAACCCATATTTTTTATTAAAAAAATTCAAGGATTTTCTAAGCATAAAAAAGAATAATCAATAATTGCATCAAAGTAAAATTAAGCATATATACTCAATCAACTTTTAAAATCAGAAGGTATTAGAACTTAAACACCATCAAGATTGTTATAGTTTTAATTAATAACTTAAAACAATGTTACAATACTTAATCATTTTCAGCAAATACTCATAAAATCATGGCATTACCTAACCTTAATCATATCGGGGAAGCAACAATTAATAAGATAGCGACAAAGGCTTTTGAAACTCAGGTGACACAAGCAAGGGAATTGAGCGTTAATGTGAAAGTCAGTCGTCAAAATCTTCGTAAAGGCATTCTCGAATCCTTAGAAATTAATGGGCAAGGGTTGATAATGAAAAGGGGCTTGAGTTTAGAGCAAATGAATATTAGTCTCCATGAAATAGGAGTTAACCCCCTCAAGGCATTGATGGGCAATGTACAGTTAACAAAACCCAGTGAAGGTAATGCTTGTATTATTCTCACTGAAAAAGATATTTGTACGGCGTTAAATATCGGCTATCTCAACGGCATCGCTTCTCAATATGATGTTTCTATGGATAATCATCCTGTACATATTAAGTTTGAGAATGTTAATTGTCGCATTTTATCCGACCATCGCATCATGGTTGAGGCTAAGGTATTGGTAAAGGAAACAAATACCATGGAGAGGGTATGTATATTATTTAAACCTATTATTTGTGATCAGGGTAATGGTGTTTTGCTGGATGATTTAGAATATGTAGAGGGCAAGGGTTTATCTTCTATAATCATTGATGGTCTCATTTCTCAGATTTGTGATGTTTTTAATTTAGACCATTTTGTTATTGATGGTATTTCTTTACAGGTGAATAATCTTGATTTTTCTGAGGGTATGTTGCGTTTATCTGCTTTGGCGGGAATTACCCATTTTCCCATGGGCAGTAATGGATGATACTAAATTTTGTTTTAATAAGGTACTAATTATTTGGGGAACGAGGAACAGTTTATAATTATATATTAATAAGCTAATCCTCTCTATTTCATCAGGTTAATGAATCGGTATGTTATCTAATAAGGATTTGCTATGGTTCAATATTGTTATGGTTTTTTAAGCAAATTTAATTCATAAAAATAAAGGGCAACGGGCTTATTAAATGCTATAAAATAATCAGGATCTTGGGGTGATAAATAGACAGCAGTATATTGCTTTGCTGTAATATGATTAGGGTCAATTAATTCATATTTGGTAGTAGTTTCCACTAGATTAATATAAATATTGTTAGGGCGACGAAAAAATTGTCTGGTAATTTCACTGGTGATAAACTGTTTTTTATTAATAGTTTGTTTTTGTCTGCCTATGACGGTGGAAATTAGTTCATTTTCTTCACTAAATTTGGTAATTTGTTCAGTGGAGTTTTCTTGATTAATGATGACATTTTTAACATTTTTCTCTCCTAAATAAGCCTGTGCGATCGCCCTTGCATTAAAACCACGATCTGCTATGATTACTTGATTATTATTAATTGTTGTGGGCAAAAATTTGTTTGAATTACTATTCATAATAGTAGGGATAAATTTCACATTAAAATTTATATTTTGGTCAATATATTGAGCATTTTGTGAAAAACCAGGGGTTTCAAATTTAGGAGCAAGGGGTGCTATTTGCTCTTTTAAAATATTACTAACTTGCCAATTTCCTTCAAACCAACGGGGATAAATTAATTCTTTTTCTGGAGATGGTAAAGATATTTGATTATTCCAATTAGGATAACTATTGATTCTTTGTTCTAAGTTTTCGGCAAGGACTGGGTTAATATGAATTAGGAAAAAAGCTAAAGTTAAAGAAATTAATATAGAAATTGTTTTGATAAATGGGAGCATTATTTCTTTTTTTAGGTATGATAATGTGAGCTATAAATTATAGATTATAAATTAATTCTGACGATGTACTATCAACAAAATTTATTTAATTGTTAATTAGACATTGATTCAGATATTTCTTCTATCGTCTCATCTCTTTTGACCATAAAATATTGTAAAATTTACTGTATCTTAGTCATAATTAAACTTATGAGTAAAATATTAATTGTCGAAAATGAGCAGAAACTAACTAAGTTTTTGCAAGAAGGATTAAAGTATCAAGGTTATGAGGTGATGATTGCCGAGGATGGGCTAGTTGGTTTAACCATGGCAAGGGAATCTCGCCCTGACTTGATTGTTATTGATTGCATTTTACCAGGGTTATCAGGGTTAGAAGTTTGTCGCCGTTTACGTTTGGCAGGGGATAAAGTGCCTATTATTCTCTTGACGGCACAGGATGAGATTAACGACAGGGTAGCAGGATTGGACGCAGGGGCCGATGATTATGTATTGAAACCCTTTACCATGGAGGATTTGTTAAGTAGATTAAAGGCTAGTTTACGACGTAGTGGGGAAGAAGATCCAGATTTATTGCATTTCGTTGATCTTAGCTTAAATCGTCGCACTAGGGAAATAAAAAGGGGCGATCGCACCATAGACTTAACCGCCACGGAGTATGATTTACTAGAGTACCTTATCTCTAATGCGGGGGAGGTTTTAACCCGTGACCAAATTTTGCAGAGGGTATGGGGATACGACTTTGGGGGCGACTCCAACATCATTGAAGTATATGTGCGTTATCTACGGTTAAAATTAGAAGCCAATAAAGAAAAACGATTGATTCAAACCGTCAGGGGGGTTGGTTATGTCCTCAAGGAATAGGAAAAAATTGACAATAAATCATTGACCATTAACAATAAAAGAAGAAGAGATAATTAAAAATTACTTCTATTAAAGACACTCCCAAAACTGTTAAACATGAATAAACAACCTAAAATAATTGTATTAGACGATGACCCCACAGGTTCTCAAACCGTCCATAGTTGCTTATTATTGATGCAGTGGGATGTAGATACCCTTCGAGATGGTTTACGGGATGAATGCCCTATTTTCTTTATTCTCACCAACACAAGGGCTTTAAACCCTCAAGAAGCCTCCCGTACTACCCAAGAAGTATGTCGTAATCTCAAAAGTGCGATCGCCCTTGAAAACATAGAAGACTACCTCATTGTAAGTCGCTCAGACTCCACCCTCAGAGGACATTACCCCATCGAAACCGACACCATCGCCCAAGAATTAGGAGACTTTGACGCCCATTTTCTCATTCCAGCCTTTTTTGAAGGGGGTAGAATCACCCGCCATAGCACCCATTATCTCATCATCGATGGAGTAGAAACCCCCGTCCACCAAACAGAATTTGCCCAAGACTCAGTATTTGGTTACAGCTACAGCTATTTACCCGATTATGTCAGCGAAAAAACCGACGGTAAAATTAAACCAGAAGAAGTAGAGTGCTTTTTATTAGAAGACATTAGAAAAGGCACCCAAGAAAGACTCAGAAAACTAAGCCATAATCAATGTTGTGCCGTCGATGCCGAAACCCAATCCGACTTAGATAAATTCGCCCAAGACTTACTCACCGTCGCCAGAGAAGGCAAAAAATTCCTTTTCCGTAGTGCCGCCAGTATCTTAACTTCCCTTGCAGGAGTGGGCAAACAGCCCGTCGAAGCCGAAAATATGGGTAAATATAAACCCACCGATAACACTGGAGTTATTTTAATCGGTTCCCATGTCAAAAAAACTACCCAACAACTAAACCAATTATTACAACAACCCGAAATAGCAGGTATTGAAATTGACGTAGTATTACTGCGAGATAACCCCAACTCCCGACAGGAAATCATCACCCAAGCCCTAGAAAAAGTAAGCCAAGCCCTCTCAAACAATAAAACCCCTGCTATTTATACCAGTAGAGAAGAATTAACCTTTGCAGACATAGCCACCCGTCTCGAATTTGGGAAACAAGTATCAAGTCTGTTAATGGAAATTGTCAAAGGATTACCCCAAGACATCGGCTTTTTAATTAGTAAAGGGGGTATCACCTCCAATGATGTTTTGAGTAATGGTTTAAGCCTCAAGGAAGCCCGACTACTGGGGCAAATTTTACCTGGATGCTCAGTTATTACCACCCCTGCCAATCATAATTTATTCCCTAATCTGCCTGTGGTTTTATTCCCTGGAAATGTGGGAGACAAGAATGGTTTAGTCACCGCTTATCAACGTTTAAATAGTTGATGGTTTAATTATACAAACTCATTGCCTTCTCAATACCATCTTTTAAACTAAGCTCGATCGCACTTTGGGTAACATCCATCAAATCTTGTATGATAGGGGCTTCACTGGAGGAAAACTTTCCTAAAACATGACCGATAGTTTCTTTTTTGCCCTCGGATTTACCAATGCCGATGCGACAACGGGGGAACTTTTGACCCCCTACATGACTTATAATCGATTTCATGCCATTATGACCCCCCGCCGAGCCAGACAGCCTTAATCGGATTTTGCCTAGGGGAATATCCATGTCATCATAAACAATCAAAAGGTCATCAAGACTCAACTTATACCAATCAATTACCGCCCTTACTGATTGCCCAGAGCGATTCATATAAGTTAACGGTTTTAACAGCCTTACTTTTTGACGATGGGGGGCTATACCTTCACAAAAAAGAGCGTTAAATTTACTATTTTTTTGCCAACTAAAACCCCATTTATCTGCTAAATAATCAACTATTTCAAAACCAATATTATGTCTAGTTTTGTCATATTTTGACTCAGGATTTCCTAACCCCACAATTAAGTTAGGAACAACTATTTTTTTCTGTTTTTCTTCTTTCATTAATCTTCTTAACTTTGATTATTTCATTGATTCTTTTAATATTTAAAAACTATTACCTATTCCCTTAACTCTCCTCACTCCAACAACTACGCCACTGAGATTCTGCCTGTGCGATCGCATATAATCTTGTAATACGTTGATAACGTCTTTGTAGATCAACTAGCTTATCCATAATAGCAACGATCCTGCGGCGATCGGCACTTAACCCCGTATCACCAAATTCAATCTCCCCCAACCGTAAACACATAGCCACCACAGGAGTAATATCCTTAATTTCCTTACTAGAAATATCCTCCTTTTCCACCACCAAACTAAGAAGATTAGGAGCATCAGCAATACCCTTAGAATTATCCCTATTTTTCAGAGCCATCTCCAAAACCTTAGCAGGAATTTGAGCAGGAAGAATATTATACTCCTTCAACAAATCATTTCCCCGAGAAGAAATTTCCGTCAACACCTCCCCCAAAGAATCCTCAATTTCATCATAAAAATGTAAAACATCATCAGGATTTAAAACATCAGAAAAAAGATTAACCCCAGAAGAAATCTCAGCACTTAAACCCTGAATACCAGCCTGTAAACTGTTAACCTCCGACGGCACCTCCTGCGGAATAACCCCCGTCAAACTCCGAGGAAAATCCACAACAAGATTATTATCTGGCACATCTATCTCCACCAAATAATTAGATAACTTGATCAAAAAACCCTTACCTAAACCCTTAATTTTTCCCTGTAAATCAACCTTTTGTTGATAACTCAAAGCCAAAAAACTATCAGGATACTTTTGAGTACATATCTGATAACTAGCCAACACCAACTGCTTAGCCACCACAGGAGTAAAATGTTTAATATACTCCTCATATAAACTGTACAACTCCTTGCCCAGTAGCCTAACCTCTGTATCCAATACCGTCAAATCACCACGTAACTGCTTGATTGACTTGCCCATTACTCCACATCCATAAACAACAACACATAATCAAAATCCCCCTTCCTCCCCAAAAGGGAGTAGCCATCAGGCAAAGGGGGAAAGATTCACAAATCAAAAAAAATGCAAGAGAAAAATCTACACAGCGCCGCCAGTTTGAGCAGCAACCTCTTCAGCAAAATTAGTCTCTTCCTTCTCGATACCTTCACCTAAAATGAAACGAGAGAAACGACGAACTTGGATATTTTCGCCGATTTTAGCAACCTGTTGAGTAATTAACTCCTCCACAGTAACACTTTGATCCCTTACATAGGGTTGAGAAAGTAAACACATTTCGCCAAGGCGTTTTTGGATTCTACCCTCAACAATTTTTTCTTTGATGTTGTCTGGCTTATTACCCAAATCATCACGGCCCATTTCAATAGCTTTTTCCTCAGCTACAATCTCTTGAGGAATATCAGAAACCTTAACATATTCCACATTAGGACAAGCAGCAATCTGCATAGCAATGTTTTTGGCAAGGGCTTGGAAATCTTCCCTTCTAGCTACGAAATCAGTTTCACAGTTAACCTCTACAATTACCCCAATGCGTCCACCAGTGTGGATGTAGCTTTCCACGATACCTTCAGCGGCAACTCTACCAGCTTTTTTCTCGGCGGAGGTAATACCTTTTTGACGTAACCATTCCATCGCCTTTGCGATGTCGCCATCACTTTCCTTGAGGGCTTTTTTGCAGTCCATCATCCCTGCATTGGTTTTATCTCTAAGCTCTTTTACTTGCTTTGCTGATATTTCTGCCATAATTAATTACTTTAGTTTGTATTAAATTTTAAAAATTATCTTAAATAATCATTACATAAATCGAGTCCCATGCTCTCAGTTTTTCTGGAAACAGGATTTATCATTTCACCATACAACGGAAATCAAAAACAAATTTTACTCACCGCCAAAAGTATCTAGGTTATAGACACAATTAACAGTAAGTAAAAGTTACATTGTCAACGGCTAAGTTGTCAATCAGGAAAAATTACTCCTCTTCGCCACCAGCATCTTCGGTGTCAGAGTAATCATCATCTTCATAATCTTGATCTTCCGCAGGTTCAACGGTTTCTACAGATTCAAGAAACTCATCCACAGTGCCTTCAGCCACAGCTTTACCATAGCGCCCTTCATAGATAGCATCAGCTAATTTACCAATGATTAACTTAATGGAGCGAATAGCGTCATCATTAGCAGGAATAGGTAAATCAACCAACTCAGGGTTACAGTTAGTATCCAACATAGATACCACAGGTAAATTGAGTTTTTGACATTCTTTGATGGCGTTATGCTCACGACGAATATCAACAATGATAACAAGGTCAGGAATTCTGTTCATGTCCTTGATACCACCGAGGTACTTTCTGAGTTTGGTTAACTCACGACGTAATACCGAAGCCTCTTTTTTAGGTCTTCTGTCTAATGCGCCGCTTTCCTCGAGGGCTTCTAAGTCTTTGAGGTGAGCAACACGGGCTTTGATGGTTTCCCAGTTAGTTAGCATTCCCCCCAACCAACGTTGGTTAATGTAGAATGCACCACAACGGGCTGCTTCTTGGGCAATGATACCAGCAGCTTGGCGTTTGGTCCCTACAAATAAAACTTTTTTACCGCTTTCGGCAGCTTTTTTGACGTAGTTATAAGCCTCGTCCATTAATTGGGCGGTTTGTACTAGGTCAATGATATGAACCCCATTTCTAGCGGTGTAGATGTACTGAGACATCTTGGGATTCCAACGGCGCGTTTGGTGTCCGAAGTGAACACCAGAATCTAATAGCTCTTTTAAGCTAACTACTGGCATTTGATTTTCTCCTTTATTCGGGTTTATCCTCTATCTAGGCGATTAAAATTTCTCTGTCAGAAACACCCGACATCCTAGATATGTGAATTTTTTACAACTTTTCTAGTTTAGCTCAATTACAGCTTTTTTTCCATACCTCAGCATAAAATCAGATGGGTATTGTTTTCCCATAATCAATCCATTGAATATTCTTTATTATGTGGGTGTTTTAGTTTTAAGGTTACCTAAGAAAACTGTTCCGAAAGAGTTAACAAAAATGCAAGTTCTGTTGATGATTGAATGGCATGGGGTGTATTCGAAGGAATAAAAATAAACACTCCTGGTGTTAATGAAATTTCTTTACCCGCTAGGGTTAGTATTCCTTCCCCTTCAATCACGTTGACTGTCGCATTGCGAGGGTTGGTATGTTCGGCGATTTTCTTCCCCGATGAGAGAGACATTAAAGTATATCGACAGTTTCCATCTTCTAATAGAATCTTACTTTTGATTCCTGTTGTAGGATATTCAATTATTTCTTTCCAATGAATGGTAGTATTCTCGTTTGACATTATCATCATGGGATTACTCCTTTGTTTGGGTAAATTATGGAAATACAATTTTGGAAATTGGTGGGTGTCCAAGGAAAATATAAGCAGCTGGTTTTAGTACGCTTTCGGAATAAATAATTTTCTGAATATTTAGACTTTTTACCCTTTTAGCCGTAGCATTGTAAGCTATTATTTCCCCTTCTAAACTAAAATCACTATGGGTAATATAATGATCGTGATCATGCACTGCTTGAAAGATAAAGCTATAAATTGGATTAAGTTCCCATGAGGTGTCATAATTTTCCGCTGATACCCACAAATGATTTTGCTTAATATCATCAAACATTTCACTGGTGTTAGCGTAACGCTTATACCATGAAAATTCTATATTTAGAGGTGTCGTCTGAAACTCATTCCAGAGCCAATCACACAATTGAGCAATCATCACATCAGAAATTTCGGCAGGTTCACTTTCTAAATAGAGTGCAGCAAGATTTTTAACTTTAGATACTTCTGAGAGTTTCATATTTTTATTTTATCTTTTCTTTGACCCTCTACTTATTCAATACTTCAACTTTGTCAGATGATGGGTTTATTTAACGTTTGAGTTGATTGAATACGATATAAAAAGTAATGAAAGGTTGAAATAGATTAACCAACCAGTCTTGATAACTGTTGGATAATGATTCTAGTAATAATGCAGGTGTTTTTTTGCCAACAATTAATACTAAGTCCGATTTATAAACTGTAATTTTATTTACTGTCTTTGGCAATGGGCTTAAGCCCATTGTTCGTTGTATTAGCATACTTTTCTCTACGGATTCGATATATCCCTCTTTTGTCAGTCTCCGATAATCTTTGAAATTGCTAAACTCTAAAAGTCTTTCTCTATATGCGATCGCCCGATTATTTGTTACTTTAAAATAAAAGATGACTCAAAATTAAGAAAAGGAAATTGTAGTATATGTAATCTTTTGCTTATAAGGAGTTATGAAATTAATTAATAGTAAGAAAAAATGGAAAGTGACAAAAGAGGGTTATTTATAACTAATACTATTTTAGTGGATGAAAAAAGGTGAGCATTGCCCACCTTTGATTTTCTCTAGCTCCCTTCATAAAGAAGGGAGAATTTAGCTGAAGATGATTTATTTAATAGATGCACCTGTACCAGTGGCAGGGGCAAAACTAGGTACTACAACTTCATTATCCTGTTTGGTTAACTTGTTATAAAGTCTTTCGGTATTGGGGAAGTTGGCAGCGGGTAAGGTGGGATAACGACGATAAGGCACGGTATCTTCACCAAACACTTGAGAATATTCCATACTACCTACCAAAGCAGAGATAAAAGCACGAATACCTTGACTAGCAAGAATGCGATTATAGTGCTGAATCTCTTTTTGATTCATAGGCGCCCGTCCTAAGAAATGTTTAGTACCCAATTCAATGACCTTAGTATTAGGGAAGGGGGTATAGAATTCTTTGAGGTATAAATCAGAGCAACCGATGGCTTCGATAAACTCTTTGACAGAAATTTCTCCGTTGCCGAGCTTACTTTCTAAGTTGGTGAAGTTGGCATTTACCACATAGGGTTCTACATCGCGCTCGAATACTTGACGATAGGCCGCACGAATTGCATTTTTAAGAGCTACTTTGTCAACGTTGTTGGTAAGTTTAAATACCTTGGTTTGTTGACGTTGAACTGTTACACCTTGGTTAACACGGGATTTAACGTCGGGTTCGGTACGGAAGTTGGCGACTTGTCCGAGTTCGATAAATCTGGGAGTTACTTCTTTATCAACTCTTTGCCCAATGTCTTCTCTGATGGTTCCCACTCTGGCGTTACGCATTTGTAAACCGTTGGGGGTGACATAGCGCTCGTAGGGTACGGTGTCTTCGCCGAAGGCTTCTGAGTATTCTTTACTATCCATCATGGCATCTACGAGGGCATAAAAGCCTTTTTTGGATGCTAAGTCGAAGTAAGGATTCATCTCACTACGTCCGTAGGTAGGACGACCTAAAAGACGACGGTGGATATATTCGATCGCCTTGCACACATAGAAAGGAGTCCAGTAGGTTTTGAGGAATAGCTCAGATTTAGCTAACATACGGATAAAGTCTCTGAGGGAGATTTCACCGTTTTCGAGCTTGATTTCCGCTACTTTTAATCTTTGTCCTTCATAGACATCACGACCAAATACTTGGCGATAGGTAGCTTTGATGACGGCTTGGGTAGAACTTTCACCAAATTTAACTCCTAAACCATTACTTGCTCCTGGTAATTCGTTGTTGAGACGAACTACTTTGGGCCCTAAGGTACCGGGGAATTCTCCACGGGCGCGGGGGTTACTGTTTTGGTTATTGATACCGGGTCCACGGTGGATTAAGATACGTTTGGTATCTTTGCTGAAAGGTGCAGGGGCGCTGCTAGGATTACGGGTTTCTTTGGGGAAAATGGCTCCAAATTGAATTTCGAGGGGGTCATTTCCAGAACCGTAAACGTGTTGATCGGGTAAGGGGCGATCGTATTTAGCAAAGGTAGTGACAAATTGAGGTACTTTGCGGAAAGGCGCACTGTAGTTAAACAAGTCTTGTTGCATACCCCAGTTACGACATTCTTGAGCCTCAACCCCTAAACCTCTGAGGTAAGGTACGGTTTCTTCTCCGAAGTAATCTCCATATTCTTGGGAATCCACGAGCGCATCTACCAGCGCCCCCAAACCTCCAGTGGATACGATAGAGAAGTAGTCTTGTACTTCCTCACGGGAAGAAGGGCCACGACCTAAGATATGACGAAAAGCAAGTTCTAAGGCACGGGAGTTGATGAAAGGCTCAAAGAATTGCTTACGGTATAAAGGAGATTTGGCTAGACGGCGGACAAATTCCTTCATGGAAATATCGCCATTTTTTACCTGAGACTCAAGGTAAGAAATAGATTGAGAATAGGCTTTGCTGATGTCACGCTCGAATACTTGACGATAGGCGGCTTTTACTACGTCGTTTTTCTCGGTGGCAGATAAGCCCGTTTTCATCACAAATTTAGGACGACGTTCAGCGGCATTAAAGTAGCTCTGAGGTAGTTCTAAACCTTGTAAATCATTGGATTGTCTTTGACGTACTTTGTTGGCTGGAGTGGGGGCTTGTAGCTCGGCAAGGAGGATGTCAAAATATTGAGCAATAACTTCTTTTGCTTCTGCATCACCCTGAAAATAGCCAAGACAGGAGGCTTTCATATCCAATAATGCTACTACGGTGGCATCAATGGAACAGGCTCTTTCTAAGACTTCTCTTAAACCTCTGGTATTGACCACCAGAATGTTAGGATCTCCTGACACGATCGCATAGCTCACATAGCGCAAAAACCAAGACATATCCCGCAAGGACTTGGTCATGTTGCTAGGGCCATAACGAGATACATTGATAGGTCTAAATCCCGCAGGAATAGCACCAATGCTAGGAGCGGAGGAGAAGGAGGAAAATAAACCCGTAAAGAAATTACCTTTTTTGGCTTTGGTTTTAGTTTTTTCTTCCACAAAGGTTGCGGTGGAGTTTTGGGCTGCTTTGATGTCGCTAGGTACTTCTGTACCACCACCTACCCCTGCCAAAACCATTGAGGGTGCTTGAACTGGGGGCTTTTCAAAGAAAGCCATGGGAGAGCCACCAGTAAAGATACGGTTGGCCGCACGAGAAACGATTATGTCTGAATTGTTGGTAATGGTTTCTGCGATCGCCAATCTTCTTAAACCAGAATCAAAGTATGTTTTTAACTCACCTAACTCTCTTTGATCGGGAAAACGATCTTGCTGTTCTGCCTGAATAATAGTTGATACAGCTACAGTTTGGTATAATTGCGGTTTCGCTAAGGAACTACCGCCACTTGCTTTTATAGTCATTGATTCTTTTTATTTTAAAACTTTGTTTTTTAATCAATTCGTTCTATTTAGATTAAATCTTTTTGGGCTTTCTTAGGAGTTTTATTAAGTTTTGTTTCATTTTTTACC
Organism: Cyanobacterium sp. IPPAS B-1200; assembly: GCF_001747005.2. Classification (NCBI taxonomy): domain Bacteria; kingdom Bacillati; phylum Cyanobacteriota; class Cyanophyceae; order Chroococcales; family Geminocystaceae; genus Cyanobacterium; species Cyanobacterium sp. IPPAS B-1200. The sequence goes on from NZ_CP182899.1 coordinate 289,961, forward strand.
TACTCGAAGCAATACTAGATAAGGGAATGGGCAATTAAATTGATTTTTATTTCACCCCATCACTTCATTTCCCCTAGTCCTAATCCCTCATTCCATACCTAGAGACATAAGTTTCTAGTCTTTTACCAAATAGTTGATAACGGTTATCTCGAATCATGGCGTAAAGGCGATCGCCCGTACCCTTCGCAAAAGGTAAACCCTGATATACACTGACAAACCAACTGCCAGAGGGTAAAATTCGGGCAATCTCTTCCGCCGCATCGCTTCCCTGCCACCGTTGGTTATTTTCCTTATCAATCAAAATCATGCCCTTTTCACAATCACAGGCACTCACTTCCATCGAATCAAGAACTTCCTCATTCTGCATAGGAGTATATACAAAAGACTTCCCCTGATCAAAACTCTCTAATAATTGCACTAAATTAACACAGAGGTTGCAGTTGCCGTCATAGATGACATGGTATTTCATAGCCATTTGTTATAATTTTTTATATATTGCAATAAAACTTAATATAACTAATTATCTATGACTACCGACAACATTACCCAAACCAGAAAACTAGGCAATACGGACATAGAAGTATCAGCCCTCGGCATTGGTACATGGGCGTGGGGAGACTCCTTTTTCTGGGATTATGGCAAAACCTATGGTAAAAGCCAGATTGAAGAAGCATTTAAGGCAACGGTGGCGGGGGGAGTAACTTTTTTTGATACTGCGGAGGTATATGGCAGTGGTAAATCCGAGCAACTTTTGGGAGAATTTTGTAAGGCTACAGACCAAAAAATTGACATTGCGACCAAATACGCCCCCCTACCTTGGCGGTTATTCGGTGGTTGTGTAGCTGATGCCCTTACCCAAAGTCTCAAAAACCTACAAATGGATTATATTCCCCTATATCAAGTCCATTGGCCTTTTATGCTCATGAGTCAAGATAACCTCATGAATGCCTTGGCAGATGAAGTGGAAAAAGGTAGGATAGGGGCGATCGGAGTTAGTAACTATTCCTCTGAAGAAATGAAAAGGGCAAAAGATATTCTTGCCAAAAGAAATATCCCCCTCGCCGTTAACCAAGTAAAGTATTCCCTCGTTACCCGCAAAATTGAAGCCAAAGGCATCCTCAAAACCGCCCAAGAATTAGGTATTACTCTTCTTGCCTATAGCCCCCTAGCCCAAGGTTTACTAACAGGAAAATATAACCTTGATAATACTACTAAGCCAGAAGGTGCTAGAAAAATGGACTCTCGTTTTAGTTCCAGCGGTTTAAGCAAAATTGCCCCCGTACTCGAACTTTTAAAACAACTGGGAGAAAAATATCAGAAAACCCCTGCCCAAGTATCCCTTAACTGGTTAATGGCACAGGAGAATGTCATACCTATTCCGGGGGCAAAAAATGCCAAACAAGCCCAAGATAATACAGGGGCATTGGGGTGGAGTTTAAGCAGTGATGAGGTGGCGCAATTAGAAGAAATTACTAAACCTTGGCTTAACTCATAAGGTTAACATTTGATGCTTTTTTTCTCATCGAGGGCATCAGCTTCTTTTTTTAACATTGCCAACAAATGATAGTTTTCATTGGTTTGAGCTATTTCCATGCGACGTTCTAAATTACGGCGCAAATTGGCTTGATGAATAGCACCTAAATTACATTTAGTTTCTTCGCTGATAACATTGACAGTGGAGAGACATTCTTTTTCTTGTTGCCTTTCCTCTTGGCGAGGAATAAAGTAAGGTTGCGCATTGGGATTACTACTATAGGCGACACCACGATATGTCAAGAAAATTTTTGGTTGTAACTGGGGAATGTGTCGGGGAAGTTTCTGGCGACATTCGACACCTCTATATTTACCTAATATATCTGCTTCTTTTACTTCTAATAATGATGTTTCACTGGATTGATGTTGATTTCCTCTGTAGGACATTTTCATTTATTTATACCTCTTTTCAATTATTTAAAAATTTATTTATCAACTTAGTTAAAATTTCATCTCAGTGCTGATTAGATGTTATCTTTTGTGCTTATTTCCATAGAGTCTTAGCACTGTTGATATTATTCGCTCTTTGCTATGGGGGATATATTTTTCCCTATACTCAATGTAGCATCTTTTAAATAAGATGGATTTTTTCTGTATCAATTGTTACAGAAAGTTGTTATTTTGGTTGTATTTTGTAATAAAATGGAGAGTTGATGACAAATAAAAGTGCGATACGGCTTATCTAACAAAGAAATCCTCATCTCTAGGGCAGATAATGCTTTATATCAGGCAAAAGAAAGGGGTAGAAATACTGTTATTTAATTTCAAGGTAACGAATGATAAATTATTAATTATCATTTAAACATCCATTCCAAACCCACACTAACTTGAGAGTCTGCCTGTTGTATAGAATTTTGCCACTCGATTTGGGTAGATAAACGTAAACTCTTGTTAATGGCATAGGCAGCGGTAATTTCTGTAATACCAACTTCATTACTACTACCCAACCCTACAAAATTTTGAGTGACAAACACATCTGCCGCCCCTTGGGGAGATAATGGTAACGCAACTCTTACTCCGAGGTTTATACCATCGGTACTATAACCATTTGTTGTAATAGAGCGATAACCCACCACTGGGGCAATGTTAAAATAACCCCCTAATGGTAATACATAGTAGTTTAAATTAGCACTCACAGAACGACGCTCTAAGGAATTTCCTTGACTATCTTCTTCATCAAAGGAAGTAGCATATTTGGCACTGAAGGTTAAAGGGGTTTTACCGATAAATACATCTTCTATTCCCACAGAAATTCCCCCAATGGCATTATTAGAAGGAAACTCACTATAACCGATTCTCAGTCGAGTGGGAAAACTAGGCTTATTTCTGATTTCATCTAATAAATTCGGAGTTTCTTCTACCCATTTTTGCCATACAGGGCTATTTTCCATGACATCAGCAGGAATGTTAAATTGTTGTTGTCTATTTTCTAGGTCAATATTTTGAGCAAAAAGAGTATTATTAATTCCCATAAAGGAGGGAAAAATAATGCCTAGTATTAAAACATATCTATGGGATAAAAAACTAATTTTCATAGAGGCTTGTAGAGCTTATAATTATCAAATTAAATCTTAAAGTTAATTTCATTCAACTCCTAATTTAACATTGATTGTAATTCATTCATCGCATTATTTTGAGCCTCTACTTTTGTATGAATTTGTCCAACATCCGCTTGAAGTTTTTGGGCATTATTTCTAATATGATTTAATTGATCTTGAATGGGATGTAATGCCTGTTCTAACAGGTTAACTTTTGCCTGTATTTCTGTAGTGTGACGACACATATTTTCAACATTTTCTTGATTTGACTGCAACTGATTTTCAGTCTGTTGATAATTATTTTCTTGAAAATTAACGGTTTCTTGTTCGTTTTGTTGAGCTTTTTTTAACTGATTTAATTCATTCGTAAAATGCTCAATTTTTTGGTCAATTTCCATTTGTTGACCTTTTACTTCTGCTAGAAGTGGTTTAATATTAATTGTCTCGGCAAAATCGAGATCAATAATTCCTTTACGGCGACTAAATACTTTCAGATACTCATTCAATACCTTTTGTTGCTTTTTAAGATTTCGTCTTTGCCCCACGAGAGTTTCATTTAATAGTTTCATAGCTTCTTGAGAATCCGCTAATTCAGTTTCAAGACTCAGTTTATCTACGTCACTGGCACTATAAATTTTCTCTTGAATCTCTTTTACTTCATCGCTTTGGAGGGTTAATTCTTCTTCTTGCATATTAACAAAATTAACCACCTTAGCAGTTTCGTCTTTTACTTCATTTACTTTGGCTTCTAAGTCACCTAGGGGCATAGTTTCTAAGGCTTCAATATCCACTTGTTGCTCTTCTCCATCATCCCCTAAAAGGTAGATTTCCTCTTGTAAACGGTGGATACCTTCTTTGGTGAGATTAAATTGGCGTAAAAGACTTTCTTTTTCTTGTATTTGGCTGTTAATGTTTTGTAGGGTAAATTTTGCTTTGGCTAATTCTTCCCTTGCCATCAACAATTCTTCTTGTTTTTGTTTTAGGTATTCTTTTTGATTGTTAAGTTCGTTTTGTTGTTGTTCTAAACTACTTTTATTATGTTCTAATTCTCGCCAATATTCATCTAATTTGGTTTGTTGATTATTTACCCCTGAAAGTATTTCGTCGATGGGTTGGGTAAACATTTCTGGTTGGGGAATGTTATTTTTTATAGCTCCAGAAATTGATTCTAATTTTTCACGGATTTCCCCTTGATCTATTTTATTATTATTAAGTCTTTGTTGTTCGTTGGTAAGTTGTTCCCAAGCGGCAGTTAATTTATTTTTTTCTTCTTCGAGGAGGACAAGTTTTGATTCTTGCTCTTGTAATCTTTGTTGTTGTCCATCTAATTCGGCTTGTCTTTTGGCAATTTCTTCCCCTTGAATTTGTAGGGAAACTTTCCATTCTTCTATTTCTTCTTCTTGGGATTTAGATTTTTCTAGGGTGCGAGAAAAATGGCGCAAATAGTTAACAATGCGAGAACCTGCTAATTCTGGTGCGCCTTGAATTTGTTTGTTATTATCTAGGTTGAGGATGTAAAGAGTACCTTTGCCAGTTTGTTCACTAATGGCATCGGTGGTGATGATGTCTTCTCCTGCAATTGCCGTCCAAGTTTGATCGGCGGCTTGGGAGGTTAATAATTTTAATTCTGTTTTGTAACCACCAACAAACCCTCTTGTTTGGGTTTTAACTTCTGCCAGATATAACACAAATCTTTATTCCCTTATATTTTCTGTATGAATAGTACTTATTCCCATGTTAAACCATAATCCTATAGGTTAGGGTATCTTACTCTAGGACTATGTTAAGTCTATTTTAATCCGTTAATTATAGCAAATTTTTTTTTCACGACAATAGCAGTCTGGTAAATTTGGTTTATTGAAAGATTATCATGGGTAGTATGGATTTAATTTTGTGTCATCGGACAGCGGATTTTGATACTTTGGGGGCGGCGGTGGGTTTGAGTAAAATCCATGGTCGGGCAAAAATTGTGTTGACGGGGGGAGAGCATCCTTCGGTGAGAAATTTTTTGGCGTTTCACCGTGATGAGTTGGCGTTGATTGACCGGCGTACTATCCATCCTCAAGATATTCGCCGTATTTTTATTGTGGATACTCAAAGAGGCGATCGCATCGGGAAGGCGGTAGAATGGTTATCATTGCCTAATATAGAGTCTGTCACTATCTATGATCATCACCCTGAAAATGAACATACTTTGACGGCTACTAATAAATATATCGAAAAAGTAGGCTCTACCAGCACAATTATTTGTGAACTTTTGCAACGGCATAATATTACCCTCAATGTCATTGAGGCGACGGTGATGGCTTTGGGTATCCATGTGGATACAGGCTCGTTAACTTTTGAGCAGACTTCCCAAAGAGATGTTCTTGCCCTTGCTTGGTTGATGGGTATGGGTATTAATTTATCTATGGTTTCTGAATATGCCGAACCTAGTCTATCTCCGTTGTTACAGGATTTATTACCCAATATTCTTAATAAAGTAGAGACAGAATATATCAATGAAAGTGCGATCGCCTTTATACTTTTAGAAACCCCCGATTTTATCCCTGGACTATCTAGCTTAGTAGCAATCATTGGGGATTTACTAGAAGTAGATGTGCTAATTTTCGGGCATTTTTATCAGCAAAAAAAAGGAAAACAAAATAAACTAGGCATCATTGGACGCTCAAGCCTAGATTCAATCAACTTAGGACACATTTTTGCCAAATATGGGGGGGGTGGACATAGTAGTGCCGCTTCCTTTTCCATCCGTTGCGACAATCCCCAAGAGATTTTAGACGAAATTAAAAAACAAATCCATACCCAAGTCCCCGCAGCCCTCACCGCTTTCGACTTAATGTCCTCCCCTGTGCGTACCATTCGCCCCCATACCACCATCGAAAAAGCTCAACGCATTCTCCTACGTTACGGACATTCTGGGCTGTTTGTGGTCAATGAAAAAGGGGAATTAGTGGGGGTTATCTCTCGCCGTGACATTGATATTGCCCTCCATCACGGTTTTGCCCATGCCCCCGTAAAAGGTTATATGAGCAAAAATTTGCATACCATTGTCCCCCATACGGGTTTATCCACCATTGAAGCCATGATGGTAAATAACGATATTGGGCGATTACCAGTATTAGACAACGGGGATTTAGTTGGTATTGTCACCCGCACCGACATTTTACGGCAACTCCATCAAACCCGCATCAGTAAACATCAAACTGCCTCCGCTTCCCCCGTGGTTTCTTGTTTGTTACCCTCATTTCAAGAAAAGCTACATCCTCCCATCGGGGAATTATTAGAAAAAGCCGCCCAATATGCTGAGGAAAAAGGATGGCATCTCTATCTGGTGGGGGGAGGAGTCAGAGATTTATTGCTGACGGGGGATGATGACACTCTTAAGTTACAGGATATTGATTTGGTAGTAGATGGTTTTCATCGCAACACTACCACCGAGGCAGGGGTTGCCCTCGCCCAAGCCTTACAAGCAAGTTATCCCCAAGCCCGTCTGAGTATCCACGGAGATTTTCAAACCGCTGCCCTCACTTGGCACGATGATGATAATTTAGGCTCATTATGGGTTGATATTGCCACGGCACGCACGGAGTTTTATCCTTATCCTGCAGCGAATCCAGAAGTGGAAGCAAGTTCGATTCGTCAGGATTTATACCGCCGAGATTTTTCTATCAATGCCCTGGCGGTGCGTTTAACTAATCCTAATCCAGGGGAATTACTAGACTTTTTTGGGGGAGTGCGTGATGTGCGATCGCACCTTATCCGTGTACTACATCCCAATAGCTTTATAGAAGATCCTACCAGAATATTTCGAGGAGTGCGCTTTGCGGTGCGACTAAACTTTGTCATAGAAGCCCAAACCCTTGAATATATCGAGTATGCCATCGGTAGTGGTATTTTTGAAAAAGTATCCCTCGAAAAAACTTCTATCCCCGCCCTTACTACCCGTCTCAAAGCCGAATTAAGTTATATTCTCCAAGCCGATTACTGGAAAAAAGCCCTCGAACTTTTACAACAATTAGGGGCGCTCGCTTGTATCCATCCTCAATGTAAAATTAGCCCGGAAATATGGTGGCAAATTCGTTATTTAGATCGCTGGTTAAGGTTTTATAATTTAGAACAGGAAAATCATAAAACTCCTTCTTGGTTACTACGATTAGAGATCATTTTAACTAGCCTTGAGTTACAAATAAGAGTAAGAGTCGCTGAAAATTTACAACTGCCCAAAGATAGTATAACAAGACTAAATCAATTAGAAACTAACAAAGAAAAGATCGAAAATAGTTTTGATAGTAATCAAAAGTTAAGTCATAAAGTAGAATTGTTTAGCCATTATAAACCCCTTGATTTAATTTTAATTGCCGTAAAAAGTAATAAGAAAATTAGGTCAAATATCTGGCAATATCTTCTCCATTGGAGTAAAATAGAATCCCTCATTGATGGGAATGATTTAAGACAATTAGGCTATAAACCAAGCCCCCAATATCAAATTATTTTAAAAACCGTCAAAGGATTATTTTTAGATGGAGAAGTTACCACAAAATCCCAAGCCCTCGATTTTATTCGGGAAAAGTATCCTAAATAAAACAAACAATGGGCTTAAGCCCATTGTCAAAACAATAAATAAAAGTATGTTTTATAAATCGGACTTAGTATTACCTTTCTTCTAGTTTAGCTAAACGACTTTTTAAATCTTGATTTTCCTCTTTAAGTTTATCTACCGCTTGGCGTAAATCCTCAAGATTTTTATCCTTGCCTAATTTGCCTCTCACCTGATTAACCGCTTCTTCTGCCCGTCTTTTTACCCTACCATCGGGGGTGCTTTCGGCAAGGGTGGATAAAAGATTAATGGCTTGGGAATCTTCGATTTGAGATAAACCGCTGATAAGTGCCATTTGAGTAAGGAAAAAGGTATCTTTGAGGATGTCTTCAAATTGTTCAAGGATAATGGCTAATTTGTCTGCTTTTTGTCCTTTGGCAACCGCCCCAAGGCAACGAATGGCAGTTAGTCGAAGGGGTTGAGGGGTGCCGAGTTTGGTATATTGGGCGATTAAGTCGGCGGCGGCGGGGGAAGTTTTTAGTTTACTAAGACCATTGATCGCCCCTGATCTAATTATTTCGTTTAAGCCACTTCTGTCCTTCAATATTTGACCGAAAAGCTCAATTACCTCATTTTCTTTATCCGCTAAAGTACCCGTCACCAATGAGCCGAGAGCATTGATTGCGGAGGCTTCTGCGTAGTAACTAGGGTCAGTGGCGATCGCCACTTGTTTGAGGGCGTTATAACTAGATTCGGTTTTATGTTTGCCGAGGGCTTCTATAACTGCTCTTCTGACACGGTGATTTTCTTCGGCTAAAAACTCTATGAGGGTATCAACCGCTTGATCTAGTTTTATTTTGCTTAACTGCTTAACAATTTCTACTTTAACTCCCCAAAAAGACTCATTTTCAAAAGCATTTTTAAGGGTTTTTACCGCTTCTAAATTAGCTTTTTTACCAATAGAGATCGCACTGTAAATGCGGGAAATAGGGTCTGGATCATACTTTAATTGGGCTTTTAACTCGCTAAATCCATATTCTAACTTAACAGTTTTTAGATGATTATTGTTAACATCAAAACTAACAAAATCAGGTTTTTCAGCTAGAGGGAAATAGAAACTTTGTTCAGGTTTATTTAACTTAAGAATAAACTCCGTAGATGTAACGCCTTTTTGGGCAGAATAGTAACCAAAAGCAAGGGGAATTTTCAACTCAAACAAATCGATATATTTGCCATTTTCCTCTTTAGCCTGAGTTTGTTTCACCGTCACACAACCCAAATTAGAATCATTATCCCAACTGTAGGTTACCTTAAAATCAGGGTGTCCACCCCTAAAGACATATTGATCAAAAAGAGAGCCTAAATTATAGCCCGTTGACTTTTCCACCGCCCTTAATAAATCAACGGTTTCCACGGTTTTGTGGGCATTATCATTAATAAAAGTATGAATCGCCCTGTCAAACAATTCATCCCCCAAAATCGAGCGTATCATGTGATATACACAGGCGCCTTTCTCGTACAAATGACGGTCATATAATTCGATCGCCTCTCGGTACACATTTGTTACAATGGGACGACGATAACGGGAGGAATCTTCTTGTAAATAACTCCTTGCTTCCCCTAAAAGATAATAACGGGCATCATCATCTCCATATTCATGCTCCGTCCACAACACCTCTGCATAGGAAGCCGCCCCCTCCTTTATCCAAGCATGACTCCAATGTTTTATTACCACCAAATCCCCGAACCATTGATGGGCTAATTCATGTGCCACAAGGCTTTCGGTGCGATCATTATCTAACGCTCCTCTTTCGTCCAACAAACAACGGTCCGTTAATAGGGTAGTAGATGTGTTCTCCATGCCCCCGAAAATGAAGTCATCCACACACACTTGAGCATACTTTGAGAAGGGATAATTATAACCATATTTTTTACTAAAAAACTCAATCATTCTAGGGGTTTTACCCATGCTGATGGTAGCTTCTTTTTCTTTGCCTTTTTCTACGTAATAATCTACGGGAATATCTTGCCATTTATCCTCAATTTTGGCAAATTTACCTACTGCTAAAGTCATCAAATAAGTAGGATGAATTTGAGGCTGTAACCAGTGATATATTTTACTGTTTTCTATCTCTTGAATCTCTACTAATTCTCCATTAGAAATAGCTGTATATTCAGCGGGAACTTTTACTTTTATTTCGGAGGTGGCTAACTGCCCAGGGTAATCAAAACAAGGAAACCAGTAACGGGAATCTTCGTCTTCTCCTTGAGTCCATACTTGATGAGGTTTATCTGGATAATGTTCATCGGGGGCGATAAAATATAATCCTCTTTGGGGTTTTTCTTTACTATATTTAATAACAATTACTAAGTCTTTTGTGGTGGTAGGCTGTTGTAAATTGATAGTTAAAGTTTCACCGTCATAATCAAAGGGTTGACTGATACTATCAATCAAAACTGACTCAATTTCAAGGTCAACAGCATCAAGGGTAAGTTGACTAATGTTTTCTCGAATAGGGGTGAGGGTAATATTACAATTTCCCCCAAATTTCTGGGCGCTTATGTCCAATTCTAGGTCAAGAAAAATATGTTGTACCTGCCCATAGCGATCTGGATTATAGTGGGGTTTTGCCCCGGGTAGTTCAAAACTTTTTTTGGCTTCAGAATCAAAATAATAGCTACGGGTCATAGTTTGCTTACTGATAATGATATTTTTCCTTATTATTTATCTTATCTTAAGATGTGAATTGCTATGTTCGTTTTTTCAAGGATTATGGAGAGTTAAACTTAACGAAGTACCTAGAATTAGTTACAATTATGAGTAACTATCAAGTAAATTTTATTACAGTTAGCTATGACTGAAACAAATAATTATATGGAATTGGATCAAGAAATTAAGGAACAAGAAAATATAGAAGAAAATCAAAATATAGATTCAGTGATGGAACCTGAAGTTTTGGAAGATGATTCGGATGGGGTAACTGATGATGAAGCTCAGGATGATAGCGTAACCTCTGAAACCACCGATGATATTGAGTCAGAGGATACTTCTGATATTGGCGATGATGAGAGTGAAAGTGTAAAGGCGATCGCCCTTTTACAAGAAGAAATAGCCAATCTTCACCAACAACTAGAGCTTCAAAAAGAACAAACGAAAAGTGTTCAAGGTCAATTCATGAGGCTAACTGCTGACTTTGATAACTTCCGTCGTCGCACCGCCAAAGAAAAAGAAGAACAAGAAACCACCATCAAAAAGAAAACCATCACCGAATTACTTCCTGTGGTGGATAACTTTGAAAGAGCTAGAACCCAAATAAAACCAGCTAATGATGGGGAAATGGGTATTCACAAAAGCTATCAAGGAGTATATAAAACCTTTGTCGAAAGTTTGAAAAAACTAGGGGTTTCTGCCATGCGTCCAGAAGGTGAACTTTTTGATCCTAACTACCAAGAAGCTATGCTCAGAGAGCCTACTAACGAGTATCCTGAAGGCACAGTCATAGAGCAATTGGTAAGGGGTTATCTTCTCAATGATCAAGTGCTACGCTATGCTATGGTGAAAGTAGCCGCCCCCAAAGATGATGACGACAATGAAGCAATCGCCACCCCAGAAAATGGCGAAAATGCTGAAAATTAATCAACACCTTTTATTAGTAAAATTAACTAATATAAATTAGCAGGAAAAATAGAAAAAGAGCCACCCACTATGGCTCTATAAAAAAATTGAGCAAAATAAATTACACTTAGGTGAAGGTGTTGTACATCAAAAATAGTTGTCGTAAAAAATAATAATTGATGACAACAAATATTCCTAGGGTATCCTGTAAAAAACGATCAAGATCAACACCACAAGAAAACTTATAAATCGCAACTGCTATCAGTTATGGGAAAAGTAATCGGAATCGACTTAGGAACAACAAATAGTTGTGTTGCCGTACTAGAAGGGGGCAAACCTTTAATTATCAATAATCAAGAGGGTTCACGGACAACCCCCAGTATAGTAGGCTTTGGCAAAGGTTCTCAGCGCCTAGTGGGGCAATTAGCCAAACGTCAAGCCGTCACCAATGCCGAAAATACCGTGTACAGCATCAAGCGATTTATAGGTAGAAGATGGTCTGATAGCGATCACGATCGCACTCGGGTAACATATCAGTGTGTAAAAGGGAAAGATGACACCGTAGATGTCCAAATACAAGATCGTAGCTATACCCCCCAAGAAATCTCCTCGATGATTCTCCAAAAACTAAAAACCGATGCCGAAACATTTTTAGGAGAACCCGTCACCCAAGCCGTAATCACTGTTCCTGCTTATTTTACCGATGCCCAAAGACAAGCCACCAAAGACGCTGGTACTATTGCCGGGTTAGAAGTGATGCGGATTATTAACGAGCCTACGGCCGCCGCCCTTGCCTATGGTTTAGATAAACAAGACCAAGATCAATATGTATTGGTATTTGACCTTGGGGGAGGTACTTTTGACGTGTCGGTGTTGCAACTGGGTAACGGTATCTTTGAGGTAGTATCCACTTCAGGGAATAACCAATTAGGGGGGGATGATTTTGACGGAGTTATCGTTGATTGGCTAATTAAAAAATTTAAGGAACAAGAAGGCATTGACCTTAGTTCTGACAAAATGGCACTGCAAAGGCTCAGGGAAGCTGCAGAGAAAGCCAAGATAGAGTTGTCCAACCTCATGGAAACATCCATTAATCTTCCCTTTATTACCGCCGATGACAGTGGACCAAAACACTTAGAACTAGAACTTTCTCGCCCTGACTTAGAAGAACTAATCGCTCCATTGGTACAAGAAATCGTCCCTCCCATGCAAAGGGCGCTCGCTGATTCAGAACTCCGAAAAGACCAGATTCATCGAGTCGTGTTGGTAGGGGGTTCAACCCGTAGCCCTGCCATATCCGCCAAGATAGAGGAATTTTTCGGCACAGGTATTTCCATTGACCGCTCCATTAACCCTGATGAAGCCGTAGCCCTAGGGGCGGCAGTGCAAGGGGGAGTATTAGGGGGAGAGGTGCGCAACCTACTTTTATTGGATGTTACCCCCCTATCCTTGGGCTTGGAAACCCTTGGGGAAGTATTTACCAAAATTATTGACCGTAACACCACCATTCCCACCAGTCGTGCTCAAGTATTTTCCACGGCCGTGGATGGACAAACTTCTGTGGAAGTTCACGTGTTGCAAGGGGAGCGTTCTATGGTCAAAGATAACAAGAGTTTGGGCAAATTTCTTTTGACGGGTATTCCCCCAGCGCCTAGGGGGGTACCACAAATAGAAGTATCCTTTGATATTGATGCCGATGGTATTCTTAAAGTAAGTGCTAAGGATAAAGGTACAGGCATTGAGCAAGGAATCGTCATTAGTAATACTGGCTCTTTGGATGCCCAAGAAATTGATCTTATGCGTCGGGAGGCTCAAGAATATGCTTCTAGCGATCGCCGTCGGGTACAATTAGTTGAAATTAAAAAACAATTAGATAGTCTTCTCTATAGCTACGAATTGAGCTTAGAAAAAAATCCTTTCCTTGTGGGTGAAAGTTTACAAGAAGAAATTAACCAGAAAAAAGTCAACATTGCCGAAGCCATTGATTCTTCCGACATTCCCGTAAGTCAAGTGGAATCTATGATTAATGACTTGAGAGAAACCATTATCGGATTAGGTAGCAAAGCCTATGAAAGCGTTTCTCAACCCCCAGAAACCAATGCCGAACCTCAAGGAGAAACTATGTTTGAATCCTTGGATGGAGATGATCTTGATCCTGAATTTAAGAGTATTGAAGATGAAATCCTTAGCGGTTTGAGCCAAATTTCTGGTGGCACTGCGGAGTTTGATTTTGACTATGATCAAGATGAAACCATTACAGGGGATTACGAAACTGTAGATTAATAGTTAGGGTGCGCTGACAAAATGCTTTGTTTAATGAGTCCAAGGAGAATATTTTACTCTCTTGTTTGATGTAGTTAATCAGAATCAAAAAGTCAATATTTAAGTAATTTCATGAAAAAAGGGGTTTGCACCCCCTCTTTTTTTTGCCCTGTTTTAATAAATAAATAACTAACGGAACATAATACTTACCGAACTATCCTCATGGATACGCCAAATAGTCTCACCCAGTAGGTTTGCTACGGATAAAACTTTCAGCTGAGGAAAATAGTTGTCTAAAGGTACAGGAATTGTATTAGTTACGATTACTTCCTCAAAAACATCACTAGATAAACGAGATATGGCAGGGCCAGAAAATACCGCATGGGTTGCACAGGCATAAATTTTCTTAGCACCTTCTTTTTTGAGCAGTCTTGCCCCTTCTAGTAGTGTTCCTGCGGTGTCAATCATATCATCCACCAAAATGGCGTTTTTGCCTTTCACATCACCGATGACATTCATCACTTCGGCTACGTTATGGGCTTGACGACGCTTATCAATGATAGCTAAAGGAGCATCATTTAACTTTTTGGCGAAAGCCCTTGCCCGGGCTACACCGCCCACGTCAGGAGATACTACTACAAAATCTTCCAACTCTTTTTGAAGGAGATAGTCAAGAATAACAGGAGAACCATAAACATGATCTAAGGGTATATCAAAATATCCTTGAATCTGGGCAGAGTGTAGGTCCATGGCAAGGACTCGATTGGCCCCTGCCTGGGTGACTAAGTTGGCTACTAATTTGGCGGATATGGACTCCCTACCTGCGGTTTTACGATCGGCTCTGGCATAAGAATAGTAGGGAATAACTGCGGTAATTTGCCGTGCTGATGCCCGACGACAGGCATCAATCATGATCAGCAACTCCATTAAGTTATCGTTGACAGGATTACAACAGGGTTGAATTAAATAAACGTCACACCCCCTGATGGATTCTTGGATTTGGACGTATAACTCTCCGTCGGCAAATCTCTTCCGAATCATCGGTCCTAGATCCATGCCTAGATAGCGCGCTACTTCTGTAGCTAGTCCGATGTTTGCTGATCCTGAAAATAATCTGAGACGATTATTGTCGGATACTTGATGTTGTAACATGGGACTGAGTGTTAAAGTGGCAGAATGACTCACGGCAAATTCTTTAACCTCGTAAAATTTAATAATAATTTAATCTTTATCTTACCCTTTTAAAATAGGAGAAGTTTTACTCTTGTATTCTAATTTACAATATATATACCATTTTGCTTCATTTATTTTGGGGTTGTGTTGATTTTTTAATGAAAACTTTATTTATTACGGGTACGGATACGGATGCGGGAAAAACTATCGTAACTACCGCATGGAGGGCGTATTACAAGATTTATTATCCCCATCTATCTACAGGTTTGATGAAGTTATTACAAACTGGTAGGTTGGGGGATGCGGAATTTTATCAACAATTTTTCGATGATGTGATTATTCCTTTACGTTATGATGCTCCTTTGGCTCCCCCTGTGGCGGCGGCTATGGAACATCGTTCTATTGATATGGATTTGATTTATAGTCAGTTACGGCAGGGGCAAACCCAATATGATGTTTTTTTGGTGGAGGCTTTGGGGGGTTTGGGTTCTCCCATTACTGATAATTTGACCATTGCCCATGTGGCTGATAGTTGGGTTTTGGATACGGTTTTGGTGGTTCCTGTGAAGTTAGGGGCGATCGCCCATACTATAGCAAACGTAGCCCTTGCTAGACAACATAATATTAATTTAAAAGGGATTATTTTTAATTGTGTAAATCCCTATACCGAGGAACAGATTAATAATTGGACTCCCAAACAAATGATCGAATCCTTTACCAATATTCCCGTACTCGGTTATTTTCCTTATATAGAAAACCTTTCTAATTTAGAAGACTTAGCCAAAGCCTTTAAAAATTCCATGGACATGACCAAAATCCAAGATATATAAAGTAGGGTGGGCAATGCCCACCATGAGATATTTCGATACCTTAAAACTGGTATGTCCAACCAAAACAATTAAGAACCGATAATACCACCATCTTCCTTGGTAATAACCACCGTAGCCGAACGAGGATAAGGAGAACCATTACCATCAGGCCACCGAGAATTAATTTTCCCCTGAGCAAAATCCTCCTTAGTTGAAGTAGCCCCAGGATGCTGAACATTAATAAACATCGTACGGCGATCAGGAGTAGTAATTACCCCAGTAATTTCTTGACCCACCGGACCAGTTAAAAAACGGCGAATAGCCCCAGTTTCAGGATCCGCCGCCAACATCATATTATTACCAAACTGAGCAAAATCTCCAGTATTGATGACACTTTCACTCATATCAGTTTGAATCCAGATGCGACGCTCAGCATCAATCCACAACCCATCAGGGTTACAAAATTGATTCTCTATATCCAAAAAATCACCCTTCAAAGTCTGGCTGTCATCCTCTGGCCCTGCCAAAACAAACATCTCCCATTTAAAAGCATTACCGCTAGGGTTATTATTTTGCTCTTGCCAACGAACAATTTGTCCCCAACGATTACTGGCACGAGGATTAACCGTATCAACTTGGTCAGCTTCACGACTGGTATTATTAGTAAGAGTAAAATAAACCTCTCCCGTCTGAGGATCAATAGCCCCCCATTCTGGACGATCCATTTTTGTAGCACCTACAAAATCTGCCGCAGTGCGGGTATTAACTAAAACATCAGCTTGGGAGTTGAACCCATTTTCGCGAGTTAAACCATTTTGTCCAAAAACTAATGCTATCCAATCACCACTTCCATCCTCATTAAATCGAGCCACATAGAGGGTGCCATTATCCAATAAATGTCCCCCTGCAGTTTGTGCAAAATAGGGTTGGGCAGACACATATTTATAAATATATTCAAAACGAGCATCATCCCCAGAATAACAAACAATAGGTTGACCCTCTACCGCAGGATGAAATACAATTCCTTCATGGCGAAAACGTCCTAAAGCAGTACGTTTTTGGGGGGTATGGTTAGGATTAAAAGGATCAATTTCTACCACCCAACCGAAAGTATTTGGCTCATTACGATAATCTTCAATGGCATTATTGCCTTTTGTAGAAGCATCAAAGCGAATATACTCATCATTACCATTAGCCGCTAATTCCCAACCATAGCGGGTATCCCCTGTACTAACTCCATAACGGGAATGTTCTCTGGGTAAATTAGGATTACCTTGATTATCCACATCACCATTACGAAAATAACCATGCCAGTTTTCCTCTGCTGCTAGGTAAGTATTCCAAGGGGTTACTCCATGGGCGCAGTTGTTAAGAGTGCCACGGGTGGCTGTTCCATCCTTACTGTAAAGAGTTTTAACAAAGTCTGTACCACGGACAGGGCCATTAATTTCCATGGGGGTTAAACCTGTAATGCGACGATTACGAGAATCTTTAACTACTGCCCAACTGCCATTACGTTGCTTACGGATATGAACAATGGAAACTCCGTGGGCATTCATTTCCTTTAATACTTCATCGCTATCTCGGCGATTTTCTCCTATCATGGTTACATCTCCTCGGGTTAGGGCTTTCCCTTGGGCGGAGGTGTGCATATAGCGCGGTTCAATGTATTCATGGTTCATAACCAAAAATCCTTCTTCCGAACTGCCTTCATAGGGGGAATTTCCATCAATGGGAAAAAAGTGCATTCCATCATGGTGACTACCAATTTGCATTCCTTGTTCTGCACCAGTGTTTTCTAAGCGATAATCGGGATAGTCTCCTGCAATGGGCTCTCCCCAAGGAAGAATGACTTGAGCTTTATATCCTTCTGGAACGATAATGGTATCAGCTTCACTAATAGGAATGGCTTTAAATCCTAGTAATGGGTTTTGGGCTTTGGCCATGCGGGGGCGAATGGCGCTGAGAATAGGACTGGCAAACATGGAGGTAATGGCTAGGGCAACACTACCTTTTAATACTTGCCTCCGTTGCATTTTTTTTCCAATTATTGCGCTCAGACTGTTATTTTGTGAGGGATTGCAGTCTGGTTCATGGTTGGGGTCAAAGGGTCGAGAACGATTTATGTTCTTAGTCATTGTTTGTTTTCCTCTGTGACTCAAGAGGTGTTTTTGAGGAACAATACTTGAGCTATGTTGTTTTTATCATCAAGGTAGATAGTAGATAATTTAAGTTAGGAAAAGGTTAAACTAAGAATAAGTTTCGGTTAACTCAAGGTGGAAAAGAGTAAGATAATTTGAGGGTAAATTTTCAATGATTGTATGGTTGTGATTTTAGGTTTAATAAAGTTTTATTGAATAAATACAGTTAGTAAAAAATGTATATTTTTTATAGGATAAATATAGTAAAATAGCTATGAAATAAATATTTATTTAATTTATCAAATGTCTAATCAAATTACTCCTAAATTAATCATCCATGGTGGTGCTGGTAGCTCTTTAAAAGGAAAAGGAGGCCTAGAAGCGGTAAGGGAATCCCTCCATAACATTGTCAAAGAAGTATATGAGTTACTTTTGGCTGGTAAAAGTGCCAATGAAGCAGTAATTTTGGGTTGTCAATTATTGGAAGATAATCAGCGTTTTAACGCAGGTACAGGCTCTGTATTACAGTCTGATGGACAAATTCGCATGAGTGCATCGTTGATGGATGGGGAAGCCCAGCGTTTTAGTGGGGTGATTAATGTTTCTCGGGTAAAAAATCCCATTGAGTTGGCGAAAACTTTACAGCATAAGGAAGATAGAGTTTTATCAGACTACGGCAGCGCACAACTGTTACGGGAATTGGGTTTTCCCATTTATGACCCCCTAACTGATTTAAGATTACAGGAGTGGATTGAGGAGAGAAAGGGTAACTTTAGCAGTAAAATGGCTGGGGTTGTGGCGGAGGCTGAAAATGCTAGACGAGGTACCATTGGGGTGGTTGCCCTTGATAGTATGGGTAGAGTGAGTGCGGGGACTTCTACGGGGGGTAAGGGTTTGGAATATGTGGGCAGGGTAAGTGATTCGGCGATGCCTGCGGGAAATTATGCCAATGGGGTGGCAGGGGTTAGTTGTACGGGCATTGGGGAAGATATTATTGATGAGTGTTTGGCGGCGAAGGTGGTAATTCGTACCACAGATGGGTTGTCTTTGTCTGAAGCGATGCAAAAATCCATGGCAGAGGCGAAGGAAAATAAACGGGATTTAGGGGCGATCGCCCTTAGCCGTGATGGTAAGATAGTATGGGGTAAAACCAGCGAAATATTATTGGCTGCCTACCATGATGGCAACGGCATCAACGATAGTCTCGAATGGAATGATGATAGCTTAACCGACAGTATTTAGGTGTTAGGTTAATATGTTTTTATGTTAAAAATTGTCTTATCTATTCTCTAAAACTCATCATTTCGACCAAACCAACGTTCATAAATTTGATCATAAGTACCATTTTCTCGTAAAGCAAGGATAGCCCGATTAATATCATTACGATAACGGCTACCCCTAGGCAAAACGATGGCATAACTTTGAACATCAAAAGTGCTGCCGACGATTTTGGTACTATGATCACTTCCCCTTTCATTGATAAGATAAAGCAAAACGGGCTCATCATAAACCACAGCCTCAATATCTTGGTTTATTAACTCTTCATAGGCCTCTTCAATGCTATCAAAGGCTACAACATTCGCTGACAAATTTTGTAAAAACTCTACGGAGGTACTACCCTTTACCGTACCCACCGAACGTCCCCTTAAATCATTGTATCCTTTAATTTGGGTATCTAGGCGATCGACTGTCATAGAAGAACTAATAGAAGCAGTAAAATAAGAAATTAATAATATTCCTGCAAACATCCAAATTGTTGCTACAATTCTCCCCCCAGCGGTGGTAGGGGTTTTGTCACCATAACCCACCGTAACTAAAGTTACCACAGACCACCAAAAAGATTCCCAAATACCACGCCAATATTTACGGGGAAACATTTGAGTATTTTCTTTCCTTTCAAATATCCACATCATATGGGCAGCTAAAATAGTAAACAAGCATAAAATTCCCACCGTAATCCAAATGGTTGGTACAAATATATAATTGATTGCCATTCTGAAGGGGGAAATAGGCTCTCCTGATACCATTATATTTAATCCAGATTCAAAGAAAGGGTGAGAAAAATCGATAATTTGTTCCCTTTCCGATGTCATAGAAATTCCTGCCACAGATACATCTGCCCTGCTTTCTATCACGGAATTTAATAATTCTTGAACATTATCCTCTGAATGAAGTTCGTATTCTATGTCCATTTTGTTAGCAATTTCATCCCATAAATCAATGCTAAATCCAGAATATTCTCCGTTTTCTTGTTCAAATACAAAGGGAGGAAAGGGGCGGGTAGATACCCTAAGGGGATCATTTTTTTCTTGGGCTAGTAAAGGTTGTGCGGAAATTATGCTAATACCTAAAACAACAAGTTTAATCCAAAAGAAATTAGTTATTAAGTGGGGGAAATTAATTTTCTTGGGTGCGAACATATTTTTTTATGTATTGTATTTTGCCCCCATTAAGTAGGTAGGTGTAATTAAATCGATCTAGCCAAAAGGTTTAAGCCTTTTATTAATAAAGGTTTTGGTAATACTAAACCCATCATTAATAACGCCAACTTACTTATACAGGGATAATTCTATTACTTGATTTATTGATATTTACCAGTAAAACATAATTATTATTGTCTTACAAAAAGTGATTAGGAATAGTTTTTGAAGGTATAGTTAAAATCTATTTAGAAAAAAAGGACTCTCGCTATGGGCTTCTATTTGCTAAACGATATTCCTTGAAATGCTATAATTTGACGTTGAATGCTTATTTTGGATAGATGGTAAATTTTGGCACAAGTAATTATTGAAAATCTTTATAAGAGTTATTCTGGCTCTAGGTCAAAGCTATCTGGTGGTAATAATATAGGAGTTATTTCCCCTGTTTCTGTCCCTGTGGAAAACGAGAAAAAGGAGTCTAACTCCAACGATAATACGAATGTTCTTAAGGGGATTAATTTAGAGATTAGGGAAGGGGAGTTTATGGTATTGGTAGGGCCTTCAGGGTGTGGTAAAAGTACCCTACTGCGGTTAATTGCTGGGTTGGAAGAAATTACGGCGGGTAAGATTATTATAGGCGATCGCACTGTAAACAATTTACCACCAAAATCGAGAGATATTGCCATGGTATTCCAAAATTATGCCCTTTATCCCCATCTTAGGGTGTATGACAACATCGCCTTTGGTTTACGGCGGATGAATCCTGATAAAAAGAAATTTTCTGCTGCTAAAATCATGGCAGATATTAGTCGTAGTTTACCGCCTTCTTTTCGTTATCTGAGTCAGGAGGAACAAACTATCCAACAAAAAGTCATAGAAGTAGCCCAATTATTACAAATTGATCATCTTTTAGATAGATTACCAAAACAATTGTCGGGGGGGCAAAAACAAAGGGTAGCCTTGGGCCGTGCCATCGCTCGAAATCCCCAAACTTTTTTAATGGATGAACCTCTTTCTAATTTAGATGCTAAACTAAGAACTGAAACTCGTAGCCAGATTGTTACCCTACAAAAACAATTACAAGTAACAACTATTTATGTTACCCATGATCAAACAGAAGCTATGACTATGGGCGATCGCATTGCTATCATGAATAGTGGAGAAATTCAACAGGTAGCTACCCCCCTAGAAGTGTATCGTCAACCAGCGAATCAATTTGTCGCTCAATTTATTGGCTCACCTCCCATGAACTTTATTGAAGTTACTTTTATCAAAGAAAAATCAATGATTGTTCATCAATGTTTTAAAATAGTTTTACCCCAAAAATGGCTCAATATTTTCGCTGATTATAATTACGAAAAAATTAATTTAGGAGTTAGACCAGAACATTTTTATTTAACCAATGACACTACCAAAACCCTATCTTGTACTATTACAATGATTGAATCTTTGGGAAATGAAACCCTGTTAAATGTGAGTTTAGACAATGTTAATTATCCTCTACAAGTAAGGGTATTTGGAGATGATATATTTAATATAGGGGATAAAATAAATTTAGGAATTAACCTAGATAAAGTTAGTTTTTTTGATTCATATCAAGGTAAAAATATTAGTTTAAAATAAGAGAAATCTCCCTTAACTTTTACCTCATCTGCACAAAATTATTAAATGACCATGAAAAAAATTACCTACCAAGAAACTATAGATAAAATATGTTTATTTACCATTATTATTTGTACTGTAATTATAATGATACTGGTCATTGGTAGTAGGGTATGTCCTAACGATATTTGTTTATTTAGAACTAACCCCCATGTAGAAAAATTTTCTTGGAACGATCGCACTATAAACTCTAATGATAACGCCTTTATTCTTGATTTTGATCGCCCTGTATCCCAAGAAAGTGTAGAAAATAATTTGGAAATTGAACCAGCTTTACCAGGTAGAATTAGTTGGGCCGGAAAAAGATTAGTTTACACATTAAATAATGTGATTCCCTACGGGAGAAATTATCGTTTGTCCTTAACCAATGCCCAAGAAAAATTTAGAGGGAAAGAAGAATTAGGAGAAGAAATAGAACCTTTTATCGGGCAGTTTCAAAGTAGAGATAAAGCCTTCGCTTATGTCGGTAGTGATGGCAACGAAGCAGGAAGATTAATTCTTAATAATACCACCAAAGAAAATCAAACTATTTTAACACCAGAAAACCTAATTGTTACCGATTTTAAATTTACCCCCAATACCGAAAAAATTGTTTTTTCCGCTGCCGAAAAAGACATAAATCAAGAAGGGGTTAGAGACTTATCAATTTATGAAGTAACCACAGGTTTATCCAATGATAGTACTACCAAAATTCCAGGGCAACTAAAAACCATTCTTGGTAAAGATGAATATTTAAACAATAATTTTGATTTAGCAGGGGAAAAAGGAGATATTATCGTTGTACAACGAATCAAAAAAGATGATCCCACCGATTTTGATTTATGGAAAATCGAAGATGGTAAAATTCCTCAAAAATTAAACACCGATGGAGGTAACTTTATTGTAACTCCAGATCGAAATGCGATCGCCATTGCCCAAGGAGAAGGAATTTCCATTGTGCCATTACAAAAACAAGAAGAAAACGAATCCCTCAACTTTCTACCCCAATACGGGCAAGTATTAACCTTCACTAGGGATGGTAAGGCAGCTGCCATGGTAAACTTCAATACCGACAACGCCGAATTGCGTTATACCCGTTCATTGTTTTATGTTAATAATCAAGGAGTAGAAAAAGAATTAGTTACCATCGAAGGCTCTATCGTTGACTGTGAATTTTCCCCCAATGGTAATAGCCTTTTCTGTCTTTTAACCGAATTAATCGACACTGAAAATCAGTTTCAAGAAAAACCCTACTTTGTCGGCATCGATATTGAATCAGAAGATGTTATACCCCTACTAGCCCTTCCCCATTATCAAGACATAAAAATAAGTATAGCTCCCGATGGTTCAGGAATATTATTTGACCAACTAATAACAGAAAGTAACCTTAACGAAGATACCGTCATCAATAAAGCCCCCGCTGCCGAATTATTTAGTGACTCCGCCGAATTAATCTTGAGTAGTCGTCTTTGGGTGTTAAATTTACCCAGCACAGATTCCCCTCAAGCCTCCTTACAAGAGTTACCCATCCCCGGTTTTAAACCCCAGTGGAGTCCATAATTAATTATAGTAGTGGGCAATGCCCACCAAACCATTTAACTCAAAGTTTTAAAAAGATTTTCTAAACGAGCTTTTGCTACACCCTTTTTATTTAACAATAACCAAGTTTGAATCAAATCAGGGCCATGTAATTCACCCGTTAAACCAGCCCGTAAAGAGCGCATTACTAAACCTTTTTTAACCTTTAAATCCTTCGTTACCTGCTTAATGATACCCTTAGCTTCATCCTCTGTTAAATCCTCTGAAGTAGCGGAAATTACCGAACCTAAAACATCTTTTACTCCTTCTTGGGTAACAAAATCTTTGGCTTCATCAGAAAGATTAATTTCCGAAGCAAAAAACAAAGCAGTTTCCTTGACACCATCGGTTAAACGAGTGAGACTGGTGGAAATTAAAGCAGTTAATTCCAATAACCAATCCTTTTGATTTTCTATATCAAATTCATAACCTGCCCCTTGCCAATAGGGAATTAAAGCAGGTAACAAATCCTCTGGGGGCATAATGTGTAAATATTGACTATTAATCCAATCTAATTTATCCCAGTCAAACTTTGCACCAGCTTTATTTACCCTTTCTAAACTAAACTTTGTGGCAGCTTCATCGAGGGTAAAAATTTCCTCTCCATCGGGGGAAGTCCAACCCAACAAAGTCATATAATTCACTAGGGCAGGGGCAACAAAACCCATTTTTCTAAAATCATCAATGGAAGTAACTCCATCACGTTTAGAAAGTTTTCTCCCTTCAGTATTAAGAATTAGGGGAGTGTGGGCAAATTCGGGTACTTTTCCCCCAAGGGCTTGGTAAAGTAAGATTTGTTTAGCTGTGTTGGCAATATGATCTTCTCCTCGGATAACATGACTAATATCCATATCCATATCATCCACCACCACGGCTAAGTTATATAAAGGTTGCCCAAAAACATCTCCTTCCGAAGCCCTAGCGATTACCATATCACCACCCAAATCACTGCCTTGCCAAATTACTCTATCCCTAACTAAGTCATTCCAGATAATTTGTTGGTTATCTTCGATTTTAAACCTAATGACGGGTTTACGTCCTTGGGCTTCAAATTCGGCAATTTGTTCGGCGCTAAGGTTACGATGACGGTTATCATAACGGGGGGCTTGGTTGGTGGCTTTTTGTTTCTCCCGCATTTCGTCTAATTCTTCGGGGGTACAATAGCAGGGGTAAGCTAATCCTTTTTCCACTAAGGTTTGGATTGCTTGACGATATTTATCTAGTCTTTCGGTTTGGAAAAAGGGGCCTTCATCCCAGTTTAGTCCTAACCATGTTAAACCTGATTTAATATTTTCAGTATATTCGGCTTTTGAGCGTTCGATGTCGGTATCTTCTACTCGAAGAATAAATGTACCTTTTTGATTACGGGCATACAGCCAGTTAAAGACGGCGGTGCGTGCTGTGCCTATGTGTAAGTTTCCTGTGGGGGAGGGCGCTATTCTAACTCTAACTGACATATTATTTTTTTATAGTGATTTTATCTGCAATCTCCTATTTTATCTTTAAATGTGGGGGCTACATTCTACAGGGGTTCTTTTTTTTGTAATTTTGACGGTTTTTTTGGTTTCTAATTAGTCTGATTAGGTGTTTATTTTTAAGATGGTTTGTTCTTTTATTTGGTTATATTTTTTTCTAAAAGGCTTTTGGAGATAACGTTTTTATCTTTTTGGTATAAACATGATAATTTGTTCATAAGTCATTTATTATTCTGATATATGTCTTGGGGTTAAAATATTTTGTACAGTATTTATACTTAAAGTTTTTCTTGTAATATTGTTATTTCTTATACCATAAAAAGAATTATATTAATAAATATAAACATCTAATCTATCAATATTTAAGAAAATCTAAAAAAAGTAAAAATAATAATGAAAAGTCATTTTAAACACAATCAGCCACAAAAATAACTGTTACAATGGATGGTATATAAAAACATTTTAATTAAGACAAGGTTTAATAAGGTAAATTTATGGAAGCCAGTGGTAGGTCTAGAAACAATCAAGAAAGTAACCCTAGACAGATAACAGCGAATATTTTTGGAACTACGATCGCCCTTACAACCCTTATCGTACCATTACTGTTAATAACAAACTTTTCAGACAAAATCCAGAATCCATCTTTGCAGAATAGAAATATTATGACCCTCACTCGCTAAAATGAAATATTGAGGTGCAAAAGCCAACAAATATTTTATGAGAGTAAAAATAAAACTATTCGCCATCTATCAAGAAGTATATCAACAGTCAGAGCTAACCCTAGACATCCCCGAAAATACTAAGGTTGGGGATATTTTGCAACAAATGATTACCGAAAAATCAACATTGCAACCATGGGAAAAAATAACTCGATTTGCCGTAAATCTTGAGTTTGTTTCCCCTGATTATATCCTTCGCCCCGGAGATGAAATCGCTTTTATTCCCCCCGTCAGCGGAGGCTAAAATTAAGCATTGACCAGAAAAACGCCTCAACCTTAATTTTCAATTATCCATTAAGATAGTTGAGGGAAAAAACAAAGAATAAAAAAAGAAGATGACAAGAGTAGGTGTTATCGGTGGAGGGCAGTTGGCATGGATGATGGCAAAAGAAGCCCCTGCCCAAGGAATTATATTATCGGTACAAACCCCTAGTAAAGATGATTCGGCGGTTAGTTTGGCCCAAGAAGTGGTATGGGCGCCCGTGGATTCGGTGGAGGGTACAGAAAAACTAGCCCAAAAGTGTGATGTAATAACCTTTGAAAACGAATTTGTTGACCTTGAAGGGTTGCAAGTTTTGGCAAAAAAAGGAGTTTGTTTTCGTCCTTCTCTCCAGAGTTTAGCTCCTTTATTAGATAAATATGAGCAAAGATGTTTTTTAGCAAGTTTGGGTTTGCCTGTACCTCAATTTAAAAATTTTGAGAAGATAGAAGACTTGGAAAGTTTTGGTTTTCCCGTGGTGCTAAAGGTGCGCCGCCATGGTTATGATGGACAGGGTACAATCATTGTAAAATCCCCTGATGAGTTGGATTCAGCTTTAAAAGTATTGGGGGATGTACCTTTTTTAATAGAGGAATTTATTCCCTTTGAGTGTGAATTGGCGGTGATAGCTGCCCGAGGAGTGGATGGCACGGTGACTAATTATCCTGTGGTAGAAACCTATCAAAAAAATCAGGTATGCCGTTGGACGATCGCCCCTGCTAATATTACTATAGCTCAAGTGGAAGAAGTAAAAGCGATCGCCCATAAACTTTTGAGTGCATTAGACTATGTGGGAGTAATGGGCATCGAATTATTTTTAACTCAAGATGGCAGAATTTTGGTCAATGAAACCGCCCCCCGTACTCATAATTCTGGACATTATACCCTTGATGGTTGTCGCACTTCTCAATTTGCCCTCCAACTGCGAACCGTTACGGGGCAAGCCATAGGGGATTTAAGTTTTTGTAAGCAAGGGGCTGTAATGGTTAACCTACTAGGTTTAGACTTCCCTAACCCGAACTATGAAGAAAGACTAACCCGCATCGCTTCCATAGAAGATACTTTTGTTCACTGGTACGAAAAAAGCGAGTCTCGCCCAGGGCGCAAAATGGGACATGTCACCGTTTTAACTAATGATCATACTGTACCTAAGGCAAGGGCGATCGCCCAGCACATAGAGGCCATCTGGTACAGCTAAAGGTATATTATGATTGACAAAGGTGGGGTTTACCCACCATTTTTTGTGATGGTCAATTATTATTATTGTTGGGGTTGTTGGGGAGAGTTTTGTTGAATAAACTGGATAGACTCTTGAGAAGGCCACAGCATAATTCTTTCTAATAAATCATCATCACCCTGTTGAAGAGCAGAAATTACCCCCTCAAGGACAACAACTTCGATTTGTACAGAATTAGCCATATCAGGTTGAGACTCCTTAAAACCTTCTACTAAATCTCTCACTTGGGATTCTTCAAAAAAGAAAGGAATAAATTCTTGATCTCCCTGTCTAACGGTTAAATAACCTTGGTCATCCCCCGCTGTGGCAACAAACAAAGGAACGCCAGTACGATAACCAGAATTTAATTCCCTAGCCTGGTCCACATCCGCCTGACGAGGTACGTAGGCAAATCTAATGCCATCAGGTTGATTTGCATTTGCTTCTGACATTTCGTAAACTTCCCCTAAAGATACAGGAATAACCTGTACTTGTCCACCTAATTCAGGGTTATTTTGCTTCAATTGCTCTACAAAATTATTCGCATCGGTTTTACTGATAAAAACCCCCGCCACTCTTTGATTATTATTCTCTCCGTTAGTGGCCACTAAGGGTGCTCCTTCTTCATCAGCAACGGTAAAAACAGGAATTGATTGTAGTTTTTCGACGATTACTTCTTGGGGGAGGGCTAATAATTTGCCCATGGGGGCTAACCAACAACTTAAGACTGTAGCACTTACTATACTTGCATTACGAATAGTGTTTATAAAAGATTTTTTGTTTAACATAATCTCTCTCAATAAAAAATTAACTATGGGTTTTGACGAATAGCTTAATATATAGTTTCACCTAACCAAAAAGTTATTCATCTCATTCTACCCAGATCACTAGAAAACAACAATTGTTAGTAAAATTGTCCTATCAGTTTAGTTAAGATTGCCTCTAAAAAGGTTCAATTGTTTTCCCATAAGGTTAAGGGAAAAGGTAAGAAGTAAAGCAATTGCACTATTAATTACCTATTACCCTCTCCAAACTTTGTACTAATGGATTGGTAATTCCAGGCAGTATCCTGCACCATAAACTGTTTTAATATAGCGAGGGCGACGGGGATCTGGTTCTAGTTTTGTGCGAAGGTGACGCACATGAACTCGGATAGTTTCAATGTCATCATTGGGATCATAACCCCATACTTCCTTTAAAATGTCACTGGGGGAGACGGTTTGACCATGTCTTTGTAAGAGACAGTGAAGTAATTCAAATTCGAGATGGGTTAGTTTGATGGTTTTGTCAAACCAAATCACCTCAAATCTTTCGGGTACGATAGTTAAAGGGCCATAATTCAGAATTTCACTATGTTTGGCACTTTGGGGGGTGCGATCGCTCCTACGCAATAAAGCCTTAACTCTTGCCAACATTTCTTCTACCTCAAAGGGTTTGGTGAGGTAATCATCAGCCCCTGCGTTAAAACCTTCTACTTTATTTTTTGTTTGAGCCAGCGCTGTCAACATTAGTACGGGGATATTGGCAGTACGTTCATCCCTTCTTAACCTTTGGCAAACGGTAAAACCATCTACTTTTGGTAACATTAGATCTAACATAATTAAATCTGGTTGTAATTGAAGGGCGAGGGCTTGACCTTTTATACCATCTTCTGCTTGGGATATATCATAACCTGCCATTTCTAGGTTAATAGCTACTAATTCTGAGATCGCTGGATCATCATCAATGACCAATATTCGAGACATTCTATATCAAACCTTTTGTTATCTTGAGTTTTAATTTGTTTTATTAAGAAATTATAAATTGTTATCTTATGTAACCGATTATAAGCAATATTACAAAAGGTGAACGTTTTTTATTTATGAAATGTTACGAAAAATAGGGAATGGGGAATAGTAATCTAATAATATTTCCTAGTTTTTAATTTCTTACAGTTGGGGTCGATCGCCCGTTAACTTATAATGAATATAATCGGCTAAGATGCGATCGTGGTCAAAACAAAGATTTTTAGGAATATCCCAAAGGGGAAAAAGTGCCACATTTAAAGCATCATCATCGGCTTTTGGCTCACCCTTAGCTTGGGCAATAAATACAATACTAATGGTATGTTTCCGTTTATCCCTCTGGGGGTCAGAATAAACATAGAACTGCTCCACCAAATCAACCCTTAAACTAACCTCCTCAAGGGCTTCCCTGATAGCTCCCTGCTCTAGCGATTCTCCATAATCCACAAATCCCCCCGGAATAGCCCACCCAAAAGGCTCAAACTTACGCTCAATTAAAACAATAGGTGCAAACGAATTATTTTGAAACTGAGTTGCAAATTCAGGAGCGACAGAGGTATGATCAATCATCTCAATGATAATATCCACCGTAGGCGCTGGATTTTTATAAATAACGGTATCTACGTCTAGCACCATGGATTAACTAATAATTTCTAAATAATCGTGTAGTTGTTGGCGGGTGTTGGGCTGTCTTAATTTTTGGATAGCCTTGGCCTGAATTTGTCTCACCCTCTCCCGTGATAGGTGCATCATCTCGGCAGTATCACTGAGGGAGTAGGTTTTTCCATCTTCAAAACCATAACGCAGACGTAAAATTTTAGCTTCCCTTTCACTCAAACTGCTTAGGAGGGTGTTGACATCCTGACGCATGGAAATCAACATCAAATTTTCTTCGGGGGTGGCAGAATCCGTCTCAATTAATTCGACTAACTCAGTGTTATAGTCTTCCCCTACCTTAGTTTCAAGGGAAATAGAGCGAGGAATCTGGCTGAGAAAATTTCGTAACTCAAAGGCTGTCATTTCCATTTTTTCTGCCAACTCTTCGGCTTTGGGAGTCCTTCCGAGGGTTTGGGATAGTTGTCTTTGAGTTTTTTTGAGTAAGTTTAATTTTTCGGTAATATGGATAGGGATACGGATAGAACGGCTCTGAGTGGCGATCGCCCTTGTCATCCCTTGACGAATCCACCAATAAGCATAGGTACTAAAATGATAACCCTTGCGATAATCAAACTTCTCTACCGCTTTCTCTAGTCCTAAAGTTCCCTCTTGGATTAAATCTAGTAAATCTAAACCACGGTTTTGATACTTCTTGGCAATGGAAACCACCAAACGCAGATTTGCATTAATCATGTGCTGTTTAGCACCCTTGCCCATGGACAAGATTTCTTCTAACTCAGTTGTCTCTAATTTAGCTAACTCAGCCCATCTTTCGATGCCATTTTGCAAAACTTGTTTTAATTGAAGCGATGTTAAATCAAGCTCGGCACACCATTCATCCATACTCGGCAACCGTAACAACTGTTTTGACAAAGACTCATAACACTCAAAGGCGTTGATATAGTCCTTAATTTTGTCCTCCTCCTTGTGCTTGTCTCGTAAATCAATGAGCTTTTTGGAGGAGCAAACTTTTCTGGCCAAATCAATTTCTTGTTCTTTGGTTAAAAGTGGAATCCGCCCAATGTCCCGTAAATAGAGCCTGACAGAATCTTTTGAGTTGGGGGGACGATGGACGGACTGATTTTTTTCCGAAAAAGTCACGGTAGGAAGTTTTCCAGAGGAAGACGGTGAGACAGAAGACAATTCTTCAAAAGACGAGGCTCGGACATTTTCTGGGCGAAAATAAAACTTTGACATAATCGCTGTTCTTTTCCTAATGTGACTTATTCGATTTCCCTCAATATACACCAAAAAAAATTTTTCGCTACATTTTTTGTAAAAAAACTTTAATCATCTTAGAAAATGTACACATTTTAGTTAAGTTGTGATGAGAAAAATGGTTTGGAGCCAAGAGTGTTTATATGTTCAAGGTTTTAAAATAAACAAAGCAAAGCTGATATTTTAATAGTTAATAATGTACTGACGTTCGGTTATACTCATTTATGAAACCTAGGACAACAGGTTATTATGAACATGTGCGAAACGTTATTAGTATGACATTAAGTAATGATTGTATCTGATCCTCTATCCCTCCAGTTAACAGATCTTTTTCCTTCCAATGGTTCTTTTAACTCCCAGTTTGTTGGTGTTGCCCCTCAGAAAACCGAGGTTAAGGCACAGCAAGAGTGGTACAGTGCGATCGTATCTATACAACAATTATTACACTTAACTATTTCCCCCCAATGCCCCAAAACGGTACAGGGGGTAGTAATTTCATCACCCACTCCAGCCATTACCCACACAGAATTGGTAGGCCACCTAGAAGTTGCCGTTTTTTCCCCCTCCCTAGAAGGAAAAATGATACTCCCCGCTTGTGAAAAAAATACCGTTTTCACAGATCAACTTTTTTCTCCTATTAATATTCCCCTACAAGGGCAAGACTCCCTCAACAACGAAGATTTTTGTCTTGTGTTAACTAATGAGTTTAGCTGTTTATTAGTAAAAGGAACAAACTCCCATAAACAAAGTATTTTTAACTTTTCTTTTGATCCAGATTTAATTAATCAAGCATGGGCTTTATTAAGAAAAAAATTAGTTATTAACTATCAATATCAAGAAAACTATTTACAAGAGTTAATCAATAAATTTAGTCCTAGAAGTCCTCACTACAAAATAGTAAGTCATTTTAGCCAATGTTTATTAGAAAATATAAGATTAAGTGACCTAAAACCATCAGAAGAAATTATTTCTCATTCCCAAGAGAAACGTCATCAAAGTATTTCTCTCAAGAAAACACCTCTACCTCCCTATCCAGAAATTGAGTTATTACAAGCTCTCACCCACGAAATTAGAACTCCTCTAACTTCTATTAAAACTCTTACGAAATTGTTACAGAAAAAAGCAAAATCGTTTCCCGAATTAACTAAATATTTAGAGATGATAGAGCAAGAATGTAGTGAACAAATTAACAGAATGGATTTAATTTTTCGGGTAGCAGAATTAGAAGCAACTCCCCATAAACAAAAAGAACTTAATTTAGTTCCTGTATGCCTAGAACAAATCTTAAATCAAACTATTCCTATCTGGAAAAGACAAGCCCAAAGAAGAAATATTGTTCTTGATTTTATCGTACCCCAAAAGTTACCCCAAGTAGTAAGTGACCCCGTGATTTTAACTCAAATGTTGGGGGGATTAATGGAAAAATTTACTCGAAATATTCCCAGTGGGGGACATTTTCAGGTGTTAGTTTTACCGTCAGGAGATCAACTTAAATTACAATTTTTATCAGAGTCAAATTTGAATAATAATCAGGTAAAATGTCTGGGCAAATTACTTTTATTTCAACCAGAAACGGGTAGTTTATCCCTAAATCCTGATGTAACTAAGCATATTTTTAATGTGTTGGGTGGTAAGTTAATTATTAAACAAAATCAAAATAAGGGTGAAGTTTTAACGGTTTTTCTTCCCCTCGGAAAACAAAAAAGAACCACTAACCATCCACAATTAACAATGGATAGTTAGGAGTTACTACCAAAGTCGAAATGTTTGTAAATTAAAATTCTTACAAATATTATTCTTCTCACAAAATAGCTTAATTATAGTAATTATCATGGTTACTGGGTACAAAACGATCCCCCTAAATCCCCCTTAATAAGGGGGACTTGAGAACGATAAATGCACCTCATAATTACAAAAAACGCTATATTATTGACATAGATGATAACTGTAGTTTAGACTAAATGGAAAGTGGAGCAAGGAAGGACAAGACATAAAAGAAAAATAGAGAGAAAATATAAATAAGCAAAAATAAAATCTTCTCTCTATGAACAAATATAGCAGACTGGAAAATTTCCGTCATGACACCTATGAAATGTTAGTCAAAGGTAAAGATGCCACTTTTCAATTGATGGATAGTGTTATGACCACGGAAAATGCTCGTAGTTTGGCAGATTTTTCTTTATCACCTTTTTTCCATCGGCAATGGTGTAGTACCTATGAAGCCATAAAAGATTGTCGTCCGAACAGCAACAAATTGATGAAACGATATATTCAAGAAATAGACACCTTAGAATATACATTACTAGGTATAGATCATACTCAGTGGAAGTTTGAAGATAGTCCCACCATGAAAGATAGAGGTTATCAATATTCTTCGTCATCCATCAATTCATCGGTCATAGGACAAGGATATAGCACCATCGCTTGGTTACCACCATTGAATGAGAAAGGAAGTTGGGCATTACCTTTAAGACATGAAAGAATCACATCCTTTGAAAATCCTCTGGGTAAAGCAACATGGCAACTAAGGCAAGTGTGTAGAAAATTGCCAGAAAATAAACCGAAATTGGTGGTGTTGGATTGTGAGTATGGCAATGGCAAATTTATTAAGCAAACCGCAGATATTGAAATCAGTAAGTTGATTAGAGTACGTTCTAATCTATGTCTTTATGGTAATCCTCCAGCCTATAGCGGTAGAGGCAGACCGAAAAAACATGGGGCAAAGTTGAAATTAAATCAATGTGACCATTTTCCCCATGCCCATGAAATATTAGAAATGGAAGACTCATCCCTAGGAACAATACGGATGAGTAAATGGAAAGAACTTCATTTCTACAATGCCCCTTCACAAAAGCTAACCCTGTTTAAAATTGAACGATTGAAGCAGAAAAAAACTGGTGCTTTACATCGCCCACTGTGGTTAATCTGGGTGGGAGAGCAATTTTTATCTTCTTCCAATATTTGGATTCAATACAGCCGACGATTTGGTGTGGACCACTGGTATCGTTTCGCCAAGCAAAGATTACATTGGACGTTACCCCATTTTCGCACCCCTGAGAGTTGTCAAAGGTGGAGCAATTTAATTGTCAATATTACTTGGCAGTTATGGTTATCCAAGGATTTAGTCAAAGAATATCATCTGCCATGGCAAAAACCTCAACAGAATTTAACCCCCGGAAGAGTGGCTCTGTCTATGACTTCATTATTGATGGACATTGGAAGTCCTACCCTTTCTCCTAAAAGTCGGGGAAAATCCCATGGCTGGCCTAAAGGTCGAAAAAGAAACAAAGCTAAAGTTTATCCTACGGTTAAAAAGCGTTTATCTAAGACTAAAAAAAGACCAAAAAAATAACTTTTAAGCCATTATTAAATTCATTTATAGCGTTTTTGAGCTAATCTTTGTTAGCTTACTTATTCTCTTACAATTTTTTCTTAGTCTAAACTACAGTGATAATTTATTCAAAATAAATATTATTTAAAATACACGGTCATTTTTACCTAACCCCTGTATAGACGTAATACCCTAATTATCCTTAATGGCATGATAATCGGGAACTTTACCCCATGCAAATTTGAGGGAGTTGGATAGGTTTTTGTTGGCACTTGTCACAAAGATAATGAGGGCGATAACTGCCATAAATCCTGCAATGGCAAAAAGGAGAGGATAGCCACCAAAGTCGAGGAATATTGAGCCGATGACGGCGCTACCAAGGGCAACTCCGATGTCGAAACCACCGACACAGAGGGAAAATGTTTTGCCTCTTTCTTTGAAGTTACAACGATCTGAAATGAGGGCGAGGGTAACGGGAATAAGCATTCCAGCCCCTGCTCCTTCAAATAGGGCGGCTACAATGAGGGCGGAGGGGGTTATGGCAGATACTAACAAAATCATGGAAATGATATAACAAAAAAGGCTGACGGTGATGAAACGCCCTCTACCATAGACATCTGAGGCTTGACCTGCAAAAAATCGGACGGAAAAAGAGGCGATCGCCGTTCCTGTGTAAAAAAGACCAACGTTAAAGTTAATATCTAATTCTCTGATGTGAAGGGGTAGAAAAGTGATGATGGTACTAAATAGTGAGCCGACTAAAAGTAATACTAAGGCAGGTACCAGAAAAGAACGGTCTAAAAATAATTCTTTGAAACTACGACTATTATCATCTTTTTGTGAGGTGGGATTGTGGGCGGATGCTTTTTGTTTTTCTCTGATTTGCTGTTGTCTTTCGGGGGGAAATTCCCTCACCCGACAGGCGAGAAAGAGGGATAGAAATCCACATATTGCACAGAAAGAAAATAAAACTTGATAAGTACTATACTCTTGCAAAAAACCGCCCACCGCTGGCCCTACTGCCATACCGAGGGGTATTACTAAGCTCATGTAGCCGATTAGTTCTCCTTTTTGTTTGGGGGGTGATATGTCCACCACAAGGGCGCTGTAACCTGTAGTAAAGGCGGCGATGCTGATGCCGTGAAAGGCACGAATAGCCATCAGTTGGGGGATTTCGTTGAAGAATAGGTAACAGATAGGGGCGATCGCCGCTACCGTTGCTCCGATGAGAATAATTACTTTACGGCTGGGGTAATAAACCAGACTACCGAATATTGATTTACCTAAATTGAAGATAAATTGATTAATAGTTTTAGGAAAAGGACTTTTTTGTAAACAAAGATTGAGACTTTCATCGGCTAACTGTCCTAACCATACCCGAGAGCCTAATAAACCGATGGCAAAGAAACTCATCACGAGGGCTACTTGTTTGGGGGCGGCACCCATATCTTCTATGTAAGCAGGAAGGGTGGGAAGCAATGATGACATACTCATCCAAAATAGTAACCCAGAGGCGAATAAAATGGCGATGTCTATTAGTTTTTGGCGCTCGATGGTTTGAAATACCTTCAGAAAATTCACTGTTTGTGACTAATTTTGTTACAAAAGTTCATCTTCTATTATCCCTTAAAAAAAATATTACGGCAGTTCTACGGAGCTGGGTTTGGCGATGTGGGGTAAGCCCCAACCTAGTTTTTCTCTGAGAATGCGGAAAAATTCGGGGGATTGTAAACGGATAAATCTGGCATCATAGGGCGATCGCACCATTTGTACTTGATCATCGGGCAAAATATAACATCCAGCGTTACCATCTCCTACCATGACCATTTGATTTTTGGTGGCGGGGTAAATTGTAACAGGCTCTTTGTCCGAAAAAACTAACGCCCGTGAAGCAAGGGAATGGGGGCAAATAGGAGCGAGTTGAAACACAGGCACATCAGGAGTTACCACAGGTCCTCCCGCACTGAGGGAATAAGCGGTAGAACCCGTGGGGGTGGAAATAATTACTCCATCGGCGGCAATATCTACGGGAGCGTGTCTGCCGATTTTTATTTCAAAATGACACATACTCGTGAGGGGTTCTCGGTGTACTACCACTTCATTAAGACAAAGAGCTTCCCAAAGTTTGACTTTGTCTCGAACCACATTTACCTCAATCATAGATCGCACCTCAACCTCATAATCTCCCTTAAGTACCTGTGAGATCGCCGTGTCAAGCTGATTAAGATAAATTTCGGTCAAAAAGCCCAAATGTCCTGTATTCACCGTTAAGAGAGGAATACTGTGGGGAGCAACCTGACGACAAGCCGACAAAACCGTACCATCTCCCCCCAACACAATGGCGAGTTTCATGTCTTGGTCAAATTCTGGCTCCGCTATTTGTTCGATAGGGCTATGACATACGGGGCGATCGGGATAAGAATAACCTAAAATACCAGTGTAGCCCGTGGCTAAGTAAACATCGTAACCCTTTGCCATTAAACTTGATTGTAATTCCGCAGCGATTTGACAGGCAATAGGTTTTACATCGTTGTAGATAACACCGATTTTAGGCATCAATAAATATTCCTAGTAAAATTTGACCGAGAAAGACTTAAGTTCCCATAACACCATAGGCATTATACCAGAATCAGCGATTTTTCCCCATGAACTTTAATTATTTTCACTTTTAAACTCAGATTTTTAAGAAAATTTTAAGGGGTTATGGAGTCGTTTTCCTATGCTTCTACTATTGCTATCGAGATTTTAAACTATTAATTTGATTTTGAGCATCGCTAATTAACATTTGTGCTTCGGCGTAAGATGTTGAATTTGGATCTATGTCTTGTAAGATATTTATTATTTCTTGAATTTGAACAATACGCCGATTAATATTATTTGGTGAATCTTCCATATTTACTGTACTAGAACGATAATTATTAATTAAATCTTCGGCTTTATTAAAATTACGTAAAGAATTTTCTTCTCTTTCTTTTCTTAATCTTACATCTCGTAAACTGTCTTCATATTCAACAATAATACGATTAGCTTGGCGATAGCCCTCTAAATCAGTAGAAGGAATTTTGTTTAATTCATTAATAGCCTTTTGCCAAAAGTCTTCAATATCTGACCATTCACTCACAGTATAAGGGGAATTTTGCGATCGCACTTTAGCCAAATTAGCAAAATCTTGAGCGGTACTCACAAAAGTAGCTAATCTTTCATTATTAGCAGAAAAACCCACCATATCTTCAAAATCTAATTGATGAGCAACCAATTTTTGTTGAGCAATAGTACCCGCAAAAGTAGATGGAGAAATCAAGTTAAATTCATTAAGCATAGTGCGCCATTGTTGAATAATTTGTCTTCTTTCTTGGTCAGAATTACTGTTTTGATATTGATTTTTTATTTCGGTTAGTTGAGTTTCTAATCTATTTAAAGTAGTTTTAGCATTATTTCCCTGAAAAATTTTCGCCTCTAATTCTCCTACCTTTCTGCGCATTTCTAAAAATTGAGATCCAGAAAAACTAGAACGATAAAAAAAACGAGAACCACCATATCCCATTAATTCTTGTTGGGCAATAATAGGAATATTATCTAAATAAATCTTACCTTCTTGTAATCTTTGAGAACCTAATTCAAGATCAGGAAAATCAGTGGCATTGTCAATTAATTGTTCTGCTTGTTCTGTTAAATTAAGAGCTTTTTTGAAATTATTTTCTACTATAATTTGACTAGGCAAAAGTAATACAGGAGCATGATTATTGATAGGGCGACGAATAGCGGCGTAGGGTAAATTGACAATATATAAAAATCCGATGGGAATACCCAAACCTATACAGGTAATAATTAATCGTTTAATGGATGATTTAAATTTTGGCTTTTGTTTTTGAGGAGAATCTTTTGTTTTTGGATTATTAATTTCTTCTTCTAGCTGTTCTAACCTTGTTTTTGGTTCAGTTTTTTGTGGAGCTAACTCTAGGCTGTTATTTCCTTTTTTTTTCCTAAAAACAGTTTTAAAGAACATGGTAAGCTCAA
Source organism: Cyanobacterium sp. IPPAS B-1200 (assembly GCF_001747005.2). NCBI lineage: Bacteria > Bacillati > Cyanobacteriota > Cyanophyceae > Chroococcales > Geminocystaceae > Cyanobacterium > Cyanobacterium sp. IPPAS B-1200. The sequence goes on from NZ_CP182899.1 coordinate 327,888, forward strand.
ATATTTGTTATGCATAATATATAGTATGCCCCCAAAATATCTTTTAACTCTCACCCAAGGGAAAAAAAGGGGCTATGGGGGAAGGTATCCCCCTAAAATCAACGGAAAATCAATAACTGGATTAAAAAATTAATTATCCATTGTCAATTATCCATTATTTAGTGAAATAGGCTTCTAAAGCCTCGGCAACAATTTGATTCATCGCTTTTTTCTCTTCACCAGCAATGGTTTTTAATTTTTGGTACCATTCCTCGTTAACACTGATACGATGTTCATTACGTTTTGCACGGGGTTTCTTTTCGCCTTTTTTCATAGTTTTTTGATTATTAGGTTGATAAGTTTGGGCATATTCTCTGAGGGCATCGAAACCGACACGGTTACAGAAGTCGCCAAAGGTTTCATTTTTCTTTTTGCTATCACGGAAATAAACAAATAGAGGTTCTAAAAACTGCTCTAATTCCGCAATATTGAGTTTTTCTTGGTAGGTACGTGCCAATCTGGTTTGATTGGGGCAACCTCCTAACCACATTTGGTAAACATTGGGGGCCGAACCCACAAACCCTAATTCTGCCATATAAGGGCGCGCACAACCATTGGGGCAACCCGTCATCCGAATGACGAAGGTTTCTTCTGCCATACCTAATTTAGCCAAAAGGGTGTCAATGCGATCGACTATGCTAGGTAAAATTCGCTCTGATTCGGTGGTGGCTAATCCGCAGGTGGGCATGGCAGGACAAGCCATGGAATAACGGGTAAGATGGTTGACGTTATCAGGATCTAATTCTACGCCGTTATCACGAAAAATTTGGTTAATGTCTTCTTGCCACTGGGGATTAATTTCATAAAGAATGATGTTATGGTTGGCACTCAGGCGGGTAGGTAATTCATATTTGGTGATTACTTCCTTGAGGGCGGTTTTGAGTTGGAATTGACCATCATTTTTTACTCTGCCGTTTTCTACAGAAATACCAAGGAAAAGTTTACCATCCCCTTGCTCATGCCATCCGAGATAGTCTTCATATTTCCACTTGGGTAGTTTTTTGAAGGATTCTAATTTTTTGCCGAAGTATTCTTGTAGTTTGGTTTTAAATCTTTCTACTCCCCAATCATTGATTAAATACTTCATTCTGGAATGACGGCGGTTAGTGCGATCGCCATAATCCCTTTGAGTAGCGACTACTGCTTTGACTAAATCAAATACATCATCTTTTTTCACATAACCAATTTCATCGGCAGTACGGGCAAAGGTTTCCTCTTTACGATGGGTACGCCCCAAACCACCCCCAGCAAGGACATTAAACCCCTGCAATTCGCCTTTTTTATTGGTAATTACCACCAAACTAAGGTCATGGGTATAAATATCAATGGAGTTGTCTCCTGGCACCGTTACAGAACATTTAAACTTACGGGGCATATACTGAGTACCGTAAATAGGCTCTGGGGAGTCCTCAAAATTAGTACCATTTTTGCCTTTTTGGCGGGCTGCTTTGACTTCGGGGGCTTCTTCGGCAGTGATAGCTTTTTCTCCATCTAACCAAATCTCATAATAAGCACCACTTTGGGGAGCAAGTAAATCGGCTATTTTGTCGGCATATTCCCAAGCGTATTGATAATCTAACCTATTCTTGTAGGGGGCAGGGGGTGCCATGACATTACGGTTCAAATCTCCACAAGCCCCAAGGGTAGAACCCATGTTCTGCACAATGGTTTTAATGACGGTTTTAAGATTTTTCTTGAGAATACCGTGGATTTGGTAACCCTGTCTGGTGGTAACTCTGAGGGTATGGTTGCCATATTCTTCCGAAAGTTGCTCGAGGGCAAGGTAAAGTTGGGGAGGAATAAACCCTCCTGGGTTACGGGTACGTAACATAAACTGATAGTCTTTTTCTTGCCCTTTTACCCGATTGTCTCGGTTATCCTGTTGATAAGAACCGTGAAATTTTAATATTTGAATACCATCTTCACTAAAATGGGTGGTATCTTGCTTTAATTCCGTGGCTACTGGTTCTCTTAAAAAGTTACTACGCTCTTTAATTCCTTCCACTTTTGAGCGTTTTTTCTCAATGGTTGAACTGTCTGTCATTACTTTTGTATATTTGTTGTCAGATTCTTATTTACTATTCTAGTGCGATCGCACTTCACCTGCCATTAGAGACACAAAAATTAAAAACAAAAAAACCTACGGATAAATCAAAGGATACTCCTCCACAGGAATGTAAACCCCATCACACTGCCCCTTATAACGGTATTCCACCAGAGTAAAGTTATCATCTTGCCATTGATAAGTAGCATAACTCCCACAATCTCCCAAACCCCGTGCTTTTCTATCCACCATCAACTGCTCCGTTTCAGGATCAAACTCCAGAGCACCCGTTAACAAAGAAGTTTCTCCAATTTGCAAACTCCCTCCCCGCTCCTCAAAAACAGTAAAACTCAACGTACTAATAAGATGTTCCGCTTGATTAGCATCATAAAATAAATATTGATAACTTCCTTGATACGCCCCCACAAAACAAAAAATTTCTACCAAATATTCAGTAGTATTCAACTCATAAATATTAGTATTTTCATCAGAAATAAGGTGATTCTCACTGTTACAAACCCCTAAATCATCTTTTTCCCCAAGACTTCTAATAATTTCCTCATTATCTAAAGAAGGAACATCTGCCAAACCTTCCAACCTTATCAAAGGATTATTTTCACATCCTAAAATAAACTGTAGAGTCAGTAGAACGAAAATAAAAAAAGTATTGTGTTTGTATTTAAAAATATTTCGTTTTAACAATTGATAGGAAGTAAAAGAATGAAAGTATTTGCTTAAATGTAATCTTAACTTATAAGATATAGAGTTAAACAACCAAATCATCGAGGGAAAAAGTTGAGTAGAAAATATTTATTTACCTCCGAGTCTGTCACAGAAGGTCATCCCGATAAAATATGTGACCAAATATCTGACACTATCTTAGATGCTTTATTAAATGAAGATCAATATAGTAGAGTAGCTGCGGAGGTTGTAGTCAATACAGGATTAGTCCTTATCACAGGGGAAATTTCATCAAAAGCTCAAGTGAATTATATTGACTTAGCCCGTAAAAAAATTGCTGAAATTGGCTACACCGATGCTAATAATGGTTTTTCTGCCAATAGCTGTTCCGTATTAGTCGCCCTAGACGAACAATCCGCTGATATTGCCCAAGGGGTAAACCAAGCCCAAGAGCAAAGAGAAAAGCTCAGTGATGATGAGTTAGATAAAATTGGAGCAGGAGATCAAGGGTTAATGTTTGGTTTTGCCTGTGACGAAACCCCTGAATTGATGCCCTTACCCATTAGTCTAGCCCATAGGATGTCCAGACGATTGGCTGCTGTTAGGAAATCAGGAGAATTACCCTACCTAGGGCCTGATGGTAAAACCCAAGTAACCGTTGCCTATGAAAACGATCGCCCCGTAGGCATTGATACCATCCTCATCTCTACTCAACACACCGAAACCATCGGCAATATTAGCGATAACGACAAAATTCAGGCTACTCTCAAAGAAGCCATCCACGAAACCGTAGTTCACCCCGTCTTCCACGACTTAGAAATTAAACCATCTAACAAAACCCGTTTCTTGCTCAACCCCACAGGAAAATTTGTCATTGGTGGGCCCCAAGGAGACTCAGGTTTAACAGGAAGAAAAATTATCATCGATACCTACGGCGGTTATTCTCGCCATGGCGGGGGTGCATTTTCTGGAAAAGATCCCACCAAAGTAGATCGTAGCGCTTCCTATGCTTGTCGCTATGTTGCCAAAAACATCGTTGCGGCCGGACTCGCTTCTAAGTGTGAAGTGCAAGTCAGTTATGCGATCGGGGTAGCCCAACCCGTGAGTATTTTTATCGAAACCTTTGGCACTGCTAAAGTATCCGAAGAACAACTATTATCTGCGGTAAAAACTCACTTTGACTTGCGCCCTGCAGGTATTATTCAAATGTTTGATCTTTGTTCCCTTCCTTCCCAGAGAGGGGGTCGTTTTTATCAAGACGTAGCGGCTTACGGACATTTTGGCAGAAACGATTTAGATTTACCTTGGGAAAAAACCGATAAGGTATCCGCACTCAAACAAGAGTTAGGAGTTTAGATTCCATTGTTGGGTGGGCAATGCCCACCGTAGAACCTTATAAATTAGGGGTTAACAATACACCCTGACTTTGACCCAGAATAATATGATTTAAGTCCTTAATATCCTCAATTTCAGGCAAATTAGGGGTAGTTAACTCCACTTTCCATTCCGTAGGATCTAACTGTAACCAATCGAGGAGGTTGATTTCAACCTTTTGTCCTTCAAGATTGGCAACCATGACAATTTTTTTATCAGGCATTTTAGGGTGCGATCGCACTCCATAAAAAATAGTCGCATCATCTTCTTCAATCTTATTAAAGCGATCGCCTCCATGCAAACTTTTACCAAGCCATGGATTATGACGACGTAACTCCCTCAAACGAAGATTATACTCAGCAAGGGCAGGATCAACCATTTTAGTATAGTGAGAAACATTACAAATCTCAGAACAATCCTCCATAAACATCAAAGCCCACTGTTTAAGATTATCAATGTCCAGATTTTGACAGAAAGCAATCATATTACTCTCCCTCATCTCCTTCATTTCCTCAATATTACAAGCCCCATCATCAAAACAAAGCTGACAAACCTTCACCACCTCCTGAAGATCATAATTCCGAGCTATCATACTCGCATTAAGAGCGTGGGTAAACTCCCTTAACTGTTCCAACTTATCAAACCCTAAAGACTTCATCCGTTGAAACGCATCCTGCCGATGATAACGCTCCTCAGTCATCTGCCAGTCCAAAAAGCCCACTTCCTCAGAAACCACCTTAACCCCATACTCCTCATCCGTATTACGGAAAAACATCCAAGGGGCGTGCATCAAAACATTAATAAAATCCATCGGTAAACCGGGGCTAAAACCATATACCCACATGGTCACAGCAGGATTATCATAGGCACCCCGAATCACATCATTGAGAGTTTCTCCCAAACGCCAATTAATCTCAAGGCGAGTATCTACCTGACTACCACGGCGTAACGTATCATGGTTACCACACCCCGTAATCCAGTTTTGTCCTTGATACATCACCTCACACACCCGTTGCCACTTTTTGCGCCAAAAACCTTTAATACTAGGGGTATTGTGGGCAAAAATTAGAGGTCCCCACTGATAGGACTCTGGTTTAAGATTAATTAAATCCATGTAGGTTGACTTGGTTTCCCAACCCTCCTCTGGCCAAGGGCGTCCATCTTCAAAAATAGTGAATAATAACCTTTTATAACCCCCTACCTCTTGCACCAAATCACTCATGGCAAGAAGATATTGATCATCCTGCTCTACCCTACCAGTAAGGGGATTAAAAAAGCGGAAATCTTGACCGCCATCAACCCGAATACCATCTGCCCCAGTATTAATTTTTCTCCTTTGCATTTCTAGTAAAATGGATCTAACCATGGGAAGCTGGTGGTTTAAATCCTGCCCATACATATTAGGACCCTTGAAAAATTGATTGTTTATTAATAGTTCCGCTTGGTTGTCCGCATGACCATATACTAAATCATAGATAAGACCAATGGGTTTATCTGGAAAATTATGTAATACCCCAATCAAGTCATATAATTCATCAGGACGTAAACTAGAAAGAATAGAAGGGCTAGTGGCAGCGGCTCCGATAATAGGTACATCATAACCCCAGCCTTGGGTATTGGGTTTAGTTACTTTAACTTGAATACCTTCAATACTTTTGAAAATATCATCCCCTTCAGGAATGCTTTTAGGGGCAATACCACAACATTCTTCGACAATTTCAAACAATCTACTATCCTGACTCAAATCTTTACGATATTCGATGGTAGGCTCAATGGGAAGTAGTTGGACTGCATCATAACCTATATAATGTTTGTCTTGGGGTTCTAGAGGCTGGTTATTCCTTATTTTTTCGCCAATATCTTTATATACCTTAGTTAACCCAGCCAAAGTACCTTCAGCAGAAGCTGTACCTACATGGAGTTGCAAAATATTAATGGGAGTAGCAGTGCGAGGGATATTTTCTTCTTCAGTGGTGCCTGTGAGTTTAAAATAGTCTAGGTCTATTCTTTCCTTTTCTAATTTACCCATGTCATATAATTCTGCGGGGGCAAATACTCCGAAGGGCAATGAATAAGCTAGGGCATCTCTGATAATTTCAATTTGTCCGTAGGGGTTGCGATAACGTAGCCAATAAAATGAACCAAGGGTTTCTCTGGTTCCTGCTTTCATTCCTTCTATGATGCCCCAAAAGAATTTACCTCTTTTTTTTAGGAAAATACAATCTCGTCTCATTTCGATGGTAGAGCTTTCTGAGGATAAAAGATCTTTTACTTTTACATCTTCGCTAGGGGTAAAGACTTCTAAATAAATCTCGTTAAGGTGCATTACTTCCCTAAGTAGTTGGGGAGTCCAAAAACCTATTTGAGTTAGTCCATCTTCTCTATAGTTGGCACCGAGATAGGTGGCTACCTCCTGATTTTCTTCAAAAACAGTATTAGATGATTTTTCAATTTTTTTGATTTTATTTATTAATTTTCTCGTTTCTGATTCTACGAGGGCAATTTTAGTTTTGGTTTTGGTTTCCACAGTCAATTATTCTCTATTTTTACAATCAATAGCTTTAAAATCACACTGATTTTATTGTTAATAGAAACTATTTATTATTATTTTTTTTATAGTTAATATTCTTTTTTTGGGTAGGATACAAAAGGGATTTCCTATCAATGGTCAGCCATGACGGTAAAGCTATATTGACCAATTATAGATCAAGTTTTTCTATTTGTACTTTAGTTTGATTAGATGGCATGATTTTCTGATAATTTAAGATACTGATAATAAAAATTAGATTTTGATTTTAAGATGAAATTTTATACTTTGGACGTTTTTACAAATCAGCTTTTTTCTGGTAATCAATTGGCGGTTTTTCCAGAAGCAGCAGGTTTAACCACGGAGATTATGCAAAAGATTGCCATCGAGTTTAATTTCTCGGAAACGGTGTTTGTGTTTGATGATGAGGACACAGATTTTTATCTGAGAATTTTTACCCCGGGGGGAGAAATTCCTTTTGCGGGGCATCCTACCATTGGCACGGCTTTTTTGTTGGCGAAATTGGGTAAGTTTTCTCTGGATTCTGAAGAAACAGAGGTTATGTTTAGGGAGGGGGTTGGTAATGTTCCTGTGATGGTATTTAAAAATGAGGATGGTAAGATATGGACTCAGTTAAAAGCGCCTTGTCCTCCTGAATTTTATACGGATTGTCCTTGTAAAAAGGATTTAGCTCAAATGTTATCTTTGGATTTAGATGATTTGATGGTGGATAATTTTGTGGTGGAGGGGGCTTCTTGTGGCTTACCTTTTTTGTTGATTCCTTTGGCTAGTTTGGAGGCGTTGAGTCGGGCAAAAATTAATCTGGGGGTTTGGCAGAGGGTTTTAAAGGATTTTTGGTCGCCCCATGTATATATTTTTGTACCAACTGGGAAAGATAGTTTTCAAGGGAGAATGTTTGCTCCTGCTCTTAATATAACGGAAGATCCTGCCACGGGTTCGGCTGCCACGGCTTTTGCTGGTTATTTGGCTAAGTATCAGTCCGAAAGTGAGGGGTGTTGGCGTTGGGATATTGCTCAAGGCTTGGAAATGGGGCGCCCTAGTCAGATAAGGGCGATCGCCCTTAAACAAAACCATATAATTAAGGAAATAAAAGTGGGGGGCGAGTCGGTAATAGTTACGGAGGGAGATTTAAAATTAAATTAACAAAAAAAGTAACCCTAATTATTAAGTATTAATTATTTTTTTTTCATAAATCTAACAAGTAACTATAATATAAGATATAGACTAACAGAAATGAATATGTCCCCTAGCCCAGACGACTTGATTCTTTGCCAATGTATTTTTAGCACTCCCAAAGATGTAAACCTAAAAATACCTTTCGGAAAATTGGACGATAGCGAAAACCTCTCTCGTTATGCCCTAGCTATGCCCTACGAGCAAGATCACCTTGAACCCTTTGCCCGTAAAGGCGACGTTTGCTACTATGAAGTTTTGGTAACGGATACCCAACCAGAAAAACTGTCATCCCTAGACGAAAATTTAGAGAAGGTTGTAGAATTTGACCGCAAAAGTCTAATGGAAGCAGGAATCCCTGGTTTAGCCTTCCCTTACCTGACTTTAACCGAATATTCTCCCCTCATTCCCGATTTATTGGATGCTTGGCAAGATCAAGAAGGACAAGAATACGTCATCATAAACCAAAGAAGTAATTGGGAATCCTTGGGCCAATATTTTGCCCGTAATCATGTCCCTAATAACCAAGTCTTTCATCATCTCCAAACCATGGCTAAACTCTGGAAAGACTTGCACAAGTTAAAATGTTCTCAAACTCTCCTAGAAGAAGACAATCTGGGGGTAGGAGATTCTGGAGATTTAGAAATCAAAAAGCTATATTTTGATGATCTCCATAACCCTCCCCATCTCAGACAATTAGTAGAACTCTGGATCATAATTTTAGAAGAAAATAATCAAACGGACAAAGCAACCATCATCAAAGGATTGATGGAGCAGATAGAAGAAGGTCAAATTGATACTATCAAGGAATTATCCGACGCTTTAAACATAATCTATCAACAAGCTCAGTTAGATGATTTACTAGATGATGCTGAAGAAGAATTATTGATTCCCCCTGATGATGAATTAGAAGAACTTACCGATCAATTTGACTTTGATGAGGTGGACGATGATCAAGATGCTACGGTGATCAATAGTGGGGATAGTATTGACGAACAACCCACCGTTGTTTTACCCATGACTCTCTTGAGTTTGGCGGAATGCGGCATGACTGATATTGGTATGAAACGCTCTCACAATGAAGATTGTTTTGCGGTGGAAACCAAGATTAATAAGCGAGAAACTCCCCAAGGCATTTTTTGTACGGGAAAAGGATTCTTTCTTGTGTGTGATGGTATGGGAGGACACGCTGGAGGAGAAGTAGCCAGTGCTTTAGCCGTTAGGACTCTTTATAAATATTTCCAAGACCATTGGCAAGATGGATTGCCCGACGAAGAAACCATTAAAGAGGGTATTTTAGAAGCCAATAGAGTGATTTATGATGCCAACATTGAAAAAGGTAATCTTGGCGCGGGAAGAATGGGTACAACGGTAGTAATGACCCTTGTTCAAGATAACCAAGTTGCGATCGCCCATGTGGGAGACAGTCGCATTTACCGAGTTACCAGAAAATGGGGTTTAGAACAAGTCACCACAGACCACTCCGTCGCTCAAGCAGAAATGAAAAACGGCATAGAACCAGAAATTGCCTTGGCTCGTCCTGATGCCTATCAACTTACCCAAGCCCTAGGCCCTAGAAAAAGAGAATTTGTCCATCCTGACGTTAATTTTTTAGAAGTCAAAGAAGACACAATCTTTTTAATGTGTTCCGATGGTTTATCAGACAATGAACTATTAGAAAATAATTGGCAAAGTGTTCTTTTACCTCTACTCAGTGCCAAAGCCAATCTTCAAGAAGGAGTAGCCCATCTCCTCGAATTAGCCAATCAAATTAATGGCCATGATAATATCACCTGTATTTTGGCAAGGATTAAAGTTCAACCTAATTTAGAACAAAAAAACCCCTTAATCTAAGATAATAATGAATATTAGATAGTAAAAGTTAGGGAATGACTAATTATTGATTGTATGGGTGTATAGCCTATTTGATAAAGGATTAAGCTATTTTATCAACCCCAAAATAATTGAAATAGATTTCAGAATATAAAATTTTCTTAAAAATTTTGTGAACTTAATTGATCAATATTTCGTCTATAGGGGCGTAGTAAAAAAATTACTTCGTACTCATTCATTTATTCAATATTCAAACTTAGATTTATCAAATCATTTCCCATGAAAAAAGTTCAATCCTTACTGTCCAAATTTTCCATTAGTGCCTTTGCTCTAATCTTTGCTGCTAACTTTAGCGTGGCTTCCCACGCACTAGATGCTTCCTCTGAATCCCAAAATACAACTAATAACCTTGCAATGATGCACGGTGACCATGACTCAGAAGAAGAAATGGAAATGATGGAAGATGCCTCAGAAGAAACCACAGAAATGGGTTTTAAGGTGATGACCGCAATGTTATCTGGTAATAACATTTATCCTGAGCCTGTCATGACCAATGCAGGAGGGGTTGCTGTGGCAATCTTGGGGCAAGATAATACCTTAATGGTTTATGGTAGTTTCAACGGTTTAAGTAGTGCCTTAAGAGATTATGAAACCGATCCCTTAGATCCTCCTAATCCTGCCGTTACTTCTGCTGTACATTTACATTTAGGTACTCCCGAGGAAAATGGCTCTTTTGCCCGTGCTTTATCTGTCACCACTTCTGAAGATGGCTTAAGTGGTCTTTTCACTGGCACTTATCAATTATCTGATGAAGAAGTTATGGCTCTAGGAGAAGGTAATTTATACATTGATATTCACACAACCATGAATCGTGGCGGTGAGTTGAGAGGAGTTGTTCAAGAGTAATAGTGTCTGAACATTGTTAAATTGATTAATTAATTGAGGGATTTTTGATAGAATCTCCTATGGTGGGTATATAGCCCACCTTTTATTTTTTGTAAGAATAATTGATGAATCCCATTGTTTTAATTCATGGTTTTATGGATCAAAGTGCTGTATTTAATTCCATGTTTTTATATTTAGAAAATCAAGGATATAATGTTCATGCAATTGATCTTACTCCTTGTTACGGCACAGCAGATTTAAAAGTATTGGCTCAACAGGTTAAGGAATATATTGATAAGACTTTTGAGAAGGAAGAAAAAGTTAATTTACTAGGTTTTAGTATGGGTGGTTTAGTTACCCGTTACTATTTACAAAAATTAGGAGGTGTGGAAAAAGTAGATAAATATATTAATGTTTCTGCCCCCAATAATGGAACTATCATGGCTTATTTATTACCTTTTTTGGGCATTAAACAAATGCGTCCACAAAGTGATTTTTTATTAGATTTAAATAAGGATATAAATGAAAGTTTATCAAAAGTTAAATGTTTATTTTTATGGACTCCTTTTGATTTAATGATTTTTCCTGCTAAAAGCTCTATCATGAAATCATTTCCAGTAGAAAGAATCCCTGTACTAACCCATAAATGGATGATTAGCGATCGCAGGGTTTTAGAAAGAGTTAATAAATTTTTGAAGGAGAAATAAAGTTTAAATTAGTCTCTTTGTATCTTGATTTTCTATGATTTTTAGACGGGTAAAAGTTTCTTGATAATATTGAGGATAAACAGGTAATCGGGGCTTTAAAAGCCAATCATGGTTTAATAATGTGGTGGTTAAATCCTCTAAACTATGATGATTATAGTCTGGGTTAACTTCATCCTTGGGTACTATCCCCCCTAAATCTGTAACCCCTAATTCTAAGCATTTAATGAGGGTGTTTTCATCTTCAATTAAGTTTGGGGGAATTTGAATGGCTATATTATTTGGTAATATTTCCTTAGCTTTTTTGATGGTTTCAAGCATTTCTAAAGAACTAAAATTATTTTGGGAATAATTATCTTTATTACCTTTGGAGTAGGGTTGTAAGATTACTTCTTGAATGTGACCATATTTTTTATGGATAGATGCGATCGCCCTTAAACTTTCCATACGATCACAAGATGATTCCCCAATACCTAATAAGATACCCGTAGTAAAAGGAATTTGTAACATTCCAGCCCATTCTAGCTGTTGCAATCGAAGTTGTGGAATCTTGCTAGGGGCAAAACGATGGACAGTATCTAACAATGATGGGGTTACCTGTTCAACCATCAAGCCCATAGAGGCATTTACCGTCTTTAATAAAGCCATTTCCTCATAGCTCAAAGGGCCCACATTGCTGTGGGGAAAAAAGCCCATGGAAAGGGCTGAATGGGCTATATCATAAATTAACCGTAGCCAATCCTTACGCCTTGTGGACTGGGGATGTACCTCGCCACTAAGGATGAGAATTTCTGTAACTTCCTTGCCTTGTAAACTGGTTAAAATTTCCCTTGCCTTATCTAAAGTTAACCATACATCTTTTTGGGGATCGGTGCGAAAATTGCAGTAACTACACCGATTAAAACATTCATAGGTTGGCACAAGGGTAAAAGCTGGGCTGTAGGTTACTATGTGCATTTAATGATTGGGGATTGATGAAAAAAAAGTGCTTTGGTTAGGGTAAGGAATGGCTTTTATTATCATGGTGAAAATTTTGTCACTTCAACCTAACACCTAAAACCTACTTAATAATGAGTGCCAGATTTACGGTGATGCACCGCTGTGATACCGTCATCTTTTAACAATTTACCAGCCTTGGCGATCGCATATAAAACCCAATGATCACCACATTCGAGGCGATTTTTAACCTCACATTCCACATAGGCAAGGGCATTGTTTAAAACAGGGCTACCATTATCAGCAATGTCATGATCGATATTCACAAAACGATCTTCCCCAGGGGCAAAGGGTTTAAGAAAATGCTTCATCAACTCCACATATCGCCCCTCTTCAAGGACATTGAGGGCAAAACAACTGCCGATGGGCAACAAAGATTCGATCGCCCTTTCCTTGGCTACCGCAACGGTTAAACCAGGGGGGTTAAAAGTGGCCTGAGATACCCAAGAAGCCACCATGGCGCCTTTCATTTCATCTCTTTGGGTGGTGACGATACATAATGAGCCTACCAAACGCCCCAAAGCCTGTTCAGTTCTGGCGGTGAGGGAATTAGCAGCAGCGGACTCCTTAGATTTGAGGGCTTTTTTACGTTTTTTGAGGGCTTGGGCAAAATCTGTTCCCGCCTCCTCACAGGTTTTTAACACTGCTTCCGTGGGTTTAAATTTGACTCTGATGGTATCAAAACCGAAACGATAACCCCCATCTCTGAATTTGTTTTCTAATAAATCGATGGCCTCTCCACTCCAACCAAAAGAACCAAATGCCCCCACTAATTTATTCTTATCAGCGTTTGCTAGGGCGATACCGAGGGCGCTTTGGATTTGGGTAGGGGCATGACCGCCGAGGGTAGGAGAGCCGAAAATGAAGCCTTCACAGCCTTGTATGGCGGTTTTTATTTCCTCGCTTCCTGCAAATTCAGCGTTAATGGATTCTACCCTTACCCCTGCTTTGGTAATGCCACGGGCGATCGCATTTGCTAGGGTTGCGGTGTTACCATAGGCGGAGGCATAAACTAGGGCGACATTAAGGGTTTGATTTTTCTGGGTTTCTAACCACTGTTGATATAAACCTGTTAATTCGGTTAAACCATAACGCACCAAGGGGCCATGGTTGGTGGCATAGATGAAAGATTCTTTTTCCTTCACCTTCTCAATGGCTTTACTCACTTGGGTGGCGTAGGGGGCAATGACACAATCGAAATAATGTCTTCTATCTTCTTGGTAAATACTCCAACCCTCGTCCAAAATTTGATCACCGCATACATGGGCAGAAAATAGCTTATCGGTATAAAATACCTTAGTTTGGCGATCGTAGGTCAAAAGTTGATCGGGATAACGGGGGTTAGGAGTGGTGATAAATTCTAGTAAATGCCCCTTGCCTAAGTCTAATTGAAACTCGTTTTTGACAGCTGTAATATTGAGGGGATTTCTGGCAGTGGTTTCTTGGTAGTTATTCTCGAAGATGGTTTCTAAGGATTTTGCCCCCGTGTTGGAGATGATGATATTAATTTGGGGGGCTTTTTGCAACAGGGTGTTAATGCTTACTGCCCGATTGGGGTTGATATGTCCTAGAATGAGATAGTCAATTTTTTGTAGGTCAATTCTTTGCTCTAGGGCATCGATGAAAATTTCGGTGAAGGATTCCCCAGGGGGATCAAATAGGGCTATTTTTTCTCCTTCAATGACAAAAGAATTGGCGGTAGTGCCTCGATTTAGACCGTATTCTACCTCAAATTTGAGTCTGTCCCAAGTACGAGAACGGAATACTCTTGTGTTAAGGGCGATCGGGGTAATTTGAACATCTTTTGATTTTGTCATATTATACTCAGGGTTTAATATTTTTTTGTTAATGGGGAGTGGAAATTTTATGTTTTATCGATATTTTCCATTTTATCCCGTAACTCCCACCTGTTTCTAATTTATCCGCAGGAGACAAAAGGCAAGAGATAAGGGTAAAGGGGGGATGAGGTAAGGGGCAAGGGGCTTAAGCCCCTTGTTAGAATATAGGATTAATACTCAATTTATGGAATACAAAACTAACAAAAATCAACAACTAAGTTTATTTGAACCTTCTGCCACTTATAAGTTTAAAAAGCCATCTTTAAAAGCTGAATATAAGATGAGTGGGGAGTATTTACAAAGCTGGAAAAAAAGAATTTATAATTATCAACAAGAAGCGAAAAAAAAGCAGGTAAAACAAACTAATTTATTAACTTCTGAAAATAATATTACTTGGGATATAGATAATTTTGATCCTTTTTCTATCCCTACCCATACAGATCAGTTTTATAATTTACCAAAATATAATGATAGTGAAAGCTGTTTATATTTTATTTTAGATACAGAATTACCTTTGTTATTGTATGTGGGAGAAACAAAATTATCGCCCTATCAAAGATGGATAAATCATGATTGTAAGAGTTATATTCAAAAGTATATAGAACTTCATCGTCAATACAAAATTAATACTAATGTGCGATCGGCTTTTTGGTGGGGAATTTCCCCTGAGCGTCATATTAGGCAAAGGTTAGAACGGGATTTAATTCTTAAGTGGCGATCGCCCTTTAACAAAGAATCATGGCAACATTGGGGACAACCTTTTAAATAAGGGTTGCTTAAAAAGCGGAATTGAGAGAAAAAAATGAATAAATGAAAGAATAGCTTACTCTCTAGCACTCATCCATTCTCAAGCAGTGAAGAATACTTGGAATGCGGGGGTACAGAGGATAATATTTTGTGGTTATAAACTGAACAATATATTAAAAGACATTTAGCCGTGGATAGTCTTAGCTTTCCCTTTCTCACTTATTATACAAAGGCAAGTGTTTCCGATGATCGAAGAATTGAATTAATCATGATGATTCTTTAAGACTCATTCATATTTTTATAAGTAGCCACAGCAGAGGGGGAAATGCGATTGAGATAACGGAAAATCCAATATTTCAACACCGTATCAAGAATTACGGGGAAAGTGGCAATAAACAAAAAATTAAAATCCCGATTTTCTGCTAAACCAAGATGACGAGCAACACTTTCCAAGACAATTTCCCAACCATGGGGAGAGTGGAAACCAACGAATATATCTGTGAAAAGAATGATTAAAAATGCTTTAGCAGAATCACTTAACCCATAAATTAATTCATCCAAAAAAGATTTTAAAACCTGTAATTCTTGACGACTAGAAACGAGGATGATGGCAAAAGAAATAAAAGCAAATATGTCAGAAAAAATATTTTTGATACCATTGGCACTTTGACGACGATAATCTTGGGCTAACTCTTGGGCTTTCTCTTGGATGATAGTTTCTTTTTCTTGGGAAGATAAATTTGGCATTAAGCCAATCATGGCTTTTAGTTGTATATTCTCCTCAAAAATTCTCAATTCGTTGAGGGCTTCTTCCTGTAAGTCTTGATTGATAAAAACGATGTCTTGATGACTAGCAAAATAAGGATCAACAAATGCTCTACCAATGGCTATTTTACTAATATTGTGAACTAAAATGGGGATTATAATCAGGAATAAAAGAAATTTTACGGATACAGCGGTTTTATATTTAGAGCGACGAAAACGGTTAATTAATTCTTCTTCTGTATCGGTAGAATCAGGGTTAATTTCATCTTTTATTTTTGTCAATGTTCGTAAAAATGAACGGGGCAGGACGCTGGTTTTGTCGGAAACTGTTTCTTTTATTTTTTTATCTTCCCCTGCAGGGACATCGATAATGGGGTTTTTTGTTTCTTTGGCAAGGTTCGGTACTGTTTTGGGATTAATTTCTGATTCTTGTTGATATTTATTAACTATTTGATCAATAAAATTTAATTTTTCAATAATCAATGATTGGCTAAGGGTTATATTTTTATTAGTCTCATAGGGATAATTTTGTTTATTACTAGCAAATAAGTTGTTAAAATATTGACTTGTTTTAAACTGAGTTAATTTAAGATCAATAGCTTTTAATTTACTATTTAATTCTCCTTGAAAATAGGCAAAAACTCGTTCACTGTGATTTCCATTTTGAAGAGTTATTTTTTTGTTTTGAAAATGTTCTATTTCTATATTTTTAATAGTCAAAGCTGCTTGATAGGCAGATTCGAGGGAATTTTCGGCACTACGGGCAAGGGAGCGTTTTGTATAGCGAAAAATTTTGTTGAACATGAAAGCTAGACAACAGTTACATGATTTAATATTTTAGGGGTTATTTTTCGACATGGACGACAAATTGCCCAATAACATTGTTATCATAAAATATATATTGTAAGGTACACCGTTTGATATATTACAAATGCTGAGAATAATCACAGATAAAGGTGAAGCAAAACAAGAGCTAAAAAGAATTGAAAACCGTACTCACAATGATGAGACTCATATTCAAGAGTCCATTGTGAAAGAAATCATTGCGACGGTGAGAAAGCATGGAAATCAAGCCTTGTTCGATTATACTCAGAAGTTTGACCGACAAACTATCAACGAAAGTAACCTTAAGGTTAGCGGTGCGGAAATTGATGCGGCTTATCAGCAGATTTCTCGGGATTTATTATCAGCTATTAAGTTGGCAGCAAAGCAGATTGAAGCGTTTCATCAGCAAAAAGTGCCTAAGTCTTGGGTAAATTTTCCTTCTGACGGGGTGGTTTTGGGGCGACGTTATACCCCTGTGGATAGGGCTGGTTTATATGTGCCGGGGGGTAGGGCTTCTTATCCTAGTACAGTGTTGATGAATGCTATTCCTGCGAAGGTTGCTCAGGTACCTCGCATTGTGATGGTGACTCCCCCTAGTGAAGGGGCAAAGATTAATCCTGCGGTGTTGGTAGCGGCTAGTGAGGCGGGAGTTACGGAAATTTATCGGGTAGGGGGCGCCCAAGCGGTGGCAGCCTTGGCTTATGGTACTGAAACTATCCCTAATGTAGATGTGATAACTGGGCCTGGTAATATATTTGTAACTTTGGCGAAAAAGGAAGTATTTGGCACCGTGGGTATTGATTCTTTGGCTGGGCCTAGTGAGGTGTTGGTGATTGCTGATAAACAGGCAAATCCTATCCATGTGGCGGCAGATTTACTGGCACAGGCGGAGCATGATCCTTTGGCGGCGGCTATCTTGATTACTGATGATGTCGCCCTTGCTCAGGCGGTACAAGGGCAGGTGGTAAAACAGTTGGAAAATCACCCTCGTAAGTTGTTGACGGAAAAGGCGATCGCCCATTATGGTGTAATTATCGTTACGGAAAACCTAGAGGAAGCAGCGGAATTATCCAACCTTTTTGCCCCAGAACATTTGGAATTAGAGGTGGAAGAGCCTTGGGATTTAACTACCCATATCCGCCACGCTGGAGCTATTTTCTTGGGTAATTCCACCCCTGAAGCGGTGGGAGATTATTTGGCTGGACCAAACCACACCCTGCCCACGTCAGGGGCAGCTCGTTACGCTTCTGCGTTGGGGGTCGAAACCTTTATGAAGTATTCGAGTTTAATTGAATATAGCCCCCAAGCCTTACAAAAGGTGTCTGACGCTGTTATGGCATTGACTGAGGCGGAGGGGTTACCCTCCCACGGGGATTCGGTAAGGTTGCGGGTGAATCCTGATGAAAAATAATATTTGACGGGGCGATAAGGGCGCTGGGTAACAGATACCTATACTATTAGGCTTTGACTGCCACTTTGCGCACTGCGAAGCATCTCTGCGAGATCGCCCTTATGATAATAGAGTTTAGAGGTAATTAGTCTAACTTAATTACTGCCCAATCATCCTGACGAACAAAATTAGTCATATCAGTAAATTTTCTTAATTCAAACTGTTCTACTGTAAAAATAGAAGGGGAATTTGCTAACCATTGGTCATTAATTTTTTTCACCGCAGACTCTACTTTACCTTCGTCAAAACTATCTGTAACATCACCAAAATAACCCAGAGTGATATGCGCCGCAAACTCGTAGTTTTGTTCGATACCCAAAGAAACTATTTTTTCATCCTGATAAATCAGTTGACGCAATTTAATAATAGGTTCATAAAAAGCCTCCGTTGGTGCTAAACAAATGGCAATGGCACGGGGAAAAATAGAAAGTCCTAATACATCAAATTTATAAGGTTTTACATCTTTATAAACAGTCTTATAATCTTTAAAAATACTATCAATTTGTTTTATTAATAGCTCATCAAAATGAGCATCTTGGGCTACAGCATTTAAATATATATCGTCCCAAATTAAATCAGCTAAAGTAACATGAAAACTATCTGGTGGTACAACTACAAAAAAATCTGAACCCAATGCTTTTACTACCTGTTGCTGAGTTTCAGCTAATTTTTGATAAAACTCTTGATTATGACTAGACTCCCCATGGGGAGGAGTAATAATGGTATATCCAGGAAATTTAACGGGTTTTTGTCCATCAAATTTAGGAGATGATTGGATATTTTGTATTTGTTGCTCATAGTTAGCAGGGGCAGTCATTTGCACGATTCTATTGATGTAGCTTTGATAGTTTCCATCCATTTTTTTATCCTCTATTTAGCTTTAAATTGATATTATTTATAACTTTTTTAAAAGTGACATTCATTATAATTTTTAATGGTATATTTGTCAATCTATATTTGCTTTAGTTATATTTTTTATGTCTCACAAAGACACAGAGACACATAGGTTAATATTAAGAACTTTTGTGTTACGAATAAAAGTCCTTGTTGATTTTTTATTTACGGATGTTAGCATTTAGTAGTTTAGTTTTTTATGATTTAACTAGTTACTAAATGCTCTAAACATTTATAAAATTAATCAGGGGTTTTACGATGATATTTTTTATGATTAGCTTTTAATTTTTATCACTATTATGTCTCGTCTATGGGTTACTTTCAAAGCTCAATCTAGTAATAATTCGTTGATAATCTGGGTATTGATTAATTAATTCTTTTGCTGTGGCTAATTCAAAATCTGTAAAGTCGAATCCGGGGGATACGGTGCAACCAATTAAGCAATAAGAATTTGGTTGACTTACTTCTGATGCAAACCAATCTCCTTGATTAATGACTAACTGAAAAGTGGGATTTTTTCCTGTAGTATCTCCTAACAGTATGGATTTATATTCTCCTGATTTGGTGAGAATGTGGACTTGTAATGGTGTGCCACTGTAAAAATGGAATATTTCATCGCTTTTGAGACGGTGAAAGGCGGAAAATTCTTCCCCTGAGAGTAGGTAATAAATAGCGGTTGAGCAATTTCTTGATTCTGTGGCACGAGATGATAAACCGTTGCTTTTGATAGTATCATTACTACGATAGGTTTCTCGATAGTAGCCCCCTTCGGGATGTTTTTGTAGGTTGAGTTGTTTTATCCAATATTCTGCATTCACTGGTTTTATGGTGGTAAAGGTGGTTTTAAAAGTATTAGGTTATTTTTTTGCAAAATTTCTAATCCAACTAATTTTATCGTCATTAGAGGAAAGGAGACATTACTTTTGTCCTAATGGCTAACTTCTAACACTTCCACCAGTAAAGCAATTTTTGTCACCCATGCTAAATACTACCGTAGGGCGAGGTTTTCGGATTGAGAGTTGTTGATAACTCGGTTTAGTTTTCCACTGCTATAACCTTCTAAGTCGAGGGTAACGTAGGTAAATCCTAAATTTTGGAAGTCATTAACTAATGTGGGCAAGTCAACTTCATTGACAAAGGTGGCTATTTGTTGGGGTAATAGTTCGATTTTAGCGGTATCTCCTTGGGATCTAACTCTTAAGTTGAGATAGCCTAGATTGCGTAAATAAACTTCTGCCCTACCGACACGATGGAGTTTTTGGATGGTGATTTCTTCTCCGTAGGGAAAGCGGGAAGACAGACAGGGTTGAGAAGGTTTATCCCACCATGGTAGATTTAATAATTTACTGATCTCTCTTACTTCTATTTTTGATATACTTACTTCAGCTAATGGCGATCGCACTTTTCTTTCTTTTGCTGCTTCTATGCCGGGGCGATAGTCTTGCAAGTCGTCATGGTTTACCCCGTCTATGACATAAGGATAACCTCTTTTAAGGGCGATCGCTTTTAATTTATCGTGCAATTCACTTTTGCAAAAATAACAACGGTTGACGGGATTCGAGGTATAGTTAGGATTATCCATTTCCTCAGTGACAATCATCTCATGATTAATACCAATCACTTGGGCTTGATGTTGGGCTTCATCTAATTCTTCGGGTAAAAGGGAAGGGGATACTGCCGTAATAGCAAGGGCTTTGTCTCCCAAGACATCATAAGCAACTTTAGCAACTAGGGTGCTATCAATTCCCCCAGAATAGGCAATCAAAGCCTTATCCATGGCGGCAAAAATACTTTTTAATTTCTCTAGTTTTTCTTTGCTCATTCTATCTATTTCTAATAATCCTACACATAGTATTATATTCTAGTCTGAAGAAGTTTAAGTAATGTACCATTGACATTTAACAATTCAATTAATACATTTTTATTCATTATTAGTTATTAATTATTTATTATCATTATGTCTAAAGATTTAAAATTACAAACCGCTAACTTATATCTAAACATTTCAGATGAATGGTTAGAAAAGCTAGATAATCTTGCCATGGAAAAAGAGCAAAACATAGAACAATTAGTATTAGATATTATTGGTAACTATTTATCAGATAGTCAGTTAAGTTTAGAAAATAATCAACGACTAGAAGAATATCAAAATTTAAATCAGCGTTTAGAAGTTTTAGAAAAAAAAGACTATCAAATAGAAAGATTAACAACCAAATTAGAAATTATAGAAAAGTTGGTGGCTACCTTACAAACAAAAGCCATTAAAGAAGATAATACAAGTAGTAATCAAGATTGGGATGATGAATTTGAAGATGAACCTGATGAAGTTTTGACTGACTTTTTGTTGTAATTTTTTTAACCTATGATAATAATATTATAAATAGTTCGATGTATTTCTCTTTTTTTACTCTTATTTTCTCAACAAAATAGTTACTGTAACTAATTCAGTATCTCTCAGTAATTAAATATATAGCAATTGTAATGGTTACGGAGTACAAGATGATCCCCCTAAATCCCCCTTAATAAGGGGGACTTGAGAATAATAAATGTATCTCATAATTATAAAAAACGCTATAAATGTGCCGATTGAAGTGAGACTTTTTATTAATAAAGATTTTAGGGTAAAATTAAACCTATAATTAACTTTGGCTATCCATCTTAATATGTTATTTTACTATTTTTAAAAAGTATTTTTATGTTAGAGAAAAGTATTTCTTCAGAAAAAAAAATATCACCCTTCAAAAAAGTTATTCTTAATATATCAGGGGAAAAATTAAAACCATTTTGGTTTTTAGCCCCCGCCCTAATTGTCTTAACTCTAATAGTTTTTTATCCTGCTATTCAAGCCTTTAGTCTTAGTTTTTCTAGTTATGGCTATGACTTAACACAACCCCCTGAGTGGGTGGGTTTACAAAACTTTGAGAGATTAATCCAAGATGAATTATTTAGAAAAACTTTACTCAATAGTCTTCTTTACATGGTGGGAGTAGTACCAGCCTTAGTTATTTTACCATTGTTCTTGGCGATCGCCGTTAACCAAAAATTAAAAGGCATCAACTGGTTTCGTGCGGCTTATTACACCCCCGTAGTAATCTCCATGGTGGTAGCAGGAATCGCTTGGAAAGCCTTATATTGGTCAAATGGTATCTTTAACCAAATTTGGCTAGGATTGGGCTTCTCATCGGGTTTACCATGGTTAACTAGCCCTGACTGGGCTATTTGGAGTGTGATGGTAGTCACCATTTGGAAAGGTTTAGGTTATTACATGGTGATTTATTTGGCTGGTTTACAAAGTATCCCTGCTGAATTATACGAGGCAGGGGCTATCGATGGCTCAGATGGTTGGCAAAAACACTTTGATATTACCATTCCTCTCATGAAGCCTTATATTTTTTTGGTGGCAGTAATTTCTGCCCTCAGTGCGACAAAGGTATTTGAGGAGGTATTTTTATTAACCCAAGGGGGTCCTAGAAATAGCTCTAAAACTGTTGTATATTACATATATGAAAAAGCATTTCAAGAGTTAGATATTAATTACGCTAGTGCCATGGGTTTAGTTTTATTTATGGCCATTTTAGTACTTTCTATTGCTAATTTAATTCTTTCTCGCACTCGCTAAATTAAGTAATGGATAATCAAAAAAAACTAATAATAAAACTCTAATAGGCATATCACAAATTATTTAATAATCCCATAAGTACCTTGGCGAAATTAATTATAGCTCTTATTTTGCTAAGTTTTTCATTAAGGAAGGGTTTAAACTGTTTATCTGAATTAATTTAACTACGCCAACTTTCATACACATATTTATTATTTATCAATTTTTCTATCTCGATTTTACCAGTCAAAATTAAATGAAAATTAATAAAATACTGATTACCATATTATCTAGTTGTTTAGTGCTTTATGGTTGTCGAAATGAGGTAGAAATCCCTCAACTAAATAATCTTTTACCCTTACCCCAAGATCCTAATATTCAAGTATATTTTAATTATAATGAACAGGCTGAATATACTGAACCCTACCGACCAATTATTCGTGAAGGAGATAACTTAGAGCAAATTTTAATAGAAGCAGTAAATAGTGCAGAAAATACCATTGATATTGCCATTCAAGATCTTAATTTACCAGATTTAGCAAGGGCGATCGCATCTCAACACGAAGCAGGAAAAAAAGTAAGAATAATCATTGAAAATAACTATAATTTAAGTTTAAATGAACTAGGAGCAGATCATGGTTTAGCTATTCTGAAAAAAAATAATATTCCCATCATTGATGATACAGAAGATGGTAGCAAAGGTAGTGGTTTAATGCACCATAAATTCTTGATTATTGATAACAAGAAATTGGTTACAGGTTCAGCAAATTTTACCCTAAGTGGTACCCATGGAGACTTGGATAACGAAAATACAAGGGGTAATGCTAATCATCTTTTGGTAATAGATAATGCGCCCCTTGCCAACATTTTTGCTCAGGAATTTAACTATATGTGGGGTGATGGGCTTGGTAACAAAAAAGATAGCTTATTCGGCTTACAAAAGCCCTTTCGCCCTGCCCAAACCCTAACCATCGGAGAAAGCCAAGTTACAGTAAAATTCTCTCCTACTTCTCGCACCCAACCATGGGAAGCAACAACCAATGGCTTAATAGATGAAACCCTAAAAAAAACTAGTGAATCCATAGATTTAGCCCTCTTTGTTTTTAGTAAACAACCATTATCTAATACCCTCAAAAATAAAAGTTCACGAGGTACTCAAATAAGGGCATTAATAGATCCTCTTTTTGCTTATAGATATTATAGTGAAGGGTTAGATTTATTAGGAGTTGAATTGAGTAATAATTGTCAGTTTTATGATGACAATAACCCATGGGAAAATTCTATTGAAACGGTAGGGATACCTAATATTTCTAGGGGAGATAAATTACATCATAAGTTTGCATTAATTGACAATAAAATTATTATTACAGGTTCTCATAATTGGTCAGCAGCGGCCAATTATACTAATGATGAGGCTTTATTAATTATAGATAATTCCACCATTGCCAAACATTTTAGCCAAGAATTTGACCGTCTTTATGATGATGCCATTTTAGGAGTCACAGACAGATTGCAACAACGCATTGAGGAAGATAAGAGAGAATGTCAAATTAACGGATAATTCATAAAAAAGTTTATTCTGGTGGGCAATGCCCACCCTATTCATAATGAATATCTTAGTTATTTAAACCAATTTTTTCTAATAATTTATTAAGGTTAAAATGCTCTTCAATTAGCTGTTGTACACATTCTACTTTAATAGTTTCTTGGAGACGCACGGTTCCGAAGGCTCGATCTACAATTTCCACGGTGGTGAGGGTATCGCAATCTACGGTCAGAATGGGGATTTCTAGGTCTTCAGCTCTTGCTAAAATGAGTTGTTGAGGTGGGATGTGTCCTGTTAAAATTAGGCAGTTTGTAGAGCTTTCTAGGGCTGCTAATTGGAGGTCTGTGCGATCGCCCCCTGTCACCACAGCCATATTCTGTCGTTGGCGAAAATACTCTAAAGCAGAGTTAACATTCATCGCCCCTACGGTTAAACTTTCTACCATCAAATCTAAACGATCAGGACGACATAGTACAGTCGCTTTCAACTGTGCTACTAATTCCCGAACGCTAACACTTTGTAAAAGTCTGTCGGTAGGCAGCATCCCCAATACATCAATGCCATGGTCTTCTAAAAAAGGTTTAATAACATTAGTCATGGTATCGAGTTGATCATGGGGAATACTATTGATACTAACACCTAAAAGGCGATCGCCAAACATTTGTTTAGCACAAAGAATTTGATCCACAATTTGTAAAGCATCATACTTGACTACCAACAAAACAGAAGCATCAATTTTTTCGGCTACTTCTGGACTAGAAAGATTAAACAAATTACCTTGAGAGAGATTTCCCGCACCCTCTACCAACACCAAATCACCCTCAATGGAGTTACAGTAGCTAAGTACATCAAAACTATCATCTCCATGGGAATCTAAAGCATCAGTGATGGTTTTTTGATTGAGTAATACCAAAGGAGACTTAATTTGAGCAGCAGATAAGTCCAAAGTTTGAGTAATAAAACTTATATCTTGCTCATCTTGGGTAGTATCCAAATCATTAAAACAAGTGCCGATGGGTTTAGCATAGCCCAATTTAATACCCCTTTGTCTTAGTTGATGGGCAACCCCCAAGATTGTTGCCGTCTTTCCCGTATAAGGCTGATTAGAAGCAACTAATAAATATTTTCCTTTCTTAGACATGATAAATTTTCCTCTAAATATTATTATTTTTAAGGTTGACAAATACTACATAAAAATAATTGAAAACCAATGTAATTCAAAATAATTAACACAGCTTAAAAAAAGTATTTACAATTTTGTTTTGGCTCAAATAAAATATAATAACCATTGTATTTATTTTATGACTTAATTATTAACCATTATTTCATCGTCCATGGGATAAAAAATTAAACCCCAAACACTTTTTAACTATAGCATTCCTAAATGAATCAGAAAAAATGCTTGTGTTCACTCCTGCAAAAATCGACTAACTAGGGAAGTAAACACTTTACAAATCATTGAGTTATACTACATTTATTAAGAAATATTAATTATAAAATCAAACTAGAATATCTATAAAGTCAAAAAATATAGACTATAAAATAACTTACTGTGTTTATTTTGATACTCCCTACAGATGAATCTGAGGGGTTCTTAAATAGCCCAAAGTTGGACTTTTAAAGGGGCAATCAAAGACCCTCTACTGACTCCATCGAGGCTTAACCCCAATTTTGCCGCTACTTTTCTTAGGATATTCCCACATCCATTACAATCTGCATTAATCTTGATACCATCTTTGGTCTTGTACAAACCTCGCTTTACCCTTTTGCCAGAAGCTGTCCACCCTTCGGGTTTTTCACCGATAGTTGGTAGAAAATCAGCATCTACAAAGGAAGCCTTGCTGGTATAGGATTCCTCGGTTTCCACAAACCTTAGACCGTATTGCTCACAGAGTTGAGCGATGCGGTCTTTTAATTTGGCTGTAGGGATCTGAACAAAACTTTGGTTAGTCTTCGTGCCAAGGTTTATTCCTTGAGTCTGCCCTTGATTCCAGCCGAAGACCACTGTACCGATTCTATGCTCTAGGCAGTGGTTGATGACAATTCGAGCGGCTTTATTTACTGCATCTCGCATCTGGCGATTACGTTTTTCAGTACGTTGAGCTAACTGTTTTGAGCAAAACCCTTGAGGTTTGCCTTCTTTTAACACCGACACCCTCTTGTTATACCACTGGTTAAGGGATTTAAGGTGCTTGCCATCAACCACAAAGCTAGTGCCAACATTAGACAAGCAGGTCAGCCAATTGGTCAACCCATGATCTATAGCTAGCACGTTATTTTCATCTACATCGACAACAATACTTTTTGTTTTATACACAAATTCGAGATAAAATTCACCGTTTCTGGGCAAAACTCTATACTCTCTAATATCCTTAAAGTCTAAGTTAGAAGGCATAGGCATATAAAAACAATCAATGCCAAACCAAGCCTTAACCTGTTTCCCTAAAGGAAAGCGCAAACCCTGCTCTTTTAATTTGACCGCTTGTTTAGGATAGGTTACGAGATTTAACCCGTGTTTCCTATAGTTTGGCAATCTTGGTCTTTGAGTGACCGTACCTTTTTTAATGCCTTTCAACAAGCCAAAGAAAGACTTAAAAGACTCCGCCACAGTGGTTAGGCATTGTTGAGCGACTTGGGAATACATCGCCTGATAATGACGATTGGAACTCATCTTGCGGTGCAGATCAAATTTTGAGGGTGCATGACCCGTCTTGAAATACATTTGTCGAGCTAAATACGTCCCGCAATTATGCAATTTATTTGACTCTCCACACACAAACTCTAGCACTGCCTTGAGTTCAGGGTTTGGGTTTATCCGATTCTGCTGGCATCCATACATCTTAGTTTTCTCCTTGTGATATTATATACCCTGCACCCTTATAATGGCAAATGAAATTTCAATCCAATCGGAATATAACCTACAACTGTCAGTATCATGTAGTTTGGTGCGTGAAGTATCGCAAAAAGTTACTGGTGGGGGAGATAGAAACTCGTTTGAAGCAAATTGTATTAAAGGTAGCCGAGGAACTACAGGCAGAGATTGTTGAGATGGAAACTGATCAAGATCATATTCATCTCTTGATTAGATGTGATCCTCAGTTTGGCATTCACAAAATAGTGAAACGGATGAAGGGGCGTAGTTCTAGGTTGTTGCGTGCGGAATTTAAGATCCTCAGAACTCGCCTACCTAGTCTTTGGACAAATTCTTATTTTGTCTCTACGGTTGGTGGTGCACCTCTTGCCGTGATAAAGCAGTACATAAAAGATCAACAAAAGGTTTAATTTGCTTCTTCCCGTTGGTCTGTCGCTCGGCTTATATCCCCATGTCTAAAAACAGGGGCTTTACGCCGACTTTTTGGTAATCAGATTTCTTTACAAAACTCCTTTAGAACTAGGAATTTCATTTAAACGACGCACATCATATTCCAATGCCATACGCATTGCCCTAGCAAAAGCCTTAAAAGTTGCTTCGATGATGTGATGAGAATTAATACCATCCAATTGACGGATATGTAAAGTAATCTGACAATGATTGACAATCGCCACAAAAAACTCCCTTACCAATTGGGTGTCATAAGTGCCGACTCTCTGGGTTGGTATATCTAAACCATAACTTAAATGAGGTCGTCCCGAAAAATCAAGGGTAACTTGTACTAAAGCCTCATCAAGAGGGGCGATAAAATGTCCGAAACGATTGATTCCCTTCCTGTTACCCACAGCCTTGGCTATGGCCATTCCTAAAGTTATACCAACATCCTCATTAGTATGATGATCATCAATTTCAATGTCTCCTGTGGCTTGAATATCTAAATCCAATAGACCATGGGATGATAGTTGATGTAACATATGGTCAAGAAAAGGTACTCCTGTATTAACGTCACATTTTCCTGTACCGTCCAAGTTGACTTCTACCTTTACATCTGTTTCCTTGGTGTCACGACTGATAGCGGCAACACGGGGAGGAATAGAAGCTAATTCTGCTTTTGGGGCAGGGATTAAGGTGTTATTAACTGTCATTATTTAACTATAAAATATTCAATAAATAAAATAAGGGTAAGATGATTTATGGTATCTTATTCATCACCTGAAGTTGTTTTAATGATATACGGTCATTATTCTTGTTTTTGATATATTCAAGATACTATCGGTGTGATAATGGTTGAATTTTCATCCTATGAATACCCTTGTATATATGATAATCCTTTTTGAGATCCGATAATTAGGGGTTGTGGAAAAAATGGAGCTATGAAGGTGGGAATAACAAATAATAACAATGCTTTAGATATGGAATGTTGATGATAATTTAAGAATATTTCATACCATCATTGACGTAATTTATTTTCTAGTTTTACGGTAAAATTAATTTTTTCTGTTAAGTGTAATTAAGAGCAAAATTGATCATTGCGGCAGATTTTAAGGAATGACCAAGATAAAATTCTATATAGTTTTTTAGGCTTCTTTCAATATTTATCCAAGCTAAATTAATTGTTTCTGTAGAGTGTATCTGTTTGATTTCCTTTTCCATTTCCTGTTGTTTTCCGTTAGATAAACATTGTAAAAAAAATAATTCTAAGGCATTAATTTTAGTATTAATATAATTGTTTTGACTATTATTCATAGATGATAATTGAATTAAACCACCATTAGCAAAACTAAATCCTACTCGCCAATGGGATTGAGCAAAGTTAGGAATTAGAGGGGTTTCTGTGGTGAGGCAATAGTTTACTTCTGGAGCTATACCTGTCAGAATTAGTATATTAAATACTCCTTGGGCTAAATAGGGGGTGAAATTAATTTGATTATCTAATGTTTCTAAAGTTTTTAAGTGTTTATTAAAAGTATTATATAATTCTATTTGAGGTTGTTCTGTGGGTGCTAAATTAAGGATTATTTCTGCTAGGTATTGACTGATGGTTAGTTTTCCTAAATTATGACTTAGTTTAGGGTATGATTCTTTAGTTTCTGCCTGAATTAATCGATCTAAATTTGTTCCTTTAACGATTAAAAATTCGTTTATTACTAGGGGTTGAATCCTTCCTCTTAATCTTGATTTATATTTTCTGGCTCCTGGGGCGATCGCCCGTACTAACCCATATTCAGGAGAAAAGATAGTGACTAATAAATCATTTTCCTTAAACGGATTTTGTTTGAGAATAATGCCCGTAGTTTGATAAGTTTGGCTCATGGTATTTGATACAAAAAGGAATAATTAACTTAAAATAGGGACGTAAAACATTACGTCCCCCAAACTTTTATTTACTCCCCATAAAAGTTAGGCGATTAAACTCTCCGCATAAACATCCTCTGAAGAATTATCCCTAATCTCCATGGAAGTATCAACTAATTCAAAATGAGGTTGTAACTGAATTTGTTCCACATTAGGAGTAAAACCCAACCAGCCCCTAGAGGCATGGGCAAATTCATCGGGATTTCCACTCACACAAAAACGGGTTGCCAAGGCATCTTCTTGGTTGCGTAATCCATTGATTTCCAACTCCTTAGCCATAGCCCTCACCACCGCATAGGCTGGATCTACTAATTTTACATAGGAAGGCAAAATTTCTCTCAAAACTCCTTCTAAATGGGGATAATGAGTACAACCATATACCAAAGTATCAATTCTATTTCTCAGTAAAGGCTCAAGATATTTTTGGGCTACTTCTTTCGTATAGGGGTCATAAATTTTATTGTCTTCGATAAGAGGAACAAATTCAGGACAACCAATTTGCCAAACCTTCGTATCAGGCTCAAGTTCATTAATAGCGTTACGATAAGCATTACTAGAAGCGGTAGCAACGGTGGAAATAACCCCAATTCTTTTTCCTTGTTTAATAGCTGCCTTTGCCCCAGGATGAATCAAGCCCAAAATAGGAAAATTAAACTCCGTCCTAACTTCCTCAAGGGCAAGGGCAGAGCTAGTATTACAGGCCATGATCACCATTTTTACTCCCTCTTCTTGCATCCAGTAGAGAATCTCTCTAACGAATTGTAAAATTTCTTGAGGTGACTTAGTACCATAGGGGAGACGTTTAGTATCTCCAAAATACAAAATAGACTCCTGGGGTAATTGACGATATATCTGTCGTAATACCGTTAACCCTCCCACACCACTGTCAAATACACCTATTCTGTTGTTAAACGCATTTGTCATAAATCTAGTTATTATTTCCATTGAAATTAATATAATATAAGCAAATTTACTCAATATTGTAAATATTTTGTGAGGAATTAAATATATGAAACAAATCAAAGACTTATGGGTTACAAAAAAACGGTTAGAGATTTTACCGAATATTTATAATTAAGTATCTTATTGAGATAAAATTGCATCTTTTTATGTTTACTTTTCGTCTGATTTATTGCTTCTTATTAAATGTAATCTCTTATCATTAAATATTTTCACTCATTTTATGTTATGTAATAAAATGTTATAAACCAGAAGTTTCCGAGGGATAATTATTAATCTATTTGGGCAGGGACAATAAAGAATAGCTTTTTTAATCCTTTAATTTTTTCCATGACGATAATTGAGAACCTTTTAGCTCAAAAGTACAAAATAAATGATTTTGTTTTTTAAGTTTTTAGTAATTAATTGAGTTGTAAAACTTTTCCCACTCCCTCAGATTAAATCAAACCAAGAGGGTGGGAGCAAAAGGTTTTGTCTGGACTGGTCTAAAGTCTATTGGTTCTAACGTATTCGACAATTCCCGCGGCAATGCCTTGAGCCATCTGTCTTTGAAAATTAGGATCTCCTAGACGAGCGGCATCTTCTCTACCCGTGACAAATCCAGTTTCGACTAACACAGAGGGCATTCTCGAATTACGGAGTACATAAAACCTTGCCTGACGTACTCGGCGATCGCGTATATTAAGCCTTTGTAAAATATTACGATGAATAACATTAGCTAAATTACGACCACTCTGAAAATAGTAAGTTTCCAAACCATTAACATCAGGACGACTCATACTGATAGCGTTAGCATGGATGCTCACAAACAAATCAGCATTAAGACTATTTGCCATATTAGTACGCCCTTCCAAACTGATAAAATTATCATTATTACGAGTAAGACGTGCTTGGATGCCCTGTTGTTCCAAAATTCGGGCAACTTCTAAAGAAATCGGTAAAATAACATCCTTTTCCCGCAAACCACCAATGCCCACAGCCCCTGGATCTCTACCTCCATGACCTGGATCGATTATGACCAAAGGACGGGATTGGTTAGGGCGATTATTAGCAGGGGGAGTAGTATTCGCGGGGGGGGGAGTAATACTAATATTCCGAGGGGGGGGGTTAACGGGGATCGCCGCCGTGTTATTGGTGGGGTCATTGACCACGGGATTATTATTGCGAATGGGTGCGTTATTAGTCGCTGTACGCCCTCCCAAAAGAGAAAGACTAACAGAACGGTCATTAGGTTGATTTAAACGTCCAATTCTAACCCCAGGGGATGGTTGAACCAATAAAATAACGGTATTATCATCAGGTTGCCAAATGCGTAGTCTGGAAAGAGGACTATTAGAAGATAGTTGAGGGTTCCGAAAATTGGGAGATAGATCCGCATTATTAATGCGAATTTGATAAGTACCATCCTGCTGAGACCAAGTACCTGTAGCTCTTAAGCTCTGATTAGCTCTAATTAATAAGTCATTATTGTCAAAATTAATAGACTCAATGATTGTTTTATCTTGATTTCTGGCAATATTAACAGGTCTGGTGGTATTTTGAGCCACCGTTATCGCACTAACAGATTTTGTGCCAACATTGCTACTAGAAAGAGATTCTACCCTTCCCATACCCCCTTGAGGCCATAAAACTAATCCCCCCATACGGCTAAAACTCGCCTGCCAATCAGGGCTATCGGGATTAACATTCATTTTTAAGGATGCAACGGGGGGAGAAGAGCGTTTTTGACTCACATCAATAGAACTTATTCCATACTCATTCACATCCCATGAGTTAATTAATTCATTGGTAAGAGTAATACCTTGCAACTCAAATTCGATCTCGCGGCGATCGCGACTACGACTATAACGAATAGCATTATTAGAATTCCCATCAATCCCCATCAAAATGCCACTAGAAGAAATCTGAAAAGGAGACCTACTATTTGCCCTCGCAGTGGTGTTATTAGGATTACTAGGAGGAGGATTATCAATAGAAGAATTATTATTACGAGGAGGAGTCGGAGTAACAGGAGGAGGAGTTGTCATCCTCTCAGGCTGAGGAATATCCACACTCCACTGAGTAGGAGAAATGCCCTGAACCCTTACCTTTTGAGGATCGATTGTATAACCCTGAGCGATTTCTACCACCACCCTTGTCGTATTATTATCAAATTGACCAATTCTTAGATTAGTGATCAAACTACCCAAATTTTCATTAACAGTACCTCTACCTAAATTAGTACCGGGTAAATCAATAACTAAACGGGTAGGATTAGATATTAATTGAGCCGTAGGCTGAACACTTCTGTCCGTAGTAAAAACCAGTCGATTTTGATTCGCTTCAAAGCGCCAAGAAATCAACCTCCCCGCAAAAGCAGGAGTCGTCAAAAATAAAAAAGTTAGACAACTGAGAATAAAAGAATAAAATTTCACTGTAGTATTACTCCTCAAATCAATTTAATAAAGTTTGATAGTCATAGATTTTCACTGCCTTTAGTGACAATGAATCGAGATTTAAATTAATATAGTTATTGATATTTATAAGTCTTTGTTGTATAAAATGGACGTTCTCTAAATTTAATTGATAATATTTTACTGATAATCCGAGCAACTCAAGGAAGATAAATCATATTTTGACCTACGTAATAACTAACTACAACCTCACTACCCCAAACTGCTATACAATCATAGATCATAAATAAAAGTTAGTGTTTTCAAACCCTAATGACAGCTAAGTTAATTATCTAACTGACGTTACGCAAAAACATAATTAGTTTAAGATGGTAAAAACGTTGGATGTTCATATTAGAGTTGTTGCGAAATAGTAGGAGATAGCTTTAATGTTGAATATTAAATAAAGTTAATGGGATTTTTCTTATTCCTGATTTTATTTTATGCTACTTCCAAATATAAATTCCATAATCCACAAGCTGTTACCATTAGTTTGTCATCAAATTCTGGCGTTCTATTTCTATAAACTGATGATACAGCATAGTATCTTTTTACCCCTGCAAAAGCGTTCTCACATCCTACTCTTTCCCTTGATAATTCTCTATTTTCCTCTTTTTGTTCCACCGTCAACTCTCCCCCTCTCGGTTTTTTTTGAGGTAAAAAGACATTATCATACATTTTTTGCACTCCTTGAAATCCCGAATCTGCTTGTACTTTCACCATATCTGGTATTCCCCCAATCAAGTCAAATTGATCATGGATTTTTTTATCATGAATTTTGCCATTACAGGTGGGTGTTAACTGTAATATCTTTTTTTCTGGGCTTACTACCGCTAGATTTTTACGGGTGTGTCTTTTCTTTTTTCCTGAGTAATTTTCTTTTTGTTTTTTCTTGTCTTGTGGTCGATTAATCGGTCTTTCCACCCCGTCAATCATCACTCTTTCCACATCGGGAAAATATTCCCTGAACTCTTGAATTGTGCTAATTTTCCTTTTTGGCAATACCTGTTTTTCATTTAATGTTTTTTCTAAAACCTCTTGTAGTTTATGACTCCATCGATAAGCTTGACTTCGGTCACAATCAAAGAGAATAGCAGCTAAATCAAATGTTGGATAACATTTTAAATAAAATAGAATATAGAAAAGTTTCTGCTCAATGGTTTTGAGATGAGATTTTCGACCTCCGCCAAAGCGTCTCTGACGAGAAGAGTCACTTTTTTGTGATAATGAAAGATAAACCGACTCAAAACTGACTAATAAATCATCAAATGCCTTGCGATTCAATCCTGTGGTGGCTCTGAGGAGTCGATCTTGATTAAGTATTTTGTCAATATTTAACATTCTACTTCTTTTTACTTAGTCAGTTTTCTCTATTATCTCCTATTTCGCAACAACTCTATTGTGTTTGTACATGTACTGGGCAAGGGGCCTCGCGCCCCTTGTTAAAACTTACAGATAAAACTTAACTTATAAATGAGTGCATAACGTCAGTTATCTAATTTGGTTGTGGTTTTTATATATACTTTGATGACATTATTTTTTATCTTTTTGTTTCTGTGTATTTTAGCTATCAATGTAAATTATCAGTAAGTTTGATTGTCCATGATTTTTAATATCCATTGGTGGAATATTTATAATTGAACTGGCATTAATTTTAATAAAAATTTAATAATTGTCACAAAAAAAATATTGAATGGGGAGAAATCTGTAATTCCCCCCTATGGACAGATAGACCAAATAATAATTGATCTAATCGCAACTATAAAATTTTATGGGTGTTTGGATGTTGCTTTACATTATCATCATCAGACACGGTTTTGATGTTATTTAAAATTCTTTTTCTTGCTAACGAATAATTAAGGTCAGCTTTTTGCTCTCCTAAAGCCAGAAATTCCTTAGCTGAAGGCTTCTTTTTATAAGTACGAGTTGCCGCCAAAGTCATCTCAGTAAAATTATGACAAAATTGGCTATTACTAGGGAAATCATTGGGTTTTTGTAAACTGTCATTAACTAAAACCTCTCCCACTGTTTTTGCACAAACGAACTTATAAGAAGTTTCAACTCCCTTCAACAAAGTTTCCCAGTAGGCGGATGGAATAGGCTCAATTACTTCTACTTCCTTAATATCTCCTTCTTCTCTGACAAAGCAGGTTGCTAAACCGAAGATACAATAATCATCGGCTGATACTTCTGCTTGATTTAATGTGGTGGTCATGGGTAATCTTTAATCTATATGGTTATCTTTGTTCAAATTTTACAATATATATTTTTGTCTAGGCTTTATTTTATATTTCTGTAACAAATAGGGTCACAACATAACAATGTACTATTATCGTTTTCAAATAAAGTTCTTTTTTTGTTACTCCAGTAATATCATTAATTTTTCATGATTTAGTGAACATTAACCATGGATAAAATAGTACAAGTAATTCAAGATATTCTTAAATATACTGACAAAAATAATTGCATCAGTAACAGCCTAAATAAAGGTTTAAGTCCATTAGAGATAGAACAAGAATTAAAAGATTTTCCTTTTAAACTACCTCAAGAAGCAAAGCAATTATATCAATGGCATAATGGCACTAATATATATGATGATGTCCAAATTTTTTACTACCATTATTTTTTAAGTTTAGAAGAATCATTACAAGTTTATCAACAATGGATTGACGATAATCAAAGCCATGATTGGAGTATTTATCCAGAACATCTATTTCCTTTACTGGGTTTTGAAGGAGAGTATTATGTCATTGAATGTTCTTTAGAGCAACAAGAAACAGGAAAAATATGGCACATTTATCATGAAAATATTTGTGTTTATAATAGTCTGTATTCCATGTTAAAAAGTTTCTTAGAATGCTATGAAAAAGAAGCCTATAAAATGATTCTAGTTGATGGTTATTGGGAAACGGAAGAAGATCAAAAAATGGTAGCAGAAATTAAACTAAAACATAATCCCATCAGACAAACGATTGTTACAGAATTAGAAAAAAGAGGTGAAAACGACTATTTTTCTTATCCCTAAATTACGACAACCTAGTTAAAATACCTAAAATCTTCTTAGAAGTAGGAGTTAACAAAGTACGCCGATAAGCATCCGCTGCCTTTTTGATAGCATCAGCTTGGGTAGGATAAGAATGAATCACCGATGATAAACCATTTAATCCCACTCCATTAACTATCGCCGCAGTTATTTCCGAAATCATCTCCCCTGCGTGACTTGCCACAATGGTAGCCCCTAAAATTTTATCCGAACCCTTTTTATGGATGATTTTTACAAAACCTTCCTCCTCCCCATCAACGATCGCCCTGTCAACACCATTAAACAAAACTTTGGTAATATTATATTCAATGCCCTTATCATCCGCATCATGAGCATACATACCCACATGGGCAATTTCAGGATCAGTAAAAGTAACCCAAGGAATCACCAAATCACTAAACTTCGATTTACCCAACCCAAAAGGAGAAAACAGAGTATTCTTAATCACAATACGTGCCATGGCATCCGCCGTGTGGGTAAATTTGAACTTACTACAAATATCCCCCGCCGCAAAAATTTTCGGGTTAGTAGTCTGTAAAAAATCATTCACCACAACCCCCCTACGGTTATCATATTCCACCCCCACCGCTTCGAGGTTCAACCCCTCCACATTGGGTGCCCTTCCTGCCCCCATCAAAATCTCATCCACAATTATTGAATCTTCCCCCCTATCCGAGCGATAATAGATTTTTTTACCTTCCTCAGTATTTTCAACCCTTATGGGTTGAGCCGATAAAATTAAATTCATCTTTTCCCTGATAAAAGTATCTTCGATAATCTGCGCCGCCTCTTCATCCTCCTTATTCAAGAGATGGGGATATTTATGAATTAAGCTAACTTTTGAACCTAATCGATGGAACGTTTGGGCTAATTCACAACCAATAGGCCCCCCTCCTATCACCGCCAACCGAGGAGGTAATTCCGTTAATGAGAAAATCGTTTCATTGGTGCGAAAACCAACTTTTTCAATGCCTTCCATCCGAGGAGTTACTGCCCTTGCCCCCGTCGCAATTACCGCTTTTTTGTAGCTTAATTTTTGTCCATCCACTTCAATGGCACTACCTCGTAAAAAACGAGCCTCTCCCAAAAATACATCAATGCCCAAATTTTTAAACCGAGTTGCCGAGTCATGGTGACTAATTCCAGCCCTCAGTTTGCGCATCCTCGCCATAACTTTAGGAAAATCAACGGTTACATCATCCACATTTACCCCCAAATCAGGGGCTTTGAGTATCTCCCCCATTACCTTCGCTGAACGAATTACCGCCTTTGAAGGTACACAACCAAAATTAAGACAGTCTCCCCCCATCAGATGTCTTTCCACTAGAGCAACCTTTAAACCTAAATCTAATCCTGCCGCCCCTGCCGCCACCACTAATCCCGCTGTACCTGCCCCAATAACCACTAAATCATATTTATCTTGAGGGCGGGGATTTTGCCAATCTGGAGGGTGTACATAGGATATTAATTGTTGGTTATATTCATCCATGGGGGGGATATTGATGGATTGGTGTTTATTCATGGTTTTAAATAGATTTTGTACAATGGCTATAGGGATTAATTAGGAGGGATTAATTAGGTTAGTTAAAACATGATTACTACCACTACGAAAAAGTTAACTTTAGAAAAATTTTTAGAGTTACCAGAAACTAAACCTGCTTCTGAATTTGTTGATGGAAAAATAGAACAAAAACCAATGCCTCAAGGGGAAAATAGTCGTATTCAAATTAAACTTTGTACAGCCATAAATCAAGTAACAGAATCAGCTAAAATGGCTTATGCTTTTCCAGAATTACGTTGTACTTTCGGGGGAAGATCCATTGTTCCTGATGTGGTAGTTTTTGAATGGGAAAAAATACCTCGTACGGAAAAAGGAAGAATTGCCAATCGTTTTCAGACTTATCCTGATTGGAGTATCGAAATTTTATCACCCCAGCAAAGTTATTTAAAAGTTTTGGATAATCTTTTGTTTTGTTCCCAAGAAGGAACTAAATTAGGTTGGTTAATTCATCCAGAGGAAGAATTTATTTTGGTAGTATTCCCTGAGCAAAAAATAAAATTATTTAAAGATAATGATCTTTTACCAGTTTTAAATAATATTGATTTACAGTTAACAGTTCAGGATATTTTTGACTGGTTATGTTTTTAATATGGTAAGTCAGCATTGACTATATTTGAAAATTAAATTTCTGTCCCTCTAGTAGGATAATCATTACTCAATAAAAATTCAATACCTCCCAACATTTCTTGAATAGATGGTCTGCCAAAGGGATTACTATTAAGACCTACATAATATAATGTGCCGTCATCCTTGACCAAGAAAAAGGCAGGTTCGGAAAATGTTGGAGGTTCATTTTCTTGGACACCTTCGGATATATAGACTCCCCAATCACGCATTGTCTGCAGGGAAACACCATAACCGATGGGTAATTTATCTAGTTGCCATGTTTGTTGAGATTCTTGGGCTTTTTCATGACTATCTCCACTGACATAAATTACTTTTACTCCTAGTTGTTCAAATTGGGGGATATTTTTATTAATTTCCTGTCCATAACTTTTACAAATAGGACAAAAGCATCCTCTATAAAAGATAATTAAGGTCAATTTTTCGGGTTTTTGTGCTGATAATTTCCAAATTTTTCCATCTAGGGTATTAACTTCTAAACTGGGGACTTTTTTTCCTGTTAATAATTTGTTAAGTAGGTAGGCGATGAAAAATCGAGTTAAATGAAGAAATATAAATAGGAAGACAAGGGAGGAAAATAGATGGGAGCAAGATTAAGAGTATTTCTGCTCAAAGAAGAAGAAAGAACTCTCAAAGAAATACAACAAGCACAAAATCTAAACAAAAGAGAAAGACAACGAGGAGAAGCAATCAGGTTAAGTCACCATGGTTGGTACGTAGAGAAAATAGCAGCTTATTTAGGTTGGACAGAAGAAACAGTGAGAAAAACCCTGAGAAATTGGCAAAGTAAAGGATTGGGAGCAATATATGAGAAAAAAAGACCAGGAAGAGAAAAAAAATGGGTTGAAGAAGACATGATATACATAGAAAAAACAATCAGAGAAGATGAACGACGATATAATAGTAAACAATTAGCACAGAAGTTAAAAAGAGAACGAAAAGTAAACTTAAGTAGCGACCGTTTGCGTCGAATACTAAAAAAAAGGGAATCGTCTGGAAGCGAACCAGACAAAGTCATAGACAAAAACAAGACCCAAGAAAACGGCTAAACAAACAGGCAGACTTAGAAATGTTAAACATAAGTGCTGCGACAGGAGAGATAGACCTTTTATATGGAGATGAATCAGGATTTTGTCAGTGGAGCGAACAAGGATATAGTTATTATTTTCAGGGAGAGCAGAAACGACAAGAGCAAACAAAAAGAAGAGGAAAAAGATTGAGCATCATAGGATTGTGGCAACCGTTAGTTCAATTCTTCTATAGTCTGGTGATAGGAAGTTTTAAGAGTGATGACTTTATCAATTTAATGGACGAACAATCAAAAATAGCTTCAGAATCAGGGCGAATGCGTGTAATAGTACTTGATAACGGCTCAATTCATACAAGTAAAATAGCCAAAGAAAAATACTCACAGTGGGAGGAAAAAGGACTATTTTTGTTTTTCTTGCCACCCTATTGTTCCGAGATGAATAATATCGAGTTGGAATGGCAGCATTTAAAGCGAGACCAATTAGCTGGTCAAATGTTCGAGACAGAAAAAGAATTAGCTTGTCATGTAATATGGGGGTTAGAACATAGAGGAGAAAAAGGACAATATTCTGTTGATTTTGTCAATGTTCGTCCTCATTTACATTCTTTTACATAGCTTGGTTTTCTTTCGCCTACCTACTTAGTCATGATTTTGTGTATAAATTAGTATGGTTTAATTCGATTTTTGGTTAAAAGTTTTGTAGTGAGTGTGATGAATAATTAACTGGTTATCAATTTATTCTGTAGATTCCAATACTTGGGTATTAAGGGCTTTTCTGGCTATTTTGGTAACATAAATGGTAACGGCAACGGTGGCAATGAAACCGATAATTCTAATTGCCCATTCTACGGTGGGATTACTGGGGGTGTCAGCACCGATGGTGGCGATATTCCCAGCCAATGAGCCGATATAGACATACATAATGGTGCCTGGTATCATGCCCACTGAGCCGATAAAATAATCTTTGAGAGATACCCCTGTAACTCCGTAGGCGTAGTTTAGAAGGTTGAAGGGGAAAACGGGGGATAAACGGGTTAGTAGCACTATTTTTAAGCCTTCTCGCCCTACGGATTCATCGATGGCTGCAAATTTTTGGTTCCCTTGTATCTTCCCTGCTACCCAATCTCGGGCGATATATCTACCAACTAAAAAGGCTAGGGTGGCGCCGATGGTTGCCCCGACAAAGACGTATATGGAACCTAAAACAACTCCGAAGACGACTCCGCCCCCAAGGGTGAGAATTGAGCCGGGTAAGAAGGCTACGGTAGCTATTATATATAACAGGATAAAGGCGATCGCCCCTAATCCTCCTAAACTATCAATCCATTGCAGGGCATCGAGTAACCATTGTTGAGGGTTAAAGCCTCCCCCTGTTTCTTGGGCAAATACGGGATGAATATGGAAAAATAAGGTCAAAATTAGGGTAGAAAAACTTAACATTATTAGCTGTGACAATTTAGATATTTTACTTGTTACTGTCTTAACACTTTTCGTTAATGGTGACATGATTTTTTTCTCCATTTTCAAGGTTATTTTTGAGGGCTTTTTTAGCTAATTTGTTAAGATATATGGTAAGTAAAAGGGTCGCAAGTAACCCAATGATTCTTAAAATTAAGGACATAATATGATTATCATTATTTCCTGAATAATAAGACTGATCAACACTACTTAAATCAACAGCAAAAGAACCAAGATAAACATAGGCAAAAACTCCTGGAAATATTCCTAAAGAACCAATTAAATAATCTCGGAATGAAATTTTAGTTACTCCCAAAAGATAGTTAAGTAAATTAAAGGGAAATAGGGGAGATAAACGCATCAAAAAGACTATTTTCCAACCTTCTTGAGCAATGGCTTTCTCGATAGCTTTTATTTTGGGATATTGATCGAGCTTTTTTAATACCCAATCACGGCAAAAATAACGTCCCAATAAAAAGGCAAAAATAGCTCCTAAAATAGCGGCAATAGATACATAAATTGTTCCCCAAATTACCCCATATAAACAACCTCCTTTCATGGTTAATAATGAACCGGGAATGAATAAGAGAGTCGCTATATTATAGATGGCAATAAAGAGGATAAAACCCCAGAAACCCATTTCCTTAATCCCCGTTAACATTTTATTCCATAATGGGGTAAGATTAAGATGGTGAATTGTTATCAGGGCGATCGCACTTAATCCAAAAATTACCAGCAACTTAATTTTAGGAAATTGATCGCCACGATTCAAAGGTTTCAAGTTAATATCCTCACAAAATTTAACAAAGTTAACCTATCTTGCCTTGGGAAACTCCCCTGCTAAATGACTGAAAGTAATTTCACCCATTTCCCCCGGCATCTCTCCATGGGTTTTATTATCGGCGTGATAAGCCGCCACCAACATACGGTAATTATTATTCGATACGGTGATATTTGCCGTTGCATTACCTTGGTTATCAGCACGGAAAGAATTACCTTGTACCCCTCCCGCTGGGCCCATATCCATGCCCACAATATGAGGATTCACCCACCAAAAGGTATATAATCCGTTGGGAACTAAATTTTCCGCTTGAACGGTAATTCGATAGTTGTTACTGCGGGGAATAGAAGTAGTGGTAACTTGAGCTTTTGCCCTCAGCCAACGATCTTTGGTAAAGTTGCTAGGAGTACCATCTTGATCTGTTGCCATTAATCTGGAATTACTTTGGGCAATTAGTTGATTTTTTTGATTATTAAGAGTAGAAAATCCTGTTAAATTTTGGGCATAAACTACCCCTAAACCAGTGGAAAATAATAATACGGTAGTTCCGCCAATTATTAAACGTTTCATACAATAAACCTCTATGTTTTTTTACTCATTTATCTAAGATACGAAGTCAATGAGGAAATAGATTTAGTATTTTAAAAAAATGCAGGATAAACGAAGGAAAAGGCTGTGCTACTAGGTATAATAGTACCATCAGATTCTTTTACCACTACCGTATTAAGATTTTTGTCCCATTGAACAATAATTTCTCGCTGATTAAATAACATTTGTTTTTCTCCTATTTCCTGAATTTTTTTGTGGGTAAATTGTTCACTAACTCCAGAAAATTGGTTATGAATATTTTGTTCATCATGTTCCCAAATATAGGAGACAATTTCTTTAGGATGATTTTCTAATGCTTGTTGATTTCTGACAGGAAAAATAATTCTCTCATTGGTGTTATAACTACCGTAGGGATAGCGAAAATAATCCCGATTATGTCCTGTATCAGTGGATAAAATTTTACTCTCAGGATATTCCTTCAACCATTCTCCTAAAGTTGTTTTAATAGTTGGTATTCTCTCAACGGATTTATTCACATTTGCACCCACCACTCCCAATGCCCAAGGTTGAGAGTAGAGGGTGTCGTCAGTGCGATCGAACATAACCAAACAACTTTGGTACAATTTACCTGATACCCCAAAAGTGGTGTCTCCTCTCTCAAAGCTAACCATGGTGTCACACAATGGGCAGTAGGTGACAGAAATATTTTTTCCACCCACGGTATCGTTAACTATTTCATGCCAGTTCATAATACCGTAGGGATAGGCTTTTGCTTCGCCATTGACGACTACTCCAATAACTAATTCATCTTCATCAAAAGGAGTGGTAGAAGCATCATCAAATTGGGGATTATCAATACTGGGAATGCCGTCTTTGGGGGGACCTCCATCTAAAAGTTGCTGTAATTCAATGCTACTATTTTCTTCGGGAGATATATCTTGTTGACGAATATCGGCTAATTCTTGACTTTGATCATGGAAATGCTGGGTTAAAAAGAAGTATTGAAGTTTAAAGTCATCTAATCCTCCAGCTTTTAGTACTAATCCTCCCATTATCAGGGCGACTAATGCAATTACACCAGTGGTCAATTTCATTGTTTTTTTCATGGTTTTACCCTCTATCATTGAATTAAAAGGGGCTTTTTTTTATTAGAAAAAATTTTCCCTTTTACTTGAGATACGAAATCAATGACAAGATGGATGTTGAGGAATAATTGATAATTGAAAATGGATAATTGATAATTATTTGTCTATTTGCTCGAGAAACCCTAAATGATTAATTCAGCCATAATTAATAGAGCAACTAATATAAATAATATGCCCATGGCTCTTTCTAGCTTTTCCTGAGATAATTTTGTGGCAACTATGGAGCCGAGTTGAGCACCTATTAAAACCCCTGGAGCGGTAAATATAACGATATTAAACACCAGTTGTAATTCCTCGCCCCCTGCTTGGGCAAATTGAATAACATGACCAATGGATGCGATTAGGGCGGTGATGGCGACTATAAATACGCTAGTGGCGATCGCAACTGGACTCGGTACACGGCATCTTTGAATAAGATAAAACCCATTTAATTGACCCAATCCCGTGGATACCATGCCCAAAAATAAAGCCCCTATACTTGCCAATAAACGTCCTTCAGTGCGGTTATAGATGGTGTAATAGTATGTTTTGTTATTTTTGTCAGTAATACAGGTTTGAAGTTCTTTTTTTTCTTGGGTATTTTTTATATCCTCATCTAACAATTCTAAAGTATGTTTATCAGGGGATTTAAAAAAACTGGTGGCAATGA
Source organism: Cyanobacterium sp. IPPAS B-1200 (assembly GCF_001747005.2). Classification (NCBI taxonomy): domain Bacteria; kingdom Bacillati; phylum Cyanobacteriota; class Cyanophyceae; order Chroococcales; family Geminocystaceae; genus Cyanobacterium; species Cyanobacterium sp. IPPAS B-1200. The sequence goes on from NZ_CP182899.1 coordinate 371,287, forward strand.
CAAATAAACCTACTGCCAAAATTCCTTTGAGGACATCAGCAGGAATAATATTACCAAACCATGTACCTAGTAACGCCATGGGAATACTAACCAGTAAGAGCATTCTACCCAACTTAAAATCAATTAAACCTTTGCGAATATAGGCAAACAAACCACTGGAAAAGCCAAAAACCTCGGTAATTAAACCGATACCGATGGCTACTTCTGGAGGTAACTTTAGGGCAATGAGGAATAAAGGAGTAAAAAAAGTAGCCCCTTCTACCCCCGAAGCCATGGCAATGGTAGCTATACCGATGGCAGTGGGAAACAAATACCAATATTCTAAATTCATTGATTGTAAATCCTTTTTTCCTTGGGCTTCGTATTTTTATTAAATGTACATAGCAATCCCATTTGAGTTGTAAAATTTAAATCCCCCCCTACTGCCCTTGATAAGGGGAAAATTAAAGGTAGGTTGTTTACAAATTGTTTGGAATTACCATACACTACTCTTTTGTAAAATAATCAGTTAATCACCATGCTGTCAAATCAGACAGATGCAGAACTTTTTAAGCAATTACGTTCAGGAAATATTAATGCTTTAGGAATTTTCTATGAGCGTTATGGTGAGATTGTCTATCGTGTGGCATTACGTATGTTGGGCAACACTCAAGAGGCGGAGGATTTAACCCAAGAGATTTTCCTTTATCTCTCGAAAAAGGGAAATTATGATGAAAATCGAGGCTCAATGGTAGTTTTTTTGGTGACAATGACTCGCTCACGGGCTATTGATAGACACAGGCAAAAAAATTCTCATCGTCAAAGGATTCTCAAATGGTTTAATAATTCTCCTTCTCAGGAATATGGTGGTTTGATGGATAAAGTTGCCCTTAGGGAAGTGTCACACAAGGTTAGAAATGCGATCGCCCGTTTACCTATGCAACATCAACGGGTATTAGAAATGGCCTATTTTGACGGTTTAAGCCAATCGGAAATTGCCGAAAAATTAAATATGCCCCTTGGCACGGTGAAAACCTATAAACGCAAAGGATTATTGAAGTTGAGAGAGTTATTACAGGAGTTAGTAAATTAGTGATGAAAGATTTTAGAGAAGAAGAAATCAAGGAACTTTTGGCCAGTTATGTGTTGGGTGATTCTACCCCCGAAGAAACAGCCATGGTACATGATTTATTACAATCCCACCCAGAGTTACAAGAGGAAATTGATAGCTTACAAAAAACCCTTGCCCTTTATCCCCTTGCCTTACCAGAGGTAGAATTACCAAAGGCATTGGGCGATCGTATCTTAGCCCAAGCCCAACAAGAAAATCAAGTAAATCAAACCATAGTTAAAAATTCATCCTTACCCTTAAAACCTTTTCTTAGTGTCATTGGTGCTACCTTAATCGTAGTTTTGGGAGGTTATAACTATAGTCTGCAAAGGCAAATTGCCCAAATGGATAGGGAATTACAAGAATATCAAAGTGCGATCCTGAAAGAATCTGCTTTGCCACACGCACTTTCACGCCAAGAAAATGATAACCTAGTTTCCCTCAGAGGCACAGAATCCAACCCCCAATCATCAGGAAGTTTGTTACTCAATATTGAGGCAGATACCATTATGATAACAACCCAAAATTTAGATCCCATAGAACAAAATCAGGTATATCGTCTTTGGGGAATAGTAGATGGAAAAGAAGTATATTGTGGAGAATTTAGACCAGATTCACAAGGTAATAGTTTGATAGAATTACCCTTAGATCCAAATATGGTCAATCCTTCTCAAATAGTAATCACCCTAGAAAACTCAGAAAGTGATCTAACTCCCCAAGGACAAGCCGTTATGGTTAGTTATTTATAATAATAAAAGTAAATGACCTCAGAATCAGGTAACAATAGTTGTTCTAGTCCGTCTTCTTCAACTTATTAGAGTTGTTGCGAAATAGTAGGAGATAGCTTTAATGTTGAATATTAAATAAAGTTAATGGGATTTTTCTTATTCCTGATTTTATTTTATGCTACTTCCAAATATAAATTCCATAATCCACAAGCTGTTACCATTAGTTTGTCATCAAATTCTGGCGTTCTATTTCTATAAACTGATGATACAGCATAGTATCTTTTTACCCCTGCAAAAGCGTTCTCACATCCTACTCTTTCCCTTGATAATTCTCTATTTTCCTCTTTTTGTTCCACCGTCAACTCTCCCCCTCTCGGTTTTTTTTGAGGTAAAAAGACATTATCATACATTTTTTGCACTCCTTGAAATCCCGAATCTGCTTGTACTTTCACCATATCTGGTATTCCCCCAATCAAGTCAAATTGATCATGGATTTTTTTATCATGAATTTTGCCATTACAGGTGGGTGTTAACTGTAATATCTTTTTTTCTGGGCTTACTACCGCTAGATTTTTACGGGTGTGTCTTTTCTTTTTTCCTGAGTAATTTTCTTTTTGTTTTTTCTTGTCTTGTGGTCGATTAATCGGTCTTTCCACCCCGTCAATCATCACTCTTTCCACATCGGGAAAATATTCCCTGAACTCTTGAATTGTGCTAATTTTCCTTTTTGGCAATACCTGTTTTTCATTTAATGTTTTTTCTAAAACCTCTTGTAGTTTATGACTCCATCGATAAGCTTGACTTCGGTCACAATCAAAGAGAATAGCAGCTAAATCAAATGTTGGATAACATTTTAAATAAAATAGAATATAGAAAAGTTTCTGCTCAATGGTTTTGAGATGAGATTTTCGACCTCCGCCAAAGCGTCTCTGACGAGAAGAGTCACTTTTTTGTGATAATGAAAGATAAACCGACTCAAAACTGACTAATAAATCATCAAATGCCTTGCGATTCAATCCTGTGGTGGCTCTGAGGAGTCGATCTTGATTAAGTATTTTGTCAATATTTAACATTCTACTTCTTTTTACTTAGTCAGTTTTCTCTATTATCTCCTATTTCGCAACAACTCTATTAAATAAAGCAATTTAATATCCTCTTTACTAATCATAGCTTCTCTCTCCATTTACCCCCTAATTCCTTCAATATAAGCCGAAGTAATGTCACTTTGAGGATAATTAAAAATCTGGTCTATAGTGCCAAATTCTGCCAAAGTGCCGATGTTATTTTCAGTCCAAAATAGAGCTCCATAATCGCCAATTCTCTTGGCTTGAGCGAGGTTATGGGTAACAATCACCACGGTATATTTATCCCTCAAACTAGCGATTAAATCTTCTACTACACCGCTAGAAATGGGATCAAGGGCGCTACAGGGTTCGTCAAATAGTAACACTTCTGGCTCTAATATTAAAGCCCTCGCAATACATAGTCTTTGTTTTTGTCCTCCTGATAAGGATAAGGCACTTTGATTTAGTCTGTCCTTTATTTCTGTCCATAAACCCACATTTTTTAAGTTTTTTTCGATTAAATATTCAATTCTATTTTTATCTTTTATGCCATGTTCTCTGAGAGGAAAGGCGAGGTTTTTATAAATAGAAAAAGGGAAGGGGTTAGGTTTTTGAAAAATAGTACCAATACGGCGACGAAGATCTATCGCATCTATTTTTTTCCCTGAAATGAGTAAACCATCCAAACGAATATTACCCTCAGTTTTTGTATTTGGAATCATATCAACCAAACGGTTAATACAACTTAAAAAGCTACTTTTTCCACACCCAGAAGGCCCAATAAGAGCAGTTATTTTTCCTCCCTGTATAGGCATATTAATCCCCTTAAAAGCAGGTTTCTTGTTATAAAAAAGAGAGAGATTTTCTACTTGTAAAGATGGTAAAGTAATATTTTTTGCTGGGAAATTAGACATTCTTTTGATGACCGAGAGAAGTAAAATTTAAAATCATTTTTGCGATAAAATTAATCAAGAGAAAAAGAAGCAATAACACCAAAGCTGAACTATAAGCATTATCATCACCTCCACTAACATTCATACTCAAATCAAAAATATGAATAGATAAACTACGCCCCGAATCCATCAAAGATTCTGGCATTCTGTCCACGTAACCGCTAGTAAAAATTAACGCCGCTGTTTCGGCGATCGCACGACCCACACCCAACACAAAGCCAACAATGATACTCGCCATGGCAGAGGGCAACACAATCCGCCACAGGGTAGCCCGTTGAGAAATCCCCAAGGCTGCCGCCCCCAAACGATAATCAAGAGGAACGTTTCTCAGTCCTTCCTCCGTGGTACGAATAAGAATGGGTAACACCATACAGGCAAGGGTTAAACTCCCTGATAAAATCGAAAAACCTAGACCTAATTTAATGGAAAAAAAAGCATTACCAAACAAACCAAAAACAATAGAAGGAACTCCAGCCAAAATATCTAAACTACGTCTAATTAAAACTCCTAAAAAATTATCTTGTTCTATAAATTCTGTCAAAAAAATAGCAGTACCAATTCCTAAAGGTAATGCCGTTATCATAGTTACCAATAAAATCAAAAAAGTGGAAACTAAAATAGGTGCAATGCCTCCTTCCCTACCAGCATTAAGGGGTTTAGAAAATAAAAATTGCCAAGATATTTTTCCCCAACTATGAATAACAATATCCCCTAAAAACCAAGCAAAAAATGCAACAATAGTCAGAGCCATTAACCATAATAAAACCTCAATTAATAACCCCTCTCTTTTTTTATAACTTAACATTTTGCCCCCTCACAACCTCCGCTATTAATACCATAAGGGCGATCGCACCCATCAACCATAAACCACTGACAAACAAAGCAGAGCGATGATTTCCCGTAGCATAGGCCATTTCCAGAGCGATATTTGCCGTTAAAGTACGCACAGGAGCAAAAAAACTGTCAGGAACTTGTACCACATTGCCACAAACCATCAATACCGCCATCGTCTCCCCCAAAGCCCTTCCCGTCGCCAAAATAAAACCCGTCATCACTCCCGATTTTGCCACAGGTAATATAACCCCCCGAATCATCGCCCATTTTGATAAACCAAGGGCGATCGCACCCTGTCTAAACTCCAAAGGCACTTCCTCAAAACTAGCCTCCGCCGTCAGCGCAACAGTGGGCAAAATCATCAAAGTAAGGATAATTATCCCAGCTAATAAACTTGTACCCGGTGCCTGAAACCTATTGATCAACGGTACTAATACCACCAAACCCCAAAAACCATATACCACAGAAGGAATACCCGCCAACAACTCGATTAACTGACGATAAAAATAAGCCACAAAATGAGGTGCATAATATTGGGCAAAAATAGCTGAACCAATTCCCAAAGGAATCGCCAGAAAAACTGCCCCCACCGTCACCGATAAAGTACCCAACAGCATCGGCATCAAATTAAAAAACTGTTCCCTCGGATGCCAAGATGGATCTCGAAAAAACGCCCCCCATCCCACCTCCTCTAATACCACCGAGGCTTCAAAAAATAAAAACACAGTAATTACCACCACAATAACCCCTGTAATCAAAGCAACTATGGTAAGTAACCAACGCCATAGCAAATCACCGTGAGAGGGGGACAAAATCCTGTCTTTCAATGAGATCATGAACTTCTGCCGATTGACTATAATTAATAAAAGTTTGGGTTAAAAAATCCTCCTCACCATTCGTTACCAAATTGAGAAGGCGAGACAAAGGAAAACTGCCAATAGCAACATTATCCCTAGTTGCTCCAATTCCATCGAGAGGAAGTAATTTAATTGGTACATTATTATTAATACTAAATTCTGCCGTCCCAATGGATACGTAACCAATAGCAAAAAAGTTTCCCTCAACGGTTTTAATACCCTGTTGATTATCCCCAATCACCACAGAGGGTTTTACCTGACTATTAGTCAAATCAAAATAATTTAAAAATACCTCCAAAGTAGAACGCCCCTCCGCCTTATTTACCACCGTAATCGGTGCATCTTCTCCCCCCACTTCCTGCCAGTTATTAATTTCTCCCGTAAAAATTTGCTTAATTTCCTCATGGGATAAACTATCAACGAGGTTATCTTGATGAATGATAATACCTACCCCATCTTGAGCGATGCTATGAAATGATAAATCATCCTCCTCTGGGTTTGCACTACGGGAAACCATGGCAATATCGGCAATACCATTACGCACATCACTAATACCACGGGATGAACCTCCCGTTTGCACATCGATACGCACATCAGGATTTTTATCCTCAAACTGTTTACCGATTTCGGACACAAGGGGGGCAACAGTACTTGAACCTGTAATCACTAATCTTCCTGTTAATCTATCGGTATCCGATGAATTAATTGCCGCATTTTGTTGGCATGATTGCAGAGTAAGATGAGCAATTACCGCCACAGAAAAAATTTGAATAGCTTTTTTTGAAATCATATGATTGGTTTTCAGTTATCAAAATATTATTATGTAGGGCGCACTGAATAAACTCAAAAAGTAAAAAAGTACAGATACAACACCGATTAATTACAGCAAGAAAACTACTTCCCATTGCCTACCTTCAGGACTTCACTTTTTTAGCAACTCCTAATATATAGATAAAAACAACCTAACTCAAAGCACCACCACAACTAGAACCGCTCCCTGCCGTGCAACCATAACAATAGGATGCCGTTTGTACCTTTTCTATTACATCCAAACTATCCATCGCCAACAACTTCGCCACAGTCAAATTATCTCCATTAGGTATCTTTGCAGGTAAATTTTCCATCTGATTAAAATCACAATCATAAACATTACCCAAATAGTCAATGGACAACTCATTGCGACACATTAAACCATTAATGGTAACAGGATTAAAATTGGACTCCAAAAATGATAAATAATCATCAATCAAACCTTGTTTTTCCAAGAAAGTTTTAGTCCTACCAATAGGCAAATTAGTAATAGTTAATAAGCTATTAAATTTAATCTCAAAATGTTCTTGTAAGAACATTTTATAAGCAGTTTCTAACTTAGATTGTTCTGCCGTTAAAGAAAAGTTTTTAGTAGTAGGTAAAGGAGGATTATAAACCAAATCCAAAATTAAATTTTCATCTGTTCCATACCCCAAATCATTAAGCCACCCAATCGCCTTGATGGATTGATCATAAACCCCTTTACCCCTAACTTTATCCACATTATCTTCGAGATAACAAGGTAAAGAAGCCACAATCCTAACCTTATTATCCGCACAATATTGGGGAATATCCTCAAAACCTTGCTCAAAATAAATAGTTAAATTTGACCTAACAATAATCTCCTTATTATATTTTCTGGCGGTTTCTACTAAAGGCTTAAAACCATAATTTAATTCAGGAGCTCCCCCAGTCAAGTCAATGGTTTTTATCTGAGGAAATTTAGAAATTAACTGTTGTAATTGCTCACAAATTTCTGGAGTTAATTCTTCCGTACGTTTAGGACTAGCTTCTACATGACAATGACTACAAGCAAGATTACATTTTTTACCTAAATTTATTTGCAAAACTGTAACTTTATCCTTTAGTAAAGGTTTATTTATTTTCTGATTAAAAGGAGTTATCGTAGTAATTGTATTTACAGTCATATTTATTGATTCATCTTTTATTAATTTGGTCACAAATCTATAGATAAGAGTGGGTTTTATAAGGTTTAGGTATGAAAAACTAATGCATAAAAATATGAAAACTATTGCCCATTGCCTATTCCCTATTGCCAACCCTCACGACTACACTTTTTCATCAACACCTAATTAACAACAGCCTCCGCCGTCATAATGCCAAGTAGAATCAGTTATAAAAACATCAGAAAATTTACTTAAATTATTGGCCGTTTTATCGCAAATAGAAGCAGGAATTCCTTTTGTTAGTATATGTCCTGCATTATCATCAAAATGTTCTAAATCACCATGATAAATAGCTGTTTTTCCTGTAAAAATACAAGCCCCATCTTTGGGAATTGGTAGTTTAAAAGAAACGGTATCTAAACTTTCTAATAATAAAGGTTTATCCAATGTGTAACTATGGGTATCCAATAAACGATAGGGGCGACGGGTACGAATTTCTACCTGCCCAAAACCAGCATCAATTAATTGTTGGGTATATTCATCATAAGTTAGCGCCCCAGATAAACACATGGCTCGTAAACGCTCATCCTGTCTCAAATGTAAGGGGATAGACTCGGTGGCAATGGGATCACTCATTAGGAGTTTTCCGCCCGGTTTTAATACCCGATAAACTTCCTTAAGGGCTTTGTTTAGGTCTTTGGGTTCAAAAATATTAAAGAGGCAATTTTGAGCAACTAAATCAACGGATTCATCTGCTACGGGTAATTTAAAGGCATCACCCTCCCTAATTTCTACAAAATCTTCTTTAAACCAATCGTTAAGGGTTGTGGCTTGTTTTAAATTGTCTCTTGCCACGTTTCTCATGGCTTCCACGGGTTCAACGGCGATAACTCCCCCTTGCTGACGGCTAAAGTAAGCAAATTGTAGGGCTTCTAATCCCCCTCCGACTCCGACATATAAAACCCGAGGATTTTTTCCTAGTTCGTTGGGGTGAACCGTTGTACCACAGCCGTAGTTCATCTCTTGCATTTTTTGGGGGATTTTTAGTCCTGGTAATTGTAAAGAGCTACTTTGAACGCAACATAAACCTACTTCGGGGGTTTGGGCGACTTCTGAATAAAATTTGGCTGTGGTTTCTAAATATGTCATAAAATTCTGGAATAAAATTTCAAGTTAAAATAAGTACGAGCTGGAGAGCAAAAAGGTTTTAACTATATTGATGATATAGCAATCTTTAATAGGTTGTCACAAAGTTATTTTTTTTTGTCTAAAGGTAAGGGAGGTTTAAAATTAGAGCATTGCAGGGGTTGTAGTATGAAATATAATTTAGTTACGCTCAACATTGAGATGTAAAAATATTATCATCATTGCCTAATTTCCTGCTCAAAGAGGAAATCATATGTATGAGTAACGCCCTAATCAGTATTTGAAATAAAAGGTCACGGTAATGGTTATTATCAACAATTAATCATAAACCTTGATTTTAAATTGATTGAAAAAAGTGCTGGGATGTTAAGAAGGTTGGCGGTGAACAGCACATCGTAAAATAAATTTGATACACTGAGAAAAAAGATGAGAGTTTAAAAAATATTCATCCCCACACATTTATGAAAAAGTCAAATACCTCAATACCCCATAATCTCAGAAAAGTTTTTCTTGCGCTCGCTACGGGAACCCTAATACCGTTGTTTCATCCTATTCCTACTCAGGCTGAAATGGTTGAAAGCCCCAAGGCAATTGTGGATGAGGTGTGGCAAATTGTAAATCGAGAGTTTGTGGATGGAGATTTTAATAAGGTTGACTGGCAAAGAAAAAGAAGTGAGCTACTCAGCAGAGATTATAGTAACCCCAGACAGGCATATCAGGCCATTGAGGGGGCTTTAAAAGATTTGGGTGATCCTTATACTCGTTTTTTGGTGCCTGATCAGTTTGAAGCCCTCACCAATCAGACTTCTGGACGGGTTTCTGGGGTGGGGATTCGTATGGCTGTAGATCAAAGAACCCAAGATTTATATGTAGTTGAGGCAATTCGTAATTCTCCAGCAGAAGAAATGGGGCTAAAAAGGGGCGATCGCATCGTGCGCATTGACGGAAAACCAACGGCTTTAATGGACTTAGAACAAGCCTCGGAAGCTATGCAGGGGGATAATGGTAGTGATGTACGCTTACAAATTGCCCGTCAAGGAGAATCCAGTTTTGAGGTGGTAATTACCCGTGCCGAAATTCAAATACCTGCCCTCGATTACAGCCTCCGACAAGAAGGGGAATTAAATGTAGGTTACATAAGGCTAGAAGAATTTAGCTCTAATGCCACTGAGCAAATGCAAGAAGCCATTACCAGTTTACAAGATCAAGATGTTTCCGCCTTTGTATTGGACTTGAGAGGCAACCCTGGAGGACTCTTATTTGCCAGTGTAGATATTGCCAGAATGTGGATGGCAGAAGGAGAAATTGTCGATGTAGTGGATCGTCGGGGGGGGCATCGTCGCTTCCACGCTAACAACTCCGCCCTCACAGATCTTCCTCTTGTAGTATTGGTAGATGGTAATTCTGCTAGTGCTAGTGAGATTTTGGCTGGGGCATTGAAGGAAAATCAAAGGGCTACGGTAGTGGGCACAAATACCTTCGGTAAAGGTACAGTACAGTCAGTACATTCTCTTTCTGACGGCTCAGGATTGGCGGTGACTATTTCTCGTTATTATCCCCCTAGCGGACTAAATATTAGTAAAAATGGCATTGCTCCCAATGTGATCCAAAATATTAGCCGTCGGCAACAGTCACAGTTAAGGGATGATCCTTCTCTTATTGGTACATCGTCTGATCCTCAATATTATAGAGCGGTAAGCGTCCTCCGAAATTTGGCTTTCTTCCCAGTAGAAAATAGCCCTGTTAGTAGAAATTAGGACAGTGGTCAATTAAGGTATGAAAATAAAAATTTGCAGTATCAAATACTGGATATTACTTACAATGCTTTTTGATACTCAACAAAAATCATATCTTGATTATCATCATAAGTTTTAAATGATGATTAACCGTAGATTTTAGCTAATTGCTTTCTAACATCTAAGAAAATATCTCTTCTCAAATAAGGGTATTCTCCCACCCAAAGTTTATGACGGGGAATATAAATATCAGTAACTTTGCTAATACGCATAAAATCAGGATCATTAGATAATAGTAGTCCTTCTACCGCTTGACCACGATTAATTACCTTGTGAATTCTTTGTAAGGGACTAGAGATAGTAGTTCTAAAACCACTTTTATCTCCTATTTCTACGTTAATCTTTTTCTGCAAATTCTCAACAATTATCACTTTACCTAGCTTGTCGAGGGCGGAGGATTCGTTGACCACTTCTTCGCTAATATATACATCCAATACCCTACCACGCCAAAAGCCAACGTACTGATAACGTCTATATTTACCATTACGTACACTAGCCCAATATACTGGTCCCCACAGCCAGTATAGCCCGACGGTCACAATCAAAATCAAAGATATTCCTTCAAAACCTTCACCAAAAATTGCACCTAAAAGCAAAAAAATTAATACTCCTATTAAAGATATAAATAAATTTTTTAATAATGTAGAAAGATTAGCCCAATAATAAGCATATTGCGTTCCTGTGGCGATCGCAGGTATCATATCATTAAGAGCTTCTTTTCTAAGGGGAATTAACATAGGTGAACAATGGATAGTTAATTATATTTCAGTCTAATGGATTGAGCCAAGAAAAAACCTCTTTTTCTTCCCAGTTGTGGTTATACTCTACTTTATTACCTTCAAAAGTCTTAAAAATTTGACCATGGGCAACCAAAGAAAACTCATCATCTCCATGGGGATATTGTTTTATCCATGAAATGAGCATTTCTAAATTAGCATTTTGTGCTTCTAAACTATCATACTTGTGCTTTTCCCAAGGACGTTGACGGCAATTATCTAAACATACTGCTATATCTGGATTGAGAAATATTAAATGATTAGCATGGTTACTCACTGAGGCAATTAAATCCCCATAACAACCTTCAATAATCCAATGGGCATTACTTTCCATAAACTCAACAATATCTGCACAGGCATCATCAAAACTTCGTCTTTGGGGTGTTAATCCAGACTCCCAAGCGATGGTATCTAAATCGAGATAAGGAATTTGATACACTTCAGCAATTTTCTGAGCTAAGGAGGATTTTCCCGAGCTAGAATTACCGACAATGATAATTTTTTTTGCCATAAAAAAAGGGAGACAATATGCCTCCCCATAGTTTAATTAAACAGCTTCAAAATCTAAAGCGTCAATGATGGTTTTGTTATAAATAATGCGTCCGGGAGTGGTGTGGACATATTGGGCAATTTTTTCGCCCTCAGCGGTTTCGCGCACTTTGCGATCGCCATAATACTTCCAAACACTACCATCGGCAAGTTCTTCAATTTTTTCTGGGGTATCATCAGGGCGACTACCATCAACCTCCCCATCAAAACGCACCCATACATAGGCGTGTAAATCAATTAAACCTTGCTCATAGGCTTTAAAAGCATCCTCAAGGTTTGCATAATAACTACCCGCGCCCTTAGTAGCTGCAGGATTTTCCGCTGTTAGGTAATAACAACCCAATACCATATCCTGAGAAGGAGCGATAATAGGTTTACCTGTAGCAGGGGAAAGAATGTTGTGACAAGCCATCATCAACAAACGAGCCTCCGCTTGGGCTTCAATGGACAGGGGTACGTGTACCGCCATTTGGTCTCCATCAAAGTCAGCGTTGAAAGGAGGACAAACAAGGGGATGGAGTTGAATAGCTCTACCCTCTACCAACACAGGCTCAAAGGCTTGGATACCCAAACGGTGAAGAGTCGGCGCACGGTTTAGTAATACGGGGTGTCCTGTGATAACTTCCTCTAATACTTTCCAGATACTAGGATCACCTTTTATAATCATTTTCTTGGCCGCTTTGATATTGCTAACAATACCGATGCGAATAAGACGATTAATTACAAAGGGTTGGAAAAGCTCGATCGCCATTTCCCTAGGCAAACCGCACTGATAAATCTGTAAACTAGGACCCACTACAATTACAGAACGTCCAGAGTAGTCCACCCGTTTACCCAAGAGGTTTTGACGGAAACGACCCTGTTTACCTTCAATAATATCAGAGAGGGATTTGAGGGGGCGGTTATTACCACCTACGACAGTACGTCCTCTGCGTCCGTTATCAATAAGAGCATCCACCGCTTCTTGTAACATCCGTTTTTCATTACGGATAATAATTTCAGGGGCAAGAATTTCTTGAAGACGTTTTAAACGATTATTACGGTTAATGACACGACGGTATAAATCGTTAAGGTCAGAGGTAGCAAAACGACCACCATCCAACTGCACCATGGGGCGTAAATCAGGAGGAATGACAGGAATTACACTTAAAACCATCCATTCAGGTTTTGAACCCGTCGCAATAAAGTTATCAATTAAGCGTAATCTTTTGATTAATTTCGCTCTTTTTTGCCCTTTACTGTTGCTAATATCTTCCCTTAATTTATCGGCTTCTTCTTCTAGTTGAATTTCTTGTAATAATCGCTCTACCGCCTCGGCACCAATGCCCACTTCGATGTCTTCTAACTCTGAATCCTCGGCATAGATTTGCTCCTCAATTTCCATCCATTGATCTTCACTGAGCAACTGACGATTACTTAAGTTACTGGCATTGCCTGGGTTTAGCACTACGTAGGAGTTGAAATATACTACTTGTTCTACGTCCCGCAGGGGCATATCAAGGAGAATACTCAAATAACTAGGAATCCCTTTTAGGTACCATACATGGGTAACAGGGGCGGCTAGTTTGAGGTAGCCCATACGATGACGGCGCACCCTAGACTCTGTAACTTCAACCCCACAACGTTCGCACACAATGCCTCTGTGACGTACTCTCTTGTATTTTCCACAATGACATTCCCAATCCTTGGAAGGACCAAAAATTTTCTCACAAAATAGCCCATCCATTTCGGGCTTGAGGGTACGATAGTTGATGGTTTCTGGGGTTGTCACTTCACCGACTACAATACCGTTGGGTAAGGTGCGCTCGCCCCATTCTCTAATTCTTTCTGGGGAGGCGATGCCGATTTTTACGTAGTCAAACTGTCTTGTTTGTTGCTTTGTCATGCTATTGTAATGAGCTAAACCTTTTCTATATAATCAATCAATATGTAATCCGCAATTATCCGAGGCTTGTTATTTTTTTACATTTAGCGATAATTGTCCAGAGAATACATTATACTATAATATTTAGCGAATATTTTTGGTAGTACCGCCCCAAAGTATTTTAAACAGAACGATTCCAATGGGAATTAGCTAATACTGTGTAAACGATCGCAAACATCCCTAACACCGCAAGGGCAACGGAAAAACCAATCATCTGGCTATCCAGAATGTTTGTGGCTTGTTGGCTCAGTAAATTGTAATTGGTGGTAAATTTAGCCGCTGCCATGCCCGTATAGTGCATCGATAACACCGCAACACCCATAATTAAAGAGGCGCTGGTTTTTTTGAAGTTATACAAAGCATCTTTTTTCCCTGTCCTTAATCCAATAACAATTTTAATGGCCGCAAAAGAAGCTGCGATCGCAATGAAAACTGATAAAATAAACAAAGTAGGATCATAACTCACATCCGCCGCTACCCTCATGGCAGCCATACCAATATAGTGCATCCCTGCAATGGCCGCCCCCATGCTGATAGCCCCCGCCGCAATGGTTTTATTCGTCACCAAAGGCTGAGTGATAATGTATAAACCCTGAATACAACCCACCACAGCCGCAAACAAAGAAATTAGCACAATTAAAAAATCATAACTAATCTTTGGCTCGATAGAAAAAGCCGTCATGGCAATAAAGTGCATACCCCAAATACCCATACCCATAGTTACAGCACTAATGAGCAACCAACTCCAACGCTCTAAACCCTTGTTTAAAGTTACTTCCTGAGACATTTCGATGGTGAAATAACCAGCCCCCACCGCAATAATAGCGGAAAGAATAACGAGGGGAATATCATAAGTTACATTCATGATTGTTTACTAATTTATATTTAAAGAATTGAAGATGAAAATATGTGAAAATTTATTTGCCTACCGCAGAATAGTTAGGTTGTAAATGCTTATTAACAATATTTAATAACTGCATTTGAGAAAAAGGTTTAGCTAAGAAATCCTTAGCACCAATACTCTCCATTTTTTCAGCATCTAACATTTTATGATTCCCACTAACAATGATAATAGGAACATTTTTAAACATAGAACTACTCTTAAGAATCTGGGAAAGACGATTACCGTTAATCTTCGGCATCGACAAATCCATCAAAATCAAATCAGGTTTACTTTCAAATAGATAAGAAAGAGATTCCATGGGATTTTCCACCGTCACCACCTCAAAATAATCTCCCTGCAAATAATCCTTGATAGTTGCCAACATCGTTTCACTATCATCAATACAAATAATTTTATACTTGTTTTGCTCAGAGAAAGAATCAACGGCAGAAGACAATCCACCATTACTATCAGCTTTTACAGACTTAGCAATCATAGTTGCCCTTTGTGGTTGCACAGATGGTGTAGCACTTTGCATAACTTCCTCCTCCGTAGAAGGTAAACTGGGCAAATTATTGTAAGGATATTTTGCCGTTTGTAAACGAATGACACCCCGCTGAATATAGGGAGCGAGTAAACTGATGATTTTTAACTCATCCTGTTTCAAAAAAGTAGCCATATCTCGGATAGTAGTATCAGTATTGACCAATTTGGCTAGTTGTGCCAACACCCTCGGAGACAACTTCCCTTGAGGTACTGTTTTTTGAGCATTAGCAATATTAACAAACAAAGGTCTTTGATAGGGAGATTTTACCAGTTTGGAAACTTTTTGCCATAGTTGATGACGAAGACGCAAAGACTTAACCATGGAGGGAATTTGCACAACATTATCCCCAACCATGTTTTTTATCTTCAATATTTCTGCTTTTTCCAATTTTTCCCAACGATACTCCCCTTCTTGTAGCCAGAGGAATGATTCTAGGGTATCTTGAGTTAACTCATTGATGAGAAGATTTTTTTCTTGGTTGTCAATTACTTCTTTTTGACATAAGAAATAGACTAACTCTATATTCTCTAATTTATTTATATTTCTTTTTGATTTGAGAGAAGGAATAATTTTGCCCACTAGATGAGGAGCTAAACGGCTTAAATAATATTCTAATGTGTCTAATGATTGCAAGGAATGATTAGCATATTGTAATGCACCATCAATGTAATAAAGATTCCATGTTACAAAGTTTGATACTAGCTGTAAATGAACTGTTAATTGATTTTTATAAAAATATTGAAGAATATTAATGGGATTAAATTTTGAAGTTGTTTGCTTAGCTTGACTATTCATTTTATATTTCACCTCATAGAAATATCATGGAATTAATATATTAGGATTAGACTAAATTCAATTTAATCAATGGATGAGAGACGGCTACTTAATCAATAAATAGCGATAATTTTATACACATCTCAAATTAAATAAAAGGGTTAAACTCTCTTATCAAGTATTAGACAGAGATTATCTTTATAGGTTTAAATATCTTAGGAATAAAATTATGTAAGTGCTGTTTTTAGTTATAGTCATTTTAGACTATTTTTCAAAAGTTGTTTAGCTATTATACGATGTAATTTGTTTTCGTCTGTTTAAAATAATATGTAGTTTTATTAATAAGTTTATAAAAGCTATTTGTTATGTACTTTTTATTCTCTTTAATATTTTTTAATCATAAACCTAGAGATAATTTACTTTTACTAATTTCTCGATGGTTTTCAGTAATTCCTCCTCATTATAGGGTTTTGAAAAGTAACCATTAGCCCCCAAATTAAAAGCTAACTTTTTATGTTTTTCATTGCTTCGGGAGGTAAGCATAATTATGGGCAAAGAGTTAAATTGAGATTTGCCTTTAATTTCTTCTAACACTCCGTATCCATCAAGGCGGGGCATTTCGATGTCACAGATAACCCCTTGAACGGAAATTCCTGCTAATAGTTTATCTACCGCCTCTTGTCCATCCTTGGCTTGTTCTACTTGATACCCTGCTTTTTCTAGGGTAGAGGCAAGGTAGCGACGGACATTGATAGAGTCATCCACAATGAGAAGGGTATTATGGCGATCGCCCCTAAAACCTTTATAATAATCATTGCTAAACATTTGAGTGCGTGGTTCAAAATCATTTTGTTGCTCAATGCCTTCTTGAAGCATCACCGCAGGATCAATTAAAGGCAATACCCGTCCATCCCCTAAAACCAGAGAGCTAATGAAGCCAGGAGGCAAAGGCAGATGGGTTTCAATGGGGCGAATCGTCACCTCCTGCTCACCCCAATAACGCTCCAGATAAATAGCACCACAATTATTTCCCTCCCCCACAATCAACAATGTAGGTTTCTCAATAACAGGATAACCCGGCATTTCAAAGGGTTTAGAAGGACGATTAAAAATCAAAAAGTCTTCCATACGAACCACAGGAATAATTTGATTTTGCCATGAAACCCGCTTTTGCTCAACGGATTCAGGACATTTAATAATTTCCCTCACACTGTTGACAGGCACCGCAAAAACCATCTGCTGAGTTTCCACCAACATCACTTGAAGAATGGATAAATTAAAGGGAAGAGAAAGGGTAAAAGTGGTACCCTCTCCTGGGGTACTGTAGGCATGGATTTCCCCCTGCAACTCCTCGATATTCGATCGCACTATATCCATTCCCACACCCCTTCCCGACAACTCAGTCACCTCGGAAGCCGTACTAAAACCAGGCTCAAAAATATAATCCATAATTTGAGAAGGCTTCATTTTGGCAATTTCTGCCCCACTAATACCCATTTTCAGGAGCCGTTGACTAATTTTTTCTAAAGGAATTCCAGCCCCATCATCTTGGATAGTAACCATAATTTTTGTACCACGGTTAAAGGCGCTCAGGGTGATAGTTCCTTGGGCTGGTTTTCCTGCTAAAACACGAGCTTGAGGATCTTCGATACCATGGTCAAAAGCATTGCGTAACAGGTGAGTAAGGGGAGCATTGAGAGCCTCAATAAAAGTGCGATCGAGTAAAGTAGTTTCCCCCTCAATTTTTAGATTTACTTTTTTGCCAAACTGTATTCCCAAATCTCGGATAAAGCGAGGAAAACCCCTCACCAAATCAGCAAAAGGACGCATCTGGATGCGAGTGGCATTTTTCTGCAAAGATTCCATGGTGTGATTCAACTCTTGCAGGGCTTGGTTAATATCACCGATACTAAAATTAACATCCGTGCTAACCTCTTTTAACTGCACAATGGTTTCGATTTGCTCTTGGGAAATGACGTGTAAATCGCTATAGCGATCCATTTCTAGGGTGTCAAAGTCTTCGAGGGTAGCCTTGGTAACTAAAGATTGTTCATTCAAAGATGAAACCACCGTGGAATCCTGTTCATCAATCCAACCTTCCGAGGAGGCTCGATCATACCAATCCCTTAACTCCTTGTTCGAGCGCTCTAATTGATTCATCCGCCGTTGCATCAAATCCCCGAAAGCCCTGATCTGTTCTAGGCGTAAATTGAGACGGTTTCGTTCTAAAATTAATTTACCAAAAAGAGCATTAAATTGTGATAATTGCTCCACGGGAACTTTGACCATTTTTCCTGTTTGCGGAGCTACTTTGATGATTTGAGGTTCAGGGGTAGAAATTAACTCTTCTTCGGGGCTAGAGGTATCTTCAAACACTTCGGCAAAGGCATCTTCCATGGCTTCTTCGATGTCTTTCCCAAGGCTTTCTAGGGCAAGAAAATCTTCGGAAAATTGTGCTACGGAATTATCGTTTTCTAAAGGTAAGTCAAAATCTACCACTTCATCTAGGGCGTTACTCAAGGAGAGTAAATCATCATTTTCTAAAGGTAAATCGAAATCTACCACTTCGTCTAGGGCGTTACTCAGGGAGAGTAAATCATCATCCCCTAATTCAAAATCAAGGTCTGGGGTAATAGAATTATTTTCTATGGGTAAACTTTCCAAATCCCATGGTAGTTTGTCTAAATTTCCTCGCATTACTAGCCCGTGCGATCG
Organism: Cyanobacterium sp. IPPAS B-1200; assembly: GCF_001747005.2. Taxonomy (NCBI): domain Bacteria; kingdom Bacillati; phylum Cyanobacteriota; class Cyanophyceae; order Chroococcales; family Geminocystaceae; genus Cyanobacterium; species Cyanobacterium sp. IPPAS B-1200. The sequence goes on from NZ_CP182899.1 coordinate 389,860, forward strand.
CCTCCAAACCTTTAACGCCTCTTGAGCTAAATCAACGATATGATCTTGGCTAGTGGAGATAACTCTTTGTTTCACCGATTCTGATAAATTAATTACTGGCTCTAAATCCGCCATACGCGCATACATCAAGATTTTTTCAGCCGTCATCACCACCCCAGAAGCCAATGCCTCCCCAGATAAATCATTTATTTGAGTTTCAAAATCATCGAGGATAGTATCAACCCCCTCCTCAAACATCTGTAACTCCCCACTGCTTTCTTCATCCTGTTGTTTGAATAATAAATCCTCATCTTCATCCCGTAACTCCCCTAAATATTCTTTTAACCCCTCAAAAATAGGGTTAATTTCCCTCTCTAACCAATGTTGAGAAACTTCTTCCCCCTTCAAATAACTATCTTTAATTATCACCATGGCATCCACTGCACTGAGCAATAAATTTTCCACCTCCAAATCAATGTGCTTAGAATGATGATGTACCCGCAACACCTTCAAAAAGTCTTCTAAACGGTGGGCTACCTGATTGAGTGCCATAAAACCCATCATCCCTGCACCACCTTTGACAGAGTGAACTTCTCGCAAAATCAGATCTAATTTTTCTGTCTCGGCTATGGTTGCGCTAATGTCTAATATCTTGCTTTCGACTGTGTTAAAACAATCTTGGGCTTCTTCCAAAAAGTTGAGCTTGATTTGATCTCGATTCATTGTTTTAGGGGTTAGGGATTAGGGGTTAGGTTTAAACAATGGGCAATGGATAATTAAAGTTAAGGCAAAAGGCAATGGTTTTTGATTACCAATCATTCTTAATTTTTCATTCTCAATTCTTCATTCTCAATTACTCATTAACTTTAAATTGTTCCACCGCTGATTCTAGTTGTTTGGCAATGGTGGCGGTGTCTTTAATAGATTGAGCGATTTTTTCCGAGGAAAATGATCTTTGTTCTGATTGTTCGGCGATTTTTTCCATTAATTCTGTCACCAAACGGGAGGTTTGTGCCTGAGATACGGTAGATGTAGAGATATTTTGCATTAGTTCGTTGATACGTTGCGATCGCTCTAATACTCTCTCTAAGCGTTGTTTGGTTGATTCCACCAAACGGGTAGTATTAACTACCTGAGAAGTCCCCGACTCCATCGCCATGGTAACATCTTGGGTTTCCCTCTGAATTTCCGACACCAGTTGCGTAATTTGTTTAGTGGCTGCCGCTGATTGCTCTGCCAATGCCCCTACCTGCTCGGCAACCACGGTAAAACCTTGTCCTTGCTCCCCAGCACGACTGGCTTCTACACTGGCGTTAATGGCGAGGAGGTTAGTTTTGAGGGCGATTTCTTCGATCAACGATACCACCTGAGAAATGTTCTGAGATGATTCCCCTAGGCGTTTCATTTTCTTGGCGGTTTCTCCCACATTGGTACGAAGACTGACAATACTTTCTACCGTTTTGTCCATGGCATCAGAACCTTTTTTGGTCACCTCGTAGGCATCATCGGCAAGGGTAGCGGCTTGACTGGCATTGGCGGCCACTTCTTCGATGGAATAGGACATTTTTTGCACCGATGCAAGGGTTTGATTTGTTTGCTCTGTTTCTTTGATACTTTGGAATGCTAACTCTTGAATAGAGTATTCGTTTTCTCCCAAGGAGGTAACTACCTGAGTGCTAGATTCTTTTACCTGCAAAGCAATGTCTTGTAAACTGTCGAGGATGGCGTTACACAAATCGGCTACGGTACTCATTTCCATGGAGTCTAAACTGGCTCTTACGGTTAAGTCTCCTTCTACGGCGTATTGCAATTCATCTAAGAGGTTAAAGATGCCCATTTCTAGCTTTTCCTTTTCCTGTCTTTGTTCAAGGGCGATCGCCTCTTGCTCCCGAATCAACTCTTTTACCCGACTCACCAGAGCATTAAAATTCTGCGCCAAAGTACGACTTTCCACCGTCCCTTCAGGAATTGCCCGAACGTCTAAATCCCCCTCTGTCACCTGTTGGGCATTATCAATCAAATTTGTCAAGGGCGCAGAAAAAGTCTGAGCCAACAAAATAATATTACCCACCGCCAAAGCACCCAGAAAAATAGCAATGGTCGCAAACACAATAATTAACTGTCCCCCCAACTGAGTCACATCCGCATTATCCACCGATGCGATCGCCAAATAATTACTATCAGGAATTAAAGTAAAATTAAAATATCGATTTTGATACTCCAAAGTCAAAACCCCTATATCTCCACCATCAGGGCTAACCAAATTAGCATTATTAACCCCATCAAAAACACTCACAGAAGACAAAATACTTTCCAAATCATTAGTCGATATTCCCTCCGCAAAAATCCTTCCCACATCAGCAATGGTATTTCCCCCCACCAGCTGTTCCAAATTTACTCCCTCCGTACCACTCAAACCATTGACCACATCCCCCGTATTTGTGTCGACAATCTGCACCACCTGAGAGCCAGTCACCTGAAATTGTAAAGAAGTTTGCAGGGTACTATTAATCGCCTCCAAGACAGGATCTTCAGCCTCTGTAGATTCTAAATTATCCAAAAAACTCCGACTCGTTTCCCTAGTCACCAAAGCAATTTGCTCTATTTCCCCCTGCTGTTTTTGTTGCTCCTGATAACGGGTAAAATTGATCCCAATAGCACTTACTACCACCAAAGGAATCAAAGTCGTTGGCACTACCGTAAAAAGTAAACGCTCTCGCAGAGTGCCTCCCCCCTGTTTTGCCTCTTTTTTTTGCTCAGGGGTGGGTTGCCCTGTCACCCCATCAAGAGAAGAAGACATTAATTCCGCAGAGACATTGAGGGAAGGTTGTTGAGAGGTCATAATATTAAAAGATGATTAATGATTAATAATAGAATGTGAAAGCAATAATTTGCAATTTCTTGTTAAATAATAAGTCAGATTATTACCCCATGTAAACATTGAATCCGTCGAATAATAAAGCTATACCATAATTATTCACTTAATTTAAATAAGCCATGTTTGATGTTTTTTATATGTTTAAAAAATAACTTTATTGGGTAGCCTGAACAATAGACTTAAGATTTAATAGGGCAAGGGGTTTTTCATTTTCCCTTTCTACCCATCCCTGTAAATAAGGAGTCAGACTAAACCAATGACCAATTCTGTCCATCTCCAACAAATTTTGTACCTCCCCCAAGCTAGAAACTTTTTCTGTACTCATTCTGGTAATACCCTCAATTTGATTCACCGCCAATCCCAAAAATATCTCCTCATCTTGGGAGTATTTAGGTAAAAAAGGAGATACAGAAATCACTACCACATGATATTGTCTCGAGTAAGTAGGCAAAGGAGAAAACCCCATCAACTGAGGTAAATCCACCACCGAAAAAACCCTTTCCCTTGAAGTCATTAAACCCATTACAAAAGATGACATCTGAGGAAGAGGAGTAATATGATTTCCTTCTAAAAGCAAAGATTCTCTTACATATTCCATGGGAATCAAAAAAGTATCACTCACCCCCAAGCGACAACGGAGGTACAAATTACCCGTTAAGGCACTACGTTGAAACAGTTGGGGTAATAAATCCTGTAGCTTAGTAAACGAAGAAGTATTAGAAGACATAAGTTTTATTAAACGAGCGCTTGTTTAACCGCATCCACAATTTGATCTTTAGTGCAAGGCTTTACCACATAGGCTTTTACCCCTTGTTTTTCTGCCCACATCCGATCCACTGCGGCATTTTTTGCCGTACAAGCAACCACGGGAATTTTCGCTGTATGAGGATTTTTTTTCAGTTGACGACATAAGTCTAATCCCCCCATGTTGGGCATCATCCAATCGGTAACAATGGCATCTGGCTTAATTTCAATTACTTTTGAAAGAGCTTCTTTACCATCACTAGCTGTAGTCACCTGATAACCAGCCGATGTGAGGTAGTCGTTAAGTAAATCTAGTTCTGACTTTAGGTCATCTACCAGTAAAATGCTTGTCATAGGATATATATGTTCATTAATTAGTATAATTTGTTACTTAATTTTAATAAACTTTTAGCAAAAAGGGCAATCTGTGTTGTAAAACTTTGATAAAGAGTAAAAGAACTACTTAAGTATTAATTAGTTGACCTTAAAATTTGTTTTTTTTATTAATTTTGTTCACTAAAATCTTATCATTTTTTTATTTGTATTGACGTTTTTGCAGTCAAATTATGCAACCATAATATTCAGTTATTACATAAAAAGATTAAGTTATTTCAAAAAGAATATATACTTTATCTTCGCCTATCCGTAAGCAAAATATAATTTACATTGATTTTATTTTGTTACTTTGTAATCTACATTTTTTGAGAATTAATCACTTATTATATTAAGTTTTAGCAAATTAAATGTGTTCGGAAAAAGTATAATATGATTGCTATTTGTTTATATATACTTCTAACATATTTGAACGTAGTCATCCTATTTTGTCGGTAAAATGTCTAAAAACAACAAAGAATGTTCTTATTACCTGACCACAGTTTAAAACCTCTTTTCTTTGATAATGTATGGAAAGATTTTCTCAGAAATTATTTAAGGATGGTATATTCTTAGGTAAACACAGATTAAGGAGTATAAAAAATGAGTTTAATAGGAAATATTATTTGGTTAATTTTCGGTGGCTTTCTGAGTGGATTAGCTTATATTATTGGTGGTTTGACTACTTGCCTTACCATTATCGGTATCCCTTTTGGGGTTCAAGCCATTAAGCTAGGAGTAGCAACCATGACTCCTTTTGGCAGACGTGACTATGTTTCCCCAGACTATTCCAATACTTTAAACACTATTTTTAATGTGATTTGGTTATTGTTATTTGGTTGGGAAATCGCCATTTCTCATCTTGTCCATGGTTTAATTTTAGCTATTACGATTATTGGCTTACCTTTTGCTAAACAACATTTTAAGCTCATTCCTATCGCTCTATTTCCCTTTGGTAGAGAGTTAAGATAATATTTGTTTGGTGTTACACGAGTCATGAAATGAAATACTATGGAATTTTAATATGTCTTTAAGATTCAAACTATGATTATCATTGCCCATTTCCTATTCCCCACCTCATGAAGTTAAGATATAATCAGAGGTTTGCACTGTAAATTATAGTTAAGAATTATTAAATTATGTTTTGGGCGGATAAAATAGCAGAAAGTTCCCAACAAGAAGAATTAGTAAATGACTCCAAAACCCCTTCAGGTAGGGTACACGTAGGCTCGGTGCGCGGTGTTATTATTCATGATGTCATGTATCGGGCTTTAAAAAGAGCTGGTAAACCCGTTAAATTTACCTATGGGGTAGATGATTATGATGCCCTTGATACTGTACCCCATTATTTAGATCAAGAAAAGTTTGCTCCCTATCTGGGTTTTCCCCTTTGCAATGTGCCTTCTCCTGATGATAAAAGCAGTGATTATGCGAAGTATTTTATGGAGGAGTTTTTAGAGGTTTTCGATTATTTGGGAGTGAAGGCGGAAATTTATTATTTAAGGGATTTATACCGCTCTGGAAAAATGAACCCTTATATCGATACTTTTTTGAAAAATGCTCAGGGAATTAAGGATGTATATCTAAGTGTGAGTAAGTCCGATCGCCCTAAAAACTGGTATCCTTTTCAAGTAGTGTGCGAAAAATGTGGAAAAATCGCCACCACGGTAACCACTGACTATAATGGCTCGGAAGTTTTTTATACCTGTAAGGAAGACGCTACGGATTGGGTAAAAGGGTGTGGGCATTCTGGCTGGGTATCTCCTTTTGATGGTAATGGTAAGTTGCCTTGGAAGGTGGAATGGGTTGCCAAGTGGAATTTGATTGGTGTCACCATGGAGATGGCTGGAAAAGACCATTCCCAGAAGGGCGGCTCGAGGGATGTGGCCAATGCTATTTCCCGTAAGGTTTTGGGCAAACAACCTCCTTTCCATTCCCCTTATGAGTTTATTTTGGTAAATGGTACCAAAATGAGTTCGTCTAAGGGGGTTGGTTCTAGTGCGAAGGATATGGCGGATTTATTACCTCCAGAAATTTTGCGGTTTTTAATGTTAAAAACTCAGCCAAAAACGGTAATTAATTTTGCTCCTAATTATGATAATATCACTCGTTTATTTAGGGATTATGATAATCTTTTAAATACTTATGTAAAAATAAAAGAAGAAAATGAAAATGTAGAGTTAGATAAGACTTTGTTACCGTTGTTTTATGCTCAATTGGATGAGGAAATTAAGCCTTTTTACACTTTTGATATTAGTACCCTTATTTCTTTATTACAAGTTCCCCATCTGGATATTGTGGAGGAGGTCAAAAAACGCTCTCAGGTGGAGTTGACTGAGTATGACTGGCTCAAGATTAATGAACGCATTGCGATCGCCCGTAAATGGTTAGCTGATTATGCTGATGAGGAAGAAAAATTAGTTATTTATTTTGACTCTATTCCTGAAATTGTGTCGGAATTAACGGAGGATCAAATCACTTATTTAGGAAAATTAAAAGAAACTTTAACTACCCTAGAAAAATGGGAAGGAGAGGAGTTACAAACGGCTTTATTTACTGCCATGAAGCAGTTAGATTTTAAACCTAATGTGGCTTTTCCTGCGGTTTATTATAGCTTTTTAGGGAAAGAAAAAGGACCAAAGGCTGGTTATTTATTATCCTATTTAGATAAGGATTTTGTGTTAAAAAGACTAGAAGAAGTTATTAACAAGTAATCGGTTTTATTTTTTATAGCAATTATCATGGTTACGGGGTACAAAATGATCCCCCTAAATCCCCCGCAAATTCGGGGGACTTGAAAATCATAAATGTATCTCATAATTATAAAAAACGCTATATCTGTTTTTCCCCCTTACAAAGAAAGGGGGGTTTGTTTTCTAACTTTTGCCATGGCAGTAACATAGAATAGAAAGAGCAGTAATTTTAAGAGGGAGACTATATCATGGCCGATAAAATATTGATTCTCGGTGGTGGATTTGGAGGGCTTTATACCGCCCTACGATTACAAGAATTAGACTGGGAAGGGGATTTTCCTGAGATTACTTTGGTGGATAAAGGCGATCGCTTCTTATTTTCTCCCTTACTATATGAATTAGTAACCGAAGAAATGCAAAGTTGGGAAGTAGCCCCCTACTATACCGAATTATTAGAAGATAGCAAAATCAACTTTATCCAAGACACCGTCACAGGAATAAACCTAGAAAACAAAACCGTCAGCCTAGAATCTAACTCTACCCTAGAATATGATCGTTTGGTGGTGGCTTTTGGTGGCACTACTCCCTCCCAAACCGTTGCAGGGGCAAAAGATTATGCCTTACCTTTCCGCACCCTCGATGATGCTTATACCCTCAAAGAAAAATTAAGACAATTAGAAAATTCTGACCAAGAAAAAATCCGAGTTGCCATCGTTGGTGGTGGTTACAGTGGCGTAGAATTGGCTGTGAAAATAGGCGATCGCCTCCAAGAACGTGGTAAGATTAGAATTATTGATAGGGGCGATCAAATTCTCAAAAAATCCCCCGAATTTAACCGTAAAACCGCCGAAAAAGCCCTTAGAGATAGAAAAATATGGCTAGATTTAGACACAGAAATAACTAGTATAGAAGAAAATCAAATTTCCCTCCAATATAAAAATATCGTTGATACCATTCCCGTTGACTTAGTACTGTGGACAGTCGGCACAAAACCAGTAAAAATATTAGATGGTCTTAGCTTACCCCAAAACGAACAGGGAAAACTAACCATCAACCAAGAATTGCAAGTGGAAAACTATCCCGAAATATTTGCCCTCGGTGACTTAGTAGAATCCCTCGATAAAAACGGAAATGTTTTACCCTCCACCGCCCAAGTTGCCTTCCAACAATCAGACTACTGCGCTTGGAATATTTGGGCATCTCTACAAGAAAAACCTCTCTTACCCTTCCGTTATCAACCCCTTGGGGAAATGATTGCCCTAGGAATAGATAACGCCACCCTCAGTGGCTTAGGCATATCCCTTGATGGTGGTTTGGCTTATCTTGCCCGTCGATTTGTGTATCTATATCGTCTTCCTACCCCAAAACATCAGTTAAAAGTGGGTTTAAGTTGGTTAAGTACACCTTTTATTAATTTACTTTCTTCATAGAAACACTCAATCACTATTCTTCTTTGGATTAGCTTAATTATTGAGACTCAAATCCCCAAAATAACTAGGGGATATTAATTATAAAAGTTATGGTTTATGAAAACATTTAGTAATTTAATTATCACTCTTATTATTTCTTTTTGGATTATTATCCTACCAATTTTTGCCATCCAAAATGTAGCCCCCATTAGTTTACAATTCTTTGGACTTCAATCAATTTCTATTCCTTTAGGTATTTTAGTTTCATTTTCTGTGGCCTCTGGTTGCATTGGTGGGGCTTTATTGCCATTGTTTTTTAACCCAATGAATAAAAAGAAAAAATTGAGAAAAAATAACAAGAGAAAATCTCAAGATTTTGTTAGAGATTGGGAATTAGAAGACGAAGAAGATCCCATTTTTGATTGGTAATAATTACCATTGTTTATAAATAATATATTGTTTAATCTCACAAATGTAAATCCATGAATATTGACTTAGAAAAAACCATTGAAAATTTAACCATTACAGCTGATTGGGTAGGCTTGAGATATGTGAGTGAAAAAAGTCAAACCCATCGATTTCGAGATGGTTTACCCCAATATCATGGTAAAAAAATAAATCGAGGAGTCATGGCGGAGGTGTTGGTTAATGGACAGATGGGGTACTGTGCCACTAATCGCCTTGATTTTGCCAGTATTCAAAGGGCGGTAAATAGTGCTAAACAACAGGCTATATCGGCTCAGAAGTGGGGAATTTTTAGTTTTGATAGTAGCATTCGTCCTCCTAGTCGGGGAGGTTATCAGTCTTCGGTACAAAACCCCCTTGACACTCTCAGTATTAGGGATATAAATGATTTACTAATTCAGGTATGTGAGAGTTTAAAAGTATCGTCTCTGGTGGTTAAAACTACTGCTTTGGCCATAATGAATGAAGTAGAGCATCATTTTGTTAGTAGTAATGGTGCTAATATTTTTCAACATTTTTCGATGGTATCCACGGATTATGGTGCTGTTGCTCAAGATGGTAATATTATCCAAAAACGTAGTGATAATGGAATGTTGGCGCGTTGTTATCAAGGGGGTGCAGAAATTATTAATCCCTCTCTCATTTTACAACGGGCTAAACAAATAGGGGAAAGTGCGATCGCCCTTATCCATGCCCAAGAATGCCCCAATACTAGAACAAACCTAGTACTCGCCCCTGACCAAATGATGTTACAAATTCACGAAAGCGTAGGACATCCCCTCGAATTAGATCGAATATTAGGAGACGAGAGAAACTATGCAGGCAGTAGCTTTGTCAAACTAGAAGACTTTGGCAACCTTGCCTATGGCTCATCAAAAATGAATATAACCTTCGATCCCACTTTTGAAGGAGAATTGGCCAGTTATGGCTTTGATGATACAGGTATAGAAGCCCAAAGACAACATTTAATCAAAGATGGAATCCTATTGAGAGGCTTAGGAAGTCTTGAAAGCCAAGCCAGAGCAAAAGTTGAAGGAGTTGCTAACAGTCGGGCTAGTTCTTGGAATCGTCCTCCCATTGACCGCATGGCTAATTTAAACTTAGAATCAGGAGAAAATAGTTTTGATGACTTGATTAGTAATATCGAGCATGGGGTTTACATGGAATCCAACCGTTCATGGTCTATCGATGACTATCGTAACAAATTTCAGTTTGGTTGTGAATATGCCCGTCTCATCGAAAATGGTCAACTCACCAAAACCCTCCGCAACCCTAACTATAGAGGAGTAACCCAGCATTTTTGGCACAACCTATCGGCAGTGGGAAATGAATCAACCAAAGATGTTTTTGGCACTCCTATATGTGGTAAAGGTGAACCAAATCAAATGATTCGAGTCGGACACGCTTCCCCCGTCTGTGTTTTTAATGACATTGAAGTTTTTGGTAGTGAGTAAAATAATACAGAAAAACTGTTATTTCAATGTAGTTTTATGTCCCCAAAAACCATCGTATTTAACAACAGAAATATCTCCTAAAACTTTTGTTTGACAAGCCAACCTCAAATCTCTATCAGGGGAGTGAGGAGGAAAAGAGCGCCTTGCCTTATCTTTCCAATTAGGAGGGTTAACATTTCCCTTTATTTGCACAGCACAAGTACCACAGCTACCGATACCCATACAATTAATATATTTTGCTTTACCATTGTATAATTCAGCATCATTTTTGAGCAAAACTTTGCGGAGATTTTCTCCTACTTCACAACTAATATTTTTTCCTTGAAATTGAACGATGGGCATAATTATTTTTATAACTATTAATTAACTTAATAATACAATAATAAATATTAGGCTTTACTGTTTTTGACTAAAAATTTGATTATGTAGTAAAAACCAAAAGAATATTTTTTCTCATATCCTTATTCACCAAGTATTCATGTTTTTTCATCACACTTTAATTCAACCAATTCAAATCGACATAATTGATTTTTGCATAAGGTTCGAGCGCCTCTAACACCCTATTACCATAACTGCGAAAACTAACTCGATTGTCTAACAAAGCCAAAACCCCCTGATTTTTGCGCACAGATACGGTTAACTGTTGTAGGGTTTTTATACCATGGGGCAACAGATATAAACGAAACCAGTCTTTTTTTTGACTTTTATAATAATTTACTTGGGAGGCAACTAGAGGATTTTCCAAGGAGGGAATGGGTAGAGTTGCCATAATCAGCAGTTGCGGTGAAGGGAATCTTTCTTGATGTTGATGCCAAAAATTAATACCACATACCAACACAGTATTATTACTAAAATCAAGGTCATTAAGTTTTACTCTCGAACCAAATTGGGAAGCTAAAATGGAGGTAATTTGAGCCTGTAAAGGTACATCTTCAATGATGACAATAATGGGTTGATGGTTGATTTTGGCACTAGAAACAAGGGCTGTAATCTCTCTGGTGACGGAGTTTTGAAATTCGGGGCTATTGGGGAAGGGAAATTTTTCGGGGAAATATAGTTTTAGGATGGCATTGGGGGCATGGGGAGAAAATTTGAGACAGGTATAGTTACTGTTATCAATGCCTAATTGTTTAGTATAATCAATAGCTTCTTTTTCGGGACTGAGATAGTTAGCGATAAGGGTAACTGATTTTTGTTGCCAAATTTCTTTGATATTGTCATGAAAATTAAGAGGTGAAGATTTAATTATAAATTGTCCTTTTGAGCGATTTACTTCAACGTAGTTAATATAGTTTTTTTTGTCTAAGAAATACTCGTTTAATTTAATTAGTTTATTGTATAAATCTAATTTTGTTGGCTTTATTTTAAAAATTATTTCTTGAATAATTTGCTTTTCTTTGGTTTCTAGTAAGTAACTATTATAGGGATTTATTGGGTGACTAAATACTGATTGAGTTAGTTTTGCTAGTTGAGTTTGAATATAACTTTTATATTGCTCATTATCTTTTTGTAATTTAAACCAATCATAAACATCTACGGAGATGGTGAGATATTCATTAATAAACTGAGGTAATTTTTCAGCTTCTTCTATAATAATATGAGAGTTATTAAATAAATTACTATTAATAGTTTTGGTTAACCAATTCTGAGGAGTTAATAAAATAAGAGAATTATTACTTTTTGTATGGGTAGATAACTGATTAAAAACTAATTTGTTAGTACCTAGCTTTTGTTGTAAAAAGGGAACTTTTTGTTCTATTAGTTGCCGTTGATTTTTGTGTGTGGCAACAATAATAACGGTTTTATAACACAGAAGGGCAGGGGTTAGGTAGCTTAGATTGTAGGTATCGTGACTAACTCCTGTTTGGATTATAGCCGATCGCCCCAGGCGCAGACCACGGGCAACCATTCTCGCCATAGTAAGATGATGTACCCAATCAGAAGGGCTATAGGTGCGCAAAAAGTTGCGTAATTCTGAATGTACTTGGGCTTCTAGCATCTTGTGAGGGGAATTTCTTTTGAAAATTTTTATAATTACCCCTTAAATTTTAACGTTGATCGCCCTTGACTGTGAGATGATAGGTAAGGTTATAGTAATAAAAAATATAAAGGTAAAATTTTAATATGGCTCAAATAGAATTTACTAAAGGCATTATCGAGGAATCAATTCCCGATGTAAAAATGACTCGCTCCCGTGATGGTAGCAATGGCACCGCCACTTTTCGTTTTGAAGAATCTCCCATCTTAGAAAGTGGTAATACCCAAGCTGTTACGGGGATGTATTTAACTGATGAGGAAGGAGAGTTAAACACTAGAGAAGTTAAGTGTAAGTTTGTAAATGGTGAGCCTGTGGCCATCGAAGCCATTTATATAATCAAGTCTGTGGAAGAATGGGAAAGATTCATGCGTTTTATGGAACGTTACGCCGAAGAACATGGGTTAGGATTTAGCAAGTCTTAATTATTATGGTGGGTTTTAAGGGTTAGGTTTACTATCGATAATTTTTCACATATTCCTCACTTAATTTTATGGTTATTCCCCATAAAGATAAAGCATTTATAGTTATTAATTGTGCTGTAATTACTATTAGTGATACTAGAACTTTTGATAATGATAAAAGTGGTCAGATTATTAAAAACAAACTAATAAAAAATAATCACAATGTCAGTTTTTATTCTATACTAAAAGATAATTCAGATGAGATAGAATCTTTAATAAATAAGCTATCTAAAAGAGAAAGCATAGATACTTTGATTTTGAGTGGTGGTACGGGAATAAGTTTTAGGGATAATACGTTTGATGTGGTTAATAGTTTATTAGAAAAAAAAATACCAGGGTTTGGTGAAATTTTTCGTTATCTTTCTTATCAAGAAATTGACTCTAGGGCAATGGTTTCAAGGGCGATCGCAGGTATATATAACAACAAAATAATATTTTCTTTACCAGGCTCTAGTAACGCTGTAACATTGGCCATGGAAAAGTTGATTCTACCAGAATTGAACCATTTAATTACTCAATTAGGAATAAAAAAATAAGAGGAATTGTTACTATCTGTAGTTTAGACTAAATGGAAAGTGGAGCAAGGAAGGACAAGACGTAAAAGAAAAATAGAGAGAAAATATAAATAAGCAAAAATAAAATCTTCTCTCTATGAACAAATATAGCAGACTGGAAAATTTCCGTCATGACACCTATGAAATGTTAGTCAAAGGTAAAGATGCCACTTTTCAATTGATGGATAGTGTTATGACCACGGAAAATGCTCGTAGTTTGGCAGATTTTTCTTTATCACCTTTTTTCCAGAAGACTCTTATGAATAAGGGGTTTAAACCCCTTGCCTAAATCGATTTAATTATGCCTACTTACTTAGGTTGAAATAAATACTTGCATATAGCTATTTAACTTTTGAGTATTGCTTCGTCTGGAGACAAAATACTATGGAATTATTATCATAAGTATGGGATATTCAAAATATGATTACTATTCCCCATTCCCAACCTCAACCAAAGCACTTTAACCTAAAACTTAAGAAACATCCTCAGCCATTGCCATAGCCAAAAGATTTAATTTTTCCGTTAATACTTGAAAGTCAAAGGGTTTACTGATATAGTCATCCATACCCGCATCAAAACAAAGTTTTTCATCCGCTTTAGTAGCATTAGCTGTCATAGCAATGATATAAGGTTGCACAGCATGATTTACATGATTCCTAATCCATTGAGTAGCAGTTAAACCATCCATTTCAGGCATCTGCATATCCATCAAAACCACATCGTAACATTCTTCTTTTTCAAAGGCTTCTACAACCTTCAAACCATTGACAGCTAAATGGGGAGTATAGCCAAGTTTTTTGAGTAGTAAAAGGGCTACTTTTTGATTCACAGGGTTATCTTCTGCCACCAACACACGCAGGGTATTATCTCGATTTTTTGGTGATTCTACTGGATTATTATTATCGGTGGTTATTGTTTTTGGTAATGACGAATGGGAGACTATTTCTTTTTTATTAGAATTCTTTGGTAGTATTTTTTCATCCCCTATGGAGTTAGTAACTAATGGAAGAATAGCATTGGATTTTGCCATAGGAGAAGTTACCCTTAGCACTTTAATAGTAAAATAAAAACTCGAGCCAACTCCCAACTCACTGGTAAAAGAAATATCACCCCCCATCAACCTAGCCAGACGACGACTAATCACCAAACCTAAACCAGTGCCACCATAACGGCGATTTATAGCCCCATCCGCCTGTACAAAAGGATTAAATAATTTGTCTTGATTTTCCTTGGCAATGCCGATGCCCGTATCCTTTACCAAAAATTGAATTAAACAATCATCCTGCCCATCCTTACTTTCATCATCCATAGACACCATTACTGTAACGCTACCTTGTTGAGTAAACTTTAAACCATTGCCTATTAAATTAATCAACACTTGTCTTACCCTACCCACATCTCCCCGCACATATACAGGAGTATTAGATGCCCACAATAACTTCAAATCCAAACCTTGATTTTTAGCTTGAAAACTAAGTAAATCAATAACATTCTTGACACACTGTTGTAAATTAAAATCTTCCAAAACTAAATCTAAATGCCCTGATTCAATTTTAGAAAAATCCAAAATATCATTAATAATCAACAATAAACTTTTACCACTATCTTCGATGGTTTGGATAAAATCATGTTGCTCATTATCCAAGGAAGTATCTTTTAATAAATTAAGAATGCCGAATATTCCATTAAGAGGAGTACGAATTTCGTGACTCATCATCGCCAAAAACTGACTTTTCGCATTATTAGCATTTTCAGCTTCCGCCCTTGCTTTTTCCAGCAAAACATTACGATTACTAGCTTGCCACAAAGAATTTAAACCCCAAACCAATAACCAAGAAATTACCACCCCGGCAATTAATACCACCAGAGGAAGAGGAGATTTATTTTCCCGAATTAAAGTATTATTAGGGATTAAAACTATCTCCCATTGAATACCTCTATAACTAAAATTACTATTTTTACGCCATGATAAATTATCTTTCTCTTCACTATAAGTAGTGCTATAAATTAGAGAATTATTATCATAAATAAAAACTTGATAACCCTTAATACTTTCTTCCCTTAATATAGAATAAAATAAAGAACTAATATTAAATACCCCGATAATAAATCCATCAAATTCATCGTTAATAAAGATCGGATTATAGATGATAAAACCTTTAACTCCCTGTACTAAATCTACTTTTGGACTAATATAACTATCTCTTATTTCTTTGGCAGTATTAAGAGAATTTAATCTTTTTTGCTCAAAAGAAAGATCTAAATTTAACGCCATCTCATTACCTTCTTCAGGGACTATCCAGCGGACAAAATAATCTCTGTCAGCCCAATGTATGGCTTGATAACCTGAACGATTAAGTAAATAATTAGAAACATCATTTTGCCACTCTAAACGATTATAACCACCCCTAAACTCCCAACCCCTAACAAATCTTTGTAGGGCATTTATTTCTGACTGTAACTTATTTTGAATTTTTGTTTCCGTTGTAATTAACTGGGCAGAAATTTGTTGCTCTATTTGCATTCTTTCTCTAACACTTAGCAAGTGAAAAAGAAAAAAAGAAATCCCCGTCATAGATACACCAAGGGATAAAGTTAACAAATTTTTGTACTTAATAAATGTCATGGATATTAATAAAGCCCTGATATTCTAATCATAAATTAAATAGTGAAGATATAACGGAAGGAAAAAGAAATCAGTCTTTCATGCTATAAATCGAATAGAGAGATTATTCTAAAGTATTTTATTCAACATTTAGATAACTTACTCTAAAAAATTGCCGTGTATGCTTTATTCTTCCTCCTGTTGTTATGATTCCCAAAAAACTTACATTACAAAACTTTCTTAGTTACCGTCAGGCTAGTTTGGATTTTGATGGTTTACATACTGCCTGTATCTGCGGCGCTAATGGCGCTGGAAAGTCGTCTTTGTTAGAGGCTATCACTTGGGCGATTTGGGGTAAAACAAGGACAAAAGCCAGTGAGGATGTGATTCATTTGGGAGAAAAAAATACGAGGGTTGATTTTGATTTTAGTTATGGTGGACAAATTTATCGCATTATCCGCACTAAACAACGTAAGGGAGGTTCTACTTTAGATTTTCAAATCTTTAATAATGATAATTTTAATTCTATTTCAGCGAAAGGCGTAACGGAAACTCAGGATAGAATTAATGATTGTTTGAAAGTAGATTATGAGACTTTTGTCAATTCGGCTTATCTACAACAGGGGCAAGCGGATAAGTTTATGACTTATGGGGCGGCTCAAAGAAAGGATGTGTTGGTAAAGTTACTTAAGTTGGATGATTATGACAAAATTGCTGACAAAGCGAAGGAGTTAGCGAAACAATATACTGAGGAAAAAAATCGCTTACAAGGGCAGTGGGAGTTGTTGGAGAGTAAGTTGGAGGAGAAGGAAAATTATCTTGTCAAACTCACAAATATTGGTCAAGATTTAGATTATCATCAAAATGAGTACAGCCAAGTAGAGAAAAATTTAAAACAAGTTCAACTTCTGAGCAGTCAGCGGGATACCCTTGAGAAGGAGTTGGTATGGCAAAGTAATCAGTTGTCGGAGGTGAGGAATAAACTCAGTCAATTAATTGATGAAAAGAAAATATTACGTCAAGATATGGACGAATTAAGCCTTATTTTAACTAAAGAAGAAGAGATTATTAATAGTTATCATTTGTGGCGAGGATATTTGGATGAGGATAAGGTTTTAACGACAAAATATGATGAGTATAAGTTGTTAATAAGTGAAAAAAATAATTTAGAGGAAAGTTTACGGCAAGGGGTTTATGGTTTAGAGCAAAATATTCGAGAGGTTAATTTTAAGTTAGGGGAGTTAGCTAAGAATAAGTTAGATTTTGAGAAGGTTATTGCTGATAAGGATAAAATTATTGATGATGTTGAACAGTTTAGATATTATCGTGATAAGTTGGCTCAATTAGATTTAGTTAGAAATGATTTTAATCTTTTACAACAGGAAGAGTCTGTTTTAGTAAAGGAGTTGGAAAAGGAGGAGGCGAGGTTATCTTCTAGGATAGAACAATTAGCAAAGCAAGAGTTACCTTTACAGGAAAAGTTAGAGCAAATTCCTGATATTAGGAAAAAATATTTTGATGTTTCTCAAGAGTTAAAGGTGATTCATAATGAGAAAGTTTATTTAACTAGGGTAGAGGAAAAAAAGGCTAGTCAATTGTTAGCTAAACAACGGCTGTTGGATTATAAAAATAATGTTGCTCAACAGATTGAGGAAATTAACCAAAAGTTGAATACTTTGCGGGTGGATAATAATGCTAGTTGCCCTGTGTGTGAATCTCCTTTGGATGAAACTCATCTTAATCATGTTATTGATAGTAGTTTGAAGGAGTTGAAAAATCTGGAGAATTCTTCTTGGCAGTATGATTCTGACATTATACAGTGCGATCGCACTTTAGCCACTTTGGAGAAGGAATATCAAGGTTTAAGGAATAAATTAAACAGGGAAGAAGGTTTACAAAAAAACTATGCTAGTTTAGAAAATTCTCTTAATAGTATGGATGATATTCTTGAACAATTAGAGCAAATTACTACAGAAAAAGATGAGTTAATAGAGTTAGTAAATTCTCAAAAGTATCTCCCAGAAATTAGGACAAAGTTAACGGAGCTAAAAACAAAGATAAAAGAGTTAGGATATAGCCCTGAAACGTACAGTTTAGTTAGGGAAAATGATCATAAATATCGTTGGGCAGAAACTAATTATCAACGATTGCGAGAGGCGGAGCAAAAACTTGCTAAGTTAGAACAAAATCGCTTAGATTTAGAACAAGAGTTAATTACTTTAAATCAACAATTAGAAGACTTAAAAAAGAGTTCAGATATACAACAAAGTATTAAAGAAATAGATGAAAAAATAACGAAAATTAATTATAGTGACGAACATCATGGAGAGATTAGAAAACAGATTCAAACACTCCAAAATTATCAATTTCAGTATGCAAAATTAGAAGATGCTCAAAGACAATTACCTTTACTAGAAAATAAAGTTAATCAATATGAACAAAAAGCTATCGATTATGACAAAGAAATAGAGGAAAAAGAAACTAAAACAAATACATTAAAAGAACAATTATCTAATCTTTTTGACCACAAAGAAGAATTGAATAAGTTACAACAAGAAGTAAATTTAAAAAGAAATAAAATTAATGAATTACTAAGTAAAAAAGGAGGTATAGAAAAATCTTTAGATGATATAAATAAAGATGAGAAAAAATTACAATCTATTGATAAGGAAGTAAAACAGATAGAGAAAAACTACCGAATTTATACAGAATTACAAAAAGCATTCGGGAAAAACGGTATTCAAGCCCTGATGATAGAAAACCTTTTACCCCAACTAGAAGCCGAAGCAAATCAAACTTTGAGCCGTCTTACTAACAATCAGTTACATATCCAGTTTGTTACTCAAAAAGAAAAGGTTAGTAAATCGAAAAAATCTGAATCCAATTTTAAAGATACCCTTGATATTATCATCTCTGATGTCCAGGGAACAAGATCCTATGAAACCTACTCAGGGGGCGAAAGTTTTCGGATTAATTTTTCCATTCGTCTTGCCCTCTCTCGTATCTTGACCCAAAGGTCTGGCACCGCCCTACAATTGTTAATCATTGATGAAGGTTTTGGTACTCAGGATGATGCAGGGTGCGATCGCCTCATAGGTGCTTTAAATGCTATTGCTGATGACTTTGCCTGTATCCTCACCGTTACCCATATGCCCCAATTTAAAGAGGCTTTCCAATCTCGCATTGAGGTATATAAAACCAACGAAGGCTCTCAAATTCGTCTTTCTGTATAACTTTTGTGTCTGCTGATACCGAAAATCAATGGTTTCAAACCCAAGGGGGTAGAATGGGCATTGTAGAGTTTAAATTTATATATGCGTATTTTAATCATGGGAGGGACAAGATTTATTGGCGTTTCCCTCACCAAAATGTTAGTAAACCAAGGACATGAAGTCGTTTTATTTAACCGAGGTAATAACCCCGCCCCCGTAGATGGTATTCAACAAATTCATGGCGATCGCACTTCAGCGGTACAATTAGAAGAGAAGTTAAAAGGGGAAAAATTTGACGCAATTTTTGACAATAACGGGCGCACCCTATCAGATACAAAACCCCTTATAGATTTATTTTATGACAAAGTATCCCATTTTGTCTATGTAAGCTCCGCGGGGGTTTACTTACCATCCCATCAGATGCCCCACCGAGAAGATGACCCTCTCAACCCCGAAAGTCGTCACCGAGGCAAATTTGAAACAGAAGCCTACCTCAAGCAATCGGGCATTCCCTTCACTTCCATTCGCCCCGTATATATTTATGGCTCAGGAAATTATAATGATCTAGAAAACTGGTTTTTTGATCGTTTAGTGCGGGATTTACCCATCCCTATTCCTCATAACGGTTTGTATATTACCCAATTTGGTCATGTGGAAGATTTAGCATCAGCTATGACGGCCGTATTGGGAAATACCGAAGCCATAGGACAAATATACAATATATCGGGCGATCGTTTTACAACATTTACAGGATTAGCCCTCGCCTGTGCCTCCGCTATGGGCAAAAATCCCCATGACATTGATATTAGATATTATGACCCCAATCAAATAGATGTAGGAAAAAGAAAAGCATTTCCCATTCGTATGCAACACTTTTTTACCGATATTTCCAAAGCTCAAAAAGAGCTATCATGGCAACCTAAATATGATTTAATTTCAGGGTTAAAAGAGTCTTTTGAAAATGATTATTTAGCAACCCAAAGAGATAAAAAAGATATTGATTTTAGTGTAGATGAACAAATTATTGCTCACCTGGAAAGTAACTAAGATTTAAGACCCTGAGTAGGGTGGGCATTGCCCACCATCTCTGATTGTGTTACTGAAAGTAATGTGGTTACTTGCACCAGAAATGAAAGTACAAAATGAGTTTGTATGGGTGTTAGAAAATGCAGTCTTGATTTGCGAAGATTTGACATAATCTGATTATCAGAGAATCCAATAATTTAATATAATTTATTAGGATTTGCTTGGAGATTTTGCAGATTTATCTCTCATTGCTATTTCTGAAAGATTAAAAATAAGTGCGATCGCATTTTTGGATAAGGACTTTAATATTTACAGGCGTTATCGCAAAGATTACTTTAATCGTGTTTTTTATCCTATTAATTGAAAACCCCTTTTATATAACAAAGAATACTTTTTATGTCATAGCATTTATTGTGAATTTAAACCTCCAATAAATTAGCCACACTTGCCTTTGGTAAAGGCTCACCCATCATCTGATGTGCAATAATCAACGACTCTAAAGCCTCCTCTCCATTAGCCACAGCTTCTTGATAAGTATCTCCATGAGTACGCCATTGTTGACCAATAAAATCGGGAAATCCTACTAAAAAACAATTATCTTCATCAGACCATTGAATGATCATTTTATATTTCCATTTATTCATCATTCTTTCGCTATTTCTACTAGCCGAGAACCCCTTCCATAAAAGAAAGGGGATATTTCACATTTTACTTATAATTTTCCATACCAACACAAGAACATACTAAATTGCGATCGCCCCAGGCATTATCAATGCGCCCTACAGCACTCCAAAACTTATGCTCTTTCGTCCAACTATCAGGATAAGCCGCCTCTTCACGGGTGTAAGGATGACTCCAATCAGAAGCAATCAAACTCACCGCAGTATGGGGAGAATTTTTGAGTAGATTATCCTCCATGTCCATCTTACCATCCTCGATCGCCCTTATTTCCTCACGAATAGAAATCATCGCCTCACAAAAACGATCTAACTCAGCCAAAGATTCACTTTCTGTCGGTTCAATCATCATCGTACCATTCACAGGCCAAGACATAGTAGGCGCGTGGAAACCATAATCAATGAGACGTTTTGCCACATCCTGCACCTCAATAGAAGCGGTTTTACGCAACGGACGTAAATCAATAATACACTCATGGGCAACCAAACCCGTTTTACCAGTAAACAAAATCGGATAATAAGACGCAAGACAATGGGCAATATAATTTGCATTCAAAATCGCAATCTTAGTCGCCTCCGTCAAACCCTCAGGTCCCATCATGGCGATATACATCCAAGAAATAGGCAAAATACTGGCACTACCCCAAGGCGCCGCAGAAACCATCCCAATCGACTCTTTTCGCTCAATCCCCCCCTTATTAAGGGGGGTTAGGGGGGATCCATCCGTAGCAGGTAAAAAAGGCACCAAATGCTCCATCACTCCAATAGGCCCTACCCCTGGGCCACCGCCACCATGGGGAATACAAAAAGTTTTATGTAAATTAAGATGACACACATCCGCCCCAAAATCCCCTGGGCGACACAAACCCACCTGCGCATTCATATTCGCGCCATCAAGATATACCTGCCCCCCATAACTGTGGATAATACCGCATATATCCTTAATGCCCTGCTCAAATACCCCATGGGTAGAAGGATAAGTAATCATCAACGCCGAAAGATTTTCCTGATATTTTTCCGCCTTGGTGTTCAAATCCTCAATATCAATATCCCCCTGACTGTCACATTTCACCGGCACCACTTTTAAACCACACATCACCGCACTGGCAGGGTTTGTACCATGGGCAGACTCAGGAATAAGACAAATATTACGATGGCTTTCCCCCAAACTATCATGGTATCTGCGAATCACCTGTAACCCTGCATATTCCCCCTGAGAACCAGCATTAGGCTGGAGAGATATTCCCGCAAACCCTGTTATTTCGCCCAACCATGCCTCTAATTGAGAAAAAAGGACTTGATAACCCTTCGTTTGAGAAACAGGGGCAAATGGATGAATTTGGTTAAATTCTGCCCAAGTTACGGGTAACATTTCCGCCGTAGCGTTTAGCTTCATGGTACAAGAACCGAGGGCAATCATGGAAGTGGTAAGGGATAAATCTTTGCTTTCCAAGCGGTGTAAATACCTTAGTAACTCGGTTTCGGAATGGTATTGATTAAATACGGCTTCGGTGAGATAAGGAGTATTACGCAAAAAGTTGTGAGGTAAATCAAACTTAGAAGTATTTAATTCCTCAACGGTGAAATTAACCTCCCCATTGGGAGCGAAAATTGACCATATTTTCTGCACATCTTCGAGGGTAGTAGTTTCATCAAGGCTAATACCGATAGCACTCTCATCGTAGCGGAAATTAACTTGCCTAGCTTCAGCAGTTTCACGAATAGTATCAACCAACTTTGCATCAGCAAAATTGATGGTAATGGTGTCAAAAATAGAATGACTCCTTAACCGATAATTGAGCCTTTCTAACCCTGCACCTAAAACCTTAGTTAAATCATGGATAGTGGTAGCAATGTTTTTAATACCTTCTTGCCCATGGTAGAGAGCATAGGTAGAAGCAATCACTGCCAACAATACCTGCGCGGTGCAAATATTACTCGTTGCCTTATCACGGCGAATATGTTGCTCTCTGGTTTGTAGTGCTAACCTTAAAGCTGGTTTTCCATGGACATCCTTAGAAACCCCTACAATACGCCCCGGTACTTGTCTTTTATATTGATCCTTCGTGGCAAAATAAGCAGCATGGGGCCCACCATAACCCAATGGTACTCCAAAACGTTGAGTATTTCCCACTGCAATATCAGCATTTAATTCCCCTGGGGATTTTAACAAAGCCAAACTCATCAAATCACAGGCGAGAGTAACTAAGCCTTTTTGTTGGTGGACTTGATCAATTATTTCTTGATAATCATAGATGGTACCGTGGGTAGTAGGATATTGTAACAAAGCCCCGAAAATGGGAGTATTAAAATCAAAATCAGCAAAATCAGCGATAATTAACTCAATATCTAAATATCTAGCTCTAGTTTCAATTACCGCAATGGTTTGGGGATGACAAGTGCGATCGACAAAAAACCTGTTAGACTTATTTTTACATACACCATAACTCATGGTCATAGCTTCCGATGCTGCTGTGCCTTCATCCAACAAAGAAGCATTAGCAATTTCTAAACCCGTCAAATCAATGATCATGGTTTGATAATTCAAAAGTGCTTCTAACCTTCCCTGAGCAATTTCTGGCTGATAGGGAGTATAAGCAGTGTACCAGTTCGGATTTTCTAAAATGTTGCGCTGAATAACTGGGGGAGTAATACAATTACTGTAACCCATGCCGATATAGTTGGTAAATACCTCATTCTCTTGGGCAATTTCCTTTAACTGGGCAAGGGCTTGACTTTCTGAACTAGCAGAAGGTAACTTTAAAGATTGATTGAGGCGAATAGATGGGGGAACAGCTTGATCAATTAGTTGGTCTAAACTATCATAGCCTAGAGCATCCAACATTATCTTCGCACTAGGTTCATCGATGCCGAGGTGACGAGCTTTGAATTGATTATTTTGTCTTAAACTAAGGGAAGATTTAACGTGACTCAAGGTGTCATTCTCCATAGATTCAGAATGACTATTACCGAAATTGTCTAAATCGAGCATGGTTGATGGTAGGGTGATTTACGTTTGAGTTACTTAAGTAAGTAGGCATAATTAAATCGATTTAGGCAAGGGGTTTAAACCCCTTGTTCATAAGAGTCTTAATAAAATAAGAGCTATAATTAATTTCGCCAACCTACTTATTACATATTAACGAAATCTTAACAATTCTTAAACTAAGATTATTTAAACAGTTATAGGACTATTAAAATATTGGGATGCTTCACCGAGCAATTTTTCAGGAAAAGGTAAATCGTTAACAGTCAATCCTTTTTTGGTTATTAAAAATTGAAAATCCAAAACTTCTATGCCAACAATATTATTTTGATCATCATAGTCAATAATAATTTTGCTTGTTTTAGGTTCAGTGCTATGAATTTTACGGTCTATCAGTTTAAAATAAATGGCATCTACTGATGAATCATAGGATACGATCATAATTTGTTCCTCAAATTTCGGTTAAAAAAAAGACTAATGATTCTAGGGGGAGTTGAATTAGCTGATACAATTACCTCCAAAACTCTATTATCAAAATCAACTATTCTTTTATAGTAATGAATTTTATCTCCAGCCTCATCCACTTCAAGTTTAGTTTTATCTGGGTTTTCTATACAATCTATTACCCATAATTCTTTGATTTCACTTCTTTCATTGATTCTACTTAGTGCGTGTTTTGTCCAAAAATAACCACTCATTATTGAACAGAACAGCATAAAGAATATTTAAAGGATAGCCCCCTAACTTATTAACTGACGTTACGCACTCATTTATAAGTTAAGTTTTATCTGTAAATTTTAACAAGAGGCGCGAGGCCCCTTGCCCAACTCCTAGCCCCTTACCCAGCACGTGTACAAACACAATATGAACATCCAACGTTTTTACCATCTTAAACTAATTATATTTTTGCGTAACATCAGTTATTAAAATATAATTCTCAATTATTAATGATTAATTACTATGTTTCTGCCTCCATCTAACACAGGGGAATATGTTTGTTTACAAGATATAAATTTATTTGTTAACTCTAATTGTCAGGAATTGTCCACCCAAGGGGCAAAGGGAAGATATATAAAATTGGTTTCTGATACTCCAGAAAGTGAAGCGGTAAAAGTCTGCTTATGTGAAGATAATTATCAGGGATGGTTGCCTTTATCATCTTTAAAATACTTACAACCTGCCAAGGAAAATTATCAGAAAAAAACCGTTTTTCGTGAATATATTACCCAGAAAATCCCCGTCATTATAGATTTTTGTTTACAAGCCCATCAAGTGCCTAATTATTATCTATGGGGCGGCACTGTAGCACCTAACTATGATTGTTCGGGTTTAATGCAGTCAGCTTTTGCTAGTGAGGGGATATGGTTGCCGAGGGATTCTTATCAACAGGAAGATTTTTGTCAAAAAATTACTAGGGAGAAGTTAGAAAAGGGAGATTTAATTTTCTTTGGTGTAAAAAAAGTTACCCATGTGGCTCTTTATTTAGGGGATAATCGCTATATCCATAGTTCGGGTAAAGATATGGGTAATAATGGCATAGGTATTAATGAATTAAGCAATGATGTTGATCAAGTTAGTCGTAACTATTATCAAGAATTATGGAGTTATGGCAGGGTAATCCAGTCTTTGTAATCATCGAATTCAATTTTTACTCACAAAAAAAAATCCCCTCTCTATTACAGAAAGGGGAAAGAAAACAGATTCAATATCAATTAACGTTCAATTTGGGGCATGGTAGACAAATCAACTTCTGCTACTTTGATGGCAGTTACATGATTTTCCACAATGACAGGTAAAGAAGCCCTTACCTTGGATGCTACTTGCACGGTATCCACATCATAGGTGCTAGTAATTAATTTGGGATATAAACCAATACCGATGATTGGCAGAATCAAGCAAACGGTGATAAATACCTCACGGGGATTGGCATCTACTCCAAAACGGGGCAATTGCAGGGCGTTTTCTTTTTTGCCATAAAATACGACTCTCAACATGGAAAGTAGGTAGATGGGAGTTAGAATTAAGCCCACCCCTGCTAAAACGGTAACAACTACTTTAAAAGTAGAGCTATAAGCATCACTCTGGGCAATACCGAGGAAGATGGATAATTCACTAACAAAACCACTCATGCCGGGTAACGCCAAAGATGCCATGGAGGCGGTGGTGAAGAGGGCAAAGGTTTTGGGCATAAGTTTTGCCATACCACCCATTTCGTCCATCATCAGGGTATGGGTGCGCTCGTAGGCTACCCCTGAGAGATAGAATAAGGCGGCGGCGATTAAACCATGGGAAAGCATTTGTAACATTGCTCCATTCATACCCAAATCAGTGAAGGAGGCGATTCCCACTAAGACAAAGCCCATGTGAGAGATGGAGGAGGAAGCAAGGCGACGCTTAAGGTTGGTTTGTCCAAAGGCAGTAAATGCACCGTAAACGATATTTACCACCCCAAGAATGATTAAAAGAGGGGCAAATTTGATGTGGGCATCGGGTAAAATCTCCATATTGAAGCGAATTAGACCATAACCACCCATTTTTAATAAAACCCCTGCTAAAACCATGGATACGGGTGCAGAAGCCTCGCTATGGGCATCGGGCAACCATGTATGGAATGGAAAAATAGGTAGTTTTACGCCGAAGGCGATGAGGAAACCTGTATAGGCTAAAACTTCTAGGGTTAGAGGGTAATTTTTTAAACCTAATTCGGCAATGTTGAGGGTGAAGGTGTCGCTATAAAACGCCAAGGCTAGTCCTGAAACGAGGATGAAAATAGAAGCCAAGGCGGTGTATAGAATAAATTTGGTGGCGGCGTAGAGGCGTTTTTTACCTCCCCAGATGGAAATTAAGATATAGACGGGAACTAATTCTAATTCCCACATAATGAAGAATAATAGCAAGTCTTGGGCTGCAAATACGCCAATCTGGGCGCTGTAGAGAAGTAATAATAAGAAATAATATAGTTTTGGTTTGTTGTCAACTTTCCATGATGCAAGGATGGATAAAGTGGAGATTAAACCTGATAATACAATGAGGGGCATGGATATGCCGTCGATCGCTAAGGACCAATTTAAACCGATTTGAGGTAGCCATTCATAGGTTTCTTGCATTTGAAATTCACTAGCACCAATGGTGTAGCTTTGGGAAATGCTGTAAACAATCAAGGCAAGGTTTAGTAAGGCAATGGCTAAGGCATAGTTTCTGGTATTTTTGCCGTATTTGTCGGGAATGAAGGGAATGGCGATCGCCCCTATTAATGGTAAAGCTATAATTGCTGTAAGGTACGGAAAATCATAGGTAAACATGATCAATAGTAATTTATACTTATTACACCCCCTATTATATGAAGTTTTGTTACAATTGACAACTAAACTGTCAAGATGTGCTGATGATGAAGTGCAGGGGATAATGCTGATTATTTCCTTTGATGTAAAGGTGAGAAACCGCTGTATTTTTTAACTTTTGATACCTAATTTTTTGAGGATAGCTTTTCTACCTTGGTGAGCGAGGGTATCATCAAGGGTAGTTAGGGTAATGGTTTCTTGATATTTTTGCTCGATCGCCCTTATAATTAACCAGTCTGCTAAGAAAGGATTTTTAGGCAATAAAGGACCATGGGCATAAGTGGCGATCGCACTTTTGTAAAAAGCCCCCTCAAAACCATCCTCCCCATTATTACCATAACCACTCAACACCTTCCCCAAGGGCGACACATCCCCCAAATAAGTCCTACCACCATGGTTCTCAAAACCTACCACCATAGGAGATTCCCCCCCCATCATCTTTTTAATATCATCCGCCAAAGGATTACCCACCAACTCAAAAGCCACATTACCAATGCAACGTTGGACATTTTGCCCAGGGTGTTTTGTCACCAAATCCAAAATACCTAAACCCTCAATCCTTTCCCCCAAAGCAGGTTCATAATATTTACCCAACAATTGAGGTGAACCGCAAGTAAACACTCCAGGGATACCAGAATGTAACTTTTCCTTAATTATTTCTGCCTTTTTCCCTTGTAAATCACGCATGACAATTTCCTGTTGTCTATCCTGCGCCCCTCCCCCTACCACCAAATCAAACTTTTCAAAGCTAGTTATATCAGCCCCTTGATCCAGGGGTAAAATATTTACATCCAAATTACGCCATTGACAACGTCTCTGAATACAAATCACATTGCCGCGATCGCCATAGGTACTCATAAGATTAGGATATAACCAACCGATATTTAATTCCATAGTCAGGGAGCCTTGATAGTTAATTAATGATTAAAGTAGCATTTTATCCCGAAACGTGAACCAAACAGATACCTCATCAATCATCTTTGTGTCTCAACTATCCAGCCACATAAGCCTCTAATTCCTCACTAGGATTCCCATAAACCCCCTCAATTTGTTGAACACAACAATCAATGGCAAAATCATTAAACTCCTCCTCCTCAATGCCAAACATTTCTAAAAAAGTTTCAGGCTTAACCCGACAAAAACTAGGTCTATCCTCATAAATTGTACACTTTCTCATATCATGATCGTAATTGATACACCAACCATTTTCCCCCACCATACTCATATATAGCTCCAAATTTTCAGGACTCAAATAAGAATCCAAATCAGGACGCTCCCTAGGATCTAAATTACAACAAGCACCACAACCTTCCATACAACGCCATTTGCCCATAACAAAACCTCGTAACAAAACTTAATAGATTTTCTTGGAATTACCACCATCGAGGGCAACCTTTCCTAGTATGATATATTTTGTCAGTATAAAAAATAAAAAAAGCTGATTTGACCCTCAAAAGAGTATTAAAACGTCAGATCCAAAGACATTCATTCATAACTCCATTTTATATCAAGAGATTATGGTTTAATACCAAAAAGGCACAATCAGTATCATAAATAATAATTTAACTACTTAGGAGCAAATATGGACTTTATCACAAACTTTTTTAGTAACGTTGACTTTGAAGTAATCTTACAGCTAACCTCCGTTGGTTTAATTCTCATCGCAGGACCTGTAATTGTTTTTATTCTCTATGCCCTAAGAGGAGACTTATAAAAAATACTGCCATTCAGCTTTCAGTAATCGTGCTGATAGCTGAATAAACTTATCCCCTTTGCTAAGATAAAATCGTACAAAACAACTAACTAGAACTCATGTTTGATCGTCGCTCCAGTGGAATCTTACTCCATCCTACCT
The DNA here is from genome assembly GCF_001747005.2 of Cyanobacterium sp. IPPAS B-1200. Classification (NCBI taxonomy): domain Bacteria; kingdom Bacillati; phylum Cyanobacteriota; class Cyanophyceae; order Chroococcales; family Geminocystaceae; genus Cyanobacterium; species Cyanobacterium sp. IPPAS B-1200. The sequence goes on from NZ_CP182899.1 coordinate 418,609, forward strand.
CATTACCTAGTCCTTACGGTATCGGAGATCTTGGAGGGGGAGCTTATGGTTTTATCGATTTTCTTCATAGCAGTGATCAACAAGTATGGCAGATATTACCCTTAGGCCCCACAGGAAGCGGTAATTCCCCCTATCTATCCTACTCTGCATTAGCGGGTAATCCTCTCCTCATCAGCCTTGATATTCTCTATGGAGATGGTTTATTAACAGAAGAAGATATAAGCCAAGTCCAAGCAAAATTTAAGCACATCAACCCCTCCAGAATTGATTATCACCTAGTAACAGAGACAAAATTCCCTCTCCTCAGAAAAGCCTTTGATACCTTCGGGGAAAGAGAAGAAGATGAATATAAACAAGAATTTGATCAGTTTTGCCATGACTATAGTTACTGGTTAGAAAACTACTCCTTATTTATGGCCCTAAAAGAATCTCATAACGGTGCCGCTTGGTTTCAGTGGGAAAAAGACATCGCTAAAAGAGAGCCAGAAGCCATTAAAAGATGGCAACTAAAGCTAGGGGATGAAATGTTTTATCATAAATTCTTACAGTTTAGCTTCTTCCGCCAATGGTGCAGCTTAAAAAATTATGCCAATGAAAGAGGTATCCAAATATTTGGAGATATTCCCATTTATGTAGCCCATGATAGTGTGGATGTATGGGCAAATCAAAGTATTTTTTGCCTAGATGAAAAAACAGGAGCCGCCGCATCCATGGCAGGGGTACCACCCGATTATTTTAGTGAAACCGGGCAACTATGGGGAAATCCGGTCTATAATTGGGAGGCCTTAGAAAAGACTAATTTTGCTTGGTGGGTACAGAGAATTAAGGGAATGTTAGAGTATGTAGATATTATGCGTATTGATCATTTCCGTGGCTTTGAATCCTTTTGGGCTGTGCCAGAAGGGGAAACCACCGCTATGAATGGAGAGTGGGTAAAAGCCAAAGGAGAGGAATTTTTTACCATCCTTAAAAAGGAATTGGGTACATTGCCCATTGTGGCAGAAGACTTAGGGGTAATTACTCCAGAAGTAGAAGCCCTACGGGATAAGTTTAAATTTCCAGGTATGAAAATACTTCATTTTGCCTTTGATTCTGATCGGGCAAATGGTTTTCTACCGTTTAATTATAATAACCGCAACTGCGTCGTTTACACAGGAACCCATGATAATGATACTACCGTAGGTTGGTTTGAAAAACGTTCTTTTGACGCTCGTAAGCAAGTGGTAGACTACATAGGAGGCATTTGTGATGAAGGTATCCATTGGAGCTTAATTCGTCTTGCTCTAGCTTCGGTGGCTGATATGGCTATTTTCCCCGTACAGGATTTATTGGGCTTAGGTACCAATTCTAAGATGAATACCCCAGGCACAGTGGACGACAATTGGAGTTGGCGCTACCATGAGCATGACTTAACAGAGGATGTGGGGCAATATCTTCAGTATTTCACATATCTCTATGGTAGAAAACCCATATAGAAGTTTTTATGAAAACTCTAGCTTAGATAATAAGGGGAATGACAGGGCATCCTATGGTGCGGAGAGAATCGCACCTAAACCCCGCCCCTTAAAATTTATAATGAACCCCTAATTCAGTGGATAAGTAATTGGAGTTGCCCCCAGAAACGTTTAGGTATCTTAGCTGGGCAAAAGCAGAAGTATTCGTATTAAATTCATACCCTACCCCTCCTTTCACCTCAAAACTAAATGAGGTATCTTCACTGTCGATGGCTGGTTGAACTAAGTTATTATTTAAGTCAAAAGTTGCGGGGGCTGTGACAGATGAGCGAGTAAATCCAACTCCGGCTGTACCAAAATAGTTCCAATTATTACTACCTTCAAATGCTGCGCTATAACGGGCGCTGGCGATTACGGAAAGAATATTGGCATCACCCACACGGCCATCTAAATCTGAACCTGCGTATAATAATCCTAATTCTCCTCCTATGTTGGGGGTAAATTGATAACCGATATAACCAGCAGGCCCAAAACCAGTATCTAAAAGTCCATCGCTAGGAAAAAATACTCCTAAACTTGCTCCTGCGTACCAGTTATCGAAGGAAATAGAATTCTCATCACTATTTTGGGCAATTTTTGATTCTTCAGGGGTATTATTAAAAATGGTGGTATTGGAAGAATTCATTTCAAAACTTTGAAGGACTGTGGAAGAGGTTGAAACGGTATAAAATTCTTCGGTGGACAGGAAAACACTTGATTCAAGATTATTATCATTATCAGGGAAGGTGTTTTCTGAAGCAGTCCCGGGCATAGCGATTGAAAGTAAACTAGCACAAGAGACTAAATATAATAATGTCTTGTTCATTTTCTTGCTCCTCGTTGTTTTATAGTTTCATGGTAACTAAATATTTTTATTAATTACGGTAGTTGTAAATAATTGTATCTAACACAAAAAACCAGACTATGGCTTGCATTGTGTTCCATAATCTGGTTTGTTGTCTTTGAGGAGAAAATTTGCTAATGCTAATTGTTAACTTGTGACAATATATTCTCTGACGCTACCTCGTTTTTTCCGAAGATGGGCAAGGGCTTGTTGTTCTAGTTGACGCACTCTTTCTCGACTGATTCCCATTCTCTGACCAATTTTGGCGAGGGATAATTCTTTGCCGTCTTCTAAGCCAAAGCGTAGTCTGACTACTTGCTGTTGTTGGGGGGTTAATTCCCCTAGAAGTTTGTGCAAGTCTTGACGCATCAATTCTTGGGTGATGTACTTGTCGGGGGATAGTCCTTCGTCTTCTAAAAGTTCAGATAATTCGGTATCTTGGTTGTCTCCTACTTTGACATCGAGGGAGATGGGTTGACGGGCTATACTGAAGTATTCTCTGATTTGGGACGGTTCTAAGTCAAGGGCGTTGGCAATTTCACTTTGATTAGGGCTTCTGCCTAATTTCTGAGATAATTCTCGCTGAGTTTTCTTGATCTTGTTTAATTTTTCGGTAATATGAATGGGTAAACGGATAGTTCTAGCTTGTTGTGCGATCGCCCTTGTAATGGCTTGACGAATCCACCAGTAAGCATAGGTAGAGAATTTAAAACCTTTGGTGGGGTCAAATTTTTCGACACCTCTTTCTAAACCGAGACTACCTTCTTGGATTAAGTCCAAAAATTCCATATTTCTTTTTTGGTACTTTTTGGCGATCGCCACTACCAAACGTAAATTCGCCTCAATCATTTTTTGTTTAGCGCGTTTACCCTGATGAATAAGCTTTTTCAACTCTGCAGGGCTTTTTTCCGTAGCCTCTGCCCACTCCTCTAAAGTTGGCTCATGGTCAAGTTTTTCTGCTAATTCTTCTTTTTGGGCATACAAAGACATCATCTCTTGCACTTGCTTCCCAAAAACAATTTCTTGCTCATGACTCAGAAGGGGGACTTTTCCGATTTCTTGTAAATAGGTACGCACCATATCTACAGTGTTAATTTTTTTCTTGTCCATTCCGTTTAATTTGGCAGTGGGCATAGGGCTTCTCTTCTCCTAACTTCAAGCGCAATTTTTTTGTGATAGGATTGTTAAGGTAAAACAGATCCTTTTATTGTTTTTGGATTTTCCGAGGAATCTCCAAAGAGCGTCTATTTTTTATATTACTGTTTTTATAGACTCTGGTTTGTAAAAAAAAGTTCACTATTGTAAATTTTTTTCTCTAAAATCTCGTTTATGGGTACTGAGGCTCAAGAAATGTTTACAAAAATATAACAATTTGTTAACTACTACTTTATATGATGACTTATTCTGAGTTACTATTAAAGTTTTTTTCTTGAGTAATTACCGAACGTTAATTTTCGGTTCTCTTTTCTCCCTATAACTATTTTTCCCACTTAAACAGGAAAATACTCAGTTCCTCTGAACTATATAAAATATTCATACTTCCAGATTCAACATCAAATAAATACCAATTAGTTGGTTAGCAGTGATAAAATATATATCACAGAGAGTTGGTGAGGTAGTTGCAAGTTAAAGTTTTCCTGTGAATTTAGCTTGAGGAAAGTCCGGACTTCCGAAAGATCAGACTTGCTGGGTAATGCCCAGTGCGTGCGAGCGTGAGGATAGTGCCACAGAAATATACCGCCTTTTGATAAAGGTAAGGGTGCAAAGGTGCGGTAAGAGCGCACCAGCAGTATCGAGAGGTACTGGCTCGGTAAACCCCGGTTGGAAGCAAGGTCGGAGGAATGAAGGTTGATCTTTTTCCTATTCCGCTTCTGGTGTACCGCTTGAGGTGTTTGGTAACAGGCACCCCAGATAGATAACTACCCCCGATGAGGGAACAGAATCCGGCTTACGTCCAACTCTCTGTTTTCTTAACCCATTTGAAAAATAAAGGTTACTTTATCTTCTTTACCGAGAGCAATGCGATCGCCATTACTCAAACGATGACGATTACCCTTCCCCAGAGGAACATGATTAACATAAGTACCATTGGCACTGCCCGTATCCTCCAGAAAATAAGATCCATTTTCCTGACAAATATCCGCATGAATGCGGGAAACAATCTGAGAATTAGGGAAACCCGACACATCAATATCAGGGGGGACCGTTTCATTTACCTTACCAATATGAATGACAGGCAAATCAGAAGCTAACTCAATGGTGGTATTAGTTTGTACATGGAGAAGATTAGCCGAAGGGGTTTGCAATAGAGTTTCTTGCACCACAGGATTTTCCGCCCTAGCAGGGGAAGCCTTAGCCTCATCAGTCGCTCCTACGTCCATATTATCCATGGTATCACCTCCACCCCCATAGGTTAAACTAAAACCACACTCACCACAAAAAGTGGCATTGGGAGGTACATCAGCTTCGCAGTTAGGGCATTTTGTCACCGTAGCCCCATCCCCTAAAGGAGTAAAACAAAGTTCACAAACAGTTGCCCCGTCAGGGTTTTCATATTGGCAATTAGGACAGGTAATCATTGTTATGTATAAATTAAAAAGTATTTAGGTTATTATAATTCGGTGTTATGTATCTAATTTTAACCTTACTCTTGAACCCCAGAAAGAAAATAATTTTTAAGAAAATTAACATAAAATTCAATTTTCTATGGTTGCTTTAATTCTCAATGGTTTGTTGCATTGCCCGTAAAAGTTGTAAATGTTTATTTTGTTGCTCAATTTGAATAGACAAAGAATTACAAACTAAATCACATAATTCAAACACAAAAGGATTGGATATTTGATAATAAACATTAATACCTTTCTGAGTACGATTTACTACCCCAGCCCCAGCTAAAATTTTTAAATGTTTGGATACATTTGCTTGTCCTAACTCAGTAATTTCTATGATTTCTGACACATTTTTTGCTCCGCTACGTAAGGCACAAACGATATTTAAACGACTACCTTCTGATAACACTTTAAAAAAATCCGCTACTAAATTTAACGCAGAAGGGGACATTTTCGCCATCAAACACTCTGAAGGGATGGTAGAGTTTTTTTCGTCAACTAAATTACTCATATTTTTATCTTTAAATATATTAGGAACTAGACTTTTATTTTAGGGTTTTCAAACTACTTTTATCACGAAGTAATGAAATACTAGCATCTATACAACACTATATTACCATATTGTCATACGTTTTTTGTGGGATATAGAATAGTTTGATTTGATTTATAAATCACCTTTGAAAATTTGCTCTACATTTAGATTTAACTGAGAAAAAATAGTTGACCTAATTATTTCATTTGCCCTAAATTGTTGACCTTGATATTCTCCTTTTTCAAGGGTATAAATAGTTAAAGTAGGTTGTTTTGGATAACCAATAAATTTGCGTCTGCCTAAACCTAAATAATCAATAATCCAATATTCTCTGATGCCCAAACTTTCGTAAGCATCTAACTTTAAAGCATAGTCATCACTCCAATTTCCACTAACTACTTCTATAATTAATTTAACAGCATTTCCAGATAATAAAGTTGATTGGTTTTCCCATAATGGTTCATTTTCCAACATTTTTTTATCTAAAATAATTCCATCTGGTTCATATCCTGAAAACCTATCTCCTTTAATTAAACATTCTTTGGGAGCAAAATAAGGTAAGTTTAACCGTCTTATTTCAAAAGTTAATTCTGTAATTAAAAATCCTGCTATTTGTGAATGTTTCCCTTTTTGTTTTGGCATTTGAATAATACTTCCGTTGTGTAACTCATACTGATATTCAGTGGATGCAGGATACCATTCAATAAATTCTTCAAAGTCTAAATGGTTATCTTTTAATAAAGCCTGTATCATTTTATTTTTTGCTTATTTTTAATAGGTTTTATGCTATAGGTAAGTTACCGAGTAATAGATTTGTTTCGCCATAACAATATCAATCTTTTTGTATGCTAGAAAATCCCAAGAAAGTGTAAATAAATAATCCTAAAAGTATTATCGTAAATAAATTACTCAACCAGTCTCCCCATTTTACATAGAGAGTTTTAGTTTGACGGCGATATATTTCCCCCTGATAGGTTTGATATTGGTCTATGTCAGAAAGCCAGATAGTGTTACCATGGGGGTCAACAATACCAGAGTAGCCCGTATTGGTAGCTCTTGCCATCCAACGGTCATTTTCAATGGCTCTCATTACGTCTTGGGCGTGGTGCTGAGAGGGCATAGCTTCGCTGTAGTGAGCATTATTGGAGGATGTGATGATAAATTTGCCCCCTTGTTTAGTTTGTTGTCTAAAATGCTCTCCATAGGCGGATTCGTAACAAATACCGACAATGACTTTACCTTGAGGAGTTATAAAAATTTGATTTTTTTCCCCTGCAATCAAATGGGCATCGAGGGGGGAAAGGCGGTTGATAAAGTTGCCGAGGATGTTAGCAAAGGGTATATATTCGCCGAGGGGTACAAGGTGGATTTTATCATATTGTTTGATTACTTTGCCTTGGGCATCGATGCTAAAGAGGCTATTACTAAAGTTATTTTCTTTGCTGCCAAATGCTCCTAAAATAATGGGAGTTTTCTCTCTGAGGATGGCGGGGTATAGTTTTGTTTTGGTTTTGATGTCGTCAAAATATAGGGGAATGGCGGTTTCTGGGGTGATGACTAAATCTACTCCTGTTTGACTCAGTTTTTCATAACTTTCGGTGTAACGGGCGATCGCCCTTCCTACCCCAGACTCGTACAATTTGATAGTATTAGGTATATTGCCCTGAACTATACCCACCGTAATAACCTCTTCAGGATTATCAGCCATGGGTTGAGTGTAAAGTAAATAACCCATACCGTGGGACAATATTAATATTACTAAACTATAAATAGTCAATAACAAGCCTTTTAACTGATAATTAATCATACTATTGTTATGCTTTAAATTATCATAAAAACTTTTAATTCCCTCAGCACATAAAGCATTTACTATAACAATAATGCTAGATAAAGTAGTAATTCCAGAGAACTTTAATAACTGTAAAAAATATAAGTTATAAGGACTTTGGGTATAAGCAATTGATGACCACCAAAGGGGAGACAAACTCCACATCCTCTCAAATATAACCCATAATATAGCCCCTAATAAAATTTTAATAAAAAGATTGTTAATAGTCTTTTTAAAACGCTCTATATAGCTGAGAAAAAAATAAAAACTAGCACCCCAAGCAACCACTAATCCAGCCCCCCAAAAAGTAATAAAAATCCAAGCAAATAAAGCAATCAAAAGACTATTTAGCCAACTTATTCCCATCCAAGTCATGGGATGAATGCCCATAATCCAAAACAATGCCAAACCATGATAGCCACATCCCCACGCAAAACAAGAAATAAGAGTTTTTGACAAAGACTCTTTTTTTATGCCTAACCAAAGAGGTATCATCGCCACCCAAGCAAAAAACCAATAATTTGTAGGGGCTACCGTTAACCCCATTAAAATGCCACCTAAAAAGGAAAATAAAATACTTAACAAAATCTATTTGTAACTAATAACTAATAAGCATGTCCCATTGCCTACCTCAACCTATTACATTAAAATAAAATTGAGACATTGAGATAATTAATACAAAGAATATTGCGCTGGATTTAACCACCGTGAAACCTCTTTTTCTAACTCATAAATATCACGAGAAAAACTCTGTTTTACCCATTGCCCGATAGCATCAAAAGGAGTGAAAACTTCTCCTACTTCCCAATCAATATCTTGTCCGAGGGGAGTAAGGTGATTTCCCTGTAAAGTCAGGGTAGAAACCATGTTAGGGAAAAGTTGGCTTAAAATGGGTTGTAGTGTTAAAGTTTGGTCAATATTATCGTTACTAAATTTCACTAGCAGATTACGACGGGTTGAATAGTTATCTTTGACAATACTTTGGGTTTCTTCTGGAGATGGGGTAAACTCAAATTGTACATTGGGATCAATCTTCCAATTATTTTTAAGATTATCAGTGATAGATGGAATAATTTGATCCATAAAAGGAATTGCTTTTTGGAGGGGATAATTATTAAATGAAATCAGAATATTTCCCGCTCTTTCTACTTCAAATAAACTACTAATTAAAAGATGTAATTTACATCCCATACTATGCCCCATACCGTAGATAGGTAAATATTTTAAATCTAGTCCTGTGTTATTGTCTAATCTTTGTAAAAGATTTTCAAATTTGTTCAACACATAAAGAGCTATACTTTTATGGTCCAATGTGTTTATAAAAGGAGTCGCAATAATCAAATATCCTTGAGATGCAAGTTTTTCTAATAGCCAACGATAGGTAATATGAGGTGCTGTGGCCACAAAAGCACCCCCAAGAAAATGTATAATACCGATGGGTTGTGATGGGGTTAACACCCAGTTACCATTTCTTTCTTGCCATTCCATGGAAATATGTTCTAATTTTTGTTATCTTCTAAAGCTATAACCATTATAATCTCATTTAAAAGTGTTGGTTTTCTTACCTCTTCGTTATTAACTGTTGTCTTATGTCTTGGGATGGAAAATGACGGTTAATTATTTGTCTGAAATTTTTTTAAGAATAATAATTCTTTATTACTCTTTATTCGTAATGTTTTTACTATATATTTTAAATGTTTTCTATTTTTATCCTTACCTATAACGAGGAAATTGATATTGCTGATTGTATAAAATCAGCTTCTGAATGTGATGACATTATTGTAGTTGATTCTTTTAGTAATGATAAAACTATGGAAATCGCTTCACAATTCCCTGTCAAACTTGTTCAACACGCCTTTGAATCCCATGGCAGACAAAGAAATTGGATGTTAGAAAACATTGAAACTAAATATGATTGGGTATATCTATTGGAGGCTGATGAAAGATTTACCCCTGAGTTATTTAATGAGTGTTTGGAGGCGGTTAAAAGTAACAAATATGTGGGCTATTATGTGGCGGAAAAGATGATGTTTTTGGGTAGTTGGATAAAATACAGTAGTCAATATCCTCGTCATCAAATGCGTTTATTTAAAAAAGGTAAGGTTTCTTTTATTGATTTTGGACACGCAGAAAGGGAGGTTTGTGAGGGGGAAGCAGGATATTTAAAAAATATTTATCCCCATTATACTTGTAGTAAGGGATTGAGTCGTTGGTTAGAAAAACATAATCGTTATTCTACGGATGAGGCTATAGAAAGTATTAAACAAAGGGGAGTAAATAAAATTAGATGGAAAGATTTGTTTTTTGGGGAAACGGAGGTAATTCGCCGTCGGGCTTTGAAGGATTTATCTTTTAGGATTCCTTTTAGACCTTTTTTTCGTTGGTTTTATATGTATTTTATTCTTAGGGGTTTCTTGGATGGTAGGGCTGGGTTTGCTTGGTGTGTTTTGCAGAGTTTTTATGAATATTTTATTATTTTGAAGGTTGAGGAGTTGAAACAGAAGGATTAGGCTTTTTTATTTCATTTAGCTATTATTTTTAATTAAAGCATTTTAACTTAATCCCTAATATTTATAAAATAATTCAGCGCACCTTAATTGTTAATGATAATTTTTGTTTTATATTTTTTAGGAATGTTAAGAGGTTTCTTCTCTGCTTTTTCTAATGAACGATTATTAATTGTTGGGTTAATTTGATTGAGAAAGTAGTTTAGTTTTTCTTGGATGATAGAATCAGTTTCATTATTTTTCATGATTAATAAATAGTCAATCATGTATTGAGTCTGAGAAATATTTAATTTACCTGTTTCCCATCGATGAATTAGTTGGTTGAGTCCATATAATCTTTTGAGGGGAGATTCGGCAATGAGATGGTTAATATTTTGTTCAAAGGTTTCCTTTTGGTTATTTTTTTGTTGATAAAAGTACCAACCCAAAAGGGCAAAAGTGCCACTACTGATTAATCCTTGGAAGATAATGGCTGTCGCTAACCAATGACTATCTATTTCTAACCAAATTTTAGCACTAAGATAAAAAGCGATCGCACCTAAACCACTTCCTGCCACCGCCAAGGTAAAACGACGATTATGGGAAGGAAAAAAACGGGAAAATACCTGAAGAGCAGAAAAAGAAACTCCCTGATAATTATAGATGAAAAACAACAGGGCGATCGCCCCTAAATTAGAAAAAATTAAACCCTTATCACCCACCACCATCATCAAACCAACCAAAAACCAACATAGACGACGATAAGTTTTTGGGGTGTATGTAGCACTCAAACCATCAGAAACTTGAGTAAATAACCGTCGAGAAAAATAAAAATTAGACCTTTTAGCCTTCACCATAACATCAAAAACAGTGGCAACAACCAGCCTCCCTTCAGAATAATAATCCTAGCACTAATCCATCGTCATCAAAACCTTTTTTTAGGCAAAAAAAGAGCAAACTTTGGTTCAGTAAGTAACTTTAATATAAAATGAAGTCCAGAAGCAAATAAATAAAACAAATAAAATGAACTCAGGAATCGATTTACAAGGAAGTTTTATAACCTCCCTCATCGACTTAGGATTGTCCCCAGAGTTAGCCAAAACCCTCTGGATACCACTACCCCTAGTCTTGATGATTATCGGTGCAACCGTGGGAGTATTAGTAACCGTATGGTTAGAAAGAAAAATCTCCGCCGCCGCCCAACAAAGAATTGGCCCCGAATACGCTGGTCCTTTAGGTGTATTACAACCCGTCGCCGACGGTATAAAATTAGTTTTTAAAGAAGACATTACCCCCGCCAAAGCAGATCCAATTTTATTTACCTTAGGCCCTGCAGTGGTAGTAATTCCAGTATTTTTATCATATTTAATTGTACCCTTCGGGCAAAACTTAGTAATCACCGACTTAAACGTTGGTATCTTTATCTGGATTTCCCTTTCTAGTATTGCCCCCATTGGCTTACTCATGGCAGGTTACTCCTCCAACAACAAATACTCCCTTCTTGGGGGTTTAAGGGCAGCTGCCCAGTCCATCAGCTACGAAATTCCCCTTGCCCTTGCCGTCCTTGCTGTGGTAATGATGTCTAATAGTCTTAGTACCATTGACATTGTCGAACAACAGTCGGGGTATGGTATCTTGGGATGGAATATCTGGCGCCAACCCGTGGGCTTCCTTATCTTTTGGGTAGCAGCCTTGGCTGAATGTGAGCGTTTACCCTTCGACTTACCCGAAGCAGAAGAAGAATTAGTGGCAGGGTATCAAACCGAATATACAGGAATGAAATTCGCCTTATTTTATGTGGGTTCTTATGTTAACCTCGTGTTATCAGCCCTTATTGTAGCTGTGCTTTATTTAGGAGGTTGGGACTTTCCTATTCCTATCCAAAACTTAGCTAGTTGGTTAGGAGTAAGCGAAACTACCCCTTGGTTACAGGTACTTACCGCAGCCCTTGGTATTTCCATGACAGTATTAAAAGCATACTTTTTAGTATTTATTGCTGTATTATTACGTTGGACAGTACCTAGGGTAAGAATTGACCAATTACTAGACTTAGGCTGGAAATTTTTATTACCCGTAGCCTTAGTGAATCTATTGCTTACCGCAGCCCTAAAACTAACCTTCCCCATCGCCTTTGGAGGGTAGGGATAAAATTTATACACTGGGCGGACATTTGTTCGCCCTAATTGAAAAAGACTTAAATTGATTTAACGTGAATGGCAAATATAATCAAATTAAAAACATTATTCCCTAACTATCAATTATCCATTCTCAATTATCCATTATCAATTACTTTACACCCTCATTGATTGATTAAAAACTGGTGACATCATCATTATCCTTTTCCCATCACAACCATTCTTCCTCCTGTTGCCCTATCATTCGCCTTGCAACCTCCGAGGATATTCGTCAAATTGCCGATGTACTCACCTATAGTTTCCATGACTTTGGTAAACTAACAGGGTGGCTTTATCCCCTAATGAAGATGGGTATTGCCGAGGATTTGCGCGATCGCATTTATGCCCATAATTCTGACTATTGCTGTATCATAGCCGTTATACCTGCCACCACCACAGAAGCAGAAAAGATAGTCGGCACCGTAGAAGTATCCCAAAGAAGACTATATGGTTGGACTCAAAAACAAAAATTTCCCTATATATCTAACCTTGCAGTAAAAAAAGAATTTCGTCGTCAAGGCATCGCCACCCAACTGCTCAAAAAATGTGAAGAAATTGCCCAAAATTGGGGCCATGATAACCTTTCCCTCCATGTATTAGCCGAAAACAAAACAGGGCAAACAGTCTATCTTCAAAATGGCTACACCATCAAACAAGAAGAAACTAACCTCTATAGTTTATTCATCAAAAACAAACGTCGCTTGTTGTTAGAAAAATCCTTCAGTAATAACCCAGAGTAACTCCCATTCATCCCCATGAATCAAAACGCCCAAAATAACATCTACACTGCCTTAGATAAATTTGTTCAAGAAAAACCTCTGCTAATTGTCAATCCAAAAAAGAAAAATGGTCTAATCCTAATTAAAAAATATTATGCCGAATTTGCAGGCCCTGGGGCTATAGTGGGAGGATTTTTTGACCAAGATTTAGTAGATGTTATCCCCGTAGGTAAACTATCTTTATTTTTACCCCAAAATAGTTCCGAAAGACAAAAAGCATATCTACTCAGGAGACAATGGGTAAAACTAATTAAACAAATCACCAGTAACCCCATTCCCCATGAAAGGGCGCAGGTTATTCTTAATCAATTTGAACATTGGTTTGATAGTAACACCGCACAACAACTACCCGATGAAGTATTTGCTTTCTTGGTGGGGGTATTACCTGATACCATAAAAAAAACTAGGGATTTAGTAAACCGTTTATAAATAAATTAATTTTTAATCTTAAGCCGTGATGAGTCAGTATAATATTGTCAAAACTCCTGTCAAAGTAGGCATTGTCGGCACAGGATATGCCGCTGCTAGAAGGGCAGAAGCCTTTAACGATTCGCCCCATACCGAATTAGTGGCTGTAAGTGGTAATACCTCCGAAAAAACCGCTACCTTTGCTCAAACTCATCATGTAAAAACTGTATCTTCTTGGCAAGATTTGATAAGTGATAAAGAAATCGATTTAATTTGTGTTTCTAATGTAAATTATCTCCATGGGCAAATTATCCGTGAAGCCCTTTTGGCAGATAAACACGTTATCGTTGAATATCCCCTCACCATCGACAGTAAAGAAGCCTCAGAATTATTAAATTTAGCCAAGGCAAAAAGAAAACTACTTCATATCGAGCATATCGAACTTTTGGGGGGAGTGCATCAAGCCATTAAACAATACATTTCTAAGATAGGTAATCCTTTCCTTGCTAGTTACGAAACTATTTTGTCTAAACCCAAGGTAGGTACTCATTGGACTTACAATTACCATCATTATGGCTTTCCTCTGATTGCTGCCCTTTCTCGCATCAATCGCTTTACGGATTTGTTTGGGGAGGTGGAAACGGTTAGTTGTAATGCTCGTTTTTGGGATGCCCCTGAGAGTGGTTATTTTTCGGCTTGTTGGTGTCAGGCACAGTTGATGTTTAAAAATCAGATGGGGGTAAATATTACCTATGGTAAGGGTGATAAGTTTGCCCGTAGTGGTAGGGTATTGACTATTCATGGGGATGAAGGGGTTTTATTGTTTGAAGGGGAAAAGGGTAGGTTAATTCAGGGGGATAAGGTAACGGATTTGGAAGTGGGCAGTCGTCGGGGTTTGTTTACCCAAGATACAGAAGCGGTTTTAGAGCATTTATTAAATGATGCCCCTATTTATACCACTAATCAGCATAGTGTTTATACTTTGAAGGTGGCGAATGCTGCCCTGGAGTCTTACAAAACAAAACAAACTCTATTAATAACTGACGTTACGCACTCATTTATAAGTTAATCTGTAAACTTTAACAAGGGGCTTAAGCCCCTTGCCCAAATCCTCGCCCCTTGCCTAAATCGATTTAATTATGCCCACTTACTTACTTAATTAATTATCAATTATCCACTGCTAATTGTTTATCTTGCCAAAGTTTGAGATAATCTTGGTTAAACTTTAGTAATCCATGGCTGGTAAATGAGCGCAATTATTTCTCCCGATGTTAGTCTTGAACAGTTAAAATCTACTACTCCTGTTAGGTTGGGGGTAATGGCTTCGGGTAGTGGTAGTAACTTCGAGGCGATCGCCCATGGTATTATTAATGGAGAATTAAATGCTAAAATTGAAGTCCTAATTTACAATAATCCTGATGCTACGGTGAAGGAAAAAGCCGAAAAACTAGGCATCAAGGCAGTTTTACTCAACCATCGAGATTTCCAAAGCCGTGAAGAATTAGATCTAGCCATCGTCGAAGTATTCAAAAACCATGGGGTAGAGTGGGTAGTGATGGCAGGATGGATGCGCATTATTACCAACGTATTATTAAATGCCTTCCCCCGAAAAGTGATCAATATTCACCCTAGTTTATTACCTAGTTTTAAAGGGATAAATGCCGTCGAACAAGCTTTGGAGGCAAAGGTTAAAATAACAGGATGTACTGTCCATTTAGTAGATTTGGCTGTGGATAGTGGGCCAGTTTTAATTCAGTCGGCGGTGCCTATCCTCGAAGGGGATACCCCCGAAACCCTACATAAACGGATTCAAGTCCAAGAACATCTTATCATGGTAAGGGCGATCGCCCTTTTAGCCCATCTTGAAAATTAGTAAACCATTATGCAAGAAACAAGACTAAATATCTTACTCACAGGCATCGGCAACCAAATCATCGACTTTTTTAGTAACCCTTGGCGCCGACTATCCCTTAATGTAATTGCTTTCTTACTAGGTTTCTTTCTTGCTAATACCATCTCCTCCATTGCCGGGCAAGCAGCCAGATGGGATGTCACCTTTGCCTTTTTTTTCCTACTCTTCACCGAAGGCTCAAATATTATCATTTACAAAAATCGTAACCCCAACAAACCCCTCTGGCGTACCACCCTCAACGCCTTTAAAATCGGTTTTGCTTATTCTTTGTACCTCGAAGGGCTCAAATTAGCATCTTAATTTCTACAAGATTAGCTAAGATAAATTAACTAGCGATTCCCATTACCCCATACCTTCCCCCTAGGCGGCTATGACTCCTAAAGCCTCATCTTTGCAACAAAAATCCCCCCGTTTTACCCTTCGTTGGGTTTTAATTGTTCCTTTTTTAGTACAAATAATTACCACGGTAGGTATAGTCGGTTATTTATCATATCGCACAGGGCAAAAAACCATAGAAAATTTAGCTGATCAATTATTGACAGAAACGGGCGATCGCACTTTAGAATATTTAGATAACTATTTAGGAAAAGCAGAACAAGTAAACCAAATTAATGCTAAAGCTTTTAGTACAGGAATCATCAACCTAGAAAATGATCAAGACAACCTACCCCAATACTTTTATAGCAAAATCCGAGAGTTTAATTTAGGTTATCTCAACTTTACTGACTTAGTAGGAAATTATGTTGGTGTCGGTTACGGCTATCATCAAACTACCAACGTAGAAGTGGCAATTATCAACAGTGATAATCCTAACCAAAAAATATACTACCACGTGGATCATCGAGGCAATCTTCTTGGCATTGCCGACATAGAAGAAAATCCCTCCCCATTAAAACCTTGGTATCAACAAGCCCCCCAATGGAGTCCTATTTATCCTTGGAATAGTGAAAACGCTTTTCCTCCCATTCTCGGCATTTCCCACTCAACCCCTGTTTATAATAGCGACAATACTTTAATCGGTATTTTATCCATAGACTTACAACTAGAGCAAATTAACCAATTTTTACAACAGCTAAACCTTCAAGAAGGTAGTGTTACCTTTGTCATTGACAAAGAAGGACTAATGATTGGTAGTTGTAACCAAGACTTTTTAGGGGGCATCGTGGATGGTAGTAGCCAAAGAATATCCGCCCCTAACTGCGAATATCCACTGGTAAAAGAAGTAACACAAATCCTCACAGACAATTATCAAAACTTTGATAATATCACCAGAGAAACCACCATTAAATCCCCTAGCAGCAGTGGTAAACCCTATATAAAAGTTACTCCCTATCAAAATGACATAGGAATTGATTGGCTTGTCATTACCATATTACCTGAGTCGTTGTTTATGGATGAAATCAGTAATAATGTTGAAACTACCCTTCTTTTTACCGCCCTTAGCTTGGTGTTTTCTGCCTCCGTGGGTTGGTTAGTGGCAAAAAAAATAGGTAAACCCATTCAGCAGTTAAGTAAATCAACCGTAGAAATTGCCCAAGGCAACTGGCAAGGGGGCATCATTGATTATAAACCAAGCACCATCAAAGAGCTTGACATTCTATTCTTTTCCTTCAGTGAAATGGCCCAGCAATTACAAGCCTCTTTTATCGAAAAGGAAAAAGCCCTTAATGAATATCAAAAAATGTATGAGCAAGTCGTTCAAACTCAAACGGATTTTGTGTTACGCTCGAAGGTTGATACTACCATCATTTTCGCTAATCCTGCCCTATGTGAAGCCCTAGGATGTACCCTAGAAGATATACAAGGTAAGTCTTGGGGAGATTTTGCTGATCCAGAAGACTTAAAAGAAACCATTATTCAGATTGCTAATTTAACCCCCCATAATCCTACTTTTGTCACCGAAAAGCATAATTATCAGGAAAATGGTGGTTATGGTTGGACACAATGGATTAATCAAGGGATTTTTGATGATCAAGGAAATTTAATTGAGATACAATCTGTAGGTAGAGATATTACAGTTTTAAAACAAAAGGAATTAGAGTTACAGGCTTCCCAAAAAAGGCTCGAATCAATTTTAAATAATGCCCCCCTAGAAATGTGTGTTAATGATTTGGATGGGCATATGTTGATTGTTAATGATTCTTTTGCCCAAACTTTAGGTAAAACTCCTGATGAAGTTATCGGTAAAAACTACGAAGACATTTTTTCAGAGACTGAAACGAAGATAATTCGGAAACATGATCAAGTCTTGATTGAAACTGGGCAACCCATAATTTTTGAGCAAGAATTTCTCATTGATGGTAAGCTAAAAGCCTTCTTGGTTAGTAACTTTTTAATTCCCGATGACCAAGGACAATATAATCATATATGTTCTATGGCTTTTGATATAAGCGATCGCAAAGAGACCGAAAAAGCCCTAGAAGAAAGCAACACAAGATTTCGTCGTCTTACCCAAAATGTTCCTGGTATAGTCTATCAATATATCATCGATAGGGACGCAAATGATCACTTTACCTATATTAGCCCTAAATCACGAGATATATATAACCTCAACCCCGAAGAAATCATCCAAGATAGTAGTATATTATGGCAAAAAGTTCATCCCGATGACTTAGCTTCCCTCATGGTTGCTGTGGACACCTCCGCCACCAACCTAGAACCCTTTACATCGAGGCATCGTATCATTTTGGCAAATGATGTCATAAAATGGGTTGAAGCCACTGCTGCCCCCGAAAAACAGCCCAATGGTGACATAATCTGGGATGGGTTGATTAGGGATATAAGTGATCAAAAAATAGCCGAGCAGAAGTTAAAAGAGAGTGAGCGTCGATTCCGTCGTTTAAGTGAAAATGTGCCGGGGGTAATTTATCAATATGTAGTTACCCCTGAGGGTAAAGAGAAATTTATTTATGTTAGTCCAAAATGCAAAGAAGTTTGTGGCATAGAACCAGAAAAACTGTTAAAATCTAGTCTCTTTATCTGGGAAAAAGTGCTTCCTGATGATATTATTACTATCCGAAAAAATATTGCAAAATCTGTGAATTCCTTAACTCCTTTTTATGCTGAATTTCGTCTCAAAAAAGAGGATAAGAGTCAAGAATGGTCATGGTTGGAAGCCTGTTCTGTCCCTGAAAAACAAGCCAATGGAGATATATTATGGGAAGGATTTTTGACTGATATTACTGCTCGTAAAAAAGCAGAAATTGCCATTACCAATGCTAAAGAAAAAGCAGAAAAAGCGACTCAAGTAAAAAGTGAATTTTTAGCGAACATGAGCCATGAAATTCGTACTCCGATGAATGGGGTAATTGGTATGATAAAGTTATTGGAAGATACTCCCCTATCAGACCAACAATTAGACTTTGTTCAAACCATCCGTGATAGTGGCGAAACCTTGTTAACCATTATTAATGATATTCTTGATTTTTCTAAAATTGAGTCGGGTAATTTTAACCTTGAGAAACAAATCGTCAATTTACCTAATATCATTGAATCCGTTGTCAAATTGTTTAAGCAACAGGTGCAAGAAAAAGGCATTGATTTGATTTATCATCTCCATCAAGATTTGCCTACCTTTATCTATGGTGATTCTTCCCGTTTACGACAGATTTTGCTCAATTTAGTGGGTAATGCCGTTAAGTTTACCGAAAAAGGACAAGTTTTTTTATCGATTATCAGTCAAAAGATTACCGACAATCATCAGGAAATCCTTATTACCATCAAGGATACAGGAATTGGTATTAAGGGCGATCGCATTTATCACCTATTCCAACCCTTCACCCAAGCCGACAACTCCATCAGTCGCCGTTATGGAGGCACAGGATTAGGATTAACCATCAGTAAAAGCCTAGTAGAATTAATGGGAGGCACCATCTGGGCAGAAAGTAGCGGTAAAATCGGTGGTAATCCTCCCCTCCAATGGCAACCCCAAAACCAAATTTATGAATTTCAAGGTACAACCTTTTACTTTACTATCTTTGCCGAAATTCCTACTACTCCATTGATGCCCCCTCCGCTAGAAAACGAAAACAACAATAACCCCCAAGACTTACAACTATCCCCTCACCTCAAAATTTTATTAGCAGAAGACAACCTCGTTAATCAAAAAGTAGCCCTACTCACCCTCAAAAAAATGGGTTATCAAGCAGATACCGCCAAAAACGGAGTAGAAGTATTAGAAAAAATAGAGCATAATTTCTATGATGTTATCCTCATGGATGTACAAATGCCAGAAATGGATGGTTTAACCGCCGCCAGAATGATACGCAGTCGCCCCAACCTACCCCAACCCCACATCATCGCCCTTACCGCCAACGCCCTCGACGGTGATAGCCAAATTTGTCTCAACGCAGGAATGAATGATTATATCTCCAAACCCCTACGCATAGAAGCCCTTCAAAAGGCACTCACCAAAGTAATAGAAAATGAATAATGAAACCACTCATTACCCCTTGTGGTACCATATAAACTTGCTTAAGTTAATCAACAAAAATAATGCGCGTCGTCTTTTTTGGTACACCAGATTTTGCCGTTGCCACCCTTTCCAAACTATTATCAGACGAAAATCATCAAGTAATTGCCGTCGTCACCCAACCCGATAAACGTCGGGGCAGAGGAAGTAAAATGATTCCCTCTCCTATCAAAAAAATAGCACTGCAACATAATCTCCCCATCTGGCAACCAAATCGCATCAAAAAAGATCAAGCTACCCTAGAATTATTAGAAACTACCCAGGCAGATGTTTTCGTCGTCGTTGCCTATGGGCAAATTTTATCTTCTCAAATACTTCAGATGCCTAAACATGGATGTATCAATGTTCACGGCTCAATTTTGCCCCAATATCGAGGTGCTGCCCCTATTCAGTGGAGTATCTATGATGGCGAAAAAAAAACAGGCATCACTACCATGTTAATGGATGAAGGTATGGACACAGGGGCAATGTTACTCACTGCCACTACTCCCATTTCTTTGTTTGACAATAGTGATACCCTTGCCCAACAATTAGCCACCCAAGGTGCTGATTTACTGTTAGAAACCCTTGCCAAACTTCCAAAAATCAATCCCGTTGCCCAAGATGATAACCTCGCCACCTATGCCAGATTAATTAACAAGGAAGACTATCCCATTGATTGGACAAAATCTGCCTCACAAATTCATAATCAAATTAGGGCTTTTTATCCCAACTGTTTTACTACTTTTAGGCAACAAAAATTAAAAGTTAGCGCTAGTTTACCCCTCACAGACATAGAAAATATTGAACTACCCCCAGAATTTACCAAAATCAAATCCTATTTATCTGATATAAATTCAGTAAAAGGAGGAGTGGGAGAAGTGGTAAAAACTATCAAGAATTTTGGTTTTGTAGTTCAAACAGGCTCAGGTTTACTATTAATATTAGAGGTACAATTAGCGGGTAAAAAGTTACAATCTGCTTGGAATTTTATTAATGGCACTCGTTTGGAATTAGGAGAATATTTGGGCTAAATAAATTATCTTTTAATTCACGATACACCATTGATGTAAGACATATTCAACACATTTATTTTGTATTAAAGGATCTTTTTCTACAATGGTTTTTGCGTCTTCTATACATTCGGCTTTAAAGATTAACATACCTCCTTCAGCGTCATTCCAGTAGCCTGTTTTGGCTTCATGTCCTAATTTATTTAATTCTTTTACATATTCTAAGTGGGCGGGAACATACTTATCAAAAATATGTTTAGGAACTATTCCTTTTTCTATTTTTACAAACCAAGCCATAACTTTTTGTGATTTTTTAAAACCTTTTTATTTTATATTATTTTATCCACTTTTTTGTACAAAATTAGATCTTCTGAATGGGAATCAAGGTAAATAATAAAACTAATATTTTTTTAATTTTCCATGGTCAAAATTGCTCGAACTAAATGATCTTGACTATGCAATTCAAAACCGAGTTTACGACAAAGATTTTGCATGGCGTGGTTGTCCATTAGCATATCAGCCCTAAGATATTTAATGCCTTCTTGGTGGGCAATATTAATCATGCTTTGGGTTAATAAGGTACCTAAGCCCTGATGTTGATAGTTATCTTTGATTAATAAGCCAATGTCAGCGGATTCTAAGTCTCCATGGATTCGGCTTAACCGTGCGATCGCCCTTATATCACCCATATTATCACAAGCTACCAAAGCAATCTCTCGATCATAGTCAATAAAACAAATACGGGCTAAACGCTCATGGGAAATCAAAGACTGACGACTGATGGAGTGGAAAAAGCGAAAATACACCGATTGCTCAGATAATGCAGTACAAAAATTAACTATCTTTGGCTCATCTTCTGGGCGGATGGGGCGGATGGTAAAGCGATCGCCATTATTCAAGGTATGATGACTTATGTATTGAGTGGGATAAGGACGAATAGCAGGGCTGGGTATATCTTCTAGTTTTGTCTCGGGGGGGTATAACAACACCCTCGCATCCAAACTTATCAACTCATCTTCATTGGCAAGGAGGGGATTTATATCGATTTCCTTGATAAAAGGTTGTTCAATTACCAACTGACTAAATAATACCAAAATTTGCTCTAATTGGGCAATATTTACAGGTTTTCTACCCCTTACCCCCTGTAGGGCAGTAAATATCTTGGTACGCTCGATTAAACGTCGTGCTAGGGTAGTATTTAGGGGCGGTAAACCAAGGGCTTGATCCTTAAATATCTCCACTAATTCCCCCCCAGTGCCAAATAGTAGCACCGAGCCAAATTGGGGATCATCACTACTACCCAAAATCAACTCATAACCCGTGAGGTTGGCCATGGGTTGCACCGTTACCCCCAAAAAGTCGTTTTCATTGACCCCTGTTTTTATAGTCTCAAAGGCAGTTGTAACAGCTTCCTCATCCCCCAAATTTAACTGTACACCCCCCACGTCAGTTTTATGGGTAATAGTCTCAGAATGTAATTTAAGCACCACAGGATAACCTATTTTAAGGGCGATCGCCCCTGCTTCTTCTGCATTAAGGGCAATGTGGGTTTCCACTGTCGGGATGCCATAGGCTTTGAGTAACTGTTTGGATTCATATTCCGTTAACAAAGTGCGCCCCGTAGCTTGAGCATGACCAATTATTTTAGAGGCTAAAGGGCGATCGATCAACTCCTCCGAATCAGCAAAACTAGGAGTCTCATAGAGAGCATTAAGATTATTACTATAACGCCACATCAAATTAAACAACCGTGCAGCATCATCAGGATAACTCTGGGTATAAACATTAGCATGATTAAGTATTTCTCTCCCCGTCGCCACCGTGCTACCCCCCATCCAACTCGCCAAAATAGGCTTATGTTTAATTTTTTTTGCCACCTCCAACAAAGCCTCCGCCGTCTTGGTGGGATCAGTCATATCCTGAGGAGTTAAAATAACCAATAACCCATCACTATTATCGTCCTCCGAGGCAATTTCCAAAGCCTCGGCATACCTTTGGGGGGTAGCATCACCCAAAATATCAATAGGATTACTACGACTCCAATGGACAGGTAAAATTTCATCCAATTTTTTAATAGTTTCCTCACTTAAATGCGTCAGCCTACCCTTACCCCAAGTCAGTGCATCCGTCGCCAATACCCCAGGCCCCCCAGCATTAGTCAAAATAGTCAAATTCTTACCCTTCGGGCGTGGCTGCTTCGCCAACAACTCCGCCATATTAAAAATCTCACTGATAGTATCCACCTGCAAAACGCCACAGCGCCGAAAAGCAGAAGCCAACACCTCATCACTGCTAGTCAACGCCCCCGTATGGGAGGCTGCCGCCTTAGCCGCCTCCTCAGTGCGTCCCCCCTTAATGACAATTATCGGCTTAGTTAAAGCCACCTCCCGTGCCGCCGAAATAAAATCCCTTGCATTACCGATGGACTCCATATAAATAACGATACTCTCAGTTTGAGGATCATCCCCCAAATAATAAATTAAATCCCCCCAATTAACATCCAACATCGAACCGATGGACACAAAAGCACTAAAGCCCAAATTTTCCTGCAAACTCCAATCCAAAATCGAAGTACAAAAAGCCCCACTCTGACTAATAAAGCCCACATTGCCAAGGCCAGGGCTAGTACTGGCAAAACTAGCATTTAATCCAGAAGAAGGACAGATTAAGCCTAAACAATTAGGCCCGATTATTCGTAAATTACCTTTTTTTGCTTCCCTTAATATTTCCTGCTCCAACTTTATCCCCTCAGCCCCAATTTCCTTAAACCCAGCAGAAATAATAATCGCTCCTTTTACCCCTGTTTCTACACACTCACGAATCAAATCAGGTACCGTGGGCGCTGGGGTGGCAATAATGGCTAAATCCACCGATTCGGGTAAATCCTTGAGACTAGCATAAGCCCGAATGCCCAAAATACTTTTGCGTTTGGGGTTGACAGGAAAAACCGTACCCCCAAAAGGATGACTAATTAAATTCCAAAGTAGGGTACGCCCAACACTACCTTCTTTTTCTGTTGCCCCAATTAATGCTACCGATTTGGGTGCAAACATAAACTTGAGGGGATTGTAATAGGTGCGCATGATGTCATGGGCTTTATCTGTTCTCATGGGAATTAATTATCATCTTTTTCCTACAGCTTGATTTTATCCCATTATTTTTTGTCTGAGCTTATTTTTTAGCTTTCTAACTTAACTTTTTATAATTGTCAATCAATGGTTAATGGTTCATTGCTACAATGAATCTACTGCTAAAGCCTATGAATAATCGATGATTGAACAATTAAAGCGTTTTCCTACCATTGAAAGAATTATCCAGCAAATAGAGTCTTTGCCCCCTCTCAAAACTGAGGAGTCTATTTTATTTCGTGTATTGGTACAGTTGATGGTGATTGTGGGTATCGTGGCGACGGATGTGGCTGCGGTGAGTCAATTTCCGATGAGTGTTTGGGCTATTCCTTTGAGTATTTTGGGGGGGGTGGTAAGTTGGCATCGTCGTAAGGAAAAAAACGTTACTTTAAAATTTATCCTTGCCATTGCTATGGTTGCCACTTTGTTTTTCTTTTTGGGTAATCTAATACGCAGTTTGTTTGATAATCGTTTAGTGTTGGCGGAGTTTTTGGTACAGTTGCAAGTTTTACATAGTTTCGATTTACCTCGCCGTAAGGATTTGGGTTATTCTATGGTGATTGGTTTTATTTTAATCGGGGTGGCTGGTACTCTTTCTCAGACGGTGGCTTTTGCTCCTTGGTTATTATTGTTTCTTTTGGTTACTATTCCGACGATGATTTTGGATTATCGTTCTCGTATGGGTTTACCGACTTATGAGAGTGAGTATAAGGCTAATACGGGTAATAAACATCAGAAGCAGTCGGAGAAAACTAAACAGTGGTTAAAAAATTCTCCTTTGTCGCCGAAAAAGATTACTTCTTTTTTGACGGTTACTCTGGCTATTGGGTTGCTAATTTTTACGATTATGCCTCGTTATCCGGGGTATCAGTTACAAACTTTTCCTGTGAGTGCGCCTGAAGGGTTGGAAGATCTTGATTTTTCTCAGGCTGATCGGGGCATTGTTAGCCCGGGTTATAATCCTGATGGTAGTGGTGCTGGGGGTGGTGGTACTTCTGGGGAAGATGGTGCGGGTAGAGGGCAGGTGGATGATACTTTTTATTATGGTTTTAATACTACCATGGACCAAAATTTGCGGGGTAGTATTAGTAATCCGAAGGTGGTTTTGAGGGTGCGATCGCAATCACCTGGATTTTGGAGAGCTTTGGCTTTTGACCATTACACTGGGCAGGGTTGGGATATTTCGAGGGATGATCAAACCATGGATGTAGATCGCAATCGTTGGAATTTCCAATTCAATTTTTCTTTGCCCAATGTGCTGGGAGAAACGGAGAGGGTAATTCAAACTTTTACGGTGGTTTCTGATTTACCTAATATTATTCCTCTTTTATCTTCTCCCGATCGCCTTTATTTTCCCACAGAACAAATAGCCATTGATACAGAGGGTAGTTTGCGATCGCCCACAGGCTTAATTGAGGGTTTAACCTACACGGCGGTATCAAAAGTAAGAAACCGAAATCAAACCCAATTATCCCAAGCAGGAAATAATTATCCTGAATCTATCTCCGATTACTATTTAGAAGTACCTGAAAATATTAGGAATTTGGTGAGGGAAAAAGCAGAGGAATTATTGTCACGCTCCCCCAGTGAGCTAACTTCTAATTATGCCAGAGCATTATATCTTGCTCAGGCTATCAAACAAAATTATCGCATCGATCCTGATATTCCACCCCTAGAGGAGGGCGAAGACTTAACCCAAGCCTTTCTGGAAACCTATCAAGGGGGTTATCCCGATCATTTTGCTACCGTATATACCCTTATGTTGCGATCGCTCAATATCCCTGCTCGTTTAGTAGTGGGTTTTGCCCCAGGCAACTTCAACCCCTTCACAGGATACTATGTCGTACGTAATACCGATGCCTACGCCCTTACAGAAGTCTATTTTCCCAACTATGGCTGGTTTTATTTTGATCCCCTCCCGGGTAACGAAATCATCCCCCCATCCGTGGACGACGACAACACCTTCGGAGTCTTAGGACAACTGTGGGATTGGGTTGCCAGTTGGTTGCCTTCCCCCATTGTCGATTTTGTCACCATACTATTTACCAACATTATTGATGCTATTTCCGACTTTCTTTCCTCTCCATGGCTAACTCGTTTGTGGGCATTTTTTACGGGTAGTTTTACGGGTATTTTGCTAGGCTCAATGGTGTTAATATTCCTTGGGTTTATCGGTTGGTTAGGGTTTAATTTACTGCAAAAACAATTGTATCGTCTCCGTTTAGCGAAGTTAGATCCTATGGAGAAGTTATACCTCGAAATGATTGATTTTCTAGGAGCAAAAGGTTATCCCAAACATAAAGCCCAAACTCCGAGGGAATACGCCCAAAGATTAAGGGATTTTTTAGCTACTGAACAACTAGAAATTATTGATTTAATTTCAGATAATTTTGTGGCTTGGTATTATGGTAAACAAGACTACAATATTGATTATTTACGAAGCCAATATAACTTATTAAAAAGTAGTTTTAAATCTAAAGTAAGTAAACAATTGATGATGGATAATTGATAATAATAAATAAGTAAGTAAGTAGAGTTATGCTCTGTAAACTAATAGGGAGGCAAGGAGTAAGAGATGTGAGGTAAGGGGTAAGAGATGTGAGGTAAGGGGTAAGGGATATGAGGCAAGGGGCTTAAGCCCCTTGTTAAAGAAATTGTAGAAACCAAAAAATACTAATGGAACGGAACTTATAAAAGAATTATGGCAGAAGAAGAATTTAACCAATGGAGTCAAGAAGAATGGGAAAACACCATCCTAGACTTTGCCAATTTACAAGGAGAAATTAACTATAAACAAGCTCAAAAATCTTTACAAAATTTACTAGACAATCTTGACCTTAAAAAAGAAGAAAAAATAGGATTAGAAACTGATATTGGACAACTAACAGCAATGTTAGAAAAACTAGAAAACTCTGTGATTCAAATTGCCGCCTTTGGCATGGTAGGCAGGGGAAAATCTAGCGTTTTAAACGCCTTAGTGGGGCAAGAAATATTTATCACTGGGCCTTTGCATGGAGTAACCCAAGATATAAGTCAAACCCATTGGCAACTCAATCAAGAAAGTATTGGTAATGGATTGGGTAATGTACAACGGCTAATAAATTCCTCCGCTAATGCTCAAATTCAGTTGATTGATACCCCCGGCATTGATGAAATTGATGGGGAAACGAGGGAGGCTTTAGCCCATGATTTGGCTAGTCAGGTGGATTTAATTTTATTTGTGGTGTCGGGGGATATTACGAGGGTGGAATACAATGCCCTTTCTCAGTTGCGGGAAGTTGGTAAACCGATGATTTTGGTGTTTAATAAAATTGATCAATATCCTGATACCGATCGCACCGAAATCTATGAGACAATTAGGGATAAGAGGGTAAAAGAGTTATTGTCACCCGATGAAATTGTCATGGTGGCGGCATCTCCTCTTATTTCTGTGGCGCTGAGGGATAAAGAAGGTAAATTAAAGGTTAGTCGTCGTCGGGCAGAGCCTCAAATCGAAGATTTACAGCTAAAAATCCTTGAAATTCTCCATCGAGAAGGAAAATCCCTCGTTGCCCTCAATACCATGTTATTTACAGGTAATATTAACGAACGATTGGTACAACGAAAATTATCAGTTAGGGATGATAACGCCGAAAAAATTATCCAAAAAGCCGTAATGACTAAAGCCAGTGCGATCGCCCTTAACCCTGTAACCGCCCTAGATTTGTTCACAGGGGCGATCGTTGATGTGGCGATGATTTTAAGCCTTTCCCACCTTTATAACATCCCCATGACCCAAAAAGGGGCATTAGGACTACTAAAAAAAATAGCCTTCAGCATGGGAGGTATCACCGCCAGTGACATCCTTGTGACATTTGGTTTAAGTTCCCTGAAAGGAGTATTAGGCTTAACCACCCCCATCACAGGAGGATTAAGCCTTGCCCCTTATCTCTCCATCGCCATTACCCAAGCAGGAGTAGCAGGGGTTTCCACCTATACCATTGGGCAAGTAACCAAAGTTTATCTCGCCAACGGCGCTTCATGGGGCGAAAATGGTCCCCTAGCAGTGGTAGAAAACATCATCAATTCCCTTGATGAAACGTCCATTTTAAACCGCATCAAATGGGAATTAAAAGCCAAATTAAAAACTACTAAACCGCCAATAATTGATCCCAATCTTGGCTAGGGGCATCCTCTTGGGCGACAATTTCCAAAATTTTGCCATCAGTTTCTGGGCGAGAAATCACCTCAACACATACCTGCGCCACTTTTCTACGGGGAATAGAGCCTTCCTCTAGGGTATCAGCACCCCTTACCACCAACGGATATAAATTGTCTTCATTTTTTAAACCTCCCGGACGCACGATGGTATAGTTTAAGCCACTATTTATCAAATACTTTTCTGCCTGTTTTTTCCAAAACAACACCAACCCAAATAAATTGAGAGGATGGAAAAACTTCGATACACAAAGGGAAGTAACAAAAATAAATTTATTTATCTCTGCTTTTTTCGCACAATCAATTAAATTTTTACTACCCTCAAAATCCACCTTATAAAACGCCGTAATATCCCAACTAGGGGTTGCCCCCGTGGCACAAATTACCACATCACAATCTTTTAAAGCATTTTCTAAAGTTGTAGGTTTTAAAACATCCCCCATAACTAAATCCACCGATGGGGGTAAAATTTCCTTTGCCTTGGCTTCTTCCCTCACCAAAGCCCGAACATCCATCCCTTTTTCTACCAACTCTTTGACTATTCTTCTTCCTGTTTGCCCCGTAGCCCCTGCCACTAAAATTTTCATGGAATTTTTTATTTATAATTACTATGGTTCTATGGTATCAATTTGTTTAAAGTGGGAAATAATGCGAATCGTAGTAATATTGACAATTAAATTGCTCTATTTTAGTCTGAACTAGAGATTAAATATTAATTACGATCAGTCATAATCAATCTTCATTAATAGTTAAAATTCAAAATAATCATGACCATTTATTTCGTCGGTGCGGGGGTAGGGGGTATCGACTATTTAACGGTAAAAGCCCATGGTTTAATTTGTAAGGCTGATGTAGTCATTTATGATGCGTTGGCTGATGATGAAATTCTCAAAATTACACCACCCCATTGTTTACAAATTAATGTGGGCAAAAGAGGGGGACAAATTAGCACTCCTCAAGATAAAATCAATCAAATATTAATTAATTATGGTCAATCGTATAATAATGTAATTCGTCTGAAAAGTGGAGATCCTGGCATTTTCGGTCGTCTTAGTCCAGAATTAAGGGCGATCGCCCCTTATAATATTGATTATGAGCTAGTACCTGGTATATCATCTATTTTAGCCGCTCCTTTATGGGCGGGGGTAAGCCTGACAGAAAAAAATAACAGTCAAAATTTTGTGGTGATTAGTGGACATAATCCTGAATCCCTTGACTGGCATATTCTCTCCCAAATCGACACCCTCGTTATTTTGATGGGGGCTAAAAATCTTCCACGCATCATTGATTTTTTAATTAAGGGCGATCGCCCTTTAAATGGTTCTATTATAATCATAAAAAATGCAGGGAGAAACAATCAACAAATATGGACTGGGACATTAAATAATATACTGAGCAAAACCGAAGGAATAGCTCTCTCTCCATGTGTTATCGTAATTGGTAATGTGAACTGATTATTAACTAAGACCATGGGAATTTTTGAAGATTTTAGTAATTTTTTAGAATCTCGATTAGAAGAATTTTTAAATAGTAATCCAAAACTTAAACTAGAAGTTTTATCAGAAGAATTAATAGCTCAAGAAAAAGAAACTATTAAACTTATTTTAAAGCTAAAAGCTGAACTTCAAAAATTAGAGCAAGAAATTACACAATTAGGCAAAGACATTCAAAAATGGCATCCTCGCATCGAAAAAGCAAGACAATCAGGTCGTTATGATTTAGCTCAACAAGCTGAAATGAGAGAAATTAGTCTTCTTCAACAGGGAAAAATAGCTTGGGAAAAAATGGAAGACACTAAGAAAAAAATTGCCCAGTCAAGAGAAATTCTTGCATCCATTGAAGATAAACAAAAAGAAATTCAACTGAAAATGAAACAAGCTCAAAGTACCTATAATACTCCTAAATATTATAATTCCTCCTCCTCTCAATATTCTACTTACAACGACACTTTAGATCCCCTCGAAGAGAAATTCCAACAATGGGAAGTTGACCAAGAATTAAAGGATATGAAAGGAAAGTAAAACACTCCACAATAAATGTAAATAATCATTACAGAATTTACTTTTTTTATTGACTTTTTTCCCTTATACTGAGATGATAAAGATATTTACAGGATAATGGAAATCTGTGTGTTTATATCATAAAAATGCAAACATTCCCATTATATAATAATAACATATCCAGAGAGTATCAAAACCTAAAAAGTGCAAAAAAAAGTTAATCAGGATACCAAAACATTCCCTTGATGCCTTCAGGATCTAGGATAAAACCTAAACGACGGTAAAACTCTACCACTTGAGGATCTGCAAATAGAGTAACATTACTAATATCATCACTACGTAACTTGCGAATCATATATTGCATTAAAACCTTACCTAATCCCTTATTCTGAAAACGGGGGTGAATGACCACATCCCAAATAGTGGCATTAAAAGCATGGTCAGAAGTCGCACGGGCAAAACCAATCATGATTTTTTTATTGCCTCTAACCTCCCAAGCCGAAACAACTAAATAGCTGTGTTCGAGGGCTTTTTTTACCTTTCTGAGAGGGCGCCTAGCCCAACCCACAGAATCACAAAGTTCTTCTAATTCATACAAATCGATTTCTTCATGGGTGCTGAAATAAATTTGGCTGTTACCAAATTTATCAGGATTTAGTGACACCCAGTCTCTATTATCATCATTAGCATTAAAGCTATTGTCGTTGTTTGTTTTTGTAAATAGTTTTTGCAACCAAACCATGCCCGTATGGCTAGAGTTAGATGTTTGTAATTTTTAAAATGTTCATTGAGTCTAGGATTTCACTTTTCTCAACAACCTTCTAAGCATCATATCACAAAGAATTGAGAATGAATAATGAATATTAATAGCATTCTAGCGTTTTATTCCCTAATTCTGAACCTCGATGACATTCACTAATTGTTGTAAATCTCTAATCTCGTGGGTTGCCATGAGGGAAAAACGTAGTCGGCTAGTGGGTACTGTGGGGGGGCGAATAGCTGGTACATAGAAACCATGCGATCGCAATTTAGACGACATATTTAGGGCTTCGGGAGCATCTTTGAGGGGTAAACACAAAATTGCCGAATCTGAGGGTAAAATAGCTAGGTTAGCTTCACTACATAGTTTTTTAAGAAAATTAATATTAGTCCATAGATTATGACGACGATGGGCTTCAGTGCGAATGATATTAACCCCTGTCAACGCCGCTGCTGTATCTGCCACAGAAAGGGCAGTGGTATAAATCCAAGTAGGGCAACGGTTACGCAAAAAATCAATTAACACCTCACTCCCAGCCACATAACCCCCTAAGCTACCGACAGCTTTACTTAGGGTGCCGATTTGAATAATACGCTCACTTTTTATCTGAAAATGTTCTAAGCATCCAGCCCCATGTTTGCCCATTACTCCTGTGCCGTGGGCTTCATCCACCATTAGCCAACAGTCAAATTTTTTGGCAATATCCAACAACAAAGGGAGGGGGGCAATGTCTCCATCCATACTAAAAACACTGTCGGTGATAATCAGACAATGGCGATAGTTGGCGCGATTTTTAGTTAATTGCTCAACTAAATCTTCACAGTTAATATGTTGATATTCCACCGCATGGGCTTGGCTTAATTTTGCTCCATTTTTAAGACTAGAGTGGTTATATTCATCCCCTAAAATAAGGTCTTTTTTGCCCACTAGGGCGGAAATAGTACCTAAATTGGCTAAATATCCCGAACTAAAAACAAGGGCTTTAGGGGTTTGTTTCAAAGAGGCGATCGCACCTTCTAAATCATCATGGAGGGTTCTATGACCACTTAATAAACGAGATCCAGTGCTACCATTACCATAACGCTCGGTAGCTTCTATTACCGCCTGTTTAAGACGAATATCTGTGGCTAGTCCTAAATAATCATTACTAGCAAAATTAATTAACTGTTCACCATCAATGGTGATAGTGTAACCTGATAAATC
Organism: Cyanobacterium sp. IPPAS B-1200; assembly: GCF_001747005.2. Classification (NCBI taxonomy): domain Bacteria; kingdom Bacillati; phylum Cyanobacteriota; class Cyanophyceae; order Chroococcales; family Geminocystaceae; genus Cyanobacterium; species Cyanobacterium sp. IPPAS B-1200. The sequence continues at coordinate 450,425 of NZ_CP182899.1, forward strand.
AGTTATTTTTTGTTCTTGCCGATACCAACGAGCTTTTTTAATAGTAGAAAGGGATTTTTGTAAATGTTGCCCTAGAGAATCATTCATGAAAATCGATAAACAGTGAAGGTAAATTGACAATAGACCACGGACAATCCACAATAAATGAAGCTAAAAAAATAATTTTTATTCCTCAATTAACATCTAATCTTATCAAAATTCTGGCTATGTTTTTATTAATTCCCGCCGCAGGTGTAGGTAAAAGAATGGGAGCAAAAGGCAACAAATTACTATTAAAATTACAGGATAAGCCCCTCTTGGCATGGACATTAATTAACGCCGAAAAATCTCAGGAAATTGAATGGATAGGAATAATGGGGCAACCCTACGACTTTAAGGAATTTACCCAAATTATTAAACAATTATCCCTTACCAAACCCGTCACCTTGATAAAAGGGGGAGACACTAGACAACAATCAGTTTATAACGGTTTACAAGCCTTACCTAGCCATGCCCAGAAAGTATTAATCCATGATGGGGCAAGGTGTTTGGCAACCCCAGAATTATTTGATCGTTGTGCCAAAGCGTTAGATAATTGTCAGGGTTTAATTGCAGCTATCCCTGTTAAAGATACTATCAAAATAGTAGATGAAAACAAAACTGTCATAGATAGCCCTAACCGTGATTACTTATGGGCAGCCCAAACCCCTCAAGGATTTGATGTGGAGTTATTAAAACAATGTCACAATCAAGGGCTAGAGTTGGGGTGGGAGGTGACAGATGATGCGGCGCTGTTGGAAAGATGTGGTTATTCGGTGCAGATAGTAGAAGGGGAAGAAACTAATTTGAAAGTGACTACTCCTATGGATTTAACTATTGCAGAGTTTATTTTAAATCACGGGAAAGTATAGCGGTTTTACAATTCTTGATTGTCGGATTTCATACTTAAACCTAACAGACTCAAAATTCTAAAGTTTAATTGTCCATTGTCAGTTATTGATGGGGTTGCCACGAATATCCGTCACCACAATATCCCACTGTCCATTATTGGCTGTTTCAAAAACAATTTTTTCTCCGTTACTACTTATCATCGGGTTTCTAATTTCTTTATTATTTTGGGGGATTAAAACTCTTTTTTGTTGGGTGGTGCGGTCATATAAATATAGCCCTGATTGTCCTTGTTTTACCACCATAAACACTAGATAACGTCCATCCTCGGAAATGGTGGGATTAGTGGCAATTTCATCAAAGGCATTTAAATTGGGTAAATCAATTAGGCGGCGGTTTCTGGCATCAAATAAGTAAATATCTTGAGAGCCGTTGCGGTCTGAGGTAAATGTGATAAAATTTCCTGCTATGTAGGGATTTAATTCTGAGTTACGACTATTTAAACCCCTTCCACCATTATCGAAGGGAAAATTGAGAGTGCGGGGATAGTTGCTACAACCAGTAATGGTTAACACCATCAGCACAGGAAGGACAAAGATTCGTTTCACATTGATAGGGCTAGGTTTAGCACCACACATTATACGATAAAATAACTAGCAAATCTTAATGATAATTGATTTATGGCTTTTTTTATCCCTGATGAATCCCTTCAAAAAACCGCCGAAGAAGTTTTAAACGCTACATGGCAAAGGTTTCCTTCTTTGGCAAAAAACCAAATTGCCTTGACTTGGCTTGTGTATGACGAGCCGATAATTGTGAATACTGGAGGTGCTTTGTCGGTGGATGAGTTTTGGAAGCATCCTATTCGGGGTTATAGCTATCGGGGGGATGAAAATCTTTATCCTGCTAGTGTGGTAAAACTTTTTTATTTGGTGGCGATTAAGGATTGGATTAAGACGGGGATGCTAGAAACTAGCCCAGAGTTGGAAAGGGCTATTAGGGATATGATTGTGGATTCGAGTAATGATGCTACTGGCTTGGTTTTGGATGTGTTGACGGGTACTACATCAGGCCCAGAATTAACGATCGCACCTTTTCAAACATGGGCATATCAGCGTAATATTGTCAACCGTTATTATCAATCTTTGGGGTGGGAGGAGTTAAAAACCATCAATGTTAATCAAAAAACTTGGGGAGATGGCCCCTACGGCAGAGAAAGAATGTATTTAGGGGAAAATTTTGAAAATCGTAATCGTTTAACCACCAGTGCGATCGCCCGATTATTTCACAGTATAGTAGGAGGTGTGGCAGTATCCTCGGAAATATCTCAAGAAATGATGAGTTTATTACAAAGAGATGTAAACCAAAAAACCCTCGCCCCCCATGAAGAAGAAAATCAGGTGAGTGGCTTTTTGGGGGAGGCATTGAGTACAGGCGATCACCTTTGGTCAAAAGCAGGATGGACATCAAAAGTAAGACTTGACAGCGCCTACATTGAAAAAAGTAACGGGAAGGCTTACCATTTAACAGTGTTCACCGAAGGTGCAGAAAATAGCCAAAATAGAGAGATTTTACCCTTTATTTCCTCCCGAATCAGCCAATTTATGGAACATTAATCAACTATTCAAAGTCAACCCATTGCCTATTGCCTATTGCCTATTGCCCATTGCCTATTGCCCATTATTTCCCCATTCCCTTATAAAAAATGCAAACAATCGATTGGATAGTAGTCTTGTTATACCTCATTGCCACCATGGCAGTGGGCATATATCTTTCAAAAAAAGCCTCCAAAAGTTTAGAAGACTTCTTCGTCTCAGGGCGCTCATTACCTTGGTGGTTAGCAGGTACAAGTATGGCTGCCACCACCTTTTCCATTGATACCCCCCTCTACATTTGCGGAGTTGTTGCCACTAGGGGTATAGCAGGTAACTGGGAATGGTGGAGTTTTGGTTTTGCCCACGTGGTATTAATTTATATATTCGCCCGATTATGGCGTAGGGCGGAGATTGTCACCGATGCGGAGTTAACGGAGATTCGTTATGGGGGGAGAATGGCGGCAATTTTACGGGCAACCAAAGCCTTTTTATTTGCCGTACCTATCAACTGTATCGGTATTGGTTACGCCATGTTAGCCATGGTAAAGGTGGTGGACGCTTTGCAGTTGTGGGAAAGTTTGGGGTTGAATGTGGGCGACAATGGCAAGTTATGGAGCGTTATTTTTGTTAGTTTTTTCGTCCTCATCTATTCAGGATTTTCAGGGTTATGGGGAGTGGTCGTAACGGACTTTTTCCAATTCTTCCTCGCCCTGTTTGGAGCTTTATTAGTGGCGGTGTTTGCGGTCAATGATGTGGGGGGTATAAGGGAGTTAGTTCCCCAAGTACAGGCAGTTACAGACATCGATGTATTAGCTTTTATCCCCTTGGTGCGGGGGGATGGATTTTTGGGTTGGCAGTGGAGCGATTTTGCAGGAATTACTCTCACTACCTTTTCTGCTTATCTTTTTGTGCAGTGGTGGAGTTTTCGCCGTAGTGATGGGGGAGGGGAGTTTATCCAAAGGTTAGTGGCGGCAAAGGATGAAGCGGAAGCGGAAAAGGCGGCATGGTTTTTTAATATCCTCAATTATATCGTCCGTACTTGGCCTTGGATTTTGGTGGCTTTGGCAGGATTGGTTATTTTTCCTGAATTAGAAGATCCTGAATTGGCTTATCCTTTAATGATGTTGGAGTTTTTACCTTCTATCGTCCTCGGTTTGGTGGTGGCTTCTTTGATAGCTGCTTTCATGAGTACGGTATCTACTTCTATTAATTGGGGGGCTTCTTACCTCACTAATGATTTGTATCGTCGTTTCTTTGCCCCTGATGCTTCCCAAGCCCAGTTGGTTTTTGCTGGAAGGGTTGCTTCTGCTTTGGTGACTGTGATAGGTGCGATCGCCGCTTTTTTCGCCCAAGACATTGCCACGGTATTCCGCTTAGTAATTGCCATCGGTACAGGGCCTGGATTAGTATTAATTTTAAGATGGTATTGGTGGCGCATTAATAGTGCGGCAGAGTTAACCGCCATGCTGGTAGGTTTTGCCATCGGTGTGCTGAGTATGATTCCTAACCTCAATCTCTTCCCGACGGATTTTGGTTTAAGGTTAATGGTTATCTCTGGTGCCACAGCGGTAGTATGGATTTCGGTAATGTATCTCACTCCCCCTGAGTCCGAAGAAACCTTAACCAGTTTTTATCTACGGGTGCGCCCCGCTGGGTTAGGGTGGAAAAAACAACAGGATGCTACAGGGGTTCAACCTTTACAAAATTTGGGCTTAGATGCTCTCAAAGTGGTGGCTGGGGTGATGATTTTATTTGGCTCAATGTTATCCATCGGTGGCTTTTTACTTTTACAATCGGGGGTGGGTTGGTTTTGCCTCGTGATGGCGGTAATCGGCGGTTTTTGGTTACGTCATCTCAACAAACAACGAATTTTTAGTATGTCTCGCCCCGGGAAAAAGTAATGAATATAGCTGAACAAAAAAGACTGTTACGAAAAAAATATACTAAGGAGCGATCCCAAGGGGATCTGCTACGCAGCACGCACCTTGATCATTTCCAATGGCAAAAAAAGAGCGATCGCATTAGCCGTAATTTATTCAACCATCCCCTTATCGAAAAATCAAAGGTAATTCTAAGCTATATCAGCCATAGACAAGAACCGGATTTAAGTTTTTTATATCGTCATCACCCTATTACATGGGGCATTCCTCGCTGTCAAGATAAAGACTTAATTTGGCATCAATGGCATTGGGGTAAAGGACTTAGAAAAGGGGCTTATGGTATCTTTGAACCTTATAAAGATAGTCTCAAAATTATTCCAGAAGAAGTAGAACTAATTTTAGTACCTGCGGTGGCCTGTGACAAAAAAGGTTATCGCCTTGGCTATGGAGGAGGATTTTACGATCGCCTCTTATCCCAAAAGCCATGGCAAGATATTCCCACCATGGGCATCATTTTCGACTTTGCCTATGTGGACGAATTACCCACCGAAGAATGGGATCAACCCCTTGACTATATTTGCACAGAGAAAGGAATTATAGAACTAAAAAAAGACCTCTAAATTATCCCCTTTGGGCGTACATCCGTCGTAATATTTCCCCCGGGTCAACTCTTTCTCCATTAAGCCTAAATTCCCAGTGAAGATGAGGGCCTGTAGTCCTTCCAGTCATACCAATTCTGCCAATACGAGCGCCCGTAGGTACGGTTAGCCCTTGAGGAATAAAAATTCCCCCTTGTCTATCTACCAAGGCTCTACCTCGATTTGTATTTTCGATCGCCCCCATCATGTGACAATAAGTATGGTTCCATGCCCCTGACCTAATGGTAATCATCGTACCACAGGCGGTATTATCCGAGAGTCCTACTACTTCGCCCCCCCACCAATTACGAATGTAACTACCCAAGGGAGCGGCAATATCTAAACCGCTATGAAATTGTCTTCGCCCCGTAACGGGATGAATGCGATAACCAAATGGGGATGTATATCTTTGGAAGTTTTCCACAGGAAAGGATGCTCTACCCCATAAATTAGCAGAAGCCACAGTTTGCGATCGCACTGGAAGGGTCGTATAATGAAGGGTGACGATGAGGGAAAATGTCACCAAAAATAAAAAAACACCGATGACACGCCACTTTTTTAGTGCTAACTTAAACATCTTACCTTTAGGTAATGTCAGCTTAAACATTACTCCTCACCAAATTTATAAATACGATCAATAATTGTAACCTACCCCAAAAAAAATGGGGTGAGTCCGATTAACTTAACGGAATAACAAGGCGGGAATTCTGGTACTTCTCAATAACTGAATAGTAGTGCTACCAATAATTAAATTTCTGATGCGACTATGACCATAAGCCCCCATAATGAGCAAATTAATATTATTCTGCTCAATATAAAAAGTAATCTCACTTTCTTCATCACCTTTTAACAAAGAAGATTGAACACTAAAACCTGCATTTTCTAATAAATCCAAAGCCTGTGATAATTTACCGTTACCATCATCACCTTTGCTCACCATCACCAAATGAATATCCAAATCCTTAACGAAAGGAACATTTACTAAAAAGTCTAAAATTCGATGACCTGTGGCACTACCATCATAAGCAATTAAAACTTTATCAATGGGAACATAGTCACGGGGGGTAACAAAACAAGGTTTATTACTAACACGAACAATTCTCTCTAAATTTGCCCCTAGATGAACGGAATTATAATCCGCATTTTCTCCCCTTTTACCTAATACAATTAAATCCGTTTTTTCCTCTAAATTTTTAACCGTATCAGCGACAAAACCAGTCTTATGAATACCATTAACCTTTTCTACTCCTTCCTGTTTTAAAATCTCTTTGCCATGATCTAAAATCACCTTAGCTCGTACATGATTTAACTTTGCCCTTTCATGGTCTAGTTCCACTAACTTTTCTAACAATTCATCCGATGCACCTAAACCAAGACTTCCGCTCCAATTTCCCTGAGAAGATTTACTTTGAGCTCGATTGTCTGTCACCGATAAAATATTCACCTCTGCATCTAATCTTTTGGCCATCCAGGCAGCATATTTATAGGCATTTTCACCATAACTAGAACCATCTGTACAGAGTAAAATATTTTTCATGATGAACTTTTTGTTAACTAGAAACTATAAATATATACACCCTACCATTTTGACCCACAAAACAAAAACCCCTCGAAAAGACTTCGAGAGGCTCAATAATGTCCGTCACGGTCGAAAAAAAATTAACCTTTTTTACGAGGAGCAACAATACCGATGATGTTTTTATTAGGATCATCTAAAACGTTGATTCCTTCTGATAAAACGAGATCAGCAACTTGGAAGGTTTTACCAATGTCAACTTTACTAATATCCATCTCTAGGAATTGAGGAATATTATCAGGGTAGCAACGAACTTTTACTTCCGTTACCATTTGCTCCATGATACCGCCTTTTTTGATACCGATAGAAGTACCAACGATTTTTACAGGAACAACTACTTCTACTTGATTATCCCCAGAAGGACAGAAGAAGCTAATGTGGTGGAGGGTTCTTTTCCAAGGGTGAGATTGAACTTCTCTGATCAATACTTTACCATTCCAAGAAAGTTCGGGAATAGTCATCTCTACTAAAGTGTTGTTGATAGAAGCACTTTTGAGAAGGGCGATCGCCTCTTTGTGACCTAAAACTAAGGAAATAGCTTCAGAACCACTATGACCGTATAAGTTAGCGGGGAGCTTACCTTCACGACGTAAAGCTCTTGGTTTAGAGCCTTCAGGTCTGGTGTTACATTCTAATGTGACTTGCATTTTTTTACCGAATTTAATTATAAATTTTATATTTTGATAATTTACCCAAGCAATTTAATTGGGGGTTAATTTTGGAACAATTTTAATAATAACCAAAATATACTTTTAATTTAGGACTGTTGGAGAGGATTTACATTGGCATTAAGTAAAGCTCTTTTTGGTCCATGGATAGGATCTTCAACGATAATGGTTTGTTCTCTACCTGCCCCAAGGGAGACAATCGCAATGGGTAATTCCATCAAGTCTGCCAAAAATTTAAGATAATTGAGGGCATTTTCAGGTAATTCTTCGAGGGTACGGCATTCCGTGGTGGATGCTTCCCAACCGGGTAGAGTTTCATAGACGGGCTTACAACGAGCAAATTTATTGGCATGGGTAGGTAATTCGGTGATGGTTTCGCCATCTACTTCATAGGCTACACATACTTTTATCTCTGGTAATTCGTCTAAGATGTCTAATTTAGTTACTGCCAAGCAGTCTAAACCGTTAATTCTGGCGGCATATCTACCAATCACAGCATCAAACCAACCACAACGACGACGGCGCCCCGTGGTAGTACCAAATTCAGAACCACGATCGCCCAATAAAATACCGATTTCGTCTTCTAGTTCGGTGGGGAAAGGTCCTTCTCCTACACGGGTGGTATAGGCTTTTGCTACACCAATGATACGGTCAATAATAGTAGGTCCTACTCCAGCACCAACACAAGCTCCCCCAGCAATGGGATTTGAGGATGTTACATAAGGATACGTACCATGATCAAGATCCAGTAGTGTTCCCTGCGCCCCTTCAAATAAGATATTTTTCTTACTTCTTACGGCTTGGTTGATTTTTAGGGAACTATCAATGACAAAAGGACGTAGTCTTTCGGCGTAACCTAGGTATTCCTTGATGACTTTTTGAGGGTCTAGGGGAGGTAAACCATAGAGTTTTTCGAGGACTGCGTTTTTGTAGTTAATAGTCCATTCTAACTTGTCGGGATGGCGATCGCCATTAATCAAATCAAGCATTCTAATGCCGATTCTTTCCGCTTTATCAGAATAGGTAGGCCCGATGCCTCTGCCCGTTGTACCAATTTTGAATTTACCTCTTCTGTCTTCTGCCGCTTGATCCAAGATGCGATGATAAGGCATCGTCACATGGGCAGTTTGAGAGATAAATAAGTTGTCAGTGGACACATTGAGATCAACTAATTGATCAATTTCCTCTAACAATTCCTGCGGATCTATCACAGTACCAGAACCAATAATACATTCTGTATCAGGGTATAATATCCCTGAAGGGATTAAATGTAACTTAAAGGTTTGACCATCTACGACCACAGTATGTCCTGCATTTACGCCCCCTTGGGAACGCACCACGACATCCGCTGATTTACTGAGTAAATCCGTGATTTTTCCTTTTCCTTCATCGCCCCATTGGGCGCCTATTATAATAACGTTAGCCAAGAGTTTTTTAGTGCTAAACTTCACACAAACTATTATTATCGCAGTTTAAAATTTTTATGTCAAGTTTTATTTTTTTGAAATAGGGAATAGTAACAATAATCTTAAATTTTGATATTTGTAAAAAGCTGAATGGAATAAGTAATTGACAGTTTTAGATAAAAATTAGAAAATTGATTTATTAAATTATTTTGAGTAGGCAAAAATGAAAACGGCGGTAGCGTTAACCATTGCGGGTTCTGACAGTGGTGGTGGTGCAGGAGTTCAGGCGGATTTAAAAACTTTTGCCTTCAATTATGTTCATGGTACCAGTGTAATTACTTGTCTCACGGCACAAAATACTAAAACCGTAACGGAGGTAATGGCGGTATCTTCTGACATGGTAAAGGCTCAATTTGAGGCGGTAATCAGTGATATTAAGGTAGATGCCCTGAAAACGGGAATGCTTTTTAATGAAGAAATTATCTCCACGGTAGCTGATTGTATCAAAACATGGGGTGGCAAAAATATTCTTATAGATCCTGTAATGGTTTCTCGCACAGGAGCACAGTTAATTGATAATGAAGCGGTGGAAGCGATGAAAAGTTTGCTTTTTCCCCAAGCCCTCATGCTCACGCCTAATCTATACGAGGCTCAGTTGTTGAGTGGTATATCTATTACATCCATTGATGATATGAAACAGGCTGCTACTAAAATTTACGATTTGGGGGTGAAAACAGTTTTAATTAAAGGTGGTGCCGCCCAAGGAGAAAATAAAGGAATCGATGTTTTTTTTGATGGACAAGATTACACCGTTATTCAAATAAAAGCCGTTGATACTCTTAATAATCACGGTACAGGATGCAGTTTAGGGGCGGCTATTACTGCCCATCTAGCCCTCGGAAAATCCCTCCCAAGGGCGATCGCCTCTGCGAAGGAATATGTCACCACAGCGTTAGAATATTCCCTGGAAATAGGCTCAGGATGCGGTCCTATCGGTCACTTTTTTCCGATGATAGAATCACAATATCTTGAATTCCATCAGAACTAATTGACCTATACAATAATGATCTGACTACTCACTTTCCCATCCATCAAGGGATACGGGAACAAAATCACCATAAATAGTTAAGGCTAAAAATAAAGGTTCCCCTTGAGAAATCAATTTTCCACTTAAAACACAACTCTCATCTTTTCTGGCGATGCCTTCTATGGTTGCTCGAATATCTGTTTTTGCGAAGTTTGGTCGATATTCTCCTGATTTTTGTTGTACATAATTCCACAAAATATCACGGATTAATGTTTGATAACCCTGACTTCCGGAAAGAGACTTTAAACTATCTTTGAGGCTCTTTTCCAGACGAATACTGGTTACCTCCATTTGAGTTGTAGAAGTTCTGTGCATTGAGCGCATAATGTTGAAGTTTTTATACTTTGTATATTGGGTAAGACTAGAGTAGTATATTAATCTATATTTTGCTACAAAAATATATGATTTTTTACAAACCTTAACCATTAATTATTTTCTTGAAGAATCATCTTCTAAGTTTTTGTTATGTTCCTAATTTTACTGCTTAAGTATATGTCTATATAATAGGATAAATGAGGTTTTTAGCTTTTGCAGCAGTTTGAAATGATTAGGAATAAACTAATTATCAATAATTTGGACGAAATAGTTCTTGTGGTCTTTGTGGAGTGATAGTTTTTTATGTTTTAAGATGTAAAACTTATGAAATAAGAGTGCTATGGCGTTAATTATGATATGTTTTTAGGCAATTTTCATTTAATCAAATATTTTTTGTCCTGTTTTTTTGGTAAATATCTTCTTTTAAAATAGAAGCAAACTTTGTTTGTTTCTCACCATCACAAGTTAAGATTAGGATGTTTGTTCATGACCTAGCTTGAGGAAAATGGTTTCTAGGCTTTCTTTTTCGCAATGGAAATTATGTATAGGAATATCTGCTTTTATGAGTTCCTTTAAAAGTTGAGAGGCTTGTTCTAAGTCCCCTGTAAAATGGGTAAGATATTGATTTTTATCGGGTAATTTTTCCCAATATTCTACTAAAAGACAGTTGTTTAATTTTTGCTCTAGTTGGTCGTTTTTTGCGAGGGCGGAAATAAATATTTGTTGTTTACTAAATTTTTGGTATAGATTTTCTAGGGATGAATTTTCGACTAAACAGCCTAATTCCATAATGCCGATGGATGTACATAGTTCGGCTAAATCACTGAGGACATGGGATGATATTAAAATGGTCATTCCCGCTTGTTGCAGTAGCTTAATGGCTTGACGAAATTCTAGTCTGGCGATAGGATCTAGTCCTGATACGGGTTCATCGAGCAGAAGGATAATGGGTTGATGGATAATGGTACGGGCAAGGCTAAGGCGTTGTTTCATGCCCCTGGAAAGGGTGGCAATGGGGCTATTTCTTTTGTTTTCGAGGTTAACGGTTTCTAATACTTCTTGTAGTCTTTGTTTTCTGAGGGGTTTTGATAGTTTGTAAAGTCTGGCGAAGTAATCGAGGTAGTCAATGACGTTAAGGTCATCATAAAGGGGATAGTCGTCGGGAAGGTAGCCTAGGTACTGTTTTAGGTGGGGGTTGGTATTATCTCGCAAAAGGCGATCGCCATTTAGATATATTTCCCCCTTGGTAGGCTCTTCGGCGGTGGCTAACATACGGATGAGGCTAGTTTTTCCGGCCCCATTGGGGCCAATTAAACCATAAACTTCCCCTTGTTTAATTTGTAAATCTACTTCATTAACGGCGATGTTTTTGTCATAGATTTTGGTTAATCCGTAAGTGGCGATCGCAATTTGTTCTTGATTATCGTTAATTAACATTGTTATAAAAGGGGAATGGGCAATAGTAATAATATTTCAAACATCGAATGTTGATTATTATTTGATAATATTTCATACCATCATTAAGAAGCAATGCCAAATAATCAAAATGAATTGATGCTCAATTTTCCATTGCTAGTTGTTCATCTTCTATGGTTAATTGATCTAACATGGTTAATTGATCTAATTCCTGCCAAATGGTTTGTAAAAGGCGATCGCACCCTGCCCCAGTCACTGCCGAAATCAAGAAAATTTGATCATTCGTAACGGCCCGAAACTGCTCTATCAAATACTGTTGGGTTTCCTCATCAATAGAATCAATCTTATTAAGAGCCAAAATCTGGACACGCTCAGGCAAACCACGGCCATAAGCATTCAACTCCTCCTGAATAATTTTATAATCTTCGAGAGGATCTTCTGCATTAACATCCACTAAATGTAATAGTAACCTGGTGCGCTCGATGTGCCGTAAAAAATCATGCCCTAAACCAATACCATCCGAAGCCCCTTCAATTAACCCCGGAATATCTGCAAAAACTGTTCCATCCCCCGTCGGCTTTCTTACCACCCCCAAATTAGGTACAAGGGTAGTAAAAGGATAATCAGCAATTTTTGGTTTAGCAGAAGACACCGCCGAAATAAAAGTCGATTTTCCTGCATTGGGTAAGCCAATAATACCCACCTCTGCTAACAGTTTCAACTCTAAACGAACTTGTTTTATTTCCCCCTCCAAACCAGGTAAAGCATACTCAGGGGCGCGGTTACTGTTACTCAAAAAATGTTGATTTCCTAAACCTCCCTTACCCCCTTTTGCCACCACAAAAGTCTCATTTTCCTTCACCAAATCATAAATTAACTGCTCCGTCTCTATGTCATAAACCATCGTGCCACAGGGTACCTCTAAAATGCGATCCTTACCCCCTGCCCCCGTACGATTGTTCGGGCCTCCTCTCTTACCATCTTCCGCCTTAAATTGACGAGCGTAGCGAAAATCCAAAAGGGTTTGTAAATTAGTAACAGCCTTCAAAATTACCGAGCCTCCTCTACCTCCATTACCCCCCGAAGGCCCTCCCGCAGGGACATATTTTTCTCGACGGAAAGCAACTAAGCCATCTCCGCCATTTCCAGCTATTACTTCTATTTCTACCTGATCTATAAATTGCATCGATTTTTATTAGTGGATAACGAATATTGGCACTTCCCAAGGGCAATTTTCATATATACCCTTTTTACTTCTTCTTATGAACTTGTAGAGCCATCATTATTTTACCTTATTTTGTTTCAGTTCCCAGAATATTTGATCAGTTAGAGCAGGAAATGGTGAAAAAAATTAACAATCTACAATACAATTAATGATACATCCTTAAACCTTTAATTTTAAGTATTTTTTTAATGTAACTCAGCTTGTTTTGAGTGGATTATCATTAACTAAAATTATTTAAAAAATTTGAAAAATATAAATTACTTTTTTGTTAAAATTATTTAAGATCTAATTTATAATATTCTTTAAAAAAAAGAGGATATTATATCTCTGATTAAAATAAAACTTGTTGCTAAAGTTAAACACCTTATGGGTGTAAAAGTCTTAGGTGAGACTTTCATTTTGGTGGTAAAAAGGGTTATAGTTTTTGATGTTATTTAAAACAATATTTTTATATTTACAACGTTTATGACAGAACATATTTTATTAGTAGATGATGAGCCTGGTATTAGGGAGTCTTTACAAGCATATTTAGGAGATAATGAAGACTGGCAAGTAGATGTTGCTAGTAATGCCAGAGAAGCATGGACAATGTTACAAAACGAAGTTCCTGACATTATCATCTCAGATATTATGATGCCCGAAGTTAATGGACTGCAATTTTTGGCTCAACTAAAAGAGGATATTCGTTTCCAGAGTATTCCTGTAGTATTTTTGACAGCCAAAGGGATGACAACCGATCGCATCGAGGGATATACTGCTGGTTGTGATGCTTATTTACCTAAACCTTTTGATCCTGATGAGCTAGAAGCTATTATTAAAAATTTACTGGAAAAAAGTAAGGTTAGACAGGAAAGTAACCCCCAAAGCACTCAGTTGGATGAGTTGGTAAAAGATGTTAAGGACATTAAAGATAAATTAGACAATCCTAATAAGTTGAATGTAACAGAGTCTCCTATCAAAATTGATTTAACCCCTCGAGAACAAAGTGTATTAGACTTAGTGGCAAAGGGTTTGATGAATAAGGAGATAGCCAAGACGCTACAAACTAGCGTTAGAAATGTGGAAAAATACGTTAGTCGTCTATTTAGTAAAACAGGTACTAACAGTCGCACAGAATTGGTACGTTTTGCCCTCACCCATGGTTTGACGGATTAGTTTATCGAATCATAAACTAGCCCACCCTCATGATTCCATTTTTTTAGGCACAGCCTACATATTTCTTTGTCTAAGGCGATAATCACAAAATAGTAATGTACCTCCAGACACACAGAGGGGTACAACAACTAAGTTTAGGAGGGGAATACTAATAAGACTCAAACAAATTAGACCAAATCCTGCACTACTGGGAAAACGGGCAAATACAAACTGTATTTTGTGTCTAAATTTTAGTCTTCTTCTTTCGAGGGGGGCATCAAAAAAATCTAGGCAGATTATTAAAATGGTTAGGGATAATCCTCCGATACCTGAGATTAAATTACCAAAGGCGGGGATAAAGTTGAGTAAAAATAAGGGAATAGTTCCTAAGATAATTAGGATGATTTTTTTTAGCTCAAATAACAAGGCTCTCAATATATCTTGGAAGATATTAACTTCTACTAATTCAAGATTTCCTAGTTTGATTATTTCTATGTGTTCGGATAGTTTTCCATACCATGGAGAGCCTAAAACACTACCAAATTGAACGATAATAAAACCAACTATTACAAATAATAGAACAGTTAATACAGTCCTAATTATTACAACAAAAATTGAAGTTATGGGCAATAAAAACCCAAGGGCTTCAGGTAGTCTATTAAAATAGCTAAGGGCGATCGCACTTATATCATTCTCCAGAATGTCAAAAAATAATAAACTAGGCTGTAATAAAAGAAGATAAACACCTATCCCAACTACTATATTAATAAAAATAGGAACTACTAAATACTGCAACAATTTTTTATTTTTAATAATTAATTGTAAGGCTTTAAAAGGATATAATAAGCCATCAATAAATCCAAAACCAGTAAAAATATTTCTAAACATATCAAAAAATAATGGTGATATATAGCGTATCAAATATCAGCATAATGTCAACTACAAAAATAGCTAACTCTTACATAAATTAATTTAATCACCTATAATTTAACTTACCAATAATTTTTCCTAAGTAGTATTGATAAAACAAAAGTGATGTTAATAATAATCTATTCAAAATAAACACTACACTATAACTTTTCAAACATAAAAATTCTAACATAACCCCTAAAAACTACCACCTTCCCAAAGCTATGCGCCTGTCTCGTCTTGTAACCATTGTTATCGGCTTAAGTATAATTTTCGGCTTAATGCTGTGGTTAGTTAGTGCGTTATCTCGATTGTATAGCGAAATTTCTTGGACAAGTCCACTACTCGCAAATTTTTTAGTCTTTGTCCTAATTTTATTATTAATATTTTTCATTGGTATCTTCCTTTATTATTTTGGCATTATTCCCAACGATAAAACCAGTCAAACCTCCAGAGGAAAAGGAAAAAGAAGGCGCCCCTTACCTGCCCTTCCAGCCCAAAAAAACGAGATTGCCTCAGAAACTATTAGGGCAGTAAAAAAACAAGTTGCCCAGATTCAAGATGAAGTCAGCCAAAAAGCCTTATTAGAAAAATCGCAACAAATTGAGGCAGACTTTACCACAGGAAAATTAAAAGTAGCCGTATTTGGCACGGGTAGTGCGGGAAAAACATCCCTTGTAAATGCTTTAATCGGGGAAATGGTGGGGGAAATTCAAGCCAGTATTGGCACTACCACCGAAGGAGTAACCCATTCTCTCAAGTTGCCTTCTGCTAACCGAGAAATATTGATTACTGATACCCCCGGTATTTTGGAAATGGGCGCCCCGGGAGAAATTCGAGAGCAATTGGCGAGGCAATTAGCCACGGAGGCGGATTTGTTACTGTTTGTTTGTGACAACGATTTGAGGGCCTCGGAGTTTAAACCTTTGGAGGCTTTGGCAACCATCGGCAAAAGGTCGTTATTAGTTTTCAATAAAATTGATTTATATTCAGAAGAAGAACAAGGAATTATTTTAAGTAGTCTTCAGCAGAGGGTGGCAAGGTTTATTCCTAGTAATGATGTTATCCAAGCCTGCGCTAATCCTCAGCCTGTGCAATTTTCGGCGGATGAAATGATTCAGCCTGATGTGGAGGTGGATAATGTGATTAAACGGTTGGCGGCTATCTGTCGGGCGGAGGGGGATGATTTGTTGGCGGATAATATTTTGTTGCAGTCGCAAAGGTTGGGGGAGGAGGCAAGAAAGTTGATTGCCCAGCAACGTAGCCGAGAAGCGGATAAGATTATCACTCGTTATCAGTGGATTGGGGCGGGGGTGGTGGCTTGTACTCCTGTGCCTGTGGTGGATATGTTGGCAGCAGCGGCGGTAAATGCTCAGATGGTGGTAGAAATAGGACAGGTTTATGGTTGTGAAATTAATAGCGATCGCGGCCGAGATTTAGCGGTATCCTTAGGTAAAACTTTGGTTAGTTTGGGGGTGGTAAAGGGCGCTGTGGAGTTGGTGGCAAGGGCTTTGCAGTTAACCCTTGCGACTTATGTGGTGGGAAAAGCTATTCAGGGGGTGAGTGCGGCTTATCTGACTCGTATTGCTGGTAAGAGTTTTGTAGAATATTTTAGCCATGATCAAGATTGGGGTGACGGTGGTATTACAGAAGTAGTGCAAAGACAGTTTAAACTTAGTCGCAAGGACGAATTTATTAAGGCTTTTGTCCAAGATGCGATCGCACGAGTAATTGAGCCGATTAAGGATACCTTAGAGGAAAGTTTTGATAATAATGATTATCCTGAGCAAAGTAATGATGTTTATTTTGATGATGATGGCTGGGGAAATGGCAATCTTAAAAAGGATGATTGGTGGTAGAAATAATTGATAATTGATAATTGATAATAAAAATTAAATGTTTCAGCTTACTAAAGTCTTTAATTTATTAATCTTATTTCTCTTTAATTCTAACTCTGAAACCTTAGTTATTTATCCAGTTTGCAAAGTATTTTAAATTGTTTATGTGTTCCTGATTTAAGCTATTTTTATTAATTAAAAACCAGTAAGAAGTAAGCAAAGGATAGGTAAAATTGTCAGAATTACTATAATTTATATTTTCTTTACTTAAACGGTTAGTATTACCAATAAAATGAGAGACATTCGGAGTAATAAAGTTACCAAAATCATTTTCTAATTTAGCAATATTTAGTTCATTTTCCCTTGCAATGGGACATTCTACATAGCTAATTGCCCCATCTATTTGTTTTAGGGTAGAAACTATAGCCTCACTGCCCCTTGCACTTATTCCCATTTCCCATGGAATAGTTTTTGTTTCTCCTATGTTTTGTTTCCATTCATCGCTAATGGAACTTAAATATTTACTAAAATATAAATTTGTCCCGCTATTATTGCCATGAAAAATCACTTTTATTTTTTTGCTTTCCGTTGCTCCTAATTCTTGCCAATCGGTTATTTTACCAGTAAAAATATTAGCTAATTGTTCTTTTGTTAGTTGTAAATTATCGATTTGTTGATGATTATAAATAAGGGCGATCGCACTTAATCCCATAGGAAATGATAAAATATTATTATCAAATAATTTCAACTCTTGTTCATTAAAACTAATATCAGTAATAGCAAAATCAATAGAGCCTTTTTTTAATTTATCAAGAAGAATATCACTACTATAAATAGAATCATATTTTATATGCAAATCAGGATTTATCTGTTTGTATTCACCAAACCACTGATTCATAAGAGTATCTGAAAAGTTTTCCCCCATGCCATAAATCTGTGTCGATTGTAATTGAGAATAAAAACCCTGAGACTGACTACCCAGAAAACTGCCACAAAAACCTGTTAAAGCACCCATAAAACTTCTGCGTCCTAATCTAAAATTATTCATCTAAATAAAATCTAATTATTTTTCAATTTATTGTGGCGTATAGCTTTTTTGTAGCCATAGACTAGGTACATATTAGAAGAAGATGAGATAATATAAATTAAGAAATAGTTAAAAGCAGTTTAATTTTTTATTAACTTTATTTTTTAGTTAGCAAACTCTATATTCATTTTATAAAAATATATTTTACTCCTCGAACAAAATTTAATTAATAATTATCAAAAAAATAAAAATATGGATTATTTAAATATATTAGAATCTGCTGTCACAAGCAAAAATAAAAAGCCAAATGGTGAATTAGTGTATGAGGCATTATTAAGTGCTGAAAAAGAAAATCGGAAAGAAAGTATTAAATATAATTTTGAACAACTCTGGGGAGAATGGCGCCTAACTTTCATAACAGGGACAAAAAGCAGTCAAAAAAAGATGGGAGGATTACTAGGAAAAGGCTTTTATCTTCCTCCATTAGCAAAAATAACCATATCCTACAATGCTGACTCAGATAACCCAAAATCTTTACAAGGTAGGGTGGCAAATAAAGTAAATGTTGGTTTAGTTACTTTTATTATTTCTGGCCCTATTAAATATGTAGAAAAAAGAAATATTATGGCTTTTGATTTTAATCATTTATCCATGTCTATTTTAGGAAATAAATTGTATGAACAAGATGTAAGAGGTGGAGTAAAAAGTGAACATGAATTTTATATAAATAGTATTAGTAAACAAGCCTTTTTTAGCTATTTTTTAGTAACAGAAAATTTTATTGCTGCCAGAGGTAGGGGGGGAGGTTTAGCTTTGTGGAAAAAGGAGAGGTAATCATTAAACCATAGGGCAACAACCTTAAACGGTGGTCAAAAATCTTAAAAAGTCTTAATAAATGTTATAATTTGCGACTGGGTAGTTACATAAATTCTAAGTATAATGAGCAAAAAGCGTATTTTATCAGGGGTACAACCTACAGGAAATTTACACATCGGTAATTATTTAGGGGCAATTCGTAACTGGGTAGAGATGCAACCCCAGTATGACAACTTTTTTTGTGTAGTAGATCTTCATGCTATCACTGTACCCCATGATCCGAAGGTTTTAGCCCAAGATACTTACAACATTGCTGCGTTGTATTTAGCCTGTGGTATTGATTTAAGTTACTCTACTATTTTTGTCCAATCCCATGTAACTGCCCATAGTGAGTTGGCATGGTTACTCAATTGTGTTACTCCTCTAAATTGGTTGGAGAGGATGATTCAGTTTAAAGAAAAAGCCATTAAACAGGGAGAAAACGTTAGTGTTGGTTTACTGGACTATCCTATTCTGATGGCGGCGGATATTTTGTTGTATGATGCTGATCAAGTACCTGTGGGAGAAGATCAAAAACAGCATTTAGAGTTAACCCGTGACATTGCCATTCGTTTTAATGATCGTTATGGCACAGAAGAATCTCCTGTGTTAAAAGTGCCAGAGCCTTTGATTCGTAAGGAGGGGGCGAGGGTAATGAGTTTGGCGGATGGTACGAAAAAGATGTCGAAGTCTGATCCTTCTGAGTTGAGTCGTATTAGTCTTTTGGATTCTCCTGATGTGATCAAGAAAAAGATTAAAAAGTGTAAAACTGATCCTACCATGGGCTTGGCTTTTGATCCCGATCGCCCTGAGTGTAATAATTTACTTGGTTTATATACGATTTTTTCTGGAAAAACAAAAGAAGAAGTAGCCCTTGAGTGTGCAGACATGGGTTGGGGTAAGTTTAAACCGTTGTTGACTGAGGCAACCATTGAGGCTTTGTCTCCTATCCAGACTAAGTATGCGGAAATTGTGGCGGAAAAGGGTTATCTGGACTCTGTGTTGAGGGATGGTAAGGAAAGGGCTGATGAGGTGGCAGGTGCTACTCTCAAAAGGGTTAAAGAGTCTCTTGGTTTTTTGATTGGTTAATTGATATTTTTGACCTTTTGCCATATAAACTTTATCTTATTTCTATAAATTTGATCCCCCCTAGCCCCCCTTAATAAGGGGGGGAAATTATTTAAAATTTTCTATAAATAATTTAGAAATTAGATCTTCAAAAAAAATAACTCTCTAAATTTCCTCAAAATTAGTAAATTTTTAATTGTTGAATATACCATCACTTTTTGCACTTTACATATTTTTAAATATTATGAAAAACTTATTTATCTTCATTATTAAAAGTTTATAAAAATGGGAAATAATTTGTCAAAATTACAAAAGGCGATCGCCCTTAAACAATTTTTAATTACCGCAGAAATTACTCCTCCGAAGGGTGGTAATCCAGAACGTATGTTGGAGGTGGCAAAGGTACTTAAAAATCGAGTCCATGGGGTAAATATTACCGATGGTAGTAGGGCTGTATTAAGGATGTCATCGGTGGCTGCGTCAGCGTTACTACTAAGGGAAAGTATTGAGCCTATTTGTCAGGTGACAGGGCGCGATCGCAATTCTATCGGTTTACAAGCCGACTTGATGGGGGCTTATGGTTTAGGAATTAGAAATATTTTAGCCCTAACTGGTGACCCCATTAAAGCAGGAGATCATCCCCAAGCCAAAGCAGTTTTTGAGTTGGAATCTATCCGTTTACTAAACTTAATTGACAAATTAAATCAAGGTTTTGATATTAATAATAAAGCCTTATCTGATGGTAAATTAGAACTATTTGCAGGGGCAGCCGTTGATCCTCAGTCTAAAAGTTGGTCTGGTTTACAAAGACGTTTTGAAAAGAAAATAGAAGCAGGGGCACAGTTTTTTCAAAGTCAATTAATTACTGATTTTGAAAAGCTAGATAAATTTATGACCCAAATTGCCATTAAGGGCGATCGCCCTATTTTAGCAGGAATATTCCTCTTAAAAAGTGCTAAAAACGCTTTATTTATTAATAAATATGTTCCTGGGGTAGAAATTCCAGAGCATATCATTAAACGCTTAGAAAAAGCCCAAAATCCTCTCCAAGAAGGAATAAAAATTGCTGCTGAACAAGTAAAAATGGCTCAAGATATATGTCAAGGAGTTCATTTAATGGCGGTTAAAAAAGAAGAATTAATTCCCGAAATTTTAGATTTAGCAGGAATAAAACCCTTACAATAAACCGAATATTTATTGATAAAAACTAGAACAAAAATTAACCCACCACATCAGGAAAAGAAAAAGCAGGGCTATGGGGAGTATTCTTCAACGCCACCATCAAAGCATCATGGATTTTTCCATTAGTAGCGAGGATACGCCCTGTTTCAATGTCAAACTCTGAGCCATCATAGGCGGTAATATACCCTCCCGCTTCTCTCACGATAACAACTCCAGCGAGTAAATCCCAAGGACTTAAACCCCTTTCCCAATAACCGTCTAATCTTCCCCCTGCCATCTCACACAAATCGAGGGAAGCACTTCCAGCCCTTCTTACCCCTTGGGTTAGGTGGGTGAGATAACAAAATTCGGCGTAATTATTATCGTCAGTTTCTCGTCTATCGTAGGCGAAACCTGTCACCAGTAAACTATCTTTTAATTCTTCGGTGTTGGATACCCTGATAGGGTTACCGTTGAGGGTTGCTCCTAATCCTTTTCCAGCGCACCATAATTCTTCTTTCATAGGGTTATAAACCACACCAACCGAGGGGATGCCGTCAATATTTAGACCGATGGAAACAGCCGCTTGAGGGTAGCCATGGGCATAGTTGGTAGTGCCGTCTAGGGGGTCAATTACCCATTGATATTTATGGTTTTGATTGCCACTTTTACCTGATTCTTCGGCAAAAATAGCGTGATTGGGGCAGTGTCTTTGTATGACTTTTATTACTTGCGCTTCGGATTCTTTATCTACTTGGGTAACTAGATCACCTGATCTACCTTTTTGGGCGATCGCCAATTGTTTCCCCCAATAGTGACTGAGTACAGCACCCCCAGCCCTTGCGGCTAATAGGGCAATATCGAGATAAATAGAAATAGATTCTTTAGCAGTCATTTTGTTAATTGATAATGGACAATTGAGAATTGATAATAAAACAAAGATTTAAAGATTATTATTTTTGCCTTAATCAGTTGATACTATATTCTCTTTTCACATAGTCTAATAAACCTTCACAGGAATCAAGTAACAAATCAATCACATAATCAAAACCCGATTCTCCACCATAATAGGGATCTGGTACTTCTGTATCAGTATGATGGGAAGCAAAATCACACATTAACTTAATTTTGTCTCTATATTTTCCCTTCAAATCCAAAGATAAAATATCATGATAATTAGCCTTATCCATAGCTAAAATTAAATCAAAATATTCTAGGTCAAAATCTTCAATTTGTCTTGCTTTTCCCACTAATTTAATGTTTCTTTTTTTCCCTGCCTCCCTCATTCTGCTATCAGGAGGAGAGCCAATATGATAACGGGAAGTTCCAGCCGAATCACAGGTTATTTTATCTTGTAAACCCTCTTTTTCTATCAAATGAATCATAATATTTTCCGCTGAGGGCGATCGGCAAATATTACCTAAACATACAAATAATAACTTAACCATCACAAAAAAATATAACCTAATTAAACAAAAAAAATCAAGGGCTGAAGATGTTCCAGCCCCTCAAATAACTCTTACCTACATTCCAGGAAGTCCAAAACTACCAGTTAACTCTTCCATTCTCTCACGCATAGTCTCAGTGGATTTTTGATAGGCATCTTTATAAGCAGCGGTAACACTTGCAGATAAAGCCTCTGAACCATTAGCCAAAGCTTCATCCTTAATTTCTACCTTCAAAGGCTCTTGATTTCCGCTCATGGTGACAATAACTAAACCATCTTCGCTTTGTCCCTGAATTTCCATGGTTTCTAGTTCTTGTTGAAGCTGTTTTGCTCCCTCTTGCACTTGTTGGGCTTTTTTGAAGGCTTCCGCAAGTTCCTTCATTTTACCTAAGCCTAGTCCAAATCCTTTTCCTTGTGCCATATTTATATACTCTTTTTACATTAACAATAGAATAACAAACAAATTTTAACACTACCTTACCCCTGTTCGATGCTTATATTGTCTTTTAGGATAGGAAATTGAGAAAACAATAGAGAATAAATAATTGCAATTAAGGTAATAAAACATCAATAAATTATCAATTATTTACCCTTTTTTTACAAACTAAATATGTTGTTAAACAAAAAACAGACGGCAAATATAAACAGCACTAAAAATGCCAACCACATCAGCGATTAACCCTGCAAAGAGGGCATGGCGTACTCTCTTGATGCCCACGGAGCCAAAATACACTGCTAAGATGTAAAAAGTTGTTTCAGTAGAGCCATACATGGTGGCGGCAATTTTACTGATGAGGGACTCTGGCCCGTAGGTTTCTACTAAGTCACTGAGTAACCCAAATGAGCCTCCCCCAGAAAGAGGGCGCATGATAGCGAGGAGCAGATTTTCGGGGGGAAAACCTAGCATGGACAACACGGGGGATAGAATATTAAGCATGATGTCTAATGCTCCACTAGCCCTAAACATTCCGATGGCAACGAGAATGGCTACGAGGTAGGGAATGATTTGAATGGCAATGGTGAAACCATCTTTTGCGCCTTCGGTGAATACTTCATAAACTTTGACTTTTTTAAACACGAGGGCATAAAAGGGAATGCCCATTAAAAGAAGGGGAATAATATATTTAGCGCTGGTGTTAAATATGTCGGCAATGGATTCAATCATTATTTTGGTGTTATTAAATTGGCTTTAATTTAGGTTATTGTCAACAATAGGCTTAAGCCCATTGCCCATTATCTAGTTTTCAAAGTGTTGAGAAATTTTATCTCCAATTCAGATTAATTACTCATGGAAGTCTGATTCTTCTATTTCTTTTTTAGGTTCAGGAATGGCAAACTGAGGTAATTTTGAAAGGAATTTGACGGCGGTGACTCCTGCAATGGTGGAGCAGGATGTGGCGAGAATGGTGGGAATGAATAAGCTACTAGATTCAACTCCCATGAGGGCTACTACGGTGGCGGGGAGAATTAATTGCACACTGGAGGTGTTGATAGTCAAAAAGGTACACATGGCATTGGTGGCAGTTTCGGGATGGGGATTAAGTTTTTCTAGTTCTTGCATAGCTTTTAAACCCAAGGGGGTGGCAGCATTGCCTAAACCCAACATATTAGCGGACATATTCAGTACCATGGCACTCATGGCGGGATGATCTGGGGGAACTTCTGGAAATAGCCAAACGGTGATAGGACGGACGATACGGGCGATCGCACTTATTAACCCAGCCTCCTCCGCAATCTTCATAATTCCTAACCAAAGAGCCATGATACCGATTAAACCAATGGCTAGGGTAACAGCGGCTTCAGCACTACTGATGGCAGCTTCGGTGACAGCATCAATATTGCCATTGATTGTACCAACAATAACTGAAATCCCTATCAATGCAAACCAGACATAATTAAGCATAATAATTTATTTGAGCAGAAAAATTAACATTCATTTTGACACAGCATCACAAAGAAATATTAATTTTGACAACAAAAAATGTAAAGTAATATCAAGATTTATTACTACACGTCCCCTAAAATTAAAGTCTGATCATAATCTATAGACTATTGTAATTTTTAGCAAATGAGGTCATCAGTATATGCCATATACCACCGAAGACGGCGGCAGAATTAATAATTTTGCCCATGAACCCAAAGTTTACAAAGCTCAAGCTCCCACAGAAACCGAAAAAAGAAATAATATCATCTTAATTATCTTTTCTACCATCCTTGTGGCTGGGGGAATTGCGATCGCCTTTTACGCATCCACCAACCCTCCCATATCTTAAAAAAAATAAAAGTCTCCGTTGCTCCAGAAAAGCAGAAACAGAACCATAGACGATAAGATGAAATAAGACCGTAATAATTCTTTACCATCATTAACAAAACTATGTTTTTATTTGGACTCGGAGACAAAAAACTAAGCCTACCCAAACCAGAAGAAGCCCTCAAAGGTAGAGACAAAAAAATGCCCCTACCCTCCAAACATTTCGTTAACGGCAACTCCTTCAAAACCGAATATCCAGCCAACATGGAAAAAGCCGTATTTGGCATGGGTTGTTTTTGGGGCGCTGAAAGAAAATTTTGGCAACTAGAAACAGGAATTTATCTCACCGCCGTAGGCTACGCCGCAGGTTATACCCCCAACCCCACCTATGAAGAAGTATGTAGCGGTTTAACAGGTCATAACGAAGTCGTATTAGTAGTTTATGACCCTCAGATTATCAGTTACGAAACCCTTTTAAAAGTATTTTGGGAAAACCATAACCCCACCCAAGGAATGCGCCAAGGTAACGACAGAGGCACTCAATATCGCTCAGGGATTTACACTTATTCTGCCCAACAAAAAGAATTAGCCCAAAAATCCAAACAACTTTATCAACAAGAATTAAATAAAGCAGGATTAGAAGAAATTACCACCGAAATCCTTGACGCACCAGAATTTTACTTCGCTGAAGGCTACCATCAACAATACCTCGCCAAAAATCCCAACGGTTATTGTGGTTTAGGCGGTACTAAAGTTTCTTTTCCCGAAATTTCTTCCGTCAAAAACTAAAAATATCAACAAATGTGAACCTTCCATAAGAAGGAGATATTTTTAAGTTAACCTGATAATAAACAGTTCTTTTTCTTTAAATTAACTTTGAGGTCGTATGTCTGATCTAAACCGTGGCATCATGAAATTTGAAGGCGCTGACAAACCTATTATTGTGGGTATTTCCGCTTTTGTTATTCTCGGTGCTATTACCGCATTAATTATCTGGGCGTTAAATTCTGCCTATGCCGTAATCTAATTACTATCAATGGTCGTCCCCTCAGTCTTATGGGGGGATAACTTGCTTAGTGGATAATTCTCCATTGCCCACACCCATCACAATAAAATTTCAGTAAAATCTAAATAATTAGTGATTAAAAAAGAACAAAAGTGAGTTTTTTTAAACCTAGTGAAATAGTTTGTTTAGATAATCAAAACAGGTCATTATATTGTGAAATTATTGATGTTATAACGCAACAAAATAAATGCTGGGTTCGGCCTCTGATGTTGGTTAACTTCATACAACAAGATGAATATGAAAAGGCGGTAAAAAATATTGATGATTTGCGCTACACTTCAGATTTATTATGGAGTACAAACTGTTTCCGACCTGTTTTTGATACCGAATATATAACCTTTTGTGGTCAATTGCCTGAATTTGAATTTGATGATAAAAAAATATTAACCGCAAAAAAAACCCTAAGACATTTCATTCAAGATCTTTGGTTATTTAATGGTAACTGATGTTACGCAAAAATATAATTAATTTAAGATGGTAAAAACGTTGGATGTTCATATTGTGTTTGTACACGTGCTGGGCAGGGAGCTAGGAGTTGGGCTAGGAGCTAGGAGTTGCGCAAGGGGCTAGGAGTTGGGCAAGGGGCTTAAGCCCCTTGTTAAAATTTACAGATAAAACTTAACTCATAAATGAGTATGTAACGTCAGATAGTAAATAAAATATCATATTTAAGCTATAGGAAGACCAAATAATTTTCCACTTATTTACGCAAGAAAACGAAAAAAAAATTATCTTTAAATCCCATAAAAACAGTTAATCAAAGATAACTTAGAATTACCACACAAAAAAGAATAACTTTTTATTATCCCCCATCTCTTCAGTCAGTGGCGTAACTTGTTTATATAACGTAACGCTATGATATAATCAACTATAATATTTCAAAACCTTGAAAACTAGATATAGATGTAAAGTAATGGTCTCGCCAAGGCTAAAAACTAATGTCTAGGATCATCTAAAATCAAGACTATGAATAATGTTGCTACTAGCTTAGTCCGCAACAAAATTTTAACTCAACTACCTAAAAAAGAAAATAAAATTAGGTTACAACACAGAAACTGTATATATATAGATAAATTATGAAAGATCTCGCTCGATATAGAAATATTGGGATTTTTGCCCACGTTGACGCTGGAAAAACAACCACTACAGAAAGAATCCTAAAATTAACTGGTAAAATTCATAAACTTGGCGAAGTACATGACGGTGCCGCTACTACCGACTTTATGGAACAAGAGCAGGAGCGAGGAATTACCATTCAATCCGCCGCTACAAGCTGTTTTTGGAAAGATCATCAATTCAATATTATTGATACCCCCGGACACGTTGACTTCACCATCGAAGTATATCGTTCTTTAAAAGTTCTTGATGGTGGTATTGGGGTATTTTGTGCGTCTGGTGGGGTTGAACCTCAATCTGAAACCAACTGGCGTTATGCTAACGATTCTAAGGTTGCTCGTGTAATTTACGTTAACAAATTAGATCGTACTGGTGCTGATTTTTACAGCGTTGTTAAACAAGTAAAAGAAATTTTAGCTGCTACTCCTTTGGTAATGGTATTACCTATCGGTCTTGAAACCGAATTTAAAGGAGTTGTGGATTTATTAACCCGTAAGGCTTGGGTTTGGGATGACTCTGGAGATCCTTTAAACTACACCATCGAAGAAGTTCCTGCGGACATGGTGGACGATGTAGAAATTTACCGTGAGCAGTTAATCGAAACTGCGGTAGAACAGGATGAAGTGTTGATGGAAAAATACCTCGAAGGAGAGGAAATTTCTGTTGATGATATTAAGCGTTGTATCCGTAAAGGTACTCGTGATTTGGCTTTCTTCCCTACCTATTGCGGTTCTTCTTTCAAAAATAAAGGGGTTCAGCTAGTTTTAGATGCGGTAGTTGACTATTTACCTGCCCCTGATGAAGTTAATCCTCAGCCTATTGTGGATTTAGAAGGTAACGAAACTGGAACGTTTGCTAAAGTTGACCCTGAAGAGCCTTTCAGAGCTTTGGCATTTAAGATTATGGACGATCGCTACGGCGCCCTAACCTTTACCCGGGTTTACTCTGGTAAGTTAGAAAAAGGTATGACCGTATTAAACACCGCCACTGGTAAAACTGAGCGTGTGGGTAGAATCGTAGAAATGCACGCCAATGATCGTATTGAGGTGGACTCTGCCCAAGCAGGAGACATTGTGGCTATTGTAGGGATGAAAAACATCCAAACTGGTCACACCATCTGTGATCCTAATCACCCTGCTACCCTTGAGCCTATGGTCTTCCCTGAGCCTGTAATCTCCATTGCTATCAAACCTACCCAAAAAGGTGGTAACGAGAAAATGGGTATGGCTCTTAGTAAAATGGTTCAAGAAGATCCTTCTTTCTATGTGGAAACTGACCAAGAAAGCGGTGAAACCATCATTAAAGGAATGGGTGAGTTACACCTTGATATTAAGGTGGACATCCTCAAACGTACCCACGGTGTGGAAGTAGAAGTTGGTAAACCTCAGGTTGCTTATCGTGAGTCTATCACCAAGGTAATTAATGACAGTTATACCCACAAGAAACAGTCTGGTGGTTCTGGACAGTTTGGACGTATTGACTACACCATCGAGCCTGGTGAAACTGGTAGTGGATTCTTGTTTGAGTCTAAGGTTACTGGTGGTAATGTTCCCCGTGAATTTTGGCCTGCGGTTAATAAAGGTTTTGAATCTAGTATTGATAAAGGTGTGTTGGCTGGTTATCCCTGTGTAGATCTCAAGGTGACTTTGACTGATGGTGCTTTCCACCCTGTGGATTCTAGTGCGATCGCCTTTGAAATTGCTGCCAGAGCAGGTTATCGTCAATCCATTCCTAAAGCAGGGCCTCAAATTCTTGAGCCTATTATGAATGTAGATGTATTTACCCCTGAAGATCACATCGGAGACGTAATTGGTGACATTAACCGTCGTCGTGGCATGATCAAATCCCAAAACACTACCCCCATGGGTGTCAGAATCAAAGCTGAAGCTCCTTTGAGTGAAATGTTTGGTTATATCGGTGATTTACGTACCATGACTTCTGGACGTGGTCAATTCTCTATGGAATTCTCTCATTATGCTCCTTGTCCTAGAAATATTGCTGAGGATGTAATTAAGGAAGCTAAAGAGCGCGAATTAGCACTGGCTAAATAATCAAAATCATTAATCATTAAATAGGTTTTGTGGGTGGGCATTGCCCACCTTTTTTTATGGGGAAAAATGCTACGCAAAAAAAAGCCCCCCACCCAGTAGGTGAGAGGTTTAAAGTGAGGGCAAACAAATAGATGGAGAAGAGATTATAATCCCATGGTGTTGTTTTTTATCTGCGCCAAGATACCTTGGGTAAGATTTGTTCTAAATTAGCTCTATCTTTGTACTTAGTCGCAAAGTTAAGTAAAGAATCGAGCAAGGAGTCAGAGAGATAGTGAGGTTGTAAACCTAGATCTAATAATTTGGTGTTTTTAGCGTTGAAGTAATGTTCTTCTAATTCAACTCTAGGGTTATCAATCTTGTTAACTTTCACTTTTAAGCCGATGGTTTGTCCGGCTTTTTGAACCATGGTAGCCAAGTCATTGATACTAAATCTTTCGGTAAATTGGTTAAATACTCTGAATTTTCCAGCTTCCGCAGGGTTGGCGATCGCCAACTCCATACATCGTACAGTATCACGAATATCCAATAAAGCTCTGGTTTGCTGTCCGCTACCATATACCGTCAAAGGATGTCCTAAAGCGGCCTGAATACAAAAACGGTTGAGAGCAGTACCAAATACGCCATCATAGTCAAGACGGTTAACCAACATCTCATCCATGCCAGTTTCCTCAGTCAAGACACCATAAACAATACCTTGGTTTAAATCTGTGGCACGAATACCCCATACTTTACAAGCAAAGTGGATATTATGGCTATCATGTACCTTACTCAAGTGATAGAAGCTACCAGGCTGTTTAGGATAAGGTAATACATCCTTACGACCATTATGTTCAATTTCGATATAACCTTCTTCAATATCAATATTAGGAGTACCATATTCGCCCATAGTACCCAATTTAACTAAGTGAGTATCAGGAAACTCCTCTTTGAGAGCATAGAGAATATTAAGAGTACCTACCACGTTATTGACCTGGGTAAATACAGCGTGTTCTCTATCAATCATAGAATAGGGTGCGCTGCGTTGTTCCCCAAAATGCACCACAGACTCAGGCTCAAATTTACGAAAAGCCTTGATTAAGAAATCGTAGTTAGTAATATCACCGATAAATAACTCAATTTTTTTACCAGTTAACTCATACCATCGCTGAATACGCTTCTGAATAGGAGCGATGGGGGTTAGGGTTTGTGAGCCTAATTTATCATCCCAGTGACGACGGGCTAAACTGTCGAGAATTGCTACTTCATATCCTTTGTTGGAGAGGTGCAGGGCTGTTGCCCATCCACAGTAACCATCTCCACCTATTACTAATGCTTTCATCTTACTATTTGTATTTTAATATCAATATTTAGGTTAATTTACCAATTATTGGTACTCAAAAGATCATTAAATATGATTTTTTTGCTTAAAATCCAATTTATCACTAAATTTTCGTTTCTATAGAGTCTATGTGTTGAAGAATACAATAAAATCATGGCTAAGTACTTACTAGATCGATCATTGATGGTTAGGGGTTAACTAGATTTTGCTCCAAAAGTCCAAAACTTAGCTATGGGTTATGAGGGCGATCGCACATAACTAAAATCTTTCGAAGTCTGACAATTTGGGGTTTGAGTAGCAACTGATACTGCTGATGAACTTAACAAAAAGCAGGTTGAAGAAAAAAATCACTAGTCTAGCTAACCTGGAGCTAACTTAGCAAAGGAAGAAACACGAGTTTGAGATAAAGGCACTCCCTCAAACCACGCGAACAGACGAAACACGTTCATTGCCGTTGCTGTAAAGATGTGTTGTAAATGCACTTTCTCCAAACCAACATAACGACAGTTCCGTAACCCTAAGGCACGTACGCCCTGAGAAATTGTCCCCTCTACTCCCGCACGGCGGTTATACTGCTTCGACCATTTTTTAGTCTGTTGCTGTTGGCGTCTTTTGAGAATTGCTAAATACTCTTGCTGCGGACGGATAGTTAGCTCTCTGGGTTCAGTCCGAGAACGGGTACATAAGTGACGGAACTGACACTCTCGACAAGCTTGGCGAGGAAATTTAATCCCGATGACCGTATTATCCCATTGGTCTTGATGAACCGTCCATTTCTTGGTACTTTTAACCCCCTGAGGACACGTGGCTTGTTGAGTTTTCCAGTTGATTTTAAATCGACTCAGATCATAGGCATCAGGCTCTTTTGACTGCCAACTTACGTTTTCTCGGACTGGACCCACTAGGTCAAGCCCATATTGTTGTTTGCTCTCAACCAACAGAGTTCCATCCACATAACCCGTATCTACCAAATGTTCTTTGGGTAATAATTCCTTTTGCGCTAAGGATTGATGAATTGATTCAATTTGGTCGACATCAGCCAAATGTGCCTCCGTGGTTTTTACGTTGGTAATCAGATGCACTTGATTCTTTTCACAGGTTTCGCTCAGATGAACTTTGTAACCGAGCCAAGTTGTATGACGCTTTTTGCTATAACGAGCCTCTGGGTCGTAGGGAGAATTTGAGCGCATCCCAGCGGGAGGTAGATCTTGGTGAGAACGCCAATGAAGTTGACCATTATTGACCCAATATTGATGAACCCAAGTCATTCGCAAAGTTTCGACAGCGGGAACCTCCCGCAACCATCGGGGTGAATCTGGATGGTCATAGAGCTCTTCGAGAATTTTCAGGCCATCACGTCCAATGGTTTCAGCCATAAGATTACGAGCTTCTGTCCCTTTTGGCAGTCGAGAATCTTCGACGGGTTTACTGTAGCGCTCAAACCAATCGTCTTCAATGACTGAAGATAACCAATCTGGAGCCACAACAGCTAAAGCGTTTAAGGCAGCTCTGAGGGTTTCTCCTACGCATTCAAGTCGATTCAGATTCCGAATTGACGCTAATATATGGGTCGAATCAGTTCGAGCTTGACCTCGGGCTTTGATCAGATTGAGCTGTTGACAACGTTCTAAAAGCTTATCTAAAACCAGTTTTTCTTTTCCTCCCTTCAGGAGTCGAGAACGAAATAAGCTCAAAACTGAAGCATCAAAACCTGAATCGCTCAATTCTAATCCTAGAGCGTATTTCCAGTCGATGCGAGCAGCCACAGCCGCTACGGCTCCTCGGTCGGATAAGTCAGACATGTACTGCATGACACAGACAAGAACTAACCGCCAAGGACGCAGAGCAGGTTGACCTTCTGTGGCATAGAGTTCAGCAAAATCCAAGTCATTGTAAAATATTCCGAGTTCATCTCTCAAGGTCATGTAGGGATTACCTTGGGGAAAGGCTTGGTGAGCAACTTCTCGGGTCAGAGGTGGTATGGGTTGGATGGACTGAGGATGCAGACTCATAATGATTCACTACTCCCAGAATTAATTTTGTTATCTTAATATCATAAATCTAGATCTAATAAAGGCAGATCGTTATCTCGCTTTCTAGATCTCTACGTCTAAAAAATATCTGCCTTTTGTTAAGTTTATCAGCAGTATCAGTTGCTACTCAAACCCTTTCTCATTTCTCTTTGAGCTAGGTTATATATCAATAAGCTCAAGGACATTAACCATAATATCCCTTCCAACCTCTCCACCTTTTTTACATAAAAACTCTCGGTAAAAAATAAGGGATTCTTTAAAAATCTAAATCCTCTTTCTACTTTTTGTTGTTGTTTATATTCCCATAGTATTTCCCATGGTTTTAATCTTTCTTCCTCCATTACATTGGTTGCTAAGATAAATCTTCCTGCTTGATTTTTCTTTTTTCTATTTCTTCTTCCTTCTCTCTTACCACTACACTTACTTCATATTTTCCTTTCTCTTGCTTTCTAATGTCTTCTATCTCTAACTCATAATATTTAAACCTTTTATTCTTTTTCTTTATTTCTCGTTCACATTCTTTGTTATCGCACCACAATTTTCTAGATATTTTCTTTTTCTCTTTTTCTACTTCCTCTTTTTCTAGGGGAATTGCTTTTTTTATTTTTTTTAGATCGCTTTCTTTTCTTTTTTTATTTTCTACTACTAACCATCTCTGGTTTATTCCCCCATAGTTTTCCTTGATTACTTTCCATTCATAACCTCTTTCTTTCAATTCTTGTTCTTGCTCATTTTCTATCTCTGTCCATAATATTTCTTCGTTTTCTACTAATTCTCTCCCTTTTTTTACTGTTAATGGCACTCTTGTTATCCATTTCATTTCCCCTAGTAATTGGATATTCTCTTGACTATATAAGGCACTATCACATACTGTTATACTCTCTGTTTCTATACTTTTCTTATACTCTTTTACTATCTTGACAAATTCTTTTTTATCACTTTGATTTCCCTGTCCTGATTTCATCCATAATGGTATTTCTCCGTCCCCTGATACTATTAAATTTAATACACATTGTTTTAAATCTGGACGATTATCTCTTGAATACCCATGACATATTTTGATGGTTTTTCTATTTTCTTCTTCCTCATTTTCATATTTACCATCCACATGAAATGATGTGGAGTCTAAGTGGTGATAATTACTTTTTATTTGATATTTTTTTATTACTTCTATGACTATTTCTATGAACAAATTACTTAGTCCATATTCGTATAGTTCATCTAAACTTCTCCCTAATTTGTCATCATTTAAGTATTCTTTTTTTACTTCTTTTCCTAGTAATTTTTCTATTGCTTTGTCGTTAAAAAACTCTGAAAATAGGTACAATGGCTGAGACACAAAACCCAAGGCATTGAGAATCATTGCCTTGACTACTAATCCTTTACTAATTTTTTCTGTAGCATAGGATGGTAGTTTTTGGTTTACAATCTCTACAATGCCTACCTCGTCTACTATTCCAGCTATTATACCTAAATGATCAATATTTTCTATTTCAATGTTTATTGATTCATACATTTTCCTAGACTTATCATTACTCTATTAAAACTAATTTACTCTATTCCACTTCATCTTTTTTATCACTTTTTTTGTAGTATTCTTGCTTTTTCTTGAACTATGCGGAAGGTCGGTTTACGGTTTTGTGAAGCCAAAAACAGGAGAAACATATGGTATTTAATACCGAGAGTAAATACACAATGGTTAAATTTAGTCTATGAAGCATTTGCCAAGGATGCTCTGGTGGACAACAAAAAAATCTTGTTGGTAGAAGATAATGCTGGTTGGCATCGGAGTAAATCATCAAAAGTGCCCCAAGGAATTGAAATAGAGTATTTACCACCATATTCTCCAGAACTACAACCAGCCGAAAGATTATGGAGTTTAGTAGATGAACCTTTAGTTAACCAATATTTTGAAAGTATAGAAGAAATCGAAGACATTCTGATCCAACGCTGTAATTTTCTTCGGCAAGAAATGCAGGAAGAAATTAGAAAGTTAACTAACTATCACTGGCTTAATTTTTCTTTCTAAATAAGTACACTATCTAAACAGGATTTGGTATAATGCGGGGGTAGAGAGTAGAGGATTCTGTGGTTATAAACTCACCAATGGTATAATACCAAATCCTAAACTAAAAGTAAACTAATAACTACTATCAACCCCAGTGATTTCGAGTGAATAGACATACTATCTAAACAGGATTTGGTATAAAAAGACATTTAGCAGTAGACAGTCTTGGCTTTCCCTTTTTCACTTATTGTACAAAGGCAAGTATTTCCGATGATCGAGGATTAATCATGATGTTGAGTGAGAACATAGATTATTTTCGTGCCAAACCCATGAATGTTCATAAAATTACAATCCTCGTGGATTCGGGTTATCATCCTGATTTTATCATGAGGGAATTAGAAAAAGTTTATCCACAAATTGGAAAGAAAATTCGTATCGAAAAATCAAGCAAAATCTCTTCTGAACAAAAAAATCAGAAGGAAAAAAGGATTTGTGGTAGTCAAAGCAAGATGGATCATTGAAAGATAATGGTGTTTGGATGGAAAGATGTAAAAATTTGGTCAAAAACTTTGAAAGAACCTTATTCAACTCCACCCAAAAAGTCAACTTATGTTTTATTCGATTACTTTTAAAAAGACTCACTGCTTCCTGAGATACCAAATGGGTTCTATAGGGGGGGATTCAAAATTACTTGATATTAATGATGAGCAAAAAAAAGCCCCTCTCCTATGGAGAGGGGGTGGGGTGAGGGTAAATTAAACTTCTTTTAATACTTCTGCCGCCGCGTTGATAGTGGCTTCAATGTCTTCTTCCGTGTGAGCCAAAGAAGTGAAACCAGCTTCAAATTGAGAAGGAGCTAAATAAACACCTTTTTCGAGCATTCCTCGGTGGAAACGTCCAAATTTAGCTGTATCTGCCTTTTTAGCATCATTATAATTATGCACAGGAGTATCGGAAAAGAACATTCCAAACATACCGCTGATATTACCACCATTTACCTGATGTCCTGCTTTACGGGCGACATCTAACAAACCAGTAATTAATTGATGGGTAATTTTTTCTAAATACTCATAAGTACCAGGTTTTTGTAATAATTCGAGGGTTTTAATCCCTGCCATCATTGCCAAAGGATTACCAGATAAAGTTCCAGCCTGATACATAGGGCCTGCGGGGGCTACCATGGACATGATTTCTTTTTTACCACCATAGGCACCCACGGGTAAACCACCGCCGATGACTTTACCAAGGGTAGTTAAATCAGGGGTAACGCCAAATTTTTCTTGTACTCCACCATAGGCAATACGGAAACCAGTCATTACTTCATCGAAGACCAAAAGAGCATCATTTTCTTCGGTTATTACTCTCAACCCTTCGAGGAATCCAGCATCAGGAGGTACAAATCCAGCATTACCTACCACCGCCTCAAGGATTACCCCAGCAATTTCTCCTTTGTTGTCTTCAAATAGTTTTTTAACGGCTTCTAGGTCATTATAGGGGGCTGTGAGGGTGTCGGAAGTAACACTTTTGGGAACTCCCGGAGAATCAGGCAAACCAAGGGTAGCAACCCCTGAACCTGCTTGAACTAGGAACATATCTCCATGACCATGATAACAGCCTTCAAATTTAATAATTTTGTTTCTCTTGGTATAAGCGCGCATCAAGCGTAATACGGATAAACAGGCTTCAGTACCAGAGTTTACAAACCTCACCATTTCAATGCTGGGTACGGCTTCAATGACCATTTCAGCGAGGACGTTTTCGAGCAAACAAGGGGCGCCAAAACTGGTGCCTTTTTCTAATACTTCTTTGAGGGCACTCAATACTTCGGGATGGGCATGACCACAAATGGCAGGGCCCCAACTGCCGACATAATCAATATATTTATTATTATCTACGTCCCAAATATAAGCTCCGTTTACTCTATCGAATACAATGGGTTGTCCACCCACGGATTTAAATGCTCTTACTGGGGAGTTTACACCCCCTGGCATCAGTTTTTGAGCTTGAGCAAAGATTTCTTCTGATTTTGTGGTTATAAATGATGTTGTGGTAACCAATGTTATCTCCTGGGCTTTTCTGTTTTAATTTTTTATAATCAATCTATTTTACCGAAATATTGGCTTCTAAGTTGTGGATCTGGCTTTACCATGGGTTATGAGTTATATTTTCATCTTTTAATTTTTCGTTGAGTTTATCGTAAATACCAGTAAATTGTAAGGAGTGTAGTTTGGCATAATATCCTTTTTTGGCTATTAACTCTTGATGGTTGCCAACTTCTTTAATGGTGCCTTTTTCGAGGGCTACAATTTGATCGGCATCATGGATGGTGGACAGTCGATGGGCAATAACAAGGGTAGTTCTATTTTTGGATAATCTATTCAGGGCATCTTGAACTATTTTTTCGGATACAGTGTCGAGCGCACTGGTGGCCTCGTCTAGGAGTAGGATTTGTGGATCTCTTAATAAGGCTCGGGCGATCGCAATTCTTTGTTTTTGTCCCCCTGAAAGTAGTACGCCGCGATCGCCTATTTCCGTTTCCAATTGCTCGGATAAATCCATCACAAAATCATAGGCATTAGCCTGTTTTAAGGCATTAAGCAAATCTTCCTCACTCACATTATCCATACCATAACAGACGTTGTAACGCACCGTGTTATTGAACAGGAAAGTATCCTGACTCACAATGGCCATTTTATCCCTAACACTTTTAAGATTGTATTCCCGATAATCTATACCATCAATCAAAATCTCACCCTGAGAAGGATCATAAAATCTTACAAATAAATCCCCCAAAGTTGATTTTCCAGAACCAGAAGAACCCACTAAAGCCGTCACCTTACCTTGAGGAATTATTAAATTAATATCCTTCAAAACTAGGGTATCATGACCTGGATAATGGAAACTGAGATTCTTAAGTTCAAAACCCTTTTGCAAAGAAGAAAATTCTATATCTCCTTCGGGTAAAAATGGCTTATCAGACTTATCCAAAAAAGCATGGATAACTTCCACACTACTCGATTGATTCGCAAAAGCATTTCTCTTATTATCAATTTGAGCAACCAAAGGCACAGCCCTAAATAGTAATATTAAATAAGTTAAAAGAAGAGGAACTAAAGTGCTAGCATCTTCCTGAAAAATTAATTTTCCGATGATAACAATCCCCAAAATAATACATATACCTCCAATTTCATTAAGAGGTTGAATAAAAACGCTGTTATATTCTACTTTCAGAGCAGCTTCTTCTCGCTCATGGATTAAATCAACTAAATTTTGATACTCATTATCCTCTTGACTAACCGATTTGACTAATCTAATGCCTCCCAAAGTTTCTACTAATTTTTGGGTATATGTCCTTGAAATTCTTCTTTGTTCACGACCTAACGCCTGCGACCTCTTCACAAAAACTTGATTACTACGACTCAAAAGAAATAGCAAAAAGCCAGTGATTAAGGTCAATTGCCAAGAAAGAGTCATTAGTATGGCACTAAAAGTTAGTAAGTTAAAAGAAATACTTAACATTCCAATGGCCGTATTAATAGACGATGCTGTTCTACTGCATTCGGTCTCTAAATAACTCATTAAAGTACCCGTTTTTGTCCGTTGAAAAAAATCTAAATCCACAGACATGACAATTTTGAATAAATCATCTCGAATACTATTTGCCAATCTTTTAGTGAGCCATGAGCTAGACAAACTATTTAACATATTATTAACATTTTTCAAGATAATGATAAAGACAATAGTTGCTAACATTAATGCTATTTTTAAATTACCTGAAAAACTGTCAAAAATAGAAAATGGTTTACTAAGAATAGGGGGGAAACTACTAATATCTAATAAGCTAGGATCAAGAATAGCAAGAACTATGGGCATAATTAAAGTTATGCCTATACTATTAAATAAAGCTCCAGAAAAACCGAAAAAAAGACTTAGTAGAATCCACCAGCGAAAACGGAGGGCATATTCCAGTAATAATTTATTTTGATTCATTTTTATAATTAATATACTGTGGATTTACAAAGAAAATATTATTATTTTATCGGTAAAGAAGTAATGATTTTATCGAGCATGAACATCATTTGTTCTAGGCTATAGTACCGAAAATAACGCTCCCTTGCTCTCAATCCCATTTCTATAGCTGTATCATAATCATTAAAAATGGTTTTGAGTCCTTGAGCTAAATCTTCAGGAGATTGAGGCTCAACTAGATAACCTGTCTCTTGAAGTACTTCGGGAATATCACCTACCCTTGTCGCTAAAATTGGTTTTGCCATGGCCATAGCATCAGTGAGCTTTAGGGGAAATTGGGCTATGGTTTCGGGGGTTTGTCTTTGGGGAATTACCATTACGTCCGCACAGGATATAATTTCAGGCATTTGCTCAAAGGGTTGGGGTTCCATGGAAATAATCCATTTTGACCATTTTTGTTGCAAATATTGATCGTAATCGTCATAGGGGCTACCCCCAACTATTACTAATCTGAGATCTTCCCACTGTAATATATCCATGGCTTCGAGTAGGTCTTCTAATCCTTTATAGGGACGAGGGGCACCAGGAAACATTAAGACTCGATATTTTTCTAGTCCATATTTTGTTTTACAGGTCAGGGGGTCAAATTTAGCAGGATTAAAAAGTTCTAGGTCTTTTCCTTGGGGTATATATGTTCCACCGAATCTTTTTTGTAAAAATGTATTGTGGGTGGTGACGGCATCGGCATAGGAGATGAATTTTTCGAGCCAACGAAGGTAAAGAGGATGATCTGGATACCTCAACGCTCCATCTTCTTTGATTATTTCTTTGATAAATTTGATCGGTTTAAAACCAAATCTCCAATTATCCCCCCCATGCCAACTCATTTCCCAGTCATCTATGTCTAAGATAAGAGGACGACCAGAAGTTAGTTTTTTGATAATAGCTAAACCATAGCTGGTGGTTTTAGGTTTTATGGCGTAGAGAATATCTCCATCAATTTGATTTAGTAATTCTTTACTGGCACTAATTATTCCTGAATGATATTCACAGGGTACATAGACGATGGGAATGTCGGTGGAAAATTTAGGTGTTTGTGATCCAAATCCTAAGCCAAATATTTTTACTTGGTATCCTATTCTTTGTAGGGCTTTACCCAAAAGAAAGGGGCGTACGGCACCACCCCAGCGGCCTGAGCCACTGGTGGACAAATCACTAACTATTATGGATATTTTTAGGGGATGTTTGTTGGTATTCAAAACAATCTTAGTAGTGGGTTAATGAGTTCACGAGTATAATGGCAAGTTAAGTTTTATTTCGTAATGTTATTTTATCTATAGATTTTAGTCAATTTTTTATTATGAATATTATTAGAATTCCCGTTTTATCGGACAATTATATCTTTGTTTTACACGATCGCACTTTAAATCAAGCAGCAGTGGTAGATCCAGCGGAGGCTCAACCCGTTTTAGACTGTTTGGAGAGCTTAGGAGCCGAGTTAGTGGCTATTTTTAACACTCACCATCACCTAGACCATGTGGGAGGTAACAAAGAGTTATTAGAGGCATTTCCCGATGCCGTTGTTTATGGTGGAGAGCAAGATAGGGGTAGGATTCCTCGTCAAAAGTTTTTCCTTAAGGAAGGAGATACGGTGGAATTTGCTGGTGAAAAAGGAAAAGTGTTTTTTGTCCCTGGTCACACCAAAGCCCACATTGCCTACTATTTTGCCCCTACCGATGAAAATGAGGTAGGAGAGCTATTTTGTGGAGATACCCTCTTTGCTGGGGGCTGTGGACGTTTGTTTGAGGGTACTCCTGCCCAGATGGTTAATTCCTTAAGCAAGTTTCGTGCTTTGCCCGACAACACAAGGGTATGGTGCGCCCATGAATACACCTTGAGTAACTTAAAATTTGCTATTACAGTGGATGGTAACAATTTAGACCTTATGAATCGTTATCAAGAGGTTACAATGGCACGGGAAAATGATCAGCCCACTATTCCTACCCTTATTGGTTTAGAAAAAAAGACTAATCCTTTTATGCGTTGGGATAGTGATCAGATGAAATCTGCCATGGGTTTTGAGGAACCAAGTCGGGTATTCGGTCGTTTACGGGGTATGAAAGATAATTTTTAGGAAATTACTACTCATTTTGTGGTCTAATTGCCTATTATTTAAGAGGTTATCTTTTACTATGTGATTAATTTTTATTGATCATATTCGTTAACCAAAATAAAAATACATCGTTGGGTCCTTTGGCTAAGTTATTTTTTACATTTTTTGTGGGGAGTTTTAATGTCTGTAAGTAAAGTAAATTATCGTCCCAAGAAAGGGGGACCTAAAAAAGTACAACCCCCCAAGAAGGGGTCTGGGGTGAATTGGCTTTTAATGGGATTTGGTTTAAGTGCGATCGCCTCTTTGTCCACCGCCATAGGTGCTTTACTCGCCCTTTCTTTTACTCAAACTCCCCTCAATCAAGTTCGCCTAAGTCCGGACGAAGAAGCGGTTTTTAATCAAGAAGAAACTTTAAGTTACAGTAGCTTGAATGTTCCTGAACTGCGCAGACCCATTAACATCCTTGTATTAGGCATTAAATCTTTAAGTACCGACATCCCCGACTATCCAGAAACCAATTTAGGTTATCATCCCCTTGTCAACTCCTTCCAAGGGAGATCGGATAGCATGATGTTACTAAGACTAGATCCCCGAAAAAATGAGGTGGTTGTGTTATCCATTCCCCGTGACACCAGAACCAGTGTGGAGGGCGTTGGCATAACCAAAATCAACGATGCCAATGCCTATGGAGGAGCATCCCTCGCTACCGAATCCGTTAGTAATCTTCTTAACGGTGTGGAAATTGACCGTTATGTGCGCATCAATGTCCAAGGAGTTGAAAAACTCATCGATGCCCTTGGGGGGGTAGATTTCTATGTTCCCAAAGACATGAAATATACGGATCATAGTCAGCGCCTTTATATTGACCTTCAGGAAGGACAACAACAGTTAGATGGTCAAAAAGCATTACAACTTTTACGATTCCGTTACGATGCCCTTGGGGATGTGGGTAGGGTACAACGACAACAAGCTCTGATCAGAGCCTTAACAGAACAGGCTTTAAGTCCTAAAACAGTCTTACGTATTCCTGAAATTTTAGGTATTGTTCGCTCCCATATCGACACTAACCTAGGTACAAATGAATTAATTGCCATGGCAGCTTTCATGGGGCAGAAAAGCAGATCCGATTTTCAGATGGTGATGTTGCCAGGAGATTTTAACCAGCCAGAAGAAGGACAGCCCAGTTATTGGTTACCTAGTCAAAGGGGTATTACAAGGGTTGCTCAGGACATTTTTGGAGTTCAACCTGATTATTTTTATGCCAATGACAATAGTGATAGTATAGAAGCGCGCCGCGAGGCTGATCCCTACGGGATCGCCCCTAGCCGTGTGAGAGTTGCCATACAAACCCGTGATAGTGACAAAGAAATTGCCCAAAGTGTTGCGAATCAGCTAATAGAATCAGGTTACAACCGAGTTTTCATCAGCACTATTCCCTACAATGAGCCTACTACCAAAACCAGGATTGTCGCCCAAGGGGGAGATCCTTCCATAGCGGCAAGAGTAAGAGTAGCATTGGGTTTAGGGGAAGTATTAGTAGAAAGCACAGGGATTTTAGGTACCGATGTCACCATTCAGGTAGGTAGAGACTGGACTATGGACAATGAGCCATCGACCATTGATAATTAATAAAAAAACTTTCTTCTTTTAACCTAGAAAATGAAGAAGGTTACATATAAATCATCAATTATTCATGCGTATTTACGGTAACAGAGAAATTAAGACTCTTTCGGGGCAAGATACCCGCCCCACTACCTCCAAGGTGAGGGAAGCCATTTTTAATATTTGGCAAAACAAAATTTATGGCTCTCGATGGCTCGATTTGTGTGCAGGAAATGGCACCATGGGAGCCGAAGCCCTTTGTCGTGGTGCAAGTAAAGCCGTTGCGATCGAAAAATCTCCCCGTGCCTGTCAAATTATCAGAGACAACTGGCAAAAAATAGCCAAAGAAAATCAAGAAATTATAGTTTTAAAAGGAGATCTTTTAAAAAGATTAAAAAGTTTACAAGGACATGAGTTTGACCTTATTTACCTCGATCCTCCCTATCATTTAAACCTTTATAATCCTACTTTAAAAGCTATTTTTGATTATAATTTATTATCTTCTCAAGGAGAAATAGCCACAGAATTTGACCCAAAAAAATCTCCTGCAATGATTACCGACGGATGGCAACTATTACAGGAGAAATCTTATGGTAACACGGATGTTAATTTCTATGGAAAATTGTCTTAATTTACAAAGTGAAATAACAAAAATTCGCTATCTTCTTGGTTACTCTTAATAGTTAGTAAATCTTCTTCTTTAATGGCAACTCCATCACCAGCATTAATGGTCTGATTATTTAGTTCTAATTCCCCTTTTACCAGTTGAATCCAGGCATAATCATTATTAGCCAAAGAATGAGCTATTTTTTCATTTTCTCCTAGAATAGCAGACCAAACATTGACATTTTGATGAATTTTTAAAGAATTATTTTTCCCTTCTGGAGAAACTAATAAACATAATTTTCCTTTCTTTTCCTCCTCAGAAAAAATTTTTTGTTCATAACTAGGCTCTAAATTTTTTTGAGCAGGTACAATCCAAATTTGTAATAAATGGACTTCCTTTTGACTAGAGTGATTAAATTCACTATGACGAATACCCGTCCCGGCACTCATCCTTTGTACTTCTCCCCTCGAGATAGTTTCACCGTTACCGATACTGTCTTTATGCTCTAGTTCTCCCTCAATGACATAGGTAACAATTTCCATGTCTTGGTGTCCATGGGTGCCAAAACCTTTTCCAGGGGCAATTTTATCCTCATTAATAACCAAAAGATCACCAAATCCCATATATTTAGGATCATAATAACTTCCGAAAGAAAAAGTATGTTTTGTGTTTAACCAGTCAAACTTAACGTGTCCTCTTTCAGCGGATGGGCGTATTGTAATCATTATTTTTTGTCCTAAAGTTAATCTGATTTATTTTGAATAAATATCTCCGTTAGCAATTGTTAATAATTGATAAAAGAGTAATCCTGAGTTATGTTAATAATAAAAAATATGGCATGACTCCATACTTTTAAAGATTCCACAAATGGAATGGGAATAGAAGTATGAATACTACTCAGGATAAAATCAAGTATAGCACTAGCAAAGTTACAAGTATTGTTCGTTAATTCCCACTCAAATACTGTAGATAACCACAATAATTATTGTTGAATATTACGCTAACTTTAGACAAAATAACAGATAAATATAAGTTAATAACAATTTATTGGTGCTCTGAAATTATTTGATAAATAGGAATGAAATTTTCCCACGGTAATAAAATTGGTTGCTTATTAAAAATTAACTGCCCATGATAGGTTTTTTTGTCAATGGCAACCCCAATAGGCTGAGAATCAAGAGTTACATGAAATTTGCAATATGTTTCGTAAATTTCTTTGGCGGCTCTTAACATAGTAGGGTCTAATATTTGAGGAATACTATTTAAAACTTTCTGGGAGAGATGATTTTTGTTAATGACTGGCATAGTTTTTAAAAATATATATATAAATAGTTGGGACGCTAGCACTAAAATATATTCTACTTATATCTGAGGTAAAGAGATCTTTTTATATTATCAGTATTAAATTTTTATTAGTGATATTAAACTCATGGTGAAATAGCTTATAAAAATGCTCGAAAACATTACTTGAGAAACATTGTAAGTGTTCTGTCTAAAAATTTTTGCGATCTATATTTATCTGACTTCTTAGCTTTTATTTGGAAGAAGTCTATTATCCCTTTGTCCATGGCATCCTACTTATGACGTAGATAATCATAAAGTCTTACATATTGTTTTCCAGGATTATTCCATGAGTAGTCATATTCCATACCTTGTTTTTGGAGTAGTTCAAAGTCTTTGGGGTAATGGTGCCACAGGGAAATTGCTCTTTCTAATCCCGACTCTAGGGCGTTATGGTCATTTTCATAAAATACAAATCCATTGCGTTTATCTGGGCTATGGTGCTGGTCATAATCTTTATCAAAGACTGTATCCATTAAACCCCCAACTCCTCTAACTACGGGGACTGTACCATATTTTAGACCAATCATCTGGGTTAGTCCACAGGGTTCGTAAACACTAGGCACAACGATAATATCAGACCCCGCATAGAT
Organism: Cyanobacterium sp. IPPAS B-1200; assembly: GCF_001747005.2. NCBI lineage: Bacteria > Bacillati > Cyanobacteriota > Cyanophyceae > Chroococcales > Geminocystaceae > Cyanobacterium > Cyanobacterium sp. IPPAS B-1200. The sequence goes on from NZ_CP182899.1 coordinate 494,605, forward strand.
AAGATGGGCTAATTCTTCGTTAAATCCTAGTTCTAAATGACAGTCTGGGTTGTCGTTGAGAAAACCTTTTTCGTGGGTAAACCAATTATTAATACTCGGTTCGGTGGCTGATCCTAGCAAAACAAATTGGGCGTTATTATGGATAGAGTGGTAAATACTATGGTGAACTAGGTCAACCCCTTTTTGACCGTCTAAACGACCCACAAAAGCAACGATGGGCTTATGTTCATCCCTCAGTAGTAGTCTTTCTCGAAGGGCTTTCCTATTTTTAGCTTTTCCTTCAAATATATCGATGGTGTATTTGTGGGGAATGAGGGTATCTATTTCAGGATTCCAGATATTGTAGTCAATGCCGTTGAGGATGCCATCAAATTTGTAGTGATGTAGTTCTAGGGTATGCCCTAAGCCATAGCTGACATCGCTGTATCTGGCTTCCCAAGCGTGGTGAGGGGATACGGTGTTGATGTGGTTAGAATAGACTATGCCCCCTTTCATCAGGTTGAGGGCAAAGGGGTTAAAGTTGTCCCTGAGGCGATCGTAATCATAATAATATTTTTCGTTATTTAAACCTGTGGCTTCGAGAATTTCTGTTCCTGTGATGCCTTGGTGTTTAAAGTTATGGACGGTAAAACATACTCTTTGATTTGCCATACCATGCCATTTATACATTTCGTACAACATGACTGGTACTAATGCTGTTTGCCAATCATGGCAGTGGATAATGTCGGGGCGTTTGTTGCTGATAAATAAAAATTCTAAAGCTGCTTTACTAAAAAAGGCAAAGCGCATGGTGTCGTCGTTACAGCCGTAATAACAACTTCGATCAAAGAATTGATCTTGGGAATGGGGTTTGATGAAAAAACAAAGGCGCCCATGAACCCATCCACAATATACGGAACAATGAACGGTGCCATCGTACCAAGGTACATATAAATCTTTGTAGGCATCATGGAGTCCCCAGATATGATCATAACGCATACAATCATACATAGGCAGGATAATTTCTACGGTGTTACCTCTGTTTTCTACTTCTCGGCTTAAACCATAGATAACGTCTCCTAACCCTCCTGCTTTGATGACAGGTGCGCACTCTGAAGCAATATGAACAATATACATAGAGAGCTTTTTCCCCTTAGTTTTTGCTATTTTCCGTTTAAATTTCTTAAGTTATATCAAATCTTCGGGTTTTTGTAAATCTGCTTAAAGGGCGATCGCATTTTAGGTTCAGGGAATAAGGTCATAATATGCTTTGGTTTTTAATAATCAAAGAAATGTAGTGTATTTGACAAAAAACCATAGGATAAGAGTGTTAGAAAATAACAGGAAAATTGTATAAGCTATAGATTAAGCTATATAAGTAAATAATTTTGAAGAGGAGTTATTAAGTTGAAAAAAATTGAAGCTATTATTCGCCCATTTAAGCTAGATGAGGTCAAAATTGCCCTTGTTAATGCTGGTATTGTTGGCATGACGGTTTCGGAAGTTCGTGGTTTTGGTCGTCAAAAGGGACAAACTGAACGTTATCGTGGTTCTGAGTACACTGTAGAGTTTTTACAGAAGCTCAAAATTGAGATTGTTGTGGATGATGATCAAGTTGATATGGTGGTGGAGAAGGTTGTTCAGGCATCTCGTACTGGAGAAATCGGAGATGGTAAAATCTTTATCTCTCCTGTGGATCAAACCATTCGTATTAGAACTGGGGAGAAAAATTTAGAGGCGATCTAAGTTTACAGTTATTTCTCATGGTGGGCAATGCCCACCTCTTTTTTTTGTTTAACGGAGTTTTATCTGACTCAGTATGTAGTCAAGGCGAGATGGTTTATTTATGTATAAATATCCTAGGAGAGTTTCAAACCCTGTGGCTTGTTGATATATTCCGGGGGCAAGTTTGCGGGGAGATTTTTTGACGGAGTTTCTTCCTCTTTTTACCCATATTCTTTCTTCTTCATCTAGTAATGGGTAAATACTTTGTAGGTGTTTTGCTTGACTTTCCGCTCTTACTTGGTGGACAACTTTGTGGTGATGGTCTGCTATTTTTAGGCAGGGTACTAGGTAATGAGTCCTGACGTGGAGTTCATAGATAGCGTCACCGATGTAGGCAAGGGATATGGGGGAAATTTGTTTGAGAGATGATTGAGGTATTGTTGCAAGAGGGGTTTTTTCTCTCACATTGACTACCTCATGGTCATCATTTTCTCTCAAGGAGGACTTAGGTGGCGATCCCAAAGGGATCTGCCTTGCAGGGCGCAAATCAATGTCGTTCTGGGTCACAATAACACCGTTATTTTTTTGATTATGATATGTCCGCTAAGGCTTCATCGAGAGAGTTTCTTAGATTAAGGAATTTTTCTAATCGCACCATCTTAACGGTTTGAGTAACCCTCGGATTAGTAACAATTTGCATTTTTCCTTTGATGGGTTCGATCGCCTTTACGATACGAACTAATGCACCTAAACCAGAACTATCAATGAAATCGATTTGAGATAAATCGAGAATAATTTGACTAGCTCCTTCTTTTACATAACTCAGGATAACTTTCTGAAATGTGGGTTCAGAAAAGGCATCTAACTGACCTAGTAGGTGGAAAATCTGGCAATTTTTTTTGACTTCACGAGTCCCTCTAAGGCTCACTGTCAAGTTGAGTTGTTCGGAAATAGCTACCTCCTTGCTTTTTATGTAGCTCAAGATATTGATAGTTATAGATTATATAACTAAATATCTAGTTAATCACATTTTTACTCCTTAACTCTCATCTTTTTGGTCATTTTCTCAGTTTTCTCTGGGAAATTTTTTTTAATCTCGCTAAGATGCAAGTATGTTCTGGAGTTTTGTTTGTAAAGTGAAGGTAAAATGAATGGGTTAATTATTTTTTGGTTTTTGTGGGGGATGCTACATTAGTAGTTATGGTAGTTAACTTTTCTTTGGTTACTTTTCGTGACAGACTGACTTTTTTTTCTAGTTTGCTGATATTCTTTTTAGGGTTTTCATGGCAAGGAGTGAAGGCTTTACCGCCCCCAGAGGAGATTCCAGAGGAGGTATTGCGCACGGAAATTATTGTGGAAGGGCGATCGCCTTTAGATAATCAACCCCTTTCGGCTCAGGAATACGCCCAATTGCAACAGTCTTTAAGGGAATCAAAATATTCTCCTGCTCTCAGTGAAGATGTAAGGCACACTGTTTTTTTATTACAATTGCTAAAAATGTTTAGAACTTTTAATCCTTTATAAAAGAAGTATCTTTTTTGCGGAATTATTAAACAGCAATGTCACAATATAATATGATCTATAAAAATATAAGTCTTCCATAATACTTCAATAAAGGGAAAATTTGACCGAAGAAATTAGACACACTATTTTTGAAAATTATACATGATAATTATATAAAAACTGGGAGAATTATTTTCTCAAAAAATATAGAAAAAGAAATATATTTGATGTTTTTCTAATAATTTGTTTTTCAAACAATGATTTAGGTCTGCCATATCTAGTTATAGTCAGTAAAATATTAATACAATTAACTGTTCATTATTAATTATTCATTAGTTTGTCATGGATAACCTATCAGATAAAGATATATCCCTTGAATCAGAAGCTACCGCAGGAGAATATAAATCTAATAATTTTTCCGTGGGTATTATCTCTTTAATCATTGGGATAATTTTCACGATAGGGGGGGGATTAGCTTTTTATTTTACCCGTCCTTGTGCCGTGGGGGAATGTTCTTTAATTCCTGAAGCTCAAGAAAGTGTTGATAATTCCTTGCTCAGTATCAATGAGGATATGAGTAAGATTGAGTTGGAGGAATTACAGCTAAATTTGATTGCTGTCAATTTAAGGTTAGGTAATATTCCATCATGGTCAAAAAGTTATGATCAAGCCCAAACTTTAATTATTGAAAATCAACTTATAATTGATGATTTAGAGACAATTTTACAGTCTTTACAGTTAAGAGAAAATGCTCAAAATATGAGTGCAGAATTACCTTTATCTATGGATGAATGGACAAGGGTGGAAAATTTTTGGATAGAGGCGATCGCCCTTATTGAATCTATTAATAATCCATTTTTAACACCATGGATAGAGAATAAATTAGAAGAATATAATGATAATTTAATAGTAGCAAAAGATAGTTTTGAGCAGGAACAAATGGGGGAGCAATTACTATCAGAAGTAAAACAAATTGCTCAACAAAATGACGAATTAAATGATAATATATCTTCCCTAGAAGAACTAAAAATCGTTGAAAGTAATTGGCAAAGGGCGATCGAAAAAGTAAGAGAAATTCCCCTGCTCACCACCGCCGAAACAGAAAAAGAAAACCTCCTCGAAGAATATAACCAATATTTAACCCAAATAAGAGCCACCATTAGACAAGAAGAAATCGCCAATAATCTTTATGGACAAATACAAAATAAAATTATCCAAGCCCAAAACGCCCAAACCAACAACCAATGGACAAACGCTGTTAACCATTGGCAAGAAATTAATAACCTGATTTCCCAATTTCCAGAGGACACATTAAAACAACCACAACTCGAAAGCCTAAAACAAAGCGCCCCTGAAAATTTATCCCAAGCCCAAGAAGAATTGAAACAGGCCATAAATAGAAATAATGCCAGAGAAGAATTGGCAAAAATATGTGAGGGTAGTGGCAAAATTTGTGACTACTCAGTAGAAACCAACCGCATCAAAGTTACTTTAACCAGTGATTATCTCAGAAACATCGCCAGAATTACGGAACAATCAACCAATGGAGTAAACAACGAAACGGATGTTTTAATTAATCATATTAATCAAGTAGAAAAAAACTATCGTTATCTTAGTTCTAAATATGAAATGCCCTTGGAGGTTTATAACCCACAACAAAAGCTCATAGTTAGATATGATTAAAGAATAAGAAAACTGAACAAAATAACATTATTACAATTCATGTTTTGTAGTGGATGATGCTATAATTACTTGCCTTAAAGCATAGAATATTTAAGTTATTTGAGAAATAAAAATAGAATGTTCAGACTTCAGACAACAAAAAAGAAAATAAAAAGAATTGCGCAAAAAATAAATTTCTCTCCCAGTTGGCAAGGATGTATAGTATTAAGTGTATTTTTATTGCTTTCCTGTGTTACCTCCGTTTCCGCCCAAGAAACCCTTGCAGAATTAACAGATGCCAGTAAAGAGTTAAAAGTAGGTTTAGATACCTTTTGGGTTGTATTCGCTTCAATTTTAGTAATTTTTATGAATGCCGGTTTTGCCATGTTGGAAACTGGTTTATGTCGGCGAAAAAATGCCGTAAATATGCTCTCTAAAAACTTGATTGTATTTGCTATTTCCACCATTGCTTATTGGGCTGTGGGCTTTGCCCTCATGTTTGGGGATGGTACAGACTTTTTTGGTTTTAGTGGATTTTTTCTGTCTGGGGCGGACAATAGCCCTGCCATTAGTGGGGATTACATAGGGGTTTATAGCTCTTTGGGTTCGGTAAATATTCCTTTAGCAGCCAAGTTTTTGTTTCAAGTGGCCTTTGCTGGAACCGCTGCCACCATTGTTTCTGGGGCGGTAGCCGAAAGAATTAAGTTTATTGATTTTATTTTATTCAGTGTGTTTTTAGTGGCGATCGCCTATCCCCTTGTAGGAAACTGGATTTGGGGAGGTGGATGGTTATCTAAACTAGGATTCCAAGACTTTGCTGGTTCTACGGTCGTCCACTCTGTGGGGGGATGGGGAGCCTTAACGGGTTCAATTTTATTGGGAGCGAGAAAAGGAAAATACAAACCATCGGGCGGAATTATGCCACTACCAGGTCATAATTTAAGTTTGGCAACCCTAGGTTGTTTCATCCTCTGGATTGGTTGGTTTGGTTTTAATGCCGGTTCAACCCTAGAACTATCCCAAGATATTAGTTATATCGCCCTTACCACCAATCTTGCCGCAGCCTCTGGAGCTATTTCTGCCACCATTATCAGTTGGGTATTAGCAGGAAAACCAGACTTATCTCTCATCATTAATGGAGTTTTATCTGGACTAGTAGCCATCACTGCAGGTTGTGCTTTTGTCAGTTATGGTGACGCTATCATTATCGGTATCATTGGCGGAGCGTTGGTTGTAGTATTTGTTTATTACTTAGATAGCATTAAAATTGACGACCCCGTGGGGGCAGTTTCTGTTCACCTAGTTAATGGTATTTGGGGTACTATTGCGGTGGGTTTGTTTGCCAGTCCTATTGTTTCAGGAGACCCTAATATCAAAGGTTTATTTACCACTGGTAGCATATCTCTATTAGGGGTTCAACTATTGGGAGTCCTTGCGGTGGGAGCGTTTATGGTGATATATAGTTTTATTATTTGGTCTATCCTCAAGGCTTTATTAGGGTTGAGAGTGTCTGAAGAAGAAGAATATTTTGGTTTGGATATTGGAGAGCATGGTATGGAAGCCTACAATGGTTTTTCGGAAGATGTTAATGAGATTTAAATGATTTTTTTACCTTTCTTTTGATGAAGGGTTCTTTTCGTGGGGGCAAATCAATTTTGCCCTTCCTGACAATTCTTACTTGGGGTAGAAATAGAAAAGTATATCTAGGGGATGGTGAAAAATTCTTTAGGTTTGGGTTAGGCTTCAGGTGTTTAGTGGCGATTCACAATTTTTATATTTTAAGGCTAATACCAAAGTATTTATTTTGAATCAATCACTCTTTACCTGAGTTACCGTTATTGGTAAAAGGTCTGTTTTGCAGGGTTATGATTTATTCAGCTCACCTTATCTAGTCTTCATTGCCTTGGGGATATTGAACTAAATTAAACCAAAAATTTTCAATTAATTCTACTTGTTGTTTAAAATCTTTCATACTAATAGGCTTAGTTAAATAACAATTTGCCTGTCCTTGATAGCAATCTAAAATATCTCTTTCATCATCAGATGTGCTGAGAATAATTATAGGAATAGTTTTCAAATTATCATCGGCTTTCACTTCTGCTAAAACTTCTTTTCCGTTTTTCCTTGGTAAATTGAGATCTAACAAAATTAAGTTTGGTCGTGGTACATCTTCGTAACCCTCTTCTTTCCGTAAAAATGCGATCGCCTCTATGCCATCCTTAACCACATAAAGATTATTGGGCGTCTTAGCCATGGATAACATCTTTCTCATCAAAATAACATCCGTGTGAGAATCTTCCACCAATAAAATATTAATTGCTTCGTCAAATAATTTCATGGATTATATAATTGTCCTAACTTGAGATAAGATTTTTGGGCATAGTAAAATAAAAAGTAGATCCTTTATCCAATTCAGATTTTACCCATATTTTACCACCATGACGAGAAATTATTTTTTGACATAAAGCTAAACCAATTCCAGTACCTTCATATTCATCCTGACAATGTAATCTTTGGAAGATGGTAAAAATCTTTTCTTGATACTCTAAACTAATACCAATACCATTGTCTTTTATGTAAAATAACCAATTACTCTCTTGATTTTCAACTCCTATTTTAATTTCTATTTGTTCATTATTATTAAACTTAAGAGCGTTACTAATTAAATTTAACCATAGGTGTATTAATTGAACTCGATCACCCTTAATTTCTGGCAATGTTTGCACATCTAATTTTATGTTAATATCTTGATAGGATGGAATTACTAAATCGATACTTTCTTGAACTATTTCGTTAACATCTACTGTAGTAAATTGTCTGCGTTGTTGACTAACTTTTGATAACCTTAAAAGGTCTTTAATTAAAATCTTCATTTTCTGAGATGATGAAGCAATGTAGGTCAAATATTCCCTTGCCGTCTCCTCAAATTGAGCAGAATATTCCTCTATTAAAATTTCTGCAAAACTGGTAATAGTTCTTAAAGGCTCTTGCAAATCATGGGATGCCACATAGGCAAATTGTTCTAATTCTTCATTAGAGCGTTTTAAATCTCGATTGGAGGTAATGAGTTTCGCTTCTATTTTTTTACGCTCTTTAATCTCATTTTCTAGTTGGATATTGATTTTATTTAATTTCTCTGGACTAGGAAGGGCAAGGGCAAGGGGGATGACAGAAGATAGTTCAAAGGCAGTAAGTAAAGATATTATGGCGCAGAAAATTTTGATAATTCCCGATAACCAGTACAAAGGATACCAAAGAGTAACAATAGCCACTAGATGGGTAATACCGCAACTAACAATAAACAAACTAAATAAGATAAATATTCTTGAAAAGGGTACATCTTCTCGTTTTTGAACAAAATAAAGTAGGGTAATAGGTATAGAAAAATAGGCGATCGCAATGAGAAGATCTGCCATAACATGAAAAGAGACTAATTCTGGTTGCCACAAATAACAGTGTCCATGGGGGACATAACCATTACCAGAAAATATTTTTTCCATAAGACTTTGCATAGTAATAAATAGTTAAGGAGTGGTCATAGTCTATTTTCGTTAGATGATCTAGGGAGAGGAATATAATATCGTCATTTAATAGTACAAGAATCGAAATAAATAAAATAGCTCTAAAGATACAAAATATAAATCAGTATTTGTAACTATAAAAAAAGAGTTTTTTAAAATTTTATTAAAGTTTTGTTAACAGGTTTTGGTCACTAAACCTTAGTTTTACTAAACTATAGCGAAAATAATTATTAATTTGCTTGGGCAAAAATACGTAATAACCTTATCAGTACATTTATGGAGTAATATCGCAAATTTTTATAAAAAAAAACCTCACCACTAAGTGAGGTAAAAAATCAAAATATAAAAATAATGGTTAGGGAGCGCTGAATTAGTAAAGAGAGAAAAGGCAGAAGGAAGTGAATTATTATTAATAAATTTTGATCATCCCATTGTGCCAAAACTCTACTTTTTCAGCATCTCCTCCTTATTTGCTCTCTAAATCAGTAACAGCGCCCAGACTGCTAGAAGATACTAATTTGGCATATTTCCCAAGGATACCTCTACGGTAACGAGGTTCGGGGGGTTGCCAATGCTGACGGCGATTATTTAATTCTTCTTCAGGGACGTTTATTTGTAATAGTTTTTGTTTGGCATCGATGGTGATGCTGTCTCCTTCCTTGACGAGGGCAATGTTTCCACCCACCGCAGCTTCTGGGGCAACGTGTCCCACGACTAAACCATAAGTACCACCAGAAAAGCGTCCATCGGTGATTAAGCCTACTTTGTCGCCTAATCCAGCACCGATAATGGCGGAGGTGGGAGCTAACATTTCTCGCATACCAGGGCCGCCCACGGGGCCTTCATTACGAACAATTATTACATCTCCGGCAACGATTTTTCCTGCGAGGATGGCATCAAGACATTCTTCTTCCGATTCAAATACCCTAGCAGGGCCAGTGATAACGGGGTTTTTTACACCGCTAATTTTGGCCACAGAGCCTTCATAGGCAAGGTTTCCTTTGAGAATAGCGAGGTGTCCTTCTTTATACAAAGGATTTTCCCATGGACGAATTACGTCTTGGTTGGTGGGGGGAGTGTCGGGAATGTCTGCTAAAACTTCGGCAATGGTTTGTCCGCTGATGGTGAGGGCATCCCCATGGAGTAGGCCATTAGCTAGTAGCATTTTCATTACTTGAGGGATTCCCCCTGCTTTGTGTAAATCCACAGTGACATAACGTCCTGATGGTTTTAAGTCACAAATGACGGGTACTTTTTGACGGATGGCTTCAAAGTCATCGAGGGTTAATTCTACGCCAATGGTATTGGCGATCGCCAATAAATGTAGTACAGAATTAGTAGATCCCCCCACCGCCATAATAACGGCGATCGCATTTTCAAAAGCCTTACGGGTGAGTAAATCCTTCGGTAAAATTTGTTTACGGATAGCATTAACCAAAGCCTCCCCAGACTTTCTAGTGCTTTCCACCTTCTCATAATCTTCCGCCGCCATGGTAGAAGAATAAGGCAAACTCATGCCCATGGCCTCAAAAGCAGAAGACATAGTATTAGCCGTAAACATACCACCACAAGAGCCAGCACCTGGACAAGCATTTTTTTCGACTGCTGTCAACTGGGCTTCATCTATTTTTCCAGCGCTATACTGTCCTACCGCCTCAAAAGCACTCACAACGGTTAAATCTTCCCCATTGAGACGACCAGGTTTAATAGTACCACCATAGACAAAAATAGCAGGAATATTCATTCTTGCCATGGCAATCATCGCCCCCGGCATATTTTTATCACAACCACCGATGGCAATTACCCCATCCAGACTTTGTCCTTTGCATACCGTCTCGATAGAATCCGCAATCACATCCCTCGACACAAGAGAATATTTCATCCCCTCAGTACCCATAGAAATACCATCACTAATGGTAATGGTACCAAACATCTGAGGCATTCCTCCCGCCTCCTTGATACTCTTTTGAGCCTCTATGGCAAGATCATTTAAACCCATATTACAAGGGGTAATAGTGCTATAACCATTAGCAACCCCCACAATAGGCTTAGTAAAATCATTATCACCAAATCCTACCGCCCTGAGCATCGCTCTATTAGGCGCCCTTTGTACTCCCTTCGTAATTGATTGACTTTTAAGATTCTCTGTCATTATCTCTAAAAATGTTAGATTGAATACTATTATTTTCTCATGTTCTGAAATACAGTCGCTATTTTAGCGGCAATATCTTTTAAGACTCTACTTTTGTCTGTCTTAACCGTTGATGAACTTTAGCCAAATACCACATATAATCATCAATTTCACATTTTATCGCTTCGTTGATATGAAAACGGGATTTTTCTATGTTACTAGCAATAGTTTTACCCACTTCAAGCATAGGAATTTCTCCCCGATAGGCTTCATAAAACAACCCTAGGTATAGATGGGTATAAAGATTATCCCGCAAGGTATTTGTTTTTTCTGAGAGTAACAAGTTTTCGGGGGAATAATGACCAGCAAACACCTGATATATTTTTCTCATCACGGGACGAGGATCATATTTTACTGGTAAAAGACATTGTTGGGCTTCTTTTATTCCTTCTAATTGGGCAATACAAAGAAAATGCCAAATAGTTTCTTCCACATCCTGAGAGTTAACGCTTAAGTCTATTTCAAACTGTCTTGCCCCTTGGGCATATTTTCCTAAATAATAATAAGATAAACCCCTTTGCCAGAGATAGGGGGTTAGTTGAGGGTTTAATTCTTCGGCCTTGTTGTAGTCTCTGAGAGATTCCACCATCCTACCTAGTTTAAAGTAGGTCATACCACGGTGAATATAATTACGAGCATCGAAGGGGTAAATACGTAATTTTTTATTCTGGCGAATTAATTCCTTTTCTAATTCATAGTTGTTATTCATTCAAGTACCTATTTTATAAGGCTTTAGCTTTATCTTTTTTTACTTTTTAAGGGGTAAATATTTACTATAAAAAACACTTTTGACGATCGCACTCTACTTTTTTGAAAAGAGTTAAAAAGAAGGTAAAAAATACAATCTAACCGTTAAAGAGTCTTTTTTAACAATTTAATTAATGATACCGATAAAAATATTGAGAAGATTTACATAAATCAGTATATCATTATAAGCAAAATTATTAATATCAACTAGTGTAGTGTTGAGGAGAGCGAAAAAGTGAATACCATAGATCTAAACGGCAAACCATTTCATTTTATCGGCGTTGGTGGTATCGGTATGTCTGCCCTCGCCCATGTGTTGGCAAAAAGAGGTATTCCGATTTCAGGCTCAGATCTCAAATCTACTCATATTACTGAGCGTTTACAGTCCATGGGAGCAAAGGTTTTCTTCACCCAAGAAGCCAGTAACTTAGATAAACTGTATCATCTTCATGGAGCAAAAGTACACAAAAATCTTCAGGTAGTATGTTCTACTGCAATAAATGAGAATAATTCAGAATATCAAGGGGTAATAGAAAAAGGTTATCCTGTGTTTCATCGCTCTGATTTATTAGCCGCCCTCATCAAAGATTATCAGAGCATTGCGGTGGCTGGAACCCATGGAAAAACTACCACCAGCAGTATGATTGGTTATATGTTACTCAAGTGTAAATTAGATCCTACGGTCATTGTGGGCGGTGAAGTAAGTGCTTGGGGAGGTAATGCCAGGTTAGGGGATAGTGATTTATTGGTGGCGGAAGCTGATGAGTCTGATGGCTCTTTGGTGAAACATTCTCCCGCCATGGGTATTATTACTAATATTGAATTGGATCATCCTGATCATTACAAAGATTTAAGTCAGTTAGTAGATATTTTTAATCAATTTAGTTCTCAGTCAGATATTACCATCGCTTGTATTGATTGTCCTGTGGTGAAGGAGAATATTGAAGCTGACATTACTTATAGTATTAACCCAGACTCTGGCGCAAATTATATCGCCACTAATATTGTTCATAAGCCCGAAGGTTCTCAGGCTCAAGTATGGGAAAATGGGGAATTATTAGGGGATGTATCTTTGTTATTATCGGGAAATCACAATATTAGTAATGCCCTAAGTGCGATCGCCATTGGACGTAAACTAGGAGTTGATTTTGCTACCATTGCCGAAGCCCTATCCAGTTTTGACGGGGCAAAAAGACGCTTTGAATATAGGGGGAAATTTCAGGGGGCTACCCTCATCGATGACTATGCCCACCACCCTAGCGAAATCCGTTGTACCCTTGAGGCGGCGCGTACCCGACTACCTCAATATGATGCCAGTCGTGTGGTGGCTATTTTTCAGCCCCATCGGTATAGTCGCACCGAGACATTTTTAGATGAGTTTGCCCAATGTTTTAAGTCTGCAGATGTAGTCATCTTGACAGATGTTTACAGTGCGGGAGAGAAAAATGAAACAGGCATTACTGGACAGACACTGGCACAAACCATGGAAAAATACCATAATAAGGTGTTGTATCATCCCGAATTGTCCTCTTTGAAAGATTTTCTGACAGATTTTCTTCAACCCCAAGATTTAACCCTATTCCTAGGGGCAGGAAACCTTAACCAAGTAATACCTCAACTCTTACCCGTTGAGGAAGAATCATTATTGGTGGCCTAACTCTTCCCTTGCCCTTATGGGGCTTTTATCTTCTCCTTTTTTGTAATTTAGCTTAATAATTGTTGTGTAAAATGGCGATCGCACTTAATCAACCCATCTCCGACTCCCTTACCAATCCCATCACCCTCCCTCATACAGACTGTGTGATTCATCAAAAAGTTCACCTTGCCCCCTATACATCCTATCGAGTGGGGGGAAAAGCTCAATGGTATGCCGAACCCAAGGTATGGCAAGACATTCAAGAAGTGTTTCATTGGGTTGACAAACAGCAAATTCCTTTTACCTGCCTTGGTAAAGGTTCAAATTTACTCATTTGTGATGGTGGTATAGAAGGATTAGTCCTCAACACCCGTCACCTCAATCAATACACCGTGGATGAAACCAACCAAACCATTACCGTAGGGGCTGGTTATTCTCTGCCCAAACTAGCTTGGCAAGTAGCCAAAAAAGGCTGGGAAGGACTAGAGTGGGCGGTGGGTATTCCAGGCACCCTTGGGGGCGCTGTGGTTATGAATGCCGGGGCGCATAAGGGCTGTATAGCTGATGTTTTGGTAAAGGCGATCGTTGCTTACTCTGATGGTACTATCAAAGAATTATCAGGCAAAGAATTACAATATTCCTATCGCACCTCCAGACTACAAAAAGAGTCTGCCCTTGTTTTGAGTGCCACCCTCAAATTAAGTGCTACTTCCACCAGAGAAAGTGTCATGGAAATCACAGGTAACAATTTTAAGCACCGTAAACAAACTCAACCCTACGACAAGCCCAGTTGTGGTAGTGTTTTTCGTAATCCTCAACCCCAAGCGGCGGGATGGTTAATTGAACAAATTGGCTTAAAAGGCTACCAAATTGGAGGGGCGCAAGTGGCCCATCGCCATGCTAATTTTATTCTTAATGCAGGAAATGCCACGGCAGGGGATATTTATAATTTAATTAGCCATGTCCAAGAGCAAGTTCAAAATAGCTGGTCAATTTTGCTTCATCCTGAAGTTAGAATGTTAGGGGAATTTTAGTTGATTTTTCAGCGCACCCTAAATATTAATAGTCTTTTTTTCCTTACTAGCTTTTTCTAATAAAGAATCAGCGAAGGCGAGGGCTTCGGTGGCAGAATGTCCTCCTGTAAGTTCGGCTAATTCATCACGACGGGCATTTTGTTCGTGAAGGGGGGTAATTTTAACGATAGTGCGAATATCTTTGACATCTTTATCCCCTTTGGTGAGGTGTTTTGATACCCTAAAATGATTGTCTGCCATGGCAGCGACGAGGGGTTGATGGGTGACACAGATTACTTGATGTTGTAGGCTTAATTTATGTAGTTTATGGGCGATCGCCTGTGCTACTTTTCCTGATACCCCTGCATCAATTTCATCGAAAATAAGGGTTTTGGGATCAACTTGAGTACCCGAAAAACAAGACTTGAGAGCCAAAAGAAAACGACTCATTTCCCCTCCTGATGCAGTCATGGCTAGGGGTTGTAAATCTTCCCCTGGGTTGGGGCTAAAATAATATTCTATTTGATCACAGCCTGTTATGGTGGGTTTGGTGGGGGTTAAACGACACTCGAATTGTACTTTTTCCATGCCCAAAGGTTTTAACTCTGAGGTGAGTTGTTTTTCTAGTTTAGAAGCTGCTGCGGTGCGCAATGCGGTTAATTTTTGGCACAAATCGAGGGTTTTGGTGTTGATTTGCTCATATTCTGCCTCTAACTCCTCAATGGAGCGCTCATTGCTTTCTAGTTGTACTAATTCTTCTTTTAATCCTTGGTGATATTTAATCACTTCTCCCAAACTAGGGCCATATTTGCGACAAATACGCTTAAGAGTCCTAATTCTTTCCTCTACCTCCTCCAATCTATCGGGATCTCCTTCTAACGAAGAACCATAGCTATGGATTTGATGTCCAGCTTCCACGATTTGATTGAGCGCCCCTTGTACCATTTCCAAAATACTGGTTAACTCTTTATCGTAGTTAGCCATATCAATTAATACGGCTTCGGCTTTGCCCAGAATATCAGCGGTGGCATTTTCTTCAGTTTCACTCTGATATAAAAGGTTATAGGCTTGGTAACTTAACTGTTGTAATTCTACCACGTGGGTAAGGCGATCGCTCTCTATTTCCAATTGTTCCAACTCATCGGCATCCCGTAGGTGAATACTATTCAACTCCTTAATCTGATGCTTTAGTAAGTCTAACCTTTGCAGTCGTTGTTGTTCCGATTGACGACGGGCGATGAGGGCTTGATGGGCGTTATCCATCTCCACAAAGGCTTCTGTTACCAGTTTTCTTTGAGATAATAGCTTTTTACCCCCATAGGCATCTAATAAATCTCTTTGGGTGGCTGTGGCAAATAATTCCCCCGTTTCCCCTTGCACCGTAATTTCTAAGAGGCGATCGCGCAAAGCTGTGATAACCTGTTTATTAACTATTACTCCATTGACTCGGCTACGGGAGCGAAAATTACCTTTTTTAAACGTCAAATCCCGACTACATATCACCGTGCCATCATGGAAAGAATCTAACTCTTGCTCATCCAACCATGCTTCTAAATTAGAATTGCTGTGAAAAGTCGCTTCTACTATGGCTTTTGTTTCCCCATTGCGAATCATGCGATTACTTGCCTTGCCCCCCAACACCACATCAATGGCATCTAAAATAATCGATTTTCCTGCACCAGTTTCCCCCGTCAAAACACTTAATCCTTGTCCTAACTCTAAATCTAAATGATCAACTAAGGCAAAATTATCAATACGAATGGAAATTAACATTAAATTAGATCTACTATTCTATATACATCATAAGGGCGATCGGCAATTTCATGATTTTACTCTCACCACCAAGAAAATTCCATATCCAGTTGACGAAACATCGCCCGTATAAGATGATCAAGGAATATTGCAACAAAAATTAACAATGACCAAAAAGTATAACGTATATGGCATGGGTAACGCTCTGGTGGACATGGAGTTTGAAGTCACCCCAGAATTACTCAGCCAACTAAAAATCGATAAAGGTGTTATGACCTTAATGGACGAAACCCAACAAAAACACATAATAGAACAACTACCACCCCCTTGTAAACAAGCCTGTGGAGGTTCGGCGGCTAATACCTTAGTTGCCATCAGTCAACTAGGGGCAAAAGGTTTCTACTCTTGCAAAGTAGCCCATGACGATAGCGGTGCATTCTATCTCCAAGACTTACTAGATTGTGGTTTAGATACCAACCTTCGTCAAGATAACCGCCCAGAAGGCATTACAGGGAAATGTCTTGTATTAGTAACCCCCGATGCCGATCGCACCATGAACACATTTTTGGGCATTACAGGGGATTTAAGCCAGAATGAATTAAACAAAGAAGCCATCAAAGATTCCCAATATCTCTACATCGAAGGATATTTAGTATCATCCCCCACCGCATTACAAAGCGCCATAGAAGCAAAAAAAATAGCCCAAGAAGCAGGGGTAAAAGTAGCCTTTTCTATCTCCGATGCCAACATGGTTAATTTTTTCCGTGAAGGGGTTGACAAAGTTATCGGGGAAGGAGTTGATTTACTTTTCGCCAACCAAGATGAAGCGTTTAAAATGGCTAATACTGAAGATTTAACCGTAGCCGTTGATTACTTCAAAACCATCGCCAAAACCTTCGCCATTACCCTCGGCAAAAAAGGCTCATTAATATTTGACGGAGAAAAACTCATGGAAATTCCTGCCAATCCCGTCACCGCTGTAGATACCGTAGGCGCGGGGGATATGTATGCAGGGTGTATTCTCTATGGCATCACCAATGGCTTGGACTGGCAAACGGCAGGCAAACTCGCTTCCCTCGCCTCCGCCAAATTAGTCACCAGTTTTGGCCCTAGATTAGCTAATGAGGAATTACAAGCAATTTTAGAAGAAGTTAGAAAATAATTACAATTTTATCTTAAATATCTTTTAACAAGGGGTTTAAACCCCTTGCCTCTATTTTGACGTTAAACCATCACAGTTTTTGACAAATCCACCTGAGATAAATTTGCCCATCTTAAATCAGCATTATTTAGGGTTGCATTGTCTAAATTAGCACTGACTAAATAAGCCTTAGTTAAATGGGTATTAATCAATTGAGCATGACTAAGATTTGTTTTATAAAGATAAGCCCCCATAAGTTCGGTTTCATAAAGATTTGCATAGCTTAGATTCGACTCATTTAGAGTACAACCAATCATATTTGCCTCACTTAAATTGGCTCTATTTAAATTTGCTTGGATTATATAAGATTCTCTTAAATTAGCTAGTCTTAAATTAACTCCAATTAGATTACATTGACTTAAAACTGTTCCTCTCAAATCGGCAAAACGAAGACTACTACCAATAAGATTGGCATTACTTAAATTACAATTGCTTAAGTTTACTTTCTCCAGATTCATGTTACTCAGGTTTACTCCTGAAAGATCAATTTTTTGATTATTTTCTGGGTTTAATTGTCTTAATTGATTCCATTTATCTATGTCTCTTTTTAAAAGTTTCCAGTTAACTTCTTTACTCATACTAAAAGTAATAATTGATGGTGGATAATTAATAGTTAAAAATTACTTGACAGTTTATTTAGGGTCAATATTTTTGTACTCTTTAAGTAAGTGGGCATAATTAAATCGATTTAGGCAAGGGGTTTAAACCCCTTGTTCATAAGAGTCTTAATAAAATAAGAGCTATAATTAATTTCGCCAACCTACTTAAACACAATAACCTATCTATTATTCTTCGATGCCCTTCAAACTTCCTCTACCCCCAATAGACTCAATGGCAGTAAGGGCAGCCGCAGCGCCTGCTTTTATATCTCTTTCTGCCCCCCCTAGATAGAGTCTGCCAAAACTACCCACTGCTTGGACATTTAAAATATTAATTAAGGCCGCTTTTTCTGCTTCGTTGGCCGCAAGGGCTGCATAAGCCGCTGGTTGCACTTCTAATACATATAGGGTTTCTCCCGCCAAAAGCATTTGCCCCCTACGGTTACGGTTAATAATTTGTGCCTGATAAGGATCAATATTACGAATAATTTGACTAGAGACAACTTTAGGTTTAAGAGAGTCTTCCCTTTTTACCCCCAAAGCATCTAAAATTGCTCTACCAGCGGCTTTGGTTTCCCCTTGATTGGTGGCATGGATTTCTAATAAACCATATAATCTTTCTACAAATTGAACTCCGGGGCGCACGACAGCTGACTTGAGGGCAACATCAGTAATGCGGTTAATTTCGATGCCGGGGGATATTTCAATCCACAAAGAAGCGTCTCCTGGTAGGGGTAAAAATCCGAGGGCTACTGTGCCAATATACGCAGCGTGTTGGGGTTGTAATCGATCTAAATATACATAACTACGTAATTCGACGCCCATTTTTTCCTTCTACTTCTGTGCAAGTCAACAGTGATAAATTATACAGGAGTTTGAGACTCTCTGGGTAAATGGTTGGGGTTGCCTGTGGAGATGGGTAAGTTTGATTTTTTTTTGATTAATTGTTCATGATAAGCAAATTGTGGATGAACTATTTTGTTACTCTCATGGGGTAGTTGATATATGATGTACTAACTTGTGTAGATAGTTTGAAAGGCTACATCAAAAAGGCAGTTAATCTGTAAAACAAACCCTAAGGTATTTATCGGCAAACATGATCTCTAATTCTAACTCTGGTCAAAAATTTTACCCCACCATCAGACCTCTCGTTGCTACTTCTCTTGATGGTATGGCTTTTAAAAATGATAGTCTATATGCGATCGATTCTCGCAATGGTTATCTATTACATATCAATCCAGAAACCAGTGTTTCTAAAATTATCAATAGTAATTACTGGCGAGATTTTATTGGGGCAAGAGGCTTATGTATTACCGATACAGAAATATGGTTTGTGACTCAAAGCAGTGTTTATTATACTCTCATTGAATGGGAGGAGGGGGAGTTAAAGATTATTTCTGCCCCTAAATATTTTTTTAGTCTTTCTTATCCTTGTAATGGCATTGCCCTACAGGAAAAAACTATTTATATCACCTGCCAAAAAACTGGCACTATCGGGGTTTATAGTAAGGATGATGGTACGGAGATTACTAGGTTTTATGCTCCTGGCATCGGTGATGAAAATATTACTATCTATGATGAGGAAATATGGTTGTGTGATAATCTTGAGCAGACGGTTTATTGTCTTGATAGGGCGACGGGAAAGACTAAATACACGATTCTGACTCCGTTTGAGTATCCTAGTGGGCTGAGTTTTTATGAGGATAAAGAAACGGGGGAAAAGGTTTTATATATCGCTTATACTGATCAAGAACCTTATATCAGAGATAATCCAAACGCTGAACCTAATCACGAACTATTATATCGCGATCGCACTTTTATTCATCCTTTATATTTTAAATATGACCCAGAAAATAAGTGTACCCTTTCTAATGGGTTTCTCATTGAAATGAGTTATCTGGAGGAAGTTTCTCCTTTGGATGAAATCAAGTTAAAGGATTTGGAGTGGCGCATTGCTTTACCCACAGAAAGCCCCCGTCAAAAAATACAAAGCATTGAAGCGGTAGGATTACCCTACACGGAGGAGGATTATGATGGGCAAAGGGTAGCTTTATTCAAGTTTCCTGAGTTTAATTCTAATGAGCGTTATGTTTTTGGTTGGCGTGCGGTGTTAGAAGTTTGGAGTATCAAACATCAAATTACCCCCAAGGATTGCGAAAGTTTACCCCCCCTCACCCCTGAATTTGAAACAAAGTATTTGATTGATGATGATGATTTGTCCATGAATACGGAGATTATTTTGAGGGCATCGGAGGAGGCTAGGGGTAGCGAAACTAATCCCCTCAGAAAAATGTATAGTATCCGTAATTACGTTTACGATCGCCTTTCCTATGGTATAAAACCTCATATTGATACCCCTGATATTGTCTTAAAACGGGGGGTAGGCTCCTGCGGTGAGTATTTAGGCTTACTCCTTGCCCTTGCCCGTCTTAATGGCATCGCTTCTCGTACGGTAGGGCGTTATAAATGTCCTATGAAGGTACTACATTTTAATATTCCCCTCGTACCCGATTTTAACCATGTGTGGATGGAGTTTTATTTGCCCAATATCGGTTGGTTGCCCATGGAGTCAAACCCCGATGATTTGGATGATGGGGGCCCTTATCCCACCAGATTTTTTATGGGTTTATCATGGTATCACGTGGAAATGGCGAAGGATATGCCCTTTGAGACTCTCATCAGTGAAGGTTTACCTGTAAGCAAGGAAAAGACTTCCATTGGGCAGTTGGCTATTAACCATGTTTCCTTTACTATTCTCCACGAGTTACAGCCCTAACCCTGATTATAGTTGATGATGGTGTGGGCGATCGCCCTCGAAGCCCCCGCCGAGCCAATTCTTTCCAAACCATTTTCCCGACAATCAATCAAATACTGCTCATCCTCAACAATTTCCATTATTTCCCTTGCCCCCTGACTAAACATCAAATCCAAATCTTGAAACTCAGTCACCGTGCGCACATTGGGGCCTAAATAACGCATTTGAGCCTCCGCAAAACGATAGGTAAATTGAGGCCCTGCCCCAACAATTTGTACCACAGGCTTTCCCAAGCCAACCCCTTGCTCTACAGCCGTTCCAGCCATTCCTAATACCACATCACTTTTTATTAAAATCTCGGCAAAAGTATTATAAAATAACTCAATTACTATATTTTTATCCTTAATCTTCTTTGTTAAAATTAACTTTTCTGGCTTTTTTCGCAGAGAAATATAATCATTTTTTTCTACCTTTTTCAACTCATTAGAAAAATAAAAGCTCCAACCCAAATTCTTAGCAATCACTGCCACATCATTGTGAAGAATATCATTAACTAAAGCCCCGCAAAAACGCCATGATTCGGAAGATAAATAAACCAACCTTTCACAAACTTGAATTTGTAACTCAAGATTATTAACCGCTTCAGGAACTCTACTACCTGGTAAAAGAGCCACCATAAAAGCATTGTAACTATCGTCTAAAGGATTACCTAGATAGTCAAAACTTAACCTATCAGAATCATATTTTAGAGCGTCCATGATGGGGTAGCCATGGCAACTAACTCTTTTAATACCTTGTTTTTTAAAATCCTTCGCCGTGAAATTATCCTTAGTAAATACCCCTAAACACAAAGAAGAATTTAACAAAAAACGACTAAATAAAGGTAAACCCAACTTACCTTTGTCACTATAATAACTCGTATATGCCACTAAGAAAATATAAAATTGTTTTCTTAATAAAAAACAAAATAATAAAGGTAAAATATCACCTATGCCAACAAAAATATCATACTGATTCTTAATCTTAAATAATGTTACTATTTGACGAAAAGTAAGACCTAATAATCCTGCCCATAAATCTTTAATAAAATTTAAAATATTAAGATAGAACATTCCTCCCGAAGGCATAGTTAAGGTAGGTGCTACCACTTTAAAACCTTTATTAATATAGCTTTTTCCCTGACCCACCACAGGAAAAGCATCCACCGTCAAACTAGGCTCAATATTTTTTATTGCTTCCGCAATTAAACTACCATTTAAATCTTCTCCATGACCATTACTAATCAATAAAATCTTTTTCATAAATCACAATTTAGGGCAACTTCTTCTCAAAACCAATTATCAAAAATAACTAACTAATAATCACTAAATTATCTCTGTGAATGACCGTTTCTGCCCCCTCGTAACCAAGAATTTTGTTAATATTCTGAGATTTTTTCCCTTTAATTAACTGCAACTCGTGGCTAGTATAATTAACAATACCCCGTGCTATTTTTAAATCATTCAAAGAATATAAATCTACTGCATCAGTACTATTAAAATCTCCCTCCACCCTGACAATTCCCGCCGACAACAATGATTTTCCTTGCTCACAAATAGCCTTAAGCGCCCCATCATCAAGATATATTTTACCTGTGGAGAGTAAACCATTGGCAATCCAACGCTTACGGGCATTTTCTGGCCTTGGTTGCGGTTCAAAACGAGTACCGATCGCCCTTCCTGCTAAAATATCAATGATATTAGTAGGATGTTTACCATTGGTAATTACGGTGGTTACCCCTGCCCGCGTAGCAATACGCGCTGCGGTGATTTTTGTCATCATCCCCCCTGTACCCCAACTTGTACCACTACCCCCCACACTAATATCTAAATTAGATAACTCATCACTAGCGACCAAATCAATGGGAGTAGCAGAAGGTACTAAACGAGGGTCAGCAGAATATAGTTTATCAACATCGGTCAACAAAAACAACCAATCAGCGCCCACCAAACTAGCCACCAAAGCCGAGAGGGTGTCATTATCCCCAAACTTTAACTCATCGGTTGCCACGGTATCATTTTCATTTACAACGGGAATAACTCCTAAATCTAACAAAGCCTGAAAGGTGTTATTTGCATTTACATAACTACTTCTTTCCTTCAAGTCGTGGCGAGTAAGAAGAATTTGGGCGATGGGTTGTCCTAAATTGTTAAATAAATCATCATAGATACGGATTAGGCGCCCTTGCCCTACCGCTGCAATAGCTTGTTTTTGGTTCAAATTTTGAGGACGTTTGCTAATGCCTAACCTAGCACAACCAACTCCCACCGCCCCAGATGACACCAAAATAACTTGATATCCTTGTTGTCTTAAATTTGTCAGAGTTTCTACGAGGGTGGCAATGGTGGATAGGGCAAGGCTTCCTGTGTCGGGAACTGTTAAGCTAGAAGTACCTATTTTAATAACTATAATTTGACTCATTAATAACCGAAGTGGGGTGCTATGGTGAAGATTAAGTAACTACATCATAATCCTACACGAATTATTGTCTATCTTCTTATTTATTAGCTCTGTGGTCTGAAAAGTAGCTAAAAAGAATATTAAACTCTTGATTTACCTTAAAGAACCCATTTGGTATCTCAGGAAGCAGTGAGTCTTTTTAAAAGTAATCGAATAAAACATAAGTTGACTTTTTGGGTGGAGTTGAATAAGGTTCTTTCAAAGTTTTTGACCAAATTTTTACATCTTTCCATCCAAGCACCATTATCTTTCAATGATCCATCTTGCTTTGACTACCACAAATCCTTTTTTTCCTTCTGATTTTTTTTTTGTTCAGAAGAGATTTTGCTTGATTTTTCGATACGAATTTTCTTTCCCATTTGTGGATAAACTTTTTTTAATTCCCTCATGATAAAATCAGGATGATAACACGAATCCACGAGGATTGTAATTTTATGAACATTCATGGATTTGGCGCGAAAATAATCTATGTTCTCGCTCAACATCATGATTAATCCTCGATCATCGGAAATACTTGCCTTTGTACAATAAGTGAAAAAGGGAAAGCCAAGACTGTCTACTGCTAAATGTCTTTTTATACCATTAGTGAGTTTATAACCACAGAATCCTCTACTCTCTACCCCCGCATTACAAGTATTTTTCACTGCTTGAGAATCGATGATAATTAATCGAGTCCAAAAAGTTAACTAACACTCAAAAACCATTCCCCACCCTAATTTCGAGGACGGTAAAACAAACCTAATCCATTGTGTACTCGAGCGGCGGTAACAGGAGAACGATCAATTATTTCTCCTCCCAGATAAATTTGGGTAGAACTACCACCATCAAGGTTGAGGGCGTCTTTTGCCCCTAACTGGAGCAGAATTTGAGCAAATTCTTGTAAGCTAGGCCCCGGGCCACCGATTCTTTGATGGGCTGCCACAAACATAATGTTGCCTTGGTTATCAATGGCTACTCCGCTACGGGATGCCCTCTGTTGATTAAAGGCGTTTGTAAAGCCCTCTGCTTCGCCGTTAAGGACGATTTGACGGTTATTTATTAAGACGGGCCCTGCCCCTAGCATATGGGGGAAATTTGCCATGGTGGGGGGGGTTGTGCTGCTGGTAATTTGTAGTTGTTGCCCTTGATTAAAGTTGCTGACAAGTTGGGGGGAGTTGCGCACTACGATTAAATAGCCATTGGCGGGGATGGTAATGGGATTTGCCCCTGCTTGGGCGATGTTTACTTTGTCCCTGATACGATCGCCCTCTACCACTATAATAGTCTCATTGTTACTCAGGCTAGTGTAGCTGTTGCCCCAACTACGGGTATAACGGGATACCCCTGTTTGCACATAGCCACTGTTTATATAGTCGGACACAAGGCGATCGCCCGTACTATTTATAATGGTTTCCTGGAGACGAAGACGACTGATTTGAAAATTTCCTGCATCATTCCAAGCCAATACTCCCCGATTGAGAATGGGCGCACTTTGCCAATTTTGGTTGTTTCTAATAGCCCCCAGAGGTAATTGATTATTACGGTTAAAAAAGCCCCCGTTAATAGCGGCGATCGCCCCTTGCCCTTGTGCCATAGTTCTTAGGGGGGCTGTGCCAATCATGGTACTATTATTGGTGACGATGGGACGTAAACTAAGCTCTGACCTTTGTAAATTAGCTTTTAACATAGACACAAAGAAAGTCTCCCCATTACTCAATCTTACGTATGTATCCTGCCAACTAAGATCATTAGACCAAGAAATATTTTTTTGTACCTTCGCAGTAGGGCTTAATTCCGCAAAAAGTATATTCGGCGCCGAAGAATTCACCTTCAGATTATGCCCCGCAGGAATATTGATATGCACAAGGGTGGCATTATTATTCGTTTCCACCCGAAATAAAGCACCGGAAACAGGATTTTGTGCCCCCCTGACTCTATCCCCCTCATCCTCTAACGCACCGGTATTATTATAAGGATTAATGGAGCTATCATCACTTTCTCCCGAAACCCCAAAAGTTGGTTGCCCTTCAATGATAATTACCCCTTCATCCCTTGCCTGACTGACACGGAAAAAAGTAGGTCTTTCTAACTCAATTACCACCCTTTTTTGTTGACTTTGATTAATATCATATACTCGATTTACTCGACTATTGGGGGTATTAATAATTAAAGTATCTTCCTGTCTTTCTATTACAATATCAGTATTTTCTAATAGTTTTCTTGTATCTAAATAACGATAAGGATTTACAAAACGAGCGGGTAAATTATGATAGGAATTAAACCATTGAATAGGTTGCTCATTGGGATTGTTACTATTTAATAATTCTACTCCTAGGGTATTTTGTAAGGCAATATCACTAATACCAATATAGGTTTGATTTCCTTCTCGCCATTCTATCCACGGCAAATTTATCTCTCGTTGGTTGATAATAGTTTTAGTTCCTTGCTGTACAAATCCTTGGGAATTATTTTGAGCAAAAACTGGTTGTCCGATTCCTTTATTAAAACTGAAATTAAAACCGTTTAATAAAAGTGAACAAATGAAGGAAATAATAATTAAGTTGAGCCAAAAAAACTTCTTTTTTTTCATATATTTTCAATAAAGATATTTAAATAAACCTATAACAAGGGGCTTAAGCCCCTTGCCCAGAATTGTGGATTCTTGCCCAAACTTGTGCATCCTTATCCAAACTTGTGGATCAATAAAGAATTAATCAGTTTTACGACTGTTCGCAACTTCACAAAAAAACTTACAATATTGTTGATGTCCTTGGGGAAAAACCATATTTAATTTTAAAGGTTCTTCTTTATCTAAAATATCCCCTGGCCCTTCTAAAACAATAGTTTTTTCACCATCTTTACCTAGTTTTATAGGTTTTCTATTTTTGATTTCTCCTCCCGAACTATCGATATAAACCACAGCATTATCTATATTAAATTTATCACCAATATTTTGAATTAATTGTAAGAAGTTGCGATCGCTTCCTCCCCTACGGACGATTGTTTTGCCATTTTGTTCCATCACCGTACTATTAACAGTATCACCTACACCTACGATAAAAGGCATCTTTTTGGGGTCAAAATTATTCACTACTAAACTTAATAATTCTTCCTGAGTATGGGGAGCTTTTCTCACATTAAAATCTTCTCCTAAAGGATATTCTCCTGTGTGTAAATAATAGTAATAATTAAGTAAAAATAAAACCCCTGCTTCCTTAATTCCCCCTCTCACCATAAATTGAAAATCCGTAGTACCCGAATCAGTTTCCGTGGCAGGACGTAATATTTCCAAACCATCATCATCTCTCCCTAAATTAGGGGCATAATGGACAAAAAAGGAATTTTCTAAACCATCTTTTTCTGCTTGATTTAGTAATTCATCCATTAATAGTTTGACTTGATCTTGTAATTTTATATAAATATCACTATGGGAGCTTAATTTTTCATAAAAGGTATTAATATTAACTGTGGGAGAAACAAAGTTATCAAGAATTACTGCATCAATGATATTATTGATTTCTTTTGGGCTTAGAAAGTTACATTCTTTTATGCAAAAATCAGTTAATTTTTCCCTAACAATGTGAGGAACACTAGCTAAAAAGTTTAGTTCTTTATCACTTATCCCAGGGTGTTCTACATTACCAAAACAGTCTTGCCATTGCACTCCTCCCCCTGCCAAACCAGGTAAATAATAGCCTTTTTCTTTGACTTCTTGAGCAGAAGAAGCTGATTTTTCAACAATGTTATTTACTCCCCTTTTCCCAATATGTTCGCCGTTAGTAAGTACAAAAAAATGATCCTTCATTTTCTTTACTGACTGCACATAATCCCATTTTATAATTCTATTTAATGGATCTTTTACTAAGCCCATACACACCCCATCTAAGTCTTGAATAATCAAGCTATTAGGAGTGTTAATTAGTTTTTCTTTTAATAAGTTATGCTCTAAAGATAAATGTAAATTTTTAATGTTAGTCATTATTCTCTTTATAAAGATTAATTACCCTAACATATTAACAGTATATAAGATTTTAGCAAAATTTATAAGTATTTAAAACTACTATTATTTATTAATAATTTATTTGTTTTTTATATATTCGTAATAGTTTTCAACTAAAGTGCGATCGGCATTTTGTAGTAAAATTTCGTCATAATTACCATCTGCGGGATAAGATGCGTTGCCTATGCTAAAACTTATTTGTATTTCTTCCTCTTGTACTAAAAATGGTTGTTGGGCAATTTGTAATATTTCATATTTAATTTTGTCCAAATATTCCACAGTATTTTGAGCTAAAAGAAAAGCAAATTCATCATCACGCCAATGGTATAGTATATCTTGAGCGGAGATTAGTTTTTTGAATTTTTTAGATACTTTCTTTAAAATTAGTTCTGCTACTTCATAGTTGTAGTTGTAACCAATTTCTTTCCATTCATTGATTTTTACTAATACTAAGGCAATATTACCTTCTTCGTTACTATGATAGTTCGCTAAGACAGAAAATAAATGTTCTTTAAACAGTTTATAATTAGGAAGATTAGTAATTAAATCATGATAGCTTCGATAACGTAATAATTCTTCTAGTTTTCTTTCTTCTGCTATGTCTAAAATAGATATACAAATCAAATTTCTTTCTCCTTGAGAAACAGCCCTTACTTTTACTTGAACAGGTAAAAACTCATTCTCTTTTTGCTTAATCGCAGAGTGTCTTAAAACACTTTCATATTTATCACTGATTAATAGTTTAATATCATCTTCTAAAATCTCTTTGTCAATGGTAAAAATATTTTCAAGACTAAGTTTGATAATGTCTTCTTTTTTTTCGTAATCAAGCATTTTAATAAAAGATTGATTACAGTCTATTATTTTGGAGGTATGAATATCAATAAATATAATTCCTTCAATTAATTCAGCAATGCTATCGGTACAATAGTTATTTTCTGTTTCGATATGCTTTAGTTCTTGATAATCACTATCTTCCGAGTTTTCAGTTAACATGTCACTATGGAAAATCTCTTTTTCAGTGGTGATGAAAGAGGTTACATTTTGGGGATTTTCTTTATGAATGACACTTAAAAATTCCTTAGAATCGATGTTTAGAATATCATATTTCCCTTTTATCTCTATGCCCCCTAAAATGATAATATCTCCAGGGGATAATTTGTATATGTCAACCTTTTTTGTATTAACAAATAGTCCATTTCTACTTTTATTACCCTTAAAATCACCATCTAAAATCCAAAAAGCTATATCAAATTTATCCTCTTTTTCATCTTGATAAATAACTTTAATAATACTGCCATGATGACGAGAGGTTACTCGGTGGTTAATAATAATAGAATTACTAGAACTTCTACCCAAGGAATGGATATTTTTTTCTAATAAAAATGTCTTTTTCCCTGTGCTTAATTCAAGGGATAGTATATGTTTTAAGGAGGTATTATTAACCATTTAACATTTGCAATTTTTAAGATTTTGATTCAAAGATAACATAAGTTTTGATAATAAACAATTTTAGTTTTGATGTTACAGACTGAGTCCATCAAAATATTTTGTGGATGATTACAGTCATAGCCCACAATTATTGTTTTCTTATAATGAAGCCCCACCTAAATAAAAATGATGGGGATTGTTGGACTTAGGAGTTATCGATAATAATTTCTGTTTTTTTGAAATTAGATTGAATGGCATCAGTAATTATATGAGATAAAAAGCCCATAGGTCCTGCAAATAAGCATAATATTAGAGAGTGAATAGTCCAAATATTTTTCTCTTGCCCTTGCCAATAAATATGTCTGCCGAGGAATAAGTCGAGGACAAGGAAATGAGTCCACGCAGCAAAGGTTACGATAGGATTACTAAATACTTGGGCTAATTCTGGTAATTGAGGATTGGATAAGGTTTGGGCTGATTCTGCGTCTAGGCTAGTCACAAATAGGTAGATATAGAGCAAAATCAGGGGAATAAATATCAGGTAAGATTTCATTATCTTTTGGGTAATTGACCATTTGGGCAGGGCAATCATTAATATCCAAAAGGGTAAGACAAAAAGATTCGAGAGGTTAAATAGTAGATTTAAATCCATTGTTAGTTTTACAGACGACATTTTTCTATTATATGTCCGAATAACTAACTGTAGTTTAGACTAAATGTAGAGAGGAATAAGAAAGGGAAACACATAAAAGGAAAATAGAGAGAAAATATAAATAAGCAAAAATAAAATCTCCTGTGTATCAACTAATATAGCAGACCAGAAAGTTTTCGTCATGATACCTATGAAATGTTAGTCAAAGGTGAGGTTATAACGTTTTTGAGCTAATCTTTGTTAGCTTACTTATTCTCTTTGAATGTTTTCTTAGTTTAAACTACAGTTATTAACAACAATATTTTTTGAATTAATTTAAAATATAATATGTAACAACAACATAAATTAATCATCCGAGGTTGAAGTTAATACTGTTTTAGTTTTCTTTTCTTCACTCCCTTCTAACTCATAGGATATATTACCCAACAACATTTGTCTTTGATAAATATTATAATTTATCCAACGCCAAGGAGTGGTAATTAAAGAGCGAAATAATAGATAAATAGTCTTCCATTCAGAAGCAGTATTTAAACTTGTCCATGGGTTATTATCAAGACAATATATTTTAGTAATTAATTGACAATAACGCTCAATATTTGTGGTATCAAAAACTATATTTAACTTATTATTATTTATTCCTTCAATAACTTCTAATACTTCACCCTTAAGATATAAATTTTGACCAATTATTTCTACGTTTTCAGACTTGACAGGTAACTGATTTTGACTAACTAATACTTTAAACTCATGATTAATACTTTTGAGAGAAGAATAGTCCAACTCCACGAGCGCCCCTACATCGGAAATTTGAGTAATTATACCTTGATAAATATGCTCATCAATTACAACCCTAATTTCTTCAAAAATGTTAAACCATTCATAATTATTGGGCTTTGGTATATCCAACATTGCCCAGAGAGAAAGGGAAATAATCATCAAATTGTAAATATTCCAAAAAAGAATTAAACTTATTCCCCCCACAGAATTTAATTCCCCCAAAGAATCTGTTTGAATCAAGCCGATAATGCTAATTAAATTAACCACATTAACTGCCAAAACGAAACATAAAGGAGAAGCTAAATTCCAATTAAAATAATAGCGATCGCACTTAGTTCCCTTTGGTGTAACCTTAAATATAGAACCAAAAGGAGTAATCAAAGTTTGGATTACCTCCCAAGCCACAGGAAAAGTAGTAACAATATTATAAACCTCCGAAATCATCGCCGAACGACTACGAAAATTTAACCATGCAAAAGTGCCAACCTGCACACAATAATAAGGCACTACAAAATAAACAATTTCTTGCAAACTAGCCTCAATGGGCAAAATACCAGCGGTATAAGCCAAAGGCAAAAAGAAAATTGCAATCCGTAAAGGGCTAGTAAACCATTGAATAATACCCTCAAAATGGGCTAACCTCTGCCAAAAACTTAACCCCTTGATAGTTAAAGGATTTTCAGCAATAAACAAAGATTGAATTGTGCCTCTAGCCCATCTCTGCCTTTGTCTAATATGCCCAAAAATGTTTTCCGCCGATAATCCTGCACTCAAACTCTCATTGAGATATGCCACCTCATACCCCTGCGCCGATAACTTAACCCCCGTGTGATAGTCTTCACTGAGAGAATTTTGACAAAAACCCCCAATCTCTAATAAGTGCGATCGTCTCACTAAAAAAGAACTACCATAACATAAAGCACTCTGCCAACTATCCCTAATTACTTGATAATGACGGGAAAAAATTTCTACATCAGGAGGGAAATTCTTTTCTAAACCTAAATTACGAGTAACAGGATCGGGAGAATAAAAACTCTGATAGGTTTGTAGTAGGGCTAATTTTTGTTTTTGAAAAAAGCCTACCGTGCGAGTTAAAAAATTTTGCTGAGGAATAAAATCAGCATCAAACACCGTAATCAATTCTCCATCGGTATGTTTTAAAGCATTATTTAAATTACCAGCCTTAGCATAAAAATTATCAGGACGAGTAATATAATTACATCCTAATTCGTAAGCTAATTGAGCAATTTCTTTTCTCTCTCCATCATCTAATAAATATACTTTTTTTCTTTGATAGTTTATTCCTTGACAAGCAACAATGGTTTTTTTGATAATATCGTAGGGTTCATTATAAGTAGGAATAAAAACATCTACTGTCGGCTGATAACTTCCATCAATAACCGTTTGACTTAATCTATCAGCCTCTCTGTTTCTAAACTTTAGCCCCAACATGAGTAGATTTTGTAATAGAGGACTAAAAATAAAAAATAATTCAATGCCTAATAAAACTATACTAAACAGTCCTGTAGTCTTATCACTAAAATTTAGACTAGCTAAACTACGCCACAAAATATAACGCACCATTAAAAAACTAAAAATAGTAATAGTTATCAAACGAGTCAATTTATTTTGCCTAGGGAATAATTTATTAACTAAAATACAAAAGATAATAGATAAAATTGCAGGAATATATAAGTAATAATAGGACTCAAAATCAGGTACTTGTAACCACCGAGGAGGATTATTTTGAATCATCGCAATACCCTCAAAAACATTATTCACAGCTTGGTTTCCTGCTAACCATGTCATTGCAAAAATTACAGAGAGGGTAATAAAACTCAAAATAACAATAGTGGCAGGATAAATTCGAGAATTTTTTAACATCTTTTTCTATATATGTTCAAAATAGTTACGTTGTGATTTTTCTATTTCAATGTGAAGGAGTTATCCATATACCATGAGAAAAATTTAATCATCATCACAAATACGAATCACCCACCTATTTAGATTCGGTTTACCTCGTAAAAGGTTTAATTATTTTTAACTTTTTTCTGTTGCTTACTTTTTTTAACTTATGTCTTGAGAGAGGATAGTTTTGTTCTACGTTAACTTATGTTACGAAAAATTGTTTGATTGTATGGGTAATTATCACGGATGAAGAGATAAGGTGATAAAACGTACTAAAGTTTAATTGTTCAATCCTGATCTGATGTACAATTAGATTTTAATGGCATTATTGTAAAGAAATATTAAGCACTATGAGCGCAAAAGTAGAAATTTATACTTGGAGTACCTGTCCTTTTTGTATTCGTGCTAAGGGATTATTAGAGCA
This sequence comes from Cyanobacterium sp. IPPAS B-1200, assembly GCF_001747005.2. Taxonomy (NCBI): domain Bacteria; kingdom Bacillati; phylum Cyanobacteriota; class Cyanophyceae; order Chroococcales; family Geminocystaceae; genus Cyanobacterium; species Cyanobacterium sp. IPPAS B-1200. The sequence goes on from NZ_CP182899.1 coordinate 526,559, forward strand.
AAAAAATGTCGATTTTATTGAATATTGTATAGATGGCGATCGCACCGCAAGACAAAAAATGTCTGAAAGAGCCAATGGAAGAACAAGTGTTCCTCAAATTTTTATAGATGATGAACATATAGGGGGTTGCGATGATATTTATGCCTTAGAAAGAGCAGGAAAATTAGAGGGTTTATTAAATAGTTAAGCAGGTTGGCGAAATTAATTATAGCTCTTATTTTATGAAGACTTTTATGAACAAGGGGTTTAACTTGAGTTTAGACTAAATCTAATTTTAAACGCTGAAACCCTTATATGACGTATATTTTATATTTTTTACATTAAACGGATAAGAATAGTCAAAATTCTTGCTATATAAGGATCATAGCTTCTTACAGTTCAAATTAGTCTAAAGTACAGGTTTAAACCCCTTGCCTAAATCGATTTAATTATGCCTACTTACTTAAATAAACCATATTTTAAAAATAAGTTAACTATCAAAACACTAACTGACGTTACGCACTCATTTATAAGTTAAGTTTTATCTGTAAGTTTTAACAAGGGGCTTAAGCCCCTTGCCCAACTCCTAGCCCCTTACCCAACTCCTAGCCCCCTACCCAACTCCTAGCCCTCTACCCAGCACGTGTACAAACACAATATGAACATCCAACGTTTTTACCATCTTAAACTAATTATATTTTTGCGTAACATCAGTTACTAATAACTATCATTTATCAACTAATTAATTACCAGCACAATAACTCATGAAATTTGCATTTATAATCGATCCAATTTCAAAATTAGATCCTACCCATGATAGTAGTGTAGCTATGATGGAATCAGCACAAATTCTCGGTCATGAAATTTGGATTACTTATGTACCTCAATTGAGTATTGTGCATGGTAAAGCTTATGGGCATTTACAACTAGTTACCCTTCAGCCCGTTGAATTGGTGGATAATCATTGGATAAGTTCGGATAATTGGTATAGTCTCCAAGAATCACAATTTTTACCTCTAGAATCTTTTGATGGAGTCTTCATGCGTAAAGATCCTCCTGTAACTATCAGTTATCTTTATGCTACCTACATATTAGACCTCATTAACCCCTCCACCACAAAAGTTATTAACACTCCTCAAGGCATCCGTTGTGCTAACGAAAAGATATATGCCCTCAATTTCCCTTCCGTAATACCCGATACCATCGTTACTCAAAGTAAGTCCGTAATAGCCGATTTTCTCGAAGAAAAAGGGGAAGCTGTCATCAAACCCCTGGGCGGTAAAGCAGGAGAAGGTATCTTATTTTTGCAAAAGGGCGATCGCAATTTTAACTCCCTTATCGAAATTAGCACAAAACAGGGACAAGAACCTGTGATGGTACAACAATATCTCCCCGCTGCCAAGGAAGGAGATAAAAGGATAATTTTAGTAAATGGTAAACCCCTTGGGGCAGTGAATCGCATTCCCACAGGCAAGGAATTTCGAGGAAATATGGCCGTGGGAGGTAGAGTTGCCAAAACGGAAATTACAGCCCAAGACTTGAAAATTTGTGACACCGTCGCCCCCAAATTAATTGCCGATGGTTTAACTTTTGTGGGTATTGATGTGATTGGGGGTTATTTAACAGAAGTAAACGTAACTAGCCCCACAGGTATCCGAGAAATTGATCGTCTCAATGGGGTAAGTTTAGGTAAGGAAACCATTAATTCTTTGTTTGGATAACTAATAAAATCTACTAATTGAAAACAATCGAAGGATTATGGCGTTGCACGGGTTATGGTATGAAATATTATTAAATTACAACAAATATCCTATATTACTACCATTGCCCATTCCCCGCCTAAAGTAAAAATCATATCTAAATTCAGCAATAACAGAATTATTTACTCAAGCCCTAATTCCTAAAGTAGTAAAATTCTCAAACCGAGGAAAATAAGGATAATACCACCAATCATTTCCGCTTGTTTGTCAAAGAGATGTCCGAATTTGCCCCCTAAAATCACCCCAGCAAAAGAGAGAGAAAAGGTAATAATCCCCACGGCAATTAAAAGATTAACAATGCCCGATTCAACCAAGGAAAAACTTAAGCCCACTGCCAAAGAATCAACGCTAGTGGCGATCGCCAAGCCAAACAAACTATAAAGATTACGGGGGTTTTTATCCAATTTTTCCTCCCCATCTTCCATGGCTTCCATGATCATTTTTATACCGATAAAACCAAGTAAAATAAAAGCAATCCAATCATCAAAACTAGGAAGAAAATCACGAAATATTAAACCAAAAAACCAGCCAATAATGGGCATTAAAACCTGGAAACTGCCAAAAAAAGTCGCTATTAATAAAGCATCTTTAAATTGAACTTTTTTGATAGTTAGGCCACTACATACAGACACAGCAAAAGCATCCATTGCTAGGCCAAAAGAGGTTAATAAAATAGTAACTAAATTCACGATTAATAATAAGAATAAAAATAAATAACCATTCATATTGTAATGCTTTTTCTCCATTACCAGCTTTTGAAATTCTGTTTTAAAATAGAAAATATATTTTGATAAAATTATGAAAAAAAGATGAGAGAAAGATGAAACTAATTGACACTCTAAAAATGGCTACCACCACCCTAATGGCCAACAAAATGCGTAGTAGTCTCACTATGCTTGGTATCGTCATTGGTAACGCTTCTGTTATTGGCATGATTGGCATTGGACAAGGGGCGCAACAATTAGCCTCCGAACAATTTGAATCTTTAGGGGCTAACGTTTTATTTGTCATTCCGGGTAACAGACAAAGTCGGCGTACCACCTTTGAAACTCCTAATACTCTTGTACTAAGTGATGCAGAGGCGATCGCATCTCAGGTGCCTAGTGTGGAAAATGTATCACCCCAAATCAATGGTCGTTTTCTTGTCACCGCAGGAAGTAGAAATAATAATGTTTTAGTCACGGGTGTCACCCCCGAATTTTTACCTGTGCGTACTTTCGTGGTGGAAAAAGGACGCTTTTTTGATGATACCGAAGTAAGTCGCAGTGTCAGAGTAGCAGTCATTGGACCGGAAATTGCCACTCAGTTTTTTCCCAACCAAAATCCCATCGGGCAGACCGTCAAAGTGAGAAACGTTAATTTTGAGGTAATCGGTGTAATGGAGGCAAAAGGCTCGTTTCTAGGCACTAATCAGGATGAAACTGTGTATATACCCCTAACCACCATGGCAAATCAATTGGTGGGGCGTACATCTCAATTTGGGACGCAGGTAAACGTCATTAACGTGTCTGCAAAGGATTCTAACAGCATTGAAGCCGCTAGATTTCAAATCGAAAATTTACTCCGACTCCGTCATAAAATTGTGGGGGAAGATGATTTTGTGGTAGAAACCCAAAAGGATGTTTTAAGCATCGTTGATACTGTTACAGGGGGTTTAACCATCATGTTGGCGGCCATTTCGGCTATCTCCCTTTTGGTGGGGGGCATCGGGGTAATGAATATTATGCTCGTTTCTGTCACCGAAAGGACTCAGGAAATCGGACTTCGTAAGGCCATTGGGGCAACGGAAGAAAATATCCTCTTACAATTTCTCATCGAAGCGGTGATTATTTCTGCGGCGGGGGGTGTGGTTGGTACAGCCATTGGGGTGGGTGGTTTAACCTTGGTGGGTTTACTTTCTCCTTTACCCACTACGGCTTCTCCTGTGGCGGTTGCCCTTGCGGTAAGCGTTTCTGGGGGCATAGGGCTATTTTTTGGCGTCGTACCCGCCAGACAGGCGGCAAAATTAGATCCCATTGTGGCGTTACGCAGTGCTTAAATAATTGAAAATTGACAATGGATAATGGATAATTACAGGGATTGATATTATCGGCTCTATGTTATAAAACAAGAGTTGATTATGGATTATTTATTAGAACAAAATAAAAATGACGGCAATAAAGGTAGGACTCTTATTTGGTGGACGTTCTGGAGAACATCAGGTTTCCATTAAATCGGCACGGGCGATCGCAAAAGCCCTAGAAACAGGAGAGAATAAGGAAAAATATCAGGTAATTCCCTTTTATATCAATCAAAATGGAGTATGGTTAGAGCCTGAAAAATCAGCGCAAATCTTAGCATCAGGCATCGCTGACGACACCGATTATCAAGGCTCAAAATGGCAATTTCCAGCCCCATGTCAAGAAATACAAGTGTGGTTTCCCATCCTACATGGACCTAACGGAGAAGATGGCACAGTACAAGGATTATTAACCCTGATGGATGTACCCTTTGTGGGAAGTGGTGTTTTGGGTTCGGCTTTGGGTATGGATAAGATTGCCATGAAAAATGCCTTTGCCCAAGCCCAACTGCCTCAAGTTGCCTATGTTGCCGTTACCAGAGATGAAGTTTTGTCTGGCCCCTGTGTGTTTCCGAAAATGTGCGATCGCATAGATGAAACCCTTGGCTATCCCTGCTTTGTAAAACCTGCTAACCTAGGCTCATCTGTGGGTATTGCCAAAGCCAACACCCGTCAAGAATTAGAAGAAGCCCTCGACATGGCAGCCCAATATGATACCCGTATCATCGTTGAAGCGGGAGTAAAAGCCAGAGAAGTAGAGTGCGCTGTATTGGGCAACGCCCAAGCCAAAGCCTCCGTGGTGGGCGAAATTACCTATGATGCCGATTTTTATGACTACGAAACTAAATATACCGACGGTAAAGCCCAGTTAATCATCCCCTCCCAACTACCTCAAAATATCGTTAACCAAATTCAAGAAATGTCCCTCAACGCATTCCATGCCCTCAATTGTCAAGGGTTATCAAGGGTGGACTTTTTCTATGTGGAAGAAACAGGGGAAGTGTTAATCAACGAAATCAATACCCTACCCGGATTTACTGCCCTCAGTATGTATCCTCAATTGTGGGAAGCATCAGGGGTGAAATTTGCTGATTTGGTGGACAAATTAATTGATTTTGCCCTCAATCCATAGTCAAACGAAATGTTAAGGATTACTTCGATTTTTTTGTCCCCCCTTGCAAGGGCAGGGGGATTTTCTACACAATCGATTAATAACACTTGATCTAAATTATGGTTTACCAAACATTAATATTATGCTGAAATCATAAAATAACAAGCATTTTAACCTAACACCTAATCCCTAAAACTTAAACAACGGTAGTTGATACCATAGCTGCCACCAATGGCTCAGGTTTTACAACGAAAGGCAGACGATGAATATCAGACTTTGGTTGACAGGCAATTTGGGCACAGTGGCGTAATTCCTCAAGGGTAATTTTATCTAAACCCAAATCCTCAAGGGTGCAAGGTAAACCAAGGGTTTGATAAAACTTGATTAACTGTTGCCTTGAAGTAGCCGCCAATTTATTATTATCTAGCATTTCCTCCAGTCTCAGTTGCACGAGGATGCCGTAAGATACCTTTGCCCCGTGGAGGTTGTGATGACTATGGGGTAAATGGGTAAGGGCATTATGCACCGCATGGGCAGCCACCGTGCGACAATTTGCACCCCCCAAACCACCGCTTACCCCTGCTAGTAATACCGTGGCATCTACCACCTCTTTCCAATCTTCGCTGAGGGGATGGGAAATAGCACTTTCTGCCTTTTGAAATAAAATATCCCTTAACACCCTAGCCTGTTGTACCGCTGCAATGGTCAATGTAGCGCTCGAATTGCCACTACTAATAGAAGCCTCGTACCACTTGGCGATCGCATCTCCAATCCCTGCTATGAGAGTGTGAGGGGGGGCAGAGGCAATCAAACCATAATCCAAAATCAACAAATCAGGACAACTTCTCAAACTCACATCGTACAAAAAAGCCCCCTCCTGAGAATAAATATTACTCAAAGCAGTCCACCCCGCACAAGTCGCCCCAGAAGTGGGAATAGTAACCACAGGCAACCCAGCCTTAAAAGCCACTAACTTAGCCATATCCAAAGCCTTACCACCTCCAACACCGATGACAAAATCTGCCTCATGGGATTTTACCAACCCCTCCAACCTTGTCAAAGAAACCTCGCAACAATCAGGGGCATAACTTCCACTACCAGCCGTTAAACCATACTCCTCAAAAATAGGCGCCAAATAACCATCAATTACCCTCAAAGTATTATCACCACCCACCACCATAGGGCGTTTACCCAGTTGAGCAATTTCACCCCCAGCATTTTTTAAACAATTATCCCCCTTCACTATCCTAGCGGGGGCAATCTGTAAACTAAAAACTTCCGTCGCCTTACTCACTACCGATTTTGTTTTACTCATAGATAAACTTAAATCTAAAAACTTCAAATTGAATAACTTAAACCATTACCCCTAATCATTATTAGCCAGTAACTGATAACTCAGAGGCTCGCAAAAACCATCAATACCCTGCCTAAGTGCATAAATAATAACAGGAGTAACCAACAAAGGAGGACAAATTTTACGCTCTAATAAATATTTTACGGCAGGTTCAATGTAATTGTCCTGTAAATCTTGCCTCAAATCTTGATGACAAATAGCAACTCGACATCTTTTTGCCATACCCTCAAGCCAGTCTATTCTATCAGGACTTTGCCCAATAGACAGAGCGATATTAGTAGCAGAATCTACCAAATCACCCTCACAATCCTCAATAATTTCTAAAGCCCTCAGAGCAATCTCACAATCTTCTAATTGCTCTCGATAATAACTAATTTCTTCCCTACTTAGTTCCATTTATTCCTGCACCAATGTAATTACCACTGTTAAAATTATAGCTGCACCTTATCAATATTATTTTTCAAGGAGATAAAAAATACTTTGTCAATGAACAAAAAAAATGGTATCTTATATATTTATTATGGGTGCGTAGCTCAGGGGATAGAGCACCAGATTCCGGTTCTGGGTGTCGGGGGTTCGAATCCCTCCGTACTCGTTGTTTTAACTATTTCATAGCCATAGTCATAGACTTTTGAGCGGTCATAATTTTGTTAATATTTTTTCCCTGCAGATTTAGCTATTTAGTTTGTTTATGGGTTAAAAAAATAAATGATTTTCTGTGATTTAGAAAAAGTTCTATACTATGAATCATGAAGGAACAATCCTTTTAAAATAAAAACCTACTGACGTTTGCCATGTCTTCTAACCAAGAATCATCCGCTCGCTACAAAAGTAGATTACTTAATTTTTTCAATCGTCAGTACTTAAAAATTAATTCATCTTTGGGCATATCGGTAAGGCAATTTACTCAAACCGTCAACACAGGAATCGCCACAATTCTTTATCCTCTTTATGTACTATTAAAAAATACAAAGAAAATAGGTAATATCTTTACAGGTACTTCAGAAAATACTCCTAAAAAACAACTAAATAAAACTTCCGAACAAGTATCCTCAGACTATATCTTAGAACAAGTATCAGAGCAAATAATTGATATTCCTGAAATACCCAAACTAAAGAGAAAATCAGTCAAAGGTTTAGCCAGTTTAATTGATAATCATAATATCGTTATCGCTAAACCTAAAAATCAAATAAAAATAGTTTTTCCTCCTCGTCATCAAGAAGAGATTAAAACGATAATTGATACCGTTATTACTGAATATAAAACGGAGAAAGGATTACTAACTACAGAAAACTCCAATGATAAAAAGCAACTTAAACCTTCCTTTAATTTAATTAATCCCTTTAAACTTTTTTCTCGAAATCGTAAAATAAGCCAAGATTTAGAACAACTAAAAAAATCTGATTTAATCTCAACTCAGCCCCCAGAAGAAACATCATTAAATAGTCAAAATATTGAGCCAGATTCTAATAAAGTTATTCTTTTTATTGATAAACTATTTTTCAAAATTGAGAAGGGAGCTTTAACAGTATTAAAAAAAGAAGAGAGTATAGTTAAATCTCAAGAAAATAATTCGCAGTCATTGGATAATGTTAATAAACAGGAAAAAACTTATTTTGTAGCATTAATAGAGGCTGTAATTAATTACTTTTTTAGTTCAAAAGATATAGATAATAAAGATATTGAGAATGATAAATCTGGTAATTATACTTTAAAAGAAAGACATCATCTATCAAAAACTAATAAAGAAATTACCCAACAAATTCAGGGAATAGTTACTCAAAGCCAAGAAATTTTACCAGTAATACAAGCTAAAACAGAAAAGCTGATGGTTAAAGGTTTAAATCAGGCTTCTGTGATAAAAAGTAAATTTGATAATGTAATTACCCATGATGATAATCCCCTTAATATTCAAGCCTTGATATGGGCTGCGATCGATTATTTTTTCAATATTAAACTTGATAAAGATAAACCCCTAACCTTCTCTCAAAGCACAAAGGAATTATTTCTAATTGATGGACAAGTCAGCGATCCTTGGTTATCGTGGGAAGACTTGTATGTAGAGAAAAACCCTCTTCAGTTTCAAGATAACCAAGACAAAAATATTGACCATAAAAGCGTTGTCCATACTCCTCTAAAAAAAAATTTGTCCGTATCAAAAAAAAAGGTAGATACTCACAAAGATTTGATAGCCAAAGTAACATCAGAAAGTAAAACTATTACCTTGGTAGATGAACAAAAATCTAATGATGTACAAAAACATCCCTCCGAAGGTGAAATAGAAGCCAAGGTTATTACCATGGGTTATGAAAAACACTTTTTAGAAATTATCCTCGAAAAATTAGATGTTTTAATATTAACGATGGAAAACTTTATTTTAAATATAGTTAATTTTTTTAAATCATTAATCCAAAGATTTTTTTAAAAAACTAATTCTTACTAACAATTTGTGGATTAGCTTAGTGAAATTAACGATAAGTTTAGTTATAAGAATAGTCCCACCTTAAAAAAAATACTTGGTATTTTCTTTTAAATTTATTTAATGATTTTCACTTATTACCATAGTCTAAATAAAATAGTTTTATCTTTCTTATTAGATTATATATTATATAAGTATTCTTGAAAATATTTTAGGTTTAAATAAAGCCCGATCGCCCTTTATTTAAAGATAGAAATAATGGTATAATTTAGAGTGATAATAAGGAGATAAAATAAAAATGGAAGTATTATTTAGAGAAATTAACCCTTTTGATTTATGGGTATGGATCGAGTTTGAAACAGTACCGAAAGAAATGGAAAGACAATATATTGAAGAGTTATTTAATTCTTGGTTTTTTCTCGGTAAATTAGGAGGATATAATGCGGAAAACTTACAAGTTCAAGAGGTAGGAATTGACATCAGTTATATGAACTATGACACTGATTATGCAGAAAATTCGATGATGTCTTTGATGCACAATATGGGGGAATTTGAGTTTCTGGGTAACTGGGGTAGATGTTGGTTAGATCTTGGCACCAGTGACCTAGTTTCCATTGATATTTTAATCAATTCCTTGAGAGAACTTTCCAAGGATTATGTAACCATTAATCAGTTAATTATCGGCGGCGAAAATTCCGATTGGCCTGTGGAAACTAACCCCGAAGATAAGTTTATGGAAGAGTAACTTTTAGGACCCGAATTTTTCGTTCCATTTTTTTATTAACCAACTAGAAAAAGCACCCAAAAATAAAATTCCGATGGCTGGGTTGAATACGGGTTGCCATAGTTTGTACCAAATCTCCCAACCCAGTGTAATACCCATGGATTTACCCACAAGGGCGATCGCAAACCAACCAAAACTGATGATGACTAAAAAAACATCAGCCATCAAAAAACGATCCAACCAAATCAAAAACTTTTCTCGCATTAATCAAAAAAACCGATAGAGTTAACAAAAATCAATAATAGAGTTTGAAAAACTAAGTATAAGTCAAATTCAGTTATAATTAACAACAAGTTGATCTCTATCATAAAGGCAAGAGTGTCACAAAGTATAGTTAATTTTCTACTATGCTTATGTTTTTGCTGTTTTCGAGGGTAAAAAAAGAGAAATCCCACTCATAGCAATACAACCAAAAACCATCATATTGATTAAAGAATGTCTAAAGTTATTGTAATAGTCAATGCCCAAGTCGAGCAGGGAAAAATATCTCCCTCAGCGCCCATCGCCCAAAAAATGGCAACGGCATTAATCAAGGGAATAATCACCACCGCCCCTGATACCGAAGTAAAAATTATGGGAGCGGCAGATTTATGGTCAAAATCGATTACTTTAGCCAATCCAAGTTCAGAATTAATTTATTGTCCCCTAACCATTAAACTACCAGAATGGTTTAACTTCAAAGCCTACAACGTTTATAAAGCCTGTTACGAGGTTGACAAAAGACGAAAATGGGTCGAACAAAACTTTAACTATCGTACCAGTACGGATCATCTTTGGTTAGGAGATTTATGGCTACCTATTATATGTACCGCCAAAGGATTAGTATATGGAGAAGTTATCGGCGAAGGAGGAATTCCCAACTCCTACGAACAACCCTACGACTTAAAAGATAGCTTACGGCAACCTCTCTATGGTCTTGCCCACGACTTATTAGAATCTATCAACGCTACCCCCGCAGTGTATCTCATGCAGTTTCGTATGGTAGATGAAACCATTATTTTCGATCGCCTTTGGCCCTTTCCTGCTACCCCTGCCATCGCCTCTATCAAAGTACAACAACCAGATTTATACACCTGCCATTGGCATTGCCTAAGCAACCAGCCCTTTACAGATATAAAAATTCCCCCATCTCCAGAACTAATTCTCAGCTAAATTCTATCATGGGGGACTATTTAATTTTGGCTAAAAGCCATTAGACGAAAGGGGTTTAAACCCCTTATTAAATTGAGTGAAATGGAAACTAACGACCCAAAACTTGGATAGTAACAGGCCCTACTCCTCTACCCTTCAAGCCGATAGCCTGAGCAGCACCCGCAGCCAAATCAATGACACGACCACCAGTAAAAGGTCCACGGTCATTAATTCTAACCACCACAGAGCGACCGTTGTTCACATTAGTAACTCTTACTTTAGTACCAAAAGGCAAAGTACGGTGAGCCGCAGTCAAAGCATTTTGGTTAAACCTTTCCCCATTAGCCGTTCTACGACCATGGAAACCAGGTCCATACCAAGAAGCAATACCCCGAATTACTCTACCAGTAGAACTCTTTACCGCAGTGGTACTTGCCAATTGTGTTTCTGGCTGATTAATAATAGTACTGATAGGCTCTGCATTTCCCAACAATCTGCGTAGGCGATTAGCCGCTTGTAAAGCATCTACTTGCGCATTGGCTGTCGAATCTGGCAAAATATTGTTATCATTGATAGCAACGAGATCTTGCTCATCGTATTGAATAAGATATTCCGCTTTTTGGTCATCCCAACGTACAGCAATTTTATTGGCATCAGCCTGTTGTTGATGAAGTTGGTCAAGGCGAGAGGCTAAATCCTTCGCTCTAGTGCTAGTTTCTACTTCATTTTCGCCTACGAAGGTAAGTAGGGGAATATTTTGGAAGTGTAAAGTGGCGGCCTGTTTCGATTGCCAGTTATGGGAATAAATTCTGCTAGTTAAAAATTCTTCTGCGACATTGTCTAGTTGTACAGCAACAGGATTGTGTGCCTGAGAAGTACCTGCTGTATTTTGATCCGAGAAATTCGCTGTATTAGCTCTTACATTAGGGGCGATGGTTAAACCCGATACTCCTAAAATAATGGTGATGGCTGACTTAACAGCGTTGTTCCAAGTGTTTGTAAGCATAGTTTTTTCTTTATTGAATGAGATCAAAACCCCGAATACGGGTTTATTCTGTTTCTTACTCCTAGATAATGGAATGTTTACATTCGTTAATAAATTTTGACTCTACCTAAGTTAACACGTCATTTTTGCTTGGGGGGTAATAAATACTTATTCAAAAAAGATAAAACTTCAGTATTCCTTATTTGGGTTGAAAACCCAAGAGTAACCCACTATATTAGTAGGTTTATTTACTTTTTTTTTCGGTGTTTTAGTTAAAGAAAACTAATCAATGGGGTGATAATTTATAGTTTTTTATCGTTGATGGAATCTAAAAATAGAGTCAAAGTAAAAAATAAAGACGAGAAAACCCCTTGAAGGTTAGCCACAATCAGAAAAATTGCCAGATTACGCCCAGATTTACTGCAAAATATCTAATTATTCCCCAATCACTTTTTAAAACTGATTCCATCAAAACCATAAAAAATCCAGTTAATAATGGTATGATTTCCCCTAGTAAAGTGATAGTAATTTGATCACAAAACGAGATAAGAATAAATGATCATATTAGCTAACATGATTACTGTCATAATTTATTGTTATTTAAAAACCTAGAAAATATGGATTATAAACAGGCTGGAGTTGATATTGAAGCAGGAAGAGAATTTGTTAATAAAATTGGTTCAGCGGTAGAAAGCACTTATCGTCAGGGCGTTTTAGGAGGTTTAGGTGGTTTTGGTGGTTGTTTTGAAATTCCTTCTGGCTACAAACAACCTGTTTTAATTTCCGGCACCGATGGAGTAGGTACAAAGTTAAAAATAGCCCATCAACTAAATCGTCATGACACCGTGGGTATAGATTTAGTTGCCATGTGTGTCAATGATATTTTGACATCAGGCGCCGAGCCATTATTTTTCCTTGATTATTTAGCCACAGGTAAATTAAATCCCAGTCAATTAGAAGAAGTGGTAGTAGGCATTGCCCAAGGATGTAAAGAAAGTGGTTGTGCCTTACTCGGTGGAGAAACCGCAGAGATGCCAGGTTTTTATCAGGTAGGGGAATATGATTTGGCTGGTTTTTGTGTGGGAATTGTGGAAAAAGCATCTATTTTAGACGGAAAAGATGTACAAATAGGAGATCAGGCGATCGCCCTTAGCAGCAGCGGCATTCATAGTAACGGCTTCTCCCTAGTACGCAAAATCATCGAAATAAGCGGACTAAACTGGGAAGACAAGCCAGAAGAATTAAGAGGATTAAGCCTCGGAGAAACCTGCCTTACCCCCACCCGCATCTATGTAAAACCAATCCTCAAAGCCCTTGAAAACAACCTCGGCATCAAAGCCATGGCACACATCACAGGAGGAGGCATCCCCGAAAACTTACCCCGTTGCCTCCCCGACAACCTCTCCATCGAAGTAAATCTCAATAGTTGGGAAACTCCCCCCATTTTTCAATGGTTAGCCAAAACAGGCAAAGTTAATCAACAAGATATGCTTGATACTTTTAACATGGGAGTAGGCTTTGTAGTGATTGTGCCACCCCACAAGGTAAAAGAAACCCTTGCATTTTTTGAAGCCGAAAATATTTCCTCCTACCATATCGGCAAAGTTATCGAAGGAAAAAAAGACATCCAATTTGTTTGTTAAACCATTTAAAGGTATCAGGTATGATCGAGGCAAGGGGTTTAAACCCCTTGTTAAAAATTTAGCTTTTCTCCCCGTAGGGTGGGCAACGCCCACCAAAAAACGAAATTATATATTATTTATAAGCCTTAACGCATTCTTGCACTAAAGGAGCAACTTGATCAACATCCTTCCAACCTAAAATTTTGGTTTCCTTTTTCTCTAAATTTTTATAAGAGCGGAAAAACTCAGCAATTTCTTCAAGACGATGGGGGGCAATATCCTTTAAAGACTTAACATGATCATAGCGAGGATCTTCGGCAGGAACACAAAGAATTTTCTCATCTCTATCTCCCCCGTCAATCATTTCCAACATTGCCACAGGGCGCGCCGCAATGACACAACCAGCAAAAGTAGGCTCATCCATCATTACCATACCATCCAAAGGATCACCATCATCGGCCAAAGTATTGGGTACAAAACCATAATCGTAGGGATATTTAACAGAGGAAAATAATACTCTATCTAAAATAAAAGCATTCATATCCTTGTCAAACTCATACTTATTTTTGCTTCCCCCAGGGATTTCCACTAAAACATTGATTAAACCAGCCTTGGGTTGTGCGGGAATACGAGACAAATCCATGTAAAAATTCTCCTTCATAAAACTTATTCATACGCCTATTTATTTAATCACAGATCCGACTCATGGAGTTTTTTTAACAAGCAAAAAAGAATAAAACAACAAAAATGTTGCTAAAGTACCTTAGAATAGATCCACAGAAGAAAATATATAAAAATTAGTAACGCTCACCAGTATTAAATAACTTATTATGACTGAAACCATATTATCTGTTCGTAACCTCAGCACCTCCGTAGATGGCACCCCTATTCTGAAGGGAGTAAATTTAGAAATAAAAGCAGGGGAAGTACACGCTATTATGGGGCGAAATGGCTCTGGAAAAAGTACCCTTTCCAAAGTTTTAACGGGGCATCCTGAATATGAAGTAACAGGGGGAGAAGTAATCTATAAAGGGGAAAACTTATTAGATAAAGAGCCTGATGAGAGGGCTTTGGCTGGTATTTTCTTGGCTTTTCAATATCCTTTAGAAATCCCTGGGGTAAGTAATTTAGACTTTTTGAGGGTGGCTTATAATGCCCGTTGTAAATTTTTAGGTTTAGAAGAAATCGACGCTTTTGATTTTGAAGATTTAATTGAGGAAAAATTGGGCATTGTCAAAATGGATTCTGCTTTCCTTAGTCGCAGCTTAAATGAGGGTTTTTCTGGGGGAGAGAAAAAGCGTAATGAAATCTTACAAATGGCTTTATTAGAACCTACTTTGGGCATTTTAGATGAAATTGATTCTGGATTAGATATTGATGCTTTACGCATTGTTTCTGAGGGGGTAAATCAGTTACAAAAACCTGATAATGCTTTCTTATTAATTACCCATTATCAAAGATTGTTGGACTATATTAAGCCTGATTTTATTCATGTAATGTCCCAAGGAAAAATTGTCTTAAGTGGTGATAAGAGTTTGGCTCTTGAGTTGGAAGAAAGGGGTTATGATTTCTTGGAAGATGAGCAATTAGTAGAGGTTTAATTTATTAATTCACCAAGAATATTACGTCAATGAAATTTATTTTGATGACGAGGTATCAAAACTTGGTGATAAGGGGAAAAATTCTCTGGCAAGGGGAAAATTTTTTTGCAAGGGGAAGATTTCTCTGGCAAGGGGCTTAAGCCCCTTGTTAAAGGAAGTGTGTTTTTAAGTGTTAGGTTTATTATTTTTTGTTGTAAATTTTATAATATATTTTTATGTCTGATTCAGTGGCTACTTTAAATCCTAATAACTTTCAAGTCAATAATGATGCTTATTTAGGTGGTTTATTACAGGTAGGAGAAAGTAACAAAACTAATTTTGATGGTCATTTAGGCAGTTTTATTGAACAGGTAAGACAAAAATCTGCTAATGAGGTGGTGAAGTCAAATATTCCTACGAGTAAGGATGAAGCATGGCGTTTTACTGATTTAACTGCTTTACAAAATATAGATTTTCATGCCCCTACTAAACAAAATTTATCTGAGGTTATTTTAGATGGTTTTAAGTTAGAGGAAGCCCCTAATTCTAGGCTAGTTTTTGTCAACGGTTTTTATGATGCAAAGTTATCTGATGTATCAGCATTACCTGATGGAATATATGTGGGTAATTTAGCTAATTTAGATGAGGATAAAAAAGAAAATGTTAGTAGTTTTTTAACTAAAAATCAACCTGAAAATGAGGTTTTTTCTGCTCTAAATACGGCAGGAATTAATGATGCTTTTGTGGTATGGGTAGATAAAAATATAGAAGTTGATACTCCCATTCATTTACTGCACATTGTCGCAAAGGAGGATTTACCCATTCTGGTGCAACCTCGTATTTTGATAGTGGGAGAGGTTAATTCTCGTTTTAATGTAGTGGAATATTATGGGGCAACGGCTTTTGGTTGTTCCGATTCTGTCCGTGGGCAGTATTATTTTACTAATACGGCGACAGAGATTCATTTACAGGAAAATGCTTCTTTAACTCACTCTCGTATTCAACGGGAATCGGGGGATGGTTTTCATATTGGCTTAAGTGCGATCGCCCAGCACCGTAACAGTAGTTATACTATAAATGAAATCAGTTTAGGTGGAAAATTGTACCGTCACAACCTAGACATTCTCCAAAAAGGTGAACAAACCCACACTAACCTCCATGGTTTATCCATGGTACAAGGAAAACAGATTGCTGATACCCATAGCCATGTGAGCTTAAATCATCCCTATGGTACCGTAAATCAACTTCATAAATACATCTTAGATGACTCTGGACACGGTATTTTTAACGGCAGGGTAAATGTGCCAAAACTAGCCCAAGAAACCAATGCTACCCAGTTAAATCGCAATTTATTGTTATCTCCCAAAGCAAGAATTAACACCAAACCAGAGTTACAGATTACTGCGGATAACGTGAAATGCGCCCATGGGGCAACCGTCAGTCAATTAGAAGCAGACGAAATTTTTTATCTTCGCAGCCGTGGTTTAAATGAAAATGATGCCCGTCATCTTTTACTTGATGCTTTTGCCGCTGAGATTATCGATAAAATTCCTTATAAATCCCTCATTCAACGGTTAACTCAGTGTGTCGCCTGTCGCACCATTGATTAACAATACTCTCACCCTCAACCCCTCTCCCAAAGGCGAGGGGCATAATTTTTTAAAGTTGGGTTTATTACCCCACAAAAGCAGATGATGAGCTATTAGTCATTATCACTACTAATTAATTTATTATTTTATTACCATTGCCCATTCCCTGTTCCCCATTCCCTAAAATATTGCTATAACATAGTTAAAAATCTTTTATTGTTAAGTGAGGGGTAAAGTTTGATGAAATTACGTCAATTATTGTCCAATTTAGAACAAATTAACTCTATTCCTGAGCATCCTGCTTTGGATTTTGAAGTTAAAGGAATTGTGACTAACTCTCAGTTGGTGTCATCAGGGGATGTCTTTATCGGGATGCCAGGCACAAGGGTTGATGGAGGAGAATTTTGGCAAAGTGCTTTGGCACAAGGGGCGATCGCCTCTATAATAAGTAAACAAGCCTATGATAGACACCCCCCCACAAAATCTGATTGCGTCATCGTAGCCAACGATATGAATGATGTTTGTGCGCAAATAGCCAGTAAGTTTTATGGTTATCCTAGCCAAAAAATAACCATGGTAGGGGTTACAGGCACCAATGGGAAAACTACCACCACTCATTTAATCGAATTTTTCTTACAACAAGCCCATAAAAAAACCGCCCTCTTTGGCACCCTTTACGCCCGTTGGCAAGACTATCAAAAAACCGCCAGTCATACTACCCCCTTCGCCATAGATTTACAAGGACAGTTATCAGAAGCCCTAAACGCTGGAAACCAATATGCCATAATGGAAGTAAGCTCCCATGCCCTCGCCCAAAAAAGAATAAAAGGGTGTCATTTTGATGTGGCTGTATTTACCAATTTAACCCAAGATCACCTCGATTATCACAAAGATATGGAGGATTATTTTCAAGCCAAAGCCCTTCTATTCAACAAAGAATATCTCCAAGGTAAAGCCATTATTAACTATGATGACCCCTATGGACAAAGATTGATCAAATCGGTGGAAAATGTCTGGAGTTATAGTGTTACCAATACGGAAGCGGATTTGTACACCAGCGATTTAGTATATCAAGCCAATGGAGTGGAAGGAATTTTGCACACCCCCCAAGGGCAAATTAAATTTTCTTCTCCCCTTGTTGGGCAGTTTAACCTAGCAAATCTTTTGGCAGGGGTGGGGGCAGTATTGCAACTGGGTATTGATTTAGATACCATTGCCCAAGGTTTACCACAGTTTAAAGGGGTGCCGGGGCGCATGGAAAGGGTGGAGGCGAAACCTAATCAGGATGTTACTGTTATTGTGGATTATGCCCATACCCCCGATAGTTTGGAAAATTTACTCAAAGCATCCCGTCCTTTTATTAAGGGTAAAATGATATGTGTGTTTGGTTGTGGGGGCGATCGCGATCGCACCAAACGCCCTATAATGGGTAAAATAGCGGCGGATTTAGCCGATGTGGTGGTGGTAACTTCCGATAACCCTCGCACAGAAAACCCCACTCAAATCCTTGAAGATATTTTGACGGGTATTCCTAATCATATCAAACCTATTGTACAGGGCGATCGCTCCTTAGCTATTCAAACCGCCATCAAAACCGCCCAAGCAGGTGACGGAGTCTTAATTGCAGGAAAAGGCCATGAAGACTATCAAATTTTAGGCACCGAAAAAATTCATTTTGATGACAGAGAAGAAGCCCAAAAAGCCCTCATAAATAATTGAGAATTAATAATTGATAATGGAGAATTAAATCTGAGTTTAATTATTCCATTAAAGTTTCCCTTTCTCCCCTCAAAAGGGGAGATGCCG
This sequence comes from Cyanobacterium sp. IPPAS B-1200, assembly GCF_001747005.2. Lineage (NCBI taxonomy): Bacteria > Bacillati > Cyanobacteriota > Cyanophyceae > Chroococcales > Geminocystaceae > Cyanobacterium > Cyanobacterium sp. IPPAS B-1200. The sequence goes on from NZ_CP182899.1 coordinate 544,739, forward strand.
AAGGCAGAGAGGTAGGGCATTTAGAGACAAAGCAACAATTTTTTTTGACAGTCCATCACTCAAACCAAATTTTAACAAAGGGTTTCAACCCCTTACCCCTCAACTGAATTTAACATCATAATGAAAAATAATAGTCCTGGTAGTGAAGCCATTGCCATGTTAATTGACTTAGCCCAAAAAGGGGAAATTAATCCTTGGGATGTAAAAGTCATAGAAATAATAGATCGTTTTTTAGCAGAATTAAACTTAAAAGAAAGTCATACCATAGATATTTTAGACCAAGACTTATCCCACTCAGGGCAAGTAATGTTATGGGCATCAATGCTCGTTTTATTAAAAGCAGATACCCTCGAAAAACTAGGTCAAAAAGAAATAGAAAATGAAGATATTTATATAGAAGAAGATCTTGAAAATACTATCAGAAAAAGACATCTACAATCAAACTTAGAACAACAAATAAAAAGAAGAACCTCAGCCCTTCCTCCTCGCAAAAGAAGAGTTACATTATCAGAATTTATTACTCAACTGCAAGACATTGAAAAAGAGTTAAAGAAAGCTAGTAACCTTCATGGACTAAATTTAAATAAAAAAAGAAAATATACCAAGAAACAGGCTTTAAAAACTATTACTGAGTTAGCCCATGACGAAAACTTAACTCAACTAGCCCAAGATTTAAACATATTTTTAACTAAAAATTTATCTCGTATATCTGAAACCCGAGAGCAAATAAAACTAGAACAATTAGTAACCTCTTGGAGTCAATATCAAGAAACTCCTAAAAAAGATAAAGTAGGAGTATTTTGGGCATTATTACTACTATCATCCCAGTCAAAAGTAGAACTATCTCAAGAAGAATTTTATCAAGACATTGATATACAAATTTTAATAGATAATGAATAAATTATTGAGTTTATAATTCATAGAAAAATAAATATTTTATAATAACATAAATATTACAAACTCAAGAAGTAAAAAAATAAAAGTGAATAAATACTTTTTTATTAATAACTAAATCTTAATTAAGTAGGTTGGCGAAATTAATTATAGCTCTTATTTTATTAAGACTCTTATGAACAAGGGGTTTAAACCCCTTGCCTAAATCGATTTAATTATGCCTACTTACTTAGCGTAAATTCACCAATAATTTTAAATATTTCGGTACATTGGTATATACATAAATTAAAATATTACACGCACCGTTACTTTCTATTTTTGTGTCTTCCCGAGAAAAACATCAAATATTTATCAAAAAAAATATCCTCACAGTAAAATAAAACCTAGAAAATACTATAAATTGGTAATAGTAGCAACAAAAATATGCCCATGGGGAGTGATATTCACGATGTATCCATCAGACAGTGATTTAATTTTTGGCGAAGATAAGGGTAAAAGTATAGAACAAACAAAAAAATCTCTTCAACTATTATTATTTGTTGATAATCGTCATAGTTCGCAGAAAAATATTCTAGAAATAAAAACTTATCTTCAAAGTCTAACCCGTGATTATCAATTTCAGTTAGAAGTATTAGAAATTAGTAAATATCCCCATCTGGTAGAACATTTTAAACTGGTTGCTACTCCATCCCTCGTGAAAGTTAATCCAGCCCCCCAACAAACCCTTGCAGGAAGTGATTTAACTGCTCAGTTGCAGAAATGGTGGGATAAGTGGCAACACTCTTTGACTCAAAATTTCGATACAGAAACAGGTGCAAAAGATTCTATTTTAGAAACTTGTTTACCTTCTTCTGAGTTGATTCGTTTGAGTGATGATATTTTTCAGCTGAGGCAAGAAGTGGAAAATTTGCAACAACAATTGGATTTTAAAGATCAAATGTTGGCGATGTTGGTACATGATTTACGTAATCCTTTAACTGCTGCATCTATTGCGGTAGAAACCATTGAATTGGCTATGAATGAAGTTGATCAAGAGAAGTTATTTCAGCTACAAAAGAAACTTTGTAAACAGGCTAAAAAGCAGTTTAAAGTGATGAATAAAATGATTACTGATTTATTAGAAACATCGAAAAAGACCAATCATCAACTCAATATTATACCTATTAAAGTTAATTTACCTAGTTTATGTAATGATTTACTTAATAGCTTTAGTGAAAAAATTAAGATTAAAAATCAATATTTGGTCAAAGATATTCCCCAAGATTTACCTGCAGTATATGCTGATCCAGAATTGATTTATCAAGTGTTGGTTAATTTGATTGAAAATGCTATTAAATATACTCCCAATCAAGGAAAAATTACCGTTGCTATTCTTCATAAAACTACTCAAAAAATAGAAGTTAGTGTCATTGATACAGGTTCGGGTATCCCCCCAGAAAAAAAAGAGCTTATTTTTGATGGTCATTTTCGTTTAGAAAGGGATATAAAACAAGAAGGGTATGGTATTGGATTGGCTCTTTGTCGTCAGGTAATTAATGCTCATTACGGTCAAATTTGGGTTGATGATAATGGAAATCAGGGCAGCTGTTTTCGCTTTACCCTACCTGTGTATCTTTAATTATTTGTTATTATAGAAGTATAGCAATTAATAAAGATCAAGTTAGTAGAAATACTTTTTATAGTCTTTGATAAATAAGAGTTATAAACTAATCATCCTATTATTTAACTATTAAGGCAATCATTAATTTATATTAATTTGATTAATTATAAATGCTTAATTTTAATGTTGAGTCTTATTTATCTTTAAAAGCTAGTTTATTACTTTTTATGACTAGATAGATAAAACTAATTGCTTTGTAAAATCCTTGTAATATTAATAGATATATTAGGAAAATAAAGATAAAATACCATATATAGATAGGGGGAAAAATTTATGAAAAATTTATTAACTGTTGTGGCAGTACCCTGTGCGATCGCCCTTAGTGTTATGGTAAGCCCTGAAGCGATCGCCCAAAATGCTGACCATGTAAAACAACTGATAGAAACAAACCAATGTATGGGCTGTGACTTAAGGAATGCAGACTTACAAGAAACTCATCTTATCGGTGCAGACTTGAGAAACGCAGACTTAAGAGGAGCAAATCTACGTTACGCCAACCTAGAAGGCGCAGACTTAGACGGTGCAAACCTTGCTTATGCTGACCTTCATCGGGCATTTTTAACCAATGCAACCATGAACTATGCAAACCTAAACAATGCGAACCTAGCCTATGCTACTCTGTTTGATACTCATGTTGATAATGCCTTTATACACAACCTCAACATTGAAGAAGCAACCATTTACAATACAAATATCGGTGTAGGCGGACAATATCCTGATTAAAAAACTATGATTAAAATTTACCTAAAGCAGAGCCTCTTTCATTAGTGAAAAGGGGCTGTTTTTTTTGTTACTTTATTAATTGGATAGGGTAAGCTATAAAGCAATATTAATGCAAAATAACAATTAAACAACTTAACCCAACGACGATATTTTTCCCAACAACTAAAATAAATAAATGAAAGCAATTATGGTTGTGGGTACCACATCCCACGCAGGAAAATCGACCCTTGTGGCTGCGCTATGTCGTCTTTTTTGGCGTAAAGGATGGTTAGTAACTCCATTTAAAGGAGAAAATATGGCGTCCGATGGCTACCTCACCAGCAGTGGGGGAGAAATCGGCTATCCTCAAGCCTTTCAAGCATGGGCGGCTAAAACAACTCCCAGGGTAGAGATGAATCCTGTACTCCTAAAACCCCATGGAGAAATGACATCCCAAGTGCTTTTTCAAGGTCATTTGGTAGGAGTAGCCCATGCCCAAGAATATTATCAAAAATACTTTGAGCAAGGTTGGGAAATTATCAAAGAGTCTTTATCAACCCTCGGACAAGAATTTAATCTTGTTATTTGTGAAGGGGTAGGTAGCCCCGCAGAAATTAACCTGAAACATCAGGATTTAGCTAACATGAAGATTGCAACCCATCTTAATGCCGATACTGTTTTGGTGGCAGACATAGAAAGAGGGGGAGTTTTTGCCCACATAGTAGGAACTTTAGCACTCCTCGAACCCCAAGAAAGAGCTTTAGTTAAAGGAATTGTGATTAATAAGTTTCGGGGAGATAAGTCTATCCTCAATTCTGGCATTGAATGGCTAGAGGAATATACGGGCATACCAATTTTGGGGGTAGTGCCTTGGTTTGATACGGAGTCTCTTTCTCAAGACTCTTTCCAATTATTAAAACGCACCCATGGTAAAGGTCATCACTATTTACACATAAAAATTATCAAGTTACCGAAAATTTACAATTTTACTGATTTTGATCCCCTCGAAGCAGAAGATCATGTTTTAATAGAGTACATAGAACCCCATGAGGACATAGGGTTTCCCGATGCGGTAATAATTCCAGGTACTCAAGCCACCATTGCTGATTTGATGGTATTAGAAAAAACGGGAATGAAACAAAGAATTCTGGAATATGAAAAAACAGGAGGCACAGTATTTGGCATTTGTGGTGGTTATCAAATGCTAGGACATCGAATTTTAGATCCTGAAAATTTTGAGAGTATTTCTCCCGAAACAGAAGGTATTGACTTGTTACCCATTGAAACTACCCTCAAACCTGAAAAAATTACCCGTCAACGGGAAATATCAGCCAATTATCCTCAAGGTGGTTTTCCTGTGGATGGTTATGAAATTCATCAGGGTTATACAGAGTTGGTTACTCCTTTGGTGAAAAAACGTAAAATCAAATGTATGTCTTTATTTGATGATCCTAGTTTAGGGCTGGTTAATGAAAGTTTGTCGGTGTGGGGTTGTTATCTCCATGGTATTTTTGATAATGGTGCCTGGAGGCGCTCGTGGTTAAATCATCTGCGCCATAAGCGAGGTTTACCATCTTTGCCCACGGGAATATCTAATTATCGTCAGCATAGGGAGGAGTTAATTGATACGTTGGCGGATTATATGGAGAAGTATTTAGATTTGAGTAGTTTTTATTAATTATCCATATCCATGCTGGGCTAAAAAATCTAGGGTGATGTCTGCTTGTATGGGTTGTTTTCCAAGACGATGACTAATTAGTCTGTCAACATATTTACCGAGAATGTCGCTTTCTAGGTTTACCCAATCACCTATTTTTAATTGAGCGAGGTTTGTATCAGCATAGGTAACTGGTATTACTGCCACTTTAAAGCAACTACCATCGCTATCACACTCGGCAATGGTAAGGCTGATACCGTTAACCGCAATACTAGCTTTTGACACGATATAGGGGGCGAGATATTTTTCCCACTCAACTTTAAGGGTGGGGGGGCTAGAAAAGGTCATTTCCCACGCTTGTTGGGTTTGCTTTGATTCTGTTAGGCAGCCAATACCGTCCACATGACCACTAACAAAATGCCCTCCGATTTTACTGCCCACTCTCAAGGAGGTTTCTAGGTTTACGGGGCTTTGATTTTGGGTACTTCTGGCTAGGGTTGTCCTTTGGAGGGTTTCGGGGGAGGCGGTGGCAACAAAGCCATCTTTAGTAATTTTTTCGACGGTGAGACAAACTCCGTCCACGGCTATACTGTCTCCTAATTCTAAGTCGTGGGTGATTTTTTTGCTATGGTTTTGGTTAATGGCGATCGCATATAAATCATTACCTAAAGATTTAACTTTCCCTGTACCTTGTATTAATCCTGTAAACACTCTTAAATTAGTTTATGCGAAATAGCTGGTTATTTTCCCTAACTGTATCACAAAAAAAGAAGGGCAAATCTTACCACTTGGCGTACTGCGGAGCAGATCCCTGCGGGATCGCCCCTCTAACTAAATTAAAACTAAGTTTTTTGATTATCAGACTTAAACCGAGTCACCAGAAAATCTCTTTTCTTGAGATGCTTTGTTTTCCTACCAGAAACCCGTTTGCGCCACATCCTAAAACTAGAACTTTTCATTTCCTTTCTCATCAAAGCAATCACCTGCTTTTCCGACAAACCAAACTGTAACTCAATGGCATCAAAAGTAGTTCTATCCTCCCATGCCATCTCCACCACCCTATCAATGTCCTCCTGACTAAGTTTTGGTAATTTCATCACAACTCCTTAACTAACTTGTAGCTCATCAAGGGTAGCCAAAACCTCCTGACTGTGAATCACAGGACGCACCCCCAAAAACTTGGCAACCAAAACCCCTTCAGGATTTATAATATAAGTATGGCGTAAAGAACGACCAGTTAACCAAGAGCCATAGGCCTTACTAACCTTACCATCGGTATCCGCCAACAAAGGAAACTTTAAACCCTCAGAATCACAAAAATCCTCGTGGGATTGCACATCATCCACGCTAATACCCACAATTTGAGTATTTCTTTTCTCATATTCGGCTAAATCTCGTTGAAATCTTTGCGCCTCAAGGGTACAACCGGGGGTAAAGTCTTGGGGATAAAAATAAACCACTACCCACTTACCCCGAAAATCATTTAAAGAAACCTCTATATCTTCACCATTGCTAGGGAGAGAGAATTCTGGGGCGGGCTCATTTAAAGTGGGTTGGATTCCTCCCAAAGCTAGAGCAGGACTAGAAAACCCCAACCATAAACACACCGAAAAAATTAAAGCAACAATTACATTGCTCTTCAAAATGGATTTCCACATGATCAAAAATAAACTTAAAATATAATGACAAGGAATAGACTCCTTCAACACCATCGATCATAACTTGAAAAGGAAATCTCGAGGACACAAAACAAATCTATGACTGATATATTCACTTATTTTTTTATTACCATTGGTATATTTTTCTGGTTTTGGGGTACATCATCCTTACTATCATCAAGGACAGTATTATATAAAATCCACAATCTCACGGTTTCTGATAGTTTAGGCTCAATTTTAATTATTGTAGGATTACTATTTCAGATTCCCCGAGAATTTCCCTTGCTCATTCTCGCTATTATCTCTATCGCCATCTGGAATACAATGTTGAGTTACGTTTATGCCTATTGTTCTACCGCCGAAGAAGAACAAACAACAATTACCGTGGAAAACGAATCAACGACATAAAAAAAAGGGCAAGGAATAAACCTTTGCCCCTGAAGAAACCCTTTTTACCAACTAGATTTAACAACCCCAGGCAATAAACCTTTGTGAGCCCATTCTCTGAGAACATTACGAGATAAACCAAAGTCACTGTAATAGCCTCTAGGTCTTCCAGTAACCCAACAACGGTTGCGTTGACGTACGGGGGAACTGTTGAGGGGTAATTGTTGTAATTGACGCTGAAGTTCTAATTTTTCTAAGGGATCTTGAGCTTGTTTGAATTGCTCTTTTAGTTCAGCCCTTTTGTCAGCATATTTTGCAATTAGTTTTGCACGTTTTGCTTCCCGTGCAATCATAGATTTTTTAGCCATTTAAATTATTTTTTCGTATAAACACAGCAAATTATATCATAACCGATTTTACCGTCCTCTGTCAGTGGCAGGGGTGATTCATTGTAAAATTGCTTCATTAGGGCGGGAACAGAGAATAGTTTGTCATGGAAAAGAATATTAAGCATGGAGGAATTATTGGTGGGCAATGCCCACCCTACTTTGGTTCTTTACAGTCTAGCGACTCCTGCTTCACGGGCGGCTTGTTGGACGGCGGCGGCGACGGTGGGAACGATACGTTCGTCAAACACGGAAGGAATGATGTGTTCTTTATCTAATACCGTAGGGGGTACTAAAGAGGCGATCGCCTTTGCGGCCTGTAAATACATCTCAGTGGTGAGGGTTTTGGCACGACAATCTAAGGCACCACGGAAAAGCCCAGGGAATGCCAACACGTTGTTAATCTGGTTAGGATAATCACTTCTGCCAGTGGCAATTACCGCCGCATCATCTTGGATTAATTCGGGTTGAATTTCGGGAATGGGGTTAGCCATGGCGAACACAATGGGGTCTTTTGCCATACTACGAATCATATCCCTAGTAACCACTTTGGGCGCACTTACCCCAATAAATACATCGGCACCCACGAGGGCATCTTTGAGATTTCCTTTTTGTTCCACTGCCAATGACTGTTTTTCAGGGGTCAAATTTTCCCTATCTTTACTGATAATACCCTTCGAGTCACAAAGGATGATGCCATGACATTCTGCTTTTTGCAGTAAACGGGCGATGGCAATTCCTGCTGCCCCTGCACCGTTAATAACTACTTTTATATCACTGATTTCCTTCTTAACCAATTTGAGGGCGTTAATGAGCGCCGCAATGCTGACAATGGCGGTACCATGTTGATCATCATGGAAGATGGGAAAATCTAACTCCTCCTGTAATCTTCTTTCAATTTCAAAACAACGGGGTGCGGCGATGTCTTCGAGGTTTACTCCCCCAAATACGGGCATCATATTTTTAACGGTTTGGATGATTTCTTCCACATCTTGGGTGTTGAGACACACAGGAAAAGCATCGATGTTGGCAAATTCTTTAAATAGCATGGCTTTCCCTTCCATCACTGGCAGAGCCGCCTCGGGACCCAAGTTTCCTAACCCCAAAACTGCCGAACCATCGGTAACAATGGCAATGGAGTTGCTTTTAATGGTCAAAGAGAAAACATTTTCAGGGTTATCGGCGATCGCCCGACAAATGCGCCCTACACCAGGAGTATAAGCCATGGCTAAGTCGGAGGAGGAGGAAATATGGATGCGGTTTTGAATATGGATTTTACCGCCCCGATGGATGTCGAAGGTGCGATCGCTAATATGTAATACTTTTATTTCAGGGATACTTTTAATCGCTTGAACAATTCTCTCAGCGTGTTCGGTACTTGAAGCGTCAATGTGTAATTCTCTCTTGGTAATCTTCAAACTACGCTCAATTAATAATACTTCTCCCAAACTACCACCCACATCTGCGATTGCTTGGGTAACTTTTGCTAAAGTACCAGCCCTGTTTAATAATTCTAACTTGACCGTCAAACTAAAACTAGGGTTAGGGGTTAATTCTGCCATTCCTTTTTAATACCAATAATTATAATAGTCTTTAGAATTGTAGCTCACAGAAATTTTTTAGGAAAGCCATAATCATAAGAGAAGGTAAGGAAATCAAAATATAATCAATGCCCTACTCCGTGAGTTTTACCCATATTTACCGCACTTATTGAAGAATCAATAACCAAAAAGCAATCCCAAGGCTAAGACTAGATAAGTGTTGAGGTAATAAAAGTTTGAAGGATTGACGGGCTATTTTTTGACTTAAAATAACGGTTAATAGTACCCCAAAAATAATAGTTATTCCTTGTAAAAATGCAATCACCGCGGGATGGGCTACCCAAATGGGTAAACCACTGCCATCTAAGCCAAAAGTAGTGGCAACAAGAGGTAACACCTGCCCTGCTTCTCCTAAGCCCATTTGTAAATAGTAAGCTAAACTGACGGTTAAAACTAAAGGTAAGTAACCGTAAGCAAGTTCGATAAAACTACGGGATTGGATTTGATTTAGTTTACAAACTAAACGAATTATACCGTGAGCCATTAAAGGAATTATAACTGGAATGGTGACAAGGGCGATCGCACTTAAACCGTGAATCCAAAAATTATCCAAATCCAAACCTAAATTAAAATAATCATTAATTTGCGGAGTCAGATGTAAAAACACCGCATTGAGGAGCAAAAACAACAACGCCACCTCATAACTGCGGGGTTGATGAGTCGTCCACAACTCCACCGCAGGAGGACGTAAATTGAAAGTAACCGAACGATGGGGACAAGCCTTTAAACAAGTCATACACAAGACACAGTCTCGGTTATCCTGCATTTGGGCAGGGTGAGAATATAAAGGACATCCATTGGTTTCTTGCCCCTCTCCTTTCTCTGGGCCCCCCTTATAACATTGATAAGTATTACATTCCGCCGAACAAGTACCCTGCTGCGCTCGTAATTCCGTCATCGCCAACTTAGCAAACATCCCATTCATACCACCAATAGGGCAAAGATAACGACACCAAAAACGCCTTTCAAATATGGCCGAGCAAATCATCGCTCCCGCCGTGATTAATAATAATAAATAAGAGGAAAGATAAGCCGTATTAGGCAAATCCCAAAGTTCTTCCCATAATAAAATTAGAGCAAACCCACTAAATAAAAACCAACCGCCCCATTTTTCCGCCGTTTTTCTTGGCCATTTTTTTAGTTCATAATTGGGGAATAAAATTTGGGTCAATTTCTGGGCAACTTCCCCATAAATCATGAATGGACATACAGAACACCACAAACGACCTACAAAAGGAAAAGAAAGTAAAATCAAAGGCCACCACCAAGCCCAAAATAAATTGAGAGCAAAGTTTTGATCCCTGGTTTGAGGCCCTACAAATAAAATGATTACTACTAAAGCAAAAACTGTTAAAGTAAAGCCATAATTGATTCGATCTGGCCACCATGGGCTACGCAAAAAATTACGAAAACGAGGATAAGCGGTTAAAAGATTAAAACGAAACTGTCGTTTTTTACCTTGAGACGGCCAGATAATTTCTTCGGTTAGTTCATTTGTTCCTGATATTTGCACGATCGCCCTTTCAACCAAATTTTGCAACTCTCGTAAATTGTTAGGAAAATCGTAACTTTGTAAACGTTGTAAGGCTTCGGGACTAATTTGAGGTTTATTAATTTTTTTGTTGCGGGAAACTAAACTGATATAGTAGTTAACTTGATCCTCGATGTCGCTTTTTCTTACCCTCAAAGGGGGTACTTTTATGTTATGGGTAATCAGTTTTTTAATTTCAGGAATAACCTTTTCAGCAATGATAATCAAACGGGCTGAACATTCTTTTTTGTTATTAGCTATATTCTCCCCTCGACTAATAGGGGTATAGGTTTTAGTATCCAATAATTTGACAATGGAAGGTAATAATTCTGAGGGTAAATCTTGAATATTATTAAAAATTAAAGTGCCTTTCTCTACCGCCTCAATTAACCCTGGTTTACCCCCTGCCCGTCCAAAAATTTCGGCGCCACTAGCCTGAAGTTTAGCACAATCTACCTTAATAACAGGCTCACGGCGATCGCCCGAACCATAGTGAATTAGGGCGGCTAAGTTATCTTTTTCTAATCCTTGCTCTCCAAAAATCAACACCGATTCATGATCTTTCGATGCAGTCTTCACATTCTGCCGTAATCTGACTGCATAACGGCTTTTGCCGATAATTCCCCTTTTTGCTTTGTTTACCAAGTAGGGGCGCAATGCCTCTCTTCTTTCTTGCTCAAAATCTAATTGGGAAGAAAGGTTGGCAATTTCTTGGGCTAGTTGTTGAGAAAAGGCTTGACTAATTTCGGGATATTGTTTGATCAACTGGGTAAATTTTTCCGCAGGAATTGCCCATAATTTAGCCTCTGTGATGGTGGTAATGGTATTTTGGGCAGATTGTTCCAAAATCAACTCTCGCAGGTTTATCAAGCTCCCAGTGAGTAAACAGGAGGTTTGTTTTGTGCCTTTTATTTCTACCTGCCCTTGTTGGAGGATATATACATTTTTGATGGGTTGACTGGCTTCGATGATGGTTTCATTTTTTGCCCAAGAAGTTAAAGTAAGGTTAGGGGCGATCGCCTTTAACACCTCATCAGGTAAAATATTCATAGCAGTGCGCTCTTGTAACCATGTCATCAACTCAGCGGTTTCCATACCATTACCCACAATCTATTAAACTATTTTTATTCTAGGACTAATTGGGGTTTTATTAGGTTTTGGCAAGAAGGAGAGACGAGGGAATAAAAGTTTCAGCGTTACTGATTTTAGATATAATTTTTCATGGAGACGACCAATGAACAATAGTGATAATATGTTAGTCTCTCAATTTTTAGCATAATTCCAGTACCTTGATTAAGGAACACTAAAGTTTCATTATCAATTCTCAATTATTCTTTTTTGGATAACCATACCTCAACATCAAAGGTAAACATAATCCCGTCACCTTGCAATAATTCCACTTCTATAAATCTGTCTTCCACTGCTCATCCGAGTTTAAAGCGTCATGTATTTAATCGTCGCAAAATTAGTGACAGAATTCGAGATGAGTTTGGTTTGTATCCACTACCTCGATAAGTTCAATCATCGTTATATGCTATGGTATCAGGTAGGTTTAAGCAATTATTCTTATAAATTTTCTATTCATTTTTGTTATTGATTATGTCCAAAGTACAAACGATCGCCCTTAACACCAAAGAAAAAGCAGAAAAGTTAAATATCAAAAAATATGACATTTACGGCTCTACCATCGAACAAACCAGCGTACAAGTGTTTCAGGGTGAGCCAAAACAAGTAAAAGCCTCTCAAAAATCCAGTGTCATCGTGCGAGTTTGGAATGATGATAATCAAATTGGGGTGACATCCACCACGGATGTGGATGCTAAAGGCATTGAAGCCGCCCTCAAAACCGCCTATGAAGCCAGTCATTTTGGCGTAAAGGAAAACATCCCTGACTTTAGTAGCGAAGCAAAATCTCCCCTTCCCGAAGTTAAAGTAGAATTAGGAGAGCAAACCCCTCCTGCTGAGTTGATCGGGAAACTATTAAAAGTAGAAGATGATTTATTAAACGCCCACAGTGCGATCGCCTCTGTACCCTATAATGGAATCTCAGAACAAGAAATAGAGAGATTTTACCTCAACAGCGAAGGAGCATTAAGAGAAGAAAATCGGACTTATGCCACCATTTACCTATATGCCACCACCGAACAAGAAGGCAGAAAACCCCGTAGCGGAGGAGCATTCAAAATCGCCCCTAGCCTACCCAAACTAGACATTGACGGCTGTTTCCAAGAAACCGTCACCAAAACCATCAGCCACCTAGACTATCAACCCATCAAATCAGGAAAATACACCATAGTTTTTTCTCCCGAAGCCTTCCTCAGTTTATTAGGTGCATTTAGCAACCTTTACAATGCCCAAAGCATCCTCGATAAACAAAGCCTTTCCACCCCCGAATCCCTCGGCGAAAAAATAGCATCCCCCCTTCTATCCGTATCCGATAACGCCCTTCACCCCGCCAACATCAGCGGAGAAACCTTTGACGGCGAAGGCACCCCCACCCAAAATCTTCCCCTTATCGTTGAAGGAGTATTAACCAACTTCCTCCACAGTAGCGTTACCGCCAAGAGAATGAATGCCCAACCCACAGGCAACGCCAACATCGGAGCAAAAGTAAGTATTAGTCCCAACTTTTTCCACGTCTTCCGAGGGCAACAACCCACCCAAAAATATAACCTTGATGAAGCCGAAAACGTAATCTTAATTGATGATGTTCAAGCCCTCCATGCAGGGGTAAACTCATTACAAGGCTCATTCTCCCTCCCCTTTGACGGTTGGTTAATTAACAAAGGAGAAAAAACTAGCATTGAGGCCGCCACCGTAGCAGGAGACTTTCTTGATTTATTAAAATCTATTATCTTTGTGGAAGAAGAAGCGGAAACAACCCCCAGTGGTGTATGCCCTCGGATTTGGGTTGATAGTCTTTCCATCACAGGACAATAAATTCTCAGTTTTTAATCTTTAACATCCAAAAAGGCTCTCATTTTCTCAGATTGAGAGCTAACTTTTTTTTGTGAATACTTCCCCATAGTGTCCTCATCTCCCTAGTAGCAAACCATCAACAGAATATTTTCATACAATAACCAAATCAAGAATTTTCCTATCCTTTAAAGACCTCATGCCACCAACTTACAAGCATTTCAGCCCATGGAAAAAAGATTTATTAAAATCCTTGACAAAACTTTACTTGGTGTAGTACTATATTTACAGAGTGATAAATTCACTTGATTATTGTACCTCGAAAACATCATAAAGAAATCATAAAAGATGACTACCACTTTACAACAACAACAGTCTTCCGCATGGGAGCAGTTTTGTCAGTGGATCACCTCTACCAATAACCGCCTCTATGTAGGTTGGTTCGGTGTGTTAATGATCCCTTGTTTACTAACTGCAACCACTTGTTTCCTAATCGCTTTCGTAGCTGCCCCCCCTGTGGACATCGACGGAATCCGTGAGCCTGTAGCAGGTTCTTTATTATACGGAAACAACATCATCTCTGGTGCCGTAGTACCTAGCTCCAACGCTATCGGTCTACACTTCTACCCTATTTGGGAAGCAGCATCTTTAGATGAGTGGTTGTACAATGGTGGCCCTTACCAATTAGTAGTATTCCATTTCTTAATCGGAATCTTCTGCTACATGGGTCGTCAGTGGGAATTATCCTACCGTCTAGGAATGCGTCCTTGGATCTGTGTTGCATACTCTGCACCTGTATCCGCTGCTACTGCAGTATTCTTAGTATATCCTATCGGTCAAGGATCTTTCTCTGATGGTATGCCTTTGGGAATCTCTGGAACCTTTAACTTCATGTTCGTGTTCCAAGCAGAGCATAACATCTTAATGCACCCCTTCCACATGTTAGGTGTAGCTGGTGTATTTGGTGGATCTTTATTCTCCGCAATGCACGGTTCTCTCGTAACCTCTTCTTTGGTACGTGAAACCACCGAAACCGAGTCTTTAAACTACGGTTACAAATTCGGTCAAGAAGAAGAAACCTACAACATCGTAGCTGCTCACGGATACTTTGGTCGTTTGATCTTCCAATATGCATCCTTCAACAACAGCCGCGCGTTACACTTCCTCTTAGGTGCATGGCCTGTAATTGGTATTTGGTTCACCGCAATGGGTGTATCTACCATGGCATTCAACTTAAATGGTTTCAACTTCAACCAGTCTATCTTAGATAGCCAAGGTCACGTAATTGGAACTTGGGCAGACGTATTAAACCGTGCCAACATCGGTATCGAAGTAATGCACGAACGTAATGCTCACAACTTCCCCTTAGACTTAGCCTCTGCTGAAGCAGTATCTGCTCCTGTAATCAACGGTTAATATCTAACGGAAGTTAGTTTAACAACTAAATAATAACTAAAAAGCACTCTCCTTTATTGGAGGGTGCTTTTTGCGTAGGTGTTAAAAATTAGATTGACAAAGACTCAAGGAAAGAACTACGTCAATTTAGTCCTTTCCCAACAAAAAGCTAAAAATCTAGTATTTCCAGAATCTTAAAAAGAAGGAGGAGACTCGGGTACAGGAGGTAAAGGCACAGGGGAAGAAGGCATATTTTCACCTTCGCCACCGCCATTATTATTTGGTAGGATATTATTACTGTCAGGGTTGAGATAAGGATTTATCCCTGGGGTCGGAGTTTGATTTTCCGTGGGAATTTGGGAGTTACCCGCCAGAGTAGCTAAAGCCACGCGATCGCCCCCTACCTCTTTCAACATATCCAAAACTTCCACCACCTGACTGTAACGCACCTCTTCAGAGGCGTGAAGCACCATCAATCCAGAAGGATTAATCGTATTATAATTTTTTATGGCACTATAAAGTTGAACTTGGCTTACTGGTTGTTTTTCCAAATAAAGCTGCCCTTGATTATCAAGGGCTACCACCAACATCTCCCGCATCTGTGCTGTGCCAGTAGTTGCCCTTGGTAAATTCAAATTAATCGCCTGTTGCCGAGAAAAGCCCACCGCCGCCAAAATGAAAAACGTCAAAATACAAAAAATGACATCAATCATCGGCACAATCTCAATTCTAACCTCCTGCTGAGTATTCATATCACCCCATAACTTGAGAGGGCGAGGGGCATATTTTTGAGAAGAATTACTCTTGTTTCTCTTTGGTACGGGTATCTGTGTCATAAATATATAGACTAAAATAAAAACTTTATTTTTGATTAAGCGAATTCAAATATCAGTGTCTAGCTACCCATAGATTAGCAATTATCAACACTGATAAAATAAACGATCCACTTTAAATTAATTACTCACTAAATTATAAACCATCAAAATTTAATTCTTGTGAACCTCAACTTCTACTCATCCACATTCCATTTTTGACGATAAATCAACTCCAAATCACTTCCAGCCTTCCGAAAAATTCTGACCTGATTAGCCCAAAAAGCCTGAAAAAGACGATAAAAAACCACTGCAATAATCGCCACTACTAAACCCACCGCCGTAGAAATCAAAGACTCACCAATACCAAGAGTTACCCCCGTAGTCGAAGCTGTACCTAAATCACTAAGGGAAATAGAACCCAAAGAGCGAATTAAACCCAATACCGTACCCAATAAACCCAACAGAGGAGATAAAGCAATTACCCCTTCGAGAATTTTATCCCCCTTACGCATTTGAGAAAGCTCATCATCGGCTCCAGTTTCAAGGGCAAGATGGAATACTTCAGGATCTGGATTATCCAACTGTAAAGGAGTATTAAGATATTTTCCTAAAGGATGATTGCGATAACGAGAAGCAATCTCTCCAGCCTTCCCCCAGTTTGTTGTCGCCGCATCCATAATCGAATTTAAAATTTGTTCCTCCTTCACCAGAACCTTTGACCAAAACCAAATGCGCTCGACAATAGTTCCTAGAGCGAGAATCGATAAGAATAACAAAGGCCAAATGGAAAATCCACCCTTTTCTATTAGTTCTGCTAGTGTCACCGTTAATATAGTTCCTTTTTTAACAATTAAGATACATCACTAAATTATTAATGATTTATTATCGATTATCAATGATCACACAGAATTTTAAAAAATGGGGAAATTTTAACCACATCAAAAGAAATTTCTCAAAAATTTTGAATCAAAAACTCTCTTACTTCTATTTCTTGGTTTTACCATTACCCATACCAACGAACACTTTTATTCTGCATCAACCCTTCCCCGTCTTCTTCCCAATAAAAATCTAATAAATAATAAAGTTTAATTATTTCTGCCGATGTAATCTCCGCATTCTGTATCTTGTTCAAAAAACTTTCCATAAACTCAACAATTAAAGATAACTCTTCTTTAGGAATATTCTCATCAAATTTAGTCAATGTTTTTCTCGCATCAGAAATAATATCTTCTCTCTCACTAGATAAAGGAGTTGACTTTCTGAGAGGATCTCGCTCAACTGCCGCAAATCCCTGAATTACAGCCTGATGTATTTCCTTTTTATATTTAATAATTGCTCTTCTTTTTTGTTTTTGAATTCCCTCTGTGGAAGAAGCATATAAGCTAGGCAAACGATTAAGAGCAAAAGTTGCCACTTCAATAGGATTTATATAATCTCTTAGGTTAGGATTAATTGTTTTATTGTGAACTAATTGATATTCTATTTCTTCATCAACCAATATTTCCATTACATTTTTATAAGTTTTTTTTTCGTTTGTCATGGTTTGAGTCAGTTATTTTAATCTTGGAATCCTTTAGATTTCTTGGATTTGATAGATAGAACTTAGTTTATTTTTGAATAAACAATAAATTAATATCAGAACCGAGCAACATATTTCAGGAAATGTGATTCGCTTTAGTCCACTAATAAATTATACTTCAAACTCATCGTAAATAGAGGGCTGAAACTCTTTTATGACCTTTGGACAGAGTAGCTATTTTTCTAAGTAAGTGGGCATAATTAAATCGATTTAGGCAAGGGGTTTAAACCCCTTGTTCATAAGAGTCTTAATAAAATAAGAGCCATAATTAATTTCACCAACCTACTCAATATTCAAGACTTTTGCAATTGTTATTTTATTTGATAATGGTTATCATTTTAATAATTAAAGATTTATGAACAAAATACCATGACATTCACTGAATCCTCGATGATGAAAGCAACGGTGAAAGAAAAACAACTACCTTCTCTTGCTACGGAGTCTAAGCCTCAAGTAACGCAGGAAGAAATGATTCAAGCGGTGAGAACGTTACTGATAGGTTTGGGGGAAAATCCAGAACGGGAAGGATTGAAAGATACTCCAAAAAGAGTGGTTAAAGCTCTTAAGTTTCTTACCTCGGGTTATGATCAATCCTTAGATGAATTACTTAATGGGGCAGTATTTCATGAGAAATCCAATGAAATGGTTTTGGTCAGAGATATTGATTTGTTTAGCTCTTGTGAACACCATATTTTGCCAATTCTTGGACGAGCGCACGTTGCTTATATTCCTAATGGTAAGGTTATTGGATTATCAAAAATTGCTCGAATTTGTGAAATGTATGCTAGAAGATTACAGGTACAAGAACGTTTGACATCTCAAATTGCTGATGCGTTACAGGGTTTATTGCAACCCCAAGGGGTGGCTGTAGTCGTGGAAGCGAGTCATATGTGTATGGTTATGCGTGGGGTACAGAAACCAGGCTCTTGGACTTCTACCAGCGCTTTGAGAGGTGTTTTTTCGGAGGATGCAAAAACCCGCCAAGAGTTTATGAATTTGATTCAGCATCGCCCTACTTTTAATAATTGAGATTAATCATTAGAATATTACTAAATTTTTTGTAAAATCCCAAAAAGGTGGTAATAAATCTGATCAACGGACAAAGCAAGGGGTTAAAACCCCTTGATCAACAACTTATAATAGGTTGTTATAAATAATATTTTTATTTTTTTATGGACAATTTAATGTTACCTAAGAGAGGAATGCCCGTTACTATTATTACGGGGTTTTTGGGGAGTGGAAAAACAACTCTTTTAAATCATATTTTGAGCAATAACCATAACTTAAAAGTTGCGGTTTTAGTTAATGAGTTTGGGGATATTGATATTGACAGTCAATTGTTGGTATCGGTAGAAGAAAATATGCTTAGTTTAAGCAATGGATGTATTTGTTGCACTATTAATGATGATTTATTGGATACTGTTTATCAGGTATTAGAAAGTGAGCAAAAAGTTGATTATTTAATTGTGGAAACAACGGGAGTTGCTGATCCTTTACCTATTATTTTAACTTTTTTAAGTCCTGAATTAAGGGATTTAGTTCGTCTTGATTCTGTGCTAACTTTAATCGATGCGGAGAATTTTACTCCATCACATTTTGAGAGTGATGCCGCACTTCAACAAATTATTTATGGTGATATTATATTACTAAATAAAATTGATTTAGTGACAGAAGAAAAGGTTAAGGAATTAGAAACCAGTATTTCTACTATTAAGCAAGGGGCTAGTATTTTACGTTGTGAAAATGCAAAGATACCTTTACCTCTTATATTAGATATACAACGAAGTAATGTTAATAATTATCCCCAAAATGAGCTAGAATCATCTCATGATCATCACCATGAACACGACCACCATCATGATCACTCCCATCATTTAGAGATAGATGGTTTTGTATCGGTTTCTTTTGAGTGCGATCGCCCTTTCAACGTAGATAAATTCCAAAACTTTATCACAGATAATATCATGGCGAAAGTATATCGAGCCAAAGGAATTTTATGGTTTGCAGAAAGTGAATTAAAACATATTTTCCAACTCAGTGGGAAACGCTATGATTTGAACACAGAAGAATGGCAAACGCCCCAGAAAAATCAGTTAGTGATGATAGGCAAAGACATATCAGCAGATAACTTAAGGGCAAAACTACAAGAGTGTATCTATCGTTAATTAAATAAAATAAATGGGTTTAAATCAGTACCTTTGACTCACATTTCATAGGTACCATGACGAAAATTTTCTGGTCTGCTATATTAGTTCATAGAGAGAAGATTTTATTTTTGCTTATTTATATTTTCTCTCTATTTTTCTTTTATGTGTTTCCCTTTCTCATTTCTCTCTAGATTTAGTCTAGACTAGAGAATTAGGGTGGGCATTACCCACCAAAATATCTTTTATCAACTCACTTTTGTTTGAATATCCTGTAATATCTATTTTTTAAATATTAAAAACAAATATTTGCAGTTATTTAGTAATCTATTTTATGTTCATTTTAAAGGGTAGAATTGTGTAAATACGGTTAGGTTTATTAATAATATCTACTAACTCTAATTCTGAATTTAAGTTCCAAATTGTATTCGTAAGGGCTACCTTATCAAGATTACTTGCTTTGAAGTTTGCTCCTCCTAATGCCGTTAATAGTTCGCTTTCCCAATTTCGTCTTTGAGGAAATTCTTGGATTTTATATTGTTCATTAAGTTCTAAAACAGTGTTAAGATACTCGATCGCACTGTCTAACCCACCAATTTCGTCCACCAAACCAATTTCTTGGGCAATACTGCCTAACCAAACTCTACCTTGGGCAATTTCATCTACTTCGGAGGTAGATAAACTTCTGGATTGGGCTACCTTTTCGAGGAAGAGAGTATAAATCTGGTCAACGTTACTTTGATATATGTTAATCTCTTGCTCTGTTTTGGTCTTAAAAGTGTTGCCAATATCGGCGAGTTCGTTGGTTTTGATGACATCGGCATTGATACCAATATTGTCGGCAATGTCTTCGAGGTTAAACAGTAAACCAAAAACCCCTATGGAGCCTGTGATGGTGCTTTCGTTGGCAAATATCTTTTCCCCTGCGGTGGCTATCCAATAACCCCCAGAGGCGGCCACATCCCCCATGGAGATAACGATGGGTTTTTCTTGGGCGGTGAGTTCTAATTCTCTGGCGATGAGTTCAGATGCGATCGCACTTCCCCCTGGACTATTAATCCTTACTACTACCCCCTTTATATTATCATCGTCTCTAATTTTTTCGATTTCTTGTGCCATGCGATCGCCCCCTACTTCCCCCACTCTACCCATACCATCAACGATGTTACCGTCAATATGAAGAATAGCAATGGTATATTTTACATTTTGAGTATTATTTCTATTGGTAATTGCCACATATTCTCCAATATCAATAGTAGGAACAGAATCACTGTTTTCATTATTAGAAATAATCTTTAAATTATCATTAACTTCATCAGGATAACCAAGGGTATCAACTAATTCTAATTCTTGAGCTTCCTCTGCTTTTAATAAACCTATATTATCAGCAATATTATTAATACTACTAGGAGTTAAAGTTGGAGATTCAGTTATTTTATCAGTGTATATATCCCATAAATTAGTCAGTAATTCTTCCGTCTGTAACTGACTTTCTGGACTAAAATCATTTCTAGTAAAAGGCTCTACCGCTGATTTATATTGACCTACCCGAATTACCTGTACTCCGATACCATATTTTTCCAGAGCATCTGCGAAAAATAATTGGGCAGAACTTAAACCATTCATTTCCACCGTACCCAAAGGATTAAGATAAATTTCATCGGCAAGGGATGTTAAGAAATAATCTTTTTCACCTAACGAAACATTATAAGAAATGATTTTTTTGCCACTATTTTTAAAGTTTTCTAAAGCAGTTCTAATCTCCGTTAAACTACCATATCCTGTGTTAATATTCCCTTTACTACCATCCAAAAATAGTGCCGTAATGCGTTCATCTTCCGCGGCCCGATTAATAGCCGTGGTGATTTGTCTTAGGGAGAGAATATCGGGGCTTTCTTCTCCTAAAACCACCGTTAAAGGGCGATCGCCTGTACTGTCAGTAATTTGACTATTAAGGTTAAAAACCAATACCGATTGATTATCTACTTGGGGGGTGTTACTATTCATCAACACAGCCATGAAAAAGAAAAATAAACCCCCCGCACTGAGAGCAAAAAAGAAAAATAAACCGGCTAAACTACCGATAAAACTAGCGAAAGTTTGTTGTAAAAATTTTTTCATGGTACTATTTCAATTTTATCCCGTTGTTTAAGGGCGAATCATTCAATATATCTAATATAGGAGAATAATTGATAATTGATAATTAGGGATGAGCAAAAAGTGTCATCATCAGGGCAGGGAATAGGCAATGGGCAAAGGTTATCCCCATAAGCAAAGAATGGACTAATAGCAACTATGGTAAGCTATTGTTTGATCGTATTAGTATTTTTATAGTAAATTAATGACAGGTTTAGCTTTATTAAGCGTCTCAGATAAAACAGGTATTGTAGAGTTAGCACAAACATTAGTTAACGAATTTGGCTTTGACATCGTCAGTAGTGGCGGTACAGCCAAAACCCTACAATCCGCAGGAATTAAAGTAACCAAAGTAAGTGACTACACAGGCTCACCCGAAATTTTGGGCGGTAGGGTAAAAACCTTACACCCTCGTATCCATGGGGGTATCCTTGCCCGTGATACCGAAGAAGATTTGGCAGATTTAAAAGCCAACGACATTAGGGCTTTTGATGCAGTGGTAGTGAACTTATATCCCTTTGAACAAACCATTGCTGATCCTAATTGTACCTTAGCAGAGGCGATCGAAAAAATCGATATTGGTGGCCCTGCCATGGTGAGGGCGACGGCAAAAAATTATCACCATGTGGCGGTATTAACTAACCCTGCCATGTATAATCAATATATCGAAGAATTAAGAGCCAATGGCGGTAAAACTACCCTCGAATTTCGTCAAGCTCGTTCGGCGGAAGCCTTTGCCATGACAGCAAGTTATGATCAGGCCATTTGTCGTTATTTCGGTGAAGTTGCCCCAGATACCCAGGGTTACTATGGCATCGGTGGACAAAAAATTGCTACTTTGCGTTATGGAGAAAACCCCCATCAACAGGCGAGTTGGTATCAAAGCGGTAGTCAACAAACTGGTTGGGTAGGGGCGCAACAGTTACAAGGTAAGGAGTTAAGTTATAACAATTTGGTGGATTTAGAGGCCACTAGAAGAATAATAGCGGAATTTCCTAACGATGAACCAGCGGCGGTGATTGTCAAGCATACTAACCCCTGTGGGGTGGCTGTGGGTTCTAGTGTGATAGATGCTTATAATAAGGCTTATCAGGCGGATTCTATGTCGGCTTTTGGGGGTATTGTCGCCCTAAATCGCCCCATTGATGCCCCTACGGCGACGGCTATGAGTAAGATTTTCCTAGAGTGTATCGTGGCGCCTGATTGCACTGAGGAAGCACAACAAATCTTAGCCAAAAAGCCTAATTTAAGGGTGTTGATTCTCTCGGATTTATATGCTGGTAGTCAGGATAATATAAAGGCGATCGCCGGGGGCTTTTTAGTGCAAGATAATGATATACAAATGGAAAGCCCTGCCCAATGGGAAATTGTCACCGAGAAAAAACCCACCGAAGAACAATTAAAAGAGTTATTCTTTGCTTGGAAAATTGTTAAACACGTAAAATCAAATGCGATCGCCATTAGCAAAAATCGCACTACTCTTGGTATCGGTGCAGGGCAAATGAATCGGGTAGGCTCGGTGAAAATCGCCCTAGAAGAAGCAGGAAATCAAGCCCAAGGGGCTTATTTAGCCAGTGATGCTTTTTTTCCCTTTGATGATTCCGTCCGCACTGCCGCTGCTGCAGGTATCACAGCGATAATTCAACCAGGAGGCTCAATCAAGGATAAAGACTCTATCAAAGCAGCCGATGAGTTGGGCTTGGTGATGGTATTTACTGGGGTAAGGCATTTCTTACACTAACAAGATTAAAATTGAGTTAGGCAATGGGCTTAAGCCCATTGTGAATAAAAAAAAATAGCCCATTGTGAATAAAATAAAAGATAGACCATTGTTAATAAAAGAAAAGGTAGCCCGTGGTTATACTATAAGTATCCGAAGATAAAATTATGGGTGTCATCTGGTGAAAAGTAGTAATTATCGAATGTTAAGCCTTGCAGGGGAAGGGCAATTTGGTAAAGTGTATAGTGCGATTCATCGACAAACAGGGGAATTATTTGCCCTAAAACAGTTAGATTCCCAAAAGTTTTCTACAAAAAAGTTTTTACGAGAAACTAGAATTTTATTAAGTTTAGACCATCAAAATATTATTCGTTGTCAGGGTTTAGAGCATAGCAAAAAGCATCGTTTCTTGGTGACGGAATATTGTGATAGTGGAACCTTAAGAGATTTTATTGATAGTTCTATTTCCTTAAATATTGAACAAAAATTAAAGATAATTATTGATATTTTATCAGGTTTATCTAGTGTTCATTTAAAAGGAATTATCCACCGAGATTTAAAGCCCGAAAATATTTTATTAACAGTTTCTCCTAATGGTTGGGTTGCCAAAATATCAGATTTTGGAGTAGCAAAAATTGAATCAGAAGACAAGGGTAATGATACTAACAGTTTAGGTGATACTGGTTCCCCTGCCTATATGGCTCCTGAGCAATTTTATGGTAAATATTCCTATAGTTCAGATATTTACGGCATGGGGATAGTTTTATACGAGTTGTTGACAGGAAAACGTCCTTTTTCGGGTAGCCCAAAGGATATTATGATAGGGCATCTCAACCATTTACCTGATATTCCTTCTGATTTACCTCCTTTGTTACAAGACACTCTAAAAATGGCTTTGGCGAAGTTACCTCAGCATCGTTTTCGCACTGCCAAGGAAATGAAAGCCCAAATTTTACGATGTTTGTTGGCATTGGAGACGGTTACTACGGAGAAGAATCCTTTTTTTGATGGCTATGTCAAGGATGTTTCTGGTAATTTTGATTCGGATACTATTGATATTTTAGATGATTATTTTCCTCTATTTGTGATCAATAAATCTTGTTTTTATTTTGCCAATAGGAATACACTTTTAGTAAAACAATATCAAATAATAGATGATAAGTTAACAATAGAATCTAGTAATACTTATCAAATTGATGGTACTATTTTTGATCTAAAACCTTTTGATAATGGTTGTTTTATTATTACAAAAGATATTAATAATATTCGTTGTTATAGTATCAATCTATTCTCTGATGAAATTACTTTTATTTATTCCTTTTGTGCTGATAATTTTCTAAGTGCGATCGCCCCTAATGGTAATTGGTTAACCTTAGCAATCAATGATAAACTAGACAAAAATTTTCAACTAATAAAATTAGATGATTTAACTTGTTTGATGCCCGAAATAGAAGATTTTTTCCCCAAAGAAATTATTATCCTTGATCAAGGGCATGGATTAGTAAGTTTTGAACAAAAAGAAATTAATAAAAACTATTCATTTTGGAAATTTTTTACCAGGAAAGGAGATTGGTATAATAACTATTGCCTCGATTTACCACTAGAAAATATCAAAGTTAATCAAAAAAATAAAAATTACTTTTTAGCCAGAGAAAAGTTTACTGATTATGTGGTTCTGATTAACCTTAAGCCTTTTCAAGTAAAAAGAATCCCCTTAAAATTTTCTCCTGAATTTATCTTATCTTTTGATAAATATTTTATCTGTGCTAACTCTTTAGGAAAAGTATTATGTTTAGATTTGAAAGGAAATTTAGTTAATAGTTTTGATTTGGAAAAAACAATTATTAAACTAAATAATCTAAATAATCAAATGCTTGTAGCCTCTGTATTAGTAAATGATAAATGTCATATTATTTCTCTGAAAAATTTTATCCCATTTTCTAAAAACTAAAATGATTAATTAGGTTGGTAAAATTAACTATAGCTCTTATTTTATTAAAACTCTTATAAGGGGCTAAGTCTTTTGTTATTTCTTATCTAAATTGATTTAATTATGGCTAGTTATATTGAATCCATAATATATTTCTTTTTAACAAGAGGTTTAAACCCCTTGCCTCTAAATCAAATCGAATAGCATTAGTTTTTGCAATTAGTATTACTTAATTTTTTATGAGATACTAAATTATCAAACATTTTTAGATAAATATCATTATTATTTTCTCAAAGGACAAATTTTGATACAGTAATAAATAAAACCATTTAATAAATAATATATGAATATAAAGCGATCGCTCTTAGCTATAATTACAGTTGTATCCTTACTCAGCGTATTTTTTGCCCTTGGGCAAAGTTTAGCAGAACCCCAAGTACAATCGCAGCTAGAATTATATCAAACTAATCTCATTCTCAACGTTGCCGAATTAGAAGCATCAGACAACGAAAACCTAAACCAACTTGCCCCCAGCTTAGTAGGAAATAATCCCTATCAAGTAGCAGAAAAACAATATCAAAACGTACTAGATGCCGCCCTTAAACAAGCGGAAGAAAAAGAAGAAGAATTTATCGCCTTATCAGAAAGCCCTAGGCAACAAATTAAACAAAGTTTTAATAAAAATCAAGAATTAATCGAGCAATTAAAAATAAAATTAGGACTTATTAACGCCTCTCAAAATAAAGTAGAAGAAGCCTCTCAATATTGGCAACAAATACCGAATAATTCAGTGGCATCAACCCTCAATAATCTTTGGCAATCTCAAGGTAACATAGAAGCAAATTCGGAAACCATTATCAGAGAAAACTTAGATGATTGGTTTGCCTTAACTGCCTTAGAAAAATATTATCAAGTTGACAATAATCAAGATAAATTATTAGAAGTAAAATCACAACAACAAACCTTAGCAGAAAAAGCCACTGTTAGATTAGTTATCCTTAGTATTATTCCTTTTTTTGGAGGAGTTATTGGCACAGGTTTAATCGTCTTTTTACTAATTCAATGGTTACTGAAAAAAGAATCATCCATTATTGCTGTTAATGGTAATTTA
Organism: Cyanobacterium sp. IPPAS B-1200; assembly: GCF_001747005.2. Taxonomy (NCBI): domain Bacteria; kingdom Bacillati; phylum Cyanobacteriota; class Cyanophyceae; order Chroococcales; family Geminocystaceae; genus Cyanobacterium; species Cyanobacterium sp. IPPAS B-1200. The sequence goes on from NZ_CP182899.1 coordinate 570,961, forward strand.
TCATGGGAATTAAAATGGGATTGGGAAACTATTTTACAAGTATTAATCATTGGTTTTTTCTTCGTTTCTCAAATACTATTACCAATTTTGTTTAGTGCTAGTGGTTTTAATCCTGTGGGTTTAAGCATTAGAGGCAAGGCTTTATATGTATTAGTTAGTTACTTTTTGATGGCAGGTAGCGGTTTATTGGTGTTGTATTTATCCGTAAAGCCCTTTTTTCCTCTGCCTGAAGGTTGGTTTAAATTGACCAATAAAAATTGGCTTTGGTGGGGTTTAGGGGGTTATTTAACTGCCATTCCCCTCGTGTTTTTGGTATCTTTCCTTAACCAACAAATTTGGGATGGGCAGGGGGGTAGTAATCCTTTATTGATGTTGGCGTTGGAATCCCAAGATAAAGTAGCCTTGTTTATTTTCTTTGTGACTGCTTCGGTAGCCGCCCCCATTTTTGAAGAGATTGTATTTCGTGGCTTTTTGTTACCCTCTCTTACCCGTTATATGCCAGTATGGGGGGCTATTATACTTAGTGGGGTTATCTTTGCGATCGCCCATCTTAGCTTATCAGAAATCTTACCCTTAGCAACCCTAGGAATTTTATTAGGGTTTGTCTATAGTCGCTCTCGCAGTTTACTATCCTCTATCATGGTACATAGTTTATGGAATAGTGGCACCCTATTTAGTTTATTTTTATTAGGTAGTAAAATAAATTAATTTTGTGAATAAAAACCCTATTCACCACAGAAGAAGAAGATATCGGAAATACTTGCCTTTGTACAATAAGTGAAAATGGGAAAGCCAAGACTGTCTACTGCTAAATGTCTTTTTATACCATTGGTGAGTTTATAACCACAGAATCCTCTACTCTCTACCCCCGCATTACAAGTATTTTTCACTGCTTGAGAATCGATGATAATTAATCGAGTCCAAGTGGATTTTTTTACTTTTTCTCTTAATTGCTTGTGAAGTTCACACATCACTGTTTCAAAGACACCTTCTTTTTTCCAGTTTTTATAATGCCAATAAACGGTAGAATAAGGAGGTAAATCCTTTGGTAAATCAGACCAATTACAGCCATTTTTGAGTTGATAAAAGATACCATCCCAAATTTGTCTTTTAGACCACTTTGGTGGACAAGTTCTTTTTTTCTTTGGTAATAGAGGTTTAATTATTTCCCATTCTTGATCACTTAGACTGCTAGAGTAAGCCATTATTCCATTTATCAATTTGTTCCTCTCAATATTCTACTAGATACCAAATGGGTTTTATACGGTATTAAACCAATGATTATTGCTGTAATTGTTCAAGCCCTGTGGAAGTTGGGTAAAAAAGCTGTAAAGAATAACTTGACAGGATTAGGGGCGATCGCAGCAGTGATTGGTTATTTTATCGGTTGGGATGAAATAATCATTTTGCTAGGAGTAGGATTAGGAGTAATGATCATTCAACTGCGAGGAAAAGTGATAGGAGGTTGGTTTTCCTTATCCCCTCTGGTCGCTCAAACTGTGGTGGGTGATAATATTACTTCTCCTTCCCCTCTTAATGTTTTTTTGTTTTTCCTTAAAGTCGGTTGTTTTTTATATGGTAGTGGTTATGTATTATTGGCGTTTTTGGAAAGAACATTAGTTGAGCAAAATCAATGGTTAACCTCTCAGGAATTGTTAGATGCGATCGCCATTGGACAATTTACCCCTGGCCCAATTTTGACCACCGCCACTTTTATCGGTTATCTTTTAGCTGGTAATTTAGGAGCCATTACTGCGACTTTTGGTCTTTTTCTACCTAGTTTTATCCTTGTCTTAATCATTAATCCTTGGGTGGACAAATTAAGAAAATCTCCTGTCACCAGCGCCCTTCTCGATGGCATCAATGCTGCCTCCGTTGGTTTAATGGTAGGTGTGGCTTTTATTTTAGCCAGAGAAGCATTAATTGATCCTATTACCGTTGTGATGGGGATAGGGGCGCTGATTCTCATTTTACGTTATCAAATAAATTCTATCTGGTTAATAGTTGGGGGAGGAATGCTAGGTTTAGTATTATCAACTATTTCATAGTTTTGAATGAAAATTATAGTTTTTGCATGCAATACGGCTTAAGTATAATATACTCAACCTTGACGATTAATAATGTTTAATAAAACGAATGTGTCAACTCTTAGGCATGAATTGCAACGTACCAACGGACATTTGTTTTTCTTTTGAAGGCTTTTGTGCAAGAGGTGGAAAAACCGATGAACATATTGATGGTTGGGGTATTGCCTTTTTTGAGCATTTGGGTTGTCGTGTTTTTTTAGATGACAATCCTTCAATCAAATCCCCCATCGCGCAATTAGTTAAACACTATCCCATTAAATCTAAAAATGTTATTGCACATATCCGCAAAGCAACCTACGGCAAAGTAGGACTAGAAAATTGTCATCCTTTTCAGCGGGAATTGTGGGGAAACTACTGGGTTTTTGCCCATAATGGTGATTTGCACAATTTTGAGCCTCCATTGCATGGAAGTTATCAACCCGTTGGCACTACAGACAGCGAAAAGGCTTTTTGCTATATTTTAGAAACTCTCCGGCACAGTTTTCCCCAAGAAAAACCTTTGTTAAATGAACTTTACCCTGTATTAAAATCTATTACTAAAACTATTTCAGAGTATGGTATTTTTAACTATTTGCTTTCTAATGGAGAATATCTTTTTACTCATTCCACAACCAATTTATATTATTTTATTCGTCAAGCCCCTTTTGCTACCGCCCATCTCATAGATGAAGATATTACCGTAGATTTTCGCTCCGTGACTGATGATTCTGACCGAGTTGCTGTCATTGCTACCATGCCATTAACGGATAATGAACAATGGGTAAAAGTCCCCACAGGTCAATTATTAGTATTTAAAAATGGCGATGTAATCAATTTTAGTCCATAAAAAAACTTCCCAGAATATCCTCTATAGTATTAGTCTAGCTTTCATGGCGCCAATAATGATCAGCATAACGAAATGCTAAATCTAACAAATAACTGATCGCACCGATGACAAAAATATTGTTTTTTTCATTGCAGCCTAAACTTTGTTTATTAAGTATTTGTGTTCTAATACCAAATCCTAAACTAAAAGTAAACTAATAAATACTATCAACCCCAGTGATTTCGAGTAAATAGACATACTATCTAAACAGGATTTGGTATAATGCAAGATCTCAGTACAATCTTTTCTTTTCCCTTTGTCTTCCGTCATGAATGTATCACAACACATCTTGATAACAAAGGCAATTGTATTCTATAATCCTTAACCTAGTCTTAACCTTTAATGGAGATGATTAACTATGGAATGGACAGATTTTACTGTCAGAATAACTGTTGCATTTTTACTCGGCTCTGTTTTAGGATTTGAACGTCAATGGCGACAACGAATGGCAGGATTACGAACCAGCACCTTAGTCGCTACAGGCTCAGCTCTTTTTGTTACTCTTTCTCAACTAACTCCTAATGATGCAAGTCCTACCCGTATAGCGGCGCAGGTAGTCTCTGGTATTGGATTTTTGGCTGGAGGCGTTATCCTAAAAGAAGGTTTAACGGTTAAAGGATTAAACACCGCTGCAACCATTTGGTGTTCGGCAGCAATAGGATCTTTAGCTGGTGGTGGTTTTCTTTATCAAGCATTTTTTGGAGCAGTAGCCGTGTTACTTTCTAATACGATTTTAAGACCCATCGCCCATCGTATTAACAAGCAATCTTTGCAAGGCACAGAAATACAATTAGCCTATCAATTTTCCTTAGTTTGTCAACGAAAACAAGAAATTCATGTGAGAGCATTGTTATTACAATCTCTTACTTCTAGCAATATTACCTTGCGTTCCTTGCAAAGAGATGATTTTAACGAGACTTCCGATAAAGTAAAAGTAGAAGCAGAAATGTTAACTCAAATTAGAAATGACCAACTTTTAGAACAAATCGCTAGTAGATTAAGTTTACAAAGAGGAGTTGTTTCTGTTAGTTGGCGACTTCTTGAAGAAGAATTTTGTGAATAAAAATAAAAAATGCAGGACGTTTGTTACAGCCTTGATTTTTAATTTCGGCGCACCCTATTTACTTATCATGGCGCCAATAATGATCAGCATAACGAAATGCTAAATCTAACAAATAACCGATCGCACCGATAATCAAAATAACGGCTAATAATTCGGAGTAAGAAAGGCGATCGCGCGTATCAAGAATATAATAACCTAACCCAGCTCGAACTCCCAGCATTTCAGCAGGTACTAAAACAATCCAGATAATACCGATAGCTAGACGCAATCCCGTAAATAAATGAGAGAGGATAGCTGGAAAAATAATTTTTGTCAAAGTTTCCCAACGATTGGCACATAAACTACGAGATAACAACAACCAACGTTTATCTACCGAAGCCACCCCAGCCGAAGTATTGAGCATTAAAGGCCAAACAGCAGCCACCGTCAAGAGAAAATAAACAGGAAAATCACCAATTCCAAAAATCATTACGGCTACGGGCATCCAGGATAAAGGAGAAATCATCCGTAAAAATTGGAATAATACCGAGGTTGCCTTATCTAATAATTTGGAAACCCCCACTAGAATACCCAAAGGAATACCGATAACCGATGCCAAAATCAAACCCACAAAAACCCTGCGTAAACTATCCACGATATGGGGGAAAATCTTACCCGATGTAAATAACTTGATAACAGTGATAAAAGTAGCTTCTGGGGAAAAATCACGGAGAATTTGGTCACCATGAAATAAAGGAGAGGTAAAAAGCCACCATATCCCCACAGTGATGATGAATCCCCATAAAGAGATTGGTACTTTTCTGATTAAGGCAATTAATGGATTAAAACCTGATTTTGGTCTTATTTGTGCTGTCATTTTCTATTTTCACTATCTGTAAGATTTACTAATTTATTCGTAAGCTAATACCCATTTAACTTACATTTTTATAATTTTGAAAAGCTGTTAGGCTCTCAATTATTCCCTATGGAATCTTTACAAGCCATAAAATAGCAATTTAAATCACACATCACATCATCTCTAAATGTATTTTAATTTATTTTGACAACAAATAGAGTTTAATTGCAGTATAATTTAAAAAACTCTTTTATGTGAAATGTAGAGAATAATGGAACAACGTACATTTTTCAATCAATCCCTTTCATGGAACCCAACAACATGGCTAGGGAATAAGCTGATTCGTCTTGTAGTTATATTTTTTGGTGCTTTTTTAAGTATTTTTTGGTTATCCCTATCGCCCATTGGTGCGAATACATCTGCAAATATTCAATTTGTTTCGCCAAGTTGGGTAGAGGAAAATGCTGACTGGAAAGTCTTAGACGTGCGAATTAATCCCTTGCAGTATATTGAGGGACATATCCCCAATGCCGTAAACGTTGCCGATAATATTTTTAGAGGACCTGATGGTTTTTTACCTGTTCAATATTGGGATTCTGAAAAAATTGTGGATCTTTTTGCTAAGGCGGGAATTAGCAATGATGATAAAGTTATAGTTTATTCAGATGACGTTAATATTTTAGGTGCTACCATGGTGGCCTATCTATCAGAACGTTCAGGAGTTGAAGATATTGCCGTTGTCGATGGCGGTTATAAAGGTTATGTAAATGACAATAAAACTGTTACCAAAGAATTTCTCAGTTATGAACTGGGCAGATTTTCACTCAGAGATAATACTTCTGTTAGGGTAGATTTAAACGAATTGCAAACTTTAATAGGTAAACAGGGAGTTGTAATCATCGATCCCCGACCAGCAGATCTTTTTGAAGGAAAAATTAATCTTTGGGTTAGAAACGGTCATATTCCGGGGGCAAAAAATATTCCTTGGCAAACTTTTACCGAAGCAAATAATGCTGATGAGACATTAAAAAATCCTCATAAATTGAAGTCTCTGGATGATATTAAAGAGATTTTGGCAAGTCGCAATATTCAACCCACGGATAATATCATTGTTTCTTGCAGCACAGGAAGAGAAGCAACTTTGCAATATGTTGTTTTAAAACATTTACTAGGTTATCCTAATGTCAGAATTTATGAAGGTTCATGGACTGAGTATAGTTCAACAAATCTTCCGATAGAAACTGGCCCAGAAAAAACCATTTAGGTATTAAACATCTGCAAAAATTTGTGTAGGGGCTTAAGATTGTAAGCCCCTACAGTTTTTTTAAAGTCCGAAAATTTAACCTTAGATTCTAAAAATACTTTTAAACACTAAAGTTTTCTTGCCTAGTCAAAGATTCAGGAATACCAAAGACTTGAGCCCCTCCAGCTTCAACGATCGCCCTTTTGACAAAAGTATCATCAACTAAATCTGTCGCTACAAATTTCGGATCTAAATCTTGTAAAAAGTTTGTCTCCCCTTCTACTTGAGTCTCTTTTAACAGAGTAATTAGATTTTCTGTGTAAGAAGGAAAAGGGTAGGGTTGAAAATCAATGCGCTGACTTTCCCAATTTAGATGTTTGACAGCTCCTTTCTGAGCATAAAATTGGGGATCAAATCCCGTTAAAACTTTTTGTAATACGGCTTCGGGATGAGGGGTATATTTTCCATTTTCTGTGGATAAAATTTGAGCAACTTCTCCTCGATTTTGACGCATCCATGACTGACTTTTAACGATCGCACTTACCACTCCTTGAGTCCACTCAGGACGATTATTAATGTCATCCTCTTGGAGAAATACCACACAACAAGCATGGTTTTGCCACACATCCCCAGTCAGACGCAACAGTTTACCCGTGTTGTTTGTCTCGGAAGCAGCGTTAAAAGGTTCTGCCACAATATTATACCCCGCAATGCTTTTATTCGCCAAAGCTGATACCATTTCAGGAGGAGGCATAACCACCAGCCCCACCTCATCATCCTGAAGGGTAACATTCCCCGATGTGGTGATAACCTTTAAACCGCCTTGTTTAAGCATTTGTTGTAAAACAAGATTATGGATAGAATACCAGAAAGGAACAGCAATAGTTTTCCCTCCTAGGTCTTGTACCGTGTTAATTTCAGGTAATACCAAATCCTAAACTAAAAGTAAACTAATAACTACTATCAACCCCAGTGATTTCGAGTAAATAGACATACTATCTAAACAGGATTTGGTATAATACCGTTAAAGCTGAGCCGTCCGTGTGATTCCACGCCACAATTTTCCCTGGAAAATTTCTGCCGTAGCGTAGCCAAACAGTAATAGGACTCAATAAATGTACTACATTAATTTGTTTTGCTAAAAATGCTTCCACAATAGCCGCCCAAGAGCGAAATAAAACAGGTTCTTAGGTGGTCAATCCCTGAGCTTCGTACTCCCCCCTTGCATGGGCTATTAAAAGAGGGGATGCGTCTAAAATGGGTAAATAACCTATTTTTACGGGTTGGTTCAACTCCGCTCCTGTAGTATTAGTAGTATTACTAGAAGTTGATTGAGGATTGGTACAGCCATTCATGGCAAGACTTAATCCTGCTGAAGCGGTAAAAAGAGAAGATAGCTTGAGAAAGTCTCGGCGGTTTATGCCACAGCAGTTACAAATTTGATGGATCATATTATTAACAATTTCTTTATGTTAGTCGGCAGATTAGAAATGACAATGGTTATAGTTATTAGTAGGAGTCGCCCATCACCTGGGCAAGGGTTTCCATAATTTCTGATCGCACTTCAATTAAGTTATGAATCTGATTAATTCTTGGTTGAGGACTATTAATAATCCATTCTCGATAAAGTCTGCCGGGGTGACGACTCATGAGCAAAATGCGATCGCCCAATAGTAAGGCTTCATCAATATCGTGGGTGACAATCAGCGCAGTACATTCCTCCTGAGCAATGATATTGAGTAAAAGTTGTTGCATTTCCAAGCGGGTAATCGCATCTAGGGCGCTGAAAGGCTCATCCATAAGTAATAGTTGAGGAGAACGAGCAATGGTACGGGCGATCGCCACTCTTTGAGCCATTCCTCCCGATAATTGATGGGGATAAGAGCGATGAAAGTTATCTAAACCTACCTCTGTGAGAACATGATTTACCCTTTGATTTAACTGTGTGGCAGAAAGAGAAGCCATAGATTGAAGTTTTAAACCCCATTCCACATTCTGCCTTACTGTTAACCATGGAAGTAGAGATGCTTGTTGAAACATCAAACCAATTTTAGGACTAGGTTGGAGAATTTTTTCCCCATGAAGATAAATGGCACCTCGATCAGGTTTTTGTAAACCTGCCACTGTATTTAACAAAGAGGATTTACCACAACCGCTCGCCCCTAACAAACAAATAATCTCCCGTTGTTTAATCTCTATATTGATGTCAGCAAAAACCGTCATTGAGCCACCACGACTATGATATTGTTTGCTCAGATTATCAATTTCGAGGACAATACTATCTCTGACATGGGTAGAGGAAGGAAAAAAATCCGTTTGAGTATTCATGATTGATTTATTTTTGATAAATGTTGCCCCTAAATTCCCGAATATTGAAGACTTTTTGTCAGCAAAGAAAGAGGGCTAGGGGGTGAAATCGTGCAGAATTTTTTTTAGATGTTTTAAGGCAGGAGTAACGATAGCAACAAAATAAGACTCCCGTAAACGTCTATCCAAATCACTACCCTGCAAGTAACCCCTCGCACCAGCATATAAAATGGCGGATTGGGATGAGCGTAGAGCTAATTCTGAGGCTTGAATACGGCATTTGACCACCTTCTTAAAAAAATCAATGTCATCAGGAGTCTTTTGATAATTCAATTTGTTCGCAAGAGCATAACTTTTTAAACGCAGTAGCTCTAAATCTTCTTCGATAAATTCCACAGTGTCATCAAGAAAACCATTAACATGACCATATCTGACATTAGATTTTTTCATGGCATTGACACTGGCCTGTGTCACCCCTAAACCCATACCTACTTGGGCTAGTACAAATCCTGCTTTAATCTCTTGAATGTAATCAGCACAAGGGGAAGCGAGGATATATTGATCAGGTACAAACACTTCTCGAAATTGACAACTGAAAGTTTGGCTACCCTCTAGGGCGATAAAATGAGCGGTGGATTTGAGATTTAAACCGGGAAAATCATCAGAAACGATCGCCATTAGATAGTCATTGGTATCAACAATTTTGGCTACAATGGCAAAATAATGACCTTGTCCTAAATTCGATACCCAAGGCAATAAACCATCGATGATATAACCACCCTCACAGGGTTTTGCTGTCAGGGCAATTTTTTCTATATCGGCAAAATGCTTCATAGGATTAGATAAACCTGTACCAGCCAATACTTGTCCAGTGGCAATCTGGGGTAATATCTTTTGTCTGAGGTAGTTATTCTTGCTTTTTTGTATGTACCAAACACAGGCAATGTGACACCAAGTCATAAACCCTGTACATAAACAGGTTTGGGAAACAGCTTCAATGACTTGTAAGGCACTTTTAAATCCTTTGCCATTACCACCAAAAGCGGCAGTTACGCTCTGCTCAAAACCTCCTATTTCTCCTAATTGATGGAGGAATTCACGGGGATAATAACCCTCTCTATCGATTTTGTTTACTTGGGGAGATAAACTAAGGGCGATCGCATTTTTTACATCCCTAGAAAAATCAACATTTTTCCTTTCCAGTGGATATCCTACGGTAAATTGCATACAATTAAATTATTATTAACATTTTGTTTCCCCTCAATACCTCCGAGTGGAGGTACTTTAGGGTTTTTTTGACCTCTCCAACAAATATTTTTTATTCGCTGTTCATAAAGATTTACATCCTTACTTTTGCTAAAAATTATTGGAGAAGCCCACTACATTAAGAACAAAAGAACAAGTAATGAAAAATATATTTCACAATTTTAGTGACTTTTTTGCTTCAGTTAGTTTCCTCCTTGGTTTAAGGCAACGTCAATATTGACAGGAAGACGAAGGGTATTGGCTACGGGAGACCAGTTGTTGGAGTGATTAATTAAATCTTGCAACTCTTCTCTACTAGCATCTCCTTCCATATCTACTTTGACGCGAATATCAGTAAAACCCAGTCTTTTTTCTGACAAATCACCAATTCCCCACACCCCAGTAATATTAATGTCTCCTTCCAAGTTCAATTCCAACTTGTTTAGATTAATACCTCTGGTAATGGCGTTGGCATGGATACCCACAGATAGGCATGAACCTAAGGCTGCCAGTATCGCTTCCGAGGGATTAGGTGCAGTGTCTTCTCCCAAAAGGGTGGGAGGTTCGTCAATTACGTGAGCAGGTAAATCTCTCACATAATTTAAGTTACGGAACTTCCTTTCTAACACTGTCTTTGCCTTTACAGTGGCGATCGCCTCAGGATTTCCTTGGGCTTTCTTTGCCAACTGCTCCAATCCCTCTTTATTGATGGGGGTGATTGCTTGGTTTAATGTTTGAGACATAAACTTGCCGACTAATTATAATCGATGTGTATTTCAATTATATCTCATTTCTTTTAAAAAACAAGTGCAATTTATTTCCTTTGTCTTATTTGTCTTATGATCATCAAAAATTCATCTCAACCTCTGAGGAAGTAACTGACCGCAAATCAAGGATGGGGCAATATTTAAAGTAAAATTAAAAGATGAAGTACTTTGTGCAGAATTATTTTTGCCTCAACAGAAAATAATCTCCCCTGAAACAAAGCCGCTGATTGACAAGCTCCTGCTCGAAAAGCTCTCTTTAGCTGGTATTGCTCGAGTCTGTGATGTTTCTGAGCTTTGGCTACAAAACTATGTCAATCAGAAACATGACGCTATACCCCAGCACGTGCATATTTCCTCAAAAAAAAGGGCGATTAACAATTCAATGCGATGAGATGTGGTCTTTTGTGGGAAATAAACAGCAAAAATGTTGGATTTGGTTAGCTTTGGATGTCGATACCCGTGAGATTGTGGGACTTTATGTCGGAAAGGGTTCTTGACAAATACAAAGTAAATTAGAGGTAAAACAAAGAGTTAAAGTCTTCAGGGCAAACGCATACTCAAAATTTATGAGAAAGTAATATGGTATATATCATAGAGGGAATTAATTGCCGTGAATTCTCAAACTTGTCAGAAATCATACCTGTGGAAATATTTTGAAAATATTGAAGACCCGCGAACCACTTATTTGATTGAACATAAATTAGTTGATATGGTGGCATTAACAATTCTAGCAGTCATTTGTGGTGCCGACTCTTGGGTAGAAATTGAAGAATATGGAAAAAGTAAACTATCTTGGCTAAAAACGTTTCTCGAACTTCCCAATGGTATTCCTTCTCATGATACGATTTCTAAATTATTTGCTCGTCTATGTCCAAAGCAATTACAATCAGCTTTCTTGGATTGGATTAATCATATTGCTCAAGTGACACAAGGAGAGATAATAGCCATCGATGGTAAAACATTACGACAGTCTTATGATTCGAGTCAAAATCAAAGTGCCATTCACATGGTAAGTGCTTGGGCTAGCAATAATAACTTGGTTTTGGGACAGTTAAAAGTAGAAGATAAATCCAATGAAATTACGGCAATTCCGAAATTATTGGCAGTTTTAGAACTCAATGGTTGTATTGTGACCATTGATGCAATGGGGTGTCAAAAGGACATAGCTAAAAGGATTATAAAAAAAGGGGGAGACTATATTCTGAGCCTCAAAGGCAATCAAGGTAATTTATTTGAGGATGTAAAACAATTATCTGATTGGGCATGGAAAAATAATTATCAAGAAATCCTTGGCGGAAAAATATGAAACCATAGAAAAGAATCATGGTCGAATTGAAAAACGTCGTTACTGGTTGATGAATTCGGTGGCAGATTTTATCGATAGTGAAAAATGGGTGGGGTTAAAAACTATCGGAATAGTGGAATCAGAAAGAAAAATTTTAGGGCAAAAAGCCACATTGGAAAGAAGTTACTACTTAACGAGTTTAGATCATGGAGTAGAAACTTTCGCCCGAGGAATAAGAAGTCATTGGGGAATAGAGAATGAATTACATTGGTGTTTAGATGTGGGGTTTAGGGAGGATGAAAGTAGAATCAGAAAAGGAAACAGTAGTGAAAATATGGCAGTAATCAGACATATCGCCTTAAATTTGTTAAATCAGGAAAAAAGTTGTTCTCGAGGTAAAAAGGCAGGATGGGACAATGATTATTTACTTAAGATTTTGTCTGGTTGAGTATGCGTTTGCCCTGCTGTCCTGACTTCATCCATAATGGTATTTCTCCGTCCCCTGATACTATTAAATTTAATACACATTGTTTTAAATCTGGACGATTATCTCTTGAATACCCATGACATATTTTGATGGTTTTTCTATTTTCTTCTTCCTCATTTTCATATTTACCATCCACATGAAATGATGTGGAGTCTAATCGGATAGGATGCTAGTTTTTGGTTTACAATCTCTACAATGCCTACCTCGTCTACTATTCCAGCTATTATACCTAAATGATCAATATTTTCTATTTCAATGTTTATTGATTCATACATTTTTCTAGACTTATCATTACTTTATTAAAACTAATTTACTCTATTCCACTTCATCTTTTTTATCATTTCTTTTGTAGTATTCTTGCTTTTTCTTGAACTATGCGGAAGGTGGGAAGTAATGTAAAGTTATAATAAATAGTAGCAAATTAATCAAAAGATAGGAATAATAATTATGGCTCTTAGCGTAGGCACAAAAGCCCCTGACTTTACCACCAAAGATGATCAAGGAAATACCGTCTCCCTAAAGGATTTTGCCGGAAAAATCGTGGTAATGTACTTCTATCCTAAAGATGATACCCCTGGTTGTACCAAACAAGCCCAAAGTTTCCGTGACAACTACGAAGAATATCAAAACAAAGACATGGTAGTTTTGGGTGTGAGTGTGGATGATGAAGCATCCCACAAAGCCTTTAAGGAAAAATATGGCTTACCTTTCCAACTTTTAGTAGATAGCGATAAAGCTATTACCAAAGCCTATGACGTTGATGGCGGTGGTTATGCCAAACGTGTTACCTACATTATCAACGGTGAAGGTGTTATCACCCATGTAGATAGCAGTGTACAAACCAGCACCCATGCCCAAGATGTTTTAAAAACCATTGGTTAATATCCTCGGTATAGAGACACTATAACGATCTTTAATGGGCAATAATAGGCGGTGGGAGATGGCTTAGATGACTGGTATCAGCTTTTAATTCCCATTGCCATTTATCGTCAATATACCTAAGTTTACTTAGGCTACACAGGGGAATAGTGATGGGTTGATATTCATTTTCTAATAAAGCCTTAATCATCCCTTGGATAGCAACACTATGCCCTACTATTAAGGGGTTATGGTAGTTCGTTAATATTTTAGTGGTTTGAGCGGTGCGTTGATATATTTCCTCTAAAGTTTCAGGATATGGAGGGTATATCTGAGGTTGATAATCCAAGTTAATTACATCGAGGTATTTTTTTTCGAGGTTGTCAGGATATTGAGTAAGGGGTTTTGTTTCCATCCAATCGTTGTTGTGCCATTCTCCTAGCCCTGATTCAATTTTAATCGGTAAATTAAGGGCGATCGCAATGGGGTAAGCAGTTTCTATGGCTCGTAAAAAAGGAGAACAAAAAATATGTTTAATAGGCTCCTTTTCTAATCTTTTAGCCACTGCTTTAGCTTGAATTATGCCATCTTCTGATAACGGAGGATCATATTTCTTTTCAGCATAATTAAACCATTCAGGATAAACAAAATCATGTCTATTACCATGTCTCACAATCCACATATATTTTTAGGTGTCAGGTTGCAGGTTGAATGTCTCTCAACTACAATCATCACTCAAAGGAAATATCATCATTCTTCATTGTAGATTATCAATGTTTTTTCTTGCTTCCAAGATTACTTCACTCAGGGGAATTTGTAACTTTTTAGCTATTAAAACACAATCATCATATTCAGGTTGAATATTAACAACTTCCGAACCATATTGAGCAACTTTTACCCTAATATCACCATATTTTGTATTAACAGTTTTCATGTGACGACTCAAAACAGAGCGAGATTGTATCTGCTTTCTAATACCTAAAGTAGAAGTTTCTCTAAAAATAAACCTTTCACAAATACCTACTTTATCCAAATCACAAATTACCGTTAATAACACCCCGGGGCGGTTTTTCTTCATGGCTACAGATTGAGTAAAAACATCCCTAGCCCCCAATTGCAATAACTCATCCATCACATAACCAAAAATTTGGGGTGATAAATCATCAATTTGGGTTTCTAATACCGCCACAGTTTCCTCGTCAATGGCTTCTTCCTTTTCCCCCACCCACAGACGGAGAATATTAGGCATGGTTAAATCTTGATTTCCTGCCCCCAAACCAATTTTATGTAAATTCATGGTGGGGGGTTGACCAAATTTTTGAGCCAAAGTAGTGACAATGGCGGCACCTGTGGGAGTAACTAATTCTTTATCGATACCGTTACTATACAAAGGCACTTTTCCCATCTGACACAATTCTAACACCGCTGGTACAGGGACAGATAAACGCCCGTGGGCTGCTTTGATAGTGCCTCCCCCTGTGGGTAATGGGGAACATTCCAAGGTGTTAATATCAAGGTAATCTAAGCCGATACAAGTGCCAATAATGTCGATGAGGGCATCCGTTGCCCCTACTTCATGGAAGTGAACTTTTTCGGGAGGAATGCCGTGAACTTTTCCCTCTGCGATCGCCAGTTGCCTAAAAATTGCTAAACTATTATTAGTAACAGTTTCAGCTAAATTAGCTTGAGTAATAATTTTCTCAATCTCAGGTAAATGCCTATGGTGATGGTGATGACTATGTTTTAGACTCACATCAACTTTTGTTGCCCTTTGCCCCTGTTTTTGTACATCTTCCTCTGTTAAGGTATATTCGTCGTCCAAATCAAGACTTTTTAACCTATCAATGAGATACTTAAGGGGCATTCCTGCATCCACTAAAGCACCAAGAAACATATCTCCTGCAATTCCTGTGGGGCATTGTACATAAGCAATTTTAGACATTTTACCAACCTTTTTTAATAATTATTTTTAGTAAAGATTAATTACACATTCTATGGCTACTATATATCAATTAAACTCTGAAAATCCCCAAGGGCGATCAATTGACCAAATTACCGACGCTCTCAAACAAGGCGCTATTATGCTTTATCCCACAGATACAGTATATGCTATTGGTTGCGATTTAAATGTTAAATCAGCCGTGCAAAAAGTAAGACAAATCAAACAGTTATCCAGTGATAAACCCCTTACTTTTTTATGTTCTTCTTTATCTCATATTTCTGAATATGCGGTAGTAAGTGATGAGGCATATCGTATCATGAAAAGACTTATTCCAGGACCTTATACTTTTATTTTACCTACTACTAAACTAGTGCCAAAATTGGTGATGTCTCCTAAGCGTAAAACCACAGGAATTAGAGTACCAGATAATAATATTTGTCATAGTTTATTAGAGTCTTTAGATAATCCAATTATTTCGACTTCTGCCCATTTACCTGACGAAGATGGAGAATATCCTTCCTATAATTGGGAAAAAGCTAGGTTATTTGATCATTTAGAAAAGTTAGTTGATATTATTATAGATAATGATGATGATCCTAGTTTAAAAGTTTCTACTATTCTTGATTTAAGTACCTCGGAACCAACGGTAATTAGAAAGGGTTTGGGATGGGAAACTTTAGACAATTTATTTAGTTTTTCTAGTTGATCATATTAGCTTTAAATTGTTAAAAAAATAATATATTTTATGGCTAAACAAAGAAAAAAATCTGATTTGCCCACAAAAATTTGCCCCGTGTGTGGTTTATCTTTTACGTGGCGTAAAAAATGGGAAAAATCTTGGGATGAGGTGAAATATTGTTCGGAAAGATGCCGAAGGCACAAAAATTCTTGATTGATATTTCACTTGTAAAACAACAAAGTAGGTGGGTAACACCCCTGTTATGGTCCTGTTATTTTTTATAATCAAATAACTACAAAAGTATAGGAGTAGAAAGTGAAGCCAGATTATAGAACTATTTTAATTAATCCTAATTATGCTAATTACGGTTGTCTTTTGTTGTTATTGATAATGACGGTGATTGTGGCGATTGTGGGCTGGGATTGGGTTATTAATGGGGTGTTAATTTTCCTTGCTTTTTTGATTATTGCCCCTATTGTTGGGGCGGTGGCTTTTCGTTGGTGGCTAAAAACCAATGTGATGGAGGATAGTTGCCCTGTGTGTGATTATACTTTTGCCGGATTTAATAATAAGCAGTGTCGTTGCCCTAGTTGTGGTGAGACTTTGATTGCTAATCATGGACATTTTGAAAGGGTGACTCCTGAAGGTACTATTGATGTAAATGCGGTGGATGTTTCGGTCAAAAAAATAGATGATTTGCCGAATAATTAATGGTTTGGTGAGTGGATAACTTGACTCTAAATGATTTAGGTTTGCTTAATTTTTGAATAAGTATCTTTTCATCGCCGACAATGAATTAAAATAGCATAAATAGTTTTAATAATTAATTTTGGTATTTTTTTATGTATATGACCCCTAAGAGTGGTATTTTACTGCTGGTTTCTTGTGTAAGTGCGATCGCCGTTGTAGGCTGTATTTTTGAATTAACTTCGGGTAATCCAGAATTAGGACAAAATGTCACCAGTTTAATATTAGGTTTTAGCATTCCTTTAAGTATTGTGGCTTTTGTTTTTGCCGTTAAGGATGCCCGCGCAAATTCTCAGTAACAATTAACTATTGCCCATGGTCTATTTCCCCTTCTGGTAATAAATCGGGGCGTTTTTTGCGAGTCGCCTCCAATTGTTGTTGATGGCGCCAATGGGCGATCGCACCGTGGTTTCCAGAACGTAATACCTCTGGCACTTCCCAACCCCGAAACACAGGGGGACGAGTATAGTGAGGATAATCCAATAAACCATCCTCAAAACTATCCTGCTCCAAAGAAGCCTTTTTGCCCACCGTACCGGGTAAAAGACGTATCACCCCATCCATAAGAGTAAGAGCAGGAATTTCCCCCCCCGTCAACACAAAATCTCCCAAAGAAACCTCTCTAGTTACCAAGTGTTGTACCCGCTCATCAATACCCTCATAATGACCACAAATGAGGATTAACTGTCGATAATTAGTAGATAAATCCTTAAACAAATTTTGATCCATTCTTTGCCCTTGGGGAGTTAACATAATCACCTCCCGAGGAGCCATATTAGGCACAGACTCCACCGCCGCAAAAATCGGCTCAGGCTTCAAAACCATCCCCACTCCCCCCCCATAGGGTACATCATCCACCGTACGATGTTTATCCGTAGTAAAGTCCCGAGGATTGATCAAATTAACCGTCGCAATTTGCTTTTTTAAAGCCCTACCCAATAAACTCGCATGGAGTGCAGAGGTAAAAAAATCGGGAAAAAGGGTAATAACGTTTATTTCCACTGTTGATATTATTTGATAAAGTGAGCTTTGAGCATATAAATAACGAGTTTTTGCTCAAACTGTTAATTATTGGATATGTTACAAATTTAACCATAAAATAGTGTAGGAGATCATAAGATAAACGTTTTTGGGAGCCGAAAGTGTCTATCTGTTGGCGTAATTTTAGAAAAAGAATCAAGTAGGAATTAACATGAAGCAATATCAAAGAAGTTCAGTGCTAGTAATTGGAGGTGCCGAGGACAAAGTACATGGACGAGAAATATTACAAACCTTTTGGCGTTGTGCAGGGGGCGCGGATGCCATCATCGCCATTATACCCTCCGCTTCGCGAGAACCTACTATTATTGGCGATCGCTATCTAACCATTTTCCGTGATATGGGAGTAAAAGACTTAAAAGTGTTGGACGTGCGCGATCGCATCCAGGGAGAAGATAAATATTATCAAGAATATGTAGAACAATGTACCGCCGTATTTATGACAGGGGGCGACCAACTTAGACTGTGCGGTTTACTCTCCGATACCCCCCTTATGGAAAGGATTCGCCAAAGGGTAAAACTAGGAGAAATCACCCTCGGAGGCACCAGTGCAGGGGCAGCCGTCATGGGACATCATATGATTGCCGGGGGTAGTAGTGGAGAATCCCCCAACCGTGCCTTGGTAGATATGGCCATGGGCTTAGGTTTTATTCCCGAAATCATAGTCGATCAACACTTCCACAACCGTAACCGTATGGCAAGATTACTCAGCGCCCTTTCCAACCATCCCGAAAGAATTGGTATCGGCATTGACGAAGACACCTGCGCCCTATTTAGCGCCGACAATCACTTAGAAGTAGTCGGCAAAGGAACTGTTACCATCATCGATGCCCAAGCCATGAGTTACACCAATCAGGGGAAAGTCAGCGCCGAATCACCCCTTGCCCTTCATAACCTAAGAATTCATATACTGTGCCATGGCGATCGTTACAATCGAAAAACCCATCAACCCACCGCCGCCAGTGACGATTAATATTATATTTAATGAATAAAATATTAATTATCCCCAAAAAATAAAAGAATGTTCACCCTGAACAGTAAAAAGTCAAGCAAAAACGAGACACTTAAAAATGGCTCTCAAACCCAGTAGCGTCTAAAATCAGAAACAGCATGAAAATCCTCAAAACACAAACCTTAAGGGGTCCAAATTATTGGAGCATTCGCAGACAAAAGCTCATCCAGATGCGTCTCGACTTAGAAAACATAGCCGAAAAACCATCCAATGAAATCCCCGGCTTTTATGAAGGATTAGTGGAAACCCTCCCTAGTTTGATCGAACACTTTTGTTCCCGAGATCATCGTGGAGGCTTCCTCGAACGAGTTAAAGAAGGTACCTATATGGGGCATATCATCGAACACATTGCCCTCGAATTACAAGAATTAGCAGGGATGCCTGTCGGTTTTGGACGCACCAGAGAAACCAGCACCCCCGGAGTTTATAACGTAGTCTTTGAATATGTCTATGAAGAAGCTGGTCGTTATGCGGGTAGAGCCGCCGTCCGACTTTGTAACGCCATCATCGAAAATGGCAGTTATCCCCCCCAAGAGTTAGCCCAAGATATAGCTGATTTAAATGATTTAAGGGCAACCTCCGCCCTTGGTCCTTCTACCGAAACCATTATCAAAGAAGCCGAAACCCGTTCTATTCCTTGGATGATGTTGAGCGCCCGTTCCATGGTACAACTAGGATATGGAGTTAATCAAAGACGCATTCAAGCCACCCTCACCGAAAATTCTAATATTTTAGGGGTAGAACTTGCCTGTGATAAAGAAGGCACAAAAACCATCCTCCGAGATGCAGGAATTCCCGTGCCTAGGGGTACAGTAATTTACTATTTAGACGAACTAGCCGATGCCGTCCATGATGTAGGGGGTTATCCCATCGTTATCAAACCCCTTGATGGCAACCATGGTAGGGGAATCACCATTGATATAAATAGCCGTGAAGATGCTGAAGATGCCTATGATTTAGCAGCGGCAGCCTCCAAAACCCGCTCGGTAATTGTCGAAAAATACTACCAAGGTAACGATCACCGTGTTCTGGTTATCAATGGCAAATTAATTGCTGTGTCCGAAAGGGTTCCAGCCCATGTCATGGGGGATGGACAGTCCACCATTGAAGAATTGATCGAACAGACTAACCTAGATCCTAATCGAGGAGATGGTCACGACAATATCCTAACCCGTATTAGTGTCGATCGCACCTCCCTCAGTGTTCTCAAAAGACAGGGTTTTGAAATGGATACTGTTTTAAAACAAGGGGAAAGAGCCTACCTCAGAGCCACTGCCAACCTCAGTACAGGAGGCATAGCTATTGATCGCACCGATGACATTCACCCCAAAAATATTTGGATAGCTGAACGTGCAGCCAAAATTATCGGCTTGGACATTGCAGGTATAGACATAGTTACCCCCGACATTACCAAACCCCTTGACGAAGTAGATGGCGTAATTGTCGAAATTAATGCGGCTCCCGGATTTAGAATGCACGTAGCCCCCTCCCAAGGCTTACCTCGCAACGTGGCTGGCCCTGTGCTAGAAATGCTCTATCCCAATAATCACTCCAGCAGAATACCCATTCTGGCGGTCACAGGTACCAATGGTAAAACCACCACCACCCGACTACTGGCTCATCTTTATCGACAAACAGGAAAAGTTGTGGGCTACACCAGCACCGATGGTATTTACTTAGGGGATTATATGGTGGAAAGAGGTGATAATACTGGTCCCTTGAGTGCGGGAGTAATTTTGAAAGATCCCACCGTGGAAGTAGCAGTTTTAGAATGCGCTAGGGGGGGAATGCTCCGCTCTGGTTTAGCTTTTGATAGCTGTGATGTGGGAGTAGTTTTGAATGTGGCAGCGGATCACCTCGGCTTGGGGGATATTGACACCATCGAGCAGATGGCCAAAGTAAAAGGAATCATTGCTGAAACCGTTAACCCCGATGGTTATGCGGTATTGAATGCCGATGATCCTCTTGTGGCAGAAATGGCAAAAAATGTTAAGGGTAAAGTAGCCTATTTTTCCATGGATCAACATAACCCCATCATTGTGGATCATCTCCGTCGGGATGGTATAGCCGCTATCTATGAAAACGGTTATCTATCTATTTTTGAAGGGGAATGGACTCTGCGCATCGAAAAGGCAGAAAATATCCCTGTGACCATGAAGGGCATGGCACCGTTTATGATTGCCAATGCTTTGGCAGCTAGTTTGGCAGCCTTTGTCAATGGGGTGGATATTGAGTTGATTCGCCAAGGAGTACGTACTTTCAACCCAGGGGCGGCTCAAACCCCCGGCAGGATGAATTTATTTGAATTAAAAGATCATTCTGTGTTGGTGGACTATGCCCACAATCCCGCTGGTTATGAGGCTGTAGGGGCTTTTGTTAAAAATTGGCAGGGCGATCGCCTCGGGGTCATTGGCGGTCCTGGAGACAGACGGGACGAGGATTTGATGTTACTCGGTAAAATCGCCGCCCAAACCTTTGACCATATCATTGTCAAGGAAGATAATGACAAACGGGGTCGGGAAAATGGAGAAGTTGCCGATTTAATAGTTAAAGGTATCCTCAGCGAAAATCCTGAAGCTAGTTATAACGTCATCATTGACGAAATGGAAGCCCTCGAAACAGGTTTGGATAAAGTAAAAGCCGATGGTTTGGTGGTCATTTTCCCTGAAAGTGTTCCCCGTGCGATCGAATTTATCGAGAAACTGAAAGAGGAAAGTTAAGGTAATAAATAATGGACAATTCACCTTCATTTAAGGGGTAGTTGTTCATTGTTAATCCTTTCATTCAAACAAAAATTAGTAGGGTGATAAATACACACCCCACCATTAATATTTACCCTGCTAGGAATTTTATAACTTAATTATCAGCGCCCTCGATGGGTGCAAAACCTTGTCTTTGGATATTTTCAGTGACTACCCGAGGTTCTAAAAATTGAAGTAAATAATCAGGGCCTCCAGCCTTTGAGCCTACCCCCGAAAGTTTAAAACCGCCGAAGGGTTGACGGGCAACGATCGCCCCTGTAATCCCCCTGTTAATATAAAGATTACCCACCTCAAACTCTTTATAAGCCCTGTCAATGTGGGCAGGAGTACGGGAATATAAACCCCCCGTCAGGGCGTAATCAGTGCCATTAGCAATGTTGAGAGCATGATCAAAATTATCCGCCCTTATCACCGCCAACACAGGCCCAAAAATTTCCTCCTGAGCAATTACCGCATCCTCTGTAATATCAGTGAAAACAGTGGGAGGGACAAAATAACCATGGTCAGGGGCTTCTACCTGTATCGCCAAAGTACCTTGCTCTTTTCCCTTCTCGATATATTCCAAAATACGAGCTTGGGCAGAAGCATCAACCACAGGCCCTATCTTCGTACTAGGGTTTTTAGCATCCCCCACATTAAGGGATTTTACCGCCTCTACCAAACGCTCCACAAAAGCATCATAGACAGTATTTAACACAATTACCCGACTACACGCCGAACACTTTTGCCCACTAAAACCAAAAGCCGACTGAACAACTCCCGCCACCCCTTGATCTAAATCGGCGCTTTCATCGATGATAATGGCATTTTTGCCCCCCATCTCAGCGATAACTTTTTTGAGGTGTTTTTGCTTCGGTTGCAATATGGCGGCATCGGCATAAATTTTACAACCCACTTCCCTTGAACCCGTAAAAGCGATTAAATGTATGTCAGGATGTTTTACTAAATAATCTCCTACCACCGAACCTTTACCCGGGATATATTGAAATACTCCCTTGGGAATCCCTGCCTCGATCAAAATCTCCGCAATTTTTGCCCCAATTACTGTACTAGTAGCCGCAGGTTTGAGTAAGGCACAGTTACCCGCTGCCAACGCCGCCACCGTCATGCCCGTAGCAATAGCAAAAGGGAAATTCCAAGGGGAAATAATCAGGGCGATGCCTTTGGGTTGATAAAAATAACGGTCATTTTCCCCTGCCACATCATAGTTATAACCTTGCTCTAATCGTTCCATTTCCGAGGCATAGTAGCGGCAAAAATCGATTGCCTCTGACACTTCAGGATCACCTTCTTTAACGATTTTACCCACCTCAAAACACATCCAAGCGGTTAATTCATGGCGTTTTTGTTCCATAATATCAGCGGCTTTGCGTAGAATCTCCGCTCTTTCCGTGGCGCTGGTTTTGCTCCAAGTTTTAAAGGCTTCCTTGGCACTCTTCATGGCTTCATCGGCTTGGGAAACGGACATTAGGCCAATTTTACCGACAATTTGGGAGGGATTGCAGGGGTTAACGGAATCTATATATTCCTCGGTTTCCGCATATTTCCCGTCGATAAGGGGCAGGTAGGTTTTACCCAGTTGGTTGTTAACCACCGTGAGGGCTTGTCTGGCTTTTACAAGGTTGCTTTCTCTACCGTAGTCGGTGTCGGGGGCAGGGTTAAAGCCCCCCTTATTAAGGGGGGTTGGGGGGATCTCTTTTTCCCCTTCTATAGGGGAAACTTCCTCTTTTGCTTCAAGATGATGGGCAGGGGGTGCGATTAATTCATCGATGGGTTTTTCCTCTGAATTTTGGCGTAAAAAGGAGCTATTGGCGGTATTTTCGAGCAGACGGCGAATGAGGTAAGCCATACCGGGTAATAATTTTCCGTAGGGGGCATATACCCTGACTCGATAACCTTTTTTTACGATAGCTTTGGCGAGATTTTCTCCCATGCCGTAGAGTATCTGGCATTCAAATCTGCGCTTAGGAATTTTTAGAGTTTCAGCAATGGCGATCGCATTTGCTTGGGTTCTAACATTGTGAGAGGCGATCGCACTATACACATATTGATGATTTTCGAGGAGAATACGAATAAGATTCTCGTAGTTAACATCCGTTTCTGGTTTTTGGTTAAATACGGGTTGTTGCCAATGATTTTGCTGAGATTTGATGGTTTCTTGATCCCAATAAGCCCCTTTTACTAACCTGATAGTGATGGGATTACCTCGTTTTTTTGCCCACTCAATCCAGCCTTTTAAATCTGCTTCTGAATCCCGTAAATAACCCTGAATTGTCACCCCAATATCAGTACGAGATCGAAATTCCTCCTCCATCAACAATTCTTGTAAGATAGATATGGTAACGTCCTTATAGGCATATTGTTCCATATCAAAGTGTACCGCTGCACCTTTTTCCTTGGCGTGTCTGAGAAGGGTACGAATGCGATCGCACACCCTAACTTTACTACCTTCTGGGTCAATAGGATCAAACTGAGAATAAAAGGCCGTCAACTTAACTGATACCTGCACCTTTGCCAAATCTTCCCCATCCGCAGTGTCAATTTCAGGAATGGTTGACCATTTTTGAGCCTGATTGCTTAACTGGGTAATCAACTCAAGATAACTCTGTAAATATGATTCTGCTTCAGTTTCGGTTATTACCGCTTCCCCTAACAAATCGATGGTAAAGCCCATTTTTTCCTTACGCATCTTTTCTACCGCCCGAATTACCTCCTTAATGGTTTCCCCCGAAATATACTTATAAGCAAGGGTTTCCACCGCCTTGGTAATAGTTGCCGAGGCAATTTGGGCAGGAGGTGAATTAGGATCACTAAAATTAAGAATGCCCTTAAGAGCATCAGGTAATTCTACCTCTTCTGTGGTTAAATACTGTTGAAAATGTCGAGCAACTTCTGGCTTACTTTGTAATGCAGGTAACGCATCAATGAAGCGAAATAACTGAACCCTTAAACCAGGGTTACTCATGGTCCATCCCATTAATTTATCGTCAAATTGTACCTGCTCTTTTAACTTACTAAAGATGTTTCCTTTTTGTCTCGTGGCTTGGATCAAATCCCTTGCAATGGTTTGTGTCGTTTCTTCGTAAGATGAGATCTGACTGTTTATAGCTACCATAAAACTCCCCTAATAAATATAATAAAATAACTCTAATTTTTCTTGGCAACTTAAAGTTTGCTATGCTAATATCGCATAATAATATTTTGTTTCACATTATAATATTATCACTAAAATTATTAGATTGAGTATTTTGTTACCGTTTAATGTAATCCCTTTTTCAAAATAATTAAGTATTTATCCTTACTAAGATAAAAAAAGGTTATTCGTATTAATAAAAATAAAAAATAAATCATGAAAAAAAAGCAATTATTTATTTGTGTCTTATTAGAAATATTGGGAGTCTCTATCGTTGCGATCGCCCTTTTAAACATAAAAATTAACTATGCACAGCGAAAGTATATTAACCAAGCCGATACATTTTTTAACAACTTTAATGCAGAAAATTCTAATAATAACCATATAGTTTTAGATTCTTATTTACAACAAATTGGACTAGGCAAAGTGAATAAAAGTAATGATATTGGGGAAAATAGTCCTTCCCCTGAAATAGAGACAACTTTAGTATCATTAAATGTTTTTTTTGAAAAACAAAGACAAATTAATAGTAATTATATAGAACCAATTCCAGAAGAATTACAATTGTTTTTAAGAGGAAAAGAACAAGAAATTATTGATCTACGGGACTATATTTTAAGTATTGACTCTCTCCATTGGGAATATAATCTTAATAATAATTTTAGAGATCCGTTAAGCTATGAAATTCCTTACTTTATTAATATAGTAGCAGCTCAAAAAATTTTAATGTTATATAGTTTGTCAGAGTATTTTCAAGGAAACAAAGAAGAAGTTAACAAAACATTAGAGGCTTCTTTTCACTTAAACAAATTCATTCAATCTCAACCCTATTTAATAGCTCAACTAGTAGCTTTAATTAATACGCAAGACCAAATAAGATTGTTAAGACAAACATTACCATTAACTGTTTATTGGAGAGAAAACTTAAACAACTATTACTATGATTATTCCCAAGGAATATTTAATGCACTTAAAATAGAAGCATATTTTATAGGTAGTCCTTTTATATTTTCTGAAAATTTGAGTAATAAACCCATTGCTAAATTCATTCAAAAACCCTATTTTCAATTTATGAGTCAAGATTTAGGTAATCGTCTGTTAAAAAGATTTTCTAATCTTGAAAACAAAAGTATTTGCCCGTTAGATATCGCTTCAGGAGAATCGCTTTCTGATAACATTCCATGGTGGAATTATTTAGGACAAATAGCAACACCTAACTTTGGGGAACAATGGTTAAGGGCAAATTTATTAATGTTAGATTGGGAGTTGACAAAAAATATATTAGAAGTAGAAGATATTCGACAAAAAGAAGGAAATTTTCCCAATAATTTAAACAGCTTAAATTCTACTGTGTGTGAGGGTAAAAATTGGGATTATAGACTTGCTAATAATCAAGCTTTTCTCAATTTTGAACAAAATTATCCAGAAGATAGTTTGATACTTAATAGTAATACGGTTTTTTTACCTTTAAATTTTACCTTGAAGTAAAAATTCATATGCCTTTATACTTGACTTGTATTAATTGATGGACAACGGGCAAAAGATCAGAAAGAATAAACAAGAACATATATACGAGTATAAAAATGAAAATTGCGATCTTATCCCAAGATAGTAACCTTTATTCCACCAGAAGATTAAGGGAGGCAGCAGAAAAAAGAGGACATCAAGTTAGGGTGGTAAATTTCCTCCGTTGTTATATGAATATTACTTCTCATAACCCTTCCGTGGTTTATGGGGGGAAAACTTTGGAAAATTTTGATGCGATTATTCCTCGCATTGGGGCTTCTAAAACTTTTTATGGTTTGTCGGTAGTCAGACAGTTTGAAGTGATGGGGGTTTTTAGTGCTAATGAGTCTCAGGCAATTTCTCGCTCTAGGGATAAGTTGCGCTGTGTACAAATTTTGGCGAGGGAGGGTATTGGTTTACCTGTCACGGGGTTTGCCCATGATACGGAAGATATTGATGGATTAATTGAGACTGTGGGCGGTGCGCCATTGGTGATTAAGTTATTGGAAGGTACTCAGGGCATTGGGGTAGTTTTGGCGGAAACTAATCAGGCTGCAAAGTCGGTAATTCAAGCATTTCGAGGTTTGAACGCCAATATTTTGGTGCAGGAGTTTATCAAGGAAGCAAAGGGCGCTGATATTCGTTGCTTTGTGGTTGGTAATAAGGTGGTGGCAGCTATGAAAAGACAGGGGCCAGAGGGAGATTTCCGTTCTAATTTACATCGGGGAGGTAAGGCGGAAAAAATTAAGCTGACTCCTGAGGAAAGAAGCACGGCGATTCGCTCGGCAAAGGCTATGGGTTTAAGGGTTGCAGGGGTGGATTTGTTGCGTTCAAATCATGGCCCTGTGGTGATGGAGGTTAATTCTTCTCCTGGGTTAGAGGGTATTGAGAAGGCGACGGGGGTTGATGTGGCAGATAAAATTATTGATTTTATTGAGAAAAATGTGGATATAAAAACGCGCGATCGCATTCAGGTGTAAGTTAATGGAGAATAGATAATTGATAATAAAACTTTTATGACCCTATCTCTGTATCCCCCATGCCTTGTTATTCTATTATTTGTACCGTTGAACATATATCAATAAAATGAAAGTAAAAGCTGCGATCGCCCTTAATGCCAAAGAACCTTTAGTAATTGACACCGTGGAGTTAGAAGGCCCCAAGGCAGGGGAAGTACTGGTGGAAATCAAAGCCACGGGGGTATGCCATACCGATGCTTATACTCTCTCTGGCATGGATCCTGAAGGCTTATTCCCCACCATTCTCGGTCATGAAGGGGCGGGGGTTGTGGTAGAAGTGGGAGAGGGTGTCAAGAGCCTTAAACCAGGGGATCACGTCATTCCTTTATATGTGCCAGAATGTCGTCAATGTGATTATTGTCTCAGTTTCAAAACTAACCTTTGTCAAGCCATTCGCATTACCCAAGGACAAGGTTTGATGCCTGACGGTACAAGCCGATTTTCGTTAAATGGCAAAAAGTTACACCACTATATGGGTACTTCCACCTTTGCTAACTATACCGTAGTACCCGAAATTTCCCTCGCCAAAATTCGCCCTGATGCTCCCTTCGAGAAAGTCTGTTATATCGGTTGTGGGGTGACTACGGGAGTAGGGGCGGTGATTAATACCGCCAAGGTTGAACCTGGCTCTAACGTGGTAGTATTCGGCTTAGGAGGTATTGGTTTAAACGTCATCCAAGCCTGTCGTATGGTGGGGGCGAATATGATTGTGGGAGTTGATATAAATCCCGAAAAAAGGGCGATCGCCGAAAAATTTGGCATGACACACTTTGTTAACCCCAAAGAAGTAGAAGGGGATTTAGTACCCTACCTCATAGATTTAACCAAAGGAGGGGCGGACTATAGTTTTGAGTGCATCGGTAACACAAAAGTAATGCGTCAAGCCCTTGAATGTTGTCATAAAGGTTGGGGAGTATCTGTGGTGATAGGTGTAGCAGGGGCAGGGCAAGAAATCAGCACTCGCCCATTTCAACTGGTGACAGGGAGAGTGTGGAAAGGTTCGGCTTTTGGTGGTGCTAGAGGACGTACGGATGTACCTAAAATCGTTGATTGGTACATGGAAGGAAAAATTAACATCGATGATTTAATTACCCATGTGATGCCCATAGAGGAAATTAATAAAGCCTTTGACTTGATGCACCAAGGGGAATCTATCCGCAGTGTGGTTACTTTTTAGTTTTTGTTGAAAGTGCAGGGGAAATCTCTGCACTCAAATTTATAACGAAAGCATTACTCCATTGAGAAAATTACCCTGAAAACTAGATTAAAATGAGTATATCAAGCTAAATTTAGTCATCCTAACCATAACAAATTTTCATCATGGCAAAAATTACCCTAGAAGTTCCAGACGAACTATCAGAACAATTATTACGAATAGGAGATCGACTTCCTGACCTTTTAGCACTAAGTTTACAACAGCCATTGCTTCCGACCAAGATTTATCACGATATTCTCGATTTCCTGACAAGTAAACCGACACCAGAACAAATTATCGCTTTCCGTCCTACCGCACAAATGCAGGAGCGTCTCAACACGCTATTGATAAAGAGTGAAACTGGTGAACTTACTGGCACAGAAAAACAAGAACTTGATGAATATGAACGCATTGAACACTTAATTATTATGCTCAAAGCAGGAAGTCTTCCTTATTTAGAACGTTGATTTATGAGTACCACTTATATTCCTACCCCATTACGTCGTTTGGTTGAACAAAGAGCTAAATATCAATGTGAATATTGTTTACTTCCTGCTAATTTATCTTTTTTTTCCCATGAAATTGATCACATTATTGCAGAAAAACATGGAGGCAGAACAGAGGCCAATAATTTAGCTCATGCTTGTTGGCGTTGTAACCGATACAAAGGAACGGATTTAGGCTCATTTGACCCAAAAACAGGGGATTTTTGTTTTCTTTTTAATCCTCGTACTCAGAAATGGGCTGAACATTTTCAAGTCAATGATTTTCTGATATTGGGATTGACACCGATCGCACGAACGACGGTAAAATTACTTCAATGGAATAATAATGAACGCATAGCAGAAAGAAAGAGATTACAACAAATTTAGCCTTCTTCTCTTGACCAATTTTTTTCACGTGATAGGATGAGCGAGTATTTATTTCCATCACTATCAAAGACATTACATTGATTTTTTTTACAACAGATTGATCACACAGAAAAATAAACCGCCAAAAAAAATATGGAATAAACTGGAAGGTTAAGGGTTAAAAGCCCACAAACCATCATCGAAGGAGTTTAACCATGGCATTATACGCCGACTTACATCGTCATTTAGGGGGTTCAGTGGTACCCCGCATTCTCTGGCGTTATTTCCAACGTCATAACCCAGATTTGGCTCAAAAGTATCCTCAATATAAAGAATTTGAAAATTTTTACACGAGAGAAAGAAACACCCTTGAGGAATATTTAGAATTACATACCCTTGTGGAGAGTGTCCAAAATATTGATACTCTCCCTTATTTTATTTATCGTCTCATTCGTGGGGCTTATATTTTTGAAAATTTAGCCTATTTAGAAATTCGTTACACTCCCTATTTACGCACTAACCCTACATTGCCTGAAACCGAAAGAATAGAGCAAATGAGAGCCATTGTGGAGGTGGTGGATAAGGCATCGAAGGTGAATGAATATCCTATCGTCACCAGCCAAATTTTGTGTATGCACACTAGGTTATCCTATGAGATAAATAGGGCTATTGTGGATTTAGCCGCTGATAATAAACATCAAATATGTGCCATCGATGTGGCTGGGGGAGATAAACTATATGGAGAAAAAATGGATGAGTTTGTCAAACTATATAAATACGCCCGTAGTAGGGGCATAAAAACCACTGGACATTTATATGAAACGCCCCACGGTTGTTATCCCGAATTATTACCATATCTTATGCGTATTGGTCATGGTATTCAAATTCCCCTTCAATATCCTGAACTATTACCAGAGGTAGCTTCCCTTAATCAATGTTTAGAAGTATGTCCGACTACCTATGTTAAAACAGGAACCCTTGATGAGTTAAAGCAATTAAAAACAGTTTTTGATCGTTGTTTTGAGGCGGGGGTTGACATTGCCATTTGTACTGATAATGCGGGATTGCATAATGTGCGTCTTCCTTTTGAGTACGAAAATCTTTTAACCCTAGATATAATCGATTTTAAACAACTCCAAGCCTGTCAGGATGCGTCCTTTCGTCATGCCTTTGCATGGCCCTATACTCAACCCCCTAGTGCTTTACTGGTGGGGCTAATGGGCGATCGCACTACCCCTGTAGCAAAAAAAGAAAAAACCCTCCTGAGGTAGTCAATCAAAAAATAAAACACCAAAAATCAGGAACTCAGGTGATCAAAACGTAGTCAAATGAGATAACTTTGAATAGAGAAAAAATTACTAAATTTGACAAATTTTAAATCAATTATGCTTAAATCCTCACTACCCATAAAACTTGCTACCCTTGCTTTAACCTCCATTTTAGGTTTGATTCCCATGGATTTCGCTAAAGCTGGAATTTTTGAAGAGATGGAAGTTGACCAACAAAACTTTATCGCCGTAGCTCAACCTTTTGGCGAAGATAACAGATTAAATTTGATTGTGGTTGAGCAAATTCCGGGGCAAAATACTTGCTGGAGTGAAAATGGTTCTAATCCTACCAACGTAGATTTATTATTAATCAACTTTGACTTTAGCGGACATTGTCGCCGTGCCACCGATGCCAATGGTTATTCTATTCGCTATGAAGGGCAAGATTTAGGGCTAGACTATCTTTTAACTTTTGTCAAAAGAGAAGGGCAATTACATCTAATTGGTTTCAATATGCGCGAAAATAAACGCATTAATGTTGGTACTGTAGGAGAATACAACGATCAAGCCATGCGCGTTAACCTCAATCCAGGTTGGCAATTTTCCAGAAGAAGTTATCAAGGTAATGCTTTAGGTCACGTTTATTTCAGTTATACTGCCCCCGAAGAAACCGTAGAGCAAAATATGACCGAACCTGAGCCTGAAATGAACCAAACTCCCACCGAAGGACAAATTAGAGACATTGTCGCTCCCTCCGAGGAAAACCAATCCATCAGAAATACATATTCTCAACCCCAAGCCCAATTAAATCCATCTTCTCGCTTCTCTATGCAGTCTCGCTTTAGTAGATAGAAATTTAGAAGTGTTTTCTTTGTAATATTTAATTGTCAATTACCCTTTCTTTAGCTATTGTTTGATCAGTATCTTGTTGATGTATCCTGATTGAGCAATAGCTTTTTCATTTAATATTAAACCACACTAGAAATGCTAAAAAAAATTTTGTCTTTCGGTTTCTCTTTTTCAATTCTTTCGGCCCTGACTCCCCATGTATGGGCTGGAAACGTTATGGAACAAATTAAGGAAACAGGGGTAATTAGAGCGGGTTATCGTCCTGATACCGTCCCCTTTGCCTTTGTGGATGATGACGGAAAACCCATAGGATACGCCATCGAATTATTGGAGTTGATTAAGGAAGAAACCGAAGCTAGATTAGGTAAACCCATCGAGTTAGAGTTAATCGAAATTACCCCTAGTAATAGATTTGAACAAATAACAGAGGGAATTATCGACATCGAATGTGGTTCGACTACTATCACTTGGGAAAGAAACAAATATGTAGATTTTTCTGCTAGTTATTTTGCTAGCGGTACTCAAATGATTGTTAATCGGGGTAGTCAGTGGGCTAATGCGGAATCCCTCGCAGGTGCTAAAATTGCGGTAATTCCTAATACTACCAATGAAACGGCCATTCGTAATTTTGCCCCTGATGCAGAGTTTATCTTTGTTGATAGCGAGGAGGAAGGATGGCAAATGGTTCAGGATGATGAGGTGGTAGGTTTTGCTGGGGATGGCATTTTGTTACAAGCACTCAAGGGGGAAGTTTCTGATTCTGCTGATTATGAAATTGTGCCTGAGTTTCCTTATATGATTGAATCCTATGCTTGTACTTTACCTTTAAATGAGTCTGAGTGGCGCAATGTTGTTAATTATAGTTTGGTGCAATATATGCAAGGGGTTGTGGTGGGTGTACCCGAATCTCAGGCTTTATATTCCCGTTGGTTTGGGGTGAATGGGGTTACACCTTACCCCATTGAAACCATGGCAGACTATTTTCAAGGTATCGTCAATGGTTATCAGTGGATTCCTATTGAGGGAAGGTATTAAGGAATTAATGAATTAAGAATCTGATGTTACGCAAAAATATAATTAGTTTAAGATGGTAAAAACGTTGGATGTTCATATTGTGTTTGTACACGTGCTGGTTAGGGGGCTAGGAGTTGGGCAAGGGGCTTAAGCCCCTTGTTAAAACTTAACTTATAAATGAGTGCGTAACGTCAGTTAAGAATGAAGGATTAATATTTGTTGCAAGTTATTTTACTTATTCTTAGTAATATTGTATCAATAGATAGCTAAGTAGGTAGGCATTATTAAATCGATTTAGGCAAGGGGTTGAAACCCCTTGTTCATAAGAGTCTTAATAAAATAAGAGCTATAGTTAATTTCGCCAACCTACTTAAGGGGTGTTTAGCCTCTTCTTAATGGAAATTTTAGTTAGATAAAGTTGATCATTGATTTTGTAGATCTATTTATTAAAATACAAATATCAGTAAATATATAATGAATAATCAATTATTTTATGGGGATAATTTAGAGGTTTTAAGAAGACATATTAAAGATGAGTCGGTAGATTTATGTTATATTGATCCCCCTTTTAATTCTAAGCGCAATTATAATCAAATTTATAATAATATAGGAAAAGAAGATCGCGCCCAAGCTCAGGCTTTTATTGATACTTGGACATGGGATGATTTGGCTAATATTGGTTTGGCGGAAATTAAGGAAAATTATTATGGTAAATTTACAGCGCAAGTTATTGCTTTAATTTCTGGTTTGGAAGTGGTTTTGGGTAAGGGAAGTTTGTTTGCTTATCTGGTTAATATGACTCTACGTATCACGGAAATTCATCGAGTTTTAAAACCTACAGGCAGTTTTTATCTTCATTGTGATCCCTCTGCTAGTCATTATTTAAAGTTAGTTTTAGATGCTATTTTTTGCTCTCAAGGGGGTGATTTTTTAAATGAAATTATTTGGAAAAGAACAACATCTCATAGTGACGCAAAAAAAAAATTTGGTAAAAATAGTGATACTATTCTTTTTTATGCCAAAAATGCTAACAACTATACTTGGAATCCTCAATACGGAAATTTATCAGATAAGAGAGTTAAAAATTATAATTATCAAGATGATGATGGTAGATTATGGGCTAGTGGAGATTTAACAGCAAAAGGATTAAGCGGAGGAGGATATGATTATGAATACAAAGGAATTATAGGTTTTTGGCGTTGTCCATTAGAAACGATGAAACAATTAGATGCTGAAAATAGATTATATTTCACTTCAAGAGGAGGTATTAGAATCAAGCGTTATTTAGATGAAAATAAAGGGCAATTAATACAACAAATTTTCGATGATATTCCCCCTATTTCTTCACAAGCCAAAGAAAGATTAGGTTATCCCACTCAAAAACCAGAAGCATTGCTACAAAGAATAATCAAAGCCAGTAGCAATGAAGGAGACATAATATTAGATGCTTTTTGTGGATGTGGTACAACCATCGCCGTAGCCGAGAGACTCAATCGCCCATGGATAGGCATTGACATCACTTATCAAAGTGTTAGTTTAATGTTAAAGCGCCTTGAGGATAGCTTCGGAAAGGGGGTTTTAGATAAGATTACCCTGAATGGCATTCCCAAAGATATGGAGTCAGCCACGGCTTTAGCACTGAAAAAAGACGATCGCACCAGAAAAGAATTTGAAAAATGGGCGGTTTTAACCTACACCAATAACCGTGCAACTATTAATGATAAAAAAGGAGCTGATAAGGGTATTGATGGCATCGCATTTTTTGATGGGGGAGAAGATAAACCAGAAAAAATTATTATTCAAGTAAAGTCGGGTAATGTAAAATCGGGCGATATTCGAGATTTACAAGGAACAATGAGTTTAAATGAAGCTAGTTTAGGAATATTTATTACTCTTAAAAAACCCACAAAAGCGATGATTACAACAGCAAAAGAAGCGGGAATTTATCAAAGTAAATTCATGAATAAGCCTGTGGATAAAATTAGTATTGTAACTATAAAAGAAATTATTGAAGAACAAAAACGTCTTGACATCAGATTAGTGTTAGAGGTTTTGAAGTCTGCTGAAAAACAAAAAGAAACTCTTGATAATCAAGTCAAGATTAATTTTGATAATTAAAAAAATATTGTGTGTGCGGATTACCCTAATACTTTACACTTGTCAAGGGATTGTTATTGATTGTTACATAAGTTAATATAGAAGATGTAGTCAAGCAAAGGAGCTTGAAAAAAATGGCAATTTTAACTTTATTATTAATGGCGATCATGATATGGTACTGTGCGATCGCACTTTTAACTGTATCCTCAACTAACGGGGAAGGTTTAAAAGGATTGGTGCAATCATGGCAACCTCAAGACACGGATTATACCTTAGTGCCTATCCCCGTAGAAACAAGAAACAGAGCAAATTTTAACCAACGTAGGTAAAAATTTAAGGTGCGCTGGATATTACAGCCTTAGAGTGATGGGAAGATAAAAGTTTTATTATCAATTATCCATTCTCAATTATGCCTCTGGATGACGTACAAAAGGTAATGAAACCACTTCCCCTTCCACCTCATTCACCATCACTTTTAAGCCCTCTCCCCCCGCTTTAGTGCGAATATAACCGAGGGCAAATATTCCTTCTGGGGTGTCGCAATGGCTGGTAATAGTACCAACTTTCTCTCCGTTTAGGTTTATCAACTTATTTTCGCTCAAATTTACAGGGGAAGCGAATTTGATACCCCATAATCTTTGTTTTACTCCCTTATAGGTATTTAACCTAGCAATGGTTTCTTGCCCAATATAACAACCTTTATCAAAAGAGATGGCATCCCATAACCCAGCTTCAAGGGGATTATAGTCGGTGGTTAATTCATGGTTAGGTTTAGGTTTACCCTGCATAATTCTTAGTTTTTCATAGGCTTCATTGCCAATGGGGCTAACTTTTTTTTGGCTAAGTTTTTCCCATACCGTAGGGGCGTTGTCTTGGGGAATGATGAGGGTATAGCCTTTTATTTTTAAACTACTACTATTTACTAAGGTTAACTCAGTGTCGTCAATGTTAATATCATGATGGCTAAATTCGGGGCCATGGAGTTGAGATTCTGTCGCCCATTCTGCCAAAATTTCGGGGCTTTTTTCTCCTATGAGGGTAAAAATTGCATATTTTCCTGTCAAGTCTTCTAATTCGACTTTGTCGAAGGGAAAAATATATCTATCCATCCACTGCATCAATGGTTGATTTTGTTGAGGAGATGTTAATATTGATAATTCTTTTTCTTTTACTATAACGGTTACTAAATCGATGGTTCTTCCTGTCGAATTGACGAAAACACTTATTGCCCCTTCTCCATTTTTGAGAGATTGAATCTTATTTGTGGTTTGATTATGAATAAATGAAAATCTATCTTCTCCTGATACTTTTATTAAACCACCACAAGTGCGATCGCACAGTGCCACTCCGTGTTCGCACAGTGCCACTTCTTGAAATGCTTGATTAACTATCGTGGAATC
Organism: Cyanobacterium sp. IPPAS B-1200; assembly: GCF_001747005.2. Classification (NCBI taxonomy): domain Bacteria; kingdom Bacillati; phylum Cyanobacteriota; class Cyanophyceae; order Chroococcales; family Geminocystaceae; genus Cyanobacterium; species Cyanobacterium sp. IPPAS B-1200. Next base: position 606,515 of record NZ_CP182899.1, read on the forward strand.
ATTATTAAAAGTTGAGGGAGTAGAGTCCGATTCAGAAAAAATTGCTCCCTGAGCCTTTTGTAAATCTTGTAAACTTGTCATAGTGTATCATAAAGAATTAATCTACAGCCATTATAACAATAATGAGCTATCAAGAATATCTAAAAATAATAAAAAGTCAGCTTTTATAACTTAGAAAAAACAACCTTATTATTAGCTATTATATATAATAATTATGATTACAATAAAAAACTTAATAATACCAATAATTTATTATTAAATACTTGAAATTACTTGATAGGTAGGTTGGCAAAATTAAATATAGCTCTTATTTGATTAAGACTCTTATGAACAAGGGGTTTAAACCTCTTGCCTAAATCGATTTAATTATGCCTACTTACTTAATCAACGATGATTCACAAAAAAAGTAATACTAAAAACCATGATAACTGAACTTATGAAATCCAAATTATATTTCTAATAACATAGATAATCAAATACTATTTTTTATTTGTAAGAATATATTACATCACTCAAAACTGCTTGAATAAAACTAACTTGAAACATATACTATTTATTCTTCCTTATCTTAGCCTAGGGGGTACTGAAAAACAGGCTTTTAGCTTAATAGAAAAATTAATTGATAAACATGAAATTTCTTTATTAGCTCCCGAAGGAGAAGGTAAACTAACCTTTATGACACTTCCCATCAAACAAAAAGAATTTACCCGTTGGGATTATAATTTTTTCAAAGGATTTTGGGAACTCTTTAGAGCAGTAAAGCAACTGAATAATCAAAAAAAAATTGACCTTATTCATATTCATGGAGCCCATGAATTAATGATTCCCATTCGCCTAATTTTAGGCAAAATTCCCATGGTTTTTACTGTTCATGGTTATCATGGTTATAATGCAAATATTAGTTATCGATTAAGTTGTTTGCTAAGTAATATTTTAGCTAATAATGTGATAAGTGTTTGTGAAGCGGAGTTTAATATTTTGAAAGAATTAGGGTTAAATGAGAAGAAGTTAAATTTAATTTATAATGGTGTAAATAAACCAGTTTTAAACTCAGAAATATCCCTCACCTATATTGATAAATTTTCTTTGAATCCAGAAAAAGAAATAATAATTGGTACGGCGGCGCGTCTTAATGAAGTAAAAGGATTAACTTATTTATTACAAGGATTTGCCATAGTAAATAAACATTTATTATCAAACAATGATGGATTAAATAACAACTTAAAATTAGTCATTGCAGGTACAGGAAAATTAGAAACTGCTTTAAAAAAACAAGCAAAAGAGTTAAAAATTGCTCATCGAGTGGTTTTCGCTGGTTATATTAATGATTTGCCCAATTTGATGTCCTTATTTGATGTATTTGTATTACCATCTTTGCAGGAAGCGGCTAGTTTAGCTTGTATAGAAGCCATGTCTTTAGCAAAACCCATTATTGGCACTTCTGTGGGCGGTATTCCTGAGCAGGTGTATGATAATGTTAATGGTTTTATTGTTGAGCCTCGAAATCCTCAGCAGATTGCGGATAGTTTAATTAAATTAATTGAAAATCCTTCCCTGCGAGAAAAGTTTGCTAAAAATAGTTACTTACGTTATCGGGAATATTTTGACAGTGAGGTGATGGTTCAAAAAACTGTGGAGTTGTACGAAAAAACTATTAATTTATGATTATTTTGTTGACATAATATTCAAATTATTGCATATGAGGCGATCGCCCTTACTAACATACGATAGAGGTACATTAATATTACATCCCCCCCCAAAAGGAAAAGCATGGATAGACTTTGCCACTTGGGATGATAGGGTTGAGAAATTTCGTATTCCAGCCCATCAATATCGCTCATTGATAGAAAGCCTTGAAGAAAACCAAATTAACTTCATTGATGATGCCAAAGAATTTAGCACCCTTGACATCGAAGCCAATCTCACCCTAACCCCTTACGCCCATCAACAAGAAGCCCTTGAAGCATGGAAAAAAGCCCAAAGACAAGGGGTTGTCGTCTTGCCCACCGCCGCAGGGAAAACATACTTGGCACAAATGGCGATCGCCTGTACTCCTCGTACTACCCTGATATTAGTACCCACCCTCGACTTGATGCACCAATGGTATGCCCAGATGGAAAACGCCTTTCCTAACATTGAAGTAGGCTTACTGGGGGGAGGAAGCCATGACAGTAGCCCTATTTTAATCGCCACCTATCACAGCGCCGCCATCCATGCCAAACACCTCGGCAACCAATACGCCCTGCAAATATTTGACGAATGCCACCATTTACCCACCGACTTTTTTAAAGTAATCGCCGAAGAATCTATTGCCCCCTACCGCCTTGGTTTAACCGCCACCCCCGAAAGAGGAGACGGAAGCCATAGTAAATTAGATACCCTTATCGGAAAAGTAATCTATCGCAAAACCCCCGAAGAATTATCAAAAATTGCCCTGTGTGAATACGAAATTATCCCCATCAAAGTTACTCTCACCCCCGAAGAAAGAAAACAATATCAAGAAGCTATCCAAACTCGCAACGACTTTCTAAGAGAATCCCATATCTATCTTTCCAGCCTTGAAGGGTGGCAACAATTTGTGATGGCTAGTGCCAAATCTGCCCAAGGGAGAAGGGCGATGATAGCCCACCGACAGGCAAAGGAAATCGCTTCAGGCACCAATGGTAAACTGAAAGTATTAACGGAGTTAATTAGTGAGCATTATCCCGATAGAATGCTAATATTTACCAACGATAACGCCACGGTTTATCGCATTTCCCAACAATTTTTAATCCCTGCCATCACCCATCAAACTCCCGTAAAAGAGCGCCACAAAATCTTAACAAAATACAAAGAAGGAGACTATCGAATTATTGTAGCTTCCCATGTACTTAATGAAGGGGTTGATGTGCCTGATGCCAAGATTGCCATAATTTTATCAGGTACAGGATCAACTAGGGAATATATTCAACGATTAGGGCGTATTTTGCGCAAAGCCAATCAGCAAGAAAAGTTAGCGAAGTTATACGAAGTGGTGGCAGAAAACACCAGCGAGGAAAAAACCTCTAATCGCCGTCAAGAAAAAATGAAAAAACCAAACAAGCAAGGGGAAGTGATACCCCTATCCTATGGCAAAACTAAAAATAAGACTCATTTTAAGGCAGCGGAAAAAAAAGATAATCCCATGGATGATAAATAACTGTACTTTAGACTAATTTGAACTGTAAGAAGCTATGATCCTTATACAGCAAGAATTTTGACTATTCTTATCCGTTTAATGTAAAAAATATAAAACATACGTCATATAAGGGTTTCAGCGTTTAAAATTAGATTTAGTCTAAACTCAAGAAATAAGGCTATGCCATAAAGCCTAACGTAGAGTCAGAGGACGAATGTTATTACGATACTCCCCTTGATTTAAACCCATACCTTGATTCGCACTATTACTGGGAATTTGTTGATTGAGGGCGACAACTCTTTCTCCTGCACCAGGGTGAGTACTTAGAATATTTGCCCTTCCGCCCCTATCAAGTTTTTGCATAAAATCAGGCATTGCCCTTGGGGCATAACCAGTTTCAGTAATTATTCTTAAACCGAGGGTATCGGCTTCTAATTCATCTTGACGACTATTGGGTAAACTGACGGCGGCGGCAACTCCTAGTTGTACAATTTGGGCATTACCTAATCCTGCGGCACTTAATAATCCTTGGGTTACGGCTTGTTGACGAATTTGTTTTTGAGAGTGTTTGGCTACCACATGGCCGATTTCATGGCCGATTACACTAGCCAATTCTGCTTCGTTGGAGGCGGTGCGTATTAACCCTGTATTGATATAAACAAAACCCCCCATGGTGGCAAAGGCGTTAATTTGGTCATTATCTACCACAGTAAAAGTATAGGGCAAGTTGGGGCGATCGCTCCTTTTAACTAATTGTTGTCCAATGTCATTTACGTAGCGATTAACGTTTTGATTTCGATATACCTTTACTCTGCCACTATTTATTAACTGTTGACGCATCTGTCGCCCATATTCTACTTCTTGGGTATCGGAAATATTACTGATTTGGATGACTTGAATACCCCGCAAAAATAACTCTCCCCAAGGGAGGGCATAACTAACGGTAACGTTATTAAAAATAACGGTGAGGGCAACGGTGATAGATAGTATTATGTGGAAAAAACGACGTTTCATGACTTTGTGGAGAAAGAAAATTATGATATGCTTTCGACTCAGCAAACTAAGCCTATGGTTTTAGACGGCACATACTTCTGATTTGTTTCATCTTGTGGTAAAGAACTTTTTAGAAGTAATAAGAGCGATAATGGGTTTTATTATATGATAGCAGTCTTAATTCTTATGATCGATCGCACTTTAGAAGCAGAAGTAATGGACAGTGAAGAGGAAGCCCTTGAGTATGATTCCATGGATTTTACCGAAGTTAACCGAGATTTCGCCCAGTTAGCGGCGAATGTAGCCCCACAGCATAGTTTTGTTTTGGATTTAGGCACGGGGACAGCCAGAATACCCATAATATTTTCACAAATGCGCCCCGACTGTCAAATAAGGGCGATCGACTTAGCCCCTTCCATGTTAAAAATAGCCAAAAAAAATATTGATATAGCTAACAAAAATCAACAAATAAAACTAGAATTAGCAGATAGTAAAAAACTAAATTATCCAGACCAAACCTTCGATGTAGTCATGTCCAATAGTTTAGTCCACCACATACCAAATCCCCTTGATTTATTCCAAGAAATTAACCGAGTAATCAAACCAAAAGGAAAAGTAATTATCCGAGACTTGTTACGCCCTGCATCCTCCCAAGAAGTTGTGGACATAGTTGCCCAAGCTAACCTCGACTATAGCCCCAGACAAAAACAGCTGTTTGAAGACTCCCTCCATGCAGCCCTGACCATCCCAGAAATCAAAACCATTATCCATGAGCTACAATGGCAAAAAGTCAACATTTATCAATCATCCCCTAGACATTGGACATTAGAAAAACCCTAGGGAACTTTCATGAAAAATAATCGTCCATAAATCACCATTCAAAACTGCCTAAAGATTATAATATTCATCATCCCTATAAATGGATTTATATAAATTTTGCCCAATCAAATAACGGTTATTTTGTAGTCATAAAAAAATATATTCAACCTTGAGGAAATCTAACTATGTGGAATAAATATACTAAAATTTTCGGCTCTCTCGCAATATTAATATTTCTTGCTTACCCCACCTACGATGTGATGAGAGATTTTGCCAATGAAAGGGATGGTCGTATGCAATCAACCAGTTATGAGTTTTCTCGCTACCTGAGAGACAGAGGAATTATATAGGTAAATAAGGTGCTAGGGGTTAACAATTGTTGTTTGTTACCCTAATTATCCATTATCCATGACCAATAAACCTGCTAAAATTAAGCCTTGTATGTAGATGAGTGCAAGGAAAAAAGAACGTGAAAGTATTAGTAGTGGGTAATGGTGGAAGAGAACACGCTTTGGCATGGAAATTGTTACAATCTCCTCAAGTAAAACAAGTTTTTTGCTCTCCTGGTAATGGAGGCACTGCCACCCTAGCCAATTGTCTTAATGTAGAAATTGCCGTGGATGATTTTGCTTCCATGGTGGATTTAATCAAAAAAGAAGCCATCGATTTGGTGGTAGTAGGGCCAGAATTACCTCTATCTTTGGGCATTACCGACTATCTGAGAGAACATAATATTAACGTTTTTGGGCCCGATAAGGCGGGGGCAACCATCGAGGCGAGTAAGTCTTGGGCTAAGGATTTGATGGTTAGTGCCAATGTACCTACGGCAAAATCGGCTACTTTTACCAATGCAGAGGAAGCGAAGGAATATATTACCCAAGAGGGTGCGCCCATTGTGGTAAAGGCTGATGGGTTGGCGGCAGGAAAAGGGGTGGTGGTAGCTATGACCCTAAATGAGGCGTTAGGGGCTGTTGATGAACTTTTTGCCCAAAAGTTCTCTACGGTGGTAGTAGAAGAGTTCTTGACGGGGCAGGAGGTGTCTGTTTTGGCTCTCACTGATGGGGTGACAATTCGTCCTTTGATAGCTGCCCAAGATCATAAACAGGTGGGGGAAGGTGATACGGGGGCAAACACTGGTGGTATGGGGGCTTATGCTCCTACTCCCTTGGTGAATGCCCAAATGAGCGATCGCATTTACACAGAAATTTTACAACCTACCCTCAAGGCATTACAGGATAAGGGCATTGACTATCGGGGGGTATTGTATGCAGGGTTGATGATTACCCCAGAGGGTGAACCCAAAACCCTTGAGTTTAACTGTCGTTTTGGAGATCCTGAAACTCAGGCGGTGTTACCCATGCTCAAAACTCCTTTATTTGATGTGCTTTTGGCTTGTGCCAAGCAAAATTTGGCTTCTTTACCTCCTTTTGAGTGGCACGAAGGTAGTGCTGTGTGTGTGGTGGGGGCATCAGCTGGTTATCCGGGGAGTTATGAAAAAGAGAAGGAAATTTCTGGGGTAATGGAAGCACAAAGCACGGGGGCGACGGTATTTCATGCAGGTACAAAGTTAATGGATAATCGCCTTATAACCGATGGGGGTAGGGTATTAGGGGTAACTGCCATTGCCGATGATTTTCAAGGGGCGATCGCCTCTGCTTACCATGCCATGGATAAAATCTCTTTTGAGGGTATTTATTTTCGCCGTGACATTGGACATCGGATTATGAATAATTAAAAGTAAAAAAATATCCTATAACAAGGGGCTTAAGCCCCTTGCCCTAAAATTTGCAATGCTTAAGCCCCTTGCCCTGAAATTTGTGGTGTGTATTTTGCAATTATTTAGACTAGTTATAGCAATTATCATGGTTACGGGGTACAAAATGATCCCCCTAAATCCCCCTTAATAAGGGGGACTTGAAAATCATAAATGTATCTCATAATTATAAAAAACGCTATATAGCAATTACTTTGCTAATGAAAGACTAAATGTTCCCCTTAAATTGCAATTAACGAGGGGACTTAAAAATAATAAATATACTTCTGATTAATGAGTAATGGAGGAAGAAAAAATTAATATTACAGTTAATGGTGAAACTCACCAGTTTGAAACTAATCTGCTTTTACTGCAACTTTTGGAGATCTTAAAATTTAATCCTCGTTTAATTGCCTTAGAATATAACGGGGAAATTCTCCATCGTCAATACTGGGATTCTACCATGGTACAAGATGGCGATCGCCTTGAGGTGGTAACTATTGTGGGAGGCGGTTAATTTTTTGCATTAGTTGGTAAATGCGATCGCCCATTTCCTCCCATTTTCCTGCCCTCACCAAATCCGTGGGAAATAAGTCCCCAGAAAGCCCAACGGCGATCGCCCCTGCATCAAGGAAAGCAATAGTTTCAGCCATGGTTACTCCCCCCGTGGGAATCAAGGGAAACTGATTCATGGGGCCTTGCAAACTTTTGATATAGTCCACCCCTCCCAACGCTTTTACGGGGAAAACCTTAACCGCCCTTGCCCCTCCATCGAAGGCGTTTATAATCTCGGTAGGGGAAAGAGTACCAGGGTTAAAAGGGATATGATGGTAATGGGCAAAGGTGAGTAAATCTTGGTCAAAATGAGGACTAAAAGCAAATTGGGCTTGGGCTTCTATGGCATTTTTTAACTGTGCCATGGTCAAAATTGTACCTACTCCCACATAACAATCAGGCAGTATTTGGCGTAGGTGATAGACTAATCTTTCTGGCTGATAACTATTCCAAGTAACCTCGATTAATTTAATACCTCCCTGCGAAGCAATGTAAGCCATTTTTTCCCCTATTTCTTGACTGGAAGCCCTGATAACAGCAATGAGACGATATTGTTTGAGAAGGGATAACCAACAGTCGAGCATTAATTTTTTAGTGGTTAGAATTGATTATTATTCGACAATCATTAATAATGAGTAAGAAAAATGCAAATATTTTGCACAAAAGAGCATTATTCACCAAGGTAAAACAGCAGTTTATTATTTAATTGCCGTCACTCTTTAACACATCATCAATCAACAAGGAAGGGATAGCGTGAAAATACTGGTACTAGCATGGGAATTTCCGCCGAGAATAGTAGGGGGCATTGCTCGTCATGTAGCAGAATTATATCCTGAAATTGTTCAATTAAATCATGATATACATTTAATTACCGTCGAATTTGGTAGCGCTCCAGCCTATGAAAAGGTAGAAGGACTCAAAATTTACCGTGTGCCTGTCGCCCCCCATGATAATTTTTTTAAGTGGGTAAAAAACATGAATCGCAGTATGCAAAGTCACGCCCAAAAATTAATTAATAATATGGGTACCTTTGATTTAATCCATGCCCATGATTGGTTAGTGGCAGAAAGTGCGATCGCCCTTAAACATCAATATAAAATACCCTTAGTAGCCACCATCCACGCCACCGAATACGGCCGACACAACGGCATCCACAACCAAACCCAAGCCCACGTATTTTATCACGAAGCCAATCTCATATACAACGCATGGCGAGTCATCGTCTGTAGTAACTATATGCGCCAAGAAATCCATCAAGTCTTCCATTGCCCTTGGGATAAAATCGACATAGTTTATAACGGCATCAGAGCCGAAAAAAAGCAACATCCCCCATACTTCGATAAAATGGAGTTTCGCCGAAAATATGCGGCCGATGACGAAAAAATAATTTACTATGTCGGCAGAATGACCTATGAAAAAGGAATTCAAGTATTATTAAATGCCGCCCCCCAGATTTTACGAGCCACAGGGGGAAAAGCAAAATTTGTTATCATTGGCGGAGGTGATACCCACGCCATGAAAGTTCAAGCAGGAAGACTAGGCATATGGGATCGATGTTATTTTACAGGATTTATGTCAGAAGAAGATCTCAACAAATTTCAAACCATCGCCGACTGTGCCGTTTTCCCCAGTTTATACGAACCCTTTGGCATCGTTGCCCTCGAAAGTTTTGCCTCAAAAGTGCCTGTAGTGGTTTCCAACGCAGGAGGATTACCCGAAGTAGTACAACACAACAAAACAGGCATTACCACCTATGCCAACGACTATAACTCCCTTGCTTGGGGAGTTTTACAAGTATTACAAAACCCAGACTATGCCCAAATATTAGTCAAAAACGCCTATCAAGACTTAAAAGATAGATTTAGGTGGGGCGACTTAGCCAAGCAAACAGAAGCAGTATATACCCATATTTTAAAAGAGCGTCGCCAAATTACTTGGGAGTAAATTAAGCAGGTGACTAGTGGCAGGTTAGAGTGAGACTTATTTTGACAGCTAAACTCTTAACAAGGGGCTTAAGCCCCTTGCCTGAATGGTAGGTAATCCCTTGCCTGACAACCGATAGCTGATACCTAACTGTTTACGGCAACCATGGATATTCATCAAAATTCGGTGGACGTTTTTCCAAAAACGCCTGTTTACCCTCAGCGCCCTCCTCCGTCAGATAATAAAGCAACGTCGCATTTCCAGCCAACTCCTGCAACCCCGCTTGTCCATCACAATCCGCATTAAAAGCCGACTTGAGACAACGAATGGCAATGGGGCTTTTCGCCAAAATTTCCCTAGCCCAATCAATCCCCTCCGCCTCTAATTGCTCGGTAGGTACAACTTTATTCACCAAACCCATATCAAGGGCCTCTTGGGCATTATATTGACGACAGAGAAACCAAATTTCACGGGCTTTTTTCTGCCCCACAACCCTAGCCAGATAACTAGCCCCAAAACCACCATCAAAACTACCCACCTTCGGCCCAGTTTGCCCAAAAATAGCATTATCCGCCGCAATGGACAAATCACAGATAAGATGTAAAACATGACCACCCCCAATGGCATAACCTGCCACCAAAGCAATCACCACCTTGGGAATAGTACGGATTAACCGTTGTAAATCTAACACATTCAAGCGAGGCACACCATCATTACCCACATATCCTGCCTTACCCCGCACACTTTGATCGCCCCCAGAGCAAAAAGCATATTTACCATCCGTATGAGGTCCAGCGCCCGTTAATAATATCACCCCTACTTTTTGGTCTTCCCTTGCATCACAAAAAGCATCATATAATTCAAATACCGTTTGCGGACGAAAAGCATTACGTTTGTGGGGTCGATTAATAACTATTTTAGCGATTCCCCCATGCTTAAAATATAAAATATCGTGATATTCCTTGACCTTTTCCCAATTAAAATTCATTACTTTTAAATACTAATAGAACTCGGTTTATTATAACTAGCAATTATCCGCCGACAGCCCGACTCAGGTTGCGCCCATTGATTGATATATTCATTAGGATTACCCCAACATAAACCCAAATACACTTCATCTTTTCCTGTGTCAAGTTCCGCCCACTCCGCTTCTTGATACAATTCTTCTAACTGCTCAGGAGTGAGGGCATTTTCCCTATCCTCTGATAAATAATATTTCATATCCTCCGTTACTTCTTTCCAAAAATCTAGTACCGAAGACTTCGCCCCCACCAAAAAATCCTTATCTCCTTCGATCGCAATTAACTGATTATATACTTCTGGAAAACTAAAACTTTTTCCCTTAAAAGTAATCTTTCGTTTGATTAAACCAGAAACATTATTCTTTTCTTGATACTCATGAATTTGGCGACGAAAATCCCTAAAAATAAATACTCGCCCCGTTTTATCCATATCAAGAGCCTTAGAAACAACGGGATTATCTAGCTTTTCAGAGGTATTAAAAATCAATCTTTTGCCACTCCAAGTGGCCTTCAATTCCATTTCTAAAAAATCAATTAATTCTTTAGTGCTGTAAGTCATCGGGTTAATTAGTCTAATTAACTGGAGGTAAAATTGTGTTTAGGAGAATAAATTAACCATATCACCTTTAGTGAAATCTGTTAAAGATAACAATGTGATACCAGATTCTGGGGTGACACTGGCTCTAATGTCTGGGGTATTATAACCCCACGAGGCTAAAAATAATCTTATTCCTGCCAAGTCTGGTTGTTGACGTACTCCCTCTAATGCTTCCAGTCTATCCTCAATAAAGCAAATATCCGTGGGTTTAACTTTTTCTTGGTCTAAAATTACCCTTATACTATCGTATTTTTTTCGTTTTTGTTCCTTGCCCCAGAAGGTTATTTTATCTGTATCAATGTTTTGACTTGCTAATATTTTCTTAGCAAAAATTCCTTCTTTGGTGGTAATGATAAATATTTTATAGTTTTTATAAATAATTGCTTTTATTGCTTCTACAATGTCATCATAAAAATTGTGTAACCCTAACCATTGCTCAATATTATTATTAATTTGATTTTGTCGAACTAAGTCTAATTCCTTGGCTATTTTTTCTTTAGTTATATTATCTTTTTTTAGAATATTTTTAACAATATTCTGCCAATTACTAAATAAAAATTGTTTATTCTTTTCCATTTCAATAGCTCGAAAAATTAACGGCATTTCCCACCCAGTTTCGATGGTAGGACGCAAATAGTTAAAAATCTCTCTGCTATGGTCTAAATTATTTACAGGATTTTTCCAAATGCTTTCATAAGTCAGTCTACTGCTGTGAAAATATTCTGCCATGCCATCACAAATGACACCATCAAAATCTAGTGCTAAGATTTTATTCATAAGATATTTTAGTTTTTATTTTTTTATTGTAAATTACCATGAATCAGGAAATACATGAGTCTATAGTTAATTCTTTAACCAAAGAAACTTTAACAGATTTGAAAAAACAAATTACCAGAATTGATAACTATTTGATGGTTATTTTTTCCTTAGTAGTAATTTTATTAATTATTTCAGGCTATTTAAATCATAATCAGGTACTAAAAATTATTTTTCAGTCCATAGAAATGAGTTTATTATTTGCTTTGTTAATTGTCTGTGTTGTGGGGTTATTTCAATATAGGTATCAATATTTTATTTTTAGTGATTTACCGCAAGATACTCAAAGTGTCATAGTAAATGAACAAGATGTCATTAAATATTGGCAAGAAGAGTTATGGAAGTTACACAGAGTTTATCAAAGAAAAAACAGTTGTCTTAATAGTGCCTATATCTTAATGATTATCTCAACTATATTTTTAACCATCAACATATTTTTGAGTTAGTTTAATTGTTTGTGATGGTACTATTGCTCGAAAAAAAGTAAAGATAGATAAAACTTCATGGCAACTTGATAGGGTTACAAACGATACCATGTTCCCTTCTCTTTTTCTTTTAAAATGAAGGATAGAACAAGGTCACAAAAAACATGAAAATAAAGCAATTTCTTTTTTTTACTTACTAACAATTATGGAAGAATAACATTAGTATCACAACTCAAGTATATTTACTTACATATATTTCCCAGTACATAAACACCGCTAATAAAGTTATAATAAAGATACTATATGACAAAACAAAACATATAGACCATAACAAGATTCAAGCAACACCTAGTTGTAATAATCATTATTTAAATTATTAAAAAAAACTAATCACATATCCTGATTTCGATAATTAAATACAAAACTAAATAATTATTAACTTTTCTTTTCAACTACTATTAATACTAAGCCAAGCGGAGTAATAAATGCTATGTCCCACAAACCACCCGAATCATCCTTAAAATCCCTATTATGGCTATGGCAAAAAAAACTAGGTCAACACAACCAAGAAGCGGGAAACACCCTCATTATTGCCATTTCCTTGGGGGTATTACTCATTGGAGCCACTAGCACGATGATTTTTACATCTAGCAGGAATAGAACCAACGTTGCTTCTGATGAAATGTCCGTGAGGGCGCAGGAGGTGGCTGAGTTGGGAATTACAAGAACCCATGATTTTGTTGCAAAAAATAATCGCTTAGCAGAATATCCCAGAGCTTTGGAAGATGTCAACTCACTATTAGGGGATGATTCTCTATGGACTCAAGACTGGTCAAACATCAGTACATCAACAGTCGTCGAAGGGGTATATTCAAACACTTCATCATCAAATCAAACCTGCACGAATGTTGTTAATGCTTCTAGTACCTCAACAGCCAGTATTTCTGATCAGATTGATTCTTTTCAAAGTGGTCAAGCGGTAAGTCCAAATAATTTACGTCAAGGCGGTTTCGAGCTACTGGGATATGTGATAAGGGATACGGGTGATGAGGTTGTCGCAAGTTATCAAAATTTACAAGACGCTAGGCAAGGAAAAAACCCCGGAGAGACTTATGCTTTTGGGGAAATGATTGTTAAAAGTTCCGTTAACCCCAATGCTAACTCGGTGGCTAATTTATTTGTCGGTAGTGACTCAAGTAGATCACAGAGCCAAATGAAAGTGCGTTTTCCTCTTATACAATCCGATCCAAGGTCAATTGAACTTCCCGGAGTTTGGATTAGCGATCAAAGTATTTTATCTCCCACCAATAGCCAAATTGATGCCACCCTACTCGCTCCAAATTGTGACAATATTGGCTTAAATATTATTCCAGGGAATAATGTAATCCTTTCTAAGGCAACTTTTCCTCCTCTGCCCCCTGAACCAGAAGCAAGCAATCCGAGATATTATCAGTTAGGTGATAGCTCAGGTAATTTGACTAGTAGTATAATTTTACCTCGCAGTACTGACCGACCTATGCGTACTGAAACAGTTAGTCAGAATGGTACTGATTACGAAATTCAAGTATATGAATATAAAGTAAATAGCATTGACTATAACGGAGGAAGTACTCTCAAAATTATTCCAGGAAGAAAAGTCATTTTGCACTTACACGGTAATATTTCTTTGGGTGGTAGTCAGACGATTGAAAATACTTGTACCAACGGGACTGGATATACTTGCAACACAACCACAAAGGTTGTCACCTATACTTCTTCGGGTGATACGAGTCTGTATCGAAATTCTAACCTAGTAATATTAGGGCGTAAACAAAGAAATGCTAGCGTTGACCCTGTTACAGAACCTAATATCTGTTTGAGTGGTGGTGCTCAAATTTTTGGCTTTGTTTTTGCCCCTGATTATGCTGTGGGTGCATCTGGAACAGGTGGTGGAAATGGTTTTATTGGAGCAGTATGGGCGAGATTATTCAATCCTCCCAGTACATGTGGTTCAAATACAGGTCAAGTCGTGGCAATTCAAGAGATTGATGATTGGGATATGTTAGGAATGGGTGAAGACTTTGTTCCAGGTAATTTACCCCCAAGAATTGGATCCGTTTCACAATGGCAAAGGGAGGGAGTTAATTAAGATGATGAAATACAATGCTGTACCAATTCAATTACATTTTTTATCAAGGTTAAAGATTAAAAATAAACACTCAGGCTTTACCCTAATAGAAGTCCTCGTCACTATCCTTGTAGTTACAGGATTCGTTCTCGGCTCACTCCAAGCAGTGGTACTCGCTACCTTTTTCCGAGTCCAGGCCCAAGATAAAAACGAAGCCCTGAACTGGGTTCAGCAGGACTTAGAATTAATTCGTTATCAGGCTTTTAGTTTAGATATAGATCCCGACAATCCTGAATCTAGTCTAACTTTATCAAGAAATGATGCTTGTACCAACTCAACCTATGGAACAAGACTAGAAGATTTTATTGATGGTAATTACCCCGAAAATCCTGCTAATCCGATAAGTGTCAATGGCAAAAATTATCGAGTTTTCCGAACATACACGCCTTCTGGGAACACATTAGTTATAAACCATGTAATAGCTTACGCTCCTGCCAGTAGTGGTTTTGATGCTCATCCTCGTTATAATTCTAGTGCAAGTTATAGCACTGCTCCAGATGAAGATAACCCTAATCGTGTAACAACCCTATCAACGGAGGTAATACCAAATGCTGCACTTAGTTGCGACTAAACTTAAACTAAAAAATAAAGATTCTCAAAAAGGCTTCACCCTAATAGAAATCATCGCCATTTTAGTAATTATTGGCATCGGCAGCGCACTGGCAACCCCCAGTCTAATCAATTCTCAGCGCCAAGATCGGGTAACTCAAACTTTTAGACGAGTAACTTCGGCTCTTAAGGAAGCCCAAATTAATGCAAATAGACTGAGTACAGATTGTGAAGTGACCATTAATGCAACTTCTGTTAGTGCCAGTCCTGCAGGTTGTTTGTCAGAAACTATTACTTATGATTCATCAATTATTAATGTTTCGTCAACTCTGGGAAGTTTACCTGAAACCGTTACTTTTGATTTTCGAGGAGGAACTAGCAATTTCCAAACTATAAGAATTTTTCGCCAAGATTATAGTAGTCCACCCAGCCCCATTCGAGGTACAGGAAAATGTATTGTAATTTCTAATAATTTAGGAATGATTCGCACAGGAAATATGAATCCTGTTAATGGGAGAGCGAGTGATTGTAATAATCCTGAAAATGCCCGTTATGATGACAGCAACCCTTAATTAACTTTTCTCAGTGTTGGCAGGTTTAATCACCCCCGCCTTCATGAGAGGGGAACACAAATAAACTTCTGTGCAGTTGTTATGTAGGCAAAAAAAAGTTTACATATATCCCTACCGCCCTATTATCAAGAATTTAAAGACTCAGGTAAATGAACTGTCATATATCTTGATGAATTAAACTCAAATACCACTGATAGTATTGGAGTAGAAATTATGAAACTAATCATCGCTCCACAATCTCAGGCAAAAACTCAAGTAGAAAAACTGTTTTCCATAGCCCAAAAAGCGGACAACTCAACCACAAAAAACCAAGATGTTATAGAACTATTAGAGAAAATATTAACCTACAAATTTAGTAATTATTCTAGGGAGGAATTGGCAAGAATGTTTACCCTATCAGACTTCAAAAAAACTCGCTTTTATCAAGAAACCTACGCTGAAGGCAAAATTGATGCAAAAATATCTAGTATTCCTAACCTGTTAAAACTAGGTTTAACCGCCGAACAAATAGCCCAAGCCCTCGAATTAGATATTGAATTGGTTAAAAAAGTGGCTGAAAATGAACAAAATTAATCAAAGTCCTCCTGTCTTGAGTGGTTTGACCCCCCATAACCCCCCGCAAATTCGGGGAGAGCTCCATTAAAACAAAATTTTAAATTTAAAACCATGAAAAACCATAAACTTTTATTCAAACTGTTACAACAACCAAATAATCAGGGAATAACCCTCACAGAATTATTAGTGGCGTTGGTTATTAGTGGTATTGTTTTAACCGCCACTACCAGTGGTTTTATTAATATCTTAAGAGCGAATCAAAATGTCAATTCCAAAAGTGATCAACTTACTTCTTTATCAAGAACTCTAGTTTATATACAAGAGGATATTAAACAAGCCATCTCGGTCGAAGCTGTAACAGAAACAGATGATTCTAAGTGTGACAGTACAGATGTTGATTCTGTGAACTGTTTAAAATTAACTTATCCTACCGCCGATAATGATGATGGTAGCGGTGGGGTTATTCCTAGTTGTGATGTACCAGATGCAATTATCTACTACGGTTATCAAGATATCAGCAGTTCAGACTCTATTTGGTTCAAACCAGGAATTTTACGAAGAAAAACGTTTACCAAAGTCCGTGATGATAAAAATACTTCCGATAGAAGTGATGATACTTGTAGTGTAGCTGAAAGTAATTGGATTACTGTTGCTGATGGTTTAATTAGTGTAAAGGAAAATGATCCTACCTCCGATTTTCCTGCCCCTAATGGCACGATCGCATCTGATGACTTTTGCAGTCAAAATGATACCAACTGGACAGGAAGTGACGCAATTTATGGGGCTGATAGTTCAGGGTTTGGAGGTTTTCGCTTTTGTTTAGAAGAAAATGACCCTAAAAATCGCCTAGTAAGAATTTTCTTGTATGGAAATATAATTAATGGCGATCCTATCCAAGTTGATGTTATCACCTTCGCCCGTGCGGGACAGAATTAGGGACTGAAAGTTTAGTTTTTTTAATAATTGCTATCTTATTAGGTAAGCACTATTCAATTTGTTATACATTCACTATTTATTAGTTATGAACGAGCAAACATTTACCTTAGAAGTGAAAGAAGGAAAATTAATTATTTCCAATGAAATTCAAGATTATTTAAATAAATGTTCTGAAAATGTCCAAGTTCTTTTGACAGTTAAATCAGAGTCGAATAAAGTAGCATATAAGTGGAATAAATGGTTTGATCAATTAGAAACTTCCCAATCTTTAAAAAGCCCCACTAATATTGAAAATGACTATAAAACATCATTAATAGATAAATATAAAAAACAAGGTTTAGAACTATGATAATTTGCGATACAGCACCTTTATTTTGTCTGGTTGATCCATCTCAACCCCGTCATTTAGCTGTAAAAAATTTTATTAAAAATAATCCTTCTACTTTAATGACTACTTGGTCTTGTTTTACGGAAGCTATGTATCTAAGTCTGCAAAGAGGAGGGTGGGTAATGCAAAACAAATTAAGTAACTTATTATTAGAACAATTGCTATTTTTACAACCTATTGAAGTGTTTGATTATTTTCGTTTATTTCAATTAATGGACAAATATAAAGATCGTCCAATGGATTTAGCCGATGCTACTTTAGTTGTTGTTGCAGAAAAATTAAATTTACATTCTATATTAACTTTTGATTCAGATTTTTTCTTTTATTTAATCAATGATAAAAACACGTTTAATGTTATTAATTTAATGTAATTTTACTGAAAAAAAAATTTATCCCCTCGAAATCTAAGCAAAGTCGAAGGGAAAGTTAATTGACAGCTATACAATAATCTTTTTTATTTCAAACTATCGTTTTTCAGAGCAAAGATTTTCTCGATAATATCCTCCACAACTTTATCGGGAGTGGATGCGCCTGAAGTAACCCCCACAGTGATTTTACCTTCGGGAAGCCAATGGTGCTTAATTTCTAAGTCTTGTTTGAGGGGTTTATGCTCAATATTGTTGTCATCATCGATACGATTGGCACTATCGATATGATAGGAAGGAATATTGTAATCGATCGCAATTTCCTGTAGATGAGTCGTATTAGAGGAGTTGAAACCACCTATTACCACCATTAAATCGAGCTTTTCTTTGACTAAATCCAACATGGCATCCTGCCTTTCTTGGGTAGCATCACAGATGGTATTAAAACTCATAAAATGATCATTTAATTCTGCAGGGCCATATTTTTTGAGCATGGTTTGTTGAAATAAACGCCCAATTTCTTCGGTTTCAGTTTTTAACATGGTGGTTTGGTTAGCAATACCTACCCTTTCCAAATCCTTATCAGGATCAAATCCTTGAGAATAGGCATTTGCAAACATACTTAAAAATTCTTCCCTATTACCACCATTAAGGATATAGTCACTAACATAATTAGCTTGATCCATGTTTAATACTACCAAATAAGTATCAGCAAAAGAGCTAGTGGCGATCGTTTCCTCGTGGTTATACTTACCATGGATGATAGAAGTATAACTACGTTTTTTGTGCTTTTCCACCGAATTCCATACCTTCGATACCCAAGGGCAGGTGGTATCTACGATGGTGCAACCCTTATCATTTAAAAATTCCATTTCCTGCACACTAGCACCAAAGGCAGGTAAGATTACCACTTCTCCACGGTTAACCAAAGAAAAATCTTTTTCCCCATCAATGACGGGAATAAAACCCACATTCATCTCTCGCAGACGCTCATTTACCGAAGGATTATGGATAATTTCATTAGTAATCCAAATTTTCTCCGTGGGGAAATGGGTACGAGTTTCATAGGCCATTGCCACTGCCCTTTCTACACCCCAACAAAAACCAAAGGCTTCGGCTAAACGAATGGTAACGTTTCCTTTGGTAATTTGATAATTATTTTCTCTGATGGTTTTGATTAAACTGCTTTCATATTCACTATTCAAAACTCCTGCGACTTCTTCTTGATGCCCAAAGCCTTTACGATGATAGTTTTCTGATTTTTGGAGATTGCGCTTAAAAGTTTTAGTATCCATGGGCAGGTTAATTTTTATACTGATTTTTAATTTCAATTTTAACCTGACTGGGGTTTGCTCGTGAATTATTAGTTGCTAAGGGCGCTTGTACAAATATCTAACAACAGTTACCCCAAGCCACCCCAACAAGGCATATAGAACCCATTTGGTATCTAGTAGAATATTGAGAGGAACAAATTGATAAATGGAATAATGGCTTACTCTAGCAGTCTAAGTGATCAAGAATGGGAAATAATTAAACATCTATTACCAAAGAAAAAAAGAACTTGTCCACCAAAGTGGTCTAAAAGACAAATTTGGGATGGTATCTTTTATCAACTCAAAAATGGCTGTAATGGGTCTGATTTACCAAAGGATTTACCTCCTTATTCTACCGTTTATTGGCATTATAAAAACTGGAAAAAAGAAGGTGTCTTTGAAACAGTGATGTGTGAACTTCACAAGCAATTAAGAGAAAAAGTAAAAAAAAATCCACTTGAACTATGCGGAAGGTCGGTTACTTAATAATTCCTTTCTGGTTTACCCCACCAATTCAGGATAACCAGCTTCTATCAAAGCCTTATTTCTAATACGGCAAGAGTCACATACTCCGCAAGGTTTTTCACCTCCTTGATAACATGACCATGTTTTTTCGATAGGCACGTTAAGGGCGATCGCCCTTTGTACTATTTCTACTTTGGATAAGGTTACAAGGGGAGCTATTAATTGAGGTGCTTTTCCTTCTATTCCCACCTTAGAAGAAAGATTGGCAAGATTTTGGAAAGCGCTTAGATATTCGGGGCGACAGTCGGGATAACCAGAATAATCCACGGCATTAATGCCCAAATAAATGGCTTGAGCTCCCTTGGCTTCGGCCAGGGAAAGGGCGATCGCAATAAACACCGTATTACGCCCTGGGACATAGGTAGAGGGGATTTCGTCCGCTTTTACCCCATCTTCAGGAATATTCATACTAGCGTCCGTCAGAGATGACCCCCCCCACATAGAAAGGTTAACATCGATGATGTGATGTTCTTTGATACCCAAGGATTTAGCCACATTGCCCGAGGCTTCCAACTCCTTAAAATGTTTTTGTCCATAACGAAATGATAGGGCAATTACTTCATAACCTTCCTTAAGGGCGATCGCACCGCTAGTGGCAGAATCTAAACCTCCTGATAATAAAACAATAGCTTTTTTAGTCATAAAAGATGCAACATAAACTTATTAATTAGTTTACCCAAACCACCGCAAAAAAAATTTCCCCCCCCGAAAACTCAGAAGAGGAAACAAATTACAAATAGGAGTAAGATATTAGAACAAGATTAACCTTCAGTGCTAGAAGAAACCTCGCTAGTCATAGAACTTGTGAAACCGCCAGAAAGAATATCCGCTTCCTTCACAAATCCACTGTAAGCCTCCATACCATGTTCACTAATATCAAGACCTTTAATTTCATCCTCTTCATGAACTCTAATACCCACAGTAGCTTTTAGGGCGTACCAGAAAATAGTACTAGCTAAAACGGTAAAACCACCGATAGTAAGAATACCGATAAGTTGAGTAACAATGCTTTCTTCCCCAGTACCAAAGATACCCACAGCCAATGTTCCCCAAATACCACAAGCTAAGTGAACAGAAGTAGCACCCACAGGGTCATCAATTTTTAGAACTTTGTCAAAAAAGGCCACAGAAAATACCACAAGAATACCGGCGATCGCACCGATGATTACCGCACTAAGATAACCAACCGTAGCACAACCAGCAGTAATACCCACCAAACCAGCAAGAATACCATTGATAATCATGGATAAATCTGGCTTACCATCCTTAATCCAAGAAGTCGCAGTGGCAGTAATACCACCAGCAGCCGCAGCCAAATTGGTAGTCAAAGCAATATAAGGAACATTCGCAGTAGCCGCCAACTCAGAACCGGGGTTAAAACCAAACCAGCCAATCCAAAGAATCAAGCAGCCCAAAGTAGCAATACTCATATTATGACCGGGAATCGCATTCACTCGACCATCAGAAGAATACTTGCCCTGACGAGGACCAAGAATAGCCGCCCCCATTAATGCAGCCCAACCACCCACAGAGTGAACAATGGTAGAACCAGCAAAATCAGAAAAACCCATTTCCGCTAACCAACCACCATTCCAAGTCCAATGACCAGTGATAGGATAAGAAATACCCACCAACAAAACACTGAAGATTAAGAAAGCATCAAACTTGATTCTTTCAGCTACCGCACCAGATACAATAGTCGCAGCCGTGGCAGCAAAAGCTACTTGGAACAAAAAGTTAATAGCCGCAGGAACTGCCGCAGGATAATTATCATCCCCATAAGGCGTTCCATCACCATTGAAAAAGAAACCTTGAGTACCAATGAAACCATTACCATCTCCATACATAAAGCCGTAACCAATCGCCCAATAAACGATAGTAGCAACCGCAAAAACAATTAAGTTTTTGGCAAGAATGTTAACAGCGTTTTTCTGACGACAAAAACCAGTTTCTAACATTCCGAAACCGGCATTCATGAAAATAACCAAAATGGAACAAACAAGTAAGAAAATAGTATCTAAAATGACCTTAACTTCTTCTAAAGTTTCAGGACCATCCAAACCTTGAGCTTGACTTGCAGTATTCCACACAACCACAATTAGCGCACTTAAGGGAATACACGCAAACCAATAAGAAGGCAACTTACTACGTAACCATCCGATAGAATTTAGTATAAAACTATCTTGATCGTATGACCCAGACATTTTTTTCTTTGCTCTCTTTGACATTATCACCATAGTTTAATGAAAGTTTATCTAATTTTTTGCCTACTTAAGAAGAAGACTTAATGATTTAATTCAATGACTAATAGATATTCATATGTTTACCATCATTGTTTCTGTATCAAAAAATACAATATCCTTAATATCTAGGGAAAATAGACTAAAAACCACAAAAACTTATCTTAACTGAGAAAATATATTACTCTCTTTTTCTATCCATCTCCCTACAAAAAAACATTAAAATTTTTAATATTTATCTCCTCAAAATAATCTAAAACGAATAAAGACATATTATCAAACTTACTTCTGTCAAGGTAAAAAAAATAAAATATGTACCATTAAATATATTTATGAGTAAGTAGGCATAGTTAAATCGATTTAGGCAAGGGGTTTAAACCCCTTGTTTATAAGAGTCTTAATAAAATAAGAGCTATAATTAACTGCGCCAACCTACTCATTGGCAACAAATAATAAGTATTTTTAATAAATAGCTGACGTTACGCACTCATTTATAAGTCAAGTTTTATCTGTAAATTTTAACAAGGGGCTTAAGCTCCTTGCACAACTCCTAGCCCCTTACCCAGCACGTATACAAACACAATATGAACATCCAACGTTTTTACCATCCTAAACTAATTATATTTTTGCATAACATCAGTAAATAATTCTTTTACTTAAAAATAACTTGATATTTATTACTACAATATATCTCCCTTCATGCTCCCAAAGAATTTTAATGCTCTCCCAAACTTTTCTTTTACATGATTTTAAAATACAAACAGTTATCTTTACACCAAAAATATATAAAAAACAGAACTACTCCCATGGGATCAGTAAGAATACTGAATTATTACAAAGCAAATTCAAATAATTATTTAGTTAAATTAATAAATGTAAAAAACAAATTATATTCATAGCCTTCTATAAATAAAAATGTTATAAAAGTAATTATTAATACAAATAAAAAATATAATTTCAGTCATAAATAGAAAGTAATACAAGTCAAAAGCAAAAGAAAAATGTTCCTCAAACTAGGAGTCAAGTAGATGGTGGCAATGACGATAAATGCAGATATACAAGCCAAATATAACTGGGGAGAAAGAGACTTCCCCAAACTACAACTAAGAAGAATTGACCTAAGAAATGCAGATTTAAAAGGAGCTAATTTTAGAGGCTCTGACTTTAGCTATGCAGACCTGAGAGGAGCAGATTTAAGTAGAGCCGACTTACGAGACTGTTACTTTAACGAAGCCAACTTAACAGGTACAAAATTAAAAGGAGCTAACTTACAAGGAGCATACTTTATCAAAGCCTATCTAATTAAAGCAGATCTGAGTAAAGCAAACATAAAAGAGGCCTATCTAACAGGTAGCTTTGTGACCAAAGCAAGTTTTGTCAAAGCCGACTTGTGCGGTGCATTCCTCAATGGGACTCATATCGGAGGAGCAGACTTTAGAGGGGCTGTCTATGACAACTCTACCAGATTTGACAAAGGCTTTGACCCTGAAAGTTTAAAAATGTCCGTGGTATCTTCCTTTGAAGGGACTGTAGCTCACAAAATTACCATTGCCGACGTAGTTACTAACTTTGAAGAAATAGCCAAAATTACCAGTCGTTATCTTGGGGGAATGATTACCTCCAAAAACTTTGAACAATCAAGACCAGATGTAGAGTGGCTAGAACAATTCTCCATGGATAAAAATTGTAAAGTAACTTTTACTGGCTCCCTTAACCATCAAGCAACTACCATACAACTTAAATGGTTAGAAAAATGGAATAGCTCTTTTGTGGGAAAATGTTCCCTTATTGTTCAGGATTTACCCAACATAATTGAAGAAAAAAGTTTAACTATTCAATCCTTACTAAAAAAATAATTATAGTTAACAACTTTATCTTTCTTAAACAAACATCACAAAAATCTAATTATTGTATAGAAATGTGTAAAAACCACCTAGTAATAAACAAACATAGTTACACTGTATTTAGGTTGGTTTTGAGATAGTTTTAAAATTGTACAAAACAAACATTTAGAGTAATAAAGGACAATAATATCTATGACTTTTACACCTACAAAACCTAATCGCATTGTTGAAAAAATTTCCAAAAATCTCTGGAAAAATCAATATCCAAAAAAACACGATCACTACACCATCGAAGACTTTTTCCACTTTGATGCCGTTAACGGAGATATTACCGATTGGAACGAATCTCGTAATGTTTTAGTAACCGAAGATTTTATCGTTGGTTTAATCGAAGGTTTAGAAGAAGAAGTAGGACCCGCATCTAGTGTTGTTATGTACAACATCGGTAAGGCTTGGGGTATCCGTGATGCTGATTTCTTCTGCAATTGGTTTCAAAAAGAATATGAATATCCCAAAGATGTTCATGACATGAACTTACTTTATGTTTTGGAAGCCTGGTGGTGGCCTTTTACTACCCAAGGTTGGGGTAACTGGGATGTGGATTTAAGTGAGCAAAAAAACGGTTTTATGTTCGTTAACATCTTTGATTCGGCGGTAGCCCGTACCCTCGGAGATGTGGGTAAACCCGTATGTCACATCTATGCTGGATTGATGGCTGGATTCTTTAGCCGTTTTATTAATAAACAATTGAACTGTATCGAGATTCAGTGTTATTCCATGGGTGAAACCTATTGTAAGTTTTTGCTAGGAAAACAAGATCGCATTGATGCTGCTACCTTCTGGCATAACGAAGGGGCTGGGGCAAAAGATATTCAGAAAAAATTAGTTAATGGCGAATACCTCAAGTAATTAACTTTTGAAATAAACCCTTCACATATCAAACCATTCAAACTTATAGGAAAATTACATGAGCTTAACACCAACATTTTCTGACAGCAGTGTTGAGCAATTCTTCTCCAACGCCAATTGGCGTGGTATTAAGAGAAATCAACCCTCATCTGTAACCACAACCCAAGAGATAATTAATGCAGATGACTTTATTCCGAACCTTAATTTAAGAGTAGAAGAATTTTTCACTCACCATAACTGGAAGGGCATCAAAAAAATGATTCCCTATACTTCCCACCTCAACACTAACAATGATGATTCATCGACTATTACCAACCTTTCTTTACAAATGAAAGTAGGAGATTTTTTCCAAAGATTCCCTTGGGCAGGAGAGCAAATACAAGAGACTAAGACAAGTATTGCCCAAGAGCCAATTATAGAGAAAAAACAAAACAACCCGACTTCTACCTTCTCGGAATTAAAAATGAATGATTTATCTGATCTATTTTAACTAAGGATAAAACTATGTACCCAGAATTACAACAACTGATCCACGAAGCAGAGTACAACTATTTACAGAGCGATGATTTAGAAACTTTTTCTAATTGCATCAACAATCTTCAAAATAAAATGGCAATCTATCGCCTTCTTAGGGATCAAGAAATTGAGATTTTCCAAACTGTAGCAGATAAATTGGTAGCCAAATTTTCTGATAGTCAAGAAAAAGCCTTGGAAACTTCTTTGCAACATTGGCTATTGATTACTAGATATAGCGCCATGGCAATGTTACTTAATAACCCTGAATTTTTGGAACGTCGTCTTTTGGAATGGCTAACCGACGTTGTCGAAGCTAGAGAGTCTCAATCTATTGACTCCGCTGTTCATTCCCTGTTAGTTGCACAATTAAAAAATTTCCTTAATGCTTCTCAGATGAATGATTTAGAGCCATTCTTAAATCAAGCTAAGGAATATCTGGTCAAAGATACCGTCAGGGCTTAAAACAATACTTTTTAGATATGGGAGATAAATTAATGATTTCTATTGCAGATTTAGTCGAAAAAAAACCGTTAAAAGGTAATTACTTTTCCCCTGATGCCTATGTACAAGGTGACTTTGAATTAGGGTTATTGGAAACCCGCCAAGGTTCTCGTTTAATTGCGCTGCCAGAGGTACTCTTACAGGGTATTTATGACGGTTTGGAGGAGGAAATTGGACAGGCTTCTAGTGTAGTTCTCCATAACTGTGGTCGTTGGTGGGGCAAAAGTTTTTACCGTCGCTTTATCAGTGAAGTGAGCGAATATTATGAACGTCCCCTTTCTCAGATGGAGATGGCGGAGTTTATTAGTTGCCTCAAACAGTGCTGGAAAACCCATGGTTGGGGGGTAGCAGAATTTGATTTTGATTATTATCCCCAAGGTTTTATTGTGGTGAAAACTGTTAATTCTCCTTTTGCGGCAGCAGCCCCTAAAGATAAACATTTTTCTTGTCAACCCGAAGCGGGAATTTTAAGCTCTTTCTTTAGTCAGTTGACGGGGCAAGATTTGGGTTGTGTCCAAACTAGCTGTGAGTCTATGGGGGCTGAGGCTAATTATTTTGTCATTGGTTTGGCAGAAAGAATCAAACTAACGGAAGGATGGTTAGAGGAAGGACATGATCATCCTACGATTATGGAACGGCTTTCTCGTAGTGAGATGACCAGTTTATAATCTTTTTGCAAAAATAAGTAGTTGAGTTTTTAGAGGTTTATTTAGAGTAGTGGCAAAAACAATCAAGTTAGATCCCATCGGTACGGAAACGGCAATTCAAACTAATGATAATGTGTTATCTGGTTTGCTAAAAAATGATTTGGATGTGATGCAAGAATGTGGAGGACGGGGAATGTGTTCCACTTGTCACGTTTACATTAAGGAGGGTATGGATAGTTTGTCGCCCCTCAATCGTCGGGAAAAAAGAACTCTGGAGGTGATTACCACTTGTAAGACAAATTCTCGTCTTGCTTGTCAAGCTAGGGTTATCGGCGAAGGGGTGGTGGTTGAGTTACCTTCGGGGATGTATTTGAGCCAAATTGATGATGTGGATGCTTTGATTGGCAGACGCGCTCAGAAAAATATCCTTCACCCTATTTCTGGCAAAATCTTGGTGGAGGAGGGTAAGTTGATTACTCGTTCGATGATTTCTCAACTACAAAATACTAAGGGTGAGGTTGATCAGTATCTTGCCCAAACTGAAGATGTTATTTAGATTACAAAAAAAGGAGTTGCTACTATGTTAAAACAATTTGCGGATTTGACTCTTGAGGCTGATGGACGTTATGCACAGGATTATGAGTTGAGATTTTTGGACAATTATTTTGAGACCAAAGATTTACGCATGAGTGCTTATATGAAAATTAGGGATGGGGCGGATGAGATTATGGAGGCGGTAAAGGTTGGTAAGCAAAAACGTAATCCTGAGTTTAAGGATTATTATGTAACTTGTAAGCGTGATATGGTTGATTTGTTGCGTTATTCGGCGGCGGCTTTGTTGTTTGATGATATGGAGCGTTTACGCACTAATATGTTGCTTTGGTTTCAAACTATTTCTAAGGCTTATAAGTTTGAGGATGATAATGTTGATACTTATGATCTACTTCTTAAGGTGATTAGTGAGTTTTTGACTCCTGAGGAGGCTAAGTTGGCTATTCCTGTTTTTGAGCTTAATTGTGCGGTTTTGGTTTAATTTATTTTTTATTTGAAATAAGGTTTTTAAGATTATGGATAAGCAAGTTGATATGCTCGGTTATGTGGGTTTGGGTGTTACAGCTTTAGGGGCGATCGCCTCTGCGGTTACTGGTCAAGTTTTACCTTTATCTGTGGCTTCTACCATTGGGGTTGGTTGTAATGTTTTTAGCCGTAAGCAGTCTGAGGAAAGATTGATTGATGCTTTTAATGTTCAGCAGGAAAAAATAGAGTCTTTGTACACCAAAGTAGATGCTAACCATGGAGAGTTGAAGGAGTCTATGGTGATGAGTAAGGCTGATTTTGGTAATCAGGTGGAGGATTTGAAATTAACTCTCAATGAGCGTCTCACTAATATTAAGGATAGTTTAGACCAAAATGTTAGTAGTTTGAATGGGGAAACGAAGGAGATAAAAGAGATTGTTAGTAATTTACGACAGGTAGAAATTTTATCCCAAGAGTTACGGGTTAAGCCTGACTCGGCTAGTTTCTTCTATGAAAGGGGTAATAGTCATAGTAAATTGGGTAATATCTCAGGGGCGATCGCCGATTATACTGAAGCTATCAAAAAAGATGGTGATTATGCCGAAGCCTATCACAAGAGAGGTATTTTATACTTAGATTCTGGAGCGAAGCAAAAAGCGGTGGATGATTTACGCAAGGCATCTTTGTTATATTTTGAAAAAGGTGAAATCGACAGTTATCACCAAGCCAGAGAAATGAGTAAAAATGTCCATGAAATAGGTTCCCATGGTAATGGTAGCAATGGCAAAATGTTGATTGGTACAAAATTATTTTCTTAATTATTTAAGAATTATTCTCTTTCCTACCCCTCCTTTATTAGAGGGGATTTTTTATGACAGAAAAAGTTTAGAGAATGTGTAGATCTCTGTACTTTAGACTAATTTGAACTGTAAGAAGCTATGATCCTTATACAGCAAGAATTTTGACTATTCTTATCCGTTTAATGTAAAAAATATAAAACATACGTCATATAAGGGTTTCAGCGTTTAAAATTAGATTTAGTCTAAACTCAAGAGATCTTGTTTTTCGGCAAAAAAAGTAATATCAAAAGCCACTTCCTAAATTTTCATAACTCGTAACCCTGAGACATTGACCATTATCGTTATAAACCATCAAACGAGCTCTGGCTTCACTTCGAGAGATAAAATTAATGTAACGAATCGCATTCACATCACTACTTTTTCCCGTAACATCACAAAGAATTGATGGCTCACCATTTCGCATTCCCCGGTCAATCCATGAACATTCTCCCGGTGCAAGGGCTTGTTGCACTAAAAAAGCTTTTACATTAGGAGAAGCATTAGCAAAATCGGCACTACTGCGATCAATATTAGGATTACCGGGGGCAAATCTAGCACGAACAGAGGCATATACATATTGTCTTCCCCTTTCCGTTACGGTATTCAAATCCCCCGTCATTACTAGCCAGGCACCTCCACCCCGACAAATTAATTCATAGCTTTGAGGTTGGGCATGGGATAAAGTAATGTGGACAGGAGCAGTAATTACACTTAAAAGAAGAGTAAGACTAAACTTTTGCAAATAGTTTTGGAACATGGTGTTTTTTTGTAAAAATGGTTTGATAGGTAACTAATTAACTCTCATGCAGCGGTTACTTGTGTCGTTGTGTACAAGGTATCTGGCAACCCCAGCACCACGATAGTTTAAATTTTCAATAATTGTTGTTATGGGTGTTATGTTAAAAGCAGCAACATTGCTGTAACAAATTGTAGTGGGTTCGTTACTATTCATCGCTCTGTCTTCCCATCCACATTCCCCTGGAGCTAGAGAAGAGTTTGGATTGTTGCTGTTGACAGCGGTTCGCCCCTGTTTCAGTCCTTGAATTTCTCCACTTCCATCAGCCATTGTTCTAATGGAAATACGTCCCCCAGACCGACAAATAAGAGGATATTTTTGTTGAGCCAGAGTGGGGGTACTGACTAGAAATATTGAAAATAGGCTACTGATAAAAATGGTCGTTGCAAATTTAGACATGGCATTGATTCAATAATTAAAAATTATTTACTTTAATTTCATTTTTAGAGGTATTATAATCTAAATTTTTAAGTAAATAACAAGTGTGTTTTAAAATTATTGTTTTATAAACAAAAGTATATAAATAAACCTTAAATTACTATTTATGCTTAAAAGTTTATTGATATTAAGTAATAGTTACTTAAACATTCGTTTTATTGATTTATTCCAGCTTGATTATTTTTAATATGTTAGATATTTATTCAGTTAATACTAATAAGTTTTTGTCTGATTTACCTTATTTCAAATCTCTTTTATCACCAGATGAATTAGATAAAATCCAACGTTTTAAGAATAAGTTACAGGGCGATCGCACTTGTATTGGTAGGGCAAAATTAAGAATTATTTTAAGTAGTTATCTCAATATAAATCCAGATAAAATTGTCTTTAATTATAATAAAAAAGGAAAACCATTTTTAAGAGATTATCCTAACCTACATTTTAATTTATCTCATACTGATCATTGGATAGTGTATGGAATTTCTAATCAATTAATAGGGGTAGATATAGAAAATATTAGTAAACAAGTAAAATTTAAACAACTTGCTAAACGTTTTTTTTGCCCCAGTGAATTCCAGTTAATAGAGCAAGTAAATCAAGAAAATAAAGCAAAACTATTTTATACCCTTTGGACGGCGAAGGAAGCCTATTTAAAAGCCACTGGAGAGGGATTGTCTGGGGGATTGGATGCTATTGAATTAAGTTATAATTTTCTAAGTGAAGATATAGAAATTATTTCTGAGAATACTAGAACAGAATGGCAGATAAAAAACCTAAAAATTGATAATAATTATTTAGTTTCTGTGGCGGTAAAAAGTAAAAATAAATTACCTAATAAGTTAATCTTAAAGGAGGTTAAAAAATAGAGTTTGCGCCCTTAAATATCTTAACCCCTCTGCCTTCGGCATCTCCCCTTACAAGGGGAGAAGGAAAGGTTTATTAACTATTGGTTGCTTGAAGTCTAGCTCTAGCTTTTTTGTAGTTAGAATTAGCTTTGATTTGTGCTTGGCGATCGCTACCAGAATTTGCAGATTTTAACTCATTTTCAGCAGTTTCCAAGTCACTTTTAGCAGTTTCCTTGTCGATGGATTCTCCTAACTCAGCACCATTAACAAGAATTTTGACCTCGTTATTTTCCACCTCAGCAAACCCACCCATTACGGCGATAGATTTCCAATCTTTCTCGGTGCGCACTCTCAAAACCCCGATGTCAAGGTTAGTGAGAAGAGGAGCATGATTCGTTAAAATACCTAACTGTCCGCTACCACTAGGCAAGATTACCTCTTGAGCATCCTGATCCCAAACAGTCTTATCTGGGGTAATTACTCTTACTGTTAAAGTCATAATTGAAACTAAAAATTTAATACTTATAATTTTATTTTTCTCGAAAAAAGGAAAGACAAAATTAATATTTTCCTGTCTTTCCTTCCATTATCACTACAGATAATTAATCCGTGAGTGCTTTGTTAATTGTCCTTAACCTTTGAGCTTTTCACCCTTGGTGATCGCCTCGTCAATGTTACCAACCAAGTAGAAAGCCTGTTCAGGTAAATAATCTAACTCACCAGAAAGGATTCTTTGGAAACCTTTGATAGTATCTTCGAGGGAAACATATTTACCAGGGCTACCAGTGAACACTTCAGCAACGAAGAAAGGTTGAGACAAGAAACGCTCAATTTTACGGGCGCGGTTAACCACTAAACGATCTTCTTCAGATAATTCATCCAAACCAAGAATCGCAATAATATCTTGTAACTCTTTATAACGTTGTAAAGTAGATTGCACCGCACGGGCAGTGTTGTAATGCTCATCGCCAACAATGCTAGGCTGTAACATGGTACTGGTAGAACCTAAAGGATCCACCGCAGGATAAATACCTTTAGAAGCTAAAGCACGGGATAATACAGTAGTACCATCCAAGTGAGCAAAGGTAGTAGCAGGGGCGGGGTCAGTCAAGTCATCCGCAGGTACATATACCGCTTGGATAGAGGTGATAGAACCGTCTTTGGTGGAGGTAATACGTTCTTGTAAGTCTCCCACATCAGTACCCAAGGTGGGCTGATAACCTACCGCAGAGGGCATTCTACCAAGAAGTGCAGATACTTCAGAACCTGCTTGTACAAAACGGAAAATGTTGTCGATGAACAACAATACGTCTTGCTTGTTAACGTCACGGAAGTGTTCTGCCATGGTCAGAGCAGATAAACCCACACGCATTCTAGCTCCGGGGGGTTCGTTCATCTGACCGTAAACAAGAGCAATTTTAGAGTTTTCGGGATTTTCAGAATCAATTACGTTAGATTCGATCATTTCGTTGTAAAGGTCATTACCTTCCCGAGTGCGCTCGCCCACACCACCAAACACAGATACGCCACCGTGTTGGATAGCGATGTTGTTGATCAATTCCATCATAATAACGGTTTTACCAACTCCAGCACCACCGAACAAGCCGATTTTACCGCCTTGACGATAGGGAGTTAATAAGTCAACAACTTTAATACCAGTTTCAAATACAGTGGGGGTGGTATCTAATTCGGTGAAAGCAGGAGCTTTACGGTGAATAGGAGAAGTTTCAGTGGTGTTAACAGGACCTTTGTTGTCAACGGTTTCACCTAAAACGTTAAAAATACGTCCTAGGGTAGCTTTACCCACAGGTACACTAATAGGTTTACCCAAATCAACTACTTCCATACCTCTTACCAAACCATCGGTAGTAGTCATGGAAACTGCACGAACTTGGTTATCACCTAAAAGTTGTTGTACTTCACAGGTTACCGCAACGGTTTGTCCTGCTTCGTTAGTTCCTTCAATACGGAGCGCATTATAAATACGGGGAAGATTGCCGCTAGGAAATTCAGCATCAACCACCGGCCCAATTACTTGGGTGATTTTACCGACGTTAGTTTTTTCTTTTGTTGCAACCATGCTGATTTTTAGTTTTATTTACTTTCGTAAACTTTAATTTATAATAAAATTTGACACTTTTAAGATTATCATGGTGTGGCATCAATCTTCTACTAATTCCACCTCATTATGGACTTATTTTTGAGTAAGTTAGTTGATTAATAATTGATGGTGACCACTGATGGGCAGTTTCTTGTCAAAACTTATTATACCCTCACCCCGAACCCCTCTCCCCCAGGAGAAGGAAACTTTTATATTAAATCATTCTCTGTTCTCCATTCTCAAAAAAAACCGTGTTAAGTAGTCTAAAAAACCCCCTAATAAAAGAAATACGCAAGTTACAACGCCCATCGGAAAGACATCGACAAAATCTTTGTTTACTGGAAGGGACAAATTTATTGGAGGTTGCCTCTCAGGTGCAATACCCCCTTGATACTTTACTATTTACCCCTATATGGCAAAACAAAAATTACCTTCTGGCTCAAAGTTTACAGACTCAAGCCCAAAGGGTGGAAATTGTTAGTGATGAGGTGATGAAATCTGTGGCTACTACGGTAACTCCTGATGGAGTTTTGGCGACTGCCCCTCGTCATCATCGCCAAAGTAAGGATCCTGAAAATATCAAGTTGGGCATGGTGGTAGAACGGTTACAAGATCCGGGCAATTTAGGCACTATAATTCGTACTAGCGTGGCCATGGGTGTGGATATGTTGTGGTTGAGTGGGGATAGTGTGGATTTGGATAATCCCAAGGTGATGAGGGCTTCGGTGGGGGAGTGGTTTCGCATCAATGCGAGGGCGGAGGATGATTTAATAATTCTTGTGGAAGGTTACAAAAATAAGGGTTATCAAGTGATTGCTACTTCTTTGGAAGGGGATAAGACTCCTTGGGAGGTTGATTTTTCTTTGCCGACAATTTTGTTGATGGGGAATGAGTCCCAGGGGTTGTCTTCTGATTTAACTTCTTTGGCAACGGATAAGGTTAAAATTCCTCTGCTTAACGGCGTGGAATCTCTCAATGTGGCGATCGCCACTAGCCTTTTTTTGGCAGAATATCAAAGACAACAAAGAAAAAGTTATGCGGATTAATATGATGTTTTAAAATAATGACTGACGTTACGCACTCATTTATAAGTTAAGTTTTAACAAGGGGCTTAAGCCCCTTGCCCAACTCCTAGCCCCCTAACCAGCACGTGTACAAACACAATATGAACATCCAACATTTTTACCATCTTAAACTGATTATATTTTTGCGTAACATCAGATAATAAAACCATTGCCCATTCCACTCTAAGCAATACTGCCCCGTTTACGGGCTTCTTTATAAGAAACGCCCACATTTCGCACCCCATATCTTAACATTTGGTCTTCAATGAGGGAAAAGAATTGAGTGCGATCGCCCCCTTTTATCACCGCCAAATTATGGGCTTCAGCGAGGGCAACGGGATAACCAAAACCTTTGTCGATTTGGGTAAGGGTAATACTCAGGGCTTGATTGAGCAACTCTGAATCCTCGGCTATCCATTGAGGAAATTCCACCCTAGCCACCTCTACACCGCCATGAAGGTAGCAAAAATGGGTTTTTTGACTTTCGGGGTAACAATCCAAGATACGGGAATTACTGCGGAAAATAGCGCTTCTTTGGCGGGGTTGCAAAATCTTATTCCATAGGCTGGTATCCCTTAAGGGTTCTACTTTTTGGCAAGGATTTTTTTCATTATCCAAGGAGCAAAAATTATTACAATTAGGTGCTTCATAGGGACAAGCCATGAGACGTAAAAAACTAATGACCTCAATGCTACGGGATGCACTGATATAACCCACTAGGGGGATTTTACTTTGCCGTAATTGTTCCCAAGATTCGATGACGGGGTTGAGAATTTCTTCCCTTGCCTCGGTGGGTAAATTATCCAAAAACCAGTAAACCAATGAGCCATCTGTCATGGCTAAATTAGGAATATTAAAATGGGCGCCAGGAGGGTTTACCCATGTACAAGCCATCTCGGTTAATACTTGTACTTCTTGCATGGTGCGAAGGTATCCCATCCATTCTTCGGTGCGAATGCCCCATTTTCTGGAGCCGTAGAGGTCTTCGGTTTTATAATAAATTTCGGGAATACTATCTAATAGGGGATGAAAGTTTTGCCCATAGTGGAGCATTATTCTGCCGATGTTAATGAGATAGCAATAAATTATTTCGTGGTGGGAGGGGGCAATTTGGGAGCCATCACTGGAAAAAACGCTGTGGCTAGGGGGAGCGTCTGGTATATCAATAGCGGTATCTAAGGATTCTACGGGGGTGCCAGGGGAAAATATCATGCGATCGCCCCATACTTCCTGTGCTTTAATTAACTCATCCTGATGTTTATTTGCCTCAGAAAAAAGTCCTTGAGCCATTTCCAATCTTTTTAAACTAGCTTGGGCATCTTTTTGCATCTGTTGCCCTATTTGGGGCATTTGTCTGGCTAATTTGGCTATGTCAAGCATGGGAAAAATAATTGATAATTGACAATGGATATTAATTGAGTCGTTATTTTATTTAGTCCTAATTAAAAAAGATTGCACCCAAAATGATTAAACCAAATGCGAGACGATACCAGACAAAAATCCAAGTTTTCTGTTTTTGTAAAAAGCGAATTAACCAAGCAATGGCAAGATAAGAAAAAATGGCGGAAGAAATAGTGCCGACAACTAAGGGCATAATGGATTCGTTGGTCAAATTTAGGGCTAAAACATCTTTTAATTCCACTAAACCAGCAATGGTAATGGCTGGAATACCTAGTAAAAAAGAAAATCTAGCCGCCGTCGAGCGTTCTAAATTTATAAACAATCCAGCGGTAATAGTCGAACCTGAGCGAGATACACCCGGTATTAGGGCTAAGGTTTCTGCTAACCCCATCAAGATACCATCTTTGATAGATAAGTCATCAAAAGTTCTTTTGGGGTGACAAAATTTTTCAGCCATGGCAAGGAGGATAGACATAATTATAGACGCAAGGGCGATCGCACTCAAACCCCTAATGGCAGAGCCATCAAAATCATCCACAAAAGCCTTAATAGCTAAACCTACCACACAGATAGGAATAGTACCGACGATGATACCAGTACCAATTTTAAATTCATGGGTATCATAATTTTTGGTACGCCATGCCTTAATCATGCCTATGGTTAAATTTTTTAAATCCTGCCAAAAATACCAAATGACCGCCAAAATACTACCTAGTTGGATGATAGCAGTAAAAGCAACCCCTGGATCCCCCCATCCCAAAGCCATTGGCACAACTTTTAAGTGAGCAGAGCTACTGATGGGCAAAAATTCCGTTGCCCCCTGCACAAACCCCAAAAAAACCGCCTGAATAAAGTTTAATGATGGGGTATTTGTCTCAACCACCGAATTTTGAGCCACACTAGCCCCCTGACTTAATACCACTAGCATTAAGCCACCTAAAACACCAGAAACCCAAGTAAAAATCGATGATTGAGACTTTGTAAACATTTAGTAATTAATGATTAAGTTATGGAAGAAAAAACAAAGCAAAGTCAAACGAAAAAGTCATGGTCAGTTTATATCAAAACCTCTTTTGTTATTTTAAAACTTCATTAACTTCTTGGGCTGAAGCTAAATCACCCCTTTGTTGATAAATTTCTTCTGCTTTCTTGAGCATGGCTTCGGCTTCTTCATTTCTACTTCTTTCTTTGAGAAGCATTCCTAAGCGATGATAACCATAAGGATTTTGGGGGGCAACTTCGATAAATTGACGATAAGCCACAATGGCCATAATGTTATTACCTTGTTTTTCCAACACCCTAGCTATACTACCATGGGCAACCACAGAATTAGGATCGACACTAGAGGCTCTTCTATAACCACTTAAAGCCATTTCCCAGTCTTCATTTTGTTCGTATAACATTGCCATTTTCAAGATGACATTGGCATCACTGAGGTTACTGACGTGTAAACTTTCTAATTTGTTCAAACCTTCAGCGGCATCGCCCTGTTGAAAATAAGCTGTGGCTAATTTTACTTGTAAATCTGTATTATGAGGAAATTTACTGATGGCTTCGGTTAAAAGTGCGATCGCACTTTCATACTTCCCCTGTTGATACAGAGAAGTTGCCATGACATCATAGGCAGTTTCATCCGTGGCATTCAAAGAAACAATTTGTTGATAATGTCTTTCCACCGCCTGATGTTGTCCATTTCTTAGGGAAATTACCCCCAATGCCAAATGATATTCCGCATTTTGAGGCTCTAATTCCACCGCCCTAGTGTAAGCCCTCATGGCTTCATCATCATCACCACTTCTGGCAAGGGTATAACCCAAAGCACCATAAAAACGAGCATTATCAGGCTCTAGGGAAACCGCCTGACGATAGGCTTGGGCAGAAGAGGAATAATCCCCATTACTAGCATATAAAAAGCCCATTCCTGAAAAAATACGGGCATTAGTTTCATCAATACTAGAGGCTTGACGATAAGCATTGAGCGCGTTGTTTAAATCTCCGCTATCAATATACTCCTTACCTTGGGTTAGTAGTTCGTAAAGTTGTTCTTTTTGTTGAAAAGTAAGCTGTTTACTTGTCTTCTGTTGTGCCTCTACGGAAGACATTAAACCAAATAATCCCGTACTACCAATTACAAGGGAAAGGGTTAATTGACTCAGAAATTTTCTGTTCACTGTTTATAAATCTCCATTTTGACTTAATGAATCTTAATATTAGCAAACCAAAAAGTCAAATGGGGAAGATTAATAAATTATCCACTATTAACACCAAAAACCTAACACCTAACCTCCACAACTGTTATCCATTATCAGTTACATAATTTTTTGCTTCCTCTGCCACTGCGTCGGACTTGTCGTTTGTTAATTTTTGTAAAGCTCCTTGAGCTTTTTCACCCCCCAGTCTGCCGAGGGCTTGGGCGAGACGGTGGCGTATTTGCCAATCATCATTATCCACAAAGGGTAACAGTAAATCAATAGCCCGATGA
Organism: Cyanobacterium sp. IPPAS B-1200; assembly: GCF_001747005.2. Classification (NCBI taxonomy): domain Bacteria; kingdom Bacillati; phylum Cyanobacteriota; class Cyanophyceae; order Chroococcales; family Geminocystaceae; genus Cyanobacterium; species Cyanobacterium sp. IPPAS B-1200. Next base: position 643,586 of record NZ_CP182899.1, read on the forward strand.
TCCCCTAACTCTCCTAATGCACTGATAGAAGCTGTTTGAAGCAAAGCATTATCAGAATTTAGAGCTTTTTCTAGGAGTAGAAATCCTCTACTATCCCCCAATTCTCCGAGGGCTGCCACAATACTAAATTGAATTAACCAGTCATCGGTGCTGTTATATACTTTTTCCAAGTCTGGATAAGCCTCTGTCATTTTTAGCCCCGCAATGGCATCCGCTGCCGCAGCCCGAACGTCGGACTCAGGATCATTATATAATCGATCTAACAATACTTCTTTACTCTTGGCTAAATCCGCTCCTCCAAGGGTGTCGAGTTGTGATACAGCGGCATATCTTACCCTCACATTATCATCGGCAATCACGGGGATAATCAATTCAAAGGCATCATCGGGGGATAGGTTTCTTAATTCGTTAATGCCCCGAATGCGATCGCCAAAATCCTCTGAATAAAGGAGTTTTTTTACTGATTCTGGTGTGCTGGTCATATACTTTTTTGTTATGGTTGATAAATTTTAAATTGATAATCAATATTAGAATTAATTTACACTTTTTTTAAGTTTCCAAAAAACTTCCATCATGTAATTTTTCTAATACATAAAATTTGCGTGAAACTTGCTCTAAAAAAATATTGTGAATAAACACTGATAAATTTAGTAAAATTAACTCAATGTTATATTCTGCTTTTGTTTTAAAATTATTTGTTAAATTTAAATAATATCTGAAAATAAGTTTTAATAAATAGAAAAACTGTTAGAAAAACAGGGATAATGAATTATTAATGATCCAAAGCCATAGCTTGAATAATATCCCCTTGGGTAACAATGCCCACCACATTACCATTGCCATCAACCACAGGTAAACGACTTATTTTTTTCTCATGGAAAATTTGAGCCGCTTTTTTTACAGTGTCATCAACCTTAACAGTAATCGGCTTGTTAGTCATTACTTCTCCCACACTTTGCCCCAAAGCTTTGTGTACATCTTTTTCATAACGATTAGGATTTTGTAGGTAAATAACACTATCCAAAATCATAATATATGGCGGTGGCTCAACCCCAGTCTCCTGCCACATTAAATCACTTTCGGAAATCACTCCCACCAGTTTATTATCCTTGTCAACCACTGGCAAACCACTTAATTTTTTTTCAGCCAAAATCGTAATGGCTTCGTTGAGGGGAGTATCAGGATTGACGGTGATGGGTGAGGGAGTCATTATATCAGCAACAGTTTTATTCATTTTTTTATATGAAAAATATCTTATGTCCTTAAATTTTACCAAAATCAAGGACTTGATAATTCAAAACTGTTAAATAATTAACAAATCAGATATTTAGCCATTGCCCATTCCCCATGCCCCACGTTTTATTGACTGATGTTACGCAAAAATATAATTAGTTTGAGGTTGTAAAAACGTTGGATGTTCACGCTATGTTCGTACACGTGTTGGGCAAGGGGCTTAAGCCCCTTGTTAAAATTTACAGATAAAACCTAACTTATAAATGAGTACGTAACGTTAGTTCTTAAAATGCTTGACTACCTTTAAACTCAGCTTTTTGAGCATTGGCAGATTCTCCGCAGGTGCGAGGGGTGGGAAAGATTTTTTCGGGGTTGGCTAATCCTTTGGGATTGAAAGCACTTCTGACGTATTGCATGGTTTCTAAGTCTGGCTCACTGAACATATCTGCCATGTAACATTTTTTATCGCTACCGATGCCATGCTCTCCTGATATGCTACCACCTACTTTTACACAAAGTTTAAGAATTTCTCCCCCTAATTCTTCTACTTTTTCAAAACTTCCTTCTTCGGCTTGGTTATATAAAATAAGAGGATGTAAATTTCCGTCTCCTGCATGGAAAACATTGGCGATACGGTAGCCGTATTGTTCCCCTAAGACACTTATTTCGCTTAATACCGAGGCTAATTGCGATCGCGGCACAACTCCATCTTGTACAAAGTAATTAGGGCTAATTTTGCCCATGGCGGCGAAGGCGGCTTTTCTGCCTTTCCATAATTTTAGACGGGTGGGAGCATCTTCGGCGGAGGTAATATTTCTCGCACCGCACTGTAAACAAATTTCTCCTACTTTTTCCTTGTAGTTTTTTACTTCTACTTCTAAACCGTCTAACTCCACTAACAAAATGGCTTGGGCATCCCGGGGATAACATTGAGTAGCCACAATATCTTCCACGGCATTGATGCTAAAATTGTCCATCATTTCCATTCCTGCAGGGATAATTCCTGAGCGGATAATTTCGGCGACGGCTTTTCCTGCTTCTTCAATGCTATTAAAATCTGCTAAAACTACGGAGATAGAATCAGGAGTTTTAAGGATTTTTAGGGTGATTTCTGTGGCAATACCCAAAGTACCTTCTGAGCCAACAAATAAGCCTGTGAGGTCATATCCAGGGGTTTCTGGGACTTTTCCGCCGATTTTGACGATGTCCCCTTCTGGGGTGACGATGGTTAAGCCCAAGACATGATTAGTCGTTGTGCCATATTTGAGACAGTGGACACCCCCTGAGTTTTCGGCAACATTGCCTCCAATAGAACAAATGATCTGGCTAGAGGGGTCAGGAGCATAATAAAACCCTGCACCCGTGACGGTTTGAGTTACCCAATTATTGATGATGCCAGGCTGGACGACAATTCTTTGGTTTTCGTAGTCGATGTCTAATACTTTTGCCATACGGGCGGTAACGATTAAAACGCAGTCTTCGACGGGCAATGCTCCCCCTGATAATCCTGTCCCTGCACCCCTTGCTATCCATGGGATGTCGTTCTCATGGCAGATACGGGCGATCGCACTTACCTCCTCCGTTGTCCTTGGTAAAGTAACAAGGGCAGGGCGTTGCCGATATTGAGGCAAACCATCACACTCATAGGTGAGTAATTCTTCTTTGCGTTTAATTACCCCTTTTTTCCCTAAAACTGCTTCTAACTGCTTAATTATCGGTTGCCATTTATTGCGGGTAACACTGAAAACCATTAATCTAATGACTTAATTATTATTTCCCCATTGTATCTCAACCAATGAACCAAGGAAATAAATTAGATTACTTTATCTATATGGTCAATCGAACCAGTATTTTATGTGCTATGACTCGTCAAATTAAGATTTCCTTACATCGTGAGGAGAATTACGTAAGAGTACTTAATAAAAGATGACTTTATCTTTATAATATACTTAAGTATGTTGATTGCAGAAGATTCCCAAAACAGTTTTTAGGGAATTTTTTAAAACAAAGGATAACGTTTGATATGAAATTATTTAAAACATTGCTTTTGCAATATCTCTAATACTTTTTATCCTAATCGGAATAGATAACAGAGAATTAGTTATCCCCGAATTTTTTCTTCATAGAAGCTAAGCCTAATCCGCCCAAAAATAAAATGCCCATTACTGAAGACGGTTCAGGAATTTCTAACACTTGATCAAAATTGATGTTGCTAATGCCAATATTGCCACTATTTCCAAACTGTATTCTCAAGATACCGTTGTGAGTTATGTTAGGTAAAAGAGTCAGCTTTGCGTTCTCAGTAATGTTAACAAATGCGTCTGACGAATTAGTTACACCATTACTCGTCCATAAAATATTATAGTTTTCATCAAAAACTGCCAGTCGTTGATTGTCTCCAGGTTCATTAAGATAAGTAGATAAATCAAAGCTATTTAGAAGAACGCTTACACCAGTTTCAGGGATGAATGAAATTTCCCCGATCACATCACCTCCAGCTGCATAGGCTACCTTGTTTAAACCTGAATAATCATCTCCTGACGCACTTTCATAATAACTAAGTCCATTGGTTCCACTATAGTTACTCGTACCAAAATTACTTAGTGATAATGTTCTGTATTGGACTGTTATTTTGTCAGTAAAATTATTCCCTTGTTCATAATTAAAAAATCCATCTTTAATTGAGTCGATATTGTCTCCATATCCTTGAGGAATAGATTGTTCATTAGCCAGATTATCGATATTAAACGTCAACACCGAAGCAGAGCTTTTTTGGCTGGGAAGAAAAGTTAACAGGGATGCTGTTAAAGCTGATATTAATACGATTTGTTTCTTCATCTCATTACATTAGTTGTTGTTTACGATTTGATTGTAGTTATTTTTTGATATTAATATACATTCCATATAATTTTTAGTTTACTAAATGATAAAGTTCTATGTAAACAAAATCACGGTATAGTAACTTGGAATAATTTGGTAAATGTATTCTTAAAAATCAGGTATTGTGACATCATACTGTCAGTAATTACACGTAAGTATGACAGCTTTTAATGTTATCAAAATCAATACTTTTCAGCGGAGTGAAATGGGGAAAAATAACTGCCATAAAACAGATGTTTGTTACCCTAAAATAATTATATACGGATTAACTCAAATTGGTTAACAAAAAGAAACGATCGCCTTTATCACGACACAGTACAATTACCGTAGCAAGAGTTTAGAGAAAGACTATCTTCCAATAAATTCTTGATATTCTCGTTAAAAAAAATTAAACATATGTTTAGTAGAGTCCTGTTCATTAGCGCAACTCTTTTAGGTAGCATTACACTAGGAGTGTCAGCCCAAGACTACGATTCTGATCCGACTTATGGCTCGGCCAGACTCTCTGGAGGATTTTTACCAGATCCGCACACCATAACTGTACAAGCTGGAGGAAGCATTGATGCTAGTGAGTCCATCGGAGGCTCATGCGTTGGAAACATTTCTCAGGCTCCAGATTATCGTATCAATTTTACCCCTGGTTCACAACCTCTGATTATCTCAGTAGATTCAGCATACGATACAACCCTAGTCATTAATAATCCAGATGGTGAATGGTTTTGTGATGATGATAGTGGCAACTCTCGAAGTCATAACCCTTCCATACGCTTTAATAATCCAGAATCGGGTCAATATGATATATGGATAGGCACGTATAATTCAGATTTAACCCCAAATGCCGTACTACAAATATCAGAACTAACCAGTAGATAAGGAGTGCAGTAAATTTTTAGGTATTAGGTTTAAGTGTTCAATATCTTATCAAAAAAAACATTACACCATTAACAAAACGAAACGATCGCCCTTAGAGCCAAAGAGTATAATAGTAGTAAGGAGGACTAGCTACCAATAGACAAAAGCTAGATCGCAACATATGGTAATGACCACAGACAAAACCGCCTCCAACCCTACACAAAAATATCCCATCTGGGAAGAATTTGAGAGCGGAAAATGGCAACAAGAAGTTAATGTCAGAGATTTTATACAAAGAAATTATACCCCCTACGCCGACGACGAATCTTTCCTCAGCGATGCCACCCCCACCACCCATAACCTGTGGACGGAGGTTAAATTGTTGATGAAACAAGAAAGAGAAAAAGGAGTATTGGATGCCGAAACCAAAATTCCCTCCAGTATCAACGCCTACGGTGCAGGATACATCAACAAAGACTTAGAAAAAATAGTCGGCTTACAAACCGATAAACCCCTTAAACGTGCCATCATGCCCAATGGTGGTATTAGGGTAGTGGAAAAATCCCTCGAGGCTTATGGATACAGCATAGATCCCTTAATCCATGATATATTCAACAAATATCGTAAAACCCATAACGATGGGGTTTTCTCCGCCTACACCACTGAGATGAGAAAAGCCCGTAAATCAGGTATTATCACAGGTTTACCTGATGCCTATGGTAGAGGCAGAATTATCGGGGATTATCGACGAGTGGCATTGTATGGCGTGGACTTCCTCATGGAAGACAAACAAAATCAACTCCTCTCTCTCGAAATGGACTTGATGGACGAAGACACCATCCGCCTACGGGAAGAAATTACCGAGCAAATCAAAGCCCTCCATGAATTACAAGAGATGGTAAGTAGTTACGGTTTTGACATCAGTAACCCCGCCACTAACGCTACCGAAGCGGTGCAATGGCTCTATTTTGGCTATTTAGCCGCTGTTAAAGAACAAAATGGGGCTGCCATGTCCTTGGGGCGCACTGCCAACTTCCTCGACATTTATATTCAAAGGGATTTAGACAAGGGATTGATTACCGAAACTGAAGCCCAAGAATTGCTTGATCAATTTGTGATCAAATTGCGCATGGTCAGGTTTCTACGAGCTCCTGAGTATAACCAATTATTCGCCGCAGATCCAGTGTGGGTAACGGAAGTTATCGGTGGTATGGGTTTAGACGGGCGCCCCTTGGTGACAAAAACCAGTTTCCGTTTCCTCCATACCCTTTATAACTTAGGCCCTGCCCCTGAGCCGAATTTAACTATTTTATGGTCTGAAAAACTGCCCCTAGCCTTTAAACGCTATTGTGCTAAGGTTTCCATTGATACGAGTTCTATTCAATATGAAAACGATGATTTGATGCGCCCTGAGTATGGAGATGATTATGGCATCGCCTGTTGTGTGTCGGCTATGCGTATCGGTAAACAGATGCAGTTTTTCGGTGCGAGGGTAAACCTTGCCAAAGCCTTATTATATGCCATCAATGGTGGTAAGGATGAAAATACTGCCATGCAGGTTGCCCCTGCCTATGCGCCTATCACTTCGGAATATCTCGATTATGATGAGGTATCAGCAAAATTTGACCTGCTCATCGACTGGTTAGCTAAGTTATATGTTAATACTTTGAATGTCATTCATTATATGCACGACAAGTATTCTTACGAACGTATTGAAATGGCACTCCATGATCGAGATGTTTATCGCACCATGGCCTGTGGTATTGCTGGTTTGTCGGTGGTGGGTGATGCTTTTTCGGCTATGAAATATAGCAGGGTGAAAGTTATCCGAAATGAGGTTGGTTTGGCGGTAGATTACGAGGTGGAGGGTGATTATCCTAAATTTGGTAATAATGATGATCGAGTGGATACCATCACCGCTAATATTATGACGGCGTTTATGAATAAGATACGCAAAAATAAAACTTATCGTAATGCCATTCCTACTCAGTCGGTGTTAACTATCACTTCTAATGTGGTATATGGTAAAAAAACTGGTAGCACTCCCGATGGCAGAAAAGCGGGTGAACCTTTTGCCCCTGGTGCCAACCCCATGCACGGCAGGGATACTAACGGTGCGATCGCATCTATGGCTTCTGTGGCAAAATTACCCTACGAAGATGCGCAAGATGGGATTTCTTATACCTTCTCCATTGTACCCGAGGCGCTGGGTAAAACAGCGGATATGAGGATTAGTAACCTCGCTGGAATGCTAGATGGTTATTTCCACGATACAGGACACCATATCAACATTAACGTCCTTAACCGAGAAACTCTCCTTGATGCCATGGATCATCCTGAACAGTATCCTCAGCTTACCATCAGGGTATCAGGTTATGCGGTGAACTTTATTAAACTTACCCGTGAGCAACAGCTAGACGTTATTAACCGTACTTTCCACGCTCAGTTATAGTGCTAATTTCGTTCTTTTGTTTCCTCTCCTTTTGGGGGGGAATTTTTTTTGTAAGCATCAAATCGGCTTTAAACGAGAATCTCAATTGGGTAATATTCCCCATACATTATTGCCGATAAAGGGTGGTTTACCCCTTATGTAAAGGAACCTCGATCTGGGAATATAAAGAAAAGATAAAGACAAAGGGAATTGAGGGGAAAACCATGGAATATATCTATTTTATTGATAACGCTAGTTTAGTAATTAGGCTAATTAACTTTTTGATAAAAACGCCCTTATTTGGGGAATCAGAACTAACTGTGGTGAATCAGATTAATGGTTGGGTAATTCGTCTCAAGGTACCCTATTTCTTAACTCAATTACAATATGGTAATTTGAGGGCTTTTCTTGAAGAAATAGGATATATTTATCATCCCAAAGTCAAAATGAACTTGGTATTTTGTAGCCTAGATATGGGAGAAAGCCCTGTGAAAGTAATGGTTGATTACCAAGTGGCGATCGTTTCCTATGGTATTCCCAACACCGCCGAAATAGAAGCATTTCGCCTACAGTTTTCTCAAGGTTTAGGCTACTGCCCAAAAACCTTGGCATAACCCACTAAATCCCTTTCCTGCCCACGAGGAGAAGCACATTAAAAAGTTTTATTAAGAATTAATTTTATTTGGAACGAAAACTTTAAAATTTCGTCAGTGACAGAAAACACAATATATAAAAAAATGACACAAAATGTAATTTTACAAGGAAGTTTTAGCTCTACGGATTTCCTTCGTAGCTTTAACCGATTCTCTGACTTTGTCAATTTTCGTCGTCCTAGCGGGCGCCCTGTGGATGAGTTTGAGTTCAGCTTAACGGGTAACGCAAGTCCTACCCTAACGGTTTCATCTCCGAGTTTAACCAACTCCGCGGACTTTAAGTTAATCTTGGTGAACACTAACACTAATCAAGTGGTTAGCTCTGTCACTTCTGCGGGGGGCAATGCCACCATCAGTGGTACACCTCTAAATGGAGGAACCAACTATCGCTTACAGGTAGTTGGACGGGGTGCGGCAGGGGCTTTGCCTAATCTATTTGGGTTTACTCCTACCCCTAACTATACCCTCCAAGGGACCTTACCTCAAGTTGGAGTGCCACAGTTTCAAACTTTTCAAGCCAAAAATAGTGACTTTACTACTATTTCCTCTGGATTAAATAGTGTTGGTACTACCAAAATTTTGGAAAGTACTGACACTCTTTTTGTGGCGAGACAAAGTAGTAATGCTGGTAATGAAAAAATAGTTGGTTTTACCGATGGCGAAGCTGGAGACATTGCTGGAAGCGGTAATGGTCGAGTGGGTTTTGCTGATGAATATCGTTTTTCTTTTGATAATCCGGGTAGTGCCTCCGATGTGGTTGTTACTATTACTGGTGTTGGGGGAAATGCCCTAGGGAACAATAACAGTGGCCCTTATGTTGCCATACTAAATGATAGTACTGGAGAGATTTTGGGGCAGACTGCTTATACTGCTTTTGGCTTCGGTAATGATTTTGTTGCTGATAATGATAGTACCCTTATTACTATCCCTGCGGCGACAGTTAACACCCTGATTACTAATGGGGATGACTTACGGTTAAAAGTAGCTGGTTTTGAAGTGGAGGGGGGAGCAGAAATTGGTAATGTTGATCCCAGTCGTACCCTTGCTTATAATGTCAATGTTTTTTCCTCTGGACGTAATCTTTCTTTGGAAGAAAGGACTCCTAGCGCTGGGGGAGGAGAAAATTTTCTTACCCTTGATAGCAGTAACGCAGAAATTGCCTATGTAGCTTATTATGGCAGGCCAGCTGACCCTTCAGGACGTACTTTTTGGTCTAATGTATTGGGTAACAGTGGTATTAGTTATTCTCCTCGTAGTGGCGATGTTTTAGCCAATTTTCCTGAGTCTGCCAGAAATGCCTACAATCAATTTGTTAATGATTTTGGTAACTCCACGGAGTCGGGGCAGTTGTTTGGTGGTTTAAATACCGTTGCTCGTATTAACCAAATTTACCAACAAAACTTTAATCGTTCTGCGGATTCTGAGGGCTTAAATTTCTGGCTCAATGCCATTAATAATGGGGATGTTTCTTTACCAGCCGCAGCTTTGGAAATTGCTTTGGGTGCCACCAGTGGAGATTTAACTATCATACAAAACAAGATCGATAGTTCAAACCTATTCACTAATAGCTTGGTAAATCAGGGGGTTACGTCTCGTTATAGTGGTGCTGATGCGGTCACAGTGGGGCGTAATTTCCTTGATTCTGTTGGTTTATCGGTAGCTACCCAAGGACAGGTTAATACTTCTATTAATAGTCTTCCTGTGGTGTAATCGGATCTCCTTGCCCCTTAAGTTTAAGCGTTAGGAGATCTCTCCCTGCTGCCCCTGATAAGGGGGGAGTAAGATAAGGCTTTTAAAATAATGAGGGAGTAAAAGTTTTGATTTATTCCTTAAACTGTATTTTACGCTCACAAGAGAACGAAATATGGTAAGTCCCCCTTAGTAAGGGGGATTTAGGGGGATCAAACCTGATGCTATTATGCCCACCCTTGCCCCTCAAGTTTCAGCGTTAGAGATCCCCCCCCTGCCCCCCTTGATAAGGGGGGAGTAAGATAATACTTTTAAAATAATGAGGGAGTAAAAGTTTTGATTTATTCCTTAAACTGTATTTTACGCTCACAAGAGAACTAAATATGGCAAGTCCCCCTTAATAAGGTGGATTTAGGGAGATCGAAGGGAACGAAACCTCAGTCTTTAACGTCTTGTCCTAGGGTATTATACTTTGGCTTTATGATTTTACTTTTACGGATAGGGATCCAGTTCTTTTTAATGTAGGGAATAATCGTAAAAATCAAAAAAGTAGATTTTTTTGGAAAAAGTGTTTCATTTTCCGTTATTATCGCTATAATCTTAATCGTAACAGAACATCTCTTTGTATAAGAGTGTGTGAGGAGTTAAACTAAAATACTTAAAAATAAAGTAATAAAAAGCCTTTCTATCTTACTCGTAAAAAAGTCAAGATATGAAGATAAAATGTACTTCTAAATTATATTAAATATTTTAATTTAGGGCATTATAATAAGTTTTAACTCCATTCTGAGGAAATATTGACAAGTTTTAAAATGCTATGGTAGTATTAATCAGAATAATTTTATTGACCAAAAATACAAAAACATCACCTTCTTTCAGGATAAAAAAATATGAGTACATTTAACTTTACTGGAGTTTTCAACAGTAACGATTTTTTCTATAATCCAGGACTTGCACCTACATCTACTAGCGTTTTCGATGAGTTTGAATTCACCGTAGGTGATGAAGACATAACTAACTTGAACTTTACCTTTGCCGCTTCTGCTCCTAGTGCTTTAAGTAGTGCAAACATCACTATTTTTAATGCTAAAACTGGTGAATTTGTTACTGGTTCGACTGGAAATGCTGGAAGCAACGGTGGTTTAGTTTTCAACACCGCTACAGCATTTGATGCAGAGGAAACCTATAGAGTCAAGTTTACGGCTTTTCCTGCAGGACCTATTGCTTTAAATCCTGGTGCATTTGACTTTGATGCAAGTAACTATCAATATAGTTTAACTGTTTCACCTGCAGCTGTTCCAGGGAATGGAATAATTGCCAGTGTTAATCAATTTAATACAGGATTATCCCCAGTTAGTAATGGCACTGGTACTGACTCTGTAAACATTGTTGGTTCTTTCACACCAACTGATAGTTTCAAAACTAGCAATGTTCTTAATCCTTTAGACACTCTTTTAGTTGATCAGTATCGCTTAGATTTGTCTGGATCATTGGATACTGGTGAAAATTTAGACCTTACCGCCAATGGAGCTAACTTAAGATTGTTCAATGCAACAACTGGAGAACTAATTACCAGTGGATTGAACGCTATTCAAATAACCAACGCAAACTTTGGAAATCTTGATTTAGATGATGGTTTTGTACTTCAAGTAATTGATTCTACGGCTAATCAAAATGATGCTAACAATATACCTACTATTAAATCCTATGATTTAGGTATTGATGGTGAAGGTTTAAACATCGCTTTACGTGAGTTCACTGACTCTAGACAACCTTCTTTGGCAGATCCTGAGTTTGGCGGACCTTTAACCTTGAATGCTGATAATGCACAACTTCTTTATGTTGCGTATTATGGAAGACCTGCGGATCCTAGTGGTTTGAACTTCTGGGAAGATGCTATTGCAGCTCAAAACTTTAGTTACACCCCTAACACAGGAGATGTACTAACTGGTGCAGATTTAGACTTCTACAACAGCTTCACCACTGATTTTGGTACTTCCACCGAAGCAACCAGTCTATTTGCTAACTTCACGACCCTAGGTGTTGTAGAGCAAATTTATCAACAAGCTTTTGACAGACCTTCTGACACCGCAGGAAGAAACTTCTGGACTGAACAAATCAATTTAGGTAATGTAAGCGCTAGTACTGCTGCCATTGAAATTGCTTTGGGTGCTACTGGTACTGATAGAATTACTCTTAATAACAAGATTTCTTCTGCTGACCTAGTTACCACTGGTTTAGGTTCCAATCCTGATTCTTTAAGTAATTACACAACTGAAGCTGGTCGTAACTTCCTTGATCCCATTGCAGCTAGCGTAGCTACTCAGGCTCAAGTCAACGTATTCTTAGCTGGTTTAGCATAATTTATTTGCGAAACATTTTTTTATTTCCCTCCGACATCGGGGGGTTTTTTTTGTCAATTTAGATCTTATTATTCATAATCAATTAACCAAAATTGCCATCGCTCCGATACAAAAAACAAGGCTTTTTTATTTTATCTTTGTTAGTTTTCATAGAGAAGAAAGGGTATCATGAGATAAATAAATCAATATAATAAATAGGGGATAAATAGTATGTTAGAGCGTATTGATTTTGGTGCGAGGGTAGCGGAATTTGACCGTATTGTAAGCTCTTTTGGGGCAAATAACGGTATGATGAACGGTCTGGACAACTCCTTTACCGATGAGGGATTTAGTGAGTTTGTAAATAATAATTCCATTATTCTTAATGAGATGAATAATGGGGAGATGGCATTAGAACCCATTACCCTAGTGGTAGATGTTTTCGAGGATCAAAATGATGGTAATGCGAGTAATGGTTTGTCTTTACGAGATGCAATCATTATTGCCCATAGAGATCCTGCTAGACAATATATCATTCAACTGGCAGCAGGAACTTATAATTTGACCATTGAGGGTAGAGAAGATTTTCGTTTCCAAGAGCAAGTTGGTTCTCCTGCTGAGACAGAGGGAGTAGAAGGAGATGACGGGCAGGAGGAAGAACAAGAAGAAACTGTTGATGAAAATCAAGAGGAAACTGTCGATGAGGGAGAAAATGGCGGCGGTGATAGTGGTGGAGAAAATCAGGATGATACTGATAATGGTAATGGTGATAATGGTAATGGTGAGGAGGAAGCAGCCCCTGATAGTGTTTTAGGATTATTTGATAATACAGTCCTCAGAACTGGTGATTTAGATATTAATACCCGTGTAACCATTGTGGGGGAAGATCCTAGTAATACAATTATTGATGCTAGTGCTTTGGGCGATCGCATTTTTGATGTTAAAGATGGAGGATTATTAACTATTGAAAACGTTACTCTTCAAAATGGTTTGACTCAAGGAACGTTTGCCGAAGGTGGCCCCGTGGAACAAAGTTTAGAGCCCGATTCTTTTTCGGGAGGAGCCATTCGGATTTTACAAAATGGTTTATTAATCGTTAATAATAGTGTTATTAAAAATAATTTATCTGGATGGGATGGAGTCACTTCCCCTGCAAATGTGAACGGCGGTGCGATCGCCAATCTCCTCGGCACAGTACAAATTAACAACTCCATCATCAGAAATAACCAATCAGAAGTTAATGGAGGAGGTATTTTTAATAATGGGGCGATGACAATTAATAATAGTGCCATTATTGGTAACGAGGCCAATGTTAGAACCTTTTACGTTGACCAAGTAGAAGGGGGTGGAGGCATCTGGCACAGCGGAGGAAGCCTTACAATTCTCAATACTACCATTGCCCAAAACAGAGCCCTACTCGCAGGTTTCAAAGCCGTAAATCCGACTAATCCTAACAATGATGCTTTTGCTGGGGGCGGTGCAATCTTAATTGATTTAGTAAATGAAGGTGGCCCGGGAGAAGTAATAATAGTCAATTCTACCATCGTTGATAATGATGCCGAATTAGGTTCTGGTATTTTGTCTAACGGTGACTTAGAGGGGATTCTGATCAGAAATAGTATTGTTGCCAGAAATACAGGCAGTCCCGATATTGAAGGATTTTTTGGCGTAAATAGTAGCTCTAACCTTGTAGGCAATGGTAACGGCTTAATCGTTAATGGAGTTAATGGCAACATCGCAGGGGGTATCAATAATCCTGTTGATCCTCTTTTGGGTACTTTTGATGGAGCAGGTTTTTACCCTTTATTGGAAGGTAGTCCAGCTATTAATACAGGAAATAACACTTTCATTGAGCAAGTGTCTATCTTTGAAGAAGTATTAAGGGATCAAAGAGGATTAACCCGAATTGTTAATGGTAATGTGGACATTGGTAGTTTTGAGTTTGGGGCGGATAATGTTGAACCAGAAAATATTGCTCCTCCCCTAGAAAATGCGAATACTATCGTTCCTGTTAATACTAACAATGGCATTGGTCAGGCATTTTTCTCTTTCTTTAATTTCTAAAAAAACTTAGTTAGCCCATGGTGGGCAATGCCCACCCTATAAATTTTGTAATATTTGTTTCAATTTAAAGTTGACGACTTTATGAAAAAATATCGAGGGGGTTAGAAATAACTTTTAAACCCAATTCCTGCCAATAGTTAATAATTTCTTGGGGAGATTGTACTTGATTAAGATGTAAAGGGATTTGATCAGTAATAATTCTCGGTTGAGGTCCTCTCATAATAGCATTAAGATCATGAGAATCTAAGTTATACAGGAAAACAGGTTTTTCTTGATAATTTAGAATACTATGGGCGAGTTTCTCATAATTGATAGAAAGGATGTTATTAATATTGATAATGATTTTTTCGGTATTTTGATCATTATTGAGGGTTGAAAGTAACATCTCCCAATCAACTTCCTGAAAGGTACAATTTCCGAGGTTAATAACTGTAGATATTCCTTGATCATTTTCTTGATAGAGCAAAGCTAGTTCAAAACTTATTTTGCTATCCCCATAGTTAATAATCCCAATATTGCCAGAAGGGTATAACTGAGGATTTAGCACCCCATAACTGGCTTTATCGGTCATTAATATTCCTGCCCCGTTGGTGCCCAAAAGCTGTACTTGTTTTTGTTGGGCTTTTTGTTTTAACTTGAATAAGTCAAGGGGGGGAATTCCTCCAGCATTGATAATAATTTGCTTGATACCAGCGTCTATGGCTTCGAGGGCGGCATCTAACACAAGGAAGGGATGATTGAAAATAATACTGGTCTTGATCCCCCCAAGGTGTTCTACAGCTTCGCTGACAAGGTCAAATAGGGGTATATCATGGTATGAATCGCCAATATAGTCTGATGGCACTCCCACTAACTGATTAGTATTTTTCCATTGGGTAGCCTTGACATAGGATAGGGCTTCAGGTTCGTTGATACCCTGTAATAATATTTTTGGCTCGAAATTCCATACCATAATTTATTGTTTCTCGTTTTTAAGCTAGTGCTATTAGGGATTATACCGTGCTAATTATATCATTATATTATGGGTGCAATTACCGTTGTGTCTTAGGTAGGTCCGATAAGGGGAGGTCTGCCACTTTGCTCTCTGCGAGATCGCTTTTAAAGCATTTAAACTATGTATGATAAACTGGGTATAGGAATTTTATATGAGTCATGGGAATATGATCCGGAGTTAGCCCCCCTCAACAAGGGGCGAAATCAATTTTAAATTTTAATAAATGATTTAGGACTGCCATATCTTGTTACCTACCTAATATCAACAAAATCTCTTATTCTATTAGTATAAAAGTGAAACATCCTGAACTGGATAAAATAATAAATAAAACAAAAAAAAAGTTATCTGAATGCTATAAAAAAGACCTACATAGTATTATTCTTTATGGCTCTCAAGCGAGAGGAGATGCAAAAATATATTCAGATATAGATATTTTAATAGTTCTTAAAAGCACTTTTAACTATCTTCAAGAGCTAAATAAAACCAGTACTTTTATTGCTGACTTATCACTGGAATACGATACTGTTATTTCTCGGGCGTTTATCTCTCAGAAATCTTTTTTGAATGATAAAACTCCTTTTCTAATTAATATAAAAAGAGAAGGAATACCCCTATGAATAAAGACCAAAAATTGCTACTAGAAAAAGCAGAACGTAGTTTAAAAGGCTCTAAACTGCTTCTTGAAAATGGTTTACCAGAATTGGCGGTATCTCGTGCTTACTATGCAATGTTTTATATTGCAGAAGGTTTTATTTTGGAACAGGAATTGAGTTTTTCAAGTCATGCGGGAGTAATTAGTGCTTTTGCAAAAAAAGATCAAGAATTAAGAAAATTTCACCGAGCTTTAATTAATGCTCAAGATTTAAGAACTCGTAGTGATTATGATTTAGACTCTGGCATTGATGATAGTGATGCTCAATTTCAAATAGAAATTGCTCAAGAATTTATTTCTTTTTTCAAGGTTTATTTTTAGTCAAATAGTTTATCGCTATGATAGTGAGAAAAAACCCCTCAATTATGAGAGAGGAGTTTGGGTGGGGTAATTTTTGTGGTTTAAGCTAACACTGTGAGAGATTGTAACACTT
The DNA here is from genome assembly GCF_001747005.2 of Cyanobacterium sp. IPPAS B-1200. NCBI lineage: Bacteria > Bacillati > Cyanobacteriota > Cyanophyceae > Chroococcales > Geminocystaceae > Cyanobacterium > Cyanobacterium sp. IPPAS B-1200. Next base: position 659,809 of record NZ_CP182899.1, read on the forward strand.
CTCTTCTTGCCCATTGATCCGCTTCAATTATATCATCTAGGGAAGGTTGAGCTTTATTCTGGGGCGAAAAGCGATCGCACACAGTCTCAATCAAACGGGGAATATCAAGGAAAGCAATTTTTTCTTCGAGGAAAAGAGCCACCGCCTGTTCATTTGCCGCATTTAACACCGCAGGTAAACAACCCCCCGCCCTACCGGCGGAATAAGCTAACTGCATACAAGGATATTTGTGATGATCAGGTTCACGGAAAGTAAGACTACCTACTTTTACTAAGTCCAAAGACTCCCAATTAGTATAAAGGCGATCGGGATAAGAAAGCGCATAAAGTAAAGGTAAACGCATATCAGCCCATCCCAACTGAGCTAAAACCGACGTATCCTGTAACTCAATCATCGAATGAATAATACTCTGAGGATGAATGACAATATCAATATCATCATAGTCCAGACCAAAAAGATAATGAGCCTCAATCACCTCTAACCCTTTATTCATAAGAGTCGCAGAATCAATAGTAATTTTTTGACCCATAGACCAATTAGGATGTTTAAGCGCATCCTTAACCGTTACTGAAGCCAACTTTTCCACTGGCAAATCACGAAAAGAACCCCCAGAAGCCGTTAAGATAATCTTTTTTAAACCCTTGTCAGGTACACCCTGCAAACATTGAAAAATTGCGGAATGTTCCGAATCCGCAGGAAACAACTTCACCCCGTACTCTTCAATCAGGGGTAACACCACAGGTCCCCCAGCAATCAACGTTTCCTTATTCGCAAGGGCAATGTCTTTTCCAGCCTTGATAGCTGCGATGGTGGGCAACAGTCCAGCACACCCCACAATACCAGTGACCACACTTTGCGCACTTCCATACCTTGCCACCTCACAGATACCATCACTCCCCCCCAATAATATCGGCTGATAATCAAGATTGCTTAACAATTCCTTTAAGGAAGATAAATTGTCCTCATCTCGAATGGCAACAATTTCCGGTCTAAATTCCTTAATTTGTTGGGCAAGGAGTGTTAAATTACTACCAGCTGCCAATCCAATTACCCGAAACTGTTGAGGATTTTCCCTAACAATATCTAAGGTTTGAGTACCGATAGATCCTGTTGATCCTAATATAGAAATTGATTTCATAGCTTAGTGTGTCATGGTGATGATCAATATCTTATTACACATTGGCTTTTCACGGGATAGTCTTTTTCTAATCTTCTTTACATATCTATTTCCTTTTTTGCTCTGGATGAAAATATATACATAATCTCCACAACCACTTCGTTACAAAGACTTAAGGCTAATGACGAGTATGCTATTGTCACGAAACGTAACGATAATTTAACTTTTTTTTCAGAAAAGTCCTTGACAAAACTTTACATATTAGTTAATATATAAATGTGAGGTAAACAACTTCACACAGAGTACCTAGAAAAATATATAACGCAATCATAACAATATGACTACCACTTTACAACAACAACAGTCTTCCGCATGGGAGCAGTTTTGTCAGTGGATCACCTCTACCAATAACCGCCTCTATGTAGGTTGGTTCGGTGTGTTAATGATCCCTTGTTTACTAACTGCAACCACTTGTTTCCTAATAGCATTCGTAGCTGCTCCCCCTGTGGACATCGACGGAATCCGTGAGCCTGTAGCAGGTTCTTTATTATACGGAAACAACATCATCTCTGGTGCCGTAGTACCTAGCTCCAACGCTATCGGTCTACACTTCTACCCCATTTGGGAAGCGGCATCTTTGGATGAGTGGTTGTACAATGGTGGCCCTTACCAATTAGTAGTATTCCATTTCTTAATCGGAATCTTCTGTTACATGGGTCGTCAGTGGGAACTATCCTACCGTCTAGGAATGCGTCCTTGGATTTGTGTTGCATACTCTGCACCTGTATCCGCTGCCACTGCAGTATTCTTAGTATATCCTATCGGTCAAGGATCTTTCTCTGATGGTATGCCTTTGGGAATCTCTGGAACCTTCAACTTCATGTTCGTGTTCCAAGCAGAGCATAACATCTTAATGCACCCCTTCCACATGTTAGGTGTAGCTGGTGTATTTGGTGGATCTTTATTCTCCGCAATGCACGGTTCTCTCGTAACCTCTTCTTTGGTACGTGAAACCACCGAAACCGAGTCTTTAAACTACGGTTATAAATTCGGTCAAGAAGAAGAAACCTACAACATCGTAGCTGCTCACGGATACTTTGGTCGTTTAATCTTCCAATATGCATCCTTCAACAACAGCCGCGCGTTACACTTCCTCTTAGGTGCATGGCCTGTAATTGGTATTTGGTTCACCGCAATGGGTGTATCTACCATGGCATTCAACTTAAATGGTTTCAACTTCAACCAGTCTATCTTAGATAGCCAAGGTCACGTAATTGGAACTTGGGCAGACGTATTAAACCGTGCCAACATCGGTATCGAAGTAATGCACGAACGTAATGCTCACAACTTCCCCTTAGACTTAGCCTCTGCTGAAGCAGTATCTGCTCCTGTAATCAACGGTTAATATCTAACGGAAGCTAGTTTAACAACTAAACAATAACTAAAAAGCACTCTCCTTTATGGGGGGTGCTTTTTGCGTAGGTGTTAAAATGCCCAAGGGTCAGGGGCGATTTTAAGGTTATTAGAAAGGAATAGTATCTAAATTTGTGTCATCGTTGCCATAGCTTTCTTGTAAATCTTCAGTGCTATGATCCTCCTCAAGAATGGCTCCGTGATCATCATAATTATTATTGCCCTCAATCGTGACAACATTATCATGGGAAGAAGGAGCATTACTTCCTACGGGGTGAATTTGAGAGATAGTTAACTCGGCAATTTTTTCTTTATATCCTTGTCTTTCTACTAAATCCATTTTTAGGCGCCCAGCTAGGACTACTTCATCGCCTTCTTTATATTTTTGCTCAATGTCGGTGGCTAAATTTCCCCAAGCAATTACTTTAAGGGTTGATGGGGGATTATTGGGAGAGATACTTTCAAACTCGACCATCATTTCACTGATAGCTAGTTGACTTTCTTGAGTGTATCGTAGTTGGGGGCTACGAATTATTTTTGCCATTAAAACGCAACTATTCATGGTTTTGAGTTAGTAATTCAGTACTTAGTTACTATTATCGCTCATTTATTGAAAATCTCAACACTGTTTGTTATTTTCTCTAGGGGATTATTTTTAAACGAAAAAACTATCCCCATGCCCCACCCCCTATTTATATTTACAATTCTCTAACATCGGCAACTTTACCATGAACAGCGGCAGCAACTACCATGGCAGGACTCATTAACAAAGTTCTCCCTTGGGCTGACCCTTGACGACCTTTAAAGTTACGATTGGAAGAAGATGCACTAATTTGATCTCCTTGTAGTTTGTCGGGATTCATGGCTAAACACATAGAGCAACCCGGTTCGCGCCATTCAAAACCTGCTTCTACAAAAATTTTGTCTAATCCTTCGGCTTCGGCTACTTTTTTAACCCTTTCAGAACCAGGAACCACAAAGGCTTTAACGTTTTCGGCGACATGATGACCTTGAGCAAACTTGGCAGCTTCCCTTAAATCAGTTATTCTGCCATTGGTGCAACTGCCAATAAAGCATACATCGATGGGAGTACCTTTAATGGGTTGCCCCGGTTGTAATTGCATGTATTCAAAGGCTTGAACAGCAATTTCCCTATCATTTTCGGAGAGGTTGTTGAGGTTGGGCATAGACTCATTAATACCTATGCCTTGGCTGGGGGTGATACCCCATGTGACGGTGGGTTCAATTTCGGAGGCATCAAAGGTAACTACATCATCATATTGGGCATCGTCATCACTACGGAGACTTTGCCACCATTGCACTGCTTTTTCCCATTGTTCTCCTTTGGGGGCAAAATCACGATCTTTGAGATAGTCAAAGGTGATTTGATCTGGGTTGACATAACCGCAACGGGCGCCCCCTTCAATGGACATATTACAGACGGTCATTCTTTCTTCCATGCTCATCTGCTCAAACGTTGTTCCTGCGTATTCGTAGGCATAGCCTACACCACCATTTACCCCTAGTTTACGGATGATATGAAGGATGACATCTTTGGCGTAAACTCCTTGGGGTAGGGTGCCATTGATTTCGATTTTTTTTACTTTTAGTTTGGTGAGGGAGAGGGTTTGGGATGCTAATACGTCTCTGACTTGGGATGTACCAATACCAAAGGCGATCGCACCGAAAGCTCCATGGGTGGAGGTATGGGAATCACCACAGGCGATGGTCATGCCAGGTTGGGTTAAACCTTGCTCGGGGGCGATAACATGGACGATGCCTTGATTTCCTGAGTTGGTGTTATAAAATCTGATGCCGTTTTCCTTGGTATTGTTTTCCAAGGCTTGGATCATTTCTTCGGCGAGGGTATCAGCAAAGGGGCGCGCTTGGCTTTCGGTGGGTACAATGTGATCTACTGTGGCGACGGTGCGATCGGGAAATAATACTTTTAAACCCCTTTCTCTCAACATTGCAAAGGCTTGGGGGCTGGTTACTTCATGAATTAAATGTAAACCAATAAATAATTGGGTTTGTCCAGAGGGTAATGTACCAACGGTGTGCAAATCCCAAACTTTATCGAATAGTGTTCCTTTACTCATAATAATTATTTTTACGAACTGCTCTTAATATATCTATTATCCTTGACAAGCGATATTTTACGCAACGGAAGTAATTGAGAATGAATAATTGATAATAAAATTAATCTCCCCATCTCCCCTACCCCTCATACTAAATCCGAGAAATAGAATATACTATTAATAATAAAAATAATGTTAGATAGAATCAATGGCAAGAAAAGTATATTTAGCAGATTATTTGAGTAGAGAAGAATTAAAAGAAAAATATTTTTCCAATAAAGATAATGTGGAATCAAGACGATGGCACTTATTGTGGAAAATATCTTGTGGATGGAGCGTAAAAAATAGTGCCTTAGCAGTAGGAATAAGTTATATTTACGCCAAACAAATAATTAAAAAGTATAACAATCAGGGAGAACAAGGAATATTAAATGGTCGTAAAACAAGAAAAAAATATAATGTTGGAAAAAAAAGCCTATTAACAGACCAGCAATTGCAAAAATTAAAGTCAGAATTAGAATCGAAACCAGAAGATGGGGGACTTTGGACAGGGCCAAAAGTGGCTCGTTGGATAGAAAAAGAAACAGGAAGAGAAAAAGTGTGGAATCAAAGGGGGTGGGACTATCTAAAAAAGTGCAGGTACTCTTGGCAGAGTCCGAGACCAAAACATAGAAAAGGAGATATCCAGGAACAACAAGAATTTAAGCACAATTTTAGAGAGAAAGTAAAAGCTTTTGAAGCCAAGCATAGTGGAGAAGAAGTAGATGTGTGGTTTTTTGATGAACATAGAATCGGATTAAAGCCGATTGTAAAGAAAGTATGGGGAAAAATAGGAGAAAGACCAACTGCAATAGTCAATCATCGTTATGAGTGGTTATATATTTACGGTTTTGTCAAGCCAAAAACGGGAGAAACATTATGGTATTTGATACCGAGAGTAAGTACACAATGGTTAAATTTAGTCTATGAAGCATTTGCCAAGGATGCTCTGGTGGACAATAAAAAAGTCTTGTTGGTAGAAGATAATGCTGGTTGGCATCGGAGTAAATCATCAAAAGTGCCCCAAGGAATTGAAATAGAATATTTACCACCATATTCTCCAGAACTACAACCAGCCGAAAGATTATGGAGTTTAGTAGATGAACCTTTAGTTAACCAATATTTTGAAAGTATAGAAGAAATCGAAGAAATTCTTGTTCAACGCTGTAATTTTCTCAGAAAAGAAATGCAAGAAGAAATTAGAAAGTTAACTAACTATCACTGGCTCAATGTTTCCTTCTAAATAAGTATACTATCTAAGCAGGATTTGGTATCATTTCCCAATTTCTGATAAACTAATTAAGTCTCAATTGGTTGGTATATGGAAAGTCCTAGCGATAAAATTATTGTTCCTTTAGATGTTCCCGATGCACAAAGTGCGATCGCCCTTATTCGTAGTTTGCCTGAGGTAAATTTTTGGAAAGTTGGCTTAGAGTTGTTTGTTGCTACGGGGGGCGAAGTATTACAATTCCTCAAGGATGAAGGTAAAAAAATATTTCTCGATCTCAAATTCCATGACATTCCCAACACCGTCAAAAACGCCACCAAATCCGTTTTAAAATATGATGTGGATTTACTCACCATTCACGCCACCGCAGGACGAGAGGCCCTCAAATCAGCGAAGAAGATTGTTTTGAAAGGGGGGCAGGGTCACCCAAAACTTCTCGCAATTACCGTTCTGACGAGCATTAGTAGTCGTCAACTCGCCTTTGACCTCAAAGTTCCTATTGAACTGCCCGAATACGCCTTAAATAACGCTTTGCTTGCCAAAGAATCAGGCATGGATGGGGCGGTATGTTCCCCCCAAGAGGCCGCAAAATTAAAAGAAGTATGCGGAGATGATTTTATTCTCGTATGCCCTGGGGTGCGTCCTGCATGGGCGGTAAAAGGGGATCAAGAGCGTGTAATGACCCCTGCAAGGGCGATCGCCTCTGGAGCCGATTATTTAGTCATTGGGCGCCCCATTACCCAAGCCGAAAACCCTTCCCAAGCATGGGCAAAAATTATCGAGGAAATAGAACAAAAATAAAGGGTAGAAGACATACCATGCTACCTCCGTACGAGTAATTAATTAATTGCCTGAGAGATGATTAATTGTTGCACCTTGGCGATCGCACGATTTAACTCATAATTGCGCTGTAAAGGATTCTCATTAAAAGCCTTTTGCTCTTGGATAATCATTTCCACATCCTGAACAATTAACCCCTGTAATAAACCCTTAGCCGCATTAAAAAGACTATCTTTTATAAACCGTCTAAACCACACAGGCAACTTATGTAAACGCCAAAAAGACTCCAAAGAAGTAAAATGAACTAAATACGCCTTCGTAGTAGTTTCATTCACAGGACAAAAAAGACAATAGATTCTAAAATCGGGCCCCAAACTAGAACTCCAATGGGGATAAACATAACTAACCCTCAAAGGTTCGGGGTGTAACTTCCGTAAAGAAGGAAAAAACAACTGAGAAATAGACCAAATTTTGTCAATGCGGTAATAACTTTGGGCATCATATAACACATCCACCCTCGTATCACTGACATCAATTGTATTGAGAGTAGCCGAAGCCCACGCCTGATAATTATCATGGAGATGTCCATGGTGCATATCCATCAAATTCTCAATTAAATAAGAATAATGCCCCGGACAGTCAACCTCCGCCACACTGCCAATATAATTCAAATGCTCCCACTCAGGTAAACCCATCGGACTAACTGCATTACTATCCCCATCCCCCGGGAATAACCAAATAAAACCATCTAACTCCTGCACAGGATAACGCTTAATCTTGCAACTAGGCAACTTTTGCTTTTCTTCGAGGTAAGGCACAAAAGAGCAACTTCCCTCTTGATTAAACTGCCATCCATGGTAAGCACATTCAATATTATCATTGACCACCTTACCAGCACTCAATTTTACCTGACGATGGGGACAACGATCTTCCAAAGCATTAATCTTTCCTTGGCCATCTCGGAAAAGGACAATTTCATGATGCCAAAGGGTGACACTCACAGGGTTATGGGTAACTTCCACATCTCTGGCTACCACATACCAATGATCTAAATTAATTCCGCAAGTGCGCACATTAGGCTTATATTCTAACTGTCCCATAACCTTAGTAACTCAGTAATAACCCTAAATATAATATATTACAAAACCAAAAATCGACAAACTAAGAAAAAATAGTCTAACTCTCACCATGGATAGTTAAACCTGTAACGGTTGTAATTTTTCGCTATCTATAATCCAATTTTTCAAAATAGGATTAACTACCTCTGGGGCTTCATCTTGGGGGCAATGCCCTAAACCTTCCAGGGGAATAAACTGTTTTACCGTAGAAAAATTCGCCCATTCCTTTGCCATTTCAATGGGTTCCCATGGATCTTCAGTACCCCATAAAATGATAGCAGGGCAAGGTAAAATGGGTAATAGTTCCTCGGCTAATGGCCCCCCTGAATAGCCTGTAAAAGCAAGAAATACTGCCGCCGCCCCCACGTCTTGAGAGGGTTGATAAATTAGCTCAATTAAATCATCGGTAATGGCATCACTACGGCGATAGGCTTGGGATAAAATTCGGCGAATTACTTTGGGTTTGGCGATTTGTTGAAAGAAAAAGTTACCAATAGCTCTATTTTTTAATACTTTTTGCATGGCTGTAGCCCCTACATTACGCACCCAAGGGAGGGATTCTCTTTTGCTTTCGTGCAGTAGTCTGAGGGAACAATTTAGGGCGGCAATGCCTAACACTAATTCGGGAAAATCCACGGCGGTTTGCATGATTACCACACAACCGATGGAGTTACCGACTAAATAAACGGGGCTACCGACGATTTCTTTGCAAAAGTCTGCTACCTGTTGCGCCCATGTGTCGAAAGTGTAGCTAATATCGTCATCGGGTTCTGGTTTTGCGGATGCCCCAAAGCCTATTAAATCTAGTGCATAGCAATTAAAGTCTTCCCCTAAGACGGGGATATTTTTGCGCCAATGACCGCAATTTGCTCCAAAGCCATGGACGAATACCACCGCAGGGGCTTCTTTTTTGCCATAGGATTGGTAGCCGATGTTATAACCCCGCCATTGCCATGTTTGATAGTTCAACATTATTGATACTTCAATTTTATTTATTCCTTTACCCTCTATTGTAAAGTAATGTTAAGCAGTTAAGGAGTAATTAATATTAAGTTCGGATTATGTCGGGTAAGTAGATTGTATCTTTGCACTTGCCCCACTGCACAAATCAGGAAAAACCTTGAAACTATTGCCCATTACCCATTGCCTATTCTCCGCCTTCACGATTCCACCTTTCATCAAGCCCTAATTTTCATTGCCCATTTCTACTAAATGTTTTTGGGCTTTTTCGGTGGCGATTCTACCTCGGTGGGTACGGTTGATAAAGCCGATTTGTAATAAATAGGGTTCGTACACTTCTTCGATGGTTTTGGCGTCTTCTCCTGTGGCAGAGGCGATCGCATCTAGGCCCACGGGGCCACCGTTAAACTGTTCGATGATGGTTGATAATACCAGTCTATCTGTCCAATCTAGCCCGAGGCGATCGACGTTATGGAGGTCAAGGGCTTCACTGGCAAGGGTTTGATCTACTTTTTTCCTTCCTTTTACCTGAGCAAAATCCCGTACCCTCCGCAAAAGACGATTGGTAATACGGGGTGTACCCCTAGAGCGACGGGCGATTTCTTGCGCCCCTTGTTCATCCACTTTAACATCAAATATTTGAGCAGACCTTTTAACAATTTCCGTCAATTCGTCTAGCTGATAAAATTGTAACCTTTGAATTAACCCAAAACGATCGCGCAGGGGGGATGTTAACGAGCCGATTTTGGTGGTAGCACCGATGAGGGTAAAGGGTTTTAGGGGAATACTGCGAATTTTGGCGGATTGCCCTTTGCCGATGGTGACATCCAACCTTTTGTCTTCCATGGCAGGATAGAGTAATTCTTCGGTTACTCGATTGAGGCGATGAATTTCATCGATAAATAAAATATCCCCTGGTTGTAAAGATATTAATAGCCCGATAATGTCCCGGGGGCGCTCGAGGGCGGGGGCTGCGGTAATTTTACAGCTAACTCCCATTTCCGATGCCAAAATGAGGGACATGGTGGTTTTACCCAGTCCGGGGGGCCCATATAATAGGATATGATCTAAAGGATCTTGCCGTTGTTTCGCCGCTGCGATCGCAATGTTTAACACTCCCTTTAAATCCTTTTGCCCAATATAATCAGCCAATTTTTGGGGTCTAATCTTATCCTCATTTTGTTCCCCATCCTCAGCAATTTCTTGGGGCAATAAAATCTCAGTATCTTCAGGGGAAGGAGCTTTAAATTTACTTTTACGCTGGAGGGGTAAACGCTCTTTCTTATGCTCAGATGATGATCTTTTTATGGCCATGATGGAGAATGATGAATGGATAATTATAGGGTAGTTTTTTTCTCGCCAAGACGCAAAGTTAATATTTAGCGATTAAAGTCCGAATAGGGGGATGCACTGCCCACCAAATCAATTATTAACATACTAATGTCTCAATGCGATTCCATAACCACCATTATCCATTATCAATTCTCAATCATCCATTATTCACATACCAATCAATAGTATTTTTAAGCCCCTGACGTAATTCCATATTAGCAGTGAAGCCAAAAGTATCCTTTGCTTTGGTGGTATCCAAACATCTACGGGGTTGCCCATTGGGTTTGTCAGTTTGCCATTCCAACTCACCATCAAAACCCATCAAATCACAGATTAACTCGATTAAATCCTTGATGGAAATTTCAAAATTAGTACCTAAATTAATAGGCTCATGGGAATTATATAATTGAGTTGCCATGACAATGCCTCTCCCCGCATCATTGGAATATAAAAATTCACGGGTAGGGCTACCGTCACCCCATACAGGGATTACTTTTTCTCCTTTTTCTAAGGCTTCATGGACTTTTTTAATTAGGGCTGGTATGACATGGGAACTTTCGGGGTTAAAGTTATCCTCGGGGCCATAAAGGTTAACCGGTAATAGATAGATGCCATTGAAGCCGTATTGTTGACGGTAGGATTCTAGTTGCACTAAGAGGGCTTTTTTAGCGATGCCGTAGGGGGCATTGGTTTCCTCAGGATAACCATTCCATAAGTCTTCTTCTTTGAAGGGTACGGGGGTAAACTTAGGGTAGGCGCAGATGGTGCCAACGCAGGTAAATTTTTCTACCCCTGCTTGATAAGAAGCGTGAATCAGTTGTGTTCCCATCATGAGGTTATCGTAAAATAATTCCGCTGGTTTGGCTTGGTTTAAACCGATACCCCCTACATGGGCGGCGAGGTGAATTACGATGTCCTGATTTTCTACAGCTTTTTGGCAGTTTTCCCAGATGGTGAGGTCACAATCTTTGGAGCGAGGAATGGTGATATGATCCATATTAGCCCCTGCTTTTAGTAGTTCGGCTACTACCTGTTTTCCGAGAAATCCGGAGCCTCCGGTTACTAATATTTTTTTGTTGGTTAATTCGATCATGGGGAGTTAATTGATAGTTGATAATGGATAATTGATAATTGACATCAATAAAATTTAATTAACGTTGTGCAAAACGCCATGACGGATATAGGCTTGATCTTTTACTGGCTCTCCTGTTTGGGTTTTTAAACCGAAGGCTTCTAAGTCAGCGTCAACCATAAGGCCGACTAATTCAGGGAAGGTAACGGAGGGTTTCCAGCCTAGTTTTTCTTTTGATTTTGTAGGATCTCCGATTAATAAGTCAACTTCGGCGGGGCGTAAATACCGTTCATCAAAGCGTACATAGTCTTCCCAGTTGAGGTTAACGTAGGTGAAGGCTAGTTCTAAAAATTCTTTGACGGAGTGGGTTTCTCCTGTGGCGATGACGTAATCATCGGGTTTTTCTTGTTGTAACATTGACCACATGGCAACTACATAGTCTTTGGCATAGCCCCAATCTCTTTTGGAGTCTAGGTTGCCGAGGAATAATTCTTTTTGTTGCCCTGCTACGATGCGGGCGATCGCCCTTGTAATTTTACGAGTTACAAAGGTTTCTCCACGGCGGGGGCTTTCATGGTTAAAAAGAATACCGTTACAGGCAAACATGTTATAGGATTCCCGATGGTTAACGGTTTGCCAATGGGCGTAAACTTTGGCACAGGCGTAGGGGCTACGGGGATAAAAGGGAGTGGTTTCTTTTTGGGGAACTTCTACCACTTTACCAAACATTTCTGATGACCCTGCTTGATAATATTTTACTTGGGTATCATGATAATTTTGATAGTCTCGGATGGCTTCTAAAAGTCGGAGAGTACCCATGGCGACGGTATCCACGGTAAATTCGGGAGCATCAAAGCTCACCCTTACATGGGATTGCGCCCCAAGGTTATAAACTTCGTGGGGTTGTACTTCTTCTAAAATCCGTCGGAGGGTTGTACCATCGGTTAAGTCTCCGTAGTGGAGGAATAGTCGAGCATCGGGCTGATGGGGATCTTGATAAATATGATCGATTCTGTCAGTATTAAATGTGGAGGTACGGCGGATAATGCCATGGACTTCGTAGCCTTTGCCTAAAAGTAATTCGGCTAAATAGGAGCCATCCTGCCCTGTTATTCCTGTAATTAGTGCCTTGGTGCGGTTTTCCATCTTGTTTTATATCAATAGTTAATTATCAAGCAATGGACGGTGAACAATTGACAATGGATAATGGACAATTAAATCTATCTTCAATGTGTCTTGTTTAGCCTTGTTATCTTTTGTTCACGCTCCATTTATCGTTATCGTTGAAGCATCATCATTCTATGACGATTTATCTAAAAAATGCTATATTTCTGCAATTCTACATGGTAAATTTGAATTTCTCAATCTTTAGGTAATTTATATTGAGATACAATTTTTTTCGCATAGTTAGGCACATGGGCTTCTAATTTTTCAGGATAGTTACGCTTGACGTATAAATAATTACGGGTGAAGTGGGAATCAATGGAAAATCTGGCATATTCCAAGCCTTGGGGGCCTACTTTTTCGATTACTACCCCCATTAATTTTGCTGCCCACATGGGTAATGTAACCCCTTTATCATAGGCTGGAATGCTGTTTTGGACGGCCTGAGTGCGATCGCCCTTAGACATTACAGGTTGCGTTTTAAGTTGGTCTTGTACTAAATCTAACATCTCTTTCCCTGTATCGTTTCTCACCACAATCCATTGCCAACCAAAGGGCGAACCCATATAGCCCACCACCAAATCTGCCAAGGAGTTGACGTAATCGAAACAAGTCATACAAGAAGGGGCAAACACATCCTTTAATTTATTAGTTTTTAAACCAAAGAAAGGTACTTTTTCCACCCGTCCATCTTCATGTTTAAAATGTACCCGAAAATCCTGCATAAACTCGTAAGCCACTACGGTATCAGGAGAGTCGCTGGTGGTGTCTAAAAATTTCTGTAATCCCTCACGGGTAACGTTATCAACGCAGGGAGTACCTAAAACATATAATTTTTCTAAGCCCAATTTATCTTCTACTTCTCGCAGGGCTTGAATTTGACAACCTACCCCAATCACTAATAGGCGTTTCATGCCCGATTGTTCGATTTGTTCTAATACCGACAGGTTAGGAGAGAGAGTCGGTTTATTTACCCTTGCCCCCAAGATTTCCTCTGTAGTGGTGGCAATTATGGGTTTAGGTTGAAAACGATCTGTTTCGCTGTTTTGCACACATACAACCCCTTCCACTAGCCCTTGAGTTAACATTTCACAGGCGATCGCACTTACAATTCCCGTCCATTGCGCCCCTTCGATGGGTTCTTTTTTCTGGGCGGTAATCATCTCCTGATGTACCCCAAAATAAACATCATTCTCATTATCCAAATCACGAGGGCGCCCATGGGCTTGGGTTTCCAACTCCGCAATCTGTTGATGAATAAAAGCACAGGCTTCCTTTACATAATGGATATAGTAGGTATCGCACAACCCACACTCGCTACACAATTCTTTGGCAGGGCGACGACTACCTGGCTTGAGGGCTTTGGCTTTTTTATGGCTTGTAGTTGCAGACATTTAATTTCTTAAATTTAGTTATCTTATAGCTTTTCTTTTTATTTTAACCAACCAAGGGCAAAGCAAGAAATGATAATGGATAAATGATAATGGATAAATGATAATGGATAATGGATAATGGATAATTGATAGTTGATAATTAAGAAAAAAGATAACAACGAGAAGGGAAGAAATAGTATTTATTATTAATTATTAACACTTATAATTTATAGCGTTTTTTATAATTATGAGATACATTTATTATTCTCAAGTACCCCGAATTTGTGGGGGATTTAGGGGTATCATCTTGTACTCCGTAACCATGATAATTGCTACATTATATGATGGGTAGTTATAAACTAAATAATTCATGGAAATTTGAATTTTTCATTCTTAATAAAAATATCTGTTGTATTTTTTGCCAGTTCATCCATTGTTGCCGTTGATTATTTATTATTAAACTTTCTAAATTAGGTAGTTTTTTGCTCCAGTTTTTACCAATTACTTTTTTTATTTTGCCCATTAAAACTGTGTTATCCTGAATATTACCTAAGATTTCTTGTGCTTGTACTACCAACTGCAAAAAATCATCATATGATTGTCCATAACAGTTCGTTAATAGTTCCATTTGATAACGAGTTTTTTTCGCTTCTTTTCGTAAATCATGGATAATTTCTTCATGGTATAGTAGTAAAATATCTACTTCTTCAAGGCTATAGCTTTCTTTGACTATAATTTGATTTTCTTCATCTATTTGAGTACCAACTAACCATCCTGATTGTAATAATAAATGGCTTACTTGAGGTGAAATCAGATGATTGGCAACGCTTTCTATTGGTAAGGAAGCAACTAAATTAAACTGAGGTTTTTTTAACCATTGTTTTAAGGAAACTTTTATTGCTTTATATTCTTTCCCTTTTAATGTTTTGATAATGTTCTTTTGACAGGTTTTATTATTATCCTCTAGTTTTTCGATAAATTCTTGACAAATTTCTTTTTCAGAGTCACTGAGAAAATCGTAATAGTATTTACGTAAATTTTCTTTTAAAACATCATTATCTCTTTTTTTTCCTAAAATTTGAGCTATTTTACCTATGCTTTTTTCTTCCACTATCTTAGGTAAATTTAAGGCAGAAGCAAAGCCAATTAACACACTTCTTAATTTTCTTAATCCTACCCTCATTTGATGTACATATTCTGGATCTTCATCCTCTAAAACTCCCTTTTCATTTTTAATTATTTTTTTTGTGCTAAGGGCGATCGCACTGTAGGCATAATCAGCAAAATTTTGAGGATTTTTAGTATTAATATCCATAAATAATAACTCCTTTTTATTAGCTTATTTTTGAACCTGAATTACCTGTAAACTTCCCCCACCATAAAACTTTTTAGTAATCACCCTAAACCCTTGATTAGTTAACATTTGTGGCAAATCAGTTTTAATTAATTGCCATGCCGTTTCGGTTTCAAATAACCACATAAAAATACTTAATCCGGGGATAAATAAAGGATTATGGGGTTGATGTAAATCGATAAAAGTAAAAATTCCATTAGGTTTTAACACTCGATAAACCTCCGCAAAAATTTCTTTTAATTCTTCGGTCTTCATTTCATGTAAAGCTACGCTAGTATGAACAATATCAAATTCATCCGCACTAAAAGGCATTTTCTGGGCAAAACCTTCCACATATCCTGCTTGGGGTACATTTTTTTTAGCTTCCTCTAGGGCAAAAGGAGATATATCTAACCCCGTCACTTCGTGGGAATGTTGCACCAAAAATTTAGTAGTCTGCCCCTTTCCACAACACAAGTCTAGTATTTTTGTATTTTCTTCTATGGTAATATTTTCAAGTGCTAAATTACGAAATCTTTTCTCTCCTCCCACGGGTAAAGCGGCTAAACGAGAGATAGTATCATACAGCCATTGATATTTATAACTGAGGGGACGTAAAAATGTTGCCATGATAATTTAATTGATAATGGATAATTGATAATTAAGTTTATTTATAGTTTGTCTATCTACTTATTAAAATAAAAGATTAGATTATCTAAGTAGCTTGAATTTTTCTTCCTAAATCCTCTAATTTATGAAGTTGCTTAATGATGGAATATTATTGAATTATATTTAAAATACTGTTGCTATTGCCCACCTAAACTAAATTTAGTAATGCCCAATTTATAATTTACTGGATACTTGTCGTAAAACATCGGGAATAATAATATCTTCAGAAAATTCTAAAATAGTCTCACTATAGCCAAGATAACCTGAATTAGTGAAAAATAATAACATCCTCGAAAGGGCAAACCATACTTCCTGCTCAAATTCCCAATCAGCGGAAGGGGGGGAATAACCGCTAATGGATTTTAATGCCCAGAAGTAATTATTTCTCACAATAGAAGCATTTTTTTTATATTCAGGAAGATCTTTTTTATTGATATAAAGAATATTATCTTGAAGATAACTTTGCATAGTTAATTTTTTTTGTGATCAGTTTTTCTTAGAACAATAAACATTGAATAGTTATTGCTAATACAATATATATGGTAAAATAAATTATTAATAAATAGGGTAAATTTATTTTAAATAATGAGTTTAGATTTTCGTAATATAAACACTGTTTGGAGTTCTTTAATAGTTGATACTTTCGCTAAATTAGGATTAGAAAATGCTGTCATATGCCCCGGTTCTCGTTCTACTCCTTTAACCATTGCCTTTGCTCAACATCCTACCATAAAAACAATTCCTGTTTTGGATGAGCGTTCGGCAAGTTTTTTTGCCCTTGGTATTGCCAAAAGTAGCCGTAAACCCACGGTATTAGTTTGTACTTCTGGCACGGCAGGAGCTAATTTTTTTCCTGCGGTAATTGAAGCTAAATATAGTCATATTCCTTTAATTATCTTAACAGGTGATCGCCCCCCAGAACTAAGAGAATGTCACGCTGGGCAAACTATTAATCAAGTAAATTTGTATGGTAATTATCCCCGATGGCAAACAGAATTATCATTACCGTCAATGGATTTAGAAAGGCTTTTTTATCTACGACAAAACATTATTCATGGATGGGAAAAAACTATCTATCCTATGAGGGGAGTTGTCCATTTTAATGTTCCTTTTCGTGAACCTTTAGCACCTATTAAACAACTAAATTATACCGAAGCTGAAAAAGAAGTAATTGAGCATAAAGTTTTACTTAAAAATATAAATCGTCCCTCTTTCACCATTAACTATAGTGGAGATTATGAAGCAATTTTCTCTCAATGGCAAAAGTATCAAAAAGGAATAATTATTGCGGGGGTAGATTGCCCTGATAACTCTGTATTGTACACCAGTGCGATCGCACTTTTATCCCAAAAATTAAATTTTCCCGTATTATCAGAAGCCCTATCCCCTATCAGAAACTACTCTCACCATAATAAAAACCTAATTTCTACCTACGACACTATTTTAAGAAATCAAGAATATCGAGACATATTAAAACCAGAAATAGTGATCTTAATAGGAGAATATCCTACCAGTAAAGAATTAAGAAAATGGCTAACAGAAAACAAAACATTAACCTATATTATTACCCCCACTGACGACAACTTAGATGCCATTCATAGCAACAGTCAGCCCATAAGAATTAGTATTATTGCGTTAGTTAAAAATCTTGAACAAACCTTAACTAATGTTGAAGATAAAATAAATCAAAACTACCTCAGTCAATGGTTAAAAATTGACCAAAAAATTAAACAAAACCTTACCACTATCATGAATAACCATGAAGAATTATTTGAAGGTAAAATATCATGGCTGTTATCTAAAAACTTACCTCCCCAAATACCTATTTTCATCGCCAACAGTATGTCCGTGAGACATGCCGAATATTTTTGGCAAACTAACCAAGCCGAAAGAGATGTTTACTTTAGTCGTGGCGCCAACGGTATCGATGGCACTTTATCCACCGCCCTAGGCATTGCCCAAGAAAAAAAACAAGCGGTATTATTAACAGGTGACTTGGCATTGTTACATGATACTAACGGATTTTTAATGAGCAAAAACTTATCTGGAAGTTTAACCATTATCTTAGTGAATAATGATGGAGGAGGGATTTTTGAAATGTTACCCATTGCCGAATTTGAAAACATTTTTGAAGAATATTTTGCTACCCCCCAACAAATTAATTTTGAAAATTTAAGTAAAACCTATGGTGTAAAATATAAACTAATCGAAAACTGGACACAACTAATAAATAGTATTCAAAATTTACCTTCTCAAGGAATTACCTTATTAGAAATTAAAACCAATCGTAAATATGATTCATGGTGGTTGAACAATAATTTATCACAACTTAGTCAAAGTTAGAAGATTTTTTGAAATTAATGACACAAAATAATGCTCTTTGGATAGAAGGAAATAGTCGCTGTGGCAAAACCACAGCATTGGTTAGTCAATTGACACAATGGATAAAAAAAGAAAGTGAACAACAATCTACACCCTTACTAAAACCACCTCTTATTTTAGCTTTTAATAGAGACAAAAGAATTAATTTACAGGAGTTAATTTTTAATCATACTGAAACACTAAATTGTACCATTGAGATAAAAACCCCTTCAGCTTTTATGATGAATGAAGTGGAGTTATTTTTTCCTTTAATCGCAAAACAGTTAAATATAAAAAGTTTATTTCCCATTCGTTTATATCCTGAAACCGAGCAAGAATTAGCATCTCAATTATGGCGTGAAGATATAACCCTCGAAATACTATCTTTATTTGGCAATGAGTCTATTTTTGTCCGTCGTTTACTTGATTTATTACAACTAGCTGGAATGGCGGGAATTCCTCCAGAGGATATTTCTAATTATTTGGAAAAAGGAGAAATATTTTTACTAGATAATATGAAAGGTGACTTATGGCAAACCATTGATAAACTCTTATTACAATGGCGTTTATGGTGTTTAGATAATGGTTTATTAAGCTATGGAATTATTTATGAACTTTATTGGCGTTATCTATTGCCTAATTTGGAATATCAAAAGAGTTTATTAAATAGATATGGTGCTGTTTTTGCTGATGATTTAGACAATTTTCCTGCTACCATGGGAGACTTATTTGAGTTTTTTCTCTCCCATAATTATAGATGTGCTTTTACTTATAACAATAAAGGAAAAGTACGTTTAGGATTAAATGCAGATCCAGATTATTTAAAAACTATTGCCCAAGATTGTAAGCAGGAATTTTTAACCGTATTCCCTATTGATAATGGGTTGAAGAAACTAGAATTTTCTGTCAAACTCTTAATGGAAGAAAATACTCCCGATGGAGATAATTATGAAAATGTTTTTTCTATAAAAACTAGGGTAAGGGCGCAATTAATTCAGGAAGTAGCAGATTTTATCATTGATAATATTCAACAAGGAAAAATTAACCCCGCAGATGTTGCCATTATTGCCCCCGGGTTAGATGAGGTTGCCCGTTTTAATTTTCTTCATTTTTTCCAAGAAAATAACATCCCTGTAGAGCCTTTACAGGAGAAACGCCCCCTTATCGCCTCCCCCCTGGTGCGATCGCATTTAACCCTCCTAGGATTGATTTTCGGAGGCAATGGGAGACTAATTGAAAGGGATATGATAGCGGAGATGTTAACAGTATTATCCCCCAAATCTACCACGGAATGGGGCTTACAACCTGATATTGATCCCATTAGGGCTGGACTATTAGCCGATTACTGCTATCACATTGACATAGAATCACCCCTTCTCTTATCCATCGATAATTTTACATCAGGAGAGCGTCTTGGTTACAAAACCTTTATCGCCTACAACAAAATTAGAGATTGGGTTAATCAACTCAAACAAGAAACCAAAGACAAAAAATTATCTCCCCTCGCCGTCATCGATAAAATCAATCAACAATATTTCCATGACATTAAATCTCTTACCTACACCCAGATAAACAACCTACGAGAATTTAAACAAACCGCTTCCCACTTCTGGGCAATTCAAAACCGATTAGGCAAAGAAAAACAAACCATTCAATGTTTGACAGAATTTATCATTCTCCTACGCAAAGGCACCATTACCGCCAACCCTTATCCTATTAACCCTTTATTGCAAGAGAAAAAACAAAAAGGAATTACCCTCGCTACCATCTATCAATATCGTACTTCTAACCAAAGTCATCCTTGGCAATTCTGGCTTGACATAAGTTCAAACCTTTGGAGTAAAGGGGGGGCCGCTGAATTGTTCGCTTCTCCTCTTTTTCTGAGGGGATGGGATAAAAAACCCCTAACTATCGAGCATCAAGAAGGGCAAGAAAAGGAAAGAATTGATCGAGTTATTCATGATTTATTATCCCGTGCCACTGATAAAATATTTTTATGTCACAGTGATTTAGATGTAAATGGTAATGAGCAAATGGGTATTCTTTTAGGTTTAACTTATCTTGCTGCACCAATCCATCATAAATTATAATTTTCTCTTACAAAAGTGAAAGTTAATAAAGATACAAAACAATCAAACATTGACCATAAAGCAAAGAAATAAATAGTAATATTCAAACAGTATTACTTAAATGATTCAACGATGAGTTATCTTTAAAAAGCAATTATAAGGATAAGATATAAAAAGTAAAACAGTTTTTAATAATTATGCCATTAATCAAAGTTCAATCATCCATAAGTAACATCGAAGAAAACCAAATACAAAAATTATTGACTACTTTATCAGCTAAACTGGCAAAACATTTAAGTAAACCAGAATCTTACGTAATGACAGCTTTTGAACAAAATATAAATATGACTTTTGGAGGAACATTTGAGCCTGTTTGTTATGTAGAAATAAAGAGTGTTGGTACTATGTCGCCTAATCAAACTAAAGCAATGAGTCAAGATTTTTGTAATGAAATCAATCAGCAATTAGACATTAGTTTAAACCGTATTTATATTGAATTTGCTGATGCTAAAGGCTCAATGTGGGGTTGGAATGGCTCTACTTTTTAGATAAATATTCCATAATTAGGATTGAAAGCAAGGGATTAAAACCCCTTGTCACATGATAGTAACACATATTTGATAGGTTATCTATCGCAATTTTTTTAAAATTTTATTTACTATAGCATTTTTTAGAATTATGAGATACATTTATTATTCTCAAGTCCCCCGAATTTACGGGGGATTTAGGGGGATCATTTTGTAACCCGTAATCATAATAATTGCTATATATTTTTCCTTGCATAACTTTTCTTTAAAGTCTATTTATTATTATTAATCAATGAAATATAGAAGGTTTGGCAAAACTAACTTAAATATATCAGTTTTTTCTTTAGGGTTAATGCGTTGTTGCTACTCCGAAAAACAATTATTTGAAACAGTTAGTAAAGCCATAGCATTAGGAATAAATCACTTTGAAACGGCAAGGGCTTATGGTAAAAGTGAACAATATTTTGGAAACTTTTTAAAGACTTCTAACATTAGTCGTCAAGATATTCTTGTTACCACCAAGTTAACCCCATCAGATTGCCAAAATATAGATAAGTCTTCCATAGATGAATCTCTTAATAATTTACAAACAAACTATATTGACTGTTTAGCTATCCACGGCATTAATACAGAAAAGCACTATCAACAATTACTAGAGTCTGATAGTTATATCAACAGGTTATTAGATGCTAAAAAACAAGGCAAAATAAAATATTTAGGCTTCTCTACCCATGGAAGTTTAGACATAATAACAAAAACTATCCAAACAGGTTTATTCGACTTTGTTAACCTTCATTACTATTATTTCTTTCAACGAAACTATCCCATTATTGAATTAGCAAAAAAGAAAGACTTAGGCATCTTTATTATTTCCCCCGCAGATAAAGGAGGGATGTTGTATCAACCACCCCAAAAACTGAAAGATTTATGTGAACCCTTTACTCCCCTAGAGTTAAACTATCGATTTTTGCTAGATAACCCAGCTATTACAACCCTTAGCCTTGGGGCTGCTAACCCACAAGAGTTATTCACTCCCCTAGAAGTTGCCGACAAGGATTATCCTTTAACCGATGAGGAGAAAAGAAGTTTTAATAATATAGAACAAAATTTACAGCGCACCTTAACCACTCAAAAGTGTTCCCAATGTTATCAGTGTTTACCCTGTCCTGAGAATATCAACATCCCAGAAGTATTACGTCTCAGAAATTTGGGTGTTGGTTTGGATATGACAGATTTTGCTAGTTATCGTTACCAAATGTTTGAAAATGCAGGTCATTGGTTTTGGGGTAACAAGGGTGATAAATGTACCGATTGTGGGGATTGTTTACCTAGATGCCCCGAAAATTTATCTATTCCTGATTTACTGCGGGATACTCACTCTTGCTTTAAGGGTAGCCAAGGGCGCCGATTATGGGAATAATCTTTTATCATAAAAAAATCTTTGTTTGTTGATAATTATGCACCCGCTTCATGGTATGCTTATATCATAATGGGAATCTTTGTGACTAAATATAAACTTAAAGATTTCTATTATATTAAATATATTGTAATAATCTCACACCCAGAACCAAAAGTCAATAATAAAAAATGATTGTTTAAAACTTTGTTACAAAAGGAGAAAATAGTTTTAGTTGTCAACTTGGTTCATGTATTGAATGACTAAATCCGCTATTTTTTTACGAGCGCCCTTACTTTTAGTGACAGAGGACAACTCTTTTTTTATGTCCTCTAGTTTTTGAGGATTTTTGTAATAATCTAAGATAAGATCACCTATGTTATCTACTTTTAAATGACCAATTAATTCAGGAACAATTTCTTTTTTTGCCCAAATATTAGGCCAAGCATATAACCTCTTATTTTTAATAGTATATTTAATGATGAGCCAGTTAATTAACTTTGCAAAGTTGTTTCCTAACCAAGGTAAATTCATCAAGATACCTAAAATACCATCCCAAGATTTCATCGCATCTAATTGATAAGTGGGAATTAAAACTATCATAGGAACTCCCAAGGAGGTTAACTGTGCTGTATTTGCTCCCACGGTGGTAATACAAATATCAAAGTTTTTTATCTCTTCATAACAAGGAAAATTAGTAATTAATTCTATAGTTAAATTATCCGATATTTGTAATGATTTATCATCCACTAATTTTATGGTTAAATCAGTAAAAGTATTAACAAATTCATTTTTATTTTTATCTCCATAACTAGCCAATATTTGTGGAGAAATGGTGGGAGCAACAGGAATACTAAATTTTATATCAGGATTTTTATTATACACATAATGGGCGATCGCACTGAAAAAAGGAACACCTTGAGTTAGTTTACTAGATTTAGAACCGGGTAATAAACCAACATGAAATTGTGACGAAGTGTTATTAATTCCATGATCGGGCACATCCGCCATCAAATCTCCCACCACCGTCACCTTATGATGAAAACGAGGGGGCATCTTATCCCTTACCGATGAATTCATGACAGCAAAATGATCAATCTGACTAGCCCAACGGGCATCCCATTCCGCATAAACAATGCTTTTATAACCCAATCTTTTGGAAGCTACCACCGTAAAAAATTGATCACCACCCAAAAACAACACCAAGCCATTTTTACACCAATCCCAATTATCTACCGTCCTACCAAATAGTAAAAAATTGAAAAAATGAGCCGCTGACTGTACCCGATGAATGCCATCACAACGAAGGGCAACATCAGCTTCATTCCCCGTACTATTCGGACAGGGTGATAAAATAACAGACACTCTAACATCCTTAAACCCCTCACCGAGAAGACGTTGGATTTTTTCCACCACAGGTATAACCCAAGTGGCAATTTCCCCTGGGCCGTTGGATAGGATAAGGATGTCAAAATGTGCCATAGGAAGTAGTTAGAAATATATTTTCATTATTCATTTACCCCTTAACCGTTTCCATGGTACGAGGATACAATTTCATTAAATTGCGTACTTCTTCCGCATGATATGAGCTACGGGTGAGGGGGGTTGAAACCACCTGTAAAAAACCTATTTCCTCTCCATAAACACGCCAACTATCAAACATTTCAGGAGTAACAAATTCCTTTACCTGTAGATGATGGGAAGAAGGTTGCAAATACTGCCCAATGGTCAAAATATCACAATCAACGGCTCGTAAATCCTGCATTACTTGCTTAACTTCCTCGTCACTTTCTCCCAAGCCAACCATAATTCCAGACTTGGTATAAACACTTGGGTTTAACTTTCTAGTTTGGGCAAGGAGTTCGAGCGATCGCCCATATTCTCCTTGGGGGCGCACCTTACGATATAATCGGGGTATCGTCTCCGTATTGTGGTTCAAAACCTCTGGGTTAGCGCTTAAAATCTTTGCCAAAGCATCCCAATCACCGCACAAATCAGGAATTAAAACTTCAATGGTAGTATTAGGAGATAACTTACGGGTTTCCTCAATACAAGTCACAAATTGACTAGCCCCCCCATCAGGCAAATCATCACGATTCACAGAAGTAATTACCACATGGTTAAGTTTGAGACGTTTAACCGCTTCTGCCAACCTTAAAGGCTCAGTGGAATCTAACTCCTTGGGTACTTTTTCAAAATCAATGTCGCAATAAGGACAAGCACGGGTACAAGCTGGCCCCATAATCAAAAAAGTGGCAGTACCAGCATTGAAACACTCGCCGATGTTGGGGCAGGATGCTTCCTCACACACAGTATTTAAACTTAAATCCCTGAGAATATCTTTTACGCTACCAACTCTTTGTATTTGAGGAGCTTTTACCCTCAGCCATTCTGGTTTTACAGTCACGGTATTTTATGCTATGTCTTAACTATTGTTTGCTAACCCTGATCCTACTCTCCATTTCACAAAGTAAAATCAAAGCTCCTGTTTACAATTATATCTCGCTATTTGAGCAATATTCCAGAGGTTTATGTAACCAATGTTAGAGTAATGAATGATTATGGATTTTATGGTGTTTTTCTATTAAACTGTTTTAGTAAATACCTTTATTAATTATTCTTGGATATTTATTCGCTCTGAGCAAATAATTAATTAATACTATGGCTTGTCATCAAAACACTTTAAAAATTAAAACCAGTGGTAAATGTTTACATAATATCACCCGTGATGTTGCTTCCGTGGTGGGGGAGTCGGGCATCAAAATGGGATTATGTACTGTGTTTATCATGCACACCAGTGCTAGTTTAATTATCCAAGAAAATGCTGACCCTGATGTGTTGACGGATTTGAGCAATTTTTTTGATAAACTTGTCCCCGAAAGTGCCACGGACTATTATCACAGTGCAGAAGGGCCGGATGATATGCCCTCCCACATTCGCTCGGTTTTAACCAATACTTCCCTGACTATTCCTGTTAATAATGGTCATCTTTTGTTGGGAACATGGCAAGGTATCTACGTTTGGGAACATAGGATGCGATCGCACTTACGCCAAATCGTAGTCCACATCAACAATTAACCCATTTGAGATTGTAGATAGTTGGGTAAACCAACGTTATCAATTAACCATAACTGTTGTTCTAACCAGTGCGCATGATCTTGCTCGGTATCATCCAACATCTGACGGAGTAAATCTCTGGTGACGTAATCTTGTTCATTTTCACAAAGGGCGATCGCACTTTTAAGATTACCGATGACTTCATACTCCAACTCAAGGTCTTTTTTGAGCATATCAGGGACGGTTTTACCCACATTCAAATCAGCTTGATCACCCAAATTGATAGAACCTTCTAAAAATAAGATACGCTTAATTATCATGTCTGCGTGTTGGGTTTCGTCCTGCATTTCATGATCAATGCGTTCATAAAGTTTATTTAAGCCCCAATCTTGGTACATACGAGAATGGGTGAAATATTGATCCCTTGCGGACAACTCGCTACGAAGTAACTTTTGTAACTCTTTAATAACTTTTTTACTACCTTTCATTGTTTCCTCTTTATTATCTTTATAAAACTATCTACGAATAGGACAATTAAATCCTTCCATTACCTACATCATAGACTGTAAGAAATTCTGTAAACCCGACTCTTGAATTAACCACTGTTGAGACTCAATCCAATCAATTTGCTCTTCTGTTTCTTCTAATAAATCTCGGAATAAATCTCTAGTTACGTAGTCCTGTTGATTTTCGCTAAGGGCGATCGCACCCCGTAAACTTTCCGCCATATCGCTAGTAAGGGTTAAATCATTAGCCAAAATTTCAGGTACATCCTCCCCAATCAAAAGACTACCCAAATCTTGTAAATTAGGTAAACCTTCCAAAAAGAAAATACGCTCAATAATTTTGTCAGCCTGTTTCATCAACTTGATTGAGTAACTATACTCATATCCATTTAAACGATCTAAACCCCAATTTTTGCACATTCTAGCATGTAAAAAAAACTGGTTAATCGCAGTCAATTTAATCTTTAAGACTGTATTAAGTTGAGCCTTAACATCTTGATTTCCCTGCATACTTTTACCTCTCTGTTACCATTTCATCATATACCATTCTCAATAAAAAAGCAAGGTTAAAACTTTAGATGTATATAGCCTCTCTCAATTAATTTCACTTATTGATAATAGTTATTGACAATGATTCCATGACAAAATACTTAGATTTAATCCATAAAAGTCAATGGTGATAAACGAAATAAACAAACATAAAAAAAATATTAAAAATATTATTGCTAAAAATTTAATTTAACCAAAAACAATTTATCCTATTTTGACCCTAAAAATAATTTCATCAGGGATAACCAACAAAGTCCTAAAACAGAAAAAAAATGACAACAATAAAACCTAGTTAGCCCTAATTGTTTAAAACCAGTTCACGAGCTTTTTTTTGTTGCGAACATTGAGACATAGAGCAGATATAGGAAAACGACCATGGAAAGATATGAACTTAACGAATCCTTGAAAACTGGAGTAAAAATCATTGACACTTATCATAAAGAGCGAATTAATGCCATCAATGATTTAGCCGATGCCATATTTTTAGATACCGTCAAAAAGTATCAAATTAAGTACCGAGAAAATCCTGAAAAACAAAGTGCGATCGCCCTTAAAATCCATCAAGAATTAGCCCATTGGCTAGTAAGACATATCAAAGGTATCGAGGTAAAACGAGGAGCCGAAACGATCGCCGCAGGAGCTTAAACCATAGAAAAGAAAGCAGAAAAATAATTGATCCCCCATAACTACCAAAAAGGGATCAACAAAAAAATAGATGAAATCAGAAAATAAAAACAATAAAACTAAAAAATAACACAAAAGAGGGAATAATTTTTAGTGATAAAAATGTTCAAAGTCGCTTAATATTGCTAGTAACAGTAAAAAATTAAACTGTTAAACTGTACAAAAAAAATAGTGATTGACAAATTATGGCTCTTGGCTATCTTGCCTTAGTGCTACACGCACACTTACCCTTTGTCCGCCATCCAGAAAGTGACTACGTCCTAGAAGAAGAGTGGTTGTATGAAGCAATCACCGAAACTTATATACCACTGTTACAAGTATTTAACGGACTAAAAAGAGATGGCGTTGACTTTAAAATGACCATGAGCATGACACCCCCTCTTGTGTCCATGCTACGGGATAAACTCCTCCAAGAAAGATATGACGAACATCTTACTCAGTTAGAAAAATTAGTTCAAAAAGAAATAGACCACAATAAAGATAATGGTCATATCAAATATCTTGCCGAATACTATGCCCAAGAATTTAGTGAAACCCGCAAAGTATGGGAACACTACAAAGGAGACTTAGTTAGTGCCTTTAAAGGATTTCAAGACAGTAATAACTTAGAAATTATTACCTGTGGTGCTACCCACGGATATTTGCCCCTCATGAAAATGTACCCCCAAGCGGTGTGGGCGCAGATAGAAGTAGCCTGTGAACATTACGAAGAAAACTTTGGTATTCGTCCTAGGGGGATTTGGTTGCCCGAATGTGCCTACTTTGAAGGCTTAGAAAGAATGTTGGCGGATGCTGGTTTACGGTACTTCCTTACCGATGGTCATGGTTTGCTCTATGCCCGTCCTCGTCCTCGTTTTGGCACTTATGCTCCCATTTTTACCGAAACAGGGGTTGCAGTATTTGGAAGGGATCATGAGTCTTCTCAGCAGGTATGGTCATCGGAAGTTGGTTATCCTGGAGATCCAGTTTATCGAGAGTTTTACAAAGATATTGGTTGGGAAGCTGATTACGACTATATCAAGCCCTACATCATGCCCAATGGACAACGGAAAAATGTGGGGATAAAGTACCACAAAATTACCAGTCGTCAAGCAGGTTTATCGGACAAAGCGCTTTATGATCCTTATTGGGCCAATGAAAAAGCCGCCGAACACGCTGGAAACTTTTTGTATAACAGAATGCAACAGGTTCAGCACCTAGCGGGAATTATGCAAAGGGAACCCATTGTGGTGTCTCCCTATGATGCGGAGTTGTATGGGCATTGGTGGTATGAGGGCCCAAAATTTATTGATTACCTTTTCCGCAAGGCATGGTTTGACCAAGATACTTTGTATATGATTCATCTTGCAGATTATCTAAAAGGACATCCAAATCAACAGGTGGCGATTCCTTCTCAATCTAGTTGGGGTTATAAGGGTTTCCATGAATATTGGTTAAATCATACCAATGCTTGGATTTATCCTCACCTTCACAAAGGGGCGGAAAAAATGATTAATTTGGCAACTAAAGAGCCGAAGGATGAGTTGGAATGGCGCGCCCTAAACCAAGCAGCGAGGGAGTTGTTGTTGGCTCAATCCTCTGACTGGGCATTCATCATGCGTACTGGTACCATGGTACCTTACGCCGAAAGACGGACAAAAAGCCATTTATTGCGGTTGAAGAAGTTGGAGGAGGATATTTGGAGCGGAGAAATTGATTCTGGTTGGTTGCAAAAGGTAGAGGCCATTGATAATATTTTTCCTAGTATTAATTATCGTGTTTATCGTCCTATGTAGTTGTTGTTTTGTGGTGGGCGATGCCCACCCGATATGATTAAAGTTTGATGAAAAAAAGTATTAAGGTTGGTGACATTGCGATCGCCCTTGAGCGCAAAAAAATCAAAAATATGTATCTCAAAGTGCGCCCTCCCGAAGGAGAGATATTAATCTGCGCCCCAGAAACCATGACACTGGAAACCATAAGAATGTTTGCCCTTAAAAAGTTGCCATGGATCAAAAAACAACAAAAAGCCATACAATCTCGCACAAGAGAAGCACCCCGTCACTATATCGATGAGGAAACCCATTATCTTTGGGGAGAGGGTTATTTACTGAAAATTATGGAATCGAATAATGCACCTAGGGTAACTCTCGGTCATAAAACTATTTTATTACAAATACCTCCTGAGTGCGATCGCGAAGTGGCGCAGCGCGATCGCCTTACAAAACAAGTTATTATGGCTCAATGGTATCGAGAGCAATTAAAACAAGCTATTCCCCCCCTCATCGAAAAATGGCAACCCATCATGGGAGTAAAAGTAAACAGGTTTTTTGTCCAGCAAATGAAGACAAAATGGGGGAGTTGTAATGTTACCCATGGCAATATTCGCCTTAATACTGAACTAGCAAAGAGACCAAAAATATGCCTAGAGTATGTCGTTGTCCATGAAATGACGCACCTACTAGAAGCCAATCATGGTAAAAAATTTGTCGCCCTCATAGATACTTTTTTGCCCCCATGGCGAGAATACCAAGAAATGCTCAATAGTTTACCTCCTAATAGAGATAATTAAGCTTTATTGCATTCTGTCGATGGTACGATATTGGATAGCTTCGGCAAGATGATAACTTTGTAAATCGCTATCTCCTGCCAAGTCAGCGATGGTGCGTGATACTTTCAAAATACGATCCATTGCCCGTGCCGAAAGTCCTAATTTTCGGATGGCATTTTCCAACAGGTTACGGCAGGTTTCATCTAATGCACAGTATTCCCGTAGATGCTTTGACTGCATTTGAGCATTACTGCTTATTTTATAACCTTTGAAGCGTTCCTGTGCGATCGCCCTTGCTTTATTTACCCTCTCCCTCACCGACTCCGAATTTTCCCCTTGGGGCTGACTGGTCATTTCTTCGGGCTTGAGACGACTAACCACCACCTGTAAATCTATCCTATCCAACAAAGGGCCCGACAACTTCGCCCAATATTGCTCCCTTTGACGAGGCGAACAACTACAGGGCTGAATAGAATCCCCATAATAACCGCAAGGGCAAGGATTGGTACTCGCCACCAAGGTAAACTGGGCAGGAAACTCCACCGACTGACGGGCGCGGGAAATAGTTACAAAACCATCTTCTAGGGGTTGCCGTAAAAATTCTAATACATTCCTCTTAAACTCCGTCAACTCATCCAAAAATAACACCCCGTGATGAGACAAAGAAATTTCCCCCGGTTTAGGATAACTACCACCCCCCACCAAGGATGCCCCACTAGCCGAATGGTGAGGACTGCGAAAAGGGCGCGATCGCACCAAAGAACCACTATTTTTTAACAACCCAGCCACCGAATAAACCTGAGAAACTTCCAACGCCTCCCCAAAACTTAGGGGCGGTAAGATGCTCGGTAAACGCCTTGCTAACATAGTTTTTCCCGACCCTGGAGGCCCCACAAAAATCAAATTATGGCCCCCCGCCGCCGCAATTTCCAAAGCTCTACGGGCATGGTTTTGCCCCTTCACATCCTTCAAATTATCCATCAAAGCAAAAAGAGGCTCAAAATCTTCCCCCATATTTACCCTTGTGGCACTAAATTTCTCAGGCTCTTGCAAAAACTGGGCAACCTCATCCAAATTATTTAAACCATACACCTCCAAACCTTCCACCACCGCTGCTTCCTGAGCATTTGCTTTGGGTAAAACGATCCCCTTAAAGCCCAACTTCACTGCCACCGCTGCCATGGGTAATACCCCCGCTATGGGGCGTAAACTACCATCCAAAGACATCTCCCCCAAAAAAAGATAATCTCCCAACAAAAGAGGATCAATTTGTTCAGAGGCCGCTAAAATACCAATGCTGATAGGTAAATCAAAACTAGGACCTTCCTTTCTCAAATCAGCAGGGGTAAGATTAATCGTCACCTTGCGCATAGGAAACGCAAACCCAGAATTTTTGATGGCTGCCTTCACCCTCTCCCTCGACTCCTGCACCGCCGCATCAGGTAAGCCCACCACCGTAATTTTAGGTAATCCCCCCGCCACATCAACTTCAACCCCTACCTTGATAGCATCTACCCCCACCACCGTAGCGCTCCATACCCTCGCTAACATATCAAGTATTTCTCCTAGATTATCTTCACCATATTTTAGTTACTTTTAGGATGAAAAATAAAGATTCTATTGATAAAACTTTAAATAAGGAACAATGAACATTAAATTGTGGTAACATTTTCACACACAATTAGTGAATAAAGAACCATTGATAATGTTGAGTAAAAAAATAGCTTTGTTTAATAATAGTAAGAATTTTTATTAAATTACAATATACATTTAGGGTTTTAAATGTTCTCAGAATTTTTAATTTTCCACTCCTCACCTTAATTAAAATAATATATAAATAAAGTAATTTTCAAAAGTTTTATACTTGATTAATAAATGTGTTGGTATAAGTATTGTGTATAATTTATAATTAATTTATAATTAATTTTATGCTACCATTAATTAGTTATTTTTTAATATAAAAATAATTATCACAGTACCTTTAAAATAGATAATCTGGAAATTAATGATCTCCATAAAAAATTAAAATTATGTTTAATAAAAGAAAAATAGTTTACTTTTTTACCTTTATTCTTACTTGCTTATCAATTCTTTTTTTTAGTAATCAATGGAGTAATAATAATCTCATTGCCATGGATGATATTGACCATAGGATAGATTGGTCACAAGAAATAATCAAAATAGATGAAGATTGTAAAGAAGACTATCAGAATTTTTTTCGTACTAACTTTACCGATGAAACTGTACAAATTGAGCAAGTAGCTACCCAATTAAAAACCCTAAAACAAGAAACAGGAAAAAATGCTGCGGCTATCTGGGTATGGTCATATCCTGAAGCCTTAGAATTAGCCATTATTACCGCCGAAAATAAACCAGTGGGGAAAAGATTTTCAGATGTTAATGCCTTAGAGATCGATACTGTAATTGATCAATATACTAACTATATTACAAAACCATTCTCATCTCAACAATCCTCAACTTCAAGCGCTTCTGCTCAAAAATTGTACGAATGGATAATAAAACCCCTCGAAACCCAGTTACAACAAGAAAATATCGATACCCTAATTATTTGTGTAGGGCCTAGATTAAGAAGTATTCCTTTTGCGGCTTTTTCCGATGGTACTAATTTTTTAGTGGAAAAATATAGCATCTCCATGGTGCCTTCTTTCGCCCTAACCAACCTTGATATAAGTCGCAAAAATCAAGATGAAATCCAAATTTTGGCCATGGGAATGTCTAATTTTGAATTTCTTAGTCCCTTACCTGGAGTAACCCTTGAAATTAATAACATTGTTCCAGCGCCTTGGGATGGGGTAAAAATGACCGAAAATCTATTTACCCTCGAAAATTTGAGAACTCAAAGAGAGCAAAACCCTTATGAAATAATTCATTTAGCCACCCATGCTAAATTTCAACCTGGAGATCCTGCTGACTCTTTCATTCAATTGTCCGATCGCCCCTTAACCCTTACAGACATCAGAGATTTAAATTGGCATAGCCCCCCCGTATCCCTTTTAACCCTAAGTGCCTGTGAGACAGCCATGGGGGATGCCGAGGCTGAATTGGGTTTTGGAGGTTTAGCAGTACAATCTGGGGTGCGATCGGCATTAGGTAGTTACTGGCAGGTAAGTGATGCAGGTACTTTAGCCCTCATGAGTGAATTTTATCAACATCTCAAATCCTATGAAACTAAAACCGATTTGTTACTCAAATCCGATGCCCTAAGAGATACCCAGGTATCTATGATTAATCGTCAAGTATATATAGCTGATGGACAACTCCGAAGCACCAGAGGTAACTTATCTCTACCATCTATATCCACACAATTCGGTGACGAAGACTTATCCCATCCCTTTTATTGGGCTCCTTTTACCATTATCGGTAGTCCTTGGTAATGAATCCTAATCAATCATTTACCTGCTGAGTAATGATAAACTTTTGAATTTTAGAGCGATAAATTTGGGAGTATTTATCAGCCCATTCCTTGCTATCACTATTAGTGTAAATATGAACCAAAGACTCCCCCGCATCAGGAAGAATCAACACCCAATTATCAGAATGAGGTTCAATAATTTTCACCCCATCAATCAACTCCAATGCTTCAGGAGATTCTGTTTCGACCAAATAACGCATTAGCGCTCCCTTAGTTTTGAGAGGGCAACGAAGGGACTGGGATTTGTGACACACCTTTGGTAATTCCGTTCTTACCTGAGTCAAAGAGCGCTCTTGCACCGTCAACATTTCAATGAGTTTGGCAATGGAAAACATCGCATCAAAACCTGGATGAAGATGGGGAAAAATAAAGCCCATATCTCCGCTACCCCCCAATACCACATTAGAATTATTTTGAGTTGCTTCCATGAGAGCAGTGGGATTTACTTTGGTACGAATCACCCTACCATCATGGCGCCTGGCAATTTGTTCTACCGCACTAGATGTATTTACAGGTACTACCACCGTCCCCCTGGGGTTAGCGGTGAGGATAGTATTAACCATCAGGGCGGTTAACTCCTCCCCCCGAATTTGTAAACCTGATTCATCCACCAAAATAAATAATTCCCCATTAGCAGAAACCTGTACCCCAAAATTAGCCTTGAGGGCTTCCACCACATGACCTAATTGCACCAATAAAACTTCCCTTTCTTCGGTAGAAATTGCCCTTTGTCGCAAACTCGCATTTAATACCACCGCATCACAACTAAATTTACCTAATATCTGAGGTAATATCGCCCCTGAGACGGAATAAACATAGTCAATCACAATTTTGGTATTGCTAGTGTGAATAGCTTCTACATCCAACTGTGTCTCGAAGGTTTTGCGGTAGGTTTCAATAATTTGGGAAGGGTAAGACATATCGCCAATGTCAATACTATGGACTCTTCTTAAGTCTTCTTTGAAATAAGCCCCTTCAATTTTTTTTTCTTTGGGTTTGGGAATGTTAATACCTTTTTCATCAAAAAATTCAATTAACATATCCTCATGGCGCTCTGGGTGTAGGCGCACATGGACTCCCCCTTGCACTCCCAATTTGGGTGTCATGGTACGGGAGATGGGAATGGCGGTAGATTCTAGGTTTTGAATGTCAATGCCCACAGACATCAATCCTGCAATCAGAGAGCGACTTACCATCCTTGATACGCTCCTTTGATCCCTTGATACTACCACCGATGAGCCATGTTTAAGGGTTGAACCGTAGGCCGCCCCCAGTTTGACCGCAAATTCTGGGGTAATGTCGATGTTGGCAAGCCCTGTGACTCCCCTTTGACTGAATAGGTTACGGTGGGCTATATTTCCCCATATCAGGTTGATATTGAGGGTTGCCCCTGATTCGATTCTTTTTTGGGGCCAAATTCTGACTCCAATATTGATTTGGGATTCTTCGCCAATGTTGCACAATGCACCCACTACCACCCCTTCAGCGATTTGCACTCGTCTATCCATTCTGGTACCCCTTGCCACCACACAGGCGGAAAGGGAACATTCATCGCCGATGGTGACACCGTTACCGATGATGGGGCGGTTCAATTCTACGTCGTTGCCGATGGTGACGTTATCACCGATTACTGTACTTCCTTCTATTCTGGTACGGGCGCCGATACGGCAGTTGTTACCGATGAGGACGGGGGCTTCGATGATGGCGGTGGGATCGATATAAGTATTTTCTCCCATCCATATACCATACTCGATTTCACGGTAGGCAAAGTCCACTAATACTTTTTTGTCGATCGCATCGTACTGGGATTCACGATAGGCTTCTAGGTGTCCTACATCGCACCAATAACCTTCGGCTACGTATCCATACATGGGGGCGCCGATTTCGAGGAGAAGGGGAAATAAGTCTTGGGAAAAGTCTGATTCTTCGTTTTTGGGGAGATATTTTAAAACTTCTGGTTCGAGGATATAGGTGCCTGTATTGACGGTGTCGGAGAATATTTCACTACTAGAGGGTTTTTCGAGAAATCTTTGAATTCTGTCTTCTTTGTCGGTGATGACTACGCCAAATTCGATGGGATTGGGCACACGGGTTAATACCAGGGTGGCTTTTGATTGTTTTTCACGGTGAAAGGCGATCGCCTTTTGGAGGTCAAAATCTGTGATACTATCTCCGCTAATGACCAAAAATGTCTCTTGTAATAATTCTTCTAAATTTTTCACACATCCAGCGGTGCCAAGGGGTTGCTCTTCTTCCACCGCATAGGTCATTTCTACCCCAAATTCGCTACCATCTTGAAAATAATCTCGCATCACATCAGGAAGATAATGAAGGGTGGCAATCACTTCGGTGATGCTGTTACGCTTAAGTAAATTAAGGATATGCTCGGCAATGGGGCGGTTTAACACTGGTACCATGGGCTTAGGTAAATCACAGGTTAAAGGACGCAATCGAGTGCCTGAGCCTCCCGCCATTAAAACCGCTCGCATAAATTCTCCCTTCTATTTTGTCAAAATGGTATAGTTAGTTTTTAGCCTAACATTTATTAATCCACAATGAACAATTCCATTAACTAATAAGTTAACTTTAATTTATTTTTAATAATAATCACTAATTCAATTTTTTATGAGTAAAACAAAAGCAATTAAAACAAAGTACAAGAAACAATGGGAAAAATCTTTGGATGAGTACATCATGGCCGTGAGTTGGTCTATAAATGGTGACTTGGCGATCGCCTCTGCCCGAGGAGAGGTAATGATAAAAAGGGCAAAAAATGACCCTGTAGAAACCCTTTTGGATGCTTCCCAAACCAATGAACACCCCGTGGGTTGTGTGGCTTTTTCTCCCCAAGGAGAATTACTCGCCGTAGGTACTCTGGATGGAAAATTAAGGGTGTGGCAAGTAAATCCTGAAATAAATTTGGTGGAAATGTTTGAGTTTCCCAAACAGTGGATTGAGAACGTACATTGGCATCCTTCCCAACCTATCCTCGCCTTTAGTTTTGGTCATTATGTTCAAGTATGGGATGCACAAAACCATCAAATAATAGCTACTTTACCTTTTCCTGATTCTTCGGTATTAGATTTACAATGGCATCCTACGGGGGAATATTTGGCCATGGCAGGAAATGGCGGCATTCATATTTGGACGGCTTCTGATTGGGATGAAGATCCTTTCATTGCCGAAATGCAGGGGGCTTGTAGTAAAATTGGTTGGTCTGGGGATGGTAATTATTTGGCTGGAAATTGTTTTGATAATAGTGTTTGGATATGGTGTTGGGAAAATCTGGAAACTTGGCATTTATCAGGATTTGGGGGCAAAATTCGTAATATTACTTGGTCTACTTCCTCAGCCGATTTTGCTCCTTTATTAGCTATTTCTTGTTTTAATGGTGTCATTTTGTGGAAAAAAGCCGAGGATGATAATGATGGTTGGGCTTCTTTACCTTTACAAGCCCATGATGGCATTATCGAGAGTTTAATGTTTCACCCCCAAGATTTTTCCTTTGTTTCGGCGGATGATGAGGGAGTGTTATTCTTTTGGAATGAAAATAGAAGCATACAACAAAGATTTATCATAGAAAATGACGGTTTTAGTGCGATCGCATGGCACCCCGACGGTACAAAACTTGTGGCAGGAAGTCGCCATGGTAAAGTTATCATTTGGCAACAGCAAAAAGAGAAAAAAGG
This sequence comes from Cyanobacterium sp. IPPAS B-1200, assembly GCF_001747005.2. Classification (NCBI taxonomy): domain Bacteria; kingdom Bacillati; phylum Cyanobacteriota; class Cyanophyceae; order Chroococcales; family Geminocystaceae; genus Cyanobacterium; species Cyanobacterium sp. IPPAS B-1200. Next base: position 696,286 of record NZ_CP182899.1, read on the forward strand.
TAAAGGTTTCGCCTAATTAACCATGAGGGATAAGGTGATGAGGAGATAAAATAAACTGAAGTTTAATTATTACACCTAACCCCTAATACCTAGTTAGTAAATATGTATTGCTAACCAGATACAATTAGGGGATGTTTTGATTACTTGGTGGGGGGTTTGGGCTGCAATGAAAAGATAATCTCCAGCCTTTAAATTGATGAAATCATCTCTGATTTTTAATTGGGTTTCCCCTTCAATCAGGATTATCCATTCATGGTGATCTTGATTATATATCTTATGGTAAGGGCGATCGCTACTTACAATCCTCTCTATCACCACATTTTCACACCGTAACAACTCAGAAAAATCTTCCCCATCCACCAAAAAAGGGAGATTATCAAACAAATTTTGAACTTTCGCCATCATAAGCTATCAACCATTATTCCCAACCTCTGAGATAATAGCAAAAATTCCCCCCCCAAAACTTAAACAATGTCATCTTTTAAAAACATCATCCTTGCCATAACCATCCTCATATTCACCTCCGTATTATTCGCCTCCTCCCTCACCTACCAACCAACTCAAGGAAAAAACAACCAATTTTATCAATACAAAGCCCTCCATAACAAAGACGGCATCGGAAAATTTTACCTTGGCAGAGAAATCGCCAAAGTGATGGGGCATCAAGAATTTTTATGGTTAGAGCGCCCCAACAGAGAAAATCAAGAAAAACCCAGCGCCGTCATCTCTGCCCTCCATCTTCAGCCTACCGATAACATTGCCGACATTGGCGCAGGCTCCGGATATTTTAGCTTTCGTCTCGCCCAACAAGTACCCCAAGGCAAAGTTTTCGCCGTAGATGTGCAACCCGAAATGTTAGACATCATCGAATTTTTTAGTCAAGAAAACCCTCAATTGCCAGTGCAACCCGTATTAGGCACAGAAAAATCCCCCAACCTAAAAAAAGAATCCATTAATTTTGCCCTCATGGTAGATGCTTACCACGAATTTACCTACCCTAGAGAAATGATGGAAGGAATTGTAAAAGCCCTCAAGCCCAAGGGTAGAGTTGTATTAGTAGAATATAGAAAAGAAAATCCCTTGATACTTATCAAAGGAGTCCATAAAATGACAGAAAGACAAGTAAAAAAAGAAATGGAAGCCATAGGCTTATCATGGGTAATAACAGAGGAATTTTTACCCCAACAACATTACCTTGTTTTTGAAAAACCCGTTAACTAAAAATCTTCTCCTTTCCATTCAATTGCCAAATACTAATCACCAAAACAGAAGCAACTATCAACCACAGACAAGAAGGGAAAATAAGCCAACCCGCCAAAGGCAAAATTTGCCCATAGACATAAGCAAGAATAAAAGATGATAACAGTGGACCAATTATTACCACGGGTACAGCTAAACCATATCTACCTTCTACCGTAAAAATAGTATTCCAAGTATCTCCTAAAGCCAAATGAATAGTGAAAACTATCAGAGGTAAAGCAAGGAAATTTTGGTTTAACTCTTGCCACACTAGATAAGAAGAAACAACCCTTAAAACTCCTATACTTATCCACACCACAGGAAAAACAAAGGCAGGAGGCGCCCACTTTGGACGTATGACTTGATCATATTGTTTTCGGGAACGAGTATTATCTAAAGGAGAAAAAAGACGAGATCTGATAGTGAAGAAAATCCAGAATAAACTAACAATAATAGTATTAATTTTATCATCAAGATTATACTGAATTAGTTGTTTAAAGCCTAAGTTAATTAACCACAAAGTTAAGGTCATAAAACCAATTTGGGCTAAAGTTCCAAGTACATAAACAAATAAATTCTGTCCATTTAATGGATTATATTCTTGCTTCTTCTCAATGTCTTGTCCTTCTTTGACACCCATTACAGTATCAATAGTATTTAAAATCTTGTTATTAGATGATGTATCTGGATTATTAGTCATAGTTTGTTATCAGAAGAATATAGTTATTAAAAGTTTGGGTTAAATTGTAGAAACCATGAGGATAATAATTAATAAGATATTTACTCCTACTATTAGTTATCAATGCTAAACTGCTTAAATATATCCTTTAAAAGATTGGCAGAGTGTTGTAACATTTCTTTCTCGTGGGGGCTAAGGGCTAAGTTGACCGTTTGTAAAATGCCTTTTTCATTAATAACCCGAGGAATACTCAAGCAAATATCATCAATACCATACATTTCTCTCATTAAACCACTGACCGTTAAAATACGTTCTTGAGAATTAACGATCGCCTTTACAATATCAGTAGTAGCTAAACCAATAGCATAGGAAGTACTACCCTTACGACGGATAATTTCATAGGCAGCATTTTTCACATCATCATAAATTTTGGCTAAAAACTCTTGTTCATCATTACCCAAGTTTTCCCAACCATTAGGCACAATTTTCACCCCTCCTACATTAGCCATACTCCACAAAGGAACTTCACTGTCGCCATGTTCACCGATTATATAAGCATGGACACTACGAGCATCTATGCCCATTTTTTTAGCTAATAAAGAGCGAAAACGAGCGGTATCTAATACAGTACCAGAGCCAATCACCCTTGAGCTAGGAAAACCCGTAATTTTAAGAGTGGCATGGGTCATAATATCCACAGGATTACTCACTACCAAAATAATCGAATCAGGGCAGTATTTCACCACATCAGCGAGAATATTTTTATAAATAGCAATATTGCGCTCAACCAAACTCAAGCGACTCTCTCCTTGTTTTTGGGCAACCCCTGCAGTAATAATGACGATGTCTGCATCTCTACCTTCATGGGCAACCGTACCCGATTTTAAGTCCGTGGGAGAAATAAAGGGCATTCCGTGGGATAAATCCATGATTTCCCCTTCCAATTTTTCCGTGGCAATGTCCTGTAATACCAACTCGTCAAAGCAGTCTTGAATTAATAAGGAATAGGCACAGGCTAAACCCACTTGCCCCAAACCGATAATAACTCCTTTGCGGGGGCGAATAAACGAAGATTCTTGGGCGCTGGGATTAGGAATTAAAATTTTATCAAACATATCAGAAATAATTGAGAATGAATAATTAATGATAGATAATAAAAGTTAAATTAATATTATCTGACCTATTCTCTCTTATACGACTAATAGCGTTCCCTTAACTTTAACCTCTTATTTTGTACCTTGGGAGGAGGAAAATCGGCTCCATCAAAAATAGGAATAGTAAAATGAAACTTGCTACCCTGATTTTTCCCTGAAGATTCTGCCCAAATTTTTCCACCCCAATTATTAACAATTTGACGACAAATAGCCAAGCCCAATCCTGTACCTCCTGCCGAGCGTCTTAGGGCGCCTTCTTCCTGGTAAAAACGATCAAATACTTGATTAAGGCGATCGGGTTCAATACCTCTACCATTATCGGATATAGTAACCTCTAAGTTAGCAAGATCTTTCTCTTTGACGCTAATACGAATATGTCCGTTACCATTGGAAAATTTACAAGCATTATCCAGCAATTTGCTTAATACTTCCACTAACCACTCTCCATCTACTTGCACGAGGGGAATTTGTTGAGGTACTAAATTTTCAATACTAGGAATAATGGATTGATCTTGTCGAGAGCGAATATGGGAGATGGACAACTCTACGCATTCCTCTAGGGACAAAGGTTCTGGGTTCCATTCTACTCTGCCGCTTTCTAGTTGAGAAAGGGTTAAAAAGTCCTGTACCAGTTTACGCATTCTCTCGGCATCTTGAAGGGCAGTGCTAAGCATAATTTGCTTTAATTCCTCTGGCATATCTGGCTCATTAGCAAGGCTCTCAAGGCAGATTTGGATAGTGGATAGGGGAGTACGCAATTCATGACCAGTAATGGCTACAAGGTTGGAACGGGTGCGATCGAGCGCCTCTAGCTGTTCATTGAGGTCTTCTAAATTAGTATAGGATTCAGCTTGAATAAGGGCAACGGCCACCTGCGTTGCGATCGCATTTACCAAAGCAATATCCTCTGGTTTCCAATTAATAGGTTTATCATCACAATGATGTAACTCCATCACCCCCAAAAGACGACCCTGATACAAAATTGGTACAATCAACCAAGAAATAATAGAGCAACTACTAATTAAATTCTTTAAAACCTTTGTTTTACCCTGAGTACGAGGATCCAACTCCACATCATCAATACTAATGGACTCCCGTAAATTTAACACCTCCCGAAACAAAGGATTTTGCTTCAAAGGCCAAGTTTGCCCCTTAATAGACTTTATCCCATCGCTCAAAAACTCATGGTTAATTTCCGCATTATAATCACTCTCCTGACAACGATAAATCAAACAACGACATACCCCTAAACCTTCTCCCAACTTATCCACCGCCATCTGCAAAATCTCCTCTGGATTCAACGAGCGACGAATGGCATCCGTAACAGAATTTAAAAGTCTTTCCTTTTTCTCCTTGGTACTCAAAAAATTGTTTGCCTTGATTAACTTATACTGCCCCGACTGTAAATAAGTAATCAACCGCTGTACAAAAGGATCTGGATTTATAATCGGAGAACTAATTTGCCCCTCTGTGGGGAAAAAATCTACCCCAGTGGATGACATTTTATCCTTACGACAATAACGCTCTTTTGCCTTCTCCACCTTTTCTTGTAACTCAGGACGATAATTGGCAATTCTATCCAAAAGTATCGATGCAGCGGCTAAGGTAACATCAGAATCAAAAGTCCAGATTCCCTCAAAACGACGACTATTATCCATAGACATCTCCGCCGCCTCTGTTTTGGGTAAATGGGTTTTCTCCCGACAAATTAAACAGCTTGTGTAGTTTTCCCCAATTACCACCAAGTGCCATTCTTTGGTTAGGGCATCATCTTCATCAAAAGCTATTTTTTCGTAAACATCCGTGGTATTGGAAAAATCTGTTTCTGGGGCGGCTAAAACATAAACATGGGGCGAAATTTTGCCGATGCGACGATAACGGTGAGCTTCTTGGCGATAAAATCTTTCCTTCTGAAAACTAGCTATAATCAAGGCTTCTTCTGTATTTGCCAAAACTTGATCTTCCATAGCGTGAGATAGTGCTGTTAAGGAAGATTTGAAATAGATTTGAGTTCGCCACGTGGGAAAAACTTGTAGTAAATCTGTGACAACAGAATTAGGGTTGCTCATTGAATCTGTTTAATTTTTGGTCAGCTTTGATTTCTGGTTCGGAAATAACAATAGAAAAGCCGTCATGAATTACGGGTCATCATTACCTAAAAATTTTGGTAAATCTCTCTATCCACTTGAGGTGACAATTAATGGCACTAGATTCTATCCTACTATTACTTGGTGATGGGTTGTTATTGCTTTGTGACTAATTTATGTTAAGTTTTTTTACGAAAAAACCCTGTAGTCAAATTTCATGAAAGGTTTATGTTTGTTCAAAGTATGAAAATAAAGAGGTTAAATATTTTTTTTAGATGCAATGGTTCAGTTTTAATAGTATCTTATGGCAAGTAACATTATCCTTGATTAGCCTTTTTCTTCCTTTACTTTCATTGTTGTAATTACTATTTTATTTCTTGATATTTTATTTTTTTAACATCAATAAAAGACTTTTCATGGGTCTTACTATCTCTCTAAATTTGACGCTCTGTCAAACTTTGCGTATTTTTACTTAACTATACTGAATCTTTGTTAAGGGTGTTTAAAGATACTAAAAAGTTCCCATAAAATTTGCTATTAATTGTAGATATAAAAATCAAAAAAAAGGGTATAATGTTGAACATCTTACTATAAAACATAAAATAACAATTTTAAATTAATCATCAGCGTAATTATTGTTTCCTACTACATTAAAAGCTATGAAAATCAAAACTGGTATTGTTAAAAAACTATTGAGAAGCCAGTCTCTACAGCAAGGTTATACACTGCCAGAGATATTGGTAGCGATAGGTATGGCTTCTATCTTGGGGGCTGTGGCTATAGGTAGCAACCCTTTTGGGCAAACTTCTAAATTAAATGATGCAGGGTATCAGTTAGAAGGTATTTTGCAACAAACTCGCACAAGGGCGATCGCCACTACCTCTGCCATCAGAATAGAACCAGATCCCGACAACCCTAGTACGGCTCTAAAAATAGAATCCGCTACCACCAAAGGATGCGAAGCCATCAGCGCCCTATCGGCGGCGGTAGAGAGTGATGAAACACAAATACCAGTGGTTTCCACAAGAGGTTTTAGTGTGGGGGATAAACTCAAAATTGGTAGTGATGACACCGATAATCAGGTAATTGCCATCGATGATAACTCATCATTGCTTACCCTTGGACAAGCCATTGGCTCTACCCAACCTGAAGATGCAGTGGTGGAATTAGCACAAAACTGGGCGCCCGATGGGGCATTATTGACGGAGGATTTAACCTTTAATGAACCCATGGAAATTGCCTCTAATGTGAGTAATAATGAATGGCGCTTGTGTTTTGATAGTCGAGGTTTTGCTCGTCTTTTTGATGCCCAAGGGGTGGTAGATCAAGATTTAAAACTCACCATTTCCGATACCAGTAATGATGAAGAATTAGATCTTCTTGTGTTGAAGGGCGGTGCAATCACAAAGCCCGAAACCGATGAATTATAAAGGTAAACCATTATGAGTGACTCCTCTATCTAAGAAAAATAGAGTTTTTATATAAAAAAATATTGCTAATTTGTAAGCGCAAAATTAATCCACCCAAGTAAACCAAATCAGATGAATAGATTGCACCATGACAAAAACCTAAAAAAGATTAAATCTGAGGGAGGTTTTACTCTCCTAGAAGCCACGGTATCGATGTTTTTATTATCTTTTGCTATACTTCTCAATTTTCCTTTATTGGTGGTACTACAAAACGAAAATACGACTTCAAAAGTCAGGCTTGGGGCAACGTCCTTGGCTCGGGATTTATTAGATGAAGTTAGGTCGAGAAGGGCGATCGCCCCTGTTGATGGGCAACTACAAACGGGGCTAGATAAACTGGGCTATGAATATGATGCCACCACCTACATTTGTACCACAGAGCCTGATATTGATGAAGATTTTAACGTCACAGGATGTAGCACTAGCGACAACAACACTGATCTTAGACACATTGTAATACAGATAAAAAGAAATGGACAAACAGAACCAATACACACCGTTCAAACAGCCTTTACCCGTGTTATTCCGCCACCTGCTGCGAACTAGTAATTCGGAAAGAGGCATTAGTATTATTGAAATGTTGGCTTCCATTGCCATTTCAGGGTTGGTGGTGGGAGTAGCGTTTTCTGGCTTCGATGTATATCGCCAAAGTTTTGTGCGAGATCAATCCCGTAGTTCTGTTAATCAATCCTTGACAGGAGTTTCTTCCCTCATTGGTCCAGATATTTTACAAATAGGTCAGGGTTTAACGGATGATCCCAACTTTGAAGCGGTAAGCGTTGTTCAAACGAATATACCCGGAACCGATGATAAATCTTCAGTCATAACCATCACAAAAGCTCTTGTTTCAGCATCACTACCTATTTGTGCTGATATTGATGCAGGAACAACAGATGATATTACAGTAATGGATACCACTGATCCAGACTTGGGAGGATGTAGTTTTGTGGATAATTTACCAAGAAATACCCCCGATGGGTGGCCCGATATATTAAAAATATTTCGAGATAACAGGGTTAAGAGTGGTGGCTCTGCAAGGGCTTATATCTACGATGGCTCGGAAAATTATGAGATCTTCGACTATACGGATGAAACCTACGATTCCTCCAAGGCTTTTATGGAAACTGATACCCACACTTGGCAACATGACTACAGCAAAAATGGTACTGGTAGAATTCATATTGTTGAACAGCGCACCTACTTCTTACATCGTAAAGATGGGGAAGACACTGGAGCTCTTAAATTAATAGTTGATCCTCCTCAAGAGATTGTTGATGGTGATTTAAGTAATGTTGATGATTATGACACTCTGACTTTAGCTGAAAATATCGCTAATTTTGAAGTGGTAGTTAGTCTTATTGAGGATGTGACTGAAGATGCAACTTATGAATGTAGGGTAATTCCCCCTGGGGATGATGAATGTTTACCCGATGAAGTGTCATACTCCTGGGCAAATATTCAATACATTGAAATGATAACTACCCTTGCTCCAGAAGAGGAAGAGCTGAGACGTAGTGGTTTGACAGAGGAGGATTTAGTTTTGACGGAAAGATTTTTCCCTCGAAATGTCTTTAGTTTTTAATTTTTGTTGTTATTTTATCTTTATCTAAAATTATGAATAGTAATCATCGCCCTTTTTCTATCCTTTATTTTTTACTCAAACTAAAAACTGTAAAAAATTCCACTGATGCTGGTTATGTGCTAGTTATTGCCGTAGGGACAATTGTTGCCTTAACAGGTTTATTGGCTGTTTATGGACGTTCTAACCGTATCCAAAATGTTTCCACCGACAGCACGGTGGATAGTAGTAGTGGTTTTTTTGCCGCAGAAGCAGCCCTCAATAAAAGGGCTCAGGACATAAGACAAATATTTCTCAACCGTCAAGTACCTTCTGGCACTTCCCCCCAAGACTTAGATGACTGTATTAGTTTAGATGAGAATTTGGAGGATGAGAATGATCATTTTGAGTGTAAAAAAATTACTTTATCTGCCAGCGCGGAAAATAGAACTCCCTATATTGGTGTAACTTATGCTGTTGAAGGACCACAAACTCAGGGGATTGTACCAAGGGGCGATCGCTTCCAAAACCTCACCATGAGCGAAAGTCTTTACTCACTTTATGCTTTAGGATTAAAAGAAAATGCTCCAGCCAACGAAGCCTCCGCAATCCTGCAAATGGACGTAAGGGCAAGGGAAATTCCCATGTTTCAGTTTGCCGCTTTCTATAAAAACGATCTGGAAATTTTACCCGGTCCTACTATGAACCTAAATGGGCCCATCCACACCGATGGCAGTTTATATTTAGGAGGAGATAATAGTTTAAATATCAATGGTCAAGTCACCGTAGCAGGGCAATTATTTAGCAAACGTAAAAATAATAATTCCACCTATAATAATGGAAAAGTAAGAATTAGAAATGCTGCTAATAACGATTGGATTGACTTAATAAAAGCAGGTACAGGCTCAACCTCAGCGACTCGAAATCCCATGGATCCCGTTAAAATTGCCAGTGCATACGGTACACAAGTTCAGGTTGGCACAGATCCCATTTCTATTCCTACTCCTGATATTTTGGATAGTAGAGGAGAATACTACGAGAAAGCAGATATTCGCATCAGGTTTAAACCCGAAAAGACGGGTAACAACATGAATTATCTCAAAAAAATTCCCTTTGAAGTTACCGCCCAAAATGGAGGAAAAATTAACCAAGGAATTGTAAATCTTAATGAAGCAAAATATCAGCGCCGCTTACAAAGTTTAAGACAACCTGTAATGGTAGGAGAAGAATTAGCTAATGTGACCAATGAATTTCGGGTTTGTACTCCAAAACAATTAACGGGGAATTTAGAGGATTGGTGGAAAGATGATTTAACAACAGCTCAAAAAAATAACTTTAGAAAAGAAGCCCAAAAATATCTGTTAGAGCAAATCCATGAACCATCTCAAAATGCCCCCATTCCTTTTTCTCATTTAACTGAACCTTTAGAAGATAGTCCAAAACCTACTAACCTATACAATAATTTTGCTACCAATATTTCTAGTTTAAATAGTGTTCTAAATAGTATTTTTACAAACCCTGCTACTCGTACACAGGCTCTTAATAATTTAAAAAAAATGAGTCCCCAAGAGATTGCGGGATTACCTGAATATGATACTACTACTAACACTCCCATTCCTAATACTGCTCGTTGTTTTATTCCAGCGCCCATAATAGAAGTCGGTAGAGACTCTGACAGCCATAAATCAAGGTTTTTATTTTTTAACAACCGAGAAGATCGCCATATGAGACTGTTACAGTTAAACCTCCAAAGTATGGTGATATGGAATAAAGACGGAGTGTTTATGGATATTGGTGATAGCCTCAAATCTACTGATGATTTTTTATTCGCAAAAGCCGGTGCTGATAGTGATGCCCCTGCTGGTTCATTCCAAAGATTAGGTTATGCTGCCGCAGATGACACCGATGGCGGTATGGTAATCCATGCTATGGTCGGTGATGGTCTTGATAACAATGGTAATCCTATTTCATATCCTGAAGCCTATGGTGATAAAAGTCCTTATGGTTTTGCAGTAGTCGAAGCAGAACAATTAATAGGTTTAGCCAGAACTGAGAATATAGAAGATCCCACTGGGTTAACCATTGCCACTGATCAAGCAATCTATCCCCAAGGAAACTATAATGTTATGTATAAACAAAGGAAAAATAACCTTGATGGTCCACTAACTCTAATTAGGCCAAATGAGCCAATCGGAAGTGAATACAGAATTGTTAATTATCAACCTGCAGGAATTCTAGCGGATTCTTTTAATCCACTATCAAAGGAGTGTTTCTTTGAAGGAGAAGCCATAAATCGTCGTAAAGGTATCAATTGTAATAAAATCGAATTTGATGACGGATCAGCAAAACATAATGCAGGGGGTGAAGAACGTCCTCAGGGTACTACCATATTTAATGCCGCCGTGTTAGGAGGAACAGATATAACTAACGCTTTTGGAAGTGGATATAATGGTGGTTTAGAAAACTATCCTCGCTTTTTAGAGAATTGGTCAGGAAGGACATGGCAGTATGGTGGTTCTTTTGTTAGTATTGCCAGACCTTTGCGAGTAAGTGGTAAATGGGGTCAAGATGGGGTTTACAGCGCACCGAATAGAGATTGGGATTATGACCAAAATTTTAATGATCCTCGTAATCTTCCTCCCCTTACGCCTAATTTTGTTTATCTCAAACAGGATTCTTTCTTCCGTAGCTTCGATCAATAATAATTTATGTTTGGCAAGGGGTTTAAACCCCTTGTTAGGGTAAATTCTGCTAATAGAGAATAAAAGATTATTCTTTGTCTTTTGATTCGGGGGGGCGAGTGGTTTTCCCTTCCATGTTCACGTAGGGGAAAAATTGTATTTTTTCTGGCTCTTTTGTTTTTTTCATTCCCTCTGTAGGTAAATTTACCTCTACTTCCTTACTTTGGGGTAGGGGATTATTGGGGCTGGTTTTTCTGGGGTTTGTATTGGGTAGTTTGAGGTTATGGGAGGGAGAATTGACGGCAAATATTTTGTCTAACTCCTCTCTGACTACTTCTACTAAACTGGGATGGAATTCTAATACTTGTCTGATTTCGTTGGCATCACTCAAAAAACCATGGATTTTTTGCTTTGCTTCGGTGAGAAATTTTTTTTGTTCTAATAATTCCTGTTGTTTTTTCTGTAAGTCTTTGACGCGCTGGGATAAATCCCCTTCTATTTTTTCAAAAATATTTACATATTCCATGGGTTAATTTTCCTAATATATATTTTGACAATTCTAAACCAAATTTAATGAAAATCTATTAATGGTCAGCTGTTTAGAGAAATGATAACCGAGAAGCTAAAGAGATAACCCCAAAACCAAGTAAAATGGCACCGCTGAGGGGATTTATCCACTGGGTAATTATTCGTAAACTAAGTAATTTTTTGAGGGTGCCTGTAAATGTACCAGCTAAAATGAGGGGGGATACATAGCCTATGGCATAACTCAATAGAAAAATAGTGCCTAATAAAATATTTTGAGTGTTGGCAATGTAAGCCAGAAGGGTAATTAGAACAGGGGTACTACAGGGAGAGGCTACTAAACCAAAAGTAAATCCCAGAAGGTATGAGCGTAAACTATCGGGAAAGTTGTCTTTTATCCAGTCGGTGTTACCCCAATTAGGGAGTTTTAGAGGGATAATCTCCAGTAGGTTTAAGCCCATTATAATGGCGATCGCACTTACCAAGATCGGTAAACCAATACCAATTTGTCCATAAATCTTGCCAAAAACTGCCGCCCCTACTCCCAAAACCGCCAGAGTAGTAGCCAAACCAAAAGCAAAATAAATTGATTGGAAAAAACTAGACCATTTACCCCGAGACTCATAACCACCAATATAAGCCACAGTCAAAGGCAACATCGACAACATACAAGGAGTAAGACTGGTTAACAACCCCGTCAACAAAATAATACCTACACTAAAAACCGTCAGATGACTTAGTTGCGAATTAACCAACTCATTGGCAAACTGTTGTAAATAATATAGTTTTTCCGAAATTAACTCAAAATTCATAAAGTTAATAAAAATGTGTGGGGTGGGCAATGCCCACCTTCGTTAATTGATAATAAGAAAATAATTCAGCAAAGCCTAATTATTTCTGAGTCATGCCAAATTGACGGTCATAAACTTCATCTTCCTTACCTGCAATAATCTTTAAATCAGAGCGAGGATAAGCCACACAAAGCAAAGCATAACCCTCTGCCTGTAACTCAGGGGAAACCCCCATCCCCTCTCCTTGTTCAACCTCTCCACTAATAATTTTAGCCGCACAGGTGGTACAAACTCCCGCGTTACAAGAATTGGGTAAAGGTATATTTTCCCTTTCGGCTACCGTTAAAATAACTTCATCTTCCGCTACTTTAAAAGTATAAGTTTCACCTTCATTGGTGACTTCTACATTATAAATATTACTCATAAAAACTTATTATTAAAATAATCAACAAATAACTATTGTAACCCGATTACCCCCTCTAAATCAGCACCAGAAAAATTCGCTCCAGTGGTATTTGCACCCGTTAGAATAGCATCTTCCAAATCTGCTTGAGTGAAGTTGGCATTTTGCAAATTAGCATTATTTAAAATAGCATTATCCAAGTCAGCTACTGTCAAATTAGCACCGCTCAAATTTGCCCCTGTTAAGTTAGCATCTTCTAAATCAGCGCCTGTTAAATCTGCATCCGTTAAATCGACTTCCGTCAAAATTGCTTCATCTAAATCCGCCCGAATTAAAATAGCATTGCGCAGGGTAGCCCCACTCAAATCCGCTTCTTCTAATTTTGCCCCTGTTAAATTAGCATTTTCTAAATTAACGTTACGAAGATCAAGTTTTTCTAAATCTACTCCCTCAAGGTTACAGCCGACACATTCTCTAGTGCTTAATAATTGGGAAAGTGCATTTTCATCCCGACTAACATTCAGTTGCTCACGGGATTCTGGGGAAAGCTGACTATTTTCTGTCAATGGTTGCTCCATGGAATCAGGCTCAGATGATTGTCCTATATTAATAGTAGGGCTACAACCCAAGAAAGTGCCTGACATAATCAACAGAAAAATATTACGAAAAATTCCTTTGGGGTGTTTGAGGGTTGATGATATTTTGTATCCCATATGATTTATTAAAATATGGCAAATTTTCCTATCTAACCTAACTTTTATTAATGATTTTTGACAAATTATTGCTAAAGTGGGTTCATGAAATGCCGCTGTGCGATCATGAAATGGTAGGGTACGCCTAATCGCACCTTAAATTATGAAAAAAATATGATAACTTTGATGTTAAAATAATTTACTGGATCAAGATTATCTAAAATAATGTCAGTAGAACTAGAACAAGAAGTAAAAGAGATAGAAGCCCTCGCCGAGAAAAAAAATATTCAAAAGTGGAGTTTTTGGAAAGTTTTTAGCTCTACTTTTTTAACTATCTTATTTGCTGAAATGGGAGATAAAACCCAGTTGGCTACCTTACTATTATCGGCCCAATCCTCATCTCCTTGGATTGTTTTTATTGGTGCCGCATTAGCACTAATCGCCACGAGTTTAGTAGGAGTTTTATTGGGTTACTGGCTATCGAAAAGACTAACACCAAAAATTCTCGATTTATCCCTTTCTCTATTACTGTTATTGGTAGCAGGATCATTAATTATGGATGTTCTTAGTTATTAACTGACGTTACGCACTCATTTATAAGTTAAGTTTTATCTGTAAATCTTAACAAGGGGCTTAAGCCCCTTGCCCAACTCCTAGCCCCTTGCCCAACTCCTAGCCCCCTAACCAGTACGTGTACAAACACGATATGAACATCCAACGTTTTTACCATCTTAAACTAATTATATTTTTGCGTAACATCAGTTATTAATCTCTTTTTCCTTGTTCATCACCGCTTGGCGAAACCCCAAAACAACTAAAATATTAGATAAAGTAAGAAAAAACTCTGCCCCCCCATGTAACCAATCAACATTTGCTAATGAGGTATCGTAGTGAATTTTGGCGTAAAGCCCTGCAGGAATGGTAATGAAAACAAATATTAATAACACATAAAATCCTCTCAAAGCTAACTTCGGGGCTTTTCCTGATTTAGTCAAAAACCACAAGAAACCAAGATAGGGAAACAAAGAGATGGCAAATAAATTTTCGATACTCATAAATAAATATAATTAAGATGTGGTGAAAAAAATCCTGTGCTAAAAGCCGAGAGTAAAAAGAATTAATCCTAACTGAATTCAAGTCTAATTGTCTATTGTCCATCGTCCATTGTCAATTATCTAAAAGGTTTATGGCAGAAAAACTAGAAAATTTAATAAAACAACTACGCCCAGGGCAAGATATTCTAGGGCGTTGGCAAAAAGGAGAAATGGCGGTTTCTGCGGTGCCGGGCGCTGGAAAATCTCATAGTTTAGCGGTAGCGGCAGCGGCTACCATTGCAAGGGAAAAACTTAATCTGCGTCGTCAATTAATCATTGTCACCTATACTCGCTCTGCTACAGCTAGTATTAAACAAAAAGTGGAACAAAATTTGCATTATCTAGGGTTGCCTCCCGTGGGTTTTTCGGTACAAACTATTCACAGTTTAGCTCTAAATATTGCTAGTCGATACCCTGAGTTATCAGGACTCAATTTAAATCATAGTAACCTAGTTTCTTTTAATCGTAACCATCGTTTAATTAAAAGTACGGTTAATCAATGGATTCAGGAAAATCCTAGTCTTTATCAAACTTTGGTGGAGGGAAGACAGGGTTTTGATGGGGAGGAGTCGGAAAGGATGCGCCGAGAAGGGATTATCCGTGGTGAATTATTGCCCAAATTTGCTACCAATATTATAGGAGAAGCAAAAAGTTCTGGTAAAAGTCCTCACAGTCTTGCCCATTATATTGATTATACCCGTGATGAATACCAAATAATGGCGATCGCCTCTGGACTTTATAAAATATATCAACAATTGATGATTGAAAATAACTTCATCGACTATGATGATATGGTACTAGGGGCGCTGAAAGTTTTACAGAATGACGATGCCAGAAAAGTATGGCAACAGCAAACCCATGCCGTCTTTGAAGACGAAGCCCAAGATTCTAGCCCCCTACAAGTAGAATTATTAGAAATCCTTGCCAAAGATGACCAAAACCCACACCTAGAGCCTAATTTAGTCAGAGTAGGAGATCCCAACCAAGCGATTAACTCCACATTCACATCTGCTGACCCTGTTTATTTTAACTGGTTTTGTGACCTTTGTTCCCAAAAAAATAGCCTTGCTACCATTGCCCAAGCAGGAAGAAGCACCCAAATTATTATTGACGGGGCAAATCAAACTCTGGACTTTATCAACCAAAAATCCATTGATAAAACTCTTAAATTTCAAGACAAAAACCCGAATTATACTCACTCCATAGAGCTACCATTTCGGGAACAATATATTCAACCCGTAACAAAGAAAATAAATCAAACAAATGTTAATCCAGTCCCTTTTGGTAAAGGATTAGAATTATGTAAATTTGATAATATTTATCAAACAGTCAAAGCCCTAGGGAAAAAAATTGAAGTGCTTTTTGCCACTGAAGAAGCCAGAAAAAATCAAAATCTAGCTATTTTAGTGAGGGAAAAAAGTCAAGGTAAATTTATAGAATCTCACCTTGAATATTTAGAAGACAATTTTGGTATAAATGTGAATTTTATTGACGGTAAAAATAACATTTCCGAATTACCCAAAGAAGTTTTAAAATTATTACAATTTATTGATCGTCCCCATTCTCCAGAATATTTTAAAAATGTCCTTGAAATACTGCAAAAAAGACAATTAATAAATATAGCAATATCATCAATTAACATTGACTACCCAGAACGATTTTTGTATCCCACCGAACTAGAAAAACAAGATAATCCAAACTTAGAAAACACAAGAAAAATTATTCTAAATTTACTCACCGCAAAAATAGAATTAGTCCATTATCAACTAATTACTTATCTTGCCATGATCCTTAACTACAATCAAAGAGAATTAGCTACAACCCATAAACTTAGCGAAAAAATTGATAAAGAAACAGTGGGACGCAGTTCCTTAAAAACTATTATTAGTAGCCTTCAAGAATTAATAAATTCTGAAAAATTCGAGGCAGTAGAAACTTTTACGGATGAAGATAATTCTGAAAATATTTATAAAAAATGTGGGCAAGTGACTATTATGACGATGCACAAGTCCAAGGGATTAGACTGGGATTATGTCTTTTTACCATTCATAAATGACAATATTATTCCAGGTAGTTCTTATGTGCCAAAAAATATTCAATTTTTAGGAAATTTTGATTTATCGGAAGTAGCAAAAGGTCAATTAAGATATTTAATTCATCAGGAAAAATTGAGTAATAAAATAACTAAATATTTATCCATTGATGAAGCATGGATAGAAGCACAAAAACTGAAGGAGTATGAAGAATATCGTCTTTTATATGTTGCCATGACAAGAGCCAAACAATTATTATGGATGTCAGCGGAGAAAAAAGCTCCCTTCTCTTGGTCTTTTTTCCAAGATAATAATGATATAGCCAGTTTAAGTGATTCTAATCCTTGTCCTGTTTTTAATCTTTTATATAAAGTGTAATTAGATGCTAATTGAGACTATGCCTACAGTGAGGAAATAGATGATTCCTAATAGAGATTTTTACACTTTTTGACCACAATTAGAACAATTTTGGCTAGTATTACAAGAGTGTATTAATACAGTTGCTTTTCCGTATCTATAACCCAAAAGATTCTAGCCATTGTCTAAAAAAAGTCTATTCACTATCGCTAATTGAATTAGCTAGTTTTCGAGTTTTGACCAAGTCAAGTTATTTTTGGGATAACCGCTTAACCTCTTGCCCCCCTAACAAAGCTTCTGCTTCCGCCAGAAAATGGGGAATATCCTCACCATGGGGGCTTTTTTGTAAACAAGAAGTTAAATCCAAATCCTGTAACTTATCTGCTTTTTGCCCAGGAAACCAATGCCCCCCATTACCCAAAAGGTTATAACGCATTTTGCCGTACTCCACCATATCATAAGCAAGAGCGAGATTACGTAACCATAAAATTGTAGATATATTAATATTCCCAGGGGTTTCCTTATAACTAGGCAAACCTCGGCGCCATGTCTTTAACCACTTTTCCCCTAAAACTTTTTTCGCCTCATTTTCTAATCTTTCAATGATGGAAGGTAACAACTCCCCTGCTTTTTCTAATAAAGGTAAAGTCTTGAGATGCTCATCAAAATCCTCTGGTTTTGCTGCCCCTAAACTAAGGGTATGTACTTGGGGATGAGAAAGACAAAATAAATTATTAAATACTATGGGGCTAAGGGGCTGACACAATTCTACTAATTTGGGGGAGGGTTGATATAGTAAACCACCTTTATTGGAAGGACTAATAATAAATACTCCCATATCGAGTTTATTAGCTTCTACGATGGCTGGCCAATTTTCTTGATTAATCCAATACCAGTGTAAATTTACATAGTCAAACTCATTAGTTTTGATAGTATCGATAATTACTGAGGTATCCCCATGGGTAGAAAATCCCACATACTTTACCTTACCTTCTGCCTGTAGTTTTCGCACCTCGTCAAGGCATCCCCCTTTTTTAATACTCATTTCTAGCAATTCGGGAGTATTAATTCCATGGATACCTAATAAATCTACATAGTCTAGTTGGAGATATGCCAAGGATTTATCAAAATTTTCCCTAAACTTACGGCTATCGCTATGGGGAGAAACTTTGGTTTGAATTATTAATTCTTCTCTGGGAAATTGGGGCAAAATACGCCCTAACTGCATTTCTGATGAGCCATAACCCCTTGCGGTTTCGATATGATTTATCCCAAGGGCTATACTGCGTTTAATAACCGCTTCTAAGTTATCTTGATTGTCTTGGGGTATGTCTTTGAAAGGTACATCTTGCCACTTGTATTGGTAGCGCATTCCTCCGCAGGAGAATACGGGCATTTGTAATTCTGTTCTACCAAATCTACGGTATAGCATAGAGAAAAGCTCGGTTAATGGATAGTCTTCTTAACATAACTTTACCATATTTCTCAGAACCCATGGACTTTTGAGAAAGCACTTAGTTATTGGGCTACTTTAAGTTACTCAACTGAATGATGGCTTTTTGTAGGGCATTTAAAGGATTTTCCCCTCTTTTTAAACCTAATTCTAAATCGAGGAGGATGGGAAGGGATGATTGCAGTTTGTGGGCCGAAATATTACTAACTTCTTTTCTGAGAAAATAAATTCTTTTGGGGTTACTAACATCGGCTTGGGTGGCGATTTTTTTTTCGTCTTTTTCCCCTGATTCGATGACCGTTTTTACCATTGCCCAAGTGCGAAATTGTCCTACTAGGGTAGCAACTATTCTGAGGGCTGGTTCATTTAAATTAATCAATTCTTGGGTTAATTGGAGGGCTTTGCCTGTGTCTTGTTTCAGAATTGCTTGGGCTAGTTGGAGACTGTTTTGGTTACTGACGTTGACAAGGGCAAAAACAGTTTCTTGGGTGATGGGTTGGGGGTTATCTCCTTGATAGAGGGCGAGTTTGTCTAATTCTTGCCACAATAGGCGAGTGTCGTTACCTACACAGGTGGCTAGGGTTTTAATGGCGGAGGGGCTTAGTTTAATATTTTTTTCTTGGGCTGTTTCTTCTACTCTTTTGATGAGAGTATCGGTTTGCCAGATGGGGATAAGAGAAAATTCTTTTATCTGAGTATATTTATTGATTAATTTGGTGCTTTTGATGCGGGCATCGGGTTTTTTGCGACTGGTGAGGAGTAGGTGACTGTTTTCTGGTATCTGTGGCAGGGTGTTTTTGAGTAATGAGAGTAATTCATCGCTACAGCTTTGGCATATGGTTGTATTATTTAGCCATACAAAGCGATCGCCA
Organism: Cyanobacterium sp. IPPAS B-1200; assembly: GCF_001747005.2. Lineage (NCBI taxonomy): Bacteria > Bacillati > Cyanobacteriota > Cyanophyceae > Chroococcales > Geminocystaceae > Cyanobacterium > Cyanobacterium sp. IPPAS B-1200. The sequence goes on from NZ_CP182899.1 coordinate 715,373, forward strand.
TTACCGAAGGGAGGAGTCATCACTTCCATCAAGGCTTGTCTGATATTGTCTTCTTTGTCACCATTTATTTGTTCATAGTTAAACTGTACCCAGTTTGGATCTATTTTATCTTCTTTTATAAGGGCGATCGCCCGATTCAAGGCAAAATCATCTTCGCCCCAATAATAATAAATTGGCATGGAAAAAGTTAAGGTTAGGAGAAATCGAGAATATAAATAACTAATAGACTATCCCACACGACAGATGATGTGGTATGGACTTGTCAAAAACTAACGTAGTAGTAAATTTTTAAAATCTTTTACTATTATGTCTTACAAATTTAGTGACAGACTTTATGTCCTGTTTTAGAGGGGAGAAAGTTTCTCTGGAAATGGTTTCCAGAGATTGTAAGTAAACTGAGTCAATCTTATTCATTATCCTTAATTTCGGATATTAATTGCCGCATTTGCATCTCTGGCATCAACGAGATAAGACTTAGTTTTGGTGAACTGTCTTCCTAAATAACGTGGGCACAAAGTCTTAACGGTTCTTATTTTTTATGATCTCGCATTAGTTTCACAAACTGCTCAAAAAGATAGTCAGCATCGTGGGGGCCAGGACTGGCTTCGGGGTGGTACTGTACCGAGAAGAAAGGTAAAGTTTTATGTTTCAAACCTGCTACGGTGCGATCGTTTAAATTGAGGTGAGTAATTTCTATATCAGCGCCCAAAGATTCCTCGGTAACGGCAAATCCATGGTTTTGGCTAGTGATTTCTACTTTCTGACTCAATCCTGCGGGTTGATTTAAACCACGATGACCAAATTTTAATTTGAAGGTTTCTGCCCCCAAAGAAAGCCCAAGGATTTGATGCCCCATACAGATACCAAAGGTAGGTTTTTGAGCTTCGAGTAAAGTCTTAGCAGTGGCAATACCTTCGGCAACGGCGGATGGATCTCCTGGACCATTGGACAAGAAGATACCATCGGGATTATATTTTAAAATATCCTCTGGGCTTGTATTGGCAGGAACTACGATTACCTTACACCCGTAACTAGCTAGACGACGCAGAATATTACGTTTTACGCCAAAATCCACCGCCACAACGGTGAATACTTCCCCATCACTTAAATTGGTACGGTGACTAAATTCCCATTCCTTATCTGTGGCTTCTGCCCATTCATAAACTTCTTTGGTAGAAATCTCTTTAACGAGGTTTAAACCAGCCATGGAGGGTACGCTTTGCAGTTCCATTAATAGTTCATCAGGCTCTAGGATTTCTGTGGAGATAGCCCCATTCATCGCCCCAGAGGAACGTAAACGACGGGTTAAGTCACGGGTATCGATGCCGTAAATACCAATTACCTTATGACGAGTTAGATAGTCCTGCAAAGACTCCGTAGAGCGCCAATTACTAGGACGTTTACTGATGTTACGGGCGATCGCACCTTTGACATGGGGTTTATAGGATTCTTCATCCTCTGGATTAACTCCCGTATTACCCAACTCAGGATAAGTAAAACTAACAATTTGTCCAGAGTAACTAGGATCTGTTAATACTTCCTGATAACCAGTCATACCCGTATTAAACACCACTTCCCCAAAGGTAGTTCCCTTTGCTCCAAAAGAATAGCCTGTGTAGGATGTGCCGTCAGCTAAAACTAAAATCGCTTTTGTGGTTTGTAAGATAGACATAAGGAAAGACTTATTTTTGAATATATTTTTTCTCCCAAAAGGGAGACAACTAATTATGACCCAAGAAATATAATATAGTCATGGTTAAAATATTGAAATTATTTAGGTCATTGATGAAAAAGTTATCTCAAATTGATCACTATTAACAGCAAAAATCAGCTATTCTTGACAAACTAGCCATTGATAGGTCAAATTATTAAAGGCAGTGAATTAGAGTAAGTTTTACAAAATACCTAGGGTTGGCATTATGAGTCCCAGAAAACTATCTGAAGGCGATCGCACAGAGATATTAGATTTATATCGTAGCACAGATGCAACATCATCCACCCTTGCAGATCGCTATGGAGTAAGTAATTCTACTGTCAGCCGTTTCCTAAAAATGAGTCTTTCTCAAGAAGAATATGACTCCCTCATTCAACAAAAACGCCTTGCCCGTAGCAACTCCAAAAAGAAAAAAACTCAATCTCAATCTGAGCCATCAGAAAAACCAACCCCCAAAAAATCTAAACCCTCTATCACAGAAGAATTAGAACAAACAGAAGAAAATAAACCCCCAGAAATCTCTATCCCCGTAGCCGAAAATCCTCCCACCGAAACAGTAGAAGAATCAGAAGACATCGAGGAAAATTCACCTCACGAAACCCCTACCCCTGTGGTAAAAAATTCAGCCACCGAAACAGTAGAAGAATCAGAAGACACCGAGGAAAATTCACCTCAAGAAACCCCTACCCCTGTGGCAGAAAATTCCCCTGCCGAAAAAGTCGAAAGACCAATTTTAAAAAGTAAAAAAGTCATTGATACTACCCCCCCAGAACCTGAAAACGAAGACATTGACGACGACGAGGAAGAGGAAAATCAGAAAAACTTAGAATCTGTTAACACCGTCAAAGAAATGTTTGGGGAAGAAATCGTTGAAGATGAAGACGATGACGAAGATGATGATGATGATTTTGATGACGAAGATGATAACAAAGAAATACAAATCGACATTCAAGAATTGATTGTAAGACCTCTTTCCCAAGCTAAATTTAATCGTAACTGTTATTTAGCCATCGATCGCACCGCCGAACTTATGACACGTCCTCTCAAAGATTTTGCCGAACTTGGAAACATCCCCCAAGAGGAAAGTAATCAAAAAACCCTACCCATTTTTGAAAATCATCGAGTAGCCAAAAGATTTTGCGATCGCCGTGGCAAAGTAATCAAACTACCCGATACCAGAATCATTGAAAAAACAGCATCCTGTCTCAAATCCAAAGGTATCACCAGAGTATTAATGAATGGAAAAGTATTTAACCTTAACGGAGATACCTAACAAATATCCATAAAATCATAGACAATATGACCCTTTACAGGATCATTATTAATAACCACATAACCCTTTTCCGACATTATCTGTAAACCCCTTTCCACCTGCTCAAAAGTTAAACCCGTATCAACCACCGCCCTAGTCACTGACAATCTACCATTATGATTACTAGCCGTCTGCGCTAACTTAACCATAATCTCCTCATTAGATAGAGGTTTATTCTTGTCCTGCAATGGTTTTTGTAGATTAACCTCCATCACGGGAGGATGTGTCGAAGGAGTATAAATTTGATTAGGTGCATGAAACCCTCCCGCCAAATATTTTTCTTCAGGACTCATCCCTAATCTTCTTTGCATTTTCCAATTATGCTCCTCCACCATATCAGACATCAAAAAAAGATCTAATATTTGTCCGATGCCAAAAACCCCAAAAGTACATAGCCAAAATAGTCCACTGACGTACTTTTTATTATAAATACGATGTATTCCAGCAAAACCAGCTAACCAAAATAACCAAAATAGATAACTGGTGGGAACATTATTCATCAATCTGCCTCCGAAAAAAATACCGCAATAAAATATTTCTACCCTTCCATTGTGACTTGTCTTTTTCTTTTTTGTGCCGTCATGCAACAAAAAGCAATCCCAAAACCATGCACTGCAGTTAATTTAACTAAAATTTTGACCGAATTTTTTCGATAAAAAAAGCCCCCCACCCAAAAGGAAGAGGGACAGTTACGAACAAGAATTAAGAATAAAAAGACTTACCCTTGACTCATGCCCATAATTTCATAACCAGCATCCACATAGATAACCTGCCCAGTAATACCACTGGATAAATCACTACAAAGGAAAGCGGCCGCATTACCTACCTCCGTTTGAGTAACCGTGCGCTTGAGGGGGGCAGTGGCTTCTACATGGTGAATCATATCGAGGATACCCCCTACCGCAGAAGATGCAAGGGTACGAATAGGCCCGGCGGAAATAGCATTAACTCTCACATTTTGGGAACCTAATTCGGCAGCTAAATAACGCACACTCATTTCTAGGGCAGATTTGGCAATACCCATCACGTTGTAATTAGGGATTACTTTTACACCACCAAGATAGGTAAGGGTAACAATACTTGCCCCATCGGTTAATAATGGCTTGGCAGCTTGGGCAAGACTGGTTAGGGAGTAAGCACTAATATCAAGGGCAGTTTTAAAACCATCACGGGAAGTGTTGCTAAAATCACCCGTTAAGTCATCTTTTTGGGCGAAGGCTAAACAGTGAATGAGAATGTCAATTTTGCCCCATTTCTCTTTGATTGCGTTAAAAGTTTCTTCAATTTGAGCGTCGTCTTGGACATTACAAGGTAAGAAAACACTGGGATTAAGGGGTTCTACTAATTCTCCTACTTTTTTTTGAAAACGTCCTTTTTCATCAGGTAAGTAGGTAACGCCGATGTTTGCCCCTGCTTTGTGTAATTGTTGAGCAATACCCCATGCAATGGAGCGATTGTTGGCAATACCTGTAATGAGGGCGTTTTTTCCTGTTAAATCTAACATAATTAATAAATTTTATTGGTTGAAATAAAAGACAATGGTCTGTTAAAGCGATTAAACGATAAAATGGTTATCTAGTTTACACTTAAGCTATTTTCTTATAGAAAGCGTCATTTGCACGATCAATTATTAAATATTAACTACTGTCTATGCAACCAATACCTACTCAAGAGCAACCCCTCGCCTCGGTATTTCGTCAAATAGGAGGGGGAATGTACACCCCTGTGATGGAAAAGTTTGAACGGGGTAAAACTATTTTTTTTCCTGGAGATCCTGCGGAAAGGGTCTATTTTTTAGTTAAGGGGGCGGTGAAGTTATCTCGTCTCTATGAGGCTGGAGAGGAGATTACTGTGGCTCTTTTGAGGGAAAATAGTGTTTTTGGGGTTTTATCTTTGATTACGGGGCAAAAGAGCGATCGCTTTTACCATGCTGTAGCTTTTACCCCTGTGGAATTATTATCCGCTCCCATTGAGCATTTCCAACGTTCTTTAAAGGAAAATCCTGAGTTATCTCGTCTGATGTTGCAGGGTTTGTCTTCCCGTATTTTGCAAACAGAAATGATGATTGAAACCCTTGCCCACCGTGATATGGCTTCCCGTTTGGTCAGTTTTCTTTTGATTCTCTGTCGTGATTTTGGTATTCCTAGCCTAAATGGTATTACTATTGATCTTAAATTGTCCCATCAGGCGATCGCAGAGGCGATCGGTTCAACCCGTGTAACCGTTACCAGACTATTAGGAGAACTCCGCCAAGATGGCATGATTTCCATTACCAAGAAGAAAATCACCGTCCATAACCCCGTTGCCCTCAGCCAACAATTCGCCTAAAGGAATGTTACAAAAAACGACTTAAATCAAACTCTTGGGTAGGATTTGTATTGTGTCTTTCTTTATTCAAAAGCAGCAAAAGTCTTTCCTGATAATCGATCGCCCCTGTTAACTGTTCTTGTAAATAAGATAAACCGCCATTGGCATATTGTTCAAAAATATTTATCTTATCCTCATGCCCCCCATTCTCCGAAAATACATCTAAATTACCCATGGCGGTGATTGCCAAAACATTAATTAATAAATCATAACCACGGGACATGAAAACATCATAACTAATAGGGGAAGGCTCTTGGGCTATATGTTCAAGGGGTGAACGATAATCATATTTTTTACCCACCGCCGCAGCAAATGCCACAATATCAGCATAGGTTTCAAATATCCCCTCTGGGTTATCACTATTTAAAATTAAACTCTGCACGAAAGATGCTTTATTTTGGTCAATCCTAATCCTACTAGCCATATTTTTATTAATCAAAAATGGATAATTACTTGATAATTAAACTTTAATTTATCCAACATTGTTTGTACCAAAGATTTTAAATAACTGATGTTACGCAAAAATATAATTAATCATTTTGAGGTAGTAAAAGCGTTGGATGTTCACCCTATGTTCATACACGTGTTGGGGCAGGGGCTAGGAGTTGGGCAAGGGGCTTAAGCCCCTTGTTAAAATTTACAGATAAAACCTAACTTATAAATGAGTGCGTAACGTCAGTTAAATAATATGATTTCTGTGTTGATTTTAGCAGGGGGAAAAAGCTCCCGTATGGGCTTCGATAAGGCTTTAATAACTATTGATGGACAATATTTGTTGACTAAAACTTACGAAATCGCTACAGAATTAAGTGATCAAGTATTTATAATTACCTCCTCAGAACATCCATATCAGTCTATTTTTCCGAATACTACTAAATTTATCATTGAATCTTACCCCTACCAAGGGCCTTTAATCGCTTTTTGCCATGGATTATCTTTCATCAAAACTGAATGGGTTTTACTATTACCCTGTGATTTAATTTACCTTCATAGTCAAGAAATAAAATCATGGTTAAAACTATTATCCACAGTATCACCCGAAACAATTGCTTTGTTACCGCCCCATGAAAAAGGGTGGGAGTGTTTATGTGGTTTTTACCGCCATAGTTGTCTTCCATCCTTAAAAAAATCAATTAATGAGGGAAATAAGTCCTTTCAGGGATGGTTAAAACAGGAAAAAGTAAGCCCCCTTAAGGTAAAAGATAAGAGGGTTTTATATAATTGCAACAGTCCAGAAGATTTAGCGAAATGGGCCGAGGACTCTTCTTTCGGTAATGGTTTGGGTTGACTGATTTTCCCCAAAGGTGCGGGTAATTTCTAGTTCAATTTGGATAGAAGTGTCGGCCTGTAGGTGACGAGGATCAATATCTAATTCACCAATATTAACAATAAATCGGTTATTCTGATAATTAACAAATTGTGCTGGTATTTCTCCTTCGTAGCGCAGGGTATAATCGCTTCTTTGTCTCAGATTTATATTACGAGAAGATGAAGATGTGCTATACCTAATTTTAAAGCTGGTGTTCATGATGTCAGAAATTTGGGCTTGGTCAACTATTTCCATTTGTACTCCTAAACCCAATCCTGAAATACCTTCACTTGCTAATCTGGTGGTTTCACTAGCTCGGATGGCATTGAAAACAAATACTTCTGTGACTTGATTTTTTGGTACTACATTGGTTTGTAACCAGATGTCATCGGGAAAATTTATGTTGACAGTACGATCATCTTGTAAATTTAAGGTTACAGTGCGATCGCCAAAATCCTCAAAAGGTTGGGGGGCATTCCAAATCATTACCACGGAATTTTCTACCCTTTCTACCAATTCCAAATATTGATCAGCAATTATAGAACCAGAAGCAAATAAATTTCCTGCCCCTGTACGATTTTCCCAAATGTTTTTTGATAAACTAAAACCTCTATCCTTCAATTCTGCCATGGTTACAGAAGCACTGAGACGATCAGGAGGTAAAGGGGTACTACTATTAATTAAGGTCAAACTACCCTGATTTCCAGTCCTTCCAGCCCTCCCAGAGCGACCATTCTGCCCCGTATCACCATTGGTACAACGAAATTCTTGAGTTCCACAGCTATAACTAGGAGTCCCTGGAGTACCTGTACAACTTTCCACCGTCCAAAATGATTGACTACACTGGCAACCATCCCCCCCACGGCCACCGTCTCCGCCGTCTCCTCCTTGCCCGGGGGAAGCATTTACCGAAATCTGTCTCAAATCTTCTCGATTGGTAGCATAAATAGTGAGATTTCCACCGTTACCGCCATCGCCACCATTACCGCCATCTCCACCATCACCGCCCCTAGCACCCTGTAGGTTTTGACTGGGGTTATTAGGTTGGCTTTCGCATAATGCCCTAGTGCCATTGGTGCCAATTTGCCCTGTGGTGCCGTTTTGTCCTGCCAAATTAAGGTTTAGAGGTGAGCCGTCGGCAAAAATAGTAATGCTCTCGCTGTTTCTACCGTTTGAGCCATCAGCCCCTGTTACGCCGTTATTGCCACGGTTGCCGAAATTACTAGCCTGATTTGCGATCGCCCTTAAACCACAGAAACTATCTTTAACCATAGGAGAGACAATTTCAGGCAAAAACAAAAAAGCGACAGTGAGAGAAGTTTTAGTTAACCAACCCATGATGAATAATTGATAATTAGTGAATATGAAAAAAATTGACAGGAATAGAAAAGCTAAATCAAAATATGAAAAAAATATATTTCCTTGGGTGTTTCTGAGATTAAATCATACTCCAATAAACTTACATCCATTCATAATTTACTGTTCCTAGCCTTACTTTTCAATTTTTTATTTTTAATTATCCATCGAATAACTTGCTATATTAAGTAATGTTAAGTAGTAAATCATCAACTAAAAAATATTTTATGGATACTTTAACAGCTATTAGAGAAAGAAGATCAATCAAAAAGTATGATCCTAGTCATAAAATGACTGACTCTGAAATCAATACCCTAATGGAACAGGCTTTGCTTTCTCCTACCTCCTTTAATATGCAAAATTGGCGTTTTGTAGTTGTTAAAGATCAAGAAATTAAGGACAAATTAAAAGCTGTTTCTTTTAATCAAGCTCAAGTCAGTGATGCTTCCATTGTGGTTGTCATTTGCGGAGATTTAAAGGCTTCTGAAAAAAATCCTCAGAGATATTGGCGTAATACCCCTGAAGCCGTACAAAACCAGATTGTGCCTATGATTGGTGGTTTTTATAATGATAAACCTCAGTTACAAAGAGATGAGGTGATGCGTTCTTCTGGAATGGCTGGACAAAATATCATGTTGGCAGCGAAGGCAATGGGTTATGATACCTGTCCTATGATTGGTTTTGACCCTACGAAGGTGGCAGAAATTATTAACCTACCCGAAGATTATATTCTTTCTTTTATGATTGTGGTTGGAAAGGCTACTCAAGGGGCAAATCCTCGTGCTGGACAGTTAGATTTCTCTGAAGTAGTTAGTTTTGATAGTTTCTAATTGATTTATCTGTGAGAGACTTATCGGCAAGGGGTTTTAATGATTTCCTACTCCACACTGCCATATTTTGCGATCGCCCTCAGGGAGGGATTAACCGAATTTTGTAACCATGCCCACATTTGATCCCCTTGGGAAAAATGCCACCACTCCCCAGGATGACGGAGAAAACCGCCCTCCTCCATGGCTTGTAAAAGTATTTGTCGATGGCGGTGATACCCTTGTTCAAGGGAGTTTGAACTATGTTGATAATGATTAGGGTGCGATCGCCCCGACAACTCATCAATTTCTCCTCCCATATCAACCTCTTGCCCCTTTTCATCCAATAAAGTTAAATCTACCGCAGCCCCCGTACTATGGGGAGGAGGAGTGAGAGGATTATGGCTAGGTATCGCCCAAATTTTATATACCTCCTCATAAACTTCTTTTTCTTGGGTAGAATTTAACTGATGTTGGTTTAAACCCTTCATGTCGCAAACCTGTTTAAAAGTGTAATCCACCATAAACTGTTGTACTAATATGGGGCGATAAGCATCAAAAATTTTTAATCGCCATTGGGGCTTCAACCGTTGTAATTTTTCTTGGGCAACAATTAAACCATCAACAACACTTTGACGTAAATAATAGGGAGACTTGCCCCCATAATCAGCTCCTAATTTTTGGTAAGGTGGAGGACTTTCCACCAGAAATAAATCTTCAGGAATGGCGATTAATGCCTCTCCACACTCTTGAATCGCTATTTTTTGATAAGGTTTTTCCATCGTTTAAGTATTAGGAGTTAGGGTTCAGATATTAAATCATAAAAACTCATTATCAATTATCCATTCTCAATTATCAATTATCTTAACTGTGCAGTTTTAAGATTAAGATCTAAAGTGCGATCGCCCCTAACCACAGAAAAACGGATATTTTTATCAACCCCAGTTTTTTCCACCAAATTTTGCAGCTCTGCCGCATCACCGATGGGGCTATTATTCACTTTTACCACCACATCTCCCCGACGAATTCCCGCTTCCGATGCAGGGGTATTAGACAATACCTGCACCACCAAAATCCCCTCTACTTCAGGAATCATAAAAGCAGAATTAGGATTCTCATTGTTTTCCCGCGCCAAATCAGGGGTAACATTGACCATCTGAATACCCACATAGGGATGAGGTACTTCTCCACCCATGGCAAGGGTATTTTGAATTTCCTTCGCTTTGTTGATGGGGATGGCAAAACCAATTCCCATGGCATCGGCACGAATAGCGGTATTAATGCCGATTACTTCCCCTTGAGCATTCAACAAAGGGCCTCCTGAGTTACCAGGATTGATGGCTGCATCGGTTTGTAAAAAGTCGATTCTTTTATCAGAAATACCCACCTCCGAAGAAGAGCGATGAAGGGTGCTAATAATACCTAGAGTTACTGTATTGTCTAAGCCTACGGGGTTGCCAACGGCGATCGCCCAGTCCCCCACCTTTACCGCTCCAGAATCTCCCAACACCGCGGCGGGTAAAAGTTCTCCCTGAGAATCCACCTTTAACACCGCCAAATCAGTAATTTGATCCGTCCCTGTCACCTCCCCAGAAAACTTGCGCCCATCTTTAAGAGTAATAGTCACCTTATCCGCATCACTGACCACATGAGCATTAGTCAAAATAATACCTGAACTATCGACAATAAATCCTGAACCTTGCCCCGCCACTTTTCTTTCTTGGGGCATTCTTCCTGACAAACCATTACCAAAAAACGGGCTTAACATGGGATCATCCATAAAAGGAGCAAAACCAAAACCACCACTAACCACCTTTTCCGTATCGATGCGCACCACCGCATCTCCCGTTTTTTCTACCGCCTGAGCCACAAAGCTATCGGCGCTGATGTCTGTGGGCAAAGCCATAGAAGGAGAAACAAACAATCCCCAACTTACTATCAGGGATAAAGCTAGGGTAGAAATTAATTTTTTGAGTGAAGAAACAATAGCCATAAAATTAGAAAATATGTAAAGATTTGATACTTTTCTTATCAATCTAGGTGTAGAAATAAGATAATAGTCTCGCTGTTTATGATTCCTATTGTATAGCTAGAAATAGTTTTCCTAGGGAAAGTTATTTGTAGTGTTTTCCCGAAATCTGTTTTTTAAGTCTATTTTTTGGGATAATTTAGCAGATCCCTTGGAAATCGCACTCAGGTTTTGTGACACAGCACCCACAGGGTAAACTTAACCCGAGGGAAAGTATGAAATAATTAGTCTTAATGATGTTGACGAGCCAGTCAGGATCAAGATTAAAATAAAATATAACTCTTTAATAGTTAAAAATTAAAATATTTGTTGGGAGAAAAAAATGTTACTCGATGCCGTAACTAGCTTAATAAAAAACTATGATGTATCAGGGCGTTATCTTGATAGAGATGCCATTGATTCTTTAAAATCTTACTTTCAATCTGGCACTGCTAGAATTCAAATCGCCAATGTTATTAATGCCAACTCCCCTGAGTTAGTTTTAAATGCGGGAAAACAACTATTTGAAGAAGTACCCGAACTTATTCGCGCTGGGGGCAATGCTTATACCACCCGCCGTTATTCGGCTTGTTTACGGGATATGGACTACTACTTACGTTATGTCAGTTATGCCCTCATTGCAGGGGATACCAGTGTATTGGACGAACGTGTATTGCAAGGGTTAAGAGAAACTTATAACTCCCTCGGTGTACCCATTGGTCCTACCGTCAGAGGTATTCAAATCATGAAAGACATGATCAAAGACATGGCTTTTGCTTCTGGCATTGAAGATACTTCTTTGATTGATGCACCTTTTGATCATCTTAGCCGAGAGTTAAGTGAAGTCTCTATCTAATTAGGTGTTAGGTATTAGGTGTTAGGTTTTTCGATGTTTGCTAATGATTGTATCGCCTCCAAAGATTGTGTTAGATTAAAGGTTAAGATCAAAAGCAATCGAAGATGAGCAAAGTATTTTCCAGAATCGCTATCTCTACAGGGTTTTTAGTCGCTGGTATTTCTTTCGGCTTATGGGGAGGCAGACAATTTAACTACTCTTCTCAGGATTATATTAATCCTTCTGTTTCTTCGGAAAATTATTCGATTCCCCTCAGTGACTCTCCAGATAGGGAGCAGGATATAGAGAATCATCGTAATTTTAATTTTATTGCGGCAGCGGTAGAAAAGGTAGGTCCTGCGGTGGTGAGAATTAATGCGTCTCGACAGGTGAGTCAAAATCCATCTCTCGAAGACTTTTTTGGCTCTATGCCAAGCTCTCCGAGGGAGGACAGTGGCACTGGTTCGGGTTTTATTATCCAAGAGGATGGTTTAATTATTACCAATGCCCATGTGATTGAAAATTCTGATGTGGTAACGGTTTCTTTGCGGGATGGTCGATTTTTTGAGGGGGAAGTGTTGGGCATTGACACCATGACGGATGTGGCGGTGATAAAAATTAATGCTTCTGATTTGCCTGTGGTAAAGTTGGGTAGAAGTCAAGATTTAATTACGGGGGAATGGGCGATCGCCATTGGCAACCCCCTAGGACTAGATAACACTGTCACAGCAGGTATTATAAGCGCTACAGGGCGATCGAGCAACGAAGTAGGAGTACCAGATAAAAGAGTTCGTTTCATCCAAACCGATGCCGCCATCAACCCAGGCAACTCAGGGGGACCACTATTAAACATAGAGGGAGAAGTTATCGGTATCAACACAGCCATCAAAGCCAATGCCCAAGGGTTAGGTTTTGCCATCCCCATTGAAACGGCTTCTCGCATTTCTCAACAATTAGCCACCAAAGGAAAAGCAGAACATCCCTACCTAGGGATTCAGATGGTGACACTTAACCCCTACACCTTCAATAATTATGATTTTTCCATTCCTGACATTTATCAAGATAAACAAGGGGTATTAATTTTAAGGGTAATGCCTAACTCCCCCGCGCAACAGGCTGGATTTAAAACAGGAGATTTAATTATCCAAATTCGAGAGCAACCAATCGTCAAAACTACCGATGTTCAAGAACAGGTAGAACAAACTAACATTGGAGAAACCCTTCCTATCACTGTTAACAGAGAAAATGAGACTTTGATAGTACAAGTTATTCCCACAGAATTTCCTCGGTAACTATTAATCATTACTCACCAGAGTTTACATTGAAACCTTCAAATCAGAAAGATTTTAACCGACAATTTAGCCCCTATTTGACTAACTTACTTTTTTATCGAATATTAACCATATTGCCCCTTATGGCTTTAAAATTTACTCTTTACCCACGGGGATCATTTTTATTATTTTTTGACTCTAAAATAAATAGTTATACTTCCCATGAAATATATTCTAATGTCTCGGGCTATTGATTACTTAAGTATTTTTTAATTTTTTGATGGCTAGAGGATCTTATCCATTTTGAAGGTGATTTAACCCTTATTACTTTATTTTGGATAAGCTAGAAATAATATTGATCAGTTTATTTTCCAATTTTGTCTATCAGTATTATCCATTAATGTCAATTTTCTTAATAAAAATTATGATTTTGTAGTTTACAACACCAAAATATAAAAAAAATCTAAAAAGAATCTTATTTTAATAGTCAAAAACGAGTTTTATTAGCTACATTAGGATTTAGACATTTATCCGCTGCCCATTACATGAATTTAGTATTAACCATAACAAAACAAGTAAAAAAAAGATGATTTATTAAATTATGTCCCTAGGCAGGATAAAAAGTGCGTTAAAAAGAGGAGTAACAACATGAACCAATTTACCAGTCCCCTCACTAAGGAAAATGATAAAATCAAAGCCGAAATTGATGGAGAATTAGACGAGGTGATTGCTCAATATTCTGAAGAGACAGAGCAAAACGGAAAAAAGGTAAGGAGTAATCGCAGTAAATCAGAAGACTCCGTCGGGGCATTTTTTAAAGAAATGGCTCGTTACCCTTTGTTAACGGCAACCGAAGAAGTAGAACTCGCCCAGGCTGTCAAGTTTTTAACAGAGTGTGAAGAAAAACAACAAAAATTACATCATCAATTACAAAAAACCCCCAGCAAAATGGAATTAGCCCGTGCCATGGGCTTAGAAACAGAGCGTCAATTGGACAATCGTCTTTATAAGGGCAGGGTTGCCAAACGTAAAATGATTCGTTCTAATTTACGCTTGGTGGTATCTATTGCCAAACGTTATCTAAATAGGGGTGTGCCTTTTTTAGATTTGATTCAGGAAGGGGCTATTGGTTTAAATCGGGCGGCGGAAAAATTTGACCCAGACAAGGGTTATAAGTTTTCTACTTATGCTTATTGGTGGATTCGTCAAGCAATTACTAGAACAATCGCCAATGATTCTCGTACTATCAGACTACCGATTCACATTGTTGAGAAGTTAAATAAACTTAAAAAGGCTCAACGGGAATTAAAACAAAGTTTGCAACGGAATCCGACGGAGATTGAGTTGGCGGAGGAAATGGGTATCAATGAACAGGGGTTGCATCAGTTATTGCAGTTGAAACGTCAATCTTTGTCTCTTAATCATCGTGTGGGTAAGGGGGAGGATACCGAGTTACTCGAATTATTGGAAGACACCAATTTATTGTTGCCTGAAGAGAAGATGAATGAGGCGATGATGAATCAGGAAATTGTCTCTGTGTTGGATGATGTTTTGAGTGGCAGGGAAAAGGAAGTTATAATTCTTCGTTATGGTTTGTCTCATTCTAAGCCTCATACCTTAGAGGAAGTGGGACAAATGTTTGATTTATCGAGGGAAAGGGTCCGTCAAATTCAAACTAAAGCGATGCGTAAGTTAAGAAGACCACAGGTTGCGAGAAGATTAAAGGGTTGGTTAACTTAATTTTTTTTAAGAATATTTGATGATAAAATCAGGGGTCTATGTTATTTAGATTTCCCTGATTTTTTTTTATAAATATTTTTTCTGTTAACAAATTAAAACACAGGTTTGATTTCAGATTCTATATAATTTAGTACAATTGAAGTGTTATCAGCTAAGTGCGATCGATTCCTCGTCCATTGCCATAAAATATTATGACTCAAAGCCCTGTTTCTTCTTCTGGAAAAAAATTAGAAAAGTTAAGTACCGCCCTCGTAAGTCCAGATTATTTTAGTCCTTTCGGAAATAAGTTAATTCAATCTGGATATATTGACAAAGACCAACTTAAAAATGCTTTGGTAGAGGTGAGAAATAGTAAACAGCCTCTGGTGAAAGTGCTTGAGAGTATGACTCATAAGGCATTGTCACCTGATTTGGTTAGACAATACAAAAAACACCATCTTTTTGAGTTAAAAATACTTTATGGGGTTGATTCTGTTGATCCTGATGCGGATGAAATTTCTTCGGATCAGATGACGGAATTGATTGACTCGGTCATTAATATCAAGGTATGTCGTCGTCATAAGTTGTTGCCTGTGCGCCGTATCAATACAGAAGATCCCCCTGTGTTGGTGATTGCCATGGTAGATCCTGACAACTTGGCAGCTTTGGATGAGGTGCGCAAGTTAATTCGTCTTAAGGGATTGGATTTACAAAGGATTGTGATTACGGAGGAGGATTACGATCGCCTCATACAAATATACTATAAGGAAGAAAGCGAAAAACGACAAAAGGAAGAGGCTCTACAGGCAAAGAAAGCCCAAGAAAAATTAGCTAATGTTGATGATGTCATTGATGATTTAAACTATGACAGTTTAGAGGAAGGAAAGGACGAGAGTAATGATGCTGATTTAAGTTCTAATGATGCTAATCAAGCTCCCATCATCAAGCTAGTTAATAAGGTGATGATTAAAGCTCTCCAGGAGAGCGTTTCTGACATTCACATCGAGCCTCAAGAGGAGCTTTTGAGGGTAAGAATGCGTAAGGATGGGGTATTGCAAGAGTTTTTCCGTTTGCCCCGTCACATCACCACAGCAGTGGTGGCAAGGTTCAAAATTATGGCGGAGTTAGACATTGCCGAGCGTCGTTTGCCCCAAGATGGAAAGATCCGTAGGGTATATCAAGGGCGTAATGTGGATTTCAGGGTAAATACTCTTCCTAGCCGTTATGGAGAAAAGGTCTGTTTACGGATTTTGGATAACTCGGCAACTCAGTTGGGGTTAGACTTCTTGATTAGTGATGAGGAAACCCTGTTGAGGGTTCGAGAAATTGCTAGTCGTCCTTTTGGCTTGATTTTGGTAACAGGGCCTACGGGTTCGGGTAAATCTACTACTCTTTATTCTGTTTTGGCAGAAAGAAATAAGCCGGGGGTAAATATTAATACCGCTGAAGATCCCATTGAATATGCGTTACCTGGTATTACTCAGGTGCAGGTAATTCGGGAAAAGGGCATGAACTTTGCTTCCATTTTACGGGCGTTTATGCGTCAAGATCCTGACATTATTCTGGTGGGTGAGACGAGGGACGTGGAAACTGCTAAAACGGCTATTGAGGCGGCCTTGACAGGACACCTTGTTTTAACTACTTTACACACCAATGATGCGGCAGGGGCGATCGCCCGTCTTGATGAAATGGGAGTTGAACCTTTCATGATTTCTGGAGCCCTATTAGGAGTTCTAGCCCAAAGATTGATGCGTCGGGTATGTACCCAATGTAGGGAAGAATATGCCCCTGACAAGGAAGAATTATCTCGTTTTGGTTTAACAGCCTCTGGGGAACAATCTGTAACCTTCTACAAAGCTAGAACTTTGACGGGAGACACTCTCCAAGAAGCGGTGAACAATGGTACTGTCTGTAGTAAATGTGGTGGTTCAGGATATAAAGGAAGGGTTGGGGTATATGAATTTATGGTCATTACCGAAACTCTACAAAAACTAATCAATAAAGGGGCTACCACGGATTTAATTAAAGAAACTGCGGTGGAAGAAGGTATGACTACCATTTTGGCCTACAGTCTTAATTTAGTAAGACAAGGACATACCACCCTAGAGGAAGTAGAAAGGGTTACATTTACTGATTCTGGGTTAGAGTCTGAGTTAAAATCGAAGCGGAAAAGTTCTCTTACCTGTCAAACTTGTGGAGCGGAATTGCAACAGGAGTGGATGGATTGTCCTTACTGCATGACTCCTCGTTTTAGTGATTAGGAATATTTAACAATGAATAATTGAGTTATTGATTATTTATTGTTAACTTTTGTTGAAAATCGGGTTATTTTGTAGCAAATTATACAGAATTTATTTAAAATGCTAAGTGTAAGGAAAAAATCTGTAGAGATTAAAGGAGAGTGCTATGAATACCAAACAACAATCCAGAGCTTTAATGATGCGTCACCAAAAGATGATGAGAAACCGTCAACAATCCATGTTGGGTAGAGTAGCGGCAGAGATTGGTATGGATGTTAGTAATACTGAGTATTACGACACGGTCAAAAATGCTCCTTTGTCTAGTTTTGCTAGTAATTACGATCGCAGTAATAGTTCTCTAAGTTAGTGTTTTTGAGGAGAGAAAATATGTTTAATTAACGGTCTTCCATTATTTGGGGGGCTTTTTTTTATGAAAAATCGATTATTTCCCCATTACAATGGCTGTTTTGGTTACTATTTCCTTAAGGCAAAAATTAATTATTCATTAAGGTTATGACTGAAGCAGAAAATAAAGATTATACAAAAGTTGATTTAGAGCGAGAGGATAAAGGCTCAAAAGCCCGTCAAATGTTGGGCATGAAAGGAGCTAGTCAGGCAAAAAATATTTGGCAGATAAGATTGCAGTTGATGAAGCCCATTACTTGGATTCCTCTTATTTGGGGAGTTGTTTGTGGGGCCGCTTCTTCGGGGGGATATGTGTGGAGTGTGGAACATTTCTTGATTGCCCTTGCTTGTATGTTTATGTCTGGTCCGATGTTGACGGGTTATACCCAGACTATTAATGATTTTTATGATCGAGACATTGACGCTATCAATGAGCCTTATCGTCCTATTCCTTCAGGGGCTATTACCATTCCCCAAGTGGTTACTCAAATTATCGTTTTATTAATAGGGGGAATTGCGATCGCCTATGGTTTGGATGTTTGGGCTGGTCATGATTTTCCTGTACTAACTTGTTTGGCTATAGGAGGCTCGTTTGTATCTTATATTTATTCGGCTCCTCCTCTGAAGTTAAAACAAAATGGCTGGTTAGGTAACTATGCCCTCGGCTCTAGTTATATCGCCCTTCCTTGGTGGGCTGGTCATGCTTTATTTGGGCAGTTAAATTGGACTATTGTGGTTTTAACTCTCATTTATAGCATGGCAGGATTAGGTATTGCCGTGGTTAATGACTTTAAGAGTGTAGAGGGCGATCGCACTTTAGGCTTAAAATCATTACCCGTGATGTTTGGTATTACTACCGCCGCTTGGATATGCGTAATTATGATTGATGTGTTTCAAGCAGGAATGGGATTATATCTAGTAAGCATCCATAAAAACCTTTATGCAGCTATCCTCTTTCTTCTTATCATTCCTCAAATTACCTTTCAAGATATGTACTTCTTGCGAAATCCTCTTGAAAATGATGTCAAATACCAAGCCAGTGCGCAACCCTTCCTCGTCTTAGGAATGCTAGTATTAGGACTTGCCATCGGTAACTCATAATTCATCGAAAAAGGTTAGGCGTTATCAGGGATTAAGTTGAAATACTTGGTTAAACTCCCCTCGCCTTTTGGGAGAGGGGTTGGGGGTGAGGGGCAATCAATTTTGATACCTATTTGGAATCACCCTACCCAGGATTGAAGGATTTAGGGAGTAACTCATAACTGCTCTAAATACTGATAAGCAGAGTAAGCCATAGTTACCACCCCCGTAAAAATAGCAGACTCATCCAACACAAAACGGGGGTGATGCAAAGGATAATTATGTTGTCCTTCTTTTCCTACCCCCAAGCGAAACATAGCACCCGGGGCGTGTTCCAAATAAACCGCAAAATCTTCCGCCCCCAAAGAAGGCTCAGGAATAGACATAACTTTATCCTCCCCAAAAGCTTCTAGGGCAGACTTTTCAAGAATTTTGGTTAAATCAGGGTCATTTTGTACACTGGGCAAACAATACTTATAATTAACCTCCGCTTTTGCCCCATACATCTCACAAACTCCCTTAACTATATTAGTAATCCATTGGGGTAAACCCTCCCTTAATTGGGGATTGAGCGATCGCACCGTACCCACCATTTTTACCTGATCAGCGATAATATTAGCAGCCCTACCCCCCTGAATCTGTCCGATAGTCAAAACCAAAGGATCAAGGGGATTTTGAGTGCGACTAATAGCCTGTTGTAGAGTAGTAATCACCTGCGCCGCAATCCAAATGGCATCAATAGCCTGATGAGGACGCGCCCCATGACCGGCCTCCCCCTGAATCGTAATCTCAATATCATCCATGGCAGAAGTCAGCGCCCCGTATCTAACCCCAATTACTTGGGCAGGAATAGATGGAAACACATGAACCCCAAAAATGGCATCAATGCCCTTCATCGCCCCATCTTCCACCATCATAGAAGCTCCCTGAGCAATTTCTTCGGCAGGTTGGAACAAAAAACGAACTTTCCCTTTCATTTCATCTTTAAGACGAGATAAAATCATCGCCGTACCTAAACCCACCGTAGTATGTAAATCATGCCCACAGGCGTGCATAATTCCCGCATTGCGAGAAGCATATTCCAACTGACTCATTTCATGGATAGGTAAAGCATCCATATCCGTGCGAATAGCAAGATAACCACGGGATTTTTCCTTCCCCTCCAACTCCCCAATTACTCCCGTTTTTCCCACCCCCTCCTTTACTTTCAAACCACAGGAAGACAATACCCCTGCCACATAGGCCGCTGTTTGATATTCCCTGCCACTCAACTCAGGATGGGCGTGAAAATGGCGCCGAATTTCAATTAATCTTGGGCTGATTTCCGTAGCTATTTTTTTGATCTCTGATAACATTGCACTCTTATAAACTCAGCTATTTAGATACATATATCCTACTTTGATCTTTCAAAAATTTTCTTTTTATTGGTTATAGCGCAATAAACCCCAGAAATTGCGATCGCCTGGAAACCGAGCATAAACAATTACTTCTCCCCGAGAAACTGCTACATTACCAGTGAAGAGGTTGCCATAACGGGTTAAAGTAGTCCAATTGTTAGAGGACTGATCAAAAACTCTGACATCGGTGGCATTATCAACCCTTAATTTAAAATAGTTATTTTGATTAGGATTTAATTGACCATTAAAAGGTGATTCTAGGTAGCCATTATTTTCAGAAAAATGAGTAAATATAAAGGGAAATTGTTGATTAATTTGATTATTGGCAACAATATCATAACCTACAATAAAAGGAAAATTATTATCGTCATTTTGCTCTTTTCCAAAAATCTTTAGTTGGTAATTATCTCTATGGGGAAATGAGACTTTTATATTAATAAATTCTCCTTGTCTTTGCACAAATGTATGTTGTCCTTCTACTTCTTGCTCATTCTGTTGTAAAGATGCGATCGCAACTAAATTTCGAGGAGCTTTTAAAATAATATCAACTATATTATTAGTTATAATTTTTTTATTTGTATGACTAATTAATTCAAAATTACCTGTAAAAAATTGATGAGAAATTGTAGGCAAATTATCAAACTTATCCCTAGTGTAAGGTTGATCTAATAACTGCCATTTATTATTTTCAGGAAAGTGAGTATAAATAAAATTAGCAGGATTAATTGAGAAATAAAAATCATTAAAATTCTTCTCAAAACGATTTTCATTAATAGTTCCAGCACCCCAAGTGGAATCTAACAAAAACCATTTTCCCTCAATTTGCACTCCATTCCAAGCATGATTGACATTATTATCATTACCAACAGCATAATCTACACCCTTTGCATAACCAATAATAATAACTGATTTTAAACCCATATTTTTAGCTAACTGTTGATACAAGTTAGCATAACCAGAGCAGATAGTTTGACGGGTATTTAAAACTGTTTTAACACTAACATCTGGATAAATGTTGTAGTTCATAAAAGTATTTAAAGACACTACATCATAAGCAATATTATGGGTAATCCAAGTATAAATTATCCTTGCTTTTTCCTCCTCTGTAGTGGCATATTGACTCAAAAGATTAGCTAATTCTGAGGTAGAATTCCCTGAATATTCAACCTGTAAAGCCTTGGCATCTATTTCCGCAAAACGATTTTTATCAAGACTGTTTACATCCCCCTTAACCACGGGGCCATTAAACTCTGTAATAAATTCTTGGGTTAATGATTTTAAAGATGTGATTCTAAAATTGAAACTATTAATAAAACTAACTATATTTTCATAGGTTAATTTATCTTCAAAGTGCGATCGCCACTGAGGATTTCCATAGTGATTAAAAAGAAGAAAACCCACCAGAGTTAAAAATAGAAAAAAACGATTCTTTTTCTTTCGCTTTTGTTGTCTTATCCTTTGTTTTTTACGAACAGCATTATGCTTACTTCTCATGAAAACCTCAACAATAAAAAAAATAAACTCAGCGAATACGAGGCTCAAAAAACTCAGTTAAGCCCTCTCCTAATAAAGATAACCCCGTTACCATAGTCGTCATTGCCAATCCAGGGAATAAAGTAGTCCACCAAATACCTGTAGATAAACCATCCAGAGCCAATCTTAAGTCATAGCCCCATTCTGGCACATTCTCGGGTAATCCTAACCCCAAAAAACCTAATCCCCCCAAAATTAAAATGGCATCCGCCGCATTAAGAGTAAACAAAACAGGAACACTTTGTACCACATTAAAAAATAAATGTTTCGTCAAAATTCTTTGGGGTGTTGCCCCCATGGCTTGGGCAGCTTCGATAAACAACTCTGTTTTTACACTGGTAGTGTGGTTGCGCACCACCCGATAATATTGTGGAATGTAGGAGATGGATAAAGCAATAGCGGCATTAAAAATTCCTCTGCCCACCACAAAAGCAAGGGTAACAGATAACAACAAACCAGGCAGAGTATAAATAGTATCCATTAAAAATAGTAAAAGTTTATCTAATTTTCCTCCAAAATAACCACTTACTAATCCTAATGGCACTCCAATTACTAAACTTAATCCTGTGGCTAAAGTTACTACTTTAAAAGCTGCCTGAGTACCAAAAATTGTCCTTGAAAATACATCATATCCTTGTCCTGTTGTTCCCCACCAATGCTCATTATTGGGTGGCTGATGTATGGGATTAATTAAAGATTCAAGGGGATTCTGAATTATATTTTGCCCTTGTAAAAATGAAGCACTTAAGGCAAGGATAATAAAAAATAAGGTGATCAATATTCCACACAGAAGAAGAATATTATTGATGCTTAGGAATAGAAATATATTTTTTTTTCTGTTGTTAAAAATCATTTGATTGCATTATGATTATCTAGTTTTACCTTAAACAGTTTTTACCAATCTTTTTTATAAAATTAGGTTTTTCCAATTTATTTAGTTATAGCAATTATCATGGTTACGGGCTACAAAATGATCCCCCTAAATCCCCCGCAAATTCGGGGGACTTGAAAATTATAAATGTATCTCATAATTATAAAAAATGCTATATTTTAATTTTATGGTGAAATACTGTTAAATTTTTTGATTATTTTAAAATATTTTACCTCTTAAATGACATTCTAATATTGAATCAAACAATTATATTTTTTAAAACTACAGTTATGATTTCTTTTATTTAATCATTAATCAGATGGCGAATATAGAGAATCTATAAATATTAATCTAATAAGAAGTAAGTTGATATAATTAAATCTATTTAAGTAAAAGGTTTAAACCCTTTTTTTTGTGGGAGACTTAGTAGAATAAAAGTCATAACTAATTTCGACACCCTACTTATGATGATAAATATTATGAAGTTAAATAAACATAATATATTAAATTATAAAAATAATTAATTAATGTAAAAATTTTAACTATGGATAGAAGATTTATCGTTATTATATATTCATAAAGAAAGAAAAAATATGCTTATCTATTATAAAATATGTTCAAAAAAATTAAAGCTATTTTAACCACAGATATATTTAGCTCTGAAGATAATAGTCCCTCTGATTCTCCCCATAAGCAAAATGTTCCGGAAAGTGCTGTAATATTACACAATCAACTGTTTTCTGAACTTAAAATTTTGACTTCCATTGCCAAAACTTTGGATAGTGATTATTTAAACCAGTCCGATTTTAAATTTTTTCTCGACATTAGAGCGTCTTTTGCAAAAAATACTGGTCAGTACGAGGGATTAGAAAATAGTGCAGAATTACTACGAGTTGCGATCGCAGCTCAGTCCATATTTCTAAAAATTGAGCAAACAGAATTACGTTATCGTAGCTCAAAACAACAGGAATATTACGACTATGTATTAACAATATTAACAGAAATATTTGAAAAAAAAGAGACAGAAGAAGAAAAAGAAAGCGGTATTTTAACTGCCCAGAAAAATCTCTACCTAAACAACTATATTCTTGCGCAGAATTTAAAGAAAAACTAGAAACAAAACGAGAGGAAATTAACGCCACAATCAAAAGTGAAGAAGGAAAAATAGCTATTAATGATTATGCTGAATCCGTCAAACAACTGGCTACTGAGCAAGACTTAGGGCTACGATTATTATACTTATTCAAAAGAACAGATATTAAAGATTTAAGTATTCTAAAAGTATTGTCTGATATGGTAAATTACTTACAATCAAAAGACTTAAGAAAAACCAATGCTGTTATCGACTTAGTCAGGAAAAACCAAGAGATTTTCCTCCAAGTAACTCGCATTATTGGTTTACCAAAAAGCAAAGAAACCTTAGAAAATTATGCTATCATCTTACAATATTTAGCATTAAGTAAAAAGCATGAAAAAAACTCAGGTCAATATTTTCGTTTAATAGAAGTTATGGGGCAATGGGCAAATTTATATAATATGATTGAGGATAATCGAGCTCAATATTCTGCCAAGGAATATAATCTCCCCCCAGAGTATCTAAAAGAAATTCCAGGCATTGATATTTATGTAAAACATGAAGATATGATCAATATTTTTAGTAATAAATCTTAATTTTGCTAATAATAAATACTAATTTTTTTTGTGATACAAATCAGTTAAATACAATAGCTGTTAATTGTTTGTACAATTTCCTGTTGTCGGCTAAATAAATTAATAAGTTGCTGTTGATAAAATATGCCTTTTTCTTGGTCTTTTTTTTCATAGGCATCAACAAAATTTTTGGTATTATCAGCATACTCTTGATATACCTGAGACAACCGCAAAGCATATTCTCTTAAATTATCATCCTCAAAAGATTGATTAGTAATTGTCTGACTGGTTAACTCAAAAGTTTGAGCCGTATCAAGTATCATGTCTAAATTATTGTCCTCTAAATCATTCATTTTTTCCTCTATGGGGGAAATAGAGTTAGTCAATTGACGGCAACTTGATATTCTTTCGTTGGTGCAACCAGCTAAAAATGAATAGAAAAAAATACTGATTAAGACATTGGTTAAAAGGCTAATTTTCACGATTATTTATACCTGTAATAAAATGAGCTAAAGATATTTTTTGCTCTATATCACTACATATGCTATCAATATTACTAATGTTTTTGTTAAGTTCAACAACTTCATAAAATAATCCTTGAGACTCAGCAACAGTTATTAAACTAGCAATTGACCAATAGTCTTTGGGTTTTATTTGTAATGATTTTTGATAGTTAATTTTAGCTAAATCTAATTGATTTAATTTTTGGCGACATTGCCCACAACGATAATAACACCAATAATCATTCGGTCTAATTTTGAGGGCTTGTTGAAAAAAGTCCAAGGCTTTGAGATATTTTTTTTGATAGAAATAGGCTTTTCCTAAGCGATAAGTAGCCCAATAGTCGGAAGGATTATTTTTTAGGGCAACCAGTAAAAAAGGAATTGCTTCTTTGTGATGTCCTATTTTTTCTTGCAATATATAACTAGCACTATACCAAGCCCAATAATTATCTTTTTCGATAGCACAGGCTTCCTGAAAACTTTTTATGGCTTGATTGTATCTCCCCAATTCCTCCAATACTTTACCGTGGTAATACCAAGAAAAATAATCATTGGGATAGTATTCCAACGCCTTCTCATAACAGAATAACGCATCAAGTAAGTTATTGTGCGATCGCAATATATTACCCTGATTGTACCAACCCTGATAATTATCAGGACGACATTCCAAGGTGCGATAAAGACTATTTTGTTCAACCATAACCCATAGGAATAAAATTAAAACACCTTACTACTTTTAGTTTACCCTAGTATAGAAATAATTATTACCAAGAAAAAATGTCCGTCAGTAAAAAAGTTGTTTTTTGTGCCTCAGATTTAGAAGAAAAATATTATCGTGGTATCGGTTTTTATGCCCAATCAGTGATCAAAACAACCAAAAAATTAGGCTATGATAACTATCTTTTAACTAGTGCAAAAAATAATCAAATCAATAACTTACAACAACTAAATATTTTAAGAAACTTTGATGATCCCACCGAACCATCCCTCCAAAGAATAATATTAGATTATATCTCCACATCTATCGGCAAAAAAAAGTCAAAACAAGTCAATCAAGTAGCTTCTAGTTACTATAACAACAATAAACTAAATTATCTATCTGCCGTAGATGGATATGTCAATCAAACCTCTATTTATAAAACTATTAATCTACACGCAGTTTTATCTGATACTCCCTTCAAAATTGACACAAAACAAGCCGACATACTTTTTACCACCGCGCCTTCCCCAGCCAAAAATAACTATAAAAATGGCTTAACCATTCAAACCGTCCACGATTTAATTCCCCTTGTCACCCTATATCATCCCCCAGCCAGTCGCTTTAGCTCCCTTTTTTACAAAAACTTATTAGGTGCACTGAAATATTCTGATTTAGTCCTTACCATTTCTGAATTTTCTAAACAAGAAATATTAAAAACTTTTCCTAACCCCAACTATGAAGATAAAATCAAAGTAATTTATCAGCCCATACCCATTGATGATACAGATAAACAAATTGCTAAAAATGAAATATTTAATGAAGGTATTTTAAGTAAATATAAGCTAGAAAAAAATAACTACATACTATATGTTGGAGCATTAGAAATGAGAAAAAATATTGACCTTCTCATTGATGCTTATAGTGCCATAAAAGATAAAATAAAAATGCCCCTGATTTTAGTCGGTTCACCAGGTTACGGTAGTGAAGTTTTTATTGATAAAATAGACATTAATCCAGATACGAAAAATGTTCGCATAACTAAGCGTAATTACGCCTCTATTAGACACATTGGGTATGTCAACGACCTAGAAAAATTAATATTATTGCGTAATGCTAATTGTTTTGTATTTCCTTCCTTGTATGAAGGGTTTGGCTTACCATCCCTCGAAGCCATGGCCATGGGCTGCCCTGTATTAACCTCCAAAATCTCTGCTATTCCCGAAGCCTGTCAAGATGCTGCTTTATATGTGAATCCTAATAGTATTCCTGAAATTGCAGAAGGTATCTTAGAGATGGTTAATAATAATACCTTACGAGAGGAATTAATTACCAATGGAGAAAAACTAAGTAGTAAATACACTTTTGATAATTATCAATCGCAAATTTCCGACATACTATCTAAACTTTAGAAAAAAAGCAATCATCCCCAGAGGGTGATTGCCAATAATTCAATGGAAATTTTTATTAACGGGTAGGCAAAACTCCAAGGGTGACATTAAGATTTACTTCTTCTGTATTACGTCTTAATCTCAATGCTAAATCATTACCTACACGACTAGAAGCTACCGCTTTTTGTACTGTTTCTGCATCTCTCACGCTATCTTGTCCAATGTTTGTGATAATGTCTCCTGGTTGTAATCCAGCCCTCGCACCCGGGGAGTTGGGGGCTACCTGCACCACTAATACTCCTTCGTCATCAGGGGCCACAGTAAATCCTTGACTTTCAATTCTCTGGCGATTTTGAGGGGTAATAGAAACCATGGAAATACCGATATAAGGATGATCTACTCTACCATCTGCAATTAGTTGTTCGGCAATTTCCGCCGCTCGGTTGACAGGAATTGCAAAACCTAAACCCTGAGCATTACGAATAATAGCGGTGTTGATGGCTATGACTTCCCCTTGGGCGTTGAGTAAGGGGCCTCCTGAGTTCCCAGGGTTTATGGCTGCATCAGTTTGGATGAAGTCAAGGCGTTTGTCTCCTACCCCGATTTGAGCGCTCGATCGCCCCGTAGCACTTATAATACCCGTAGTAACAGTATTATCTAATCCTAAAGGGTTTCCAATGGCGATCGCCCATTCTCCAATAATTAAATCATCGGAATTACCTAATCTCGCCACAGGCAAATTATCCGCTTCCACCTGAATTACGGCCAAATCCGTCAGAGCGTCACTACCCAATACCTTACCTTGTAAAACTCGACCATCTTTAAGGTTAACCGAAACCTCCGAAGCCCCTTCCACCACGTGGGCATTAGTCAAAATTTTACCATCCGCACTGATTATAAAACCAGAGCCAGTTCCTTCCCTAGTCTCCTCTTGAGGCATCTCAGGAATTTGATCCCCGAAAAAACGACGGAAAAAAGGATCATTAAAAACAGGAGGCACCCTAGTGCTGACAGTACGAGAAGCATTAATCCTAACTACTGCCGGCCCCACATCTTGTACCACCTCCGCCACAAAATTAACATTGCCATTACGATTCATTTCTGGAATTCTAGCAATGGATGAAAAAGCATCACTATCACTATTTTCCTCCGTAGAAGTGAAAGAAGGAGTGAAAGCAGACATTTCCGAAATATTTGTTAAAGAGCTTACCCCGATGCCAATACCTAAGCCCACTACCAGCAAAGAAGTACCCGCCGTTAATTTAGAAAATAAAGACTTTTTACTCATAATATATATTCCTATTACTTACTCTTATTAATAATTATAGATTTTTAAAAATATTGTTTGGGGGAGTCAGCTTAAAGTGCGAAGGAGATAAAGAGGAAAACCTTTTTAAGCTGACTAAATCTAATATAAATATTCTCTATGACTTTCCTGTGAACCTGAGATGAATTTTTGATGAACTTTGTTCCTGAAAATAATTCACCAACAATTCTAATAACAAAAAAATTCAATCAATTAACAGTATTCCCATAATACGAGAGTATCTACCTAGAGAAAAAATGTATTGATATACTTAAACGCACAATCTTGTTTCATTACCAATAAAGACCTGAAACCATCAAATGCCTAAAAGATATTAATATGTACAGTAACAAATTATTTGACATGATAACAGATTAGTGTCATCTAAAACTAAGACTCTTCAAATCTTTGCATATCAAGTATTATAACTTATATTTCTCCTAAATCAGGTTTAACAGTCTTTCAAATTAAGTTAACAAATTAAGTGTCGCTTTCCTTAAATATAACAAATTATATGTCGCCTTCCAATTAGGCGATTTTTTTTGTTTGAAAAGTGGTCATTAACAAATTAGATGTCATACAATAAGTATTAATCTACTATGTATTAATAAAATATTTATGTAGGAATTATGGCGATGGATGAACAATTTTCCGATGTGCCAGAATTAATAACTCAACTCTCTCCCGAAGAACAGAAAATCGCTGATGTCATTGAAGACTTACTTCAACCGTGCGATCGTAAAACCTATGGGGAAAAATTAAAACGAGCCTCGATTCGATTGAATAAGTCGGTTCGCACTATCCAAAGATATGTTAAACAATGGGAAAAAGATGGTTTATACCAAATCCTAAACTAAAAGTAAACTAATAACTACTATCAACCCCAGTGATTTCGAGTAAATAGACATACTATCTAAACAGGATTTGGTATTACATGGCATGACCCAAAATAGTCGGGCAGATAAAGGATCTTCTCGAATTGATAAGCAATTACAGGAATTTATTACCCACCTTCCGCATAGTTCAAGAAAAAGCAAGAATACTACAAAAAAAGTGATAAAAAAGATGAAGTGGAATAGAGTAAATTAGTTTTAATAGAGTAATGATAAGTCTAGGAAAATGTATGAATCAATAAACATTGAAATAGAAAATATTGATCATTTAGGTATAATAGCTGGAATAGTAGACGAGGTAGGCATTGTAGAGATTGTAAACCAAAAACTACCATCCTATCCGATTAGACTCCACATCATTTCATGTGGATGGGAAATATGAGAATGAAGAAGAAGAAAATAGAAAAACCATCAAAATATGTCATGGGTATTCAAGAGATAATCGTCCAGATTTAAAACAATGTGTATTAAATTTAATAGTATCAGGGGACGGAGAAATACCATTATGGATGAAATCAGGACAGGGAAATCAAAGTGATAAAAAAGAATTTGTCAAGATAGTAAAAGAGTATAAGAAAAGTATAGAAACAGAGAGTATAACAGTATGTGATAGTGCCTTATATAGTCAAGAGAATATCCAATTACTAGGGGAAATGAAATGGATAACAAGAGTGCCATTAACAGTAAAAAAAGGGAGAGAATTAGTAGAAAACGAAGAAATATTATGGACAGAGATAGAAAATGAGCAAGAACAAGAATTGAAAGAAAGAGGTTATGAATGGAAAGTAATCAAGGAAAACTATGGGGGAATAAACCAGAGATGGTTAGTAGTAGAAAATAAAAAAAGAAAAGAAAGCGATCTAAAAAAAATAAAAAAAGCAATTCCCCTAGAAAAAGAGGAAGTAGAAAAAGAGAAAAAGAAAATATCTAGAAAATTGTGGTGCGATAACAAAGAATGTGAACGAGAAATAAAGAAAAAGAATAAAAGGTTTAAATATTATGAGTTAGAGATAGAAGACATTAGAAAGCAAGAGAAAGGAAAATATGAAGTAAGTGTAGTGGTAAGAGAGAAGGAAGAAGAAATAGAAAAAAAGAAAAATCAAGCAGGAAGATTTATCTTAGCAACCAATGTAATGGAGGAAGAAAGATTAAAACCATGGGAAATACTATGGGAATATAAACAACAACAAAAAGTAGAAAGAGGATTTAGATTTTTAAAGAATCCCTTATTTTTTACCGAGAGTTTTTATGTAAAAAAGGTGGAGAGGTTGGAAGGGATATTATGGTTAATGTCCTTGAGCTTATTGATATATAACCTAGCTCAAAGAGAAATGAGAAAAGAATTAAAAAGAAGAAAAGTAGGATTGAGAAACCAATTAGGAAAAAGAACAGAAAAAGTAACAATGAGATGGATATTCCAATGCTTTCAAGGAATCTATCTGGCAAAAATAAATGAAGAAGAAAGAATCGTAAATATGAATAAAGATAGAGAAGAAATATTAGAATATTTACCAGCAAAATGTCGTGAATATTATCAATAAAAAACCTTGATAGTTAGGAAAACATCAACAAAAATAAGAGCCATTACAACATAAAATAAAAAAATTGATGGCATAGGTTTGTGGTGGGAAAATATAGAAATAGTCCAAGAGTAAAATAGCAGAGAAAAAGACATTAAAGATAATTTTTACTCAAACCATTACAAATAGCTCATCTTCTTTATGTCGTTTTATTTGTGACAAAATGAAGTGCGGAAAGTCAGTAAAAATGAAACAATCTTTGAAGATTATCTTCCACTTTATCAAAAGAAAAACTTAACAATTAATGATATTAAATTATTAAATGATGCTTGGTTTATGTTTGTAAACTCTAAATTAGATCAAGAAATTTTTAAAACAGATTTATATAAATATTTAGGAATTGATCCTATTAGCTATCAAGATTTAGTATTAGAATCTATCAGTGATTTTTACACAAAACTTGAACAAGGACAAGAAATAAAAACAAAAGAAATTGGAGATTTTGGCGAAGGTTTAGTTTTAGGACATGAAAAAATGAGGATTAAATTAGGAAATAGGGAAGATTTACTTCATTTAATACAAAAAATACCGACACAATTTGCAGTTGGATATGATATTCAATCGGTAGAACTTGACGAAACAAAAAGATACATAGAAGTTAAAACAACAATTAGTAATAAAAAAATTAATTTTTTCAGCTTTCATCTAACACCAAATGAATGGAGTACGGCAGAATCTTTAAATGATCGATATTTTGTTTATAGACTTGCTATTTCTAAAATAAATCGAGAATTACATTTAATTCAAGATCCTGTTGGATTATACAAATCAAACAAAATAAAGATGACACCCAAAGATGGTGTGGATATAAAATTTACGGAACAATATTCTCGAAAGGAGGAATTATTATTATGGACAGATTAAAAATATTATCGCTTTTTAGTGGTTGTGGAGGAATGGATTTAGGGATACTAGGTAATTTTAAATATTTAAACAAAACTTATAATCAATTACCAACTGAAATTGTTTATGCCGTTGACAATGATTCTTATGCCGTTGAAATTTATAATGCCAATTTTAGCCATAATTGCCTTGTTGCGGATATTAAAAATATCAATGAAAAAGATTTACCCGACCACGATATTTTAGTAGGAGGATTTCCTTGTCAATCATTCTCTGTGGTTGCTCAAAATCCCCCTAGATTAGGTATTAAAGATGAAAAAGGTCAATTATTTTTTGAAATTTGTAGAATTTTAAAAGAGAAACAACCTAGATTTTTTATAGCTGAAAATGTTAAAGGAATTTTATCCGCTAATAAAAAAAGAGCTTTTCCTTTGATTATCCAAGAATTTCAAAAAGTTGGTTATCATGTAACTTATCAAGTATTGAATGCCTCCGATTACGGTGTACCGCAAAAGAGGGAAAGAGTTTTTATTATCGGATTTAAAAAATTTGAAGATTGTTTTAAATTTCAATTTCCTCAACGGACAACAACGAATGAAAAAATTCCCCTAAAGTTAGTTTTAGAAGATGAAATAGAAGATAAATATTTTTTTAGTCAAAAAGCAATTGAGGGAATGCTGAAGGCAAAAAAAATCATGAATAAAGGAAGAGTTCAAAATATAAATCAACCGTGTAATACTATAAGTTCGCATTTAGCTAAAGTAAGTTTGAATAGCACAGATCCAGTTTTAAAACAAGATGATTCTTATAGACGTTTTACCCCCAGAGAAGCAGCTAGAATACAGTCATTTCCAAATGATTTTATCTTAAATGTTGTTTCAGAAAATCGTCAATATAAGGCTATAGGAAATGCAGTACCACCAGTCCTGATGTGGCATATTTCAGGACAAATAATTAACTTAGTAATAGAAGAAGAAAAACAAAAATACTCTCTTGAGTGTGCTTAAAATGAAATTTATTAACTGCAATTAATCTAAGAATATTAACAGTGATTAATTTTGATTTCTAAAATTTCATGAATTTGATCAATCCATAGGGGAATAATCCCTCTGCCCTTTTCCAGAAGGGCGATCGCCCCTTCCCGCTCATAAGGCAGTAAATTAACAGTACCATCACTAGCAACAACCATAAAACGTTTTTTAAAGCCGATATTGGTAAAATCAGGCTCTCTTGTCCTCAAATCAGCGAGGATTTTTTGTACCATCTCCAGATTTAGCCCCACAGAAAGGAGATACACCATTACCGATACCTCCACCAACCCCACAAAAGAATAGTAGATTGTCTTTCCTGTACCCGAAGCACCAATCAAAGGCATAACAACCTCCTTATCCCTCCAATATTGCAATTGTCGGAGAGAACAGCCCGTAATCCTTGATATATCTTTGCTACTAAAAAATACTTCCTGTTTCATAGCAACAATTATAAAATGATTTGTTATTATACAAATATGTTTTATTAAACATTGTTGTTAATACTATGAGCCTAATTACTATTCAATGTCGTTTGGTTGCTTCTGCTGATACCCGTCAATTTCTTTGGATGTTGATGAGTCAGAAAAACACTCCTTTAATCAATGAAATCTTCATGAGAATAGCAGAACATCCTGATTTTTCCGTGTGGAAAGAAAAGGGAAAACTGCCCAAAAATTTTCTTGCTCAACAAATTGCTGAACTAAAGGAGGATAAACGTTTTCAAGGGCAACCATGTCGTTTTTATGCCTCTGTCCATAAGATGATTGAGTATGTTTATGAGTCTTGGTTTACAATACAAGATAAAAATAAATTCAGACTTCAAGGACATACTCGCTGGTTAGAAATGTTGAAACCTGATACCGAAATTCTCCAGTGTTTTGATGGTTCGTTGGAAAAGTTACAAAATCAAGCCAGAAAGATTCTTGATGAGATTGATAGCACTCTTCCTCACAAGCGTATTATTGATCAGTTATTTAAGGAGTATGAAAGAATTAACGATCCTCGGATTCAAGGGGCGATCGTTTATCTAATTAAAAATGGTGCTAGTATCCCAGATAATAAAGTAGAAACCGAAAAGAAATACAAGAAACTCAAAAGGAAAGTAGAGATTCAGGTTAATAAGTTAAAAGAACAAATAGAGATTTCTGTTCCCACTGGCAGAGAACTAAATGATCAAAAGTGGTTAGACACTCTCATTCTGGCTTCTACTACCATGCCCCTTAATCAAGCTCAGTGCGATCATTGGTTTTCTGTCCTCCAACAAAATTCTCCTTGTGTTCCCTATCCCATTATTTATCAAACAAATGAAGATTTAAGATGGAGTATAAACGATAAAAATCGCCTATGTGTTCAATTTAGTGGTTTAGGGGGTCATCTTTTCACAATCTATTGTGATTCTCGTCAACTTAGTTATTTTAGACGTTTTTATGAAGACCAAGGGTTAAAGAAAAGTCACAAGGATAAGTTTTCTAGTGCGTTATTTACCTTAAGGTCTATCCTACTCTTATGGAAAGAGGATAAGACAAATAAAACTAAAGGTGAGCCATGGCAGATAAATAGATTATACCTTCACTGTACCCTAGAAACCGATTGTTGGACTGTTGAAGGTACACAAGTAGTTGCTCAAAGAAAGCAAAAGGAAGTTTTAAATATTATTGACGGGATGAAAGAAAAAGATGACTTGAGAGATACTCAAAAAAAATTTATCCAAAGCAAACAAACGAGTCTTGCCCGACTTAATAATATTTTTCCTCGTCCTAGCAAACCTATTTATCAAGCTAATCCAGACCTCTATTTGGGAGTAGCAATGGGTTTACAAGAACCTGTTACCATTGCTTTAGTGGATGTTAGTCAAGAAAAAGTTATTTTATATCGCAACATCAAACAATTGTTAGGTGATAATTATCATCTACTTAGGAAGAGAAGAAATGAAAAACAGAAATTGAGCCACCAAAACCATAAGGCAAAGAAAAGAGCTAATTTTCAACAAAAAGGAGAGTCTAATTTAGGGGAATACGTTGATCGTCTCATTGCTAAATCTATTCTCAAAATAGCTCAAGAGTATAAAGTTTCAACTATTATTGTTCCTCGGTTAAAGCAAATGCGATCTATTACTGAAGCAGAAGTACAAGCTAGGGCAGAGGAAAAAATACCTGAGTATAAAGAGGGACAAAGAAAATATGCCAAGGATTATCGTGTGCAAGTACATCAATGGAGCTATGGTCGATTAATTGATAATATCAAAGGGAATTCTTCTAAATTGGGCATCGTGGTAGAAGAAGGCACACAACCCAAGCAAGGAACATTTACGGATAAAGCATTACAGTTAGCCTTGAGTAGCTCAAAAACTAATCATAAAGCCAATCCCACAAAGATAAATTCCTGAGCTACAATGAAGGAAATCGTGCCGTAGATCAAGTTATTGTTAACCTCTGTTTTGCGAAAATGAGGGGTAGTTTACTTAATAATAAGTTTACTTTCTGTCCCTGATAACTACTCAGTCTGATGCTGCGCAATGAATAAAGTGCGGAAACAAGGGGCACTCCCAGCAATAAGACTATGGGTTTACCAATGTAGTGGTTATCAAATCACCTCTGATCAAGGAGGAATACCCGTTTGAGCGTTAGTTAAAATGTACGAGTTACACAAACTCTGATTTTAGCCTTACGCAATCGCTGAGAGCTTTATACATTAAAGAATTTAGCGTTTTAATGAGAATATGAATGCTATTAAAAATCAAAATTTTAGTAGTTTTAAGGGAGGTTTACGCAAACTGCTTTTACAAGCCTTGTTATATAAAGGTTTGAATTGGGGGCAGTTGAAATCGTGAAATACCTTCTTGAGGGATTGAAAGTCAGCTATTTTTGACTATTATTATGTTGATTGGGGTTGAAATCGTGAGACACCTTCTACAGGGCTTATAATATTTATAGTGCCGTAGTTCAAGTTTTAGTTACCTCTGCTCTACGAAAGTTTGGAGTAGTTTACTTTTAATTAAAAGTTTGCTTTCTGCTCCTGTTAACTGATTGTCCCGATGCTGTCTATCTTTGGATAGAGAAAATAAGAGCACTCTCAGCAATAAGGATGCAGGTGTCCTGTTACAGGGGTTAGCGAATCACTTCCGAGCAAGGAAGAGTTC
The DNA here is from genome assembly GCF_001747005.2 of Cyanobacterium sp. IPPAS B-1200. Classification (NCBI taxonomy): domain Bacteria; kingdom Bacillati; phylum Cyanobacteriota; class Cyanophyceae; order Chroococcales; family Geminocystaceae; genus Cyanobacterium; species Cyanobacterium sp. IPPAS B-1200. The sequence goes on from NZ_CP182899.1 coordinate 750,629, forward strand.
TTTTAGAGAATTGAAAGCAAGTCTCTCCACACCAAATAACACGACATTAAATTGTTATCAGGTCATTTAATTTGTTAAGACGACACTAATTTGTTACTGTGCAACAAGGTAGTTACTAACTTCGTAACTACTTATTTGTTCCTCATATGGGGGTGGAGAGACTTGAACTCTCACGACCGACAAAGGTCAACGGATTTTAAGTCCGCAGCGTCTACCATTCCGCCACACCCCCTCAACCAGTTGAGGTTGTTTTGTGAATCGCTCACAGATAACCATTATAGCAACCCTTTTTAAAAAAAGCAAGGGTAACTTGCAACAATATTGATATGGTGTTTATCAATCCTCCATAAGCCATTCACAAGGAATAATAGAAGAGTGGATATAATAAGGATTATCAAGTTTTGAAAGGTTGTACGGATAAACTTAGTTGATATTGCCTTGGGTAATCAGGAGTTATGGCGAAAAATTATTTTGTACTCAGTAATTATCGAGATTTAGATAAAGTCTATAACGATGTAATGTTGTGGTTTAAGGGTAAACAATACCTTGTGGAGGGGGTTTTAAAAAATGGTGTTTATATTGTCCAAGCAAAAAAGAGTGACACGATTCGTACTATTTTAGGAACTAATATCGCTTTTAAGGTAAAAATTTACCTTTCCCAAGATAGTGGAGGAGAGTTTATCATTGAAACTTCTAGGGGAAAATGGATTCAAAATATAGCAGGGGCTAGTTTTGGGGCTATTTTTACGGGGGGATTGACTTATTTAACGGGCATTGCTGGCGCTAGTTGGACTTTTGTTTTGGAAAATGAATTGATTAGTTATCTTGAGGGTAGTTGTCAGTTAAACAGGGTGCAACCAGTGGCGAAGAAAAATCAAGATTCGGAGGTGTGGTATTCAGATAAATCTACTAGCCCTTTTGATTATAAAACTCCTGAGCAAAAAGAGGTGATTAGTAACCTAGAAGCAGAAATAAGAAAGTTAGAGGATGCTTTTGCCAATGATATATTGACGGAAGGGGAATTTAATAAGAAAAAATCTATCTTGGAGAAGCAAATTGATGATTATGAAGTTAATTTTATTATCGAATATAAGGTAAAACAATTACAAGAGGCTTTTGCCCAAGGGATTTTGAGTCAAGAGGAGTATTCCTGCAAATTGGAGCAGTTAGAGGCACAAACAAGGGATCAAATTTTGCAAGAAAAGTATGCTGAGCGCAATCGGATAAAAATCATTAAGTTAAAAGAAGCCTTAAATAGTGGGATTCTTACTCAGGCAGAATATGAACAAAAAATTGCTTCTCTTTAAAAGGTTATGAAGGTTATTATTTATACTCTTGTATTTCTGATTATTTCTGTTATTTTATTAGAGTTATTTTTAAGAATAAAATGGGGTTTTGGTAATCCTTTAATTTATATTGCAGATCCAGAAATTGGTTATTTACTCGCACCAAATCAGCTTACTAAACGTAATGGTCATTTGATTTATATTAATAATTATTCTATGCGTTCTGGTAATATTAACCAAGACAAGGAAAAGAATACTTTTCGTATTATGTTATTAGGAGATTCTATTGTTAACGGTGGTTGGTGGACTGCTCAAGAAAATACCCTTTCTAATTTATTAGAACAAGCAATAAGTCTAAATAAATCGAATGATAATAAGATAGAAGTTTTAAATGTTTCTGCGAATTCCTGGGGCTCTCGTAATGAATTAGCTTATCTCGAAAAATATGGTACTTTTTCTAGTGATGTTTTAATTTTGGTTCTAAACACTGATGATTTATTTAGTTTTGCACCCTCTAGTATTCAAGTAGGAAAAGCCCTTAATTATCCAGATAAAAAGCCATTACTCGCCCTAGAAGAGTTTTTAAAAAAAGTTTTACCTTTACCCATTCATCCAGACTTGATAAATATTCCTAAAGAAAAAGGTGATGTGGTTGGCTTAAATTTAAATGCTGTTAAAAATATTTGTGAAATAGCAACAAAAAATGATATGGATTTTTTTCTGGCACTAACTCCCCTTAAAAGAGAAGTTTTACCACCTTTTTCTAAAGACTATGAAGTAAAAGCAAGGGAAAGATTAAATAATTTTGTCGAGGAATTAAATATTAAATATACTGATTTTTTACCTCTATTCCAAGATTATTCTAACCCTGAAAATCTCTATCATGATCATATCCACCTTAGTCATGAAGGAAATCAGTTATTGGTAAACTATTGGCAAGAAAATATTTCTGTGGATAATAAATAAAAATCCCCTCAAAAAAGAGGGGAAAAGTAAACTAAAAATATGGTAGTTATTATTCCTAGATTTATTCAGAAACAGAATTTTTAATAATCTTCAATCAGATAGTTAATAATAATTTTTAGGAATTAATGGTTAACTCTTGTTTATTGACTATTGATTTTTCTTTGTCTATGATGGTATTAACTTTTTCAGTCACTTGCTCACTTACAGCAGAATCAAGGAAGGTTAGTCTAAATCGACGGGATAAAATATCTTCTGATTTTTGTGCCATTTCATAACGATAAACGTAGGCAACCTCGGCGGTGATAAAGGGATATTGGGGGGCTAATCTTTCGATGCCATATTCTTCAATAATGGTTTGAATGGCGATCGCCCTTGAACCATAATAATTAATTAGATGATGTCTAATCGCTTCATCTTCAATGGTTGCGGACAATTTTTGATCCAAATCATCAAAATCATAATTTTCACCTCCTGCCACGGGAATTAACTCAGAAGAATGACCAGAAAAACCACTAGGGGAGGATAATTGTTTAATAACTTGGTTGATAGTATCTGCCGCCATTTTGCGGAAAGTAGTCCATTTTCCCCCTGTAATGGTGATTAAACCACTTTTAGATTTAAGGATAGTATGATCTCGGGAAATTTTAGCGGTAGAATTTGCCGTATGGTTAGGAGAAACTAGCGGGCGTAATCCACTCCATGCAGACAATACATCCTCACGGGAAATCGTTTCGGTTAGGTAACGGTTGGCATATGCCATCAAGTATGCAATTTCTTCTTCCGTTGCCACGGGATTATCCGTTACTTGGGCTTCTTCGTCGGTAGTACCAATGAGGGTAAACTGACGCCAAGGCACAATGAAAATAACTCTACCATCATCGGTTTTAGGAATCAATAAAGCACCATCTCCGGGGGCGTAGGCTTTATCGACAACAATGTGTACTCCAGAGCTTACTTTGAGTATTTTTTCAACTTCTGGTTGGTCTAAATGTCTGATACTATCACTATAAGGGCCTGTGGCATTTACCACAACCTCTGCTTTGATAGGGAATGTTTCACCACTTAGGCTATCTCTTACTACTGCCCCTCTACATTTATCATTTTCTTTGATAATTTCAATGACTTCGAGGTAATTTGCGATCGCACATCCTTGCTCAATGGCTTTCATGGCTACTTCTACATTAAGCCTAGCATCATCAAACTGCCCATCATAATACATCACACTGGCAATCATACCTTCAGTGTAGAGGGAAGGAAATAACTCCAAAGTATCCTTAAGACTCAATAGGCGACTGCGCCCCAAACTTTGTTTCCCCGATAACAAATCATACATTAACAACCCTGTGAAAAAATAGGGAATCTGCCAAAATTGATACAAAGGAATTATCAAAGGTAAAGGCTTGGCTAAATGGGGGGCAATTTCAATGACATTTTTTCTTTCTGATAGGGCATCCCTTACCAAATTAAACTGCTCAACGTCCAAACGCTTAAAAGCCTGTTCTAAATATCTTACCCCACCATGCAATAATTTTGTACTACGACTACTGGTACCCGATGCAAAGTCAAATCGCTCTACTAGAGCCACTTTTAACCCTCTCTTATTTGCCTCTAATGCCGAGCCTGTGCCTGTAGCACCTCCTCCGATTATTAAACAGTCAAATTCTTCATTTTTCAGTTTTTCTAATTGTTTTTGCCTTTCAATTAGCTGTGTGGTCATCAAATTAATCCTTGAAACTTCCCTTTCAGTATAGCTGATCCCTTTTTGGGCAGAATCATAAATTATGAATTACTAATGAAATATCTGGGGCTGATAACAAATTTTGTTTCTTTTCATTTTTCCCTTATCTTGCTTTCAACTTGCTAAATGATTTAGGATTAAGATAATTGTTGATTTATTAATTAATGATTTATTTATTCTCAATTTTGTTTTTATTACCTTTGTGAATTATGCGAAAATTATCTATTTTTATAGTTACACTAATTACTATTATTTCTTTTAATTTATTTTATATTCCAAGGGCGATCGCCCAAATAAACTTAACAGAAATTAATCAAAATATTAATGAACCTAGTAAACTTTTTGAGATTAATTGTGCAGGGTGTCATCTTAATGGAGGTAACATCATTCGTAGAGGCAAAAACTTAAAATTAAAAGCCCTTCAAAAAAATGGTTATGATACCACTGAATCCATAGCAACTATAATTACTAATGGCAAAAATAATATGTCGGCTTATGGCGATCGCCTTTCTAATCAACAAATAAATGACCTTTCCAACTATGTTCTAAATCAAGCGAAAAATAACTGGAAATAAAAATATTTTGTTTATTTTAATAATCTATATCTAACACATTTATGATGAACAAATTTTAAAATTATTAAAAAATTAAAACTATCAGGCAACTAAAAAAAACAAAAATTGTTTATAGCACATTGTTACTTATTTTCTTCTTAAATAACAACACAAGTACACCATAGAGGTTATACTAATTTAGTTATATAAACCATGCAAACCATGTTATTAGGACCCAGCATTATTACAGTATTTGCTCTTTTAGTTTATTTTGTCACCATTATTAACGTTGGTAGAGCCAGATTTAAATACAACGTCATGCCCCCTGCCACTAGCGGAGACGAAAATTTTGAAAGAGTCTTGAGAGTACAAGAAAATACCCTCGAACAACTTATCTTCTTTTTACCCCTCCTCTGGATTTTTTCTTACTTTGTCAGTGAGATGTGGGGCATGATACTAGGAGGTACTTGGGTTGTGGGTAGAATTCTTTATGCCTGGGGTTATGCCAAAGAAGCTAAAAAAAGAGCCCCTGGATTCGCCATTAGCACCCTCAGCGGTTTAGCTTTACTCGGTGTATCCTTGGTTAAACTAGTGTTGATGGCTTACGAAGCATATTTATAATTGATTTATCATCGGTTGGGTGGAGGTAACGAAGCCCAACAAATCTCGTAAAATATCATATTTGTTCTTAAAAACTCTATTGTTGAGCATAGAGAAAATTAAGGACTTTTTTTATTGTGGGATGCTCCCTTTCATGATATGCTTATAATATAATGGAAATCTGTGCATTTTTAAAGATAAATAGTCATATTCCCATTATGCTATGAACAATTATATAGTCCCTCAAAATAAGTACAAAGTCAAGAAGAAAAAGAATTTTTGTTACAAATATTATTAATAATCTGATTTTGACCTAGTAATAGCATCGGCAACCCTAGTAATATCGTACATTGGTGCAACATCATGAACCCTCAAAATATCAGCTCCTTGACTGATAGCATGAGAGCAAGTCGCCCCTGTACCCCATACCCTTTTTGCAGGATCATTTTCATTTAATATTTTACCGATAAAACTTTTGCGAGAAGTGCCAATAAGCATGGGAAAACCAAGATTTTTTAACCTTTTAATATTATTTAGAATGTCGATATTTTGCTGATAATTTTTAGCGAAACCAATCCCAGGATCAATGATAATATTAGATTTAGTAATGCCTTTTTGGACACATTGGGCAATTCTATCAAGGAAAAATTCCTCAATTTCTCCGATTAAATCTTGATAATCCGTCATGGTTTGCATGGTTTGAGGATTACCCCGAATGTGCATCAAAATAATCGGCACTTGTAAACGAGCCACAGTATCTAACATATCAGGATCGAATGTTGCCCCTGATATATCATTAATTATATCAGCTCCAGAGGCGATCGCCCTTTGTGCCACCTCTGCCCTTGTGGTATCAATAGAAATAGGAATATCTGTCTTTTCACGAATAGCTTTGATAACGGGAATAACTCGATTTAACTCCTCCTCCAAAGTCACCTCCAGCGCCCCTGGGCGAGTAGATTGCCCCCCAATGTCAATTATATCTGCCCCATCTTTTACCATGACAAGGGCTTGATTTACAGCTTTTTGTAGTTCGTTATATTCACCGCCATCACTAAAACTATCGGGGGTAACATTGAGGATACCCATGATGTAGGTGCGCTGATTCCAGTTAAAATTGTAATCTCTTATTTGCATTGTTTGATTTTTCACAAAGTAGGGCGATGCACTGCCCACCGTTAAAAAAGTTAGTTTTTTTTCCTCTAAATCCCCCAAAATTGGGGGACTTTAATCATAACTGTTTATCAAAACATTAAGTAGATGGGCGAAATTAATTATAGCTCTTATTTTATTAAGACTCTTATGAACAAGGGGTTTAAAGCCCTTGCCTAAATCGATTTAATTATGCCCACTTACTTACACAATCTATCAAATAAATAATTATCAATTCTCCACTATTCCCGCCCAGCTGCCATGCAAACCGTAGGGGATATGCTGCTTGAGGTGTAAAGTTGCCACAGGTTGCGAAATATCTTTGCCGTCAAATATAACTAAATCCGAGCGATGATTTTCAGAGTCATAAATTAGATCAAGTATCCAAGCATCATCTTCACTGGTAGCATTACTTTTTGGCACAAAAACAGGCTCACCAGCAAAACCTTTAGGGGCAAAAGAATATAATTGTTCTTCATTGGTATGTAAATCAAATTTCAATAAACCCTGTAAAGGTGCATTTCTATCAGAGTCATGGGTTGCCCCAATAAACATATAACGATAGTCTCGCCCTACATTTTCAGGGTTGATAAAGGGAAATTCTACACAACGAGTATTGAGTAATTCTTTTTCTACTTTTTGGCTATTTAAATCTAGGGTAAAACGGAATAATTGCCCGGGTGCAAGTTCATCAAAATCTACCTCTTTATAACTTTTATCTGGGTTAATTTGACTTAATTTTGCATAGCATACTGAGTCAATAATTAAAGTTTTTTCATCTTTTTCAAAGGCATTACTATGATGAAAAATAAACCCTGCATTTGTTTCTAAGGTGATAACATCTTTATGGGGGGCATGGCGAGGAATTAAAATAATTTTAGTGGTTTCATTCTCTTTAAAATCTAAACATTCCCCAGCGCCTTTCATCCCAAATACAAAGGGTAAAGGATTATAACTAGTGGGATTTTGGAAGAAAATAATATAGTTGGGAGTAATTAAAAAATCATGGATGAAACAAAATCCGGGGGTAATATGGCTATATTTTTGTAATATTTTCCCTTCTTCGTCAAATTCATACACGTTAATAGTGCTAGATAAACCAGGTTTTATACCAAAGTTAATTAAGGAAGGTTTACCATTATTGAATGGTGAATGAGGATCTATTCTAGGATGGGCAGAAAATACATCACCATCTTTTAATATACCATCTAAGTTATCTATTTTTTTTGTTTCTAAGGTTTCTGGATCTAAACTATGGGGCAGTGCAGCTTCCCACAATGCTAATAATTTTTCCCCTAATTTTACAACATTAGTATTAGCAATATTTTTTACTCTAATATCAAATATATTTCCTAAAATTCCTCCCGGCTTTTGGCTACCAAATACCCCTCGATAAAGCATTTTTTGAGCTTTTTTTTCTTCCAAATATTCTTTGGTTTTTACATAGCTATTACGAAAATAACAGCCCTCATCGGTAAATTTAAACGAGCAAATCATGCCATCTCCATCGAAAGGATGGTTTAAGGGAGTGCCATATACTTCTAATAATCCAGGGCCATTACGATATAGTGTACCTTTTAAGTCAGCAGGTATTTCTCCTTCTATGTCTTCTATCCAGTATTCTTTTTCGTGGGGCTGAGATTCATAACCTTTACGCCAGTCTTCTAAACTATAGGATTTATTTTCTACTGGTTTATTTTCTATTTGTACCATGGGATGTTTTGTTAAAATTGCTTAATATTTATTCATATTTCTTTAGACAATTATAACAACATCATTTTGAGGAATTGATAATTGAGAATGAATAATGGATAATAGCGAGGTTTAGAAGTCCTCTCCCATCACAATTTTAGGTGTTGTTGATTTTGGGCATAAAATATTGTTGAATCACAGCAAATATATAATACTAAAACTATTATTACCATTGCCTATTCCCGAACTAAACTAAAAATCATACCTTAATTCACTAACACCCAATTTTATTTACGGCGATAGAAGGGTTTTTTAACTACTTTGGCAGGGTAAAGTTTACCTCTGATTTCTATATCCACAGTTTGCCCGATTTTAGTTAATTCTATGGGTAAATAGCCAAGGGCGATCGCACTGTTGAGGGTAGGAGAAAGAGTCCCGCTAGTAACTTCACCGATGGTACTATTATTATGTTTAATAGGATAACCATGACGGGCAATATATCTTCCCTCCATTTGCAAAGCAACTAATTTTTTAGTCAAGCCCTCTTGTTTTTGCTTTACTAATACTTCACGCCCCATAAAATCATCCTCACGGTTAAGATTAACTAACCAAACCAATCCAGCCTCCAGGGGAGTAGTAGTTTCATCTATTTCTTGTCCATACAAACTCATGGCAGCTTCTAATCGAAGGGTATCCCTTGCCCCCAAACCGCAGGGGGTTACTCCTTGGGCTAAGTGCGATCGCCACATATCCTGTGCTACATTAGGAGTAGTCATCACCTCAAAACCATCCTCCCCAGTGTAGCCCGTCCGAGCCACAAAAACCTTTTGCCCCGCAAAACTGGTGGTTAAATGCTCAAAAGCCTGTGAATGACTTAAATCGACACCCAAAAAAGATTGTAAATACTCCTCAGCCTTATATCCTTGAATAGCAATTAAAGCCAAATCTTGAGTCTTATCCAATAACTCAACGCCCTTATGTGCTAAATTTTTATTTAACCAAGCCCAATCCTTCTCACAAGTAGAAGCATTAACAATTAATATCCCCGATTCCAACCCATCATCATTGCTACCCTGATAATAAAAAATAATATCGTCAATAATCCCAGCATTCTCATTCAACAATACCGAATATTGAGCCTTACCTTTTGTCATAGTTGACAAATCCGTTGGCACAAGAAACTGTAAACAAGCCCGTAAATTTTTTCCCCGTAAATAAAACTTACCCATGTGGGAAATATCAAACATTCCAGCATCTTCCCTAACCGCCTGATGCTCTTTTTTTAACCCCTCATACTGCACCGCCATTTCCCATCCAGCAAAATCAGTAAATTTGGCTTTAGCATCCACCGACAAAGAATATAAAGGAGTACGTAATAATTCAGGCTTCATAAATAAAAAAATAGGAAAATATATCTATATATTCTCAATTGTCCTAGAGCAATTGTCAATTTTCTAGCAATATCTCCCCATTAGTTACCTTCGTTTGTAACTCACGCCAAAGCCTTATTTTTTCCCTCGTCACCATGCCATCGCTATAAATGGCATTTCTAATTAAATTACTATCTTGACGACTAAGTCGTCTATCAGCAAGGGCATTATCAATCATAGTTTTTATCTTATCGATGTTATCTGTCATTGCAAAGCAAACTAATTTTTATCAACCATAAAGATAACACTAGCCACAAAAAAAATATCAATTAATTGCTTATGGGGAAAGTGACAACATCCCTGAAAATATTGTTAATTACGAATGGTTTAAGGCATAATCGGAAAATTGCAATATTTTTATGTTGAAAAACTAAATGATAATTAATAGACTTTTTAAACAAACTAAAGTTTTTCGTTACCCGCTGATTGTTGGCTCATTAACTGCTATGGTGTTGGGCTGTGGACAACAGCCCATTGCAAATGAAGGGCAGGTAGAATTTTGGACAATGCAACTTCAGCCTAAATTTACTCCTTATTTTGAAGGGATAAATGAAAGTTTCGAGGCAGCAAATGAAGAGGCAAGTATTCTTTGGGTAGACGTGCCTTGGGATGCCATGGAAAGCCGAATTTTAACGGCGGTTTCGGCTAATAATGCCCCTGATGTAGTTAATCTTAATCCTGATTTTGCTTCTCAGTTGGCTTCCCGTAATGCTTGGTTAAATTTGGCGGAGGAAATTCCCGAGGAGGTTAGAGGAGAATATTTATCCAAAATTTGGGAAGCAAATCAAATTGAAATTTGCCCTACGGAAAATGATTGTACTACTTCTACTTTTGGCATTCCTTGGTATTTAACCACTACGGTGTCGGTATATAACAAGGATTTACTGCAACAGGCAGGGGTGGAAAATCCCCCTACAAATTTTGAGGAGTTAGCCCAAGTTGCCCAAAGGGTGAAGGATGAAACGGGTAAGTATGCCTTTTTTGTTACTTTTGTGCCGACGGATTCTAATGAGGTGTTAAATTCTTTGGTGCAGATGGGGGTAACTTTGTTGGATGGGGAAGGTAAGGCGGCGTTTAATACTCCTGAAGGGGAAAGGGCTTTTTCTTATTGGGTTGAGATGTATCAAAGGGGTTTATTACCCCCAGAAGTATTTACTCAGGGGCATCGTCATGGGGTGGAGTTGTACCAAGCTGGGGAGTCGGCAATTCTTGGCACGGGGGCGGAATTTTTGAATACCATTGCTACTAATGCACCGACAATTTATGAGCAGTCGGCGGTTGCCCCTCAAATTACGGGGGAAACGGGTAAGCGTAGTGTTTCTGTCATGAATTTGGTAATTCCTCGTAGTAGTCGTAATCCTGAGAAGGCGATTAATTATGCTTTGTATGTTACTAACAGTGAGAATCAACTTAATTTTGCTCAGGAGGCTAATGTATTACCTTCTCATACAAGTGCGATTGCCTCTTACATCGAAAATTTAGAGCAAGAATCGGAGCAAAACACCCTTTTTGAAGCGAGAAAAATTAGTGCCATGCAATTAGAATCAGCGGAGGTTTTAATTCCCCCATCTCCTAATATTAATCAACTCAAAAGAATCGTCTATGAGAATTTACAATCAGCTATGTTGGGAGAAAAAACAGTACAACAAGCCCTAAATGATGCCCAAGCAGAATGGGATAGTATGTGAATGTTGGGGTAATTAACCTGAATTCGAGTGAAGCAGATTGAAGTAAAAGCCATGCTTAATAAAGAGTAGGTGGGTTTATGTCACTATACAATCAATCGAAAAAAAATTGGCTAATGAGCCATGACTAGACTATTCTATTTGTGGAATATTTTTCAGTTGACCGTTGACACCTTTAATAATAAATCTCTTACAAAAAAATAGGCGTAAAAAGCCATGTCTGAAGCTAGGAGATATAAGCCGAGCGCGTGACCAACGCCCAATTATCAATTATCATATTAATTAGGAGTAAAGTATTTGAGCGATGAACATAAGGGAAAATATTATTATCGGTGGCGGTATCATTGGCTTGGCGATCGCCATTGAGCTAAGATTAAGAAATAAACAAGTTACCATCCTCAGTCGTAACTTTAAAAAGGCAGCTACCCACGCCGCAGCGGGAATGTTAGCCCCTAGGGCAGAAAAATTAACGGGGGTAATGTTAGATTTATCCCTACAATCTCTTGCCCTTTATCCCCAGTGGATTGAGAAATTATCACACCTTGGGGCAGAAGATGTAGATTATAATCCCTGTGGTATCATCGCCCCTGTATATGAAAACCCCAAAGAAATCAATAGTAAAGGGGGATTATGGTTAGACAAGAAAAATTTAGCCCACTATCAGCCCGACTTGGGAGAAGATGTGGTAGGCGGTTGGTGGTATCCCGAAGAAGGACAAGTGGATCCTCGTCGTCTCGGCAATGTATTATTAAATATCGCTCAATCCTTGGGTGTAGAAATATTGGAAGGGATAAGTGCGATCGCATTTAGTCGCAGTCAAGGTAAAATCAAAGATGTCATCACCCAATCAGGTACATTTACTGCCCATAACTATATCCTAGCAGGAGGCTCATGGTCTGGAAAACTGCAACCTCTTCCTGTGCGCCCCATCAAAGGGCAAATGCTCAGTTTAAAAATGCCCTCCGATAAACCCCTAGAAAGGGTAATTTTTGGCGATAATACCTACCTTGTGCCAAAACAAGACGGACGTTTAATTGTCGGCGCCACCGTAGAGGATATTGGCTGGGTAAAAGGCACTACAGCCCAAGGAGTGAACACCCTCCTCAACAACGCCATCAGACTTTATCCCCCCCTTGCCCAATGGAAATTAAAAGAAATTTGGTACGGCTATCGCCCCGGCACCTCCGATGAAATGCCTATCCTTGGTTATGGAGATGCCCAAAACCTTATTCTTGCCACGGGACATCATCGCAACGGCATTTTACTCGCCCCCATCACCGCCAAAATAATTAGTAACCTAGTTGAAGGCAAAACTGATTCCTTTTTACCATCCTTCAGTTACCAGCGCTTTAACCCTTCGGAAAATCCCCCTTTACCTCCCCTCGTGAAAAACACCAACAAAAATCAAATTATGAATTATCCTACTCCCAATCAAAGTAACGGTAATGGCTACCATGCCTATAGCAGTCAAATAGATGATGATGGTTTAGTTATTGCGGGGCGTAAATTTAACTCTCGTTTGATGACAGGCACTGGGAAATATCCCAGCATAGAATCTATGCAACAAAGCGTCATCGCCAGTGGTTGCGAAATCGTCACCGTAGCTGTGAGGAGGGTACAAAATAACGCCCCAGGCCATGAAGGATTAGCCGAAGCCCTCGACTGGTCAAAAATTTGGATGTTGCCTAATACCGCTGGTTGTACCAACGCTGAGGAAGCAATTCGGGTTGCCCGTCTAGGTAGGGAAATGGCGAAACTGCTAGGGCAGGAGGATAATAATTTTGTGAAGTTAGAAGTTATTCCTGATAGTAAATATTTACTACCTGATCCCATCGGTACTTTACAGGCTGCCGAACAGTTGGTAAAAGAAGGGTTTGCGGTGTTGCCCTATGTCAACGCAGATCCTATACTCTGTAAGCGTTTGGAGGAGGTGGGTTGTGCCACGGTAATGCCCCTCGGTTCTCCCATTGGTTCGGGTCAGGGTATCCAAAATGTTGCTAATATTAAGATTATCATTGAGCAATCCAAAGTACCTGTGGTCATTGATGCGGGTATTGGTAGCCCTTCAGAAGCAGCCTATGGTATGGAATTGGGAGCTGATGCTTTACTGGTTAACAGTGCGATCGCCCTTGCCCAAAATCCTGTTATTATGGCTCAATCCATGGGATTGGCAACCCAAGCAGGAAGACTGGCCTATAAAGCTGGAAGAATCCCTATCAAAAATTATGCCAGTGCCAGTTCACCTTTAACGGGAGTTGTTACCAAGTAATTGAGGGAATGGGGAATAGGCAATGGTTTTGATTTAATACATTAACCAGAAAAAGAAACCTATTGAGCATTTTATTGATAAAAAAACCCTCTTTCTCCCCTTGTCAAGGGGAGATGCCAAAGGCACAGGGGTTTGAAGTTAGAGGGGATCAAATTCTGAATTTTAACCCTTCAACTTTTTATTAAGAATTTGGTTCGCCAATTTAGGCTCTGCCCGTCCACCCGTTTTCTTCATCAGTTGACCAACAAAAAAGCCTTGTAACTTGGTTTTTCCAGCTCTAAACTGTTCTAACTTATCAGGATTTTCCGCCAATACCTCATCGATAATTTTAGCCAACTCATCGGGATCTGAAATACTAACTAATCCTTTACTCTCGACAATCTGTTTTGGAGAACCACCTTTTTCCAACAAATCAGGTAAAATTTCCTTAGCAATTTTACCGCTAATAGTACCATTTTCAATGAGGGTGATTAACTCTGCCAACATTTCAGGCTTGAGGGCAATTTTAGTAATATCCAAGTCTAAATTGCTGTTGAGATAGGCGGCAATGTCTTGGGTTATCCAGTTAGCTGCACCCTTGGCACTAGCGCCCCCAGATACCACCGCTTCAAAATAAATAGCCACATCTCTATCGTCACACAATACCCTAGCATCGTAGGCGGATAAAGCATATTCGCTTTCGTAACGAGTGCGTTTTTGGGCGGGAAGTTCGGGTAATGTTTTTTGAAACTCCTCTAATTGGGCATCGGTAATTTCGAGGGGGGGTAAATCTGGCTCAGGGAAATAACGGTAATCGCTAGAGCCTTCTTTTATCCTCATGCTGATGGTGCGCTGACTTCCTTCTTCCCATAGTCGGGTTTCTTGGAGGATAGGTTCACCGTTTTCGACGGCTTCGATTTGTCTTTCAATTTCGTATTCAATGGCTTTTTGAATGGCACTAAAGGAGTTCATATTTTTGATTTCTACCTTTACACCAAATTCTTTTTGCCCCTCTGGACGCACAGAAATGTTAACATCACAACGTAATGAGCCTTCCTGCATATTACCGTCACCAATGCCCAAATAACGAACGATACGACGCAATTCCTGTACATATTCCGAGGCTTCTTGCCCACTGCGTAAATCGGGTTCGGATACAATTTCGAGCAGGGGAACACCCGTACGATTAAAGTCTACCAGAGAATGGGTCGAGCCTGAGAGGCGATCGCTCCCAGCGTGTACCAATTTACCTGCATCTTCTTCCATGTGTAGGCGAGTGATACCAATGGTTTTGCGGGTAGCTTCCTTGGTTTTAGGATCTACCAATTCAATTTCTAACTTACCATGTTCGACGATGGGAAGGTCAAACTGAGAAATTTGGTAATTTTTGGGTAAATCGGGATAAAAATATTGTTTACGATCAAATTTACTATAACGGGCAATTTGTCCTTGTAGGGCTAAACCCATCTTCACCGCCGAAGCCAAAACCTCTTCATTTAACACAGGCAAAACCCCGGGATGTCCGAGGCACACAGGGCAAACGTTGGTATTGGGGGGGCTGTCAAATTCCGTCGAACAACTACAAAAAATTTTGCTCTTAGTATTAAGTTGACAATGGGTTTCTAAACCGATAATCGCTTCATATTTCGTTTTAGTAGCTGTTGCACTCATATATATTTAATAACTAATAATTCTCTCTTGATTGCTTTATTTTATCCTTTTTGGGTCGATACAGATAATTAGGCGGTGCAGAAAAAGTGAAGTCGTGATGGTGAATTGATAATTGATAATTGATAAGTAGGTTGGCAAAACTAATTTTAGCTCTTACTTTACTAAGACTCTTATAAACAAGAGGGGCAAGGGGCTTAAGCCCCTTGTTATTCTTCTATCTCCAAACCATTGCCTATTGGTTATTCCCCACTGCTCATTTTCTATTGCAGGAAAAGAAGAACGATGAGAAAATATATAGTGTGACGATTCCCAAGAAATTTTAATAATGTCAGATTTAAAAACCCAATTACAAGAACAAATTGCCGAAATTGACTGGAAAGATTTAATTCCCCATGCCCAAAGAGATGTCATTATCGTTGTTCATGATAATTTAGATTTAATTGAAGTGGCAAATGCGATCGCCCTTAACGACACTAAAACCATCGAAAACTTAATTAGTGAACAATTGATACAAAAACCTAACACCGAACAACTAAGCCAATGGAATAGTCAACCCACCACCCAATTTCAAACCGTTATCGTACAACCCTTCGTCTTAATTAAAAATTGTCAATAATTAGCGTGTTTTGAAAAAGCACTTCGGTTAAAGTAGAGAATAAGGCGACAAAGAAATGAAGTGATTAAATTTTTATTATCAATAATCCACTGACGTTACGCACTCATTTATAAGTTAAGTTTTAAGTTTTAACAAGGGGCTTAAGCCCCTTGCCCAACTCCTAGCCCCTTGCCCAACTCCTAGCCCCTAGCTCAGCACGTGTACAAACACAATATGAACATCCAACGTCTTTACCATCTTAAATTAATTATATTTTTGCGTAATATCAGTTATCCATTATTAATTATCCATTAATCTACCCTTGTTTCAAACCACCAGAAGACGTTTAGCCCTTTATTACACCATTGTCACCGCCGTATTATTAATAATCTTTGCCATGGGAATTTACGGCTACGTCTATAAAACCCTCATTGATAGAATTGATGATACCCTCAAGCACGTAATGGAAATTGTCGAGCCTTCCCTTGTCATTGATGATGTGAGTTGGGGGGAAGGAAAATATAAATTAAACGTCAATGCCAGTTTTCGCCAACATCCTGATACTACCAACAAAGTAGAAGATGATCACATCGACTTAGAATGGTTTAGCCCCAACGGAGAGTTATTATGGCAAACATTAGAACAGCCATTACCCATACCCCTTTCCTTCCACTCTGGGGGAAAAACTATCCGCATTTCCTCCGATTACCTCTTACGACAAATTACCAAAAGAATCGAAGTAGGGCGTTATGTGTTGGGTTATCTGCGGGTAAGCCATCCCCTTTTTGATGTCATTAAACCCATTCGACAACTCATCACCGATTTAATTATCGGAGTAACCTTGATGATAGCTTCGGTGGCTGCCATTGGTTGGTTTTTATCAGGTATTGCTATTCAACCTGTGAAGGAATCTTATCAAAGTTTAAAACAATTTACTGCCGATGCGTCCCATGAGTTGAGAAATCCCATTGCCACCATCAAAACTAATATTCAAACTCTCTTAGCTTATCCTGAAATAGAACCAGAGCAAAATAAAAAACAGTTGGAAATAGTTGATCGTTTGACGGAAAGATTATCTAATTTAGTTAATGATTTATTGTTTCTAGCTCGTAGTGATAGTGGTATCATTAACCCTACTTTTCAATCTATTCCTTTAGATTCTTTGTTGTTAGAAGTAGTAGAGGAACAAATACTAATTGCTCAAGAAAAATCTATTAACTTATCATTAGAAATAATAGATAATATTTCAGAGTTAAACCTAAAAGAAACTGATAATATTGAAGATTTATTTACTATAGAAGGGGATTGGGGACAGTTGAGCCGTCTTTTTACCAATTTAATTAGTAATGCAATTATTCATGGATTTAAAACTAATGACAATCAAAAATCTACTATTCAAGTGATACTAAAAGTATGTAAAAAAAATAGTAAATTATCTTATAAAATACAAATAAAAGATAATGGAATGGGCATAGAAAAAGAAAATATCCCTCTTCTTTTTGACCGATTTTATCGGGGTGATTCTGCTCGTAGTTATCGGGATAATAATAATTCTAATACAGGGTTAGGACTTGCGATCGCCCGTGCCATTGTGGAAAGTCATCACGGTAATATCAAAGTAGAAAGTAACGCAGGTGAAGGAACTAATTTTATGGTTACTTTACCAAAAAAAATAGGGACGTAGTATTTTACGCCCCCAAGAATGTTAACCCATAATTTTAGGAACTCGGAAAAAGTCATCATCCCGAGAAGGTGCATTTTCCAATAAACTTTCCCTATCTTCGTAGGTAGTTTGGGCGTCAGAGCGCATAATATTGCTAACATCGATCGCCCTTGTAGTGGGTTCTACTTCACTGGTATCTAACTCACTTAACTGGTCAAAATATTCGAGGATGGCATTTAACTGAGTGCCAAATTCCTGCTCCTCTTGTTCACTAATATCTAAACGGGCTAAATTAGCAACCTTTTTTACTTCTTCTTGACTAATACTCATAAAAAATAACTAATAAAAAACAATAAAAATCCCCCCTAATCATAACAGGGAACAGGAAATTTAATTATTATACTTCGTTCCAATGTCAGCCTAATTTTAGACTAAATTTAAAATTAGGCTGACATATACTGTTATTAAGGAGAGTTCAAATAATAACTTGTACAAAAAGAGCAATTTGGATTTATTAAATCCCCCAATTCTGGGGGACTCATATTACTCACAGTAAAATTTATTGACATCTCAACGAGAACGAATTCCACAAAATGCTTCCACACCACCAACTACTCCTCCCCCAGTACCTCCTGAGACAGCAGTTGCACTTGCACCAATCGCAGTCCGAACGCTGGGAGGTAAATTTGTGTAATTTTGACAAGCCCTCAAAATATTTCTTGCCACACGATCAGAAACAGATCTTCCCCTACGCTCAGTGAATTCTAATTGCATACTATGAACATATTTAGCAATATCTGGGCTGATATATTGTGTATTACTTTTAAACCTGATTGATTGACACGTAGGATCGGTAGTCGAACAGGCCGTCGGAATGTCAAAATGTTCAGAGACAAATAATTCTCTACCTACTCGATCCAAACCCACAACAGTTACTGTAGGTCTGGAAGCCCTAGTAATATGTCTTGATCTTGATCTTCCTTCTATATATAGTCGTCCGCCACGATTTAGAGTAACAGTAGCCCCACCAGTCGCTCTTGTCGATAAAGTGACACTCCGTTCCGCTCTCACAGTAGGTGCTGTTTCTGGTTGCATATAGTTTATGGGGTCTGGAGTAGGACTGGGATTTGGGTTAGGAGTTGGTGTGGGAGATTCGTCATTACAAGTCAAACCTTGAGTAAATTGGGTCGCTCCAGAACGAATATTCACCTCTGTCATCTGATATGTTCTCCCTCCAATATTTACAGGATGATCTCCACTCCAAACTCGACCAGAGTTATCTGTTGCTTCTGCATAATAGTAAAAAATTCTATTGTTGGTTACTACGCCCCGTAAACTAGTAGGACCTTCTTGTGGGTCAAAATTATACCAAGAAGCTGTTTCCCAGTCTCCTGTATTATTTCGAAATCGAACCGCTAAACGAATAGGGGTTGATTGACATCTATTAATAAATAGAAGTCTTATATTTCTTGCTTGGGCTATGGTGATAGAATTTGTCGGGGTCTGATTACTTTGAGATAAAGCAGTTGGTACTGTAACGAAAAAGAGACTCAATCCCAAAGATGTTGTGAGTAAACTTAAGGGCAGTGTAAAGCGTTTTTTCATGATAAATCACCTCCAAGTATACCCCTCGCTTAACAGTTCAATCTTTGAGTTTTCATTCAACCTCTGTAAAAGATGTTTCAGCTAATAAATATTTATTCAAAAAAAAAGTAATTTCTTGTTGAAAAATATATTTTTTACTGTTTTTATGCAAGTAGCATACTTTATTTTATTTTCTTATGTTCATAAATATATTGTAGCAATACTAGATAAAGTAGTACTATTAATAAATGTAAATAAATATTTATTAATATTGCTTTTTTTTATTTAATAGCTAATGTTTGAGAACAATATGAGAATCTCACTTAATAGTTTGAGCCTCAATTTTATAAAATATGCTTTCTAAATCTTTAGTTAGACAATTTTCTATTAACTAACCTAGACAAGATAATGACTCTGCTTAATTTGTAGTGTATAAAATAAATTAATATTGATTTATTTTACTTAATAAATATTTCCGATATTAAAAACATATATTCTTGAGACAACAGATCAATATGAAAATAAACAAATAGAGCTTCAGCCGATTAAGAAAATAAAAGTAACGGGGTATAAAGAGCCGTAAGAGCTAAAGTTTTGCTAATTTTACTATTATTCTTCATTGTTTTTCCTCTTCAATTACACTATCTAATTCTAACTATATCGCTTAAATAGAAAATAATATCAAGTGCAAACAATCTATTACACTAAAATACAGTTATGATTCTTAATCTGAAAACAAAGAATTAACAATGGACAATTAAACCTTTCATTATCCATTATCAATTCTCCATTATCAATTATTAAAAGAATACATCCATTTCAGATCTACCAGTGGTTTTGAGCCAGTTTTGAGCCTCTAAATAGCTATTCGGAGAGAGTCTAATGGCTTGTTTCCAATACTCAGCCGCTTTATCGAAGAAATCTTCCGCCTCATCTTCCCTTCCTTCTTGTTTGCATTTGTCTCCCTGAAAGTGGTACAACACCGCAATATTATTAAGGGCAGAAGGTTTACGGGGATTAAGTTCCAAACATTGATCATAATACCCTAGGGCTTCCTCTAGTTTACCGTTACTAGCATGGATTAAACCCATATTATATAGGATTTCGCTGCGATCGCTCGGATCATCCTCTAATCTCAATGCTTCCTCATAGTTTTCAAGGGCTTCGGCATATTCCCCATCGGCTTGGGCAGACATACCATCACGGTAATATACAAAGGCTTCCTTTGCTCTAGCATTAATAGGTAAAACTTTTAAGATAATATCCGCCATGACGGTAAAAGTTTTATCGATAAAATTATCATTTCTCTGAGATCTAGCCATATATTTAATTTATTAAAAATAAAAGATTTTCCTTGATCCTAATACAACAATTAATTATCTTGTGTTTAATTTTATTGCACAATTCCCTTACAAAATTAAGGCATTGGGTTTCAGGCGTAAACTAACGAATAGTAAATCAGGTGTTGCTTATTTTGTTTGAGTATGCAACATCATTAAAATACAGCAAATATACAATACTAGAATTATGATTACTATTGCCCATTGCCTATTCCCTATTGCCTTAATTATCAATTACTTCCAGTTTGCCCAATCTTGGGGCTTGAGGAAGACATCATATAACTCCGCTTCAGGGGTATTCGCTTCAGGGGTGTAACCATATTCCCAGCGCACCAAAGGAGGTAAAGACATCAAAATAGACTCCGTGCGGCCGTTGGTTTGTAAACCAAAAATAGTTCCCCTGTCATACACCAAATTAAACTCTACATACCGTCCACGACGATATAACTGGAAGTTTCTTTGGCGATCGCCATAATCCATATGACGACGTTTTTCGGCAATAGGCACATAAGCAGGTAAAAAAGTGCTACCGCAATCTTGCACAAAAGCAAAAATTTCCTCCCAACTCCGTTGCTTTTGAGGAGGTAACTGATTACTATATTGTGCCGCCGCCTTATCAGGGTGAGGGCCACGATAAATAGGATCATTTCCATCCTGATAATCAAAGAAAAGTCCACCCACTCCACGGGTTTCATCACGGTGTTTTAAATAAAAATACTCATCACACCAACGCTTAAACACATTGTAATATTCTGGATGGTGCTTATCACAAGTATTTTTAAAAGTAGTATGAAAATGTTTTGCATCCTCAGCGAAAGGATAATAAGGGGTTAAATCAGCACCGCCTCCAAACCACCATACAGGCCCCGCCTCAAAATAGCGATAATTTAAATGTACCGTAGGAATATAAGGATTTTTGGGGTGCAATACCATAGAAGTACCCGTGGCATAAAAACGATGTCCCTCAGCTTCAGGACGTTGTTTGAGAATACTAGGGGGAAGATTATCACCCCAAACCTCAGAAAAATTAACTCCCCCTTGCTCAAAGACATCTCCATCAGTCATTACACGAGATCTACCACCGCCACCTTCCTCTCTTTGCCAACTCTCTTCCTTAAATTTTCCCTTACCATCGAGAGCTTCTAAACCTTGGCAAATCTCATCTTGGATAGACTGCATAAACTGACTTACCCTAGTTTTTGCATCTTCAGGAGGAAAAGAAGTAGAATTGATGGGGTTAGTATTTTCTTTGGTCGCCGTATTCATAAAAATTTTTTTTAAAATTGCTAAAAATAACTTACAATCTATCAATCTAAACTGTAAGGGGTCTCTGAACTCGAAAATTTTGCAGTTCTTAATATTATGCAATAAAAAAACGCCTTCAGGGATAATTGGTCAACGCTAACCCTCAATAGTCTATTCCCGAAAGTGAATAAATTATCGGTCAATCATCAATTATCAATTGCTTACCACCATGACTTTTAAATTTTCCTTTAAACTACTTCTTGCAGATGGCGAAAAACTCTTATGCCAATGCTCTCTCTACAAAACTTACCGAGTAACAACAAGCATTCCTGTGGACGTAGTTTGGCATCGTTTGATTAATTTAGCAGATATGTCTTGGCATCCCCTATTTGTCAAAACAAGATTACCCAAAGGGTTGATACCAAAACCAGGGTTAATTTTTGGGGTAGTTACCCGTCTTACTCCCATTCCTATCAGGGTTTTTGTGGAGAATGTACGCCCCAAGGAATTTTTGAGTATTCGTTTATTAGCTATACCTGGTATCGAACAAAGAATTACTTATCAAATGGAATCAACTCTACGGGGCAGTTATATTGCCTATTCCATCACCCTTAAAGGGTGGCTTTCTCCCGTGATTTGGTGGTTTATTAAGCCCTATTCTGCTAGAGTTGCCTCGGAGTTAGTTAATGCAGCAGCTAAGTCTTTGCCTTAAAAAAACTTTGTCTTTCAAAAATTATTCTTGTCTGATTTCTCCATCACAACGGGAGTTGTTGAAAGAAAATCCCCGCTTATCCACAACGGGGGGTATTAATTAATTATTTCTCTGTACGGGAAGAATGACCAAACCATGATCTTTTTTCCTGCTCAACAGTGTATTTTTCTTGTAAAAGTTGAGTAACATCATTGATATTTCCTTCAGGTAATACCCAACCATTGTCAATATCGGGAAAATCTAATTGACAATTTTCGCATTTTTTATCAGAATAAAAGCGAATGGGACACCAAAAGGATTCGACATTACGCAACATTTCACTACCTAATGACCATACCCCCGTCATCCAATCACAATACAAACACCAAATCAAATCGTAGCCGATTAATCCTTCAAATTTTTGGCGAGAAACATTAACCCATTCTTTTGTTTCATATTTAGGTAACTTTACTAACCATGTCAAAGGCGGATACACAACAATTTCAGCAAGACGAACAAACCAAAATAGTGGAATAGCTAGGGCTGTAATCCATACGGCTAAATGATTACGCCATTTGCCTACCATGTGGCTTAATGTTCCGTGAATATTACTTTCGGGTCTTGTATGCAAAGATTCATGAAGTAGAATCCAAATCCAAAGACTGGTAAATTCGGCTAATAAGGAAATCCCTACCCCTTGCCAACGGGCTGTAAGTGAACCGATGAGGATAGGAACTAGCATAAAATATGATAGTGCTAAATCTATACCGGGAGCGTAGCAAAGTTTATCGGAAATTTCTTTTCCTATTACCCCTAACCGCGGCAATAAATACAACATAGATATGCCTAGCAGTAGAAAAATAACTAGGAAAAGGTATAGTTTTATTAACATTTATTTTTATTAATTAAGAGTGTAATAGTTTTCAGTATAAAGACAAAAAATAAGTATTAGTGTATATCAATAAGTTTTATGACATGGTGTTGGATAAGTAGTACTGTATCCCTTTATTTCTTATATTTTTACCGATCGCCCTTACACCCACATTTTGTTTTAGAACTAATTCCCCCTTGCATAATCTCAGAAAGTTTGTTATACTCGTAAGAGTGATGACGCGGGATAGAGCAGTCAGGTAGCTCGTCGGGCTCATAACCCGAAGGTCGGTGGTTCAAATCCGCCTCCCGCCATAAGATAAAGATTAAGGGGCTAGTAAGTTTTTACCTAGTCTCTTTTTCTTATATATTTCTGCCACTTCGGGCATCCATTGCTCAAAGTGATATAGCAATAGGGTTGCTAAGTCTCTAATCTCTGATTGAGCATCTTTGGGTAATCGTAGGTCACAAAAATGTAGTAAGCTACGAGCATTAAAGGACACTACAAAGTGTTGACGGATATTTTGGGTTAATATATCCCTTGCGTGTTCTGGGGCGTAACCATCATTATTGATTTTTTCGGCATAATAGGCGATCGCACTTTGAGTAAAAGCAATATCCTTATTACGAGTATCCTGAGAATAAAAATATTTATTCCCCTCTCGGTCAAAATAATGACCAATGGCACGAAAATAGAATAAGCTCTCAATTTCTTGGGCAATGACATCAAAATCAGCAGATTGGGCTTCTAACTCCTCAATTTTCTGGGCTAAATGTAAAATTCTTTGGCTGGTATAACGTTGAGATTGACAATCAAAACTTACCCCCACTCGATGGGTACGCGCCTGTACCATTACAGAATGGGGAAAATTGATCACATTAAAAGTAATACTAGGATGCTCAATGATGCCCCAGTGCATTTTATTTACACAATTACGGACAATTCTGCGTCCTAATTCCGCCTCAGAATAACTAGCTAACTTTTCATATTCCTCTGCCACAAAACTTTCGCTATAATCTTGGTGCATTGCCAAATAACAAAGCAAATTGGGGCGATCGCTTTTTCCCAAAACTGTCACCGCAAAACGAGGGTCTAATAACTGTAAATTATCGGTCATCTCCATCTCCTTGTAAAGTTTGATTTTCTTTTCTTTTAAGTAGTTTAGAAATATTAGCTTCCATCACTTCTTCAGGGTTTAACCCCAATTCATCACATAATCTTGCCCAATACCAAAGGACATCACCTAATTCCTTAGTTAATTTTTCTTGAGCCTTTTCCATGGGAAAATCCTTTCTAATATACTTTTTTACCACCCCACTAACTTCCCCAGCCTCCGAAGCTAATCCCAAGGTTAAATACTCCAAAAAAGTATCAGGAGGATAGATAGCCGTTTGTTTTGTTAACTCAACATATTCGTTTATATTCATAGAAAAAATTATCTCAACTTAATAAAATAAATACTCATTGTTTTTTCAGACACCACAATTCTGCACAACATTTAATCGGAAATATTTTACAGAATTAACCAAATCCTTTAATGACAAAGAATAAAAGAGATTGATTAATAAAATGGTCACACAAAAAGACAACAGACAAGTAAAGAAGTATCTCATTGTCCATTGCCTATTGTCAATTCTTAACTTTCCGCTAACGGCGAGGAAATCGACGACGTTGCAAAAACTCAGGAATATCCAACCCTGCTAGAGGATTAGTTTCCGACTCCGAATCCACGGGCTTTTCTTCCTCATCCTCATCTTTATTAGAAGAAGCTAGGGGAATACTAGGAGTAGGGGGAGAAATAATATTCTGTAAAGAATCATCAGAGACATTTTCTGCGGAAAATCCCGTGGCAATTACCGTTATGCGAATTTCTCCTTGCATACTCTCATCTATTACAGCCCCAAAAATAATATTAGCATTGGGATCAACAATATCGTAGATGGTTTCAGCCACCGTATTAACTTCATGGAGGGTTAAATCATTACCCCCAGTGATATTTAAAACGACTCCTTTTGCCCCCTGAATAGAAGACTCGATGAGAGGAGAAGAAATAGCCGCCACCGCACTTTCCTTTGCCCGAGATTTTCCAGAGCCAATGCCAATGCCCATTAAAGCCGAACCTGCATCCGCCATAACCGCCCTCACGTCGGCAAAGTCAACGTTAACTAAACCAGGAATAGTGATGATGTCGGAGATGCCTTGTACCCCTTGACGGAGAATATCATCGGCAATGCGGAAGGATTCTTGTAAAGGAGTCTCGGAGGGGATAACCGATAGGAGTTTGTTGTTAGGAATAACAATGAGGGTATCTACCCGACTTTGCAGCGCAGCGATGCCATCATCGGCTTGGGTAGTGCGTCTTCTGCCTTCAAAGGTGAAGGGGCGAGTAACTACGCCAACAGTTAGACAACCCATTTCTTTTGCTACTTCGGCAACGATGGGGGCTGCCCCTGTGCCTGTGCCTCCGCCCATACCTGCGGTAATGAACACAAGATCAGTATTTTCAAGGGCTTTGGCTATTTCTTCCCGAGATTCTTCGGCGGCTTTTTGTCCGATGGAAGGATTACCCCCAGCACCTAATCCTCGGGTGAGTTTTTGTCCGATTTGGAGGCAATAGGTAGCCATGGATTCGGTAAGGGCTTGGGCATCGGTGTTAATTTGCCAAAATTCTACCCCTGAGACGTTGCTTTGAATCATGCGGTTAACGGCATTACAACCACCACCACCGACACCAATCACTTTTATTTGAGCCACATTACTAGGTACTATTTGACGTGAATTCATATTAGTTTCAACGGGGGGAGTTTGAGCCTTGGGTTTTTGAGTTTTGGGGGGGGAGTTATTATTTTGATTCTTTTTGATTCCTGATGACTCGATTAGATATTTGGCAAGGTTGAGATCTGATTCATTCATTTTTATTTTAGGCTTATTTTACTTTGGTGTTAAGAATAAATACTATTTTTTTTAGTAAAAATAAAGGTTACATAAATATTTCAATTTTTAGGTACTAATAGCTTTACCTATGCTCACAAAAATTATAACTTAACCTATGGTATTTATCTTTTGGTGTGATATGTGTGGACAATTTTACTTTTGGGCAAAAAAGTTTACTAATTCTTGTAATTTGTCCCAAGCACTGCCACTTTTAATAATATTTCTGGCTTTTTCAATGGCTGTGGTGTAATCCCCTAGAGGGGTAATTTCTCCTACTTGTAGGGCTAGAGAAGCGTTTAAGACTACAGCATCGGTTTGGGCTTGGGTGCCTTTTCCTTGTAATACTTGGGTTAAAATGCGGGCGTTTTCTAGCACATCTCCTCCTTTTAAATCGGCGAGGGTGGCAGAGGTTAAACCTAATTCTTGGGGATTGATGGTGGTTTTATTTACTGTGGCATTATCAATAACTGTCATGTCGGTAATGTCTCCTAGCCCTGCTTCGTCTAGCTTTTCTCTGCCGTGAAGGGCGATCGCACGTTTCACCCCCAAACTATGAAGAGCCTGTGCCATGGGGTCAATAAATTCGGGAGCATATACCCCAATAATTTGCCCTGTAGGACGCAAAGGATTAACTAGAGGGCCTAATAAATTGAAAATTGTTCTGATTTTTAATTCCCGACGAATAGGGCCCACAGCCTTCATGGCAGGATGCCACCCGGGGGCAAACAAAAAAGTTACTCCTACCTCATCCAATGCCTGTTTATACTCTTCAATATCTCCATTTAACTTGACTCCTAGATGCTCCAAAACATCCGCTGAGCCTACCTTACTAGATGCCGAGCGATTACCATGTTTTGCTACCTTCACCCCTGCCGCTGCTGCCACAAAAGCCACTGCTGTAGAAATATTAAAAGTAGAAGAGCCATCCCCCCCTGTGCCACAGGTATCGATAACGGGTACAGAATGACTAATCAAATCTGATTGTAATGATTGAGATTGCAACACCTGAGCCATCCCTGCCAATTCAGCCCCCGAGACTCCCTTGGCTTGTATTGCCGCCAAAATGGCTCCTGAGAGTGCTGGACTAATTTCTTCTTTTAACCATCCTTCCATCAGGGTTGATGCTTGACTTTGACTCAAGGATTCTTGGGCGAGAAGTTGCTGTAATAATAAAGTCCAGTCTGTCATTTTAATTGATCGGGTAATTGCAATATTGGCTAAATTTTATCACCGACATTACACACTATCAACTTTTTATAAAAATTTTTGGCAAGGGTGTTAGGTATTTGGTATCAAGGGAGGCAAGGGGCTTAAGCCCCTTGTTAAGAAATTAAGAAACTACAAACAATTTATTTAGCTTAATTTCTCGTATTCACTTCCTTGATAGTTTGATAAAGGCTGGTCGTATTTTAAACCGGCAACCTAAAACCTAACACTGATTTACCCATTAATTTAAAGGCGGGTGTTACCATCTATCAAAGAATTCATCCCCTCAAGGGTAGATACAATACTACTAGGATCCATAAACATTACTTTACTACTTTCACTACTACCAATAACCTTACCCGTTTCTAAATATTGTTGGGTGAGTAAAAACTGGAGTGCTTTTTGAGCTAGAGTGTCTCCCCGTAACTGATTGACCACAATTTGCAAAGCCTCGGCGGTGGCTTGGGCTTGGAGGATTTGCTGTTGTTTTTCGGCTTCTGCTTCCAAAATAGCTGCTTTTTTCATGGCTTCGGCTTCTAGCAGTTTAGCTTCTGCCCTACCTTGGGCGGAGTTGATGGCGGAGTCTCTTTCTCCTTCGGAGGTAAGTATGGAAGCTCTTTTTTTCCTTTCTGCGGTCATTTGTTGTTCCATGGACTGTTGTACAGCCACAGAAGGAGTAATATCTTTTAGTTCTACCCGTAATACTTTAACACCCCAAGGGTCGGTGGCGATGTCTAGTTCTCGTAAAAGAATATTGTTAATTTCGGTTCTGGCAACGAAGGTTTCATCTAGTTCTAATTTACCTATTTCTGAGCGAATTTGGGTTAAAACTAGGTTTTGCATGGCGGACTGGAGATTTTCGATTTTGTAATAGGCTTTTTCCATATCCACGATACGCCAATACACCACAGCATCAACACTGATAGAAACGTTATCTTTGGTGATGCAGGATTGGGGTGGTACGTCTAATATTTTGTCTCTGATGGTATCTTTATAGACTACTTTATCGAGGAAGGGGACGACGAAGTTGAGTCCGGGGGACAATTTTTTGTTATAGCTTCCTAAGCGTTCGACTAAATATTCGTTTTTTTCGTTCACAATTTTGACACTACCGAAAATGGCTGAACCTGCTAAGGCTACGATAAAAAATAGTTGTTCCATGGGTCTTTATTTTTGATAGTTATTTTTATTTTAAAGATAAGTCTTTATTACTAAATAGTATTAGTTAGTAAGGTATTTTTTTGTTAAAAAGAAGTTAAGACTTCTGTATTTTTTTTGTGTTTTTATTAGGGTTAAAGTTTTCTGGGTAGTACGGATAGGGTGTTGCCATGACGACTAACTATATACACTTTTTCATCGGGATTTAGTTCGATGGTTTCGTCTGCACATACCGCCTGCCATGAATTTCCTTCATACATGACTCTTCCCATTTGCCCTGGGGCGATCGCAGTTATGGTCACCCCTTCATCGTCTTCTAATAATAAAAGTTCATTTTTTTTAGGAGAAAAATATTTTTTAGCCAAAAAGATTAAAGTGAAAGAGAGAATCATCCAAATGACAATTAGAGCATTATTGTAAGGAAATATAAGGGAAATACCTGCTACAATAAAAGCACTTAAACCCATCATAAATTCTACAAATGCGGTGGGAAATATAAGCTCCATCAAACAAAATAGTGAGCCTACGATAAGCCATAATAGTACGGGTGATGACATAGAAAACTATTTATGATTACTTAATTTTATAAACTGAAATTTAAAAAAGTAAACGTTAGCTATGGTGCATATAATTTATTTTTTTATGGTTATTTTTATTATATTATAAACTTTTTTGTTATTTTTGATGATGACGATCAGGTTCTATCTAAACTGAAAAAATGTTGTACTAAAGTGTTTTGTTTCTCTAAAAGTAAATCAAAATCCGTCATCATATTCCTAAGACCATGGGCTAAATAGTTTACTTGTTATCTCTATGATAATATGCAAAATTTATCTGAACAAAATTCAGAAGAAAGAGCCATATCATTATTACTAGATCTTTAACAAACTTAATATTATGTTAAAAATCTGACAAAAAAGATAGATCACTAATAAATATTCTTATAATATAAAGAACTAAAAATAGAGAGAAAAAGAAAGTTAGACTTAATATTTTCTTTATATTTGCACCAATCAACACCGACAATTTAGGAAGCAATTATGACCGTAAATAATATACCAAAAAAACAGGGATTATATGATCCACAAAATGAACATGATGCCTGTGGTGTAGGCTTTGTAGTGCATAAATACGGGAAAAAATCTCACGACACAATACAACAAGCATTAACCATTTTAATCAACTTAGACCATCGGGGAGGCTGTGGTGCCGAACCGAATACAGGAGATGGTGCAGGGATATTAATGCAATTACCCGATGGCTTCATGCGTCACGAAGCCGAAAAATTAGGTATTACCCTACCCCCCACAGGGGAATATGCCGTAGGGATGATGTTTACTTCTCCCGACGAAGAAAAAAGATTAAAAGCCAGAGCCATATTTGAACAAGTAGTGGCAGAAGAAGGGCAAAAGGTATTGGGTTGGCGAAATGTACCCACAGACAATTCTGATTTAGGCAAAAGTGCTTTAATAAATGAGCCTTTTGTACAACAAGTATTTATCGCTAAGAACCCTGAACTGAATGATAATCTTGATTTTGAGCGCAAATTATTTGTGATTAGGAAGCGATCGCACAATGCCATCAAAGCTCCTCAAATAGATGAACATTGGTATCCTGCCACCATCTCCAGCCGTACCATCGTCTATAAAGGTATGCTCAAGCCCGTGCAGGTAGGCAAATATTACCTCGACTTAAATAACCCTGCCCTAGAAACCGCCCTCGCCCTCGTCCATTCCAGATTTAGCACCAACACCTTCCCCAGTTGGGAAAGGGCGCACCCTTACCGCTACATCACCCATAACGGGGAAATTAACACCCTCAAAGGTAATACCAACTGGATGCGCGCCCGACAAGCCCTCTTTGAGTCCGAATTATTTGGGGAAGACATGGAAAAAATCCAACCTATTATCAACATCGATGGTAGCGACTCCCTAATTTTTGATAACGCCCTCGAAATGTTGGTGTTAAGTGGTCGTAGCCTTCCCCATGCCGTCATGATGATGATTCCCGAACCTTGGACGGGGCATGAGTCCATGAGTCCTGAGAAAAAAGCCTTTTATCAATACCACTCCTGTTTAATGGAGCCTTGGGATGGCCCTGCCTCCATCGCCTTCACTGACGGTAAACAAATCGGAGCTATACTCGATCGCAACGGCTTACGTCCCTCAAGATATATCGTCACCAAAGACGGTTTAGTGATCATGGCATCGGAAGCTGGAGTATTACCCATTGAGCCAGAAAGGGTAGAATCCAAAGGAAGATTACAACCCGGGCAGATGTTTTTGGTGGATATGGAAGCAGGGCGCATCGTAGCGGATGAAGAAGTAAAAAGGGCGATCGTCACCGCAAAACCCTATCAACAATGGCTCGACAAAAACCTCTATACCCTCGACCAAATCTCCCCCCTTCCTAAGGGGGGCTTAAGGGGGGTTAAACCTTCAGAGGATGATGACAATCTCATACCTCTCCAACAAACCTTTGGCTATACCTTTGAAGACTTGCGGATGCTCATTGCCCCCATGGCAACCAACGGCGTAGAGGCGATCGGGGCTATGGGTATTGATACCCCCCTAGCGGTGTTGAGTGATAAACCCAAACTGTTGTACGACTACTTTAAACAACTTTTTGCCCAAGTTACCAACCCCCCTATCGACTCCATCAGAGAAGCCATTATCACCTCCGCCGAAACCACCATCGGCAGGGAAGGAAACTTGCTCAACCCTCAACCCGAAAGCTGTCACCTCATCGCCCTGAAAACTCCTGTTATCACTAACGAGGAATTAGCTAAACTCAAAAGTCTTACTCCTACCGAGGGGGAATCTCACCAATTTAAAGCCCATACCCTCTCAATCCTGTTTGACCCCAAAGATGGCGAAAAAGGTATGGAAAAAGCCTTAGAGGCGATTTTTGCTGAAGCAGATGAAGCGATCAAAGAAGGATGCACCCATATTATTTTGAGTGATAGGGGAGTAGATAAAAATAATGCCCCTATCCCTGCCCTCTTGGCGGTGTCAGGATTACACCATCATCTGATTCGCAACGGTACCCGTACCCTAGTGGGTTTAATTCTCGAATCTGGTGAACCGAAGGAAGTCCATCACTTTGCCCTCCTTCTCGGCTATGGTTGCGGCGCGATTAATCCTTACCTCGCCTATGAAACCATCAACCAGATGATCGAAGAAAAACTAATCACAGAGGTTGACTACGACACCGCCGTATATAACTACATCAAATGTGTCACCAAGGGAGTTATCAAAATTGCTTCTAAAATTGGTATTTCCACTATCCAAAGTTACCGAGGGGCACAAATTTTTGAATCTGTGGGTTTAAATGATACTGTCATCGATAAATATTTCTCCCGTACAGCTTCCCGTTTACAAGGGGTAGGTTTAGATGTAATCGCCGAGGAAACCACCATGCGCCATAACCACGGTTTCCCCCAAAGACAGGTAAATGGACATACCCTCGATGTGGGGGGAGAATATCAATGGCGTAAGGATGGAGAAGCCCATCTTTTCAATCCCCAAACCATTCATACTTTGCAACAGGCAGTCAGGGAAGGAGATTATCAACTATTTAAAGCCTATTCCCAAATGATTAATGATCATGGCAAACACTACTTCCGTTTACGGGATTTATTGGAGTTTAAACCACAAGAATCCATCCCCATCGAAGAAGTTGAGCCCATTGAGAATATCATGAGACGCTTTAAGACAGGGGCGATGAGTTATGGTTCTATTTCTAAAGAAACTCACGAATCCTTGGCGATCGCCATGAACCGAATTGGTGGAAAATCCAACACAGGGGAAGGAGGGGAAGACCCCGAGCGCTACACTTGGACAAATGAACAGGGAGACTCAAAAAATAGTGCCATTAAACAGGTAGCCAGTGGACGCTTTGGGGTAAATAGCCTTTACCTTTCCCAAGCCAAAGAAATCCAAATCAAAATGGCCCAGGGTGCAAAACCGGGAGAAGGAGGGCAGTTACCTGGTAAGAAGGTTTATCCTTGGATTGCTAAGGTGCGCTATTCCACCCCGGGAGTAGGTTTAATTTCTCCTCCCCCTCACCATGACATCTACTCTATCGAGGATTTAGCTGAGTTAATCCATGACTTGAAAAATGCCAATCGCAACGCTCGTATTAACGTTAAATTAGTCTCAGAAGTGGGAGTCGGTACTATCGCCTCTGGGGTGGCTAAAGCGAAGGCTGATGTGGTTCTCGTTTCTGGTTATGATGGTGGTACAGGGGCATCTCCCAAAACTTCTATCAAACACGCTGGATTACCTTGGGAATTAGGTTTGGCGGAAACCCATCAAACCTTGCTATTAAATAATCTCCGTAGTCGTATTGTGGTGGAAACTGACGGACAGATGAAGACAGGAAGGGATGTTATCGTTGCCGCCCTCCTCGGTGCCGAGGAATATGGTTTTTCCACCGCCCCCCTAGTCAGTCTTGGTTGCATTATGATGCGTGTGTGTCATCTCAACACCTGCCCTGTGGGAGTTGCTACCCAAAACCCCGAACTCCGTGCTAAATTTACAGGAGATCCAGCCTATACCGTGAATTTCATGAAGTTTATTGCCCAAGAAATGCGGGAAATTATGGCAGAATTGGGTTTCCGTACTATTGATGAAATGGTAGGACGTACGGATGTTTTAGAGCCGAGAAAAGCCGTTGACCATTGGAAGGCAAAGGGTATCGATATATCTCCTATTCTCTATCAGCCAAAAACAGATCCTAGTATGTCTCGTTACTGTACTATCAAGCAGGATCATGATTTGGATAAATCCCTTGATATGACTACTTTATTGGATATATGCAAACCAGCCATTGAAAAAGGAGAAAAAGTTAAGGCGACTTTACCTATTAAAAATACTAACCGTGTGGTAGGAACCATTTTAGGTAACGAAATCACTAAAAACCATTGGCATGGCTTACCCGAAGATACCGTAAATTTACATTTTGTCGGTAGTGCAGGGCAAAGTTTTGGGGCATTTGTACCCCAGGGCGTTACCCTTGAATTGGAAGGAGATGCCAATGACTATATCGGTAAAGGCTTAAGCGGTGGTAAAATCATCGTTTATCCTGACAAAAAAGCCACCTTCAAAGCAGAGGAAAATATCATCGTTGGTAATGTTGCCTTTTATGGTGCTACCAGTGGAGAAGCCTATATTTCTGGGGTTGCAGGAGAGCGTTTTTGTGTTCGTAACTCCGGGGTAAGCACCGTTGTAGAGGGTATTGGCGATCATGGTTGTGAATACATGACTGGTGGTAAAGTGGTTATCATCGGGGCAACAGGACGTAATTTTGCTGCTGGTATGAGTGGCGGTGTTGCCTATATTCTTGATGAAAAAGGAGATTTTGCTACCCGTTGTAATACGGAAATGGTAGGTTTAGAAACCCTCGATGATGCTTCGGAGATTGCGGAGTTGAAACAGTTAATTACTAATCATCAACAGCTTACTAATAGTAAAAAAGCGGAAAAAGTCCTCGCTAATTGGCAGGAAAATATCGGTAAATTTGTGAAGGTAATGCCCCGTGATTATAAACGGGTTTTAGAGGCTCTAAAAGAGGCTATTGATTCAGGTTTGAGCGGTGATGATGCTCTCAATGCAGCATTTGAAGCTAATTCCCAAGATGTTGCCAGAGTAGGAGGTAGTTAATATTCTGATGAAAATTTAGTCTATTTACAGTGGGTTTATTAACCTACTGTTTAGGCTTTAATTATCCTTTGTCTTGGTGGGCATTGCCCACCATAACCTAAATAATGTGCGTTCGAGTGAGTTAACAAAGCCCTGCAAATAAAGCTTTTCCATCAATAAAACCGAGTCCATCATCACTAGCCCTTTCAGGGTGGGGCATCATTCCTAAAACGTTACCTTTTTTGTTGGTAATACCTGCAATGTTATTACATGAGCCGTTGGGGTTGGATTCTCCGTTAATTTCTCCTTTCTGGTTAGAGTAGCGGAATAAGATTTGATTATTCTCTTCTAATTCCTTGAGGGTATCTTCATCGGCGTAATAATTTCCTTCACCGTGGGCAATGGGTAAACAAATGACTTCTTCTGATGAATAATTTTTTGTCCAGATAGAGTTATTATGTTCTACTTTGACAGGAACTTGATCACAAATAAAATGTAAATCTCGGTTACGAATCAGCGCCCCCGGGAGTAGTCCAGCCTCTGTGAGTACCTGAAAACCGTTGCAAATACCTAATACTAACTTTCCTGCTTCGGCGTGTTTAATGATACTATTCATGATAGGGGAAAAACGGGCGATCGCACCACAGCGCAAATAATCACCATAACTAAACCCCCCAGGCACAACAATGATGTCAAGATCATCAATATCAGTGTCTTGGTGCCACACAAAACGGGTAGGCTGATTCAAAACCCCCTCCGTTACCATGGCTACATCGCGATCGCAATTTGAACCAGGAAAAACAACAATACCAAACTTCATAACCTAAGCCTCCACAGGATTTAACTCAAAACGATAATTTTCAATGACAGGATTACTCAAAAGTTTGTCACACATTTCATGTAAATCCGCCTCGGCCTTTTCCTGACTCTGTGCCGTCACATTCAACTCAATATATTTACCAATGCGCACCCCCTCAACTCCTTCATAGCCCAACTGGTGCAAACCTGACTCCACAGCAGTTCCAGCCGTATCAAGCACAGAAGCCCTTAAAGTTACATACACACGCACAGAATACTTTTTCATAACCAATCAATTAATATAAAAATAAAAATAACTTAACTCAAAGTCCCTTTTTTCCCATCTCAAGAAAACATCCCCACAAGCAAGAGATTTCAGAAGATTTAGGGCAAGGTGAACACCTAAAACCTTCTCAATTGTCCATGGTCAATTGTCCATTGTCAACTATCAATGTCCCTACGCCCTTCCAAAGCCCTAGCCAATGTCACCTCATCCGCATATTCCAAATCACCCCCCATGGGCAAACCAAACGCAATGCGAGTAACCCGAGTAAAAGGCTTTAACAACTGAGCAATATAAAGAGTCGTCGTTTCCCCCTCCACACTAGGATTAATAGCCAAAATCACCTCCTCCGTCTTCTCTCGGCTTACCCTTTCCACCAATGCCGTAATATTAAGCTGCTCTGGCCCTATGCCATCCATGGGCGAAATAACACCCCCCAAAACATGATATTTTCCTTGATATTCCCTAGTCTTCTCTAGGGCAATAACATCCTTAGAATCCCCCACCACACATATAATCGTCTCATCACGATTAGGATTACTACAAATATTACAAATAGGCTCAGCCGAAAGATGAAAACAACGCTGACAGAAACCAACCCTTCTTTTTGCATCCACAATGGCTTGAGCCAAATTTTCTGCATCTTTATCAGGACGTTTTAAGATATGTAAAGCCAATCTTTGAGCGCTTTTAGGGCCCACACCAGGTAACTTTTGTAACTGTTCAATTAAACGAGCAAGGGGCGGGGTATAAATAGTGATTTATCTCCGTAACGAAAATCCACTCTAGTTTATCCTAGATTTTATCCCAATGCACCCTTTCTCAGATTACATCTAAGGCAGGAAATTTAAAACTTGAGATAAGATTAAAGATAAAATTGGAGGTCAAACCATGAGTCAAAAATTGGAAGCCGAGAAAATTATTCGTACCCATGTACTTTGGGCTATGGGAGGAGGTTTAATACCTATACCTTTAGTCGATTTTGCCGCCGTTACCGCCATTCAACTAGAAATGTTGCAACAATTAGCGAATCTCTATGGAGTTAGTTACTCTCAAAACATAGGTAAAACCTTTGTTTCTGCCCTCAGTGGTACTACTTTAGCCAGTTTAGGTTCAAGTTTTATTAAGGCGATTCCAGGTATTGGTAGTATCATTGGCGGTGCTTCTATGTCTGTGACTTCTGGGGCTTCTACCTATGCGGTGGGACAGGTTGCTGTTAATATTTTCTCTGAGTCAGGCTCATTATTAAATTTTGACCTCGAAAACGCTAAAAAGGCTTATGAGTCAGCATACAATCGAGGAAAGTCTTATGTTTCTGATTTGGAAGAAAAGAATAAGGATGAGGCGTTAAATATTTTTGAATCTTTGGAAAAGCTAGGAAAGTTAAAAGAACAAGGTATTTTGTCTGAAGAAGAATTTAATAAAAAAAAGCAAGAATTATTAGATAGACTGTAAGTATTATTGTTATTTGTGTTTTTAAATAGCTAGATAATATAGTTAATTTTTAAATAAAATCTGTTTTCAATATTTGATAATAATAGTTTATTTTTTATCGTAAATGTTTACATCATACTATTTCTAAAATGAAAATATTTTGTACAATATTCATCCGAACATCAAATATGTTGTAATTTTTATCACAAAGTAAGTTACTTACCATATAAAGATGATGTTAAGATCGGGTAAGCAATAATAATTATTAATCATCCCATGAGTAAGAAAAAAACTTTAAAAGAATATCAACAGGAAGAAGAAAAGCTGAGAGAAATTTTAGTTTTGTTAGAACAGTTATTCAAAAGAGAAGAAGCCAGTGCTAAAGCCATTATTGGTTGTCTCTATGACATAGCAACCCTTAATTTAATAAATAAATACTGTCCTTTGTGGGGCATTAACTCTACTTTAAAATATATTAGTCGTTTTCCTCGTCCTGTGGCAAAACATCTGGGCTGTAAATTATATTTACAACCAAAATGCCCTCAGTTGATTACAGATTGGCTTTATACTTTGGTGGAGTTTCCTGAGTCTAAAGGGAAAGAAGTGGAAATTGTGGAAGATTTGGCTTTACCTGCACAGACACAAATTAAGTCTTTACGAGGAAGGGTAAGGGTTTTAACAGGAGCGTTAGTTGCTTCTTTTGCTGTTTTTATTGGTGGCTTTAGTTGGATTGCTTATAATTTACAGGTTACTCCAGCGGAGTTGTTAACTACTACCCAAACACGTTTAAAAAACTGAATAGAAGGTTAGCTTTATTTTATTCAAGTGTAGTTTTTTGACTATGAAATAATACCAGATTCTTTGTTTTATATTCTTGTTATTATAATTCTTGAAATTTTATTGAATAAATATTTTAAGTTTTTTTAAAGCTATATTTTCATCTAAATTACTAGGGGCGATCGCCCCTAAATGTCTTATTTCTCTAAACCAAAATTAATTAAAACCTCGCCAATATAAGCGGTATTTGGTAAACTTAAAACGGTACTAATTACCTTGGCGACATCTTCGGGCTGAGTCATCATTTGAGGATCAAGATTAACTTCTTTTACCATATCTGTATTGACAAAACTAGGACAAATGGCCGTTACTCGAATACCATCATCCCACCCCACATTGCGCATACTCTGACTAAGGGCAAGAAAAGCAAACTTACTGGCGGAATACCCTGCCAAAGTGCCTTTTACCCTTTTTCCCGACATGGACACCAGATTAATGATTCTTCCTTCTCCTGATTGTTTTAGATAGGGAAAAGCCGCCCTAGTAAGTCGCCAAGGGGCTTTAACATTAATTTCCCAAAGACTATCTAACTCTTCCTCGTTGTCATCCTCAAACTGTACTTTTTTCAAAATTCCTGCACAGTTAATTACCCCATCAATGCGTCCAAACTTATCAACGGTAGCTTTTACCCAATCCAGAGGAGATTGTTTCTCGGTAGCTTCGTAGGGATGAATTAGCACCCTTTCATGGTTGACAAAAACACTATTATCCAAATTAGCGGGATTTCTCACCCCAAGACTGAGGCAATAATTTTCCTTTATTAATTGTTCAGCAACTTTTAAACCGATACCTCTACTTGCACCACTAATTAAAATTACTTTCATGGCATTCTTTATTACTATTCTACCGCGGGAGGCTCTAGGGGCAACTCAGGCTCTAATTCGATATTTTCTTCTCTTGGGGGAATAGGCTCAAGATTTGGATCACTAATTTCGTTAGGTACAGGAATGAGGAAAAGGGCGATCGCACTCAGGGCAAACCCAGCTAAACCAAGCACTGCGGGGGTTGACTGCTCTACCAAAGAAACCTCCATCTGACGATAACGACGAGACACAGGGGAAAGACTATCATTCAAATGAGGTAAAGTCGAACTATCCGCCAAAAACTGATCCAAAGTTTCCAATAAATCAAATAACTGTACCGTGCTTAACTCAATCTCCAATTGATTTTCCGTATCCTCTTTTTTTTCCTGCCATACCAAAACATGACGATTTTTTTGAGGAATTTTACGCAAATAAATATAATCATTTTCATCATCCGCTGTCCAAGAATGAGTTAACCCACTCAACAACTCCTGTCCATAAGCACTAACTGCGCGAAGCAAATTAGCCACAAAAGTAACCCCCCCACTCAACACCGTAGGATTACCCAAAATTTGACACTTAGCTTCAGTTAAAACCGTCATTATGGGGACACCATTAGACAGATTACTACTATCATCACTAAAACCATGTAAAGAGAATGTGCAGTTAGGGGAATTGTATTGACGTTGGATGGGGATACTCATGGATAACTATCAAAATGATCAGCTTATAATTATAGCACTGGCTGTTAACCGCCAATATTATCTCCGAAAATTGTTCCCTCTATCAAAGCCTGTGCCAAAGTAGTTTTAGTCAAATTTGCCTTCATTAAATTTGCTCCTGTCAAATCAGCACCAATTAGATTCGCCAAGGCTAAACTCGCTGACTGAAGATTAGAAAACCTTAAGTTTGCCCCCTCCAGATAAGCACCACTCAAATCAGCACCATTCAACTTCGCATAACTAATATTAGCCTCACTCAAATCCACATCCGTCAAATCAGCACCCCGAAGATTAACATATTTAAAATCTGCACTACTGAGTTTTAAACCACTCAAATTTGCCCCTGTCAAATCTCCCCCGGCAAAATCAACCAAGGGATTTAAACCTGCTATCTGCGCCAAATCGTAAAAATCGTCCTTCGGAGTTTGATAAATAATCTGCAAAATCTCTTTCAACTCCTCCAATAAATCTTCTTCTTTTTCCTGATTTATCTGGGATGGTGCTATTTCATCAGAGCTAAAAATAGTTTCACTGACACAAGGTTTTAAATTAGTTTGCCAAATAAATTTAGCTAATTTTCTTTCTAAAACAGCGTGTTTGTTGGGGGTAATATCGTGGCGCCATAAACCCTCTATTTCTGTTAAATAAACATGGGCTAGTTTACTTTTTAAAGTCGTTGTTAATTTATAAGGGGATTCCTTAATTTCAACAGTACCCAAGATAACATTGTCTAAATGTCCTTCCAAAAATTTACTCTGTATTAAATGCCTAATTTCCCAATAAGGCAAACGAGACAAGGGATTATCAATTTTTTTTATTAAAGGAGATTTTATATCCTTCGCTTCTACTAGACGGATATTTTCTAAATTTAAATGTAGTCTAACCACCCTCAGAGCAAATTTAACGTTACCATGAAAAATTTTTTTTTCTTGGGGGGTAAACTCAAGATTGAGACAAATTTGGAACTGATTGGCAGTACCTGTCACAGGGATAAGTTGTAATTTCATGGATAAACAATCACAATATTGACTGTGAGAATTTAAAATTTGATACTCTGCCATGGGTCTCAATCTACTTGCTACTATTTAAACTCACTTTTTAGAATATCACTTCTATGAGTTAAACTCTTGAGAGTTATAAAATTTAACATTGTTTCTCAAAAATCACAGATAAATTATTACTCGGCATTTCGATAATTTCTTTTAAATTTAACTGATTTTTTTTTTGCCACTTCGGCAACGGTTTCTAGGTTTCTCACTCCCCATGCAGGGTTTCTATTTTGCAAAGATTGATCAAATTGTTGGTTACTAGGGGCTGTGTGTTGATTTTGGCGTTTATAGGGGCCATACAGGTACAATTTATCCCCGTTATTTAATATTTCTTTTGCTCCTTCCATTAGCCCTAAACAGGCATCCCATGGGGCAATGTGAATCATGTTAATACAGGCGATCGCCCTTATGTCTTCTTCTTTCAAAGGTTCATACCATCGAGGTTTTGTCACATCGATAATCAAAGGGTGTTGAATATTTTTTTGGTTTGATTCTTCTTTCCATGCACAAATACTGGCGATCGCACCTTCACTAATATCCGAAGGAATCCAAGTACATTGAAGAAAATGAGGAGCAAAATAAACACAATGTTCCCCCGTACCACTAGAAATTTCTAAAATACTACCATCTTGGGGAAAAACTTCCCTTAAAACCTCTAAAATCGGCTCTCTATTTCTAAGAGTAGCAGGAGCATATTGTTTCATGAAAAAACTTGATATATAAATAAAGTGCAAAGTGGGCAATGCCCACCATCATCAATCAACCCTAGTTTCCATCCACCGTTAAAACATCCCTTCTCAGATAAGGACGCAAAACTTCAGGTACAACCACCGAACCATCAGCCCGTTGATAATTCTCCAACACCGCCGCCATAGTACGCCCTACAGCCAAACCAGAACCGTTGAGAGTGTGGACATAACCAGTACCCTTAACCCCCTTCTCCTTAAAGCGAATATCAGCCCGTCTAGC
Source organism: Cyanobacterium sp. IPPAS B-1200 (assembly GCF_001747005.2). Lineage (NCBI taxonomy): Bacteria > Bacillati > Cyanobacteriota > Cyanophyceae > Chroococcales > Geminocystaceae > Cyanobacterium > Cyanobacterium sp. IPPAS B-1200. Next base: position 791,475 of record NZ_CP182899.1, read on the forward strand.
TTGAAAATCTCCACAATTAGAGCAACTAGAAATCTCACGATAAGTATTAGCCGAAGGCAACCAAACCTCCAAATCGTAACACTTATTCGCACTAAAACCCAAATCTCCCGTACAAAGTTCTACCACCCGATAAGGTAACTCCAAAGCCTGTAAAATAGCCTCCGCATCCCCTACCATCTTTTGATGCTCATCTTCGCTAGTTTCAGGGCGCACCACCTTAATTAACTCCACCTTATTAAACTGGTGTAAACGAATCAACCCCTTCACATCCCTACCATAACTACCCGCCTCCCGACGAAAACAAGGAGTATAAGCACAATGATGAATCGGTAAACTATCACTATCGAGGATTTCTTGGCGATAAAAATTAGTAACAGGCACCTCCGCCGTAGGAGTCAACCACAAATTTTCTCCCTCACACTTAAAACTCTCCTCCGCAAACTTAGGCAACTGTCCAGTGCCTTGCAAAGAATCAGTATTAATCAACACAGGGGGCATCACTTCCAAATATCCCGCCTCAATTTGACGGTCTAACATAAAATTAATTAAAGCCCTTTCTAAAGCCGCACCCATACCCATTAGAGCTACAAAACGACTTTGGGCAACCTTTACCGCCCTTTCCGAATTGATAATCCCTAACTTCTCCCCAATCACATCATGGGATAACGCTTTATCAGTAGATACTCTATTTTTAAACTCATCTCCCCATCGTCTTACCTCAACATTTTCCTCCTCACTAGCACCAACAGGGGTAGTTTCACTAGGAAGATTAGGTAATTCTAACAATCTACCCTCAATTTCGGCCTTTAATTCTCTCTCTTGGGGTTCTAAATCCGCCAATTTTGCCTTAACTTCATTACCTTCCTGCTTCAGATTGGCAATTTCTTCTCCTTTTGGATTCGCACCATCACGGATTTTTTGACCAATTAATTTACCAATTTCATTACTTCTAGCTTGTAATTCCGTACGCACTGATTGAATATCTCTTTGTTTGTTATCCAATTCAAGAAGGGAATTTAAATCATAGTCAGAATTTCTTGTTTTTAGTTGTTGTAAAATTTGCTCAGGGTTTTCCCTAATTTTTTTTAAATCTAACATTATTATTTACAATCAAATAGTTATTTAAAATAATTAATTGGCACTTTAAAATAGCTTGAAAAATTAAACTCAGTTTTTTAGCAACCTAGTATTTCTTCCCACAAACTCTTTATAAAAGATCAAAAATTGCTACCGATTAACAAGGGGTTTAAACCCCTTGCCTGATTATCAATAATTGTGTGTTCACAAATTGTTTAAGATTGCTATATTAAGAAGAATTAAATGAAATTTAAAACAATAAACTTTTTATACACTCTAAAAGCTGATGACATTAAGGTAAATTTACTCAAAAAAACCTTAATTAGCCTCTTCTTTTTGTTCAGTTTTTTCCATGTTAATTCTTTTCTTTTTACTAGCTTCGATAGTCTCCGCAATTACAATCAACATTTGATTGATTTTATCTAAATTACTACGATATAAGTCAACATCTTTTTTCAACTTCTCCACTGGTAATTTTAGCTTTTCGGCATAGGGTGCGATTAATTTAGCCAATTTTTCTTCATCTTTGGCTATTTCAGAATCAAGTTTATTAATGATGGTATAGAAACCAATGCCAAATAAACGACTATATTTAAAATCTTCTCGCTCGGTGATAGACTTTAAAGAATTAACGATATTCTCATCCAAACCATTTTCAGAAACAGGATTTAATAACCAGTTAATTAAATCTTCTGCGGATTTACCTTCGATAAAGTTTAAAAAGGTTTCCGATTGATAGCGATAGTCGTCTGGATTTGCCTCAACAGCTTTACATAGAGCATTAAAAATAGAGCTTTTGTCCTCTTCAGGCTTATAACCAGTCATAAACTGATCAAAACTTTCGGATACTCCTACGCAGTATATAGGATCTTGTTTAAAGTTTACATGAACAGAAAGCAAGTGCATTTCTACCATCAACTCTTGGACTACTTGACGATAAATAGAGTTAATGGGGCGAGTATGGTAATGATAAAACGCTCTTCTGGTGTCTGAAACTGTACGAATTTTATCCACGAATTTATAATAACTAAGTTAATATTTTGTTAACAATAGTTAATTATCTCATCAAATTGGACGAGTGAAGCCCCTAATCATCGATTAATTATAAATGCTGAATCGTACATTTTCTCTGTAGAATCTTGTTATCATAGGACAATTCTTGAAGTTTTATCATCGTCAAATGAGTAATTGGTTAGAGCATAGTGTACAAATCGAAGTAAACGCCCCCATTGATTTAGTTTGGAAGTTATGGTCAGACCTTGAAAAGATGCCTTCTTGGATGAAATGGATTGAGTCTGTGGCTATTCTTCCTGAAAATCAGGATTTATCTCGCTGGAAGTTGGCTAGTGGTGGCTTTGAGTTTAGTTGGTTGTCTCGTATTGTTAACCTCGAAAAAAATCAAATTATTCAGTGGGAATCGGTGGATGGTTTACCCAATCGGGGTGCTGTCCGTTTTTATGATCGCCATGAGTCTAGTATTGTACGTTTAAGCATAGCTTATTCTATTCCTGGAGTTCTCGGTCAGCTAATGGATAATCTTTTCTTGGGTAGGATAGTAGAATCTACTATTCAGGCGGACTTGGAAAGGTTTAAAGTTTATATTGAAAATTTGTGATGTTTTCACAACGTAGGGTATGAAAAGGCGTGATTAAAAAATCTAACTAAATTGTTGTTTTGTTGGTTTATGTTTAATTCTTGATAAGAAAAACTAGAAAATGTTATATAGTTTTATTATTTAAAGTAAATTTAATTGTTGTAAAAAAATAAAAGTTCATTATCTCTCATAAAGTCATATTGTCTTCTAGTACAAAATGATATTAAATTTAACTATTATCTATTTTGCAATAATTGTTATCTTAGTTACAGTCTAAACACTTTACTATAGTAAATCATCATTATAAAACCACCATGACACAATACGACCAGCCCATTAATAATAATTTAAAACCAAGACAAAATGAGCAGATAGAGCCTACCATTGATGACATGACCTATCCTGTTAATGAGGCAATCATCAATCTGGATAATTTACTATATCAAAAAATAAATATCCCTTTTACTCGTAAAGTCATCATCGATGAAAAGGAATTGTCTCAACAACTCGATCAAATCAGAAGAAGTCTTCCTGATTGTATTCAAGATTCTATCGAAATTATCGATGAAAGAGACTATATTATCAATGAAGCCCAAGACTATGCGACAAAGTTAGTGGATAACGCCAAAAGGGAAGCGGCTCAAAGATTAGATGAGTCTTTGTTGGTACAACAGGAACAATTTCAGGCGAATCAGCTTAAGAGAAAGATATATCAAGAGTGTGAAGATAAACGTCGTCAGACGGAAAAAGACATTGAAAAAATGCTTGAAAATGCGGAAATACAAGCTCGAAAAATTTTAGAAAGGGCTATTATGGAGGCAGAAAAAGTTCAAACTCAAGCGGATGATTTTGTCGATCAACAATTGTATAGTTTGGAAAAAGAATTAACAAAAGTATTGCAAACTGTTATTACTTTAAGTAACTACAGACAAGGGGAAGTTCAAGCTCAACAAAATGGTCAAGGAAATACTAAGAGTACTAAAACTAAAGCCCCTTTGACTGAGAAAAAAGCATCTTAATAATCATATTTTCCTAGGGCAATTACTGCATTTTGTCCTCCAAAACCGAAACTAAAACACAGAGAATTTGTGAGGGTATAGTTTTCGGTTTTTTTTACCCAATTAAGGTCATATTCTGGCTCTTTTTCTTGATAGTTAATGGGTAGTTTTTGGTGATAAATAGATAATAATGTTAGGATAGAGGCGATCGCACTGCTTCCTCCTAAAGTATGACCGATAGAAGCCTTCGTATGACTTATTTTTGGGCGATGGGTAAATAACTTTTCAATAAAAAGGGCTTCCCGATGATCATTTAATTTTGTTGCTGTGCCATGGGTTTGAATATGATCAATATCATCCAGACTTAAGTTACTATGGGCAAGACATTGTTTGATGGCATAGATAGCCGAGTTTGCGGACTCCTCTGGGGCTGTTATTCCCTCAGCATCACAACTCATGCCCCATCCCTTGATTTCACCGTAAATGGTCGCCCTTCGCTTCAGGGCAGATTCTTCGCTTTCTAAGACTACCATGGCACCTCCTTCCCCTAATACCATACCTTCTCGCTCTTGAGAAAAAGGATAACAAGCATTTTTAGCAAGGGCTTTCATCTTTTCAAAACCCACCATGGTTAAGGGGGTTATGGGTGCTTCCACTGCCCCTGCCATAACTTGCTTACAATAGCCCTGTTTAACAAGTTCGTAACCCTGTGCGATCGCCCCTATCCCCGTAGCACAAGCCCCCATGGGAGCGAACACAGGGGCAAATGAGCCAACATATTGAGCGGTGAGGGTAGAAGGCTGAGAAGGGAAAGTATCTAACCAGTTTTGAGGGGATGATTGATTTTCTAACCATTGACGGGCAAAAGTTTCCCAACTACCCTGACAACCACGACTCGAACCCACTACCACCCCCATATCAACGAGGGGAGGAGATAGTTTTGCTGATGCTAAAGTTTCTTTGATAACCTTTAAAGTTATCTCTTGGATGGTGCTAGGATGCTGATTTATTAATCCCAGAGGATACTTTGGCAAAAAATCAAAAGGTTGAGATAATCTAATACCCGATAACCCCTTGCTCATTTTATCCCAAGTTGCTTCGGTATTCCCCAGACAAGAAACTAAACCAACACCACTAACAACAACCTTCATTTACACAACCTAAAGTTTGTAGTTAACCAAGAGAACAATAATGGATAAAGTGGATAACAAGTTATTTTATTTTTTCCTACAAAACAATTCATTATCAATTATCAACTATTAATTCTCCATTACTATTCCTATCGCTGTAGATTTTCAATACCGCTGATAACTTCAACAGACTCGATGCGATCGCCCTGAGCAATACTTTCAACTACATCCATACCATTAGTAACCCTACCAAACACGGCATAACTACCATCAAGGAAAGGTAAATCAGCTAGGGTGAAATAAAACTGAGAGGAAGCAGAATCAGGCATCTGAGAACGTGCCATGGCGATCGTACCATATTCATGACGCAACTGGGGAGTCATATCCGTCGTCTGACTATAGATAATATCAGGGGGGGTTGCACCCTCCGCAGAATCATCATACTGAGGTCTAATTTCGAGGGGGATATAACGCTGGGCATTGGTATCAGGATCCGTATAACCCCCAGTACCTAAAGCACTAGCAGGAAAATTAGGATCTTTTCCTTGAGGATCTCCCCCTTGTGCTACGAAAGGTTGCGGATCAGTTACAACTCTATGAAAAACTAGACCATCATAAACCCCTTTATCTACTAAATCGAGAAAATTACCAGCGGTAACAGGTGCATTGTCGCCATCTAATTCGATGGTGATAGACTGCCCTTTAACCTTCATTTCAACGATCGCCTTTCCTTCTAATCTTGGTAAACTCATTATAGTATCATTTATATCGGTGGACTCGTTTTCGGCTACATCAGCAACAGGATTTTCAACCTCTTCGTTACTACTACCACCTGTTACGGCGGTGTCTGATGTGGCTTGACATCCTGTTAGGGTAATTAAACTTACTAAGCAGATGGTCAAAAAAATACGCCAGTGATTATTATTGGTCACTAAGTTCATATGTATTTATACTTTGTTATTATTAGTTGATCTTAAACTATTGTCAAGAAAACTATAACTAATTAAGCATTGAAAATTGAGAATGGATAATAGGAAAATTAACTGCTAATCATAAATTAATGTCGCTATTCCCCATTGCCCATTGCTCCAAATTAACCGTTAATTCCTTGTCCGAAGAATTTAGGAGGTTGTGTTATGGTGTAAACCTCTGTTTCATTTTTAATAGCCTGACGGATATATCCAGGGGTTTGTAACATGCCTAACAAGCTGATACCATCAAAAGAGCGAAAATCGTTGGTGGTTTTTTGTTCGAGGAGACGGTCAATTTTTTCAGGGTTGGGCATGGTGTCGAAACTTTGCTCAGATGCGATCGCAAAGCCCCAAGCAGAGCCATAGGTACAGGTAGGAGTAAAATAAGAGTGAACATTACTAAACACAGCTTTGAGGGTATTTACCAACCGTCCATGGATGTGTAAATTGGCAGGGGCAACAGGTCCAGCCTGAATTACCACAATACCATTATCCCGTAAACATCCTTTTAACTGAGCAAAATATTCCTGGGTAAAAAGTTGAAAAGAAGGGCCTTCCTCAATAGGATCAGAAAGATCAGAAATAATTACATCCCACTGAGCCTCACTATTATCCAACACATTAAAAGCATCCCCAATAACCAATTCTAAACGAGGATCATCAAAAGAACCTTGGTGCATTTCGGGTAAATGTTCCTTACAAGCCTCTACCACATCTCCATCAATGTCCACCATCATCGCTTTTTTTACCCCAGTCCAGCGAAATACTTCTCTGGTGGTAGCTCCTTCACCACCTCCAAGAATTAAGACATTTTCGGGATTAGGGTGAGCTATCATGGCAGGATGTACCAACGCTTCATGGTATAAAAACTCATCCCCAGTGCAAGATTGCCATTTACCATCTAATACCAAGGCTTTACCATAAACACCGCTTTCGACGATGGACATATCTTGATAGGGAGTTTTTTTGTGGGCTAAGATGTTGGTGATCCCATGAACATATATATCGTAAGGGGTTATATATTCACTAATCCAAATGTCTGCGTTTACCTGAGATCCTGCCATAATTTGATTATTTTTCTGTTACTGTTGTTACCGTTCGCATCGAAATCGACTAATCTTATATATTAACCTAAAAAAACTTTTAGAGCTATTTTATTAATGACTATTCAGAATAAAATAGGTAATTTCCAACCTTGTACGGACGTAGCCCACTACGTCCTCTACCACCCAAAAACCCCAATTACTGCGATAATAAGGCTTCCACAAACTCAAAACTAGAAAAAGGACGTAAATCTTCCATACCTTCCCCTGCACCGATAAAGCGGATAGGGAGGTTTAATTGTTGGGAAACTGCGATCGCCACTCCCCCTTTTGCAGTACCATCGAGCTTAGTTAAAACCACCCCTGTTAAATCTGCTGCTTCCGAGAATACTTGAGCTTGACGAAGTCCATTTTGCCCTAAGGTAGCATCCAATACCAAGAGAGATTCCACATGGGCATTAACGGCTTTTTTGTCAATAATACGGCGAATTTTAGATAATTCCTCCATTAAATTCTTTTTATTTTGCAGTCTTCCAGCGGTATCTACTAATAATAAATCAGCATTACGGGCGATCGCCGCACTGATGCCATCAAATACCACCGCCGCAGGGTCAGTATTTTTGCCAGGGTTAGCAATGACGGGGGTATCAGTCCTTTCTCCCCATACCTTCACCTGTTCCACAGCTGCCGCCCTAAAGGTATCCGCCGCGGCAATTACACAGCTATATCCCGAAGTTTTGGCAAGGTGAGATAGTTTGCCTATGGTGGTAGTTTTCCCTGCCCCATTTACCCCTGTAAGTAGCCATATATTTAACTTACCCTCTTGGGGTTCAAAGGATTTATCCTCCGCATTTTCCAAGGGTTTGTCTAACAGAGTTTGTAAAATTTGTTTCAAATAGGCGATCGCCTCTTCGGGGGGTAAAGCCTCCTCTCGCAACTTTGCCTGTAAAGTAGAGATAATATAATCCGTCGCCTCCACACCCACATCAGCACTTAATAATAACGCCTCAATTTCTATCACCGCATCATCATTGAGGGGGCCTTGCCCTACCACAGATTTTAATTGATTGATTAGGTTTCGTCTGGTTTTTCCTAACCCCTGCCTCAATTTTTTGAGCCATTCAAACTCCTCTGCACTCACATCATCAGCACTTCTACCCTGAGAAGCCAACACCTGTGCTGACCACATAAAGTCCTCGTCCAACTCCTCCTCTGTAGTATCAATAGCAGTCTCTTTGAGGGTTTCGAGGCGATCGGATTTTTGCATCCAAGCAGGAACATTTTCTTCCATGACAGAAGACTCTTCCTCTGTATCTGTAGTAGTTTCCGCCTCTATTTCCGAGGCAGTTTCTTCCTCCGCCACTACAGGAGTATCATTTTCCGCCACTGCTGAAGACTCTTCCTCAGACTTGGACTCAGCTTCTTTTTCAACCCCAGCCTTTTGTTTTTGAATATTATTAAAAGCAGTTTTTGCCCATTCCAAATATTGCTCATCAGGGGCATCAACCTTCTCTTCTTCCTTCTCCTCAACCGCCTCATCCTGAGTTTCAGGAGTTGGGGTGACATCCTGTTTTACTTGCTCTTGACTATTATCTTTATTGCGACGAAACCAATTAAACATATAAAATATAAGTGCTATTTTAAACTTAATCTTTTACTCTATCTTAATATTTGTAACTCCCTATGTCTAATTTACCCTACCTCAGAATCGGTACAGCCGTAATTGTTGATGATGAAGGGTTGATTCTCATTGACAAAAGAAGAAATAAAGGCAGTATGGCTAATAAATGGGAATTTCCAGGGGGCAAGTTTGAGGAGGGAGAAAATGCCCAAGAATGTATTGTCAGGGAAATCAAGGAGGAGTTGGGTATTGATATTGAGGTGGGAAAACATTTGATAAATGTTAAACATGATTATCCTCATCTTTCCCTTACTCTTATGGTTTATTATGCCCGTATTATTTCAGGAAAACCTCAAACCATTGAATGTGCAGAGATTCGATGGGTAAAACCTGAAGAGTTAGATAATTTTGATTTTCCCGATGCCAATTATCAAATTATTGAAAAAATAAAAGCTGATAGGGGTTTAACAGTAAGGTAGTCTTTGGTGGGCAATACCCACCCCACGGCAATTATTTTTGTTAGGTTTCATTTTTTAACCGAACTAACCTACCCACAAATTAAGGGTATGTTGAGTAGTAAGAGTTTGGGCATACTGTTAAAAAACTATTCCCTTATTACCTATTCCCCATCCCTATGAAAATGTTTTATGGGGCGTACCTTAATAGTTATGGACAATAGAGGGTATCACGGGTATTTCTACCAGTAACGGGATTTGTGCCAGAAGCCACTTCACACAGTATTTCTTCCACATCAGGGCGTAAAAGTACATCGGTAAAATCTGCCCCTTCAATGTTAGCTTTTTCAAATTTGGTATTAGTGGCAAATGCTCCTTCTAATACAGCATTATGTAAGTTTGCCCTCGTCACTCGTGCAGAGTCTAGGACGGCATTGGTTAGGTTTGCCCCTTCTAGGTTGGCGGAGTCAAGGTTGGCACCAAAAAAACTTACATTGGATAGGTTTGCATTGGTGAAATCGCTACTGCGGAGGTTTGTTTTGTTAAAAGTTGAGCCGCTTAAGTCTTGTCCTGAAAAGTCTGATTCTACGAGGTGGGCTTTGGTGTAGTCTAATGCTGCTTCTACAGGATTTATGACACTCAGAAAAAGAATTATTAATGAAAGGGCTAGTTTTATTAGTTTGGATACCATAGGATGATCAATTTTTAGTTAAATTTAGGATGATTATTTTTTCATTGTATCTTTAACTGTTCTTTTGATTTTTCAATTGGGGGAATAAGTCTTGGGGTTTACCTCTTTTTACTACTCGTCCTTTTTCTAGCAAAAAGTAACCGTCGGCGTATGCCAATTCCTCGAGGCGGTGAGTTACCCATAGGGCGGTAATCCCTCTTTGTTTAACGATTTTTTGCACGAGGGCAACCAATTCTATCTGGGTATCTGGATCTAATAATGCGGTAGGTTCATCTAATAATAATACTTTACAGTGACGGGCGATCGCCCCTGCAATGGCAATTCTCTGCTTTTGTCCCCCAGATAGGGCATAAATGGGCCGTCTTTCTAAATCAAGAAGATTAACCGCCATCAAAGCCTCTTTAACCCTTACTTTCACTTCTGGTAAGGTCAACTTCTCTTCTACCAAACCAAAGGCAATATCCGCCGCCACCGTGGGCATTACCAATTGATGATCGGGATTTTGAAACACAAACCCCAAGGGGTTGTCGATGTCAATGATGCCCTCGTCAGGGGATAAAATACTACCAATGAGTCTGAGTAGAGTGGATTTGCCACAACCATTATCCCCCAACAACATCCAAAACTCCCCCTCTGGCACAGCTAAATCACAGCCATTCAACACAGGGGTTTGAGAATTCCAGCCAAAATGAAGCTGTTTTACACTAATACCAAAAGAAGGACTATTCAAAATTAATATTAAAAACGATAACCATACAACCTAACACTATCCACCTTACATTACTTTTCTTGTAAAGCGGCAAAGAATCCAGGTACTTTTGAGCCAGTATTGGCACCATCTCTTTGGGAGATAATCACTCCCGTAATTTGATCGCTCAAGATAGCCATTTTTTTATCTTCTTGCTTATCACAGGTTAACTCAATGATTTCGGGGGTAGAGCTTTTAATTTTTGTCAAAATGTCTTGATAAAGAGCCTGAGCTTCTGTTTCGTCCTTTTTTTGCACCGATATGGGCATGGGAATGTATCTGACAAGTAAATCAATGGTAAACATAGATGATAACTATTTAATCCTTATTTTTAACTTATTTTAACGCACACAGGGCCTTCTTTCATTTAATAAGGGCGATCGCCCTTACTGTTAATTTTTCCTTAAGAAAACTCTCATTTTTTTATAATTTCTTAATAATAAACTTGTCAAAGACGGGGTTTTTCATGTATGATGGTTATACAAAGAAACGTTAAGAAAAGTAAAGTTTTCTGAGAGGGTAGTTAAAGAAACCCTTGGAAAGAAAGCATATATACTTCGTTTTAGAAATTATAAACATTCGGAGATCACTTTATGACAATTGCAGTTGGACGCGCGCCGGCGCAGAGAGGCTGGTTTGAAGCCCTCGACGACTGGCTCAAAAGAGATAGATTTGTATTCGTAGGTTGGTCTGGTATCCTCCTATTCCCTTGTGCTTATATGGCATTAGGCGGTTGGTTAACTGGTACTACCTTCGTAACCTCTTGGTACACCCACGGTTTAGCTAGTTCCTACTTAGAAGGTGCTAACTTCTTGACCGTTGCTGTATCTAGTCCTGCAGACGCTTTTGGTCATTCTATCCTATTCTTATGGGGTCCTGAAGCTCAAGGTGACTTCACCCGCTGGTGTCAAATCGGTGGTTTATGGTCTTTCGTAGCATTACACGGAGCTTTCGGTTTAATCGGCTTCATGTTACGTCAGTTTGAAATTGCTCGTCTGGTTGGTATTCGTCCTTACAATGCGATCGCATTTTCTGGTCCTATCGCCGTATTCGTCAGCGTATTTTTAATGTATCCCCTAGGACAGTCTAGCTGGTTCTTTGCTCCTTCTTTCGGAGTAGCTGGAATCTTCCGCTTTATCTTGTTCTTACAAGGATTCCACAACTGGACTCTAAACCCCTTCCACATGATGGGCGTAGCTGGTATTCTTGGTGGTGCGCTACTTTGTGCCATTCACGGTGCAACCGTAGAAAACACCTTATTCCAAGATGGTGAGCAAGCAAACACCTTCCGTGCATTTGAACCTACCCAAGCAGAAGAAACCTATTCCATGGTTACTGCTAACCGTTACTGGTCTCAAATCTTTGGTATTGCTTTCTCCAACAAACGTTGGTTACACTTCTTCATGTTGTTTGTACCTGTAACTGGTCTATGGATGAGTTCCATCGGTATCGTAGGTTTAGCATTCAACCTTCGTGCTTATGACTTCGTATCTCAGGAATTGAGAGCAGCTGAAGACCCTGAATTTGAAACCTTCTACACCAAAAACATTCTTTTAAATGAAGGTTTACGTGCATGGATGGCTCCTCAGGATCAACCTCACCAAAGATTTGAATTCCCTGAAGAAGTATTACCTCGTGGTAACGCTCTCTAAGGATAGATTGATAATCGTCTAAATTCAAGTAAGTCTCCTTCGGGGGGCTTACTTTTTTTTCTGTTTAATTACGATAAATATTGGCAATGGGCTTAAGCTCATTGTTAGCACGATTAGTTTACTTTGCTGTACAAATTCAGTATTAAACTTTAACTATATTTACCGCACAGGCTTTCAATTCTGGTTGTTTGGATACAGGACAGGCTATGGGATGACTAAGACTATTGGCTTCGGTATTTTCCCCCCACAAAAAGCCCCAGTGCATAGGTACAAAAAGAGTACGAGGGGCGATCGCCCTTGTCACCAAAGCCTTAAAAATTCCCTTACCCCGTAGAGAAGTAATCGCCACCATATCCCCCGACTCGATGCCATATTTACCAGCATCCTTGGGGTGAATCTCCAACAAAGGTTCAGGGTGCATCTTATTAATTTTGGCAATTCTACCCGTCCTCGTCATGGTGTGCCAATGTCCATAAAGTCTGCCGATGGTTAAAACAAAAGGATAATCAGGGTTGGGAGGCTCTGCCAATCCTCTACTATGCACCGCAATAAACTGTGCTTTTTGGTTGGGAGTGTGAAACTTTAAATCAGTGTAAAGCCTTCTGCCATATTTCTCATCAGGATTTGTACCTTCAGGGAAAGGCCATTGGATGGGGGCTTGTTTTAATAAATCATGGCTTAACCCCGACATATCACAGGGGCGATTTTTAGTTAAAGACACAAATTCATCATATACCTGAGCCGAATTTTCAAAAGTAAAATACTGCTCAAAACCTAACCTTTTTCCCACCTCTGCAAAAATTTCCCAGTCCGCTTTTGCTTTCCCCACAGATTCAGTAAATGCAGGACAATAGGTAACTACTCGCTCGGAATTAGTCATCGTTCCCGTTTTTTCACTCCATTGCCCCGCAGGAAGCACTAAATGTGCATAATAAGCGGTTTCTGTGGGAAAATAGGCATCTTGATATACCGTAAAGGGAGAATTGAGCAGGGCTTTTTTTGTCCTTTCCAAATCGGGCATACTCACCACAGGATTAGTGGCTGCCACCCAATAAAATTGCACCTCCCCAGTTTCTAAACCCATGATGGCTTCCCATGCCGTTTTACCGATTTGGGGAGAAATAGAATTTTCAGGAAGATTCCATAATTGTTCTACCTCTGCTCGATGCTGAGGATTATTCACAAGACGATAACCAGGGAGAATATGGGCTAAACCTCCCGCCTCTCTGCCTCCCATGGCGTTGGGTTGCCCTGTGAGAGAAAAGGGACCACATCCTTCTTTCCCAAGGGTGCCTGTCATGAGATGGAGGTTGATGAGGGTGCGAATTTTGGCAGTACCTTCGGAGGATTGATTTAAACCCATAGACCACATAGAGATAACCCGATTTGACTGCGCCCAGTAGGTAGCAGCGGTGATTAAATCTGCTTCGGCAATGCCACAGATATGGGCAACTTTTTCGGGGGGATAGTCTTTGATAATTTCTTGATAGTCGGCAAAATTATCGGTATGTTGGGCGATAAAGTCGGGATCAATTTTGCCCCATTTTTCTAGTAAATAAGCAATACCGTTAAAAAGATCAATATCGGTGCCAGGTTGGATAGCTAAATGGAGATCAGCAGCTTGGCCGGTAGCTGTGGCACGGGGGTCAATTACTACCATTTTTACATGGTCATTTTTCTTGTGATATGCCCTTAAGCGGTTAAATACGATGGGATGACAGTCTGCGGTGTTGGTTCCAACCAAAAAGGCACAGTCGGTGTTTTCTAAGTCAGCATAGTTACAGGGAGGGCCATCAGCACCGAAACTGCCTACATATCCTGAGACGGCGGAAGACATACAGAGACGGGAATTGGCATCAAAGTTGTTTGTGCCTAGGCATCCTTTAAAGAGTTTTTGGGCGATATAATAATCCTCGGTTTGAAATTGCCCTGAGCCATACATACAGATACCATCAACACCAATGGTATCTCTTACTTTGTTGATTTGAGTGACGATTTTTTCAAAGGCTTCTTCCCACGATATGCGTTGAAATTCTTGGTCTAGGCTTTCTCGCCATAAGGGATATTCTAAACGACTTTTTTTGATGGCTTCTCCCACCGTAGCCCCTTTGACACATACTTTTCCTAGGCTGGAGGGGTGAGTGCGATCGCCCATAACTTTACCAACTGTTTCACCATCAGTAGAGGTTATTACTTCTAAACCACAACCAACTCCACAATAAGGACAAACTGTCTTTACTTTCTCACTCATAATCTGACAATGGCAAAGGGACACCCATCTTATATCACCATCATCCTGTCATTTCTTTTGGTACTTAAAAGTATTATTTGATACTTTTTGTCATAAAGTATGTTTTTTTAGTATTTTTACTATACGATTAGTACATTAACTGTACTGCTTTTAGATGGGAAAATTAAGAGATGGGGAGACAAGGGAATAATTAAATTTTTATTATCAATTATCAATTATCAATTATCAATTCCTTTCCTAACTACTGACTGGACGTAATGCCCCTTTCTTCTAGTTGACGGATAAAGTAATCTTCGAGGGAGTCGCGCACAAGATTTATACTGACTAACTCCCCTTGGGTGGTGGCAAGGTGGTTAATAAATTCTTGGGGGTTGCCTTTTAATTCGCCCCGAAAAATATGATTTTCTTGGGTTATATTAGTTAACCAGTCTTCCATGTCCTTTATTTCACCATTTCTGATGGTGGCGTGGTAGGTTTCTTGGGTGCCTAAAATATCGTCCAAAGAGCCTATATTTAATAATTCTCCCCTAGCAAGGATGGCAATGCGATCGCAAATTTTCTCTACATCTGCCAACACATGGGAGTTAAAAAAGATGGTTTTTCCTTGCTCTTTGAGGGATAATATAATTTGTCTTACCTGATAACGTCCCATGGGATCTAATCCAGACATAGGTTCATCAAAAAAGACTATTTCGGGATCATTTATGAGAGCCTGTGCCATGCCTACCCTTTGCATCATCCCTTTAGAATATTGCCTCAGTTGCTTTTTCTGGGCGGTTTGTTTGGCTAAACCTACTAAATCGAGAAGTTCTAAAATACGTTTATTTTGTTCATGTTTAGGAATTTGAAATAAAGAAGCGATAAAGTGCAAAAATTCCCAAGCGGTTAAAAAATCATAGTAATAAGCGTTTTCTGGTAAATACCCTAATCTTTGTTTAACACTATTATCCCCTAGGGGCTTTCCTAGTAACTTTGCCCGGCCAGAAGTGGGTTTAACAATACCCAGAAGGGTTTTAAGAAGGGTGGTTTTTCCTGCACCGTTAGGCCCTAGTAAACCGAAGGTTTCCCCTTTATAAACTTGCAGGGTACAATTTTTGAGGGAGGGTACTTTTTTATTGAGCCAAAATCCTGTAAGGTAAATTTTTGATAGTTCGTAGGTTTCAACCACTACGGTTTTATCGGTGGTTATATCTTCGGTGATGGAATTTGTGGTGGTGGTCATTTTCTGTATGGCAGTTATCAGTTTAAGATGAGAATAGATAAACAGAAACTTGTCAGTAATTATTATAACTCTAAATATTATTTAATATGACTCAAATTCCTCAATCCCTCGAAAGTGCGATCGCACAGGCTCACACCGCCACCCTAACGGCATTAGAAAGCGGTTTTAACCGTCTTCAGGTAGAATTAATTATCCCTGAAATAGCCCTCAAAGGGCAGGAGTTAGCTTTTGCATTTGCCCAGTTATTTAGCGATTATGGGGCCGGTTTAAAGGTATTTTTCCCCGATACTGGGGCAGCGGCATTAGCAAAAAGAGAATGGGGAGAAACAGCTTTTCAGGTGTCGGATTTGGGTAGTAGCAGAAGCCCCGTGGAAAATAAAGTTAGTGACACGGACGAGTTTTATTTAGTCATTTCCCCTTCAGCGGTAGAAGTGGCACAGGTAGAAAAACTATGCAATCTTGCGGGCGATCGCCCTGTAATCCTTATCATCCCTCAATTAGAAGATATTTCTGTGGTCGGAATTGGTTATGCAGCCCGACAACTAAGGGAAAGATTTTTAAGTACCCTCGAATCAAGTTACTATTATCGCCCCCTTGACGAAGCCGTGGTAATCAGAACTTTTCCTGGATTATGGCAGGTATGGAGAGAATTAGAAGGCAATCAATTTGAACTAATTACCGAAGTACCCCAAAAACCCCTAGGAGAAGCATTAGATAGGATTTTAATGGGGAATCAAGAGGAAGAAGAAACCAGTGTTAAATCCGCCTCTTTAGGATTATTTGCCACCATGAAGAATTTTCTCAAAGCATTAAATAACTAATCTTTTAATGAGATAATCATTGATTACACACCTTGAGATATTTCTTTGTTGTTATTGTTTGACCATCGAAACTTACAATTTTACTATTTTATCTATCAGCATTTTTTATCCTTACCATATATAAAAGTCTATCAAAACGTATTAAACTATAAAATACAAACTATAACCACCATTGATTAAACTGTGTTAGAAGCATTCATCTTAATAACAATTCTCTGCGGTTTCTTTGGCACGATTTTCAAAAAAAATTTAGTCATGAAAATTATGTCCATGGACGTTATGAGTACGGGGGTAGTAGCCTATTACGTCTGGGTAGCATCACGAACGGGAGTTTTTACCCCTATTCTAGTAGGGCAGATAGATAACGATACCATAGAATACGCTGATCCTGTACCCCTAGCAGTAATTTTAACCGCCATTGTAATCGGCTTTTCTATCCAAGCCTTAATGTTAGTGGGAGTAATGAAATTAGGCAAAAATAACCCCACTTTAGAAAGTAGTGAAATAGAAAAAAATAACACCCCATGACCAATTTAACTATTATTGCAATTTTTCTTCCTTTATTCTCTGGTTTTTTAATTTATCTCATTCCCAAAATAGATAGATTATTTTGTCTGTTAACCGTTTCTATATCAGCTATTTACTCAATCTATATTATTCTTAATAATGTCAATTTATCCATCCAATTACTGGATAACTTTGGCGTAAAATTATTAGTTAATAATTTAAGTGGTTACTTTATTTTAACCAATGCCCTTGTTACGGGGGCTGTAATTCTTTATTGTTGGCAAACCGAGAAAAAAACATTTTTTTATACCCAAGCTATTATCCTTCACGGTAGTATGAATGCCGTTTTTGTTAGTGCTGATTTTCTCAGTGTTTATGTAGCCTTAGAGGTGGTTGGAATATCCGCTTTTCTATTAGTATCATATCCTCGTACGGATCGTAGTATCTGGGTAGGATTGCGCTACCTTTTTACTAGCAATATTGCCATGTTGTTTTACCTCATGGGAACCATTTTAGTATATAAAAGTAATCAGTCTTTTGCCTTTGAAGGATTGATAAATAGCACCCCAGAAGCCATTGCTTTGATTTTTCTTGGTTTACTAACCAAAGGGGGAATTTTTATATCAGGTTTGTGGTTGCCCCTTACCCATGCAGAGTCTGAAAGCCCCGTATCAGCTATTTTGTCAGGGGTGGTAGTGAAAGCGGGAATTTTTCCTTTATTACGCTGTGCCGTGATAATGGAAGACTTTAATAACTTTATCCATATTGTTGGTATTGCAACGGCATTTTTTGGTATTTTTTATGCTTTCTTTTCCCAAGACACCAAAAGAATCCTCGCCTCTAGTACAGTATCGCAATTAGGATGGATTTTAGTTGCACCACAGGTTGGAGGTTATTACGCCCTTGCCCATGGATTGGCGAAGGCAAATTTATTTATGGTAAGTGGAGTTTTGCCTAGTCGTAATATTCAGGAGTTACAAAATAGAGCCATAAGTACGAGATTATGGTTAACTTTGGTGGTGGGTAGTTTATCTATTTGTGGATTTCCCCTCTTTTATGGTTTTTGTGCCAAAACCCTAGCCCTCAAGAGTCTATCTTCTACGGAGGAGTTATTGATGAATATTAGTGCGGTGGGTACTGCGATGATTTATGCTAAGTTTATTTTCCTGCCTAGTGATGGCATTGACAGGGTTAAATCAAATTTGTGGTGGGGGGTAATACCTTTAATGGGGGCTATTTTTGTGGCTAATTTCTTATATCTTCCTGCTTATACTCCCCTCAATATTCTAAAGGCTTTGGGGCTAAATGCGATCGGTTTTGCACTCCATCTTTTTCTCTTTAGAAAAATGGTTTTTACTTTATCCCGATATTTTGAAGAAGTAGAACAAATTATAGGGATGATGATTTTAATGTTAGTTGTATTATTTTGGATGGTAGTATCATGGTCTTCAGTATCCTTTTTCGCTTAGTACTTTGGTTTTTATTAACTGCTGATTTTGGGATTGCCAATGTCATCATCGGCATATTAGTGGCGATGCTTTTGCCACCTTATAATGTTTTTAGTAAGAGAACATCAAGCACTTCTAAGGAAAAAATAAAAGAGTTATTAACAGTTTTCAAACATATTATTATTGCAATTCCTCAAGCCTATAAAGAATCCATCGATCTAATTTTACATCCCCACCGTCATGAGGAAATTGTGAGGGAAGCAGTAGAGCCTAATCGCTCAAAATTGCTTATTTTCCTTGATACTTATGTGATTACTTTTACTCCCAAAGCGGTGGTAGTTAAATATAATCATCGAGGATGGTATGAGGTACATTATGTAAGAAGAAAAGCGGTGGAGAAAACGATTAATAATGGATAATTCATAGGGGATAATCGCTTTGCTTTATATTTTTTTTATCTAACTCTTATTCTGATACTATCACTTTGATTACATGACTTAATTATCTTTTTCAATATGTTATGAATAAATCTCTTTTGTCTATTCAAAATTTAAAAATTGCGTATAAAAGTAATCGTCAAAATGATGAAAAGGATATCAATTGGGCTGTAAATAATGTTTCTTTTGATTTGGAAAAGGGGGAGATTTTGGCATTGGTGGGGGAGTCGGGCTGTGGTAAGTCCACCATTGGCAAGGCGATTATGGGCTTATTACCTGCCCAGACAAAAATTAGGGGAGATATTTTTTTCCAAGGAGAATCGATTATTTCCTATAACTACCAACAGATGCGCAGGTTTCGAGGAGAAGCAGTAGGGCTGGTATTTCAAGATCCCATGACAAGATTAGATCCTTTGATGACTATTGGGGAACATTGTCGGGAAACTCTCAAAGCCCATCGTCCTGATTTATGTTATGAGGAAATAAAGGAAAGGGTTATAAATACTCTGGAGTTAGTTAAGATACCTGAAAAGCGTGTTAGTCAGTATCCCCATGAGTTTAGCGGCGGTATGCGTCAACGAGTGGCGATCGCCCTTACTCTTGTACTACAACCGAAATTAATCATAGCTGATGAACCAACAACCAGCCTTGACGTTACCATTTCTAACCAAATTTTAAGAGAGTTAACAACCCTTTGTAAAGAACAAGAAATGGGTTTGATTTTGATTTCCCATGACTTAAATATGGTAGGAAAATATGGCGATCACATTGGGGTAATGTACCAAGGAGAAATGGTAGAAACTGGCACAGTAAAAGATGTTATGGGAAAACCTAGCCATGATTATAGTAAAATTTTATTAAATTCCGCTCTACATAATCAAGAAAAAAAAGAGTCTAATTTAGAAATAGAAAAAAGAAAAAAAATATCTATTTTAAAATTAAAAAACCTAGAAAAACACTATAGTTTAGAAGTAAATTTTCTTGAGCAATTATTAGGAAAAAAAACAGAAATAATTAAAGCTGTTGATAATATTAATTTTGAACTATATGAAGGGGAAATTTTTGGTTTAGTAGGAGAGTCAGGATGTGGCAAAAGCACCCTTTCCCGGACAATTTTACAATTAATTAAACCTACGTCGGGGCAGGTCATTTTTCAAGAAAAAGACATTAGTATATTGTCCCCCCAATCAATGCTTAATGTGCGTAGGGAAATCCAGATGATTTTTCAAGATCCCCTCGCCTGTTTAAACCCTCTCATACCCATCGGTAAGGCGATCGCAGAGCCTCTTATTATCCACAAATTGGGCAACAAAACAGAAATCAGGTCAAAAGTGATCCAAATGTTAAATAAAGTGGGGCTATGCCCTCCAAATGATTATTTAGATCGTTATCCCAAAGAACTTTCAGGGGGTCAACAACAGCGAGTGGCGATCGCACGGGCATTAATTACCAATCCTAAATTAGTGATTTGTGATGAGCCTGTGAGTATGCTTGATGCGACAGTACAAGCCCAAGTGCTTCAATTGATGTTGGCATTAAAAGAAGAATTTAAACTCACCTATCTTTTTATTACCCATGATTTGAGTGTGGCGCGGTATATGTGCGATCGTATTGCAGTAATGAATCAAGGGAAAATAGTTGAGTTAGCCATCACCGAGGAAATTTTCACTAATCCTCAACATTCCTACACTGCACAATTAATTAACAGTTAAATTAAATAAAAATACGGCGTTGGTGAATGAGGGTATGAGAAAAAGGGGAAAAAGTGAAGTGAAAAAATATGAAATGTCCAGAATGTGCTTCCAAGGGTATCAATAAAAATGGAAAACAAAATCATATTTGTGTTGATTGTCGCAGACAATTTATTAGTAAAACACACATGACCAGAGTAGAGGGAGAAAATACGAGATTAAGATATTGTCTTGCCCGACTAGATCAAAAACCTTATGTTATTCAAAACCCATGGAGATGTTCAAGTGTTCTGTTTCACTATTGATTCACCATCTCAAATTTTATTTCAAATTTAAAGATGTACTAATTCCTTTTAGTCTTTTTCATACCTAGAATCAGCAACGCCAAATATTATTATAATGTCCAAAATTTTTTATTCTGCTGGTTCAATGGTACTGGTTAAACCACGACTTTTAAGGCTCTCACAGTAAAATTCTGCGTGTTCTAAGGCACAGGTTGTAACTAAACCAACTCCAGTTTGATGGGTTTCCATCATCACACTAACTGCTTGAGGCTCACTAAGGGAGACTGTTTCCATTAATGCCTGAACTACATATTCCATGGTGTTGTAGCTGTCATTATGTAGTAATACTTTGTAACCCGGATCATGTCTGCGTTTCGTGTTAGACTTCGTATCTGGTTTATTGATAACCTGAGTGGACATTAAAAAACCTCCTAACTTTTTGTATTTTTATATAGATGATGTATTTTATTGGGAGCTGGTCTTTTATTTCACAGTTAGCCCTAGGATATATATTATCAAAAAAAATTAGGTATAGAGTTTTTTGGTGTGGTCAAATCCTATTGGAGATGGAGTTTTTTACTCGGTTTCTTAAAAAATTTAATGGGTTTGGTTTATGAAAATACTTTAATGTGACTTTTTTTGATCAAAAATCACTCCTGAGAGGCCATAGCAGAGAAGTTGTCAACTCCGTTAAAATAAAAGGGTTAATCTTAATGTTTCTTCACAAAAATTGATGATGATTGCTCAACAAGAATATGCTCAACGCCGTGAACTTTTGATGTCGAAGATGGGAAAGGGGGTGGCTATTTTTCGTAGTGCGCCTATGGCGGTAATGCATAATGATGTGGAATATGTTTATCGTCAGGATAGTGATTTTTTCTATTTGACGGGGTTTAATGAGTCGGAGGCAGTGGCTATTCTTGCGCCTAACCATGATGAGCATCGTTTTATTTTGTTTGTACAGCCAAAGGATTTGGCGAAGGAAATTTGGACGGGTTATCGTGCTGGGGTGGATGGGGCAAAGGAGCATTACGGGGCTGATGCGGTTTTTCCCATTGAGGAATTGGATGAGAAGTTGTCAGAATATTTGATTACGGGCGATCGCATTTACTACCATTTAGGACGAGATTCTGCTTTTAATGAAAAGGTAATTAACCAGTGGCAGAAGTTAGTGGGTAAATATCCCCGTATGGGTTATGGGCCAAGGGCGATCGAGGATTCTAACTATATTTTGCATCCCCTAAGGATGGTAAAAAGTTCTACGGAAATCGAGATGCTACGCAAAGCCACGGCCATATCAGCCAAAGCCCACATTAAGGCACAAGAATTTGCCGTGCCCGGCCGTTATGAATATGAAGTTCAGGCGGAAATTGAGCATATTTTTAGATCTCTTGGTTGTGAAGGCCCTGCTTATCCTTCCATTGTTGCTTCTGGGGCTAATGCCTGTGTCTTACACTACATCGAAAATAACCGCCGTATGGAAGAAGGAGACTTATTGCTTATTGATGCTGGGGCTAGTTTTGGTTACTATAACGGTGATATTACCCGTACTTTCCCCATTTCGGGAGAATTTTCCCCCGAACAAAAAGCCATCTATGATTTAGTACTAGAAGCACAATTAAAGGCGATCGCACAGGTACAACCAGGAAACACCTACAATCAATACCATGACATAGCCGTGGAAGTTTTAGTAGAAGGATTAAAAGAACTAAAACTACTACAAGGAGACACCGAAGAAATTATTAAAGAGAAAAAATATCAACCCTTCTATATGCACCGCACAGGGCATTGGTTAGGCTTAGATGTCCATGATGTCGGCAACTATAAACAAGACCAAGAAAATTGGCAAACCCTCCAAGTAGGAAACGTTCTCACCGTTGAACCCGGTATTTATATCTCTCCCTATATTACTCCCGCCGAAGGACAACCCGAAATACCAGACCATTGGAAAGGCATTGGGGTAAGAATAGAAGACGATGTGCTTCTCACCAAAACAGGTAACGAAATTTTAACCTCCGCCGTAGGAAAATAATCCCAACTTTTTTGATAAATTAATAACCATTTAAGCATAACGAGGGGTTCAAACCCCTTGCAAAAATCGAAAAAACTAATACAAAAAAATATTGAAAAAAATAAAAAAATAAATTATCGTTTAGAATCCCTAAAAACAAAAAGCATTATCCCCTAAAATAACCTCTTATTAATATTTATTGCTCTAAAAAAAGATCAACATTTTAAGCAATTTATGATTACTTGGTATAAAAAGTTACAAAAAGAAATCAAAAGTAAATTTAGGATAATACCTTTGAGAAGGATATTTCATCGAAAACTATTAGGAGAATTTATTAATGGCTAAAACTGCCCAAGAAGTCTTACAGATGATCAAGGATAACGGGATCAAAATGATTGATCTCAAATTTATTGACTTACCCGGCACATGGCAACATTGTACATTTTACTACGATCAAATAGACGAAACCGCTTTTACCGAAGGTGTACCCTTTGACGGTTCTAGTATTCGTGGCTGGAAAGCCATTAATGACTCCGATATGGCCATGGTACCTGATCCCAACACCGCATGGATCGATCCTTTTTACAAAGAGCCAACCCTCAGCATGATTTGCCGTATCAAAGAGCCTCGCACGGGAGAATGGTACTCCAGAGATCCCCGTAGCATCGCTTACAAAGCCTTAGATTACCTCGCTTCCACTGGTCTTGGTGATACCGCCTATTTTGGTCCTGAAGCCGAATTTTTCCTCTTTGATGACGTTAGATTTGATCAAACCGAAAACAAAGCCTACTATTATGTAGATAGCGTTGAAGGGCGCTGGAACTCTGGTAGAGAAGAAGAAGGGGGTAACTTAGGTTACAAACCAGGTTACAAACAAGGATACTTCCCCGTGGCTCCCACCGACACCATGCAAGACATTCGCACAGAAATGCTATTAACCATGGCTGAGTGTGGTGTACCCATCGAAAAACATCATCATGAGGTAGCTACTGGAGGACAAAATGAACTAGGTTTCAAATTCGGTACTTTGGTAGAAGCGGCAGATGACTTGATGACTTACAAATATGTCATTAAAAACGTAGCCAAAAAATACGGTATGAGTGCCACTTTCATGCCCAAACCTTTATTTAACGATAATGGCTCTGGGATGCACACCCACCAATCTATCTGGAATGAAGGTAAGCCTTTATTTGCTGGGGATAAATATGCGGGTTTGAGTGATATGGCTTTATACTACATCGGTGGTATTCTTAAACATGCACCCGCCCTCCTTGCCTTTACCAACCCCAGCACCAACTCCTATAAGCGTCTTGTACCTGGTTTTGAAGCTCCTGTAAACTTGGCTTATTCTCAGGGTAATCGCTCTGCTTCTGTGCGTATTCCTTTGTGTGGAGATAATCCCAAAGCTAAGCGTTTAGAATTCCGTTGCCCTGATGCCACTTGTAATCCTTACCTTGCTTTTGCGGCCATGCTTTGTGCTGGTATTGATGGTATTAAAAATAAAATTCACCCCGGTGAGCCTTTGGATGTGGATATTTATGACTTATCCCCCGAAGAGTTGAGCAAAATTCCTTCTACTCCTGCATCTTTGGAAGGTGCTTTGGAAGCCTTAGAAAAAGACCATGATTTCTTAATTGATAGTGGTGTATTTTCCATGGAATTTATCGAAAACTGGATTGAGTATAAGTTAGATACTGAGGTTAACCCCTTACGTCTGCGTCCTCATCCCTATGAGTTTGCTTTATATTATGATGTATAAAATTCTTTTGGAAATTTAGGTTTTAAGGGGCGTAATGCAATGTTGCGTCCCTTTTTTTTGCGACTTTTCATCGTTTCACTTTTTCATCAAAACCTAGGGAATAACGATAATAAACTCTCTAATAGTGTTCAAAATCCGTTAAATTAGAAAAAAGAGCATAACAAAACTTAAAACTATGACATCATCTTCTATCGCTGTTAGAGAATTACCATTGTTTCCTCTACCTGAAGTGGTTTTATTCCCGGGGCGCCCATTACCTCTACATATTTTTGAATTTCGTTATCGTATGATGATGAATACCATCTTAGAGTACGATCGCCGTTTTGGCGTACTAATGATTGATCCTACTAGCGGAGAAATTGCTAATATTGGTTGTTGTGCGGAGATTATCCATTTTGAGCGCTTACCAGATGATCGCATGAAAGTCCTTACTTTAGGGCAACAACGGTTTAGAGTATTGGAATATGTGAGAGAAAAACCCTATCGAGTCGGTTTGGTGGAATGGATTGATGATAAACCAACCCAAGAAAGTTTGCAGGGTAAGGCTGATGAGGTGAAAACTTTATTAACGGATGTGGTTACTCTTTCAGCAAAATTAACAGACCAAAAAATTGAGTTGCCCGAAAATCTACCCACTACCCCCATGGAGTTATCCTACTGGGTGGCTAGTAATTTGTATGGCGTAGCAGTGGAGCAACAGGTATTATTAGAAATGCAGGATACTGCCGAGCGTTTACAACGGGAAGCGGATATTTTGGTCACCACAAGAGGGAATTTAGCCGCGCGAACTGCCTTAAAAGATGCTTTTAATTAATTAAATATCTCAATAAAAAATGTTATTTATAAAACTTTGTGCATAGAAAAATTTGACTTTGCGAAGGAAAAAACTACGATAAAATTACTAAAATTGATTTTCTTTTATTTTATTAATAGCTTTAAATTCCTGCAAAGTCAAAAGATAAAATAGCTTATTATGCTTCGTTTTTTCCTGTTTGAATATATAAAATTAAGAGAAAAACAGTAGGCACAAGCACAAATAGTAGAGTGGCAACAAAACCTAAATCGTTAACTTGCATTTTTTTATTTCTCAGATATTAAACTAACGGTAACTAGAATATCATAATTTAGCTTTTTAGATTTAATCAACCGTTACTATATATGGGTTGTAATTGTTAAGAAATATTACGAATTTAGTAAAGAGGCGATCGCCCTTTGATACTGTAAGTCAACATCGGTACCAATTTCAAAATAGTTAATAGGCTCTTGAGAAACAGCCACATCGGGGGAAATGCCCAATTTATTAATATCCTTATGTTTCGGGGTTTCATACTTAGCCACAGTCACCGCTAATCCAGCCCCGTCTGGAAGTTCAAATAAAGATTGAATCAAACCCTTTCCATAGGTTTTTTCTCCCACGAGGGTAGCCCTACCATTATCCTGCAATGCCCCCGCCAAAATCTCACTGGCACTAGCCGTACCTTGGTTAACTAATACCACCAAAGGGGCTTTGGTAATAGGCTCTCCCAGCGCATCATAACTGCCCATAGTACCCTGTCTGTTTACAGTATAGACAATGGTGCTAGGCTCCAACCATAGACGAGCGATTTCTACCCCTGCCTGTAGTAAACCCCCCGGGTTGTTGCGTAAATCTAAAATATAACCCTGAACATTTTGTTGCTCAAACTGTGCGATCGCATGGGCTAAATCCTTAGTAGCACTACCACTGAACTGATTTAACCGTAGATAACCCACAGGAAAATCGGGGTTAGAATCATCCAAACGACTAATAACAGAACTCAACGAAAGGCGATCGCGCTTTAAATGATATACATTAATAGTATCCTTATCTTGGGGCTTAATTTCCAAAGTCACCTTCGTACCAACCTTGCCCCGAATGCGACTAGCCGCCTCATCCAACGAAAGAGTATCAGCCCTTACCCCGTCAATACTAACAACCTCATCCTTGGGGTGAATACCCGCATCCTCCGCAGGAGAATTAGGCAAAGGAGAAACCACCTCAATATGTTTAGTTTCAGGGTTGATGCTGATTTGTAAACCCACCCCCGAAAGTTCCCCAGAAGTAGTGATTTGTAAATCATGATAGCGCTCAGGGGGCAACAAACGAGTATAAGGATCATCCAAAGTTGCCAACATTTCCCGAATTGCCCCATAGGTTTCCTCACGACTGCCCAAAGGTTTTCTTAAAATTTTTTGGCGTAAAGTCCACCAATTTTGACCATTAAAAGAATTATCCACATAGGCTTCATTTACCAACCGCCAACATTGAAGTACCAATTTTTCTTCCTCGCTAAAGGCATAGGCATTAGGCACTCCCACAATTCCCGAAAATAAAATATAAAAAATAACTAAGCAACAAAGAACAAATTTTTTCATGGTAAATATTAACAGTACAAAAGGGAGAAAATAGAATGATTTTATCTTTTAAAACCAAGGCAATTAATGGCTAATGAGTCATGATATAGCGTTTTTTATAATTATGAGATGATACATTTATGATTTTCAAGTCCCCCGAATTTGCGGGGGATTTAGGGGGATCATTTTGTACCCCGTAACCATGATAATTGCTATAAATAGATAAAGTAAACTTAACCGAAAACTTGTATCAACGTCTAATAACCAATACCTGCAATTTATTTATTTACCGTCAGAATTTCTACCCCTTCCTTTGTTACCGCAATGGTATGCTCAAACTGGGCTGATAATTTACGATCTTTTGTTACCGCCGTCCAATTATCATCTAATATATCCGATTCCCATGTACCTTCATTAATCATAGGTTCAATGGTAAATACCATCCCGGGGCGAATCTTTTTCCCAGTACCTTTTTTACCATAATGGGGTACTTGGGGTGCCGTATGAAAAACTCTACCTATACCATGGCCTACAAAATTACGCACCACCGAAAAACCACAACTTTCGGCATATTCCTGAATAGCCGCCCCAATATCACCAATTCTGCCATTAGGTTTAACCGCATTAATACCACGGTACAAACATTCCTCCGTCACTTCTACTAATTTTTTGGTACTAGAGGAAGGATTACCCACAAAAAAAGTTTTGGAAGTATCCCCATGATAACCGTCTAATTTGGGAGTTACATCAATATTGATAATATCTCCATCTTTCAAGATATGGCTTTTACTAGGGATACCATGACAAATTACCTCATTAACACTGGTACAAATAGATGCAGGAAAAGGAGGATTACCATAGTTTAAAGGTGCGCTGACTGCCCCCTTGGCTTTTGTCCATCTTTCCGCCTCTTCGTTAATGTCATAGGTGCTAACCCCTGGTTTAACCATGGTGCCTAAATGTTCTAATAATTGCGCCGCTAATTTTCCTGCTTGACGCATTTTTTCAATTTCCCTAGAGGATAAAAGCACTATATTTTCGTTACCCATTTAATTTATCTCTTTCTAATTGTAAATAAAACTTAACTATATTCTTATTTTACCGAAGAGTTTGATTTTTCAGGAAAGAGGATAATTAATGACGGTGTGATTTAAAAACGGTTTCGTCGGGGTAATTGAGAATTAAGAATAATAATGTCTTACTATCTTAGTGTTATGTTTGCGATTTTATACTTTTAACAGCGTTGTTGCCAAAGAAGGTGTTATTTTCAAGTATTTTTTGTATCTTTCTAAACCCTTTTTCTTTATAACTCTCATTTTATTTAGGGCAACCTATTTTATATTCAAAATATGATTACTATTCTCTACGTCAACTGAAAATTATACCTAACCTCAGTTTATTTCAATGTGTAATATATAGTGTCCTAAGTTAAGGTTATTCGTCCATAATTCATAGTCAATTCTGAGGGATTCTGGAATGTTGCCGCCAATGGTGGTTAAGTTACGGGTATAGTTACGCAAATATATTTTTTGATTATGGAGTTTTTCTTCTTTGGTATTTAACCAATATCTACTAACTCCATAAACGCCTTTTTCCCAAAAGTGTCTGTAGTTTAGTTGGCTTTGATGTTGTTGAGTCATGATTACTCTGTAGGGGGAAATTTCGAGCCAAATTAGGTTTTTGTGATTGGTTTTGGAGGGAATTGATTGTTGATTGTCTCCTGTGTGTTTTTCTACACCATGAAAGTCAACGTTTTTGAGGACTAAATGACAGGTATCTTCTTGGCGTTGATAGATGGTGGCAATGGTGGTAAGTTGTGCCAATAGATTAAGATTAGTGGATAAATAGGAGATGGAGACGGGGCGATGCTGGGTTAACATGGGGTTTGTTGGTTAATGATTCAATTTTTAGCATAAGCTAATTTTTGGCAGTTTGAAGTTGTTTTGAAAAAAAAGATTATTTTCACCCTTGCTTTTTTTTTAGTCACTAGCTATAATAAATAAATGTGAAGAGCAATCCTCGATAGCTCAGTGGTAGAGCGGTCGGCTGTTAACCGATTGGTCGTAGGTTCGAATCCTACTCGGGGAGTTAATAATCAAACCTAAAAGCAAGGGAATACATCTCTTGTCTTTATTGTTTCTACTATCTATTTTACCAAGAATAGACAAAATCCTACGGATTTATTAGTAGGAGAGTTCAAATAGTGGTGTTATCAAAATTGTATATCTAAGAGAGAAATCACAGTTAGATTTAGTAAGGCTTGGGTATTAAAACACCATGGAAGTTTATAATAATCGAAAATTGATTGTTGTAGGTTTTTTTATGATAGTTGTTGGTTTGATGAGTGGTACTTCGGTGGATGGCATCGATGCGGTGGTGGTAGAGATAGAAGGTGAGGGTTTAGATTTGGATGTCCGTTTATTAGCAGGGCAAACTTTCCCTTATCCTGATGATTTACGCTCTCAAATTTTGTCGGTGTGTGAGGGTGCTAGTATTTCCATGGAGGAGTTAGCACGGTTAGACGGCGCGATCGCCTCTTGTTTTGCTGATGCTACTATAAATGTTATCCCAGAAAGTGTGAAAGTTGAGCTTATTGGCTCTCACGGGCAAACAGTATTTCATCAACCCGCCCATAATCATCATCTCGGTTATAGCCTCCAATTAGGTAGAGGAGATTTGATTGCCCATCTCACCAACATAAAAACCGTCAACAATTTTCGTCAAGCAGACATCGCCATGGGAGGCCATGGGGCACCCTTAGTATCTAAAATTGATTTGTGTCTTTTTTCTCACCCCAAACATCATCGCTGTTTACAAAATATTGGGGGTATCGGCAACGTTACCTATCTTCCGCCCACCCATCAACCCCAATGGCAAGATTTCATTATGGGTTGGGATACAGGACCTGGAAATGCTTTAATTGATTTGGCCGTACAAAAGTTTACGAATAATCAAAAAACCTATGATTTTAATGGGGAATGGAGTCGGCAGGGTAAGCCTTGTATGCCCCTAGTTAAAACATGGTTAAAACAAGATTTCTTTGGGCAAAAACCACCAAAATCCACTGGCAGGGAATTATTTGGACATCTTTATCTGGAAAAATGTTGCCATGATGCCCAGTCTTTTGAATTGTCAGAGACTGATTTTTTAGCCACCCTCACGGAGTTAACTGCCGCTTCCATTGCCTATAACTATGAGAAATTTTTACCCCAGTTACCCCATGATTTGATTTTAGGGGGGGGAGGTAGTAGCAACAGTTATTTAAAAGAAAGACTACAGGCAAATTTACCCACAGTTAACCTTTTAACCACTGATGACTTTAACGTTAGCACAGAGTTTAAAGAGGCGATCGCCTTTGCCATCCTAGCCTATTGGCGAGTCAACTCCTTTGCCGGAAACTTACCCGTAGTAACAGGGGCGAAGAAAGAAACCCTTCTCGGAGAGATTCATCACCCCCATTAACAAAACCTAGTCATCCCACGTTTCTACCACTAGAATATCACTAACAGGATCCTGCATAGAAAAACCATAGGAAACTAACTCTGACTTGAAAAATGACCATTTATCACCAAATAAAAGAGCAATCTTGCCGATACTATCATCAGGCTTGATAATCTGAGAATTAACCAATGACACGACTTTTTGTTGCAACTTCACCATGGGATGAATTACTTGCTTCTGGGACATAAAATTCCTAATACTTTACTAATACGATAAAAGTGATTTGATTGTTGAGTAATCTATCGAACCAAAGAAAACTATATATTTTGCTTAGAGAGTAATTTTTAGCCTTCCTACTCCATTATTAGCATATTTCAATCCAATCGGCAACCAAAAAGAATTTTCTTAAATCGATAATTCCTGTAACTGTATCGATTATTACAATATTTTCTTAGATGTTTAAAAGTAAAGATATAACGAGAGATTAGGCATAAAATAAACTAAAAAAAAGTAAACTTATACCTAATCATCATAGTAATAGATCTCGTTTTTACCTGAAGTAAATGCCATAAAAATTTATTAGCTAGATAGTGATTTTTTTTGACATTATCAGGAGAGATTTCTTAGACAATGTTACAAGAAAAGTTTAACCGACAGCCTGTAAATCAGAAACAAGACTTTCGCTGATAGCATCAGTCAATTGTTCATGAATTGGTTGTTCAAAACCCCTGTCGATTTCTCGCATGGTGGCTTTTTTGGCTTCGAGCGCAACTTGTAACACTTTCATAGCTTCCTTTGGTTGCCCAGCACCACAGAAAAATAAATCTGCGGCAAAGTAACCATGTTCTGGCCATGTATGAATAGCAATATGAGATTCCGCGAGGGTAACGGTAGCTGTTACACCATGGGGACTAAATTGGTGTACACACATATCAATCAATGTCGCTTTACCAGCACTGATGGCATCTAATAATGCTTGACGGATTCTTTCAGGACTATTTAAAAGATCCGCCGGTGCTTCCCAAGCGTCTACCACTAAATGTGTACCCACTTTATTCATTCTTGTCAACTCACTCTATACTCTCTTTGATAATTTGCATTGGCAAGAGTTTTAGTTTCTGACACTACAGCATCAACCGCCACCCTTCTATGAAGAAGAAGATTTAGGAAAATATTGGTAATTGGTAAAATCCTTTTTTTAAATTTTCCTGACTGGGAATCCTGACTAGATTCCTCGGGAGGTAACGATCGCAATTTTGAAGTGCTTAAAAAACTAACTAATCTCACGTAAGATACAATATTATATAAAAATGTCTAATTTGTCAAGAAATTTTACCTATTTTTCTTTGTGTCTAGCTTGAATATCAGAAATAGTAAAAATACTCTCAAATTGTAATCCTTGAGACTGATAAAATTCGGCGCCCCCAGCTTGACGGTCCACTAAAGATATAATTTTATCAACTTTGTACCCAGCATCGGTGAGTCTTTCTACCGCTAACATAGCCGATTTTCCCGTAGTGACAACATCTTCTAGGACGGTAACGATCGCCCCTTGTGGTAAACTAGGACCTTCGATATAGGCTTTAGTACCATGGCCCTTTGCTTCTTTGCGGATAATCAAGGCTGGAATAGGGTTATTTTCGTAGGCGGAAACCACACTTACTGCACTCACCATGGGATCAGCCCCAAGGGTAAGCCCTGCCACCGCTTGAGCATCATCAGCAAGCATTTCATGGATTAATTTACCCACCGCTAAAGCCCCTTGCGCCCTAAGAGTAACTTGTTTACCGTTTAAATAAAAATTACTTTTTTGTCCAGAGGATAGGGTAAAATCTCCCTCTTGATAGGCATACTCCACAAACATATCCAGTAACTGTTGTTTGAGAGATAAGCTGTTGTTTTCCATAATATTAAAGATATTTAATTCTAGTTTTCGTTACAATTAGAGCAAACATGATTTTAGCAAACAATTAATTATGTTCCCAAAAATTTCTCGTTTTGTCACCATCGCAGCGTTAACCACTCTTACCTGCGTTCTTAATCCCCCTTCTGATGCTAGGGCATCGGATGTCGAATTGATGGCTCAAAGTAGGTATAACTCCCCAGAAGTAGTTGAGCCTGAGGTTACTCTTACATTTCCTGAATTAGTAGAAAAAACTTTTCATTATCACAGTGGAGATTTCTTTGAAAAGTCCTCTATCAGTGGATTTCTCGATTCTATGTTAGGTTTAAGGGGTAGTCTTGAAGGTTCTTATCCCGAAAATAGCATTGCTAGGGATGGTTTTCTCTTGAATGTTATTATGAGCGATTATTTCAAACAACTTCAAGAAGGCTCTCCTCGGGTACGTACGAGGGACATGGATAGTCCTTTCAGAGACTCCCTGAGAACCAATCCCGACTATCTAATCCCTTAAGGGGAAAAATCCAGGGTACAGGAGTTGAACCTGTCTAGGGCGAATTATGAGTTCGCTGCCTCAACCGCTCGGCCAACCCTGGTCACTTTTACCATTATAAAAGATATTAGTACCCTTTTGTCAAATTTTAAAGGTTATTTTTTTGTGTCAAGATAAGTCGATTCCTCTATAATTGTCCATGGACAGATAATATTTTTAACTATATATTAGTGAGTGAATAAAGGATAAAGTAGAGTTAAAATGCCATGGCTTGTTGGATTTTATTATTAGTGAGTTATTTTTTTTAGGATATTTTTAAAGTTATTAAATATTGTTATAATCGTTGACTATGAATACAGGTGTAATTACTTTTTTGTTTGTTATTTTTGGTAGTATTTCCGCAGGAGTAGCCACAGGGGCGATCGCCCATTATTTGGGTAATGAATCCTTAGCAGGAATCTCGTCACCCCAAGAAAATCCTACGACACAGTACATTGATCGCAAAAATAATGATCCAGATCAAGAGTTTTCTTTGATAAATGAACAAGAACTTTTAAAAGAAATTAACGACATCAAACAAAGACATAAAAATTCTCGAAGATAATTAATAAAATTTTATTTTAAAAGATAGTAAATGAATAATGATTCTGATAAAAACATAGAAAAACCTTGGTGGAATCGTCCGTTATGGGGCGATCGTACCATGGTAGAAAAACTAGAATCAATCATCCATAAAGATCAAGAAAAAATCCCTGATGAGGTGATAAAACATCACGAACAAGTGATGTCAGAACTAAAAATTTTAACTCCCATTGGTAGAGCTTTAGATAACCCTAAATTTATTGAGCCAGAATTCGTTACCTTCTTCAATATTACCAATCTATTTGCCCAAGAAATAGGAGAATATAAAGGACTAAGAAACTATGTCGCCCTTTTCAGAGTCGCTATAGAAGCACAAAGTACCTTCCTAAAAATTGAGCAAATCGAACTTTCCCACCGCAGTAGCAAACAACAAGAGCTTTATCAATTTGTTTTAAATAAATTAGAACAAAAAATAAACGCCGAGGAATTTATCGAAGCATTAAATGCAGAAAAAGAATTAATTTTGACAGGGATAAAAACAGAAGAAGGAAAATTTGCAGTTAATTCCTACGTCGAAACATTAACCGCTGCCGCCCGTCAAGATGAACTAGCCCTAAAATTATTATACCTATTTAAAAAGTATAATTTAGAGGATTTCTCCTTACTAAAAACAGTATCTGACATGATAGATTACCTCCTAACAAAAAATCTACAAAACTTTGAGGAAATAGTTTCATTTGTCAAAATTAACGGAGAAAAATTTATCAAACTCAGTAATATCATTGAAATTCCTGCTGAAAATACCAATGATGAAGATTTTGCCAGAATGTTTCAATACATCGCCCTAAAAAGGAAATATCAAGATCTCTACGTTCAATTTCAAAGACTACTCGAACTATTAACCCTGTGGAATAGCTTTTATGAAACTGCAAAAGACATTAGAAGCCATTATCCCCTTACAGAATTTGATCATCCTGCCGAATTTGAAAAGCCGATTCCGGGAGAAGACCTATACTTTAGGTATAAAAATATTATCAATCAGCTAAAAAAGTAAAGCAAAAATGACCGTAAAAGTTAAATTTTTACCAGATAACGTGATTGCAGAAGCCCAAGTAGGAGAGCCGATACTAGAGGTTGCATCTCGTGCGGGGGTATTCATCCCCACAGGGTGTTTAATGGGTTCTTGTCACGCCTGTGAGGTGGAAATAGGAACCGATGAAGGACAAGAAGATGTGATTTGTGCTTGTATCAGTGCTGTACCCTCTGGAAAAAAAGAGTTAACAATTAATGTATACTCTGATCCTGTTTGGTAAAAGTTTGATTTAGATTATTTATTTATGCCTAAAATTGTTTTAGTCCATCCCCAAATTCCTCCCAATACAGGTAATATTGCCAGAACTTGTGCCGGTACTGCCACAGAGCTTCATTTAGTTGGTCCATTGGGGTTTGAAATTAGCGATCGCTACTTAAAACGAGCCGGGCTAGATTATTGGCCCCATGTTAAATTGTCTTACCATAATGACATCGAAGAATTCTTAGGGGTTGCCAAACAACGGGGAGGGCGCTTAATTGGTTACAGTGTACGGGGAAAAAAAGACTATTTAGATTGTGAATATTTAGAACATGATTGGTTATTATTTGGTAGCGAAACCAACGGATTACCCCCAGAACTTCTGGCACAATGTGATTTGACCAGTTTTATTTCCATGGAGGAAGGCACCGTGCGCAGTTTAAATTTATCGGTTAGTGTTGCGGTTGTTTTATTTGAAACCCGTCGCCAATTACGAAAATTGTGAACCAAAAACCTATTTTCACAGTCACAAATAGACAAGACTAATTAAACCAAAATATCATCATCAATTTTTTTTGACAGTTTTTTGATCTTTTCGATCACAAAGTGTACATTTACTGATAGATTGAGTTAGTATTTAACTTTAAAATATCTTAACAATTTCTTAAGATTTAATGACTTTGATGATGACTTAACAGTAATTTCACTGATTTCTGTTTGTAGTTTTCTGTCTATTATTTTGATTAGTATTAAGTAACAGGAACGAAATAATGAATTTTCAATATACATCTAAGGATATTTATAAAGGAGCATTGGCGATCGCCCTAGGAATTATTGCAATACCAGAATCAGCATCCGCAGTAGTTATCAATGAAACCGCCATTAATAGCCCTACTCTTTTAATCAGTAACTCAGAGCAACTAGCTTCCTTAAGCCCAGATAAAGAAGAAATACAAAATACCGAAGTATTTAACCCAACCCCAGAAGGACTACAGAGACAAAAACTAGACATTGCCAGTAACCGTAGATTGAAACAACTACTTAGTGCCAATGAACAACCTGAATTGTCCGCTGTATTTGAACTAAATAATAACCAAGAAGCACAAAATATCACCAACCCCCAACAAATCAGTAACTATCAGGGCAACACACAACAAAACACCCCTAGATTAAACCTGACTCAAAATCAAGAAACAACCATCGCCCAATCATCTCCAGAAGGCATTCCCATTGCAGTAGAAAATGTTAGCCCCGAATCGACATCTGGGATTCCGATTCCAGTAATAGTTCCTGCATCGGAAAATACACCACAAAACATCTCCCAGAATCAACCCGTTTTGATTCCCACACAAATAGACTTCACCATCAACGATAATAACTCCTCTTCGAGCTTTGAAGTCAATGGTCAAGCAACCCTTACAGAAAACGCCTCTAATCTTCCAGAAGACTTTACCCAAAAATATGAGCCTGAATATAGAGAAACTGCGGTTGTACCCATTCAAGTACAGAGCTTTACCAGCAATAATCAACCTACCCTCATTACCGATCAAGAAACACTTAATTTCAATACTAGAGAATTTAGCAATAATGATCCTACCCAAGTAACACCCCCAACGGAAGTCGCATCAATTCCCGTTCGTATTCAGGTGGACTCCTATAACCCAGCAAATATGCCCCCCGCAGGAGATATTAATTCTCCCGATATTCCTCCTCAACTCAACTCCCCCGAACAATTTTTACCCGAAACCCAAAGACCTTTTAATGGCTATATGTGGCCAGCAAAGGGAGTATTTACCTCTGGATATGGCCCTCGTTGGGGTAGAATGCACCGAGGGATAGATATTGCAGGACCAGTGGGTACTCCTATCGTTGCCTCCGCAGATGGAGAAGTGATTACCTCTGGTTGGAATTCAGGAGGTTATGGCAACTGGGTACGTATTCGGCACGCTGATGGCTCAATCACTCTTTATGCCCACCACAGCCGTAACCATGTTCGTGCAGGACAAAGGGTAAGACAGGGGCAGTTAATTGCCGACATGGGTAGTACTGGATTTAGTACAGGACCTCACCTTCACTTTGAAATTCACCGTGGAGGACGAGCTGTTAATCCCATGGGGCATTTAGCTAGAAGATAATTTGAGTTTAAAAAATAATTATTTGTTAAATCTCAATGAAAGAGATGTTCAAAACAGAGGTGATATAAGTCATCTGGTTGTAAATCTACTTACAAAAATCCCCCCTTGTAGTTAATTGTTGAACTTGGGGGGCATTAGTTTTTAGCTTAATTTTCTGCGTCGCTTTGTTTTTTATCAGCTTTACCGAAAATTTGGCGTAAAGCCCCTGCCTTTAGGCATGGGGATATAAGCCGACAAATAATAAAAACATCCGAAGGATTCCACAAAAACCAACAAAGTAGTATATAATAATCTTATGGTATATAAAGCTCCATAAAATAGATGTTAGTTATTGAAACTAAATTATACGGCAACTCATCTCAATACCAAAAAATAGAAGAAATGATTCGTACAGCTAGTTTTGTGCGTAATTCCTGTATTCGCTATTGGATGGATAATCAAAAGGTTGGGCAGTATGATTTATCAAGACTCTGTAAAGAATTAGCTCAGGAGTTTGAATGGGCAAAAAAGCTCAATTCGATGGCTCGTCAAGCTAGTAGCGAAAGGGCTTGGGTTTCGATAAAACGATTTTATGATAACTGCAAGAATCCATCAGTTAAGAAAAAGGGTTTTCCTAAGTTTAAAAAAGGAAGGTCGGTCGAGTACAAGACTTCTGGGTGGCAACTGTCGGAAGACAGAAAATCTATTAATTTTCGTGATGGTTTTAAGGCAGGGTGGTTTAAGATGCGGGGTGGCTTAGATCTGAACTATTATCAACTCACTCAAATTAAACGGGTAAGAGTTATTCGCAGGGCAGACGGCTACTATGCACAATTCTGTATTGACCAAGAACGAATTGAAGATATTAAGCCCAGTGGTAATGCTATCGGTTTAGATGTTGGTTTATCTCATTTTTATACTAATTCAAACGGTAATAAGATTGATAATCCTAGATATTTAAGAAAGTCCGAGAAGCAACTAAAAAGACTTCAAAGACAACTGAGCAAAAAGAAAAAAGGGAGTAACACTCGTAAGAAAGCTAGTAACAAGTTAGGTAGAAAACATTTAAAAGTATCAAGGCAACGTAAAGACTGGCTCATAAAATTAGCTCGGTGCGTAGTTAAATCTAACGATTTGATAGCCTATGAAAAATTAACTGTTAAAAATATGGTTAAAAACCATTGTTTAGCTAAAAGTATTAATGATGCCAGTTGGGGAACGTTTTTTGATTGGTTAGAATACTACGGCAAGGTAATGGGCAAGGTTGTGTATGCTGTAAGCCCACAATACACTAGCCAAGAATGTCCTAATTGTCAGACTGTGGTTAAGAAAACTTTGTCTCAAAGAACTCATGTTTGTCAATGTGGTTGTATTCTGGATAGGGATGAAGCGGCGGCAATCAATATTTTAGCTAAAGCATTGAGAGAATTAAGTAGGGATGGGCAGTCCCCAACTTCCAGTCTTGAACTGGTAAACGCTAATGGACACATCAACCTCTGTCAGTTAAGCGAGAGCTTGTCTGATAAGTTGGGTGGTTGAATTTAGAATCCCCCGAATTTATTCGTGGGGAGTGTCAATGTAGATACTTTGTTAACTATGCTTTAATTATCTATCTTTAATTGATAGTTGCGAGAAGCTAAACGGGCTTTTCCCGATGATGCCCATTGCTCTAGGAATTCGATTTGTTCTCGGGCAGTACGGGCTAGGGGTATAATTTGACTAGCTGCCATGAGAATGTCATCGGTGATAAAGTCTCGATTTTGACTAAAGCCGAGGTGCATAGCTTCTATGATGGTTTGTTCGATTTCTGCCCCAGAAAATTCGGGGGTTTCGTAGGCAAGTCTTTTCATGTCAAATTTTTCGAGGTTGTGGGGGCGTAGTCGGTTGAGATGCACCGCAAAAATGGCTTCCCTTTCGTCTTGGCTAGGTAAACCCACAAAGAATATTTCGTCAAACCTTCCTTTTCTTAAAACTTCTGCTGGTAAATTTTGAATATTATTGGCTGTAGCCACCACAAAAACAGGGCTTTTTTTCTCCGCTAACCAAGTGATAAATGTGCCGAATACTCGGCTGGTGGTGCCCGAGTCGCCCCTACCGTCGGCACCTGAAAATCCTTTATCAATTTCATCAATCCAGAGAATACAGGGGGAAAGGGCTTCGGCTAGGTTAATCATTTGTCGGGTGCGCGATTCTGATTCCCCTACCAAACCGCCGAAAAGTCTGCCTACGTCTAGCCTGAGGAGGGGTAAATGCCAGTGATGCGCGATCGCCTTTGCCGTGAGAGATTTTCCTGTGCCTTGAATACCAACAAGTAGAAGTCCCCGAGGATAGGGCAATCCGTAAGCCCTGGCGGATTCGGAAAATGAACCTCCCCTCCTAAGTAACCATTCTTTGAGGTTATCTAAACCACCGATGTCCGATATTTGTTCTTGGGCAGGGTAGTAGTCGAGGATTTGGGTTTGACGTATGGTCTGTTTTTTCTCCTGTAGGATTAGTTCTACGTCTTCGGCTTCTAATTTGCCATTTTGGGCGATCGCCCTTGTCAACACCCTTCTGATGCGTTCTAGGGATAGTCCTTGGGCTGCCCTAACTAATTCAGTTAAAAGTTCATCATCCAACGATTGCCCTACCATCAATTGTTCA
Organism: Cyanobacterium sp. IPPAS B-1200; assembly: GCF_001747005.2. Taxonomy (NCBI): domain Bacteria; kingdom Bacillati; phylum Cyanobacteriota; class Cyanophyceae; order Chroococcales; family Geminocystaceae; genus Cyanobacterium; species Cyanobacterium sp. IPPAS B-1200. The sequence continues at coordinate 830,723 of NZ_CP182899.1, forward strand.
ATTTCTTTTTTGATTTCCGTAGCTTGGGGTAAAGGAAAATCAACCACCGTAAAAACTTCTCTTAATTCGGCAGGGAGGTTGACTTCCGAGGCAATGATAACAATATTTTTTGGTTGGGCTTTGAGTTTTTTGGCAAGGTTACGCAGTTTACGAGAGATGGAAATATCTTCTAAAAATCTTTGAAAATCTCGCAGGATAAATACTCCCCCTGTGTTAGGGGGCAATTTCTCCAAAAATTCGAGGGCTTGGAGAGGATTACGTTTGCCAAAATTGGTATTATTAGGATTATCTTGATAACCGTCCACAAAATCCCAGATATAAGTATGACGATTGCCCATGGTTTCGGTAATAGATGCGATCGCCTTTTCCACCCTTTCCTCTTCACTGCTAGAGACATAAATAAGGGGATAACAGGCTCTTAATAATAAGGAAAATTCTCGGTTAAATTCTTTCATTCCAGATTTTGACCAATGTTGGATTAAATATTTTTCGCACTCTTACTAATTTATCATGACAGAATTATAAATATTATTCATCACCACCTATGACCAAAAAACAATCTATTCTTTATCAACCCTTATTATTAAGAATATTCCATAACTTTCAAGCCATATTTACTATCTTAGCGATGGTGACTGCGTTTTGGACATACAACACCTACGATGGCCGATGGGGAAAAATCAACTTTCTTCCTGATTGGAATGCCATCGAGGGTATCCATGGAACTTTTGGTTTATGGAGTTTATTATTATTCCCTGTTTTTACTGTTTATGTTATTCATCGTGGAAAAACCAAATTAATTCAAAAAAATACCCCTAGTCAACTAAAGTTATTTAATAAACCCATTTGGTGGTATTCTCTCCATAGAATCGTTAATACGTTAAGTCTTTTTAGCTTAGTATTTGCGGTTTTTAGTGGCAAAATGATGGATGAAAAATGGCTACCAGAAGGAGAATTAAATCATATTTGGTACTATTTACATTTGATTTCTTTATTAGTGATAACTTTAACCCTCGCTCTACATTTATTAATGAGTGTAAAAATAGGCGGTTATCCTCTACTTTTATCTATGATTAATTTACAGATAAGGGATAAAGATAGTTGGCGATTATGGAAGGAGAATATTATTAATAATTCCTCTCAATATAAAGAAATAATTATCAAAGAATGGGCAAAGCTATCCCCCCATTTTAAGTTTTTAGAAATGGTAATTTTATTATCTATTCTTGGGGCTTGGTTATTTTCTTTTATTAAATAAATTATTGTCAAATTAAAAATTGTACCTCATGTTAAAATGAAGACCATCATCTTGAATATTATCAGTGCGATCGCCCAAATTTATCAACGGGGGTGCATAATCAAAACGAAAATAAATATTTTGTTTTGGTTGCCAAATCAAGCCCATACCAAGGGATGCAAGGAAATTTTGCGAAGGTAAAAAATTAGGATTACTCGAAACATTCCACACCGCCCCCATATCAAAAAAAGGCACTAACTGTAATACTGATTCCTGTGCCTCATTGCGTGAAACGGTTATTCTATCTTCAATGGAAAAACGAAAACCATTATCTCCCGATCTCGCATTTTGCCGATAACCCCGTAAAGATTGACCCCCACCAATGCTAAACTGTTCCGAGGGTAAAAGGGCATCCCCCGTTAACTGTACATCCCCTTGAATAATCAAAAAATGATCTCGCCCCAATAGTTGCACCCTCTGCACCTGCCCATTCCAAGCAAAAAAGTAACCGTCAGGATTATTCGGCGCTTGGCTGATGGTAACATCAAATAAGCCCATACCAAGCCTAAATTGCGATCGCACCGCCCACGCCCCAAACTGCTCTCTTTTAACATAGTCTTGCCCAAAAGTCAATACATTCGTCCGAGAAATACCATTTTCATCCGGCCCAATGCCAAAAGGGGTAGGCCCTTGAAAAGTGAAAGTTTGCCCCGTGCGATAACTCATCCCCAAAGAAAGGGCAAATTCTGCCAACGGAGTGCGCATCAAAGGTTGACGATAACTCACCTCATAAAACTCACTACTACCACTAATATCCAACACCTCAAACGGGCCACTAACAATGCGATTTCTTTGTAAACTAACCGTTGTATCCAGAGTGCCATTGATGGGATTAAGGGGCGCTGAATAGGTAAAACTCAGATCATAAGTACTCAAAAAATCCTCAAAACGAGGACGAAACGACACCGAAAAAGTATCCCCAAAACCAAACACATTCCCATGGCGTAAATCAATATCTCCCTGCACATCTCCCACCCTTGGGGGAGAATAATTATTAATAGCCACCGAGCCAGAAAAAGGATTCGCCTCCGTCACCCGCACACTGAGAATGCTTTGCCCAACGCCCTCTCCACTCCTTAAACTAGCTTCAACATTATCGATTAAAGGGTCAGATTTTAATAACTTCAATTGGTCTTCTAATTTATCAGAATTAAAAGGCGTTTCAGTACCAAGGGCAATTCTATCCAAAACGTAACCTTCTAACCTGTCTCCTCCCTCAATTTCTACAGCTTGAATTTCCCCTTCTATTACCCTAATTATGGCTACCCCATCACTATCTATATTTGCCACAAAAGCCCTTGTCGTCAGATAAGCATCATTGAGATATAACTGAGTAATATCAGCACTGATTTTTTCTAAATCTTGGTTCGTAAATTCTTGACCATCATAGGAGGTAATAATTTGAGCAATTTCTGCCCCAAAAATAGAATTACCCTCAACCCTGATACTTATCGCCACCCCTTGATCATTTTCTGACTGAGATAACAAAAAAACTTCTTGATTTAATTCCTCAGAAATTTGATTATTTTCTATTCCTTCCAAAGCAAAAACCCACGGACTTAAACCGAAATTATTTAAGCCTAAATACCCACATAAACAAGAAACAATAAAAACCAGTTTAGAATCACCCATAAAATTTGACCAAAAGGATATTTATAGACAGAATTAATTTTAACTAGATTTTATTTTATCGATTAATCTTTTCTGCAATTCGTGCTTGTTTAGAATCTTTACCAAAAAAGAAAAAACCCAATCCTAGCCAGACAATCAATAATAGAGAAGTCAATAAAAGAATGGATAAAGAGCCAAACTCATTAATTAAAATAGGGGCTGCCGCAGTAAATAAACCTCCTCCGACAATGGGTTCAAAAAATAATTGTTTATAGGCAAAACTTTCAAAAGCACCAGATTTATTATCAGGATCAACCATTCTTAAAAGTAAAATTCCCGTAGCTGTAACTCCCATAGATTGACCAAAATCACAGATACCACGCTCAAACCAATAGGAAGGAATGATTTTAGGGGCAATTACTACAAAAGCAAAAATATTCCAAATTATACCAACAATTCCTAGTAATAAAAAAGGGATGATATTGGCTCCCAAAACCTGTAAAGAAATAGAAGCAAGAGCCGTCCCCACCACTATATCAAGGGCTAAACCTGCCAAATTATTCATTAAACGACGATTTATTAATTCCTTCAGACCTATTTTTTCTAAGGTAATTTGAACTATAATACCTCCAATTAAAGCCATGGGAAAAAGGGGAATATAATTCATCAAAGTTAATCCTGTGGCTCCCCATGTCATCGATTCAATGAGTTTTAATCCTTCTAAAATTAACCAACCAATAGCAATAGCTAAACCGACAAAACCAAAGTTTAAGGAAAGAGGATCAATTAATAAATTTTTATAGAGTTGAATTCTTTTTAATTTTATTTTTTCTTCTTTTTCTTTTATTTCTGAGGCAGATAAACCCTCATAGGTAGAAAATTTTTGACCTTCTTTTTTAAAGGTTTTGATATGTCCTTTTTTTCTGCCCCAACTAGCTAATAATGTTCCTGTGATAATCCCTGAAACGATACCCACGGTGGCTAATCCGAGAGCTAAATCTCCCCCTTCAGGAAAATTTAAATCAATAAAAGTTTGTTCCATTCCTGCGGCGGTGCCATGCCCTCCTTCAAAGGCGATTTCGATGAGACTGCCCACAAGGGGATTCATATCAAATACAGGTACAAGGATTAGAAGGGTGAGTAAAATTCCCACCACATATTGCCCCCATGCCAAAGTTTGCCCAAAGATTACTTGGGGGGCTGCTTTTTTCCAAATTTGTTTGGGATTGGGTATGGATTCCCCTAGGAAAAGGGCGGCAAAGACAACGTTGATAAATACCCCTGGGGATTGTTGCCAAACGGTGCGTATGGGCTGACTAAATAAACCCCCTGCAAAAAGGGCATTTTCTCCTCCTAGGTTGGTTATTATGGCACCCAAGACTTCTTGCCCTAGCAACAAGACTAAAAAACCTGCCACCACTGATTCGGGAAGGTATAGTTGTTGAATCCAACGGGCTTTTTGTTTTATCAGTCTAGCTACTAATATGAAGATTGATAAAATTACGAAGGCGAAAAGTGCGTCTCTTAAGCTAAACATAGTTTGATAAGTAAGTAATGGGTAATGGATGATGGATAATTAGTGGTTAATTTTCCATGGGTAAGTCTTTCCAGTCTTCATATGGTCTTTCTACGGAAAATAAGAAACTTTTGGAAAGAAGAAAAACCCCTTCTGACGGGGAAGCCGATTCGGGAAATTTTATTAGGCCATATATTTGGCTATCGTCAAAGTTACTACCTCCAATGTTTATTTCATAGGTTTCTTCGTTGTCTAAGGTTATGATGATTTTAGCTCTAGGAGTTTCTAAACCATATTCTGATAAGGATACTTCACCCATGGGAATTTCTAACTGTCGGGTGGCTTGGGGAAAAAGATTTAATAAAAATGAAATGGAGGCATCGTTGGCTTTAACCGATTCTGGCTCGATCATTTGCCATGGTTGCACTTCTGCTTGGGTTTTTTCAAAAACTAAGGTTTGAGTATCTTCTAGGCTCTGTGGGGGGTCGATGGTGATGGTTTTTATTTGCTCTGTGTCAAAGGGGAAAAGGCGATCGCCAAGTGCCGCTGTGCGATCGCCCTGTGGTACTAAATTTTCGTTGTCATTGTTTGTTACATTAGATTGAGGGCGAATTTCTACAAGATAAATAATGGAGGCAAGGCTAACAGCAAATATACTTAGTAATATGGTACTGCGGTTAAATTTCATATGGACTCATTCAATGGATGATTATTTAATTAATTTTCAACTAATTTATTTTAGTGGTTAAGTAGATTGGATAAATTGATTATAGGTTTTATTTTATTCAAATCTTTTTTAACAAGAAATGTAAGAATATTTATTAAGGTCAATCCATAGGACTAACTTTTTTATCTTTTTCTCCCAATAATCTGCCCTTATGTATATTTATATATAATTAATATTTTCTCTTTTTATTATGGTTAATAAAGTTGTTTTTTTTACTATTTGGATTTTATTTATAGGTTACGGATTTTTATTTGCCCCTCCTGATAATCCTGAGACTATGGATTTAATCATTAATCTTTCTAAGGGGAGTTGGGATGGTATCAACCCCTATATTATCAGCTTGTTTAATCTCATGGGAATCTTACCGATGATTTATGCTTGTTTACTTTTGGTTGATGGTAGGGGGCAAAAATTGATGGCGACTCCTTTTATGGTGGGTAGTTTTTTCCTCGGGGCGTTTTCCCTTTTACCTTATTTTGCTTTGCGGCAATCTAATACTACTTTTGTGGGGGAAAAAACGATATTTATTAAAATTGTCGAAAGTAAGTTAACGGCGATCGCCCTTATAATTGCTACTACTATATTAGTGGTATCTGGAATAAAAGATGGTAATTGGGGAAACTTTGTTTATCAATGGCAAAATAGTAAATTTATCCATGTGATGAGCCTTGATTTTTGTGCTTTATGCTTACTTTTCCCTGTACTTATTAAAGATGATTTGGCAAGACGTAATATTAATAATCCCGTGCTAAGGGTGATCGCCTTTATACCTTTATTTGGTACTTTGATATATATGATATTACGCCCCTCTTTATCCACTGATGAAACTCCTAATAATTCTCAAGTCTTAGCATCATAAATCTATTTATTTAACAAGGGGCTTAAGCCCCTTGCCTGAAACTTTTACCTCTTGCCTGAAACTTTTACCCCTTGCCTCAGACTTTTACCTCTTGCCTAACATAGATTATATTTCTATAAATTTTCTCTACAAAAAAATAACTTTATTTAATCATGATTATCAATTAAAAAACATGGATTTATTTTCCTCCGAAAAACTACTTTTTACCCCGACTTCCAAAAATAATAATCCCATCTCCCTTATCTACGCCTTTCCCAATGAGTATACCGTAGGAATTACCAGCCTAGGTTATCAATTAATTTGGGCAAATTTTAGTACCCGTGAAGATGTAGAAGTTACTCGTTTATTTACTGATATAGAAGAAAAATTACCCCGTCATCCCGAAATAGTAGGCTTCTCCTTTTCTTGGGAATTAGACTATGTACATATCCTTGATTTATTAGAACAATTACAAATTCCTATTTATGCCAAAGATAGAACAGAAAACCATCCTTTAGTATTTGGAGGAGGCCCTGTTTTGACCGCTAATCCCGAACCATTTGCCGAATTTTTTGACGTTATCTTATTAGGAGATGGAGAAAATTTAATTGATAATTTTATTGATAGTTTCCAAGAAATTAGAAACGGTGATAGACAAGAAAAATTAATCCATTTAGCCCAAACCCCCGGTATTTATTGCCCTAATTTATACCATGTGCAATATGAAGATATAACGGGAAAAATTAAATCTATTACCCCCATTAATGAGCGCATTCCTGCGGTGGTGGAAAAACAAACCTATCGAGGAAATGTCTTATCGGCTTCTACCGTTGTCACGGAAAAGGCGGCATGGGAAAATATTTTTATGGTGGAAGTGGTGCGCAGTTGCCCCGAAATGTGTCGTTTTTGTCTGGCAAGTTATCTTACTTTACCATTTCGTACCGCTAGTTTAGAAGGTTCGTTAATTCCTGCTATTGAAAAGGGTTTAAAATATACTAACCGCTTGGGATTATTGGGGGCATCGGTGACGCAACATCCCGAGTTTGAGGAGTTGTTAAACTATATCATGCAACCAAAATATGATGATGTACGCCTCAGTATTGCTTCCGTGCGTACTAATACGGTAACGGAAAAATTAGCCCAAACCCTTACCAAAAGGGATACCAAGTCTATTACCATCGCCATTGAAAGTGGTTCGGCAAAAATTCGCCAAATGATTAATAAAAAGTTGGAAAATGAGGAAATTATCCAAGCGTCTATCAATGCGGAAAAGGGTGGTTTAAGGGCGATTAAGTTTTATGGCATGGTGGGTTTACCCCAAGAGGATAATAGTGATTTGGATGCCACTGTTGAGATGATGAGGGCGGTTAAAAAGGCTTCGCCCCGACTAAAAACTACTCTCGGTTGCAGTACTTTTGTGCCAAAAGCCCATACTCCCTTCCAGTGGTTTGGGGTAAATAAGCAGTCGAAAAAGCGTTTACAGTATTTACAAAAAAATCTGGCAAAAGCAGGGGTAGATTTTCGCCCAGAGAGTTATAATTGGTCTGTAATTCAAGGGTTAATGTCTAGGGGCGATCGCCGCTTAACTAAACTGTTATTATTAACTCGTATTTATGGGGATACTCTGGGTAGTTATAAACGCGCATTTAAGGAATTAAAAGGGCAACTGCCTAGTTTAGATTATTATGTTCATGATAATTGGGAGTTAGAGCAGGTTTTGCCCTGGAGTCACCTCAAAACGGCTTTACCTGATGAGACTCTGGTTAAACATCTACAAATGTCTTTACCCAATGGGATAAGCTGATAGAAAGGTCAACACAAGCAAAACAAAATAAATTAAAATCTCATTAACTATCATCATCCCCAGTAAGAAAAAAAAGTCTAATTGAGTATTTTATTGTCACATTTCGTGGTTATACTTGCTACTCAATTAAACTTTTTGACTGAGTAAATAAATTTGAGGATGTTTATGGGAACAGTTACAATGAGACTATCTTATTTTCGTTTTTTCACTTTTGCTGTTCTTGAATTATGAGCCATATTCACTGCATCAATCCTCAATGTAATGCTACTAATTCGGTGGATGAAAGTATCTGTCAGGAATGCAATACTCCTACGACTCGGCGTTATCTATGGGTGATGGATGGGGAGGCTCAATGTTTCGAGATTCAGACTCTTATTGACGATCGCTTTTATGTGATTAATGATAAGGTTGTTTTAGATACTAAACCTCAAAAAATTCCTACTTTTGGGGATGATATTCCCTCAGAAATAATTCCCTATCAACGTTTATTTACCCAAAAATTGCACCTACCTCAAGTATATAGTGCGATCGCAAATACTTGGTTATTAGAACATCAAAGCACCCCCATAAATGATTCTGGTGAGTTAATTTATCCTCACATTTTCCCCACCCTTAGCAGTAGTTGGGCAGAGGCTTCCCCCCTCAGACAATTAAATTGGCTATGGCAAATAGGACAACTTTGGTATTATCTCAAAAAACAAAAAGTCTTATCTAGTTTCTTGGCCCAAGATAATCTGAGGGTTGATGGTGGCATTATCAAAATAATGGAATTAAGCCCCGACAATCACAATAAACCTAGCTTACAAGACTTGGGCAATTTATTAGAACCCTTAATAAAAAATAGCCAAGAAATAATTCAAGAAGTTTTAACAAATATTATCCTCAGCTTACAGCAGAAACTCATTACCAGTACAGGAGAACTAATTAAAATATTAGATCAAGCCCTGTTTATACTAGGGGAAGAATACTATCAAAGAAAATATCATATTCTGACCACCACAGATCCAGGCAAGAAAAGAGGTAATAATGAAGACGCTTGTTATCCTAGCCCCCTAGAATTAAAAGAAAACGTTTCAGGAATCAATACTTTGACCATTATTTGTGATGGACTAGGGGGGCAAAAAGGCGGGGAAATAGCCTCTAACCTGGCTATAACTACCCTAGAGCAAGAATTAACTCAAATTTATCAAAAACAACTAAAAGATACCCTTTATAGCAAAAATTGGACACCTTTAATTGACAAAGAAAAAATCCTCTCTGCCTTGTCCGAAGCCAATGACCAAATTACAGAGATTAATAATGCGCAAGGAAGTAAAGATCGAGATAGAATGGGTACTACGGTAGTTTTAACCCTAGCCTTAGATCATGAAATATACTTTGGTCATGTGGGAGATTCACGGATTTACCTCATCACTTCTCAGGGCTGTCATCAATTAACAGTGGATGATGATTTGGCATCGAGGGAGGTGCGTTTAGGTTATAGTTTTTATCGAGAAATGACCAGTAATCCCCAAGCGGGGGCTTTAATTCAGGCTTTGGGTACAGATTATGCTAAAAATATTCGTCCTCACATTAAACGAATTATTCCTGATGAGGATTGCGTTTTGTTATTATGTTCTGATGGTTTATCTGATTTTGAAAGGGTTGAACAATATTGGCGTCAGGAGGTTTTACCGATTTTAGGGGAAGAAGTTTCTCTTTCTGAAAGTATTGCCCATTTGTTGGATATTGCTTTAACTAAAAATGGTCATGATAATGTCACCATTGGTTTAGTCCATTGTCAGATTTTGAGAGTAGATGCACAAAAACAGAGGGGATTATCTTGGGCAACTTTAAGAGAGGTTTTGCCTGATTTACCCCAGCCTGATTTGTCGGCGGTGACGGTGATGAAAAAGAATGATTTTTTTGAGCGTTATAAGTATAGCATTGCTTTTTTATTGGTGGTTGTAGGCATTATTTTAGGGATATTGTATCAATCAAAGTCTTCGGATAGTCCTTCTAATCCTTCTTCTCTGGATTTACCATACCATGGCTTATCAGCTTGATTTACTCCGTAGAGAGTTAAAAAATATTTGGGGTTATGATGATTTTCGCTACCCTCAATCACAGGTAATGGAGTCTCTTTTGGCAAAAAAAGATTGTCTGGTGGTGATGCCTACGGGGGGTGGTAAGTCTATTTGTTTCCAGTTACCTGCTTTACTTCAGGATGGTTTAACTTTGGTGGTTTCTCCTCTCATCGCTTTGATGGAAAATCAGGTTAGAGAGTTGAAGGGTAAAGGGTTGGCGGCAGATTTTTTACATGGTGAAATGGCTAGGGGCGATCGCACTGGGGTAATATATAGATTAGAAAAGCAACAATTAAAGTTATTATACCTTTCCCCTGAAACCCTCCTTAGCCCCCCTATATGGCAAATTATTAGTCATCCCGACTTGGTTATCAATAGCCTGATTATCGATGAAGCCCATTGTTTGGTGCAGTGGGGCAAAACTTTTCGCCCTAGCTATACCCGTTTAGGCAGCATTCGCCCTAGTTTACTTTCAGTAAAGCATAATCACCCCCTAATGGCGATCGCCTGTTTTACTGCCACCGCCGACTTACCTACCCAAAAAATTATTACCGACACCCTAGGTTTAATCAATCCCCAAAAATTTATCCTTAGCCCCTACCGTCAAAATCTACAACTGAAAGTAAAACAAATTTGGACACCCAAAGCAAGGAAACAAGAATTAATTAAATTTTTAGATAGTAAAAAAAACCACAGTGGTTTAGTCTATATTAGAACTAGAAAAGAAGCCGAAAATATTTCCCATTATCTTCACCAAAAAGGTTACAATAATTATTCCTACCATGGTGGTTTACCTAGCAACCTAAGAAGAAAAATAGAACAAGATTGGTTAGAAGAAAAAGTAAAATTTGTGGTTTGTACCAATGCTTTCGGGATGGGTATTAACAAAGCAAATTTACGATGGATAATTCATTATCAAGTACCTCTATTATTGTCCGATTATCTTCAAGAAATAGGAAGAGGAGGACGAGATGGAAAACCTAGCCAAGCCCTAAGTATTATCAGCGAATTTACAGGATTATTTGATCCTACTGACAAAAAAACACGGGCTTTTTTCCTTGCCCAAACTTTAAAATATTACCAAGAAACAGAAGTATTAATAACAAAACTATCTAATAAATCTCACCATTCAATAACTGACAAAAATTAATTATATTTAGGCATATTAACCACAGCAAAACAATTAAAATGGTTAAATCCTTTTGAGTATAAACTATGTTTAAATAAGCCTGAAAAGGTAATAAAAAAGATGATTGATTATGAAAAACAGTTAATGATGCAAATGAAAGATTATTTAACCACTAAGCATTGTCGCTGGGCTTTTTTATTGGGAGTCTTTAATAATAATTTGAGTACTTCTTTTCGTTGTGGTGTCTGTGACAATTGCACCAAAAGGTAATTAAGAATTAAGAATAATGAGGTTGTACTATTTTTAAGTTTGTCTTATTAATAGTGGCTTTACTTGACAAGCATTTTGACTTTATCATCAAAACTTATTTAATACTTCTTTCAATTCATCTAAATGAAGAGGCTTAGTAAGATAATCATTCATTCCTGCTTGAAGACAAATATTTTTATCCCCTTCCATGGCATTAGCTGTCATGGCGATAATATGGGGCTGATGGGTGTTATTTTCCCTAATCCAACGAGTTGCCTCTAAACCATTCATTTCTGGCATTTGTATATCCATAAAGATAATATCATAATTTACTTTTTTAATTGCTTCAATTACCTCTAAACCATTAGCAACCATATCACATTGATAGCCTATTTTTTTTAAGCTCAACATGGCGACTTTTTGATTAACTTTATTATCTTCAGCCAACAAAATTTTGTATTTTTTTGATTGATTTAAACCTTGGTTATCTAAGTTGTTATTTATAACATCTTTTGGGTTACTAGACATCGGTAAAACAACGGTAAAGAAAAAAGTTGAGCCGACATTTTCTTGACTTTCAAACCACATTTCCCCGTCCATCATTTCTGCTAGTCTTTTACTGATAACTAATCCTAGCCCTGTACCACCATAATGGCGACTAATGGAATTATCTACCTGAGAAAAGGGTTTAAATAATTTATTTTGTCTATTTTTAGGAATACCAATACCTGTATCTTTTATGGTAAATTTGAGAATACATTTTGTTTCATTAACTGTGTGACTGGTAATGTTAATTGTTACAGTACCTTGTTTGGTAAATTTAATGGCATTGCTAATTAAATTTAATAGAATTTGTCGAAGTCTAGTAACGTCTCCTCTAAAATATTCGCTTTTTAAAGGTTCTTTTTTATATATTAATTTTATATTTTTAGCATGGGCTTGAAATTTCATTAAATCGATGATGCTGTTAACTGATTCTAGTAGATTAAATGGCTCATTTTCTAACTCTAATTTACCTGACTCTATTTTGGAAAAATCTAAAATATCATTGATGATAATTAATAAACTTTCTCCGCTATGACGAATAGTTTTAATAAAGTCTTCTTGTTGAGGATTTAAGGGAGTATCAGCCAACAAATTTGTCATGCCAATTACTCCATTCATGGGAGTGCGAATTTCGTGACTCATCATGGCTAAAAATTCACTTTTGGCACGGTTAGCCGAATCTGCTTCTTTTCTTGCCTGTGACAACTCATGATTTTTAAATGCTAGTTGATTTAGTCGTCTTTTCTCTTGTTTTAAAAGGTTAGATTGTGCGATCGCAATTCCTAACTGTGCCGCCACGGATTCAATCAAATCAAGCTCTTCAGCCGTCCATTCATGGAAAGAATCACAGTGATGAAGGATGATTACCCCATTAATTTTGCCCTGATAAAAAGTACCAATAGTTAAAATTGACTTGAGAAGAATACTGCGACAATAACCGATTATCGGTTGAAAAGAATCATCCTGATAAACATTACTAGAGGCGATCGCCCCTTCTTGGTATAAAATTTTATTAAGATGGACATTCCCTTGAATTGGCACAGGAAAAGACATGATAGAAGGATAATCCCCCGCAGAATATTCCGCCCGTAAAGGCATAGAAAAGAAAGGCTGAAACAAACAATCATGAATCAAACAACGATTCACCTCAAAAGCCATACCAATCTCCTGCGCTGCCGTCGCAAAAATATCATCAGGATTAAGAGTGCGCCTAATCTTATCCGTAATATTGCCCAACAACAAACTCTTATCCAACTCATCCTTCAATTGTTTTTCAGCCCTTTCCCTTTCCGTAATATCCGAAATAATCGCCACAAATACCCTATCATTACCCTCATCCACTAACTGTAAATGTACCTCTACAGGATACAAACTACCATCTTGACGACGATGAATCGTCTTAAACACCACAATATTTTGCTCACCCGTCAACAAAGGATTAACCACTTCCAAAAAACTATCCTTAGTATATTCAGGCTTAACATCTATCGGAGTCATACCTTGTAACTCCTCTAAACTATAACCAATATTATTTAAAGCCCCCTGATTCACATACTCAAACAAAAAAGTATCCGCACGAAAAACATAAATTTCATTCAAACTCACCTCCAAATAATGGGCTAACTTCCTTCTTTCCGCCTCCAAAGCCCTCTTTTGAGTTACATCCCGTAAGATAACCGTAGAAATAGTATCCTCCTGAGTAACCAAACGAGAAATAGAAGCCTCCAAAGGAAACTCCTCACCCCCTTTTCTCTTGCCCATGACAAAATCCTTATCATCATTATCACCACTCATACGACAACAAGAATTTACTTGCCCTGCCCCATCAAAATTTTCCACATGGTGACGATGAGAAGCCACAAACCTATCAGGCAATAAAATATCTAAAGGCTTACCCAAAACCTCCTCAAGAGTATAACCAAAAATCTGACTTGCCCCTTGATTAAACATAATAATTTTTTGCTCATGATTAATAGAGATAATGCCATCTTGGGCAACATTCAAAATACCCGCCAAAGTTGACTTCGTTTTTTCCAACTCCATTTGTATCTCATTAGATTTAATCAACTCTTCATGGTACTCTTGATTAAGATTCGTTAACTCCAAAGTACGCATAGCCACCTTTTTTTCCAATTCCACACTATTTTGTTTCACCTGATTTAACAAACTTGCCTGTTGAATGCCAATAGACAACTGAATCGCTAACTTATCTAAAAACTCAATTTCCTCTGACTTCCAAAGGCGAATATCCTCACAACTATGGGCAATCAACAACCCCCACAAACATTGGTTTACCTCCAAACCAATTACCAAATTACCCCGAATACCAAAACTCGCCAACAAATCCACATGACATTCAGTTAAATCACTGTCATAAATATCCTCAATGGCAACCGTAGGAAAAACATTTTTGGAATTTAACCACAACTCCTCAAAACAAGCATCACGAATTATTCTTCCCTTCAAAGAATATTTTGAATCAATAATCGACTCAATCAAAAAAGGATTTTCCCAATTTTCAGATACCCTGAGAATAACTACCCTTTCCACCGACAATAAATTTCTTACCTCATCCACCGCCCTTTGTAAAATTTCCTTCAAATCCAAAGATGAGCGAATTCGCAACGATATATCTAGTAATAACTTCTCTCTTTTCTCCGCTTCTTTCAAACTTTCCTGTTGTTGTCTAACAACCTGTTTTAATAACTCAGTATTCTTATTTTCTAATAATTCAACTTGTTTCTCTAATACAGTTATAACATCTTGTAATTCACGAGGATCAATTCCTTCTAATACACTACTCTGAGTGATAATCCCTTGAAGATAACCCTCATTATCCACCACTACTAAACGGCGAAAACCTTTTTTTTCCATCAACTTATGGGCATCCCAAAGAGAAGAATTTCCATTAATCACCTTCAGAGGTTTTGTCATAACCTGCTGCGCCTCCAACTCCTCCATATTCAAACGAAGGGCTTGATACCTAACAATGTCTTTTTCTGTAATAATCCCACAGGGTTTAACCTGATTATTTTCTCCTTCCTCAACTACCACCACGCAACTAATGGAATTATTTGCCATTAACTGTACTAAATCCGTCAATTTTTGCCATGGAAAAGCATAAATGATATTACGCCTCATTACTTCTTCTACATGACGATGCTTCAAAAGATCAAGGGGTTGTAAAGTTGCCCTAATGGTTTCTGGGGTGACAATACCCACTACCCTTGATTGTTTATCTACTAAAGGTAAATGTCTAATTTTATGAGTTTTTAAAATATCTACTAACTCTAAAACACTGCCAATTTTTTCCTCCTCAAAAGTAATTACATCCCTCGTCATTATTTGTGCAGCCACCATATTTTCTAGGGAAGAATTTTGAGCCGAAAGTTTAACAATATCTCTCTCTGTAATTAATCCTACTAAACGCTCATTATTGACAACTAAAGCACAACTAAAATGCCTATTTCCACGGGCATATTTAGAAGTAGTATCTTCCTTTAAATTATCTGGTTTTACTTGACTTAGTTGTTCAACAACATCTAATAAACTGGCATCTAGTTTTACCGTTACATAGTTGTTACTTAAGACTTTGTGCTTCATGAGTTGAGGACTTTTATCCGTGGACATTCGTTATTGATTGATAAGGAAAAATGAATGATTAAGAAGAAACTTTATGGGTTAATTTTTTTTGATAGTTAGTAACTATAATAGTTTTAGACTGACATTAGATTATAGTAAGTAAATAAATATTTAAATTAATTATTATGACTACAGGAATTTGGATTTTAGGAGATCAATTAAATAAAAATAATTCTGCTTTATTAAGTTGTTTAGATATTAAAAAAGATACTCCGATTATTTTAGTAGAATCCTTCAATTTAGGCTCTTTAAATACCTATCATTGCCAAAAATTAGTGTTAATTTGGTCTGCAATGCGTCATTTTGCCGAAGAGTTGAAAAAAAACGGTTGGCCAGTAACCTACGCCATTAGTGATAACTTTCAGCAATCTCTCATCGATTGGATAACAACCCATCAAATTACAGAATTAAGATTAATGAGTCCCAGTGACGATCGCACTGTACCTTTTAATAACACTATTGTTTCATCTAATAACCATGATAGATCTTTTTTTAGCTTCCTCAGCGAAGAAAATATAAATTGTCATATCAAACTTTTTCCCAATAGTAACTTTTTATGGCAAAAAGAAGAATTTAACCAGTGGGCAAAAGGAAGAAAAAAATTAATCTTAGAAGACTTTTATAGAGAAAGTCGCAAAAAATTTAATATTTTATTGACCGAAGAAAATAAACCCATCGGTGGAAAATGGAACTTAGATAAAGAAAATCGTCAACCACCAAAAAAGAATCTTCAAACTCCCCCTAGTTTATTTTTTGAACCAGATAAAATAACCTTAGATGTTATCGAAAAAGTTAGGAAAATTAAAGAGAAAACCTATGGTAAACTTGATAACTTTACTTGGGCAGTAACAAGAGAAGATGCTCTCAAAGTATTAGAACATTTTATAAATCATAGATTAAATTTGTTTGGAACATATCAAGATGCCATGGTTACAGGAGAAGAATTTATGTGGCATAGTTTAATTTCTCCCTATGTAAATATTGGCTTATTACAACCATTAGAAGTAATTAAAGCAGTAGAAAATGCCTATCATAAAGGAGATTATCCCCTTAATTCTGTAGAAGGATTTATCAGACAAATACTTGGATGGCGAGAATATATGTATGGACTATATCACCACGTAGATGATGATTATTTTACTAGCAATTGGTTTGATCATCAAAACCCTGTCCCCGATTTTTTTTGGGATAGCCAAAAAGCTGATATGAATTGTTTACATCAAGTGTTACAACAGACGGAAAACACTGGTTATGCCCACCATATTCAACGATTAATGATTTTGAGTAATTATGGTTTGGTGTCAGGAATTTCCCCCCAAGAGTTGAAAAGCTGGTTTCATACTGCCTTCATTGATGCCTATGATTGGGTAATGCAAACCAATGTTTTGGGTATGGGGCAATTTGCTGATGGGGGTATCTTAGCATCAAAGCCCTACGCTTCTTCGGCTAATTACATCAATAAAATGAGTGATTATTGCAAGGGATGTCGTTATAAACCCAAGGAAAAATTAACGGAAGATGCTTGTCCTTTTAATTATTTATATTGGGATTTTTTAGCTAGGCATGAAGAAAAATTACGCACCCAAGGCAGGATGAATTTAGTGTTAAAACATTTGGAAAAAATGTCAGCAAAAGACTTAGAAAAAATTAGATTTTTAGCAAAAAAAAGAATGGTAAATAATTGATAGTTAAGGTAGGCTGGGGTTAAGCAGATTAAGGTACAAGCCAGTCGAAATGAACAGAAGGATTTTCTAGTACATGACAATAAGCAATTAATTCACAAAGAAGATTAGTACAAAAATTAACTGGTGAATGATGACGAGAGTGTTCTATTAAATTAGATATAGGACAATATAGTAATTTAAATTTGTTGTTAGTTTTAGCTTACTATTTGTTCTTTTTCTTATCCTGAAATTAGGTTAAATAACTTTATTTAACCTGATTTACATAGTGAAGGGCGGTGGGATAAGCAAATTTAATTCCAGCCTCTGCAAATGCGAATTTAATAGCAAGATTGACCTCGTGTTGAGCTTGACGATATATCTTTAATTCATTATTGCTATGGACAAAATAAATAACTTCATAATCTAAGCTAAAATCTCCAAACTCAGAGAAATAAGCAATATCAAAAGTAATATTTTCTAAAGGAATTAGGGCTTGTTCAATGATGGTAGGAATTTTAGGTAAAAGACTATTATCAGTTTCATAAATTATGCCCAATTTTATTTTCGCCTGGCGACTTTGCATTCTTTTATAGTTTCTAAGACGAGAGTTAGTCAAGTCGGTATTTGCCAAAACTAACTCCTCCCCCGTTAGGGCTTTTATCCTTGTGGTTTTAATACCAATATGTTGTACATATCCTGTAAATTCATCTACTGAAACAAGGTCCGATATTTCAAAAGGACGATCAAATAAAATAGCGAAATAACTGAACAAATCTTGTAATATGCCTTGGGATGCAAGGGCGATCGCAACACCACCAATCCCAAGTCCTGCAACAATTGCACCAATATCAAATCCAAGATTACTAACTATAAATATTCCCGCTAAAGTCCAGATAACTACTCGAATAGCAGGAAAAAGAGCATCAATATTTTTCTCAACAATAGAATTAGAATAATGATATTTTTTGCTATAAAATTTAATAACAACTCTAGATAAATCAACTAAAAATCGTGACGTACAAAAAGTAATAGCAATACTTAAAAAAGTTCTAGCAAGTCCCAAGATTGTTTCATTTATTTGTATTTCCTTAAAAGTTAGATAACAAATAATAAAATAACCGATGGGTATGATATGTTTATTAACAATTTCAATAATCTGATCATCAAGATCAGTTTCCGTTTTGCGAGTAAATTTTCTAAGCTGTCTAAGTAATAAATTTTTACCAACTTTAAGAATAAAATAACTAATTCCTAAAATAACAATAACAATTGCAATATCAGTTAGTAAACTTCGTAAATTAGGAGAAATGTTAAATAACTCATTTAAAGTAAAATCCATGAAATAATTAATAAATTAAAAATAAGTGAAATAATTAATAGTTATACTGGTAATTTATAAGTATAGTGATTATTTTTAGTCAACTTTAACCCCGTAACTATGGGAAAAGATGATATAACCATTCTTTAACAATTTTTTTTGTAATTTTATAGGTAAAAATTGTTCACAAAAATATTAGTTGTTAAGTTCCCTCTTACCATTAGTATTGCAAATAATACGATAACATGGGAAAAGTAAAAAAAAGATTGATTAAATTTAATGTATGTTTTCTTGGTTATTTAAGGTAGTCAATATCACTCTGGTTTTGCTGATAAGTGTAACTTTTTTGGGAGGCTGTGCAAGAAATGACATGGCAGAGGCTAGAATGCCAGAATCTCAAATAACTCAGGCGATATTAAGTGATCCTAAAACATTTAACGCCGTTTTGTCTCAAGAGTCTCCTAATATTTTTGGTTTAACCTACGATGGATTGGTGGAAGAAAATCCCATGACAGGGGAAATTCAACCTGCATTGGCGGAGTCTTGGACATTTTCGGATGATCAATTAAATATTACTTTTACTCTCAAAGAGAATTTAAAATGGTCTGATGGAGAGCCTTTAACCGTAGATGATGTGGTATTCAGCTATAATCAACTATACCTTAATGAGGAAATTCCTAGTAATGCAAGGGATAGTTTGAGAGTGGGAGAAAGTCGTGCTTTGCCCACGGTGACAAAGGTAAATGATAGACAAGTTAGATTTACCATTAATGAACCTTTTGCACCTTTTTTAGAAAGTACAGGTTTAGCTATTTTACCTAAACATATTTTAGAAGAAAAAGTAATAGAAAAAGACAGAGATGGAAACCCTTTATTTCTTTCTTTTTGGGGTGTGGATACTCCGCCTGATCAATTAATAGTAAATGGTCGTTATAAATTAAAAAGTTATTCTACTTCTCAGCGAGTTATTTTTACTAAAAATCCCTATTATTGGCAAACAGATGAGCAGGGCAATTCCCTCCCTTATATTGAAGATGTGGTGTGGGAAATTGTGGAATCAACGGACACTTCTTTGTTACAATTTCGCTCTGGCAGTTTAGATTCCATTGGGGTTTCTCCTGAATATTTTTCCCTGCTTAAACGGGAGGAAGAAAGGGGGGATTTTACCATCTACAATGGTGGGGCTGCCTATGGTACTACTTTTATGGCTTTTAATCTCAATCAAGGTATGAGGGATGGTAATCCGTTGGTAACGTCTTATAAATCCAAGTGGTTTAATAATGTGGAGTTTAGAAGGGCGATCGCCCATAGCATTGATCGTGATAGAATGATCAATAATATATACAGAGGATTAGGAGAAAAACAAAACTCCCCTATTTCCGTACAATCACCATTTTATGACCCTACCGTCGAAGGCTACGAATACAACACCGAATTAGCCAAAGAAATTTTAACAAAAGAAGGATTTAAATACGATGATAACGGCAACCTTTTCGATGCCGAAAACCACCCCGTCAGATTTACCCTTCTTACCAACGCAGGAAACCGCATCAGAGAATCCCTAGGCTCTCAAATCAAACAAGACTTAGAAAAAATTGGTATCACCGTTGACTTTACCCCCATCGCCTTTAACGTATTAGTCGATAAACTCAGTAACTCCCTCGATTGGGAAGCCCATATTATTGGCTTTACTGGGGGAAACGAACCAAATGGGGGCATCAACCTTTGGAATCCCGACGGAAACTTACACTTGTTTAACCAAAAACCCCAAGCAGGGAGAGAAGACATTGAAGGACGAGTAGTTGCCGACTGGGAAGAAGAAATCGGCAATTTATATGTGCAAGGGGCGAGGGAATTAGATTTTGACCGTAGAAAAGAAATTTATGACCAAACCCAACAACTAGCCATGGAATATTTACCCCTCATCTATTTAGTGAATCCCTATTCCCTATCCGCCGTCAGAAATCGTATTCAAGGAGTAGAATATTCTCCCCTTGGTGGTGCTTTTTGGAACATTGAAGAATTAACCATTGCTGATGAGTAGAAATAGATATACCAGTTATTTTTCTTTTACTAATTGACCTTTGATTGATGTATCGCCAAGCTGTACAGATTAAAAAATAAGCTATTTCTTATATTTTTATTCAATCATTATATGAAGTTCAATTTATTAAAAATTAGTAGTTATCAGTGTAATAAATAGTGCTTCATCATATGAAGAAATGCAACAAATTAAGAATAAATATCACAAAAACATGAAAAAAAAAACATCATCCAAGATAATCAGAATTAGTTAATTTATCAAAAATGAAGAGTACAATGAGCCACTCTCTTTGATAAAAAATATAGGAGCTTTGCCTTATGAATATCATGAAAGTCTTTTCCCAGTCACACCCCAAAAATACAGAGCATCAACAAGCATCTGTGGTGAAAGCGACCAATGGAAAAGAAAACAAAAATAACTCCCAAGAACATTCCCGCTCTACATTTTTATCCCGTATTGCTGATAACCTGAAAGACAACATTCTTGATTTACGCTAAAACTTGGGGAAAAAATTAAAAGGGTGAACCAAAGCTCACCCCCAATACCCCAAAATTAAGGAACAATCATTGAACCAATACCATCGTCAGTAAAAATTTCCAACAATAAAGCATGGGGAATTCTACCATCAATGATATGAGCAGCTTTCACCCCTTGAGCAAGAGAGCGCACACAACAATTCACCTTGGGAATCATTCCCCCAGATACCACCCCTTCATCAATTAAATCTCTGGCATCCTGAATTGATAACTTATAAAGTAAAGTAGAAGGGTCATGATAATCCCTCAAAACTCCAGGAGTATCCGTTAACAAAATTAATTTTTCAGCCCCCAAAGCCGCTGCAATTTCCCCCGCTACAGTATCAGCATTAATATTATGGGCTTGTCCATCAATATCCGCCGCCACACTAGAAATAACAGGCACATAGCCACTTTTTACCAAGGAATCAACTAACGAACTATCAACATTGGTAACTTCCCCCACAAAACCTACTTTTTCACGATTGACAGAACGTGCTTGAATTAAATTACCATCTTTTCCACATATACCAACTGCCTTGCCTCCAGCATTATTGATGAGGGTAACTAACTCCTTGTTTACCCTACCCACCAACACCATTTCCACTACATCCATGGTTTGTGCATCGGTAACTCTCAAACCATCCTTAAATTGAGGTTCGATGCCCAATTTTGTTAACCAAATATTAATTTCCGGGCCTCCTCCATGGACTACCACAGGATTTAAACCCACTGAAGCAAGGAAAACAATATCTCTGATAACTCCTTCTTTTAGAGAACCATCTTTCATGGCAGCACCACCATATTTCACAACAATAGTACGTCCTGCAAATTTTTGGATGTAGGGTAGTGCTTCGCTTAAAACTCTAACTCTGGTTGCTTCTGACTCTTTGTAATATTCGCTTTCCCTGTTCTCTACCATTTTGATGTTTGATTATATTTTGACATGATGAGTATTTACTTTAATAACAAGATACTATCAAAATTGTTCATACAAAACAATTGAGTCGGGTTTCCCCAGAAGGTTGTCTTAAGAATGGACAATTAACTATTTATTTTCTTTCTGATTCAAAGTAAGTAGGCATAATTAAATCGATTTAGGCAAGGGATTTAAACCCCTTGTTCATAAGAGTCTTAATAAAATAAGAGCTATAATTAATTTCGCCAACCTACTTAAGTTTTTATGACCCTAAAAAATACCTAAAATTTTTCACCTTTAAATAAGGTTGTTTTGTTAATATATTTAAATATGATAACAAGCATTTATAGTTATAAACAAAATGAGAGTTGTTAATGATTATGATTTAGATAATGATGTAAAAATGCCTTTTTTGAGAGAACTTTTATCTCCAAAACGGGTTAAAGAACATCTTTCTAAACATTTACCTAATATAATTTCCAATTATCAGTTAGCAGAAATAAAAGTTATTCGTTATAAACCTGAAAAACGTTGCTTAATTGAGTTCACCTTTGATGGCAAAAATTCTTTAGCTTTAATAGGAAAAATACGAGCAAAGGGTACTGATTTTAAAAGTTATAACGTGCAGAAACAGCTATGGAAAAATGGTTTTAATGATGATTGTTTAGATAAAATTTCTGTACCTGAGCCAATAGCAATTATCCCGGAGTGGCAAATGTGGTTACAGAGAAAGGTATCGGGAGAAGTTTTAAGAGATTTATTTACCCCGAATATTGATTTAAATATAGTAAAAAAAATTGCCCATGTTGCCCATAAGCTACATTGTGCAAATATTCCCACTTTTCGTTCCCATGTTATTGCAGATGAATTGGCGATTCTTCATCAAAAATTACCTTTAATTTTAAGAGATTTTCCTGAGTGGGAATGTCGAGTTGCATATATTTTAAATACCTGTGATAAACTCGGTCAACATATTCAAGAGGATGATAGTTTGTGTGGTATCCACCGAGATTTTTATTTTGATCAAATTATTGTCAATAAAGATCATTTTTATTTATTAGATTTAGATTTATATTGTCTAGGTAATCCTGCTCTTGATATAGGTAATTTTATGGGACATATTACAGAATATAGCTTGAGAAAATATGGTGATTTTAGCGTTTTAAAAGGTCAAGAAAAAACTGTAGAAAATGAGTTTATTAAATTGGTAGGAGAGAACAAAAGACAAGCTGTTACAATTTATACCATTTTGACGCTCATAAGACATATATATCTTAGTACCCAGTTTGTTGATCGTCATTGTACTACTCCTTTTTTGTTGGATTATTGTGAGACTCAATTAACTATGTTTGAGAAAAAATATTCAATTTGCTCATAAATATATAGTTTTCATAAAGTATCCGTAATAACAACTAATTTGTGGGGAACAAAGTTAAATACTTTTAGCGTCTTAAACAAATGTTAACCATATTTCGTTACATCATTATCTATGAATAGTAATATTAGTGTCACATCTTTGAGTGATCGGGCAATTTGTAACAAAGAGAAATCCATGGGTAAGAGATGGCGGATAGTGCTTTATTCTCACGATACGATGGGCTTGGGGCATAAGAGGCGTAATATGCTGATTGCTCAAAACTTAGGTATCTCTCTAAAAAATGTTGATATATTACTAATTACGGGTACGAATAAAAGTAATGAGGTTGAAACGGTTGAGGGAATTGATTGTGTGACTCTCCCTGCTTTATATAAGAATAGTGAGGGGGGTTACGAGGCTAGGCGTTGGCAGATGTCTATTGGTGAAATTGTTAAGATGCGATCGCACATTATTTTAGCGACTATTCAAAGTTTTAAACCAGATATATTAATAGTTGACAACGTGCCGAAGGGTGCCATGGGAGAATTAAAACCAACGTTAAAATATCTCAAAAAAGAAACCAAAACTTTCCGCATTCTTGGCTTAAGAGATATATTAGATGATCCAAAAACTGTTGAGGAAGAATGGAAAAAAGCGAAGAATGAAAAAATAATTCGTAACTATTATAATGAGGTTTGGATTTACGGAGATCCTAATATTTATGATGCAGTCAAAGAGTATAAATTTTCAGCAGATATTCTTGATAAGTTTCGTTATACAGGGTATTTAGACCAACGCACAAGATTAGAGTTTACATCAAATAAATCAACTTTTAATCTCAATAATAAATCCTTGGCTTTGTGCATGGTGGGAGGAGGACAAGACGGGGCTAATTTAGCGCTTACTTTTGCTGAAACAACTTTACCAAAAGATGTTCAAGGAATAATTATCACAGGCCCATTTATGCCCTCAGAGGTTCAAAAAAAATTATTTGATTTTGCAAAAACTAGGTCTAATTTATGGGTGTGGAAATATGTGAAAGAGCCTACTTTACTCTTGAAAGAGGCAAAATGGGTAATTTCTATGGGTGGTTACAATAGTACCAGCGAGATTTTATCTTTTGAAAAAAGAGCATTAATCATACCTAGAGTAAATCCCCGGCAAGAACAATTAATTCGCATTCAAAGATTAGAAGAATTAGGATTAGTGGATATGTTACACCCTGATAAGTTAACTCCAGAATCATTAACTCAATGGTTACAAACAGAAAAAATATTTCCCCAAGTGCATAAAAATATTGACTTTCAAGGATTAAAAAAAATTCCTCAATACTTAGGTTATATTTGTGATCAAATAGAGAATAATAATTTTTCTGATAAGAAAATATTGGTCAATATTTAATTATTTTTATAATATTTATTTTTATAATATTTATTCATAAAAAATATATTTATAATAACTTTTTATTACTTTTTTATTTAGTTACTATTACAAAAAAATGAATCAATGTACATCTATAAAAAATCCTCTGAAAGTGGGATATGTCCTCAAGCGTTATCCTCGCTATTCTGAAACTTTTGTGGTTTCAGAAATTCTTGCCCATGAGGCGGCGGGATTAGAAATACAAATTTTTGCCCTTCATCCTCCCCTAGATGGACATTTTCAAGATATTATTGCTAAGGTGCGATCGCCCGTTACTTATTTATTTTCCCATGATCTCAGGGGAAGTACCTTATGGGATGTATTTGACAAAGCAAGTTATGTTATTCCCAATTTTTGGCAGAAACTAGAATTTGCCCAAGGAGAAGACGTACACAGACTACATAAAGCCATTCAACTAGCCTGTATTGCCCGAGAACAAAACTTCACCCACTTACACGCCCACTTTGCCACCTCCGCCACCGTTGTCGCTAGACTAGCCAGTCATTTTGCCGAAATTCCCTACACCTTTACCACCCATGCCAAAGATATTTTTCATGAAAGCGTAGTGCCAACGGAATATGCAAGTAAATTAACCGATGCGGCGGCGGCCGTCACCATCAGTAAGTATAATCTCGATTATCTTCAGCAAACTTATGGTGCGATCGCCCAAAAAGTGCAACTTATTTATAACGGCTTGGACTTACAAAGATATGAGTTTGCATCCCCCCAACATCGTCCTGCGAAAATTGTAGCAGTGGGGCGACTGGTGGAAAAAAAGGGCTTTGCAGTGTTAATTGATGCCTGTCAAATTTTGAGAGAGCGTGGTATTACCTTCACCTGTGAAATCGCAGGGGCAGGAGAGGAAGAACTTAATTTGCGTCAACAGATTGAAAAATTAGGATTACAAGAGCAGGTAAAGTTACTGGGTATTCGCCCCCAAGGGGAAGTAACCAAATTGATGCAGTCGGCATCGTTGATGGCTGCCCCCTGTGTAGTGGGAGGAGACAGTAACAAAGATGGTTTGCCCACGGTTTTATTAGAAGCCATGGCATTGGGTACTCCTTGCATTTCTACCAATTTAACGGGGATTCCAGAGGTGTTAAGGCACCAAGAAACAGGATTAATGGTGGCACAAAACGATCCTGTGGCTTTGGCAGAGGCGATCGCCCAACTGCTAGAAAATGCCGATTTGCGAGTAAAACTGGCAACCCAAGCCAGACAACTCATGGAACAAAAATTTGATATTCATCGTAACGCAGCTAAATTGCGAACAGTATTTAATAACGCTACATCGAAGAAAGAAATAAAAGTTTAGGAGGAAAAAAATGCGAATTGCCTATATATGCACAGATCCGGGGATTCCCGTATTTGGTTATAAAGGATGTTCCATCCATGTCCAAGAAGTTATCCGTAGCCTTATGCAACAGGGCCATGAAGTGGAATTGTTTGCTGTGCGTTGGGGGGGAGAAGCTCCTACGGATTTGGCATCTGTACCACAACATAAACTGCCCAAAGCCCCCAAGGGGGATGATCTTGCTTGGCGAGAGCAAGTATTGTTAGCCCACAACCGAGATTTGTTAAAAACTTTGGAAAAGGCTGGTAAATTTGATCTTGTTTATGAACGTTATGCCCTATGGAGTTTTGCCGCCATGGAATATGCTCAGGCTCAAGGCATCCCGGGGATACTGGAAGTAAATGCACCATTGATTGAGGAACAAGCAACCCACAGGGGTTTAATTGATCGGCACAAAGCAGAAGTGGTGACTCAGTTGGTATTCAAGAAAGCAACGGTATTAATCGCTGTGTCTCAAGGGGTAGCGGATTATCTTCTGAGTTATCCCCAGACTCAGGACAAAGTCCATATTGTGCCTAATGGTGTCAACCCTGATCGTTTTCCTCTCCATCAGCCGCCCACTTTACCTAGTGAAAAATTTACCGTTGGCTTTGTGGGTAGTATGAAACCTTGGCATGGTTTACCCATACTGGTGGATGCTTTTACTCAATTACACCATGGTTATCCTGATTCTCGCTTGTTAATTGTCGGAGATGGCCCGGTGCGATCGCCCTTAGAAGCGCATTTTATGGATCATGCCATGGAAGATGTGGTAAAGTTTACAGGCAAAATCCCCCCATCTCAAATACCTGGATACCTTGCCTCCATGGATGTGGCGGTAGCCCCCTATCCTGCAGAACAAAATTTTTATTTTTCCCCCCTCAAAGTATATGAATATATGGCGGCGGGGTTGCCCGTGGTAGCCAGTGCCATTGGGCAAATTGAATCAGTAATCGAAGATGACTTTAATGGTCTATTGTATGAGCCTGGAAATGGTCAGCAGTTAACCCATTGCTTAGATTTATTACGGCAACAGCCTGAATTGCGCCATCAATTGGGCAAAAATGCGAGGGCGACTATAGTGCGATCGCACACATGGGAACAAGCTGTTCACAAAATTGTGAGCCTTGCAACCACCTATGATCATTGGGAGGTAATAGCCTAATGCCTCGTCCACAAAAATTAAAAGAAACCATACCCAGTCTATGGCGAATATTCCGTCGCTTTTATCCCTATATCCGCAAACAACAAAAACTGGTGATTATGTCCATGACGGCACTATTTTTTGAAATCGGGTTGCGATTATTAGAACCCTTGCCCCTTAAATTCGTTTTTGATGAAATTTTTGCAGAGCAAACCAGCGGAACATTAAATAATTTTCCCTACGTTGAAACCCTTGATACTCGTATCTTACTGATGGCATCGGCGATCGCCCTATTTCTCATTACAGCTTTAAGAGGTTTAGCCGCCTATTGGAATACGGTGGGGTTTGCCTTGGTGGGTAATCGTGTATTAACGGAAGTTCGTAGTGTCCTTTATTGTCATCTACAAACCCTGTCCCTATCCTTTCATAACAGTTCCCGTGGTGGAGATTTAACTTTACGGGTAATCAGTGATGTGGGTTTACTCCAAGAAATAACCGTTACCGCCCTACTACCTTTGTTGGCAAACTGTTTTATTGTAATCGGCATGGTGGGCATAATGTTCTGGCTTAATATTCAATTAGCCCTGCTTACCTTAGCAATGATTCCCCTATTTTGGTTTGTAACTATTCGTCTGAGTAGTCGAATTCGCAAAGTTTCTAAACAACAACGTCGCCGAGAAGGGGCAATGGCATCTACAACCGCTGAATCCATGAATGCTATCAAAATTGTTCAAGCCCTATCATTGGAAGATCAATTTGCTTCCGTCTTTACAGGGCAGAATAAAAAAAATCTTAAGGATGGAGTAAAAGCCAAACGCCTAGCAGCAAATTTGGAACGCACAGTAGATGTCTTAATTGGTCTTGGTACGTCTTTGGTATTATGGCGTGGAGCGGAATTGGTCTTGAATAACGCCTTGACTCCGGGGGATTTATTAATTTTTCTCTCTTATCTTAAAAATGCCTTTAAACCTGTGCGCGATTTCGCTAAATATACAGGACGACTGGCAAAAGCATCAGCGGCGGGCGATCGCATCATAGATTTACTTGATCAAACTCCTGAAGTATATGATCTTCCTGATGCCATGGTAGCTCATCCTTTTGAGGGAATAGTGCAATTTAAGGATGTGGGTTTTGAGTACGATTCTGGACACCCTGCGTTACAAAATATTGATTTTGCCGTACAGCCTGGGCAAAAAGTGGCGATCGTTGGACATTCTGGCAGTGGTAAATCTACCCTTGCTAACTTGATGTTAAGACTTTATGACCCCAGCCAAGGAAGTATTATCATTGACGGTCAAGATATTCGCAGTTATACCCTCCAATCCCTTCGGGCGCAAATTAGTGTTGTTTTACAAGATAGCGTTTTGTTTGCGGCCAGTGTTTGGGATAACATCGCCTATGGTTGCCCTAACAGTACAGAAGTAGAGGCGATCGCAGCGGCAAAATTAGCCAACGCCCATGATTTTATTCTTAACTTACCCCAAGGCTATGACACTGTATTAGGTGAGCGAGGAGTAACCCTTTCTGGGGGACAAAGACAACGCATTGCGATCGCCCGAGCAGCCATTCGTCAAGCACCGATTTTGATATTAGATGAACCCACCACAGGATTGGATAAAGGAAATGAACAAGAAGTCTTAGACGCCCTGCAGAAACTAGCTCAAGGATGCACAACCTTCTTGATTGTCCACGATTTAGAATTGGCTGTCCGTGCAGATTTGGTTCTGTACATGGAAAAAGGACAGTTATTAGAAAGGGGAACCCATGACCAGTTAATGAAACTCAATGGTCGCTATGCAACCCTCTACGGTTTACAAGCAAAGGAAAGTCACCAACTTCAGGGAGGTACTTATTGATGCTATTACCTGCTGATGATTATTTAATTCGCCGTGATGTGGATCTAGTGGGATTAGGTTTACTGTTAGATACCGATGCCTTGGCAACCACCCTGGTGGCTCAATTTCCCCATTTGGATTTGAGTCAAGTAAAAAAAACTTACATTCGTTATAAACCTGCTACCAGTTGTATTGTCAGTTATGAATTGACCATTGCTCAAAAAACTGTATTGGGCTATGCCAAAGCGGTTACTAGCCAAGATAAGCTGGAAAAATATGCTCAACGCCCCGGAGTCATCCAAGATTGTGGCATCGGGCGCACTGTATTCAAACCAGAAAGCGTTATTTTTTCTCTTTTGCCTAATGATAGTTCCCTGAAACGACTACCGAAATTATTCGATGTGCGATCTCGTGAGCAAACATTACAACAACTTTTACTCGACCATGATGATTTATCCTCACTCACCTTAAAAACCCTGCGATATAAGCCTGAACGTCGCTACGTTGCCCAACTTTCAACACAAACAAAACCCCAAGCTATCGTCAAAGCCTACACCCATAAGGAGTATCCCCAAGCCAAAATCAACGCCCATGCTTTTAAGTCCATGGCACCATTACAAATCTTGCCAAAACTAGGACACTCTAATGGCGATCGCCTTTTAGCCTTTCCTTGGATTATGGGGTTAACTTTAGCTGATTTGATTACCATTGCCCCTGATAATACCGAAAAATTTATCTTAACGGGAACGGCGCTAGGGTTACTACACCAACAAGATCCCAAGAATCTAAAACCCTTATCTCGTGGTGATGAAGCCAAAAATTTACTGCTCCTTGCTTCTGATTTAACATGGCTTTGTCCTCAGTGGAAACATCGTATTCAAAATATAGCTGTGGAACTTTCTACCGCTCTATTAAATACACCTATGATCCATCGTCCCATTCACGGTGACTTTAATGGGGAACAGGTTTTATTTAGTAATAGTAATGACATCACTTTTATGGACTTCGATTGTGCTGTGCGTGGTGATCCAGCCATGGATTTAGGTTCATTCATTGCTAAGTTAATCCGAGATGAGTTACGGGGAGTCTTATCCGCCAAACAATGGGAAAAACTGGCCATGGCTCTGGTTGCTGGATACCGCACCACTGCCCCTGAACCAATTTCAGACGAACATATTCAACTTTATATCGCCGTGGGATTATTTCGATTAGTGGCTGAACCATTTCGTCATTGTGAATTTAACTGGTTAGAAAAGATTGACACCATACTTTGTCGCATTGAGCAATTTATAACTACTTTTAAGCCATCATGATTATTAGAAAAATAAGTTTAGGGATCTGTACAATAGCAACTTTGTATTGTGATCCAGCGATCGCCCATAGCCAAACCACCCCATGGGTAGAGTATTCCCAAAACCAAATTAGTCCATCGGTGGCTCAACTATCTGATATTCATCCTGATGATTGGGCTTTTCAGGCATTACAATCCTTAGCCAATGAATATGAATGTATCATAGGATACCCCGATGGCAGTTATAAGGGCGATCGCCCTCTAAGTCGTTATGAATTTGCAGCGGCTTTATCTGCCTGTACAGTTCGGCTCAATGAACATTTCATAAGGGATAATATTAACTCCGATGACTGGGCTACATTGCAACGACTTCAAAAGGACTTTGCCACCGAATTAGCAACTATCAACCAACAGGTAGATGATTTAGAAGCCCGAACAGCTACTCTCACAGCCCAGCAGTTTTCCCCCACCACAAAATTTGAAGGAGAAGTAATTTTTGCTCTGGCGGGAGTAGGTGGTAATAGTAGAGTAGATGACCGTGATAAATCCATTGATAACAACATTATTTTTGGGGAACGAGTTCGACTGGAATTGAACACTAGCTTTAACGGCTCAGATCGCCTAAGGATACGTTTACAATCTCGTGATATTCCTGAGTTTGAAGATGCCACGGGAACTCAAATGGCAAACCTCGGATTTGATGGTACCACGGAAGGAAATATCGAACTTGATCGCCTAGACTACGAAACTCACATTGGTGAACGAGCCTCCGTTGTCCTCAGTCTTGTGGGAGGAGGTTTAGGGGATTATGCCTCTACGGTTAATCCCTTATTTAGTGGTAGCGGAGATGGAGCCATTTCTCTATTTGCCCGTGAGAATCCCATTCGCCGACAAGGTAGCGTTCCGGGTATCGGACTGACCTATGAACTCACCGACGACATTCTACTAGAACTGGGATATATCGCCAGAGGGGCAACAGATCCCGAGGTGGGCATTACCCAAAGTCCATACGCTGCCATCGCTCAAGCAACCATTGAGCCTACGGATTTTGCTCAACTGAGTTTGACCTACGTGCGATCGTTTAATGGTATGGATACAGGCACTAGCAGCGCTTTGGCAAGTGATCCCTTTGATGATGATTCTGATGCCATAATTGCCAATTCCTTTGGTGCAGAAGCCTCGGTAAATGTTAGCCCTAACTTTACCATCGGCGGACGAGTGGGATATATTCAGGCGATCGCCAAAGATTTGAAAGACGATCCCCAAGCTGATCTATTCACTTGGGCTGTGCTACTGGGCTGGAAGGATTTAGCAGGAGAAGGCAATTTATTGGGAGTCGTTGCTGGTCAACCCTTACGGGTAACGCAAAATCAATATGGCGATCGTGAATCTGATGCCACATTACACTTAGAAACTTTTTATCGTTGGCAGATTAACGACAACATTGCCATTACCCCCGGATTTCTTTTATTACTTCATCCAGAAAATAATGCGAGTAATGATCCTATATACGTGGGAACTATTCGCACGACCTTAAGTTTTTAAAATCCCTCAATATTCACCGCAAAAATATCAATTAATAGACTTTTCTTCTTCCTTTAACGGAGGTTTTTGATTAACAAAAGGTTGATTTGGATTAATTAAATCAATATGAATAATATCTTCTCGGCGAATTTGTTGAGTAATAGAAGTAATTTTGCCCAGTTTTTCAAACTGCTGGGGTAGCCTTGAAGTATAGGGTCCTAGGTGAACTTTTCCTAAATCCGTCGTTAGAATTATGTTATTAGGATTTTGCCAATCTATCTCCGTTATAGGTATGGGGGAAACTGCTAACAAACGATATAACTCCTCCCAATAAGATAAATATAACCCTTGATTACCAAATATTTTGAGAGAAGGAATTTTTTCGGGATATTGCTCCAAATTTTCATACATATCCTTTTCCATAAAGACACCATCAGCACTGATAAATCCTAGGTGACTGATGGCAACTTGCCCATTTTCATTGTCTTCTGGCCCGTAAGCCATTGCAACGGGAGGATTTTCTTCTACGGTGATAGTTAGACTGGGGGGAGCTATCTTTTTAGTAATAGTTATATTTTTGAGGGGTGTTTTTTCCCCTAATTCGTCAGCCAGATACTGCCCTGAGAGGGTTAAGATGGGCTGGGGATATTGAACAGGAATTAAGCTACGAATTTCTTTGTCTGATAATAATTCATTACCTTCAATATTAATTTGTTCGCCACTTCTAAGTACCCAACTAGGATGGGTAATAACCCAAAAAACCCCCGTGGTAACACCTACAGCCACAAAAAAGCGACAGACCGCAATACGATTACGCCTTGCTCTCTCCTTTCGTAATTTGTCACGGTGTTGAACAACTTGGGACGGAGGTACGGGGTTTCGGGTAGTTACCATATACTTAAGCAGACTCTGGAGTTGGTAAGGATGATGGATGTAATAATAACTCAGCTGTACTCCGTTTTTCAACCATTTCTTTGGTAATTAAACATTTACTTAAGTCTTTGCGCGAGGGTACCTCATACATTACATCTAACATAATTTCTTCTACTATACCTCGCAAGGCTCTCGCCCCTGTTTTTCGGCGGTGGGCTTCTTGGGAAATGGCTTTGATGGCTTCGGGTTCAAATTCGAGAATAACATCATCCATGCCCAAAAGTTTTTGATATTGTTTAACAAGGGCGTTACGGGGTTGGGTGAGAATAGCCATAAGGGCTTCTTCGTTGAGGGAGTCTAGCACGGCTACTACGGGTAAACGTCCTGCAAATTCGGGAATTAAGCCAAATTTTACTAAGTCGTCAGTTTGCATTTGTCGCGCAGCGTTGGCAACTTTTTCTTCTTTGGTTTGATTTTCGTTGGGGATTTCAAAACCAAGGATTTTTTGTTGATGGTTTTGTTCTATGATTTTGTCTAAACCGCTAAATGCTCCACCGCAGATAAAAAGGATGTTACTGGTATCGATGGTGATACAGTCTTGGTAGGGGTGTTTTCTACCGCCTTGGGGGGGAACATTGGCGACGGTGCCTTCTAACATTTTGAGGAGGGCTTGTTGTACTCCTTCCCCTGATACGTCCCTTGTGATGGAGGGATTTTCACTTTTACGGGCTATTTTATCAATCTCGTCGATGTAAATAATACCTCTTTGGGCTTGATCAATATCTAAGTCTGCTACTTGCAGAAGTCTGAGCAAAATATTTTCTACGTCTTCCCCGACATAACCTGCTTCAGTAAGGGTGGTGGCATCGGCGATCGCAAAGGGTACATCCAAGACTTTCGCTAGGGTTTGAGCTAATAAAGTTTTACCAGATCCTGTGGGACCGACTAATAAAATATTTGACTTTTGTAACTCAATACTATCTTCTTCGGGAGTATTTTGATTGTTATTTTCCTTAACGCTCAACCGTTTATAATGGTTATATACGGCCACGGAAAGAATTTTTTTTGCTTCATCCTGCCCGATTACGTACTCATCTAGCTCGGCTTTTATTTCTTTGGGCTTGGGAAGGTCTTCGAGAGAAAGGGGAGTTAGGGCATTAGACTGTTTACCTGCGGGAACTGGTTTTCCTTTTAGGGCTGGTTTGCCTGGCGGTGGCGGTGCCGACATCAACTCTTCATCCAAGATTTCATTACATAGTTCTACGCATTCATCACAAATATAGACCCCTGGCCCTGCAATTAGTTTGCGTACTTGCTCTTGGGATTTCCCACAAAAAGAACATTTCAAATGGGAGTCGTATTTAGACATAAAACTGCTTTTTTTTACTATTTTAACAATGGACTTCTGAGAAAAATATTTAGGAATGGAAGACTATCAAGTGTTATGTGGGAAGACGGAAAAGGCAACATCCTCCATAGAGGATGGGTTACCGTGGTTTTTTTAGAAAGCTTCGGATAAATCAATATCTTTACGATTTAGAGGTAATTCCACTCCTTCCCGTCGGATAATATCATCAATGATGCCGTATTCTTTGGCTTCGGTGGAAGACATATAAAAGTCTCTTTCGGTGTCTTCGCTAATACGGTCAAAGGGTTGTCCTGTGTGATGGGTAATAATTTCGTTTAATCTTTTTTTGATGTACAAAATCTCTTTGGCCTGAATTTCGATGTCACTGGCTTGGCCTTGAGCGCCCCCTAGGGGTTGGTGAATCATAATGCGGGAGTTGGGTAAACCTAGTCTTTTTCCTTTTGCGCCTCCTGCCAGTAGGAAAGCTCCCATACTAGCGGCGATACCGTAGCAGATGGTGGATACATCTGGCTCTATTTGTTGCATGGTGTCGTAGATGGCAAAACCTGAATAAACGGAGCCTCCGGGGGAGTTGATGTAGATGTAAATATCTTTGGTGGGATCTTCTGCTTCGAGGTAGAGGAGTTGGGCGACGACAGAATCGGCTACTTTGTCATCAATGGCTGTGCCAAGGAAAATAATTCTCTCCCTCAGAAGACGGGAATAAACGTCAAATACTTTTTCCCCCATGCCAGAGGATTCTACCACCATCGGCACGGTGGCGTTGTTGACGATATTTTCGGTTCTGGTAGCGTTGATATGGTGAGGGTGACTACTGTTAATGTTGAGTTTGGGAGATTGCGATTCTAGCATAGCTTGATGACAGTTCCTGTGAAAGCTCTTTTATACGACTTACACCTTAATATTATACTACTTTATGGCTTATTTCGACCTTATGGGGGGTAGAAGTTGGGGTAGGGAAAACCTACCCTTGGGGGTTAAATAATTTGGTCAACGATCGCACTTAAACCGACAGAATTAGAGGCTTTGAATAGGATGCGATCGCCCTTGGTCATTATTTGTTTTACTCGGTTGAGTAGAGCATCATGGTTATCAAAAATTTCGGTGGGAATCCCCTTTGCCCCAGAGGCAATGGTTTCGGTGGCGGGCTCATCGGCTAAAATTAACACCATATCCAACCCCAATTGCTCGGCTTTTTCTCCCACCTGATGATGGAGGGCTGGGGAATATTCCCCTAATTCTTTCATGGTACCAAGAACAGCAATTTTACGCTCTCCTGGGGTATCTTGTAATAGTTCGAGCGAGGCGAGCATGGACTCAAAACCAGCGTTGTAGGTTTCATCGAGAATGACAATGTCGTTATCAAGGTGGTAACGTTTGGCTCTTCCCTTGGGCATTTCTACCTCAATTCCTGCTTTGAGGGGTTCTAAATCCAACTCAAGGACGTGGGCAAGGGCGATCGCCCCTAGATAGTTAAGGGCATTGTGGCGACCCTGCAAAGGGAGAGGGTAGATTTCGCCGTTCACCTCAATTTTGTCATCATCGATAATTTGACCCTGAAAATCTCCATTTTCCAAGCCATAGGAGACGGTTTTTCCCTGCCATACCATCCCCGCTGTTTCCATCAACAGTTCGTTATCCGCATTTAAAATGGCAACCCCATCCGGGTTCATATTTGCCAAAAGTTCACACTTTGCTCTGGCGATGGCTTCCCGAGAGCCTAATCTGCCGATATGGGCAGTACCCACGTTAGTAATTAAGCCGATGGTGGGGTTAACAATATCCGTGAGCAAAGCGATTTCCCCTTCTCCTCTCATGGCCATTTCAATTACGGCGAAATCATCCTCTTTTGTTATTTCTAAAAGGGTCTTAGGAACACCAATTTCATTATTATAATTAGCTCTTGTTTTTAATACTTTTCCCTGAGTATTTAATACCGCACTTATCAATTCTTTTGTGGTAGTTTTACCCACCGAACCTGTTACACCAATAATAGGAATATTTAATTGTTCTCGCCACCAATGGGCTATTTTTTGATAGGCTTCTAAACTGTCTTTAACTCTAAAAATTGGGACGTTTAATTCTTCTTCACCTAAGTGATTTTCCTCTATGATAAGGGCGATCGCTCCTTGAGCCACTGCTTGAGTCAGAAAATCATGACCATCAAAAGTTTCCCCTCGCAAAGCCACAAAAATTTCTCCCGTGCCTAAACTTCTAGTATCAGTGCTTATGCCCCTACATTGTTGTGTTAAGATCGAGCCATTATCCCCTTCACAAACTGAATCAGTAATTTCACCGATAGTAGCAATATTTAAAGAAAAATTCATAAAAAAAATCTAGTAAAATTCAGTATTTTAACTGATACATAGGATAACCTTTTGGGGTAAAAAATGGGTAATTTAACAGAGATAAAAAATAATATTAACGTTTAAAATAGATACATAATTAGATAAATATCCCACCCACAACATACCATGAACTGCCGTGAATATCCCAAAATTGTCAAAAAACAAACAATTTAATAATGGTGGCGGAGAACAATACCTTTTTGATCACTTATTATACTGCGTCAAAACCGAAACCCCTGAACAAGTAATCGAAAGATTCAATAGACTATTCATTCAGGCTCAAGGTTATGATGATCAAAAAGTGTGGGAATGTTTAGCTAATATCATCGGCAATCCCAAATCTTCAGAACAATTTCCCTTAACTCTAAACCGTTGTTGTCATATTCTCGTTAACCGTTGGCAGTTGTCTCCCCAAACCCAAGGCTACATAGTAGATTTAATTAACTGCTTTAAATATGTTCCCCGAAGCCTTCACCGTGGCTATGTACGCAGTTTTACCGAACAGTTGCGCGGATGCGTAAGACAATTTATAGATAGCGATTATTATACTCAGTTAAAACGTCTCGCCAGTGTTATCGGTGAGGGTAAAATTAGGAAAGAAGAGAAAAAAGAAGAAATCCTCGGCAATCTCATCAATCGTTACCCCTACCTTTATGATCATTGTTTACTCGGGGTTGGTAGTAGTATAGAACAACAAGAAACCGTATATAAAGTTAAACATGAATTAGAAAAAAAATTTGATACTAATCTTTCCCGTTTTGTTACCTATCAATTGAGAGTAGCCCAGAAAAGGGAAAATGGAGAACCCATAGATTCTCGTATTATTACCCCTGTGGAGAATCCTACCTTACTAAGTAAAAGAGATTTAGGTCGTAGTTTAAAGGAATATGTCGGGGTAGCCGAAAATGGTTATTCTTATAAGGAATTATCCCGTAGTTTTGTTGCCCATACCGAGGGGGTGCGCAACTATCAGATATTTAAGGATAATCTTTATGAATACATTAGCCAGTCCATTGATGGGAAATATGGCAAAAATAGTTTTAATAAAAGACTTTATGAACAATTTCAAGGATTATACCCTGAGTATAATAATAAAAGACCTGATGAATTTCTAAAAACTCGCACCTATAGTCAGATTTTTAATTATTTAATTGTGGAAAGTCCTCAAAATCCTAATCATTTAGTATTTATGGATATGATTAGCAATATGGGAACAACAAAAACTATTGGTGTCTTTTTGAAATTGGTTTTAACTTGCACTAGATTGAAGCCTTATTTAGAGAAAAGATTTTCGATTCTTTTTAATCACTATGAGTCTTTTTCTAAGGATGGGGCAATGTGGTTGGTAAGGAGTTTGGAAAAGGTTAATGTTGGTTTTAGTGTTAATTTTAGCAATGTTGTTGATATGTCTTTCCTTAAACGCCTTTATTTACCCAGTAGATGAGGCAATAGTTATTCATTCGCAAAATTTTCTTAAAGATTAAAGTACTGGTTGAAAAGGGTTGAAGAATATTCAACCCCCATGGTTTAATAATTATCTTAGTCTGCCTGAGCGTAAAATACTGATTACTAACCATAAACCGAGTAAACTGGCTACGGCAAATAATATATTACTCAATAGCATCAATTGAGCAGTACCTGCCCCTGTGGAAATAATAGCCGCCCCCACAATCAGCGCCCCTACCACGATGCTAAAAGATAGGCGGTTAGCAGAATCATCAAGGCTACGACGTACATTGTCCAATTCCCTAATTTGCAGGTTAAATTGTAGGGTTTCTGAACTTAGTCTATCTAAGATTACATCTAGTTGACGGGGCGATCGCAATCCCACCGATTTTAAATCTAAAACCGTACGAAATACCGTTTGCAAAGGAGTTTCCCCCAACAACTGACGACGAAGTAAATCGATAGTCAAAGGTTTAATTTCATCCAAAAGATTAATTTGTGGATTAAATTGACGAGCAACCCCTTCTAAATTAGCCAAACTTTTTGCATACAAGCCCATATTACCAGGTAGCTTAACCTTATTATCTCTACTTACCTGTAAAATCTCATAAAAAACCTCACTAAAATTAATCTGAGAAAGACTTAAATTATAATATTTTCTCAACATAATATTATAGTCATTTTCTAGCCTAGCAATATTAGTTTTTAGAGAAATATTTTCTGATAATTCTAAAGTTAATTGGGCACATTTTTGGGCATCAATATCAACCACAGCCAATAACATTTCCGTTAATAATTGTTGAGTACGAGGATCTAGTCTTCCTATCATACCGCAGTCAATGAGGGCAAGACGACCATCATCAAGATAAAAAATATTACCAGGATGGGGATCAGCATGAAAGAATCCATCTATATATATTTGTTGGAAAAAAGCCCTAAATAAAACAGTGCTTAACTCAGTCCTAATATTATCATCGGGTTTCTCTTCAAAGGTAGGAATATCAGCCTCTAAAATAGGAGTGCCATCTAACCATTCCATTACCAAAACTTTTTTGGTTGTGTAATCCCAAAAAATTTGAGGAACTACTATTTTTTTTGGGTCAAACCACTTACTTTTAGCTAAATTTTCCCTTAATTTATCAGTAAAAGTTGCCTCTTTTCTAAAATCTAATTCTGCTAAAACAGCATTAGTAAATTCCTCAGCCAATGTCACCACATCATAATCATTGCCAAAATCACTAAGGGCAACCAAATCCGCAATACCCTTAATAATATTAATATCCTGATTAACAATTCTCTCAATGTTCGGACGTTGTACCTTGATAGCCACTTCAACCCCCGATATTAGGGTAGCACGATGTACTTGGGCAATAGAACCTGCAGCAATGGGTTCACGATTAAGAGTAGAAAAAATCTTATCTAAAGGTTGATTATACTGCTCCTCTAAACTTTGTTCTACCTCCCTCCATGATACGGGGGGTACATTGGCTTGTAATGCCGTTAAAGCCTCGATATACTTGGGAGGTAACAAATCAGGACGAGTGCTTAATAACTGACCAAACTTGACGTAAAAAGGGCCTAACTGAACCAAAATACGACTCAAAACTTCTGGGGTAGGCAGTTGGGGTTTATCTGATTTCCCCCCCGTCAAAATGCCCCGCATATAATCCCAGCCATTACCTAAGACAATTTCTATTATTTCTCGTTGGCGGGAACTTGTTTTTGTTTTTGTAATGGATGACATAAATTTGTTATGAAAATAATGGCTCTTTGTTTTCCATTAATATAACAACTATTTAGTGAATAAAATGTCAACTTGTTATTCTGTTTTACTGCCCCATAGTTTTATTAGAAAAAATAAACAGACCAAAAAATAACCAGTGGTAAACATTCCGTTAAGATACATTAAACGAATAGAAAATAAATCATTGGTCAATACACTTCCTAACCATAAACTACTATAAATAGTTAGCCAACCTAATCCTAATCGAAGAGAAACACGACTAATTTTCTTTGTTTTAAATTGATTTTCTGATTTAGAAAGGACGCTAATGAGGGCAAAAAAAATGCCAACTATGGGCATTAAATATAATGACAACCAAAATTTATTTAAATTTTCTTGGCGGTAATTGTCTTTCATTATTTAGAGTGAATAGTTATCAATATTATTGTCTATTTTACTTTTTGCTTTTTTGGTTGTTTGAATAATTAACTAATCTGCCATTATATTAAGTTTTGATTGTATTGTATTTGACAATTTATATAGAAGTAATAGAGAATGGGAGGATAGTCAATACCACTTGTGAGCGTAAAAAAAATTAAGTATTAATGACAAAATTATTAGAGTTTACCGAGTCCGATAATAGATTATCTAACCGTTTCATTGAATTAGACCCTGAAGGATATTTTATCATTTCCATAGACAGAGAGAAGGAATTAATTTGTGCAGAGCATTATAGTAATGCTATTAATGATCAAGGTTTGGCGGTTGATCCAGACACGGGGGAAGTGATAGCCTGTAAGGGGGCAAAACCTCGTCAAGCGGTAACTTTATTTACGGGTAAAACTGCTAAGGAAATTTGTATTAAACTTTTTGAGGAAATTAGCGAACCTCCTGTTAGTATGTTTGATCATGCCGCCTATTTGGGTAGGGAGTTTGTGAGGGCGGAGATTGCCCTGAAGACTGGAGAGGATTATATTCAAGACTAGGGAAATGATTTAGCCACCTAAATCCCCACCCCTCTGCCTTCAGCATCTCCCTGTGGGAGAGCAGAAAAGGACTGTAAGTGACAAAAAAGGGTTTAACCCCCTTGCCTCAAAATTAATAAATATCAATTATTCTTGTGAGTAAGATAAAAATTGCGGGGGAAGAAGTTGCCCCATGTCAGGTGAAGCAGATACAAATTCCTGTGGCGAAGTTAGCTACTCAAACGATGATGTCTTTGCCGGTGACGGTGATTAATGGTAAGGAAGATGGGGCAAAACTGTGGTTGAGTGCGGCGATTCATGGGGATGAGATTAATGGGGTGGAAATTATCCGTCGGGTGGTTTCGTTAATCAATCCTCAAAGGTTGAAGGGTTGTGTGGTTGCAGTACCTATTGTTAATGTGTTTGGTTTTATTGAACAATCACGGTATTTGCCTGATAGAAGGGATTTGAATCGCTCTTTTCCAGGCTCGGAATCTGGCTCACTAGCTTCTCGTTTGGCGGAACTTTTTATGCGGGAAATTGTGGCGAATTGTACCCATGGTATTGATTTACATACGGCGGCGATTCATCGTATTAATTTACCCCAAATTCGGGCTAACCTAGAAGATGAGGAAACTAGACAATGTGCGATCGCCTTTAACACCCCTGTAATGATTCATGCTACCACGAGAGACGGTTCTTTGCGTCAGGCGGCTAGTAAAAAAGGCATTCCTATCCTCTTGTATGAAGGGGGAGAAGCCCTCCGATTTGATGGTAAATCCATTGATATGGGAGTCAGAGGTATCTTGCGGGTAATGAATTACTTGAATATGTACAACATTTATAACCATGACCTCGAAAAAAAATCTATCATAGTCCACAAATCAAAATGGATAAGGGCATCTAGTAGCGGAATCTATCTTTTAGAAACCGAATTGGGTGCAGAAGTACAAAAAAAACAGGTTTTAGGTAAAATCACTGACCCCTTTGGTAACAAAAGCGTTGCCATCAAAGCCCCATTTAACGGTATAGTAATTGGTCATGTACAAAATCCCCTTGTCAATCAAGGTGATGCTATCATTCACTTGGCTTCTTATTAAAATCTGTTATAAATAACAAGGGGCTTAAGCCCCTTGCCTGAAACCCGAAGCCCCTTGCCTGAAACCCGAAGCCCCTTGTCTGAAGCCCGAAGCCCCTTGTCTGAAGCCCGAAGCCCCTTGCCTGAAGCCCAAAGCATTATGGGCCTTCCCCATTTTCCGCCTAAATTGTAAATTATATTTAAATTCAGCATCTTAAAAAATGAAATCGATATTAGTATATGGAATTCCCAACTGTGGTACTTGCAAAAAAGCCATGCAGTGGTTGAAAGACAATGACATCAACTACGAATTTATCAACACCAAAGAAAATGCCCCTAGCAAAGAAATGATTGCTGATTGGGTAAAATCCTTGGGTACTAAATCCATGCGTAACACCTCGGGAATGTCTTACCGTGCTTTGGGAGAGGAGAAAAAAACATGGAGCGATGAACAATGGATCGATGCTTTTTCTGGGGATGCTATGCTATTAAAAAGACCTTTGTTTGTGAAAGATGGGGAGGCAGTTTTAGTGGGATTTCGTGCTAACGATACTGTCAAGCGAGAAAAATTATCATGGACATCAACCTAGAAGAATGTTATCAAGTTTTAGAAGTAGATGATTCGGCGGAAGTAGAGGACATAGAAAAGGCTTATTTCCGCATAGTAGGGGAGTGTTTAAAGCGGGGGGAGAAAGAAAGGATTGAAACCGTCAAAAATGCTTATCAACTACTAATAAATCACCGTAAAAGTCAACAGGAAGAAGAATCGGCTCAGGGGCAGAGGTCTTATGAGCAGGAAGTTACGAACAATGTCGCTAGGGCTTTACGGGGAATGTCTTTGATGATAAAAGTGGAGGCTTTTGTTGATCATCTTGAGATAAAAATTAGGGGTAGTAAGCCCCGTCAAAAAGCAACTATTCTCAATCTTATCTATCAATCTCTCAAGTTGTCAGATATTCTCCAACATACCCTCGTTAAAGTGGTGGCGCAAAAAACTGTTAAAACTCATTTTTGGCAAGAAGATATTAATTTTACTCCTAATAGAAACAATCAAGTTTATTCTAACGATTACCTCCTTTTACAAGAAGCAGAAAAAACTTTAAATACTTATGTATTACCCATAGCAGGGGCGATCGCACTGGCTTTTAGTTTTGCCGAAGTGCTAACATGGTTTATCGGCATGTGGGTACATGAATTTGGTCATGCTACCA
This sequence comes from Cyanobacterium sp. IPPAS B-1200, assembly GCF_001747005.2. NCBI lineage: Bacteria > Bacillati > Cyanobacteriota > Cyanophyceae > Chroococcales > Geminocystaceae > Cyanobacterium > Cyanobacterium sp. IPPAS B-1200. The sequence goes on from NZ_CP182899.1 coordinate 873,527, forward strand.
TAGCTTGGTTTTCAGGGTATAGAGCCATGATTACCTTCGGGGCAACTATTACCACCCTCGAAAAATCAAACTTTGTTTACTTTGGTATTCTTTTCCTATTAGGATTAACCTTCTACACAGGCTGGAAAGAAAAGAAAAACTCCCCCATGATTGTCGCCGTTATCTTGATAATTTTACAATTTATCTTCACATGGATAGTAAGCTACTCCGATTATGTAACCCTCATGGCATTCGGTGGCATTGGAGGAGAATTCTACCTTAGTACCCTCTTGATTATTGCCTTTTATTGGCGTTTACCTGAGAAATTTTACTGGGATTTTTGGCGTTTCGGCTCCGTTGCGATAGGTGCCATAACCTTCTTTAGTAGCTTCACCAAATGGCATAACATCAAAGTCGGTAGAGATAATATCCCATGGGGTACATTGTGGGGCGGGAGGGGTGATTCGGGAGGAGACTTAAATATTTTGAACGATTACTCTGGATGGAGTGCCAATCAAATTATCGGTACTTATGTTAGTTTGAGTAATATTTGTCTTATGGTTATCATTGGCTTTTATCTGTTCCATCTGTTCAAAAGTCGCCCTGAATTATGGGTAAAAATACGCCAATTATTTCGATAAAACTATCAATCATCACCACTCCACTGTTTTATCAAAACATACTGTAGATTGATTTAGCCTTTTTTTACCAAAAAGTCGGCATAAAGCCCCTATGTTCAGTTATGGGGATATAATACTGAATCCGTAGAGAAAAGTATGCTAATAAAACGAACAATGGGCTTAAGCCCATTGCCAAAGACAATAAATAAAATTACAGTTTATAAATCGGACTTAGTATGATTAATCTTTCGCCATGTGCCATCAGATTCCCACCCACGAAAATAAGTGTAAACACTCTGCCACTTTGAAAAATCATGAGGCATCGCTCTCCATTTTCTTCCGTTAGTAACAAAATAAAAGATCCCATTTAGAACTTCTCCGATGTCCAAACTACGATTTCTCCCACCAGTTTTAGCCCGAGGAATTAAAGGTTCTAAAATTTTCCACTGGTCATCAGTGAGGTCAGTATCGTATGATAATCTTGTCATGTTTTTCATTCAGTTATTAACCAAAATATTCTACGTCAAGACTTTTCAAACAGGTTCTAAAGGTGAAAATAAAGTTTATATTATGCGGATAAAAAAGCGATATTTTTTTCTATCTATTTTCCTTGCCATTTTTATTAGTGCTTGTAATTTATTTACCACTGCAACCATTAATAATAACTCCATAAATCTTACTGTTTCTGCCGCATCAAGTCTAAATGAAGCATTTACTGAAATTGGTTTTTTATGGGAAAAAGAAACGGGAAATAAAATTTTATTTAACTTTGGTTCAACGGGAAAATTAGCCCAACAAATTGAGCAGGGAGCTCCTGTGGATTTATTTGCGGCGGCGAATAAGTCATACATAGAGGATTTGGACAGAATGGGGTTGATTGTTTCAGAAACCAAAGCCCTGTACGGGCAGGGAAGGATTACTCTTTGGACTAGGGATGATAGTCCTTTAAATCCTCAAGATATTCGGGAGTTGACTAGGTCAGAATATGGTAGAGTGGCGATCGCAAATCCAGACCACGCCCCCTATGGTATCGCTGCTAGAGAAGCGCTGGAATCGGTAGGTATTTGGCAGGAAATGAAGCCAAAATTGATGTTAGGAGAAAATATTAGTCAAACGAAACAGTATGCGGAAACGGGCAATGTAGATGTGGCCATTGTGGCTTTATCTTTGAGTCTTAATCATCCAGGGAAATGGGAATTAATTCCCGATAATTTACATCAACCCATTGATCAAATGTTGGCGGTAATCAAAAGCAGTAACCATCAAACCGAAGCACGGCATTTTGCAGAATATATTAATGGTATAAAAGGACGAGAATTGATGAAAAAATATGGTTTTGTTTTACCCCAAGAAATGATTGATTAATGAACTTATCCCCTTATATTCTTTCTTTACAGGTTACTGCCCTTGCTACGGTGTTATTGGTTATGTTCGGATTACCATTGGCAATTTTTTTGGCGAAAGTTCGTTTCCCTGGGCAGATAATTATTTCTACTATCCTTAATTTACCCCTTGTGTTGCCCCCTAGCGTGGTGGGTTTTTATCTCCTTTTGGCTTTTGGTAGGGGTGGTTTTATCAAGGAATGGTTGGGCATTGATATTTTATTTACTTGGCAAATAGGGGCGATCGCCAGTACTATAGTTGCGTTACCTATCATTGTGGAAGCATCAAGGGCGGCCATTATCAACGTTAACCACGAACTAGAAGCCGTCGCCCGAACCCTAGGAGATTCAGAAATCGAAGTACTATGGAAAATTACTCTCCCCTTAGCCAAACGGGGAATTTTAGCAGGGTTTATATTAGCCGTAGCCAGAGCATTAGGAGAATTTGGAGCTACTCTGATGGTAGCAGGGAATATACCTGAAAGGACTCAAACTCTACCCCTAGCCATTTATGATGCCGTACAAAACCAACAATATGATAAGGCTAATTTTATGGTAGTCGTCATGACGATTTGGGCATTTTTTCTTTTATTATGGGTTCGCCATTTGGAAGACCAATTTTAATGAAGTCATCTTTTTCTTAGACATTATGAGATGCCATACTTTAACTGTTATTTGTTTAAGTAATGATTGATCTCTCATAGCAAATAGTAAAAAAGAGCCAAAGATATAAAAGTACCCTTCAACCTATTCAGTTAAAGGGGGAATTAGTTATGTTAAAAGATGATTTAGCCAATATTTGTTGACTCTTTGTCCATAGATTTAGAAAGTTTTAGTTTACGTTTGAAAGTTACCCCCACACCAAAAATTCCTAGCAGAAGGAGATTTATGGTTGAGGAAGGTTCGGAAGTCCTTGCAACACCTTCTCCATCACCCCCCAATTCAAAACGCAAATTAACCTCTGATGCAGGAATTATATCAGTAAAGTCATAATCAATATCAAGATTTAGTAACGAGAGTGGAATTGAGGTATTACATTCTTTCCCGACTGTCGGGAAAAAATTAAAAACTCCAGAAAATCTTCCTGAAGCATTAAAAGTCTTGACAAGACCATTTTCACACGCCAAGTCTAATAATCCTGGATTACTAATTGCTTGATCTGTAAGATCAATTTTAAATAAACCATTATTTAGAAAGTTAATATTAAGGTTATCATCGACGCTGGGAGATTCGTTGCCAGAGACTGCTGGATCAGGACTACCTGAAAATCCCCACTCAACACTTGATCCCAAACCATCAAATTCAGCTGAAATGTCCAAAAGACTACCTTCAAGTATTATTTCGTTTGTATTGGGGTCTATAATTGTGTAAGCTATAGGATCTCTTAATCTCGGAGTGCTGGCAAAAGCTGAACCTTGCCCAGAAACATAGTCCCAAAATAAAGGTTGCCAAAAAATTTGTCCATTGGGATTAATTCCTAATTGACCAGCTGTTAACGCAGCTCCACTCCTTGCTCTAGCAAACCCCCCGGGAGGAGAAACGGCAAAGGCATATCCTGTGGCTGAGGTTTGACCTGTTAAAACATTTTCCACTATTGAACCAGTTGCCATTGAACTTGATTGAGCTATTGCCCCATTACAATTAGCACTAGCATTTCCCTGAACTGTAACGGATGGAAATGTGATAGCTGAATCAAAATAATCGTCAAATTTAAAAGGATTAACACATCGAGCATCTCCAAATGCAACAGCACCCAATAAGTTAACATTAGTATTACTTCCAAAATTAATCCTAAAATTGTGTGCAACAGAATAACTGCTATAACCAAAAGCTGTCTGTGCTGAAGCTGAGTTAGTTTGAATGACTATTGTTGTCAGAACTGTAGCTGTTCCTATAATAGTTGTTAAGGTCTTTTTTTTCATGTTTTTTATTTGAATTTTATCCAGAGTATAAGTACCCCATAATTAATTTTCAAGACCTAAAAAGCCTTATAAAACTATGTAAAACAGTGTCAAGAAATGTAACAAAAATCTCAAATAAAATAAGTAAACTGTAAATCTTTTTCTGTCTTATAATGTTGGATAAAAGCCCTATAAATACTCATTCTATGTTTGCCTTATGAGTACTTTTGATGTTCAATGCTTGATATTTAATATAGATGAGCTTATATTCTCTAATACAGGAGAACATTTAGATGACCTTCAATGTCAGATATTAGAAGGAGTTATCAATCATAAAAAGTATCGAGAAATTGGGAAGACACATCATCACTCTGAAAAGTATGTAAGGGATATAGCAGGTAAGTTATGGCAAACTTTATCAGTGATTATCGGAGAAAAAGTTAGTAAATCAAATTTCCAATCAAGTTTTGAAAGATATTACTACCAAAATTTTTCTAACCCCATAAATGTAAAAAATATTATATCTATTAATAATAATTTTTGTGAAGAAAAATTGGAAAATAAGACCATATTATCTTCCCTAGAGAAAGAAATTAAGCAAGAAATTGCAATGGAATTAATGAAAGAAGGGCTAAACATTGAACAGATTGCTAAAATTTTAAAACTTCCCTTAGATTTAGTTCAAAAGTGGCTTAAAAAATTAGATTATTAATACAATGTATCTGCTTCATTATTCTCCACCCACCACCGTCACGACTTCACTTTTCCAGCAATCCCTAATTACAAATGACACTTTCGGTAAACATTTATAAACCCCTAGCTAGTTACCCATTAAATATTAATTTCCAACTAGAAGAAGGAATATTGGGGATATTAGGTGCTTCTGGTTCAGGTAAAACTATGACTCTACGTTGCATTGCAGGGATGGAAACTCCCCAAAAAGGGAAAATTGTCCTCAATGGAAAAGTTTTGTTTGATTCTAGTCAAAAAATTAATCTTCCTATTTCTGCTCGTCGGGTAGGAATGGTATTTCAAAATTATGCTCTATTTCCCCATTTAACCGTAGCGGAAAATATTACCTACGGTATCAGAAAATTACCATGTCCTCAACGGGATTATCTTTTAAATGAATATATCAGTAAATTTCGGCTTTTTGGCTTAGAAAATCGTTATCCTCAACAGTTATCGGGAGGACAACAGCAACGAGTTGCCCTTGCAAGAGCTTTGGCGGTGAAGCCACAGATTTTATTGTTAGATGAGCCTTTCTCTGCCCTTGACAGCTATTTAAGACAACAATTACAGGAACAACTATTGGAAATTCTCAATAATTATGGGGGCATCACTCTTTTTATTACCCACAATTTAGAGGAAGTTTACGCCATTTGTGAGCATTTATTAGTGATTTACCAAGGAAAGACGTGCTGCGAAGCAGATCCCTTCGGGATCGCCCTTAATGATAAAAAATCGATTTTTGATCGTCCTTCTCATGTTCAGGTAGCCCAATTAACAGGATGTAAAAATATATCTAAGGCAAGGATGATTTCTCCTGATGAAATAGAGGCAATAGATTGGCAATGTCGATTAAAAGTATCTGCACCCATACCTTCTTCATTTACCCATGTGGGCATCAGAGGACATCATTTAAAAATAGTTAGTGATGGTTGCGGTGAAAATATTTTCCCTTGTTGGTTAATCAAAAGTCAGGAAACCCCAGAAAAAATGATTCTTTTTCTCCATTTACATACTCCGCCCATGGATGATACTTATGATGTACAGATAGAAGTTTCTCAGGATAAATGGTTAACTTTGAAAAATAGTTCCTTTCCTTGGCACGTCAAGTTTAATCCCATGCAGTTGTTTTTAATGTCTGATTAAAATTTATAAATCTTCCAACACTGGGGGATTTAGGGGCAATCTCCTATTCTGGTTGGGAAAAAATAGCAAATACAGAAGTATAACCATGGACAAAGGTTGAACCGCCCACAGGGCCAATTTCACCGTTGCAGAAGAATCCTGATACGGGAATATCTACAAAGTAATCTAATAGTAATTCCGAGTCAAAATTAGGCTCTCCGTACAATCCTTCTCCCCTACCCATACAAGAAAACATCAGCGCACCTACCGCAGGGAGTTCGTCTTTGAGGTCACAATAATTATCAAGGAGGGTTTCTAAGTCTTCCGCTGAGGCGTTACCATCACGGAGATGAAAACGTATCCTTTGCCCTGCCCTGATGCGATCGCCCACTGCGATCGCACCGTGTTTAGGATCAACCCCCATCAAATTACGAATCAAAAAATCCCCATGATTTAATTCCAACTTAAACTCATCCCTTGCAATACCTATAAATAGGGAGTGTTGAGCCAATTCTTGATCCTCCGTATCCAAATCATTAACCAACTCTCGCAAAAAATTGAGAGGAGAATCCGTATTACCCTGATTATCAGTCAACTCTAAAATAATATTTCTTTCTCCCTTCGTCACCTGATAAATCTTACCGATAGAGCGACATCCTTGAGCCACAATGGACTCCACCACAATCTTACCACTCATAGCCAGACCAATAGTTCCTTGAGTCGCAAAACACCCTTCTGGCTCATCAGGAGTACGATAAAATAAACCACTAGCTACCCCCATAGTGCTAGAACTAGCCAAACCCCCGACTTTAATAGCGCCAGGATAAGCATAATCTAACCCTTCGATTAACTCATTCGTCGCTCCCGAAAAAGGATCAGACAATAAAATAAAATTGGGTTTTTCTTCGGGAGGCACTCCCACCATGTTCCACCACTCTTGGGGCGGACTATCAGAGTCTGGCAAATCATCAGGAAGAATGTGGAATAAATTCAAATCCACATCAGGTAAACAAGCCACAGTCAAACTAAGGGCGGGGCTAGACTCCACCTCCGCAGGTTGCTCCTCATCTTCCATACCCACAATACCTCCACCACCGCAACCAATGAGATAACCAATGGGAAATTTATCTAACAATAAAGGCAATAACCTTGCATAATCACTGGCAAAAGCAGAGGAAATAAATAAAATGCCCAAATCTGGATTGCCAGTCAAACGTTCCTGTAATTTTTCCACCACCTCATCGACTGCTTTTTCTAAAGATGATTGAACAGAAAGGGCATTAATCCACTGAATTTTTTGTGACATAGGCATTTTAAAATGGATGGAATCTAGTCCATTAATATTTGTCTAACTGTCTTATACAACAGCATCAACCTCTAATTATTAACTTTTGCTCGCCTCTTGTCAATTATTTTCATGCCCTTGCTTTTCGTACAAACAAAAACCCCTCACCCTTAGGGAGAGAGGTTAGGACTAAAGGGAAAGTGAAGTTCGATTATTGTATATCACTAACACGATGAATATTAAGTACATCACTAATATTTTTGATTTTTTGTATCACACTGCCTAATTGTTCCGAATCTTTCACATCGAGGGTAAGAAAAATAGAAGCAGGGTTGCCAAGGTCAGTTTTTACAGAAGCATTACTAACATTAATATGGTAGTCACTTAATCTACCGAGAATATCTCGTAAAACACCTACCCTATCGATGGTTTTAACGATTAAATCCACAGGATATGTCAAAGCACGGTTAGATTTTGGTTGACTATTCCATTTTACAGGAATAAAGCGATCGCCTTTAACATTTGCCAAATTAGGACAATCATGATGATGAATCGAAATAGCCCGTTGATGGGTAATCACCCCCACAATAGACTCTCCAGGCACAGGGCGACAACACCCCGCAATATGATATTCTAAACCCTCAATCCCCGCAATAGGATATTTAGTAGCATCAATTTCTTTATAATGCTTATGGTTAATCTGGGCAGAAGTTAAGAGAGTCTCCTCCTCAAGGCTAGTGGGCTTACTAACCGATTGCTCCTTATTTTCTTCCCGCAAACGGTTGATTACCTGAGTAGAAGTAATCTCCCCATAACCCAAAGCCACCAACAAATCATCTACCTTGTGAAAATTACACTTTTGGGCAACCTTCATCATGGTGTCAGACTTAATCAAAGATTCCAAACCATTCTTACCCAACTCTTTTTCCAATAAATCCCTACCCCTCGCAATATTTTCATCACGGTGAGATAACTTATACCATTGACGGATGCGGTTACGGGCAGTAGGAGTTTTAACAAAATTAAGCCAATCAAGACTAGGATGGGCATTATTTGCCGTAATAATTTCTACAATATCCCCATTTTCCAAAATACGATCCATAGGCAGCCAACGACCATTTATCTTTGCCCCCTTCATATGGTTTCCCACTTCTGAGTGAATACGATAGGCAAAATCCACCGCCGTAGAGCCACGATTAAGAGAAATTAAAGCCCCTTGGGGAGTAAATACATACACATCATCATCAAAAAGATTTTCCTTAAGGTTATCAACATACTCCTCCGCATCCTTCAAATCCTTTTGCCAGTCCAAAAGTTGCCTTAACCAAGTAAACTTTTGTTCATCATTAGACAAATTAGTATTCTGAGAATTACCCGCTTCCTTATATTTCCAATGGGCAGCAATCCCATATTCAGCGATATGGTGCATTTCCATGGTGCGGATTTGAACTTCGAGGGGGCGCCCATTTAAACTAACTACGGTGGTATGCAAAGATTGATAAAGGTTAGGTTTCGGTAAGCCGATATAGTCCTTAAACCTACCTGGAATGGGGCGGAAAGCATCATGCACCACCGCAAGGGCTTGATAACATTCTTGTTTGGTGTTAACGATAATACGCAGGGCGGCAATGTCAAAAATTTGGTCAAATTCTTTTTGTTGTCTCTGCATCTTTTCATAGATGCCATAGAGATGTTTAGGGCGCCCTTTTACTTCGATGGGATTAATATTAGACTCTTTTAACCCTTCATTGACAATGTCGATAACTTGATTGATTCTTGTTTCTCTATCGCTTCTTCTCTCAGAAATTAGATTACGAATATTTTGATAATCTTCTGCGTGTAGGTATTTAAAACTTAAGTCTTCTAATTCCCATTTAAACTGCCACATTCCCAGACGATTGGCTAGGGGGGCAAAAATTTCTTTGGTTTCCGTGGCGATTAATTTTTGCTTGTCTGAGGCTAAAAAGTCTAGGGTGCGCATATTGTGCAGTCTATCGGCAAGTTTCACCACAATTACTCTTATATCTTGCGCCATGGCCAGAAACATTCGACGAAAATTCTCGGCCTGTCTTTCGGTTTTGTTGGAAAAGTTAAATTTTGATAGTTTGGTGACAGCTTCTACTAATTGTCTAACACTATGACCAAATAATTCTTCTATGTCGTCAGGGGTAATGTCTTCGTTATCTTCTACTACATCATGGAGAAAACCAGCGGCTATCATCTCTGCGTCTCCGCCCAATTCTCTTAATAATTCGGCAACGGCGATGGGATGGATGATATAAGCCTCCCCTGATTTGCGATACTGCCCTTCGTGGAGTTTGTAGGCATATTCAAAGGCTTTACAAATAAGGTTATTGTGGGGATCATTTTGATCCCCGATCATACATTGGTTTAGCCATTCTGGAAGATGGATTTTTTTTTCTTTATCTTTACTAGGAGTTGCGACAGTCATAGGGTTATATTTTTGGGGTAGTGGTTAAAATATTCCAATTTTTCCCTAATTTTTTTCATTAAATTTAACTCTATAGCCTCTTGATGAGGGAGTTTGTTTTAATGATGTTTGAAATAAGGGAAGATAGATAGTATGTTTTTTAGTTTTAGAAAAACAATGGAGATTTACTTAAATTAAGTAATGTTGATGGTAATGTTTTACTCTACGGGAAACCTTGAGATTGTTTATGTTTTTGACTTTCTCGGTTGCCGAAAAGAGACTTTAATCTAAGTATAATCAAAAACGCTTAATTATATGATTGTAACGCAATATAAAAACAATGTTATCTAAATCACATTTTTCTATGGTGAAGAATTGGGTATTTTTACTTAAAGATTTTCAAAGTCAATGGCTTTTACAAGAAATAAACAATTATTATCAAACTCCTATATGGCAAAAAATTAATGAGTTTTTACACTCACAAATTATGGGGCTTTCTGATGATGATTTTCCCCCAGATAATATTTCTCTATGGCAGTCTTGGCAAACGGAAAGTTATCGTTTTATTCGTCTTCTAAACACGGAGTTGTTATTTTTTGCATCGGCCAAACAACCCCAAACTAAACACCTTAAAGCTAATAGTATCAATGAAAAGTTACAAGGTGCGATCGCCCTTAGCGAACATTTGTTAAATAAGGCAATGGGCAATGGGCAATAGGCAATGGTATAAAGTTGTTTAACTGTCAATTATCCATTAACGTAAAGCCAACATCGCCTGAAAAAGTCAACAAACACAAGAGTTAAATCCGTATTCGCAAACCATCTCAGGCGATGAATGTTTATTATTTCAACCTTGATTTAACAAGGATTTTTGTTAAAGACTCGTTATCATTTCAAAGCTAAAAATTAGCTGAGAGCGTTGATAGCGTAGTCGAGGTAGGAGTTAGCTTCTACAGCAGGATCTCCACTTAAACCGTGGTTAGCTTTGATATATTTTAAAGCCTCGATGTACCAGCTAGGAGATAACTCGAAGCTACGGTTGATTTCATCGATACCAGCGATTAAATACTCATCCATAGGACCAGTTCCACCAGCTACTAAACAGTAGGTAACCATACGTAGGTAGTAACCGATGTCACGAGAACATTTTGCTTTACCTTCAGAGGTAGAAGCGTAGTTAGCACCAGGGGTAGAAGTGGTGTAAGGGAATTTGCTGTAAACAGCGTTAGCAGCGCCATCAACTAAACGTTGAGCGTTTTCAGTTAAAGACTTAGCCGCAGTTAAACTAGCGGTAGCTTGACGGAAACGACCGAAAGCGGTTTGGATTTCGGTGCTGCTGAGGAAACGACCTTGAGAATCTGCTGCGGATACTGCTTCAGTTAAAGGGGTTTTCATTGTCTAATATTCTCCTTAAATTTTTGTATGTGTTAACGAAATGATTTTTTAACTTTTTGGTAGCTATTTAATTACGCTACTGCAGCAGCAGCACGGTCAAAATAGGTAGCAACTTCAGCCATTAATTGGCTACAATCACCAAGGGTGATATTGTTGGTGTCGTTAGCAATTGCTAAAGCAGCGTCTTTCATTTTTTGTACGCCAACAGCAACGGAAGATCCAGGAGTACCTAATGCTAGGTAGGTTTCACGAAGTCCATTTAAACAACGATCTTCTAATACGGAAGCGTCACCAGAGAAAATAGCGTAGGTAACGTAACGTAAGATGATTTCCATGTCACGAAGACAAGCTGCCATACGACGGCTGGTGTAAGCGTTTCCACCAGGAGCGATTAGTTGAGGCTGTTCAGCAAATAAGGAACGAGCTGCGTTGGTAACGATAGCAGAAGCGTTGCTGGTGATACGGTTAACGGTATCCATACGCTTGTTGCTTTCGGCAACCATTTGGCTTAGAGCATCGATTTGAGAGGTAGATAGGAACTCTCCACGAGCGTCAGCTTGAGAAACAACCCTTGTGAATGCGTCGTACATTTTAAGTTAATCTCCTAAATTGAATTAGTTTTGTTAGTGTTTGTTTTATTAAATTTGATTTAACTTTTTTTTTCGTTAAACCTTGGGAGTAAACCCTTGCAAATTAGTTTCCTACATTATGAGCTTAAAACCAAGTTTTTGTTAAGCATTTGTAAAGAAACTTAATTTTTTTACATTTGTTTTTTGTCAATGGGTCTTTTTTTACTTCCCGAATACTGTTATACATCTTTCCCGGTCTTTTTAACGTTACGTCATGTTAATTTTTCCCTCTAACTTCTTTACATTTGTTAATACTAAAATGGGTAAATATTAATAAACCTAGGAATGTACAACTATTAACAAGTCCTTTAATTGATAATTAAGAATGGATGATGGATAATGACAATGAATCAACATTTTCTCGTTGATAAATGTAGAACTAGAATTTATCTTTATTTTATTAACTATTTATTAATTTAACTCTTATGAAACCTCGTCCTAGAAAGAAGCAAGAATCATTTTCTCCAAAAAATTCCTATGGGGATCAAAAAATTCCTCGTAAAAGGGATGATGCCCCTCGTTTAAAGCCCCAAAAAAGTGATGATATGGTTTCAGAAACAGAAGAAAGTCATCAGGATTTGATTTATGGGTGTTATCCTGTATTAGAAGTTTTAAAGGGCGATCGCACCTTAAACCGTATCTATGTAACGGGTAAAATTGCCCATGACAGAAGGTTTGAAGACCTAATCCAAGAAGCAAAAAGTAACGGCGCTGTCATCGATATAGTTGACTCCAAAAGAATCAGTCAAGTAACCAACTTTGCCAACCATCAGGGCATTGCCGTTACCGTTGCCCCTTACGAATATGTAGAATTAGAGCAATTAATTTCCCAAGCAAAAGCCCAAACCCAAAACCCTCTAATCATTATAGCTGATGGGATCAGTGATCCCCATAACCTTGGAGCCATAATTCGTACAGGGGAAGCCCTCGGAATGCAAGGATTAATTATTCCCCAAAGAAGAGCCGCGGGGGTAAACTCCACCGTCATGAAAGTAGCAGCGGGAGCATTAGAACATTTCCCCGTCACCAGAGTAATCAACCTTAACCAAGCCATTTCCCAACTACAAGAAGCAGGATTTTGGATTTATGGCACCGTAGCCGAAAGCGGTAACTATTTACACAATACAAAATTGCAAGGGGCGGTAGGTTTGGTTATAGGTTCTGAGGATAAGGGATTAAGTCAATCCGTGGCTAAATCTTGCGACTTTTTAGTATCTATTCCCATGACAGGGAAAACCCCTAGTTTAAATGCTTCTGTGGCAACGGCTATCTGTCTATATGAAGTGTGTCGTCAAAAATTAGTCCGTGAGGCTAAATAACTGGGTAAATGCCCCCCTTGTCAATCCCAAAATCAAGGACTAAAGTTAAGTAAGAGGGAAAGATTATTTCTCATGCGCTTCAAAAACTTTTGGTTAGCAAGATATAAATAAGATTAAACTTAGACAAATACCACTATCGAGGTGTCATTTATGAAGGAACTTTTAATTCAAATTCTCAACTTTTTGGGATTGGCTTGTTGGATGAAACTAACTACGGAAAATCCTAGGTGTACCTATTATTTTGGACCGTTTTTGACGAAAAAAGAAGCTAGGGAAAACCAACAGGGTTATATTGATGATTTACTGGAAGAAGGGGCAAAGGAAATTAAAATTTCCATGAAAAGATTTAAACCCACAGAATTAACTATTTTTGAAGAGTTAGGGGAATTTAATGAGCCTTCTCAAAGGGTTAAGGTTTCAGGCCAACCTTCTTTAAACTTGTAATTATTATTCATTTATTCTCTATCTTGGGGTATAATCTTATAGCCTTCGGTCACTATCACAAGATTTTACCCCAGTAAAAAATGCCCATTAGACAACAACCCAGAAGAACCGCCAGAGTTTTGGCACTGCTTAGTTTAGCTCAATTCCGTGGCAATGCGGAAAAGATAGAGCAGTTAGAAATTAATGATTTATTGTTAGGGGCAATCCGTAGTTTGACCACAGAGGTAGAAAATGCTTTGGAAACTGCTTCTGATGAGTTGAATCGCAGTAATGAACAGATTTTTAAGAGTGAAACTCGCACCACTAATGTGGGTAGTGCCAAGGAAATGTTAAAAGATGCGATCGCCTTTACCCAAAAAGCTATTAACCGTCTTGGTACTGTGTTAGAGTTACCTGAATTTGTCCAACTTTCTCAACAGGCACAAGTGAGGGAATATGCTATCGAGTTAATTACCACTGTTAATCGTCGTCAGGGGGAAATTAACCAAATGTTGGACGATGTAATGATTGATTGGAAACTTAATCGTTTGTCTCTAATTGACGGTAATATTTTGCGCATTGCGGTTGCGGAAATGGCTTTTTTACAAATTGAGCCAAAGGTGGCTATTAATGAGGCGGTGGAAATGGCAAAAACCTATTCTGATGATGATGGTTTCCGTTTTATTAATGGCGTTTTAAGAAAAATTAGTGATCAACTTACGAAGTAGGTGTTGGGTGGTAGAATTTAAAACTTTTACTATTTAGCAACAATTCCAGACCATTGGATATTTTTTTCGTGGGTGCGACGGTAGGAAAAAAACCGCTCAGGGTTTTGATAGGTGCAATAAGGGGCGATCGCAATTTGTTCTTTTTCGATACCCTTTTGTTGTATTTGAGTATTTATTACTTGGGTTACGTTTAACCTTACCTTACCTTCTTCATTGTCCTCTAAAATAACTTTGTTGAGGGAGTTGTAACCTTGGGTCAAAATTTCTTGGTCTGTGCCTTCAAAAATGGTTGATAATACCTGTAATGCCACAGGAATATCCACTTGATACACTTCTCCATGAATAGCCGGCCCTAGGGCAAAGAGTAAGTCTTCTTTTTTTGAGCCTAACTGGTCGAAAAGTGCGATCGCATCAGGGACGATTTCTGAAGCAGTGCCACGCCACCCAGAATGAATGGCACATACTTTTCCTAAAGTGCGATCGGCCATCAAAACTGGGGTACAATCAGCACTAGCCACCCATACCGACTCTAGGGGTTTTTCCGTAATAATGCCATCTCCCTGAGAATAGATAACATTACCCTTCTCATCCTTCCTCACTTCTACCGCCGAGGTGGAAAAAATAATATTAGTGTGAATTTGTTTGAGACGAAAAGCCTTTGCCGAATCATCCAGATATTGGCTCAAAACCTTGGGTGGTTGCCCTGCAAAATCCACTGAAAAAAAACCATGACACCAATCTTTTAACAATTCACAGGTCAAAAATTCTCCTTGGGAAGTAGATTTCCATTGCCACGGAGAAGCATGAGATGATGAATAGGTCATGGTGGGATGATTTTTGATAATAATCAATAAAAATAAATTTCTTATATTTTAATCAAATTTCTCACTATTTAACCAAAATTATTTTACTAATTATAATCCTCGAAAAAATATTAATTCAATTCCTTGGCAATAATAGAGTTTCTACCATTTTCTTTGGCTAAATAAAGGGCCTTATCAGCTAGTGCAATTAAATCTGAAGATGAATGATTTTGAGTGGGAATTGTGGTTGTAATACCCATACTTAATGTTATTTGATTACTTACATCAGAATATTCGTGTTTTAATTCTAAACTTTTGATATTTTCTTGGATTAACTTCCCCATTGCGATCGCATCTTGGGTGCAAGTATAGGGTAAAATAATAATAAATTCCTCCCCTCCAAATCGTGCCACTAATTCCCCTGGGCGTTTCACTCACCACAGCACTAAGAGAATGGGCAATTTTTCTCAAGCACTTATCCCCCTGTAGATGCCCATAACCGTCATTATAAGCCTTAAAAAAATCCACATCCGCCATAATAACGGATAAATGATTTTCCTGTCTCAGATGTCTTTGCCACTCATTTTTTGGAGAACTATTAATTTGTTTCCACAGGTATCTTTCCATCAAATCAAAGTCTTCATAGTTGAGGATTCCTAAGTCACGGTTGTCCAGATTTCGTAGATTAATGTTTAAGGGTTGGGATAAATAATTATTTAGTTGTTGTGATATTTTACTGTTTATTTCTATGGGTATTTGTAGGGCAATTTCTTCCACAGCTTTACTACTATTCTGGAAGGAAACATAACCCACTAAGCTAACGCTAATAACAAGGGGAGCAACGAAAAGAACAATGATTTTAAAGCGCAGAGAGGTGAATGGTTGCATAAGAGATGAAGAAGTAAAAAATATTTATTATGTAGTTGGTTTAAATGAAAATACTTAATAAAAATAATTGCTATGTAAAACTATTTACCCAGTGATGAGGAGGTAAAATAAGCAGAAAAAATGAATTAAAGTTTAATAGAGTTGTTGCGAAATAGGTTTTTTGAAAGATTCAGTCCTAATTTAACAAGGGTTTCAGATACGCAGATATTTAATTCGCAACAAGTCTAATGGTTTATTATCCATTATCCATTATCCATCATCCAGAGGTGCAGATATAAGTAAAATAGAGAGATTGAAACTCTCGTTAAATATAAAAAATTATGAGTCAATTTGATTATGATTTAGTTATTATTGGTGCTGGTGTGGGTGGCCATGGTGCTGCTTTACACGCCGTTAAGATGGGTTTAAAGACTGCCATCATCGAAGCGGCTGATATGGGTGGTACTTGTGTTAACCGTGGTTGTATTCCTTCTAAGGCTCTTTTGGCAGCTTCTGGCAAGGTTCGGGAATTGGCTGATACTTCCCATCTACAGGAAATGGGTGTAAGTGTTGGTGATATTACTTTTGACCGCAGTGCGATCGCCCATCATGCCAATGATTTAGTAAGTAAAATTAGGGGAGACTTAACCAATAGTTTAAAAAGATTAAAGGTTGAAACCATCAGAGGTTGGGGAAAAGTGGTTGCCCCCCAAAAGATAGCGGTAGAAACTGAATCAGGGGAAAAAACCATTACCGCCAAAGAAATTATGCTCTGCCCAGGCTCAGTGCCTTTTGTGCCAAGGGGTGTAGAGATTGATGGTAAAACTGTATATACCAGCGATGATGCCGTAAGATTGGAGTCTTTGCCCCAATGGATAGCGGTGATTGGTAGTGGTTATATCGGCTTAGAATTTGCTGATGTTTATACTGCCCTTGGCTCAGAAATTACCATGATTGAAGCCATGGATAACTTAATGCCCACTTTTGACCCCGATATTGCTAAAATCGCCCAAAAGGTATTAATCAGCAGTCGTGACATTGAAACCTATACGGGTGTATTCGCCACCAAGGTAATCCCTGGTACCCCTGTAATGATTGAGTTAACCGATGCGAAAACCAAGGAAGTGGTGGAAGTGTTGGAAGTGGATGCCTGTTTGGTAGCCACGGGGCGCATTCCTGCCACCAAAAATCTGGGCTTAGAAAACTTAGGCATCGAAACTGAAAGAGGTTTTGTCCCTGTCAATGACAAAATGCAAGTGTTAAAAGATGGTGAGGTAGTACCCCATCTCTGGGCAGTGGGTGATGCTAATGGCAAAATGATGTTAGCCCATGCGGCTTCTGGGCAAGGAATTGTAGCGGTAGAGAATATGTGTGGCAATGAAAAAACCATCGATTATCGTAGTATTCCGGCCGCTGCTTTTACCCATCCTGAAATTAGCTATGTGGGGCTTAATGAGCCTCAAGCCAAGGAGTTGGGCAAAAATGAAGGTTTTGAAGTGGGAACGGCTAAAACTTACTTTAAGGCGAATTCTAAGGCGTTAGCGGAGAAAGAAACTGATGGTATCGCCAAGGTTATTTACCGTAAGGATACAGGAGAGTTGTTAGGGGTACATATTATTGGTATCCATGCTTCTGATTTGATTCAAGAGGCGGCAAATGCGATCGCATCTCGTCAATCAGTCCACGAATTAGCTTTTAATGTTCATGCCCATCCTACCCTTTCTGAAGTGCTTGATGAGGCTTACAAACGAGCTAGTTAAGCATATCATCTCGGGTTTTTGAACCATACTTGCATTTATCGTTTATTGGCAATGGGCCCCGAGCCCATTGTTCGTTTTATTAGTATATTTTTTTACGGATCTTGTACTATGTAATTCCCTAAACAAATCCCCCAAATTATGGGGGACTTTTATTACAAGTAATTATTTCGAGTGTTGTATTTGATAAAAATTTATTATGAATTATACATTCTCAATTATCAATTACTCTTCTGCCTACATTCTTTCGATAATCTTTTGAACAATTTGCACCCCAGTAAACGCCTGCCAAGCAAAAATACCTAACATGGTCATATTTAAACCCACATGGGATAAACGAGCGACACTATTACCTTTTTGCATGTAAGGTACCAAAGAAGCAGAAGTAGTCACCATGGCCATCATACCTAAACCAGCGAGAAGGTGAGGCCCTACAAACAATTTACCACTGTTAATATAAGTAACAGCCATACCGCCCACAGTACCGAAAACGATTAAAGCCATAAACAAAGAGCCTACTTTGTGATGACGGTTGATAAAATTACCTTTGATTAATTCTTTTCTTTCTTCCTTGTCTGCCTGACGAAGACGCTTTACCTTAATACCTAAATAAAGGGAATAAATTGCCGTACCGAATAACACCCACATTAAAACGGGATGGGCAAACTGTGACCATACTTTAACTGATTCCATTTGTTTTCCTCAATCGATCTAAAAACTAATTATAAAACTTAATATAAGTTAACATAAAAGTAGCAAATCCCGTAAATGCACAGAGTACCGAGATTATGTCACAATCAAAAGGAGATAGTTTAAGCTCAAAGTGAGAAAAAAGAATATGAATTCACCTATTCAAGCAGTACAAGCACCCTACCGAGGTGATGCTTCCTATCGTACACCACCCCCGGACTTACCTTCATTATTGTTGAAGGAGAGAATTGTTTATTTGGGTTTACCCCTTGTTTCTCCTGATGAATATAAGGATCAAATTGGTCTTGACGTGACAGAATTAATCATTGCTCAATTGTTATTTTTACAATTTGATGATCCCGATAAACCTATTTATCTATATATCAATTCCACTGGGACATCTTGGTATGGTGGCGATTCCATTGGTTTTGAAACCGAGGCTTTTGCTATTTGTGACACCATGAGCTACATTAAACCCCCTGTGCATACCATTTGCTTAGGTCAAGCCATGGGTACGGCAGCGATGATTTTGGCTTCTGGCACAAAAGGATGTCGGGCGAGTTTACCTAATGCAACCATCATCTTACACCAATCTCGTCAAGGGGCGCAAGGACAAGCTACGGATATTCAAATTAGAGCCAGAGAAGTTATTACCAATAAAAGGGTAATGATGAATATTTTGGCTGATAAAACTGGGCAACCAGTGGAAAAAGTAGAAAAAGATACCGATCGCATGTTCTACATGAATCCTCAACAGGCAAAGGAATATGGATTAATCGATCGCGTCTTAGAAAGTAGCAAAGACTTACCATCCCCCGCCCTAACTACTATTTAACCCTTAAAATAAGGGGCGATCGCCCATATATCTACTCGCCAGAGCGCCCCTAACCAAACCAAAATAAATTAAAATAACCATAAGAATAAGAGGAAAAAAGATGCCCATTGGAGTACCAAGAGTTCCCTATCAAATGCCCGGTCAAGCCTACAGCGACTGGGTTAATATATACGATCGCCTTTATCGTGAGCGTATCATCTTCCTTGGTAGAGGCGTAAACGATAGTTTAGCAAACCAAATCATTGCCGTCATGTTGTATCTCGACTCAGAAGACAACAACAAACCCATCTACCTGTATATCAACTCCCCTGGAGGGTCTGTCACCGCAGGAATGGCAATTTATGATACCATGCAACATATCAAATCAGAAGTTGTCACCATCTGTGTTGGTTTAGCCGCCTCCATGGGAGCATTCCTACTCGCCTCTGGTGCCAAAGGTAAAAGACTCGCCCTACCCCACTCCCGAATCATGATTCACCAACCCCTAGGAGGCATTCAAGGGCGCCGTCAAGCCACCGACATCGAAATTGAAGCCAAAGAAATTATACGCATCAAAAACGATCTTAACCGCATCATGGCATTCCATACAGGTCAAACTATCGAAAAAATTGAAAAAGATACCGATAGAGATTACTTCATGTCTGCCCACGAAGCCAAAGAGTATGGTCTAATCGATAAAGTTATTGAAGATAGAGTATAGTCTATAGTACACCTGTACATTGACAAATCCTTAACCTATCCTTTACACTAATCATTGTGTGGGGAGAAAATAAGAAAGAGGATCGAGACGAAACAAGGTAAGTCGCCGATTCTCTCTCTTTTTTTTTTACCAAAGAAAACCCCCAAAAACATTTGGAGGAGTTGCTTAAACCATTACTGATTTTTTATTAATTAGTAGTTTGAGAAGTAAACATCTCTTTTAATTTACTTAGCTCATCAGCCCAACGAGGATCAGGTTGTGCAGAATCCGCCACAGAGAAAGACTTGCTACCAGATTTTGAAGAAGTTTTACGACCTTTTTTCGCCTTTTTCGCCCCAGTACGCTTACTAGGTTTTTCAGTTACTTTTGCAACCTCAGCACTAGATTCCACTTCCCCTGCATCACCTTCAGAACCTTCTTTTTCATTTTTGTTACGAGGTAAAGCCTTCTCAATGAATAAAGTAAAATCATTACCTTCTTCATCTTTGAAAGGTTCGCCGTTATAAATCAAAGTTTGGTCATTATACTTTGTAATGAATTCATCGGCCGCTTCATCACTGGGTACAGTTACAAAACCAAACCCACGACATTCATTTTTTTTACGTTCCTTAATAAGTTTAGTAGTGAAGGGAGGTTCAAACTCACTAAACATTTTTTCCAAACTTTCTTTTTCTAATTCTGCTTTGGGTAATTTTACATAAAGACGTACAGACATTTTATATCCTCCAAAGATTAAATATTTACTAAAATTTTCTAACTATATAATTATCACCCCAGAATAACCCACACTCAGACAACAAAAAAGTTAGTATGCTAAAATCAGCCACTAACTGCTTCTTATCAATTTCTATTTTATTATCGGCTCTGTGTGCCTTTACAACCATTTCTTGCTTTAATACCAAGGTTAAATTGAAGAATTTTGAGGAAGTTTTGAACTCGAGTAAGGACGATCTGAAGTTTGACTATTTTTTGTTAATTTAAAATTACCATTACAACTATAATAGTACCAGATTGTTGACACTCCCCACGAATAAATTCAGGGGATTCTAATTTCAACCACCCAACTTATCAGCCAAACTATCGCTTAGCTGACAGAGGTTGATGTGTCCATTTGCGTTTACCAGTTCAAGACTAGAAGTTAGGGGCTGCCCATCCCTACTTAATTCTCTCAATGCTCTAGCTAATACCAAATCCTACATTAAAAGTAGACTAATAACTATCATTAACCTCAATGATTTCAAGTAAATAGATATACTATCTAAATAGGATTTTGTATGAGGTCAGTATCGTATGATAATCTTGTCATGTTTTTCATTCAGTTATTAACCAAAATATTCCACATCAAGACTTTTCAAACAGGTTCTTAGATATTTTTTAAAACCTTTAAAAGAACTTGAGCTTTTAGCTTTATCTCCTCAAATTCTTGATCTTTATCAGAAAGGGCAGTGATTGCACCCCCTACACCAATGGTAGTTTTATCTTTCGTCACGATGGCAGTACGAATGACAATATTGAGATCCAGAGTACCATTAAAGCTCAAAAAGCCGACACTACCTGAATAAATACCCCTCGCTTCCGTTTCCAGTTGATCAATTATTTTGAGGGTACGTTTTTTTGGGGCTCCTGTCATGGAACCCCCGGGGAATATATATCTCAAGCAATCCAGGGTAGTAATTCCTTGTTTGAGTTTACCCCTAACGGTGGATACCATTTGATGGACACTGCTATAACTTTCGATCGCCATTAACTTTGGTACAGATACACTACCGATCTCGCAAATTTTGCCCAAATCATTGCGTAATAAGTCAACTATCATCAAATTTTCGGCTTTTTCTTTTTCACTGAGACTCAATTGCTGTCGTAGTTGCTCATCTTCTTCTTTTGTAATGCCCCTTCTCACCGTGCCTTTTATAGGTTTGGACTCTAGCCAACCTTGTTTGTCAAGGTGTAAAAATCGCTCTGGAGATGAACAGATAATGGTGGCATCTTCCCATTGAATAAAGGCACTATAAGGGGCTGGGTTTTCTTTTCGCAAACGGCAATAGTATTCTAAAGGGTTATCAATGGGAGGTAAATTTATTTGATTTGTTAAACATATTTCATAACTTTCTCCTTGTTTAATTTTCTCGAAACAAATATCGATATTATCAAGATATTGTTGTTTATTTCTAGTTAAATAAATTTCTTTTTTATACTCTATTTTTTCTTTATTTAAAGTTTGCTTAGATACTTTTAATAGCTTTATTTCTATTTTTTTAAACCATTTTTGTGCTTCACTATCTTCTCCTTTTTTACCTATATATAATAAATAAATTTCTTTTTTTTGATGGTCAAAAGCTAAAGTGCGATCGCCCTTAATCAAATAACAATCAGGTAGAGAGGAAGTATACTTATTCTCATATCCTGATAACTGCTTCAATTCATAACCAAAATAGCCTACTAAACCACCACAAAAATTAAAAGGTAAATTGTCATCATCACAGTAATATTTCTTTAATAAACCATCTAAATACTCATAAAAATCTACATTATTTAATATTTCTTGATTACCTTTTTTGTTGATAAATATTTGATTATTGTTAACGTTATACTTGATAGTAAAACTTTTATCTCCTTGAGTATCTCCCATAAAAGAAAAACGAGATAAACCTTCAGCAATCATGCTACTATCAAGCCAAAAAGTATTATGTGATAAGCTGTAAAGATTTTTAAAAACTAATTCTGGGTCTTGCCAATTAGTAATCTTATGATAGTAAATTTTATATATATAGCGTTTTTCGTCTTTTTTAAAATATTTTTGTTGTGATTCTATAAAATATTTAATACTTCTTTTTTTATGATAATCAATAGTTATTTTTTTGAAATTATTTAATAACTTATAGCCATATTGAGAACAGATTGATTCAGGATGAAATTGAACACCCCAAAAAGGTTTATATTTATGGCGAATTGCCATGATTAAATTATCATCAGTATGGGCGATCGCCTCTAAATCATTACCTAAACTATCAATGATCAAAGAATGATAACGTACCACCTCAAAACCAGAAGGAATACTCTCAAAAAGAAGATCATTATCATGATAAATTTTGCTCATTCTCCCGTGCATCGGTATGGGAGCTTTACTAATAGTTGAACCGTAATAATAGCCTAGTCCCTGATGTCCTAAACAAATTCCTAAAATAGGAATATTTGCCTTTGTTAAAACTTCTGCACATACCCCAAAATCTTGTTTTTTAGAAGGATTACCAGGCCCGGGAGAAATAACGATATTATCAAATTTTTCCGCCTTAATTCGTTCCCAAGACCATTGATTGTTAGTAATAACAGTGGGAGATACTTGATTAACTTGGGCTAATAATTGATAGATATTGTGGGTAAAAGAATCGAAATTATCAATTATTAAACTTCTCATTAAAATACAACAGACAGAATATATCTAAATTTCTCTTAAAATTGTAACCTGTATTTATCAGGGGTTGTTACATTTAGCGATGATTTTTAGTGTAGCCAAGGAATCAAGAATCTCAAATACTTTATCAATAATTCATAATTGATCACAAATGCCATTTGCCTATTAAACACCAAGGAACAGTAAAATATAAAGTAAAAAGAACAGCAACTATCTGTATAAATTGATGCAAACTATAGAACAACCGATCGCCCCTAGTGCGGAAGATAAACTATTTGATACCACCATTCACCGTCGCCAAACCCGTGCCGTAAAAGTGGGTGATGTCACCATCGGCGGAAACAATCCCGTGGTTGTACAATCAATGATTAACGAAGACACTTTGGACATAGATGGCTCAGTGGCTGGAATTCGTCGTCTTCATGAGATTGGTTGCGAAATTGTAAGGGTGACAGTGCCTAGTATGGCCCATGCCAGAGCCTTAGCAGAAATTAAGCAAAAATTAGCCCAAACTTATCAACCCGTGCCTTTAGTGGCCGATGTCCATCACAATGGCATGAAAATTGCCCTCGAAGTGGCCAAACACGTTGACAAAGTTAGGATTAACCCCGGTTTATATGTGTTTGAAAAGCCTAAGGGCGATCGCACCGAATACACCGAAACAGAATTTGCAGAAATCGGAGAAAAAATCAAAGAAACTCTCGAACCCTTAGTTATTTCCCTACGGGATCAAGGAAAAGCTATGCGTATTGGTGTAAACCATGGTTCATTAGCCGAAAGAATGCTTTTTACCTATGGGGATACCCCAGAAGGTATGGTAGAATCAGCCCTCGAATTTATCAAAATTTGCGAATCCCTCGATTTTAAAAACTTAGTCATCTCCCTCAAAGCCTCCAGAGTTCCTGTAATGCTTTGTGCTTATCGCTTAATGGTCAAAAAAATGGATGAACTAGGCATGGATTATCCACTCCATCTTGGCGTTACCGAAGCAGGAGACGGCGAATATGGCAGAATTAAATCTACCGCAGGGATTGGAACTCTACTAGCAGACGGCATCGGCGACACCATCAGAGTATCCCTCACCGAAGCCCCAGAAAAAGAAATCCCAGTGTGCTACAGCATCCTCCAAGCCCTTGGATTACGCAAAACCATGGTGGAATATGTTGCCTGTCCCTCTTGCGGTAGAACTTTGTTTAACCTAGAAGAAGTATTGCACAAAGTCAGAGAAGCCACCAAACACCTCACAGGATTAGACATTGCGGTAATGGGTTGTATCGTGAACGGGCCAGGGGAAATGGCCGATGCAGATTATGGCTATGTGGGCAGACAACCCGGTTTTATCTCCCTTTACCGTGGACGGGAAGAAATCAGAAAAGTACCCGAAGCCGAAGGGGTTGAACAACTTATTCAGCTTATTAAAGATGATGGCAGATGGGTTGATCCTTAAATATTACAGGGTGGGCATTGCCCACCAGTTAAAATATGATTTAATTTTCCAAAAGATAAATGACCAAAAATAAAAATCTGATCTTCCATTGTTTTCGTCTCTAAAAAAACCATAAAACCCCCATATATTAACAAAAGTTTACAATAAAGGGCAAAATAAGAACCTATTTTAAGGGAAAATAAGTAACGTATAATCTTTTAAATCCCAAGAAAATACAGAAAAAAAATATTAGTTTGCCAATTATGAAAAGATTTTTTTTAATAATTCTAGCTGGGATGTTTTTAATGTGGCAGTCTTTCACTGGCACTGCAAATGCACTCAGTTTAAGCGAAGAACTTCGCACTGTTCCTTTAAATGATCAAGGGGATTTAATCACCCTTAGTAACCAAGAAGCTCAATTAGGTTCTCAATTATTTGTAGCTAGTTGTACTCAGTGTCATATTCAAGGTAAAACCAAAACTAACCCTAACGTAGGTCTTAGTATTGAAGCACTTTCCAATGCAATTCCTGCAAGGGACAATGTTTTAGCTTTGGTTGACTACATGAAATATCCCACTACTTATGACGGTGAAGATGATCTTTCTTTATTACACATGAACACTGACAGATCCGATATTTGGTCTGAAATGAGAAATTATACTGATGATGACCTAGAGGCGATCGCAGGTTACATCTTAATTCAAACTCAAGCTGATCCCAAATGGGGTAAACGTTCCTTAATCGAACCGTAATCCTTAAGCTAGTTTGTTAGGCTTTCTAGGGGCTAATGTATAGCCCCCTTTTTTTGACAAAAAAAATCCCCTCGCCCATGGGGAGAGGGGTTTGAAGAAAAACTAATTATTTTTTCAACCAGCTAAACATAGCACGTAAATCCTTACCAACTTCCTCAATAGGCTGTTCGGCTTCTTGACGACGCATCGCAGTAAATCCAGGTTTACCAGCCTGATTTTCTAAAACGAACTCACGAGCAAACTGTCCAGATTGAATTTCACTAAGAATTTTCTTCATCTCCGCACGGGTTGCATCAGTAACAACACGAGGGCCACGGGTATAATCTCCGTACTCAGCAGTATTAGAAATACTACTACGCATAGAAGCCAAACCACCTTCAACAATCAAGTCAACAATTAACTTAACTTCGTGTAAGCACTCAAAATAAGCAATTTCAGGTTGATAACCAGCAGAAACCAAAGTTTCAAAACCAGCCTTAATCAACTCAGACAAACCGCCACATAATACAGCCTGTTCACCGAATAAATCAGTTTCAGTTTCCTCTCTAAAGCTAGTTTCTAAAATACCAGCACGGGTACCACCCACACCCTTAGCATAAGCCATGGCTAAATCACGGGCTTTTCCACTAGCATCCTGATATACCGCAAATAAAGCAGGTACACCCTGACCTTGTTCATAGGTCCGTCTTACAAGGTGTCCAGGTCCTTTGGGGGCAATCATTACCACATCCACATCCGCAGGAGGTACTATTTGACCAAAGTGGATATTAAAACCATGGGCAAAA
The DNA here is from genome assembly GCF_001747005.2 of Cyanobacterium sp. IPPAS B-1200. Lineage (NCBI taxonomy): Bacteria > Bacillati > Cyanobacteriota > Cyanophyceae > Chroococcales > Geminocystaceae > Cyanobacterium > Cyanobacterium sp. IPPAS B-1200. The sequence continues at coordinate 899,500 of NZ_CP182899.1, forward strand.
GAAAGAATATTACCAGCACTCAAGTTAGGAGCGATCTCGGTTTCGTAGATGGTGCGCTGAACCTCATCAGGTAAAAGAATCATGATCCAGTCAGCCATAGAAGAAGCCTCAGCAACGCTATAAACCTTTAAGCCTTCCGCTTCTGCCTTGGCAGTGGATTTACTACCTTCATACAAACCAACAATGACATTAACACCACTTTCCTTTAAATTAAGAGCGTGGGCATGACCCTGAGAACCATAACCGATAATAGCAACGGTTTTATTAGTAAATAAATCTAAGTTGGCATCATTATCATAGTACATTTGAGCCATTATATAATTACCTCAATATAAAATTTTCAATTTAGTAAGCAATCTTATATCATAGCCTATTAATTGCTACTTGGTAATTACAGTTTGATGAAAAAGTGCTTAGGTTGAGAGAGGGGATCAAGAATAGTTTTCAATGGTTGAAACCTAACACCTAATCCCTGACACCTAACACCTTATATTTAATATTCCTCCTCATATTCAGGCATTTTTTGCTTTTGGGGAATATTCACTTTTTGAGGACGATATTCATCTTCATCATCCCAAACATCTTCCTCCATCAAATCAGCATTGTAACTATCCACCTCACGGGTCGCAGACTCATAACGAGGAGAGGCTTGTCTTTCAAGGGTATCTTCTCCCCAGTTATCCCCTTCATACTCCTCCTCTTCATATAAAGGAGCAGAACGTTGACGACGGGCAGGGGGAGCCACAGGACGGACTTCTTCCCATTCATCTTCTTCCCAATTATCTCTGGCGATGACAGGAGGTTGAGTTTTAATCGGTGGTGCCACGGGACGAACAGGCATTCCCGTAGGTAACTGATTTTCTGGGGGAGTAGTAGGAGCATAGTACATATCATCATCATCCTTTTCCCAAGGAGGACGACCAATGCCCAAACGTTCTAAAACGCCTACGGTAATTTGAGTTATGCGTTCTTCTGCTCCCTCGAAAACAATTATTCGATTAGGTCCACTACTAACGATTTCATCCACAGATATTTCATAGGTGCTAATTAATTGGTCTGGGATTTGAGGATAACCCAAAGTAGCAATGGTTAGGGAATCAACTTCTCCTGTTTCTTGGTTAAACTGAAAGTCTCTAACCTTTCCTAGAGGTTCACCAGTTTCTGTAACTACTTCACAATTAATTAATGCACTATAAAGTTCTATATTAATATCTTCGATCGCATCTTCACTTTCGACTAAAACCACATCTCCTGTTTGGGAAACACTATCAATATACATATACTTGGGAATGCCCGATAGTGCCAACATATTATCTCGCAAACCAAAAGCGACCACTTCTCGGCGATCAACATCCACCAATACTTCTTTAATTACTCCTAGCCTTTTACCAGTGCTTCGAGTAATTACCTGTGTATTTAAAAACTCATTGCGTAAACGACTTTGTTCACTTGCCATAATAATTTATATATAAAATACGAACTAAATTTATCTAATAACCCTTGTCCACTGCTAGTGCTATGATAATAACTCAAAATCAATAAAAATAGCAGAAAACAAAAGATAAGAGAAACCCAAGGCAGGTTTAGCTATAAATAATTAACCCTTGCGCCTCAAGTTACTTTATCTTCTATCTTAAGAGATTTTAATTAGCTTCTGATTCGACCACCTTTTCTGGTTCATCCTTAAACACAGCCTTAAGTAAAGGAGGAGCAACAAATGTCGTGGCAATTACCATCACAATGATAGCCGCTTCCGTGGCAGGGGATAAAGCACCACTAGCTGAACCTACCCCAGCAAATACTAAACCAACCTCTCCTCGGGGTATCATACCCACCCCAATGGCAAGTTTATTAATCTCAGGTTTGCCCCAGATGGTGAAACCAGTAATTACTTTACCAACGATCGCCACTACAATAAGGAATGAAGCAATAATTAAACCTTCACGATTACTAGGAATAGCAGGGTTCAACACCCCTAAATCAGTTCTTGCCCCCACACACACAAAGAAAATAGGTACAAATAAATCCGCCACGGGAATAATCTGCTCTTCTAATTCCTTTCTTTTCTCCGTTTCAGCTAAAACTAATCCTGCGGCAAAAGCACCCAAAATACCTTCTAACTGAATAATATTTGCTACATAAGCTAGTAAAAAAGCAAAAATGATACCTGTAATTAAAACTTGTCCTCTGGTCTTCATTTGATTAACCAAACTCACCAAAAAAGGAGAGATTAATCGACCAATTAAAATAGTACCAATCAAAAAAGTACCAGCACTAACAATAAGAATCAGAATTTGACTAACTTCCACTTCTCCTGTTTTAACTAAGCTACCCACTACTGCTAAAACAATAATTCCTAAAATATCATCCAATACCGCCGCCCCGATGATAATTTGTCCTTCCGTAGAACTTAATTTACCTAATTCAGCCAATACCTTGGCAGTAATCCCGATACTTGTAGCCGTGAGAGCCGCCCCTGCAAATACAGAAGGAATTACGGGTAAACCAAAGAGAAAGACTAAACCTGCAGTTCCCATCACAAAGGGAGCTACAACCCCCACCACCGCCACAATGGCTGCAGAAGGACCTACCCTGATTAATTCTTTTAAATCTGATTCTAAACCAATTTCAAATAAAAGAATGATTACCCCCAATTCCGCTAGGACAGAGATAACCTCACTCATGCTCTCGAATACTAATTCTGTTCCCCCAGGGCTCAGATTAGCAGTAGATTGGAGCAGTTGAATGATAAGGGAGTCGGTGGCTTCCATTCCTCCTTCGGGAAATACGAGGAATTTGAGGGCAGAAACCCCAATGACTACACCGCCTACTAATTCACCTAATACGGAAGGAAGGTTAATTCTGGAACAAAGTTCTCCCCCTAATTTACTGGCAAAATAGATGATAACTAAACTAAGTAAAACTCCTGCTAAAACCAAGGATGGTTCTGCTGTTTCTGTTTCTGTTGCAAAAATAGGATAAAACCAAGACATAAATTTTTATACTTTCACCCACAAAAATCTGTACTTCATATCTCCCTTAGATTATCACACGGAGTTTCTGTTTATTGTTCATTACAGTTGTTTGGAATTTCTAATGTATGATATATGCTCAGGTTTTTAATGTGATTTTTATAAATTAAATGTATGATTAATTATTATCTTTATTAAATATTGCTATGAAATATTTTACTCTGCTGATTAGTTGGGTGCTATTGATTTTGCCTCTCGATGCGGTCAGGGCTGAAAGTACCACTATCGATGCTGGAGATGTGGGTTATTTGATGGGTGGTTATATGTGTAAGTCTTTGCTGACTACGGGAAGTATGAATGACCCTGATATTTTGGATGAGTTTGCCCAAGAAGCCACAGAAAAATATAGCGATGAAGAATCAGAGCAGTTTTTATCCTTAATGACTGATTTAATATTGACAGAAAACATAGGAGATGATCCAGCTAGTTTGGAACTGATGAGGGGGGCTTTTGATCACATCATTAATGATGATGATTGTTTTAGGGCATTTCTCAATGAATCTCAGGGGATGGGGTCTGATTCTGAATTTACTGATTAATGAGCGTTAATTGAATATCTTATCTATTTCTTGAGCCATATCAAAGTCTTTTTGGGTAATGCCTCCTTCGTCATGGCTAGTTAGGTTGATGGTGACTTTGTTGTAGGATATTGATATATCTGGGTGGTGTCCTGCGGATTCAGCTGGGCTAACTAATTTATTGACAAAGTCGATCGCCTTTATGAAGTCCTCAAATTTAAAGGTTTTAACGAGTTTTTTGCCCTCGATAGTCCATGATTTTATGCTTTCTAATTTCTGATTAATCTGTTGTTGATCTAATAGCATATTATTTATTTTTATTTGTTGTTTGATCTCGATGTTAGCTTATTTCTTGGGTCTTTTTTTTCGGTAATCCCAACAAGATCATTTGTCATGGGGTGAAGGGGGATGTGCTAGGGGGCGATGATGTAATATCATAATTAAACAAAAAAAATTAGGTATTACATTGGCTATGACTACTCATTTTATTACGGCGGAAGTTGATTTAAAAGAAAATCCTTTGAAGTTTAAAAAGGATGTGGAGGCAAGGTTAAATGAAGAGGGTGAGCCTTTACGTTGGGCTGTGACTGATGTGGATAAGGATAATGAAAAGGCTCGTGTTGAGGCCATTGTGACTAAGTAATTGGTTTATATTTTTTTTGGGACATAGTAGTACTGTGTCCCTCTTTTTTTGACTATTTTCTTTTTATCAAAATGCTTTACAAAAAACCTTATTGTGCGGTGTTAATTGTACCGACGGGCGTAGGTGCTTCTATCGGTGGCTATGCAGGGGATGCTTTGCCTGTGGCGAGGGCTATGGGGCAGGTGTGCGATCGCCTCGTAACCCATCCCAATGTGATGAATGGGGCAAGTTTATATTGGTCAGGGGATAATATTGATTATGTGGAAGGTTATGCCCTCGATAAGTTTGCGGGGGGAGCATGGGGTTTAAAATCCGTCCATCAAAACAGAATTGGGGTGATTTTAGATCAAGCCATAGAGCCTGAATTACGCCATCGTCACCTTCAAGCGGTGGATGCGCTTCGAGCCACGGTGGGCATAAATGTGAGGGATTATATTGTCACGGATGCACCTTTGGATGTGGAATTGAGGGTGGCGGATAGTGGGGCAAGTTGGGGTACTATTGGTAATCCTGATAGTCTTTTGAGGGCAGGGGAAAAGTTGATTAGTCAGGGTATAAATGCGATCGCTGTTGTGGCCAGATTTGCTGATGACAGTGATTCCCAAGCCCTTACCGATTATCGTCATGGTAGTGGGGTAGATGCGCTCGCTGGGGCCGAAGCTGTAATTTCCCATTTATTGGTGAGGGAGTTCCAAATTCCTTGTGCCCACGCCCCTGCTTTGTCTCCTTTACCTTTGGATATAGATATTTCCCCTCGCGCAGCGGCCGAAGAATTGGGATATACATTTTTGCCCTGTGTGTTGGTGGGTTTAAATAAAGCCCCCCAGTTTACCCAAGAAAAAAATAGTCCTAGTTTATGGGCTGAGGATATAGACGCTTTGATAATTCCCCATCATGCCTGTGGGGGTAGTGCGACTCTAAGTTTTGCCCATTCCCATACCCAAATAATTGTGGTAGAAGATAACGAAACCATTATTAAAGTACCTCCTGAACCCCTTAGTATCAAGCCTATTCGGGTCAAATCATACCTAGAGGCGATCGGGGTAATGGTAGCCCATAAAGCAGGAATAAATTTCTCAAGTTTAACCTCCGAAACCCCTAAAACAAGAGAGAATTAATTATCCATTATTATCCTGCAGGGGGTAGATAGTCATTGAATTTTTCTTGATCAAAATGGTAAACAGTACGAATAGGATAAGGAATAACAATATCTTGATTATCAAACGCCTGTTTAATGCTTGTGACAACTTTAGTTTGGATGCGACGAACATCCGCTTGGCGAGAATGGGTCCAATACCTTACCACCAAATCAATAGAACTATCATTAAATGCCACCAAATCAATCTCTGGGGTTGGTTCATGCACCACCCCTTCAATGGTGAGAATAATTTTCTCTAGGATAGCTTTGGCTTGGGGTAAAGAAGTATTGTAATCTACTCCCACCATGAAATCAGTACGTCTGTAGGGAAAAGCAGTCCTAACTTTGATAGCACTGGTAAAAACTGTAGAATTGGGAATGAGAATTTTCTCACCCTGATAAGTTTTTATTTCTGTGGTACGAATATTAATGTTTTCAACAGTTCCTTCATAGTCATCCACTTGAATTTGATCTTGAATAACAAAAGGCTCTTCTAGTAATATTAAAATTCCTGCTAAAAAGTTTTTAAATATGTCTTGAAAAGCAAAACCAATAGCCACAGAACCAAGTCCAAGGGTAGCAATAATGTCTCCTAAACTAAGTCCTGGAAAAGCGACAATAGATGCAATTAGTATCCCTACAATCCAAGTAAGAATATAAGTTGATTTTAGAAAAAGTAGTTGTAGGGAATGACTTTTAACAGTTTTTTCAACAATTTTTTTTGCTACTTTGTGGGAGAATTCGGCTCCATATCTAGTTAGGGCTATAATTATTAAGGCGCTGATGAGAGCGGGAAAAATTTTTACCCCATTGCCAATCAGCTCGTTAATACTATTTTGTATAGTGTTAATAATTTCAGTCATTATCTCTCGTAATTTTAACTACAGTTAGTTTAGCATTAAATTTTATTTTTACTAAATTTACTTATAATTATTATATTTTAGAATAAATTTCACATATTTATAACATTATTTAAACTAGCTCAACTAATTAATATTAAGCATTTATTGTTGCGCATTTTAATTGGTTTAATGATGTTTTTATTTTTGTTGAATATGGGTTAATTTATTTATGTGGGATGATGGGTTATTAACGATCTCATATTATTTGCAATGGTCAATTGATAATATAATAATTCGGTGGTAAAGTAAGCAAACAAAAAATATCATGAAGATAGGTATTCCTAAGGAAATTAAAGATCAAGAGTTTCGTGTGGGTTTAACCCCAGCGAGTGTCAAAATTTTATCTGCCCAAAATCATGAAATTTTTGTGGAAAAAGGTGCCGGTTTGGGTTCGGGGTTTACTGATGAGGATTATGAATTAGCAGGGGCGACTATTACCGACCATGAAACGACTTGGAATCAAGAAATGGTGGTAAAAGTTAAAGAGCCTTTACCGCAAGAATATTCATATATTAAACAAGGACAAATTTTATTTACCTATCTTCACTTAGCAGCCGATCGCACTTTAACCGAATCCCTGATCAAAAGCGGGGTAACGGCGATCGCCTATGAAACCGTACAACTACCCGATGGCAGACTTCCCCTGCTCACCCCCATGAGTATCATTGCAGGACGTTTGTCCGTACAAATCGGGGCTAGATACCTTGAAAAACAACAAGGGGGCAAAGGCATCTTACTAGGAGGAATCCCGGGAGTTGCCCAAGGAAATATCGTTATTCTAGGGGGCGGTATTGTTGGCACAGAAGCAGCCAAAATTGCTGTAGGTATGGGAGCCAAAGTAACCATTTTAGACGTGAATATCGACCGCCTAGCCTACCTAGAAAACATTTTTGGTTCACGGGTAGAACTACTTTACAGCAACTCAGAAACCATTGCCAAAAGCGTAATAAAAGCCGACTTACTCATCGGTGCAGTATTAATCACAGGCAAAAAAGCCCCTATCCTAGTACCCAGAGAATTGGTTAAAAAAATGTCCCTCGGTTCAGTTATTATCGATGTAGCAGTGGATCAAGGGGGTTGCATCGAAACATTACACACCACCTCCCACAGCAAACCTAGTTACATAGAAGAAGGAGTAATCCATCTTGGCATCCCCAACCTACCCGGTGCCGTACCTCGCACCGCTACCCAAGCCCTCAATAACAACACTCTATCCTATGTTATGAAACTTGCTAATCAGGGCATTGGAGCATTAAAACAAGATCCTACCCTAGCTCAGGGGTTAAACGTCCATTATAATCGCCTAGTTCATCCCGCCGTGCAACAAGTTTTCCCTGATTTACCCCAATAAGATTAAGTGCCATGGGATAACAAACTTTCAATTTTTTCTATTACCTTTTCTTCATTTACGGGCTTCCCTAAAAATCCAGAAGCCCCCACTAACTTACTCCTTACCCTGTCCACCATACCATCATTGCTAGTTAGGATAATGACGGGGGTATTTTTCAATTGAGATACTCGACGAATCTGAGAGCAAATTTCATAACCATTAATAATGGGCATTATCAAGTCCAAAAAAATTAAATCAGGTTTATTGGTGATAATTTCAGGTAAAGCCTTCAAAGGGTTTTGAATAGACATAAATTGATAGCCTGATTTTGTGACAATATGCTTCATAATTTCACATATTTGGATACTATCATCCACACAGATAATTAACTTTTGTCTAGTGGGTTTGGTAATTTTATAATTGTTATTATTACTAACTCCAATTAAGGGTACATTCAAGGAACTATCACTAACATTTACTAGCTCAATAATACCTCTTTCAAAGTAAGGTTTTAACCAGGTAGTAACTTTGACAATGTTTAATTTTAATTTATCGGCAACTTCTTTTAAAGTTAATTTTCCATTAAAAAGTGAGACTAATTTAGTATAAGTAGGAGTATTGAAATTTTTTCTAAGAATAGCTGGATTTTTTATGATAGGGGCAGTATTGGGGGACCAAGGGGTTAATTTCTCTTTTTGCCATATTAACCATAGGTTTTCTGCTTCTGTTAATACTTCCTGAAAGTTGAATAAATTAAGAGAACTTTTTAACCCTGATTCTTCTGAAAACCCATTTTCTGCTATTATAAAATCGTATAATAATTTTTGCCTTACTTCTGCATATAATATATCAAATAAAATTTCATTAATTCTTATTTTGATGATTAATAATGCCTGTTCCTTGTTGATCAAAAAACGCTTTAATAAATTAACGATAATCTGATAATTCCAACACTCAAAATCCTTCGCCTTTTCTAAATCAATTAAACTTAAGTCTAATTGGGGACAATATTTATGAATTAACCTTTGCCATGAGCGATAAGGATGATAACCTCCATCAGCCCATACAATTCTACCAAGACATAGGTATAGTCGCCAAGTTTTGCCTTGACTTTCGATTATATCTATTCTACCTGTAAACTTTTTTTCGTTGGCAGATTCAAGTTTCTGTCTTAGCGTCATTACTCTTGTTTTTTTGGATCATCTACTCTTATTATCTATTATGAGCATATTTTTTGACGCATAATCTTAAGTGTCTCTTTATTTTATTGTTTCTTCATATCTATATTTTTCCTTATGGGGTAGTGGGTATAGCTAGTTAAAATATTTTGGAGTTGGCGAGAAATAAGATAGTATATAGCACTTATATCTGATAAATATTTCAAAAGAATTTTAAATCCCTTGTGATTAAATAAAATCTTTTTTTATCAAAATTGTTATATTTCAGGAAAAAAATCCAATAAAAATAATCATCATAAAACTTGACCAAATTAAGTTAATTACCATATGAAACATTGTAACTGTAGTTTAGACTAAGAAAAAATTGTAAGAGAATAAGTAAGCTAACAAAGATTAGCTCAAAAACGCTATAAATGAATTTAATAATGGCTTAAAAGTTATTTTTTTGGTCTTTTTTTAGTCTTAGATAAACGCTTTTTAACCGTAGGATAAACTTTAGCTTTGTTTCTTTTTCGACCTTTAGGCCAGCCATGGGATTTTCCCCGACTTTTAGGAGAAAGGGTAGGACTTCCAATGTCCATCAATAATGAAGTCATAGACAGAGCCACTCTTCCGGGGGTTAAATTCTGTTGAGGTTTTTGCCATGGCAGATGATATTCTTTGACTAAATCCTTGGATAACCATAACTGCCAAGTAATATTGACAATTAAATTGCTCCACCTTTGACAACTCTCAGGGGTGCGAAAATGGGGTAACGTCCAATGTAATCTTTGCTTGGCGAAACGATACCAGTGGTCCACACCAAATCGTCGGCTGTATTGAATCCAAATATTGGAAGAAGATAAAAATTGCTCTCCCACCCAGATTAACCACAGTGGGCGATGTAAAGCACCAGTTTTTTTCTGCTTCAATCGTTCAATTTTAAACAGGGTTAGCTTTTGTGAAGGGGCATTGTAGAAATGAAGTTCTTTCCATTTACTCATCCGTATTGTTCCTAGGGATGAGTCTTCCATTTCTAATATTTCATGGGCATGGGGAAAATGGTCACATTGATTTAATTTCAACTTTGCCCCATGTTTTTTCGGTCTGCCTCTACCGCTATAGGCTGGAGGATTACCATAAAGACATAGATTAGAACGTACTCTAATCAACTTACTGATTTCAATATCTGCGGTTTGCTTAATAAATTTGCCATTGCCATACTCACAATCCAACACCACCAATTTCGGTTTATTTTCTGGCAATTTTCTACACACTTGCCTTAGTTGCCATGTTGCTTTACCCAGAGGATTTTCAAAGGATGTGATTCTTTCATGTCTTAAAGGTAATGCCCAACTTCCTTTCTCATTCAATGGTGGTAACCAAGCGATGGTGCTATATCCTTGTCCTATGACCGATGAATTGATGGATGACGAAGAATATTGATAACCTCTATCTTTCATGGTGGGACTATCTTCAAACTTCCACTGAGTATGATCTATACCTAGTAATGTATATTCTAAGGTGTCTATTTCTTGAATATATCGTTTCATCAATTTGTTGCTGTTCGGACGACAATCTTTTATGGCTTCATAGGTACTACACCATTGCCGATGGAAAAAAGGTGATAAAGAAAAATCTGCCAAACTACGAGCATTTTCCGTGGTCATAACACTATCCATCAATTGAAAAGTGGCATCTTTACCTTTGACTAACATTTCATAGGTGTCATGACGGAAATTTTCCAGTCTGCTATATTTGTTCATAGAGAGAAGATTTTATTTTTGCTTATTTATATTTTCTCTCTATTTTTCTTTTATGTCTTGTCCTTCTTTGCTCCACTTTCCATTTAGTCTAAACTACAGTTGTAAAACTACAATGGGGCTTAATGTTCAAAATATGATTAGATTACCATTGTCTATTTGGTATCAAAAGTAAAACAACTAAATTGAACAAAAATAAGTTTTATACCCCTTGTCGTGATGTGTTTGTGTTATGAATCTACTTCAAGCATAACACCACGGGTATAGTTACGGGTTTCTGATTGCTCTGGGCTAAGGAAGATTTTTTCTACAGAATTTTGTTCGAGTACAAAACCGACTCTTTGCCCCAGTTGATTGTCTCTTACGTCAAGGTAAATCACGTCATCGCATACCCTAGCTATTTGTTTGAGGTCATGGGCGCTCATGATGATGGTATAGTCATCTTTTAGCTCATATATCAAGTTTTCTATTTCTAAGGTAGAAATGGGGTCTAATGCTGAACATGGTTCATCTAATAATATCACTTCTGGTTGAAGGGCGATCGCCCTTGCAATACATAATCGTTGCTTTTGCCCTCCCGATAATAGCATGGCATTTTTACGGAGATTGTTTTTCACTTCTTGCCATAATCCCACCCGTTTGAGGGAATCCTCGACAATTTCATCAAGATTTTGACGGAAACCATTGACTTTTAACCCCATGGCAATATTTTCATAAATGGAAGTAGGAAAAGGGGTAGGGCGTTGAAATACCATGCCAATACGGCGTCTAAGCTGAATGGGTTGAATTTGGGAGGTATAAATATTTTGATTCCGAAAATAAACTTTACCCTCAACCCGAATACCTTCCATTAAGTCATTAAGACGATTAAAACATCTTAATAACATACTTTTTCCAGAGCCTGAGCGACCAATAATGCCTGTTACTTTGTTTTCAGCAATTTCTAAATTCACCCCTAATAATAAAGGTATATTTTCATGATAGACAGATAAGTTTTGGACGGTGATAATACTGTTTAAATTTTCCATAAATCCTCTCTTTTGCTATTAATTTAATTAAGATATTAATTACGTTGAATATTGTTAAAATACTCTCGAATAAGTACCGAGAACAAGTTTAAAACAATCAAAATTACTACTAAAACAATGGTGGCTGCAGCGGCTAACTGTTGCACCTCGGCACTAGGATTTTGTAACCAGTTAAAAATTTGTACTGGTAAGGTTGTATAACTACTCTGTAATCCTTCCCAAGATAAGGGGGGTAAAAAACGCACGGAAGCGGCAACCCCAACTCCAATGAGGGCAGCTGTTTCGGCTAATGCTCTGGTTTGAGAAAGGATTACTCCTGTTAAAATTCCGGGGAGGGCAGAAGGAAGAATAAGTTTCCTTAATACCTGTTGTTTGGACATTCCTAGGGCATAACCCCCACTTCTTAGGCGTTTACTACTGCTTTTTATGGCACTACGACTGGCAATGATGAGGGTGGGTAAACTCATTACCGTTAACACCAACGCCCCTGATAGAATGGTGGGGCCTCCTGTGATGGGGCGCATCCAGCGCACAAAAATCTCTAAACCCAATAAGCCATAAAGAATGGAGGGAATGGAGGCAAGGTTGGCGATGCTGATTTCGAGAATGTTATCAATGCGTTTATTTTTACGATATTCTTCTAGGTAAATGGCACTGCCTACCCCCAAGGGAATTACCATCACTAGGGATAAGATAAACAGCCAGAGGCTACCTACTAGGGCGGATAATATTCCTGAGTCTTCCGCACGGCGGGATGCAAAGCTAGTTAAAAATGCCCAGTTGATTTTTTCTAACCCTGTCTGAGATAAATTCCATAAAAAGATGGTGATAAAAACAATACCAAAACTTGCTCCTAAAAATGCCAAAATGGTAAAAATGCGATCGCACCATAGCCGAACATTGGAAATGGGTGCATCTAAATCGGGGTTAACAATGGGTTGCCTTTTTTTACTTTTTTCACTATTGGCAGAAGGATAAAAAGAAGGAATAGAATTTACATCGACGTTGGCATTTGTCAATTCTTCTTGAGCTAATTTAGTAACACTTTTACTAAAAGAAAATAGTTGCTTTTCTGATTTATTTTGTAGCCAATAACTAATGCTATTGAGACTAAAAGTAATTACAAATAAAAGGAAACCTAATGTAAAAATAGTTTTGAATAAAAGTGATTCAAATTGAACCGAACCTAAACTTACTTTAATAATAAATGAAGTAATTGTTTCTATAGATTCTAAGGGATTTAGCGTTAAATTTGGTCTTTGCCCAGATGCGATCGCAACTATCATTGTCTCACCCAGTGCTACAGAAGTCGCCAAAGTAAAAGAAGAAAGAATGGCAGGATAAGCCAAAGGTAACAACACCTTATAAATCATTTCCAAACGAGTGAAACCGAGGGCATAGGCAGAATTGCGTAAATCATCAGAAATTATACTCAAAGCATCTTCGGTGAGAGACGAAATAATCGGAATAATCAAAATCCCCACGCAAATTCCCGCACTCAACGCATTAAAACCCCCCATATTAGGAAACAGAGTATTTCTTAACAAAGGAGTGAGAAAAAGCAACGCAAAATAACCATAAACAACCCCAGGAATACCCCCCAAAGATTCCATCGCTATTTTTAGAAACCTTTTCATATTTTTAGGGGCATACTCCGACAGATAAACAGCACCCAAAATGCCGATGGGAATAGCCACTAACAAAGCAATAACAGTCACCAAAAAAGTTCCTGCAAGTAAAACAATTATGCCAAATTGGGGATTGGAGAAATTAGGAGTCCACTCGGTGCTAGTTAAAAATTCAAAAATAGATACTTCCCTAAAAAACTCCCAAGTTTCAAAAAGAAAAATACCCACAATACCAAAGGTAATCAAAATGGGAATGAAACCCAAAATAGTGATAATAAATTCTGAAATAATACTAGGAAAATTATCAACACTAAAACTTTTTTTATAATCAACTTGTTTAATCATGTTTCCCCTTTTCTATTAAATTTTCGAGAGAGCTTAAAGCTGATTGAGTACCGAGGGAATCACGCTCTAGTTTTTTAACTACAGTTTTATTTTTTTCAGAAATTTTTAGCAAAAATTTGATTTCTGGCTTTAACTGTTGTGCCATACTATTAATAGTAGTATTTGCCTCAGTTATTTGATTTCCTAAAGCCGCAATTTCATCTGCAATGATATTAAAAGAGCTAGAACGACTATTATCAGCAGGTAAACTAGCTGAAATAATGGCAACTTGATGAGATAAATTATCTACTTTTTTACTAATTCTTTCAATTAAGAAAGTACTTTTATCGATACCCTTAAATTTTTCTCGAAAACTATCACAAATCTGAGCAACTTCTGAAGTAAACTCAATAATTGATTTGATACTATTCTCAAGGGAATTAAAAGTAGTTTTACCCTTTTTAGAAAGTAACGAACCTAATTCATTAAAACTCTGATTGAGAAGATTTATCTCTTTACTTTGTTTGGATAACTCCTCCTTTTGTAACTCTAATTTTTGAGTTTGAGTTTTTAAGAGACTATTACTGGTTTTTAGATTAACTTGTTGTTCTTCTAACTGTTGAGAATATTCCTTCACCTTCTCCTTTTCTCGTTCTATTTTTTGAGCATAACGCCTCAAATCTTTTTCTTGAGAAACTAACGTTTCATTAATACTAGAAAACATCTGGGCTTGAGCTAAAATCAAAGAACTTAATTCCAACATTCCCACTTCATTACCATTTTCTGTCACCACAATAGGACTATAAATTTGTTTCGGAGGGCGAGTTAATGCCTTTTGTACGGCCTCATTTATTTCCGTAGAAATATCTATTTTTAAAGATTGATAATCATAGTTGTTTAGAAATAATTTAATGGGGCGCTTAGCATAGATGTCTCTAGCATATTCCCGACTCATGATTTCAAAAAACTTTTGTCTGGGTATAACCCCTAAAATTTCTCTACCCTCTACTACAAAAAATCCTGAAAGAGTAGGATTTGCTAAAAGATGATTCTCAACTAGATTAGTTAAAACGTTTACCTCAACTCGATAATTATCAAGGGGTAACTCGGCTAGAATATTTTTCCTCTCCACAGTATTCGATTTAGGGGGCATATCATTTAGCAGAATTGCTCATTTATTTACATAGGTTTATTGTAAAAAATAAACTACTTTTTTTCAACTTTATTTGTCTTAATCTTTTCTTAACTTAATAACCATAAAAAACCGTTATTCAGTATTTTTACGGAGATAATATAGCTATGATCTTAACCTTCTGTTAATTTATTATGAATGATTTTATGTTTTATTAGAAAGGGGAATTATTAGTTAAATATATATTGACAAATATACAGAATATTATGATTATTAATAACAGTAATAGTTTATTAAGAAGTGGTTTGACCGTCTCTTTAATCTTTGCCGCTGGATTAGCTGGATGTGCCAACGACTCTTCGGTGAGTGGTAGTAGTGGTTTAACGGGTGACATTGCCATTGATGGTTCATCAACGGTTTATCCTATTACCGAGATAGTCAGTGAGGAGTTTGAGGGAGATAATCCTAATGTGCGTATTGCTATCGGTATTTCTGGCAGCGGGGGAGGATTGAGTAAATTTTGCGCAGGAGAAACGGATATTTCTAACGCTTCACGGCCTATCAAAGCAGAAGAAATAGAACAATGTAATCAAAATGGGGTGGAATTTATCGAATTACCCGTTGCCTTTGATGCCCTCTCGGTGGTGGTTAATAAAGAAAATGACTGGGCTGTTTGTCTTACTGCTGATGAATTGCAGACTATATGGAGTCCTGAGTCTCAGGGGGTGATTAATAATTGGAGTCAAGTGAGGGAAGGATTTCCCGATGTACCTTTGAGTTTATATGCTCCTGGTACTGATTCTGGTACTTTTGATTATTTCACTGAAGCTGTCAACGGTGAGGAAGGTTTGAGTAGGGGAGATATTACGGCGACGGAAGATGATAATGTCATTGTGCAAGGGGTGACTAGTGATGTCGGTGGCATCGGTTATTTTGGTTTATCTTACCTAGACGAAAATTTAGATCAACTTAGGGCAGTAGCATTGGATAATGAAGATTCTAATGATGGTGGAGATGGTTGTATTGAGCCTAGTGTTGCCAATGTGGAGGCAGGTATTTATCAACCCCTCGCTCGTCCTCTATTTATTTATGTTAAAACAACTTCCCTTGAACGTCCAGAGGTAAAGGCTTTTGTTGATTTTTACTTAACCCAAGAAAATTCTGAATTAGTTAGGGAAGCGGGACAAATTGAATTATCCGCTTCGGTTTATGATAGGGCAAAAAGTAGATTGCAGAACATGACTACTGGTTCTGTTTTTGAAAAGATTTCTACCATTGGAGTTAAGTTGGATGAGGTACTTTAATTGTTGATACATTTTTTTTCAGAGGATAATAGGCGATCGCCCTTTAACCATTAAAAAATCGTAAAATTCCATATTGGGTAGGTTTTTCCTACCCATAAAACTACTAATTTGGGGACTTATCACGATTTAACTTGAGCATCAGCACACCGAGGGGAGGTAAACATAAATCGAGGGAATGGGGATAATCATGGAAAAACCATTCATCGGTCCATTTTCCGCCTAAATTACCCATATTACTACCGCCATAATCCTTAGAATCACTGTTAAAAATTTCGCTATAAAATCCAGCTTCTGGCACTCCCACACGATAATGGCTATGGGGTTGGGGAGTAAAGTTACAAACCACAAGGATAAAATCAGCAGAATCCTTGGCACGACGAATAAAAGAAACCACACTATGGCGACTATCACTACAATCAATCCACTGGAAACCTTCTTCTTCAAAATCCCTTTCATAAAGTGCGGGTTCAGCCTTATAAATAGCGTTAAGGTTACTAAAAAAACCTTTCAATTGTCCATGGGATTGATAATTGAGGAGGTGCCATTCTAAATCCTTCCAGACATTCCATTCCGTCCATTGCCCAAACTCCATGCTCATAAACATGGTTTTCTTGCCGGGGTGTGCAAACATATAAGTAAACAAACTACGGATGTTAGCAAACTTTTGCCACTCGTCTCCTGGTACCTTACCTATGATATTGCTCTTACCGTGGACAATTTCATCATGGGATAGGGCCAACATATAGTTTTCTGTGTGGTGATACCACATACTGAAGGTGATGCTATTTTGATGAAATTGGCGGAACCAAGGATCCATGGCGAAATAGTCGAGCATATCGTGCATCCAGCCCATGTTCCACTTCATATTGAAGCCCAAACCGCCCATGTAGGGGGGACGGGATACCATAGCCCAAGAGGTTGATTCTTCGGCAATGGAAAGGATACCTGGGAAGTAGTTAAAAATAGTTCCGTTGACCTGTCGTAAAAATTCCACGGCTTCGATGTTTTCCCTACCGCCATAATCATTGGCTACCCATTCACCATTTTCTCGGTCATAGTCGAGGTATAGCATGGAGGCAACCGCATCAACTCTGATTCCGTCAATGTGGTATTTATCAAACCAAAATAAGGCGTTAGCAACGAGGAAGTTACGTACTTCGTTTCGTCCGTAGTCAAATACTAATGTACCCCAGCCTTTATGTTCTCCTTTTCGAGGATCTCCATGTTCAAATAAATGGGTACCATCGAAAAATGCAAGTCCATGACCATCTTTGGGGAAATGTCCAGGTACCCAATCGACAATTACGCCGATGCCGTTGAGGTGACATTGATCGATAAAATACATCAAGTCTTCGGGAGAGCCATAACGGGAGGTGGGGGCGTAGTATCCTGTTACTTGATAACCCCATGAGCCATCGAAGGGATGTTCGGCAATGGGTAGTAATTCGATGTGGGTGTATCCTAATTGTTTGATATAGGGGATGAGGCTTTCGGCTAATTCGTAGTAGGTGAGGAAACGGGCATCGGGTTTGGCATCGGAGGCGGTGACAACTTCGGTTTGTTTGCCGTAGTTTTTGGGAAGTTGTTCTCTGGAGGTGTGTAACCATGAGCCGATATGAAGTTCATAAACGGAGATGGGTTGGGTGAGGGGGTCTGTATTACGGCGCTTTTCGAGCCAGTCTTGGTCATTCCATTGGTAGGAGTCTAAGTCGGCAACGATGGAGGCGGTTTTTGGTCTTACTTCTTGGGCAAAGCCGAAGGGGTCTGATTTTTCGTAAATATGTCCTTCCCAGTTTTTGATTTCGTATTTGTAGTGGGTGCCGAAGTCTAATTCGGGGATAAATAGCTCCCAGACGATATTATTAATTTTACGCATTTGATGTTCTCTACCGTCCCAACTGTTGAAGTCTCCGAGGATGGAAACGTTACGGGCATTGGGTGCCCACACGGCGAAGTAAACACCTTTTACGCCATTTTGTTCCATGACGTGGGCGCCTAGTTTTTCGTAGATGCGATGGTGGTTTCCTTCTTGGAATAGGTATAAGTCGTAGTCGGTGATGGTGCTAGATTTGAATTGATAGGGATCATAGACTACTTTTTCTTGATCTCCTTGTTTAATTTTTAGTTGGTAGTTGTTTAGTTCGTGGGCTTCTATTTCACATTCAAAAAAGTTGGGGTGATGGTGCGATCGCATCTTATACTCTTCCCTAAGCTCTGGGGCGATAACATAGGCTTCGGATGCCTTAGGTAAATAAGCCCTTATCACATAGGTTTTTTTATCTTCCTCCTCGGAAAGAAGGTGAATACCCAATATTTCAAAGGGATCATTATGTAGATTATGAACTATTTGTTCTACTTGCTGACTGGTAATATTGCTAGGCATTTAATCTTATTCAGTTAAAGGGTTTTTTTATATGTTGTCATCATGATACCTAGTTTTTCTGGATTGATTCGATTAAATGAGGGAAATCATTGAGAGTTTGCTCTAATAAATCAATTTCAAAGGAGTTTACTTGTTCTTGTAAATGGTGGCTATAGTCCCATAGAGGCTGATAATTATACTTTTTGGCTTCTTTGGTCAAATTTTGGGCAAATTCCCTGATATAAGCGGTTATTTTGGTCTTCTGGGCTTTTTCCCATAGGGGTAGGTAGTTGTTAATCAGGGTGTTGACCATTTCTGCCCGTTGTCCATGGTCTAGGTTCGGTAGATTTTTGATTTTCGGTTTGGGAATGGCAAAATAGGTACTTTTGAGGGATTTATTTTCATGGAATAATTTTTTGAGAATTTCCACAATATTGCTACGGATAAGGGGTTTAGGGAGTAACGTAAATATTGAGGATGCAATTTCTTTTATACTTTCTGCGTGGGGTGATGCGGTGACGATAATAATGGGAATATTTTCGGTACTAGGGTTATTTTTCAAAAATTTCACCACTTCAATACCATCTAACACAGGCATTTTTAGATCTAAGAGTATTAGTTGAGGTTTATATCGCAGGGTATTGGCGATCGCCTCTTGACCATCCCTTGCAAAAATAAGATGATGGAGAGTACCATGAAAAAATCCTTTAATCAACTCCAAATTAGAAGCCACATCATCCGCCACCAAAATAGTTAAAGGCTCAAACTGTTCCAAATTATCATCAGGAAAAGACACACAAGGAAAAGGAGACACCAGAGCACAACTCACCAAAGGAAAAGTAGCCGTAAAAATACTACCAATGCCCACCGTACTAGACACCTCCATTTTGCCATCAAGCATATTAACCAGCTTTTTGGTAATCGTCAGCCCCAATCCCGTGCCACCATATTTACGATTATTTTGCCCATTTTGTTGAGTAAAAGACTCAAACACCCTCTCTATATCTTCCTCTGGGATACCAATGCCACTATCTTCAATGGAAATATAAAAACCACAATTTCTTAACCCTACCTCAAACCCCTCCCCGTTATAACAACCCGCCGAAACCTTCACAAAACCTTGCTCAGTGAACTTAATAGCATTACCAATTAAATTAAACAAAATCTGTCTTAATCTAATGGGTTCAAATATAATTCCCGTGGGAAAATCTTCCTTAATATCTAAGATTAAATCAAGGTTTTTTATCTCCGATTGATACTTAAAAATATTAATCATTTCTTGTAACAAACTTCTAACATTTAAAGCCTCATAATCCACCTGCATTTTTCCTGCTTCAATTTTGGACAAATCTAAAATATCATTAATTAAAGCGAGTAAAGTTTGCCCACTACTAGAAATAGAATCAAGATAACTCTTTGCTACCTTGTCATCCACAAAATCTTTTAACAAATCAGAAAAACCTAAAATAGCATTCATCGGAGTTCTAATTTCATGGCTAATATTAGCTAAAAATTCACTTTTTGTAAGGTTCGCAATTTCCGCTTCTTCCTTAGCTATTTTTAACTGTGCCGAAGTTTTTTGCACCTCTAAAAAAAGCTCCGCTTGTTCAATAGCAATGCCCAATTGAGTAGCAATTTGTCTTAACAAATTAACCTGTCTTGATACCCAAAAAAAAGACTCACAATGATAAGCCGCCAATAATCCCCATAATCTATCACGGGAAAAAATCGGCACTATACACATCGCCTCCGCTTCAAATTCTTGATACAATTCTCGATGACAGCGGGAAAAATTTGCTTGAGAAATATTATTGATAGTTGTTGTTTCTCCCTGACGATAACGCCCTCCATGGTTTTCTTGTAAGTAGCTGTCATCCCATGTGCGAAGACTATTTTGCTCTACTAAGGATATTAGATTATCTTTTTTACTTTCTGCAATAAATTCCCCTCCCCAATCTTCTTTAAAACCATAGACAGAAACTCGATCGCACTTTAAAATATTTCTAACTTCATCACAGGTAGTATTACAAATTACCTCAAAATTAAGACTATCTCGCATCTTAGTCATTATGGAATTTACCGCCTTTTGAAACAAGGCATTTTCCCGCAGGGCCATTTCCCGTTGTTTATCAATGGTAATATCCGAAATCACCCCATTCCACACCACATAATCGGATTCCACCACGGAAGGAATACAATGTATTTTGAGATATTTTTGTTTACCCTTGGGGGTAATAATCGAAAAACTATAGTTTAAATCTCGTAAATATTGACGGGATAAGTAAATAATTTGCCATAAATCATTCCGTTGTTGAGAGTCTATTAGGTTAAATAAATTTTGGGCATCATCCGTAATTGTTTCTGGGCTTAATCCTAATATTTCTTGACTAACATCACTAACAAAGGAAAAGTAATAATTATTGTCTTTATCCATGACAAATTGGAAAATTATATCAGGAGTTAATGCCGTTATTTCCCTTAAAGCCTGATTTTTAATTACTTCGGTAAATGGAGGATTTTTTTTGTGTTCAATTTTCTTATCTGTATTCATTTTTTATGATTTACATATAATCTTTTATTTCTATTTCTCCTGTTTTATCCATGGTTAAGGAGTAATTATTATCAAATAAAATTAAGTTTTTAAAAAAGTTGTAACGAAAAATATTCTATCTTACAATGATTAGTAATCTATTTTTGTTGATAGATTTTTTTGTGGTTTTGTATTTGTTTTAAAATCAATTTTTTTTGTTACTTTTGTCAGAGAATTACACTTTTTTATTATTTATTATGACAATTATAATACCTCTGATTCCTAAAAAATATTTTGTTAAAAAACATTAATTATCATGAAGTTTTATTTATTTTTCTCAGATATAATCTCCATGATATTTCTTTGCACAAATTTCACGTAAGTCTCTCTCGGTGGTAAAATATACGGTGTACTCTCATGCTGGTTTAATGGCGATCGCAAATTCAGTTCCCCCAGAAGTCTTAGAACAAGTTGCAGAATATTTTAATATATTAAGTAATCCCATGCGTTTGCAGATACTAAACCTACTGGGAGAGGAAGAAAAATGTGTTCAAGAATTGGTGGAAATCACTAAAACCAGTCAAGCTAACGTTTCAAAACATTTAAAAATTATGCTTCAAGGGGGTATTATCAATCGTCGCCCCGAAGGCACATCAGCTTATTACTACATCGAAGATTCCCTTATTTTTGAACTATCCCATCTTGTTTGTAACCACCTTGCCGAGAAAATGGAAAAACAAGCCCTCAAATTCCGTAATATTACCCTAGCTCAACAGAAAAAAAATTAAGAAATTGCCGATTTTCAAGCCTTTTTTTGTGGACGGCAGCGGGATTATATGTTATTATTTAGATAATGGGAGGCTTTGAAAAAATAAATATAAACGGTCAGATTCCTATTATATAAAACACATTTCTATCATCGCCCAATAAAAGATAAAAGTCAATAAAAAAGGCGATTTTTTTAACAAATTGTAATAAAAAAGCAATAATCATTAATCCGAAAAAACTTCGCCATGGGGCATAATAGCATCTGTGAGGATTGCACTATCTAAAATCGCCCCTGTCAAATCAGCATCTCGAAGATTTGCACCCACCAAAATAGCCCCTGTCAAATCGGCATAACTCAAGTCTGCCCCTTGTAAACTGGCATTACTCAAATCTGTAACTAAATTGCTGTGGTTATAATTTCTTTTGCCTAGGTGCGCTCGACATAACTTTGCCCCGTCTAAATTAGCACCATATAAAAGGGCTTGGGATAAAAGACTATAACTTAAATCTGCATTACTCAAATTTGCATTACTTAAATTAGTTCGATAATCAGAAGAAATGCGAAAATCTGCATATATAGCCATAACATTACTCAAATTTGCCCGTTGAAAATCAACGCCGCTAACGATGGCTTTTAAAAAATTTGCCCCTTCTAGGTTACTTTCCATAAAATGGGCATTACTCAAATCAGCATCCCGAAAACGGGCTTCTTTTAAATTACCCTGATTAAAATTTGTCCCCCACAAAATAGCTTCACTCAAATTTGCATGGCTAAAGTTACTCTGGCTAAAGTCTGTTTGCCCTAATCTTGATTGTCGTAAATCACCATGGGAAAAATTACTTCCTGAAAGGTTAGCCTTAATAATTTCTGCATCGATGAGATTGATGTGGGAAAAATCTCTTTCTCCTTGACTATATTTATTAAAAATTCTTTCTATGGATAAATTCATTATTTAGTAATGATTACAGTAAAATAGGGAGGGTTTAAAGGTACTGAGGGGATGGCTTGACAATATTAGTATAACTTGAAAAGGTTGTGAAGAAATTTTGAGAGTATCTAGTTTTGAGGTAGTTTAACAGGTGAATGGGAAGACGAGACAGGTTGAGTTAAGACTGGCAAAAATTCCTTATATTGGTTTTATAGCGGTGCATTATTGGTTTGTAATAGTTCATAATACAACTAAGTGCGATCGTTGGGAAATATGGCAAAATAGGAATAGAGGTGGTGAAAACTGGGGACATTTACATCAAAATTTGATGGGGGCATATAATGGAGTGGGTAATGGTGAGAGTTGTCGAGAATATACGTGGCATGGAAAAACCGCTGAAAAATTAATTAGGGTAATTGAAGAGAGTAAAGATAATTACCCCTATTGTTATGTTTACCGCTATTTTCCAGGCCCTAATAGTAACACTTATGTGGCATGGGTGTTGGATAAAGCTGAGGTTGATTATTCTTTGGGTAGAAAAGGCATCGGCAAAAGATATTGTGAATTACGATGATAGGTAGTTATTTAACCAAACTATTTTTAGATTGCTAGGTAGGGTTGCTTAATGATGCTAAGAAACACTATCAAACATTGTTACTATTGTCCATTCCTAATTCCCCACCTAAACTACAAATCATTTTTAAATTGAGCAATATCCAGAGGTTAATTATTACAACGTTTAGGTTTCTTATGATCAAAAATGATTCATTATATAAGTAGTGATGTTGGAGATGTCGTCGGGATGAATAATTCAGAAAACTTGGGTAAAGAAAAAAGTCTTATCTTAATTGTGGATGATTTGAAAGCAAATTTAAAGTTATTGACTTATATTTTAGAAGCAAAGGGTTATCAAACCAGTTTTGCCATCAGTGGTAGGGATGCCTTGGAAAGATTAACAGTTTTGACTCCTGATTTAATTCTGTTAGATTTAATGATGCCTGATTTGAATGGTTTGGAGGTTTGCCAGAGGGTGAAGTCTAATCCTGATTATCGGGATATTCCCATTATATTTTTAACCGCTAGTCAAGAGGAACATCATTTGATTGAGGCTTTTGAGTTGGGGGCAGATGACTATGTGACAAAGCCTTTTCGGAAGCCTGAGTTGTTGCGTCGGGTGAATACCCAGATTACCATTAGAAAACAACAGCAGAAAATTTTGACTCTTCAAAAGCAGTTGGAGGATATGAAGTCGGCGGTTTGTGCCTAATATCAATGGAGTTGTTATTTAGTTTTTGTTCTTGTCTATAATTAAGTGAATTTGATTGGATAAAGAAAAGAATATTTATGGGTTATTTTGATGCTTTGGTTGAGCGTTTTTCCGAGGATAAGGAGTTAGAAAAGGCTTTTGGGAAACATATCCACTGGGGTTATTGGGAAAATCCTTCCTCGGCGGATGGTAGTTTGGAAGATTTTGCGGTGGCTGCAAATAATTTATCTCGGTTGGTGATTGACACTGCGGGGGTTAAGAATGGAGATAAAATTTTGGATGCTGGATGCGGTTTTGGAGGCACTATCAGTCTTTTAAATGATAGTTTTGATAATTTGCAGTTGCGAGGGGTAAATATTGATGGGGTGCAGGTGAAAAGGGCTTCTGAGGTGATTCAGCCGAGGGGAAATAATGACATTGAGTTTATAGAAGCTAATGCTTGTAATTTACCTAATTTTAACTCTTTGTTTGACGTTGCGATCGCCCTTGAGTGTATTTTTGCCTTTCCGAGTCGAGAAAAATTCTTTGAGGGGGTAAAAAGAAACATCAAAAAGGATGGTCAATTAATAGTGGTGGACTTCATCATTAACCCCACGATTATCCAAACTTGGACTTGGTTTGAAAAAAATATCCTAAGTCGTTTAATTACTGATACCTATGGCTCAAAGGCAACTAGCGAAGTCGCTTTTATTGATGTAAAAACCTATAGAGAAATTGCTGAAAAAACAGGATTTACCCTAGATAAAGTGGTTGATATTAACAAAAACGTACAACCAACTTATCCGGCAATTAACAAAATTATCATTGATGATTTTAATGATTTATTAACAGCAAAAGGACTAGAAATTTTTAGTTTATTTAATCTAATTAGCTATCAAATATTAGTTTTTAAGCCCACTGAATAGTAAAGAAAAAAAGGCTTTATAATCATAACAAAGATATGATAAAGTGTGAACAATTGATTATTAGTTATCCATGGTCAATTGTTGACACCTAACACCTAATACCTAACACCTAATTAGTTTCTGGTGAGCCACTTTTGACCATTCAAACGCTGTAAAGTGTATAAAACCAAAAGGTCTAAATTTACTCGGCGCTCGTCAATCATGAATGATTCAAGGGTGCTAGGCTGTTCACTATCAATGGTACAAGTAAATGCTTTTTGTCCCTTTATATCCTCATCAATAAAGTAAATAGCAAAGGTGCGATTAGACCATTTTCCTTGTAACTGCCAACAATCAGGATTACTTTCTAAACCCAAAACAGGAATTTTTTCCTTTTTGAGGGCTAACTCAATCTCATCAATACCCTTACTAGCAAAAGCATCCTTGAGAGAGGGAGTGAAATGTTGCTCCATAAACTCAGTAAAAGGTTTATCTTCAATGGCGGGGGGTTTTTCCTTTTTTTTAGCGGGGGGTTTTTTCTCGGCGGTATTTACTTTTTCTGGAGTAGAATTTGCCTTATTTTCTTCTGTCATGGATTTATGTTAAATAGCTACAGTTAATAATAAGTATAGTATAGGGCGATCGGCACAAAAAGTTGGGGTAACACCCCACAGATAATTTTCCCGTCGCCAAAATACTAATTAACCGTCACAATCCAAGTACCCACATATAAGCGAATAGGCACTTGCCCCGCTGATAGAGTTTGTCCATGAAAATAAAAAGTACCACCAAAACGGGGATTATAAACATTGGACATGACAATTTCGAGATCTCTAGTTTCCAAAAAAGGCTCTTCTAAGACAATTTCGATAAAACTACTTTCTTTATCCCAAATAACCTCTTGTAAAGGAAGGGCTTGATTATTCAAACGAACTTCAATGGCATCCGTATCAAACTTACCAGTAAAGGATTCGGGGTAGGTGACATATAATCTGGAAACTCCATCGGTTAATCTATCCCCTGGCATTGTCAGACGATACCTTTCCCAATTTCCTGCTCTATTACCAAAATCAAAATTACGTCTTAAGAGATTTTCTCTCTCGATGCCGCTAAACAAGACTAAACCCTGTCCTTGAGCCATTACCATATAAGGTATTCCTAGCAAAAAGGAGGTCGATATTGCTAGGGCGGCCATCAAACGCTTAGTAGTTAATTTAAAAGGTTTCATATATGGTGTAAATTTCTAATTCCATTAATTAATAAAAATCATCTTTACTGTAACAAACTATGTCCTATGACGACAGTATGGGGATAAATAGTTCCATTTTTAATGATAAACTTGACCGTCGGGCATAATAGCCCCTTCAAAGTTAACATTAAGGATGTTGGCACTACTTAAATCAGCCCCAATCAAATTGGCATTAGTCATATCGGACGAGCTTAAATTGGTACGGGCAAAAAATACTTCCATTAGGGAGGCGTTGCGTAAAATTGCTCCATAAAGGTTAGAGCGACTAAAATCAGCCCGATTCATCCTTGCAAAAGTCATGTTTGCCTGAACTAAATTAGTACGAATAAATTTGGCTTCTGGCATGGAGGCACTATCCATGTTAACCATGGTTAATTCAGCATCCGTCATATTTGCCCTTTCCATTTTGGCGTTGGATAAATTAGCGCCGATAAATTTCGCTCCAATACATTGAGCATCGGTTAAAAAAGCTCCGTTAAGGTTAGCTTCTGTGAGGGTTGCCCCTGTTAAATCTGCTCCCCGTAGGTTGGCATCTCGCAAATTAGCACCGATTAAACTTGCTCCTTTGAGGTTTGCCCCTTTTAAGTCTGAGCCTCTTAAGTCTGCTTTATCTAGGTTTGCACCGATAAGATTTACTCCATTACTTCTTTTTTCTTGTCGCAGATTAGCGCCTCGCAAACAAGCCCCCTTGAGGTTGGCGTTATTTAAGTCGGCGTTTCTGAAGTCTGCTTCGATGAGGTTGGCATCGAGGAGGTTGGCAAGGGTTAGTTGACTATTTCTAAAGTCTGCTTTTTGGAGGATGGCGCCATGGAATTCGGCACGGTGAAGGTTTGCTCCTACAAAGTTGGCTTGGTTGAGGTTTGCCCCACTAAAGTTAGTTTCCACTAGGTTGGCATTATGGAAGTTAGCACGGCTGAGATAGCTGAAGGTGAAGTTGGATTTTTGTAGATTGGCGTTTTCGAGGATGATGCCGATTAAGTCGGCGCCTGTTAAGTCAATTCCTGCTAAAAGGGAGTTGGAAAAGTTTATTTCCCCTGATGAAAAGCGGTCAATAAATTCGTTTATTTCCATATAAGTGTTTGAGGGTTTGATTATTGATTTTATCTGATTTGAGGTGGGGTTATTCTTTGATGATGGGTAGTTGGGTAAGGGGTACGGTGAGGGTTACGGTGGATCCTAGGTCTTCTCCCATGCTATAGAATGATATTTTCCCTCCCATGGTTTCGATGAGTTTTTTGGAGATGGCTAGTCCTAATCCTGTACCTCCGTAGGCTTTTGTCCTGGATCCATCTACTTGGTAAAATTTATCGAATAGGTCGTCTTGTTTTTCAAGGGATACGCCTATGCCTGTATCTTCTACGGTAATTTTAACGAATCCGGGTAGTTTTTGCTCTCGAAATTGGATGGGTTTGGAAATGATTTCGGCGTTGATGGATATGTCTCCTTGGTGGGTAAATTTGAGGGAGTTTCCCACTAGGTTAAACAAAATTTGTAGTAGTCTTTGGTCATCGGAGTAGATAAGAATGGGATCGTAAGTTGGGGGAAGGTTTATATTGAAGTTGAGGTTTTTTTTGAGGGCTTGGGGTTGGGCAAATTTAGCTACTTCTTGACATATTTTATTTAGAGAGATGGGTTCAAATTTGAATTCAATTTTATTGGCTTCTATTTTGGCAATGTCGAGGATGTCGTTGATGAGGTTGAGCAGGTGAAGGGCTGAGTTGTAGGCTTGGGTAATAAATTCTTTTTCTTCTTCTTTGTCGTCGGCCATGTCGTCGAGGACTAATTGTAAAAATCCTAACATACCATTGAGGGGAGTTCTTAGTTCGTGGCTGGTACTGGCTAAAAATTCACTTTTTAGTCTTGATGCTTCTTTGGCTTCTTTACTGGCTTGTTCTAATTTTTTGTATATGGTGGCATGGGCGATCGCCGTTCCCACTTGTTCTGCTAATTCTTGGATTAATTCTAATTCCCCTTTACTCCAATGCCTGGGGCGATCGCACTGATGTAATACTAAAATACTATTTAATTCTTTTTGATAAAAGGTACCAACCACAAGGGTAGATTGACACTGAAAATGATTGTAATTGAGGTCATGATAAACACAGGGTTTTTGAGAAGTTAGAGCATCCTGTAAACAACCGTATTGATCAATGGTAAAGGTATAACCTAGCAGGGGGGTAAAGGGGGGAATGCAATATTCTGCTTTTACCACTACGCTATCTTGTTGAGTAGAGGGCAAAAGTAATAAACAACGAGAAACTTGGAGAGACTCCCCTATACTATCAACGGTTTGCTTCCAGATTGTATCTAAATCAAGGGTACTACGAATATTTCGAGCAATATGGGTCAAAACCCGCTGAAAAGGATCAGGATTTGGGGGTAAAGAAGAAGGGGAAGTGAGGGGCAATTCCTCAGACTGTAAGTGATGCCCCATTACTAGTACCTGCTCTACTTCTTGATCTGATTTAATGATAGGACTGATGATTAAATCAAAGGGAAAAATGTTGCCTTTATAACTCAACACGTACTGACAGTGTTCAGGAATACGTCTTGCCATTACCCTTTTGACCCTTTCTAAATAAGGATTAAGAGGTACAGGAGATAAAAAATCGAGGGGAGGATTATTTTCTGGTTTCTCGTAACCGAGTAATGGTTGTTTTTCAGGTTGCCAAAAAAAAGAAACATACTTGCCTTCCCTATCCTGAATAAAGACTAATTCAGCCCCCAATGTCGATAGGTCTTGGCAATTATATTCAATTTTCTCCACTATCATCCTTGGTGATGCCATCAATTTTACATAAAAAATGATTGATTCTCTCCCTAGTAAATAATGGAGGCAAAACTATTTACCTGACGATTATTAATAGTTTCGCTTTATTGATTTATAAATTAATTTAATCAATATATATATACTTACATCAGAGAGATTCATTTCATCATATCAGAGAAATCATTTAAGTGATTACATTTATTTTTTTGATGCAATTAAAACAAATTAATCATTCCATTCTCCCCGAGGAGGTACGGGGGGATTACGTCTGAGACTACGGGTTAGGTCATCATCTTGTCTTCTTTCTCCTTTCAACCACTCTTTGAGAGCCGTTTCCACTATTTTGCTAGGATCGTTACTTAGATGTTTAATTTTTTCTACTAATTCTGAGTCGATATGAAGGGAAAGTTCTATTTTTTCAGAACTACGGGAACTAGACAATATTTCGTTATTCATGGGTAGTAATAGTTTATAAAAAAAGTTTACATATTTATTATATTGTGAACCAATTTTTTCTTTTTGTTTAAATTGGTTAAAAGGTGTTGTCGGATACTTCAGCTTCTAGGGCTAATTTTCCTAGGGTAACTAGCTTGTTTTGTAGATTATTTTACCCTTACTCATCAATCAAGTATAGCATATCCTCTCCATGGACAATGTACGGTTGCAGTCAAAGCAAAGGGTAAGAGAAAACTTTATTATCGACTCTCTATCATTGCATACCTAACCCTTATGAAGATTGGTTTTATTGAAGAGAAGAAAAAAGATAAGGATTATAATAGAATTTAGTTTAATGAAATATTTTTTTAATTATGGTTGCGAGTACAAATAATTCTAATATTCCTGTCACGGTGTTAACAGGTTATCTGGGGGCTGGAAAAACTACTTTACTCAATCGTATCCTCACCCATGAGCATGGGAAAAAGGTAGCGGTAATTGTCAATGAATATGGAGAGGTGGGCATCGATAATCAATTGGTGATTGATGCTGATGAAGAAATTTTCGAGATGAATAATGGTTGCATTTGTTGCACGGTGCGCGGGGATTTAATTCGTATCATCGGTAATTTGATGAAGCGTCGTCACAAGTTTGATCATATTGTCATTGAAACTACGGGTTTGGCTGATCCTGCTCCTGTGATACAAACGTTCTTTGTGGATGAGGATATGCAAGATAAGTTGTTACTTGATGCGGTGGTAACGGTAATTGATGCTAAACATATCCAACAACATTGGGATGCCCATGAGGCGGAGGAACAAATTGCTTTTGCTGATATAATTTTGCTTAATAAGACTGATCTAGTTTCCCCCGAAGAGTTGGAGCAGTTGGAGGCTAAAATCAAGGGTATGAATAGGATTGCTAAAATTTATCATACTCAAAATAGTGCGATCGCAATGGATAATATTTTAGGGGTAAAGGCTTTTGATTTAAAAAATGCTCTGGAAATTGACCCCGAATTTTTGGGAGAGGAAGCCCACGAACATGATGATTCGGTTTATTCTATTGCTATTGTGGAAGATAAGCCCATTGACACCAACAAGTTACAAGAGTGGATAGGGGAAGTGCTACGCACCCAAGGGATTGATATATTTCGTATGAAGGGTATTATCAATGGTCAGGGTATGGATGAGCGTTTAGTGTTTCAGGGGGTACATATGATTTTTGATGGTACCATTGATCGCCCTTGGAAGCCAGAGGAAAAACGCCGTAGTCAGTTGGTATTTATTGGGCGTAATCTGGATGAGGAAAAATTAAGAAAAGGTTTTCAAGGCTGTATTGCTTAGGATAGGGAATTATTTTGAATAATAAACAATTAATAATTTATGAATCTTATTGCCACCAAAGATATTAGTTTTGAAAGTGCGATCGCCCTTACCCAAGAATTTATCAATCAACTACCTACCTTAGAAGAAGATAAACAAGAGGAAATAGTCACCTCCTTAGTGCAATCTGTCAATGGTAGTAGGGGCTTTTTTGTTACTTATCTTACCCACGAAAACCAATTAGTAGATAATCCATCTAACGGTGTTATTAAAGGACTAAAATCTGCCCCAGAAATAGTGAGTGAATTATTAGTAAAAAACATTGCTATGTCAACAGCCATGAAAATTACCCATATGCGTAATAATGATTCAGAAATGGCAGAAAGTTCTCAAAAAGTGACCCAAAGAACAAAAAAAATAGTAGAACTTTGTCAACTTGAGCAAGTAAAAAACAAACTTTCTCACATGAAAAATACCATTATTGATAAAGAAGGAGAATATCAAGAATTTCTTTTACGTTGGGGTTATGACGATGAACAAAAACAAGCTATCCTAGAATCTGTGCAAGGATAAAAACTTGAAAAAAAGTAATCTTCAGCTAAATTTAACTGTTGACGAAAATCAGTCTATTACTCGACAATATTACTAAAACAATTTATTTAAACGAAACGAAATTTATGACAACTTATTATTACATTGCGGCCAGTGAAAAATTTTTAACCAGTGACAACGAAAACCTCCATGAGGTTTTAGACGAAAGACACAGATTTTATAAAGAACAAAATAAAGAGATTGATTTCTGGTTTATCAAACAACCTGCTTTCTTAGAAGCCCCTGAATTAGCACAGGTGAAAGCTAAATGTCCTCAACCTTCCGCTGCCGTGGTTTCTTTGGACAAAGAATGGATTACTTTTCTTAAATTACGTTTAGAGTATGTCCTTTCTGGAGAATTTGAAGCGCCTTCCGATTCTATTCCTCAGCCTACCGCTTCTTTGGTAGCTAGTAATTAGTAGAAAGAAGATATAGCAATTCTCATGGTTACGGAGTACAAGTTGATCCCCCTAAATCCCCCGCAAATTCGGGGGACTTGAGAGTAATAAATGTATTTCATAATTATAAAAAACGCTATATTAACTTTTTCTCAACTTTAATTGTCAATTTTTTTGCCCTCTCCTACAGGAGAGGGTTTTTTTGCTATTCTTAGTCTAGATAGCCCATTAAAAGGAATACATCATCAATTTCATTGGAGGCGACAGGACGATTACCCATAACATTATATTGTTCGCTAATTTGTAAAGTCCCTGCGGTAATTGGTCTTGAACCTGATAATACTAGAGTATTTCTAACATTCAGATGAGATTTGGTAATAGGACGTGTAGAGCCAACAGATTGATAAGTGCTTACCACTTCTAGGCTACTGGGTTTAATAGGTCTATTGTAATGAAATAAAGCGGTTGCTTTATTGGCTACTTCTAAGGCCGAAGTTTCTTGATTTTCTTCTTGGTTATGGTCTTGGTTTTCCCAATTATCGCTCATGGCTTATGCTCCTTTTTTAAATTTTTTTTCTACTATGCCTGAGTTGTAGGCTTTGATCTAATGAATTTAGGTCTGAAAATTAGATTTTCAACGAGTACGTTTATTATACTCCGATGGGGATCATTGACAATTGAGGTTAATTTTGCCTAATTTTAGTTTTTGGGATTTTTTTTCATTTTTCTATAATAAATCTTTCATAATCTTTTCATTATTTGCTATAATGGCACAAAAGATAAATTAAAGTAATGTAGATAATGAGTAACCTAAATCCTGTTTCGGTGGAAAATCTCACCATTAGTTATCGTCAAGTGGAAGCTCTACGAAATATCAATTTGACGATCGCCCCAAGCAGGGTGACAGGAATAATAGGGCCTAACGGAGCGGGAAAAAGTACCTTAATAAAGGGGATGTTGGGGTTAATTTCGGCTCAATTTGGTCGGGTGTCATGGGGGGATAAATCCTTGGCACAACAACGGGATAGGGTCGCCTATGTGCCTCAGAGAAGCCAAATTGATTGGACTTATCCAGCTACGGTGTGGGATGTGGTGATGATGGGCAGGGTAAAGAAAACGGGGTGGTTTCGTCCTTTTTCTCGCGTTAGTCGGGTTAAGGCTCAAAGTTGTCTTGAGAGAGTGGGCATGGGGGATTTGTGCGATCGCCCCATAGGGCAATTATCAGGGGGGCAACAACAAAGGGTATTTTTAGCCCGTTCTTTGGCGCAGGAAGCTGATATATTTTTCTTTGATGAGCCTTTTGTGGGAGTTGATCAAAAAACTGAAGCAATCATTTTCGATATTTTTCGGGAGTTAGCTGATAGTAATAAAATTGTGATGGTGGTTAACCACGACTTGGGGGAATCTATTAATAATTTTGACGATCTAATTTTGCTTAATAAAAGTTTAATTGCCTTTGGTGCAAGGGAGAAGGTTTTACGAGAAGAAAATCTTTCCTTTGCCTATGGTGGTGGGGTTTCTTTCTATGGGCACAGGGCCGCTTAAATAATGAAGAATTGATAATTGAGAATGGATAATTAATATTGATTAAATTTTGATTTGATTCCCTCTTATCTCCAAAGTAAACAGAAAAAATATTTATATTATCAATTGACAATCATAAACCATTGCCTATTCCTCGTTCCCTAACCTTAGTTTTAAATGGATTTTTTAATTGAGCCTTTACAATACGGTTTTATGCAACGCTCGTTAATCGTAGCGATTGTCATCGGCATCATTTGTGCCGTGGTGGGTACATATCTGATGGTGCAAAGGTTAGCAATGTTGGGTGATGCCATTAGTCATTCTGTTTTACCCGGATTGGCGATCGCCTTTATTTTTGATTGGAATATTTTTACAGGGGCTTTTATCGCAGGATTATTAAGCACAATATTAATAAATGTGATCAGAAATAACTCTCAAATCAAGGAAGATGCTGCCATGGGTATTGTTTTTTCAGCCTTTTTTGCCTTGGGAATTACCCTCATTACCATTGTGCAGAAGGATAATAAAATTGACCTCAATCATTTTCTTTTTGGCAATATTTTAAGTGTTAGTTTCGTGGAAGTTAGGGATACCATTGCGATCGCCCTTTTTATCCTTTTTATAGTAATTATGTTCTATAAAGAGCTATTGTTTTATACCTTCGACAAACTGGGAGCAGAATCAGTAGGTTTACCCGTGTATTGGCTTGATTTTAGCCTCATGATACTTATAGGCTTAACCATAGTCGCCAGTTTAAAAGCTGTGGGAGTTATCCTCGTTTTATCTTTGCTTATCACCCCTTCAGCCACCGCTTATTTATTGGTAAAAAGACTCCATGAAGTGATGTTGGTGGGAGTATTTTTTGGCGTAATTTCTAGTATTAGCGGAATGTATATTAGTTTTTATTACAATTTGCCCTCCGGACCTGCCATCGTTTTGGTAGCAACTTTTTTCTTCTTTTTATCCTTTTTATTTAGTCCTTCCCAAGGATTACTTACTAATTTTATAAAGTTAAAAATGATTAATAAATAAACTATATTATTAATAAAATAAAGCATATTATAAAAAGTAGTAACAAAAGTAAAATAAATGTCCCTTAAGTATGATTTGGGAGCAGAGCAAGATAAAAACACTTAACAAAAAAAGTTTTAAAACACCTTAATATTTTGTTATAATTCAGATCCATATACGCCATTATCAAAATATAATTTTTCAATCTATGGTAGCAACCGTACCGAATACTAATAATCAAAGAATGCCCCTAACACCGATTTTTAATCCAGGGGGTGACGACAGAATTGAGAATCGTAGTGTCTGGTTTGGTAATACCACCAACCTAATGCAACTCAACGATGTACGCTATTCTTGGGCTATTGGCTTGTATCAACAAATGAGGGAAAACTTTTGGATTCGTGCGACTCGTTTAGGGTAGGAACTAAAGTACATCAAGCACTCAGCTACTATGTACAATAGCTAAACCCTAACTTGGTTCGGAGTTTACAAAATGGACTGAAATTGCCTAATGTAAACAAAACTTTACAAAACATAATACGGATTACCGTACAAAGAAAGTAGAGATAACCGTACCTTGATAACTTATATTTCATGAAGGTTAAAGTCCTTCCCTCCCAGTCTCGGAGTGAAAGCCCTTCCCTCATTTTTACAAGCTAGTAATTTGCAAGGATGAAGCAGGGATGTAATTCTAAAGTAGTTTAGGCAAAAACAAAACGGAATTAAGTGGCAGGTAACTATGAACAGCGAAAGCAAATTATCATGACAACTGTCGTCAAAGTTGACTAGCGAAAAAGCCTGAAACGCTAGGGTCAAAATAAGACCAAAGGAATATACGTGATAAAGAATGTGTCCTCTTTATCGAGACTCAAACAAAATCCTCGGCAGAGAGATAGGTTCTAAGGTTACAGTCAATGAAATATAGGAACGAGTGAAACTTATGACGGCTCTTCTTTTCTAAGAAGTAGTAACTAGCGTAAGCCCCATAAGTGAAGGATTGAGTTTCAAGCTAATGCTTTGGTGTAATGCCAAAGATATGCCAAAAGACTCACTTGAGAATAGTCTATAAATTCACAAAAAGCAATCAATATGACAAGTATGGAGATCACATCAAAGTTTGAATGGAGTTCAATCGACTGGCATAAAGCCCAGTCGGTAATCTCGAAGTTGCAACGTAGAATTTATAGAGCATCTCAGAATGGAAATTTGGTACTAGCCAGAAAACTCCAGAAGATACTTACTAAATCAATGTCAGCGAAATTAGTAGCTGTTAGGAAAGTCACACAAGATAATCAAGGGAAAAGCACATCAGGAGTGGATGGAGTCAAATCCATTAAACCTAAGCAAAGACTAGAACTCGCCAAAAACTTAGAAATAAATACAAAAGCAGATAAAATTCGCAGAGTATATATTCCGAAGAAAAATGGAGAAAAAAGAGGACTAGGCATCCCAACAATTAGTGACAGAGCCAAACAAGCATTAATGAAAATGGCATTAGAACCAGAATGGGAAGCTAGATTTGAACCCAACTCATACGGATTTAGACCCCAAAGAAGTGCATGGGATGCCGTTGAAGCAATAAAAAAAACCATCATATACAAACCCAAATATGTATTAGATGCGGACATCGAAAAATGCTTCGACAAAATTAGCCATAATAAACTAATCAACAAGGCAACCCAAATTTCAAAATTCCAGAAACAAATAAAAGCATGGCTAAAAAGCGGAATACTGGACAACGGGTTAGAAATAAACCCAAAAGAAGGAACACCACAAGGAGGAGTTATATCCCCTCTTTTAGCCAATATTGCTCTACATGGTATGGAAGAAGAAATAAATAAACACTTCCCACAAACCAAAGAAAGATACATAAAAATGTCCAAACAAAAATATGGATATAAGGTATCAGCCCCTACACTCATAAGATATGCCGATGACTTCGTAATATTATGCGAAGACATTAACATCATCATAAAATGTAAGGAGATTATAGAAAATTGGTTAAAAGACTGGGGATTAAATCTAAAGGAATCCAAAACCAAAATAGTTCACACTAAAGAGGAAGCATTTGGAAATAATGCGGGATTTGATTTCCTAGGATTTAACATTCGACAGTATGAAAAGGGTAAAAAGCACACGAATACTTTTTCTAATGGAAATATAACAAAAAGATTGGAGTACAAAACACTAATCAAACCTTCCAAAGAAAGTATAAAAAGGCATTACAAAAATCTAGCTGATTTAATTACTAAAGGTAACGGAATAAAACAGGAATACCTAATCAATTCTCTACAAAAGAGAATAACAGGGTGGTGTAATTATTACAAATACTGTAATTCCAAAGAAACTTTTACCAAATTAAATCATTTGGTGTGGAAAAGACTTCTCCGATGGGGAGTCAGAAGACACCAAACCAAGGGGACAAACTGGGTAGTAAACAAATACTGGAAAACTATTAATGGTAGAAAATGGGAATTTACTGACGGTAATATTCTCCTAAAAACCCATGACAAGTTTAAATCTGGTGAAAGGTTCATCAAAATAAAAGGGAACAAAAGCCCGTATGACGGAGATGAACAATATTGGAATAAAAGAACCTCCAAGTTGAAATATACCAGTAATACATTAAACCAAAAGCTGTATAAACAACAAAAAGGACTATGTGGTATCTGTCACAGCCTAATTAATAATGAGGATTTAGCAGATATACATCATATTATTTCAATAAAAGATGGTGGTACAGATGAACTAAAGAACTACACTTTAGCTCACAAACACTGTCACCAAAAACTACATGGAGATGTCGCATAAGTAATAGTGCAGCTATTTTCGAGAGGAGCGGTATGAGATGAAAGTCTCACGTACCGTTCTGAAGCCGAGTTTATATTGTGAAATATAGGCTTAGGTTAACCCCAAAAACTTGACATTACCCAAGACGTTACCGATTATTGGAATTTAACCCCAGAAGAAAGACGTGCATTTGAAGGTATTTTATCTTATTTAACCTTCCTCGATTCTGTACAAACTTGTAATATTCCTCATCTAAAAAGTTCCATTACAGCCCCAGAAATTAGCCTTTGTATGGCAGAACAAATTTCTCAGGAAGGAATGCATAATCATGCTTATCAATACATGATTGAAACTATTATTCCTAGTGATAAAAGAGATCAAGTTTATGATTTTTGGCGCACTGACAAAGTGCTTTCTGCCCGTTGTGAATTTATCGCTGGTTATTACCAAAAATATATTGATAATCCCACTAAAGAGAATTATTTTATTGCTCTTTTAAGTGATTATTTATTAGAGGGTTTATATTTCTATAACGGTTTTATTTTCTTCTACAATTTAGCCGCTAGAATGTTAATGCCCGGTTCTGCGGATATTTTCAAAATGATCAACCGTGATGAGTTGAGCCATGTTCGATTATACCAAAGACTGATCCCCGAAGCGATGAAAAGTTTTGATTATTCTTTCGATCAAATTTATGAAATGTTTGATACTGCTGTAAAGCATGAATGTCGTTGGACTAATCACATTGTGGGTAATAATATTTTAGGTATTACTGAGTCTAGCACTGAACGTTATACCAAATATCTTGCTAATATTAGGTTAAGGGCGATCGGTTTAGAGCCTCTTTACACCGATGCGAAATATGCTAAGAGTCCTTATACTCATTTAGAGAAATTTTCTGATACCAAAAAAGAAGGTAGCACCAAAGCAAACTTTTTTGAAGCTAGTGTCACCAGTTACATGATGTCTTCTGGGGTGACAGGCTGGGATGAAATTTAATTTTTGTCCTCAAAGCTAACAAAAAGATATAAGCGAATTTCCCCTTCATTTTATTGAGTAAGTTGAGGGGAAATTTTTGTAGTTTAATTTTTATATATCTTAGTTCAATATTGGTTATGATAAAAGCAGAGCATGAGCATAAATCAATTTAATTAAATTTTTGATGAGTCCCACTGTTTTTAAAGAAGATGGCTATCGCTTCTTTTCCCGTGAGGAAGCTAGAATGCACGTTCATGTTTACTCTGGAGAAGGAGAGGCTACATTTTGGCTTGAACCACAAATTGAATTAGCCCGTAATCACAATTTATCTCGAAAACACCTTAAAGCAATAGAAACGATTATTGAGGAACGACAAAATGAACTTAGAAATGCTTGGACAAAACATTTCTCGGGCTGAAGTGACTAATATTTCTTCCCATGGAATATGGATTCTTGCAAACAATGAGGAAATGTTTCTTTCTTACCAAGATTTTCCTTGGTTTGAGGATGTTCCTGTTAAACAAATTTTAAATATACAAGAACCTTTTCCCAATCATTTTTATTGGCCAGATTTAGATGTGGATTTAAGTAAAGATATTATCAAAAATCCTCAAAGATTCCCTCTTCAGGCTAAATGATGAGTGGGCTTTACGTCACAGATTTTTTGAAGGTTACCCTTAATATAATGTTATTGAGACTATTAACACTACATTAATTTTTAAAGAAGATATTAGAATGATTAAATAACTAATAAATAATTAATTCCCAGAGAATAACTAATAATTGATGCTCATAACCGATGAAACTCTGCTTCAGTATAAAAGATGTAAGCGCAAAGCGTTTCTTAATTTTCATTGTCAAAGGGATGAAAAACCACAGGTAAAGGATTTTGTTAAGAAATTAAAGCAGGAAAGAATTATCCACACAAAACAGGTTATCGAGCATTATAATTGGACGGTGCATTATCCATCATTATCAAACGATTCCCTTGTGGAGTCAACTTTAGATTTGATGAGGAGAGGGGTTGACTGTATCTATGATGGACAACTGAATTATACCAATGAAGATGGAAGTCTTGTTTTTGAAACTAATCCGACTTTATTGATAAAACAAAATATTGCTTCGGCTTTGGGAGATTGGAGTTATTTGTCGGTTAATACTCATTTGGGCAAGAGTCATAAACCAGAATATAAGTTAATTGCGGCATTTCAGGGGTTTATCTTAGCTCAAAATCAAGGTTTAATGCCTAATTCGGCAGATTTTGTGGTGAGGAATTTTCGCAGATATACCATTAATCTAGGGATTTGGTTACCCAAAGTGCAAGAAGCTATTGAGGATTGTCAACGGTTGTTTGGGGCGGAGGATGCCCCAGAAGTGTTTATTTCTCGTCAAAAATGCGGTTTGTGTGAGTGGTATGGTGATTGTCATGGCATAGCGGTGCAAGAAAATCATTTATCTTTAATACCGGGGATTACTCCTCGTAAATATGAGCTTTTGAGGCAGAAGGGGGCGGGGGATTTTGAGGGATTAGTTAGTTTATCTTTACCAGAATTGAACCAAATTCTGAATTATGATGGGGCAGAAGTTCTTTTTAAGCAGGTTCAATCTTTAAGGTTAAATCGTCCTATCCTTAAGGGAGATGTGATCAATTCTATTCCTAGTAGTAGTATTGAGCTTTATTTTGACATAGAAGCTGAACCTGATCGGCAGGTGGATTATTTGTTGGGTATTTTTTTAGTTGATAATGATAATAATACTGAGAAATATTATAGTTTTTTGGCTGAAAATTTAGAACAGGAAAAAGAGGCTTGGTTAAATTTTTTGGAGTTTGTCAATGGTTATCCTGATAGTTTTATTTATCATTTTTCGGGGTATGAGGTGGAAACTATTAAAAGACTTGCTAATGTTTATAAAAGTCCTAATAAGTTGATTCAGCCTTTGTTAAAAAGATTGGTTGATGTTCATAAATTAGTTACTCAAAATTATCTTTTTCCTGTAGAAAGTTATTCTTTAAAGTCTTTGGGTAAATGGTTAGATTTTCAGTGGCGTATTCCCCCTAATCATGATTTTAAAAGCGTGGGTGGCGATCAGTGTGTAGCATGGTATGACAAATGGTTATTAGAGGGCGATCGCACTTATTTAGACTATATATTAATGTATAATGAAGATGATTGTCGGGCAACTTTTGCTGTCAAAAAATATCTTACTTCTTTAAGTTTATTATCTTCGGAAATAGATATTTAATTGGAATATATTTAACCTTTTTTTACTAAGATAAACTAATTAATCATCCTGACGATTATTTTTTAGAAAATATGGAATGTCAATAACTCCCCTTTTATCACTATTTTTATTATTATCTTTTTTAGAGGGCGTTATTTTTGATAATAAATCTATATTCTTTTTTACAAGATTATCCTGATTATCTTTAGATTCTTGGGGAATATTTTCGGGTTGACTCTGTTTTATTTCAGTAGGTTGTGAAGTAGAAGTATCAGCATTGGATGGTTTTTCCTCTTCTATTTTTTTGCCCTCTGGTTTTTGAGCAGCCTTTTCTTCGCTGTGATTGGTAACATTATCATCATGATGTTGTGGTGTTTTTTCCTGAGTTTCGAGGGCGTCAGATGATTTACTAGCTAATTTTTTAGCATTATCCAACAGAGGAATATTGACAAAATTCGGCACAGGGGCGATCGCAAAGTTAGACAATTGAGTTATGGTAGGATTATCAGCATTACCTTTAGGATTACGAACCTCAGACCAAGATTTGATGGTACTTTTTTCCGCATTCTTTACTGGGGGCTTATCCGTAGAAGAAGATTGTAAATACTTATCCAAAGCCGCCTTATACTCTAAAGTTGACCTTTGTTGCCTTTGCAATCTGGCATTTAACTCCTGATTTTCCTTTTCTTTTTCCCTGACTTGATATTGTAATTGATTGTAATTTTCTTGTAAAAACGAACAATCCCTTTCCAAGCGTCCCCTTTGGGTTTGAGAATCCTTTAAATCTTGAGCTAACTTTTCAATTAATAACTGTTGATTTTTGATTCTGCCAGTGTCATCTTCTAGCTTACGATAAAGTTTATTAATAGTCTCTTTATGGGCATCTAAATCTTGATTTTGTTCATTGATAATCGTATCCTTTGCCTTAATTTCTTTCTGATAACCAATCAAGGATTTTTCTAAATTAGTCGCCTTTTCCTTCAACTTCTCATACTTTTCCCTTACCTTACAAGCGATGGCATACCAATCCAGATTACGGAGTTTTTCGGGTAAATTTTGAGGAGTATTCATAATAACTAAATTTTGGGTAATAAAGAAGCAAATTAAGAAGGATAAATAATTGTAAATTTTATTTTACCTTAGCAGTGATTAATCCATGAAACTTGACTGACCAAAGAAAAAATGATAAGGTTTACTAATCATAGCCATATTATAAGCAGGAAACAATGAACTTAAACTCGAATATCCCCCATCCTTCTGCCAAAGAAGATGTAAGTGATTATGTTGCCCATTTACAGCTACACATGAGTCTTCAATCTCGTAATCTTCTCCCCAGTATGAATAAAATTAAAGATAACAATCATAATTTTGTCTATGAAAGTCAGGCAACCATTGAGAAATTTACTTCCCGTGAGTTAGGGTAATTTGCTTCTCAATTTTTTTGCCCATAAATATTTACCATACAAAAGGATTTATCCCCTTGTTGGAAATAAAAAAGCCGTCTCCGAATTAGGGGCGGTTTTTTGTAGGGAAAAGAGACTCCGATTACCGTTTCTATAGAATGAACTAGAATAAGAAGATAGATATAAACAAAAGACATCACAATGAGCCTAACCGCAGTTAAACCTAGCCTCACCAAGACACCCACCATTACTACATTATCTAATGGGTTGACCATTATTGCCGAACAAATGCCCGTAGAAGCCGTTAATTTTAATGTATGGTTTAATGTTGGTTCAGCGGTAGAAAGTAATCAAATTAATGGAATGGCTCACTTTTTAGAACATATGATCTTTAAAGGAAGTCAAAGGTTGCTTTGTGGGGAGTTTG
The DNA here is from genome assembly GCF_001747005.2 of Cyanobacterium sp. IPPAS B-1200. NCBI lineage: Bacteria > Bacillati > Cyanobacteriota > Cyanophyceae > Chroococcales > Geminocystaceae > Cyanobacterium > Cyanobacterium sp. IPPAS B-1200. The sequence continues at coordinate 941,263 of NZ_CP182899.1, forward strand.
AGAGAGTGGTGGAGGCTAGAGGTGCTGTGACAAATGCGGCCACAAGTCATGAATATACTCATTTTTATGTTACTTCTTCTCCCCAAGATTTTGCAGATTTAGCCCCTTTACAGCTAGATTTGGTTTTAAATTGTAGTTTACCTGAGTCGGAGTTTACCAGAGAGAAGTTAGTTGTTTTAGAGGAAATTCGCAGGGCTAACGATAATCCTCGCCGTTTGGCTTTTGAAAAGGCCATGAAGATTTGTTTTCCCCATTTGCCCTATTCTCGCCCCATTTTAGGCACAGAGGAAATTATTGAGCCTTTGACAAGGCAACAAATGTATGATTTTCACCGCTGTTGGTATCAACCAGCATCCATGACGGTTAATGCGGTGGGGAATCTACCTGTGGAGGATTTAACAGCCATTGTAGCTGAAGCTATGGGGGATTTTGCACTGGGGCAACAGACTTTTAAACCTCAGATTATCCCTGAGTCGCCTTTTACTGACATTGTGAGGGAGGAGTATGGGGATTCTGCCCTACAACAGTCGAGGATGATTATGATGTGGCGTGTGCCTGGGTTAATGAGTTTTCATGATACCCTTGCTTTGGATGTTTTGGCGATGATTTTGGGGCAGGGTAAGTTATCTCGTTTATTCCGTAGTCTCAGGGAGGATAAAAGGTTGGTGAAGGGTATTGGGGCTAGTAATATGAATCATCAGGTGCAGGGAGTTTTTTATATTGCGAGTCAGTTGGATAAGAATAATTTGGATGAGGTGGAGGGAGAGATTCTTAATAATATCAAGGATATTCAGGATAATGGGGTGTCTGAGGTGGAGTTGAAAAGGGTTTGTAATCTGGTGGCGAATCAGTTTATTTTTCATAGTGAAAAACCGAGCGATCGTGCCAATCTTTATGGTTATTATTATTCTCAGTTAGGTAGTTTAGATCTAGCTTTTAGTTATACAGACAATCTACGCTCTTTGACGGTGGATGATATTCAACAAGCCGCCAGAAAATATCTCCATGTTGATGCCTATGGCATTGTTCGGGCAATGAATGAGTAATGGGAGACAAGGTGATAGGGTGATTAATCTTTATTATCCATTGCTTAATTGCTCTAAAGACACAAAAACTGCTATCTTAACGAAAGAAAATAATCAAAAAGAAAAAAGGCACGACTAAACAATGATTTACCAACGGGTTTTACTGAAGTTAAGCGGTGAAGCATTAATGGGTAATTTGGGTTATGGAATTGATCCTAAAGTAGTTGCCGATATTGCTGAAGACATTGCGCAGGTTGTAAAAGAAAATGTAGAGGTTGCCATAGTCGTTGGTGGAGGTAATATTTTTAGGGGTGTAAAAGCATCCGCCGCGGGAATGGATAGGGCAACCGCTGACTATGTCGGTATGATTGCCACTGTAATGAATGCTATGACATTACAAGATGCTTTAGAAAGAATGGATGTTCCGACTAGAGTTCAAACTGCGATCGCCATGCAAGAAGTAGCCGAACCTTATATTCGCAGACGTGCCATTCGTCACCTAGAAGTAGGGAGAGTTGTTATATTCGGTGCAGGTTCAGGAAATCCTTTTTTTACCACTGACACTACGGCCGCATTACGGGCAGCAGAAATTGACGCTCAAGTGATTTTTAAAGCCACTAAAGTAGATGGTGTCTATGATAGCGATCCTGTTACCAATCCTGATGCTCGTCTTTATAAAAGTTTAAACTATAACCATGTTTTAACCCAAGATTTGAGGGTTATGGACGGAACTGCGATCGCCCTTTGCAAAGAAAATAATATCCCCATTGTGGTATTCAACCTTGCCGAACGTGGTAATATCATTCGAGCAATAAAAGGTGAACCCATAGGTACAATTATAGGAGGTTCTTATGACGTTAATTGATGATCTAAAAGCTAATATGCAAAAAAGTGTCGAGAGGACACAACAAGACTTTAATACCATTCGCACAGGTAGGGCAAACGCCAGTTTACTCGACAAAATCATGATCGACTACTATGGTGCTGATACTCCCCTAAAAACTTTGGCAGGTATTAGCACCCCCGATGCTACCACTATCTTAATCCAACCTTTTGACCGTGGCAGTATGAGTCAAATTGAAAAAGCCATTTCCCTCTCCGACATCGGTTTAACCCCTAATAATGATGGGCAAGTAATCCGTCTCAATATTCCCCCTCTCACCGCCGAGCGCCGCCAGGAATTTGTTAAACTAGCGGGGAAATATGCGGAAGATGGTAAGGTTTCTGTGCGTAATCACCGTCGTGATGCCATTGATAAGGTTAGAAAACAGGAAAAAAATAGTGATATTTCTGAGGATGAATCCCGTGATTTACAAGATGAAATTCAAAAGGTAACGGATTTGTTTACTACCAAAATTGATGAACTTTTAGTCGTTAAAGAGAAGGAATTAACTAGTATTTAAACTAGATTTTACAGAATATGTTCGGTTGGGGCAAGGGGGTGAAACCCCTTGTTAATAAGAGTTTTTTCCCCCAAGGGTACAAAAGTTCGTTATTGAGATAAAAAAGGCTAAGAAAATTTTATGATCAATATTGCTATTTTGGGGACGGGACGTTGGGGAAGTCATTTTGTTAAAATTTTTCTTAATCATAGTGATGTTAATTTAAAAGCAGTTTGTGATAGTAGCCAAGAAAGATTAAATTTTGTTCAAGAAAAATATCAAATTCCTCAAACAGTTAAGTTATTAACTAATTGGCAGGAAGTAAGTAATATAAAAGAGTTAGATGCAGTTATAATAACTACTCCAGCCACTTCTCATTATAATTTAATTAAGTATTTTTTAAATAGTAACTATCATATATTAGCAGAAAAACCCCTCACTATTAACTCTAATAATGCTAAAGAATTAACAGATTTAGCTAATAAGAATAACCTAATTTTATTTGTTGATCATACTTATTTATTTAACCCTTTAATTGAACAATTAAATCATAAAATTCAAAAGGGAGATATAGGAGATTTAAAATATGGCTATGCTTCTCGCACCCATGCCGATGCTATCCGAGGGGATGTTAATGTTATTTGGGATTTAGCCATCCATGATATTTCCATTTTTAACTATATTTTGGGGGAAAAACCTTTTCAAGTTAGGGCGGAAGGACAAAATTTTCTCTCTCATAAATTGATAGATGTGGCGTGGTTAAAGTTATTTTATCCTAGTGGCTTTGTGGCAACGATTCATGTTAGTTGGTTAAATGCTGATAAACAAAGAAAGTTAACCATGGTGGGAGAAAAGGGTAGTTTAGTTTTTGATGAGATGATGTCTTCTTCTCCTTTAACTCTTTGTCGGGCAAATATCCATCAAGATGTGTCGCCTATGATGGTTGATGGTTATGACACAGAGAATATCGATTTTACCCCTTTTAATACTTTACAGCTAATGGGCGATCGCTTCCTATCCGCCATCAAAACCAATCATCAACCGAGAATATCCACGGGAGAATTTGCCACCGAATTAATCCAAATTCTCGAAGCCCTAGATATATCCTTAGAAAATAATAGTGCCATGGTTTCCGTTAACTATGGATAAAATGAAAGACGACTCCCACCCTAAGAAAGTATCTCAAAAAAATGGCAAAAGGTGATCAGTTATATGTATGGCGTAAATTTGCTAATCTTGACGGCGTATATCAACACCATGGTATCGACACAGGAGACGGCAACATTATCCATTATCGTAAACCTAGTGAGATAGTAGAAACAACAACTTTTGACACCTTCAGTAAAGGTAATCGGGTTTATATCCGTCAATATCCTCGGGGCTTTTCCTTTATTCCTGATATTGTCATAGAAAGGGCTTTTAGTCGTCTTGGGGAAAAAAAATATAATTTATTGTTTAATAATTGTGAACATTTTGCCACTTGGTGCAAAACAGGAATAAATGAAAGTAAACAAGTACAAGACTTTATTCCTACTATTAATAAGCTAAATACTTTTAATCTTTTTGATCCCCTTAAAACAGCTTTTAAAGATGTTAGTAATAATAATACCGAAAATATTATTGATAGTGCTTTAAATGATATTCGAGTGGCTTGGGATAGGGTACAACCTGAATATAAAGAAGCCCTCAAAGAAGTTGATATATGGCAAAAAGTTGCCTATAAAGCCCTACAAAATAACCGTGAAGATTTAGCAAGGGAGGCTTTGATTAGAAAGAAAACAAATCAAAGTAAAGTTAATGAATTACAAAGGGAACTAGAAAAATTAGCTACCATGACAGAAGGACTAATTCAGAGTAAAAAATAACCAAAAGTTTTAAATGTTAGGGAGTAGGGGTTACGGGGAGATTAACTTTAATGCTTACCTTTCTGCCTCCATTGTTTCCTTTCCTTGTCAAAACCTCTAAATTAAGTTAAACTTGTGTATGATGGCAAAAACTTGCCTAACGAGATGTAGCGCAGCTTGGTAGCGCGCCTGCTTTGGGAGCAGGATGCCGCAGGTTCAAATCCTGTCATCTCGATATATGCTCAAAAAAAAAGGGGGTATTCCCCCCAAGGTAGATTAAAACTCCAAATACCAGAATTCCTCTTTTAATTCCCTCTCCATGAGATTTTCAACGGCTTCCACGGGGGATACTTTACCTTTTAAGAGTAAATACACTTGATAGGAAATCGGTACGGGGATTTTTTCTTTGTGAGCTAATTTTATCAATACATTGGCGGTGTTAACTCCTTCCGCTGTGCCTTCTAAATTCTCTAAAATGTCTTCTAAAGCCTTTCCTTGGGATAAGCCCATGCCCACTTGATAGTTACGGGATAAGGGGCTGTCACAGGTAGCTAGTAAATCTCCTAACCCTGATAAACCGAAAAATGTTTCCACCGATGCACCTAGATGAGTACCTACCCTAATCATTTCTGGTAATGCTCTAGTTAAAAGGGCGGCTTTTGCGTTTGTACCTAAGTTTAACCCATCACACACCCCCGATGCGATCGCCATTACATTTTTTAATGTTCCGCCCAATTCTGTACCAATGGGGTCATTATTAACATATACCCTAAAAATGTCCGAAGCAAACATACTTTGCACCAACTCCGCCGCTTCCGTATCATTACTTGCCAATACCGTGGCTGCAGGTAAACCTTTTTTAATTTCCTTAGAAAGATTAGGCCCTGATAATACTATTACAGCATGGTTAGGAAAAGTCTCCTGCCAAATTTGAGAAGGAGTAAGGGTAGTCTCAAAATCTAAACCCTTAGTAGCAGTAACAATAATAGCCTTATCTTTTAAACCAATTTCCTTAAGTTGTTGACTAACCGCCACAACCCCCTTCATGGAAATAGCAGAAATAATTACATCCGCATCCTTTACCACTTCTTCTAAAGATTTTTCAGCCCGACGACTCCACACCTCACATTCAAATCCCGCACGGTTAAGCAAAAAACATAAACTTGTACCCCATGCCCCTGCACCAATAATAATTGTTTTAAGATTTTCAGTAGTCATAATAATTTAATCCTGTTATTTTCATAGGATGAATAATTTCATCACAAACTAATTTTAAAGGTAGATGGATAAAATAAATGTTATGGAAGATGACTTTTTATTAGTTACCCCATCAACAACTAAAAATTCAAACAACAATGTCCAATATTTATTTTATAATAATATTCTTAATACTTATTCTTTTTTGTGCATTTATTTTAGCCTTTAAAGTAAATAAAAAAAGAAAATTAATTTATTCATCACCTATCAATCAGGAGTGGATTAGTTTCCTTGAAAATAACGTTTATTTATATAAAAAACTTCCTGAACAATATAAACCACAATTACATAATTATATTAAAATATTTATTGCTGAAAAAGAATTTATAGGCAAAGAAGGCATCGAAGTTACTGAACAAATGAAACTAATGATTGCCTCCCAAGCCTGTTTATTATTACTTGATAATAATCCTAACTTTTTACATCCAAACAAAAGTAATTATTTTCCCTATTTAAAATTTATTTATATTTATCCTGACAGAATAGAAAATAAACTTAATAAAAATGCCCCCGAAAGTAGTTTATTATTAGGTCAATCGTCAGTAGGTTATAAATCAGGAAAAGATGGTAATATTCTTTTTTCTTGGTTAGATGTCAAACTAGAATCACAATCTCATAATACAGAAAGTAATGTAGTTTTACATGAATTTAGCCATCAATTAGACCAAGAATTTGGCAATGCGACAGGTACTCCAAAACTAAAAAATTTAGAAGCTACTTTAATTTGGCAAAATATCTTTAAAATAGAGTATCAAAAATTATGTTTATCCATCGAAAAACAAGAATATACTATTATTGATAAATATGGTGCAACTAACCCCGTAGAATTTTTTGCAGTGGCTACGGAAGCCTTTTTTCTTAAAGGAAAATTAATAGCAGTGAATCACCCTTTATTATATGAACAATTGAGGCAATATTATCAAGTAGATCCTGCTTTATGGTAAACTAAATCTTATTTTAATAATTGAGTAATTATGACAGTTAATAAAAAATAAGTAAAAATAAATATTTTTTAAATTGGAAAAATAAGTCAATTACTTGTATTTGTTTAAACAAAATATATTTTTGGTTATGTATATTTTAAAAATTGATAATTTTCTAAAAAAGATATTAGTTATAGCGTTTTTTATAATTATGAGATACATTTATTATTCTTAAGTCCCCCTTATTAAGGGGGATTTAGGGGGATCATCTTGTACTCCGTAACCATGATAATTGCTATATATCATTTATGACAGCGCACCTTAATTAAAAACAAAGATTAAAAAAATTATTAAACATCAAAAAGTTTTTCATGGGTTAAAGCTAATGTTTCTAACTCTTTTCTTTTTTCTAAGGATAGACTAGGAGGATGATTATAAATGGTCAATAAATCATTAAAAATTTGTTCAGGGTTATCAGGAAAAGACTTTAACTCATATCCCTTTATATCTAATTCTTGCATAAGTTGAGATACTTTAGGATCATAGGATAAAGCAAAACAATTACAACCCTCAGAAGCACCCATAATTAAACTGTGTAGTCTCATGCCGATGAGCATTTTTATTTGTTTAAAAATACCTTTTAATTGTCGAGGATTTTCGATGATGATTACCTGACAATTATCTTTGAGTTGTTCTTCTATTTTTTGACATAATGATAGGTCTTGTTTTATTTGAAAAGGAATTAAAATAACGTTAGCTTTAGTTGCTTTTTGTAGTTGTTTTATGGAATCTATTAATAATTGTAATTTTTGATCAGTTAATGTAGAATGTTGACGAACATTAACAGCAATTAAAGGAGCTTTTAAAATATTAATATTAATAGTTTTTTCACTAGATAAAGCCCAAACAGGATCAGGGGCAATAAAATAAGATAAATTCCAGTTATCAAGGATTTTTGCTGAACCTTTATCCCTAACACTAATCCCCTGACAACCCGTTAATACTTGTTTAGTAATCCATTGAGTCAAAGGGAAATTAAGAGGCCCTATCCCTTGGGCATAGGCGATGGTAGTTAAGCCTTTTAACTGTGCTAATTTCATTAAACTAGCATAAAAAAGGGGGCTTTTAATACTGGTGACATCCTGCATTAAACTACCGCCTCCCCAAATAAAATAATCTTGTTTTCCTAAGCTAATAATTTGTTTGGCAATGTCAAGACGAGAATAGCTTTTTATTCCATAATTTTTGGTTGTTAAAGTTGGATTTCCTGATAAAACAATAGGTTCAATATCTTTAGGTAATCTCTCTATTAAAGATAATAATAATGCTTCATCTCCCGCATTTCCCTGTCCATAATAGCCACAAATTATTGCTTTTTTCATTCTTTTTTATTCATTGATAATTACAGTGCGATCGCCTATAATTGTACCTTGATAAATTAAATCTTCATGTAAATTAGTATTGAGAGTTATTTTAATCTCATTTTCACCCTTTGGCAAATCAGAAATATGATACCAATTGCCATAAATACGGGTAATTTTTTCCCCATTAATATATAAATGTCCATGACCTTGATTTATACTACTCTCTTGGTTTACCTCTTGGGGAGCAAAATCAAAATTTTCAGTGACAATTTTTAAATTCCATCCCTCTTTATTATCTTTTATAGCTTCAATATTAACGGCGGGAACCAAATTATGACTAGAAACATCAATGGCTTGATGATGATGACCCATTTGATTGTTATGATGATTATGCTCTTGATTACTATGGGCAAAAGCATTTTCAAGACTAAAACTAGAGGAAGAAATAAAAACGCAACTAAGAGCTAACAAAGACAAATTTATTCGAGATTTCATAAATAATTATGACATGATAAATGATAACCCTTCTATTATTGAATAAAAGCTAAAAATAAAGCAAGTTTTACCACTGGTCAAAGTTACATTTAAAATAAATTTTATTTCTCACAAAAAAAGTTACTATGTTTCGTCTTGCCCTACCTTCAGATATTCAAGCCTTAAAAAGTATCTACCAAAAATCAGTAACAGAATTAGCCCCTAGCCTATATACCAAAGAACAAGTAATTGCATGGTCATCATTTCCTGATGATACCGTAAAATTTACACAATTTATCCTTAAGCCTGATACCTATATCTTAGAAAATAATCAAGAAATAGTAGGCTTTTGTGGACTAGAAAAAAATGGACATATTGCTTCCCTTTATATTCATCCTGCCCACACTCGTCAAGGATATGGCACTAATTTATTAAATTATGTCTTAAATCGAGGTATCCAAGAAAATATTAGTCGATTTTATAGTGAAGCTAGTTTTTTTTCTCAACCACTATTTAAGCGTTGCGGCTTCAAGGTATTAGAAATGGAGACGGTTAAATATGGGGTAGTTTCTTTTGAAAGGTATAAAATGGAGAAAAGAATTACGAGGGAAAAAAATGAGCAGTAATCAGGAGATGAAAGCGTTTATTGCTGAATTAAAAAATCAGTTTAAAATCATAGGATTATTTTTAGTAATTTTTTGGGCGGTGGAAATTATTAATCAATCCTTTTTCGCTAACAATCTTAATTATTTGGGCATCATGCCAAGGAGTGTGGTGGGTTTGAGAGGAATTATATTTGCCCCTTTTCTCCATGTTGATTTTCCTCACCTACTAGCCAACACAGTGCCTTTTGCCATATTGGGTTGGTTTGTGATGTTACAAAATACAAAAGATTTTTATGTAGTTACTCTCATTGCGAGTTTATTTAGTGGGGTGGGAGTATGGTTATTTGCTCAACCTAACTCTATTACCATGGGTGCTAGTGGGGTGATTTTTGGTTATTTGGGATTTTTATTGGCTAGGGGTTATTTTCAAAAAAATGCTCCTTCTATTGCTCTTTCTCTCACGGTAATATTTTTGTATGGTGGTATGATTTGGGGCATTTTGCCAGCTAATCCTAGTGTGTCATGGTTAGGTCATTTATTTGGCTTTTTAGGTGGAATTTATGCGGCTAAATTTATCTCCTCAAAATAAGAAGTATTATGCCGACAAAAACTTTATCTCAAAGGAATTGTTATCTTTAATAAGTAATACTAATTTGAGATTTTTTTTAATAACCAATTAACTGTTGGGCATTATATTATGTATATTATGATGGAATAAAGTATTACTACTAAATTATCATAAATATTATCAATACTGCTCATTTTCTATGATCTATTTTCTTATTAAACTGAAATTATATTTTAGTCATTTTGTGTAGCATTCCTTAGATAAAATACTTTGAAGTTAAAACAATTTTTAATATTAATTAACATAAAATTCAGTATTTTTAGGGATAGATTCATCTTGGAATTAAGGCAAAATTATAAATAATGGTAAAGAATAATATTGAGATTATTGAATAATAAGGTACATTTTCCATTGTGATGGATATGTAATAATTATTAGCAATCAATGTGGCTTATCTATTTTTTCAGTGTTGTTCATGAAAGATAATCAATCACCAAATTCAAAAGATATGGAAACAATCATCCTCAATCAACCTATGGGTTTTAGCACCAAATTTCGTGGGATAATGGATTTGTACGGCGATCAAAAAACCGTGACAGATTATCTAAACAATCATCAAGGGTGGTTTGTCCGTTGTGCATCACCCATGAAAGTAGAGCCTTTTTGTGATAATGGTTACACTCTGACGGTGGGGCGTTATGGGGCTTTTGGTTATGAGGTTGAGCCTCAGATGAGTGTTATTTTAGAGCCTCCCATGGCCGGACACTATACCATGTATTCTGTTACTAATCCTGAGTTGAGTAGCGATGGTTATGAGGTTGATTATTACTCGGTGATGGACATAGAAACTATTTTCCCGAAAGATATTGATATATATCAAAAGTCTAGTGACTTTGACTCCCTCCCCAATGAGATTACTCGCATTAATTGGCAGTTGGATTTACGGGTTAGGGTTAATTTTCCTAAATTTATTTATAAAGTTCCTACAAGTATAATACAAAGTACGGGCGATCGCCTTTTAGGACAGATAGTCAAACAAGTATCACCCAGACTAAGTTTTAAAGTACAAAAAGACTTCCACAGTTGTTTCGATTTACCAATACCTCCTAAAAAATCCCGTACTTGCGAGATAGTCAAACAAAAAAACCAAAATCAATACGCCGCCTAAGACTGAGTGGCACCAGAAGTTAAAAACACCTCCCCATTAGTCAAACGCTTAGCCACATCTAATAATTCATCCTCAATGTAGGGCTTAGTGAAATAAGCCCTAGCCCCTAAATCAGCCGCAATACTACGGTGTTTTTCAGCGCCCCTAGATGTCACCATCGCCACAGGTAATTTAGATAAAACATCATCCTGCTGCATTCTCGCCAACAACTCCAAGCCATTCATACGGGGCATTTCGATGTCACAAAGAACTATTTCACAAGGTAAACCCCCCGAGAGTTTTTCCCAAGCATCCTGTCCATCCCTTGCCACCTCAACCTCATAACCTGCCTTCTTGAAGGACAAAGACAACATCTCCCTCACTACCACAGAATCATCCACAATCAACACCATAGGAGCAGAATTTGTTTTTCTTTTCGATGCCCCAAAAGTAGATTTGTCATCCTCTGGCTGAATATCCGTCATCCTTGCCGTAGAAACCCTTGTGCTACCCTCCAATAAAACTTCCCCATTCATCATTCTTTGGGCAGAATCAATCAACTCTTTATCTACACAAGGCTTAATCAAATATGCACAAGCTCCTAACTCTGCTGCAATTTTCTGATGTTTTTGTGAACCACGGGAAGATAAAATTGCCATGGGAATATGGGATAAATCCTCATCCTCTTGTAAATGCTGTAACAACTCCAAACCATTCATACGGGGCATTTCAATGTCACAGAAAATTAAATTACAGGGCAACCCAGAGCGCAATTTCTGCCACGCCTCTTGTCCATCCCTCGCTTGTTCAACTCGATAACCCTCTTTCGAGAAAGTAATAGATAACATCTCCCTCACGGTAATAGAATCATCCACAATTAGCACCAAAGGAGAGATATTCACCTGAGATTCAGACATTGCTTGTCTTTCTGCCATGGTGGCACTGGGGAACATTTGAGACTTAACTTGATTACTCAAACTACCCTCAGCAATCTTAATTAACTCAATAACATCTGCCACAGGCATAATGGTGCCATCACTGCGCACCGTAGCCCCAGCAATGCCCTTGGGTTTGGGTAAAGGTCCAGAAATTTGTTTAATTACAATTTCCTCCTCTGGTAAGATTTGGTCAACTTCCACCGCCAAAATATCATTACCACCCCGAAGAATAATAACTGAAACGCTATTTTCATCGCTATTCACCGAGTTATACATAAAACTACGGCTCATCTGACGGTTATATTGTAAAAGCTGATTGAGAGAGCGCAGAGGAATTCTCGTATTATTCCAATTAATGTAAGAATTACCATGTCTGTCTTGATCTATATCCTGACGGGGTAATGTCTGGGTGTCTTCAATACCGTCAATGGGGAAAGCAATGCGAACATTGTTGTTAAGACAACAAAGAGCTTTACCGATGGTAAGAGTAAGGGGTAAGCGCATAGTAAAAGTAGTACCCCTACCAGGAATAGAATCAATACTTACAGAGCCACGAATTTCATTTAACTTATTACGAACAATATCTAAACCAACTCCCCTTCCTGCATGGCTATCCGCTTTTTCCTTGGTAGTAAATCCTGCATTAAAAAGAAAATCGTAGATTTCTTGATCTTTAAGATTATTAGCCTCCTCTGGGGTGATGAGATTTTTTTGGATAGCTTTTTGTTTCACTTTATGGGCATCAATACCGCCCCCATCATCAGACACAGAAATAACCGTTTGTGGCCCTTGTAAAAAGGCTCTTACGGTAATGGTACCCATGGCATCTTTGCCGTTAGCCACTCTTTCTTCTGGTTGCTCAATACCGTGAGTTACGGAGTTTTTAGCGATTTGTAATAGGGGATCCCATAAATGTTCGAGAATCATCTTGTCAATTAATACTTCTCTACCCTCTACCTTTAACTGCACCTGTTTATCATAACCTTGGGCAATTTTACGAATGGGCAGGGGAAGGCGATCGGCATTTTGAGCAAAAGGCACCATGCGGGATTTATTAATTTGCTCTTGAAGTTGATCGGTAATATCTCGTATGTTTTTCCCTAGTTGATCTGTTTCATCCACCAAAAATTGAATGTCAGAGGTTGATTCCCGAATCCTAACCACTAGCTCGATCATTTCTTGGGCTAAAAGGTGAAACTCACTAAAACGATCTAATTCGAGGTCATCTAGTTCTATTTCAGGCATAAAGGAATTACCATTTCCCTTAGAGCCATTGTTAGGAGAAGGAGTATTATTGAAGGTGTTGTTCTGCTGATTTTGATTATTTCGGGCAATATTTCCTCGCTCTAATTGTTCTCTAACAGTGGATTGATTGCGCTTACGACTACTAATTAAAGAACCTTGTAAAAGGCTTTTTTCGTACATATCTTGAGTTCTATCTCCCACTTCGCTCAAGTCTTGGGCATGGGAAAGGAGATTTTCTAAAAACTGTCGTAGTTTTTCCTGGTCTTCTTCTAAGCGATTACGACGAATTACCATCTCCCCAATGAGGTTATTAAGATTATCCAGTTGTTTGACAGGTACTCTCATACTCTGTTCAAAGGTTGGTTGTTTCTGGGCAGTGGGGGCGGGAGTAGAGGTTTTTTTCCATTTTTGAGCCGAGGAGGGTTTTTCTGCTTCGGCAAGGAGGCGATCTAGATCACTTAATTCTTGTTCCAGGTCATTTTCAGGGGAAGATAAATCTAATCCTTCATTAATGACATTTTCTAGTTGTTGCCAGTTAACTTGTGGTGTGGATCTGTGACCTCTATTAATGGTTTTTTCTAATTCTTCAAAGGTTTCGTAATAGTGATGATTTACCGTCGGGAATCCGATGTCTAGGGTTGATAGTTCTTCGGTAAGGAGGAGATTTTCTTGGGTGATGGTTTGTTCTAGCTCTTCAAATTGATCGTAGATGATCAATGTATGGTTAGTAATAATGGTATCAGGACTAAGTTCTTCGGGGGTTGAGGATTTTTCGGAGCTAAATTGGGCTATTTCATCCCGTGCATTTTCAATAATAACTGTGCTGCGAGGATTTGAGGCTTCATGGTGGATGGTTAGACTGTCTGAGCCAAAGTCGATCGCACTTTTGACTTCAAATAAATCTTCGAGACTATCGGAAATATCCTCTTCTGATGATTCTGCGCCAGGACTTTCTTCTTCTAAAAAGTCCCAATCATCTTCAATGACTTCTGATTCTGAGTCTTCTAATAATTCTATATCGTCAAAAAGTTCTTCAATAGGATCTTCATCCTCTTCACCGATATTGGTTGATAGGGAAGCAAAAAAATCATTCTCGCTGGTGGCACGTTCATCTACGATGCCTGTATTCGTACTACCGAGAAAATTATTAATAGTTTCTTCATCATCGGTATCAATAAAAACATCATCATCTTCATAGTTAATGTCGTTATCTTCAAGAATAGAAGATATTTCGTCTTGGTCTAATGATAGGTCGTCTTCTTGGTTGGTTTCTTCACTGCCTGTATTGGTGAAAAGTGTTTCTCGCCAAAGATCTCTTTCTAGGGTATTTTTTATGTCTTGTGGTGTTACTACGGGGGGGATAATTTCTTCTTCTGTATCAAGACTGGTGGCGGCGTAGATAGTCTCTACGTCCATAAATCGGGTACGGGCTGAGGGGGCTAGGGCAAGAAGTTGATCGCTGACAGTGATGGCATTGACATCCCCTTGGAGTAGTTGTTCTGATGCCTGTTTGATTTCTTTGATAATTAATTTGGTGGTGCTATGGTAATCGTGGTGTGGCTTGGCGATCGCCCCTTGGGCGGTTTCCATAATAGCTACCCAGCCAAAAAGATTTTGTTTTTTACCTTCTAGGGAAAGAGCTTCACAATGTTTTTGGATGCCATGTCTATGATCAGGCGAATCCCCCTGTTTCAATAACTTCAACATTGCTCCTAAACGAAACAAGGTTTGTTTGTATAATTCTTGAGCTTGACTAGAGGAACTCATAATAACATCCTGACCAATTTATTACAAAGAAAACCTAACGAAAAATGGGACGCAGAAAAGACAACGAAAATAATCCCATAACACCCTTTTAGTATAGCCTAACAAATTGCCCCTGAAAAATTTAAATAGGAACAAAATCTTCTCGGAAAAGTTAATCTTTGAGAGAAAGACTTCGTCTCAAATATCATGGAATGGGTAGTTATTTTTATTTAAAAAACCAATTTGTCTCCTACCATCCCAGTGGGGGCAACCTTAAAAGAGGCAAATGTGACCAAAAATCATATTATTCTAGGGTACTTCACAAACCGCAGCACCGTGCGATCGCACCGATTTCCTCCATTACAGGGGTTAAAAACATCAGAAACAATTGACAATGGACAATGGACAATGGACAATTAAATGGATTTTCGGTGCAAAAAATTAACTCTTAGAAAAAATAACTATTTATAATGACTAATCAATATTCTATAACTCTATTACCTGGTGACGGTATTGGCCCTGAAATTATGGATGTTACCGTAAAGGTATTGGAAGCCATAGGAAAGCAATGTGATATTAATTTTAGTTTTGAAACTGCTTTAATTGGTGGGGCGGCCATTGATGCGACGGGAGTACCCTTACCCCCTGAAACCGTGGAAACTTGTCGTAAAAGTGATTCTGTTCTATTGGCAGCCATTGGGGGTTATAAGTGGGATAATCTTGCCCGTGAGTTGCGGCCTGAGACAGGCTTGTTGGGTATTCGATCGGCTTTAGGATTATTTGCCAATTTACGCCCTGCCACTATCCTTCCTCAATTAATTGATGCTTCTAGCCTAAAAAAAGAAGTGGTGGAAGGGGTTGATATTATGGTGGTTAGGGAGTTGACAGGGGGCATTTATTTTGGTCAACCCAAGGGCATCTTTACCTCAGAAACTGGGGAACAAAGGGGCGTAAATACCATGGCTTATACGGTATCGGAAATTGATCGCATTGCCAAGGTTGCTTTTGAAACTGCCCAAAAACGCCAAAAAAGGCTCTGCTCGGTGGATAAGGCTAATGTGTTGGATGTATCTCAATTATGGCGCGATCGCCTCATAAAAATGTCTGCGGATTATCCTGATGTGGAATTAACCCATATGTACGTGGATAATGCCGCCATGCAGTTGGTGCGCAACCCTAAACAGTTTGATACCATCGTCACGGGCAATCTGTTTGGTGATATTCTTTCCGATGCCGCTGCCATGCTGACAGGTAGTATTGGTATGTTACCCTCTGCTAGTTTAGGGGCAAATCGCCCAGGATTATTTGAACCCGTCCACGGCTCAGCCCCTGACATTGCAGGGCAGGATAAAGCGAATCCTCTGGCACAGGTACTAAGTGCGGCGATGATGTTGCGTTATGGTTTGAATGAACCCGAGGCGGCCACCAAGATTGAGGACGCTGTATTAAAGGTATTAGATTTAGGCTACCGCACTGGGGATATTATGTCTGAGGGTGCAAAAGCTGTGGGTTGTCAGGAAATGGGCAAGGTTTTATTACAAGTTTTGGAAGATAGTTAATTTTAACGTCCAACCCCTCTGCCTTCGGCATCTCCCCTCAAGAAGGGGAGGAAGGGGATTTTTTTTCGACATTAATCAGTTACTATTACCATTCCCTATTCCCCTCGATGATAGTAAAATATGATATGCACCGCACTCCTATAAGCATCAGTGAATTTACCTCAGTTTAACGATATTTGGCAAGAAACTACCAATTGGCAACCAAGTCCTGATCAGCAATTACTATTTGACGAGTTATATAATAAAATTATTGAGACTAATAAGTATCTTAATTTGACTCGTATTACTACCCCAGAAGAGTTTTGGGAAAAAAATCTTTGGGATTCTTTAGCTCCTTTAATGGGTTACGATTTAAATAACAAAAAAATAATTGATATTGGTACAGGAGGCGGTTTTCCCGGTATTCCTGGGGCGATCGCCTTTAACCGTGGTCAATTTACTTTGATGGATTCCACCACAAAAAAAATTAATTTTATTGCTCAATTAGCCCAAGATTTAAACATAACAAATATTACGACTTTAGTAGATAGAGCGGAAACTATAGGACAAGAGAAAGCCTATAGAAAACAGTTTGATTTTGCTTTAATCAGAGCCGTTGCGGAAACGTCAGTATGTTTAGAATATACTTTACCTTTATTAAAAAAGAATGGTACGGCAATTTTATATCGAGGTAATTGGACTCAAGAGGAAGAAGAAAAAAGTAAAAAAATAGCACATTTATTAGGAGGAAATATAGAAAAAATTGTTAATCAAAATACTCCTCTTAATAATAATATTCGTCATTGCATTTATGTTAAAAAAATAGGTAATACTCCGAAACAATATCCTCGAGAAGTAGGTAAACCAGTTAAACAACCTTTATAAAAAGATATGATACTAAATCCGATTTGTAAGGTTTACTATTATCCACCGTGTAACAAAAGATAATAATTTTTTATCTTTTATAGGCAAAAAAAAGCCCCTCTCCCATAGGAGAAGGGTTGAATGAGGGTTAAAATTAATTACCCTAAAGCATTGGCACCAGATACCACCTCAAGAATTTGTTGAGTAATGGAAGCCTGACGAGCTTTGTTGTAAGAAAGAGTCAAAGATTTCATCAAATCACTAGCGTTTTGACTAGCGTTATTCATTGCTGTCATCCGAGCGGCCAATTCACTGGCTGCGGATTCTTGTAATGCTTTGAGCAACTGATTATTGATGTATAAAGGTAAAAGAGAGTCTAAAATTTGAACAGGATCTTGTTCAAAAATCATATCCTGAGGAAAGTCAACTTTAGGAGAACTAACCGCTTCCCTTTCTACTTGAAATGAACCATCACGGACAATGAGACGGAAAATTTCATCATCCTGAACTTCTAACCCCTGAGGAGTAAGAGGTAATAGGGTTTGAATAACGGGTTTAGAACTGATTAAGGAAACAAACTTAGTATAAATCAATTCTACCCTATCAACGGTATCCGAGAAGAATAGAGAAAGTAATTCATCGGCAATTTTGCCTGATTCCTCAGCAGTAGGAATCTGCTCTAAACCAGTATATTTGGCAGAAATAGGTTCATTACGACGTTGGAAGTATTGAATTGCTTTTCTACCAACGATCACAAAGGTATATTTTAAACCTTGTTCTTTTAGTTCCGCTGCTCTTTGTTCAGCTTTTTTGATGATACTAGAATTATAGCTTCCGCATAGACCCCGATCGCCCGTAATCACTAACAAAGCAACGGTGTTAACATCTCTTTGTTTGAGTAAAGGTAAATCAGTTTCTTCCATGCGTAAACGGCTTTGTAAACCGTATAAAACTTGAGCGAGGGCATCAGCAAAAGGACGAGTGGCAGTTACCTGCTCTTGGGCCCGTCTTACCTTAGCCGCCGCTACTAGACGCATTGCTTCAGTAATTTTTTTAGTATTTTTTACCGAGTCGATGCGATCGCGAATCGCTTTTAAGTTGGACATGGTGTTAATTGATAATGGATAATGGATAATTGATAATTAAAAATTACCAATAAACAATCGACAAAAAATGTACTGCTCAGGGTGCAGTAGGGTGGGCAATGCCCACCGCCATTATTTCAATTAAGCAGAGAAAGCCTGTTTTGCTTCGGTGATAGCTTCTTTTAAGAGAGCTTCGGCTTCATCGGTTAATTTTTTCTCAGAGTTGATAATTTCGACGAATTTTGGCTTGCTATTTTTGATGTACTGTCTGAGGCTGACAACAAATTCGGTCACTTTATCTACAGCTACATCATCTAACAAACCATTAATACCGCTATAAACCTGAGCAACTTGTTCCCATACTGCTAAAGGAGAGTTTTCAGACTGTTTTAGTAACTGACGTAAACGTTGACCTTTGGCAAGTTGAGCTTGGGTAGCTGCATCTAAGTCAGAAGCAAACTGAGAGAATGCTTCTAGTTCAGCAAACTGAGCTAGTTCTAATTTTAATTTACCAGCAACCTGTTTCATGGCTTTGGTTTGAGCCGCAGAACCTACACGGGATACGGAGATACCTGCGTTAATGGCAGGGCGGAAACCAGCGTTAAACAAGTCGGAGGATAAGAAGATTTGACCGTCAGTAATGGAAATTACGTTGGTAGGAATATAAGCGGATACGTCCCCTGCTTGGGTTTCGATGATGGGTAAAGCAGTCATGCTTCCGCCACCTAGTTCATCGTTTAACTTAGCAGCTCTTTCTAATAAACGAGAGTGGAGATAGAATACGTCTCCGGGGTACGCTTCCCGTCCGGGGGGACGACGTAGTAACAAGGACATTTGACGGTAAGCCTGAGCTTGTTTGGTCAAGTCATCGTAGATGATAAGGGTAGCTTTACCTTTATACATGAAGTATTCGGCGATCGCAGCTCCCGTGTAGGGTGCGAGATACTGTAAGGTGGCAGGATCGTTGGCATTAGCTGCTACCACTACGGTATAGTCTAAAGCACCTTTTTTCTTGAGGGTATCTACCACGTTAGCAACGGTAGAAGCCTTTTGACCTACAGCTACATACACGCAGATTACGTCTTCTTCTTTTTGGTTAATGATGGTATCAACGGCGATCGCAGTTTTACCAGTTTGACGGTCACCAATGATAAGTTCACGCTGTCCACGACCTACAGGAATCATCGCATCAATAGCGGTAATCCCAGTTTGCATAGGCTCACATACAGACTTACGATCCACAATCCCGGGGGCTGCAGACTCAATCAAGCGAGTTTCGGTGGTTTCAAGATCGCCTTTACCATCAATAGGACGAGCCAAAGCATCTAAAACCCTACCGACTAAAGCATCACCCACGGGAATTTGAGCAATTTTACCAGTAGCTTTTACATTACTACCTTCTTGGATGTCTAAACCATCACCCATCAATACCACCCCAACGTTATCCTGTTCAAGGTTAAGGGCGATACCCACGGTACCATCTTCAAACTCTACCAACTCACCCGCCATGACTTTATCCAAGCCATATACACGAGCAATACCATCCCCTACCTGTAAAACAGTACCAACATTGGAAACTTGAACCTGTTCATCATAGGATTCAATCTGTTGGCGAATAATATTAGCAATTTCGTCTGGTCTAATGTTGATCATATCTTTTTCTTAGAGCTACTTATATGTAACAAATCAATTGTCAGTTATTAATTTTATTTTGATTATGGCTAGGGCATACTAGAAATATGCTCATAACAATTCTTACCACCAAGATAACTTAGTTAGAACCAAGCATCCCTAATGTGATACGGCGTAATTGTCCTCGTAAACTAGCATCATAAACCTGAGAGCCAACTTTGATAATTACACCACCGATAATGTCAGGATCAATCTTTGTTTCCAACTCCACGGCATTAGCACCAGTGAGAGCCTTAACTTTGACTTCCAACTTTTCTGCTTCACCGTCATACAATCTCACAGCGGAAGTGATTTCAGCGAGGACAGTATTGTTCAGTTTGCGTAGAATTTCTAAATATTTGGCTAGAACACCTTCAATGAAGCTAATTCTACCTTTGTCAACTAACAATAATAAAAAATTGAGCAAGAAAGGATTTATCTGCTCACCAGCGATATTTTTAATAACAGATTTTTTTTGCTCTGCCTTAATCATGGGACTAGCAAAGAGGGCTTTTAATTCTGCAGACTCTTTGAGCAATGTTGCTAAAGAGCGTACATCTTCACCGATTTCCTCGGTAACCTTTTTTTCTTTGGCTAGGGACATCAAGGCCTCGGCATAAGGTTCTACTACTTCAGCGGTAATAGCACTTTGCATTTTTAACCTCCTAATTGCTCAACGGCACGACTAATGATTTTTCCTTGAACTTCATCAGTCAGGGTATTTTTTAACTGCTGCTCTGCTTTCTCAAGGGCGAGTACAGCAATGGTTCTTTTTAATTCATTCACTACTTTAGCTCTTTCGGAGTCTAGCTCTTGTACTGCTGTAGCTTTCATTCTTTCTATATCTTTTTGTCCTTGAGCCAAAATTTCTTCTCTAACTTTAGCAGCGGTGCCTTGAGCATCAGAGATAATTTTTTTCGCTCTTTCTTGAGCTTCGTTTAAGTTTTTCTGTCCTTCGGCTAGAGCTTTGGCGGCATCAGCAGCTTTTTGTTCTGCTTCTTGAATTTCTTGGGCAATTTTATTACGTCTTTGTTCGAGTAAATTGCCGACAAATTTACCACCATATACTACTAATAAACCAATTACGATAATTAAGTTAATTAGGTTAGAGCCTAGAATGTCTGAACTTAAACCAAATCCGCCCTCTGTTGATTCAGTGGCTAGATAGAATAAAGTAAACATAATTATTTTTTGTTTAAACTAGGCGTGTTTATTTTATGTTTTTTTGAGGGGGAGAGAATGAGACAAATCTCTTCTCCATGCCCTGATTATGGAGCTACTTAAGCAAATTCTGGTCCTAAAACCTTATCCAAGATTTGTTGGGTGAGGGCTTGAACTTCTTGCTCTAAAGCTGTCATGGCTTCTTTTCTTTCCACTTCAATTTGCTCTGATGCCTTCTGACGCTCGGCAATGACTTCTTGCTGAGTTTGTTGGCTTTGTTCAGAGACTATCTTTTGAGCTTCAGTTTGAGCCTCCGCAATAATTTCTTGGGATTGTTTACGGACTTCCTTTAATTCTTGTTCATATTGTTGAACAAGGGCCAAGGATTTTTGTTTTTGCTCTTTGGCACTGTTTAATTGACCTTGAACATATCCTGCTCTTTCGTCAATTGCTTTTCCTAAAGGTTTATAAAATAGGGCATTTAATATTGTTGCTAAGAGTAAAAACTGGACTGCCATGAGGGGCAGGGTAGCGTCAATATCAAATAAACCCCCTTCTGCGGTTTCCGCCGCAAATAAAATCCATTGTGTCATCATCATTTGACTTTGGGGCAGAATTTACTGGTTCTTTTCCTCAATATGCAATTATCCTTAAAAGTATTACTGCAATTGATATTTTTTGGTTCTTAGGTGTTTAGGCATTCGCTCACACTGAGAGATACCTAAAACCTAAAACCTATTTTTTCCTTTACTTTATTTTTTTAATTTAGAGTAATCTAAATTACTTAAGCGAAAGGATTAGCGAATAATAATACTAATGCTACAACTAGACCGTAGATGGTTAGTGCTTCCATGAATGCTAAACTTAGAAGTAAAGTTCCACGGATTTTGCCTTCTGCTTCAGGCTGACGAGCAATACCTTCTACGGCTTGTCCTGCGGCGTTACCTTGACCTAATCCAGGTCCAATAGCTGCTAAACCTACGGCTAAGGCTGCTGCGATTACTGATGCTGCTTCTACGCTCATAATTTTTCCTTTTTTTCTTTAATTAAATTAGTACAACAAGAATTTTTAGTTTTTCGTGTGGGGAATGGATTTTATAAATCTGTTCCCTATGTTAGTTAATCACACAATGGCAATTTATTTAAGCCCAAAATGTATTTAACTATATTTTGGTTTTTTATGCTAGTGAGTTGGAGGTTTATTTTCCTAAACTCTTAGTCATGTTCTTCGCCATGAACTTCGAGGGCTTCTCCGATGTAGGAACCTGCGAGGGTGGCAAAGATAAGGGCTTGGATAGCGCTGGTAAACAGCCCCAATACCATCAAGGGTAAGGGTACAATGAGGGGTACGAGTAGGACTAATACACCTACTGCCAATTCATCCGCTAGGATGTTCCCGAAAAGACGGAAACTGAGGGATAAAGGACGGGTGAAGTCTTCGATCGCCCTAAAGGGTACCATGATGGGGGAGGGTTGGGCATAGTCAGCGAAATAACCTAAACCTTTTTTGCTAATCCCCGCATAGAAGTATGCAAGGGAGGTTAGAAGGGCAAAGGCGACGGTGGTGTTGATGTCCACGGTGGGCGCTGACAATTCCCCTTCGGGTATTTCGATTAATTTCCAAGGAATCAAGGCACCAGACCAGTTGGATACGAAAATGAATAAAAATAGAGTACCGATGAAGGGAACCCATGGACGATATTCTTTTTCGCCAATTTGATCTTTGGTGAGATTGCGTAAAAAATCGAGGACGTATTCCATAAAGTTTTGGAATCCGCTCGGTATTCGTTGAACGTTTCTGGTAGCGGCGATGGAGGCGATTAGTAGAACACCGATGACGAACCAAGATACCATAAATACTTGTCCGTGGACTTTGTATTTACCGATTTCCCAGTAAAAGTGTTCTCCTACTTCGATGGCCGCTAGTAGCTGATTATTTAGATTGATTATATTTGTAAGTTCCATTAAGCAAGATTTTCCCTGATTGTAGGAATCTCAGACAATTTACCATAAAATTAACCCTTTACTCTGATTTATTTTTGCCACTGAGTAAACTACTGGGCAAAACGGTAAGCAGAATAGAGGCTTTATAAGTCATGAAACCTAAAAAAATAGGTATCACTTCTAGTTGTTGCCTTTGGGTGGCGATGATCATTAGTCCAGCGAAGAGTGCTAGACGGGTTGAGCCGATGCTTCGTTTGCCGTTGCCTACCTTTTCTACTTCTCTGGCTAACAGGTTGATATAGACTAAGCCCACACAAGTTCCCAATAAGTAGTTTAGTCCTGTACTCAGGGAGTAGAACACCCACACGAGGGCGAAGCAGGATAAGCCGATAATGAGAGTAGCGATGAGAATATTATATTTTAGTCGATAATATTCGGCCATGTAGTCGTCTTTTTTTTCTTCTTCTGGTGGTGTTTCTCTTTGGCTGATAAGAGTTTCCAGATTTTCTGTGTTAGCGGAAGTTTCTGAGGTAGTCACTAGGGGCGATCGCATTTGCTTGTGTGTACCGTAGTTATAGCTGTTTTACAACTTACTAAAACCAATGCTAATTCTATCATGGAAAGTAAAGCAATAAACAATTAACAATGCACCATAGACAGTTCAATTTTTATTAATTTATTCTATGTCCTCACTATTTTCCACCTTTTCACCCATCCACCACTGAAACCCAATCCAAAAAGCGATTCCATGCCCACCAAATATCATCATCTTCGTTGAGTTTTTGCCCTTTTTTTGAATTTATGTAGCCCACATGACCTCCATACTGGGTCAACATCAAGTCTAAATAGCGATTATTCCTAACCTCCTGTTGTAAATCAGGGATGATGGTGGGGCAAAACATTGGATCATCTTCCGCATACATGATGAGGGTAGGTTTACTTATTTTTGAGAGGATGCGAAAAGGGCTACTGGCATAGTAATAATCCGCAACGGTTTTATAACCAAGGGTGGGAATGACCAAATATTCATCCACGGTGCGAATGCTATGGATAGAGGACAAAATTTCTAAATCTATCTCCTGGGGATGATATTGATGGAGATTGATGATTAATTCTTTGAGATTTTCAGTGATGGCTTTGTCCAAATATTTTTTGATAGGGTGATTCTCCAGGAAATTTAAAGACTTTTGGGCATCGAGACTAGGACAAATTACCCCACAACCGCCAATGTCTTCCTCGGTTAAACCTGAATCTTTGATTGTCTTGGATAGGGATGAGCCATAAAATATCGCCCATAGTGCCAGTTGCCCTCCCAGAGAATATCCTGTAAACCAAAATTTACCAGGGAAGTTTTCTTTTTTGGCTTGAGCAGCGATGGTTAAAAAGTCTGAGCCTTCAAAGATGCCGTCGGAAGGACGGGCGGGGGATAGGGGTAAACTCTTGCCATGCGCCCTCCAGTCAAAGAGAATGAGGGCATACCCTTGATGATAGGCTTTTCGGGCAAAGACTTCTAAATACCATTGGTTTTCTAGGTTTCCTGTAATGCCATAGGTGGCGATGATTGTGCCTTTAGCTTTGGGAGGGATTGTTGTTAGGGCATAAAGGGGTGTTTTATCGATGCCGTAGTATATGTTTTCTTGGTATGGTACAGGGGCTAGATTTATATTTTGTTGCCATTTTTGGTTCATTATTTTGGCAATATAAAGGGTTTGAATTAGTCCATTTTTTAGATATAAAGGTGGTCGATAGTCATGATTTTTTTTACTCATTTATAACTATGAAGATATTATTTATTTTGTATATTGAAATACTTTTGAAATTTTGTTTGTTAATAATAAAACGTTATTAATAATTTTTGATCGTCTCTGTAGCTATTTATTCTTGATTATATCTATTATAGACTTTTCACTATTTACCTATCTTTGCAAAGTTTTACGGGTTTGGTTGTTGCTTGGCTATCTTCATTTGATTTTTATTAAATCAATTTATCAAAGATTATTTGTAAGGGCGATCGCTCTTAGACAGAAAATAAACCCAAGAAGAAAAAATAGGGTAGGATAAAATAGTATCTTTCTATCTCTTCGATAATTCCTAAATACTATGATAGATCCTCAAGCACCTCCCGAATTATACTTAAGAGAAAATACGCAAAAAAATCAAATATTGTCAGATTACCAAAAATTAATTCTTGATAATATTATTGATGGAGTAGTTTTATTTAAAGACCACCGCTACATATACGTCAATCCAGCATATGCAGAAACTTCAGGCTATGCAGAAAATGAGCTACTAGGAAAAAAGTGGCAAGACTTTTACTCCCCCGAAGAAGCAAAAAACATAGAAATAGTAGTCAATTCCCTTTCCACAGAGAATAGATATTGGCGAGGGGAACAACTTTCCTATCACAAAAATGGAAATGAAATTTGGAAACAAGTTTCTCTCTCACTCATCGAAGACGGAATTTTAATCGGAATTTGTCGAGATATTAGCGAAAACAAAAAAAATCAAACTATGCTCAAAGCCCAAGAATCGGCCATGAGAGCTTTATATACGGTGACAGCTTCATCCCATCTAACCTTTGAAGAAAAATTGGAAGGCATTTTCAACCTTGGCAGAAAATTCTTTAACCTTGAAATGGGCGTATTAACCCAAGGAGAAAAGAAATCTACTAAAATTGTCAAATTTCAGGGGGAAAAAAGAAACGGTGACATAGTGCAATTGCCCCCATATATGAGTCAAGAACAATCATTATGCTTTATCTGCTTACAACATCAAGAGCCTTTAGTAATAGAATCATTAGCTAATTCTTCTTATAAAAATCATCCAGGGCATACCTTTTGGAATATACAAAGCTACATTGGTTCGAGAATAGAAGTATGTGGTAAAACCTATGGCACCCTATGTTTTTTCTCCTTTGATGAACAATCAAACCATAGGATAACGGAAAATTCTCAACAAATATTAAAACTGATGGCCCAATGGATAGGTTATGAAATTGAGCGCCAAGAGTCTCAGAGACTATTAGAAGAAAAATTTCAACAGGAAGTTTTATTAAAAACCATTGTACAGTCCATTCGTCAAACCATTGACTATGAGGAATTATTTCAACGAGCGGCTAAAACTATCGGGGAGGCTCTTAAACTAGATCGTTGTCACCTGTTCACCTACGACCATAGTAAAAATCCTCCCATTACTCCCCTAGGAGAATATCTTAGTGAGGGAATTTCATCCATGGCTGATGCCAACATCACCCCTGAAAATGTTCGTAATATTCACCTAGAAAAGATATTAGAAAAAGATAAAGCCGTTGTCACCAATGATGTTTTTAACGATCCACTCCTAGACGATATGCGATATTTATGTATCGAAGTTAGTCTCAAATCCATGATGGCAGTGCGTACATCTTATTTAGGACAAGCCAATGGTATTATTTGTTTACACACCTGTAAGGATTACAGATATTGGAGTAAGTCAGAAATAGAATTAATTGAAAACGTTGCCTCTCAGTTCGGTATTGCGATCGCACAGGCGAAACTATTACAACAAGAAAAAGAACAAAAAGAGCAACTAGAACTAAAAAACAAAGCCCTAGAAGAAGCCCGAAAAGAAGCAGAAACCGCCAACCGAGCAAAAAGTGCTTTCCTTGCCACCATGAGCCATGAAATTCGTACTCCCATGAATGGCATTATGGGCATGGCAGATTTATTGACATACACTCCCCTCAATCCAGTACAAAAAGATTATGTGAATACCATCAATAAAAGTGGTAGTTTGCTACTAACAATTATTAATGATATTTTAGATTTAGCTAAAATAGAAGCGGATAAAATTGAACTAGAAAATAACCCCTTTAATCTTCATCAATGCATTGAAGAAGTATTAAAATTAATGAGGGGTAATGCACTTAATAAACAAATTAAACTTAGTTACCCAAAAAATGATTTGATGCCTTCCCATTTTATGGGAGATTCTAATAGAATAAAACAAATAATTCTCAACCTAGTTAGTAATGGTATTAAATTTACCCCCGAAGGAGAAGTCCAAGTAACCACAGAAGCACGTCTTTGTCCTGATGGTTTCCATGTCATTCAAATTGCCATCAAAGACACAGGCATCGGCATCGCCGAAGAACACTGTGAGATGCTTTTCAAGCCCTTTTCCCAAGTAGATGGCACTAATACCCGTAAATATGGTGGCACAGGATTGGGATTAGTCATTAGTCAAAAATTAGCCCATTTAATGGGAGGTAAAATCACCTTTAAAACAGAATTAAACCAAGGCTCTATATTTTATCTTACGATCAAACTCCTAGCCTTATCTTCTGAAGAAATCAGCACATCAAACCTGCTTAATCAAGATAAAAATGAAGAAAAACAAACTATTAAAATATCTTCCCTACCTATCAAAATTTTATTAGTAGAAGATACTCCTGTTAACTATAAAGTAGCCCGTTTAATGTTTCAAAAATTAGGCTATTTAGGAGATAAATTAAACATCGTCTATGATGGTTTACAAGCCCTAGAAGCGGTGAGAGAAAATCCATACGACATAGTCTTCATGGACTTACAAATGCCCAATCTGGACGGCTTAAATGCCACTACGAAAATAAGGGCGTTGGGGAATCAAATCAAACAACCATGGATAGTTGCCATGACAGCTTCCGCCCTAGCAGAAGATCGAGAAAAATGTTTTAATGTAGGGATGAATGATTTTGTAAGTAAGCCCATTCGCTCTGGTGATGTGCAACAGGCACTACAAAGATTTGCTAATAGTTTAATATTGTAAAAATCCCTATGAACATTATTATTTTATCCATGATTGCTGCTCTTATAATTCCCATGTATCAATCATGGCGTGATGAAAATGTGTGGCAAAAAATGTTGGCAGTGGCTAGTATTTCCACTAAAACTGCTCTACTGATTCTCGTAATTGCTGTTTTTCGGGATGATTGGATGATGGGGGTTGTGGGTGTCATCATTTTAACCGTAGGTAATGCTGGTTTGATGTTACTTGCCCATTTACTCAAAAGAATGGGAGAAATTTAACCATCTTTTTTTCCAATGGCTAGTATATTCCAAATCTGATGATAGTTGTTCTTTTTCCCTACGTTCAATAATATCGATCGCATTATCTGTTAAGCTAGGATCTCGATAAGGAATAGAAGCACGGGTTTGGAGATGCTCTAATTCTTTTAAAGACAAAGGTTGTAATGGTATATTATTTTTTGTGGCAAGGGTGCCGGGCGCTCGTTTTCCCATGGCATAATTTCTGCCGATGTTTAAACCCACAGAAATCATAGCTTTTCTAACTGCCGCTGAGCAAGAATAAGTGGCTAAAATACCATCATTTTCTAAACATTGAGCTACTAATTCAAAAAATTGTACTGTCCACAATTGAGGACATTTGGGCGGTGAAAAGGGATCAAAAAAAATGGCATCAGCTTTGAAGTTACTTCGTAATAATGTTATTATAGTTTGCCTTGCATCACCTATTAATAGTTCTATATTTAAGTTGTCTTTCTTTAATTTCTGTGTATTAGCAATTATGTTTAAATCTTTTGTGATATTTGGAGAGTAAAAGGATAAAAGATTATTTTTAATAGCTTGTTGAGGGACATTTATGTCTATTTCTAAGGCAATAATTTCAAGAGAACAATCATATATATTTTGTCCATAAACTTCTAATAATGAAGCAGTGTTATAACCTAAGCCATAGCAAAGATCGATCACTTTTAGATGATTTTTTGTGGTTAGTTTTTCCTTAATGTTACACCCTTTAATATAGGTTATTTCTGATTCTTGTTTAGCTCCATATTTACTATGAAATGTTTCGTTAAATTGTTTAGAATAAAAGGTATGTGAACCGTCTTCAGTTAATCTTTTTTCTAAGTCTTCCATAAATAATTAAGGTATGACACAAATTAGTTTAAGTAGGTTGGCGAAATTAATTATAGCTCTTATTTTCTTAGACTCTTATGAACAAGGGGTTTAAACCCCTTGCCTAAATCGATTTAATTATGCCTACTTACTTAGTAGGAGAGTTATTAGGTGTTTTCTATTTAAATTCAATTTTCATAATAGATAAATCATCAGCAAAATAATCACTATTATTATGTGATTTTGCGTGACTTAAAATGTCGTCTAAATCTGACTTTTGTTCTAAAATAGTGATAAAATCATCAATACCCCACATTTGTTGATCTGGCCCTACAATTTCGTAAATACCATCGCTAAAAATATATAGAGTGGATGGAGATTCTATTTCATAACTACTATTATCATAGTTTACGTTGGGAAACATACCAATGGGAAGTCCGGGGGTTTTTAATTTCAATATTTTTGACTGATGGGAGTTGTCTCGGTAAACGTATATACCAGGGGGATGCCCTGCACTAGAAAAGGTTAATTTATTAGTATAAAGGTTATATATCCCATACCAAATAGTTAAATATTTATCATTTTTATTGGTCATTTGAAAGAAGTTATTCAGACTGAATAAAACTTGATTAGGTTCTTTATAATTAACTTTTCCTAGATTACCATAACGCAATAAATTAAAGGTAGAAATAGAGGGTAGGGCAGCACCTAAACCATGACCAGAAACATCTAATAAATAAAAAACTAAATTTTCTTCATCTAAAAAGAAATAGTCAAAAATATCGCCCCCCAGTTGACGGGAGGGAATAAAACGAAAATCAATGTCTATTTTTTCATGGTGCAAACACTCGGGTAACACTACGCTTACGTAGTCGGCTGCTTCTGATAATTCTGTTTCTAATTGGTGTTTTTGCTTTTCTAAAAGTTTTTTTTGTTTTTCTAAAAGTTGCTTTTGCTTCTGTAAGTCTTGGCTGAGTTGATGTAGTCTTAATCCTGCTCTTACTCTGGCTTTCAACTCTTGTAAGTCGATGGGTTTACAGATAAAGTCATCGGCGCCTGCATCCAATCCTTGTACTCTATCGTCCACGGATATTTTAGAGGTGATGAGTATAAAAAAGGTGGTGGCAAGGGCTGGATTTTGTTTTACTTGCCGACAAACATCTAAACCTCCCATGCGAGGCATTAGCCAATCGGATATGATGAGGGCGGGTTTAATTTTTTCAGCTAATTCTAAGCCTGTTATTCCATCGGAGGCGATGCTGACTTCATAACCGCTTTTTTTTAAAGTTCGGGTGAGGAGAATTTGAATTGTTCGATCATCGTCTATGATGAGAATGTGAGCCATTGTGGGATGTTTTACATAATTTTTGTGTAATCTTGATCTTTAGTGACTGAGTCTAAAAACCAAATTTTCTGGTAGATAATCAATAGGATAACCAATTGTTAATTATTAAGAGTAGCGTATATGCTTGTTGATGGATTATGGTTAATCTTGGTTGATCTAAACATTTTTTTATGAGAAAGTACAAGTTATATTTTTTGTTTGCAGGTATCTTTTTTCTATCTGCTGGTATTATTATTAGTTTTTTGTCAGAAACCGCTTCTGTGCTGGGGTTTGTTTTGGCATTGGTAGGGGGTTTGGCATTGGGAGGAGTTTTAATATTTTCTCTCTACCAAAATCAAGGTTTTTGGGGAATGCGCTCGACGGAGGCTGGTACTAATGCTTTGATTTCTACGGGGGCTGTTATATTAATTTTAGCGGTAATTAACTATCTTGGAATTAATTATTCTTGGAGGGTTGATTTGACTGAAAATCAACTTTTTACTTTGTCTCCTCAGTCTCGAGAGTTGGTGAGTAATTTGGATGAGCCTTTGAAGGTATATGTTTTTGATAGTCCTGCTAATCCTAACGATCGCACTTTATTGGAAGATTATCAACGTAATAATAGTTTATTTGAGTATGAATTTGTTAATCCACAGGTAAGATTTAGTTTAGCCCAAGAATTTGGGGTACAAAGACAGGGGGATGTCTATATTGAGAAGGGAGGGCAACGGCAGTTGGTACAGACGGTTTCCCCTAATAGTCGTCTAACGGAAATTGCTCTTACAAATGCGATCGCCATTATTCAACGCACAGAGCAACCCATGGTGTATATTTTACAGGGTCATGGAGAACCCACCCTAGAGGAGGGAGAAAATAGTTTTTCTCAGGCAGTGGCAAGTTTAACGGAAAAGGGTTATGGAGTGCAAGGTTTAAACCTTACCAGTACCCCCCTCGTGCCTCCTAATGCTGATGTGTTGATGGTGAGTAGTGGTACAAGGGAACTATTGGAAGGGGAAGTAAGGGCGATCGAAAGATTTGTCAACAATGGTGGTAGTCTATTAGTCATGTATGATGCCCAAAGCCCGTCAAGTTTAAATCGCTTATTTGCCCAATGGGGAGTAGTCCTCCATGATGGCTTAATCGTAGATGGCTCAGGCACTGGAGACGTATTTGGTTTAGGACCTTCCGTCACCTTCGTGGTAGATTATGGAAATCATCCCATTACCCGCAACTTTGACAACGGTATCAGCATTTTCCCCTTTGCCAGAGCAATTTTAACCACAGAAGAAGAAAATATTACCCCTACCCCCCTCCTACTCACCAACCCCCAAACATGGGCAGAAAATGATTTAACCCAAGATACCATTGAATTTAACCCAGAAGAGGACTTACCCGGCCCCTTAAATGTAGGTGTTGCCCTATTAAGGGAAAATCCTGAAGCCCCATCACAAGGTGACATCCAACCCCCCGATGAAACAATCATCGAAGAAAAAACTCCCGAAGAAGAAAATCCAACCCCCCCCGAAGATTTATCCCAAGGAGATTTACCCCAACCACCTACCATTAACGAGCCAAATCCTGTGCCGATTCAGGAAAATAACATCCCAGAATTACCTCCAGAAACAAGAATGGTAGTGATGGGAAACTCTACTTTTGCCACCAACGGCTGGTTTTCTCAACAGCTAAATAGTGATGTATGGTTTAACTCCATCGCTTGGCTATCTGGTGCTGATGACTCAGCCCTCTCCATTAGCCCTAAATTACCGAGTAATCGACGCTTAAATATCGAAAGTTTCCATGTTATTTTAACTAGTTGGTTAGCCCTGCTAATTATCCCGGGGCTAGGTTTTGCTACAGCCATCTTTATTTGGTGGAAAAGAAGCCGTTAAGACTAGGCAATGGTGCTGTTAGGCGATTTATTTGTGTCTAACAGCATTTTTAAATTTTCTTGAATTGCCTGTTGTAATTTATCACAGTAAATTTCTTTGCTTTGCTTATAATCTTGGGGAGTATCAAGAAAAATAATACTATCTACTTCACGCAGGGTAAACATTTGAAAGAGAATCTCACCAATGCTAATTTCTTGGGCAACTATTTCTAGTTTATCAATGTCACTGTCGGCAAATTGCACTGCATCCTCTACGGTAGGGAAAGCATAGACTACTTTTTTTTCTATATCCGGGTTATCCTGCTTACCCAACACTGTTAATACTAAATTATTTTCTAGGGTTTGTCTGAGATAGTATTTTTTATGGCTTAATTGTTGGGCATATACCTTTAAAACTGGTACAACGCCATATTGCATGATGGGGGCAGGTACACCATATTTTGGAGCTTGATTAATTAAATTGTCAAATTGCTGGTCTAAATTCATGATTTTGATTGGTTTTTCTTTCCCATTCTTATTATACTGACATCTTTTGATCAATCGGAGAAATACAATATCATTCTTCGAAAGCCATTAAAATCAGCACATTATCAAAAATCAAAGAGCATAATATTAATTATGCCAAAGCAAAATAAATAAACTGCGATATAATTTAAGCTAATTTAAAGATTATTGCAGAATAAGACTATTTTTGACTTGTTATTAAATAAAATTCCTAATTATCCCATTTTACCAAGAGTGGGTATTTTTATCCTCGCCTTGTCACTTCTCTGGTTTCCCTTTGCCGCCCCAGTCTATCTCACTCTACAAAACCAAGATGCAAATTTAACAACCATAATTACTATGGCAATGTTATTTATTGCTTTTTTAATATTAGTCAAAGTTTGGGGTAAATATGTATATAAAAATAATCATATCTTTCGCTCCTATGGCTTAGTAAACAGCCGTAGAAATTTTTTAAATTTAGTTGTTGGGTTTTCCATCAGTTTTGCCATCACATGGTCATTATTTGGCATACAAGCATTATTTGGCTGGGTTACTTTCAACCCTCCCACAACCAACATAGTGTATTTATTAATAGAGGGCTTTCTTAGTGCTCTTTTTATCAGTTTTGCCGAAGAATTATTTTTTCGAGGCTGGTTATTATCAGAATTAGAAAAAGATTTTTCTGCCCCTAGCACCACAGCCATAAATGGATTTATATTTGCCCTGCTACACTTCATCAAACCCTTAGACGAAGTAATCCGTACCATTATCACTTTTCCTGCATTATTTGTATTGGGTTTCTCCTTGGTGTGGGCAAAACGGAAACATAAAAACCTCTTGGGTATCTGTATTGGTTTCCATGGAGGATTTGTATGGGGTTATTATGTACTTAATGTGGGAGAAATGCTCACTTATACTGATGTTGTACCCCAATGGATTACTGGTATAAATCAAAATCCCATCGCTGGTTTAATGGGGTTAGGATTTTTAACTGTTTTTGCCTTGTTTAATATGCCAAAACAAAAGCGAGTGGAAAAACATAATGAATAGTTTAATGTTAATTAAATTAACCACAGCCATGATACTTGGGGCGCTTCTTGGCTTGGAAAGGGAGTTACGCCAAAAGCCAGGAGGAGTGAAAACTAATGGTTTAGTTTCTTTGGCTTCTTGTGCTTTTGTTTTAATTGTAGAGGAAGTTGACCCTACAGAAAAAGCAAGGGTAATTACAGGAATTATTCAAGGAGTAGGATTTATTGGTGGTGGTTTAATTCTGAAGGGGGGAAATAACGCTAAAGGATTAACTGGGGCTGCGGAAATATGGATTTCATCAGGGGTTGGTTTGGCTTGTGGAGTTGGTTTATGGCGTTTAGCTATCACAATATTGTTATTGTGTTTAATCTTGTTGAAAATTATGAAAATGTCTTTTCGTAAGTTAAATAATCATAACTAGAAGCTATTCAAAAAGTTATTTACTGAGAAAGGTATTGGTATTTGGAATCGAACAACAAATTAAAATCTTTATGATTGACTAATGGAATTATCCTTTGTACCCAAACAGATCTTTTTTCATACTAATTCCGCTATTATCTAGGTAATAGTGTGCATAATTAAATATCCATGGCAACTTGGAAAAAAGGAAAAAAACTACATAATGGGCAATATGTCATCGAATCCATGTCCTTGAGGGGGGGGCTAGGAATTACCTATAAAGCCATGGATATGGCTAGGGGAAAAACTGTTGCCCTAAAAGCTACCCAAAGGGTATGGCAAAATGTAGAGCAGGGAATACAATTAGAAAAACAGCTTATAAAACAGGCTATTAAAATAGCTCGTTGTAATCATCCTTCTTTGGTGAGAGTATATCCAGAAGTGTTTCAGGAAGATGACTTGGTTTATATGGTGATGGAATATGTTGAAGGAGACGATTTGGCTTCTTCTATAGATCGTTATGGTAAATTAAGTGAAAATGATGCTCTTAGGTTAATTACGAAAGTTGCGTCTGGGGTTAATTTACTCCATCAAAATAGAGTTTTACATCAGCGCATTAAGCCCCAAAATATTATCCTTGATAAAGTTTCTCAGGAGCCTATTTTTGTAGATTATGGTTTGGCCATTAAGTTATTCGCTTTTGAGGGGGATAAAATTAAGAATGCCATGACGGATGCTTTTGCCCCTCCTGAGTTGAGCTTGGAAAATGCCAAAATTGGTGCTTATACTGATATATATTCCCTTGCTGCTATTTTATATGTGTTGGTGACGGGGCAACTTCCCACTCCTTCACAATTTCGTCAGTATAAGGATTTGATTCCACCTCAACAATTATCTCCTAATCTTAGCGATCGCACCAATGACGCTATATTAAAGGGTATGAGTGTTAATCCAGAACAACGTCCCAAGTTTATTAGAGACTGGTTTAACTTTTTCGCCCTCGAAAAATTAACAGAAAATAGGCCCCCAGTGTCATCGCCAGAGCAAAAAAAAGAAGATAATAGCGATGATGCCACTACAAGCCCCACCAACTCAGAAATTAGTATTTCTTTATCCCCAGAAGAAGATTTTATCATCGGAGATGATCAAGTAGTTCCCCTGAAGGGTAATAATACCTTAGTGGAAAATACATTAATCCCCGATAGCCCGAATATAGAGACTTTCGAGTTTGATTCAGTAACTATTCAAGAAAAGAAAAAACTATTTGGATTAGTAGGGGGTATTGATAAACAAGTACTTACTAAGAAAAATAAATTTTTTGTAGAATATTTGGGAGAAGGGGTAAACTTAGAAATGATTTTTATACCTGCAGGAACTTTCTTGATGGGTTCACCCAACACCGACTCAGAAAAGGAAAAAGACGAAACCCCTTCTTATCGGGTCAATATTTTCCCTTTTTATATGAGTAAATATCCCATCACTCAGACTCAATGGCGTTTTGTAAGTTCTCTTCCTAAAGTACAGCGTTTTTTGAAAGATAGTCCTTCAGGTTTTCGGGGCGATAATCTACCGGTGGAAAAAATTTCGTGGTATGATGCCCAAGAATTTTGTTTACGGTTAAAAGAGTACACAAAGCGAAGTTATCGTTTACCCACAGAGGCAGAATGGGAATATGCTTGTCGGGGAGGCAGTCATTCTATATTTTCTTTTGGTGATATTATTAATCCTCAGTTTGCTAATTATGACAATCGCAAAAACGTTAAGGCAAACAGTAATAGTGACGATAAATTTGACCGCAAAACTACCCCAGTAGATAGTTTTTCCCCCAATGGCTTCGGTTTGTATGATTGTCATGGTAATGTATGGGAATGGTGTGAAGATCATTACACCCCCAATTATGCCAATAAAGCCAAGGATGGATCAGCTTTTCGTTCTCAACTTAGCACTACTCCTAGGGTGGTGAGGGGTGGCTCATGGTCATTGGCGAGTAATTATTGTCGCTGTGCCAAACGTAGTAGTTATGTGGCGGATTCTACTTATAATTTTATCGGTTTTCGGGTGGCTTGTATCTTAGATGGTTAAGTTATGGTGGGTTGGTTTTTTGTCTTTATTAATGACTTTGCTTTTGTCTGGGCAGGGGTTAACCATTCCTTGGGCAGTTATCGAAAACAGAGGACGTTTGTTGGTAGGTATTACGGAATATGATCATCGTCCCCTTTCTTTTCGGGATAATGAGGATAATTTACAGGGGTTAGAAATTGACATAATCCACCGTTTAGCCCAAGAGTTGTTGGGGAATGAGTCGGCGGTGGAGTTTATTCCTTTGGCTAATAACGATCGCCTCAGGGCGGTAATTGATGGTAAAGTGGATTTGGCGATCGCCTCTATAACTGTCACTCGCTCTCGGTTGCGGGTTGTGGACTTTAGCCACAGTTATTATCTTTCTGGTACTGCCCTAGTTAGTTTACAAGATTCCTCCATATCTAATAATGATACCATTGCAGTTTTAGAGGGTTCCAGTGCGATCGTTCTCCTCAAACAAAATTTACCCTCCGTACAATTACAAGGAGTAACCTCTTATCAAGAAGGATTATCATTAGTCGCGGAAGGAAAAGTAACGGCATTTGCCGGGGATATAACCCTACTAACAGGATGGACACAGGAAAACCCCCAATATAGTTTATTACCCCAAGTATATGGAGCTTATCCCTTGGCGATCGCCCTTCCTAAAGGCTTACAACATCAGGAATTAAGAGATAAAATTAATCAAATAATGGCTAACCTTGCCCGACAAGGATGGTTACAAGAAAGGATTGAATATTGGGGACTGCGCTAAGGATTTTGTTTAGTTTTATAGAATAAAGTCACGATCTTTTTTAACGATAGTTGCAACTAAATATCAATTAAGCTATACTACTTTATAGTAGTTATTTAGATAAGTTTGCAGTAAATAAAGCAGTCCAAAAGGTTGTTGGCAATTACCACAAACTTGCTTGGCTTTATGGGTGATGGATGAATCACTCATCAAGCTCTAATAGCGAAGGTGAAAATTGTTCTTAATGTGTTAAATTGTTTCCTCAATTTATTTAGGGGCTTCCCTCAGAAAGAAGTCCCTTTTTTTTTCAAAAATTTAAATAATTGCCGTAGTTTTTCTTTTTCCTTTCTCTTTTAGAGGAGGAATTTTTTTTAGGTAAATAAACCCTAATTAACTTGAGTTCGGGATAAAGTTTGATGGATGACAGGCAATGGGCAATAGGCAATGGGCAAAAGAAGGTAATCATTAACCTTCAACCAGAAGCCCGAAACCTAACCATACTTTCAACTATTATGAAGAACTGAGATTAATTATCAACATTAAACCTTGGACTTCTTTCCCCTTGGGGAATAATAAAATTGCTATCTTGATCAAAATTTTCAAAAATATTTGAGCTATCGGGAGGAATAAACATCTCCGCCTCCTCCCTCGTAATCCTTCTCACAGGTACAATATAAAAAACCAACTCAAAATCTCTATTCATCTTAGAGCTAATATAATCCCTTACTAAACTTACCTGTCGGGAAGTGATTTCCTTATCTGTTTGCATCGTTACATTAATCAGAGGAGGATTTTGTGTCCAAATAATTCCCACCTTCACCGCTTCCACATCTTGCCCCACGGTAATAGTTTCATTGGCTAACTGACGGTTAATTTCCTTTTCTATTTCTTGTTGTTGAATCAACTGAAAAAAACTAGCACCCAAAGGAATGAGTAAAAAAGCCGTTGTCACACTAGCCCACCCAAGGGCTTTAGTCGCTTTGGTGTAGCCAGAGAGGATAAAAGCTACCATACAAGCGAGGGTAATGCCCAGTAGGTTTGTGACATAGAGCAAAAAAGCTCCTGTGGCGTAGGCATATAACCCCCCCGCAAGGGAGATTCCCACCACACACAGAGGAGGCATGAGAGCAACGGCGATCGCTGTTCCCGCGAGGGTTTCACTAATTCCCGATCGCACTTTACCAAAGCCACTAATCAATCCAGCACTAATGGCGATACCCAAATCAATGAGAGTGGGCTCAGTTCGAGCCACAATTTCTGAACCCACATCAGGCAAAGCCACCACCACAGCTATAAACCAAGATAGTAGCAAAGAAAGTATGGTCGCCCCTACCAAAGAGAGAATAGACTTCTCAAATAATTTATAATCCCCCTCACAGGCAGAAAAAGCCAAACCCCGCAAAGGTAACATGAGAGGGGCAACAATCATCGCCCCAATAATTACCGCTGTACTGTTACTCAGTAATCCAAAGGACGCAATGAGACAAGAAGCAACGGTGGATAAAAGATAGTCAACCCCCCAGCGAGAATCGCTAGTCAACTCTTGATGTAATTTAGCGATGCGGGTAGCGGAAACGTGGGGCAGAATGCGATTTACTGAAAACTTGAGCCAACGCCAAATGGTTCTTATTTTTTTACGGTTAAACCATTCCACTAGGAAATTTTGTACCTGTTGCCGAAGGTTAGATTGATTCATCTTTTAGAAAGTATTGGTAAAAAAAGATTATAGCTGCAGGGTTGTTTTGGCGGCCATTTGAGTTTTTTTCTTCTCAGACTCCGATAACTGTTGCCCTGTTTGTAAACGGGTAGCGCTGGTTTGTAGTACAGTTGCACCACTTTGATCCCCTAGTTGCAGGGCAGTTTTAGCAGCATTTTGTAGCAGGGTAGCGGCGCCTTTATTGTCTCCCTGTTCGATTTTTTCTTGGGCTAGGCGAGTTTGGCGATATTTGGCAAGGGTAAGTAAGGATTTTTGTATTTCTTCATCATTTTGGGGTTGATACTGGGCTTGGACTTGAATGTTAACGGGTATTTCGTCGGAGGTGAGGGTTTGCCCTTTTATATCGTCATATTGTACCTTAATCTTGGCGATCGCCTGAGTACCTAGGGATAATTTACCGAGATAGAGATTAGTTAAAATAATGCGTTCATTGGTCATTAAATCCCCTAAACGGACGGTATATTTATTAGTGTAATCATCCTCCCTTTGAGGATCTAATTCCACGGTTTCTGGGGCTACCTGAGCCATGGGTTTTAACTCCGCCATGCGTACATCTTCCCCTAACTCCATAATCAAGAAAGCATTGGTTAAGCCCACGGATTCCATGCGGGTGAGTAACTTTTGAAACTCTTCTTTTGCCTGTTCAGCAAATTCGATATGGGTTAAAGTACCATTGGCACAATCACTAATGCCCTCCAATATCTTTTGATTCCAGTTGTTACCAAAACCCATGGCATTGAGGGTAATGTTATATTCCGAAGACATTTTGGCAAGTTTCAGACATTTTTCATTGCTGCCATGCTCATTTTCCCCATCGGTAAGGAGTAAAATTTGCGACACACGATTTTCTTTACCAAGGTTAATTTGTTGGATACCTAGTTTCATACCCTCATCAATGGCGGTGCCTCCATCGGCGCGTAGTTGGTTGATTTGGGTTTTGATGGTTTCTAAATCTGAAATAGGTTGACTGTTGACAACTACCGTTGCTTCATGGTTGAAACCCACTACCGAAACTCGGTCTTCTTGATTCAATTTCTCGATAAGGGCGATCGCCGCTTGTTTTACGTTTTCTAACGGTTTACCCACCATAGAGCCACTATGATCCAAAATAATACATAGATTAATAGGTAAACGATTTAACGAGGAATCTTTTACAGCTTGAACACTGATTTCCAACTGTCTTTGGGTACTGGTGTTTTCTGCAGAAAGATTGGTGTCATTTAGTCTGGCTTTTAGTAAAGGTTTCATAAGTAATTGGGATAATTTTAAAAATTGTCAGTATCATTTTTATTATTACCGAGATTTTTAAATTTGATAGTAAAAGTTAATCTGATTTTAATTAATATTTAATAAACTAATGAAAAAAAGTATAATTATTTTAGACGATTTAGAAGAACAAATAGGTTTTTTTCGAGAATTAATCTCTGAATCAAATCATTCCCTTGTAGATGTGGATAATGAGTCGGACTTGCTGGATTTTGTTCAGCTACAAGCCCCTGATCTAATCTTGATTAGTAGTACCATAAAAGACCTAAATTGTTATTTGATTTGCAAAAAAATTAAACTTTTAGAAAAAGGTAAAAACCTCCCCATAATTATTATCAATCGAGATGACCGTTATTTTAACGTGGAGCAAAACTTCGATGCAGGGGCAGATGACTATATCAATTATCCTTTCATAGAAAGAGAAGTAATTCATCGTCTCAATCAACAGCTACTTATTAAGGATTTAAAAGATAATTTACGGGAAACAACAAACCAATTACATAAAATTATTCCCCATTATCAACGGTTACAAGAATTGGTAGAAAAACATAATTTAACATTAAATCATCATAGTAATGAAGGAAGATTAAACATAATTCCTAATCGTAAGTATTTTGAAGAAATGTTACAAAAAGAATGGTTAAGGGCTTCTCGCCAAAGGACTTCTTTTTCTGATACAGAGGGAACGAATATATCTATCATTTTGGCAAAAATTAATGATTTTCAATCCTACGAAGAAAACCACGAAAAGGAAATTGTTGATAGTTGTCTGCGGATTATTACCGAGGATGTAAAAGAGACAGCCAAACGGGCGGGAGATGTGATAGCAGAATTTGACAAAGATACTTTTGCGGTGTTATTGCCCAGCACTGATTACGTAGGTGTTCAAAAGGTGGCTCAGGTAATAGGAGAGCATATCATGACGTTGCAAATTCCCCATCATTTTTCTGCTGTCAGCGAGTTTATTACTTTTAGTTTTGGACTGGCAACGGGTATTCCTACCCAAGCAATCCATTCTAGTAGTTTAGTGGATGTGGCTCAAGATTGTTTACAAAAGGCGATCGCCTCTAGGGAAGCGAATGCCATGGTAATAGACCAATTTTAAAAGCAAAAAAAGCCTTTTTTTAATGACCTGAGAATAGATTGTTAAATCATTACTCAATTTACGACTCTTTTAAAGTATTTACATAAGACTAAAAAGTATGATGTAATTTTTTATTTATCAGCTAACAAAGGAGAAAAATCTTTTACTATGGGGTTATTCTCTCTTTTTTATCAGTTATTAACCCTTGTTTCCCTGACAAGGTCATTTACTATTTGTTAAAATCTTTAGACAGAGATTTGCATTCATAATATTCCTTAAAACTAGACAATAGTAAACTTAAATATGGTTAAAAGTACGTAAACTTTATCAAAAAAATACATGGGTATTTTAAGTATATTCACTGTTATTAATTTGCTGTTTTTTGGGTAAAATAAAGCCATAGGTAAAAATATATTTACGTATTAGTTTTATTCTGCTCGGTAAAGTGTACAAGAAGCCATAAATCAACCATAGACCATCATACAGGCATCAGTACAGAAGGTTTAACTAATATTCAAAAAATTATCAAAATTAAACTCACTGTTAGTAAAGGGAATGGGTGAATACTATGTTACACAATAATAAAAATTTA
Source organism: Cyanobacterium sp. IPPAS B-1200 (assembly GCF_001747005.2). Lineage (NCBI taxonomy): Bacteria > Bacillati > Cyanobacteriota > Cyanophyceae > Chroococcales > Geminocystaceae > Cyanobacterium > Cyanobacterium sp. IPPAS B-1200. Next base: position 982,520 of record NZ_CP182899.1, read on the forward strand.
AAACAAGATAGCTTTGGAGCAAACTTTAAGTTTAAACTCCTCTCCGTGTTGCAAAACGGCTCCCAAAAAGGCTCTACCCTTGCCGTGGGTGTTGGTCTTGGTGCTTTGATGATTGCAGGAACAACCTTGGCGATCGCCACTTCTAGCCAGAACAAAACTAATGTGATAGCTCAAGAGCAAACCGCACAAGCTGTTGCTCAAGCAGAAGCAGGAATAGCTACAGTTCAAGCAATGCTGGTAGAGAATCCAACTCTAGCACTTTTTAGTAAAGAAGATTGGGAAGATTTAGCCACAGGGCAGACTACCATAGATCAACTAAATCAAAGATTAGCAGAAAGATTTGCATCTGATAGTAACACAGCAAAAAACATAGGTCGTTACAATCTCATTGTTAGTGATGTATCTGTATGGGACTTAGATACCAACGGCAATAGTGTAATGGCAAAACTACCCAATAGTTTTTTAATAGCTGGACCTCCTGCAGGTAAAGGAAATAACAAAGATAAAGAAGAACCTTCCAATAACAACACTCAACAACCTTCTGAATCCAGTACAACAGGGGCTTCTTGTACCCCCTTAGGACAGAATAATACAGACACTGAAAATTCTATTCCACAACTAACAAAATATGATCTATCAATAATTAAAGCATTGATTTCTGTGCCGAATTCAGAGTCTGAAGAAGGTGTTGAGTCCGAGCAATCAAATGAAAAACAAAAACAATTTGAACTAATTAGTTATCAGTTTGATGATAACAAAGAAACTGGAACCTTAACTGTTGAAGGAAAATCAAAAGGCTCTAAAGCTAGAATACAAGTTAAGTTTGCCGTCATACCACCAACACCCGGACAAGTAAATCTTGGAGGATTTCCCTCAAGCGAACTTCCTGACGCACCCGGCCTTTGGGCTCAAAACTTTAGCGTTAGCGGAGGTGGTAATCAAACTATTAACTCAGATATTCTCGACTCTTCTGATTGTGTTAATGGTGTTCCTTGGACTAAACCCCCAAGCGGAGCATTTAAGCATAATGGAGATCACGTAGAATTTAATAAACTTTTTCCGACCTTACCATTAGCATTAAATAACCAAGATGAATTTGATATTCCTGATAGTTTAGATACTATCACAAGTGGAAAATGTACTCTAAATCCTACAGGTTCATCCTCCTATGAATATACTGGTGGTTGTGGTTCCTCTATTTCCGTAGATGTAGGTGGTAATAAAACTGTGATTATTTATTCTGATGTAGCAGTTCCTACAATTCAAGCAACGGGAATGAATGATAATCCAGGCAGGGTAATTGTTTACAGTAATAATGGTTTAAATTTCGGTGGAAGTGCTGCTTTATCCAATGCTGATCAATGGAAACATATTCAATACTATGTTGCTTCTGGGGATGTTGTAACAAGAGGTAATTTAACTTCCTCTGGTTTTATTTTCGCCCCCAGATCTGAATTTAGAATTAACGGCGGTGGCAACGGAACTCATACAGGACCTATTTGGGCTGAAACCATTAACGTTCGTGGTGGCGGTAATAGTACGATGAATCCTTCTTTAGTTGCCGAAAACTTTGAATATTTAGAACTTTTCAAAACAGACCCAACTTCTGTTCGTATCGGCTCTATTCAAGGATATGAAAGGATAGAAGCATCCAATAACTAAATTTAATTTCATTAATCGTCCTTCGGGGCGATTTTTTTTCAATTTACTACTTTTATAATGTTGTTAAATAATCAAGGGGTATTGTCGCAGTAAATATAAAAATCTAATGCGAAGTATATTCTTTGTGTGCTGATGAAATAGCAGAGTACATTCATTTTTAAAAGCTCTACTATGTTGGTTAAAGTTCCCTGAACGACAAGGAAAAATATATAGTTATTTAAGGGGGTTTTGAGACAGTTTCACCAGCTAAAACCGCTGTTTTATAAGTCTTTTATAATTTGGTAGTGTTTCATTTTCATTTGGAGTAACTATAACCCTCTTTTGTCAGTCTCCGATAATCTTTGAAATTGCTAAACTCTAAAAGTCTTTCTCTATATGCGATCTCACGATTATTTGTTACTTTAAAATAAAAGATGACTCAAAATTGAGAAAAGTAAATTGTAGTATATGTAATCTTTTGATTATAAGGAGTTATGAAATTAATTAATAGTAAGAAAAAATGGAAAGTGACAAAAGAGGGATAACCTGTGAAAATTCAAATAGATACTTATACCAAATCCTGCTTAGATAGTATACTTATTTAGAAGGAAACATTGAGCCAGTGATAGTTAGTTAACTTTCTAATTTCTTCTTGCATTTCTTTTCTGAGAAAATTACAGCGTTGAACAAGAATTTCTTCGATTTCTTCTATACTTTCAAAATATTGGTTAACTAAAGGTTCATCTACTAAACTCCATAATCTTTCGGCTGGTTGTAGTTCTGGAGAATATGGTGGTAAATATTCTATTTCAATTCCTTGGGGCACTTTTGATGATTTACTCCGATGCCAACCAGCATTATCTTCTACCAACAAGACTTTTTTATTGTCCACCAGAGCATCCTTGGCAAATGCTTCATAGACTAAATTTAACCATTGTGTACTTACTCTCGGTATCAAATACCATAATGTTTCTCCCGTTTTTGGCTTGACAAAACCGTAAATATATAACCACTCATAACGATGATTGACTATTGCAGTTGGTCTTTCTCCTATTTTTCCCCATACTTTCTTTACAATCGGCTTTAATCCGATTCTATGTTCATCAAAAAACCACACATCTACTTCTTCTCCACTATGCTTGGCTTCAAAAGCTTTTACTTTCTCTCTAAAATTGTGCTTAAATTCTTGTTGTTCCTGGATATCTCCTTTTCTATGTTTTGATCTCGGACTCTGCCAAGAGTACCTGCACTTTTTTAGATAGTCCCACCCCCTTTGATTCCACACTTTTTCTCTTCCTGTTTCTTTTTCTATCCAACGAGCCACTTTTGGCCCTGTCCAAAGTCCCCCATCTTCTGGTTTCGATTCTAATTCTGACTTTAATTTTTGCAATTGCTGGTCTGTTAATAGGCTTTTTTCCAACATTATATTTTTTTCTTGTTTTACGACCATTTAATATTCCTTGTTCTCCCTGATTGTTATACTTTTTAATTATTTGTTTGGCGTAAATATAACTTATTCCTACTGCTAAGGCACTATTTTTTACGCTCCATCCACAAGATATTTTCCACAATAAGTGCCATCGTCTTGATTCCACATTATCTTTATTGGAAAAATATTTTTCTTTTAATTCTTCTCTACTCAAATAATCTGCTAAATATACTTTTCTTGCCATTGATTCTATCTAACATTATTTTTATTATTAATAGTATATTCTATTTCTCGGATTTAGTATAACATTATCATTGATTATGCTTTGATACCAAATCCTAAACTAAAAGTAAACTAATAAATACTATCAACCCCAGTGATTTCGAGTAAATAGACATACTATCTAAACAGGATTTGGTATGATACGTCAGCCATTTTATGATGATGTGGCTCGTTAGTTCAATTCATTGAAAGATAAACTCTTAACCTTGTAATTCATGGCAAGGCGGGTAGTGATATGATCTCCATATGGGATTTGCTGTAAAGGGGCGATTATGAAGTGGTGAAGTGCGATTTTTGAGTGTTATGGTGCGATCGCCCTTACAATTTCAAATAGTCAAGTACCCCTTATTAAGGGGAATTTAGGGGGATCAAACCCGATGTTTCGCTCTATAACGAGGAATTTAAGGGAAGCAAACCTTATAAACGATTTATATCACTATTAGAACCAATTACCACCATGGATAAACCCTTTTGTAAAACAAACTGAGGAGGAGGATTTATCACAAACTTATCATCATTACCCACCGCCAACACATTTAAACCAAAGCGACTACGAATTTTGATCTCCGCTAAGGTTTTACCATCAAACTCCTCAGGAATAGATACCTCCACAATACTATTATCAGGATCCAACTCAAAACGATCTAAAATACCTGGTTTCGTCAAAGTATAGGCCAACTCACATCCTGCCTCATGCTCAGGATATACTACCAAATCAGCCCCAACTTTTTTTAATAACTTCCCATGGGTACTAGAAGAAGCCTTGGCAACCACATATTTAACACCCCCCTCCTTCACATTAAGGGTGGTAATAATACTTTCCTCCAAATAATTACCGATCGCCACTATCACCGTATCTAGTTCAAAAATACCAGCTTCCCGTAATGCACTTACTTCCGTACAGTCAAGCTGAAGGGCGCTCGAAGTGATTTTATCCGTGAGGGCTTGAGCCACTAGCTTTTCATCCACATCCGTACCCAAAACCTCATGACCCATATTATAAAGGGTTTCACACACCGCCCTACCAAACCTACCTAAACCAATCACTGCAAACTGCCGACTCTCCTTCCGTAAATTGCTTAAAAACTTTAAAGAGCTAATATCAAGACTAAAAATGCCCTTGGAGCGATCGCCTTTATTACTGGAATTAGGTTGATTTGATGTCATAGTACTACTAACCGATTAAAAGATTCTCCTCTGGATAATGAATACGAGTGGGACGAGGATCTCCCAAAATAGCTGACATAAACAATAATACTCCAACTCGCCCAATATACATTGTTAAAATAATTAGAATTTGTGCGAGTCCTGACAAATCAGCAGTAATTCCCGTAGAAAGTCCCACCGTGGCAAACGCTGAAACCACTTCAAAGAAAATATTGATAAAGTTAAAATCAGGATGAATAAAAGAAATGCTAAAAGTGATCACCAACACAGTGATAGTAGAGCCAAAAACCACCGCCATGGCCTTTAGAGTAAGAGATGAAGGAACTTCTCTTTCATAGGCAATTACATCTTGTTTTCCTTGTAAAACCGTTTTGGTACTTTCAAAAAGAATCCGTAGAGTAGTTGTTTTTATTCCTCCCGCTGTACCACTAGGACTACCCCCCACAAACATAAAACCAATGGTCAAAAATAAACTAGCAATGGTCATTGCCCCCAAATCAATGGAGTTAAATCCAGCGGTACGAGTAGTAACCGACTGAAACCACGCCAAAAGAATCTTGTCATTCAGAGAAAAATCAGTTAATAGATTATTGTATTCAGTAATGAAAAAGAAAATAGTGCCAGAAATCAGTAAAAAAATAGTGGTACTAATAACGATTCTAAAGTTAAGAGAAAATCTATATTCTCTTTTACTTGATACATTTATTGTTTCCCTTAACCATAAATAAAATTCAATAATTACCTGATAACCAATACCACCAAAAATAATTAAAAAACAGATAATAGCATTTAAAGGAATAGATGTTTGGTATTGAGTTAAACTATCCTCAAATAAACTAAATCCCGCATTATTCCACGCACTGATACTATGAAAAATAGCTAACCAAAGACTTTCCCTATTTCCATAGTCTTGCTGAAATACAAAAAATAAAGTTAAACTTCCCAATGTTTCTAAGGCAATGGTAGTGGCAAATACAGAGGTTAAAAGATTTTTGCTACCGTGGAGAAAAGGACGATCAAAAGATTCTTTGATAGCTAGTTTTTCTCTAAAATCAAATTTCCTACCTATTAATAAGATTAAAAAAGTAGTGGTTGTCATATAACCCAATCCACCAATTTGGATTAAACAGAGAATAAATAATTCTCCCCAAAAAGTATAATAACTGCCCGTATCCACCACAATTAAACCCGTTACACATACCGCAGAAGTAGAAGTAAAAAGAGCAGTGGTAAAGTTTCCCCATCCCGGTTCAACGGTGGAAAAAGGTAATAATAATAATATTGTACCAACGGAAATAACTGCTAAAAATCCAAGGCAAATAGTACGAGCAATGGTCATCAGTTTTTAATTCTCATATTAGGGTTACGGGAATATCAATAATCAACTTCAGTACTATGACAAAAGTTGAACTGTTTTAATTTACCGTAATTATCCATTATTCATTCTCAATTATCAATTAATTCGTCTTGGTATTTCGTAGCTCAGAAAATCATAAGCAAGAATAGTCTCGGGGAAAATAGCCTGAGCCTCCTTAAGTAAATCATTTAACTGAAGGGTATTACCAGGGGCATAGCGGGGGCTAAAGTGAGTCATGATAAGTTTTTTGACCTGAGCAGCAAGAGCCACTTGGGCTGCCATGGTGGTGGTGGAGTGCATTCTTTCAAAGGCCATTTGTGCGTCTTGGTGGGCAAAGGTGGCTTCATGAATTAGTACGTCCGCATCTTCGCTAAGGGCGATCGCACTTTCACAAAAAACAGTATCAGTACAATAAACAAATTTACGCCCAATTTCCGTCGGCCCACACAATTGAGAACCATTGATAGTGCGTCCATCCTCTAGGGTAATGGTTTCACCCTTTTTCAACTTTCCATAAATAGGACCACTGGGAATCCCCATTTTTTTTGCCTTGTCCACATCAAACTTACCAGCCTTATCCTTTTCACTGATGCGATAACCAAAAGCCGTTACACGATGTTTTAACATCTCGGTACTAACTATATATTCATCATCCTCGTAGATAACCCCAGGAGAAACCGTTTTAAAATGAACACCATAGGGAAAATAAGTTTGAGAATACTTCATACAAGCCTTTAAATAGGCATCTAACCCAGGAGGCCCATAAACTTCCACATTTTCTGCATGGGCACCCAACCCACAACTAGCGAGTAAGCCCATCAAACCAAAAATATGATCTCCGTGCATATGGGTAACGAAGATTTTTTTAAGTTGGGAGGTTTTTAATTCACTGCGCAAAATTTGGTGTTGAGTACCTTCTCCGCAATCAAATAACCAAATTTCCCCCCGCTGAGTTAACCTAAGTGCCACACTAGATACATTTCTTGATCGGGTGGGTACTCCTGAGCTAGTACCTAAAAAAGTTACTTCCACAACTATCTATATTATTGATACTTTGTAATTAATCCTAGTTTACCACTCCACCATGGACAATTTATTTTACAAAAATAGACAAGAAAGGATTAAGCACCGATAATAAATTTATTTTCCATCACTATTTACCATGCAAACTAACTCTAAATTTACTAATTCTCTTACCAATCCCACTGGTGTTACCTTACTTATTCTCTTAGTTGTGGGTTTAAGTGCGATCGCCCTTAGCTTTTTAAACATCAATCAAATCAATCCTTTTCTATCTTCTTTTATCATCACAGGTGCTTTGGGTTATGTAATAGTACCTCAACTGCAAAGAATTAAGGCCAGTCAAGTAATTCAAGAAGACGGCCCTTCCACCCACCTCAAAAAAGCTGGAACTCCCACCATGGGAGGAATTTTCTTCATTCCCACCGCCATCATTGTCGGTTTAATTTTTACCAACTTTTCTAATAACGCTATCGCCGTCGCCCTCGTTACCTTCGCCTATGCCTTTATTGGTTGGGTAGATGATTGGCAAATTTTACGAAAAAAAACCAACCTCGGTTTAACTGCCAAGCAAAAGTTAGCACTACAAATTCTATTCGCCGTTATCTTTTGTATTTGGATGGCTCAAACTCAGCCCCCAGAAATTACTAACGTTGTCCTCCCCTTTAATATTATTCTCCCCCTTGGCTTTTTCTTCTGGTTTCTAGCTTCCTTTGTTATCGTTGCCGAAAGTAATGCCACCAACTTAACCGATGGGGTTGACGGTTTAGCAGGGGGAACCAGTGCGATCGCTTTTCTCGGTATAGGTATATTAATAAGTAACACTCACCCAGACTTACTCATTTTTTCCCTCGCCATCAGTGGTGCTTGTCTAGGATTTGTCCTCCACAACCGCAACAAAGCCTCTGTCTTTATGGGTGATACAGGTTCCCTAGCTCTCGGTGCTAGTCTAAGTGCGATCGGTATTTTAAGCCAAAATCTTTGGGCATTATTCATAATCAGTCTGCTTTTCTTCCTCGAATCCATCTCCGTCATAGCCCAAGTCGCCTACTACAAAGCCACCAAAGACGAAAACGGCAAAGGAAAAAGACTACTAAAAATGGCTCCCATCCACCATCACCTCGAACTCAGTGGCTGGACAGAAACCCAAATCGTCGGCATCTTTTATCTAATTAATACCATTCTTATTCTAATCACCATCTATTTATATTAATGGTATAAGGGGTGGGCAATGCCCACCATGAAAGTGTATGGAGAAAGATAAAAAACCTAACATCATCATCTAAAACCCTAAGAAAGTAGGTTGCATAGAAAAGCACAACCCCACATACAAAAAAAGATTAGGAAGCGAAAGCCTTATTCTGTAGTGATTGTGACAGAAGTGAGAAAAAAGATTGAGAAAAAAGTTGCCATTTTAGAAAAGGTTAGTTATATTAGTATATGTGCGATTGAGAGCAATACACTCTCCTGACACACCACGAACCTCGAAAATTCAATAGTTTGAAAGCCATTTTTCAAGTAATACATACATCCTTGTCAAAATAACTTTATTTAAAAAAACAAAAGTCTTAAATTTCGGTTTAAGCATTGCCAAGAAAGAGCAAGTAAAACTACTTCAAATTAAAAGGATTAAGTCATCTTAGGGTGATAGAAACTTTACAATGGAGAGTTTGATCCTGGCTCAGGATGAACGCTGGCGGTATGCCTAACACATGCAAGTCGAACGGTCACCTTAGGGTGATAGTGGCGGACGGGTGAGTAACACGTGAGAATCTGCCCTTAGGTCGGGGACAACAGTTGGAAACGACTGCTAATACCGGATGAGCTGAAAAGTAAAAGATTTATCGCCTAGGGAAGAGCTCGCGGCTGATTAGCTAGTTGGTGGGGTAAAAGCCTACCAAGGCAACGATCAGTAGCTGGTCTGAGAGGATGAGCAGCCACACTGGGACTGAGACACGGCCCAGACTCCTACGGGAGGCAGCAGTGGGGAATTTTCCGCAATGGGCGAAAGCCTGACGGAGCAATACCGCGTGAGGGAGGAAGGCTCTTGGGTTGTAAACCTCAAAACTTAGGGAAGAAGAAAGTGACGGTACCTAATATAAGCATCGGCTAACTCCGTGCCAGCAGCCGCGGTAATACGGAGGATGCAAGCGTTATCCGGAATCATTGGGCGTAAAGAGTCCGTAGGTGGCACTTCAAGTCCGCATTTAAAGACCGAGGCTCAACCTCGGGTAGGGTGTGGAAACTGAAGAGCTAGAGTACAGGAGGGGTAGAGGGAATTCCTAGTGTAGCGGTGAAATGCGTAGAGATTAGGAAGAACACCAGTGGCGAAGGCGCTCTACTGGACATGTACTGACACTGAGGGACGAAAGCTAGGGTAGCGAAAGGGATTAGATACCCCTGTAGTCTTAGCGGTAAACGATGGATACTAAGTGTAGCGGGTATAAACTCCTGCTGTGCTGAAGCAAACGCGTTAAGTATCCCGCCTGGGGAGTACGCACGCAAGTGTGAAACTCAAAGGAATTGACGGGGACCCGCACAAGCGGTGGAGTATGTGGTTTAATTCGATGCAACGCGAAGAACCTTACCAAGACTTGACATCCGATGAATTTTTCTGAAAGGAAAGAGTGCCTTAGGGAACATCGTGACAGGTGGTGCATGGCTGTCGTCAGCTCGTGTCGTGAGATGTTGGGTTAAGTCCCGCAACGAGCGCAACCCTCGTCCTTAGTTGCCAGCATTAAGTTGGGGACTCTAGGGAGACCGCCGGGGAGAACTCGGAGGAAGGTGGGGATGACGTCAAGTCAGCATGCCCCTTACGTCTTGGGCTACACACGTACTACAATGGTTAGGACAAAGGGATGCGAAACCGCAAGGTGAAGCGAAACCCATCAAACCTAGCCCCAGTTCAGATCGTCGGCTGAAACTCGCCGGCGTGAAGGAGGAATCGCTAGTAATCGCAGGTCAGCATACTGCGGTGAATCCGTTCCCGGGTCTTGTACACACCGCCCGTCACACCATGGAAGTTGGTAACATCCGAAGTCGTTACTCCAACCCTTTTGGGGGGAGGACGCCGAAGGTGGGACTAGTGACTGGGGTGAAGTCGTAACAAGGTAGCCGTACCGGAAGGTGTGGCTGGATCACCTCCTTATAAGGGAGACCACATATAGTGGTCAGCAAGGAATGTGATGGAAAATGGTATTTCAAACTAGAGATTGGGTTCATGGGCTATTAGCTCAGGTGGTTAGAGCGCACCCCTGATAAGGGTGAGGTCCCTGGTTCAAGTCCAGGATGGCCCATAGGTGGGGGTATAGCTCAGTTGGTAGAGCGCCTGCTTTGCAAGCAGGATGTCAGCGGTTCGAGTCCGCTTATCTCCAGTGAGAAAACTTAGCACTGTTTTAGCGAACAAATGCTGAGGAAAAAGTCTCAGTAAGAACCTTGAAAACTGCATAGAAAAAAAAGTAAGTAGGAAGTCTGTATTAAACAGATAATTAGGTCAAGCAATCAAGGGCTAATGGTGGATACCTAGGCACACGAAGGCGAAGAAGGACGTAGCAACCTGCGAAAAGTCTCGGGGAGTTGGAAGCAAACATTGAGCCGAGAATGTCCGAATGGGGCAACCCTAAAAACACATCTTTTAGGAGATGATGAGCGAACCCGGTGAACTGAAACATCTTAGTAGCCGGAGGAAGAGAAAACAAAAGTGATTCCCTTAGTAGCGGCGAGCGAAACGGGAGAAGCCTAAACCAGTGTTTACGAATACTGGGGTAGTGGGACATCGATATCAAGAGTGGATGTTAGACGAACTAGCTGAAAACTAGACCGAAGAAGGTGAAAGTCCTGTAGTCGAAAACAGAAGTAATTGTAGGTGAATCCCGAGTAGCACGGTATAAGAGAAATCCCGTGTGAATCAGCCACGACCACGTGGTAAGGCTAAATACAAAGTGTGACCGATAGTGAAAAGTACCGCGAGGGAAAGGTGAAAAGAACCCCGGGAGGGGAGTGAAATAGAACATGAAACCATTAGCTTACAAGCAATGGGAGTCCGATAGAACGGATGACCGTGTGCCTGTTGAAGAATGAGCCGGCGACTTACAGGCAGTGGCAGGTTAAGACGGAAAGTCGAAGCCAAAGAGAAATCGAGTCTGAAAAGGGCGCTAGTCACTGTTTGTAGACCCGAACCCGGGTGATCTAACCATGTCCAGGATGAAACCCCCGTAACAGGTGGTGGAGGTCCGAACCGACCAATGTTGAAAAATTGGCGGATGAGGTGTGGTTAGGGGTGAAATGCCAATCGAACCCGGAGCTAGCTGGTTCTCCCCGAAATGTGTTGAGGCGCAGCGGTGTGGAATGTCATGGGGGGTAAAGCACTGTTTCGTTGCGGGCTGCGAGAGCGGTACCAAGATGAGACAAACTCAGAATACCCATGATTGTAGCACTAGTAAGACGGTGGGGGATAAGCTTCATCGTCGAAAGGGAAACAGCCCAGACCATCAGCTAAGGTCCCCAAGTAAAGACTAAGTGATAAAGGAGGTGGGAGTGCAAAGACAACCAGGAGGTTTGCCTAGAAGCAGCCATCCTTGAAAGAGTGCGTAATAGCTCACTGGTCAAGCGCTCCTGCGCCGAAAATGAACGGGGCTAAGTCTTTCACCGAAGCTATGGACTCATATTGAGTGGTAGGGGAGCGTTCTCTATTGGGAGAAGCATTAGCGGCAAGCAGATGTGGACGATAGAGAAGTGAGAATGTCGGCTTAAGTAGCGAAAATTGAAGTGAGAATCTTCAACCCCGAAAGCATAAGGGTTTCTCCAGAAGGTTCGTCCGTGGAGAGTTAGCCCGGACCTAAGGCGAAGCGAATAGCGTAGTCGATGGCAAGCAGGTAAATATTCCTGCGTGGTTTTACAGGAGCTATTAAAGGGACCCATGAAAGATAAACTCATCCTAAGTGGATTGGAAGCAACCTCGGTTGCGAGAGTGTAAGGATAGTGGCAAGAAAAGCTTTAATAGTGTTGAATGTAGAATCCCGGTACCCGAAACCGACACAGGTATGCAAGTAGAGAATACTAAGGGGAGCGAGTTAACTCTCTCTAAGGAACTCGGCAAAATGACCCCGTAACTTCGGGAGAAGGGGTGCCACCGAGAGGTGGTTGCAGTGAAAAGGCCCAGGCGACTGTTTAGCAAAAACATAGGTCTCTGCAAACTCGAAAGAGGAGGTATAGGGGCTGACGCCTGCCCAGTGCCGGAAGGTTAAAGAAGTTGGTCAGTCTTAGGATGAAGCTAGCGACTGAAGCCCCGGTGAACGGCGGCCGTAACTATAACGGTCCTAAGGTAGCGAAATTCCTTGTCGGGTAAGTTCCGACCCGCACGAAAGGCGTAACGATCTGGGCGCTGTCTCGGAGAGAGGCTCGGCGAAATAGGATTGTCTGTGAAGATACGGACTACCTGCACTTGGACAGAAAGACCCTATGAAGCTTTACTATAGCTTGGAATTGTGTTCGGGCCTGCTGTGCGCAGGATAGGTGGGAGACGATGAGATTATCCTTGTGGGGATAATAGAGTCAATGGTGAGATACCACTCTCAGAAGGCTAGAATTCTAACTCTTAAATGAGGACAGTTTCAGGTGGGTAGTTTGACTGGGGCGGTCGCCTCCAAAAAGGTAACGGAGGCGTACAAAGGTTACCTCAGACTGGTTGGAAATCAGTCGAAGAGTGCAAAGGCAGAAGGTAGCTTGACTGCGAGACATACAGGTCGAGCAGGGTGGAAACACGGTCTTAGTGATCCGACGGTGCTGAGTGGAAGGGCCGTCGCTCAACGGATAAAAGTTACTCTAGGGATAACAGGCTGATCTCCCCCAAGAGTTCACATCGACGGGGAGGTTTGGCACCTCGATGTCGGCTCATCGCAACCTGGGGCGGAAGTACGTCCCAAGGGTTGGGCTGTTCGCCCATTAAAGCGGTACGTGAGCTGGGTTCAGAACGTCGTGAGACAGTTCGGTCCATATCCGGTGCAGGCGTGAGAATATTGAGAGGAGCCTTCCTTAGTACGAGAGGACCGGGAAGGACGTACCGCTGGTGTACCAGTTATTGTGCCAACAGTAAACGCTGGGTAGCCATGTACGGAGTGGATAACCGCTGAAAGCATCTAAGTGGGAAGCCCACCTCAAGATGAGTATTCTGGTGTAAGGTCACGGGAAGAACACCCGTTAATAGGCACAAGGTGGAAGTGCAGTAATGTATGGAGCCGAAGTGTACTAACAGACCGTCAGCTTGACCTATTCCAAACTTACTTATAATTATCTATGCAGTCTTGAGGGTTTTTAACCTCATAATCTTGGCAGGTGTATCTAGCGTTGTGGAACCACTACGACTCCATCCCGAACTCGTGGGTGAAACACAGCAGCAGCGACGATACTACGGGGGTAGCCCCTTGGGACAATAGTTCTATGCCTGCCTTAATAATCACAAAAAAACCGCCCCCATCACATGGCGGCTTTTTTTTATATCTCAAATTTATAGCCTACTCCTCTGACAGTAAGAATAAGGTTAGGATTGTTGCAGTCTTTTTCTATTTTTTTACGAATTTGTCCGATGTGAACATCGACAACTCGGTTATCTCCGATGGGGTTGTTATCCCATACATGAGTTACCAAATCTTCTCTACGCCATACTTTTCCGGGATTATTAGCAAGGAAATATAGTAAATCAAATTCAAGGGTGGTGAGGTTGATTAATTGTTGGTTAACTTTTACTTCTCTGGTTTCGGGGTTAATACTCAAGTTATCAATCGCAATTACATTTTCATGGGATGATTTAACTATTCTCTGTCTTTTTAAAATAGCTTGTACCCTAAATTCTAATTCTTCTAAATCAAAGGGCTTAGTTATGTAATCATCAGCACCTGTAATAAAACCTTTTTTTTTATCTTCCAAATCAGTGCGACTCGTTAACATAAGGACAAAAACATCACTGCTATTTTGCATTTCGGTGCATAAGTTATACCCTAAAGTATCTGGTAAATTAATATCTAGTATTACTAAATCAGGTTTAAATTCACCAAAAATTTCTATTGCAGTTTTGCCATCATTGGCATATTGAACAACATAGTCCTTTTTTTGTAGAAAACGACTAACTAGATTACCGATATTGACATCATCATCAACAATCAAAATTTTTGGACAAGTAACACTCATTTTATATAGTGATTATAGTTAGCTACGGAAAAAGATCTTATTTTTTTGCTTGGCAAATTATAAAAAATAAAAGTTTTATCTAAGAATGATTTTATTAAATTGTACCGTATATTCACTGAATATAAAGTTTCAACAGATAATCTTAACTTAAAGCTAAAATGGAATTCATTTAAATTTTGTTAGAAAAAGCTCAATAAAAATCATTGAGTTATTTTTATGATAATTTTTATGAAAACAGAAATGTAAAAATTCAAACTTCAAGTGATTTCAAGAATGTAAACAGAATATAAGTACAGACTTTTGAAAAAGCAACAAGGAAAAAGGATTAAAAGAATATGCGTAAAATACTCTAGCAGAGAGTATTTGATTGATATGGAGGACCCACAAAAACAGCCATTTTTATTAATCAATTACGGTTAACCGACATAAAACCGAATGTCAACTGGTTGTTACAAAAATTCATATTGTGTTATAGTTATTAGTATAAGCACAAAACAAGAAATTATAACTTTTATGGATAGTCGCACTAATACATACGTAACAGAAGATCAAGGTCGTTTAAATAACTATGCCGTTGAACCCAAAATGTACGTTGATTCTAGCCAACAATTTGGCTTCAATAAATATGCTGAGAAATTAAACGGTCGCTTAGCGATGATTGGTTTTATTTCCTTAATCGGTTTTGAACTATTAACTGGTCAAGGTTTGATTGGTTGGTTAACCAATCTATAGAGGTAATTCCTCTTGACCATAGCTTTCTAGTAAGTCGCAATCATACACAATATTTAAACACTACATTAACGAGAATATGAGGAGCTTGAGAGATGCTCCTTATTTTTTTTAGTTATGGCGATGGTTGTTATCAGAGGGAATCCTCGTACCTGTCCATTGTAGTTTTTCTCTGATAGTTTTGTAAAAAGAGTGAGATTCTCGCAAGATGATAAAGTTAGCGAAACACTCTGCCATGGTAACAGATATCCATTGCCCGGGCCAAATGGTGGTACTTAGGGCGCCATCCATCCACAATTTATTATTCAATTCATAGTCTCCTAATGTCCAGACATTAACCACTGACCCTGCGGGTAATACGAGAGGGCGACTCGAAAGACTTAGAGGGCAAATGGGGGTAACGGCGATCGCACTCATGGCAGGATGAATGATAGGCCCCATAGCTGAAACCGTGTAACAAGTAGAACCTGTAGGAGTAGAAATAATCAAACCATCACCATGGTACTGATCTACTACTTCCCCATCAATTTCCATTTCTAACAGAGAAGTGGGCATTCTATCCAAACAAGCAGGTTTAATACACATTTCATTAAGACAATAAAAATCATCACTCACTGCCTCTTGTTGTCCCCGATTCAACTCAAAAACCCGTGCCTTTAGCATCATTCTTCTTTCCACCGCATACAAATCTTTGGATAACCTATCCCAGATATGCTCAGTATCTTTAAACAAAGAAAAAGGCTCTGTTAAAAAGCCTAGATGCCCTCCTACATTTACCGCCAACATCGGGATGCCTTCTGGGGCGAGGTGTCTTGCTGCCGCTAAAACTGTACCATCTCCCCCTAAAATAATCCCCAAATCAATTTTTCCTGTAGCAGAAGCCAAAAAAACAGGATAGGGATTATCTTTTACTCCACTAGGGCCAAGTAAAACCTTACAACCTTTTGCTTCTAAATCCTGAGAGCATCTTTCAGCCCATTTTTTACTATCTTTATCCCCTGCCTTATACGCAATGATTACCTGTTGTAACTGCACAATTTTTGATTGATCTATTTTTTTTCATTGTACTGATATATGTGAAGAATAAAAATTCTAGTTGGTGACAAATTTTACAATTCATGGAAAGCCAATATCTTGTTAAAGTTTAATTATTGAGAATATATTGTTTAAATTTTTACTCTGGTGATCCAAGACATAGAATAGAAAAAGGACATAAAAGTTAAAGTAATGATGAATACCGAGATAAATAATCCTGTACTATGCCTCAATGGTTGTACTAAAGAAGATATTATTAACTATCTTGATTGGGGATGGTGTCGAGAAGATATTTTATTTAAAAGTATCTTAAACCGTGATACCTATTATCTTAATCCTGATCCCCTTCGTAATCCTCTTATTTTTTATCTCGGACATTCCGCCGTATTTTTTATCAACAAATTAATAATGGTGGGGTTGCTACAAAAAAGGATAAATCCCGATTATGAAAGACTTTTTGAGATGGGAGTTGATCCAGAATTCCCCGATGAGTTACAAAAAACCCTTAATAATATTCGTCAACAATCCTTAGAAGATGTATGGATGTATCGCAACGAAGTTTATCAAACAGTTATCAAAGTAATTAATAACACTCCTTTATCTTTACCTATTGAGATGGATAGCCCATGGTGGGCGATTGTGATGGGTATTGAACATCAAAGAATTCACATTGAAACCTCATCGATGTTGATTAGGCAGTTGCCTCCGCATTTATTACAAAAGCCTGATGACTGGAATTACGCCCCTTCTTTGGGTAAACCTCCTCAAAATGAAATGATTGCAGTAGATGGAGATAAGGTCATTTTAGGTAAAAAAGATGATGACTTTTTGTATGGTTGGGATGTGGATTTTGGTAGTAGGGAGGAGGTAGTTGATAGTTTTTTGGTTAGTAAATATATGATTACTAATCATGAGTTTTTAGATTTTGTGAATGAGGGGGGTTATGAAAATAAAGAATTTTGGGATGAGGAAAGTTGGGAATGGCTACAAGGGGAAAATCGTACTTATCCTAAATTTTGGGTTAGGGATGGAGAAGGTTATCAATATCGGGCAATGTTTGACCAATTTGACTTGCCCTTGGATTATCCTGTGGAGGTTAACCACTATGAGGCGATCGCATTTTGCCGTTATTTAGGTCAAAAAAAAGGTAAAAAATATGGCTTAATGAGTGAATCCCAATGGCATTTAGCATCTAAAGGCAACAATGATATAGATAACTACAACCTCAATCTCCATTATCAATCCCCTACCCCCGTGGGTAGCATCAAAACCGCCCACAGTGATGCAGGAATCTATGACTTAAGGGGTAACCTCTGGGAATGGTTAGGAGATAAATTTACGCCTCTATCTGGATTTAAACCCCATTTTCTCTATCAAGATTATTCCCAACCCTTTTTTGATAATCGCCATTATCTGTTGGTGGGTGGTGCATGGATTACCAACGGCACAGAAGCCGCACCTTATTACCGTAACTGGTTTCGCCCCCATTTTTATCAACACGCAGGATTTAGAGTTGTTGAAAAGTAAAGGTTTATTAGTGCCATGGGAAAAATAAAATTAAAGTAAGGGTTTCTTACTTCCTTGTTATAATTAAAGTCATTTATTATTATCAAGAGGTAAATAATGTTAGCTAAATTAACCAGTAAGAATCAGCTTACTTTACCAAAAAGCATTACAAAAGAAGTGGGAGAAGTGGAATATTTTGATGTCAAATTAGAAAATGGATTGATAGTATTAACCCCTGTAAAAATTCAACGGGCAGATGCTGTGAGAGCAAAATTGGCTGAATTAGAGATTTCTGAGGAGGATATTATTGAGGCGGTAGCATGGGCAAGAAAGGCTTAAGAGTGGTAATTGACACTAATTTCGTATTATCAGCGTTGGTGTTTGGAGGGAAGGTGGCTTCCCTGAGGTATGCTTGGCAAACTGGGGCGTTAATTCCTTTAATTTCCAAGGTAACCGCAACGGAGTTAATACGAGTTTTAGCTTATCCTAAGTTTAATTTGACTGCTGTTGAACAAGAGGACTTACTAAGAGACTATCTACCCTATAGCCAGACGGTAACTATGCCTTATCAATTACCCACTATTCCTAATTGTCGAGATACTTTTGATGAGCCTTTTTTGTTACTCGCTAAGGTAAGCAAAGCAGATTATTTAGTGACAGGGGATAAAGATTTGTTGTCTCTGAAGGAGGATTTTTGTTGTCCAATAATCACCAGAGACTATCTTTTTAATCTTCTTGAGAAGGTTTGAGGAAAAGGGAGAATTTCAATAAAATCTATTATCCATTACTAACTACTCCCCCCCCGAAAATTAAGGGGATTTTGATCTCGACGATGGCGAGCGGGTAAGGGTTCTGGTTGTATTTCACTATCTAAACTGGCGGTATATTCTAGGGCCTGTCGTAATCTTTTTCCTGCATAGATGGACATATCCCGAGGCACATTTATCCTATCGAGTAAATATCTTAATCCAAGGGCAGATTTGGCAGGAGGTTTACAATCTTCCCCTGTCATCATTTGGGTTAAGGCACAGCGCAAGGCTTGGTCAAATAATTGATTATCTGCGGGATTAACTTCAATAATATTTTGACGATGTTTTAAGACTCGGTGGAGGGCTTCTTGGCGGGAATTTTCTGGCTCAGGGTAAGCTACATCGGGTAAGAAAAACCAATCTCCTCGATCTACTTTTTCTTGATTTTGTAAGGTTTGGGATTCACCGTTACTATAACATCCTCCCATTTGGGGAGGTAAGTCGTGGGCATGGGTATGAAAATCGCTTTGGGTACCTCTATAGGTGGGGCGGGTTTCCATGGCATCAAACCAAGCAGAGAGTTGGGGATTTTCTTCCCGTAATGAATAGCCTTTGTAGTAGTAGAGACTGGCATTCATTCTCTCTACATAGGGGGTAAAAATTACATCGGCGGTGCTAAAGTCTTCGAGAAAGTAAGGGCTGGAGGTTTGGGCGATCGCCTTTTCAACTTTTTGTACTACTTGGATAAATTGTTTACGATTATTGGCTTCTTGTTGGGGGAGAATGGTGGGATAACATAGCCATGTACACCATGCCCTAAATAATAGCCTTTCTAATTTACGCATGGGCAGTACGTTTTTATCTTCCATGCCGAACTTTAGTACCCCAAAGGCTTGTTCGAGGGCGATTAAGATGTCATCACTTTCGGTGATAATTTTGCCATCTAATTCGAGGGCTGGAAGCATTCCCGAGGGTACTTTTTGTTTATACCATGATTCTTTTTGACCATAGCAAAACATGGTTACTTTTTTGATGCGGTAGGGGATTTGTTTTTCTTCTAACCACAGCCATATTTTTTGACAATAGGGACACCAAGCATGATTATCTCGATAAAGAGTTACTCTGACTTCTTCTTCTGGTTGGTTAAAAAGTCGAAGGGTGCTTTGGGAGTTAGTTTGTCCATTTACTCTATCGATGTGATAATCTGTTAGTTTTTCTAGTTCTTGCCAAGGTAAAGGTGCGATCGCCATTAGTCTTTTATAAGGTTTTATTTTATTTTGTCCTTACTTACATTTTAAGGCATTACTGAATGGAGAATTGACTTTTGGTTTCCGTAGGCAAAGAAGCATCATCATAATATTTTGGCAGGGAAAAAATACAAAAGTGTTCACGATGAACTATTTAATAATTACATAATCATTATCCTGAGAGATTATCCTTAAAATAAAAGACTATGAGTGGAAATCAATCAAGGGTTCAAGCCATTTATCAAATCACCAACAGAGAGATAAAACCGTTCAACAGCCCCAAAAGATTGGAAGAAATGTGGGCAAAGGATGTGTTTACCCTCAGTAAAATGCAAGAATGCCTACCCAAAGACGTATTTAAATCCCTACAAAAAACTATCCAAACAGGAGAACCCCTCGACCTCTCCATTGCTGATGTAGTGGCTACCGCCATGAGAGATTGGGCAATTTCCAAAAGAGCTTTATACTACGCCCACGTATTCTACCCCCTTACCAACTCCACGGCAGAAAAACATGACGGCTTCGTCTCTGTACAGGGCGATGGCTCCGTCATTTCTGAAT
Organism: Cyanobacterium sp. IPPAS B-1200; assembly: GCF_001747005.2. Taxonomy (NCBI): domain Bacteria; kingdom Bacillati; phylum Cyanobacteriota; class Cyanophyceae; order Chroococcales; family Geminocystaceae; genus Cyanobacterium; species Cyanobacterium sp. IPPAS B-1200. Next base: position 1,002,428 of record NZ_CP182899.1, read on the forward strand.
TTGCAGGAAAAGTATTAGTAAAAGGAGAACCTGACGGCTCATCCTTCCCCAACGGTGGCATTCGTACCACCTTTGAAGCTAGGGGATATACCGCTTGGGATGTGACTAGCCCCGCCTACGTGATGGAAACTGATAACGGTGTCACCCTTTGTATTCCCACCGTATTCGTTTCTTGGACAGGGGAAGCCCTCGATAAAAAAACTCCTCTCCTTCGCTCCAATGCCGCCCTCAACAAATCTGCCCGTCGAGTGTTGGAATTATTGGGACACAAAGACATTGCTCCTATCAACTCCAGTTGTGGTGCAGAGCAAGAATACTTCTTGGTTGATTCCAATTTCGCCCATAGTCGCCCCGATTTACTTTTGGCAGGTAGAACCTTATTTGGTAAACCATCGGCCAAAGGACAAGAATTTGATGATCACTATTTTGGTGCTATTCCTGAGCGGGTACAAGTCTTTATGCAGGACGTGGAAGAGTCTATGTACCGTCTCGGCATCCCTGCCAAAACTCGCCATAATGAGGTAGCCCCCGGACAGTTTGAATTAGCACCCTTCTTTGAAAGTGCTAACGTAGCAACAGACCATCAACAATTAACCATGACCATTTTAAGAAAAATGGCGAAAAAACATGGTTTTGTCTGTCTTCTCCATGAGAAACCCTTTGCAGGGATTAACGGTTCTGGAAAGCACGTAAACTGGTCTGTAGGTAATGCAACCCAAGGTAATTTATTAGATCCGGGTGATACTCCCCACAGTAATGCTCAATTCCTTCTTTTCTGTGGTGCTATTATCCGAGGAGTTCACAAGTTTGGGCCTTTGATGCGTGCGGTAGTTGCCACTGCTAGTAATGATCATCGCCTTGGTGCTAATGAGGCTCCCCCTGCTATCATGTCCGTATATCTTGGCTCTCAATTAGAGGATGTGTATGAGCAAATTCGTAAAGGGGAAATTACTGGTTCTCAACTGGCTCAAACGATGAATATCGGTATTGACACTTTACCCGTTATTCCTAAAGATCCGGGCGATCGCAATAGAACCTCTCCTTTTGCCTTTACTGGTAACCGTTTCGAGTTCCGTGCGGTGGGTTCTAGTCAATCGGTAGCAGGTCCTTTGGTGGCGATGAATACCATCTTAGCTGACTCTTTACAATGGATTGCCGAAAAATTAGAAGCTGAGTTAAAACAAGGTACTGACCTTAATGATGCTATCCAAAAAGTTCTTCAAGAAATCATGGAAAAACATGGTGCTGTGGTCTTTGGTGGCAACGGTTATTCTGAGGAATGGCATAAAATGGCTGTGGAGGAAAGAGGTTTAGCGAACCTACGTACCACTGCTGATGCTTTACCTAGCCTTAAATACAAGGAAGTAGAAGAACTATTTGACAAAATGGGAGTGCTTTCCCCTGTGGAGTTAGAAAGTCGTTTTGAGGTGTACGCCGAGCAGTATATTCTCTCCCTTGAGGTGGAAGCTAAGTTAGTGGTTAGCATGGCGAAAACGACCATTTATCCTGCTGCTATTAATTATCTATCTAAACTTACCAGTACCATGGCTAGTTTAAATAATATCGGTATAAAACTCGATACCTGTGCGATCGAAAAAATCGCTACTTTGGTTAATCAATTGATCGCAGAAGTGGAAAAACTTAGTGAAGCCCTTCATAAAGAAGACTTTGCAGATACAGAAGCTCATATGAAATATTTTGCTCAAACCATTCTTCCCATAATGAATGAAGTACGCAAATATGCTGATGCCCTTGAGGGTGAAGTTGATGATGAGTTATGGCCTTTACCTACTTATCAGGAAATGTTGTTCATTAAGTAAGTAAACCTACATTGTAGAGGACGTAGCATACTACGTCCGCACAGGTGCTGAGTAAATTAAGATTCACCTGCTTTGTGATCAACCACTTATGAAAACATCATAAATAAGCAAAAAAAGGGTGTACATATACACCCTTAAAAAATTATATTTTTTCGCTAGTGATTAACCGACAAACTCCTTCACAGGTTCACATACACCAGCAGGAGCAGTACCTTTGAGGTGAGCTAACATAGTATCAGCGTCAGACACTTCAAAAGGATCAGCAGGACAATTATCTTCGTAACCAGGTTCCACAAAGATTTTCTCGATCTTACAATCGTTAACAAGCATAGAATAGCGCCAAGATCTTAGACCGAATCCGAGGTTAGATTTATCGACTAACATACCCATTTTACGGGTAAATTCTGCATTACCATCGGGTAATAAGAATACATTTTTAGCACCGATTTCTCTGCCCCATTTGAACATTACGAAAGCATCATTTACAGAGACACAGATTACTTCATCAACTCCTTGGGCTTTAAATTCTTCATATAACTCTTCGTAGCGAGGAAGGTGATTAGAAGAACAGGTAGGGGTGAATGCTCCAGGTAAGGAGAAAATAACTACTTTTTTGCCACCAAAAATCTCTTCGGTGGTTTTGTCTTCCCAACGGTAAGGATTAGGTCCTTCTACAGACTCATCACGGACACGGGTTTTGAATACTACACTAGGTACTTTTTCTATAACGGCCATATTTTACCTCTTCTATAAATGATTAATAAAACTTTACGTTTTTTAAAATAACGTTTGAAGCTGTTTTTTATTTGCTTCTATCTCAGAATAACTCTTATTTAAGAATTTGTCAACAACAATAATTATTCATTTTTGTTAAGGTATAGTTAAGACTAGTTCATTAATGGTTGAAAATTAATTATTAATGGGACTAGAGTTTTGTAATATTTGGACTGAGATTACTTTCACTTTGTCATGGCAAAAAAAGCAGATGAGATTATCAATGTACTAAAGGCAAAAGGCTTGAGGGTAACACCCCAACGCTATGCTGTGTATGCAAATCTATTGAGTAGAAATGATCATCCCACGGCAGAAAATATCTTAACGGATTTGAATAAAGATGCCCCGACTTTGTCTCAGGCGACTATCTATTTATCGTTACAAACCCTGCGAGATGTGGGTTTAATTCGTGAGGTGTTGTTGCAGGAGGGGGTGTGTCGATATGATGCCAATGTTTCTCCCCATCATCATTTTCGCTGTAATTGTTGTGGAAAAATTGAAGATATTCCTTGGGAAACTTTTTCTAATCTTTCCGTTGATAAGTTGCGCTCGGGATTAAAAGTTGATCATTATGAGGTGATTGTACAGGGGGAATGTAATTCCTGTTGTGAAACTTAAATACTTGCTTTGGGGTTTGTTTTTGGGCTACGGTTGAAATAATTTTATTTTGTGGACGTGGTTAAATGAATTCTGAAGTAAGTTCTGCTTTACAGGTTTTGAAAGAATATAGTGGTATTGAGACTAAAATTCCCGCTTCTGAGGAGAAAAAAGTTGAGTTACAAAAGTCTCTTTTGTTGATAGTGGCTAAGGCGGATTATTTTAATTTGGGTGTTTGTGCATCTAGTTATGACGAGGGCTTTTCTGCCTTGAATAGTTATTTAAGAGCTTTTGATTATGTATTGGATTTAAGTCGGGATAAGGTTGATAGTGATGTACCGATTTATATTAAGTTTAATGGGGAAAGGTTATCGAAGATGGTTTCTGATTATTCGGGAGATTATCGTGGAGTGTTGATAACTATTTTTTGTGATACTGATGAGTCTATTTTAGGGACTTACGGACATTTACCTTTGTCTTTGTTTGATTAGTTTTTATTTGGCGTTGGGTTTTATGGTTTAACCCAACCTAATTTTTTATTTTTCGAGGGGGATGGCTTCTACTTCTACGGTTTCTCCTTGATTGTCGTCGTTTTGGACGTTATCTTTGTCTAGTTTTCTCTTTTTCATGGCGCCGAGGAGTAGTTGAGATATTTCGGATAACATGATTGTTACGATGACAAAGTCGTCAATTTGTCCTGCGATGGGTATGATGTCGGGAGAAATATCGATGGGGCTGATGAGATAGACTAATGTGCCTAGAATTACCCAGAGGCGGTATTGGGGATTCCGGATGCCGTTGGTGTACCAAGTGTATAGGGAGCGAAGGTTGAATTTCATGATGTTTGGAAAGTGTTGCTATATTCTTATTTTATTATGGTTGATGGTTTTTTATATGTAGGTTTTCCGTACTTTTTTAGGTAGTGGTGATAAATAGGTTGTGCGGAATGGTGAAGACAGAAGATAATCATTATTAGTTGTTAACACCATTGCCTATTCTTTACCTCAAGTAAAATTTTTTTTAATTAAAGCCTCTAGTTATAAATTGGTGGTGATGGCTTGGACGGGGCAGGTGGGAATACATTGCTCACAGACGATGCAGGTTTGTTGGCGAAATTGTAGTTTATAGCTACTGGGGTTGAGGGTGAGGGATTCGGTGGGGCATACTCCTGTACATAGTCCGCAATGGACGCAGGTTTCTTCGTCGATGATGATTTCTCCTGTGGCGGATGAAACTTTTATTTCTTGGGATTTCATCCAGTCGATGGCGATTTCTAGTTGATCGATATCTCCTAGTAATTCTACAACTAATTTTCCTACTTGGTTGGGGGCTACTTGGGCACGGATAATGTTGGCGGCGATGTTAAATTCTTTGGCGAGGCGATAGGTGACGGGAATTTGTACCATGGTGCGAGGAAAGGTGAGGGTTACTCGTTTTTTCATAGGTTTGAGGGATAATAGGTTTAGAGATAACTATTTATAGTGTAGGGAATTATATTTATGTCTGAAGGTACTTCTTCTAATTTTGGAGTAAATCGACTCAGAAATTTTGTGATTGGGATAGTGGCGATCGCCCTTAGTCTTACTTTGGTGTTAGGATTACAAACAAGTGTTAATTCGGAGTCTTTGGAAGCACAGGCACAGGGGGCTACTCCTCTGGAGGTAGCTCTTAATAATGGTAAGCCGACTCTGATGGAATTTTATGCTAATTGGTGTACTAGCTGTCAAGCTATGGCTGGGGATATGGCTACTTTGAAGCAGGAGTATGGTAATGATGTTAATTTTGTGATGCTCAATGTGGATAATACTAAGTGGCTTCCTGAGGTTTTGAATTATCAGGTGGATGGTATTCCCCATTTTGTTTTCCTTAATGAAGGGGGAAGTGCGATCGCATCTGCCATTGGCGAACAACCTTTATCAATTTTTGAGCAAAATTTAACGGCTTTAGTGAGTAATAATCCTCTCCCTTATGCCAACTCTCAGGGAGTCACTTCTCAAATAGAAACTTCTAATCCTGTGGTTGATGGTAATCAAGATAATCCCCGTGATCATAGCAATTAATTATTTTGTTTTTACTGTCTTTTTTGCGATAAACAATTATCAGTAAACTTGTTTTAAATATAAGTTTTTATACTTAGCTTAATGTCTTAATATTTTTCTTTTAAAAACTTGAGAAAAACCCCTAAAAAACTTGTCATTTAACTTTGACTATGTTATAATAAGGGTATATCAAACATAGCCACCTTTTCTTGACCCTTTGCGGTCGGGGAGGGGTGGCTTGTGCTTTTTTTCCTAGTAAAATTGAGATAACATCAAGTGTTGTTTTGTAAGGGGATAAAAGTAAATAGTTATCATTAAATCAATTTAAGATTAGGGAAGGGGTTTAAACTTCTTATCAATAAAAGTCTTCATCACATCAAAGCTATAATTAATTTTGCCAACTTACTTAACTGAATAACTGTATGAATAATTGGTTAGAAACCAAATCACAGATAAAGACTTTTTGTAGTCAAAATAATTACGAACAATTAAAAATATATTTAGAGTCTTTGTTGGATGTTGATAGTTCTAATCCTTTACTTTTAGCTTATGCTGGGGTTGGTTATATGTTAGTTGGTGAGGGAGAAAAGGCGATCGCCCTTTGGTTAGATTGTTTTCTGATGGCAGAGGAAGAAGAATTGGAAAACATTGCCGAAAGTTTAGCGGAATTGGCTGATTTATATTTTCAAACCCATCAATATTATCAAGCATCTCTCATTTATCAACAGGTATTAGAATTTAATGCTTTTCATTGTCAAAGCTATCTTAATTTAGGTTACTGTTTATTATTTTCTGGTAATTTCGATGATGCTATGGAGGTATGGAAAAATGGTTTAGCTATTAACTCTTCATGGGCAGAATTATCTCTCAATATTGCCAAAGAATATCAATATATTAGAGAATATCATCAAGCTATTAATTACTATTTAGAAGCTCTTAATTTTTATCCTAATAATAGTCACATTTACTATAATTTAGGTCTTTGTTATGCAAGAATTAATGAAGTTGATACAGCTATTGATTATCATCATAAATGTTTAAAACTTAATTCTAATTTGCTTTCCGTTTATGGTGAGTTAGGTTATCTTTATTTACTAAAAGGTGACATAAAAAAAGTTAAGGAATATTGGCAGGTTTTACTTAATCTTAATTTTAATATATTTACAAGTTATCTTAATTGGAGTGATGGTAATAATAGTAAAAATATCTCTTTAAATAAGCAATTAATTTCTAGCTTATTAGAAGATAATAATTTGCTCGAATTAGAAGTAAATATTGCTAACTTACTTTTTGAACAAAAACAATATAGTCTTGCTCTTAAGTATTATCAACTTGTGATAGATTTTTTATTACTACTAAAAACAGAAACAAAATTAAGTATCAATAAAGCAAAGGTTAATCTTTACAACACTTTTAAAAATATAATTATTTGTTTAAAGGATAAAAACTTAGATGATGACATAGAAAGATACTTAAATATATTATCTAGTCTTGACCCAATAAATGCAAAAAAAATAATAAAAGAATTAGAATCAATGTGGACTGTAAATAATTTACAGAAAATTAGTTTTAAGAAAAATAGTGTCAATAATTATTATGAGACAGCCCAAGAATGGGTAGTAAAAATAAATCAAATAGAAAATTATCAATTAATTTACGATAATAATAAGCTGGAATTAAATCCCCCCAAAAGTCTTGATAATATAATCCATCCTAGTTTTTACTTTCCCTCTGATTTTCCCCTACCCCCTAGCTTTGTAACTACCGTTAAAAAAGGTAAATTTTGGCTACGGCAAGACGAGGGTAGTAGTGCCATCATTACCCATGACAATTATTTACTTGGGGATATTTCCCCCGAATCTCCTGCCCTTAGCCCCAATCATCCCGATAAACATCCAAGTTATCATTCCCTTTTAAAAGGTTCTTCTCTCCCTCCTGTAACGATGATAAAAGGCAGAGTGGTTGTTTTGGCTGGTTTATTAAACAATATCTATTTTCATTGGTTATTTGATATTCTACCCCGCATTCATTTACTAGAAAAAGCCTCTATTGATTGGGATGATATTGATTCTGTAGTGGTGGATAATCGTTGTCAATTTCAACGGGAAACCCTTGATATATTTGGTATTCCTGCTTCTAAAATACTTCCTCTTTCCTTTCCTACTCACATTGAGGCAGATGAGTTAATTGTACCTTCTTTTCCCAGTGCGATCGCGTGGATGCCCCCGTGGAGTTGTGAATATTTACGCATAAAAATGATGGGGGATAATCTCAATAAAAAAACACCCCATAAAAGAATTTATATTAGTAGAGCAAAATCTAGTAATAGAAGGTTAATTAATGAAGCAGAAATAATTACTATATTGCAACAATATAACTTTGAAATAGTTAATTTAGAATTACTTTCTGTCAGGCAACAAGCCGAGTTACTAAATCAAGCAGAGGTTGTTATTTCTCCCCACGGCAGTGGTTTAAGTAATCTAGTTTTTTGTCAACCAAATACAAAGGTAATTGAGATGTTTTCCCCTAATTATGTTTACCCTTGTTATTGGTTGGTTAGTAATATTTTAAAATTAGAATATCACTATATTTTAGGGGAAATTTTTGGTAGCAAAAGCGTTGATAATTTTCTATACCCTGATAGTCGCTTTGAAGATATTTACATTAATTCAGATAATTTAAAACTATTATTAAATAATATTTAAGCAAAAGTTTTAATGCGATGGGGCTTAATAAATACAACCTGATCTTTTTTAAGATTTAAAGAGATAAATTGTTGCCTAGTTACGTGGGCAATAATGGGTAAATTATTTTCCAAAGATAACTCTATTTGCACCTCAGCCCCTAAGTGAGTGATTCTTTTAATGGTGGTTTTCGTACTTTCTTTATCATCATCCGTCAATAAAATATCAACCTCATGGGGGCGCACAAACACTTCAGGATGAGAAGAGTATTCATCATGATTAACATTAACAAAAAGAGGAGTATGGCTGGGTAAAATATTCACCTCCCCGATAAATTTCATCACAAAAGGTGAGGCTGGATAATCATAAATTTCCGCAGGAGTGCCGATTTGTTCGATAACTCCATGATTCATTACCACAATTTCATCAGCTACTTCCATGGCTTCTTCTTGGTCATGGGTGACAAATACACTGGTAATATGGACTTCATCGTGTAATCTTCTTAACCATGCTCTCAAATCCTTCCTCACCTTGGCATCTAATGCCCCAAAAGGCTCGTCCAGTAATAATACCTGCGGTTGCACAGCTAAAGCACGGGCAAGGGCGACTCTTTGTCTTTGCCCCCCTGATAACTGGGATGGATAGCGATCGCCCAAACCCTCTAATTGAATCAAATCAAGCAATTCAGCCACTTTATGTTTAACTTGATTTTTAGGTGTTTTACGAATGCGTAAACCAAAGGCAATATTTTCTCGGATGGTGAGATGTTTAAAAAGGGCATAATGTTGGAACACAAAACCAATATTACGTTTACGAATATCAAGGTTAGTGGTATCTTTACCATTGATAATTACCTGACCATTATCAGGATTTTCTAACCCTGCAATTACCCTCAAAAGAGTTGACTTTCCAGAACCAGACGGGCCTAATAAGGCGACTAAAGTATTAGGTTTTACCTCTAAATTAATATCTTTTAGAGCTTGGAAATCACCGAATTTTTTATTGACTTGATTGATAATAATACTCATTTTTTTGTTTTATATATAGGGTGTGATGAAAAGTGTTTTAGTTAAGTTTGGGAATGGGGAATGGTTTTTTAATCCATTACTTAAGAATTTTTAAGATTCATTATTCCCCCTGAAATTTCGGGAAGCTAGGGCAGGGATGATTCAAAGTAGAGATACAAAAATGCCTAACTTTTTTAACAAGGGGCTTAAGCCCCTTGCCTCCTCCTCGCCTTAACTAGGAAATTGTAGAATGAATCACCTCTGGAGGGGCTAGGGGGGATCAAATCTTGGTGAAATGTTCCAAAATTTCTTTAGCGATAAGAGTAACCACCGCCAACAATACCAACACCACCGAAGCCGCAAAAGCCGATTGACTTTGATAATTGCTATAAGCCAGTTCCACAAAAATCGGTAAGGATGCCGTTTTACCGATAATGTTGCCAGAAACAACGGCGATCGCACCATATTCCCCCATAGCCCTAGCATTAGTCAGCAAAACCCCATAGAGTAAACCCCAACGAATACTAGGAAGAGTCACCCGCCAAAAAATCTGTAAATCATTCGCCCCTAGGCTTCTCGCCGCATCCTCCTGCTCACTACCAATCTCCTCCAATACAGGAATTACCTCCCTTGCCACAAAAGGCATGGTCACAAAAATCGTCGCCAACACCATCCCCGGTAAAGCAAAAACAATCCTCACATCAAGATATTCCACCAACCAATTTAACCAACCATTACGCCCATACAAAAGTACCATCATTAATCCAGCCACCACAGGAGAAATAGAAAAAGGTAAATCAACGATACTCATCAAAAACGCCTTACCCCGAAAATTATTCCTCGCAATCACCCACGCCGCACACAAACCAAACACAGTATTTAAAGGCACACTAACAACTGATAAAAGAACAGTTAACCATACCGCCTGAATAAATTCCCGTTGTTGTATCGCCTCCAAAAAAGTTGGAATACCCTCTTTAAAAGCCTCATAAAACACCGAGATAGCAGGAATTAGTAAAATTAGTGCTAAATAAACAAATACAATCAAAATTGACCAATTCTTACCCGTATTCCACCTTCTAATTGTCTGCATAACGTTTGCCCCACTGCTGTAACAGATTAATAATTAATAACAAAACCAAAGAAATAAATAGTAATACTGTGCCGATAACCGTTGCCCCCACGTAGTCGTACTGTTCGAGTTTTTGAAGTACCAGTACAGGGGGAATTAAATCCCGAAAAGGGATGTTAGAAGCAATAATTACAATGGTTCCATAAGAGCCTACAGCCCTCGAAAACCCCAACGCCACCCCCGCGGAAATAGCAGGAAGCAAAGGGGGTAAAATTACAAGGCGAAAAGTTTGCCAATCCGTTGCTCCCAATGACCAGGCAGCCTCTTCAATTTCCGCCCCCATTTCTTGTAATACGGGCTGTAAACTTCTCACCACAAAGGGTAAGGCAATAAACAACATTGCCACAAATACCCCCAAAGGTGAAAAAGTAATCTGAATGCCGAAAGGAGTAAAAAACTGACCAATCCAACCATCCTCGCTATATACCGTTGCCAAGACTAAACCCGCCACTGTGGTAGGTAAAGCAAAGGGTACATCGATGGTGGCATCAATGATTTTTTTGCCCCAAAAGTCGTAACGCACCAATACCCAAGCGGTTAAAGTACCCATAACAGCATTAATCAAAGAGGCGATCAAGGCAGTGGTAAAAGTAAAAATATAGGATGCCACAGCAACCTCCGCCGTTGCCTCTTGCCAAAAGTTTTTCCATCCTAAACTGGCAGATTCTGCCACTAAAGCCGCCATGGGAATGATTAAAATGACCGTAAGAAAAATAATAGTCACTGCCCACGGGATGGAAAATCGACGAAAGATATTTTGAACTATTGCCTTATAGTCAGGAGGTCTTTTTTTTAATTGATTAGAAGAAGAAATCATAATTTCATGGGATATAAATGAGCAATTTACTATATCAAAATTGCGATAAAACTATTGATTGATATGCAATAAACCTAATACCTAACACTTCTCTCAACCGAAACATTTGTTGAGCCTCAATATGGTTAATGGGTGATTTCCCACTCTCCCAAACCCCAAGAATCTTTCACAATTTCTTGACCATTGCCCGTTTGACTCCACACTTCTATACCTAAATCGGATAAATAATTTAAAGCCTGTTGGATAGAATCCTTTTCCCCCGACAAAACAAGATTAAACCAACCATCTTTATCGGCATACTCCCCCAACATGGCAGAGGTGATGTTGACTTCTAAATTATGCTTAGAAGCTAGATCAACAATAATGGGCTTATCGTGATGATGGGGAGGAATGTGAATAGAAATCTTGATAGATTTTTTCTCGCTAATATCTTTTGTTGTCATAATCAATCCTCAATAGGTGTGATGAAATTTTCAATTAATTATCTTCCTGAAATAGCTTGATCAAAAATTGCTCCGTCATCAAAGAAATCTGGTTGTGCTTGAGGCCAACCACCAAAGTCTTCGATGGTAAATAGATTTTCTATTACGGGGAATCTATCGCTAAATTCGGCAAAAACTTCTTGGTTAACAGGACGAAAACCTGCTTCGGCAAAAGCTCTTTGGGCTTCAACGGTATAGAGAAATTCTACAAAGGCTTCAGCGACTTCCCTTGTACCTCTCCTATCTACATATTCATCAACTACTGCGATGGGCCCTTCGATGGAAATGTTGTAATCTGTGGGGATAACGTAGGGTTGTACTCTACCCTGAGACTCTGCCAACAATAACTCATTTTCATAGTTCATCAACACATCCCCTTGATTTCTGCTGTAGAAAACATCGGAGGCTTCTCTAGCATCTCGGGGAAGGGTGGCAACACTACTATAAACTTGACCAACAAATTCTTTTGCTTGTTCTACGGTGCCTCCAGCCTCCACAACGCTACCCCACAGGGCAAGAAAATTCCAACGAGCGCCCCCAGAGGTTTTGGGATTAGCGGTAATGACACTAATATCTGGATCTGCCAAATCTTGCCAGTTTTCAACTGTTTCTCCTCCTTCTCTACCGACAAGGGCAACTACAGAGCGGGTAATAATGCCATTTTGTCCAGATACGTTGTCTTCCCAACCTGGTTCAATTAATCCAGCTTCTTGGATGGCATAGTGATCAGAAGATAAAGCGAGAGCGACTATGTCAGCTTCTAAACCATCTATAACTGCTCTGGCTTGGGAGCCTGAACCACCATAACTTTGGTCGATGGTTACTTTTTGTCCTGTTTCTTGTTCCCAATACTCAACAAATTGAGGCACGATTTTTTCGTAGGCGGACTGGGTTACGGCATAGCTGACTAAGGTTAAGGTTACTTCTTGCTGACTTTGTTCTGCCCCTGTGGCGTTTTCTGTGGTGGTGTTGGGGGAGGCACAACTGGCGATTACTCCGCTAATGGTTAATCCTACTAAAAATTTCCCGAATAATCTTCTTTGTAATTTCATCGCTCATGTTTTGCAAATTTTGTTAGGTACTATCATAATAGATTCTCAAATAAATTTCAATACATTTTAAAAATAAATTTATTGTAAAAAGAAATGATGTTTTTGAGAAACGGTAAAGACAATATAGATAATGGCGGCACCAAAAAGAGTAATTGCACCGCTGAACAAAATAATGATTCTATCGGCGGGTTGGTAGGTATCCTCTTCTATGTAGCGGCGTACGGAAAAGTATTGAATAGTAGAAATTAAGACGGTAATTAAACCCACACTGGCAAAAAGTAGCCCCATTTTCCAACTAATACCAAGGCGAGGAACTTCTGGAGGCTGGAAGGTTGGCAGACGTAAAATAACTACTCCGAAACCCATTAGCCCTACGGCAGTTCGCATCCAAGCCAGATATGTTCGTTCATTAGCTAAATGATCTCTGATGCGCGAGGGATTTAATTTTGATTGTTTTTTCTCTGGCAATCTGTTCATTTTTTTTACGTATTTTTGGTTTGTGACTGATAATTGTAATAGAAATCATATACAATTCATTTACAATATTTTTTTTGTGGGGAGATTTTCAGTTGACAAATGTAGAATTAATTTCTTTAATCATTATTTTTTTCTTTACTAGCGTCATTGGAGTGGTGACGGGCAGTAATTCTCTGATAACTGTACCTGCTATGTTGGAGTTTGATATTGAACCCGCAAGGGCGATCGCAACGAATATGTTTGCCTTAATATTTATGAGTATCGGCGGTACTATCCCTTTCTTAAAAAGTGATGTTTTAAAACGCCCAGACTTACCCCTGCTGTCAGTTTTAACCGTTGCCGGCTCAATTTTGGGGGCTTTACTCGTAATTATCATTCCCTCTGATACCATGCCCTTACTCATCTCCATTTTTATGATTGCCGTTACCGTTTTCTCTGTTATTAACAAAAATAAAGGCATCGAAAAAATAGAAAAACCTAGCCCCACAGCTTTAAAAATCGGCTACGGTTTAACCTTTGGTTTAGGTATCTATGGTGGTTTTTTTAGTGGCGGTTATGTAACTACCTTAACGGCTAGTTTTATCGGCTTTTTTAATATGACATTTATAGAAGCTGTTGCCATAACAAAGGTTTTGAATATCTTTTCCTCCATCATCGCTACCTTAATTTTTATGACTCAGGGATTAGTTGATTATCAATTAGGGATAATTTTGGGCATAACTATGTTTGTTGGAGCCGTTATTGGCGCTAAAGTCGTTACAAAAATGAGTAATTTATGGTTGCGGAGAATTTTTTTGGTGGTAGTAATCTTTTTGGCAGTGCGTAATTTATTGCAGTGGATAAATTAAATTTGCAAAAGGAGAAAACTGCATTTTATTTTGACATTAATTAAAATTCAACCCTGAATAGTCCGTAACTGTGGGACAATATAGTTAGAAGATTAAATCAACTTATCGGGCAACAATGGCAAGGAAAAATTCTAGTGAATCAAACATCATTACTTTTTTAATCAACGACTCCTATTTGTTTAAAGGGTTAGATGAAAAAGAATTAACCTCCTTTTTGCCCCCTGACAGTCTCACTAGGGAAAAATTATTTTCTAATCGCCCTGTGTTTACGGCATTTTCCCCTGATGAAGATTTAGATGGTCTTTACATAGTTTTGGAGGGTGGCCCTATAATACTACGTAGTAATCCCCTCGATCGCATTTTATCCATTACTTATAGTGGTGGGTGTTTTGGGATGCGTAGTTTACCCTTTAGTTACGGTTTGGCTAGTAAAAGTTTTCCCAGTCTAGTGGAGGCTTATAAAACCACCTATGTAACCAAAATTCCCCTTGATGCCCTTAAACAAATTTATGATCATTTTGAAATAGTGGGCGATCGCTATGCTAAACTTTTTGAATTAAGGGAAAAATTTACTTATCATCTCCTCAACTGTAGTAGTTATCCTCCCCAAGCAGTGGCATCGTTATTACGGGCGCTAATCTATCAGGAAAGAGAATTGGAAAATCAACCCAATGAGAAAGATATTTATGTCCTTGACTTGGCAGTGGAGGTGATAGCCAAAGCCTGTCAACTAAACCAGCGCACCGTAGAACAAGTTTTGAAAGGAATGCAGAAAGAAGGATTGATTAAGTTAGATAAAAATAACAGCACCTCTGATGATGTGATACACATTTTAGAACCAGAAGAATTAAAAGAAGTTTATAGTGCTACCAGAGATAAAGTTTCTTGGTGGCCTTTAAAATAGCAGAGAGGTAAAGCAAAGTTAATGTTTGTAAGCAAGGATTTAAAACCCCTTGTTATAGTCATTTAACATAAAAATAAATAATAAAAAAAAGGGTTATACGGGGTAATATATACCTCTACAAAACTATTGTAAATAAGTATAACTTCTCAAATTGTGATCATAATTTTTGAGTAATAATTGTGATTGTTCAATGGTTAATTTATTCTCCATTAAAGCCGACTCAGTCAGACGACGTAATCTTTCCTGTAGCTCATCAGCTTTATATTCTACATATTCCAAAACATTGGCAACATTATCCCCTTTTACAATATATTGTAGCTGATAATTATCATCTTCATTGGCTAGATGAACTACATTTATATCCCCAAAAAGGTTGTGTAAATTACCCATGATTTCTTGATATGAACCTACCAAAAACATTCCTAAATAATAGGGTTTATAATGAGGATTATCTTGGTTATTGTTACTATTTTCTAGCTTATGCAATTCTAAACTTTTTTTAACATCTAATAAGTCAATAAACTTATCTATTTTGCCATCACTATCACAGGTTAAATCTGCTAAAATTGCTTTTTCCGTCGGTTTTTCATCGAGACGGTGGATAGGCATAACGGGAAAAAGTTGGTCAATTGCCCAAGCATCGGGCGCTGATTGGAAGACAGAAAGATTGATATAGTAGGTAGAAATCATCAAATCAGCTAATTCCTCTAAGTCATCACTGACATAACTTTGGCGTTTCATGATGTCATAGATTCTGTGACCACAAGCCCAGTATATTTGTTCTGCTCTGGCTCTTTGGGTAAGGGTAAGATAACCAAAGTTGAATAGGCTGATGACTTCGTCTTTGAATTGCACCGCATCATGGTACATTTCCTGATAGTTTTCTTCGTCAATGGATTCGTAGGTTTCCCACAGATTACGGATGAGGAGATGTTCTTTTTCTTTGACGGGTTCGGGTAATTTATAAGGGGGAGTGTTGCTGTTTACTACATTAAAGATTAACACGGAATGGTGAGAGGCGATCGCCCTTCCACTTTCACTTACCAAAATAGGAGGATGAATATTAGCCTCATCACAACAGTCTTTTATCCCTGCCACGATGTCGTTGGCGTAGTTTTGCATATTATAGTTTTTGGAGGCATAAAAGTTGGTTTTTGAGCCATCATAGTCCACTGCCAAACCTCCCCCTACGTCTAAATATTTCATTCCTGCACCCATTTCACACAGTTGTACATAAATTTGCCCTGCTTCCCTGATAGCGTCTTTGATGACGGCAATGGAGGAAATTTGTGAGCCGATATGGAAATGAAGTAGTTTAAGGCAGTGTAATAAGTCTTTGTCTTTGAGGGTTTTATATACTGTTAAAATTTCAGGAATTGTTAAGCCAAATTTGGCTTTTTCCCCCGTGGAGTTGCCCCAATGTCCACTACCTTTGGTTTTTAATTTTGCTCTTACCCCAATTTGTGGTTTTAGATTTAATTTTTCGCTAATTTCAAGGGTGATAAAAAGCTCTTTTATTTGTTCTACAACGATAATTAAATTGTGTCCTAATTGTTGAGCTAAAAGGGCAGTTTCTAAATATTCTTTGTCTTTATAACCATTACAAATTAATAAGGTTTCCCCTGTTTTATCAATATCAAGGGTAGCTAAAGCAATCATTAATTCTGGTTTTGAGCCTACTTCTAAACCAAAATGATAGGGTTTTCCATAATCAACAAGGGCTTCTACTAATTGCTTATGTTGGTTACATTTAACGGGATATACACCCCGATATATATTAGGATAATTGTAACGGGCGATCGCCTCATCCATACATTGATGTAATCGGGCTAATCTATCTGCTAAAATGTCAGAAAAGCGGATCAATAGGGGTAAATTAATATCTCTTTTTTTGAGATTTTCTACTAACTCAAATAAATCTAATTTTTTCTCGTCTCCTCGGGGGGATACTGTAACATTACCAGCTTCGTTGATGCCAAAATAAGGATGTCCCCATCCTTCTATATGATATAGCTCAGAGCTATGGGCGATCGACCAATTTTCTGTCATTCTTGATATTTTTTTTGTGCAAAAAGCCTATTATCTTAATTTTCAATTGTCCATGGTTAATTGTCAATTTTTCTTGATTTATTACTGCGCAACTGCCCACAGGCGGCATCCGCTTCCAAACCACGGGAATAACGGACACTAACAGCGATTTTGTGTTGCTCTAGTATCTGGGTAAATTCCTTAATTCTTTCGGGGCTAGGGCGCTGATAATCGGCTTCGGAAATAGGGTTATAGGGAATCAGATTCACATGGGTTTGAAACCCTCTTATTTGCCTTGCTAATTCGTGGGCGTTTTCGGGTAAGTCGTTGACTCCTGAGAGTAATATATATTCAAAGGTTACCCTTCTTCCCGTGGTGTTTACATATTCCTTACAATCGGCTAACAGTTGACTGAGGGGATAATGGACAGCACCGGGGATTAAACTTTCCCTTAGTTTTTGGTTGGAAGCGTGGAGACTGACGGCGAAGGTAATTTGCAGTTTATGCTCGGCTAATTCCAAAATTTTGCGGGGTAAACCCACGGTGGAAACCGTCAAGTTACGAGCGCCTATGCCCACATCTTGATTAATAGATTCAATGGCTTTTATCACTTCAGGGAGGTTTAATAATGGCTCACCCATGCCCATAAACACCACATTAGACACCCTTTGCCCAAAGTCTTCTTGGACGGTTAAAATTTGATCGATGATTTCATGGGCTTTAAGGTTGCGGGTAAATCCTTCTTTTCCTGTGGCACAAAAATCACAGGCCATCACACACCCTACCTGAGAGGATACACAGACGGTGAGGCGTTTAGCGGTGGGAATACCTACGGCTTCGATGATTAAGCCATCTTTGAGTTTTAAAAGGTATTTTCTCGTACCGTCAGGAGCTGTATTGTAATAGTCAATGTGCGATCGCCCGATGTCGTGATTTTGATTTTCCTCGCGCCATTGTTTAGGAAAAACAGTAATATCTAAAAGTGACCTTGCCCCTTTTTGGTATAACCACTGATACAATTGTTTTCCACGATAGGATGGTTGTCCCTGTTGTTGTACCCAATCCGTAAGTTCAGGTAAAGATTTTCCCAATAAAACTTCTGTCATCACTTCTGACTATTTAATAACAATCTAAATAATTAGCATTTACCCACCCAGTACGATTATTCACCGCACTATTAGGCCCATTAACTACAGTCACTAAATACCAAGGGCTATTACCCCTGATGTATTGAACCGTATTACCATTGTTTAAACCGGCAAAGGATTCTCCTCCGGGGGAATGTCTTACGGCTAGTTGCCCTGTTCTAATATTAGTAACATAACATAGTCCAGCCCTCACTCCAGATCCCGTGTGGGTATTTTCAAAGCTGATTTGACTACGGTGGATGTAACCTGTTCTACCACAAGCATCTGTTACATACCAACCATTATTTTGCCCATAAATATTGATGGTTCGGACATTTCTGACGCTACAGATAATTCTACCATTCGGGGTGGCTCTAACGTTGGAGGGAGGATCATATACTACAGCTTGGCTATTCTGGGCTACGGCGGGAGCGTTAGGTTTAATGGCATTGGGTAACAACAAACCTGCTAGGGCGGTGGTTGATATTAATGCAGTTTTGATGGTTGCTGAGAGAATTTTATTCATGACCAAAATGTCTCCTGATACGATGGATGGAATATGATGTTTTTTCTACTTATCACCACGGCTAGAAATATATTTTTGGGTCATTTTATTTTGTCAAAAGGGTGTCAAAACTTTTACTAATCATCTTGTCTAAAATGTAGCTTTTCTTTCTTAATGGTGATTGAGATGGTCAATATTTAAATTTTTGCCCCAAAAAACTTTCATTGTAATAATAAATAAAAAGCACAAAATATGTAGTATTCTATTTGTTGAATAAAAACTAACTATACTACTTTTATTAGTATAACATTTGTTCGTTGATAATACTTTGTTATTACAGTATTTTCATAAAAATTTAATTATTTTAACCATAATATTAGTATTCCCATTAATTAAACCTTTACTTAAGAAAATAACAGGATTAAATTGCTTTGATGTTGATTCTCAATCCATGGTAGCGATAAGATAGGAGATGTTCTGTTATCTTAGATAGTCTGCCATAGATAAGATTATCTTTTCAATTTATTGTTATTATTTTTAGAAATTTATGAGTAAAGTAATCGAAATTCAAGATTCTCAGTTTAATGATGAAGTGGTTAAGGCTGATGAGACGGTTTTAGCCTATTTTTGGGCATCTTGGTGTGGTCCTTGTCAGTTGGTTTCTCCCTCCGTCAGTTGGGTGGCTGAAAACTATAGCGATCGCCTTAAGGTGGTAAAATTAGAAGTAGATGCTAGTCCTGATAGTGTAGCAACCTGTAAAGTTGAGGGTGTCCCTGCCCTGAGGATTTTTAAAGAGGGTAATATTGTTAGCTCTTATGAAGGGGCTATTGGTAAGCAGAAGTTACAGGAATTTGTGGACTCTGCAGTCTAATTTTTGTTGATAATCTGTCGCTAACATTTGGAAATATTTAGACAAGGGGTTTAAACCCCTTGTTAGGGTAAAGGTACATAGATAAAGTAACCTAATTTAAATCTTGAAATCATCACAAAATAATGGAATTAGCTAAGAGGATTAAACCATTAAACAGCAATGTTTTTGCTGACATGGATAGGGCGAAAACAGAAGCCATAAAAAATGAAAAAAAATTAATTGATTTGTCTCTTGGTTCGGCGGATTTACCCACTCCTAAACATATCTTAAAGGCGATCGCCTCTTCTCTCGATAATGGTGCTAACCATGGTTATTTATTACACCGAGGAACCCTAGAATTTAGGCAGGTAATAGCCCAATGGTATGAGCAAAGATTTGGGGTAAAAGTGAATGCAGACAACGAAGTGTTACCCCTCATTGGCTCCCAAGAAGGCACAGCCCACTTACCTCTAACGGTATTAAATGAAGGAGATTATGCCCTTGTACTAGATCCTGGTTATCCTTCCCATGCAGGGGGAGTGTATTTGGCTGGAGGGCATATTTATCCCATGCCCCTTTTAGCAGAAAATGATTTTTTACCTCAATTTGATGAGATTCCCGATGATATTTTATCCCGCTCAAAAATGATGATTTTGAGTTATCCTCACAACCCCACAAGTGCGATCGCCCCTAAAAGTTTTTTTGAAAAAGCCGTTAATTTTTGTAAGCAAAATAATCTAGTTTTAGTCCATGATTTTCCCTATTTAGACATTTATTTTGATGATAAAATTCCTCCTTCAATCTTAGAATGTGACCCAGAAAAACAAATTTCTATTGAATTTTTTACCTTTTCAAAATCCTATAATATGGGAGGATTTAGAATTGGTTTTGCCATTGGTAACAGTGAACTAATTACCGCCCTAAGACAAGTAAAATCTGTGGTGGATTTTAACCAATATAAAGGCATCCTCGAAGGCGCCATGGTAGCCCTCACATCATCCCAAGAATGTGTCCAAGAAACTGTTGATATTTACCGCCAGAGGAGAGACTTTCTTGTCAAAGCCCTCCATAAAATTGGTTGGGAAGTAAATAGCCCCAGTGCAACCCTTTATCTGTGGGCAAAATTACCCTCTCTTTACGAAAAAGATTCCATTAAGTTTTGTGTTGATTTAGTGCAACAAACAGGGGTTGCCCTTTCCCCCGGGGCGGGATTTGGGAAGCAAGGGGAAGGTTATGTAAGGTTTGCCCTCGTGCAATCTTTAGAGGTTTTACAAGAAGCGGTGGATAGAATCGGAGTTTTCCTTCACACCATGGACAAAAGCAAATTATTGTGAGATCATGGAGGGAGAATAATTTAAAAATTCGTCTCAATATCACGGGGCGATAATATTGATTTAATACATTTATAACAAAAAACTGGAGAAAGTAAAAATGGACTGGAGAATTGTTGTTGTATTGTTACCTCTAGGAATTGCTGCTGGTTGGGCTGTTTTTAATATTGGTGCTGTGGCTATTAGTCAGTTACAAACTATACTTGCTAAACGTAATGAGCAAGGCTAAGTAGATAATTGAGAGTGGATAATTGAGAATGGATAGTGAAATTTAGTTTTCAGTTTATTCTTAGTTGTCCATATAATTTTTAAACTGTCAATAAATTATTGAAATTAAAAAAGTTTAAAACTGACAAGGGTTATGGGACAAATTTATGACCATTGATAAATATCGCCATTCCCTGTTGCCTATTCCCTATTCCCCTTTTTGTTTGTGAAAAATATAATTCAACAAGATACCATAGTGGCGATCGCCTCGGCGGTAGTACCAAATCAAGGTAGTATTGGTATAGTAAGATTGAGCGGTGTTAGTGCCTTAGACATTGCCCAAAAAATATTTAACCCCCAAGGGAAACCAAAATGGCAATCCCATCAAGTCATTTATGGTTACATAAAAAACCCCATTACCGATAAATTAGTGGACGAAGCATTATTAATTTATATGCAGTCTCCTCGCTCGTTTACTCGGGAAGACGTGATAGAGTTTCATTGTCATGGGGGCATTATCCCCGTGCAACAAGTATTAGAATTATGTTTAGAATATGGGGCAAGGTTAGCCAATGCGGGGGAGTTTAGTTTACGGGCTTTTCTCAATGGTAGAATTGACTTAACCCAAGCCGAAAGTATTGCCGAAATGGTGGGGGCAAAATCTGCCCATGCTTCCCAAGTTGCCCTCGCAGGATTGCAAGGAAAACTCGCCCAACCCATTCGAGATATGCGTCACAATCTTCTCGATATTTTGGCGGAGGTGGAGGCAAGAATTGATTTTGAGGACGATTTACCCCCCCTAGATGAAGGGCAAATTATTAAGGATGTAGAGCAAAATTTAACGAAGATAAAACATATTTTAGCCACCAAAGACCAAGGGGAATTGTTACGTAGTGGTTTAAAGGTTGCCATTGTCGGGCGCCCCAATGTGGGTAAGTCTAGTTTGTTAAATGCTTGGAGTAAGAGCGATCGCGCCATAGTCACCGACCTACCCGGAACCACTAGGGATGTGGTAGAATCTCAGCTAGTGGTAAATGGTATCCCTATCCAAGTATTAGACACCGCAGGGATTCGGGAAACAGAAGACACTGTGGAAAAAATCGGCGTAATGCGCTCTATCAAAGCCGTAAATCAAGCTGACTTGGTACTTTTTACCATCTCCGCCGAAACGGGCTGGGTAGCCGAAGATGAGGAAATCTATCAACAAATAAAACACCTCAATCTCATCCTGATAGTTAATAAAACGGACATCACCATCGAAAACTTACAATATCCTCCCGAAATAAAACAGATAGTCAAAACCGCCGCCACTATCAATCAAGGCATTACTGACTTAGAAAACGCCATCATCAATTCTGTAGAAACAGGAAACACCCAAGCCCAAGATTTAGACATCGCCATCAACCAAAGACAAGCGGCAGCCCTCACCCGTGCAAAAATTGCCCTCTCTCAGGTAGAAGAAACCATCAATAATCAACTACCCCTCGATTTTTGGACTATTGATTTACGCATCGCCATCCAAGCCCTAGGAGAGATTACTGGGCAAGAGGTTACGGAGTCCGTTTTAGACAGAATTTTTAGCCGTTTTTGTATCGGAAAATAAGTAGGGTTGGATAATTAGGAATTAAGAATAATGAGGTTTATTCAGCCTACCCCAGCTACTTAAACCCATTACCTAGCAACCAACACCTATTAAGTTTTGATCACATTATTTTGATCTTCAGTTATGTTAGGTTAAGATTAGGTTAAGGATAGATTAATCCAAAATTAACCTTAAAAGATAGTAAGAAGGTAAAGTCAATTATGAAAAATCTTTCCAAAACTTCTCAAAGTGATTTTCTTTGTCCAAAAACTCCATACCATGGACAAGACTATTTGCAAGGATTTCTTTTTAATAATAACTTGCAAGAATTTACCCACCGAGTAGGGTACATCTCGGCATTACATAGCAATGGTAAACTATCATCTCAACAAGCCTATCGGTATATTGAGCAACTTTGGGAAAAAGTAGAGCTTTCATCCCCAAAGCCCCGACGCTCATCAAAATAGGTGTAATTGCAACCGTTTTCTTTCCAGTAATCTCTTAAGTCATGGTGAGGGGTATGAAGACTTGCTTTGGCTTGATAAAGGATTACTTTGCGATGGTTGCCAATTAATATTCTT
Organism: Cyanobacterium sp. IPPAS B-1200; assembly: GCF_001747005.2. NCBI lineage: Bacteria > Bacillati > Cyanobacteriota > Cyanophyceae > Chroococcales > Geminocystaceae > Cyanobacterium > Cyanobacterium sp. IPPAS B-1200. The sequence continues at coordinate 1,025,272 of NZ_CP182899.1, forward strand.
TTGCTAGAGTCAACGGTAATGAGTGTGCCTCCTAATACCCTGATGAAGGTTTCAAATCTTTCTATCATGGAGTATTCGACTGTTTCCAGAATAAAAAAACTTCCGCTACAAATCAGATGTTTACTTTTTATCCATGTTTGTAGTTTGCGGATTGCGGTGGATTGACTAATTTTTTTATCCTTATTCGAGACTCTCATTATGATATGTTCAGTTTTTAAATGCTGGGTTGCTAAAATTAACTGGAAAAAAAGCAGGATAATCAATAATCAATAATTATTTATCATCAATTATCAATTATCCTTAAGTTACACAAGGTTAGTTTATAGGGGTGATAGATGCGATCGCGGCACCTTGTTTATGAATTCTTTGATACAATTCAGATAACTGACTATAAGAAACCATGTGAACTTTGTTGGGACGAGAGAATTTAGGAATCCGATTAAAGGTTTTAGCACGGTAGCCAGTCACTTCTACACGGAAAATTCTGCCGTCTTCATCGGCACCCACTCCTTGGCGAGTAGCTGAATCAAGGGGAGTATCTTGGTATGCCCAACCAGCGCCTGCGGCACCCCCAGAAGGAGGAATCACAGAGATGGGGGTTTGGGTTAAAACACTTTTGTGAATGATAGGGGAGGTTAAATTAGTACCATAATCACTACTTGCTACCCCACGATTCATGGCAAAACTGTGGGTAAATTCTACCATGGTACGACTATTGTCGGTTTTGTAGCCACGGAAGTAAGGCACGATGTCATCTCCAAAAGCCTCGGAATATTCTGGACTATCGATATAAGCATCAATATCTGCCTCATACCCATAGTTATCGAGAATATCGCTATGGAATCTCATTTCATCTTGGTTTTCAGGGGTGCGCCCTAAAAGATGTTTGAAGTTTAACTCCGTAAAACGATAGCGGGGGCAGGTTTCGAAGAAACGACGACGATAAGCGTCTGAATTGGCGATCGCCCGTACTAAGTCTCTGACAGTCAATTGGCGATTGCGAAAACGAGACTCGGCATTCACCACTCGCTCACTTTTCATCACATAAGAATTGCCTAAAACCTGACGATAAACGGCATTAATAATTTGTTTAGTGCGCTCATCAGAATCATTAGGCTTTCTTTCTATAATGTTGTCTTCTTCGTAAAAACTTAAGCCTAAGTTAGCACTTCTTTCTAAAGACATTTATCTTTCTCCTGTGTGTGTGGATTAATATGTTTTTAAGTTTTGTTACAAAACTTTACATCTTAGCCACAAGTATCTGTTTAATTAGTTGTTTACTAATCAAAAAAAGACCTTGTAAATGGGTAGATAATAAAAGGTTGTAAGCCTCTATATATAAGGGTAATGGTTGATTTTACCATTCTATATTTTGGCGAATAAAGGTGTTTTTGCTATATGTTCAGTTTTACAAACTGACAAGTCATTTATACAATGAATTGATTCTTTTTATTATCAAGAATTGTAAATAACTTTACAAAAAAAAATCGATTTTTGGTGGTTATCCTCGATACTTTTGGCAAAACTTAACATTCCCTTAGTATTTCTTTACAAAAACTGAGGAATAGAGAGCCATGATGATAATAATTGAGAGTCAAAGTTGTTGATAACTAACTAGGGTGCGCTGAATCATCGTAGATGGTAAAACCTCATTATTCTCAATTTTCAATTCTCAATTACCCTAACCCCTTGGCTAAAAAAGAAGTAGCATCCTTTGCATTCATCGGTTTACCAAAGTAGTAACCCTGCATCGTGGTGCAATTCAAATCAACTAAAAGTTTTAGTTGCCCGGGAGTTTCGATGCCTTCGGCAACCACTTGCAAATTCATTCCCTTACCGAGGGTGACAACCGCAGAAATGATGGCCAAATCTTCTTGTTTATTTTTTAATTCTCGGACAAAACTTTGGTCAATTTTTATTTTAGAAAAAGGAAATTTTTTTAAATATCCTAAAGAAGAATAACCCGTGCCAAAATCGTCCATAGCCACGATAATACCTAATCCATTTAATTGAGTTAGTATAGTTTTCGCTAAATCAGGATTTTGGATAATACTACTTTCTGTGATTTCTACCTCTAAAAATCTAGCAGATAAATTATTTTTTTTGAGGATTGTAGCAATGGTATAAACTAGATCTTGTTGCTGAAATTGTCGAGCTGAAATATTAACAGCAATTTTAAGGTCAGAGTATCCTAAATCATGCCATTTTCGATTTTGCTGACAGGCTTTTTCCATTACCCATTCTCCAATAGGACAAATTAACCCTGTTTGTTCAGCAATGGGTATAAAATTATTAGGGGCAACCCTACCAAGGAGAGGATGATTCCAGCGAATTAGCGCTTCCATGCCCACAATTTTTTTCTTGACAATGTCTATCTGGGGTTGATAATACAATTCAAATTCTTGATTATGGAGAGCGTCATATAAGTAACTTTCTATTTGTAACAACTCGGTGTGTTGTTGATTCATGAAAGGTTGGTAGTATTGATAGCCATTACCTCCTAATTCTTTGGTGCGATAGAGGGCTATATCGGCATTTTTTAATAGGGTATCAGGGTTGTCTCCATCTTGGGGATAAACAGAAATACCAATGCTGAGACTGGCATAAAGTTGAAACTCTAAAATCTGGAAGGGTGTTTTCAGGCTGTCTAAGACTCTTTGGGCTACCCTTGCTACTTCTGCATTAGTTTCTATGTTGGTGATGAGGATTGTAAATTCATCTCCTCCCCATCGGGCAATGGTATCTACGTTTCTCAGACATTTTTGTAATCTTTCGGCTACGTTTTGTAAAAATTGATCTCCAATTTGATGTCCTAGGGTATCATTTATATTCTTGAAACGGTCTAAATCAATAAATAATATCGCTATTTTTTGTTCATAAGTACGGGCATTGGCGATCGCCCTGTATAATTGATCATTAAAGAAATTACGATTGCCCAATCTCGTCAATAAATCATGGGATGCCTGATAACGCAACATCTCTTCAGATATTTTTCTTTCAGTAATATCCCTCACTGCATAACAGATAATCTCTTTGGCACTATAAAAAATCATACTAATGTTGACTTCCACAGGAATCAAATTACCGTCTTGACAACGGTGGAGAGACTCCTGCACCAAATCCAATCGATTATGGTAAATTTTATCGATAATACTATCGGTAACATCCTTGTCAACGGCAATCAAATCATAAATCTTAAGGTTTAAAATTTCTTCACTGAGATAACCCGTTAAACTACAATAGGCACTATTTGCTTCTAAAATCTCCTTTGTGATAGGATCAACTAAAATAATCCCTTCTGATATTTGTCTTACCACCGCCCGATATTTCTCTTCACTTTCCTGTAGAGCTTTTTCTACCTGATTATGATTGGTAAAATCAAATATGTGGCTAACAATATTGTCATTATCACTTACATAAGCTGATTGAGTATATCCATGATTATCATAGTTTACTTCACGAATTAAAATATCTTCTTGAGTTTTGGTGACTTCTTCTAAAAGATTAGTTAAAAAAGGATTATCTTCTGGATTGAGTAAAAGACTGGGAAAAAACTCTTGAAAAAAGCCGTTTGTTTTAGTAATCATTCCCTCCAAATCTATTTCAATAATGGAATGGGATAATCTTTCTTTTTCGTTATGAATTAACTTCAATACTTCCTTGATTAAATATAGTCTTTCTTTTTTAAAATTAGTGGGGGTAGATTCATAATCATTGTCTGTTATTAGGGTATCTTGAGAAGTGATTTCATCGTCATCATCATCATCCTGAGAAGTAGTTACTAAAGGTTGTGTTTCATCCTCATCTTGATTATCATCTAAGTTTATTAATTTATAGGATAGTAGTACTTTTTGCCCCCCAATAGATACTGTATCTCCCGATTGCAATTCATGGGATAAACATTTTTTTCCGTTTATGTATAAACCATTGGCACTTCTGTTTCCCTTCAAGTCTCCGTCAATAATCCAGAATACTTTTTTATCTTTACTTTCCTTGTATTTTACGGGTAATATGGTGCAGTGATACCGAGAAATAGTAGAGTCATGAATTACGATAGCATTGCTAGAATGACGACCAATAGAGTAAACTTCATTTTTTAGAATGATTGATTTTTGTTGATTGTTATATTCTATGGTTACTAGATGTTGAGAGTCTTTACTTAGGGCAATCATAATAAATCTATCGGGGAAGGTTTAGTGGTTGTTTAAACATAAACGATTCGTTAACATGACAAAAAATAATTAAAAATATATTAAATTAATCTTGATGAGATTAACTGACATTAAATACAGTTTAATTGATATTTTGTTTAATAATTTTAGGGTTGTTTTTGATTTAATAATAAAAGGAATATAATTTTATTTTATTTAACTTTTACAAGACAAAATACGATAACTCAAAGATTATTTACAATGCCATAGAAAATGGGGAATGCGTAAAACCTTTGAGGGGGGTTTCTTTTTCTCTGTCACTGAGATTTTTTCCTTGTAATAATATCCCAAAACCTCCTAAACCTTGAGGATTTATTAATTCGTGGAGTTGATTGCGCCGTTGCCACAATTCTGATAATAATATTTTATCATTGGATAACCCATAAAGGCGATCGCCCAGTCCTAACCCCATTAAAAATAATGCCTGTTGGGTAAAGCCTATCTTATCTAAACCAAAAATTTCCCCTACTTTTTCTAGGGCAGTAAAGTTAACATGGCTAGTAATATCTTGACATCCCACGTTGACATAAGGATTATGATGATGGCGATGTTGATAATAACATTTCAAAGTACCCTCATATCTTTGGGGATGATAATATTTGTGGGCATCATAACCATAATCCACCGTTAAAATATAGCCTCGTTGCAGTTTATGGTTAATTTTTTCTAAAATTTCCAGAGATAACAAATTAACTTCTGTTTGATAGTTATTGGGGTAACTATCCTCCGTCAAATCAACCTGATTCATCGTTAAATATTCTTCAATCTTATTACTAGAAAAATTATCATATATTTCCTCTAGTTTCCCATCATTAACAGTTACAAAAATTTCCTTCAACTCATCCCCATGTTTAACGATACGATGAATAGGCAAAGCGTCCATCAATTCATTACTAATAAAACAACCAACAATAGATTCTGATTCAATTTCTTGCCATTTTTTCCACAATACAGGATATTTTTCTGGGTTAATAATTTGTTGTTGTTTTTCTTTCAAGCTATTTGATTTTTCAATAATGAGATATTGAATATTTTGATAAAAACTATTATTTTCTTTTTGTAGATAATCCAAAATAATTTTGCCTAATATCCCTTCTCCTGCACCCATTTCTACCAGTGTAAATGGTTTTGGTTGTCCTAAAACTTGCCAAAACTCCTCTAGTTGTCTAGCTAATAATTCTCCAAAATCCGCAGAAATAGAAGGGGAAGTAAAAAAGTCTCCGTCGGTGCCAATGGCGATCGCCTTTGAGCTATAATAACCATATTGCTTGTCATACAGACACATATTCATATATTCAGCAAAAGTTATTTGTTTGTGTGGGGAAGTATTAATCTGAGCGATAATTTTGTCAAGCAACAAAGAATTATGGGAGTTTTGCAACATAAAACATAGAAACACGGAAGAGTCAACGAAAAACAAGAAAACGTTACTTAACTTACATTCATTGTAAAGATAATTTTACCAAAAAAACCATCATAATTTATTAAATTAATAAGGACTTTATATTTCACCCTAATCTTCAATCGTCCATGGTACATTATCCATGGTTAAACCTTTTACTTCCCATGACACGGAAAATTAAAAACAAGAAAAAAACTTTAAAAATTTATTTCTTTCTTTCCTCTATAACAACCATTTCCCTAATAGGATATTTTTATGTAGAGTCAAAACTGATTGCACAAAATACCGCAGAAGAATTACAACAGGCAAAGATAAAAAAAATAGCTGAATCCGTAACCGTTACCATCTCTCCAGTTAATACTAATATGAATATTGGAGGCTCAGGAGTATTAATAAATCAAGAAAATGATAGCTATTATGTAATTACCAATAACCATGTCGTCGAAGATATAACCATCCCCTACCAAATCAAGACTAATCAGGGCAACACTTATTCCGCACAAATCATCGCCCAAAATAATGAAAATTCTATGGTGGATGATTTAGCCCTACTCAAATTTTCCTCCGCCATCAAGTATCAACCAGTCACCCTGAGTGAAGATGAAGATATTACTAACAATCAATTAATCATTGCCAGTGGATTTCCCTTTAATGAAAAAGGAATTCAATCACCGCAAATAAAACATACCATCGGCACCATAAAAATTATCCTCAATCAACCCCTAAAAGGAGGTTATCAATTTGGTTATACCAATGAGATAAATAATGGCATGAGTGGGGGGGCAATTTTAAATAGTAACGGTGAATTGATAGGCATCAATGGTTTGGGAAAATATCCCGCCATTGGCAATCCCTATATTTATCAAAACGGTGTAGAAATTACTAATATTGCATGGGAAACTATGAGCGAAATGAGTTGGGGTATTCCTATTAAATCTATCAAACTATTCTTCTCTCAAACAAATTAATTTTAATAAGTAAGTCGGCATAATTAACAAGGGGCTTAAGCCCTTGCCCCTACCTTGTGTATTTCAGAGGCTGTAACTTATTATCTCTCTAGCTAATGCCATATAGCTTGATAATTAAAAAGGGAATTAAAAAAGTAAAACAAACCGTTAAAGGTAAACCCACTCGGGTATAATCGAGAAACTTGTAACCTCCAGGGGCGTAAACCATAGTATTAGTTTGATAACCAATGGGGGCAAGATAACTATTAGAAGCCGCAAAGGTTACCGCATACATAAAAGCAAGGGGATTTAAACCTACAATTTCGGCAACCTTAACCGCAATGGGAATCATCAACACCACAGAAGCATTATTGGATAAAACTTCCGTTAGTAAACAAGTAGCCAGATAAAACAATACCAAAATCCAATAACCAGGTAAACTACCCCCAATATTTAATAAATTATCTGCTAACCATTCATTGGTGCCAGAATTATCCATGGCAATACCCAGAGGAATTAAACCTGCCAAAAGAAAAATAATATCCCAACGCACTGCCCCATAAATTTCCCCCGGCTTCAGACAACCAGTGATAACCATTAATACTACCCCCGTTAAACTGGTAACGAGAATAGGTGCTAAGTTTAACCCGGCGATCGCAATTACCCCTACAATAATAGTAAGGGCAATACTAGCCTTATCAGTGCGTAAACCTTCCCTATCTTTTTCCTCCAAAACCAATAACTCCCTAGTGGTTTGTAAGCCGATAAAACTTTCCTTGGGCGCTTGCACTAATAATAAATCACCAAATTTGAGAGGAGTTTTCCCCAATCTTTCCCTAATTAATTCTTGCCCTCTTCTGATAGCCAAAACAGTGCCATTATAACGTTGTCTAAATCTTAAATCCTTTAAAGTAGTACCAATCAAACGAGAATTTGAAAGTATTAAAACTTCAGCAATTTTTTCCTCTTGAATAGAGTCATCATCCTCTAATTTATTAGAGCTAAATTTAAAATCAGCTAAAATTTCTACTCCTCTTTCATCCTTAATATTAAGTAAATTAGTACGACTACTTCTTACCAGTAAAATATCGCCCACCGACAAAACTTTATCCGCCAAAGGAGGGGCAAAATGAGTGTCATTACGGATAATTTCTAACACATCTAAATCAAACTTTCTTTGAATTTGACTACCCCGTAAAGTCTGCCCAATCAAACTAGAATTAGGAGGAATAATCATCTCACTTACATATTCTTTGATTTCATAATCATCACTCAAAGATTCTCCTCCAGGGGGTTTTCGAGCGGGTAAAATTCTAGGGGCAAAAATACTCAAATAAGTTAAACCGATAAAAAACACGGGTAAACCTAATTTTGTAAACTGAAAAATAGTAAATTCAGGATACCCCAATTGTACGGCTACCCCACTGGCTAAAATATTAGTAGAAGTACCAATTAAAGTAATTAATCCTCCTAAAATAGTAGCAAAAGAAAGAGGTATTAATAGTTTTGAAATAGATACTTTTGTTTGTTTACTCCACTGTTCAATTATCGGTAAAAATATCGCAACTACTGCAGTATTATTAATAAAAGCACTAATGGAGCCTACTATGCCACCCATGACAAAAATCTGTCGAGAAGGATGATTTCCTCCCCATTTTATTAACCAATCTCTGACAATATTTAAAATCCCTGTCCTAGTAATTCCTGCACTCAAAATAAACATTGCCATCACCGTAATGGTAGCAGAATTACCAAATCCTGATATTCCTTCATCGGGAGATACTAAGCCGAATAACATTAAAACAATGGCAACGGAAAGGGCTGTTAAGTCCACGGGCAACCACTCACAAATAAATGCTGTAAGGGTTAAAATCAAAATACTAATGGTTAGGAATATCGGTGATATTTCGGGCATTTTATTATTTATTTTTTGTAGGTAATTAGCTATTAAGAATTGAGTTAAAGCGTTTAATAGTGTCTATGAAAGTTTTTTAAGTATTTCATATTAGTAATAATTTAAATTAGTTATCATATATTATTTATAGCAATTATCATGGTTACGGCGTACAAAATAATCCCCCTAAATCCCCCGCAAATTCGGGGGACTTGAAAATCATAAATGTATCTCATAATTATAAAAAACGCTATACTATAACCAATTAGTTGAAATATTCACAAAAAAAGAATTTATGTTATGAGAAAATGTCTTTAAAAAACTTAATTCTTTCCTCTTTTGATTCTGGTCCAAAATTCCATAAACTTTCATAAAAAAAGAAGGAAACCCCCCCATAATTTTCTGCACGGGTACTATTTATTTGTTGTTTTATCATCTCCAATGGCACCTGTCGCCCTTTTAAACCGCTCAAAAGTGCGATCGCACTGGGGATATTATTTTTAGCATTTTGGATGTCTTCTTGGAGAATTTCTCGATTAAAAGCAATCATATTATCCCGATATACCTGCAATAACAACTCATCAATCAAGCCCATTTTTTCCCATGTTGCCCAATCTAATAAATATTGTTCGAGGGAAAACTCTTGGGGATTAGGAGAAATAGACAAAATAATGTCAGGTTTAATCGCCTTAATTTGGCTATGGAGAGTTGTTAAGTATTCCGTTATCTTATCCGCACGCCACTGTATCCATTCAGCATTCAAGGCATTGGGAGGGGGCAACTTGCCATTATGCTCTTGACGGTATAATCTGACGGTATAAGGATCATAACCCAATTCCGAAGGATAGCCAAAATGATCATCAAATTGGATGCCATCAATGTCATAGTTGCGGACAATTTCCAACACTAAATCACTGATAAACCCTTGTACTTCAGGATGGAGAGGATTTAACCACACCCTCTCATGGACACCCCCTTCTAACCATATCTCCGTTTTGTCAATGCGTCGGGTAATCCAATGGGGATGTTTTTGGGCAAGAATAGAGTCGGCAGGTGCCATAAAACCAAATTCAAACCAAGGAATTACCCGTAGTTTCTTCTCATGTCCTTCGGTTATAATTTCCTGTAATACATCCCTATGCTGTAAGCCCTCCGTAGGATCTAATTTTACCCCTGTGGCTTGTTGGTTTACCTCGCTAGGATAGAGGGTGTAGCCCCAATTCCACACGGTGGGATAAACACTGTTAAAGTTGGCATCCGCCAAAAGTGCGATCGCACCTTGGGTATTTTCCGCACTAAATAAAACATCACTATCGATATTAGTTAACCAAACCCCCCGAATTTCATCCTCGGAGATAGACTGAGAATAAACCCCCAAAGGCATTATCACAGATAACCACAACGCACATAAAAACAAGAAAACTGACTTTAGCTTCATAAAAAATACATACTCATTAAGTCAGGGAAACAATCAATAATTCACTTATTTTTACCATTCCCCATTATCCACTCCCAATTTTTAGATAGCATTCACATTGGCTAAAGTTTCAGAGACAACAGAATTTTCATAATGTGCCGAAGCATTAACAGGATAAAAAGGTTGATGGAGACTAATTAAATTAGCAAGGGTTTTTTTCAACTGAGTGCGAGGCACAATGGCATCCACAAAACCATGCTTTAATAAATATTCAGAAGTTTGGAAATCATCAGGTAACTTCTCTCGTAAAGTTTGTTCAATTACCCTTCTTCCAGCAAAACCAATAGTAGCGCCAGGCTCTGCCAAAATCAAATCCCCTAACATGGCAAAACTTGCGGTAACTCCCCCCGTAGTAGGATGGCTGAGAATGGGGATATATAATAATTTCTTTTGTTTATGACGCTCTAGCGCCCCAGAGATTTTCGCCATTTGCATCAAACTTAACATACCCTCTTGCATCCTCGCACCCCCAGAAGCACAAACGATGATTACGGGTAAACCGTTGGCGGTGGCATATTCAATCAAGCGGGTTAATCTTTCCCCTACCACAGAACCCATACTGCCCCCCATGAAGCGAAAATCCATCACCCCTAGGGTAAAGGGTAAACCGTCAATTAAGCCCTTTCCTGTCTGCACAGCATCGCTTAGATTAACCTTTTGTTGTAGTTCCTTGATGCGATCGGCGTATGCTTTGCGATCGACAAAATTTAAAGGGTCAGTAGGTTGTAAATGATGATTCAAAGGTTCCCAAGTATTAGGATCAACCAATTGCTCGATCCTTTCATTACTATTAACCATCATATGATGACCACATTCAGAGCATACCATATTATTGCCCTGTAGATCCTTCGTATAACTTAAAACACCACAACTAGGGCATTTTGTCCATAAACCATCCGCAATCTCTCTTTCCTGCTGGGGTTTTATCTCAGGTTCGGATTTTCTCAAATTATCAAACCAATCGAATAATGACATTTAACAACAAATAATAACAATATATAATAATATAACTCACACTGGAATCATAAAAAAACAAGCCCCAGACACCAACTCTCTCTCATCAACTATAGGCAGGGAATAAGCAATAAGCTATGATCAGAGAATAAGAACAACAACTTTATTCTATTCCACAACACATATGACCATAGTAGAACAAAACAATCAATCTGTATCGGCATTAGATGCCCCCAAAAGAGGCTTACCCGTCACCATCATTACGGGATTTTTGGGGAGTGGAAAAACAACCTTATTAAATTATATTTTAGAAAATCAACAGGGTGTAAAAACTGCTGTTTTAGTCAATGAATTTGGCGAAATTGGCATTGATAATGACTTGATTGTTTCTAGTGATGAAACCATGATCGAGTTAAGTAATGGTTGTATTTGTTGCAATATTAATAATGATTTAGTGGATGCAGTTTATAAAGTTTTAGAAAAGGACGAAAAAATTGATTATTTAGTGGTAGAAACCACAGGAATTGCTGATCCTTTACCCGTTGCCATGACTTTTTTAGGCACAGAATTAAGGGAAATGACAAGGTTAGATTCTATTATTACTTTAATTGATTGTGCTAACTTTAGCCTTGATTTATTTAACAGTGAAGCTGCTTATAGTCAAATTGCCTACGGTGACATTATCATTCTCAATAAAACCGATTTAGTTTCCCCTGATGCGGTAGATAACCTCGAAAATCGACTCAAGGAAATGAAAACTGATGCTAGAATGATGCGCACCACTAACTCAAAAGTGCCTTTACCTTTAATATTGAGTGTTGGTTTGTTCGAGTCTGACAAATATTTTGACACAGAGGAAGAAAAAGGGCATAATCATGATCATCATGACCATGATCACGAACATCACCATCACGATCATGATCACGAGCATCATCACCATGATCATTATTCCCATCACTTAGATAATGATGGCTTTACCTCTGTTTCTTTTGTAAGTGAAAAACCCTTTTATATTCGCAAATTACAATATTTCCTTGATAATCAATTATCTGCCAATGTTTTCCGTGCTAAAGGCATATTATGGTTTCATGAAAGCGCAGATCGTCATATTTTTCACCTTAGCGGTAAAAGATTTACCATTGAGGATGACACATGGAAAGAAGGACAACAAAAAGGTAGTAAGCTCGTTTTTATTGGTCAGGATTTAGATCATGATTTAATTAAACAACAGTTAGAAAACTGTCTGATTAGTGATTAAATCAATGGATTTATAATCGTACTTCATCCTAATCTGTAAAACTTAGAAGGTATATGGTGTATGCAAGGGGTTTAAACCCCTTGTTAAGAATTTAGTTATTGATGAGGATAAGCCATTTTATTTAAATCAATACAATTATCAAACTCCTCTGCACTCAAGTAGCCGAGTTTTAAAGTAGCTTCTTTGAGGGTTAAATTATCATGGTGGGCAAGGTGAGCAATTTCTGAGGCTTTGTCGTAGCCAATGACGGGGCTAAGGGATGTTACTAGCATCAAAGATTGATTAACTAACTCATTAATTCTTTCCCGATTGGGTTGCATATCCTTAACGGTAAAATCAGTAAAGTTGTTGCAACTGTCGGACAAAATTTTGATGGACTGAATGATGTTATAAATCATCATGGGTTTATATACATTCATATCGAGATAACCACTAGCCCCTGCAAAACTAACAGCGGTGTCATAACCCATCACCTGCACTGCCACCATAGCCAAGGCTTCGCACTGGGTGGGGTTTACCTTACCAGGCATTATAGATGAACCTGGTTCGTTGGCGGGTAACTCTAGCTCGTTTAATCCTGCCCTTGGGCCACAAGCAAGAAGACGTATATCATTGGCGATTTTGTAAAGGGAACAAGCAAGGGTTTTGAGGGTACTACTTAACATCACCATAGCATCGTGGGAACCCATAACGGTAAATTTGTTGGGGGCGGTAATGAAGGGTAAGCCTGTTTGTTGGGCGATGTAGTGGGCAGATTTTTCGGCGAAGCCTTTGGGGGCGTTAATTCCTGTGCCTAGGGCGGTGCCTCCGAGGGCTAGTTGATAGATTTCGGGTAGGATGTTGTTAAGGCGTTGTAGGTTATCATCTAGCATTCCTACATACCCTGAAAATTCTTGTCCTAGGCTTAATGGTACAGCGTCTTGGAGGTGGGTTCTACCTATTTTGATAATGTCTTGCCATGCTTGGGCTTTTTGGTGGAGGGCATCCCTTAATTTGGTTACTTTGGGGATTAAGCGGCTATTAATGGCGATCGCACTGGCGATGTGCATGGCAGTGGGAAAGGTATCATTAGAAGACTGGGACATATTAACATCATCGTTGGGATGGATAGGTTTTTTTGACCCCGATTCGCCCCCCACCATTTGAATAGCACGGTTAGCGATAACCTCATTCACATTCATATTTGATTGAGTGCCACTGCCCGTCATCCATACATACAAAGGAAAATGATCATTCCATTTCCCTGCCAAAATTTCTTCACAGGCGATCGCAATTAAATCCGCTTTTTCTTTATCTAAACAACCCAAATCACGGTTAGCTGAGGCAGAGGCTTTTTTTAAGATAGCAAAAGCCTGAATCACTTCCATGGGCATCATATCTTCCCCTATAGAAAAATGGTGCAACGAGCGTTGAGTTTGAGCACCCCAGAGGCGATCGCCCTTCACCTGTACTTCACCCATACTATCTTTTTCAACCCGAAAATTATTACTTGCCTCTGCCATCGTTTTTTAATTGATAATTGATAATTTTCTCAAATAAGTGTAACCATTCCCCATTGCCTATTCCCCATTCCCCACCAACATCGACAATTATGTTTAAACTCAATAACGCCGATTAGATTGTAACCAAGAAGATAAAGGCTCATCATGAATATCTAACCGTAAAACTCCAGCCACAAAACCCCCCACAAAAGCCACAGGTTGCTTAGAGGCTTCCTCACAAACAAAAAATAACTCTTGCAAAAACATAAGATACCCCAAAAATACAAACATCACTCGATATAATTAATTTAAACACATTCCCAGCCAACCACTGTGAAAAAATCATCCATGAATGTAAGCAACCCCTCACAAATTCCCGTCACCAACGACAAAAATTTACCAGGATTTGACTACAAAAACCCCCCATCCCAAGAATTAATCGATCAATGCGTCCATTGTGGCTTCTGCCTTTCCACCTGCCCCAGTTATCGCATCATCGGCAAAGAAATGGACTCCCCGAGGGGCAGAATTTATCTCATGGATGCCATCAACAAGGGGGAAGCCAGTTTAAATGAAGCCACCGCCCAACATTTTGACAGTTGCTTAGGTTGCCTTGCCTGTGTAAGTACCTGCCCATCAGGGGTACAGTATGATCAACTCATTGCCAAAACTCGCCCCCAAGTGGAAAGAAATCAACCCCGCAACCCATGGGAAAAATTTCTGCGTTTCATCATCTTTAACCTTTTCCCCTACCCCAAAAGACTAGGCTTTTTCTTACCCCTATTGTGGCTTTACCAAGTATCAGGATTACAAACCCTCGTCAGGAAAATTAAACTCCTCAAACCCTTTCCCCGCATCGAGGCGATGGAATCTATTTTGCCAAAAATCAACCTAAAAACCATTAATAAAAAATATCCCTATGTCATCCCCAGTCAAACAGAAAAAAAATATCGGGTAGGAGTTATCTTAGGCTGTGTGCAACGACTCTTTTTCGACTCCGTTAATGAAGCCACGGTGAGGGTTTTAACCGCCAATGGCTGTGAGGTAGTTATTCCCCCATCTCAGGGATGTTGCTCTGCCCTTCCAGCGCACCAAGGCCAAGAAAATCAAGCCCAAGCCTTTGCCCGTCAAATGATTGATAGTTTTTCCGATACCGATGTGGACTACATCATTATCAATGCCGCAGGTTGCGGACATACCCTCAAGGAATATGCCCATATCTTAGCTGATGACCCTGAGTATTTACCTAAAGCCCAAGAATTTGTTAGTAAGGTTCGGGATGTGCAGGAGTTCCTCGCAGACATTGATTTTATCGCCCCTCTCGCCCCCATTACGGAGGATAAATTCACCCTCGTATATCAGGATGCCTGTCACCTGTTACATGGTCAAAAAATTAGTTTACAGCCCCGTAAATTACTTAATTTGATCCCTAATATTGAGCTAAAAGAACCCCTAGACGCTGCGCTATGTTGTGGTAGTGCTGGTGTTTATAATATGTTACAGCCTGAGGTTGCAGACGAATTAGGAGAACAAAAAGTGCGCAATTTGCTTGATACGGGGGCAAGGGCGATCGCATCTCCTAACCCTGGTTGTGCTTTACAAATTACTAAACATTTGGCGAAACAAGGGCATAATATCTCTGTTTTTCATCCCATGGAATTGTTAGATAAGTCTATTCGAGGAGAGAAGGTGATGTAATGATCAGCATTAGTGATTATAACTTTTTTGGCAGTACTTAATTGAGGATGAATTACAGCTGCATTATTCAAATAACTTAGTATTTCAAATATTATCTCCATTGCCCATTGCCCATTGCCTATTGCCCATTATTAACGACCATGTACTTCACACGCCGCATAATATTGAGGACAAAGGTATTGGGAGGCATAACATTTCAATTGTTCTGGGGTTAAATTCATTAATATGTCTGGATATTGAAGGGCTAATTTAGCATCTTTTAAAACATGATAATAGCCGTATAATCCTGCTAATTGTTCGGGGGTTTCGGTGGAAAATATATAGTCATGAATTAAAGATTTTTTACAGTTTGCTAGTTCTTTATCTTCCATCGATTTAGTTTGTAAATTATAAATTTCTTGGCGAATAATTTCCTCTACTTTATTGAGATTTTGGGGGTATAAATAAGCAGAAATAGTAAACAAACTAGAGTCTTTTTGTAAGGAAAAATCACAGCTAATATCTAATACTAATTGTTTTTCTTCCCTCAGTTGTCGAACTAAGCGGGATGTTCTACCCCCTGATAAAATCATCGAAATTAGATCAAGGGCGATCGCCCCTTCAAGGTTATCAATACCAGGGCCACTCCAACCCATAATTAATCGAGACTGCTCAAGACGGGGAAAAAATAACTGTTTACGGCGAATATCCACCATGGGCGGCTCACTATCAAAGGTCACTGGAGGGCATTCCGAGCGCACCCCAAAATTACCAAAAGAATCTTCGATAAGGGCGATCGCATCTTTTTCTCGAATATCCCCCACCAACACCACCGACATCCGCTCAGGCTGATAATGGGTTTTATGAAAACAACGCATCTGATTAGGAGTATTTTCTAACAATAAACCCTCCTCCCCCAACACAGAACGACCATAGGGATGACTAGGATAAATCAAATTAGAAAGACATTGAAAAGCCAACCAATCATAATCATCATTACTCGCCCTCAACTCCTCCAACACCACATCCCTTTCCAAATAAAACTCCTCATCAGGAATCTGAGCCTGTAACAAAATCTCTCCCAAATAAGGTAAAGTCGCCCCCACATACTGACTCGCCGTCACCAAAAAGAAATGAGCATAATCATAACTCGTGGCCGCATTAGCAAAACCCCCATTATTCTCCACCACAAAATCAAACTCCCCCGGCAATACATTCAAAGAACCCTTAAAAATCATATGCTCCAAAAAATGAGCCATCCCAAACCAACCCACAGGCTCCTTTGTTACCCCCGCATCTACCCAGACATCCGCCACCACCACCGAACTATGGGGCATATCCTGATGAACCACCCTCAAACCATTAGACAAAGGAATGATATTCACAGGACTATTATTGATTAACTTTAGGGAGTTTGAGTTACTACTTGCAGATAAAACCATGGATGAAGAATTACGTATCTTTATCCCATATTAGCCTTAAGCATCCCTTAACCATCACAATTATCCATAAATCATTACATGACTAATCAATACGGTTAACATTTCCCGCCTTAACCCATGCCTCCTGCCCAGTAGTCACAACCCTTACCCTTTCCCAGTTATTATCATCACTCCTGCCCAAAATAATCAACTCCTGATTATAAGCAACACCCCCAACCCGCTCAGCCGTTTCCATAGGCTCTCCCCTTAAAATTAACCCCGTATTCCAAGTTACCGTGGCACGATAAGCCCCTGCAGGTAAATCATCCTCCTCTTCTTCCTCCTCCGGCTCAGGTTCTGGCTCAGGTTCAGGTTCGGGTTCTGGCTCTGGCTCTTGGGTAATAGTTGCATCATCTTCAGGAGGTTGTTGGCTTTCAAAAGACTCCAGAGGATTATTCGGCTCTCCCGATACCCTTGTCAAAAAATAATAAGCACCTCCGGCAAGTCCTCCACCAAACAAAACCATGCCGATAATAAAGCCCAGAATAAATTGAAAACAGCCCGATATGTTCATAGTAAATTACAAGGTTGGTATGCCAGAATTTGTAGGAATAATTATAACAACCCACGGCTATCAATGGTAATCAATACCAACCCATGGCAAAAGTTATAACCTCAATAACTCTCAACATTTAAGCTCCACAAATTTTGGTAAAATTTAATACAAGCCTAAAAATATCGAGATAAAACTACTTTATAATGTAGTGAAAACTTGACATAGTAAGCAATTTAAGACAAACTTTAGATTACTTTAATAACATCAGGAGTATATTAAAGATATGAGAAATACCAAGGTTGTAAAAACTTTTGCTAAAAATGCTGCCGTTGAAGAGCGTCGCTTTTTGTTTGAAGTTTCTGGGATTTCCCAACAGGGAGATAACAACTTAGAATATGCCATTCGTAAGAGTGGAAATTCTTTTTTAGCAGTTCCCTATTCTCGTATGAATCAGGAAATGAACCGTATCAACCGTCTAGGCGGTAAGATTGTCAATATCTCCCCTATTGGTGTAGTTGCTCCTGTGGCAGGAAATACTGACCCTCAAGAAGCACACCAAGAAACTGATGATTAATAAAGAAGCAAAATCAGCGTAAGGAGTTTAGCAATCGCAATCAATGAAAAAATTTAATACAGTAAAAACCTTTTCCAATAATTCTGTCATCGAAGAACGTCGTTTCCTCTTTGAAGTTGTTGGAATTTCTCAACAAGGAAGTAATAATTTAGACTATCCTATTCGTCAGAGTGGAACAAGTTTTATTACAGTTCCCTATTCTCGGATGAATCAGGAGATGAATCGGATTAATCGCCTTGGAGGGAAAATTGTTAACATTACCCCCATCGGTATTAATACCCCTGTTCAAGCTCAAGGTCTAAGTTCAAGTTCTGAAAAAACTACGAACAATAAACCCATGACTCAAGCTCAAGAAAAAAAAGAAAAAAAAGAGGTAAAAGTACCCGTCAATATATATCGTCCTAAAAATCCTTTTGTGGGCAAGTGTATTGAAAATTACGAACTTGTTGCCGAAGGCGGTAGTGGTACTGTACGCCATTTAACTTTTGATCTTTCTGATGGTGATTTACATTATTTGGAAGGTCAAAGTATTGGTATCATTCCCCCCGGAGAAGATGAAAGAGGAAAACCCCATAAGTTACGCCTTTATTCCATTGCTTCGACTCGTCACGGTGACAAGTTAGACGACAAAACAGTTTCTTTATGTGTTCGTCAATTAGAATATCAAAACGAAGAGGGAGAAACCGTACAAGGTGTATGTTCTACCTATCTTTGTAACCTAGAAGAAAACGCTGACGTAGCTATTACTGGCCCTGTAGGTAAAGAGATGCTCTTACCTGATGATGAAGATGCAACCATCGTTATGTTAGCTACTGGTACTGGTATTGCTCCTTTCCGTGCGTTTTTATGGCGTATGTTCAAAGAAAGAGAGTTAAACCCTGATTATCAGTTTAAAGGTTTAGCTTGGTTAGTTTTCGGCATTCCTTACACTCAAAACATTCTTTATAAAGAAGAGTTGGAGAAAATGGCCAAGGAATATTCTGATAATTTCCGTTTAACCTATGCCATCAGCCGTGAGCAAAAAACCGATGACGGTGGAAAAATGTATGTTCAAAGCCGTGTAAGCGAGTATGCTGACGAGTTATTTGAATTAATCCAAAAACCTAATACCCATGTTTATATGTGTGGTTTGAAAGGTATGGAGCCTCCTATTTCTGATACCTTTACCGCTGAGGCGGAGAAAAGAGGTATGAATTGGGATGAGATGCGCAAACAGATGAAAAAAGAACATCGTTGGCACGTTGAGGTTTATTAGGTGGTAAAGGACGTATCATACTACGTCCTTATAGGTGTTAGGTTATGGGTGACAGTGGTTTAAGGGCTTCTGTTACCTTTTTTATTGTTTATGGAGGATTTATAGTTATGATTATTTTACCTGGTTCTGTGGTTAAGGTGAATAGCCCTGATGATATTTACCATGATTTTCAAGGTTTGGTGCAAAGGGTTTCTGATGGTAAAGCGGCGGTTTTATTTGAGGGGGGTAATTGGGATAAGTTAATTACTTTTAGGTTATCTGAGTTAGATATTTTTGACCCCAAGGCTAGTAAGTAATATTATTTTGGTGGCAAGGGACTAGAAATTATTTATTTTGCTGGCAAGGGGTTTAAACCCCTTGTTTTAAATTGTTTTTAGGGAGTAGGTGGAATTATTTTTAGGTTAGCCTTTTAACAAATTGAGCAAATTTATCTAATCCTTTATTGATAGATGTCATGTCGGTGGCGTAGGAAAAACGAATACATCTATCTTCACCGAAGGCTATACCGGGGATGGTGGCAACGTTTTCTTCTTGGAGCAGTTTTTTGCAAAAGTCGAGGGAGGTTAATCCTGTGGCGCTAATATCGACAAATAGATAAAATGCTCCTTGGGGCATGGGGGCGCTGATGTGGGAAATACTAGCAATGGCTTGGGACATGGTTTTTCTTCTTTGGGTGAAGGCTTCTAACATGGTAGCTACACAGTCTTGGGATGAGTTTAAGGCGGCGATCGCCCCATATTGAGCAAAGGTACACACGTTCGATGTACTATGGCCCTGAACTTTTACCATGGCTTTAATAATTTCGGTGGGGGCGGCTACATAACCAACCCGCCATCCTGTCATGGAATAGGCTTTGGCAAACCCATTACTGGTGATGGTACGTTTAAATATTTCTTCATTCACTGCCCCAATGCTTAGATGGGTTGCACCATCATAAAGAATTTTCTCATAAATTTCATCGGACACCACCAAAATATCATGGTCGATAATTATTTGAGCAATGGTCTTGATTTCTTCTGGGCTATACACTGCCCCTGTGGGGTTAGAAGGGCTGTTGAGGACAAATAACTTAGTTTTTGGGGTAATAGCTTGTTTTAACTGATCTGGGGTGATTTTGTAATTATTTTCAGCGGTGGTAGGAACAATAACGGGTTTTCCCCCTGCCAGAGTGACCATTTCGGGATAGCTCAACCAATAGGGGGCAGGAATAATAACCTCGTCTCCTGCTTCAATTAATACCATCATTAGGTTGTATAAGGAGTGTTTGCCTCCGTTGGTGACGATAATGTTTTCTGGTTGATAATTTAGATTATTGTCTTTTTGGAGTTTATGGGCGATCGCCTCTCGTAACGCCAACTCACCAACCGCCGCTCCATACTTCGTTTTGCCCTCATCCAGAGCCTTTTTTGCTGCCTCCTTAATGTGCGCTGGAGTATCAAAATCAGGTTCCCCCGCACTAAAACTACAAACATCCAAACCCTGAGCTTTCATCGCCTTAGCTTCCGCCGTGATTGTTAAAGTAATAGAGGGATTAACCTGAGCAATTCTTTGAGCTAATTTAATCATCTTTTATTATAAAAATTTATCTTTTCACCATTTTAAATATTAAATAGTGTGCAGGGGTTAAAAAAATAACAAACTTCAGCTTTGTTACAAAACGTAAATAATATCAATAATTAAGGTGCGCTGGAAAACTGGATTTAGGAAACAGGTATCCACACAGAAATTGAACCAGCAGGGCAAGGAAAATCAGCCCAACCATCATCATCCGTAGTAACTCGCTCCTCGATATGTTCTGTCACATCCATATATTCACGGTTAGCCTGTCCAATTTCCATCCGTTTAAAACCCTCCTCCCCATTGGTTAACACCACCGCAACGCCGCCTTGATTTTCCTGATTACCTACCCTAGTCCAACCCAACGTATTAGGATGGTCAAAATAATCATACTGTTCTCCATGGGCGTATTTTTGCCGTACCCACAAAAATTTATCAATTAACCATTTATGACTATCTAACCAAATCTCATATTCTTCCCCATCATCCCCATTATCCTTATAATTTGCTCCATAGTAATCTCCATAGAAAATGCACGGATAACCCTGACTTCGGAGTAAAATGAGCGCGTAAGCATGGGGCTTAAACCAGCCTTCCACCACCGATTCTAAAGCCTGTAGGGGTTGAGAGTCATGGTTATCTACGATAGTAACCGCCAAAGTAGGCTCATTTTGCACCAAGGAATTATCAAAAATTTTCCTTAAATCATAATCACTGCCCTGCTTACTAGCCGCTGCAAAATTGTAATGTAAAGGTGCATCAAATAAAGCCACATTACCACCAGTCATGGTAATAAAATGATGTAATGCTTCCACTTCATAGGACCAATATTCCCCCACGGCAAATAAATTCTGCTCAGTGTATTCCCGTAAATGATTTAACCACTCTGCAAAAAACTCCGCCTCAACGTGTTTTACCGCATCAAAACGAAAACCATCAACTCCAGTGGTATCCATGTACCATTTTCCCCACTGTTTAATATAATCCCTCGCTTCTTGGGAACTAAAATCAACATTGCAACCCATCAAATAATCATAATTACCATACTCTAAATCAACTCCTTGGTTAAAAGATTTACCCTCAAAGACATAAATGGCATCTCCTTCTTCTTCGTAGGCATTATAATCCACCGAATCAAAATACCACCAATGTAATTCAGTATCAGAATATTTTCCGTTGCGCCCAGCAAAGGTAAAATGAGTCCATGCTTGAATGTTTCTTTGCTCTCCCATGGCTTCATAACGATTTTGGGGATTATAAGGGATTGCGTTTACTTCCTCGGCTTTGTCAGCCCCTAGACGGTGATTGAACACCATATCTGCATAAATATGAATACCTGCAGATTGAGCTTTTTTGATGGCATTAAGATATTCTTCCCTTGTGCCATATTTTGTTCTGATAGAACCTTTTTGGTCAAATTCTCCTAAATCGTATAAATCATAGATTCCATAACCCACGTCGTAACCTCCTGCAACTCCTTTGTAGGCAGGGGGTAGCCATAGGGCTGTAATACCTACGTCTGCTAATTCTTGAGCTTTTTCGGCTACTTCTTTCCACAAATTTCCATCAGGCTCTGTGTACCAGTGGAAATATTGCATCATTACGCCATTAGTTTCACTCATAATTTTTTTTATCTTAAAGATAGGTTTCTACATTATGAGTTAATTTTTTTTATTTTGTGTGTATTTTTTATTAAGAAAAAATTAGATGTTGTTATTATGCTCTGCCAAAATTCTTTCTACCTTAGCTTCTTCTAGTTTAGAGATTATTCTGGTGGATTCATGAATGTCTCTTTGGGTTTTTGTCAGACTAACGGTGGAACCTACGGAAAATAAAAGTCCCATGCCCATGAAGGCTTTTATCCAAGAATCCACGGGCATATAAAAAATTCCCACAGAGGTTACACCTACGGAAATTATAAATGATAACCATGTTTGAATTACCCAAGCAGAACTATGGCTTTGTGTTACTTGTTCTTTCATTTTTTACCTTATTTCTTTATGATTAATGAAATTTTTTTTATTTTAGAAAAAGGTTATTTAATTTTTTTTTATGGTGTGACAGTATTTAAATTGTCTTAGGTTATAACTCTTGAAAAACGCAAAAAATTAGTTTTATCGAGCTTTATCAAAGGATATTGGCGATCGCCCCTAAGTATTTCATCTAAAAAAATCAATTGTTACCACAACAGGTATCAATGCCCAAACTCTTGAGAATTAAATCACTGACAGCATTGGCGATCGCAAATTCACTGTAAAAACTTTTTTGAAAATCAAAAGACTGCATCTCTGTAACAATAGCAATTACCAAAGAACCTAAATCATTTTCCCCCTCAAGGCGATGACGAATAAAAATCTGAGAAGCACGATAAGCAATAGTTTCATTAATAGTCTCAGGCAAAAATTCCTCATTTAACCATTGATGAAGATTATGCCGTAACCAATTGGCTTCTACTTCAACATTTTCGATAGGGGGTAAAACAATGGGAGGAATAGGTTGAGACATGATTAAATATTACAATAGATAAGTTGTCTTAATAATGATTATATAAATATTTTCCATCCTATGATAGATATTAGCTCCATTATTCAAGGCTATGCCCATGGTAATTTTTTGATGGCTGATGATTACGATAATTTGGGGTGGTATTCTAGCAATGAACGCACCCTAATCCCCCTAGATGAACGCTTTCGCTATCCAAAGTCCCTCAAACGAGTTTTAAACCAAAATAAGTTTTCCGTGGCCATAAATAAGGATTTCAAGGGAGTATGTCTAGGATGTGCTAATCGAGAAACTACTTGGATTTCTAAGGATTTAATGGAAATATATCTTAAACTCAATCACGCTGGGTGGGCGCACAGTTTCGAGACTTGGCAGGGGGATAAACTGGCTGGGGGAATCCTTGGCATCGTTATCAAAGGGGCTTTTATTGGGGAATCGATGTTTTTTAACATTCCCGATGCTTCTAAGGTGGCCATGGTTAAATTAGTGGAGCATTTACGTTCTCGTCATTTTGTTTTATTTGATGCCCAAATGCAGAATCCTCACCTTGCCCGATTTGGTTCTTATATTATCGAAAATCACGAGTATATTAGGTTATTAAATCAGGCTTTAGATCGTCCTTGTCAATTTGATTAAACCAAATTTTAAGTATTCAATTTTAAATTTAGCACCACTAAAATATGATTAATTTCTCTTTTCAATTCAGGTAAATTTTCTTCTACAACAATCCAAACTTCTTCTAAATCTACCCTCAAATAGTCATGAATTAAAATATCCCTCAAACCCGCAATTTGTTTCCCTGGTACTTGATTATATTTAATTCTTAATTCGGAAGATAATCTTTTGGTGGCTTCTCCTATGATTTCTAAATTACGAATAACTGCATCCTGCATCATTTTATTATCGTAAAAATCTTGTTTACCTTGACTCGTATATTGTTCAATATTTTCTATACATTCTTTTATGTTGTTGAGGTAGAGCAAGTCTTTATTCATAAAAAAATAGCTTCTTCTAAAACTTGATTTTTAATAGTTTCATGGAGGTTATTCGGTTTCACTACATCCACTTTTATTCTTAAATAGTCTTCTAATTCTTGCTTTAATGCAATCCTATTTAAGAGGCTTTTTCCTTTTTCTATATCCATTAATAGGTCTAAATCGCTTTTTGCCGTGGCTTCACCTCTAGCATAAGAGCCAAAAATTCTGACATTATACCCTCCATACTTAGCACAAATAGCTAGGATTTTCTGCTTTTTTTTAACTTCTAATATTTGTTCTAACTTACTCATTGATATGTTAAGGGTAGATTATTTTTTTAGTTAGTCTTCAAAGACTAATTAATATGGTGGGCAATGCCCACCCTACGGGGTTATTTAATGGCTTGTTTTAATTCTGCACAAAAATCAGCGATCGCCTTTAAACCCTCTTCAGGCTCTTGGTTTGCCAATCGTTTCACAAAAGCACTACCCACAATCACCCCATCAGCACCCCATTCCCTTATCTGGGTAGCCTGAGAAGGTTCAGAAATACCAAAACCAACCCCAATGGGTTTATCCGTAGCACTATTTAACTGGGCAATTAAATCTTTTACCCTCGTTTGAATTTCGTTTCTCATGCCCGTAACCCCCGTCACACTGACAAGATAGATAAATCCTTGGGACTTAAGGGCGATCGCCTTTATCCTTTCCATGGGGCTTGTGGGGGCTACCAATAGAGTCACTTCAATACCATTCGCCTGGGCTAACTGCAAGAAACTTTCTGCTTCCTCTAGGGGTAAATCAGGCACTACCAAACCCTTAACTCCCGCTTCGGCAATCTGACTTAAAAAATTT
This sequence comes from Cyanobacterium sp. IPPAS B-1200, assembly GCF_001747005.2. NCBI lineage: Bacteria > Bacillati > Cyanobacteriota > Cyanophyceae > Chroococcales > Geminocystaceae > Cyanobacterium > Cyanobacterium sp. IPPAS B-1200. The sequence goes on from NZ_CP182899.1 coordinate 1,050,269, forward strand.
CCTGCCCCACGATAAAAAATAGGATTGTAATAGGTAAACAAAATAATGGGCGTAGATACCTTCGTTACCACCCTTTTGACCAATTCCAACACCTGATCCAAATTAACCCCTTTTTGCAACGCACGGGTAGCCGCAGCTTGAATAACAGGGCCATCAGCCAAAGGGTCAGAATAAGGCACTCCCAACTCAATCATATCAGCTCCATTTTCCGCCAAAAGGGCGATCGCCTTTTCCGTAGTAGCCAAATCAGGATCACCCGCCGTAATAAAAGGAATTAAAGCACATTCACCCCGTTGCTTGAGGTTTGCAAAACATTGAGAAACAGAACTCATTTAAACTATTAATATAAAAATTTTCTTAGCATTAAAATCATACATTAAGCTGAGTTGCCTATGGATATTTATTGCTTGTCACTCATCAACTTTTCAATCTCTTCAGGAGTCATCTTTTCTAGCTGTTTAGCAAAAAAAGCATCGTCATAATCCTTTACCTGCTTATGATAGGTCATATCATTGGTAAACACTCGAATCACATAAGTTGATACCCAACCAATTAAACCCAACACCAAAATCACCTGACTCCAGATACCAGCATCCGCCGCATCCAAACCCAGTACCTTAAAAGCAACATAGATGATACCCCCAGTCAAAAAGAATCCAAGGGCGATTAAAATAGCATCAATCCTTCTCATAGTAATAAAAAATTTTAGTTAATTTAACTCTCGACGACGGGGACGGAAATTAAGGAAAGGACTAAATAACAACATTCCGGGGAAAGAGAAGAACACAAGAAAATACATAAATGCTCTCTCAAAAGAACTAGCTACATACCAGCGTTTATTAAGATAAAAATAAACCCCCGCAGGAAGAATCAACAAGTATAAGCCACTTAGACTAAGATATAAAGCTGCTGTGATAATTGTTTCTAGGTCAATGTTTTCAATACTTAACAGATTTTCCATCACTAAATTTAGATACTAGATAAAATTACTTACCGTGTGCTACGGCTCACCTCATTATAAAACAAACAGACCATAACATAACTCAATTGACAATTAACAATGGACAATGGACAATTAAAGTTAATATGAAAAAAAGTTAACAAACTAGGAGATAAAAATGATTGAACCCTTATTATTAGGCATCGTAATCGGACTAATTCCCGTCACTTTAATGGGATTATTTTTTGCTGCATATCGTCAATACAAACGTACCAATGAAATTGGGGTTGAATAATTAGGCAAAGGGTTTTAAGTGTTAGGTTTCAGACAATTAAAAAATAATTTGGCATAGGTGCAAAGATTGTGTCACAATCACCCTAGTCAATAAAGAAAGCACATCTAGTCTGAATCACTATGCGAATTTTATTTGTGGCAGCGGAAGCGTCACCCATAGCTAAGGTTGGGGGTATGGGGGATGTTGTGGGAGCATTACCCAAGATACTAAGAAAATTAGGTCATGATGTCAGGATAATTATGCCTTATTATGGCTTTTTACCTGATAAGGTTGATATTCCCATTGAGCCTGTGTGGTGGGGCGATGCCATGTTTCAAAAGTTCGCTGTATATGAAACCCTTTTGCCTGAAACCGATGTCCCTCTCTACTTATTTGGACATCCTTGTTTTTCTGGCCGTAATGTTTATGGTGGTGATGATGAATATTGGCGTTTTACTTTCTTTGCCAACGGCGCCGCAGAGTTTGCTTGGAATTATTGGAAACCTCAAATTATCCATTGTCATGATTGGCATACGGGGATGATACCTGTGTGGATGAGTAATTCCCCAGACATTAGCACTGTTTTCACTATTCATAATTTAGCTTATCAGGGCCCTGGTCGTGAGATGTTGGAAAAAATTACATGGTGTCCTTGGCATATGCAGGGGGATAATGCCATGGCAGCGGGATTACAGTTTGCGGATGTGGTAAATACGGTTTCTCCTACCTATGCGGCACAAATTAAGACTCCTGAGTACGGGGAAAATCTCCATGGTTTGTTGTCTTGGATTAGTGGTAAGACAAGGGGAATTATTAATGGTATTGATACGGAAAAATATAACCCTGCCACAGATAGATTAATTGCTCAAAACTTTACCCCTGAAACTATCGAAAAACGTCGTTTAAATAAGGTTAGGTTACAAGAAGAATCGGGGTTAGAAATTAATCGTAATGCTTTTCTAATTGGTATGGTTACTCGTTTGGTAGAGCAAAAGGGTATTGATCTTGTTTTACAAACTTTAGAGCGATTTTTGGCTTATACTGATGCTCAGTTAATTATACTGGGTACGGGCGATCGCTTTTACGAAACCCAATTATGGGAAATTTCTGCCCGTTATCGAGGGAGAATTTCGGTACAGTTACTCCACAACGAAACTATCTCCCGTCGGGTATATAGTGGCATCGATGCCTTTTTGATGCCTTCTCGTTTTGAGCCTTGCGGTATCAGTCAGATGTTGGCAATGCGCTATGGTGCCATTCCTATTGTGCGTAAAACAGGGGGCTTAGTGGACACTGTGCCATTTTTCAAACCCACCGAAAATGAGGGGTTAGGGTACTGTTTCGATCGTTATGAGCCTCTGGATTTATATACTTGTATGATTAGGGCTTATGAAGGTTTCCGCTTCAAGGATGCTTGGCAGAAGTTACAGGTTAGGGCTATGAGTCAAGACTTTAGCTGGTATCGCTCCTCGGAAGATTATATTAAAATGTATCGTGAGGTTATCGGTGAAGCCCCTGAGTTGACGGCTAAGGAACAAAAAATTATTGCTCAAAAAGTAAAGTAATTTTTCTTCATCCCCAAGGGGTTAAAACCCCTTGCCTTACCAAATAATTTCATTCTTTATTCTCAATTACTTTCCCATGGCTCTTGTTTCCCAATCTGATTTAGTACAAAGTGTGATCGCCCATTATGTGGTCAGTTTTCCTACGGATACGGTGCCAGCTTTGGCAGTTGCCCCCCATCGGGCAGAGTTAATTTTTGAACTTAAGCAACGCTCGCAAGAAAAACCCCTCATCTTAATGACAGGGGAAATTGAAGATATATGGGAATATGTGCAGGGTAGCCATGGAGAGTTGAAAATTTGGCAAAAAATGGCTCAGAAATATCTCCCTGGGGCGCTGACGATGGTTTTACCAGCCTCGGTGAAAGTGCCTTCTACCATGAATCCCCTTAACCCCACCAGTATTGGGGTAAGAGTGCCAAATCATGCCATTGCCAGGGATATTTTACGGCAAACAGGGCCTTTAGCTACCACCAGTGCCAATTTATCAGGGGAAGATGCTTTAACGGATATGAGTGCGATCGCCCTTAAATTCCCATCTGTAGCAGTATTAGATCATCAAAATAATATCACTGAAGCAGTCCCCTCTACTGTTATCAAATGGACAGGAAAAGACTGGCAAATTTTGCGCCAAGGAAAGATAGTAATTAATAATTAATAATTTAACTTCTGGCTTATCCCTTATAAAATAAAGACTTGATGAAAAAATGGGGTAATACCATCATCCTCTTCCAGCGCCAAGGCTCTTGATAAAGACGATATAACCACTCTAAATTATTATCACAGAAAAACTTCGGCGCCCTTTCCTTTACTCCTCCCCAAATATCAAAACTACCACCCACCCCAATCCAAACTGCATTAGGGGCAAGATAACGATGTTTGGCAATCCATTCCTCCTGACGGGGTACCCCTAAACCCACTAAAATCAATTTTGGTTGTACTTCCTTAATTTTTTCATACCATGCTGATAAATCTGCACCCTTTAAAAAACCGTGGTTATTGATGATATGTATATTTGGCACCATAGCCCGAAACTTTTTTACCGCCTCATCAGTAACCCCTGGAGAAGCACCATAAAAACAGATAGGACAGTCTTTTACTTGTTGCCCCAACCGTTTTACCAAAGATTCTGCCAACTCAATTCCCGCTACCCTTTCTTGTTTTTGTCCTCTTTGTTTTAAATATAGAACAACTCCAGAGCCGTCAGGTACCACCAAATCAGCATTTTGAATGTGTTGTTTTAGATCATCATTTTTCTGTGCCATCATTGCCATTTCCGAATTCATGGTGACAACATGGGTTCCTATATTATTATAAATGCGATCGCACAGCCATCCCTCATAATCATCACTCAAATGAATCGGTAAATCAAAAACAGAAAAAGTTTTCATCACATTAAAAAAAATAGATAACCAAACCCAAAAATATTATCGCAAAATTAGACCCTAGAAGATAAAGATCAATAAATATTTTTTTCACATCACGCAAAGCAAAATAACCTAAGTAAAAATTTTAGTTAACGGTAGTACAAGAATAAGAGGTTAAGATGAAATCGTAAATTCCAATAGTAAATAGATTATGACCTCGACTCAAACCGAAATAAATATTCCAGAACATAGCCTAGACAGAGACTGTACTACCCTATCCCGCCATGTATTACAACAACTACAAAGTTTTTCCCCCGATGCCCAAGATTTAAGCTCTATCATGAATCGCATCGCCCTAGCAGGAAAACTCATTGCCCGTCGCCTCAGTCGTGCAGGATTAATGACAGGGGCGCTAGGTTTAACAGGAGACACCAACGTACAAGGCGAATCCGTCAAAAAAATGGACATCTACGCCAACGAAGTATTCATTTCCGTCTTCAAGCAAAGTGGTTTAGTGTGTCGTCTTGCCTCCGAAGAAATGGAAAAACCCTATTACATCCCCGAAAACTGTCCTGTAGGACGATACACACTATTATATGACCCCATCGACGGTTCTTCTAACGTTGATATAAACTTAAATGTGGGTTCAATTTTTGCCATTCGTCAACAACAAGGGGAAGACTTGGACGGAGAAGCCAAAGACTTATTAACCGATGGCTCAAAACAAATTGCCGCAGGTTATATTCTCTATGGTCCTGCCACCGTATTAGTATATACCATGGGTAAAGGAGTTCATTCCTTTTTCCTCGATCCTAGTTTAGGGGAATTTATCCTTGCCCAAGAAAATATCCAAATGCCCGACCATGGTTCAGTATATAGTGCCAACGAAGGTAACTTTTGGCAATGGGAAGACCAAATTAGGGACTATATTCGTTATGTTCACCGCCATGAAGGGTACACAGGGCGCTACAGTGGTGCTTTAGTGGGTGATCTTCACCGCATATTGATGCAAGGGGGAGTTTTCCTCTATCCAGGTAGCGTGGACAATCCCGATGGTAAACTAAGACTATTATATGAAACTGCCCCCCTAGCAATGATTATGGAACAAGCCGGGGGCAAGGGTTCTACGGGACAACAAAGAATTATGGATTATATTCCTTCTAAATTACACCAGCGTACCCCAGCCATTTTAGGCAGTAAAAAAGATGTGGATTTGGTGTTATCTTTTATCAACGATAAAGGTGATAAATAGTTTATTTTGTGCTGTTTTTTCAAAATTAAGTAGAACAATAATATTTTGCTCAAGTTTGTTTACTCATAAAAGAATGTAAGGACATTTTTGTTCAATTTATTAAACCTAATACCCTTAGCCGTGTAATTTATTACACGGTGAGTCAATGACCAAAACTAATAATATTATGATCTCAATTATGTTAAACAGAAAAAATCAAGATTAAAATAAACGAATAAAAAATTTATTTAATCAAAAGTTATCCTACGATGACCAATAGTATCGCTCTAATAGCCCATGACAACAAAAAAAATGATTTAGTTAGTTTTGTTCAACAACATAGAGATTTTTTTTCTCGCTATCATCTCATTGCCACAGGCACTACGGGAGAAAGAATTGAACAAGAAACTCAGTTACAGGTAGAAAAAATGGCATCAGGGGCGCTCGGCGGAGATGTACAAATTTCTGCAAAAATAGTGGAAGATGACATTGGCGCCGTTATCTTTTTAATTGATCCACTTTATGCCCAACCCCATGAGCCAGATATAAAGGCACTCTTACGAATTTGCGAAGTTTATAATGTTCCCCTTGCCACTAATTTAGCGACAGCTAAAGCCATTATTCAATCTCTTAATAAAGTAAGGGTTGGTCACCTAATTTTTAATCCCGTGGCGGGGCAAGGCAACTCAGAGCAAGAATTGGATCAAATCAAAAATTTATTACAGTCTGAAGTACATCTAAATATTACTTTTACTAAAGCTGATATTAGTGTTACAAAGCAAACCAAAGAAATAGTCAAAAAAATAAAAGAGCAAATTGAAATGGACGATCATTTTATCATTGCTTCTGGGGGTGATGGTACTGTTTCTGAGGTGGCAGCGGCTATGATTGATACGGGAATTCCTTTGGGGATAATCCCCCGAGGTACCGCTAACGCTTTTTGTGGGGCCCTTGGTATTCCTTCGGATATTGTGGGGGCTTGTAATATTATCTGTCGGGGGGTGTCTCAGGTGGTTGATACTGCTTTATGTAATGATATTCCTATGCTGTTGTTGGCGGGGGTTGGTTTTGAGGCGGAAACTGTGGCTAAAGCAGATCGAGAAATGAAAAACCGTTTAGGGGTAATGGCATATATTTTTGCAGGTATTCAACAGGCAAAAGAGCAAAAGTTATTTGAAGCGGAGATAGAAATTGATGGGGAGGTTAACACCATTGAAGCTAGTGCTATTACCATAGCGAATGCTGCCCCTCCCACTTCTGTGTTGGCACAGGGGGCTGGGGATGTTGATTTTAGTGATGGGTTATTGGATATTACTATTGCTAGTAATCAAAGTGCTTTACAGGGCATTGGAGTAATCACCAGTTTATTTGCTTCTGGATTGGTAAAAAATCCTAGTAATAATGATAATGTGGCTCATTTTCGAGCAAAAAGTATTAAGGTAAAAACTGAACCTGAGCAAAGGGTGGTAGTTGATGGGGAGATTGTTGGTGGTACTCCCATTGAGATAAGGTGTGTCCCCAATAGTTTAAATTTACTGGTACCTATCGAAAATCCTTAGTTTCCAATTGATTACAGTTTTGATAATGGGGGTGTGGTGGGCGATCGCCCACTATACTATTAAGAAGATACGATGGCTTGATCTAATAAATCCTGACACTCTTCTACGGATTTTCGTTGGCGCATAAATTCAACTAATTCTAAATAAGCCTCTGAGTGGGTTTCAATCATCGTTGTTGCTTGTAAAATTGCTAATCTTTTACGCATTTCTAAGTTTGAATTAGTCAGGGTAATAGGAGCATGAATTTCTGTAAATTTTACTAAGTCTTCTTGTCCTCCTTCACTATTTTTATATTTGAATTTTTCGGCCGCAATTCCTCCCATTAAAACCACCCCAAAACGATCAATCATCAAATTAAATTCTCTTATATCTTTAGTTTTATCTTCTAAAAAATTAGTTTCAAAAATAACTCCTCCAGTTCCCCCACTTCTTTTTTTTAAGGTTTCCCATGCCGTTAGGGTATAGTCTTTTATGGGAATATTGAATAGGTGAGCGGTTAAAAAATGCCCCGCTTCATGATAGATTACTCGCTCTTTTTGTTCAGCAGAAGCAAAGATATTAATTAATAGATTAACTCCTTTATTTTGCCAATTTAAGGTATCAACAGTAATCAAACTTAAAATGATAAATGTTCCCCCTGCGGGGATATAAGGAGAGATATTTAAAAGAGGTCCTAATAAAACCGATAATGTTATGGTAAAAATGCTAATTGCTAATATATTTAGTCCTGTTTGTTGCATAGAAAATAAAAAACTCTATTTATTATTAGTTTAACAGTATTATCAACAATTTTTAAATCACTATAATATTTTAAAATTATATAAAGGTTTATGGGGATTAGAATGTTATAATAGTATGATAATTATTCTATTTTTTATAGAAATTTCTTTAATTAAAATTTAAGAATAAAATTAACTTTATCTTTGTTTTAAATAAAACATTAATGCTTTCTTCAAATATTAATCAATCGGCAAAAAAGTTAACTGAACAATCCTCTATCGAGCTTTTTAATAAAATTAAATTTGTTAACTTACCTTCTAATTTATCTACCCAAAAAATTGCTAGTAGTTACGCCACCGAAGGAGAAAGTGATACTCCCATGGTATTACTTCATGGCTTTGATAGTTCTTTGCTCGAATATCGTCGTCTTTTTCCCCTTTTGACAGACAAATATCAAGTGTGGGCATTAGATTTGTTTGGTTTTGGATTTAGCGATCGCACCGTAGAACAATCTTTTTCCCCTGAAGGCATTAAAACACATCTATACAATTTTTGGTCAAAAATGATCAACAAACCGATGATTTTGGTGGGGGCTTCCATGGGAGGGGCTACTGCTATCGATTTTTGCCTGACTTACCCCGAAGCGGTGGATAAATTAATTCTTCTTGATAGTGGTGGCTTGACTAAAAAACCGATTATGAGCAAATTTTTGTTTCCTCCCCTTGGTTTTTTGGCTACGGAATTTTTGCGTAATTTGAAAGTGAGACAGAGTATTAGTGAAACGGCCTATTGCGATCGCACCTATGCCAACCCCGATGCCCTCATTTGTGCCGCCCTGCATCTAGAATGTGAAAATTGGAATAAAGCATTAATATCCTTCACCAAAAGCGGTGGATATGGCTCCTTTGCCTCTAATCTTCCTGACATAAAAGCTGAAACCCTAGTAATTTGGGGAAAAAATGACAAAATTTTGGGAACCAAACCAGCCCATAAATTTGCCCAGATGATCCCCCATAGTAAACTTATCTGGATAGATAACTGTGGTCATGTCCCCCACCTAGAAAAAGCAGCCATCACAGCCCAACATATTTTAGACTTTCTGGAATGATCCTAATTACTGATGCGATTGAGCAAAAATAAAGAAGTAGCAATACCAGCAAAATGAGCGCCAATGGTATTTGTATTAGCTTGAATAATTAACATATCAAGGGAATTAACAAATTGCTCAGGATTAGGACCAATTAATTGAGGAGCGAGAGTTAATAACTTTGCCAAGCTAATGCCGACCAAAGCCTGTGCTCCCACGATAGCAAACATCATCCCCACCAAATTTAAAACCAATCCTACCCGAATTAAATTTAACGTATCCGACTTTTTCGGACGCATGGCAGGATCTTTATTTTCCACCCTTTTACCGATTTTCCCGTAACGATAGGCAATAACAAGGGCTGCCGTTAACAACACAAGAGCCACAAAGGCAGAAAAAACGCCAAACTGCTCAGCTTGTAAAGAGCGATCGCCCTGAAAAATAGCAGGAGTCGCAAACAAAAGAGTTACCGTAGAAATAACACCAAATACTAACTGAGTCCAAAAACCCCAAAAACCCCATCTTTTGAGGTTAGTTGACACTTTCTGAACCACAGGGGGCAAAGGTTCGCTTAATTGACTGTTTCTGGTCATACTTTCACAGGGGATAAAAAAACTGGTGGAGAATATTTTTGCTTGGGGAAAATTTTAACAATCATATCTAGTATAACTTACACCATAGGATCATTTTTTCATCAAAACCCCGAATATTATTCAGAAAATGACATTACTTAATCATGGCATGAAATATAATTGAGTAGCCGTTAACTACCACACACCAAAATATTATGACTGTTCTCTGTTCTCCGTTCCCCGTTCCCTAATTAATGATAAACTTGTCAGGTTGAGTACAAGTTGCATATAGTAACCGAATATACTTATCATTGTTAGAGCGAATCTATAGAGAATAACAACATTAATTTTTATGAAAATTACTCAGGAAAAACTTCCTGCTAGTCAAATCGGTTTAGAAATCGAAATCCCAGCAGAAACCTCCAAAAAAACCTATGAGAAAGTAATTACACAAATTGCCAGAACTACCAATATCCCCGGTTTCCGTCAAGGGAAAGTTCCCCGTCCTATATTGTTACAACGTTTAGGTCACGATAGAATTAAGGCGGCGGTATTGGAGGAGTTAATTCAGGATAGCCTAAAAACAGCCATTGAACAAGAGTCCATCGAGTCTTTGGGTAACTATTCTTTACGCTCTGAATTTGAGGAGTTAGTTAATAATTATCAACCTGGAAATGCCTTTGTATTCAAAGCCGCCGTTGATGTTCCCCCCGAGGTTACTTTAGGTCAATATCAGGGCTTAAAGGTTCAAGCAGAAGAAATAAAGTATGATCCTGAAGCGGTTAATGGTCTAATTGAGGAGCAAAGACAGCGTTTAGCTACCCTTGTACCTGTGGAAGACAGAGCGGCTCAAATGGGCGACACTGCCATCGTTGATTTTGAAGGTCGTAAACCTGCTGAAAATGAAGGGGAAGAAGGTGAATTGATTGAAGGGACTAAGGCTGAGGAGTTCCAAGTTGAGTTAGCCGAAGGCAAGTTTATCCCCGGTTTTGTAGAAGGCATCGTGGGAATGAATATTGATGAGAGCAAAAAACTTGATCTAACTTTCCCTGAAGATTATCCTCAAAAAGAATTGGCTAATCAACCTGTAATTTTTTCCATTACTCTCAAGGATTTGAAGGAGAAGGAATTACCTGAAGTGGATGACGAGTTTGTGAAAGAGGTTAGCGAATTTGAAACCGTTGCCGAGTTACGGGAATCTTTGGAAAAGCAGTATCAGGAAAAGGCTGAAAATGATACTAAGCTAAATATTCAAGGGGCTTTGGTGGATGAGCTTTTAAAACACACTACCATCGAAATTCCTGAGACAATGATGGAGGAGGAAGTACAAAACCTCTTGATGCAAACTGCTAACGAAATTCAGCGTATGGGGGTTGATGTTAATCAATTCTTTACCAGAGAAATGGTGGGTAAAATGCGTGAAACTGCCCGTCCTGAAGCGAGTAAGAATCTTCATACTAATCTCATCATTGAAAAGATTGCGGAGCAAGAATCTATTACTCTGACTGAGGAAGAAATTAGCGAGAAAATCGCTGAGGTTACTAAAGAGATGAACCCCAGTGAAATTGACCAAAACAAGTTACAGAAGTTTGTGAAAAATGATCTTTTATCCGACAAGGTTTTGACTTTTTTACAGGAAAAAAATGAGGTTGAGTTAGTGCCTGAAGGTAGTTTGACTCCCGAGGAAGCGGAAGCAACCTCAGAAGGTGAAGTTGAGCAAGTGAGCGCTGAATAATTCTCTAAGATTATTTTTCGTTTTTACCCCAAACCCTTTTTATATGAGGGGGAGGGGCATCTTTTTTATTAAAATTGTTATTGTTGTTTTATTAGGTTAAGGTTATGGCTGAAGACAAAAAAGAAATGATGTATGGGGAAAGGGCGATCGCCGAGGGATCCTTGATTACATTTCCCAATCCTCGTCCTGGTAGGGTTTACAACGTCAGCGTGACGTTACCAGAGTTTACTTGTAAATGTCCTTTTTCTGGTTATCCAGATTTTGCCACTATTTACATTAACTATTCCCCCGATCAAAAAGTGGTGGAATTAAAAGCGATTAAACTTTATATTAACAACTATCGCGATCGCTACATATCCCACGAGGAATGTATTAACCAAATTTTAGATGATTTTGTAGAAGCCTGTGAACCCCTTTATATGTCCGTTAAAGGTGACTTTTACCCCAGAGGTAATGTCCATACAGTCATTGAAGTAGAACACAAAAAAAACCCCCAATAACCCCAAAAGCGATGGCAAAAATAGAGTTACCTCACAGTGAAATATATTACTATCCCGACTTTTTTGACTCTGCCACCAGTGATGTTTTATTTACTGAATTACATAGAGAAATTGAGTGGCGACAGGATAATATTACAGTGTACGGGAAAACTCATTTACAGCCTCGCCTAACGGCTTGGTATGCCGACGAAGGCTTAACCTATACCTATTCTAATCTCACCATGTATCCCCATCCTTGGATTGATTGTTTGGCGCAGATAAAGGATAAGATAGAATCTTTGTTGAATGTAAAATTTAACAGTGTCTTACTCAATTATTATCGCCATGGCAAAGATAGTATGGGATGGCACAGTGATAATGAACCAGAATTAGGACAAAATCCCCTCATCGCTTCGGTTAGCCTTGGGGGAGAAAGACGTTTTATGTTGAAGACAAGAGACAAAAAAAATCCCATTAAATCAGAAATATCCCTTACCCATGGCAGTTTGTTGGTAATGGCAGGAGAAACTCAACATTATTGGCTACATCAAATCCCTAAAACATCCAAGTCCGTTAAACCAAGAATTAACCTCACTTTTCGACTAATTAACCAAGAATTACAGTGAGTCCGATAAATGGAAGTTGTGACAGTGGATAAGAGACAAAGGGAAATAATCACCCCAATTTTTACTTTTTGCGATAAAAACGCTTAATAGATTCAATAATAGCCGTCACAGCCTGTAAATTTTCGTCTTGCTCTAACCCTTCAATGGGTGAGTTTGCCACATATTGTAATTTTTTTGCGATTACTTCTATATTTTTATCGTAATGCTCAAACATTCTAATAAGAAGATCATCAAAACTACAAGTTCTCACAATAGACCAATGTTGTTCTAGGGTATCAATATCATATACTGCATAGAATAAAAGAATCTTAGCACGGAGAGGATTAGTATATTGCATTATTTCCTGTTTAAGTTCAAATAGATTTTCTATTTTTAGCCAAGGAATAATCTGCCCTTCTGGCACACTGCTAGGGGTTACATCTCTTTTTACCTCTTCTGTCGGTTGCGATATTTCTTGGGGTTGTGATGGAGTAGAGGTTTGGGACTTTTCTGTTTCCTGAGTTGGTTTCTTCGATTGTGCTTTAATTAGCTGGGTTTCTTCGTCTCCAGAATTAGTATCTTTATCTATATCTCTCACTTCGTAGGGGTATAAATGATTAAAGTTATCCATGATGGTATCGGCGATGAATGTATAAAAATTCTGGCGATTGATGCTTGATACCACCATATCAAGGGCTTTTTTTAGTCTTTTACTACTGGGATAAAGTTCTTTTATTTCACGGATTAAGTCTCTCATGTCATACATATCGATGACATTTATATCTGCTTCCCAGTATTGCTTACACACAGCAAAAATTACTTTTTTCATTCTTGCTGATTCTTCATGATTTTGAATCGCTTCTGTAATGGCCTCGACTATTTCTGTGTCGGAAGTCTCATTTTCTTCGATATAGTCTTCTTCAACGGGAATAATTTGGTATAAATCAGACATACGTCTCAAAACATAAGTGGCAATTTTTTTATAAATAGTTTTGCGATTTAATGTTTCTACCGCATGATGAAGTAGGGCTTTAAGATCTTCTAAGGTGGGGTTTGTTTGATGTAAATTTTCTAATAAATCAAAAAAGGAATAGTCATTGATGACGTTGGTGTCGGTTTCCCAGTATCTTTGACTAACATAAAATACTAACTTTTTTGCCCTGAGTGCTTCCTTAGAGTTGCTTAAATCTTGTGCTATACTTTCAATTATATCTGACGATAAGACCATTTAATTTCGTCGGGAATGATTTGTTCTTTTTCTTGAAATTATAACTGATTCATACACTCCATCGATTTATTCCCTAAACCATTTGTGATGGCATTAGCCAAAAATAGAGATCATGGGGAGTAAAAGACTACGGATTGGCTATTTCTCGCAAAACTATGGAAATAGTAATGATGAAATTTCAAAAAAATTTAAACAATCATTTTTAATATTTTGTACCTTGAGAAAAAATCATTTGCGCAAATGAGAGGGCAATTCAATGTGAGGAAGAATTAACCGTAATTCATCATAGGAAATTAAACCAAAGTTCATGATGGTGGGTAAGGGTAAGTGACAATCGATTAAAGTTGTCCTGATGCGCTCTTTGGATTCACCACCATTAATGATTAAAGCTACGTCATTACCAAATAATTGCTCGGCAACCTTGGCATTATTTGCCCTATAATCTCCCCCTAAACTGGCTGTACCTGCAACGATGGGAAATGGAGATTGATTGACTAATTGATAGATGAAATCATCAGGACAGGAAACAAAGATGGTGTTATGCCCTGCGGTGACGGTATCGGATAGGTTGTTACGATGGGGAATGATGATACTGATAGGAAGGGGAAATTGATTAACTAAGACTTGAGCATCATTGTCTAAAAGGGCATAGTCGGGGAGTTTTTGTTGGTGGGATAATAATGTTAAGGGTTTACGGGGATTCCATTTTTTGAGTTCATGAATTTTGTTACAGGCATTGGAGTTTAAACCGTTGGCTAGAAGGAGATAAACCATATCGGTGTGTAAAATTACTATTTGCCCTTTGTCTAGGTAATCAATAATTTTTGGAATAATATTAATGGATTTAGGCTGAATTTTGCTCATGGGATAATTGCTCAATATTTCTGTTAAATATTATACATTATGCTATTTTTACATTATGCTGTTTACGCATAGACAATATTCATTAAGGCCATAGAACAAAAGTTATTTTCCCGTTAAAAAAGTAAGAATGCTGGTGGCGGTGTCCAGAGGGCAATTTCAAATAAATCCCTTGCCCCTGTCATGGCTTGTCCTAAAAATAAAAGTAGGGCGATACAATTAACGATGATGTGAATGTTGCGCCATTTATGAGTTTTATCTTTGTATATTTCGTTAATGATGGCAATGGAAAATATCATTAATAGGGTGACGGTGACTCCGTAGTAGTAGTGGGAGATATACCATTCATTGCCTCTACGAAATACACCGTCTTGGCAACCAAGGATAACTACTGCCATACCGCTAAGGGTGGCAAATGTTCCTCGCCATAGTTTGGTTTTGGCAATATAAAGTAATATATAAGTGGCGATCGCCCCTAAAAACATTAAAATAATAAAACTAAACTGAAAAAAATCTGTTTCCCAAAGTCTATTCTCAATAATATTTTTAGCCATAATAGGACGAAACAAACCCACAAGACTAACGATTACCACGGCGGTAGAGAGTTTTTTCCCTATGTCCACATGGCTTTTTCCCACTGAGGGTGGAATAAAACTTTTATCCCCTGCCTTGATGGCAAGTCGCCTTTGGCGGGTATCCCAAGCAAAATAGGATACTATACCGATGAGAGGAAACACACCTATAACCGCTAAAATGGGATGTACGATAATGGAAAATTGCTCGGCATTCATGATAATAACTAGGTAGTGCAACAAAAAATAATTTATTGGGGACGGTGGTAGCTATTAGCAGTTAGGCATTAGGTTAAAATGCCATTAATTAAAAACTTGCACCACACACAAAATTATGGAAACTGATATAAGGCTATAGTAACCCATAATATTTTAGTCTCCTCCCATGGCTAATTAGTTCACAATGGCTGAATCTAATGATGAATTTCTTTGCCACCGATGAAACATTAATTGACTATCAAACATACTAGATGAACATTTCCCCTGCCCTTGCTCAAAAACTAGCTACGCCCTTAAAAATTGGTTCTATGGAGGTTAACAGCCGTGTGTTACAGTCTCCTTTGTCGGGGGTGACTGATTTGGTGTTCCGTCGTTTGGTGAGGCGTTATGCCCCCGAATCCATGACCTATACAGAGATGGTGAATGCGACGGAATTGAGTCATATGAAGGAGTTACCTCGCCTAATGGAAATTGACCCTGATGAGCAACCTATTAGTATTCAGTTATTCGATTGTCGTCCCGATTTTATGGCTCAGGCAGCCGTTAAGGCGGTGCAGGAGGGGGCGCAAACGGTGGATATAAATATGGGTTGCCCTGTGAATAAGATTACTAAAAGAGGGGGCGGTTCAAGATTATTGAGGGAGCCAGAAGTGGCGATCGCACTGGTACGGGAAGTAAAAGGGGCGGTGGATGTACCCGTAACGGTTAAAACCCGCTTGGGATGGAATGATCAAGAAATTAATATTATCGAATTTGCTCAAAAAATGGAGGAGGCTGGGGCAGATATGATTACCATTCATGGACGCACCAGAGAGCAAGGTTACACGGGCAATGCAAGATGGGAGTTTATCGCCCAGGTGAAGAAAAAGTTAACTATTCCCGTCATTGCCAATGGAGATATATTTTCCCTCGAAGATGCCCTCCGTTGTCTGGAAATGACTCAGGCAGATGGGGTGATGTGTTCCCGTGGTACTTTGGGTTATCCTTTTTTGGTGGGGGAAATTGACCATTTTTTGAAAACAGGAATTAACCCCGTTTATCCTACCATCAGGCAAAGGTTGGAATGCGCCAAGGAGCATTTACAGGGCTTATGGGAATATAAGGGCTATAAAGGCATTTTGCAATCCCGTAAACATCTGGCTTGGTATTGTAAGGGTTTTGAGGGGGCTTCAGAATTGAGGGATAAATGTTCTCGCATTGAATCGGTGACGGAAGGTTTTGATTTGTTAGATGGTGCGATCGCCCTAATACCGTGATAGGGAGTCATCCACATACACCGCATAGGCATCTATACCTCCAGAGACATTTTTGACATTTTGGAACCCTTGATGAACCAACCACTGGCACATCTGAGCGGATCTGATACCGTGGTGACACATGACGATGGTTTCTTTTTCTGGGTCTAATTCCGTCATAATTTTAGATGACCATTGCTCATATTCACTGAGGGGCAAAATGATAAAATGGGGTAAAGAGGCGATCGCTACTTCTTGCAACTCTCTCACATCAAGTAATTGCACCATGTCAGGACTATCAGCCAAAATAAAAGCCAAATCCTGTACCGTTAGGCTAGACATCTGATTCATTATCAATACTATCCAATATGTGATTATTGAAAAACTTAAGTTGAATTCCTCCCATGATTAACAACTAGGAGGAATCATCCTTTTATGATGAAGGGCGTAAATTACGGTTCAAAACCCATTACCCTTGCAACCTCTTGTAAATCCGCCTTGATGCCACCTTTGATACCACCTTCACTATTAGTCATAGCACTATCAGGATCCTTCAAACCGTTTCCAGTCAAAACACATACCACCGTACCATTATCAGGCACCTGATCCTTTAACTTCAACACCCCAGCCACAGAAGCAGCGCTCGCAGGTTCACAGAAAATACCTTCTTCCCTGCCCAAAATTTTGTAAGCCTCCAAGATTTCGCGATCTGTAACAGCATTAAACTCCCCATTAGAAGCCTCCCGCACAGACAAAGCCTTATCCCAGTTTGCAGGGTTACCGATGCGGATAGCGGTAGCAATGGTATCAGGTTTCATAATTTGATGTCCGTGGATTAAAGGAGCCGAACCTGCCGCCTGAAAGCCCATCATGCGAGGAAGACTATTACATCTACCTTCCCCTTGATACTGACAAAAACCCATCCAATAAGCGGTAATATTCCCTGCATTACCCACAGGAATACATACCCAATCAGGGGCATAACCCAAAGTATCTACTACCTCAAAAGCAGCAGTTTTTTGTCCTTCTAAACGATAAGGATTAAGGGAATTAACCAAAGTAACGGGGTAGTTATCAGCAATTTCTCTTACAATGGTCAAAGCATCATCAAAATTACCATCAATGGCAAGAACTTCCGCTCCATAAATCAAAGCCTGAGCCAATTTTCCTAGGGCTACATAGCCATCAGGGACAATTACAAAAGCTCTCAAACCAGCTCTCGTGGCATAAGCCGCCGCCGCTGCTGATGTGTTTCCCGTACTAGCACAAATTACAGCCTTTGCCCCTGCCTCCTTGGCTTTGGTAATGGCCATAGTCATTCCCCTATCTTTAAAAGAGCCTGTCGGGTTCAAACCATCATACTTGACAAATACTTTGACGTTGCGCCCAATTAAATTAGAAATGTAGGGAACAGGAATTAAAGGAGTGTTTCCTTCTCTAAGGGTGACAACTGGGGTGGTTTCCGTCACGGGCAAGTAGGCT
The DNA here is from genome assembly GCF_001747005.2 of Cyanobacterium sp. IPPAS B-1200. Classification (NCBI taxonomy): domain Bacteria; kingdom Bacillati; phylum Cyanobacteriota; class Cyanophyceae; order Chroococcales; family Geminocystaceae; genus Cyanobacterium; species Cyanobacterium sp. IPPAS B-1200. The sequence continues at coordinate 1,067,997 of NZ_CP182899.1, forward strand.
CGATACTCTTCAATCAAACCTCTCCATCCGCTTCTAGGTAAACTATTAAGTGTGTTTGGGGAAATTTTCGTCGCTACCACAGGTGTTAATTTTGAATAGATGACTGTCGCAATTATAACATATAGTGTTACTCACTGGTAGGGCTGGTTTATGGTCAATTTTCTTTTGGGGGTAGGTTATGGTGATAGTGGTAGAAAATGTCTAACTAAGTCTAAAATTGTCTAAAATTTATTTATCAACAAGTTGCCCATAACCTTTTCTTAAAAAATAGATTTATCACTCTTTTTATATAGCAGTTGTTCTTTTGTAATGAAAATAAAGTATATTCTAAAACCGAAAAATATAACCCAACATTTCGACACATTTCAATGTATTGTATTTATTTTTGCTGTTATATTTTTTCTAATTCTTTCGGGGCTGGTAGTAAGCGATAGATTAAGTTCCGCGGATGTATATTTCCAAAACTTCCTTCAAGATAGTTTACCTAGTTGGTTTGAATATATTGCCAGATTTTTTTATTTTGTAGGTGAGGCAGAAGTTGCTGTTTTTGTAGTTGTATTTAGTTTGATTTTTTTGGTGCGGAAAAGGTTATGGATTGAAGCTCAAGTGATGGCTTTATCTTCTTTATCTATTCTATTATTAGTCGATAAAGTATTTAAACCATTATTTGCTATTCCTCGCCCTATAAATCGTATGGTTGACCATGTTAACGGTTATAGTTATCCTAGTGGTCATGGTTCGGGAAATTTAATTTTATATCTACTCATTGCTTATTTTGTTTCCCAATATTTTCCCCGCCGAAGGGTTGCTTTATTTAGCTTTGTTGTTATTTTTATGATTTTGATGGGCATCAGTAGTGTTTATTTGGGTGTACATTGGATGACGGACTTTTTGGCTTCTTACTCTGTTGGTTATATTATTTTTAGTATTTCTATACTATTGTACAAAAGTTCTAAGTAGCTTTGAGGATGAGTAAGGGGGATTTTGGTTAAGATTAAGAAATGTAACAATCTTTGAGTAATCAATGGAAGCACAAAAAAATCCTCGTCCTAATTTTTTCAATCCCATAGTATATGTTGCCCCTTTTTTTTTGTGGGGTACGGCAATGGTTGCTATGAAGGGTACTATATTGGAAACTACTCCGATATTTTTGGGGGCATTAAGAATTTTTCCTGCGGGTATTTTGGTTTTAATATTCGTGAGTCGGGGAAAAAGTTTACAACCCCAATCATGGAAAGCATGGGGCTGGATTGTATTGTTTGCTTTGGTGGATGGCGCTATGTTTCAGGGTTTTTTGGCGGAGGGATTGTTGCGCACGGGGGCTGGCTTAGGCTCGGTTATGATTGATTCTCAGCCTTTGGCGGTGGCTATTTTATGCCGTTGGTTATTTAAGGATATGATTGGTTTTTGGGGTTGGTTAGGGTTAGGTGTGGGGATTATCGGCATTAGTTTAATTGGTTTGCCTGATGAGTGGATTGTTAATTTGTTTCAGGGTAATTGGGGGGAGTTTTATTTTAGTTGGGAAGGGCTTTTTGATAATGGGGAGTGGTTGATGCTGTTGGCTTCTTTGTCTATGGCGTTGGGTACTGTTATGATTCCCTATATCTCCCGTCATGTGGATACGGTGTTGGCTACGGGATGGCACATGATTATTGGGGGTTTGATGTTATTTTGTCTTAGTGGGGTGACGGAGACTAATCAGTGGGTAAATATTAGTTTGTCTGGTTGGTTGTCTATTGCTTATGCAACTATTTTTGGCAGTGCGATCGCCTATGGTGTATTCTTTTATTTAGCATCGAAGGGCAATATTACCAGTTTAAGTGCGCTGACTTTTTTAACCCCTGTATTTGCCCTTAGTTTTGGTAATTTGGTATTAGGTGAACAACTTTCTTCGTTGCAATGGGGGGGAGTGTGTCTCACTTTAGTCAGTATTTATTTGATTAATCAGCGCAAAATGATTAATAATAAATGGCAAAATTTTAAGCTCAATTTTCCTTGGTTGAATATTCGAGAAAAGATAAATTAATGAGGTAGTGCTGAAAAAGTCTTTAGATTTAGTGTAGGTGTCAGGTAAAAATTTTCATATTTTGATATTTATACAAAAATACTTGACAAAAAAAAATATATTCGCCATAATAATATATGTGCTGATTGCGGGTATAGCTCAGTGGTAGAGCGTCACCTTGCCAAGGTGAATGTCGCGCGTTCGAATCGCGTTACCCGCTTGAACGATTAATGAAACTTAAAAGCCGAGATCACTCTTGGCTTTTTTTGCTTCTATACGTAATGTATCATCATCCATGGTTTGCCAGTCTGGCTCTCCTACCTCTGCATAAAACTGTTGATCATAGGCTCTAGTCCTTACTACTACGGGCATAGGCACCGCATGACCTAAAACTAACGCCTGTTGTTTGGAGTCTAATTTTGCTAATACCGAGCGCAACCCACTTGCTCCCGAAACCCCTGTAAAGATAGCATCTATGTCTTTCTCGTCGTTCAATAAACAAGTAATCCTCGTACCTACTTGGGACATCACTTCATTATCTATACCAGAAGGACGTTGATCGACAACTAACAGGGTTACAAAGTATTTTCTCATCTCACGGGCGATGGTGCCAAAAATCGTTTGATGGACAATTTTAGAATCCAAAAAGCGGTGTGCCTCCTCAATGGTAATCACCAAAGGACGAGGCTTATCCATGGTATTTTTAGTTTGCAAGAAAGTTTCTGCCTTTTTTACATACGCGCGGTGAATGCGACGGGTAATCATATTCGTCACCAACATATAAGAAAGCATACTACCCTGAGAGCCAAATTCCACTACCACGTGTTTTCCACCGTCAAGAAGGGCAAGAATTTCATTAATATAATTGTGAGGACATACAGACTTCATATACTTCAGGCTTTCTAGCCTTTTTAACTTCCGTTGCAAAGCCATAATTGAGCCTTTATGCCCCTGCTTCTCATTACAGAAAATTTCTATATCCTCATTAGTCATATTAATGAGTTTATAAATCCAATCTCTGCCCAACTCTCCAGCCAAGATATTGGCATTGTCCAAACTCGCCTCCGACAAACCCAACTCCCGACTAATTAACCGTAAATCCTCAATCTCGATTTGGTCATAACTTAAAAATAAATCCCTCGAATTGGGTACCCCTCGGCGTTTGGTAGATTTTGGATCCAAAGTATAAATTTCTACTTCCTTGGGAAACAATTGCCGTAAGCCCTTGACCATGTTTAACTGTTTACCCTCACTCACCGCTTCCCAGCCATATTCCGAGTGCATATCAAACATTAAATTAACAGCCGCCTGTTTGCGGATAATGCCCGAAATAAGAAGCCTTGTTAAAAAAGATTTACCTGTACCTGATTTACCAAAAATACCATTGCTACGTTCTACAAAACGGTCTAAATCGAGACAGATAGGCACCTCCATATCTAGGGGTTTACCGATCGCAAAGTTCTTCTTATAGGGATCATCTTCCCAACCAAATACCGAGCGAAAATCCTGCTCCGTGGATTCATATACCTGACTAAAATGGCTAGGAATAGTTTTAACGGGCAGTAATTTTAATTTACTTTCAAATTCTCCAAAGGCATTTTTGAGGGTGACAGTATTCGGGCTATCTTCTTCTATGCTGTTATCAATGCTCAACATGAGCATGGGGGCGATTTCAATAGTGCCGTAGGTGTCGCTCCCTGCCAATACTTCGCGCCAAAAATCATCTTCAGGATCGGGGGGATGGGTAAAAATTCTGGGGGTGGATGTGCCGAGGGAAACGTCGGTGAGGAGACAGAAAAATTTTGACCTGCTTCCCTGTACTACTAAAAATTTACCTACTCGCATCTCTTCTACGGATATATCAGGATGTAAGCGCACTTCTAATCCTTCGCTTAATGATCCTTCAATAACTGATCCTAAAGGTTGATTCAACTGTCAAATTCTCCCAAAAGTCAATCTTATCCACTATATTAGCTTGTTATTGGTAAATCTGATCTTATTTTGGCTTAACGGTTTTTATCTCCCAAAGAAGCGCAAATTCATAATTATTAGGAAGAAATCATCAACAAGTCCAAGCCCTGCTCAAAAATTTGGTCAATGGGTAACATTTTATGGTCAGAAGTCATCATTTTATGATCCTTTGTCGCTTTGATAGTGGCACCGTTTTCCAACTCATACTCAAAAACCTCTTGCTCTCCTCTATCATGCCACTGGGCGATCGCCTGAGTATATACAAAACCATTTTGATCTACACTATAAACGGAACATTGGATATGCTCCTCCACAATTTTGCCAATGGGTAAAACCCCATATTCCACCGTCAAAATCTCCGTATCATAACTCAAACAATACTCCGCAAACTTAACCATCTGGTCAAATAAACTCTCCGCAATATCCTTCGAGACACCATTTTTCATGGAACCATCAATAAACTTTTCTTGGTGTTTTGCCATTTCCGATGCCTTTTTCTTACCCATCGCCCGACGCAACAAATCTGCCTCCCCAAGAGAATAACCAGCCAAATCCTGAGCCATTTTCATAATTTGCTCTTGATATACCAACACCGCATAGGTTTCTTTCAAAATGGGCTGTAATAGCTCATGCTCATAGGTAATCGCTTCTCTACCATGCTTACGATTAATGAAAATAGGGATTAAACCAGCATCAAGGGGGCCCGGGCGATAAAGTGCCAAAATAGAAGAAATATCCTCAATACCAGACGGTTTTAAATCCCTCACAATTTGTTTCATGCCATCGGATTCGAGCTGAAATATTCCTTGTAAATCGCCCCTTTCCAAAAGATTATGGGTAAGGGCGACATCTTTGGGTAACTTTTTACTCGTACCCTTTTCCAAAATTTGTAAAGCCTTCCTTTCCCCCAAGGGTAAGTCATCTACATCTATGTCAATATTACGATTGAGCTTAATTAGTTCCGCTGTTTTTTGGATTGTGGTTAGGTTTCTCAGACCCAAAAAGTCCATTTTTAACAGTCCCAAAGACTCCAAATCCTCCATGAAATATTGAGTAATTACTGAGCCTTCGTTGTTTTTTTGCAAAGGTACAATTTCGTCTAAAGGTTCACTGGAAATCACTACCCCCGCTGCATGGACACCAAACGTTTTATTCATGCCCTCGATGCGCATGGCCATGTCTAACCATTTTTTTACCCGTGGCTCGTTATCATACCTTTCCTTAAATTCGGGGGTGGGAGTATCATCGGATACCATTACCTTTAATTTCGCTGGTTTTCCACGGGATACGGGAATCATTTTTGCCATTTCATCGGCTTCGGCGTAGGGGACATCCAAAACCCTTGCTACGTCCTTTAAAACAGCCTTGGAGGTCATTCTGTTGAAGGTGATAATTTGGGCAACTTTATCTTCTCCATATTTGGCGGTAACATAGCGAATCATTTGATCCCTTCTATCAATGCAAAAGTCGGTATCAATATCAGGCATGGATTTACGTTCGGGGTTCAAAAAACGCTCGAATAATAGTCCATGGTGAACAGGGTCAATGTTAGTAATACCAAGGGCGTAGGCCACTAATGAACCAGCGGCGGAACCGCGCCCCGGGCCCACAGGAATGTCATTATCTCTGGCATATTTGATATAGTCCCACACTACGAGGAAATAGGTACAAAAACCCATGGTTTCCATCATGCGCAATTCATATTCCAGTCTTTCTTTGTAAATAGGGCTGATTTCGCTTTTTTGCCGACAGTTGAATCTATCCATCAATCCATCCCAGGTGACGGCTTCGAGGTAGCTTTCGGGGGTGTGTCCGCTAGGGATGTCAAAGTTGGGGATTCTTGGCTCTCCGAGGACGTTGTAGGGTTTTATTTTATCAGCTATTTCGAGGGTATTGGCGATCGCCCTTTCTACAATTTCAGGTTCAAGATGATCCCTAAATAGCAGTTTCATTTCTGCTTCTGATTTGAGGTATTCTGTGCCTGAATAACGGAGTCTTTTTACTTCGTCGATGCTTTTCTTGGTGTTGATGCAAAGGAGGGCATCGTGGGCTTCTACGTCATAGCAGGAGAGAAAGTGGGAGTCGTTGGTGGCGATGATTTTGATGTCTAATTCTTGACTAATTTTCGCCAATTCTACGTTAACAATACGGTCTTCTTTTGAGCCGTGATCTTGTATTTCGAGGTAAAAGTCATCTTTGAATACTCTTTTGTACCATTTGGCTACGTCTCTGGCTCGTTTATAGTCTCCTTTGAGAATAGCTTGGGGCATTTCCCCCCCTAAACAGGCGCTGGTGACGATTAAGCCTTCGTGGTATTGCTCTAATAATTCTTTGTTAACACAGGGGCGGGAAAATATGCCTTTACCCTGCATTCCCTGTAGGTGAGAGATGGTGGTAAGTTTGACGAGGTTTTTGTATCCTTGTTTGTCTTTAGCGAGGACGATTTGATGAAATTTTTTGATGCCTTTGTGGTATTGGGTAATGTCGTCGTTGATGACGTACATTTCGTTACCAATGATAGGTTTGATGGGTTTATTGAGGCAGTTTTTGATCAGTTGAATGGCACCATACATGACTCCGTGATCGGTAATGGCGATCGCAGGCATCTCTAATTCTACTGCTTTTTCTACGAGGGAAGGAATCTGGGATGCACCATCTAGTAAGCTATAGTCGGTGTGTATGTGTAAGCCAACAAAGGACATTTCAGTAATTAAGAATGAAGAATTGAGAATTAAAGGAATTGAGAACAGTTTTTAGTGTAGCATTGCTTAATTATTTACGGCAGTTGTTTTTCTCTCTGCCTAATATTTCCCCACTTTTCACTTTTAAAACTTTTCTTTTTGGAAAAAGGGGTACTTAGGCTTTGATAACAAAATGTTTTGAGAGTGCAGTTTCACTGTCAATTATTTTTTCTGGAGAGAGATGTTGATGTCTAGTTGACTGGTGTTGGGGTTATTACTAGAGCTAGTAATGGCAATTCCTTTGAGAGCATTAATAATTGGTTGGCTCTCAGGGGGGGCATTTTCAAAAAAATCGGGGGCAAATTCATTGAGAATATTAACCGTTTTTTCTATGTCAAAAAAGACGTAACCAAAGTTATCTTGGGGGAGAGTTTGGGTGGTGAGGGTAAAATTTTCATTGCTTTGTAATGATGTATTACTATTAGTAATAGTATCAATATTTTCCTCTTGACTTAAGTTTACAAATAAGAGGTTATCTTCTAGCCAACCGTAAGATAATAGTTGTCCTTCTATGGTAGTCCATTTAGTAGATGAAACACCATTATTTTCCTCTTTTTCTATCCGTATAAATTGATCTGAACCTGTTAATCTTTCTATTTGGTTGAGGGTGTTTTCTGCTAAAGTGCGATCGCCCGTTTCCATCAAAAATAGACCTTTCATGCCAGTATCAGCAAAGGAATTATTTTCATCAACGGATAAGCCAAAGGCAAATTCTCCGTCTAACCAAGCAAAAATATCGTCCTGTAAATTGAGATTTAAGGCATTTCCAGTAAAAGATTCTAGTAACACAATAAACTGATCTAATTCAGGTATTAATTGACGATTTACCTCTACTTGTTCCCAAATAGTTTTTAAAGCTACACCATCTATCATAAAAATAACATCATCAGAAATTTTATTGATTAATTTATGGGTAGTAGTACTACTAATTTCTGAATATAAAGGATTTGATAAATTAACAATAGTACTAAGATTAATACCATGATCTTGAATATCAAAAGTAGTCACCGCAGTTTCAATCATGGGAATTTCTGCTGTATCGGGTAAATCAAAAGATTCTGTAATAATATCGCCGATGAAATAATTGTAATCAGTAATATATGTCTGAAATAAGGGATTTTTTTGATTCAGTTTTTCCCTAGTTGTCTCATGGGCTTCTTTCACCGAAACAATAGAATCAGCCCCCCGATAAGTATCTATAAATTGTTCTATCACCGTTTGGGCATCACCCATGACGGCTTGATTATCAAAGAAACTAAACCACACACCTTCAGGGTTTTCGGTGGAAGTAACTTGATAAACTGTAATATTTTGATATTCACTTTCTATTACTTCGGTGTCAGGATTATCTTTAATTTTGTTTAAAAAATTCCTTGCTTTTAATTTATTTTTTACCCCGGCAATTACTCCAACATTAGGTTCAGAAGTATCATCAATATTAGGAAGAAAAGCCATCATCAAATTTCCTAACCAAGGCTCAATATCTTCTTGGTAATTAACCTCAATATTTTCCGAGCCTAATTCATTTTGCCATTGTTGCCAATTTTCTTCAACGGATTCCCTTGCTCCAAAAGTGTCAAATTGTTCTAATTCTTGCCAGTCATTTATATCTGTGGAAATAAAACCAGTGGCAACGGCATCGGCGGGAATGATTTGTGAGCCTTGTAAGGGGGTTAATTCTTCTCCTAATAATAATCTACGACCAAAATAGTATCCTAATCCTGCGGCTACTATCACTATTAGGGAAACCCCAAAACAACCAATTCCTAGTTTATTTTTTTTCTGTGCGCTCATTACTTTTAGCCCATTTTATTAATGATTTTATCAAGGTTTTTTAGATACAGACCTAAAAACTTAGAATAGTTTTACATTTGTCCATCACCTACGACGATTTGTTTGAGGGTGGTAAAGGTTTCTAGGCTGATTAATCCTCGGCGATGCCCTTTTTGATTGGATACCCCCAAAAATACTGAGTTGCTTCCCTGTAAATAGCGATAAAAACGGGGGGATGAGTTGATATACACTAGGGCGCTATCGGCTTCCATGGCAAAGGTGCGCCCTTCTTGATAGGAATCCGTAACTAGACAGTTGGCATGACCACTGCTATATTCGTTGATATGGGCGATCGCACTTTGTAGATCATCTGTACGCCTAAAGGCGATGGTTTTAGTCAAAAAAGGTTCATGCCATGAAGACTCTTTGGCGGGAATTAGATAATCAGGAAACTCCTCCACTAAGGCATCATCCCCTTTTAAAACAAAGTCATTTTCCTGAAGATAGTTAAATAAACGAGTAATAGAAGTGGACTTTTGTTGACTATTAATCAAAACCTTTTCGATGGCATTCACAGGATCTGGTAAACTACCATGACTATCCACAATAACAGATTTAACTATATCAAGATCACTAGATAGAGACCAGTATAAATAACAATTACCCATGGCAGACTTCAACACTGGTGCCGTTGCCATTTCCGTTACCTGTTGAATTAAACTAGGGCGCCCGTAAGGAATAATTAAATTTAAATATTGATCCTGAGTGATCAAATCTTGGATAGAATAACCTTGTTCGGAGGGTAAAAATTCAATGCAACTAGGGGGAAAATCTGCTTCCTCTAGGGCTACTTGCAGTATTTGGGAAATAATGGTGTTAGTATTACTCGATTCACTACCGCCCCTCAAAATTAAACTGTTACCCGTTTTGATGGTTAATCCTGCGGCGATAATAGCCAAATCTGGTAAAGCCTCATATACCATGGCAATTACCCCAAGGGGCATCAACTGGGAATAATTTTGACAATAGGTTACTTGGTAGGGGGCATTGATTACTTTTTGAAAAGGATCAGGTAATTCTGCTAAAGTTTTTAATATCTCTACGGCTGCTTCTAGTCTTTGGGGTGTTAATTTTAGCCAATCCAAAATTAAATCTGGCACAGACATTTCCCGACTAATTTCTAAATCCAGGGTGTTTGCCTGAAGAATATCATCAAAACAATCTTCTAGTTTACTTGCCATTAATGATACCGCTAAGGAACGCTCTATCCCTTTTATTTTACTCATTTCGAGAAATGCTTGATGGGCTTTTTTTACCCTTTTATCGATGGATTCTGTCATAGAATTTGCGGTTATAACCTGAACAATTTTAATATCTGTATGGCAACAGAAGAATTATCAATACAGAAGAGATAATCATAATACTTCCCACTAGCCAAGGAATAGGACTCACTAATGAAAAGACTAATAATATGGAAATCATACCAATGGTAAACCATAGCAGGAAAAATAAGTAGTTTTTTGAAATTTCCTGACGGTGTAATACCCATTTTTTGCCATTCCAAGACCATTTTTTTTTGTATGGTGATAGATTAACCACAGGTTTTAAATACTGATGTTCTTCATCGGTGACAAATATTTGTTGACATTTGTGACAACCCAAGGCTTCGGTTAGGGTGATTGGTTGTAGTCTTCCCTCTTGACGACAAGGGCAGGGATATTCACATTTTAGGTCTATTGGCTGATCTTTAAACACTCAAGCCCCTCTTTGTTTTTGCTCTTTATTTATTTTTTTTGTTTATTTTAATTCAGAATTTGGTCTGATGATTTACTTCGACAACAAGACACTATAATATCTATTTTAAAAGTAATTTTTTAAGAGCGATCGCCCATGACTGATTTTTTTCAATTTGAAGCAGATTTTGTAGAGTCTTTACGTTGTATTCCCCTCGTCGTAAGACTAAAATTAGACACCTGCGGAGTAAAATTAAAACTTAATCATTGGCATCAATTTACGTTAGAAGAAAGAGAAATATTAGTTAAAAAACCTTGTGTAACTTCCCTTGAAGCTGAAGATTATGCTACTTTTTTGCAAGAATTAGTACATAAACAAACGGGAAAATATGCAAAGACTTTAGAAATTGAGTCTAATCCATCATGGCAGCAAAAAGAGAAAATACCACTACAAATCATTGAAAAAGCCCAAGAATTTGATATTAAATTAAGTATTAATCAATGGCAAAATTTAACAGATTTACAAAGATTTGCTCTAATTAAATTAAGTCGCCCCAGCCACGAAAATAATAACTTTCTCCCCGCCCTCAAGGAATTTGATTTAATTTAGGTTTATGAGAAGACGAAAAAAGTCCACTCCCCATTGCCTATTGCCTATTGCCTATTCCCCATTCCCCACCCCGACTAACAATATATTCATCAAACTGAGGTACAATAGTAAGATTGCAGACAAAATGAAACTCGTTTATGGTAGAAAAAAAACCAATTAAAGTTATAAGTGATAATCGTCAAGCCAGATACCTATATGAGATTTTAGATACCTATGAGGCAGGGATTCAGCTAGGCGGCACAGAAGTAAAATCCGTTAGGGCTGGAAAGGTGAATTTGAGAGATGGATATTGTTTGATTCGTAATGGGGAAGCATGGTTGATGAATGTTCACATTGCCCCCCACCAAACCGCAGGGCAGTATTTTAACCATGAGCCGAAGCGCGATCGCAAATTACTTTTACACAAAAAAGAAATCAGTAAATTAATCGGCTTATTAGAGCAAAAAGGATTAAGTTTAGTTCCCCTAAAAATGTACATCAAAGGGGATTGGATTAAAATTAATCTTGGTTTAGGTAAAGGTAAGAAACTTCACGACAAACGGGAAACCATTAAACGCCGTGACGATGAGCGACAAATGGCGAGAGTAATGAAACAGTATTAAAAATTGACAATTGACAATGGACAATTGACAATGAATTATACTTAAAGCGTTACTTTGAGTCATAAATAATGAGTTAATTTCTTAATCCAAAAGACTAACTATTCATTATCAATTATCAATTATCAATTATCAATTATTAATTATCAATTACTATCCATGGCTTCCATTTCCCAATTACACAAACAGCTTATCAATAAAGAACGTTCAGCGGTAGAAATTACCCAAGAATATCTCCATACCATCGAAAAATTAGAACCCCAAATTAAAAGCTATCTTCATATCACCAAGGATTTAGCCCTAGAGAGCGCCCAAAAAGTGGATCAAAAAATTGCTAGGGGAGAGGAAATTGGAACCCTTGAAGGTATCCCCATCGCCGTTAAAGATAATATGTCCACTAAAGGGATTCCTACCACCTGCGGTTCAAAAATTCTCGAAGGTTTTATCCCTAGCTATGAATCCACCGTTACCCAAAAACTCCATGACCAAGGGGCGGTAATTTTAGGTAAAACTAACTTAGATGAGTTTGCCATGGGAAGTTCTACAGAAAACTCTGGTTATCAAGTAACCGCTAACCCTTGGGATACCACCCGAGTGCCAGGGGGGTCTTCTGGAGGCTCTGCGGCGGCCGTGGCTGCCGATGAATGTGTGGTTTCCTTGGGATCTGATACTGGGGGTTCTATCCGTCAACCTGCCTCACTGTGTGGGGTTGTGGGCTTGAAGCCTACCTATGGTTTAGTGTCTCGTTTTGGTTTAGTGGCCTATGCTTCCTCCCTTGATCAAATTGGACCTTTTGCCCACACCGTGGAGGATGCAGCTGTTTTGTTAAAGGCGATCGCCGGTTACGACTCCAAAGACTCCACTAGCTTAAAAGTCGAAATCCCTGACTATACAACATCCTTTACCACCGACTTAAAAGGCTTGAAAGTGGGCATCATCCGGGAAACCTTTGGAGATGGATTAGATGGAGTAGTGGCAGAAGCCGTTAACCAAGGTATCAAAGAATTAGAAAAACTAGGCGCCCAAGTAAAAGAAATTTCCTGCCCTCGTTTCCGCTATGGTTTGCCCGTTTACTACATCATCGCCCCCAGTGAAGCCTCCGCCAACCTTGCCCGTTACGATGCAGTAAAATATGGTATCAGAAGCCAAGCGGATAACCTTATGGATATGTACACCCAAACCAGAGCGCAAGGCTTTGGTAAGGAAGTAAAACGCCGTATTATGTTAGGTACTTATGCTTTATCCGCAGGTTACTATGACGCTTATTACCTCAAAGCGCAAAAAGTGAGAACTTTAATTAAACAAGACTTTGACAACGCTTTTGCTGATGTGGATGTATTAATTTCCCCTACCTCCCCCACCACTGCCTTTAAAGCAGGGGAAAAAACCGATGATCCCCTTACCATGTATTTATCGGATTTAATGACTATCCCTGTTAACCTTGCTGGTTTACCCGGTATGAGTATCCCTTGCGGTTTTGATGGTCAAAATTTACCCATCGGAATGCAGTTAATTGGTAACGTCTTACGGGAAGACATTTTGTTTAAAGTGGGTTATGCCTTCCAACAAGCCACCGACTGGCACACCAAATCCCCAAATTTGGGTTAATTTCCCCTAAATCCCCCTATTTTGGGGGACTTGGAAAACATAAATTTAATCATAAATTCTGTATTCAGGGTAATCCACTATTGCCCATTGCCCGTTGCCTATTGCCCATGAGTCAGTTGACCCTTAAACGCCAATTAGGTTATGGTAAAAAGAAAAATATTAATATAAAAAATAGATATAAAATGGACGGATTAACCTTTTTCCAAAATAGTGCTGGTAAATGGCGATCGCAACGTACCACCCATCACTTACCCTTCCGCCGTGCCGAAAGTGGTGGCTCAGAAATTAGGGTTGAAAGCCTCGACAAAAATAACCCTAAAATCAAAGAAATATGCGAAATGCACAAATTTGATCCTGAAAACTCCGTAGGAGGTTCCTATGTTGCTTGGGATGGCTCTATGGCGTGGGATAAAGAAAATGAAAGCCACAAAGGAGAGACTGTTTTTGCCCTCATTCCTGAGCCTAATAACCCCCGTGAAGGAAAACTATTAAGAGAAAGAGGCTACGCCGAAATAGTACCTGTGGCAGGGGAATATTACCTTGATCATGATGATGCTCTCGTTTTAACCACCGAATATGAAACCATGACAATCCATGAGCGTTTTTGGTTTGTTAGCGATGATGTTCGTTTGCGCACCAGCACAGTGCAAAGATTTGGAGGTTTTAACACCGCTACTTTTTGTATCGAAGTAAGGGAAAAATCTGAAGACGAAAAAACCACTCAACCTAATCTTGATTCCTTATTAGACTCCCCCGCCATCACTGGTTGGTAATACTAAAAAAAAGAGTTTTATTCCCCCCTTATTAAGGCAGTAGGGGGGATCAAATGTTTACAATTCCCTAAAAAACTATATAAAAAAAGACTGTTTCTATTATTAATAAAATATTTTAAAAAATGAGTAATTCCACAGATGTAAAAGCCCTTGCTAAATTAATGGCAGGTGATTTTAGCAATGAACAACAAGCATTAGATAATCCTCCCTTCTTTGCTCACATTCGGGTATGTATGCGCCCTTTACCCCATTTCCTTTTTGGAGAAGTAAGTTTTTTCCTCGAACAAGCCTACGATTTTTTACTCTCTCAACCCTATCGCTTAAGGGTATTTACCATTACAGTAGTAGGTGATCATCTTGAGTTGGAACATTATAAACTCAAAGAAGAAAAAGAATTTTATGGAGCTTCTCGTAACCCCGAAAAACTGAAAGGATTAACCCTTGACCATCTGGATAAAATGGATGGTTGTGATATGATTGCTCACTGGACAGGAACCCATTTTAAAGGTCACGTCAAACCGGGTAAGGCTTGTATTGTGGAACGCAAGGGCAAAAAATCTTATCTTGATAATAGCTTTGAAATCGATGAAAATAAGCTAATCAGTTTTGACCGTGGTAGAGACTTAGAAACTGATGAGTTGTTATGGGGTTCGGTGGCAGGGCCATTTCATTTTAGCCCAACCCAACGCTTTACCGATGAACTATAATCTCCAAAATATTCTCAACTCTCATCTCCAGTATCATTAGAAAACCTAATGCCTAAGAGCTAATACATAACACCTGCCTTATAGTTCGGAAACCCGTACAATAAAACCCATTGCTATGGTACGCCGATTTCGGTTAAATTAGCACTCGTAAGGTGAGAGTGCTAAAAGCATTTTCTCCGAGCGATTAAAAAAATTAACTATAGAGAAATAAGGAGAAAACCATAGATGGCTGCAATTACCATTAATGTATCAACTGTTAAGCCTTTGGGCGATCGCGTTTTCGTCAAAGTAAGTGAAGCTGAAGAAAAAACTGCTGGTGGTATCTACTTACCTGACAATGCCAAAGAAAAACCCCAAATTGGTGAAGTTGTCACCGTGGGTGATGGCAAAGTAAATGACCAAGGTACTCGTACCGCTGTGGAAGTAAAAGTAGGTGATAAAGTGCTTTATTCCAAATATGCAGGTACCGACATCAAACTTGGTAACGATGACTATGTCTTACTCTCCGAAAAAGACATCCTCGCTGTAGTTTCCTAATTTTATATTGAAACCCCTGAAGGTAGCTCAAATTTATTGAGCAAATAAAAACCTTTCAACTCATCAAATTATTTCAACTTTTACAGTAAATAAGAAAAAAATAACTATGTCCAAGTCTATCATTTATAACGAAGAAGCTCGTCGCGCCCTAGAGCGTGGTATTGATTTATTAGCTGAAGCCGTTGCCGTTACCTTAGGGCCTAAAGGTCGTAACGTTGTACTAGAAAAGAAATTTGGTGCTCCTCAAATCGTTAACGATGGTGTAACCATTGCCAAGGAAATCGAATTAGAAGACCACATTGAAAATACTGGGGTTGCTTTGATTCGTCAAGCGGCTTCTAAAACCAATGATGTAGCTGGTGACGGTACTACTACCGCTACTGTACTCGCCCACGCCATTGTTAAAGAGGGTTTACGCAACGTAGCTGCCGGTGCAAACCCCATCGCCCTCAAGCGTGGTATCGACAAAGCTACTGACCATTTAGTTGCCAAAATCGCTTCCCATGCTAGAAAAATCGAAGACAGCAAGGCGATCGCCCAAGTAGGTGCTATCTCTGCGGGTAATGATACCGAAGTAGGTGAAATGATTGCCCAAGCCATGGATAAAGTAGGTAAAGAAGGCGTTATCTCCCTCGAAGAAGGTAAATCCATGGAAACTGAACTCGAAATTACCGAAGGTATGCGTTTCGAGAAAGGTTATATCTCCCCTTACTTCGTAACCGATGCCGAGCGCATGGAAGCTGTATTTGAAGAGCCTTTCATCCTCATCACCGATAAGAAAATCACCTTAGTCCAAGACTTAGTTCCCGTTTTAGAACAAGTTGCCCGTCAAGGTAAACCTTTAATCATCATTGCTGAGGACATCGAGAAAGAAGCCCTCGCCACCTTAGTGGTTAACCGCATCCGTGGTGTGTTAAACGTTGCAGCAGTTAAAGCTCCTGGTTTTGGCGATCGCCGTAAGCAAATGCTTGAAGATCTCGCCATCCTAACTGGTGGAAAAATGATCAGTGAAGACGCAGGATTAAAATTAGACACTACCACCGTAGATCAACTTGGTACTGCCCGTCGTATGACCATCACCAAAGATACTACCACCATCGTTGCTGAAGGTAACGAAAAAGAAGTTAAAACCCGTTGTGATCAAATTCGTCGTCAAATCGAAGAATCTGATTCTTCCTACGACAAAGAAAAATTACAAGAGCGCCTCGCAAAATTAAGCGGTGGTGTAGCGGTAATCAAAGTAGGTGCGGCTACCGAAACCGAAATGAAAGATCGTAAGCTACGCTTAGAAGATGCCATCAACGCCACCAAAGCGGCGGTAGAAGAAGGTATCGTCCCTGGTGGTGGTACTACCCTCGCTCACCTCGCCCCTGGATTGGAAGAGTGGGCAAAAGCTAACTTAACCGCTGAACAGTTAACTGGTGCTTTAATCGTTGCCCGTGCCTTAACCGCACCCCTAAAACGTATCGCTGAAAATGCTGGTCAAAATGGCGCTGTAGTAGCTGAAAGAGTTAAGGAAAAAGACTTTAACACTGGTTATGATGCTGCTAACAATGAGTATGTTGATATGTTTGATGCAGGTATTGTTGACCCTGCCAAAGTAACTCGCTCTGGTATTCAAAACGCCGCTTCCATCGCTGGAATGGTATTAACCACCGAGTGTATCATCGTTGACAAACCTGAAAAAGATAAAGGTGCTGCCCCTGCTGGTGGCGGAGATTTCGACTACTAAGTTGAAACTTTATAAATAACTTTGGGGTGGGCAATATGTCCACCCTTTTTTTTGTTAAAATTAATCCTCATCTCCAATCTTTTTCAAATGCTATGGCTTCTATTCCCACTGAAATTAGTAATCGAGTTCAACAGTTAAAAGTTAAATTGCAAGAGGCAAGTTATGCTTATTATGTGTTGGATAATCCTATTATGGAAGATTCAGTTTATGATCAACTTTATCGGGAATTACAAACCCTAGAAATAGATTATCCCCAATTAATTACTATAGATAGTCCCACTCAAAGAATAGGAGATAAATTAGATGGTCAGTTTAATTCTGTTAAGCATAATATTCCTCTTTATAGTTTGGATAATGCTTTTAACTTCGAGGAGTTAAAACAGTGGGAAAATAGATGGCAAAAACAGTTATCTAAAACCGTTGATTTTGATTATATTTGTGAGCTAAAAATAGATGGCAGTGCGATCGCCCTTACCTACGAGAATGGAATATTAACAAGGGGTTTAACAAGGGGTGACGGTATTACGGGGGAAGACATTACCCATAATTTGCGCACCATTCGCTCTATTCCCCTCAAGCTAAATTTAGATAATCCACCCCCCATATTAGAAGTAAGGGGAGAAGCCCTATTACCCCTCAAAGAATTTGAAAGAATTAATCAACAAAGGGCAAAAAACCAAGAAAATTTATTTGCTAATCCTCGCAACGCCACCGCAGGAA
This sequence comes from Cyanobacterium sp. IPPAS B-1200, assembly GCF_001747005.2. NCBI lineage: Bacteria > Bacillati > Cyanobacteriota > Cyanophyceae > Chroococcales > Geminocystaceae > Cyanobacterium > Cyanobacterium sp. IPPAS B-1200. The sequence continues at coordinate 1,085,506 of NZ_CP182899.1, forward strand.
CATTAAGGCAATTAGACCCTAATATTGTTAGTCAAAGAAAACTACAATTTTTTGCCTATAACTTACACATAAATAGCGAAAATATTTCTATTAATAGTCAAAAAGAGTCGCTAGATTTTTTACAACAAAATGGCTTTTTAGTCAATCCTAACCATCAAATTTGTAAATCCTTAGAAGACGTAATTAATTATTGTAATTACTGGGAAAATAATCGCCAACAATTACCCTACATGACCGATGGTATTGTTATCAAAATAAACTCCCTAACCCTTCAAAGTCAACTCGGTTTTACTCAAAAATTCCCCCGATGGGCGATCGCCCTTAAATACCCTGCCGATGAAACCCCCACCATCGTCGAAAAAATCACCGTCAACGTAGGACGTACTGGGGCAGTGACTCCCATGGCAATCATGAAACCCGTGCTATTGGCAGGAACAACCGTTCAAAGAGCCACTTTACATAACTACGACTTTTTGCAACAATTAGACATTAGAGTGGGAGATACCGTAGTAATTCGCAAAGCAGGGGAAATAATCCCCGAAGTCGTCAGAGTTATCCCCGAATTACGCCCCGAAAATACTCAACCCTTCGAGTTTCCCACCCATTGCCCCGAATGTGGCTCAGAATTAGTACGGCCCGAAAACGAAGCCGTTACCCGTTGTGTAAATAATTCCTGCCCTGCCATTTTGCGGGGTAGCCTAATCCATTGGGCATCCCGTGGCGCCATGGATATTAGGGGGCTAGGAGAAAAAGTAGTGGCTTTGTTAATGGAACATAAATTAATTAAATCCATTGCTGATATATACGAATTAAAAGCCTTTGAAATTGCCGAATTAGAACGCATGGGGGAAAAGTCGGCTCAAAACTTAATTACTGCCATTGAAGGGAGCAAAAAACAACCTTTTGCCAAAGTTTTATACGGTTTAGGAATTCGTTATGTGGGAGCAGTAAATGCTCAAATTTTAGCGGATAATTTTCAAGATATAGACAGTTTAGCCAATGCCAGTATTATGGATTTGGAAGCAATCAATGGCATAGGAAAAGAAATTGCTAATTCCGTGGTGGAATGGTTTAGTATTGAGCAAAATAAACAACTAATTAATCTTTTAAAAAGTCATAGTCTTACCTTACAAAATGATAATACTCAAAAAGATGACCAACAATTAATACTAGAAGGCAAAATCTTTGTAGTTACAGGAACATTAAATCAATTAACCAGAAATGAAGCTAAAGATTTAATTCAAAAATATGGAGGAAAAGTAACAGGCTCGGTAAGTAGTAAAACAGACTATTTATTGGCAGGAGAAAAAGCAGGTTCAAAGTTAACTAAAGCTCAAGAATTAGGCATTAAAATTATTTCTGAATCAGAATTATTAACCATGATTAATTAAGATAAATATTAAATATTTAGGAGTTCAAAATGATAGTTATAAATATAAATACAAGCTCTTCTCTTGTCAAATGAGACCAGGAAAATTATACGATCTATATGCTATTGAAAAAGTTAATTTTTTCCCAACCACTTCCATAAGAAGTGTTTTTCTCCCTTTGCCCTAATCTTTTTTACTTCTTGGGCAAAATAATATTTTTCCTTGTCTGATAATCCCCCTCTAATGATATAGGCACTATGCCAGAGCAAAACAGAGGTTAAAAAACCAATGGAAAAAGTAACCGCCAAAGTGCCAAGGGGGTTAAATTCCATTCCCGCCCTTACCGCTGACCATGTACAATGTTCTTGACAAAGGGAAAAAGTTTCTCTAAACTGCCACAAGCCCCAAGGCATAACGGTTAACCATGATAAAAGCACCAGTAGCCATCGGCCATATATTCTGCTCAGGTGCAATCTTTCAATGTCATCGTCTTCAATTATAGATTCTTCTTGATTTTCGTTCATTTTCCTTTGGTTAACAAATCTTGGTTAAAACTTAAACTATTCATTACCTTCCATTAACTTTCATACCCTAGCATAGGTAGTAATTCGATGTATCCTAGCAAACATTGGCTATCACAACTTATGTTAATTACTTCTCCCTCCAAACATCATTTAAGCACTAAAATTCAATCTAGTGAAAGAAGATTACATTTTTATGGCAAGGGTGAAGAAATCCCCCTTTTAGAACAAGGAATTTGGAGCATTAGTAGTGGTTTTGTACAATTAGTTGGGGTGAATAATCAGGGGGATGAAACTTGGCTAGGATGGGCTTCTCAGGGTCATTTTTTTGGTTTATGGTTAACTTCTTTAGATTCTTTTAAAGCAAGGGCTTTGTCCGATGTATATTTGCAGTGGTATAACTTGCAAGAAATTGAAAAATCACCCCAAATTGCCCAGACTGTCTTGGCCCAAACAGTAGTCAGAGTTAAGCAAACTGAACAGTTATTGGCGATCGCAGGATTAAAGAGAGTTGAAGAGAAACTGATTGAGTTATTACGTTTGCTATCTAACTGTATCGGTGAAAATCTTAACGATGATTATACCCGTTTAACAGTGCGTTTTACTCATCAAAATTTAGCCAGTGCGATCGGGACTACACGGGTAACAGTAACCCGTTTATTAGGAGATTTGCAAAAAGATGGTTTAATTTCCTTTGACAAAAGTCGTCATATTATTGTTAAAAAATAATGCTCTATGGTTTATTCCCCATTCCTCCATCTAAATCATCAAATCGAAATTGAGTTTGATTATAGACGAGGTTAAAAAAGTTTTTGATAGTAGGAATTTCTAACCTATCCCGAGTAGTAACCAAAACCACGTCTCTGGTGAGGGGTAAGCCCGAATTTAGGGCGATGGACACCACCTCTAGGGTAGGATCTAACACGGCCTCTTGGAGAGCAGATTGGGGCAACAGGGCTATTAAATTGCCCTGACGAATCACCCCCCGAAAAGCGTCTAGGGTGTTTAATTCCATGGCAACACTTAACTCAAAACCATGACTAGCGAATAAATCTTGGACAATGCGCTGCATTCCGTAGCCGTCTTTGAAAATGACTTGGGGAAAACTTACTAAGTCTTTGATGGTCAGAGTTTTGTAGGAGGCAAGGGGATGATCTTTTGCTACTAAAACCTGTATCACTTCTTCATATAGAGGTCTTACAAACATTTCCCCCGTGGCAGTCAAATATTTGTTATTCATGACCACTGCAACGTCCACAAGTCCGTCTCGTAAAACTTTTAAGGCGCGATCGCTCCCTAAAGCTGTTACCCTTAATTGTACTTGGGGAAACGTACTACAAAATTGTTGCAAAATAGGGGGCAAAAAATAGGCACACACCGAGTGAATCGCCGCCACACATAGCTCTGGTTGTTCCCCCTGCAAAAGTTCCTTCATTTTTTCCTCAACCTTTTCCCACTCCTGACAGATGCGCCTTGCGTGGGGTAATAATCGCTCTCCTCCCACCGTTAACTTTGCCTGGGCGTGACGATGAAATAAAGAAGTGCCTAAATGAGCTTCTAAGGCTTGAACTTGACGGCTTACCGTGGACTGGGTAACACCACACTTTTTGGCTGCTTGTCCAAAACTCCCTGTATCATTCACCGCTAAAAATGCCTTAATTTGCTCAATTCTCATTAATTTACCAATCCTCTACCTCGGGTGTTACATCCATTAATACCGTACGATTAGATAACCTTTTCAATCTGTAACAATTCATACTATATTTATGGAATATCTCTGGGTTTGAAAAACCGAGATTAATGAAGGTATAATTCACAACTTCCCAGAAAAGGTGATAATTAACCTACCACGACTTTTAAGTAACTATTATGTATTGAAATCTTAGTGATTTTACTATAGCATTACCTAGGAGTAGTTTTTCCTCTTGTTTTGATGGTTTACGGTTGGTCAAAAAAACTCTATTTTTTATCAAAAAATTATCAATAAAATTTAATATCTAACTTTTAGAATTTATATCATGGCACAGCGTTATGTAAGGGTTAAAACCAAAAAAGGACAAACATATTATGGCAAATTACAACTTGACCGTAGTGTGTTAGTTTTAGATGCTCCACCATGGCTAGATGGCGGTGAAACGGATTTGGTTTTGGAAGTGGACGAATATCTCTTACTTGCGCCCTGTGCGCCTTCTAAGATTATTGCTGTGGGTAAAAATTACGCTTCCCATGCAGCAGAAATGGGTTCAGAAGTACCCAAAGAGCCTCTTATTTTCTTGAAACCTCCTTCTTCTATCATTGCCCACGAACAAACTATTTATTATCCCAAACAGTCTCAAAGGGTTGATTTTGAAGGAGAATTGGCGGTTATAATAGGCGATCGCACTAAAAACTGCACCCTAGAAGAAGCTACAACCAAAATATGGGGCTACACCATTGCCAACGACGTTACCGCCAGAGATTTACAAAAAAAAGATGGACAATGGACAAGGGCGAAAGGATTTGATACATTTTGCCCCCTAGGCCCTTGGATTGTCAGAGAATTAACCTCAGGAGCAAAACTCGAAACCATCATCAACGAAGAAGAAAAACCAAAACAATCTGCATTACTAGAAGACATGGTATTTTCTCCCGCCGAAATAGTCGCCTATGTCTCCCAAATTATGACCCTTTTACCTGGGGATGTCATATTGACAGGTACTCCTGAAGGTATCGCCCCCATGCAGATAGGAGACACCGTTAGCATAGAAATTGAAAGCATTGGGGTATTAACTAACACCATTGAAGCCATACCCGACTAAAAAGGCACTTGAGAATAAGCCGCTTCAGAAATACCGGGTAATTCTGCATATTTACCAGTGGCAGATTGATAAATACTATAGCCACAGGCGGCTAAAGTACCCAAGAAAATAACGTTATAGAGGGTTTCAATAAATAATCCTCCTATGCCCCCAGCGAGTAGGCCAATAATTAGATTTACTAAGATTAACAAAATATCAATTAAAATCGCCTGCATGGCATTGTATCGAAGGAAATGGCTAAACTTAGAATTCCTAATGACAAAAGAAAATAAAGCGATAAAAATAATAAAACGAGCAAAAGGAATGATGCTATAAAGATAAATGAGAGGGATTAACGGGATAGTTATTAATTGCAGAATGGGAAATTGATTGAACAAAAACCCCCCAAATTCTAAAACATAATAAAGGGGTATGAGATAGACTAAAGAAGCAAATAGTCTATCCTTCCAATCATTTGAGCCTAGGCGAGTCATAAAGTTAATAGTTTATTTTGTTATTTCACTTATTCGATATTAACAAGATGAAACCCCATCTGACACTGATATACTATGGGTTGATTTTGCCCTACCTTGCCCAAACATTGCCCACAGCCAAGTTTACCCTTTTGCCAACGGGGTGTCCCTCCATGATTCGCCATCAGGCAACCGTTACAAACTTTTTCGGTGGATAATAGTTGTTCATTTTGGAGAATTACTAACATTGTCTAGCCCTCCCTTACGCTTAACTCCCATAGCTCTATTTTACTCTTTTGCCCAGAAAAACTGTATTATCGGATGCTTTACTTAACAATTAATGTGGTTTGATGGAAAAATTTGTTAGGTGTCAGGTAAGAGAAGGTATTAGGCTTAAATATTTGTACATTAAAAGTTTTATTATCAATTCTCCATTATCAATTCTCCTCCTGCCCTAGCCAATTTATGGTAATTTTAGGGTAGGACATTAACCGTGAAAATAATCACGATACTCCCTGTAAGATTCTCTATGTCGAATGTTAACGATTTTGTTTCTAGTATTATTCCCATTGCCCCAGAAAATTTTAAATCTGGTTTCATAGCAATTATCGGGCGCCCTAATGTGGGCAAGTCCACTTTGATGAATCAATTGATTGGACAAAAGGTTGCTATTACTTCCCCCGTTGCCCAAACCACTCGTAATCGTTTGCGGGGTATTTTAACCACCGATGAGGCTCAAATTATTTTTGTTGATACTCCGGGGATTCATAAGCCACACCATGAGTTAGGGCGAGTTTTGGTACAAAATGCTACTTCTGCTATTAATAATGTGGATGTGGTTTTGTTTGTGGTAGATTGTGCGCAAAGGGCTGGTGGGGGCGATCGCTTCATAGCCGATTTATTGCATGATAGTTCTACCCCTGTAATTCTGGGTTTAAATAAGGCAGATTTACAAAGGGGTAATAGTGAAGAAATTGACGCTAGTTATCAAGAAATTTGTGAGGAAAATTGGCAACAAGTTAAGTTTTCAGCGACCAATGGTACAGGGTTAGAAAATTTACAGGAAAAGTTAATTAATAATCTTGATTTAGGCCCTTATTATTATCCCCCAGATTTAGTAACGGATCAGCCAGAAAGATTTATCATGGGAGAGTTAATTCGGGAACAAATTTTGTTATTAACAAGGGAAGAAGTTCCCCATTCTGTGGCTGTTACCATCGAAAAAATGGTAGAAACTCCTAAAATAACTAAAATATATGCTGCCATTAGTGTAGAAAGAAAGTCCCAAAAAGGCATCATAATTGGCGACAAAGGTAGTATGTTGAAGGAGATTGGTACTGCTTCCCGTCAACAAATGCAAAAAATATTGAGCGGAAAAGTATATTTAGAATTGTTTGTAAAAGTTGAACCAAAATGGAGACAATCACGGTTAAGATTAGCTGAATTTGGTTATCAAGTCGATAAAAATTAATGGATAATTGATAATCCTCTTTTGTAATATTTTTATACCTTTATTTAACAAAGTTTTATATCTTTTTAATAATTAATATTTTATTTATTCTATTTTTTTATAATGTTAAATCTTATTACACACCCTGAGCCAAATGTAATTTTTTTATTAGCTTTATTACATTGTTTTATCGGTTTGTCAGCGGGAATTGTTGCTGATACTAAGGGTTATTCCTTTGCTCTTTGGTTGTTGATAGGTGCGATCGCAGGTACTTTTGGACTAATCGCTTCCCTACGACTCAAACCCTTGACAAAAGAGAGTTAGAGCAAAATCAAACAACAAAAAACTCTCTTGATTCCATCATCCGAACAGGAATATCCCCCATGGCATTTTTAAATCGAAAGGCAGTCAACTCCAAATCTTCGGGGGGAATAGCCTTCCATAACTCCCTAGAAGCCCAACGAATCACAAAAATAATCTCATTTCCATTATCTGGACTCATCCAAACCTGCTTATCAATAAATCCCTCATATTTTTCTAAGGCATCAGTCCAAATTAATCTATCTTGCTCCAAAAAAAAGTTGTGATACTCAGAACAAACCTCAAACTTTAACCATTCAATAACCATCCCTTAAGTCCTAATAATAAATAATATGGAGAGTTTCAATAATACGATTAAAACACCTATATAATTATAAGATTGACTAAAATTTATTGATCCAAATTATGCCTGATTTTTTACCCATCGCCTATTTTGAAGGTAACTTCGTACCCTTTAAAGAAGCTAATATTTCCATTGCTACCCACGCCCTACACTACGGTACAGGAGCTTTTGGTGGTTTAAGAGGTACCATTAACCCTCAAAATCCCAAACAAGTGCTATTATTTCGCTTGGATCGTCACTGTAAAAGATTAAGCAATAGTGCCAAGTATCTTCACTACGATTTACCCGCCACCAAAATTTATGATGTCATCAAAGATTTTGTAAGTAAAAACGCTCCTACCAACCCTTTTTATATTCGTCCTTTTGTTTACACCTCCGATTTAGGAGTTGCCCCTAGATTACATAACATTGAAAAAAACTTTTTTGTCTATGGTTTAGAAATGGGTGATTATTTATCCCCCGATGGTATTAGTTGCCGCATTAGCTCTTGGTATCGCCAAGAAGACCGTAGTTTACCCCTCAGAGGTAAGATTAGTGGTGCTTACATTACTTCGGCCCTAGCCAAGACTGAGGCGGTGGATTCTGGCTTTGATGAAGCAATTTTGATGAACTCTCAGGGCAAGGTATGCGAAGCTACGGGAATGAATATTTTTATGGTGAGAAATGGTAAGTTAATTACTCCTAGTTTTGATCAAGATATTCTTGAGGGTATTACCCGAGATAGTGTCATTACCATCGCCAAAAATTTGGGCATGGAAGTTGAGCAAAGGGAAATCGATAAGACTGAATTATTCATTGCTGATGAGTTATTTTTATGTGGTACAGCCGCCAAGGTGACTCCTGTTAAGAGAGTGGAAAATTATCATCTAGCCCAAGAAAGACCTATTACAACTAAAATCAAAGAAACTTTGACTGCTATTACTGAAAATAGGGATTCTAATTATCAAGATTGGATTACTACTATTGATCTTTAGGGAATAATTTATTATTAGTTATTACTATATTTTAAGTTTTTATGATGTGATGTAAACAAACCCCACTGGTTAAAATTGGTGGGGCTTATGACGAAAAATATAATGGAATTTTTAATTAGTACCTTTACAATTTTTACTGCGTTGATGTCGTCGGGAGGGTTTATCATTGATAGTGCATTTACCAATGCCATCAAACAAAATTCTGAGTCGGTGGAGGAAATTGAGGTAAGGGTTGAAAATGTTCCTACCCATAACATTGTTAAGGGAGAAGTTGATAGTATTAAATTAGCTGTGCGAGGTTGGGGTTTAAGGGAAAATTTTCGCCTTGATGTATTTGAATTGGAAACTGATCCTCTCAAGTTTGATTTTAGTCGTATTCGGGAAATTAATAGGGAAACTTGGCGCGAAATTGTTCAGAGTGATATTAATGTAGGTATTCGTACCGTTATGACAGAGGATGATCTCAATGCTATAGTGCGATCGCCCCGAGCCTTGGAAATAATATCCTCATCCATCCCCCCATCCTCCCCTGAAGGCTTTGAATTAGAAGATGTGAGCCTTGACTTACGACCCAATCAAAGAATCAGGCTAAACACCATTGCTAGATCTCAAACTCCTGGAGTAAGAGTAGATTTTAGTATAGAGTTTGGCATAGAATTAATTGGGGGACAACGGTTAAAAATTGTTGAACCTCAAGGAACATTTAACGGTCGTCCCATATCACAGGAACTATTACAAGGCTTTACCCAAAACCTTAATATGCGCTTAGATCTTAATGCTTTGCAACGCTTCGGGGTGATTGCAAGACTACTACAATTAGACATAGCAGATGAAAATATAGGTATGAGTGCATTAATTCATGTTCCTAATCGTTAAAATTAGTTCAACAATAACTATTTAATACTTATTTTTTATAATTATGGCAGACAATAATCCTAATCCTTTCTCCTCCCTCAGAAATACAATCATTACAGGTGGTGTAGTTTTAGTCTTAGGAACTGTGGGAGCGCTGATTGCTTACAACTCCGTCAATAGACAAATAACCCAAATTCCTGACAATCCCGATATTATTGAACCAGGGGATCCTGTTGATCCTGAGCAACCCGTTCAAACCGAAGGGCAAAGAGTAAATCTTTATTGGTTAAACGAAAACCTTGAAATCACCCCTCGCACCACAGATTTACCCAAGGCAGAAACTCAAGAGGAAGTATTAACCAATGCCTTTAATATGCTCTTACAAGGCTCTCAAACCGAAGATTTTAGTGCTATTCCCGAAGAAACTCAGTTACTCGATTTAGAAGTAAGAGAGGATGGAGTTCATGTTAATTTATCCTTTGACTACACCACTGGAGGCGGTAGTGCTTCTATGATAGGACGTTTAGGGCAAGTGATTTATACAGCCAGTAGCCTAGAGCCGAATACCCCTGTATGGCTTAGTGTTGATGGGGAACCTTTAGAACTTTTGGGGGGGGAAGGTTTGGAGGTACAGCAACCTATGACGAGAGATTTATATCAAGAACAGTATCAATTTTAATTAAAGTTTGCCAAAAAAAGTGTTTTTATGGGGCGAGAAATAATTTTTTTCGTTTTATCCAGGGCACCTTATTTCACTATACTTTTTTTGATCAAATAGCCTAAATAAAAACTGGTAAGGGCAGTAATCGTAATATCCCAAAACTGAGGCAACATCAAAGAGTATCTCTGGGCGATCGCCCCTAGCACAATAAAAATCCCCAAAAACACCGCATATCTATCTTTTTCTTTCATAATATCAAAAGCTAAAAGTAGGGTGGGCATTGCCCACCGAGCAATTATTGTAACCAAATCATAGTTATTGAAAATTGCTTCATTTCCTTCTCAAACAACTACAATTTTTTCTAAACTACCCCTTAGAAGCCAAAACAGCCTCCGCCGCCTGTCTTCCCGAAATAGTAGCTCCCTCCATACTATCAATATAATCCTGTTGAGTATAACTACCCGCAAGGAAAAAATTATCAATAGGAGTCTTTTGGGCAGGGCGATAGGCATCCATCCCAGGAGCCTCACGATACAAAGATTGAGCCAACTTCACCACACTATACCAAGTCATATTCAAATTCTTAGAAGAAGGAAATAACTTATGTACCTGATCTAGTACATGGTGAGCAATCTTTTCATTATTTTCCTTAATAAAAGGATCTCCCGGAGTTAAAACCAACTGTAACAAAGAGCCTTCCCCTTCCCGATAAAAATTTCCAGGACTAGATAAAGCCAAATCAGAAAAACAAGAGAAATCTGCATCAGCAGTATAAAGTAAATTATCAATGCCTTCCGCCTTCTCCAACTGAGTGCGTTTTTGTGGGTCATTTAATTCCGTTACCCAACCATCAAAACGCAATTGCACCGTAGCCACAGGCACCGCATCCAGCTTATAAATATTATCAAACTCAGACCACTTGCGCCACCCTTGGGGCAACAACCTTTGAATCCCTGGAATATCACAAGCGCACACATATCTATCGGCCGTTATCAACTCCTCTGTTTCACCATCAGCAATTAATAACCCCGTAACCTGAGCCTTTCCATTTTCCTCGTACTGAATTTCCCTTACCCGTCGGCGAGTATGAATTTTTACCCCTTTTTCTTCCAAATAATTAACGATAGGGCCATGTAAATATTCGTGGGGAGAGCCTTCCAACATTCTCAATACAGAAGCCTCAGTTTTGGCCGCAAAAAATTGAAAAATAGTTAACATACAACGGGCAGAAATATTTTCTGTATCAATAAAACCCAAAGCATAAGCGATGGGATTCCACATTTTATCCAAACTGCCCTGATTGCCCCCATGGCTTCTAAACCAATCAGCAAAACTCACCTTATCTAACTTACGAATATCTCGCATAGCACCTTCAAAATCCACCAACCCTCTAACGATGGGGCTAGTACCAAGGGCCAAAGAATTGGCAATTTTATCCACCGCTGAAAGCTGAGACGTAGTAAAAAATGCCTTTAAACCATTGAAAGGAGCGCCTGTGATAAAGCGAAAATCAAGCTCTCCTACCCTACCACCCTCATTAATAAAAGTGTGAGTGTGTTGTTTTAAACGTAAATTATCGATCGCCCCTACCTTTTCCATCAAGGCAAAAAGATTATAGTAACAACCAAAAAAGACGTGCAACCCCATTTCAATGTGATTACCATCCTTATCAACCCAACTACCAACCTTCCCCCCCACAAAAGGACGAGATTCAAAAATTTCTACTTCACAACCAGCATCAACTAAATCAATGGCTGTGGCTAATCCTGCTAATCCAGCACCGACGATGGCAACTCGCATTCTTTTTTATCATACTCTTAACTTTTCTTTACATATTATAAACAATAAAAGTCCCCTTTATAATGTCGCCCTTTCCAACCATCGACACAATTATGGTGGGGGTTAACAATGTTGAACCCCTTATCAACCTTAAAATTAAATCTCCATCTTAATTATTAAAGAGGCTTTGCTGATAGGATACAGCCTGATGTAAAAACTTCTCGTTTACCAAAACCCTAAAGGTATCCAAATTTTCTTGCCAAGAATTAATTTTGCTCATCAAAACCTTTGATTTATTCTCCGCCCCTTGAATACTATCAAACTTATAAGTAAAATTCCCCGCAAAAAGGATCGCAGGCATTGCTGTATTATTAGACTGTTGTAACCTAGCAGGGTTAATGTTGACCGCCAAGCTATATCCTTGCAAATTATAAAATAAATTTAAAGCCGCTTGAGGTTCGACACCTTCAAATTGTGACCAACTGCCCCGTTTTAAAAATTCTTCATTAATCAATTTTTTCCCTGCGGTTTCATCTCCAGATAAAGGAGCGATAATTTTCGGAGAAATACTTAAACCCTGATACTCGGCACTAGATAACTTTTCGATATATTTAGTAGCTACCTTAGCAAAATTTAAGTCTTTCATCTTTTTGTTACCCAAACCCTCAATAAAATTAATTATCCCTGGTTGAGCAATGATTTTTAAACCATTTTTATACATAATCTGAGTGCCATTGGGGCTGACCATAGGTTTTTGAGCCACTTCCCAATTCGAGGGAATAATGCCCCCCATTTGCAAAAACTCAGCACTTACCATGGTGGGGTTAAAATTTTTGATAGCAATTCCGAGGGTTACTTCTTCAATTTGTTGAGGAATTTTGACGGATACAGGATTATTAAATTGACCTTGTAAATTCATAATGTTAAATATTTAGAATAATCTTTTGTTCTACTCTAAGACTATCTCAATTTAAGGTTATATACTTTTTTGAGGGTCATGAAGAATAAAGAACACTCTTTGGTGTTTTTTGTATCTTTACGGGATAAAGTCTAATCTTAATTAACCTATGGGAAATCTTTAATTCTTCCCTAGTTTGAACTATAATGTCACAGCGATACTGTTATAAAAAGTGTATATAAAATGACAAAAATCGCATGGGTATTTCCAGGGCAAGGCTCACAGGCTCAGGGCATGGGTTTATCTTTGAAAGAGACAGAAATAGGTCAGCAAAAGTTTGCACAGGCTCAAGAAATCCTTGGTTGGTCAGTGTTGGAGGTATGTGAGGCTGGAGATGAGAGACTTTCTCAAACTATTTATACTCAGCCTTGTTTATACACTGTGGAGTGTATTTTGGTTGATTTACAAAAGCAGGAGGGAAAACAGCCTGATTTAGTAGCAGGACATAGTTTAGGGGAATATGTGGCTCTTTATGCGGCGGGGGTTTATGATTTTGCCGAGGGGTTAAAGTTAGTGAAGCGTCGTGCTGAGTTGATGAGTACCGCAGAGGGTGGGAAAATGGTGGCATTGATGAAGTTTGATCGTGAGGTGTTGGAAAGTGCGATCGCCTCTAACCCTGATGTGGTCATTGCCAATGATAATAGTGAAGGACAAGTGGTAATTTCAGGAAAACCAGAAGCCATTGATGAGGTTTTAGAAAAAGTACAAGCAAAAAAAGCTGTGGAGTTAAACGTTTCGGGAGCATTTCATTCTCCTTTCATGGCATCGGCGGCTACAGAATTTACTAAAGTATTAGACACCATCACCTTTAGAGATGCCGCAACCCCCATTATGTCTAATGTGGATCCCCTTCCTAGTACATCCGCCCTAGAAATAAAACAAAGACTAATTCAACAAATGACGGGGGGAGTGCGCTGGCGAGAAATTATGTTAGATTTTGCCAACCATGGCATCACCGAAGTGGTGGAAGTAGGACCAGGTAAAGTTCTCACAGGGTTAATCAAACGTACCAATAAGACCATTGGTTTAAATAATATATCGGGATAAGTATCGGTTAAGTGTTAGGTACAAATAGGGTCTGCTGAATAAATCAAAAACTGAAAATATGGGGAGTTTGTGCATATCACAACGGTCAAAACATACACAAAAATTGCCATTATTCATTCTCCGTTATCCATTAAACACCAAATACCGAACCCACCATAAAACTATTTTTTGTTTCCATTGATTATTCATCAACTCTCAAGCTACCATAGAGATAAATCATTATAATTACTAATCCGTTTACCCCTTATAACCCTTTGTCTTCTCGTCTATATATTTGTATTTTTGCCCCAGATACCTCTATCAGTCAGTCATTAATCACATGGCTGAAAGATGAAGGTGTAAAAGAATCGAGCGATCGCCATTATCTGCATATCATAGAATCAAACACAGAATTTCAACACTTTATTATTGAAAATAAAGAAAAAATTGACTGTCTGATCATACTCTACAACAGCACTAGCCAAGAAATTATCACCAACCTTTATGACGAAGGATTAATTTTACCCACCGTAATCATCGAAACCCCCGACTACCCCATCAACCAAGGACAATACCAAGCCGACTTAACCCAAGAAAATCCTCCCGAAGAAAACCCATCCATCATTTACCATGTCGGGGAAATCAAAATTAAACCAGAACAAATCAAAAATATCACCACCCATGTAGATAAAGCTATCACCCAATTTCTCTATCTAGCCCCTAGTTGCTCTGTCTCAGAAAAAGAAAAAACTATTCCTCCCCAAAACGAAGAAAGACAAAACTTTTTGCTCCTACAACAAAGAAGATTAGCTTCAAAATTAAAAGAAAGACTAGGATATTTAGGAGTATATTATAATAGAAATCCAGACTATTTTTATCGTAACTTATCCCTAGAAGAACGCCAAGAATATCTTGGACAATTAGCTGCACAATATAGAGAAGTGATAATACTCTATTTTGGAGAAGAAAACGAAGTAAATCAACTGATAGATCAATTTGTTAATCAATGTTTTTTTGCTGATTTATCCGTATCACAAATTCTCGAAATTCATATGGAATTAATGGATGAATTCGCACAACAACTGAAGCTAGAAGGACGCAACGAAGAAATATTACTAGATTATCGTTTAGCCCTCATTGACATAATTGCTCACCTTTGCGAGATGTATCGTCGTTCAATTCCTAGGGAGGATTTACCCTTTGAAGTCTTGTTTCCAGCTGATTAAAATAGTAAAATAAAGTTTAGTTAAAAGCTATAAAAAATAATTATATGAGTCCCCTAAGAAAAACCTATGTCCTGAAATTATATGTAGCAGGAAATACCCCAAACTCCGTAAGAGCATTAAAAACTTTAAAGACCATTTTAGAAGAAGAATTTAAAGGGGTTTATGCCCTCAAAGTAATTGACGTTCTTAAAAATCCTCAACTAGCAGAAGAAGACAAAATCTTGGCCACTCCTACCCTTTCCAAAGTTTTACCGCCCCCCGTGCGAAAAATTATCGGCGATCTTTCCGACCGAGAAAAAGTCCTCATTGGTTTGGACTTACTCTATGAAGAAATCAAAGACCGAGAATAGGTTATGATCTCCCATAATTAGATAAATAATAACTTTAAATAACAAATTTTTTTTAATATTTTTTTTAAATCGACTCAATATCAACAATGTCTAAAGATTTTATTAGTAAGGAAAGGAAAGAAGAATTAAGGGCAAAAGGTGTCAAAAAAAGACGCACCATGATCGAAGGTTTTGACGAGATCAGTCATGGTGGTTTACCCGTTGCCAGAACAACCCTTGTCAGTGGTACATCTGGTACAGGAAAAACCCTCTTAGCTATTCAATTTCTTTACAACGGTATCAAACACTTTGACTGCCCTGGTTTATTTGTCACCTTTGAAGAATCCCCCAATGACATTATCCAAAACGCCTATAGTTTTGGTTGGGATTTACAAACCCTTATTGATCAAGGAAAACTTTTTATTTTAGACGCTTCCCCAGATCCCGAAGGACAAGAAGTGGTAGGAAATTTTGACTTATCAGCCCTCATTGAAAGAATCCAATATGCGGTTAATAAATACAAAGCTAAATTAGTATCTATCGATTCTGTCACCGCCGTTTTTCAGCAGTATGACGCAGCGTCAGTGGTACGCCGTGAGATTTTTCGCTTAGTGGCAAGATTAAAACACCTTGAAGTTACATCTATTATGACCACCGAAAGGATCGAAGAATATGGTCCTGTGGCACGGTTTGGGGTAGAAGAATTTGTGTCGGATAATGTAGTTATTGCCCGTAATGTATTGGAAGGGGAAAGAAGAAGGCGTACCATTGAAATCCTGAAGTTACGCGGTACTACTCACATGAAGGGAGAATATCCTTTTACCATTACAGGGGATGGTATCAATATCTTTCCTTTGGGTGCGATGCAACTTACCCAGCGCTCGTCTAATGCCCGTAGTTCGTCTGGTATCAAAACCCTCGATGAGATGTGCGGGGGTGGATTCTTCAAAGATTCTATTATCCTCGCCACAGGGGCAACGGGTACGGGTAAAACTCTGTTAGTTAGTAAGTTTTTGGAAGAAGGTTGTCGTCAGGGAGAAAGGGCAATTTTGTTTGCGTATGAGGAGTCTAGGGCGCAGTTGTCCCGTAATGCTTCTTCTTGGGGTATTGATTTTGAAGATATGGAGCGTAAGGGCTTGTTGAAACTGTTATGTTCTTATCCTGAGTCCGCTGGTTTAGAAGATCATTTACAGATGATCAAGTCAGAGATTGCGGAGTTTAAACCTAGTCGCATTGCCATTGATTCTTTGTCGGCTTTGGCTAGGGGAGTTACTAATAATGCTTTTCGTCAATTTGTCATTGGGGTGACGGGATATGCGAAACAGGAGGAGATTACTGGTTTCTTTACTAATACCACGGATCAGTTTATGGGAGCGCACTCTATCACTGAATCCCACATTTCTACTATTACGGATACGATTTTAATGTTGCAGTATGTAGAAATTAGGGGGGAAATGTCTAGGGCGATTAATGTGTTCAAGATGCGCGGTTCTTGGCATGATAAGGGTATTAGGGAATATAGCATCAGTAAGGAAGGTCCTAATATTAAGGATTCGTTCCGCAATTATGAAAGGATTATCAGTGGTTCCCCTAGTCGCATTAGTGTGGATGAGAAAAGTGAGTTATCCCGCATTGTTAAAGGGGTAAGGGATAAAACTCAAGATACTCTGTAATGGTAAAAAGCATTCTCCTTGATGGTATGGCGGTTTTTAAGTTTTTGTAATCATGGCAATAATTAACTTTTGTTACGAAAATTTAAGTTATCATGGGGGGTGATGAGTCTTTATCGTGAAATTTAAGGAATGGAAGAAAAACTGCCCACCCACAGAATGGAGATTACTGACGATCTCGATAAACTTTTACACATTTTACCGTTAAATATCCAAAGTGCGATCGCCTCTCATCCCCAGAAAAAAAACCTGATTGAAATAGTTTTAGACTTAGGCAGAAAACCAGAAGCAAGATTTATCGATCATACCTGCTACCTAAGCGAAGACGTAGTGAGTCGGGAAGACTTGGAGCATTGTATTCCCAGAGTCGGACACTTCAGCGCCGACAACCGAGCAGGTATAGAAGGAACATTGCACCGCATTAGCGCCATCCGTAACCGCCAAGACAAAATTATTGGCTTAACCTGTCGTATTGGTAGGGCCGTATTCGGCACTATCTTAATGATCAGAGAATTGGTGGAAAGTGGGCAATCCATTCTTTTATTAGGTCGTCCGGGGGTAGGTAAAACCACAGCGCTGAGGGAAATCGCCAGAGTTTTGGCCGATGAACTAGAAAAAAGAGTGGTCATCATTGACACCTCCAACGAAATTGCAGGGGATGGGGATATACCTCACCCCGCCATCGGTAGGGCAAGGAGAATGCAGGTAGCCCACCCCGAATTGCAACATCAGGTGATGATTGAGGCGGTGGAAAACCATATGCCAGAGGTAATTATCATTGATGAAATTGGTACAGAATTAGAGGCGCTCGCCGCCCGTACTATCGCCGAGAGGGGGGTTCAATTGGTGGGTACTGCCCACGGTAACTACTTAGAAAATTTAATCAAAAACCCCACCCTTTCTGATCTAATTGGGGGTATTCAATCCGTTACCCTAGGGGATGATGAAGCCCGTCGTCGTGGTTCTCAGAAAACGGTCTTAGAAAGAAAAGCCCCCCCTACTTTCGAGATTGCCGTGGAGATGTGGGAGCGCCAAAAATGGGTCGTCCATGAGGAAGTGGCTCAGACGGTGGACAATATTTTGCGCGGTAGGCAGATTATTCCTCAGTTACGGCAGGTGGATGATGCAGGGCAGGTTTCCATTACCAGAGATCCTAATTTGGCTCCTAGTAACAGCGAAATTTCTAAGGTATCCGAACCTCAGTGGGAAACTATGATGAATAGCCCCCCTAAGCCTTCGGGGTTGAGGGCATCGGGAAAAATGTACCCTCTCAAAACTGAAACTCCTGCTCAGGTGGAATTTAACCAGTTGTTGGATAAGTCTTGGTATCAGGCGGATGAGGTGAATAAAATTCGTACTCCGGGCCCTAATGGGGAGGATTGGCCAGTTTATCTTTATCCTTACGGTGTGGGCCGATCGCAATTAGAACAGGTCATAAACGTTCTTAAAATGCCCATTTCCCTTACCAAAGACCTCGATTCTGCCGATGCAGTGTTAGCTTTGCGATCGCAAGTTAAGCACCACGGTAAACTGCTTCAGTTAGCTAAAAATAGCGAAGTCCCCATCTATAGCATCAAATCCAACAGTATCCCCCAAATAACCAGAGCCTTGCGCAAACTGGTTCATATGGACAGCCCAGATACTCCAGAATCCGCTGATTTGCGTCTTTTTACCAAAGCAGGAAATGATGATGAAATAGAAGCCCTAGAAGAAGCTAGACTCGCCGTCGAGCAGATTGTTATCCCCCAAGGGCAACCCGTGGAGTTATTACCACGAAATGCCAAGGTGCGCAAAATGCAACATGAGCTTATCGAACATTATCGCTTACGCTCCGATAGTTTTGGCAATGAGCCCAATCGTCGCCTCAGAATTTATCCAGCTTAGGGGATAGGGAATATTACAAAAAAAAGGGGGTTGTACCCCCTTAATCTTTATCTATTTAAAGCTCTTTAAAACTGCCTATAATACCTAGGAATTGAGTTGACGGCGTAATTCTTCCAAATCATCATCTACGGCACTACTAGAAGCCCCAGAAGCCACATGACTATCTTGGGGTTGACCTTCAGGAAGAGCCGCCGTGGGCTCAGAACCCCCAGACATTTCTAATCTCATTTGAGCTAACTCATCATCCACATCAGAACCACCCTCCAGGGCTGCCCAGCGAGATTCTTCCCCAGCCCCTGCCAATTCCCCAGCAGACTCAGAAACCGCTTCCATTTGTAATACCTTGTCTTCCATGCGCTCGAAAGCTGCACTAGCAGAGCTAGTATTAATATTGCTGATGGTGCTTTGTAATTGTTGATTTGCCTTGGCCGCACTGTAACGGGCTTTAAGCATATCTTTTTTAGTTTTTGCCTCGGAAATTTTGCTTTCCAAGGTAACGAGGTTTCTTCTTAACCCGTCTACCTGAGTGCTTTGAGAATCCAACTGAGTTTTGAGGGTGGTTGCTACATCGGCAAAGGACTTTTTACGCACAAGGGCTTCTCTGGCTAAACCTTCATCCCCTTTACTAAGAGCTAATTGAGCGCGTTGTTGCCATTTATTTGCTTCCGCTTGATTTTTTTGGTACTGTTGTTCTGTCCTTTTCTGAGATGCGATCGCCTGTGCCACTGCCTGACGCATTTTGATCAAGTCTTCGCTCATTTCCCGAATGCTTTGTTCCAGGACTTTTTCAGGATCTTCGGCTTTATCGATTAGATCATTGACATTGGCTTTTACAACTCTTCCAAGGCGCTCAAATATTCCCATAATCTCTTTAACCTTTTACTATACTGGTGAACTTTTGAATAACTGTAACTTAATCTATCTTATCTTTAATAATATAGTAGCCTTAAGGAAAGTTGTAGCAAAAAAGTAAAACAACATTAATATCCTATAATAATAGTAAAGGCTCTAACCCTTATTAATCAAATCAAAAATAAAATTTCTTTACTTTCCACCATGGAAATTCCTCAGAAATTTTGAGACTAAAAATGCAAAAACGGGAAATGCTGAATGATTGTAAGCTATTGTGTGAATCCTTCCTGTCCTGAACCTGAGAATCATCCCAACCTCAAACAGTGTCGGGCTTGTGGTAGTGATTTAATCTTACATAATCGTTATCGTGCCTTAAGGAAAATCGGTAAGGGTGGTTTTGGTTCGACTTTTTTAGGAATGGATTTACGTTTGCCTGGTAATCCTTATTGTGTCATTAAACAACTGCGTCCTAATGCTGAAGATCCTGATACTTTTAGTATGGCATTAGATTTATTTGAAAGGGAAGCAAAAACTTTAGGAAAAATAGATCATCCTCAAATCCCTCGCCTTCTTGATTATTTTGAAGATCAAAAAAAGTTTTATCTCGTCCAAACCTTAGCCAAAGGTATTACTTTACAAAAAGAAGTACAAAAGTATGGAGTATTGAGCGAAAACGCCACCAAACGCTTTTTAGTGGAGATGCTACCCATACTAAAATATATCCACTCCATCAAGATGATTCACCGAGACATAAAACCTGCTAATATCATCCGTAGGGAACAGGATAAAAAGTTGGTTCTCATCGATTTTGGTGCAGTAAAAGACCAAGTCAACACCCAACTGGCCGCCAGTAATTATGGTCAAACAGCCTTTACTCAGTTTGCAGTAGGTACTATGGGTTTTGCCCCCCCCGAACAACTTGCCATGCGCCCTGTATATTCTAGCGATATTTATGCCTTGGGTTCTACTTGTTTATATTTACTCACAGGTAAAGCCCCCAAGGATTTATTGTGTGATGAGGTAACGGGGGAGTTATTGTGGGAGCAGGAAGTGAAGGTAAGTCCCAACTTTGCCAAAATCCTCGGTAAAATGTTGGAGGTAGATTTGCGAAACCGCTACCGAATGGTAGATGAAGTGATTAATGATTTGGATATGATGCCCTATGATATAGAGTTGCAACAGGGTTTAATCTCCAGTCCTAAAAAGGTTGAATCAAAACCCAAGGAGGCGCAAGAGTCAGAGGATAATGTAGATAGTGAAAATCGTTCTAGTACCAGTGCATCTCGCTTGGCGGAAGCTATTAGGGCGAGAAAAGCTCGTCAGGGTAAATCTAAGTCTTTATCACCCACTAAAATTACCCCTGAAACCTTGTTAAGTTCCTATGCCATGGGCCGTGATGATTTTAGTAATCAATGTTTTAATAGTTTTAATTTGAGTGGTGCTAATCTGCCTCGGGTAAATTTTAATCATGGTAAGTTCATCAAGACGAATTTTGAGGATGCTAATTTGGAGAGTGCTAATTTTTACCATGCTGATTTTAGTCGGGCAAGATTAGGCAGGGCAAATTTAACCAAGGCTCATCTTCTGAAAGCGGAGTTACAGTATGCGGATTTGCGCAATGCTGATTTGACGGGGGCTAATTTGGACGGGGCGAATCTTTATAAGGCGAATTTGTGTGGTGCTAATTTGACGGATGCCCATGTGGATGAGTTTCAGTTGCAGGAGGCTGAGACTAATTGGGCAACAATTTTTCCTGATGGTAAGAAGCGTTTGTGGTAGAAATAAGATATGTTTTTTTTTGATGGTCAATTGATTGAAGGGGATTCGATTTGTTTGCCTGTAAATGACCCTGGTTTTTTGTATGGGGCAACGATTTTTACTACTTTGAGGGTTTATAACCAGTCTTTGGAACATCCTTTAACGAATTGGGAGGCTCATTGCGATCGCACTTATAACAGCATAAAAACTTTTGGTTGGGTAATGCCAGACTGGCAGAGAATTGAAGAGGAAGCTCAATATTTAACAAATCATTATCCTGTGTTGCGGGTTACCGTTTTTCCTGATGGAAAAGAGTTAATTTTAGGAAGGCAATTACCTGCTGATTTAGAGCAAAAACAACGGTCAGGAATTGCAGGTAAAATAATAATAAACAATCAAAATATACGCTCTTTACCGTTACATAAAACAGGAAATTATTTAACTCCTTTCTTATGTTTAAATCAAGCCAAAAAAGACGGTTTTCAAGAAGCTATTTTGACCGATAAAAATGGTAGTTGGTTAGAAACTAGCACAGGTAATCTGTGGGCTTATGCCGATGAATGCTGGTTTACACCGTTGTTATCCGAGGGAATATTACCCGGTATTGCTAGAAATGTAATTATAAAAAATGCTAATTTTTCTATTAAACAAAATGTTTGGACAGCAGATTTTATTCCGCAAATAGAGGCGATCGCCCATAGTAACAGCGTGATAGAAATTATGCCTTTTCACACTATTAGCACCCAAGAAAAAATCTTAAACTTTGACCCCTTACACCCAGCCATTCAAATATTAAAAAATATATTTGCTGATTTTTACATTGATAATTAATAGCGAAAAAAAGTATTAACTATCCATCCTAAAGCATCGATGATTATTAACGTGGCTTATTCGTCATTCTCTTTTTTTAGTTGCCTCATTTTATAACCAACAAATTCCCTAAACTTCAATAAATTAAAAGAATGTCCCAACTTCAGAGGCAACAAAGAAATGCCCTCTAGGCTAGACTGCACCCAACCATCACCCCAACACCACTCCTGATAACCATCAATACCCCCACTCAAGAGGAAGCGGATACAATTATTCTCAATACACTGCACCTCATGGTTAACCTCTACCAAACCAATATAGGCTTTAAACTTAGCCCCCGTAGTCAACTTAGAAGACAACTTTTTATCTAATTGAAAAGGGAAAAACCACTTACTAACGTTATCCACCTCTAAAATAGATTCACGAAGAATATTCTCCTCGGCTTCAACCTCAATCCGTAATTGACTACTTTGGAACTTCCCTAACATAAGAATTACTCAGCAATAACAAGGTCATCTTCTATATTGACATATTTTTCAGGATGAAACACTTACTCAATTTACCATAACTACTTTATTCCTATGGAAACTTAAAATATTTCATTCTTTGGCTATCCCAAAATTAAAAACCTAAAAAAAAATTAAATTTCCCTTGACAATATATGGGTGGGATTCGCTATAATTGTTTATGTGCCCAAGCGATGGGATGTCGCCAAGCGGTAAGGCAGCGGGTTTTGGTCTCGCCATTCCTAGGTTCGAATCCTAGCATCCCAGCTCAATGATAAAGCAAGGTCAATTTTCCGACCTTGTTTTTTTTGCTTTTATGATAAACCATTTTGCTGATACCCTCGAAAATTTTATCTCTCCTGAGTCACTGAATGGGGATAATAAAGTTACTTATTGGTATGAAGGATATTGTCCAAAAACTAATCAACTTCTTAGATTACCTCGTACAACACTAGCGGAAAAAGTTGCTTGTCTGTTGATGGATTACCTAAGACAAGATGGCAGTTTTGATGAGGAGGGGAAAATGTATGGAATATTGTTGTGTGAAGATACCAAGGGGCAGTTAAAGGTTATCAAGGCTTTTTCTGGGTTGTGGAAGGGAAGGGATAATGTGGAGGGATGGGTAAATCAGATTCCGGGGCGTAAAAAGTTTGCTATGGCGGAAAAGATTACTCTCAGGGAGTTGGATAGGATAAAAAATCAAATTATTGCGTTAAAGACTTTAGGGGTAAGAGAAGAATATAGTAATTTACTAGATAAACATAGTCATGATTATCAGGTTTTAAAAAACACTCATCGCCAAAGGAAAAGATTAAGGGATGAGAAAAGGATATATTATCAAGAAAATTTGCAAGGAGATTTATTAAATGAGGGCTTGAAAAGTTTAGCCCAAGAGAGTAGAAAGGATGACTGGGAAAGGAGAAGTTTTAAAAAAGAATGGCAAGATAAATTATCGTCTTTTAAGCAACAAGTAGAGAATGCTGATAGACAAATTCAAGAGTTAAAAAAAGAACGTAAAAGTCTTTCTCGTCAATTACAAAGTCAAATGCAAGGAGCTTATTCTTTGACTAATTTTGCGGGAGAAACTTTTAGTTTGTCGGAGTTAGTAAATAAGTCTTTTATTCCTACTGGTACGGGGGATTGTTGCTCTCCGAAGTTGCTACATTATGCGGCGGTTAATAATCTTCAACCTTTGGCAATGGCTGAGTTTTGGTGGGGAATTTCTTCTCCTAATGGGGAAAGAGTATCAGGAAAATTTTATCCTGCTTGTGTGGAACGTTGTCAGCCTATTATGGGTTTTTTGCTGTCGGGTTTACAGAATAATGCTGTTAAAAATAATGACTATCAAATTGAAGTTGTTTATGAAGATAGTTATTTTTTAGTGGTTAATAAACCTAGTGGTTTGTTGTCGGTGCCTGGAAGGGGAAGTGATAATTTTGATAGTGTGGAATCTCGTTTAAGAGTTAATAATAAAGATAATATTTTTTTTAAGGCAGTTCATCGTTTGGATCAAGATACTTCTGGTATATTAGTTATTGCTAAAAGTGCGGATGTTCATCGTAATTTATCTAGTCAGTTTGCGAGTAGGCAGGTGAGTAAGGTATATGAGGCGGTGTTGGAGGGAGTGATAACAGAAAGTGAGGGCAAGATTGATTTACCTTTATGGGCTAATCCTGATAATCGCCCTCTACAGGAGGTTAATTCTGCTTTTGGGAAGGATGCTTTGACTATTTTTCGGGT
Source organism: Cyanobacterium sp. IPPAS B-1200 (assembly GCF_001747005.2). Taxonomy (NCBI): domain Bacteria; kingdom Bacillati; phylum Cyanobacteriota; class Cyanophyceae; order Chroococcales; family Geminocystaceae; genus Cyanobacterium; species Cyanobacterium sp. IPPAS B-1200. The sequence continues at coordinate 1,109,789 of NZ_CP182899.1, forward strand.
AATGGCTTGTGATGGTATTACTACTAGGGTGGAGTTTTTTCCTGTGACGGGGCGCACTCATCAGTTACGGGTACATTCTTTGATGGGTTTGGGTTTTCCCATTAAGGGCGATCGCCTTTACGGCTTTATAGGGGATAATAGAGATAGACTCCATCTCCATGCCCGTGAGATTAGCTTTTATCATCCCCATAGTGAAGAAAAAGTATCTTTTACAATTCCTTGTCCTTTTTAGGACTAAAAAGAGTTTTAAGGGCAAACTAAAGATTATTCTTTGATAGTGACAGTAAACCTCTTTAAAAAAACCATTGCCCATTCCCTAATATGAGATTTTTAACGTATCGAATTAGTAAACACAAAAAACCCCTATTCATCTATCTACCAGGCATGGATGGCAGCGGCAAACTATTGGAAACTCAAAGGGATTTATTCCGAAATTTTGAGGTGCGTTGTCTCGATTTTACCCACGATAGGGCGTCAAACTGGCAAGAGTTAATTAAGCCTCTAATGTTGTTATTAGAGAAGGAAGTTGATAAAAATAATTATCCCCAGATATATCTTTGCGGAGAGTCTTTTGGGGCTTGTATCGCTTTGAAGTTGATGGAGATGATTCCTGATTTTTTCGATAAAGTAATTCTGATTAATTCTGCATCTAGTTTTTATCGTCGTAGTTGGTTAAATGTTGGCACTTATATCACTTCTTTGATGCCTAATAATATTTATAATGGCGCTACTTTCATTTTGTTTCCTTTTTTGGTGAAAATAAGTGCGATCGCACATTCTCAACGGGTAGCCCTCCTTGAAACCCTGCAATCCATACATCCCCTCACCGTATCCAATCGCATCAAACTTCTTAATCAATTTCGTCTCAACCTGCACAAAATTAAACAGTTTTCCCAACCAGTATTAATCATCGCCTCAGAAGAAGATAATCTTTTGCCCTCCGTAGAAGAAGCCCAACGATTACAACAATTTTTTAGTCAAAGTTTTGTGAACATTTTGCCCTATAGTGGTCACTGTTGTCTATTAGAAAAAGAGATAAATTTACTTACAATTATGTATAAATACTCATTTTTGAATTGATAAGAATAGATGTAAAGTTTTGTAAAAACCCATAGCATTGGAGGAAAAAGGTTGTTATATTATATATATAGAAGGAAAAAGATCCTTCTCCCGTCAGACTAAACAACGATAGAAACCCATTGAAAAAGTGAGGTAACTTAACTGAATAAGATACGTTGTATTATCCGTCTTTCGAGTGCCGAAACAGCTTTTCGTTTTCTGTTTCATTTTTCCTAAAGTGCTACAAATGAGAGCAAGGGAACTGGATCAATTAATAAATTGAATAGTAGATTGGTTTTCAGTGCAACTCTATTAAATATCAATGTAGGTAAGGAAAACAATTAAATCAAAATAGTGAACACAAGGAGGTTAAACAAGCTGTTAACGGTTAGTTTCATTCTCAAAGGTCAAAAAAAAGTAGCAGTGGTCATTACCTCCGCTCTAATTTCCTAAAATGTGCAGACTCAGGAAGCAAAGGAACTATTGATATATAATTATCTCAGTGGTGTAACTTCGAGTATTATCAACAAGCATAGGAAGTGATTGAGCGAGTAAAATTCGGACCACTGTTATTTTTTTGTATATTATTATGATTAAAGTTTCTGGAAAAGTTGAATATCGAGCCATTGCTGTTGGTGCATGGGCTTTAGTGACAAAAGAGGGCAAAACCTACGAATTATATAACCCTCCCCAAGATTTGAAGCAGGATGGCATTACCATCGAGGTAGAAGGAGTCATTCGAGATGATGTGATGACTATTTCTATGATAGGTAAAATACTTGAGGTGCGATCGTTTGAGATAAAGTCGTAGTTTTTTTCTTGTGAAAATACCAAGCAACAGACACGAAGAAAGAGTAGGGATTAAGAATTTTTGGCATTGCTTAATAATGACCTAGAATATTATCATCCCATATCCCCATAAACTAGCTTTTTCATTAAATCAGATTACGTTTGAGGCAAGACATCCGTTAAACCATAACCATCTTTTCCTGTTTCCCCAGAATTCTCCGCCACAAAACTGTAATAGTCTTGTACCAGCTGAGACATCAATCTTTGTTTAATACGCATTAAAACGCCCCTTAATAAACCATTCCCTGTGCTTCTTAGTAATGATTGGGGGGTTAACCATAATGGAGGGGGTAAATCTACCTTTACTTGTAAATCTACCTTACCTGTTAGGTAAACATTTCCATCCACTTCTTCAGGGGTTAGATTTCCTTTTAGGTATAAAGAAAAACGACGGTTAATATATTCGATGCCTTTTATCTCGCAGGATTCGGAATTTACATAGACACGTCCAGAAGCCCCAGCCCACACTTTTAACACTACTATGGGTTGAAAATGATAAATGTCTAAAAAATTGAGAGGGTGCATTCTCAACTTATAGCAATCATTGGCTAAGGGAGTCATTAATTTTTCATCGGCAATGGCTTTAACAAGTCGTTGCGGTTGCCTTAGATAATGCTGAATAGGAGTCGATTTTTGCTCTACTTTTAACCTAACTCCCTCTGTTGCCTCAAAACAAATATTCATATTGTTAAACAATGATTGATGTCCTTTTCTAATCTTACTTTACATTTCTTCATATTCATGTTCGGTATTCCCTCATCCTACATTTAATCTGTACTTTTTTAGTATCCTTTCTTAGAAGTTTGTAATATTAGTTGAGGTTTCAGGGATGATTTAACCATCCCTTTTTAGATAACGACTGATGATTTGTTATTCTCCCCAAATTTCATTTAAGCGCCGATCGCGCCCGCACCGACTACGATAAAATTTGTAGAGAAGGGTACTAGTCTGGTAATAATTTTGGTGATAATCTTCCGCAGGATAAAACTCACTGGCAGGATTTATTTCGGTATAGATATTAGTATCTAATTCTTGGGCAACCTTTTCCTTCGAAGTCTGGGCAAGGGCTTTTTGTTGCTCATCATGGTAAAACACCGCACTACGATATTGGTTACCGACATCGCAAAACTGTTTATTTCTGACGGTGGGGTCAATGTTATGCCAAAATACATCCAATAGTTGCTCATAACTGACCTTGTCGGCATTATATTCTATTTCCACGGATTCGGCGTGTCCTGTCCTACCTGCGCTAACTTGTTTGTAGTTGGGGTTAGCAACATTCCCTCCCGTATAACCAGAAGTGGTGGAGATAACTCCGTCGAGTTCGTCAAAAGGCTCTTCCATGCACCAAAAACATCCCCCTGCAAAAGTTGCTTTGGCAATGTTGTCGGCTTGGGCTATGGGGGCTAGGGTAAACCAGCAGAGGAGAATGATTAATAATAGCTTTTTCATCAAAAAATTAAGTTTCAGGTACAAAATTAAGGGCTAAACCGTTGTTACAGTAACGTTTGCCAGTGGGTGCAGGGCCGTCATTAAACACATGACCTTGGTGTCCGCCACATCTTCGGCAATGGTACTCGGTACGGGGTATGATTAGTTTAAAGTCTGTTTTTGTTTCAACGTTAAGGGCGATCGTATCATAAAAACTAGGCCAACCAGTACCACTATCATATTTCATACTAGACTTGAATAGGGGTAAATCACATCCAGCACAAACAAAAGTACCTTCACGTTTTTCATCATTTAACTCACTAGAAAAAGGTCTTTCTGTACCTTCTTCCCTTAATATATGATATTGGTCAGGGGTTAATTTTTCTTGCCATTGAGCATCAGAAAGGGCAATTTTATCTTTACCATCACTCTCTGATTTTGGTTGAGGTTTTATTAATGCCATCAAGAATGTGGGGGCAAAACTTGCCTGGAAAATTGCACCTATGCTTAAACCAAAAAATGTTTTACGATTCATAACAAGTAAATATTTAATAATAGCCCAGTGTATGAAACTTATTGTTACATATAACCATAATATTTTGTTAAAATATTAATGTAAAGTCTAATTTTAAATTATATTTAAAGCATAAATACAATTATTTTTCTTTTATTAACTAATTCTAAATAAAAATAATGTGTAGATGATTTTACTCTGTAAAATTCGTTTTTTTTAAAAGGTTTTTAGAATATTGTAGAGCAAATATTTTTATTTAATAATCGGGGATTACAGTGACGATAAATAGACAATATTAGTCAAAACTTATATTCAATGCTCGACACCCCGATAACCCAACACCTAAACTTCCTAATACCTTTTTTATGCTCCCTCTCTGAGTTTATCTAAGACGCTACGATCTTCTAAGGTAGAGGTATCCCCTGCAATCTCTTGTCCAGAAGCAAGACTACGTAAAAGGCGACGCATGATTTTACCAGATCTGGTTTTGGGCATTCCCTCAGTAAATCTGATTTCTGCAGGACGGGCGATCGCCCCTATCTCTTGTACTACGTGGGCTTTCAGCTGATTAGCCAAATCATCACTAGGTTCAAAATCCCCTTCAAGGGTAACAAAAGCGCATATATCCTCACCCTTCACCTCATCAGGTTTACCAACCACCGCAGCCTCAGCTACTGCAGGATGGGACACCAGGGCAGATTCTACCTCCATAGTACCAAGACGATGACCAGAAACATTGATTACATCATCCACACGACCCATTACCCAAAAATAGCCATCTTCATCCCTTCTCGCACCATCACCTGCAAAATAGAGGTAATTACCATCTTTGGGGGGAATATGCTCCCAGTAGGTATTGCGGAAGCGATCTGGATCACCATATACCGTCCTCATCATTCCGGGCCAAGGGTGTTTTACCACTAGATAACCCCCCTCATTATCACCCACGGGATTACCTTCTAAATCCACAATATCCGCCATAATGCCAGGGAAAGGATGGGTAGCCGAACCCGGTTTGGTAGGAGTCGCCCCTGGTAAAGCCGTAATCATCACTCCCCCTGTTTCCGTTTGCCACCAAGTATCCACGATAGGACATTTTTCCTTACCGATTACCTTGTGATACCACATCCATGCTTCAGGGTTAATAGGTTCGCCTACAGTGCCAAGAAGACGGAGAGAAGACAAGTCACGGGCATTGGGATGGTGTTCCCCCATTTTAATAAAGGCACGGATGGCGGTGGGGGCAGTATAAAAGATATTTACCCCATATTTTTCCACCACATCCCAGAAGCAGCCAAGATTAGAAGGTCGTGGCACTCCCTCATACATTACCGTAGTGGCACCATTGGAAAGAGGCCCATAAACGATGTAACTATGCCCCGTAATCCAACCCACATCAGCGGTACACCAGTAAACATCATCCTCCTTGAGGTCAAAAATCCATTTGCTGGTAATGTGGGCATAGAGGTTATATCCCCCCGTGGTGTGGACGACTCCCTTGGGTTTGCCCGTGCTACCACTGGTATAGAGAACAAATAACATATCTTCACTGTCCATGGGTTCGGCGGGACAATGGGCGCTAACCCCTGCCTGTAAGTCATGCCACCAATGATCTCTTCCTGCTTCCATATGGACTTTTTCTTTGGTGCGTTGTACTACCAAAACGTTATCCACACTGGGTGCTTTGTTGTCTTCGAGGGCTAAATCAACCTGTTCCTTGAGGGCGATCGCCTTGTCTTTGCGGAAACCACCATCAGCAGTGATAACCAGTTTTGCCTCGGCGGCGTTGAGTCTATCTCGTAGGGCTTCGGCACTAAATCCCCCAAATACGACGCTATGGACTGCCCCAATTCTGGCACAGGCCAACATTGCGATCGCACTTTCAGGAATCATAGGCATATAAATCCCGATGCGATCGCCCTTTTTTACTCCTAACTGCTTCATCACATTGGCCATCTGGCACACTTCACGATGCAACTGAGCATAGGTAAGGGTGCGACTATCCCCCGGTTCTCCTTCCCATATAATAGCCGCCTTATTGCGTCTCCAAGTAATCAGATGACGATCTAAACAGTTATGGGAAATATTAATTTTGCCATTAACAAACCATTTCGCAAAAGGAGGGTTACTCCAATCCAACACCTCGTCCCATTTTTCAAACCATTCCAACTCCGACTCTGCCAACTCACCCCAAAATTGCGTAGGATTTTCTGAGGCTTTTTGATATAATTCCTGATATTTTTCCCAACTATCGATAGTTGCCTTACTAGCAAACTCCGCAGAGGGTTTAAAAGTTCTTTTTTCCTTTAGGATTGATTCTATAGTAGGTTGTGACATAGATAATATGATCTTAAAAAATAGTCTCAACCCTTTACTCTACGATATTTATAGGTTTTTAATTATTAAATTTTGTTGATCAACGAACTGCCTTAAAACTTGTACGTTTATTTCTAAAAGATAGCGAATGGGCGATCATATTTGTATTTTTAGTTTTCTTGAGTGTCTATTTCTGACAAAACAGACAAGTATTTCAACTTACCAAATGATGAAAATAACCATAAATTATTAGAAAAAAAACAAACACTATAAAGACTTTAAAAAACGGTTGGTATTTTGCTATTATAAATATCTTAAGTATTATTACGTAGTATTTATATAGCATTTATACTTTAATTATAAAGTACCTAGTGGTACTCAAAAGTACTAGTTTATATTGTCTTAGTTCCTTCGCAGGAAAGAAAAGTATGTACTTAAATACCCATAAATTTGGCAAGTTATTGTAACCAAAAATACTTGACAAATAAAAATTAGTAAATTATATTTAGTGAGTCAAGTACTATAAGGTATTCTCAGTATTTATTACTTTAAAAATAAAGTAATAAAATGCCGAATTTAATATAGTTGACCGTGTAAGCTATGGGTATAAAATATAATCTCTCGACACTATACAATGAACAAAATTATAATTAGACAAACAACGAAAAACTCTTTTTGTTTTCTATTGGGTGTATGCTTAATCTTATTGCCTAGTCAGAAGTCCTTTGCCGCCAGACTTGATGTTAAGTCCATTACCACAGGCCCTCTCATCGATAATCCTAATACTACAGTTAATGACATAACCTATCTAAATCAAAGCCTACCTATTGTATCCGTCAATGATGGTACCGATGATTGGAGGGTGGGAGTTAACACTTTTGGTGCCGAACTTAGGGTAAGGAGAAGCGGTGTCACTACAGGTACTAATAGAGGTATTCCAGGTGCTAGTATAACTTGGTCGGAGAGACTAGTTGGAGATCCAGACACCACGGTTAGAGGTTCTCTACCCACCTCCACAGAAGCTACTCTCGGAGGTAATAACCTTTTTGAAGGAACCGATAACACTTTTTCTAACAATGCAAACACCAATGCGACAGATATTGAACGTCTTGATTTCATCGTTGAAGCTGGAATTGCAGCCCTTAGTAGTCGTGCCGTAATTGTGGCTGAGAGAGGAAGTAACAATGTTCACGATGGCTTTAAGATTGCTGCTATCACGAGCTTAGGGCAAGGCATAGACAGTCCTCTAACTTGGACATTTGGTACTCTCGTATCAGTAGGTGGAAGTACTTGGGGAAAGACAGAGTTAAGAACCTCTTCTCAGACTCCTGCTGGTGCTAGTGATAATCCTTATACAGTCCTCAATAATCAGGGTACTGCAAATTTTACCGACACAGCAACCCCCGATAATCAGAATTTTGGTGCTGTGCTCATCACCCTTGACGAGTTGGTTAGTCCTAATACTACTATTTTTGGTTACTCCCTTTTTGGGTTTGATGTTAAAGCAAACACTAGCGGTAACGCCGTGGCAGATTGGAAAAATGATTCGTTTTACCCCACTAACACCGAATCTTCTGGACAAAACCTAAATGGAGGAATAGATTTAGTTGCTCTTAATGCGGGGATAGCCAGAAATAACACTACAGAGAAGGAAATTCCTGAAAATACTTCGGTTTTACCTATCATTGCCATTGGTTTACTGGGGCTAAAAGGAAAAAGTCTGTTGAAAGATAGAAAATAAAAATATTACTTATTCGATCAAGGCAGTTTAACTTTTTTTAAGCGCTCTTAATTGTTCATTATTCATCATTCCCCTTGGCTAAAAGGGCAACCCCATAACAGGCTTCCGTGTGCGGAGATTTTGCTACAGGCACATTTAACTTTAATTCCCTTATCTGTCGCCATGGTTCATTTATCGCACCTCCCCCAGCGGTATATACTTTAGTGAGAGGATTTGCTCCTAGTTGTTGTAATAATTGATAACCTTGTTGTTCAATATCCGCAATCCCTTCTAAAATTCCCTGTAAAAAAAGAAGAGGATTATCAGGTTTTGGTTCTAATTTTGGGCTTAATTCAGGATTATTAATAGGAAAACGATCGCCCTTATTTATTAAGGGATAATACTGGTAATTAAGTAAGGTATTAGGATCAATTTTTTGACTTAACTGTATCAAATCATCAGAAGAAAAGAAATGTTTTAAAACCGCCCCCCCAGTATTAGAAGCGCCCCCAGTTAACCACAAATTACCCAAGCGATGGCTATAAATCCCATAACGATTATCATCAATTTTAGTATCACTAAGGAGTTTTAACACAAGAGTTGAACCAAGGGAAGTTACCCCCTGCCCCGTGGTTTTTACACCACTAGCCAAAAAAGCGGCGATACTGTCTGTGGTACCTGTTTTAATGACACATTGAGGATTGATATTAAATTTTTTACTGAGGTTTTCCATAATGGGGACAACAATTTCCCCTGGGGCTTTTACAGTGGGTAAAAGATGGGAAAAAGGTTTATTTTTTAACCATGAAGGATAAGTTAATTTTTCTACGTCATAGCCTAATTTAAGGGCGTTGTGATAATCACTTATACCTAATTTGCCATGTAATAAAAAACCGAGATAGTCAGCTTGATGGAGAAAATAATGGGCTTGACTGAAAATGGGTTGTTGATAGCACCAATAAAGTTTAGCAAGGCTAGAAGTGGCGCTAAGGGTAAGATGATTTTCGGGTACAAACTCTTGAAGTTGGGGGAGGATGCTTTTTCCTCGACTGTCTTTATACCAAAGGGGATTGGTGAGGGGTTTTCCTTTTTCGTCACACAATAAAACGGTGCTGGATGTGCCTGAAACTGCGATCGCCCTTAAATTTTGTTTTATATTGAGGGGTAGTTGAGAAAAAACCTCTTCAAAAATTTCTTGCCACTGGGAAAAATGGTCATAGTTTTGGCATGGTACCTTGATAATATCACTACATTGATAATTTTGATCAAGGGCGATCGCCCTTACCCCCGAAGTACCAAAATCAAAACCTAAATAAAAATTTTCCACCATAACCTTCCCCTCTTACCTGTTGTCGTAACCGTTATTGTCCATGGTCAATTACTCTCTGTGTTAGAATAGGCATTATTCTTGACCTGCAATGGCTACTCCCAATATATAAGAATATAACCCTGTTATGACTGTAACTCAAGTAAGTGCGATCGATTCCAACATAAGAAAAGACTTTCCCATTCTTCACCAAGAAATCAACGGAAATCCCCTAGTTTACTTTGACAACGCCGCCACCTCCCAGAAACCCAGCGCTGTTATCAATGCCCTCAGAAACTACTACGAGTTAAACAACGCCAACGTCCATCGGGGCGCCCATAGCCTCAGCGGTAGAGCAACCGATGACTATGAAGGGGCAAGGGATAAAGTAGCAAAATTTATTAACGCCCGTAGCCGTAACGAAATCGTCTATACTCGCAACGCCAGTGAAGCCATTAACATCGTTGCCTATACATGGGGCTTAACCAACCTCAAAAAAGATGACGAAATCATCTTAAGTGTAATGGAACATCATAGTAACATAGTTCCTTGGCAAATTATCGCCCAAAAAACAGGGGCAAAAATTCGTTTTGTTGAACTTACTGACACCGAAGAATTTAACCTCCAACAATACAAAACCTTCCTTAACGAAAAGACAAAATTAGTATCCATTGTCCATGTTTCTAATACCCTAGGTTGCATTAACCCCGTAGAAGAAATCATTGATTTAGCCCATAAACAAGGGGCAAAGGTTTTAATCGATGCCTGTCAGAGTCTTCCTCATCTCCCCATGGATGTCCAAGCCATGGATTGTGATTGGTTAGTGGGCTCAGGACATAAAATGTGTGCTACCACAGGCATAGGATTTTTATATGGTAAAGAAGAATTATTATTAGAAATGCCTCCTTTTCTGGGGGGAGGAGAGATGATAGGAGAAGTATATCTTGACCATTTTACCTGCGGTGATTTACCCCACAAATTTGAAGCAGGTACCCCCGCCATCGGTGAAGCCATTGCCCTCGGTGCGGCGGTGGATTATTTAACTAACATTGGCATGGACAAAATACACCAATATGAAGAGGAATTAACCGCTTATTTGTTTGAAAAATTAAACAAAATTCCTAACCTTAAAATTTACGGAAATCAACCCACCCCAGAGGGTAAAGGAAGGGCTTGTTTAGCGGCTTTTAATGTTCAGGGTATCCATGCTAGTGATTTAGCTACACTCCTTGATAATGAAGGGGTTGCCATTCGCTCTGGGCATCATTGCACCCAACCTTTACACCGTTATTTAGAAATTTCTGGTAGTGCGAGGGCTAGTCTTTATTTTTACAATACTTTTGAGGAAATAGATGTGTTTATTAAAGCCCTTCAAGAAACCATTGATTTTTTTACACAAATGATGTAAGGAAATAATTGATAATGGAGAATGGATAATTGATAATACAATTTTTTAATGGATAATACAGCTTTAATTTCTCAGTTTAGGGTGATTAACTTTATTGTTTTAATTTTGTAAAGATTGATAGGTAAAAACTCAATTCAAATAGTATTATTCACTTTATTTAGAAGGGATTTGGTTGGGCAAAAAACCCAACCGAGAAATTTTAACGGGATGGTTACTTACCCATGGCGCTATCTTCATCCTCTACCCAAAGGGAAAAGTCCATGTCTTCATCTTCTTCCATCGTAGAAGATTCTTGAACATCATTATTTTGAGTTAATTCTGGAGAGTCTTCGAGGGCTTCCATGGTTTTATTTTCGGGGTTAAAATCAGCTTGAGTGTAATCATTTTGGGTACCATTATTGGTATTTAATAAGCCTTTTATTTGCCCTAATAAACTGCCTAATTTTCCTTCATCCATGAGGGTATTTATCAAGGATAAACCACTGGTGGAAAACAATAATTTATTGATGTCATTTCCGTTGCTTTGCCCATTGCCGTTACTATTGGCACCGGGGAAGGAATAGATACGGGCATCTCCTAAAATGCCAGGTTGAGGGGCGATCGCCTTTAACAATTCGGGCAATTGGGGGGCTATTTCGGGGAAAATGAATTTTATGATCTCAGCTGTGCGGTTTGCGTCACTGAGACTATTTTCTGCGTTTATAAGAGCCTTTTTACCCTCCGCTTCAGCTATCAATTTATACTTTTGAGCATCTGCTAGGGTACGGATAGATTCGGCTTCCAATTCTGCTGCCTGACGGGCAATTTCCGCTTGACGACGACGACGGAAAACATCAATTTCCACCACGTTTTGATCGGTAATACGTTTTTCTGCCGCTTCCCTTTCTGCCACAATTAAGGACAATTGTTTTTGTCTTTCAGCGTTTTCTACCTCTCGGGCAGTTTTTACCCCTTCTTCTGCTTCTGCCCGTTGGGCTTCGGCGGCAAATCTTTCTTTTTCCTTATGGGCGATGGCAATGGAGGCTTGTTGTTGGGCAATTTGGGACTCTTGCTCTGCTTCAGCAATAGCAATTTGAGCGAATAACCTGGTGGCTTCTACGGTGCGCTGACGGTCAATTTGAGCCACTTCCGCCTCTTGCTCTTGCAAAGTCTGAGCTACACGGAACTTTTTATTTTGCTCCTCTAGGGTAATATTAGCTTGGATTTGGCTTTGTTGTACCGCCAACTGTTGCTTAATTCTTTCCTCTTCAATGGCCTGTTGTTGTAAAATTTTATTACGCTCAACCTTTGCTTGTTCTTGATCCCGTGATTCTTGAACTTCCCTCTCCCGTTGGGCTTTGAGAAATTCAATCTCCTTCATCTTGGTTAATTTCGCCTCCTCCTTCTCCTTGCCGATAGATAAACTTTGTTTCTCCGCTGCCAATTCCTGTTGCTCGATGGCTACCCTTGTATCTAACTCAATTTCGCTCTTTTCCCGACTCATTTCCAATTCCACATCCAATTTTTGCTTAATGGATTTTTGAATGGTTTCGGTACGTAACCTTACCCCTTGAGCATCAAAATAGTTATTTTCATCATAGGTATCGCTTTCCTCAATTTCCGAGATGGCAATGTTATTGAGGGTTAAACCCACCTTCCGTAAATCCTGCTGAATCAGGTTTAAAACCTCCTCCGCAAAACCGAGTTTATCCGAGTCAATTTCGGCAATACTTTTCTTTTTCGCCGCCGCCCGAATGGCATCATCTGCCCGTTTTTCGAGGGCATCTTTTATATCAATTTCCGAGATTTTACCCTGTTTTGATAATCGTTGGGCTGCCGTCAACACCGAATCCTTATCCGCACTAATGCACACATAGAAAGTAACCCGCATATTTGCCCGTAAATAGTCTCGGGTGCGCACTGCCAAGTTACCCTGTCTCACCACATCAATGGAAATCTCCCGCAATGGTACTCTGGTTAACTCGTGGAAACCGGGGATAACCATACAACCACCATTGAGGATAACTTTTTTATCCTTGGTGAAAATGCCCCCCGTGCGCACAAAGGCTTCATTGTTGGGGGTGATGGTATAAACTCTGGTGTAACCCCAAATGGCAATTACACCCAAGACGACTAAAGCTGCAATTAAGCCCCCAAAAAAGGTAATATTTCCTATGTTTAATTGTCCCATGACAGGGTTACTATTAATAGGTATTGTGGCAGTGGTTTCGTTCAAATTTCTCTGCTGAATTGGTAGAGATTGAGTGTTATTTTCTAATTGATCGACATTAATGGTGGGTAATTGTTGGATAAAATTAAGCCAAAAGTTGTTCATCTTTTTTTCCTCTTTTGTTATTAAATAAAATACGATTAATTATTACTTGCATTAAGCCATTTATCTTCGTCGGAGGTATCTTTGGCGATCGCAATGTAGCAATGTTGTTGACGGTCAATAATTAAAATTTCTTGTCCTCGATGGGGAATAACTTTCGCCCAGTCAGGGAGGGCAACTTCAATGGTGACAAGGTTTCGGGCGTTATCTAATACATCGGCTTGGGCTACCTTTCCATCCACGAGATAAGGTAATTTGATAGAGGTTACATTGCCCGTACAACCAATTAAACGCTCTCCGTCGATTTCTTCTCCAAAATTGGCGAAAATTTTACCGATGGGGTTGGATAAAATGCGCCCTATCCAGAGGCTACAAGCTAAGGATACCAAAAAGATGATAAGGGCGATCGCCCCTTGAGGTATTTCCCCTATCACCCCACCAATCATCACATTGAGAAACCAACCAATCACCCCCCAACTACAAAAATCAATGGCAAGGAGAATTAATAAAGGACTTTTGCCAACCCCAAACCACGACAAAAATAAGAGAAAATTACCCTCAAAACTCTCATCAGCCTCCATGTCTGCATCAAAATTACTTTCCGCATCGGCATCGGCATCCATATCGAAATCAGCGTCAGCATCCACATCAAAATCCGCATCAGTGTCAATATCTTGGTCATCACCTCCCCCAGAAACAATCACCAGCAAAAACAAAAATACCCCAATTCCTAAAAATATCCAATAGGTAAGATTATTGATGTCAAATAGCAACATTGAGCCTGATTCCTTCTTATGAGCAAATAAAAACTGGTTTTTCAGGTAATAAGAAATATTTTTATTACACCTATCAGCATAACTCCAAACCTCACAAAGGTTATCAACGTTAACTTTTTCGTAACAAAAACCTGTAACCCAAGGACTAATTAGTAAAAATAATCTAGAAGTTTTCAGACATTCTATCGACACAATAAAACCTTATAACCATCCATCCCCAAAAACCTAACCCTCAAATCCTTTCTATCTTCTGGAAAAGCCTATTATGCAATAAACCTATTTAAAGAATGTAATAAATACATTAGTTTTCAAAATTTAGTAGTAAAACTGACAAAATAAAAAGGATGTGATTGATACTCTATGGTCACGACTAAATAAAAAATATATATAAATGGAGTAACCATGACGGTGACGACAGAAAAAAAAATAAAACTAAATAAAATAGAAAAAGTAAAAGCCGCCAAACATGGCCTAGATGTCAAACAAGAAATCGAACATTTTGCCCAGATTGGCTGGGAAGCCCTTAGCGAAGATGATTTAATTGTCCGACTGAAATGGTTAGGAATCTTTTTTCGCCCTGTAACCCCCGGCAAATTTATGTTGCGCCTGAGAATACCCAACGGCATTTTAAATAGTCAACAATTAACCACCCTTGCTCAAATCATTCAACGATACGGAGATGATGGCAGCGCAGACATTACCACCCGTCAAAATCTTCAACTCAGGGGCGTACTACTCGAAGACATCCCCACTATTTTTAGTCAGCTGGAGGCGGTGGGCTTAACTTCTATCCAATCAGGGATGGATAATGTACGTAACCTTACGGGTTCTCCTACCGCTGGAATTGATCCCCATGAGTTGTATGATACTAGGGAGGTTAACTATAAGTTACAGGCGATGATTACCAATAATGGACAAGGTAATTATGATTTAAGTAACCTACCCCGTAAGTTTAACATTGCCGTGGAAGGGGCGAAGGATAACTCTATCCATGCGGAAATTAATGATGTGGCTTTTATTCCAGCTTATAAGGAGGGGGAATTGGGTTTTAATGTGTTAATTGGGGGTTATTTGTCTGCCCAAAGGTGTGCTGAGGCGATTCCGATGGATGTGTGGGTAAAGGCGGATGATGATGAAATTGTGGAACTTTGTCGGGCTATTTTGACGGTATATACGGTTAATGGTTTGGATGAAAGGTTAAGGGAAAACCGTGGTAAAGCCCGTTTAATGTGGTTGATTGATAGATGGACGATGAATCGTTTTCGTATTGAGGTAGAGAAGGAGTTGGGTAAATCTTTGGAATTTGCTGCCCCTACCGATGAGATTACCATGGAAAAACGGGATCATTTGGGGGTACATCCTCAAAAACAGAAGGGGTATAATTATATAGGTATTCATATTCCCGTGGGGCGCTTAGATGCGGAAGGGATGTTTGAAATTG
This sequence comes from Cyanobacterium sp. IPPAS B-1200, assembly GCF_001747005.2. Lineage (NCBI taxonomy): Bacteria > Bacillati > Cyanobacteriota > Cyanophyceae > Chroococcales > Geminocystaceae > Cyanobacterium > Cyanobacterium sp. IPPAS B-1200. The sequence continues at coordinate 1,124,920 of NZ_CP182899.1, forward strand.
CCCGTCTGGCGGATGTTTATGGTAATGGAGAAATTCGGGCCACGGTAGAACAAAATTTTATTATCCCCTATGTGGCGGATGATAAGGTAGAAGCGTTTTTGAGTGAGCCTATTTTACAGCGTTATCCTCTTAATCCTAGCACGTTGGTGCGATCGCTCATATCCTGTACCGGGGCAAGATATTGTAATTTTGCCTTGGTAGAAACTAAAGCAAGGGGCTTAAAACTGGCTCAGGAATTGGATGAGGAGTTAAATATCCCCCAAAGGGTGCGTATTCACTGGACAGGTTGCCCTAACTCCTGCGGACAAGCCCAAGCGGGAGATATTGGCTTGATGGGTACAAAAGCGAAAAAAGATGGCTCTGTGGTGGAAGGGGTTAATCTTTTCCTTGGTGGTAAGGTTGGTAAGGATGCGAAGTTAGGGGAGTTATCACAAAAAAGTATTGCCTGTGATGATCTTAAACCTATTCTCAAGGATTTGTTAATCAATCAATTTGGCGCAACGGTTAAATAAGGAATTAGGTGTTAGGGGGATGAGGAGATAAAAAACTAATGATCGTTCATTATCTATTATTTTTCGTTTCTTTCCTTGCATATCTATGATAAAAGGCTGGTTTCCCAGCCTTTTATGGTGAATATTAAGCTGAAAGTAGTTCGAGACTGTCTTCTTGGGAGTCAGGGTTTTGGTCAATTTTTTCACTCTGACTTGCTTCTTCATTATCCCCTGTTGTTTCTTGCTGAATGGATAAAGTGCCACAGGGAATGGTGTCTGATAAAATGGAACTTGCCATCATCCCCGAATGAATTTCTAGTAAGGCTTCAGGTAGTGCTTCAAATATAAGTCTTTGTCCTGGAAATACAACTCTTTCAAAATACCAATTTGCTACGTTTGTAATTCTTGCTACTTGAATTTGACTGGTAGCATTGACATAGCAACACATCATTTTATTACTATCATCGTTGGGAATTGCATCTAATATCTGAGCCATAATAATTATGATATTTTGTATTTATATTTATCTTTACGTCTTCTAAGTTAACACTCCTTGATCCCAACTAGCTGTAAAGATAATTACCAATTTGATTAAATTTATTATTTTTCTTAGACATAAAAAATTGTTAAAAAAATATTAAGTGTTTTTTCTTATTAAAAAATAGATTTAATTTTGAGAAAAAAGAACTAAGTTTCCTTGTAAATGGATAAAATGTTGATTGGAAGAAGTAATAGTTAATTTTTATCAATCATTGATAAAGATGGTTTGCAGATCTCACGGAGTATGCAAAAATAATATGGTTGCCTCTTAAGGGATTAGATTTTTTTAATTCTGGTCTTGTTAAATGAGGTTTTTTTGCTCTTATCTAAGGCTTGTTAGCTAAAACACACTAAAAGAGTTAATTTATTCAAATCATTATATCTAAATTATGAACGTAGGCGATCGCATTAAGGTAACTGAATCAGTAATTGTATATCATCACCCTGAGCATAAAAAGACTGCTTTTGATATTAAGGGCATGGAAGGAGAGTTAATAGAAATTGTAACAGAATGGCAGGGAAGACCTGTAAGCGCTAATTTCCCTTATTTAGTTAAATTTAGCAAAAAGTTTAAGGCTCATTTTCGGGAAGATGAGATTTCTAAAATTGATAGTTAAAGTTTAGGTTTTGCCCCTCAATCCCCCGATTTTGGGCAGGGGTGATTCATTCTACAATTTTCCCATAAGGGCAGGAAACAGGAAACGGGGAATAAAGAGCAGTTTTCGATGGTTTATTATTGCAAATTGATCATCTAAACATTTTTAACTACTTTTTAATCTTGAAGTTTACAAAACGCAGTATTATTTTACTGGCAAAGATTTAAATGTTTTGCTATTCCTACGTTGAATCACTCCTGCCAATTTTGGAGGACTTTGTTTTAGACAATAGAGCGAATTTGTTTAACCAGACTTTCAATTTCTGATTCGAGGGTGAAGTAATGTACACAAGCCCTAACACAGGAAGGATAAGCAAGGGTGCGTAGATAATATCCTTTTGATTCTAAGCTAGACACTAATTGACTAGGGTTTTCGGTGTAGAAGGAAACTAACCCTGATTGGGGAGGGGTATTTTTTAAGCATTTTATTCCTTCTATTTTGTTTAATTCTTCCCAGAGGTAGGCACTTAGTTGGCAAATTCTTTGGTAACGTTTTTCTGGGTTACCCCATGTTTGGTGAAGGGCGATCGCCCTTGTCAATCCAGTATATAATGGGTATGCTGAGGTGGCCACTTCGTATCTACTACCATCTTGGGCAAAGGGTAATCCAGATTTACTAAAATCAAGGCTACGCCAACCAATGAAGGTGGGATGGAGAGGAGTTTCTAAATTTTCCTTGACGTATAAAAAACCTACCCCCGTGGGACCACACAACCATTTATGCCCTGTGCATCCATAAAAATCAACTTCTGTATCAGGAAGATTGAGGGGAATTAACCCAGCGGATTGGGCGCCATCCACCAGAATTTGAATAGATTTATCACTGGGATATTGATGACATACTTGGCTGATTTCTTTGAGGGGTAATACCTGCCCTGTATTCCACAAAACATGGCTAATGACAACTAGGCGAGTTTGGGGGGTGAGGTGATTTTTTATGACTTCAACGGGATTTCCTTGGTTTAGGGTATCCACAATGGGAAAAGTAGTAACTTTGACACCAAATCTTCTTTTAATTTCATTAATACTAGCAATGATTCCGGGGTGTTCGGCATCGCTGAGTAATATTTCATCGTCGGGCTTCCACTCGATGCCCCAAAGGGCGATATTGCAACTATCGGTGACGTTTTCACTCAGGGTAATAGTTTCTATTTTACTATTCGTTTCAAGGGCGATCGCACTTTTGGTATTAGCAACATTTTCGTTAATCCAACTATTTATTTGTAACCCAAAAGGCCCTACTTTTTCTACATATCTATAAGTATCAATAATAGTTTCTAATACAGAATTGGCAAGTATTCCTTGACCACCAAAATTAAAATATTGTTTATCTTCTAAGCCTTTAAAATCTTTTCTTAATTCTTTAATGTCCATAAAATTAGGGGTTGAACATTGTCCAACCCTTTGAGAGTTTAATTGTCAATTTTCCATTGTACATTGTCAATTTTAGAAGCCCTAATCATTCTCCCATTCTTCGGCCCCTAAAAGATCACAAATGCGATCGCGCAATAGAAAATCTCGCTGTTCGAGATTTTTTTCAACTCCCATCCATTCCCTAGGAGGAATAAATTGAGCTAGGCTATAGATTGGTTGATGACGACTTAGTACACCTTTTTCAACTAAGGCTCGAATTTCATCTCTGATAAAATCGAAGGTATATCCATAGGAGGATACGTTGGGAAACATTTGAATACTCATAATAATATAATTACTGATGTTTAAGTTGCTACTAAAAAGTAATAACTTTCTGTTAAATTCTATACTTTTCGTCTTAAAAGTCGCAACTCTTTCCTCCTTTTTATTCTATTAATGGAAATACTTTTATTTGAGTGTTATAATTGTTAACTATTTTTCTTATAATTCTTTTTTATGGATTTATTGCGATCGCTCCCTATTGGCCTATATGTAGAAAAACCCTTTTCTTGGCTTCATCGATTAGATTCGAGGGTAAAATTAGGATGGTTAATGAGTTTAATTTTATCTCCCCTATTAGCTAATGGGCCATGGCGTATTTTTTTAGTAGTTTTTCTATTATTAATAACTTGGTTATCGTTCATTCCTTGGAGAGTACAAAAAAAACAAATTACATGGTTATTATTAATAGGAATACTAAGTTTTATTTTAACGGCGATCGCCCCTGATGGACTAAGTCTTACTTATCAACCACGCCTACCAGAAAGCGAAATTACCATTAATCAACCCACAGATTACCAATACATATTATACAGTTTTGGGAATGTAAATATTACGAGAAGATCCTTTGATTTAGCCATTAGAGTAAGTACCTTATTTTTTACCTTAATTTATAGTAGTAACCTGTTTTTATTAACCACTGCCCCTGAAGAAATCACCGCAGGAATTGAAGATTTATTATCTCCCTTAAACCGCTTTAAATTCCCCGTTACCGAGATGATTTTAACCCTTACTCTTTCCCTTCGTTTTATTCCTTTAGTATTAGAAGAAATCCAAAATTTAATTAGATCCATTAGAACCAGAGCTATAAAATGGCGTAAATTAGGCATTAAAAAAAGTATTCAAATTTGGGTAATTGTCATGGAAAAATTACTAGAAAATATCTTATTAAGAGCCGAACAAATTGCGATCGCCATGGAAGCAAGAGGTTTTACAACTCCGCAAACCCATCAAGTAAAATGGCACGAATCGAGAATAAAAACCAATGACATTGTAGCTCTGTTTTTCTTAGTTATTTTTTGGGTATTTCGGATAACAGTTGGGCAAATGGCAATTTAAGTAATTTTCCTCAAATTAAGTAAGTGGGCATAATTAAATCGATTTAGGCAAGAGGTTTAAACTCCTTGTTCATAAGAGTCTTAATAAAATAAGAGCTATAATTAATTTCGCCAACCTACTTAACTATATTTATCATCAAAAATTATTAGGTTTTAAATAAAAAATTAATAGTAAATAACAAAAAATATTCTCATTTATTATTGATCTCTTATTTTAACCTTGGAGCATAAATTATTAGGAAAATAGATTTTAAAAAATACTCGAACTTGTCATTTCTAATTTATACTATAATCATATAAAATAATTCTAATATTTTGTGTTTTTACAGCGACTGAAAGAAGATAAAAACTCTAATTTGTTTTCCATTGGCATCAACTTAATGACGCTAATACTCTACGTTGCGGGTATTAATGCCAGTCACACATTTACCACCCTTCATTCAGAAGTTGCTTCACTGTGGTTTCCCTCCGCCATTACTTTACCCTTAGTGTTGAAATATGGTATTCAAGTTTTTCCAGGTATAACTCTAGCTTCTATTATTGGCCTTACCCCTTCCCTCCAAAGGATTAGCCCCCATTTATCCTTTATCGGTTTTGCTTTTATCCAAATCAGTTGTGCCTCAGCAAACTGTTTTCAACCCATGATTGCTAAATATGTCATTCAAAGGTTTGCCAAAAGCAAAGATATTTTTATCAACATTCAATCTGTATGTATTTTTATTGGGGCGGCTATATTTTCTCCGATTATTTCAGCTTTTATGGGAGTTTCAGCCTTACTGAGTTTGAATGTTATTAATACAGAAGAATACTTTTATTCCTTAGTCACTTGGTGGTTGGGTAGCGCCTTAGCCCATCTAATTTTTTCTCCCACTATTATGCAATGGAAGAGAAAAGATTTTATTTCTCAAGGTGCCAGTGTTGGGGAAGTTGTCATTATTGCTTTGACTGTTTTAATCATTTGTAGTTTTACTTTTATTTTGATTTACCCAGTGGAATATTTGCTTTTTCCTCCTCTCATCTGGGCTGTTTTTAGACTTAAGCGTTTTCAGGCTAGTTTATTGGTAAGTATTATTGCTTTGATTGCCATTGTATCTACCAGTTTAGGATACGGAACTTTTGCCAAAGATTCGGTTAATTTATCTTTAATTTTATTACAGTCATTTACTGCAGTAATTTCGGTTATAACTCTCATTCTTTCTGCTGTTTTAGCAGAGAAACAAATCACTAAAAATCAATTATATGAAACCTTAGAACATTTAGAAGAAAAGGTTTTAGAACGAACTAAAGAGCTAGAAAACATACAAGTTGATTTACAAAATGCCAACAAAGTTCTTGAAAAAATGGCATATATTGACAGTCTTACTCAAGTAGCTAATAGAGGTTGTTTTGATAAAATTTTAGAACAACAATGGGATTCTTTAATGAGGCAAAAAGAATGTTTATCTTTATTGTTATTGGATGTGGATTATTTTAAAAAATATAATGATTTTTATGGTCATCCCCTTGGGGATGAATGTTTAATCACCATTGCTCAGTGTTTACAGTCTGTCGTGCGTAATTCTTCTGATACAGTTGCTCGATATGGTGGAGAAGAATTTGTCATTATATTACCCTATACCAACCTTGAACAAGCCACAGTGGTTGCTGAAAAAATCCAAAGTGCGATCGCACTTTTAGCCATTCCCCATGAGGTTTCAAAGGTATCGAAACATATCACTTTCAGCATTGGTATTGCCACCACCATTCCCAACTATAACCATATCCCCGATGACTTAATAAAAAAAGCGGATCAGGCTTTATACTTAGCAAAACAGCAAGGTAGAAACAGATTGAAAACTTTTGATGAAAACTGTTAAAAAAAACTAAATTTAGTTTATACGTACTATATTTTTGACAGTATGAAATTTGGAACTGGGTTAAAATAATAAATAGCCATAGCAACAAAACCGTTTTACAAATATCATGAAAAGTCATTCCCCCAGTACAACTCACTCAAAAAATGAACTAATCCCCTGCTCACCCCATGAAGTGGATAATCACGTGTGTGAAGTGTTTGAGGGAAAAATTTTAAGCCATGAAAAATCCCAGAAAATGGCTGACTTTTTCGGGTTATTAGGAGATGCTAATCGTCTCAGAATTTTGTCCGTATTAGCCCAAGAAGAATTATGTGTTTGCGACTTAGCTAATATGTTGCAGATGAGTGAATCGGCAGTTTCTCATCAATTAAGAACTTTAAAATCAATACGTCTAGTTGCTTACCAAAAAAGAGGCAGAAGAGTGTACTATCGTCTTTTAGATCACCACGTTTTTGAATTATATCGTGCCGTAGCAGAACATTTAGACGAGATTGATTAAAAACTAAATAGTTGAAACCCTACCCAAAATCAGAGATTATGGTGTAGGATAACTTTGCTTAGAATTAATTGCTTAGGGAGAGGGCAGGATTTATGACGGCACTTTTAACCTGAGGTTTGATAGTACGAAGACTGGGGAAAAGAAAATGATTTTCCTCCACATACTGGGCGCCAAACAAACCCTTTTCTGCCCAAAAATAACGATCTGTTGTATGCTCGTTTCTTTTTACCACTAATAAGGCAGGAGGGGTGATACCATTAGCCCGAATATGTTTTCTGGCGGCTGTTACGGGTTTGTCTTCGCCACTTTCAATATGATAATGGGGTACTAACTCTAATATTTTTCTTCCCTCAAGACGGCGACGGCTTTTGCGCTTTCTCTTTCTAGCCAAGTTTATTTCCTCCTTGTTATTTTTGTATCAAATGTCTTACAGGTCACATTTGATTGCATGGAGTGATTATATAATTTTTATCCGAATCTGTCAATGGGTAAAGTTATTTTGTCAACTACCCTTTTCCCCAAGGGCGATCGCACTTTCAAACCACAAAAATAGAATAATATAAAGTCATCATTTCAAGACATAGTGAGCATTATAGACATCAAAGGGGAAACGTGATGGAGGTATAATAATATTTTGGTTAAAAGTCAAAAAGAAAGCAAAAATTGACCAACCAAATTTATTTTGAGCCTAGAGAGTATAAAGAATTTTTATGAGTGACAATATCCGTATTTTAATGTGCGCTCCAGACCATTATGACGTTGACTATGTGATTAACCCTTGGATGGAAGGAAACATTCACAAATCCAGTCAAGAAAAAGCCGTTGAGCAATGGCAAAACCTCCACAATATTATTAAAGAATATGCCATTGTTGACCTAGTAAAACCTGAGAAAGGTGTACCTGACATGGTATTCACTGCCAACGCTGGATTAGTATTAGGAGACAACGTTGTTCTCAGTCGCTTTTTTCACCCAGAAAGACAAGGAGAAGAACCCTTTTTTAAAGCATGGTTTGAGCAAAACGGCTTTACCGTCCATGAATTGCCCCAAGATTTACCCTTTGAAGGAGCAGGAGATGCCCTGTTTGACAGAGAAGGACGCTGGTTATGGGCTGGTTATGGTTTTCGTTCAGAGTTAGATTCTCACCCCTACATAGCCCGATGGTTAGACACCGAAGTTTTATCCCTCAGATTAATTGACAATCGCTTTTATCATCTCGATACCTGTTTTTGTCCCTTAGCCGATGGCTACTTACTTTACTACCCCGATGCCTTTGATAGTTACTCCAATCGCTTGATCGAAATGCGAGTACCAGAGGAAAAGCGTATCGTAGTAGAAGAACCTGATGCGGTTACTTTTGCTTGTAATACTGTTAATATTAATGACGTGGTCATCATGAATAATATTAGCAAAGACCTTGAGCAACGCATCACAGCAAAAGGTTTTAAAGTTCGTCAAACTTCCCTCACCGAGTTTCTCAAAGCAGGGGGTGCAGCCAAATGTTTAACCCTAAGAGTAACAGAGCCTATTTTAGAGGATGTTCACGCTAGTAACTATGTCGAAAGTCGAGTTATTAAAATGGAAGGACATCTACTCGATACAGGTATGATGAATCGTGCCTTAGATTTAATCGTGTATGAAGGCGGTAGTTTCAAGGTTCTTAATTTTAATTTAGGTGTAGAACGTCAAAGTCCTTCTTGTGCGGAGGTGCGTATTTCGGCACCCTCTAAGGATGTCATGGAAGATATTATCAGTCAGTTGATTGATTTGGGGGCAGTGTCAACTCCCGAAAAAGAGTCTGATGTGACTTTGGCAACTGTGGTTAAAGCAGGGGTTTCCCCCGATGATTTCTATGTAACGACTATCTATCCTACAGAAGTACGCCTCAATGGAAATTGGATTAGGGTAACTGATCAAAGAATGGACGGTGCGATCGCCCTTAGGGAAAAAAATGGTACTTTTACAGCAACCTGTAAACTATTGCGTGATTTAGAAGTAGGAGAGCAAGTGGTAGTGGGAGTAGATGGTATTCGTACCATTAGAGCTACCCAATCCCGTGAGCAACGTAACAAACCCCAAGAATTTAGCTTTATGAGTGGTGGGGTATCTAGTGAGCGCCGAGTAGAGCTATTAGTCGAGCAAATTGCTTGGGAAATGCGCCATATTAGAGATCAAGGGGGTAAAGTTACTGTGGTAGCTGGTCCTGTGGTCATTCACACAGGCGGTGCAGAGCATCTTTCCAAATTGATTAGAGATGGTTATGTTCAATGTCTGTTGGGGGGAAATGCGATCGCCGTTCACGACATGGAACAAGCTATGATGGGAACTTCTTTAGGGGTTGATATGTACAAAGGTGTACCCGTAAGCGGAGGACACCGCCACCACCTCAAAGTTATCAACATGGTACGCCGTGCAGGGAGCATTGCCAATGCCGTAGAGCAAGGATTGGTAACAAGGGGAGTCATGTATCAGTGTGTTAAAAATAACGTCCCCTTCTGCCTAGCGGGTTCAATCCGTGATGATGGGCCTTTACCTGATACCGAAATGGACTTAATCAAAGCTCAAACCGAATATTCCCGTCTGGTACAGGGTTCAAACATGATTTTGATGCTCTCTACCATGCTACATTCCATCGGAGTAGGTAATATGACCGCTGCAGGGGTAAAAATGGTCTGTGTGGACATTAACCCTGCTGTAGTAACCAAACTGAGCGATCGAGGTTCTGTGGAATCTGTGGGCATTGTCACCGATGTAGGTTTATTCCTCAGTCTTTTAGTTCAACAGTTAGACAAACTAACTAATCGTTATGAACTAGCAGAAACTGTTTAAACAACACAGGGTGGGCATTGCCCACCTTTATAAAAAAAAGTCAAAATTCATCATAGGTTTTCTTTATCAACGCCACAGATACTGTACAACCATTAGACTAATACTAATAATAACCACCGCATAACAGCTTAACCAATGAAGAAAATTAATTTTATTTGTAGAATTTTTGTGGTTAATTTTTGCTCCATAGCCTCTTAAAATCATCGCTTGATATACTAATTTGGAGTCTTCATAACTTCTGATTAATAAATTGGCGATTAAGTTAGCAATTATTTTTAAGTTTCTACGGTTAAATTTTTTACTATTAAATCCCTTTAGTTGTAATGCCCTTTCCATGGTTAAAAGGCGATCGCCCATTTGCTCCAGATAGCGATAAGTCAACAACATCATATCGTTAATGATGGGAGATATACCAAGGGATTGAAAAGTTTTTAAAGTAGTAGTAAAAGGTGCGCTGCCAAATAGGATTAAACTAATAGTAAGAATACAAAAAAAACGAACTACAATTAAAATTACCGTTAAAATTCCCTCTAGTTTTAAACTGAGGAAACCCCAATTAAATATAATAGTTTCCCCTGCCAAAAAAGGCAATATAATTACAACTCCTAAAATAAATATCCCTGGATAACGTAACCTAGAAACAAGGAAATGTAAAGGTAAGTTAGATAAGCAGAAAAAAATAGAAGTAATAATAATTAAAATAGGCAGTAAAAATAAACTTTCCGTAAAAGCGAACGCAAAAATTAAGCTCATCAGAGCGATAAACTTAGGCTTTTGTTCCCAACTATGAATAGGAGAATTTAAACTGGCATATTTATCTAAAAATAATTTCATTAATTATTAATTATTTCTGGCTTAACCTTTTCAAAAAAAGTAATAATCATCACAGTAAGAATCGCTTCCACAATAGATTGAATACCATAAGTAATAAGAGATGTAAAAATTGCGGCTCTTTCTAAATCAATGTCTAAATCAGGGGAGATAGTGCTAAGAATTACCCCTATAAATAACAAAGCCGAAAGAAATATACCTAAACCACCACAAAGAAAAATTAAGAAATTTTTACCCCTTACCGATTGAAAAATATTAATTTCTTTTAAATTCCATAAATAATAACTAATCAAAGCAGGAAAACCCATAATAACCGCATTGATTCCCAAGGTAGATAACCCCCCATGCTGGAAAAATACAGCTTGAAAAAATAAACCAATTAAAATACCAATAAACGAAAAATAACCTAACACAATACCCATTAGTCCATTTAAAATCAAGTGAATATTAAAAGGAGGTATAGGAATATGAATCAAAGATGAAACAAAAAAAGCCGCCGTTAATAAAGATGCTTTAGGTATTTGCTCTTGATAGTTATCAATTTTGTTAATTTGTTTGAGAGAAAACCATGTTAATCCCCCCGTTATGGCATAGCCAGAGATAGATACAGCGGGAGGTAATAAACCGTCGGGAATGTGCATTGCAACTGAATAATTAGTATCGTTAAATTGTTATGTTTTAGGACGAGAGAAAAATAATGCTGTACCAACAAATCCCCATACTCCAGATACTGCCATTAATAATCTTTGGGCTGTATTGGGGGATGATTGTCCTTGGTTTTGACGAGAATTTTGGCTTGAGTTAGTATTTCCATTGCTATTTATAGAGGTATCTCCAGACATCATTGTTTGGCTAGTAGATTCCATAGGAATGTTAATAATACTACCATGACCCGCAGTTGTTACCCTTACTGTCCAATTTCCTGCAATATTTTCATCAGGGGTAAAAGAAAAATTACCATTTTCGTCTGCTACTCCTCGTAAATAAGGCTTATCAGTATTGTTGGGGGCGTGTACAATTACTTGGGCATTGCTCATGGGTTCTCCTGTATCATATTGTGCGACAACAGAAATGGTTTTTAATTTTTCATATTCTACAACTACTCCATGGGCAAAGGTTTTTAAGGGGGTAGTTGTCATACAGAGAATCAAAGCAGAACTAAACCATAATAGTTTTTTTAACATTAGAGAATGCAGAGGAATAATATGCCATTCCTATGGTTTAACATTATCTTTATTTTTTCAATACCCCTGTAGGGCATATGAAAGAATGGTATTGCTTAATAATTGAATGACGCTAGAAATCGAGATATTCAAATATAATCACCATTACCTGCTCCCTGTTCCCTATTCCCTGCTTAAAATAGATAATATTGATCTATAAAATAAATTATTAATTATGTCTGCATTAAAAATAGGCGATCGCATTCCTAACTTTACCTTACCCTCTGCTAGTGGTGAAAACGTTAATATAGAAGACTTTATCGGTAACAAATCCCTCGTTATTTATTTCTATCCCAAAGACGATACCCCCGGATGTACTGCAGAATCCTGTGCCTTTAGAGACAGCTACGAAGTATTTACCGATGCAGGGGCGGAAGTAATCGGCATTAGTGGAGATAGCCCCCAATCTCACCAACAATTTGCCAAGAAATATGACCTTCCTTTCATCTTACTCAGTGATCAAGGAAACAAAGTAAGGAAATTATTTGGAGTACCTTCAACCCTATTTATTCTTCCTGGTAGAGTTACCTACGTCATCGACAAAGAAGGTATCGTCAAACATATTTTTGACTCCATGCTAGACTTCAAAGCTCACGTTGACGAAGCCATAAAAACCATCAAATCCATGTAACAGTAAACAAGGGGTTTAAACCCCTTGCCAAAAAACCTTGTCAATACTTGATATGTTACCCACCTAACACCTAACCCCACATCTATTGAGCCTTAATATTATCAATTACTTCCCGTAAATGGTCAGGACTAGCATGGTAAACCTCATTGCAAAAATGACAAGTAGCCTCAGCGCCGCCATCGGTGACAATCATATCCTCTAACTCATCCACCCCCAACATTCTTAAAGCCCCTAACATACGGTCAAAAGAGCAACTACAATCAAACCTAACCATTTGTACTTCGGGGAAAATATGTAAACCAAAATCTCCCAACAAATCATTAAAAATATCAGTCAAACCTTTACCCTGTCTAAGTAGAGGAGTAAAACCTTTTAATTGCCCTACTCGCTCTTCCAAAGTAGCAATTAAATCCTCATCATGGGAAGCCTTGGGTAATACCTGCAATAACATTCCCCCAGAAGCCGTTACTCCATCTTTGCCCACAAATACGCCCACCAGTAAAGCCGAGGCGGTTTGCTCAGAATTGACTAAATAACTGGCGATGTCTTCCCCTACTTCCCCAGATACAAGCTCAACGGTACTAGAATAGGGATAACCATACCCCACGTCTTTGATTACATACAAAAAACCTTCATTACCTACCGCCTTGCCAACATCTAATTTTCCCATGGCATTGGGGGGTAATTCTACTGAAGGATTAGCCACATAACCTCTCACTGTGCCATCCATCCCTGCATCAACTAAAATGCCTCCTAGAGGGCCATTTCCCTTGATTTTTATATTAACCCTTGAGCCTTCTTGTTTCATACTAGAAGCCAGTAACAACCCTGAAGACATTGCCCTTCCTAGGGCTGCGGTGGCAACATAGGAAAGGTTGTGTCTATCTTTGGCTACTTGCACACTTTTGGTGGTGATTACTCCTACTGCACGAATACCACCATCGGCGGCGGTTGCTCTAATTAATTGATCTGCCATTTGTTTACATTTCTCAACATTTACTCATTTTATTATCGATTATTGACGGGAAAATCGCCAAAAAGATTAAGCTGAAAATAGTTCAAAAATTAGCAGTTGGTTTATTTTTTGATAAAAGTATATTAGTAATCATCTTTTTTTTTAATTTATTTCGTTTTATTTTAGCAGTTATTATTTTTATTGAAATACTATATCAAAACTTTTTTTAGTTTATGTAATCAAAGTGTTAATAACTTATTATAAAAGCATATTTTAATCAAATTACGTCAATTATGCTACCAAAGCTATCGTTATCTTGTTATAAATAAATAAGCTATGATGGCTATTTTGAATCTATTTTTTTGTTTTTTATTAATTTTTAAATCGTTAAAATGAGTGATAATCAGAGCAATTTAGAGTCTTTAAGTCGTATTCAAATTTTAGTTTTTATGGGGGTAACGGCGGTTATTTTTCTTTTAATCGCCCAAATTTGGCATCGGGCAGGATCGATCGCCCTTATCCCTGTACAATTCACTGTATCAGCTATAATCACGGGGATATTGTTAGGAATAGGAGTTTTGTTAGCCAGTGCGGTGTTGAGCAAATTTTGGACTCCCTACCGTGTCAGTGCAGAAAAATATATGAATCTGATTGTATCTCCTCTCATTATCCCTGATTTGATTTGGGTAGGTTTGTTACCAGGGTTGAGTGAAGAATTATTATTTAGGGGAGTGATGATTCCAGCCTTTGGTTATGGTTATGGTGCGATCGCCATTTCGAGTATTCTTTTCGGTGTTTTGCACCTCAGCGATGCCCAAAACTGGCATTATGTCCTTTGGGCGACTATCATTGGCTCTATTTTCGGATATAGCGCCTATGCCACCGATAATCTTTTAGTACCCATCATAGCCCATATCTTAGTTAATTTTAGCTCTAGTTTAATCTGGAAATTGAACCAAAATCGACAGTTACAATAAAGAATAGAATAACAATCATAAATTGAGAATGCAACTACATCAATCCACCTGGCAAGAAGTCGAAACATATTTATCTCACTCTAAAGGTATTATCATCCCCATCGGCTCCACCGAGCAACACGGGCCCACAGGATTAATAGGCACCGATGCCATTTGTGCGGAAAAAATAGCTGATGGAGTAAGCAAAGAAACCTCCGCCATGGTAGCGCCCACCATCAATGTAGGCATGGCATTACACCATACCGCCTTCCCCGGCACCATTAGCCTACGCCCTAGCACTCTTATTTTATACGTCAAAGACTATCTAACATCCCTTGCAAGGGCAGGATTTCAGCGTTTCTTTTTTATAAATGGCCATGGGGGTAATATTGCCACCCTAAAAGCAACTTTTTCTGAGTGTTACGATCATTTTGCCACCCTCGGTATTCCAGACCATGAAAATATCAAATGTACCGTGGCTAATTGGTTCATGGTTCGGAATGTGTATATGTTAGCAAAAGAATTGTATGGCGATCAAGAAGGCTCTCACGCTACCCCCTCAGAAGTTGCCCTAACTCAGTTTGTTTACCCCGATATGATAAAGACAGCCCCCCTAGAAAAAGACGTGGCAAAAGGGCATCCTATTTATGGAGCGAGTAATTTTCGCAGGTGCTACCCTGATGGTAGAATGGGATCAAATCCTAGTTTAGCAACACCAGAACATGGTCAAAGATTTTATGAGTTAGCGGTTAAAAGTTTAAATCAAAGTTATCTCGAATTTATTAGTTAAACAGGTTTGGGTAGGTTAATTTTTTAGATTTAAGTATAAATGAAATCATATTTGGCGGCGGCAGTTTGCATGACAAGCACTCCTGATGTGGAGGCAAATCTCAATCAGGCGGAAGAGTTAATCGAGTTGGCAGTTAATCAGGGGGCGAAGTTGATTGGCTTGCCTGAAAATTTCTCTTTTTTAGGTAGAGATGAGGAAAAAATTGCCCAAGTGGAAACTATTGCCACCAAAAGCGAAAAGTTTTTGATTCGTATGGCCCAGCGTTTTCAGGTTACTATCCTTGGGGGTGGTTTTCCTACTCCCCTTGAGGGCGATCGCACTAAGGCGTATAATACAGCTATGCTAGTGGATGCTAACGGTACGGCATTGGGCTGTTATCACAAGACACACCTATTCGATGTCAATGTACCTGATGGTAATAATTATCAAGAATCAAAAACCGTCATGGCAGGGGATGATTTACCCCCCGTATGTGGCACTGAAGACTTAGGAAAAATAGGGCTTTCTATCTGTTATGATGTGCGTTTTCCTGAGGTGTTTCGTCACCTTTCCCGTCAAGGGGCAGAAGTTATGTTTATTCCTGCGGCCTTTACTGCCTATACTGGAAAAGACCATTGGCAGGTATTATTACAAGCAAGGGCCATCGAAAATACTTGTTATGTGGTAGCCCCAGCCCAAACAGGAAATCATTATGCCCGTCGTTGTAGCCATGGTCATGCGGTAATAGTAGATCCTTGGGGTAGTATAATCGCTAGTACAGGCTCTCAAATTGGGGTTGCCATCGGTGAGATTAATCCTCAGCGTTTACAACAGGTGCGTTTACAGATGCCTAGTTTACAACATCGGGTTTTTAGTTAATCTCAGTATGTTATAACCTTTTTTGGAATATCTCATATTTATGGTGAGTGTGACTTAACCTTACCTTTTTACAAGGGTTTTAAACCCCTTGTTTTGAATTTTTGACAGCAACCTTACCATGTCCGTAAAAATTTTAGAAGGAATTAATCTAGGACAAAAAATAAATACCCGTTGGCTATGGCGTAATCTTTCTTTTTCCCTCCATGCTGGGGAAAGTTTGGGATTAGTGGGGGCAACGGGTACTGGTAAAAGTGTACTATTAAGGGCGATCGCCCATTTAAATTTGCCATTAGAGGGAGAAATAATTTATCAAAATAAAAGTCTTTCATCGTGGCATATACCTTCCTATCGTTCTCAGGTGATATATTTGCATCAACGTTCAGTGATGTTTGAAGGCACGGTGGAAGATAATTTAAAATTAGTTTATGGTTTAGGTATTCATAAACAACATAGTTATGATGTTACGAAAATTGATCATCTTTTGGATTTATTCGAGCGCCCTTCTTCCTTTTTAGGACAATCTGCTTCTAATTTATCGGGGGGTGAAACTCAAATAGTAGCTTTAATTAGAGCATTACAATTAGAACCAACTGTATTACTTTTAGATGAATGTAGCGCTTCCTTAGATGGCAAAAGTACCAATCAAGTAGAACAGGCGATCGCCCTTTGGCGACGAGAAAATCCGCAACGGGCTTGTATCTGGACGAGTCATGATAATAATCAAATTACCCGTGTGACAGAAAAACAGTTGATAATTGAGAATGGAAAATAACTATATAATCCTAAATTATTTTCAGTTAGGGGGGGCAGTCTTACTAATCCTCATCAACATAATTCTATCCCTTTGGCTAAGGCTAGGGTTAGAAAAATCCCTGCTTACCGCATCGGTACGTATGGTAATACAATTACTACTCGTGGGGTATGTGTTGGAATGGTTGTTTAACCTATCGAATCCTTGGGTTGTAATGGCGATCGCACTTTTAATGGCAGGAATAGCAGGGGTTTCCGCCGTCAACCGCACCTCCCGAAGGTTTCCCAGTGTTTATTGGCGCAGTTTAATTTCCGTCTTAGTATCCTCATTTTTGATTACTAATTTATCCGTAGCAGGGATTATCAGAGTTGAACCATGGTACGATCCTCAATATCTCATTCCCTTGCTTGGCATGATATTAGGAAATACCCTCACAGGCATATCCCTTGGTTTAGATAGATTTATGGATAACCTAGTAAAAAATCGTCACCATGTGGAAACCCTTTTATCCTTGGGGGCAACCCGTTGGGAAGCCACTCACCAAGAAGTAACCTCCGCCATTGCCACAGGGATGATTCCCATTATTAATTCCATGATGGTGATGGGAGTAGTCAGTTTACCAGGTATGATGACAGGTCAAATTTTAGCAGGGGCAAGTCCTCTTAGTGCCGTTCGTTATCAAATTGTCATAACCTTTGCGATCGCCTCTGCTAGTGCATTAGGTACATTAGGAGTAGTATTATTAACATGGATAGCCCTTACCACCCCCAACCATCAACTAAAAATAGAGATTATCAATAATCACCGCAAAAAATAAAATTAACTACTTTCCAAGCCAATTTTTCTCGATTAACAACTCCGCAATTTGCACCGCATTAAGGGCAGCCCCTTTACGAATTTGGTCACCACATAACCATAACTCAATATTATTAGAGCTAGATATATCTTGACGGATTCTGCCCACCAACACATCATCCTTACCCGTAGCATCTATGGGCATAGGAAAATAATTATTTGCCCAATCATCCACCACCGTTACCCCCTCAGCCTCACTGATAGCCTTTTTAGCTTTATCCACCGCAAAAGGTTGTTCAAATTCTAAGTTAATAGCCTCCGAGTGCGCTCGTAAAACAGGTACACGAATACAAGTAGCACTAATGCGAATATCCTTATCTCCAAAAATCTTTCTGGTTTCATTAACCATCTTCATCTCCTCCTCACAGTAGTGATTGTCGAGGATAGGGGAATTGTGGGGAAATAAATTAAAAGCGAGAGGATAGGGTAATATTTCAGGTTTAGGAGTATCACCATCAAGAATCGCTTGGGCTTGGGTTTTTACCTCTTCCATCGCCCTTGCCCCTGCCCCACTAGCAGACTGATAAGTAGAAACAATGATGCGTTTAATGGGTTGCATTAGATGTAAAGGATAAATAGCAACCCCCATCAAAATAGTTGTACAGTTAGGGTTTGCAATAATTCCTTGATGTTTTTGGGCATCATGGGGATTAATTTCGGGTACTACCAAAGGCACATTGTCATCCATACGAAAAGCGCTGGAATTATCGATCATCACCGCCCCCGCATCAACGATCGCCCTTACCCATTTTTTAGAAGTAGAACCACCCGCAGAAGCCAAGACAATATCCACGTCATCAAAGGAATTTTCCGTCACCTCTTCTATGGTTAAAGATTGATCTTTAAATTGAATAGTTTTTCCCGCAGAACGACTAGAAGCAAGGAGTTTCAACCCAGATAAAGGGAAATTACGCTCAATTAATAGATTGATAATTTCTGTTCCCACTGCCCCTGTGGCTCCTAAAATGGCGACTCGAATATTGTTAGACAACTATTTTTCCTCCTTGATGATGATAATTTTTTGTTCTTGACCAAAAAAAGTATGTTATTTTTAATAATATTACAGTTATGGTGGATAGTTATGTCTAAATTTTCTTAGTTATTAGCTAAATAATCTGAAAAATTATTAGGGTGCGCTCTCATAAATGTTAATCCCTAAGAGTTAAGGTACATTGCAAATATCAAAAAATATACGACGTTGCTTAATCATGGTATGAAATATTATTAAATTGCAATAAACATTCAACATCTAAAATATTGTTACTATTGCCCATTCCCTGTTCCCCACCTTCACAACTTCACTTTTAGCACACCCTAGTTACAAAGAATCAATAATAGTAAAAATTTCTCGCTCAAAAGTCACTTGGGCGCGATTAGTTTTCCCCCCAATGAAAGTAGAATCATCTTTTTCCAACACCCACACCTGAGAGAAAGAAACATAACTCATTACTACTCCCACCATCAAAAGAGCAAAACCAAAGTAAACTATAGGTACTCCAGGATCAGCTTTTATTTGTAAACCCGTAGAGCCAATTAAGTCCAACACCTTCAGATTAACGCCGTTTACCTCCACAGGCATCCCTGGGCGAGTCGCCCCCACCAGTTGCCCTGACATATCATAAATAAACATAGTACCCTGTAAGTCTTTGGTAATCAGAGATACTCCATTGCTCATATCAGGGCTAGTAGGTATCCATGTACCCCAGATGCGTCCTGTGCCTTTGGTGTCTAATTCTGCCATGGGTAGTTGAAAAATAGGGCTATTATTTAATTGTACTTTTACTCCCGAAATGCCCCAACTGGTTTGATAAAAAGTAACTCCCTTATACCTTAAAGGCTCATTAACAAAGATAGTTTTTTTGTCTAATTCTTTGCCTTCTTTATCTACAATAGAAAGATCAGAATAAAATTGATCTACTGCTCCTTGGGGGGTATAATCAATCCTAAAATCATTTACTTTTACTGAAAAATCTTGAGGTTTTTTAAGATTAGTCAATGCCCCTGCTTCGATAAAATTTTTGATGGTAAAGGTTTGTCCTTCGGCGATCATTTCTTGGGCAAAAAATCCTGTAAATGCGCCCCAAATTGCCCCGAGTAAAATAAATATCATACCTACATGAACTATGATAGGACCTACTCTACCGATAATTCCTTTTTGGGCATATAAACTATTACTATCTTGATTAATTTTATATCCTTTTTTGGTTAAACTTTCTTTGATTTCTGTTAAGCCATTAACTGATAATTCCGCACTCAGAGTTAGTTTATTAAATTCCCTTGGTTGACGATAATATTTCCAAATTTTAGCAGCCTTTAACGCTGGTAACTGACGGCGAAAGGTACAGGCAATAAGGCTAGTTCCAAAAAGTACCAAGATAGACACATACCACCATGTCGTATAAACATGATCAAAACCTAAATTGAGTAATAATTTCCATGTAAAAAAGCCCCATAATGCAGGATTTTCTGGGTAGTTTTCTTGATAGTAAGATAAGCCTTGATTTTGCTCGATGACGGTACCACTAATGCTAAAAAGTGCGATCGCCAATAACAGTATAATAGCTAATCTTAGGTCAGCCACTACCGCTAGGAGTTTACGGGAAAATTTACCAATTTGACTACTAAGGGATAAGGACGAAGAAATGCTCATAAATCAATAGCTTCAAGACTCTCTTAAACATCTAGGATACCACGGGAAGCCATTGCTTTGGGTGAAAACTCTGTGGGTAAATTTAACAAAATGATGAACAAACAAATACAGACCCTACTATAATCAGATTAGCTAAAAAAATGACATTATTAAGTATTAGTAAAAAAAATATGCCTTTATTAACTACAGGAAAAACATTTATTCGTGATTTAGAAAAAACAGGGGCATTAGCGGTGTATGCTCCCCTAGAAGGTGGTTTTGAAGGACGTTATCAAAGAAGATTACGCACCAATGGCTATAATACCATGAACTTTTCTGCCCGAGGATTAGGAGATTTAAGTGCATATTTAATGGGTGTCCATGGGGTACGTCCTGCCCATTTAGGCAAGAAAAACATCGGGCAAGAAGGCTCTGTAGGGCCTACTTATTTTGTACCACCCATGGCGCTGTCTCAGGTAGAAAATTTACCACCCAAGTCCAAGGGTTTGGTTTTATGGATTATTGAAGGGTTTGTTTTATCCCGTCAGGAGAAAGAATATTTAGCGAATTTGAGTAAAATAGAGCCTAAAATTAAAGTAATTTTGGAATTAGGAGGAGAGCGTTATTTCCGTTGGCAGCCTCTTTCTGATGTCATTTCCACTGTTGCTTAATCTTTTTTTCAGATAGAGGCAAGGGGTTTAAACC
Source organism: Cyanobacterium sp. IPPAS B-1200 (assembly GCF_001747005.2). Lineage (NCBI taxonomy): Bacteria > Bacillati > Cyanobacteriota > Cyanophyceae > Chroococcales > Geminocystaceae > Cyanobacterium > Cyanobacterium sp. IPPAS B-1200. The sequence continues at coordinate 1,145,723 of NZ_CP182899.1, forward strand.
CCTTGTTAGATAGATAGAGTTTGACCACAAAATGTAGTCGTGAAGGTGTGCCAAAGGCAATAATTAATTGTTGAGACTATTCCCCATTCCCCGCCCTAACCACAGCACTTTTTCACCATAGTCTAATTGCTTATATGTTCAAGATATGGCAAAATCAACACAAAGAGAAAAGATTAATAAATAAGTGCGATCGCACCTAGCAAAGAGAAGAAATCAATGACTGGCATAGACATTAACTTACCCCCAAAGTATGAAGCCCAACAAACAGAAGCAAAATGGCAAAAATATTGGGAAGAAAATGAAACCTTCAAAGCAAATCCAGAAAAAAAAGGCGAACCCTATGCCATAGTGATTCCCCCTCCCAACGTCACAGGGAGATTACACATGGGCCATGCTTTTAACACCTCATTGATTGACACTCTCATCCGTTACCACCGCATGAAGGGCAAAAATACCCTTTGTTTGCCTGGTACCGATCATGCTAGTATTGCGGTACAGACTATTATTGAAAAACAACTCAAAGCCAAAGGTAAAACCAGAGACGATTTAGGCAGAGAGAAATTTTTACAGATGGCATGGGCATGGCGAGAGAAATCTGGCGGTGCTATTTATAATCAACTCAAAAGAATGGGTTTGTCTGCCGATTGGAGTCGTCAAAGATTTACCCTTGATGAAAAACTCTGTGATTCTGTTAAAACTGCCTTTGTAAAACTCTACGAAGAAGGCTTGATTTACCGTGGTAAATACATGGTGAATTGGTGTCCAGAATCCCAGTCAGCAGTATCAGATTTAGAGGTGGAAAATAAAGAGGTTAATGGTAGTCTTTGGCATTTCCGTTACCCCCTCACCGATGGCAGTGGTTTTGTGGAAGTAGCTACCACTCGCCCCGAAACCATGTTAGGAGATACGGCTGTTGCGGTTAACCCTAACGATGAGCGCTACCAAGACATTATCGGTAAAACCCTTACCCTGCCCCTTGTGGGGCGAGAAATCCCCATCATTGCCGATGAATATGTAGATCCCACCTTTGGCACGGGATGTGTTAAAGTGACACCAGCCCATGACCCTAATGATTTTGCCATGGGAAAACGTCATGATCTCCCTTTCATAAATATTCTTAACAAAGATGGTTCCATTAATGAAAATGGGGGAGAATATCAGGGGCAAGATAGATTTGTGGCTAGAAAAAATGTCGTTAAGGCTATGGATGAGGCAGATTGTTTAGTAAAAGTGGAAGCCTATAGTCATAGTGTACCCTATAGTGATCGCGGTAAAGTACCCGTTGAGCCGTTGTTATCTACTCAATGGTATGTAAAAATTAAACCCCTTGCCCAAGATGCCCTCAAGGAATTAGATGATGATAAATCTCCCTTCTTTGTACCTGAAAGGTGGGAAAAGGTATATCGTGATTGGTTAGTAAAAATTGAGGATTGGTGTATCTCCCGTCAGCTGTGGTGGGGGCATCAAATTCCTGCTTGGTATGTGGTGAGTGAAAGTAATGGGGAAATTAGTGATGATACTCCCTTTGTCGTTGCCCATAACGAGGATGAAGCCCAACTAAAGGCGATCGCCCTTTACGGGGAAGATGTTAAAATAATTCAAGATCCCGACGTACTCGATACATGGTTTTCCTCGGGATTATGGCCATTTTCAACCATGGGTTGGCCCGAAGAAACCCCCGATTTAGCCACCTATTACCCCAACGCTACCATGGTGACAGGGTTTGATATTATCTTCTTCTGGGTAGCCCGTATGACGATGATGTCAAAACACTTTACTGGGGAAATTCCTTTTAAAGATGTCTATATCCATGGTTTAGTAAGGGATGAAAACGGCAAAAAAATGTCCAAATCCGCCAACAATGGCATCGATCCTTTATTATTAAGTGATAGATATGGCACCGATGCCCTCCGTTATACCCTCATCCGTGAAGTGGCAGGGGCTGGGCAAGACATCAGCTTACAATATAACCGTGATACTGACGAATCAGAATCAGTGGAAGCATCCCGCAATTTTGCCAACAAACTTTGGAATGCAGCCCGATTTGTCTTAATGAATTTGGATGGTAAAACCCCTCAAGACTTGGGTTATCCTTCCCTAACTCAACTAGAAATGAGTGACAGATGGATTCTCTCTCGTTTTAATCAAGTAATTAAACAAACTGACGAATATTTAGACAATTACGGTTTAGGGGAAGCGGCTAAGGGATTATATGAATTTATTTGGGGTGATTTTTGTGACTGGTATATTGAGTTAGTTAAAACTCGCCTCAGACAAGATGCTGATTCTCCTTCCCGTATAGTTGCCCAACAAACCCTCGGCTATGTGCTAGAAGGTATATTGAAATTATTACATCCTTTCATGCCCCATATTACCGAAGAAATTTGGCATACTCTCACCCAAACCGAAGAAGGTAGTCTCGCCTTACAGTCTTACCCTGTGGTAGATGAGTTATTAAATCTATCCTCTGTGGTAGTGGTAAATAGCGATACAGAAGAATTGATTATTGATTTGAGTGATTCTAGTCATTTTTCTACCGATAATCCTACCATCGTCAAAGTAGGTAACCAGTTAATTAATTTATTAGACCAATTACCAGAGCAATTTAGTTCTATCATAAAAAGGTATAAGCAACCCCTGACTCTGTTGTTAGTTATCTTTTTAACTTTGGTAGTTTTACAGTTAGTGGTTTCCGTTTCCAATGCTATCTACGAGTTTCCCCTTCTTGCCCCTGTGTTGAGGTTAGTGGGTTTAAGTTATTCTGGTTGGTTTATCTATCGTAACTTGGTGTTTGTGGAAACCAGAAAGGATACTTTTAGACGTTTGAATGCTTTAAAACAAGAGATTTTTGGCTCTAAAAATGTTGCTGCTTCTTTGCAACAACCTAATCAAGAAAAATCCATTGCCCCTGTTGCTATGAATAGTCTCATTTCTGAAGATTTAGAAACAAGTTTTACTTTACTTTTTGAAACCATCCGCGCCATTCGCAATTTACGGGCAGAGGCAGAAATCAAACCAGGCGCACAAGTTTCTGTGATTCTTCAATCGGATAGTGAGGAGGAAAGAAAGATTTTGGAAAATACTCGCCCCTACATTGAGGGTTTAGCTAAGGTGGAAAATCTCTCTATTATAGATAGTTTAACCCAAGAAGTGCCAAAGGCGATCGCCTCGGTGGTTGGTACAATCCAAGTCTTGATTCCCCTAGAAGGAGTAATTGATGTAGATAAATTAACCGCCAAATTAACTAAAAAAATGAGTAAAATCGAAGGGGAGGTTAAATCCCTAGAGGGGCGTTTAAACAATCCTAAATTTACTCAAAAAGCCCCCCCTGAAATTATCAAAAATGCCCAAGATAATCTGGATGAGGCTAAAACTCAATTACAAATTTTACAAAATAGACTAGCTTTACTTCAGTAATTTTAGTTTTTTGAGCTAACATTTTAGGGGCTGAGGATAAAAAGAAGTAGCAAAATTTATGGTAATAGTCCTAATTTTGATTATTGATTTTCTATGATAAAAAACCTTTGTTTATAATTTATTGATGTCAATTTATTAATCGGGTGTTACTGATAAAGTGGAGTAATAAAAATGGAAAATGGGAATTAGTAATAGGCAATAGTTTTTTAGAGTTGAAATACCCTAATATATTATGTTCAGTTTTACTTAATATTTTTATACAAAAAAACATTATGTCTTGTGTTTTTTTGATATTGATAATATGCCCAAATCTTCTATATTTTTACACTCTATTTTATTAAGTAAATCCTAATTACTGATTCTGACTTTCTATATATTTAAGCATCTATTTTAAAATAATTTTATCCTCTTTATTTCACTCCTGAAAATTACTCTTTTTATTCAAAATGTTGTACTTAGCTCAAGTAGTCGAAAATAATATCTCTCAAAAGTTAGAACTACATCTCTTGGCGAAGGAAGAGTCTAGCAATCAATGGTTTTTTTGTAATGAAGAATATGCTTTAATTCCTGATGATAATAAGTTGTGCAAATGGCTATTATTGCTGGTGGAAATAAATGAAAAAGGAGAAATAGTTCGTTATCGCCATGCAAAGGATTGGGTATTAAATATAATCAGAGACTTTATAAATAATGGAGGGGGAAAAAGCTCAGATTTTTTATTAGAAGAGCAGGTAAGAATTGAAAAATGGCGACAAGAATTAACTTTAGAAAGTCAAGATTTGACTCGTCTAAAATTAGAGATGGAAACCCGTCGAGAAGAATTGCAACAATTAGAGCATAATTTAAGTTTGGAAAGGAAAAAATTAAATGACTAAATGTTTATCCCCCCTTCTCAAACAAAAAGAAAGAGGGGATGGAGAATTATTTATATAATTCGGTAGATAAACGGAAAGCAAGAATAGCAGGTACTAAAGCAATTGCTAAAGCTACAAAAACTTGGGTATCGGAAATAGCCATAAAAAAACTCCTTTTGTACAATAAAAATTGATAAAATTAAGCTAAATTATTATTTAATTTGCCCTAATATAGGCACGGTGGCACATTTTCGTAATAATTTGCAACAAAATAATGACTAAATTAGACTGGCGGGAAAGGGCGATCGCCCGTAAAATAGAACAAAATCCTTATTATCGTTTCCAAAATCTGTCTGAAATTAGAGTAGGGGCAAAATTAGGCATTTCCATAGACGTAAATCAAGCTAGTGTGGATGATTGGTTAAGACTGCCGGGCATCTCTATCACCCAAGCCCGTACCCTTGTAGAAATGAATAATTCGGGCATCCAAATCCTTTGTATGGAAGATTTGGCGGCAGCCCTAGGTATTTCGGTGACGAAGATAGCTTTTTGGCAACCTGTGTTAAATTTTTCCTATTATGATCAAAATAGCTTCCATGCACCCCCCAAAATAAATCCCAATACTGCCACCCTAGAGCAACTAGAAGCCATCCCAAACCTTAATTACAATATGGCTCTCAATATCATCGAAAACCGAGAGCTAGGGGGCAAATATCGCAATCTTCCCCACCTACAACAAAGATTATCTTTAGCCCCCGACTTTGTTTATCATTTAATGTATTATTTTCAATTTGATTAATGGGGGAATAGGCAAAGGGCAAGAGATTGTTGTTAACGTCTATTTTTGAAAATATTGCCAAAGGGATGAACTACCAATTATTGCCCCAAAGAGGATAGAAGCAGATAAACATCCAGCAATAATACAAACTATCAAACCCAAAAGACAAATAAAACCGTCATCCTCCTGTAATCCAAAAGCAGTAATAAAAATACCCACCGCAGGGGCGGTATTGGTGCCAGGAATCGGAATCATCATAGAAATTGCCATAAGGGCGATCGCACTTCCTAGTACAATTTTACCTATTTTTGTATTACAGATAGAAGTCAAACGGGGCTTGGTAATAGTTTCCAGACGTTTTAACCAAGGTAAACCCTTTTGTACAAATTGCTTTGCCTTAGAAGTTTTCATTTTGCCTTTTTTGACTCTATCAGGCAACCAAGGTATTTGATAACCCACCATAAACTGTATTGCCAACAAAAAAATTACCACCCCAAAAGGAATAGAATAGCCCGGGGCAGGAATAGGCAAAGCAGAAGGTAAAGACAAAATTACTAATAGAAAGCCAAAAATGCGATCGCCCGCCAAAAGAAGAATATCATCAAAACAAACAATCTCCTCCCTTTCCTCAAGCAAAAAATAACGCTCTAACTCAACTGATAACTTTGCCATACATTTTTATCACCCACCAAAAAAATTAAATAACTTCAATTCTTGGAGTGCCATCCACCCCAATCCAAGCCAAATGCTTAATACCTTCATCCTCAGCATAAAGCCTAATTTGCTTTGCTGAGCGATATTGTAACTCCAATTCTACCCTGACAGTGGTTTCACCATTACGTAATTTTTGAGCATAATCAAAAGCCATTTTAGCCGCCCCAACATTTTCAGGAATCACCAGCCAATCACTAGGGGGAGTCGTCTTCGGTAAATCAGCCCCCAACAACAAACAACTATGTAAATCCTCAATATTAAAAGAAAAACCAATACCTGGATAATTTTGCTTCTGAGGATGGTATAAACCCAATAATTGGTCATATCTACCCCCCTGCCCCAACACACGGGGTTGACTCTCACTAAAGCCCACCACCTCAAACACTATACCCGTATAGTAATCAAAGGTTTGTACCAAACTTAAATCCAGCACAATGGGCAAAGGTTTACCATAACTATGATTTACCAACTCCAACAAACCCTTAAGATGCTCAACAGCCTTCTTTGTATCTTCATCAATATCAAGGGTACTAACTTGACTTAAAACCTGCTCAGGATTTCCTCTCAACTCGAACAACTGTAAAGCCTTAACTTTCAAATCCTCATCTAATTCTAAATTAGAAAGGGCAATACGATCCAAATTAGCTAAACAATTAAGAATATCTCCCCGCACAGAAGACGGAAATTGACTTAAAAGCCCCTTAGTTAAACCCGCATCCCCTAACAACAACTGCCATTGCCCAATACCTAATTTTTCCAGACAATTAGCCACCAGTAAAAGGGTTTCGGCATCAGCCAAAAGCCCATCAGTAAAAAGTAACTCTACTCCAGCTTGATAAAATTCTAACTGCTTACCATGATGCCCCTCCGCACTATTACGAAACACATTGGCACGATAACAAAGTCTTTGCACTGTGTCACCCTGCATTCTCGTCACTGCCGCCCGGGCAATGGATGCGGTTAATTCTGGGCGTAGGGCAAGATTACCTTGACCAATATTTTGTAAAGGTATAACCGTAGAAGGCTTGATTGCACCTCCTGCCATTAGGGTATCTAACCATTGAATAGTAGAAGTGACAATTCTTTTATAACCCCAATTTTGGAATACTTCTTGAAGACAATCATTAATCCAACTTTTTTGGGCAACCTCTAGGGGTAGTAAATCTCTAGCGCCTGCAGGGGCTTGGTGAAGCATAGTCTGATTTTCGTTTTATTACTTGACAAGGGCAAATTCACCGTTTATCCTACCACAAACGAATACCAAAAACCGTCGGTCCTTCTTTTTTACCATCTTTTGTATCTTTACCTTTACTTGTTCTGCCTTTCGTCGTTTTACCTTTTTGGGATTTTTCTTCTAAAAATTCTTTTTTAATTTCTTTAACTATGGGTTCGTTAGGATTAAGGGAAAATGCCTTATTGTAGTGGATTTTGCCATAGGTTTTATTTCCTTGTTTATAATAATAAAAAGAGATTAAACCATGAACTTTACTATTAGCATTATCAATTTTTAGGGCTTCACGAAGATCTAAAACAGCTTGTTCCAGATTACCAATTTTAGCCGCTTCCTCTGCATTGTATATCAATCTATCTAATCTGTTGACAGTGGGTTCAGATTGGGCATTAACTTCCGTTTCATTTTGTGATTGAGTGGTACCCCTCACCATAGTTTCTTCTTCTGGTTGTTGGGTTATAATGGCTTCGCTGGTTTGAATTTGACTAGAATTTGCTGAACTGCGGGAAACGTTTTGGCGACGTTGGGTTTCATTTTGGGACATCAGATAAACCATGTTCAATTCACTAACAAGTGCTATCTTTGTCATAACAGTGTTGATGTCTTGATATTGATCAACTGCTATTTTTTGCACTAATTCATGATATAGTTTATCCCTATTTTTTTCCTCTTGATAGAGGGTTTTGGCAATTTCTGTACTAATAGTAATGTCATTAGTTTGAGAGGCAAGTCTTCTACTCATCTCAGCAAAAACTAATTGGCATTCTTTCCTTAGCTTATCCTTATAAAGATTTTCATAGGCTGGATTGACTAATCTTGAGAGAATTTGACTTGCTTTTTCTTTTCCTTCAGGGGTATCGGCTTTACAGGTATCGGGATGTAGTTGATAGGCAATTTTGAGATACCGTAAGCGAATCTCTTTGGGAGTAGCATCAATGGGTACACCTAAAATGGAGTAGTAGTCTTTTACTTCGTATTTGAATAGTCCATACTTGACATTGATGTTCATCATATAATTGTGCTGTTTTATGGGTTGCCTATATTTGAATTATATATAAGTATTTACTGTTTATTTTGTGCTTAATTATATTCTGTCGTAGTTTTATTTTGCTAGGGTAAATTTACTAGGAGTTTGTTTAGTTTTCCCCCTGAGCAAAATATAATAGAATGTAAGACTGAAATTATTTGTAATATGCCCGATGTAAATGTTTAACAACTCTTTGATTATAGCAGGTGCGATCGCGCTTATATCCATTTTAGTAGTGGAAATAGTGCGAGATATATATCATTTTCTTGCCCATGTATGGCAACCCTTGTATCGTCTTCATGGTTGGCACCATCGTATTTTTAAACCTGATTTATCGGTAAAAAGTGAAGAAATCTATCGTCAAGCCAACTGGTACAATGATTTACCAGAATCCCTCGTTATGCTTTTTTTTGGGGTGATTTTTGCCCAACTAATTATCATTAATGGTTTAATTACTGACAATTATCAATGGTTGGTATGGACAGGGTGTATTTATACTATAACCTATAGTTTAGGGGCGATCACACGGGGTTTGGGCATACCTTACGCCGATGCCATTACCGATGTTACCCACCGTCAAGGGGAATTTCAAAGTTTACCAGGTAACCTATTCGTAAATCGTACCTACCATTGGCGCCACCATTTCGATGATCAAGATGCTTATTTTTGTGGCACACTCACCTTAGTAGATAGAATTATGGGCACTGCACTTTCACTTAAAGGCAAAAAAATTGCCGTCACGGGGGCTAGTGGTACTCTTGGGGAGGCTTTGATGACTCAATTACATCAAAAAGGGGCAAAGGTAACCGCCCTCACCTCCAAACCTCAAGAATTATCTATCATGATAGAGAATCAAACTATCCCCGTTAATACCGTTACTTGGGCAGTGGATAAAGAAGAAGAGTTAAAAGAACTTTTCCAGAAAATTGATATACTCATTATTAACCATGGTATCAATGTTCATGGTGATAAAAGCCCCAGTGCGATCGCCACTTCCTACCAAGTTAATGCCTTTTCAGGTATTAAAATGATGGAATTATTCCTTGAAACAGTCCAAACCAATCGCCAAAAAGCCACCAAAGAAATCTGGGTAAACACCTCCGAAGCCGAAGTCAATCCAGCCTTTAGCCCCCTCTACGAATTAAGTAAACGCACCATGGGCGACATCGTCACCCTAAGACGCACCAACGCCCCCTGCGTCATCAGAAAGCTAATTTTAGGCCCCTTTAAAAGTAACCTTAATCCCATAGGTGTAATGTCTGCCCCTTGGGTAGCCAAGCAAATTGTTAGCCTTGCCCAAAGAGACTTCCGAGACATCATCGTCACCATCAACCCCATCACCTATATTTTCTTCCCCATCAAAGAATTTACTCAAACCATTTACTTCAAACTATTTACCAAATAATTAATCATGGGCATCGACTACTTACCATCCCTACGGGAAAATTACCTCAAAGGAGGATTACTAGAAAAAGACATTCTCCCCAATCCCTTCCAGCAATTTCATATCTGGCTAGAAGAAGCCATCAACGCTCAACAAAAAGAGCCTAACGCCATGACTCTTGCTACCATCAACCAAGATGGAAAACCCAGCGCCAGAATAGTCTTACTCAAAAATCTCGATGAGCGTGGTTTTGTATTTTTCACCAACTATGACAGCCAAAAAGGGCAAGATTTAACCGCCAACCCTTCTGCCTCTCTCGTTTTTTGGTGGGGAGAATTGGAAAGACAAGTAAGGGTAGAAGGTGACGTAGAAAAAATTACCCCTGCCGAATCCGATGAATACTTTAACGTGCGCCCCCAAGGCTCAAAACTAGGCGCATGGGCATCTCCCCAAAGTCAAGTAATTCCCAATCGTGACGTATTAGACAACAACCTAAAAAACCTCGAGGAAGAATACCAAGAAAAAACCGTGTCACGCCCAAGCCATTGGGGAGGATTTCGAGTTATTCCCCATAAAATTGAATTTTGGCAGGGTAGAGCTAACCGTTTACACGATCGCCTCTGCTATACTTTTAGGGATAACCAGTGGATTATTGAGCGTTTAGCACCTTAAATAATTAATAATGGACAATTGAGAATGGATAATAATTTCAATTTGTAGTTAATTAGTTTTGATTAGTAACAATGGGCTTAAGCCCATTGCCCAAAATTTGAACCCGTTGCTCAAAATTAAGAAATATTGCGAGGGGAGTTTAATAACCTAAAAGAAGAGGTGATAATGAAACAGAGAACAATTAACCATTATCATATTTGCCATCATGCTTCGCTATGCTTATTTTCCAGGTTGTGTTGCCCAAGGGGCTTGTCGAGAATTAGACACCTCCACCAAAGCTATCAGTGAGGCTTTAGGAATAGAATTAATAGAATTAAAAAAGGCTTCTTGTTGTGGCTCTGGTACTTTTAAAGAAGACTCTCAACTATTAGAAGATTCCGTTAATGCCCGTAATATTGCCTTAGCAGAATCTCTTAATTTACCCATGCTTACTCACTGTAGCACCTGTCAGGGGGTAATTGGTCATGTGGATGAAAGGTTAAAGGATGCCAAGGAAAATAACCCCGCTTATTTTGAGGAAGTAAATGGCTTTTTGGCAAAGGAAAATTGTTCGCCCTATCAAGGTACTACAGAAGTAAAACATATTCTTTGGGCTTTGATTAGTGATTATGGTTTAGAGGCTTTACAGGAAAAAGTTACTAAATCTTTGAAGGGTTTAAAGTGCGCTGCTTTTTATGGTTGTTATCTGTTGAGGGTACAAAAAAATCTCCCTTTTGATAATCCTTTTAATCCTCAATCTATGGAGAATGTGTTTCGTACTTTGGGGGCGACTCCTGTTTATTATGATGGTAGGATAAAATGTTGTGGTTGGCCTCTTTCTAGTTATGCCACGGAAAAATCTTTTAAGATGGCAGGAAATAACCTACTCGATGCCATGGATAAGGGCGCTGATTGTATTGTTACTCCTTGCCCCCTGTGCCATCTCAATTTGGACTCTCGACAGCCTGAAGTAGCTAAAGTGGTAGGACAAAAGTTAGATATTCCTGTTTTACATTTACCTCAATTAATTGGTTTAGCCTTGGGTATTCCTCCTAAAAAATTAGGGCTTAATAATCATGTTGTTTCTACTAAAAAAGTATTGGAAATTATTAATACTTAATTTACAGTTTCCATTGGGGAATTGCTTAATTATGGTATGAACTATTGATAAATATCCAATATTATTATTAATATTGCCCATTCTCTATTCCCCATCTAAACTAAAAATCATATCTAAATTTAGCAATACCAAAAAGTATTTTATTTAAAAATAAGGCTGTTTATTTTTCTGCATATTATATTGTAAAAACAAAAGTATCATAATACCAATAAAAACACTTGCTGAAGAGAATAACCAAAAATTGTGCGCATAATTTTCTCCTTTATCTAAGACAAAACCCCCTAGAGGTGGCCCAATTAAATTGCCAATGGCCCAACATTGAGAATTAATAGCAAAATAAATTCCTCGTAATGAGGGGGGGGCTAATTTGACTATAAATCCAGAGGCAGGAGGATTATAAGTAGCAAGGGCGATCGCACTTACTAATACTGCTAAAATAGCGGTTAAAAAGGCATACTGTGTCAAGTTTCCAGCCAACCAGATTAGAATAAAACCTACAGCCCAAAAAAGAAAAGATAAAATTAACCCCTGAATGTGGGTAAGACGGTTAAGAATTTTGACAATAGGTAATTGAAACAACGCCGCAAAAGCGATATGAAGACTAAATAAACCACTGATACGAGTAATGGAAAAATCATCAGGGTTAACCGCAAAATTGGTTAAATAAAGGGGTAAAGTGGATTGCAACTGCATGATGTAGGTAGTAAATATAACATTTACCACACAAAAAATCCAAAGATTGTAATCCTTTAACGTTTTTCTCCATCCCTGCCAAAAAGATTGGGCTATTCTTTCTTTTTCCCCTGATTCTTTTATAGCCCAAAAAATTACCCCATAAAACACCACAAAAGAAATACCATCAATGATAAATAACAGTCGATAACTACCCGTTAAGGCAATTAAAGCCCCGCCAATAGCCACCCCAAAACCTAAACCCACACTATCTCCTAAGCGATTGAGAGCAAAAGCAAAATTTCTTTGGTCTGAAGTCGTCAAATCCGCTATCATGGCTTCAGCAGGAGGCCAATAAAAACCAATACCCAAGCCCATTAACAAATTACCAATTAACAAGGACGGATAGTCGGAAGTAGAAGCCAGAAAAACATCAGCAAAAGCAGAGATTAAAGCTGATAGTAATAGGGTTTTTTTCCTTCCCCAAGTGGGGGAGTCACTCCAACTCCCCCCCAAAAAACGTCCTATAATCCCTGATACGGAAGCACTACCCAGGGCAACACCCACTGATGTAGGAGAAAATCCCAATTGATTAACAAAGAAAAGGGGAGCATAAAAAAGAGTAAAACCTGTGCCAAATTGTAATAACGTCCTACCCCCTGCGAGTATCCATACTTGTCTGTCTAGGGGAGTTTTATTTGTCATTAGAATTTTTGAAAATATTGTGTGCGGAGGTTTTGTCCGTATTATAGGGCACTCCGCTATCTTTGATTCCCTATTGCTAACTAAATCACTTTTTTATCAAACCCTAATTAGTAATTTTCAAGACGGCCATAAAAGCCTCTTGAGGCACATCTACCGTACCAAGAGATTTCATGCGCTTCTTACCTTTTGCTTGTTTTTGGAGGAGTTTTTTCTTACGACTAATATCACCGCCATAACATTTTGCTAAAACGTCTTTTCTAAGGGCTGGAATATGTTCACTAGCAATAACTTTTGCACCGATCGCCGCTTGAATAGGCACTTTAAATTGATGGCGAGGAATCAATTCTTTGAGTTTTTCTGTCAAAGCTCGTCCAACCTGATAGGCTTTATCTCTATGGACAATCATGGCTAAAGCATCTACTGGCTCTTTATTTACCATAATATCTAAGCGAATTAAGTTATTTTCTCGATAACCAATTAACTGATATTCCATACTAGCGTAACCACGAGAGCGGGATTTTAATTGGTCAAAGAAGTCCGTTACCACTTCAGCCAAGGGTAATTCATAAATTAAATTAGTACGGTTGAGGGTAAAGTATTTCATATCGATGAATACTCCCCTTCGGGTTTGACACAAGTCCATCAAAGTACCCACATAGGTTTCAGGGGTAATCATTTCAATTTTGATGTAGGGTTCTTCTATTTTTTGCCTTTTTTGAGGATCTGGCAATAAACTAGGATTATCAACCTTGATTATTTCCCCGTCGTTAGTGGTAACACGATAAATTACCGAAGGGGCTGTGGTAATTAAGTCTAAATTATATTCCCTTTCTAATCTTTCTTGGACGATTTCCATGTGTAGTAGTCCGAGGAAACCGCAACGGAAACCAAACCCCATGGCGCTAGACGTTTCAGGCTCATAGGAAAGGGAAGCATCGTTCAATTTTAGTTTTTCGAGGGCATCTTTGAGATCAGAATATTGATCCGCATCGATGGGGAAAAGCCCACAGAATACCATAGGTTTGGCTTCGGTGTAGCCTGGTAATGGCTCTTTGGCGGGGTTGTTGACGAGGGTGATGGTATCCCCTACCCTTGCATCTTCTACGGCTTTGATGGAGGCGGCAAGATAGCCCACTTCCCCTGCATGGAGTTCATCCACGGGAATTTGGTTGGGAGATAAAATACCAATGTCATCTAAATCATACTGTTTTCCTGATGCCATCAATAAGATGCGATCGTTCTTTTTGAGAGAGCCATCGGTGACACGGAAATACACGATTACCCCCCGATAAGGGTCATAATAACTATCAAAAATTAACGCTCGAAAAGGCTTATGTACGGTGTCAGCTGGAGGGGGAACACGATCAATGATAGCCTGTAAAATATCATTAACACCAATGCCATTCTTTGCGGAAGCATGAATAATATTGGTACAGTCTAAACCGACTACTTCTTCTATCTCTTCAATGACTCGCTCAGGCTCTGCTCCTGGCAAATCAATTTTATTTAATACTGGAATAATTTCTAAATTATTCTCTAGGGCTAAATATACGTTGGCGAGGGTTTGAGCCTCTACCCCTTGGGAAGCATCCACCACCAACAAAGCCCCTTCACAGGCCGCCAGCGAGCGAGAAACTTCGTAGGAAAAGTCCACATGGCCAGGGGTATCAATTAAGTTTAAAACATATTCTTCGCCGTCCTTGCCTTTGTAGTTCATACGGGCGGCTTGGAGTTTGATGGTAATGCCTCTTTCCCTTTCTAAATCCATGTTATCGAGAAATTGCTCTTTCATCTCCCGATCTCCTACCGTGTCGGTAGTTTGTAACATGCGGTCTGCCAATGTTGATTTACCATGGTCAATATGGGCAATGATGGAAAAGTTGCGCAGTCGTTTTACGGGAGCATCTGTCATAGCTATTATTTCTTTCGATGTTTGTTTTAGAAGGATTTGGTTTTAATATTTCTTCATTTATTTTAATATCATTTTGCTCAGACTGGTTGAGGAATTAAGAATTAGGCTCATCCCACTAAATTATTCGTCTAGTAATTCAGTTAAAATGTTAACCAACTCTGGTATATCTTTTTTCAGGGTTTGCCACAATATTTTTTTGTTGATGTCAAAATATGCGTGAACTAAACGGTTACGCATACTTATCATTGCCGTCCACGATATTTCAGGATGATTAATTTGATATTCTTTGGAGACTTTCCCCGCTGCTTCTCCCACAATTTCAATGGCTTTTACTAAGGCGAAAACCAATAAATCATATCTAAATCTGAGTTTGTTTTTCCCTCGATAAAGGAAGTTGCTTTAAGACTTGCATCTAACATATGCCTTAATCTGATGCGATCATTTTTTGCTAACATACTGCACTAATGCTAAATCCAGAACTTCTTGGCGAAAATATTTACTCAAATCTTCGGCGGTTCGTAAATCCACTGGACGCTTTAATATTGACGATAACTCTAATTCCATTTTGGCGAGGGAAATTAAACCAGGGATATATTTTGGATCAAATTCAACCAATACATCTATATCACTCTCTTTATTAAAATCCGCTGTGAGAATTGAACCGAATAAAGAGAGTTTTTGTATGTGATATTTTTGACAAAAGTCATCGATCGCACTTTGGGAAATAATTTGATTAATTCGCTTAGTATGGGTATCAGTGTTCATCTTAGAATCATTGACCATTTACAACTAATTCTATTATCCCTTAACGGCAATACATTCAATTTCTACTAAAACATCCTTGGGAAGACGAGCTACTTCTACACAGGCACGGGCGGGGGGATTTTCAGGGAAATATTGAGCATAAATTTCGTTCATGGGAACAAAATTATTTAAGTCACTGAGGAAAACACTGGTTTTAACTACCGCGGAAAAGTCAACCCCGGCTTCTTTTAAAATGGCTGCTAAATTTGCCATTACCTGTGTGGTTTGGGCTTGTATATCTCCGTCTCCTACTATTTCACCTTGGGCATTGAGGGGAATTTGCCCGGCTACAAAGATTAATTCTCCTGTAACTGCGATCGCCTGATTATAAGGGCCCACTGGGGCAGGGGCTTTATCCGTATAAATAACTTTTTTGCTGGTCATGGTATGGAAATAAAATGAGCAAAAGTAATTATACCAGTTATTGAGGGGTTATTAACTTCTGTGTGGGACTGATTGGGTTTTGGGTTAAATTTTTCTCACTTGAGTTTAGACTAAATCTAATTTTAAACGCTGAAACCCTTATATGACGTATATTTTATATTTTTTACATTAAACGGATAAGAATAGTCAAAATTCTTGCTATATAAGGATCATAGCTTCTTACAGTTCAAATTAGTCTAAAGTACAGTTCTCAATTACTTAGATGAAAAACAATTATTGTTTACATCTTTACAATCAAAAACCATTGCCCATTGCCCATTCCCTTGAGATACCTAACACTTTTACCACTAACCCCAGAAAGTAAAATAATAATATATTATTAGTACGCTAAACCCATACTACGGGTAGTTTCAGCACCTAAGTAAACACGGATGCTAAGAAAGTCCGTAGGACAAGCGGTTTCACAACGTTTACAACCAACACAATCCTCAGTACGAGGGGAGGATGCAATTTGTCCTGCTTTACAACCATCCCAAGGTACCATTTCTAGTACATCGAGGGGACAAGCACGAACACATTGGGTACAGCCAATACAGGTATCGTAAATTTTTACACTATGAGACATAAAAAAAGATGCTCCTTACCGAGTTTTGTTTTTTATTAATGATTTCTCAATTTCAGCTTTACTTTATCGCAGTATAGGCTCTAGGCTACCTTTTCTGATATATAACTTTAAACTCTGTAACAATTTTTATTTTTTCTTTTCATTATTCTCCATTCAGGCTACTATGATCTTTGGCGAAGCATACGCCACAAATTCCCCATCTATCTAATTCTCCAGAGGGTGTAGGGCTATGACAACTAGGGCAGTGGGGTAAGGAGTGCGATCGCACTTTAATCTTATCCAACCACTGTTGTAGGGCTTGTTGGGGAGTAATGGGAAAAGATTCTTCGGGGGTTTGGGTATCAATACCCAGAATAGTCGGATTAACTAAGTTTGTTTCTTCTTCGGGTTCAACTAAACTTTTTTGATACCATTTAGCGGTGGTAAACCGTATATCCTTCACAGACTCATTTAAACGACGATTAATTTTCTTTAGTAAAGTATATCTTTGGAGAGATAAATTTTGAGCATAGGCACTACTCGAAGTTGATACCCATAAAATGTCGTCTTTAAGGGCGATCGGTTTAGTATGTTGTGCTACCCTATGATTAACCACAGTAAACCAACACTTTACCAATAGCTGGTATCTTCTTTGGGTTTCCCACTGAGGTTGAGCTAAAATGGCATCTAATAACTTATCAATTGATTCAAAAGTCATGAGTTTATGAGTGAGAAAGAAACATCCATACATCCCCTTGTTCAACTTACCTTAAAAAACATCGATTTCGATCTAAGTTTTGAACTTCAGCAATTTGAAGAATCCCAAAAGCAGCCAGTGGAATCTTTGGCGGTAATGGAATCATCCCCCATACCTCGTGACTTACCAAAACAACCCATCGATTATCATTTTGTTTCTTCCCCCCCAGAAGAGGATGATGATAATATTCCCGTTGCCTCCCGTATCATTACCGATAAATATAGTCTCAAGGAGATTCTTTTTACCCCTTGGGCAATATTTGGCTTAATTATTTTTATCGCCACCAACGCCCTAATTTTTATCACTTGGGATTTAAATTCTTCTCAAAGACAACTAGCAGAAAATAATAATTCTGTGGCACAAGAGTTAGAAAATAATGAGACTATCGAAGAAAGTTTATCGGCAAATAACGGTGAAGAAATATCACCTCCTGCCACACCAGAGGAAGAAGTTAGCTTTGAGTTACCTTCCCCCCCTAATTTACCTTCTCCCTTACCCACAGATAATGGGGCAAATGTTGATAATAATAATCAAGGTGATAATAGTAATCTTTATCCTGATTTAAAAACCGCCCTCCTCAGTGAAGCGGTGATGTATTTAGCCCAAACAGATAGTCAAAATCCGCCGACAGTTAACCCAGAGCAAGGTAATGTGGTTAATAGTGCTAATTCTCCCCAATATCATCTGATTACTGATTATAGAAGTGCTGAACATTTTGCTAAAGTGCGGGAAATGATTCCTAGTGCTGTGGTAACAAATATCAATCAGGAGATAAAAATTCAGTTAGGGGTTTTTAGCGATAATACGGAGGCACAGCAACAGGCACAACGGTTGCAACAAAATCAGCAGTTGCCTGTAAGTGTTATTGCTACTAGATAATTGAGGATAAATAAAGGAAATATTAACTATGCAGATTAGTGAAAAAATTACAATTCAAGTTACTCCCCAAATAGCAAAAGCCTATCAGTCAGCCACCGAAAAAGAAAAGCAGCATTTAAGTGCAATCGCTTCTCTATTTTTTGATGAAGATGTAAAAGAGGACATTGACTTTTTTGGTAAGATAATGGATGAAATTAGTGATAGGGCTATTTCTCGGGGCTTAACTCCTGAAATTTTGGCAGAGATTCTTAATGACTAACCTACCGAAATATGTATTGGATACAAACGTTATAGTCAGTGCCTTATTGTTTAAAAACAGTCCGCCACGTCAACTATTAGACAGAGTAAGAAAATCAGGAATAATTTTAATGTCTGAAGAGATTTGGGCGGAAGTGGAAGAGGTTTTAAATAGACCAAAATTTAAGAAATATATTACTTCAGGTGAAAAAAAGTTATTTTTAATTGAATTATTTAATATTGTTGACTTTATCAAAGTTACTGAAAAAATTACAGCGTGTAGAGATGCCAAGGATAACAAGTTTTTGGAATTAGCAGTCAGTGGTTTAGCTACTGCAATTATTAGTGGGGATAATGACTTGCTCATATTACATCCCTTTCAAGGTATTTCTATTCTTAGTGTAAAAACATTTTTGGAATCAAACTATTTGACTGAATAGTTAATGTCAATAAAGAATATTTTTCTTTTCTACTTTGTCTTAAAATACTTGAACAATTCAAAAATAAATTAGTGAAGGTTAAATAATAGAATTAAGCTAATATATTTACCCCAGAAAAGAATAAATATAAAGTATTCATTTTGTTTATTAATAAGTATAAATGCTGTAAAAAAACAAATAAAATAAGAAGTTAAAATAGAAAATAAAGAGCTATGCCAATGGTTAAATTGGAGAAGATAAAATATGGCAATACCTAAAGTAATAAAGCTCAAGATACAAAAGAAATAACCCCAAGATTTTGGGTAGGGTATCCATGGAGGTTGTCTGACAATTTCCCCTAATACATATCCTGAGGCGATCGCCATGGGAATGTATAATGAAACTAGACTAATATAATTGTGAGATGGATTTAAAAATAAAGTTATAACAAAAGATAAAAAAAACCAAATTAAGCATAATTTTCCCCAACTATAGTTTTTATTTTTGAGAGCAGAAATAAAACCAAAACAACCAATTACAATCCAAGAAGAAAATTTACTCAACACATTAACAATCGAATATTGAGAGTAATATAATGTGTCCAAAGTAGGTAACTCCATGTCCATTAACGGGTAATTATCTTCCCTAGTGTGTAGATATTCCCCCCCATACCACAACATCGCTGGTATGATGCCCAAAATTATTCCTAACCAAAAATAACCAGAGTTTAATAAACGTGGAGTATCCCACCATAAAAAAATAAGTGCGATCGCACCTAATAATATCGCAATATCCCACCCCAAAGCAAGAGAAATTAAAGAAAGACTAATACCCACCCCCAAAGCCCAACGTAAATCCCGACGAGAGATGAGAATAGATAGAAAGAAAAAAATCTCACAAGATAACCTTACCCCATCAAACATTGCCAAACGACCATAAAAAATGACAGGAGTAGTCGTAAGATAAACCAAAGCCGCAAACAAAGCATAGAAGCGGATAGGAAACAACTCCCTACCCAAACAATAAAGCAGAGGCACAGATAACGCCGTTAAAGTCGCCCCCACAATACGAGTAGCAAATTCATTGAAACCCCACACATCATAAGCAACCGCCGTCAAAATGTGCATTAAAGGAGGTTTTGTACCATAAAAACTCTCTGTATAATGGGGAAATAACCAATTTAAATTATTAGAAAAAGACTGATAAATTTCCGTTGTTATCTCTGCAAAAAAATATTCTCTGCCATCATAAAACGGTAAATTACCAAGGTTAACGGTACATAAAAAAAAAGCTCCTAAAAATAAAAAAGAAATTATTACTAACTCTTGTTTATAGTAAATAGAGCCGAACTTGTAGCGAAATATTCCGCCTAAAAACATCGAAAAATATAATTATAATTACTATTAATAAAATTATAGAATAATTAAAAACAAGTTCTTTGTCTTTAACAAAATATTCTTAATACTCTCTAGCCTAACACAAATTCAAATATTATTTCATTTCAACATTTATACATCAACCAATAAAACAAGGGGTTTAACCCCCTTGCCTTTAAAATTTTCATAGTTATTCTGCTACTAATTAATTATAAATTATTACTAAAAATTTACAAAAAAACAAAAGTTTCAGTTATAGCAAAAAAACCTTAAATTATTCATTATCAATTATTAAATCTACATTCTTTCTAATACAGAAATTCCTAACAAAGATAAACCTAATTTAATTACCTTAGCAGTCAAATCAGCCAAAATTAGACGAGATAACTTAATCTCATCCTCAGCTTGTAAAATAGGACATTGGTCATAAAATTGATTGAACTTTTGACTCAATTCAAACAAATATAAACAAAGTCGATTCGGCAATAAATCTCGCTCAACTTCCTTAATAATAAAATCTAACTGTAAAAGATGTTTTGCTAAAACTAATTCACTTTCTTCTTTAATAATCAAAGATTTATTAATTTCCAGATTTTCTAAATCAATATTACCTTTACGACTAATTCCCTGTACTCTCACATAAGCATACAAAAGATAAGGGGCGGTATTACCCTGTAAAGCCAACATCTTATCAAAGCTAAATTTGTAATCAGTGGTGCGATTTTGACTTAAATCAGCATATTTTACAGCACTTAAGCCAACTACTTTACTAACATGATTAATAAAGGTTTCATCCTCATTTCTTTCCTCATTTTCAAGGCGATTTTCTAAATCTTTTTTAGCTCGATTAATGGCTTCATCTAACAAATCTTTTAATCTAATAGTTTCCCCAGATCTGGTCTTGATTTTTTTACCATCTTCTGCTAAAACTAACCCAAAAGGAACATGGATTAATTCAACATTTTCGGGAATAAAATTAGCTTTTTTAGCTACTTGGAAAACTTGGGTAAAATGATTACTTTGTCCTGCATCGGTTACATAAACAATTTTAGTGGCTTTATCTTCTTCGATGCGGTATTTTAGACAAGCTAAATCAGTGGTTGCATAGTTGTAACCGCCATCAGATTTTTGTACAATTAGCGGTAAAGGATCACCTTGTTTATTAACAAAATTATCAAGGAAAACGCACTTAGCCCCTTGATCTTCTACTAATAAATTTTCTTCTTCTAGGGCATTAATAACTTCAGGTAAAAAGGGATTATAAAAAGATTCTCCTCTTTCGGTTAATTCTATGTCTAAAAGATTATAAATAACTTCAAATTCTTTTCTTGATTGTTCACACAAAAGTTGCCATGCTTTGATGCTTTCAGGATCTTTACTTTGTAATTTTACTACCTCTTGACGGGCTTCTTCTTTAAATTCAGAATCTTGGTCAAATTTTAATTTTGCCTGTTTATATAAAGTGACTAAATCACCAATATCAACGGCATTGGCGGTGGTTAATACTTCAGGTTTTTCTTGTCGCAGAAAAGCAATTAACATCCCAAATTGGGTACCCCAATCACCTACATGGTTTAGTCTTAGGACATCATGCCCTCTAAATTCTAAAATTCGGGCGATGCTATCACCAATAATTGTTGAGCGTAAATGCCCCACGTGCATTTCTTTGGCGATGTTGGGGCTAGAAAAGTCGATGATGGTTTTTCCCTGAGACTCAATTTTGCTTACCCCTAAACGCTCATCCTGATAGGCTGAGGTGATTTGTTGGGCAATATATTCGGGTTTGATGGTGATGTTGATAAATCCGGGGCCTGCGATTTGCAAAGGTTGACAAAATTCGTCTAAGTTTATATTATCAACGATACGCTGGGCGATCGCCCTTGGATTATCTTTCAACTCTTTGGCAAGGGGAAGAGCCACATTACACTGATAATCCCCAAATCGAGGATTAGTAGCAGGCAACACTAAAGGCTCGATAAGGGTAACATCATCCCCAAAGGTTTGTTTAAGAGTAGTGGCAAAAATTTGTCTAAGGTTATCAATCATCGGAAATAAAAATAATTTATATTGGAGCAGATTCAATGGCTAGTGCATTGTTAATTGTTAATGGTCGATGGTCAATTGTCAATTCTCAACCTAGCCCCAAAATAAAAGCCCTAAAATTTAGTTTCCAGCCCTAAACTCGTCGTGGCCAGAAGGATTACGGGTTTGGGTAATAAACTCTTTACTTAGACAGGCTTCCAAAAACTTGATTTTGTAAAGATACCAAAAGCGACTGGGTTTCCATACCGACTGCTGTACATCACGACAAAACAAGGGTTGATTAAGATATTGCCACAAAGCAACGCTCATATTTTTAAAACGGTACACCATATAAACCTCCGTTAGACAACAGTTAGGGAAATATTTACACAAGACCAAAATAACTAATTAACTTTTGACGGCAGATAGATAATTAAACATTACTTTCACCCCATGGGTTACTCTTAATTCAACCGTTACCCTCAATATTTATCGTACTCAAAATATTTTGTCTGGTTACGATTGTCTTCAAAAAAATTAACTCATTATCAATAGTCAAAAAAATAGCCTTCTAGCTTACTTATTAATTTGACCCAATTTTCTTGACTTTCGTTCACTTAGAAAATAAGAGTGAAATCAAGCTAGAAGATGTAAGAAAGAGCTAGAGGGCGATCAAGCCTAAATATGACCTATGAAAATTGTAGTAATAGTTGACAAATAGGTTAATTTTTGCAAACACTATTGACTTCTCGTAATGTCTATAGTAATACTTCCACTAAAATCGGGGATAGGGGGCGCTGGTTTTCGTAATCTTACTCTAACTTTGGTCACTAAATCGATTTTTAAAACATCTTCGGCAATTACATCCGCTAATTTTTCTACCAAGGCAAATTTAGCAGTTTTGATAATATGTTTAACCATGGTAATAGCCTGACGATAATCAACGGTTTTTTCGATGTCATCACTTTTTGCTGATGGCTCTAAATCTAACCACATGGTTAAATCTACCTCAAACCACTGTCCTAAAGTTCTTTCCTCTTGGAATAATCCCGTGTAACCATAGGCACAAATGCCATTTACTTCGATGGAGTCCATTATTTTTTATCTTACTCAATTCAATTTTCTGTTATCCATGATACAAGTTAAGTAAAAAGAGTGAGCCACGCCAATTAAAAATAGGCTTCATTCTCAATTCTTAAACTACCTCATTGCCATGGTAATAATGCCCTGCTGCCCCAACAAAACTTCCCGCAGAAGGGTAATAATACCTAACCAAACAATGGGGGTAATATCAATACCACCGAGGGGAGGAATAACCTTACGAGTGGGAACTAAAAAAGGCTCTGTGGGTATATAGGCGATTTTGTAGGGAAATTTACTAACATCGATGTTGGGATACCATGTCATGACGATGCGAAATATAAACAAAAGGGTCATGACCAATAATAATATACCTAAAACAATTGTACTAATTATTGCTAAATTCATGAGTTAAGATACTTTATGTTTGCTTAAATTCATATCTATTGTAAGGTAAAATGGATAAGACCATATTTTAGAAAATACACAGTATAAAAAGTTTATGACTCCTTCTTTATCTAATTTTCTCTGGAGCTTGTTATGGGGTGGTGCAATTGTTGTAATCCCTGCAACTGTTGGTTTAATCCTCGTTAGCCAAGCTGACAAAATTCGCCGTTAACTAAGGCTATGGGGGGTTGAGTTTCAACCCCTCTTTTGGTAAAGAGTTAGTTTTTTATGGCAGGTTAAAAAATATTTTGGGCGGTTTATTTTTTAACTGATGTTACGCAAAAATATAATTAGTTTGAGATGGTAAAAACGTTGGATGTTCATATTGTGTTTGTACACGTGCTGGGTAGGGGGCTAGGAGTTGGGCAAGGGCTAGGAGTTGGGCAAGGGCTAGGAGTTGGGCAAGGGCTAGGAGTTGGGCAAGGGGCTTAAGCCCCTTGTTAAAACTTACAGATAAAACTTAACTTATAAATGAGTGCGTAACGTCAGTTTTTAATATAAATTGGAAGTTATTTAATCTGATGGGTGAATCTGGTTAAGATAGGAAAAAGATAGCAAAGCAATTTTTTAGTGATGGTTAATTTTATTTTTACATCCCCGAATATTTTGGGAATGGTCAATTTTGGTCTTAATTCTGCGAGTATCTTAGGAATATTCTTAGCAGTGGCGGGTGGTGGCTTGTATTTGATGCGATCGCTCCGTCCCGAAATTTCGAGGGATCATGATATTTTCTTCGCCGCTGTGGGTTTGTTGTGTGGCGGTATTTTGTTGTGGCACGGATGGCGTTTAGATCCTATCCTTCAGTTTAGCCAATTATTGTTGGCGGGTTCGGCGGTATTTTTTGCCATCGAGACAATTCGCCTTCGGGGGGCTACCAATGACCAAGCAAAGCGTACTGGTTCCTATGTAGAGGAAGATCGCCCCGTGAGCCGAGTATATCGGGCAGAGTTGGATCAGTATGATTCCTATGGGGAAGAAGAGGAGGAAAGAGAAGTTATTCCCCGTCGTCGCCTGGAAGGTAGCGCCGATAGAACTCCTAGTCGTCGCAGTAGTTATGTAGAAGAGCCTCCTCGCACTCGTAAACCCCGTCGTAGTAGTCCTGATGGGGGAAATATGCCCCGCTCCCGTCGTCCTTCTGCTCCCCCTAGTAGAGGTTATGAGGCGGATTGGGATGAAGCACCAGATCATTGGGATGATAATCCTCCCCGTCGCAGTACAAGGGGTTCTAGGGGCGATCGCCCTGCGCCCTCCACTCGCACAGAATCAAGTGGTCGTCCCACCAGAAGACCTCCTTCCCGTCGCCCTCGCTCTCCCGAGGACATGGTGGCATCCATGGGCAGTGAATATGTAGATTATCAACCCATTGATGATGATAATAATGACTATGGCAATGCACCAGACAATGATTCTCGTCCCCCAGTCAACAATCGCCCTTCTGGCTCCCCTGAGTTTGACTATTAACTAATAATTGCGTTTTGATTAGTCCTTTGAAACTAATTTCTATCTCTCTATTGCTAGGCTCTGCTTTGATTTTGGTGGGTTGCGGCTCTAATAATGTATCCGTTACCTCCAACGCCCTCAACAGTCGTTATAACGATGAACAACCTGCCATTAGTGGGGATGGTCGTTGGTTGACCATGGTATCTAACCGTTATGGTCGTAGGGAAATACTTTTGTTTGATTTACAACAAGGCTCCCTCGTTGATTTACCAGGATTAAATAGGGAAGGTGCGATCGCCGATAGCCCTAGTATTAGTCGTACAGGTCGTTATCTTGTATATCTTTCCAGCATTCAAGGACGACCAGACATTTTTTTATATGACCGCGCCACCCGTCAAAACAAACTAATGACCCAAGGTTATCGCAGTTGGTTAAGAAACCCCCGTATTAGTCCAGATGGTCGTTACATCATCTTTGAAACCGCCAAACGAGGACAATGGGATATAGAAGTTATTGACTTAGGCCCCACCATCGAATTAGACCAACCCGATGGCTTAATTCGTCCCCCTGATACTAAGTCCGATTTATAAACTGTAATTTTATTTATTATCTTTGGCAATGGGCTTAAGCCCATTGTTCGTTGTATTAGCATACTTTTCTCTACGGATTCCATATGATTAGGCTCATTTTTACTTTTACCACCCAATAAAATACCCTCCCAAAAAATGGAAGGGTGATAGTGTTTTAGTTCGTTTGATAACGAGTAAATTAACCGTTAATAATAGGTGCAGATACAGGCTCAGCACTAGCTAAATCTAAGGGGAAGTTATGAACATTGCGTTCGTGCATTACTTCAATACCAATGTTGGCACGGTTAATCACATCAGCCCAAGTGTTGATGGCTTCTCCCTCACTGTTAAGGATAGAGTGGTTAAAATTAAAACCATTGAGGTTGAAGGCAAAACAGGATACGGCAAGGGCGGCGAACCAGATGCCCACCACAGGCCAAGCACCTAAGAGGAAATGTAAAGCACGACTGTTATTGAAAGAAGCGTATTGGAATATTAGGCGACCAAAATAACCATGGGCAGCTACGATATTATAGGTTTCTTCTTCTTGTCCGAATTTATAACCTAAACTTTGAGATTCGGTTTCGGTGGTTTCCCGAATTAAAGAAGATGTAACCAAAGAACCGTGCATGGCGGAGAATAAAGCCCCTCCAAATACACCAGCCACACCTATCATATGGAAAGGGTGCATTAGTACATTATGTTCGGCTTGAAGAACAAACATAAAGTTAAAAGTACCGCTAATACCGAGGGGTAAACCATCGGAAAAGGAACCCTGTCCAATGGAGTAAATTAATAGAACGGCTGTAGCGGCGGACACAGGAGCACTGTAGGCAACGCAAATCCAAGGACGCATACCAAGGCGGTAAGATAATTCCCACTGTCTGCCCATATAGCAAAAGATACCTATGAGGAAATGGAAAATGATTAATTGGTAAGGGCCTCCGTTATATAACCATTCATCGAGGGTGGCTGCTTCCCAAATGGGATAGAAGTGTAGGCCGATGGCATTGGAACTGGGTACAACGGCGGCAGTAATTATATTATTACCATAAAGTAATGCACCCGATACAGGCTCTCGAATTCCATCAATATCCACGGGGGGAGCGGCGATGAAGGCAATGATAAAACAGATGGTTGCTGTTAATAATGTAGGGATCATCAATACTCCAAACCAGCCTATGTATAAGCGGTTGTTGGTAGAGGTGATCCACTGACAAAACTGTTCCCAGCTTGAAACTTTCTCTTGCTGTAGTATTGTTGTCATGGTTTTTATAATTTCATTCTTTGTGGACTTCATAGCTTTTTTATTGCTATATTCTTATATTACTTTATAGCGATATAACTGTCAAGGATGATAATGATAATTTTTTCTTATGAAAAATTGATGATGTGAAAGCCAAAATACAGATAAGAACAAAGAATGATGATAATATGACAAAGGCGATCAGTTCATGATCTATTAGGTAAGGAGTTTGGGTGATACCGAACCCTGGGGCGATCGCCCTTAGTACAATTAAGATTATTTATATATTTAGTATGGCAAAAGTTCTAGTATCAGATTCTGTCGATGAGGCAGGTATTAAAATTCTCACTCAAGTTGCCCAAGTTGACATCAAAACAGGATTATCTGAAGACGAATTAGTGGCCATCATTCCCCAATATGATGCTTTAATGATTCGCTCAGGCACGAAGGTGACAGAAAAAGTAATCCAAGCCGCCGATAACCTTAAAATTATTGGTAGAGCGGGGGTTGGGGTTGATAACGTCCATGTACCATCAGCCACCCGTAAAGGGATTGTGGTGGTAAACTCCCCCGAAGGAAATACCATCGCAGCGGCTGAACACGCTTTGGCCATGATGTTGTCTCTCTCCCGTCACATTCCCGATGCTAATCAGTCGGTAAAAGAAGGAAAATGGGATCGTAAAAGCTATATCGGTTCTGAGGTTTACAAAAAAACCCTTGGGGTCGTAGGTTTAGGAAAAATCGGCTCCCATGTAGCAAAAGTGGGTAAAGCCATGGGTATGAAAATTTTAGCCTATGATCCTTTCATTTCCCAAGAAAGAGCTAATCAATTGGGTTGTACCCTAGTAGATTTAGATATTCTTTTCAGCGAATCCGATTATATTACCCTCCACATTCCCAAAACTAAAGAAACAGCTAATCTCATCAACGCTGAATCCCTTTCCAAAATGAAGCCCCACGCCAGAATTATCAACTGTGCTAGGGGTGGTATCATCGATGAAGATGCTCTCTATGAAACCCTCAAAGAAGGGAAAATTGGCGGTGCAGCCCTTGATGTGTTTGCCTCTGAGCCTTTAGGGGAATCAAAATTAAGGGAATTGGGTAGTAATATGATCTTAACCCCTCACCTTGGCGCATCCACCGCTGAAGCTCAAGTAAACGTTGCCATTGATGTAGCCGAGCAAATTAGAGATGTATTACTCGGACTTCCTGCCCGTAGTGCGGTAAACATCCCCGGATTAAGCCCCGATGTGATGGAAAAATTACGTCCTTATATGCGTTTAGCTGAAACCCTCGGTAATTTAGTGGGGCAGTTAGCGGGCGATCGCGTGGAGAGCTTAAATGTTAAACTACAAGGAGACTTAGCTGATAATAGCAGTCAACCTTTAGTAACAGCCTCTCTCAAAGGTTTGTTATCCAAAGCCCTCCGAGAAAGAGTTAACTACGTTAACGCCGCCATCGAAGCCAAAGAAAGAGGCATCCACCTCATCGAAACCAGAGACGCAACCATCAAGGATTACAGTAACTCTATCTACCTCGAAGCCGTTGGCACCAAAGGCACCCATGCGGTTACAGGCGCATTATTAAACGATGGAGAAATTCGCATCACCAGCATTAATGGTTTTCCTGTGAATGTTCCCCCTAATAGCTATATGCTTTTTACCCTCCACCGTGATGTACCCGGTATTATTGGTAAAATTGGCTCTTTGTTGGGTAACTTCAACGTTAACATTGCCAGTATGCAAGTAGGACGCAAAATCGTCCGTGGTGATGCTGTGATGGTACTTAGTATTGATGATCCTTTACCTGAAGGTGTTTTACCTGAAATCCTCAAGGTAAGCGGTGTTACCGATGCTTATACCGTAAGTTTATAGATCATTGTCATCATTCAAAGCAAGGGGTTTAAACCCCTTGTTAAAAAATATGGTTTTTATTTGATCACTTTCAAATATGTGGAAAACTGTTTAACACTAATAACTAATATATGAATTCTTCTTGGTGGGAAATTAAAATAAGAAATGTGCCTGATTTAGAGGATACTATTTTCTGGCATCTACAGGAGTTTGGTTGTAAGGGTTCGGCTCTGATTCAGGATGATGGTATCTGGTATATTAAGGGATATATGCCTAAGATCGATGTTAATGAGGCTCAGTTAGATATTTTAAGTAATACCATTAGGAATGATTTTGATGGTCAAGAATTTGATTTTTCCTATGAATCCATGGATGATCAAGATTGGAGTAGTAGTTGGAAAGACCATTGGCAACCCATGGAAATCGGCCAGAAAATGGTTGTCTATCCCGCTTGGATTGATGTCCCCCCTGAGTGCGATCGCCACGTAATCCGCCTAGATCCTGGCTCTGCCTTTGGCACAGGGGTTCATCCCACTACACAATTATGTATGGAAGCCTTAGAAAGACAATTAGAGAATAAAAATCAGCCTCTTACCATGGCAGATATTGGTTGTGGTACAGGAATTTTGTCCTTAACTGCTCGTTTATTAGGTGTGGAAAAAATAATCGCTACAGATATTGATTCCCTTGCGGTGAGGGCTACTCACGAAAATATGGAATTTAATAATATTGATAATATTGAAGTTTTCCAAGGTAGTATTGATAAAGTCAAAGAAGTAAACTCAGAGAAATTTGACGGTATTGTGTGTAATATTCTCGCCGAAATTATTAAAACTATGATTTCTGATATGGGAACGATTATTAAACCCCAAGGATGGGTAATTTTGAGTGGTATTTTAGTTACCCAAGCCGAGGATGTAAAACAAATTTTGCAGAATAATAGTTGGCATATTACAGCTTATAATTCTAAAGAAAATTGGTGTTCCATTGAAGCTCAAAAAATTTAACAAAATCAATCAATGAACTCTCTGAGAATTAACAGGAGTTATTCAACTTAGGTATTAAAATTGACTCTCCATAACCTCACCCTCTCTCACAAAAGAAAAAGCAAGAGGAGAATTACCTACTATTTATTATTAATCCATAATCTTTGCCAAGCCTAAATATTTAACTCCCTCTGGGGATACATCAAAACGACAGGGTAAAATTTTCACCCCTTTCTCCCTCGCCTCATCAAACAATGCCCCGTATTTGGGATCAAACTCTCTGCCGGGGGCAAACAAATCACAATCACTGCGATTGATAAAATAAAGCATCACAGGGATAGCTTCATCAGAAAGGGCGATTAACTCTCTTAGATGTTTCTGTCCTCTGGTGGTTTCTGTGTCGGGAAATAGAGCAAGATTGTTATGGGTAAGAGTCGTATTTTTAACCTCCAGATAAATAGGTTTTTGGTTTTCATCCCCTTTCAAAACAAAGTCAATACGACTTTTGTTATCCTGCCCAAATTTAACCTCGCTTTTTACGGTGTCATACTTTCCTGCTAATTCAGGAATTAAATTATTTTCGAGGGCAATTTTAATAATTTTGTTGGGCAACCCTGTATTAATTCCTACCCAAACTTTCTGTTTTTCTCCTAACTCAATCATTTCCCAACTATGAGCCAATTTCCTCTTGGGATTATCGCTATGGGATACCTGTACCCTTCTTCCTGCCTCACATACTCCAATCATTGGCCCTGTGTTGGCACAATGGGCGGTGATAACTTCCCCTGAGTCTAGTTGAATGTTAGCTAAAAATCTTTTGTATCGTTTTAGGAGTATTCCTGAGGTTAGGGGAGGGTATTGATATAAGTAGGAGTTATTCACAGAAATTTTTGTTTAATGATCAAGAAAATATTAATTTACTATAATTGTCTATGGTCTATTCTTAATGGTTTAGGGTTCGTTAATCATATCCAATAAGGATTGACCCAGAGTAATATCGAGGGCTTCTTCATCCGCATTAACGGGTAAATCAATCAAAGGCTCGTTGAGGGCAATCATTAAACTTTCATTTTCCCCTGTTGGTTGTTCTGCCATTTGCCAAATGGGGTTACGATTTCCTGTGAATAATCCGCCGATGGTGGCTAAAAGGGTAACGGCGATCGCACTTCCCCCTATTACTAAACGTTTTTTATGTTTCTCTTCTTTGTCTAACTGAGCAAAGACACCATTACATACTTGACTAGGAGTATATTGAGGCTGAGGGATGGGTAAACTATTAATTTCTTGTCTGAGGGCGAGTAAACGACGATAAAGCCCTTGTGCTTCGGGGTCTTGGGCTAATAATTCTTGAACTTCTTTTCTTTGTGTAGGAGTTACCTCCCCATCTAAATAGGCGCTGAGGAGTTCAAAAGTACATTTATCGATGGGGTAAGAATGATTAGACATAATATTTACAGTATATAAGTTTGAGGAGTTCGGATAAAATTAATTTTGATTCTCTAAATATGGTTTTAACAAAAGTTGTAATCTATTTCTAGCCCTTGCTATTCTTGATTTTACCGTTCCTAAAGAAACTTTGGTAATATCGGCGATTTCTTCATAGCTTAGACCTTGAATTTCTCTAAGAATGATGGTTACTCGGAATGTTTCGGGTAAATCGGCGATCGCACTATTCAACAAATCATAAAATTCAACAGTACTTAAATTATCTTCAGGTAGAGGAACATCAGAGGGAATCTCCCACTTTAAATCATCATCATCCCCGCGAGTAATAGAAGCATCCAAAGACAATGGGGGAGCATGGCGTTTTCTTTTGCGTAACTGATCATAAAACAAATTAGTAGTAATTCTGCTCAACCAGCCCTTAAACTTCTGGGGTTCGTTTAAACGATTAATATTTTTATAAACCCGAATCCATACCTCCTGAGCCAAATCCGCCCGATCATGCCAATCAGGGGCTAAATTATAGAGGATTTTATCAACATAGGGTTGATAGCGGTTAAGGAGTTCTGAAAACGCTACCCGGTCAGGTTTATTGCCCTCTTGGCAACGCAATATTAGGTCTGTGTTTGAGAGTTGGTCGATTTTCACTCTTTGTTTTGATAAAGCAATTGATAAACTAGACCATGATAACGAAATAGAAGATACCATAACTTATTTTGTACCCATGTTAATGCTAAGTGCTTCTAAATAACAAGACTACACAATGGGTTTTTATGTTCCAGACAAATTAGGTGTTAGGTGGTAGGGGTTAGATTTTGGAGAGATAAAAGTTTCATTATTAATTATCAATTACTCTCCTACTCGTTCATCAAACCCTATTCAATCTTATAAATCGGCAAAACCACGTTTTTTCTTTTTCTTCTTGGGTTTACCGCCCCCTTTACCACGAGAGCCAGCCATGGGAGCATTTCCCCCCAAAAGTCCTCCTAAACCGCCCATCCCGGGCATTCCTCCCATACCGGGCATACTTGGCATTCCGCCCCCCGTGGTCATTTGTTGCATCATCGATCGCATCCTAGTAAAATCACTGATGAGACGAGAAACTTCTTTTTCCTGATGACCAGAGCCTTTGGCGATACGACGACGACGGTTAGGGGATTTTGCCAAAATTTCGGGGTTTTCCCTTTCGTCCTTGGTCATAGAGTTAATAATAGACTCAGTGATTTTTAATTGGGCTTCCCCTTGCTCTATGGCCCCAGCACCGATTTTATTCATGCCAGGAATAAGTTTCATTACCCCCGCAAAAGAACCCATATTTTTGAGCAGACGCATTTGTTTGAGGAAGTCGTTAAAATCAAATTTCGCCTCCATCATTTTGCGTTGCATTTTTTCCACATCGCCGATGTCAAGCTCCTCTTGGGCTTTTTCTACTAAGCTGACAATGTCACCCATATTGAGAATACGGGATGCCATGCGATCGGGATAAAAAGGTTCTAGGGCTTCTACTTTTTCCCCAACCCCAATAAACTTAATAGGTTGCCCCGAAATCGTTCTCACAGAAAGAGCAGCACCTCCTCGGCTATCCCCATCCATTTTGGTAAGAATCGCCCCTGTAATGCCGATTTCTTCATGGAAAGTTCTGGTTAAATTAGCAGCCTCTTGCCCCGTCATGGCATCCACCACCAAGAGGGTTTCATGGGGATTAACGGTAGATTTGATTTGGGATAATTCCCCCATCATGTCTTTATCAATTTGTAATCGCCCAGCGGTATCTATGATCACCGTATCGATACCTTGTTCTTGGGCTTGGGCTACTCCCTGACGGGCAATTTCGATGGGGTTAGCGTCGCTTCCAAGCTGGAATACAGGAATCTTTATCTGCTCCCCTAGGGTAATCAACTGATCGATCGCCGCGGGGCGATATACGTCCGTAGCTACCATTAAGCAGGAGCGTTTTTGTTTTTGTAAATAAAGGGCGAGTTTGGCGGTGGCGGTGGTTTTACCTGTACCCTGTAACCCCGCCATAAGAATAACTGTGGGGGCTTTGTCGGCTTTGGCAAGGGGAACATTACTTTCTCCCATCACCTTAACCAATTCATCGTAAACAATTTTGACGAATTGCTGTTGGGGGTTAACTCCTGAAATTACTTCGGCACCGAGGGCATTTTTTTCTACCTCTGCCACAAAACTTTTGACGACCTGAAAATTAACGTCTGCTTCTAGTAATGCTCTTCTAACTTCTTGTAGTGCGTCTTGGATATTTGACTGCGAGATTTTTCCTTGACCACGCAATTTTTTCCATGTATCTTCTAAACGCTCTGCTAGTGCATCAAACATAATTGAATTTATTAATAGTGATTAATATTTCGAGAGAAAGTTATGAATTAACTATTATAACAATTTCGGTCTCAAGTTTCTGCGGAGTCCTTAGCTTTCATTGTTCAATCACTGAATTAGGGCCAAGGGGTTAAAACCCCTTGTTGAAATATATGTCTCAAAACTTAATTCATGCCTTGGAGAAACATGGGGATAAATTTATCCATAAAGTCTTGGGGGCTTCTTTTCCATGCTCTTTGGGCTAAATCAATGCGGGTGAGTTGCAATTGAGGATCAAATAATGTTTGGGGTAATTTTTCCATCAGGTAGGTGGTTTGTTCCCAAACGGTCATGGTTTTGGTAATCTCAAGGAGGTTATTTAAACGGCGTAATTCTGCCCCTGCCAAAACGTCCATACCACACTCATAGGCAGCGTGTTCGATGGCGATATATTTACGCTTGGCTTGTTCTACTTTGGCTCTTTTTTCGGGGCTTTGGGCGGCAATTTTCGCTAACCAACGATTTCCCCATCTTACATGACCTGCTTCTTCGGGAAAAATCTTTTCTATGGTGGTTCTTATTTTGATGTTTTCCTCGGTTTGGGGGGCTTGTTTGAGGGCATGGATATGGGCGGAGAAAAATTCACATCCTCTTTTTTCAGTGACATTGATAGCTGCGATCGCATCTATGATCCCATCTTCAATATTATTAGGTTCGTCAATTAACCGCTCAAATTCATTGATGTAGGACATTCCGGGGGGAGTGTCGATGTCGGCATCCAATTCTACTAATAAATCCGTTAACCAATAGGCGTGACGGGCTTCGTCGGCGACATGGTGAGATAAATCCTGTACTAATTCTTTTGGTTTCCCGTTGAGGCTTTCGATGAGGTTGGTTAAGTCTTTACAGCTTCTTTGTTCGTTGTAACGGTAACGATTGAGGGTAATAAGGTGAATTTGGCGATCGCCCACAACCCTTGTAAGAATGTCTCGGGCAGACATTTTATTGCGCAATTTACGAGGATAAGCTACGGTCATATTTTTTTATGATTTCAGATTGAAGTATATGTATCCTCATTGTATCTTTTTCATTTAGGTATTAGGTGTTGCTTTAGGTATCAATGCAATTAGTTTTTATTTCCCCATCTCTATTATTTAAATTGATTCGATGGCTTGTCTTTCTTGGGGGGTTAATTCCCTGATTTGTCCGACATCTAAGTTATCGATGGTAAGCTGAATTTGAGAGTTAATGGCGATCGCCTTTCGTACTAACCTAAGAGTAGGATGGTTAATGGAAGCTGTCATTTTCCTTACTTGACGATTTCTGCCCTCGGTAAGGGTTAATTCTATCCAACTGGTGGGGATATTTTTTCGGTAACGAATGGGGGGATTTCTGGGGGGTAATTTTGGTTCATTTTCTAGTTTAAGGGCGATCGCTTTTTTTGTTTTTTTGCCTTTAATTATTACCCCATTTTCTAGCTGTTTTAAAGAGTCTGAAGAAGGGATATTTTCCACCTGTACCCAATAAATTCGGGGATGGGCAAAGGAAGGATCACAAAGACTATGTTTTACCCTCGGATTATCAGTTAATAATAACAATCCTTCACTATCTAAATCCAGTCTTCCCACGGAATAAATATCGGGTATATCAATATACTTTTTTAGGGTTTCTCGCTCAGAAGCGTGGGGGCTATCATCGGTGAATTGACAAAGAACGTTATAGGGTTTATAAAATAAGATATAGGTGTATTTTTTCATTTTCAATAATCTATAAAAACTGTTTGATAATTTCTAAAGTTTCTTTTCCTGTTTTATCCCAACTGAATTTTTTTACCCTTTTTAATCCCTCAGTTATTAAGTGCGATCGCACATTATCCTTAACAATTTCATTCATCGCTTCTGCAATGTCATCCACATCATAAGGATTAACTAATAAAGCCCCATCTCCAGCCACTTCAGGTAAAGAAGAAACATTAGAAGTAATCACAGGAGTACCACAAGCCATCGCCTCTAGTACAGGAAAACCAAACCCTTCCCAAAGAGTAGGAAAAACTAAAGCCTCTGCATGATTTAATACTTTAACCAATTCTTGGTCATCAAGATAATTTAAAAACTTTACCCGTTCAAAAACTCCTAAATCACGGGCTAATTGTTTAAGTAAAGGAGTATAACGTTTATCTTCTCCTCCCACTAACCATAATTGATAATTTTTATTATTTTTAAACTTAGCAAAAGCAGAAAGAATATTAACTAAATTTTTATGAGGATCATGTCTTCCTAGATAAATGAAATAAGGTTTTTTATTAATATCTTTTGCATCATCAATTACTTTAAATTTATTAGAGTTATAGCCTAAATAAATAGGAGTAATTTTTTTCGCAGAAATACCATAATAATTAATTATGTCGTTAGCTGTACTTTCCGAATTACAAATAATATGAGTAGCTTGTTCACATACTTGGGGTACATAATAACGAAAATAAGCACTTAGAGCCGATTTTTTTTGAGGAAATCTGAGGGGAATTAAATCATGTACCATTACCACCTTAGAAAGTTTTGGCTTAAATAAGGGCAACTCAGGCACAGGGGAAAATAATAAATTTCCGTCTAATTTTCCATATATTTTAGGCAATTTAAACTGAGTCCATAATAACCTTAAAAAATGTCCTTTACTTCCATAGTCTGGACTAAATTTATCAGAAATATTATAATTATATTCAGCACTATTAATTAAATTGTTGTTTGCTAGACTAATATAATTAAAATCTTTTAAATAAGGAAAAATGTGATTAATATAATTACTAATTCCCGTTGGTTTTTCGATCAGCATCGAAAAATTTAAAATTAATTTAGATTGATTATTTCTCACTCAATAAAAAGTATATAAAAACGTGTTTTTCAACATAAAAATAACATAATACTAAATCCGATTTATAAAATTTATTACTGCCTACCATTGACACTATAAATATTTATAAAAGGTTTTTATTCTTAAATTAAAATAATTATCAATTATCCATTCTCAATTATCAATTACTTATTGTACTCCCACAGAACGACCACCAGAGCCAAAAACGAGAATATTATTTTGGGCAAAAGGCTCCCAACCTACCTGAAACCCATTACTAAGGGCTTTTTCCCTAGCTGCCCGAAAAGTAGAGAAACTGTCAGGGCGAACTATAAAAGCCACATATTGCTCATTGGGATTAAGGGTTTGTAGAATCTGGGCAAATTGTGAATTTTCTGCCCCTATTTGCTGATTTTCTTCCCCTTGGGCGTTGGAAATGGGTTCATATCGTAACGAAGCATCAGCGGTGAAACTGACTCTATATTGACCATTATCTACGGAAAAGTTTTGAACACGACGAGCAATATTGCTGGTACAGCTGTTATAAATATTGATTTCATTGAGATAGGTTTGATAAGCAAATTGACTACGACTACGAGGAGGCTCAGGAATACTACAAGTAGGTAAACTAGAGTATATATCCTCAATTTGTGTCTCAATTTCTGGATCACTAATATAAAATAATTGGTTGTTTCTTAGTTCAAAAAAAACACCTTTTTTATCAGTTTCTGCCCTTAAAGGAGTTTTAATTATTCTATCGGCTTCTACGGTTAATAAGCTAACAAATAAACCAATAAACATGAGGACTCCTACGGTATTCGTTAATACGTCTAAAAAGGAGTCTAAATTTTGACCAGGATGATTTTTTTTCCTAATAGTACGTTGTCTAGGCATAATATTTATTTAGGTTAATTTATTCTGCAAATTTTAGGGTTAAACCTTCGTCAATGGGTTCGTAACCTATGTCAATATTTCGAGCTTCTATTAAGTCTCTAACTTCATAAAATGTTTCTAGTCCAGTAGGTCTTAAAATCACGATAACATATTCATTATTACGGTTATTTTCTACCTCTTCAATGAGAGTTAGTAGGGGAGAATTACTACGACTTAATCGATTTCTAGGGACAAATTCTTCACTAGGATGAAGAATAATACCATCTTCTCTACATTCTATGTAGCGGGGAGTCTTTGCACTGTTTTGTCCTTCTTCCGTTTGTCCAATGATGGTTACCTCAGAACTACTTTCTATGCTTTCGGTGCTAATAACAATTATCAATAAAATTAATGTTCCAATGGTACAAGCAAGGACGGATAGAAAGGGAAACAACTCCATTTCTATTTTGTTAGCACGGGATCTTCTACGCATAGTTAATTGTATAATATTTATTCGTCAATTTGTTCTATGAGGCGAACTATTCTTGGCTTACTTAAGTCTTTTATGACGGGTTGTAGGAGGGTAATTTGTTCTTTTATCATGGCTAAAGAATCTTCCATTTTACTAGCATTTTCTAGGGCTTTTACTATACCTGTAAAACTATCTTCTAAGGTTGATAATTTGGCAATTTGTTCGCTAGATTGTTGGAGAGAGCCAATTTTTTCGTCTAAGATTGAACCTATATTTTCTAGTCTAAGGGCGATCGCACTTACTTGATTATCTAAGGTATCTTGACTAAGCTGATTTTGTTCTTTTATTAGTTCAACCATACCCTTTATATCATTAACTAAATTAGCATTAAAACTATGTTGTTCTTGATAGGATTGGATAATTTTTTCCCTGTCAGTGAGAATAATACGATTAACCTCTTTTATGCCCTCTACCAATTCCGATTCTTGGGTTTGAATTTGGTTAAACTGATGGAGAAATTCTTTAAGTAAATTTTGAGCCGCTTCCCTTGCATATACTTCCGCTGGTTGAATCAATTCCTCGGAGGTAGGCAACGATTCTTTAATGGCTTGGTGGATAGTTTTGTTGATACTATCGTTATCAAAGGAAGAAGAGGGTAATTCCTTCTCGGAGAATCGGGGCAAAAGTCTGTCATTGATAAATATATCTATCTGTAACAGCAACTGTGATTCCATTCTTTCAATTAAAACAAGGGGAATCATTACCACCACACTCAACAATAAAGCCAGTAAAGTAGTATCAAAAGCCACCGCCAAACCACCCGTTACCGTGCCGATACCTTCCCGAATTTGGTCAACTTCTGAGGCACTATCGAGGAAACCAGAAAAGCCATTTACCGCCTGACTAATACCCAATACTGTACCCACAAAACCGAGTAGAGGTATAGCCCAAACCAAAATACGAGGAAAGGTGTAGGATGATTCCGAAGCACTGAGATAGAAGGAGGAATCGTCAAGGGCTAATTCACCCGATGCTTTTCTACTACCTGAATGAATATAAGCACTTAAGACTCTGGACAATCTATTATCAACCACATTCCCTGATTCTGAAAAGTATTCGCACATTTGCCTAACTTTTACTGACTGATGATTTTCGAGGGGAATATGAATGGGAATGTCTAATTTTCTAAGGCTTTTTAATTCTGCTCTAATTTTAAAAAACTTATCGAGACTGCTAGTAATAACAAAACAGGAGAGAAATACTACTAAATATTGAGTTATGCCCCTATCTATTAACAATATTCCCAAATAGGTATCCCTAAAAGGTAATAGTAACGTATATATAGCAATGGTCAAGAGACTAGAAAATAATAATACTAGGGGTAAATTAATATCTAATTCTTGACGATTGTTAGTAATTGAATTGGGCATTTGTAAGCAGATAATGGTTTGTAAAATTATAGCTTACGAGATTTAAATTTTGAATGATGAATTATCTTAACTTATGATTGTAAATACAACTCACCGACTCTTTCAATGCTCATCCTTGATGATACTTCAATGTTAAGGGGCGATCGCCCTTGATTGTTAAAATGTTCCGCCGCTGCACAACCAATCATCGCCGCATTATCGGTGCAATACTTGAGGGGTGGGAAATATACCGTCAAATTATTTTCTTGACAAGCCGATTGCAGACAATCCCTTAACCCACTATTGGCAGCCACTCCACCCCCCACGGCAATGGTATCCAAGCCCAAATCTAAACAAGCCCTCACCGCCCTTTTCGTCAAAGCCTTGGCAACGGTAACCTGAAAACTCGCACACAAATCAGCGATGGGCAAATTTTCTTCCCCCATGTCCTCCTTCAACTTGGTGACTAAACGCAAAACCGCCGTTTTTAGCCCACTAAAACTCGAATCGTAGGGGTGAAAACCTTGGTTATTAGGTAAAGAAACTCGCCCTTCTGGCAACTTGAAGGCGTGGGAATTTCCTTCTCTTGCTAGTTTATCAATGACAGGCCCCCCAGGGTAGCCCAAATTTAACAGCCTTGCCACCTTATCAAAAGCCTCCCCCGCCGCATCGTCACGGGTTGAGCCGATATTTTCATAGTTACCGCAACCTTTGACATGGATAAGGCTAGTATGTCCCCCTGAAACTAATAGACAGAGGAAAGGGGGTTTTAAATGGGGTTGAGCAAGGTAAGAGGCAAAAACATGACCTTCGAGGTGATGAACCCCCAAAAAGGGTTTGTTATGTACCATAGCGAGAGTTTTTCCTGCCATTACCCCCACCATCAACGAACCCACTAACCCAGGGGTTACCGTAGAGGCGATCGCATCTATACCATCCCACCCTAAACCCGAATCCTCCAAAGCTTTGGTAATGCAAGGATTGACCATTTCCATATGTTGCCGAGATGCCAATTCTGGTACTACTCCCCCATAGGTTTCGTGTAATTTTATCTGAGATGCCACCACATTACTTAGTACAGTGCGATCGCGCACCACTGCCACACCGGTATCATCACAACTACTTTCAATGGCCAGAATAGTTCCCATAATTAAATTAATTTGTTAAGAATAATAAACTTTCCTGTTATTACTGTACTGCATTTCCCCAATCGCTGTAAGATCGCATTTGAAGTAAATTTTTTAGCTTCATTTTTTGTAACAATAATTTGTTGTTTCGTAACAAAAGGAAACAATTTTATGGGTAAAATATTCAGTCTCGTATTAGCATTTACACTTTCACTAACCGTATGGGGCAACTTCAGCGCTCCCGCTCATGCAGATTTATCTCACCTTACTCCCTGTAGTGAATCTGCCGCTTATCAAGCAAAAGCCAAAAACTTCCGTAATACCACCAATGACCCCCAATCTGGTCAAAAACGTGCAGCAAGATACGCCGAAGCCCTCTGTGGCCCCGAAGGCTATCCTCGCTTAGTGGTAGATGGCAGATTAGACCATGCTGGTGACTTTATCATCCCTGGCTTACTCTTTCTCTATATAGCAGGTTGGATTGGTTGGGTAGGTCGTGCCTATCTTATCGCCGTTAGAGGAGAAAAAGATGCCGAAATGAAAGAAATTATCATCGATGTACCCCTAGCAATCAACAAAATGTTATTAGGCTTTAGCTGGCCTCTTCAAGCATTAGGGGAACTAAAATCTGGAGCATTAACCGCTAAAGATTCTGAAATTTCTGTTTCACCTCGCTAATATTCATTGATTTTTAATTATTTTTTTGGGAGATTTTTTTGATGAAAGGTTTACCTACTTTTTTATCTACAGCACCCGTTTTAATTACCGCATTGTTGGTATTTACTGCTGGTCTATTAATTGAATTTAACCGCTTTTTTCCAGACCTTTTATTCCATCCTATGGGATAGTATTTATAAAAAAAAAGATTAACATCTTTAGGGTATAGCCTCCCATTTTTTCGGGGCTATGCCCTTTTTATTAACCCAGATGTATTACGCTACGCTACAGAAAAAAAATCAAAAAAGGGGTTTGAACAATACAGTCTTTACGATATGATTAGGGTCATTACAAAAATTTATTGTACTTAATTAAAATACCAGAGGAAATAAAAACAGTGGTTAGAGTAGCTATTAATGGTTTTGGAAGAATCGGACGTAACTTCTTACGTTGTCTATTAACCAGAGAAAACAGCGATTTAGAATTAGTCGGTATCAACGATACTTCCGATCCCCATACTAACGCGCATCTTCTAAAATATGACTCCATGTTAGGAAGATTAGATGCAGACATTCAAGCCGATGAAAATTCCCTAATTGTTAACGGCAAAACTATTAAATGTGTTTCAGATCGTAATCCTTTAAATTTACCTTGGGCTGACTGGGGTGTTGACCTTGTAGTTGAATCTACTGGGGTATTTGTCACCGAAGAAGGTGCATCAAAGCACATCCAAGCGGGAGCTAAAAAAGTATTAATCACCGCTCCTGGTAAAGGTGGAAACATTGGTACTTTCGTAATGGGTGTTAACCACGAAGATTATGACCATGATAAATATAATATCGTTAGTAACGCCAGTTGTACCACCAACTGTTTAGCTCCTGTTGCTAAAGTATTACACGAAAACTTTGGTATCATCAAAGGTACCATGACCACCACCCACAGTTACACTGGGGATCAGCGTTTACTAGATGCTAGTCATAGAGACTTAAGACGCGCTCGTGCGGCGGCCATCAATATCGTACCCACCAGCACAGGAGCAGCTAAAGCTGTAGCCCTTGTATTACCTGATCTTAAAGGTAAATTGAATGGTATCGCCCTTAGAGTTCCTACCCCTAACGTTTCCATTGTTGATTTAGTGGTACAAGTAGAAAAAAGCACCATTGCAGAGCAAGTAAATGATGTTGTTAAAGAAGCCTCTGAAGGCTCTTTAAAAGGAATTTTGGGTTACAACGAATTGCCTTTAGTGTCCTGTGATTACCGTGGTAGCGATGTATCTTCTATTGTAGATGCTAGTTTAACCATGGTAATGGCTGGAG
Source organism: Cyanobacterium sp. IPPAS B-1200 (assembly GCF_001747005.2). Classification (NCBI taxonomy): domain Bacteria; kingdom Bacillati; phylum Cyanobacteriota; class Cyanophyceae; order Chroococcales; family Geminocystaceae; genus Cyanobacterium; species Cyanobacterium sp. IPPAS B-1200. Next base: position 1,187,751 of record NZ_CP182899.1, read on the forward strand.
ATATGGTAAAAGTTGTTGCTTGGTATGATAATGAATGGGGTTATTCTCAAAGGGTTGTGGATTTAGCTGAGTTAGTAGCTAATAAGTGGAAGTAGATAAGTAAGTAGGCATAATTAAATCGATTTAGGCAAGGGGTTTAAACCCCTTGTTCATAAGAGTCTTAATAAAATAAGAACTATAATTAATTTCGCCAACCTACTTAAATATCTAAGTTTTTTATTTGTATTAGTATTAATTTCCCAGTCTGATATTTAATAGGGGAAGGATGTGTTTCTATACGTTCTTCCTTTTTTATTTTCAATTCTTTATTTTCTATTAAAAGTTACTAAACTAAGTGAGAAATATTTTAGTTAAAATAGTATTGCATATTAAAATCTCTAGTAAGGTAATATTGCCATGGTGCAGACTTTAGAGAAACGAAGAAAAAGATGGTTGTCGAAACCCATCGGCGAAAAATTGGAAGAGGCGGGGTTAATTTCAAAATATCAAATTGAGGTTGCTCTTATAGATCAGGTGTCCTACATTGAGAGTAAATTTGGAGAAATTTTAGCTCTCAGGGGATGGTTGAAGCAACAAACCATCGATTTTTTTGTTAAGGATTTACCCGATTTAATCAACAACCCCCAAAAAATTCGTATTGGTAATTATTTTAAGGCGGCGGGTTTGTTGGATGATGGGCAAGTGCAGGAAATTTTGGACGAACAGACAAACTCAGAGATAAAGTTTGGCTACATTGCTGTTTTAAAAGGTTATGTGAAACAGGAAACTTTAGATTTTTTCTTGCGACACTTTGTCTATGATGGATTTGAAAGAAAAACGATTCATCAAAGTAAGGAAACTTTTATTCAATATGATACGAATATAAGTGTTAATAGTGATTTTGATTTAGATTCTCTTTGGGATTAATATTGTTTAATTTGAGGGATGAATTTGATCTGGTTGCCCCATGGTTTAAAATAATTCTGATACCTTGTAGAGATAAAGAAAACCATTGTCGAAAGAAAGATTAGATACGTTGTTAACCAGTCAGGGATTGTGTAATTCCCGTGCTTTGGCACAAAAGTTGATTCGGGCAGGAAAGGTTAGGGTTAAGGGGCAAATCGTTGATAAGCCTGGCACTTTGATAAGTATTGATAGCCCCATTGAGGTAAAATCTGAGCCTCCTTTTGTGTCGAGGGGTGGAGAAAAGTTGGTTAAGGCTTTGGAATATTTTGCCATTGATGTGGACGATAGAATTTGTCTTGATGGGGGTATTTCTACGGGGGGTTTTACGGATTGTCTGTTTCAAAGGGGGGCGAAAAAGGTTTATGGCATTGATGTAGGTTATGGGCAGGTGGCTTGGAAAATAAGGCAGGATGAGCGTTTGGTGTTGAGGGAGAGGACAAATTTTCGCTATCTAACCTATGATGATTTGTACCAAGATGGTGAGCCTCCTAATTTGGGGGTGATGGATTTATCTTTTATTTCTTTGACTAAGGTTTTGCCGACTCTTTGGGAGTTGTTGGTTAATCCGAAGGAGGTGGTTTTGTTGGTGAAGCCTCAGTTTGAGGTGGGTAAGGGCAAGGTTGGGAAAAAAGGGGTGGTGAGGGATTATCGTTTGCAATCAGAGGCGATCGCCTCTATCCTTAATTGTGCTATAAATATAGGATGGAAGTATAAGGGTTTAATAGCTTCTCCTATCCAAGGACCAGCGGGAAATGTAGAATATTTATTATGGTTGGGAGTATCTGGGGAGGATTTGATGCCCTCACAGAAAGATTTAGATGAGATAACTCAAAAAGCCATGGATAAATAAGTTAGTGATTATGTATTTAATGAAACCTTTACCATAGGACTATTTCTACCTAAAGTCTAACTCCTAATACCAAAGCCTTAATTAATAACTGTTTCCTTGGAAATGTCTTTGCTACTGATGGGTTTGGCAGAAACATTTTTGCCATGACTAGCACTAGAATCATCATCATCAGAACCTAACTGAATTAATATTTTAGGCCCTGAACTAGCTAAACGGATAATCATTCCGTCTTTTACTAAAACTTTATTAATTTTTCTTCCATTTACAAATGTTCCATTAGAGCCTAGGCTAACTAAAGCCCAGTCATCATTACGAGGACGAATTTCCAGATGGTGACGGGAAACCACGGCACTGTATAGTACGACATCATTATCATTCGCCCTGCCGATTCTTATCACCTTATGGGGTTCAAAATTCCATTTTTGGACAGGGGTAGATTTGAGGGGGTGCAAAAGAGTTAAGGTAATCACCAACATTCCATCTGGATAGATATTTTGTATAGTTATAAGTCAATAACAACTATTTTAACAAGTTTATTTTAGCTGAAAAATGGTCTTTTGTCTGAATTTTGCCTAACACTTAACCTTAAGAATGGCTAACTATAGCAATCCTGCGTTGGATAAGCCGAGAATAAATCCTGCTCCTAGTATATGTCCTAAACTAGCGGTGGCTAGTAATTCGGGTACTCCAAAATTTTTCCAAATTGCTGGTTTGGCTAAGGGTAAATCAGGTCCTGCCCCTGCTTTTTGGATGGCGAAACGTCCGATAAAAATTGCCACGAGATTAGCAGAAATCATTATCAAAGCTACTTGATAATTCCATTCTACGGTTTGAGGTACTTGGGCTATTAAATTAGAAAAGGCAATTAAATTCATTTTTATGATAAATTTGTTATGTTAACTATTTTGGTTATTTTACTCTTTCCAATAGTTTTTTGCTGATTTACTTAACTTTAATTAATCTTTTTTTATTAACTTTTACTATTTATATTATTCACCAGAATCATGCGCATAAAAATCTGTGGTTTAACTAATGTTGAGGAGGCAAGGGCGATCGCATCTATGGGAGTTGATACCATTGGTTTTATATGTGTCCAAGAATCTCCCCGTTATATCTCTCCTTCTAGTATAAGGGCGATCGTTGAAAAACTTCCTCCTCAAGTTAGCACCATCGGCGTATTTGTCAATGCCCCTCTTTCAGAAATAATTAAAATAGTTGAGGACGCAAAACTAACAGGGGTACAACTCCATGGAGAAGAAGATACTGCTTTCTGTCAGCAATTACGAGAAAAATTACCAGATATTGAAATAATCAAAGCCATTAGATACAAAAATCCTCAATCTCAACAGGAAGCGGAGGAGTACATCCCCGTAGTTGATACCCTATTAATAGACACCTATCAAAAGGGAATCCATGGCGGCACGGGAAAAACTTTTAACTGGCAAGAATTACGAGATTATAGGCCCTCTCGCCCTTGGCTAGTGGCGGGGGGAGTTAGCCCTGATAATGTTATCACAGCTTTTAATACTCTTCAATGTGATGGAATAGATCTTTCTAGTAAAGTTGAAATTAGTCCAGGTAAAAAAGATTTAGAAAAAATAAGACAACTAATTGTTAGTTTAGAGTCCATTAAAAATAAATTACCTAATTAATTAGTTTTTACTATTTAACAAAGACTTTAATAGTTATTATTAAAAACATAAGTAGGTTGACGAAATTAATTATAGCTCTTATTTTATTAAGACTCTTTATGAACAAGGGGTTTAAACCCCTTGCCTAAATGGATTTAATTATGCCTACTTATCAAAAGTTACATTATCATAAATAATTGAGTTTTTTATAGATTACAATAAATATATTTAATAAAAAATAATGATTAATACTGTTAACAAAAAAGAAGTTAAAAAAACATTAAATAATAATTTATTATACGAATATCCCATTGTCGAAACCTTCCATTCTGTCCAAGGAGAAGGCTTTTTTGCGGGAGTTAACGCCTTTTTTATTCGCTTAGCTGGTTGCGATGTGTTTTGCCCTTGGTGTGATCAAAAAGAAACTTGGTCAATGAAAAAATATCCCTTATATACAGTAGAAAAAATAGTTAGAGAAGTTGAACAAATTAACACTAATACTATTATTATTACTGGTGGAGAACCTTTATTACATGACTTAAACCCTTTGACCATAGAGTTAAAAAAAACAGGTAAAAATATTCACTTAGAAACATCAGGAGCTCACCCTTTTTCGGGAGTTTTTGATTGGGTAACATTTTCCCCTAAACCTTACAAAATACCCCATGAAACTATTTATAATAACGCTAGTGAATTAAAAGTAGTAGTCGCCGAAGAAAAAGATTTTATGTGGGCTTTATCTGAAGGAGAAAAGGTTTCTTCCCATACTATTAAATATTTACAACCAGAATGGAATAGCCCCCATACTCAGGAGTTAATTTTTAATTATATAAAAGACAATCCTTCATGGCGTTTAAGTTTACAAACTCATAAATATTTAGGAGTCAGATAAAATTATTTGAGCGATTTTTTAGTGGACAAAATCATGATGCGATAGGAATAAATAAGGAAAAAGTAGTGCCATTTAGTTGTTGATTTTTTATCCAAAAAGAAGGACTAAAAATTTCTATGTCAACGGACATTTTATCGCATAATTCTTTGACAATGGCTAATCCTAAACCTGTGCCATCAATATCACCTTCTTCCTGTACTCCTCGATAATGACGTTCAAATATATGTTTTTGGTCTTCTGGGGGGATACCATAGCCAGTATCGCTAATTTCTACGACTATTTTTTCTCCTTCGGGAGTAGATTTTTGTTTGACTATTTCTAGGCAAATTTTACCGCCTTCGGGGGTATATTTAACAGCATTATCTAATAAATTATTCAATACTTCGGTTAGGGCTTTGGGGTTACTAGAAATGAGGGGTAAATCATCATCAATATCACTCATAAAAGTAATATTTTTATCTTGGGCGATGGAATCAATTCCCATAATTAGAGGTTTAATTAATTGTTTTAAATCTACTTTTTCTAACTTTTGAATATTCTCAGTTAAAAAGAAGCTAGTTGATTGACCTTGTTCTAAGCTAAGGTTAGAAGTATTACTAACAACTTTCCAATCTTCGCTAAAATCTTGGATAAGGTCCCGAAGGCGATCGCCCTCTCGCACAATGCCTTGGGCTATGGTATAATTTTGATCATCCCCCTTCAGACGTTTAATCAATAACTTGCCAAAAGTACGAATAGCCGTCAAAGGATTACGTAATTGATGGAAAAAATCATCAAGATGATCATTTTGTAACTTCTGTAGCTGTTGATAACGCTTTAATTGTTGTTCAGAAATTTGTTGTTTTTGATCCAAAAGTCTTGCAAAAGTAATTGTATGTGCCACTTCTTGTACTTGCAAAACCTCCTGTTTACGCCAAGGTTTTGTACTCCGATTAGTAGCTAGTAAACCTACCATACAATCATTATGTATCAAAGGTAAAAGTAACTGATAAGGAGAAGCAGACTCAGGAATATAATTAATAATTTTATTTAAATTAGTATCCCTTTCCTCCATCAAATTAAATTCAAAATCTGCCCCCTCTTCCGACTCAGGTAATAATAATAAATTACCATTATTATCTCCGCTAGAAAAAGGATAAACTATGACAGGAATCAACTTTGGCTCATCACCTTTAACCCTTTCCGTCAAATAAATAGCACTTTCTTGTACCGCTAAATTTTGAGCCAACAAAATCAGCTGAGATTGACATAAACTAATAAACTCTTTGCTGACAAAAACCTCTTCATATTCAGCCATAATTATTTAATCATATAAAATCTAAAATCCCTAACAAAATTATCAATAAAACCTTTAACCTACAGAAATACTACATTAACCAAAAAACTCTAAAAAATTAATAAATAATTAAAAATGAATAATCGATTAAAAAAAACATTTTCCATTTTTACCACCTGATTCTTATTTTATAAACCCTTCACCTTATGATGATTAATGACTACTTCCCCATAAATAACATCTTAACCTGATTAGGGGTTGATCACAGAATCTAAACTAAACCATAATTATAATTAAAAGCCAAAAATATCCTCGCCTTTTCCCCCTCTCCTATCTACCATGAATTTTTTTTACTCCACCATCAAAAAATATGACTTTAACCCCCTTCATGTGCCATGGTGGAAACAAGTTGTCGTGGCGATTAGTTATTTTATTACAGCCCTAATATCTATTTCTTTTACCACGTACCCTAACACAGGCTCAACCCCCATCTGGATACCAGGGGGAATTGCCGTTGGGTTAATCTTTATTTGGGGATACTCTCTCTGGTTAGGCGTTTTTCTTGGAATATTAATAACTCAAATCATTATCTTTCAAGGATGGGAAAATTTCGGTAGTTTTACCCTTGTTATGCTAATCACCGTAGTGACATCACTGGGCAAAATACTAGCCAGTCTATGTAGTGAATCCCAAAATAACAATATTTTTCCTCAATCTGATAATCGCTATTTTCTTCATAGTGTTAAAAATACCGCTCAATTTATCCTTTTTGGTTGTTTTATTAGTCATTTACCCATCGCAATTATTTGCGCTTGTTTAGTGTGTGGATTTGGCAGGGCGCCATGGAATTTATTTATAGAAATTGCGGTTACATGGTGGTTAAGTGATAGTTTTGGGATTTTGATTTTTACCCCTTTAATTGTGGCATGGCAAAAACAAGTTTTTAATTTTATAAAGTGTATTAAGAAACAATGGTTAAATACACTTGTTACTGTATTTTTAGTTTTTATTATTAATCAATCGATTATTAACACTTCTTACGATACACAGTTTTTATATATTCCCTTGGTGGTATGGGTAGTATTTAAGTTTGAAGAATTGGGTGCAAGTTTAATTGTGTTAGTTATTACCATTAATTTAATGTTAGCCACCATCGCACAAACTACTTCTTTTGCTATGGAATCGACGAGGGATTCTCTACTTTTATTACAGTCTTTTATTGCTTGTATTTCTATGACAACCTTGCTTTTAGGAGCAGTTTTAAGCGAAAATAATTATCGTAAGCAAGAATTAATAAAATTAAATAAAGATTTATCCGCAAAAAATAAATTATTAGAAGAATTAAATCGTCAGAAAGATTTACAAAGTGAAGCAAAGGAGAAAATATTAACAGAATATAATAGGTTACTTCAAAAACAGTTGTCTTTAGTTAAAGCGAAAGAAAAAGCTGAAAATTTAACTAAACGGAAAAGCCTGTTTTTTGCAAGTCTGAGCAATGATTTTCTTAACCCTATTAATGCTTTAGTAAAGATAATAGAAAGTTTAGCTAACACTCAATTAAATGATCAACAAAGGGAATATACTGAAATAATTCAGCAGACAATCTCAACGCTATTAAAAGCTGTTAATGATATTTTTAATTTTTCTTCCATTGAAATTGGGGATTTTGAGTTACAAGAGAAGAAATTGAGTATCAAAGACATTCTTGAATCTATTAATATTTTATTCTCGAAACAGAATCAAGAAAAGGAGGTTAATATTTCCTATTCTATTCAGAAAGAATTACCCAATTTTATCGGAGATGCTTCTCGTATTCGTCAAGTATTATTTAATATTTTAGGAAGCTCTTTTTATAATCAAAATAGTTCTGTTTTCATTTATGTAAAGGAAGCAAATTTATTAAATAAAAATAAAGGTTTAGATAATAGCAAAACACTTTTACTTTTTACTATTAAAAGCACTATACATGATCAAAATGAAGTGAGAGAAGATGGGGAAGCGATACAATATGATGGTGAAGTGGCGCTATGCGATGGTGAAACGGCGCTATGCGATCGCACTGAAAATGATAAGATAATAGATACTTATGATATTTTTAATACATTTGAAACCACCACAGAATTTCCAGAAAATAATAGAGAATTAGAGCTATTTATTGCCCAAAAACTAATTAACGCCATGGGAGGTACTATCTGGATAGAAAATGACGGTAAAATAAAAGGAAATCCCCCGGCACAATGGAGTTTGCCATCCCCATCATCCCCAACCTCAATTATTTACTTTACTCTACAACTATGCCCTATATCTAGTGAAGAAAATAAATCAACATCTTCCCATATTTTCAAAGAATTATCCCCATTAAACATTTTGATAGCAGAAGATAATCGTATTAATCAGAAAATAATGCTTTATCATCTAAAACAACTAGGATATGAAGGGGAATTTGTAGCCGATGGTGCAGCACTTTTAGAACAAGTAAAACAAAAAAAATATGATATTATTTTTATAGATATAAAAATGCCTATTATGGATGGTATTCAAGCCACTAAAATTTTAAGAAAAAACTACAATAAAGCTCACTATATAATTGCTATTAACCACTTGATTGAAAACAAAAAAGAAGAGTTTATTTCTCTAGGTTTTGATGACGGCATTAATAAACCCATTCAACTGGAAGAATTAAAAGTGGTTTTACAAAAAATATTGTTGATACATAATCTGTAAAATTTCTATGGACTTAATCCAAACAAAACAACATATCCAATGAATTATTAATTACACCAAATTCTTCTTAAGATAATATACCTATTCGTTAGCTTGAAATAGAGATGATTAGTTTATTGATCCACAATTATGAACTGTTCCCCACCATAATTAGTACGTTATCAAAGATCTACTATTAGTATATTTTTAATTAACTTCCAAATCGTATTATTCCCAAATCAAAAACCCCTGTTTCATTTGCTGGAATTGTAAACTCCGTACTTAAACGAGGATTGGTAAATAAATTGAGGCGATAACTTCCTGGAGTTAAACCCATGAGGGCAAAACGCCCCACCTGATTGGTAAATAAGGTTAAAGGTTCAAAATCAGGATTAGAAAGGGAAATCACTTCCCCTGCTTGAAGGGCAATGGGATTTCCTTCCCCATCTTGTAAAGTACCCCTGACAAACACAGTAGCATCAGTACCCACCACAATAACGCTACCACTTCTGTAGGTAGGGTAAAGGGTAAAAGCTGATTCGCCCAAATCAAAACCGAGGGGTAAATCAAGGGCATCAATGCGAATATTGCTCAGAGAATAGGAACTTAAAGTTGGCACCACCGCCGGCCCAAAAATTCCCGCCTCGGCAATGTGTCCCCTTGTGCTAGGGTTAACCACAATAGATTGATTAGAAAAATTATCATTACGGGCAATGATAACAAAACTATCAGTCACAGGACGAGTCCAACCAACGCGCCCCCCTGCAAAAACAAAAGCAGTATCAAAGTTAAGATTACTTCTTTGTTGGCTTTGATTATAATCATGGGCAAAATTGAGACTACCAAAAAAGGTACGATAATCCAAGCCCAAACGAGAGCCAAAACTGCGGGGCTGGGGATTAAGATTGAGGGTGAGATTACTATTGATACTGTTAAAAGTATTGGGATTACGGCGATTCCACCTTACTTCCGTGGTGCCTTCTCCTTCGGTGGTTAGGGTATTTCTAGCACTGATAGACTGGTTTCTACCGCTTTGTAATAGGTTTATTCTCAACTGAGTATCATCTTCTCCCGACTGTTGACGACGATGGCTAAGGCTAACGTTTAAAGACATATTACTACTTAATCTGGTATTAAGGGCGATCGCCCCTCGATAACCATCAGGATTGTCTAAACTTCCGATTTGATAACCGACATTGAAATTAACACCTAAATTATCGGTTAATCTTTGTCCATAATTAACACCTAAATTCCACGCCACCATATTAACAGAATCACTAAAAACATTGTCAGGGTTACCAATGCTCAAGTTACCAAACCGCTGAAAAAAAGGCCCTTGATATTCCACATTAAAACCAAAATTAGGAGCCCTACGCCCTGCCGTGGTGAGGGGTAAATATTGATACCTGAGACGAAAGCTATGGTCAACCCCCACAGGATTGTTACTCAGTGCCATATCCCAGCCAAAATTTCCCAAATTGGTTGCCAAAACCCCCTCCGAGCCGAATAATTGTTGTACATTCGCCCCCTGAAAATAAGCTCCTAGGGTAAGGTTAGGGGCAATACCTTGGCGATAAAAGCCCGTGGCAATGGGGCGAGACATATCATAATTTCGGGTACCTTCTTCACTAAAAGATGGTACACCCACTCCCACCCCAAATTGACTTAAACCCACAGCCAGTAAGTCAGAGGCGAGGGGGGCAGAAAAAGAAAGGTTACGCACCTGTCCCACATCATCAGTAATTTGCAGGGTAATATTATTGTGTCCTGTATTGAGGGCGAAATTACGAATATCTTGGGTTCCTGCGGGGAGTTGTAGGGTTTGTCGCAATAAGCCGTTAACAAATATTTCCACCGTGGAGGGGCGATCGAGGAAAAATTCAAATTGTCCTGTGGGTACGGTGACAAGGTATGGTTGCAAAGAAAAATTACGTACCATGGCGATGCCTCCCATGGGGACAAAACTTTGATAACCCCTTGTGAAGCTGAATAAATCTCCCATGACGTAACGGATACCGTTGTTGGGGTCATCCCTTACTAGGCGAATATCAGATCTGATAAAAGAGGGGGTTGCCCCTTCGCTATAGGTGCCACTGCCTTCTAGTACCCAGCCTCGATAATTGATTGCTCCATCTATGCCCAAGCCAAAGGCTTCTCGTCCGAGGTTACCACTACCACTCCAAAGGTAGGATTGTCTGCCCCTGAGATTCACAAAACCGCTTAGAGAAGCTGGTCTGATGGCATTTTCTGCCCCTGGGGGCAAATTTTGGTTTCCTGAGCCGTAAACAATGGTTCTACGTAAATTGGGCGGAATTTGTAGTCTTAGCTGTAACTGTTGCCCATCAAAAAATCCATCAATGCCTGTGGATTGGATGCCGTTGATGGTAAGGTTACCACTATCGCCCACCAATTGTTCTAGGGCTTCTTGGACATCGGGGCGTACATATTCTCTGATGCGGCTGAGTAGGGTGGTAGCAACTATTTCCAGATTATCTTCATCTCCTAGGGCGACAAAAACAACTATTTCCCCTTGGGGTTGATCGTTGATGAATAGTGGTACAATAATTCTTTGTAGTCCTGTAGGTCTAGGTCTATTAAATATTCTCTCAAATAGCTCGTCGGTATTTTGGTTGAGGTCGTTGGGGCGATCGCCATTAATTTCTGTTTCTTGAACTAAAAAAATATCTACGGGAGTAGTGGCAATGTAATGGGGTTGGGGGTTTACAAACATCAATTTTCAAAGACCTATTTTCAAGCTAAAATCGAGCTATTCTGTCGGGGATGGTTTGGTCATGAAATTACTGTTTAAGTATATTACTTTTTCTCTAGGGTCGTTATCGATTTTCGCCTTAATGATGTTAACTTCTGTTAAGCCCGTTCGGGGAGAAGTTGATATGGTCCCAGAGGTTTTATTTGAGCAGGGAGTTAATCTAGGAGAATCGGGAAACTATCAATCTGCCATCGAGGTTTTTTCCCAAGTTATCATTCTTTCTCCTTTTGTGCCAGAGCCTTATTATAATCGTGGTTTATCCTTTGAGCGTCTCAATCAATTTCAAAGGGCGATCGCAGATTACAACCAAACTTTACAATTAGATCCTGACTATATTCCTGCCTATCTCAACCGAGGCAACCTTTTCAGTCTTCAAGATGACCACCAACGGGCGATCGATGACTTTAACCGAGCCATCAATCTTGATCCTAATTATTTCCGTGCTTATTATAATCGTGCCAATAGTTACTTTTATATCGGTGAATATCAAAAGGCGATCGCCGATTACAACCAAACCCTCATCCTCAATCCCCATTACTACGACGCTATCTACAATCGAGGACTAACCCATTATCAAATGGGCAACCTAGACTCCGCCCAAAAAGACCTCTTTCAAGCCGCCAGAGCATATCTAAACCAAAACGATAAAGACAGCTACCTAGAAGCCCTAGAAAGAATCCAAGAACTAGAATTATCTACCAACACCACAAGTCACATTCCCTCCTTATTAAGAGGGGCTAGGGGGGATCAAACCCTACAATGAAAAACCATACCAAACTCTCCAAACAACAAAATTCCCCCTTAATAAAGGGGGACTAGGGGAGATCATCTTCTATCAAAAAATACTGTATCAACCCTATCATTGAAGAAAAAAATCGAGAGAGGATCTAAAAATATATCCATCTCCCGAAAAGTCTCAAAGGGAGGCAAAATTATAATCGTGGTATGAGTGTTTGCTTCTACCACGGGAGGTTCACGCATAGTTTGCGCATAACCTTCGGTGGCATTAGGTTTAAGCTCAATTCTTCGTGGCGAAGATGACACTAAGTTCTTCTCAACATTAGTCGCTCCAACCTCAACGCAACTAAATACACTAAAAACCAACACAAATCCCCACTTGATTAATAAACTCATAACGAGCCTCCTATCATATCAAGGTATTTTCCCAAGCCCATGACAGCCTCAAAAAACCATGATTAATTAGCTTCCAAAGTAGCCACCAACTCCCCAACAGGTAAACCATCAGGCAAAGGCAAAATGAATTGACGTTTACTGCCAGCCAACACAAAAGCCCCTTTATCATCTTTAATTTCAGTACCTGCAACGGTGATACTATTTTCAGGATTAGTTGGTGAAGAAATAGCCAGACTTAAATTATTAAATAACCCTCGTCTGTTGCCCTGATTTTCAAAAGTAACTGCCAATTGCTCTTTACCATCCGCCCCTGTTTGACGGGTAATGCTATCCACCACAATATTCGCACTAGCTCCATCAGGAGTCACATAAATTAGGGGGATATAGGTAACAGTAACATTTAAATTGACCACAATACCTGTAGGATTAGAGTTTTCTACCTGCCGTAAATTGATAGGTAACTGCTCAAAAACCGCCTTATAAATCAATTCGTGGTCAGGTTCAGGATCTCCTAACCATGTCACCCTCACTGCTTGCCGTTGTCCGGGGTTGATAATCATTTGAGGGGGATAAACCAAGAAATCTTCTTCCTCTTCCTCCTGAGTCTCGGTACCATCAAGGGCAACACCCCATTTCATCATCTTTACCTGTACCGCCACAGGCTCAGTGCCAGTGCTGGTAACATAAAAATTTCTCATAATACCCCTACCAGAAGGGCGTAACTCTACAGATGAGGGGGTTAGTTGAAAGTTAGATCCAGCCCAAGTGCGGGGAATATTGACTAGATTTGCACTAACCATAAAGGCTAATAAAATAGCCCATTTATTTTTTATTTTTAGCATTTATTTGCCTCCCTTTTTGTCTTGTGAGGCAGAAAGGATTTTGTTGATTTCACTTTCTACCTAGAGATTAAATTATGTAATTATAATTTTCGATTTTGAACTTTTAAGGAGTTACAGGGGTTACAAGTTTTAAAGTTATAGTGTCCGTGTAATTCTGTGCAATTACTTTTATGTCCGCATTGGCATCAAGTTCAATTTCTAGAGGTGTAATTACATTATCAATAGGAACACCATCAACAGTACCACTATCTAGGGTTGTCGGTGTGGTTGAGTTGGGTGTTTGGTATGCACCTACTCCAAGTCTTACTTGATAAGGAATGCTCACAGTAGTATTTGTTACTCCTAGCAACGATCCATTATTAGTACTTGCTGCTGTAATTGACCATGCGCCATCCACATTATTGGTGTAGTTCACATCTGCAATTTTTAGATGCTGTACTTTCGCACCAAAGTCAAAATCAAAGTTTTCTAGTCCCCCTCCACTAATTGTAAGCACTACTTTTTGGTTTGCTGTTCCAGTTACCCCTAAGCTATCACTAGGACTTATTTCATCTGCGGCAAAAACAGCAGCAGGGGCGATCGCACTTACACCAAATACCAAGCTAGAAATCAAACCTAAACGGCTAAAGCTCTTAATACTCATAATTTTATCTCCGTCCAATGACTTGTTAAGTGTGTTTGTAGGGCATCGCTTGTCAGTCACTAGAGTTATTTTTTTGTTTGTACTTCTATGTTATCTATTTTACCAATCAATAGCCTGCGTTTAAACACTCATCTTTCGTCAAAAACAAATAAGCTATTTTCTATGTATTTTCTGCATATAAGTCCAGTGTTAATACTTACTTTATTACTTTTCTGCATAAATAACTTCAGTGTATATATTTTTTACACATAGCTATGTAACAATCAACAGACTTTGATGAAAAAGCATTTTAGTGGGAGTAGGTGTTGAGTATTGGACACTATTAGAGATTTAGTCAAACCCTAAAAATAAAGCCCCCCGATAAAAAATAAATGCCATCCCCCAAGCATAAGCAAGAGAAAAAATAAGGGAAAATATAGTAAACCCCCATGACTTCGACTCAGCCTTTACCGTGGCGACGGTAGTTAAACAAGGAGTATAAAGTAAACAAAAAACACAAAAACTAATGGCGCTACTAGGGGCAATAGTTAGAGCAAACTGAGCAGTTAACGCCGATGTACCCATACCGTAGATAGTAGCAAAAGAACCCACCACAATCTCCTTAGCAATAAACCCAAAAATCAAAGACAAAGTCAAAAAAGGATTGATGCCGATGGGTTCCATTATTGGTGCTAAAAATACCCCCAACTGTCCGCCCCAAGTATCCAAACCCGTTGCATTTTCAGGGAAATAAGTTAAAAACCACACCGCCACACAACCGATGATAATAAAATTTGTCGCACGGCGTAAAAACTCTTTTACCTCTCCCCATCCTCTCAATAAAACTTGTTTTGCAGTGGGTAATCTGTAGGGAGGTAACTCAATGACAAAAGGTTCTTTACTTTTAAATTGTTCCGTTTTACTAAAGATAAAAGCCACCAAAAAACTAGCAACAAAACTAAGAATATAAAGAAAAAATAAGACAAAAGGACCTAAATTGATTGGAAAAATTGCCCCAATTATAAAGACAAAAACTGCTAACCTTGCCGAACATAAAGCAAAAGGAATAATTAACATGGATAACATCCGCATAGGGCGAGAGCGAATAATTCTCGTACCCATCAAAGCAGGTACATTACACCCAAATCCCATCATTTGCATCACAAACGCCCTACCATCAAGCCCCATTTTTGCCATGAAAGCGTCCATCAAATAAGCCGAGCGAGATAAATAACCACTATCCTCCACCGCCGCCATCACAAAAAAGAAAATCACGATTAAAGGTACAAAAGAAGCTACCGTTGCCACCCCTAACCACACTCCATTGAGAAGAAAACTTTGGATAATATCGGGGAATGGGAAGATAATAGGCTCGATAATTTGTTCACTCATCCAAGTAGTAGCCATGTCGATGACATCTTGGGATGGTAAACCTACATACCAAATCAGGAAAAATACCCCCAACATAGAGGCAAAAAAGATAGGAATGCCAAAAATAGGGTGGAGTAAAATATTGTCTAGGGTTTCGGTAAAGGTTTTAACTTCCTCCGAGGGCATTCTTACTGCTTCTTGGAAAATATCTATTTTTTCTTGACTATTGATAGGATTATTTTTGAAAAAATCACTAATATTTTCTAATTGAAAAGATTCTTGTTTATCTAGGATTGTATTATTTATCTCGTCTAAAACTTGGTTAATTCCTTTGTTATATTTCGCACTGATTAAAAAAACAGAAAGTTCTAACTTTTTAGCCAGTTTTTCCTGATCAATTTCAATACCATAACGCTTTGCTTCGTCTGCCATGTTTAACACCACCATACAGGGCAAACCAAGGGCTTTGAGTTGCAAAATAAGGTTTAATTGTCGATCTATCTGGGAAGCGTTAATAATCAACAATACTAAATCAATGGGAAAATCCGTTAAAAACCTTTGCACAATGGATTCATCTTCAGAGAAACCCTCTAAGTCATAGATACCAGGTAAATCGACAATTTCCACCGTTTGCCCTTGAATATCTATCTCTGCTTGTAACAAATCAACGGTAATACCTGGCCAGTTGCCCACATAGGCATTCATCCCCGTAAGACGATTAAAAAAAGTGGATTTACCAGTGTTGGGTTGTCCGATGAGGATAATTCTTTTTTGGGCATTACCAGAAACAGTTTTTATGGCGGAGTGACAGGTTTGCATAGGTGTTTTTTTATCAAGGGTTTAAATGTTGGAGTTGAGTAACCACCCTTATTAAAGGGGGCAGGGGGCATCATGTTATTTTAACCATGATTAAATCTGCTTCTATTCTACGAATAGCGATAACTGTAGTGATTCCCACTTGTACCTGTAATGGCCCTTTAAACCAAAATTTGCGTAATATTTTAACGGACGTACCCGCCACCAAACCCATGGCTTGAAGTCTATTTACGAGCAATTTACCGTGATTTCCTGTAACGATATGATCAACGATCGCCCTTTGCTGGTAATTTAGAGAGGATAAAGGAACAAGATTCATAGAGAAGGAATAGGGATAAAAAAAGAGAGATGGAAAACCACCCCTCTATATTATTCTACAAATTACTTAAACTTGGGTTACCATTTCTTGTAAGGTAAGAACTTACCACACATAACCACCTGGACGCGATCGCCCTTAGGATCTTCAACTTTTTCCACATCAAGAGTAAAATCGATCGCACTCATGATACCATCCCCAAATTTTTCATGGATTACCTCCTTCATAGGCATCCCATACACCTGCATGATTTCATAAAAACGATAAATCAGAGGATCAGAAGGAATCACAGGATCTAAAGAACCCTTGAGAGGGGGAACAGTCAACTCCTCCGCCAACTCCACAGGTAAACCCAAAGCCTCCACCAACTTTTTAGCCTCAGCCTCATCGGCGCTCGCCTGACGATAAATCACCGACGCAATCCAAACCTCATCTCGTCCCAAAAGTTTTTCTAACTCAGTAAAACTAACGCCTTTTGCCTTTTTAGCCGCCAATAATTTTTCAGTAATAGGTGCAGTCATTTTATTTTCTCCTTATTTGTTGATTTGTAAATAAATTGTTTTATTCGTACTCCCCCCTTATTAAGGGGGGCTGGGGGGGATCTAACCCCTAATATTTGCGGTGAGGAGGGAAATCTAACCCCTTTCCCAAAGGAACTTACGATCCGATTCACCAATAACAAGATCATTGATACTAGCAAATCGATATTGCATTAAGCCATTTTCCGCAAATTCCCACATCTCATTACCATAGGCACGATACCACTGGTTAGATTGATCATGCCATTCATACTCAAACCGCACCCCAATGCGATCGCCCGTAAAAGCCCATAACTCCTTGCGTAAACGATAATCCAACTCCTTCGCCCATTTACGGTACAAAAAAGCCTTAATCTCCTCCCTACCAGACACAAACTCATCACGATTACGCCATTGAGAATCAACAGTGTAAGCCAAAACAACCTTTTCAGGATCCCTCGTATTCCAAGCATCCTCAGCCATCTTGACCTTTTGCTTCGCTGTTTCTAGGGTAAAAGGAGGAAAAGGGGGTTTCGATTCCGTTGACATGATTATCTTTATATATTTGTTCAAATGATTTTCGTTTACACCCCTCACTTTCTGGGAGAGGGGGAGGGGGTGATAACAAGACTAACCCACCGCCCTTGCTTCCTCCACAGCACGGGTTTCTCTGTATAAATGTTCCTCCATAGCCACCTTCAAATCATGGTAGGCAGGATGATCTTCCACCTCAAAACGATTACGGGGACGGGGAAAAGGCACATCCAACACCTGAGCAATACCCGCAGCGGGCCCCTTAGTCATCATGATAATTTTGTCCGATAGTAACAAAGCCTCATCAATACTGTGAGTAATCATTACTACCGTTTTACGATGTTCTTCCCAAATTCTCTCGATTTCTTCCTGCAAAAAACCACGGGTAAGAGCATCTAATGCCCCAAAAGGTTCATCCATCAACAAAATCTCAGGATTAATCGCCAAAGCTCTAGCAATCCCTACCCTTTGCCTCATACCTCCCGATAGCTCATGGGGATGTTTTTTCGCTGCCCCCTCAAGGCTTACCAACTGCAAATGCTCCTTAACAATTCTCTTCAAATTAATCGCAGACATCTTCGGGTAAACCGTCTCCAGAGCAAAGCGGATATTTTCTTCCACCGTCATCCACGGCATGAGGGCATAATTTTGGAATACCATACCACGGTCAGGTCCTGGCCCCTCGATGGGTTCTTTGTTCATCATTACCGAGCCTGTGGTGGCAGAAGTCAAACCCGCGATAATACTCAAAAGGGTTGACTTACCACAACCCGAAGGGCCAATAATACTAACAAAAGTATTATATTCAATATCGAGATTGATATTTTCTAGGGCGACAAAGGTTTTTTTCTTGGTGCCAAATAGTCCTGTTTTGGTAGAGAATACCTTGGATACTCCCCTTAAACATAATTGGACGCTTTCTGGTGCTTCAAGACAAGTTAAATATTCTGGTTGAGTTGATACAGTCATTATTATTGTTTACCGAAAGAAACGAGTTTTTCAAGGAAAATAAAAATTTGGTCAAGGATTAAACCCACGAAGCCGATAATGATAATGGCAACGATAATGTTGGGTAAATAGAGATTATTCCATTCACTCCAGATAAAGTAACCTAAGCCAGTACCTAAGAGCATTTCCGCTGCTACGATTACTAGCCAAGAAATACCCATACTGATTCTTAATCCCGAAATAATATTAGGTAAAGCAGCAGGAATAATCACTTTAAAAATAGTTCGCCAACGGGAAGCCCCCAAAGTTCTAGCCACATCAAGATAATCGGAGTTAACGTTAGTTACTCCAAAGGCTGTATTTACAAGGGTGGGCCAAATACTACTGATTAAGATAATAAAGATACCTGTTTTTTCGGAATCTCGGAATAGATATAAACCCAAAGGCAACCAAGCCAAAGGAGATACAGGTTTTAGTAACTGTACATAAGGATTAAAGGCTTTAGCAGCAATTTTGGAAATACCAATTAAAATACCCAAAGGTACAGCAATAATAGAAGCCATGGTATAACCGATCGCAACTCGTCGTAAACTGGTCAATAAGTTCCAACCAATACCCATATCATTAGGGCCATTGTTAAAAAAAGGATTGGTAATCCACCACCATAACTCTTTTAGGGTTAAAGAAGCCGTGGGCATTCCTTGGGAAAAAAGCTCCATATTTGCTCCAATTTCCCACAATGAGAGAAAAATTCCGAGGGAAATCATAAATATCCCCAGCGCCCTTATATTCTCACTTTCCAATAATTGTTTAAATTTATTTTCTTGGACTATAGTCATTTTTTTACAAATTTTGTTGTATTTCTCGTCAAACCAAAAGGAAAAATCTGAATTAGTTTTACTCCCCCCTTATTAAGGGGGGCTAGGGGGGTTCAACTCCTAGAATCCATACTCATCAATTTGAGCCTGTATGTATTCCTCTGGATTTTGAGGATCAAATTCATCAAAGGCAAGGGTTTCATTGCGGTAAATATCATCAGGGGGAGTTTGTCCCAACTCTTCCGCCAATTCCCTCGCCAAATCGGTCAAAAATACATCTTGTCCAATTTGATCATAGTTACCATCAGCTACCAATTCAGCGGCTTTACCATCCCCAGAAATATCCCAACGAACTAACTGAGAAGTGATCCAATTAGCGAAACTCTGCCAAGGATAGGGATCGAAGTCGATGCGATCGGGTATATTAAAAGTATTGCCCAAACCATCCTCAAAGTTGCCTGTCAATACCGCTTCGACCACTTCTACGGGTTGATTGAGGAAGGCTCTACCAGAGATTGCTTCAGCAATTTGTACTCTATTTTCCTGTACCCTAGCGTAGTCTGTGGCTTCGATAATGGCTTTGTTTAAAGCTCGGAAGGTATTAGGATTATCACTGATCCAAGTGTCACTAGCGGCAAAAGCACAACAGGGATGACCATCCCAAATATCCTTGGTAAGTTTATAGATAAACCCAGCCCCTTCAAAGACGGCTCTTTGGTTAAAAGGATCAGGCATCAAAAAGCCATCAATATCCCCTGCCACCAACTGAGCAATACTGTCTGGGGGTGGTACAGGGCGAATGGTAACATCGGTATCAGGATTAATCCCCCCCGTAGCTAGATAATATCTAAGTAATAGGTTGTGCATGGAGTAGGGGAAGGGTACACCCAATACAAATCCCCTAAAGTCTGCTGGCCCATTGACATTGCCTCTATGTTTTTCGGCGATGGTGATGGCTTGACCATTAATATTTTCAATACTGGCTAGTTTTACTCCGAAGGTTGCCGAACCTAATCCCAAAGTCATAGCGATGGGCATGGGGGCTAACATATGATAGGCATCTAGTTCCCCTGCGATCGCAGAGTCCCTTACCGCACCCCAACTAGGCATTTTTACAACCTGAGTATTTAGACCATATTTTTCATAGAAGCCTAAAGGCTCAGACATAATGATAGGGGTAGCACAGGTAATGGGAATAAAACCCACTTTCAAATCAGTTTTCTCCAAGCCTGACACATCCACAGGAGGTGCATCAGGATCAACCGCTGTATCCCCACCACCATTCCCACAAGCATTTACAAGGGTGACAAGGGCGGCACCAATAGCCACATTTTGTAAAAATTTACGACGACTTACTTCGCCATTACGAATGGCATCTCCGAAAAACTGTCCAGCCTTGGGCCCAAAAGCCGCTGAGAAGGCATTATCTAAACCTCCAGCTTGTTTTGCCAATTCCAAAATCAATTTTTCACGCTTGGGGCTACCTTTCCCCGCCATTTTCAAAAATAACTCTTTTCTTAATTCTGCTGAACTAAGAGCATCTGCAATATCAAACGTTTGGGGTTTGTATACCCCCATCTTCGTCAAGTCACTAATCATGTCCAAAGGGTCACTGGGCATACTTTCCATAAATTGCCAATGATCTTGACTGGCATGGAATTTACCACATTTGATACAAAGATTTTCTACTCCTCTCCATTCGTCTCGCTGAGATAAAACCGTCTTTGTTAATCCCATGTCTTTTTGTATGAATATATGAACTGAATATGTGCATTAAACGGTTTTTTATTTGACGTCACTGTATTCTTTGATACCTTTATCCCCTTTTTTTACACAATTAATTGCAATTAAAGGATAATTTATACGCAATATTAAAATAAACAAATATGTTTATTCCCTACTAAATCTTGGGCAAGGGGTCAACATTCCCTTGTTATAATGTATGTCTATGTGTCTGTTTTTTATAGTTCAATGACCACCAATAACTTATCTTTTATTCGCCCAGATTTATTGAGTCTTAAGGCTTATCACCCTACACCCGTTGATGAGAGCCAAAATTTAGTTCGTTTAGATGCCAATGAAAGTCCTTTAAATTTGCCGTCAGAAATTAAAGCAAAGTTAGCTTCTATTTATGATCAAAAAGTAACGACGAATCGTTACCCTGATGGAGGTCATTTTAAACTTAAAAAATTGATTGCTGAATATGTGAATGAGTCAGCAAATTTGGCAGGGGAGATTAAAACCAGTCATGTATCGGTGGGAAATGGCTCGGATGAAATTATCCGCTCTATTTTAATCGCTACTTGTTTGAATGGACGGGGTTCTATTTTGGTGGCAAATCCTACTTTTTCTATGTATGCTATTTTGGCAGAAACTCTGGGGATTCCTGTGGTAGCGGTTAACCGTCATGAATCAGATTTTAGTATTAATTTAACGGAAGCTAATGAGGCGATTAATAATCCAACCTCTGCTCCTGTCAAGGTGGTTTTTGTGGTACATCCCAATTCACCGACGGCAAACTGTTTAACTCAGGGCGAGATTGATTGGTTGAAGGGTTTACCTAATGATATTTTGGTGGTTATTGATGAGGCTTATTATGAGTTTGCTGGGCAAACTTTAGTGTCAGAAATTCTTGCCCATGATAATTGGATAATTACTCGTACTTTCTCTAAGGCTTTTCGCTTAGCGGCTCATCGGGTGGGATATGCGATCGCCCCTAGTCCTATTATTGAAGTATTAGAAAAAATCAGATTACCTTACAATCTCCCTACCTTCGCTCAACTCGCGGCTGAAGTTGCGATAGAAAATAGAGATTTAATCTTACCTTCTGTTAAACAGATAATGAGAGAAAAAGAGAGGGTTTATCAACAGTTGAAAACTAACGAAAAATTAAAAGTGTGGCATAGTGACTCAAATTTTATATACTTAAGGTCAAATATTAACCCCTCCTCAGAAAATCATAATCATATTATGAGCCAGTTAAAAGCAAAAAATATTTTAATTAGACATACGGGCGGAGGATTAAGAATTTCCATTGGTACCGAAGAAGAAAACGATCAATTATTATCTGCAATAAACGGAATAAGTATGTAGAAATAATTTACTCTCCTTATGCTTCAAAAGTTAACATTAAGTCTCTAGGGGTAGATAACTGTTTTATAAGGTGCAAAAGTCTCTATTAATTGAAATTCTAAATGAATTGTATATAAATTATGCCGAAATGCTAAAATCGAATTTTAGCCCCATGGTTGAGCGATGAGTAAGTGCTTTAATCCTGACTGCCTAACGGAAAATTATCCTAAGGATGATACTTGTAAAAATTGCGGATCTAAATTATTACTTAAAAATCGTTATCGTGCCGTCAGAATTATTGGGGAAGGGGGATTTGGTCGAACCTTTTATGGTATTGATGACCAGAAAACAGCGGGATCTAGGTGTATAATTAAGCAGTTTTTGCCCCAAGCCCAAGGCACGAGTAATAAGAAAAAGGCAAAGACTCTTTTTGCCCAAGAAGCAAGGCAATTAGAAAAATTAGGCACTCATCCACAGATACCGAAGTTTTTTGATTACTTTACCCAAGATGGTCGTCAATATCTATTACAAGAGTTTGTTGATGGAGATAATCTAGCTCAGGAGTTGGCTTTGGAGGGGGTTTTTGATGAGGGAAAAATCCGAGATTTATTACTTAATCTTTTACCTGTATTAAAGTTTGTCCATGAAAATAAAGTTATTCACCGAGATATAAAACCAGAAAATATTATCCGTCGTCGCAGTGATAATCAGTTATTTTTGGTGGATTTTGGAGCGTCAAAGGTGGTGCAAAATGTTGATTTGGCGATAACAAGTACGGTAATTGGTTCTGCTCAATATTCGGCACCAGAACAAACCTTCGGTAAGACAAATTACTATAGTGATTTGTACAGTTTGGGGGTGACTTGTCTTCATTTGATGACTGGGGTTGAACCTTTTGATTTGTTTGATACGAGGGAAGGGGAGTGGATATGGCGAGATTATTTACTTAATAACCCCATTCAAAATGATTTGGCGAGGGTGTTGAATAAGTTGGTAGAAGGAGCTAGTAATAAACGTTATCAATGGGTGGATGAGGTATTGGATGCTTTGAAACAAAAAGAGGCTGAAACGTTAATTTCTCTGGAGGCTAAATCATCGGCTAATTTATATTTTGAACGGGGTAATCATTATTTGGAGTTGCAGGATTATAAAAATGCGCTAGATTGTTTTGAGAATGTGATACGCATTGATCCTAACTATGGTTTTGCTTATCAAAGAAGGGATTTTACTTCGATGCAGTTGGCTAAAATAAGTCGTAAAAATAATTTATCTTTGAGGGTACAAAAAATGTTGCAGTTATCTCCTTTGGTGGTTTCTGGGGCGATCGCCTTTTATGCTTTTTTACCAACTTCTGGGGGGGTGGTTGATTATATCAATCCCATGGAAGCTGAGTCGGTGGAAGTTCCTTCCTCTAATTCCTCGGTAGGTTTAGAACCTTCACGATATTATGAGTTGGGCAATAGAGCTTATGATGAGCAACGTTACAATGTGGCTATTATTCATTATAATTCGGCTCTTCGAGGAGATCCCAATTTTGTGGATGCTTATAATAACCGTGGTATTTCCCATCATGCCTTGGGAGAATATCAAGAGGCGATCGCCGATTATGAACGTATTATGGAATTAGATCCTAGTTACATGAGGGCTTACTACAATCGTGGTAATGCTTATAAATCCCTAGGAGAAGATCAAAAAGCGATCGCCAACTATCTTCAAGCCATAGAGTTAGATCCCACCTATACCAATGCCCATTACAATTTAGGCAATATTTACCGAGAGATAGGAGAAGCACAAAAGGCGATCGCCCAATACGATAAAGTCATTGAAATTGATCCTAACTACAAAAATGCTTACTACAATCGAGGTATTGCTAACTATAGCTTAGAGAATCATGAACAAGCCATAAAAGATAATACCGAAACTTTACGCATTGATAACACCGATACCAACGCTCTGATTAATAGAGGAAATTCCCACTTCGCCCTCGCCAATTATCCCCAAGCTATGGCAGACTACAACAGAGCCATAGAATTAAAACCAGATTATCAAATTGCCTACTATAACCGAGGTAACGTTTATCGAGTTTTAGAAAATTATGATTTAGCTATCCAAGACTATCAAAAATCTATCGAATTAAATCCTAATCATCTCGACTCCTATAATAATATGGCTTTGTCCTACGAAAAAATGGGTAATATTGATAGAGCAATAGAAGAGTATCAAAAAGCGATCGCCATTAACCCCAACTATCAACTAGCCATAGACAATCTCAACCGCTTACAAAACAACAACCCTTAAAATTCTTAGCCCTTGTTTCTCCCCTTGATGAGGGGAGATGTCCATCAGCACAAAATTTCAGAGATATTCAGACTGCTACTTACCCACATACTGCACACGATAAATAACATCATTTGCCTCCTCCGTAAATAACAAACTACCGTCATCCAAAACCAAAACTCCCACAGGGCGCCCCCACGTCGAAGGATTTGAGGAATCCGTTAAAAATCCCGTCAAGAAATCTTCATAGTAGCCCCTAGGCTCATTATTCTCATCAAAAGGAATAAATGCCAATTTATATCCCGTTGCCTCCCTGCGATTCCAAGAACCCCGAAAAGCCACAAAAGCCCCATTTTGATATTTCTCAGGAAAAGTATCTCCATCATAAAACGCCATTCCCAATGCCGCAGAATGAGATTGAATTAACACCTCTGGCATAATCGTACGACTCACTAAGTCTGGATTAATGCTTTCTCCACTGTTATCAGTATGACGAGGATCTAATAATTCGGGAGTAAAATAACTATAGGGCCAACCATAAAAACCCCCCTCCTGCACACTGGTAAAATAATCAGGTACTAAATTATCTCCCAAACCATCCCTCTCATTAACCGTAGTATATAAACGATTAGTCAAAGGGTGAAAATCTAACCCCACAGGATTTCGTAAACCAGAAGCAAAGGTTTCTTGATTATCACCATCAAAATCCATCGTTTGAATAGAAGCCCTCGGCAACTCCTCCACATCATTATTAGAACGAGAGCCAATGGAAACATATAATTTATCTTCCGTGGGAGATACCATCACATTTCTTGTCCAATGTTGGTTATAACCACCCCCTGGCAAAAGGGCTATTAATTCTCCTTGTCCTTCTAACTGATTTTGCCCATTAGTATAACCGTAACGTCTAACTCCATTATGATTTCCTAGAAAAAAATAATCATCAGTAAAAGCCATACCAAAAGGAATATCTAAACCATTACCCGAATCGGCAAATACAGATTTTTGATCCGCCACTCCATCATTATTAGTATCCTGTAAGCGAGTAATGCGATTATCCCTTGTTTCTGTTACCAAAACATCCCCTTCTGGGGTTAAATGCAACCAACGAGGATTATTTATGCCTTCCGCATAAACGTTCACCTCAAAACCTTCTGGCACATTAAAAACACGCTCCGAGGGAATGGGTAAAATTTTAGCCGGTGCAGAGACACTGTTTGTTTCAAAAGGCTCTGGTAATTTTTCTATATCAATGATTATGGGTTCAGGATTGAAGTTGTTGGTAGAAAGTACAGGAATATCATTAGTGTTATTGCTATTATTCGAGGACTGTAAGGCAACTTGTTCTCCTTCTTCAAGGTTACAAGCTCCTAGGGTAAGTAAAATTAAAGGTAACAAGTATTTTAGTTTCATCATGAATAAAAATATCTCAACTTTTACCCACGATAACTTATCGCCATTTCGCAACGTGTAACCACAAGCCTACAAAAGTAATTCCTAACCTTAATGGATCTTGGTAGTATTTTTTTTAGGATTGAGGAGGATTTGCTTGGAAAACTTGACCATTTTGATTATTGCCATTCATTAATGGTGATGGCTCACTATCAGGTAGAGAAACAGAAAAGTTTTCTAAATAAAATTTAACCTGATTTTGAATTTCCTTATTAAGCCAATTATTGAATAACTCCTCCATCAACCTTCTCGCTATGTTCATATCTAATTGAGCTGGAATATATCTTTCTAGCCTCAAAATAACCACCCATTCACCAATTCTTACGGGAGCTAAAACTTTCCCTTGTTGGGCAGTCATCAAAAGTTGGGCAATTTGGGGATGGGGTGTCGTTAATTCTACTGGGCCAACTATCCCTCCAGTCTCTGCTTCACTCCCTTGGGAAAACTCCTTGGCAAGGACTGCAAAATCCTGTCCGTCATCTTGGATTCTGAAAAATAACTCTTGGGCTTGTCCTACATTTTTAGTTCTAATGAGAGAATATATAACCTTATCTAATTCTCTTTTCCTTCTTAGGTAATAGGATTCTAATTGAGGTGCAAAAGTTTTTTCTTTGAACTTATCTAATTTTATACCCCTTAAAATTCTTTTTTCTAATTGTTCAAAAGTTAGATAGTTTCTTTCTAGCCATACTTTTAATTGTTGCTTATCGTTAGGAGGAATTTTCATTTGGTTAAAAAACTGTTGATAAGCCATGTTTTTTTCCTCTGGGGTACATTCAATATCGGCGATCGCACTGTCTAAAATAATCTCAGTGGCTAAAGGAATAATAATTTGTTTCTGAGCCAAAATAGAAAATACATTTTCTTCAGTTACTTTGTAATCACCAATTTCGATATAAGAACCCATAACCATTTTTAAAACTAATTTACCCTTATCAATACTACAATAACTTGACCTTTTCTCTTGATGGGTTATCATCGCAAAATTTTAGGGTCAAAAAATCAGCACAATTCCTTAACCTAAAGTTAATAATTGTAATTTCTTAACCTAAAATTAATATAGGTTCGATTATCCACACCACGAAATGACAAAAACTCTCACCATTGATAATGGGGAAATTTTCGCTCTTTGCAGTTTATTTTTATTGGCGTTAATATTTTCTTTTATCTTTGACTATCTCCATTTTCCCGTAGCTTGGTTTTTAGTACCCTTATTAGTAGCCATTATTTTTTCCATTGTCAAAGGCAAAATAGAATCGTTTCCCCATTCTGTGGGAGTCGTAGGGCAAGGAATGATTGCGGTGGTAACGGCGAGTCATTTTTCCTTAGATAGTTTAATCAACGCCCAAAACTATTTATTTCCGCTCTTAGGAGCAATTTTTATCACAGGAATATTTAGTTTATTAAACGGCTTTTTACTGTGCAAAATCGCCAAAATAGATCCTTGCTCTAGCTTTTTGGGTTCAATTCCAGGGGCAGGCTCAAGTTTGGTGGCCATGAGTGAAGAAATGGGAGCAGATGCGATCGCCGTTACCGTATTACAATATGTCAGGATTCTATTAGTATCGTTGATAGTACCCAATATTGTCGCCTTTTACTTTTCTACCCCGATTTTAGCTACCCCCATCGTAGAATCATGCAACCCCGAACTTTGTTTTACCCCTACCAATAATTTACTTATCACCGCCGACTTACCAACCTCCCTTCTAACCGCTATTCTCAAAACCCTACTAATTATTGGCACCGTCACCATCGCCATTCAAGTCGGCAAACTTATCAAACTGCCATCCAACCTTTTTCTTGCTCCCTTTTTTAGTTGTCTCCTCCTATTTTGGTTTATCCCCACCACCATTCCCCCCACAATATTTAGTATCGGCTTATTTTTCCTTGGCTTATCTACGGGGGTAAAATTTGACCTAAAAATAATCAACAAACTACTAAAAGCAGTGTTAGTTGAGACAGTGTTAGTAATTTTATTAATTATAATCTGTTTTCTTATTGGTTACGAATTCCATCAAATCACGGGACTAGACTTGATGAGTTGCTTATTAGGCACTACCCCAGGGGGTTTGAATACCATGACAGCCACTGCCCTAGAGTTAGGAGGAGATTCGGGGATGGTTTTGACTATGCAAATGATTCGGATGTTTTTTATTCTTACTCTTTCCCCTTTCTTTGCGGGAACTATTTTACAAATGGATTACCCCCACCATGAAGGTAATTGATACTAAATCATAGCTCTTATTCTATTAAGACTCTTATGAACAAGGGGTTTAAACCCCTTGCCTAAATCGATTTAATTATGCCCACTTACTTAATTGTTTATTGTCAATTGTTACATGGTGAACAATACTAAACTTTACTAATAATCCGATTTGGTACGATACAACCTTTGTTAATTTTGGTTGAACGGCGATGAACTTAAGTTAAATTTTGAGTATAAGAAGAAATTTAATACTAAAATAATCGATGAAATACTTTTTTTTAACAGAAGGTTGGAGTTATAATCGAGTGTGGCAAACTGGAGGTTTATGGGATGCTATCACTTGGCGTCGCCCTCCCCATATTAGTTGTCTAAGAATTGGTATCGAAGAAAATGGAGAGGTTTTGTGGCTTTATGAAGTGGAGGATGCTGTTTTGATGATTGAAGTCAAACCTTCTACTCCTGCTGCTAAAAAAAATAGTAGTGTTGGTCAAGTGGTGTTAAAAAGATTAATTGATTCTACTCAGGTAATTGATGCCCTTGTAGGTGCCAAAAAAGTTGTCAATGAAAATAGTTAAGGTGCGCTGAGAAACCTGTTTCGTAAAGGTTAGGAATGGGGAATGGACAATTATTGTTTTGATTATCCATTCTCAATTATTATTTATTTTTTATTACCAGGAATAGGGCCTCTGCGGGATGAGTCGGTGCTAGAAGTAACCATAAAATCATAGAGGGTTTTGATTTTTTCATTAACTGCTATGGATGATAATTTTTCTAGGGCATGGGCAAGGGTTAATCCTGAGCGATACAGAATGCGATAAGCCTCTTTTAGTTCTTTAATTTCTTCTGGAGTGAAATTATTTCTCTTGAGGGCGACACTATTTAAGGCTCTCACCCTTGAGGGATTTCCTTCTACTAACATAAATGGTGGTACGTCCCTTTCAATGCGACTCATACCCCCCAACATTGCCATGGTGCCGATGTGGACAAACTGATGGACTCCTAACATACCACCAATTACGGCCTTAGAATCAACCTGTACATGACCAGCTAAACTGACGGAGTTGGCAATGACAACCCTATCTTTGATGATGCAATTATGGGCAACATGAACGTAAGCCATCAATAAATTATCGTTACCGATTATGGTGTATTCTCCTTCGGCGGTGGCTCGGTTTAGGGTAACAAATTCACGGATTAAGTTGCGATCGCCTATTTTTAACCCTGTCTTCGCTCCTTTATACTTCAAATCTTGGGGATCTAAACCAATGGCGGCCCCTGGGTAAATTTTATTGTCAGCACCAATTTCCGTATCACCTTGGATAACGACATTAGCACCGATAATGGTATTTGCTCCAATTTTTACCCCCGCCCCAATCACGGCATTAGGTTCAACGGTGACGGTAGAATCTAATTCTGCCTTTTTATCAATAATCGCTGTAGGATGTATCACGGTTATTTAAAATTGTATTAACGATTAAATTAGTCGAGCAAAGAAAATAACATTTCAGCCCTCACGGCTAGTTGTCCATCAACCAAACCTTGCCCTTGCATTTTAGCAATACGATTACGTTTGAAAGATAATAGTTCCACGGTCATAATTAATTGATCTCCTGGTACTACGGGGCGACGAAAACGTACTTTATCAATGCCCCCAAAGGCGAAAAATTTGCCTTTCATTCCGGGTAACAGGGTAAGAATGACTCCCCCCACCTGAGCCATGGCTTCTATTTGTAATACTCCTGGCATTAGGGGTTTACTGGGTATATGTCCGGGAAAGTAGGGTTCATTGATGGTCACATTTTTTAGACCTACGGCTTTTTCACCCGGTACATAGTCTATGATGCGATCGACTAGCGCAAAGGGATAACGGTGGGGTAATAGCTCTTGGATTTCTTCAACGGTGAAGGTTGTTTGTATTTCTTGTGCTGGATTGGTTTCTGGGGTAGCGGTATTTTCCATCAACTTTTTTTGTCTATTTTCATCAACAATACTTTTTTATCAGGGATGTATCCTAATAAACCCACATAAGAATATCACGATTTTGTCTTTAATTAACAGGTGTTGTGTTCTATGGGGAAAGATTTTGGATTAGGATGGTTTTTCGGTTAATTTACTTCTTGTTTACCAAAGATAATATCTTCTAACTGGGCGATCGCACTTTCTAACTGATCATTAACAATTTTATAATCAAATTCATCTTGGGCAGCAATTTCTTCTTTTGCCCGTGCCAAACGCTTTTTAATGGCTTCCTCGGCATCGTTACCTCTACCCCGTAATCTCCTTTCTAACTCTTCTTCTGAGGGGGGTAAAATGAAGATTAATTGGGACTGCGCAAAATTTTCTTTTACCTGTCTTGCCCCTAATAGCTCGATTTCAAGGATGACGGTTTTACCTTGATTAATCTGTTCTAGGACGGCTTGTTTGGGAGTACCATAATAATTTCCTGCATACTGCGCCCATTCGAGTAAGTTTTCCTCCTCAATCATGGATTCAAATTGAGCCGTGGTCAAAAAATAGTAATCTTTGCCATCTACTTCCCCCGTACGAGGTTGGCGAGTGGTGGCTGAAATAGACACAAATAGCTGTGAATGGGCGCTTAGGAGCGATCGCACCAAGGTTCCCTTACCTACCCCACTAGGCCCTGTAATTACAAATAATTTTCCCTGATTTTTTGACATAAATAAAAATAACTAAGAATTTAGAATTTAAAATTTGTTTTACTGATTTTTGATTGACTATGAGAATTTTTTTGTTCTTTGTCACCCGATTTAAAACAAAAATTCATTTTATATGAATAACCTACCTTGAGGAAATAAACTTGCAGATTTAATCAACATCCTAGTACAATTAAAGGTTGCTGACTAAATTTTAGAATAATTATATATAGGAGATAAACTTATGGCTCGTGTATGTCAATTGACAGGAAGAAGAGCAAACAACGGCTTCTCAATTTCCCACTCCCACCGTCGTACCAAAAGATTACAACACGTTAACTTACAAGACAAAAGAATTTGGTGGGCAGAAGGCGAGAGCTTTGTAAAACTACGTCTTTCTACCAAGGCAATCAAAACCTTAGACACCAAAAGTGTTGGTCAAATGGCTAGGGAAGCAGGAATCGATCTTAATAAGTATAAATGTTCCTAGTTCTTCTTGTTCCTAAGAGTTGAACTATGGTTGGTAAGTGTTGTTTTATTCGGCAAAATTGCGATCGACACTGCCAAAAAATACTGGTTCAACTCTTATTCCTACCACCTCAGAAGGACGAATCACCATATATTCTCCCTGAATGTTTTTGATGGGTACGTTAATAAAATCCTGTGAAGCTGATTTGGGTACTAACTCTCCACTGTACCACTTCTGAAAATCTTGTATGGTGTTAAACTTTACTTCTTCCCTGTGTCCGCTACTGAGCAATAGATGAACACTATATTCGTCGGGTTTTCTTGCCATAATCTAGCCTTCCTGAATAAATTTGAGGTGAACTACACCTGATAATAATATTTTCTTTCCATCCCTCATTTTCAAGGCTTAGGCAGTAATTGTCAATTAGTTTTTATCTTGTTAGGGTAAAAGGTAATAACCATGGCTGAATTTTAAATATCTGACGTTATGTACTCATTTATAAGTTAAGTTTTATCTGTAAATTTTAACAAGGGGCTTAAGCCCCTTGCCAACTCCTAGCCCTTTGCCAACTCCTAGCCCCATTCCCTATTTCCTTTTCCAGCCATAATTAGATTGTCTATGGACGGGAAATAGCATTGTGTCTTATAATGAAAGATGCTGTTTTTTTTACAAAAGATTACAAGGAGGAAAAATTGAGTAAGCATACTTTAAACGGAACTAGACGTAAACAAAAAAGAACTTCAGGTTTTCGTGCCCGTATGAGAACCAAAGATGGACGTAAAGTGATTCAAGCACGTCGTAGTAAAGGAAGACAAAGATTAGCTGTATAAGACAATTGATTCTTTTTTTACCCGTCCAATTTATTTATCCTCTAAATTCAAGTGGGATTATCGTCACGACATCGACTTAAAAAGCGGTCGGATTTTCAAACTGTTTATCAGCATGGTATTCGCCGCTATAGTCGTCATCTGATTATTCGGGCTTTGCCCATCATGGTTTCAGACTCATTGGTATGTCCTATTTCTACAAAGCTAGGGATTTCCATTAGTCGTAAAGTTAGTAAAAAAGCCGTAGTGCGCAACCGCATCAAAAGACAGATAAAATCTGCTTTCAGGTCTTTACTTCCCGAGATTTCTTCTAACTGGCTAATCGTGATTACAGTTAAATCTGATGCCAGAGAATGCAATTATGAGCATTTTTTGAGAGAATTGAAAGAGTTACTAATTAAAACAGATATTATCTATGGGAATTAAAGAGGAAGTTTATTATGAAGGTGGCCCCCATGTAGGGGATCTGGTTTTTAATGTGTTATTGGCTTTTACGGTCATTTGTTTACCTTTGACTGTGGGAGCGATCGCCCGGGCTATATGGTTACGTTATCGTATTACTGACCGTCGTATTTCTGTTACTGGGGGATGGCAAGGGCGCGATCGCACCGATATTATTTATTCTGAAGTGATCAAAGTAGTAAAAATCCCTAGAGGTTTAGGTCTTTGGGGTGATATTGTCGTAACTATTAAAGATGGAAGTCGTTTAGAATTACGGGCTATGCCTGATTTCAGAAACGTTTCTGATTATATCGCTCAAAAAGCGGCCGATAAAACTGGTAGATCCTTAGAGGCGATCGCACCTTAGATAATTGAAAATGGATAATTGAGAATGGATAATATTATTCTTTATTTATGGGATGACTTACCGATGCGACGCAAAAGTTTAGATTAATTTTAATAATCAATTATTAACCATCAATTATCCATTAAATTTGTCAATGGTTCATCGTACACTGTAAATTATTAGCATATAGTAAGGAAATAAAATAAAAATGGATTTTGGTATAGGTTTTATATCAACAAACATCATGTTGCCAATCCTAGATTTTTTCTACGGGATTGTGCCAAGCTATGGTTTTGGAATCATCGCTCTTACCCTTGTGGTACGTTTAGGAGTATATCCCCTCAGTGCAGGACAAATCCGCAACATGAGAAAAATGCGCATCACCCAACCCTTGATGAAGCAAAAACAAGACGAAGTTAGAAAAAAATATAAAGATAATCCCCAAAAACAACAGGAAGAAATGGGGAAAATTATGCAAGAGTTTGGTAACCCCCTCGCTGGATGTTTACCTCTTTTGTTACAAATGCCCATCCTATTTGCCCTTTTTGCCACCCTCAGAGGATCACCTTTTGCCAATATCAACTACAATGTCGATGTGCAGATTTTTCCCCAAGAGCAAGTAGAGCGCATTGTACCCCAGTATTATAGCACCAAAGCCCAAAACGTTTTTGTCAGTGATGGAGTACATAACAAAATTGCCGCTATCATTCCCACGGGTAATAAATTAGTAGTGGGTGAAACCGAGAAAGTAGAATTTCAAACCCCCGAAGGTAAATCTCTCCAAGAATTACTAACTCAATATCCTAACGGTGAAGACATTTCACCCCATTGGGAAGTTACCAAAGGACAAGAAAGAGTTTCTATCGATGAAAATGGAAATATTACAGCCCTAGCCACAGGAGATGCCACCATTCAGGTAAGTTTACCAGGTATCGCTGCGGACAAGGGCTTTTTGTTCATTGAAGCCTTGGGACGCATTGGAGTTACGGGAGAGGACGGAAAAATCCACTGGGATATTTTGGGAATGATTATCTTTTTTGGGGTGAGTATTTACCTCAACCAAGAGTTGTCTGGTGCAGCGCAGCCTAACACTGGAAATGATCAACAAAAAAATATTAACAAGATTACTCCCGTTATTTTCTCTGGGATGTTTTTATTCTTCCCTCTTCCTGCGGGGGTATTGATGTATATTGTTTTGGCTAACGTATTTCAAACGATCCAAACTTTGATTTTGATGCGTGAACCTTTGCCAGAGAATATTCAAAAAATTCTCGATGATCAAATTAAGGCAACCAAAGGCAGGGAAGCAATTCCTTTTGAGAAAAAAAGTAAAAAGAAAGAGAAAACTTCAGGTTAAATAATACAGATTATGGATGAACAAGTCCAACGGGGCAAACAGTGGTTAGAAACTCTACTCAAGTTAATGAATATTCCTGCGGATGTGCAATTGGGTAGGGTGGAAGAAAATGACAAACAGGGGGTTTCCTGTTGGTTAACTATTGATGAGGCTAATCTTGATCAAAGTCAGATTAATGCTTTAATTGGCAAGAAAGGGGATACTATCGATGCGGTTCAATATTTGGCTAATTCTTTATTAAATATTGGTTTGGGTGATTCTGCTCCTTGTTTTTTTACTGTGGAGTTGAATGGTTATCGCATTCGTCGTCAAGCGGAATTAGTGGCGATCGCCCAAAGTGCAGCCGCTAGAGTCAGGGACACTGGCATTCCAGAGGAAATTAAATATTTATCCTCCGTAGAAAGGCGACAAATCCACAGTATCCTCGAATCTTCTGATGATTTAACCACCGAAAGTCAGGGAAATGAACCCGAACGGCGATTAATTGTCAAATTACGTTAGATTGTTTTAAGACGGGCTTTTTGCCCGTTTTTTTATTGATCAAAAATAAAAGTTTTTAGAGGGCGAACTTTTTTGATAGTTTCAAAATCCTTATCATTGTGGATTAAAATTAGGTCATGACGAAGAGCTAATTGAGCAATACAACAGTCAATAATACTTCTTACGGTGAGTCCTTTTCGTCTTAATTCATAAAAAATTCGAGCGGAATGAACAAAGTTATCCGGATTTTCCAAAATATAGTCTTGTTGACAAAGATAAAGTTTTAATAGTTGCCATTCTTGTTCGTTTTTTGCTCCCTGTAATAATTCTATTTGCGTAAAATGGGTTAAAAAAATCGCCTCATCTTGGATATGATTTTCTAATTTCGTCTTTAATATATTACTTTTATCTCTAAAAATATTTACTAATGTAGAAGTATCAATTAAATACATTTTTATCTAAATTCTTTATAGTTATAATCCTCCGCAAAATCAATTTTTCCACTAAGATCTAATAAATTTAACTTTTTTTTATTCCGAATTAATTCCTTTAAAGCCAAATTCACTAACTCTTTTTTTGTTCTAACATTGGTTAAACTAAACGCTTCTTCAATTAATTTATCATCGAGATCAATGTTTGTTCTCATGGTTTTTATAGATTATGTGTAATTATATGTGTATTATACACTGTTTATTACACTAACAAACCATAAAATAAAGTGACAATAGCTCTTTAACTGTAAAGAATTAACCCAAATCTGCTAAATTAATGATTGATGAATCAATGACGGTTAAAAGGATGGAAAGAATATATATTCCCCAATTGCTAAAAATGCCCCAGCAAATGGATAGGTTCACCTTCAAGGAAAATATCAAGGGTTTTCAAACCTTAACCCCTATCAAGGGTACTTTTGCTATACATCATCGGGGAGGTTTTTTAGAGGTAGAGTTGACCGCTGATACTATTTTGACCCTAAAGTGCGATCGCTGCCTAAAAACCTTTAACCATCGCCTCGAAGTAGATACATCAGAAATTATCTGGCTCAGTGATCAATTTGAAGATCCCGATAACTTACCCCTAGAAAGGGAAATATCAGGAGATGATTTATGTGAAAGTCTGCCCCCAGATGGCTATTTTGAGGTGCAAGAATGGGTTTATGAGCAACTATCCTTAGCTTTACCCCTAAGACAAGTCTGTAACAACGAAGATTGTGAACCCCCAACCATTGATGAGAGTGCCACCATTACCGATAGTCGCTGGGCCGCCCTTACTGCTCTTAAGTCATTAGGTCAATAAAATAGTCTATGGGAGTAGGTTAGCTGGAGGTCTAAAATCCACCATTAATCAAAATTGTAGTTAGAGGTTGTTTTATTGATGATACAAAACATTGTTCAACTACCATCAGCATTTAATTTTTAAAATAGGCTTACCTATTCCCTATTTTCCTTCTTGTCATAAGACTTTTTGGCAACATCTTATAATGAAAGTAGTTATTTTAATTTACCAGCGCACTGAGCCTTATATATAAAAAATAGAAATGTTAAATAATAATTCCCGTAAAAGAAAAAAATCTAATCGAGTCCTTACCCTAATCATTAGTAGTCTTTTGTGGGGGCAAACCCTCGTCACAGGGGCAGGAGTTGCTGTGGCACAAAATCGAGAGGAAAATCAACAGTTTAGTTATAGTGAACTACTCACAAGAATTGATGCAGGAGAGGTTGAGAGAATCCAAATAGATCCAGAAACCAATGTGGCAAGGGTGTTTTTAGCAGGGGGAGAGGAAGATAACCCTGAAATTGTTTATTTATTCAATGATAATCGTGAGTTAATTAGTCTTATTAGAGATAAAGATATTGATTTTGCCGTGCAATCTTCAGGTGCTTCTGCTTCGGCGGTTATCGGCAGTGTGCAGTTGGCATTATTGTTATTTTTAATCATTGGTTTATTCGTCTTGATTCGGAAATCTGCTAATTCTGCGGCGGGAGCCATGAGTTTTGGTAAGTCCAAGGCAAAATTTCAGATGGAATCCGAGACA
Source organism: Cyanobacterium sp. IPPAS B-1200 (assembly GCF_001747005.2). Classification (NCBI taxonomy): domain Bacteria; kingdom Bacillati; phylum Cyanobacteriota; class Cyanophyceae; order Chroococcales; family Geminocystaceae; genus Cyanobacterium; species Cyanobacterium sp. IPPAS B-1200. The sequence goes on from NZ_CP182899.1 coordinate 1,224,353, forward strand.
GGGGTACAGTTTCAGGATGTGGCTGGGGTCGAAGAAGCTAAAGAAGAATTACAAGAGGTGGTAACTTTTCTTAAAACTCCTGATAAATTTACGGCTATTGGGGCAAGGATTCCGAGGGGTTTATTATTGGTAGGGCCTCCCGGGACGGGTAAAACTTTGTTGGCAAAGGCGATCGCAGGGGAGGCAGAAGTTCCATTTTTTAGCATTTCTGGCTCAGAATTTGTGGAGATGTTTGTGGGAGTTGGGGCTTCACGGGTAAGAGATTTATTCCGTAAAGCCAAGGAAAATGCTCCTTGTTTGGTATTTATCGATGAAATTGATGCGGTGGGCCGACAGCGTGGTAGTGGCATTGGTGGAGGGAATGATGAACGGGAGCAAACCCTTAATCAATTGTTGACGGAAATGGATGGTTTTGAGGGCAATTCAGGGATTATCGTTATCGCTGCTACTAACCGCCCTGATGTCCTTGATAGCGCTTTGTTGCGTCCAGGACGTTTTGATCGTCAGGTAATTGTGGATTATCCTGATTTAGAAGGACGTTTAGGTATTTTAGATGTCCACGCCGCTGATAAGAAAGTTAATGAAGAAGTGGATTTAAAGGCGATCGCCCAGCGCACCCCCGGATTTTCTGGGGCAGATCTTGCGAACCTGCTCAATGAAGCGGCCATCCTTACCGCCCGTAAACGAAAAGACTCCATTACCATGGCAGAAGTAGATCAAGCCATCGACCGAGTTATCGCAGGGATGGAAGGCACTCCCCTCGTGGATAGCAAAAGTAAACGATTAATCGCTTACCATGAAGTAGGACACGCCGTAGTCGCCACCCTCACTCCCGGCCATGATCCCGTAGAAAAAATCACCCTCATTCCCCGAGGACAAGCCCGAGGCTTAACTTGGTTTACTCCCGATGAAGAGCAGGGCTTGGTATCCCGTAGTCAATTATTTGCTCGTATTACAGGTTTATTGGGGGGTAGAGCTGCCGAAGAAATGATCTTTGGGGAAGATGAAGTAACCACAGGAGCGAGTAATGATATTGAACGTGTCACCAGTTTAGCCCGTCAAATTGTCACTAAATTTGGGATGTCCGATTTAGGACCCATTGCCCTTGAAGGGGATGAACAACCCGTTTTCCTCGGCAATGACTCCATGAGTCGTACGGAATATTCTCAGGACATAGCCCAAAAAATTGACTTACAAATTAGAGCGATTGTGAATCAGTGTCATGAAAATGCTAAAACCATTATTAATGAATATCGCCCCGCCATTGATTATTTAGTAGATCTTTTGATTGAGAATGAAACCCTTGACCGTCAAACCTTTGAAAAGGCTTTAGGGGTTCACGGGAAATAATTAACTTTCCAATCCTGACAATATGAGTTAGATTTGAGATCAATAATAAATATAAATAATATCTAACCCCATATAAAATGAAAGCTCTTTTAGTTTATCCAATTTTTCCGCCAACTTTTTGGTCTTACGAGAAAATCTTAGAATTAGTTAATCGCAAGGTTTTATTGCCTCCTTTGGGCTTAGTGACCGTGGCAGGCATACTACCTCAAGAATGGGAATTTAAGCTGGTAGATCGCAATATTAGAGCGGTTACAGAAGAAGAGTGGGCATGGGCTGATGTGGTCATCATGTCAGCGATGATTGTTCAAAAAGAGGATTTAATTGACCAAATTAAGGAAGCAAAAAGTCGGGGTAAATTAGTGGCGGTAGGGGGGCCTTATCCTACCTCCGTCCCCCATGAGCTAGAGGAAGCGGGAGCAGACTTTTTTGTTTTGGATGAAGGGGAAATCACTTTACCGATGTTTGTAGAGGCGATCGAGAGGGGAGAAACCTCTGGGGTATTCCGTACCACAGAAAAACCTGATGTGTCTTATACCCCGATTCCTCGTTTCGATTTGTTGGAATTGGATGCCTATGATTCCATGTCGGTGCAATTTTCGAGGGGTTGTCCTTTCCAGTGTGAATTTTGCGATATTATCGTTCTTTATGGTCGTAAGCCACGGACAAAAACCCCTGAGCAGTTATTAAAAGAGTTGGACTATCTCTATGAGTTGGGCTGGCGCCGCAGTGTGTTTATGGTGGATGATAATTTCATCGGCAATAAGCGTAATGTGAAGTTGTTGTTAAAAGCTCTCAAGGAATGGCAACAGGAGCATCAATATCCTTTCCGCTTCAATACGGAGGCTTCTGTGGATTTAGCTGATGATACTGAATTGATGGAGTTGATGGTGGACTGTTATTTTGATGCGGTATTCTTAGGCATTGAAACTCCCGATGAGGATAGTTTGGCTATGACTAAGAAGTTTCAAAATACCCGTAGTTCATTGACTGATGCGGTAGATAAAATTATTCGCACTGGATTACGTCCTATGGCTGGTTTTATTATTGGTTTTGATGGGGAAGAAAAGGGTGCGGGCGATCGCATTGTGCGCTTTGCTGAGCAAGTCGGCATTCCCACCACCACCTTCGCCATGTTACAAGCATTACCCAACACAGCTTTATGGCATCGTTTGGAGAAAGAAGGACGCTTAGGGGCAGGAAAATATGGCAACATTAACCAGACTACCCTAATGAATTTTGTACCCACTCGCCCCGTAGAGGACATTGCCAATGAATATGTAGATGCTTTTTGGCGACTTTATGATCCCCATGCTTACTTAGATAGGACTTATCGTTGTTTCCTCAAGTTAGGCGCCCCCAAAGCTCATCCCCCTGCTAAACTACCTAGCCTCGTCGATCTAAAGGCTTTGGCGATCGTCATATGGCGCCAAGGAATAAAAAGAGATACCCGTTGGAAGTTTTGGCACCATCTCTTTAGCATTATCAAAAATAACCCAGGAGTATGGGAACATTATCTAACTCTGTGCGCTCACAATGAGCATTTCTTGGAATATAGAGAAATCGTGAAAAATGATATTAATGTCCAGTTAGAAGAATATTTAGGTAATTATCCTTCCTCTGATGATGTTGTCAATGATAAAGAACAATTGGTAGCCTAATTAAATATAAAAAAAGTGTTCCGAAGCCTTATTAGAGCTAAAGAACACTTTATTCCATTACCATAAAACAAATCTAGGCTTGAAGAGCTAATTCTACTACCTTTTTAAATGCGTCCATATCTTGAACCGCTAAAAGAGCTAACATTTTACGGTTAAGAGAGATATTAGCTTTATCTAATTTATAAATTAATTGACTGTAGCTAATACCGTTCATTCTAGCCGCTGCATTTACACGGGTAATCCACAGACGACGAAAATCTCTTTTTTTCTTACGACGGTCACGATAAGCATTACGTAACGCTTTCATAACCTGTTGATTAGCAATACGGAATAGCTTAGAGTGAGAACCTCTATAACCTTTTGCTAGTTTTAAAATTTTATTACGTCTTTTACGGGCGACGTTACCTCTTTTAACTCTACTCATTTTTTTACAATTAAATTAATATTACAAAGTTTAATGGGGAGAAATTTGTTCCTACTTAGTACCGTAAGGAAGCATTAAACGTACTTCTTTTTCATCACTTTCATGAACTAAAGCCATGTTGCTAAGACGACGACGTTTTTGCTCTGCACTTTTATGTTCTAGTAAGTGATTTTTGTTTGCTTTACGGCGCATGATTTTTTTCCCGCTTCCAGTAATGCGAAAACGTTTAGCAGCGGATTTTTTAGTTTTTACTTTAGGCATAGTTTTTTCTAAATTAGCACAATTTACTATTATACGATTTTTTGTGGTCATCCTGAAAAGATGCACCCTAATTAACAGAAAAAAGTTATTTTTTCCAAAATTATAGTTTTACTTCGATGTCAACTCCAGCAGGTAAATCTAATTTCATCAAAGCATCAATGGTTTTTGAAGAGGGTTGATAAATATCGATAACACGACGGTGAGTACGGGTTTCAAAGTGTTCTCTGGAATCTTTGTCAACGTGGGGAGATCTGAGTACACAGTAGATTTTACGTTTTGTGGGGAGAGGAATAGGACCTACTGGTTGAGCATTGGTACGATTAGCAGTCTCAACAATTTTTGTACAAGAAGTATCAAGTAAGCGACGGTCAAATGCTTTTAAGCGAATACGAATTTTTTGTTGTTGTAAGGTTGCCATGATTTTTATTATTTTACTGGGATTAATTTTTCAAGGTACTAATTAATTGAGGATTGATAATTAAGAGTTGATAATGTACAAAAGTTTTTATCAGTCCGAATTATCTCGTTAGTAGGGATAAAATTAGGGCGTACAGAGAACTTAATCTGAGTAACGCCCCAATCATTATTTAATTCTTCCTACTTTAAAATTTTGGCTACAGCACCCGCACCGATGGTACGACCACCTTCACGAATAGCAAAACGCATTCCTTGTTCGATCGCAATGGGGTTGATTAAATCAACGGTCATTTTGATGCGATCGCCAGGCATTACCATTTCAGCAGCACTACCATCATCGGCGGTGAAGTCACTGATGGTTCCGGTTACGTCGGTAGTACGAACGTAGAACTGAGGACGGTATCCAGGGAAGAAAGGAGTATGACGACCACCTTCTTCTTTCTTGAGTACATAAACCTCAGCTTCAAAAGTGGTGTGAGGAGTGATAGAAGAGGGTTTAGCCAATACCATACCACGCTCAATATCTTCTTTTTGAACACCACGAAGTAATAAACCTACGTTGTCTCCAGCCATACCTTCGTCCAAAGTTTTTTGGAACATTTCCACACCAGTTACAGTGGTGTTGCGAGTGTCACGAATACCTACTAATTCTACGGTTTCGCCAACTTTAACTCTACCACGTTCGATACGACCAGTTGCAACGGTACCACGACCAGTGATGGAGAATACGTCTTCTACAGCCATCAAGAAAGGCTTGTCAACGTCACGCTCAGGGGTGGGGATGTAGTTATCTACTTCATCCATGAGAGTCCAGATTTTGTCAGTCCACTCATTTTCGCCTTTTTGAGTTTTAGCGTTAGAAGTCATCTGTTCTACAGCTTTTAAAGCAGAACCAGAAACGATGGGAATATTGTCACCATCAAAACCGTATTCGCTTAAAAGTTCACGAACTTCTAACTCAACCAATTCCAATAACTCTTCATCATCTACTTGGTCTTGTTTGTTTAAGAACACAGCAAGGTTAGGTACACCAACCTGTCTAGCCAAGAGGATATGCTCACGAGTTTGAGGCATAGGGCCATCAGCTGCAGATACAACCAAGATAGCTCCGTCCATTTGAGCCGCACCAGTGATCATGTTTTTTACATAGTCAGCGTGTCCAGGGCAGTCAACGTGAGCGTAGTGACGACTAGGAGTTTCGTATTCAACGTGAGCGGTGTTAATGGTGATACCCCGTGCTTTTTCTTCAGGGGCTGCGTCGATTTCATCGTATTTACGAGCTTTTGCCTGACCAGCAGCAGAGAGAGTTAGGGTAATAGCTGCAGTGAGGGTAGTTTTACCATGGTCAACGTGACCGATGGTGCCGATGTTAACGTGAGGTTTATTTCTTTCAAATTTTTCCCGTGCCATTTTCTTTGTCTTTTCCTAATTTAATTAATAAATTTATACGTATCCTGTATTTTTGGTAATAATACCTTTAGCTACATTTTCGGGAACTTCAGAGTATTTACTGAATTCCATGCTAAATATACCACGTCCTTGGGTCTTAGAACGAATATCTGTGGCATAACCGAACATAGTTTCTAGGGGAACTTTTGCTGACACCTTAGCAAGGGAGCTTTCTGTTTCCATTCCTTCGATAATGCCTCGACGAGAATTGAGATCTCCGATAATGTCACCAACATAATTGTCGGGTACTTCCACCTCAACCTTCATCGTGGGTTCTAGTAAGACTGGTTGTGCTTTCTTCACTGCATCTCTAATTGCGATGGACCCAGCAATTTTAAACGCCATTTCGGAAGAATCCACGTCATGGTAAGAACCATCAATCAAAGCGACTTTTACATCGATGAGGGGATAACCAGCTATGATACCAGATTCACAGGCCTCTTTGATACCCTGTTGCACAGAAGGAATGTACTCTTTAGGAATCGCACCCCCAGTAATCTTGGAGACAAATTCAAAACCACTTCCTTCCTCTCCTGGCTCAATTTCGATCACCACATGACCATATTGCCCTTTACCACCACTCTGACGAATAAATTTACCCTCTGTTTGCACGGCTTTACGGATTGTTTCTCTGTAGGCTACTTGAGGTTGTCCCACGTTAGCTCCCACTTTAAATTCCCGTAACATCCGATCCACCAGAATTTCTAAATGTAACTCTCCCATTCCTGCGATTACCGTTTGGTTAGTTTCGGGATTGATACTAACTTTGAAGGTGGGATCTTCGTCAGAAAGAGATTGCAAGGCTTTGGACAATTTATCCATATCTTGCTGAGTTTTTGGTTCTACCGCCACTGAGATTACAGGCTCAGGCACATAGAGAGATTCGAGAATAATCGACTCACTATCATCACATAGTGTATCACCTGTGGTGGTATTTTTCAAGCCGATCGCCGCGCCTAGATCTCCTGCCCTTAGTTCTTCTACCTCTATCCTGTCGTTGGATTTGAGAATAATTAACCTAGAAATACGCTCTTTGGTGTCCTTAGTAGAATTGTAAATATAGCTACCTTTTGTCAAAACCCCAGAGTATATCCTGAGAAAAGTTAATCGACCAAAAGGGTCAGAGGCTACTTTAAAAGCAAGGGCGGAGAAAGGTTCCTCATCTCCTGCGTGACGTTCTCCTTCTTCCCCACTGGGCAAAATCCCTTTAATGGCAGGGACTTCGTTGGGGGCAGGAAGGTAATCTACCACAGCATCTAATAACAGCTGGACTCCTTTATTTTTGAAGGCAGAACCACAGAGCATGGGCATTAAGGTACCTTTGATAGTACCTTGGCGAATTGCTTGTTTTATTTCGGCTTCGCTGATCTCTTCTTCTGCTAGGTATTTTTCTAGTAAGGCTTCGTTTGACTCGGCGATCGCCTCTATGAGATAACCTCGGTATTCTTCGGCTAACTCTTTGACCTCATCGGGAACATCAATTTCCTTGATTTGTTGACCCAAATCATCTTCATAAATTTTGGCTTTCATTCTGACCAAATCTACGATGCCCGAAAATCTATCTTCACTGCCAATGGGAATTTGAATAGGAATAGCAGGAGCTTGAAGTCTATCTTTTACCTGTTCATAAACACGGAAAAAATTAGCCCCTGTGCGATCCATCTTATTCACAAAAGCAATACGAGGCACATGATAACGATTTGCTTGGCGCCAAACGGTTTCCGACTGAGGTTGAACCCCACCCACAGAACAAAATACCGCAATTACCCCATCTAGTACCCGCATAGAGCGCTCTACTTCGATGGTAAAATCCACGTGACCAGGAGTATCAATGATATTGATATGATGTCCTTGCCAATCGGTACTAATGGCCGCAGCGGTGATGGTGATTCCTCTTTCCCGTTCTTGTTCCATCCAGTCGGTAACAGCGTTACCATCGTGGACTTCTCCTATTTTATGAACGATACCAGAGTAGAATAAAATTCTCTCTGTTGTGGTAGTCTTTCCCGCATCAATATGGGCAGCTATGCCTATATTGCGAATCTTTTCTAGGGGAATGGAACGGGTCACAGTTACCTCCTGCTGTCGAAATCTTTACTAGAATTTTGAGCTTAAATAAAAACTATTTACAATTTTACACTTTTCTTAACATAACTTTTTATTTTTTGACAATAAAGCTAGTTATGGGGTTAAAAATAGCGAATAAATTGTGCTTAGTATCTGTAGTGAGCAAATGCTTTGTTTGCTTCTGCCATTTTGTGGGTTTCTTCTCTTTTCTTGATAGCTCCCCCAGTTTCGTTGGCAGCATCCATGATCTCGTTAGCAAGTTTCATGGACATAGTTCTACCGCTTCTCTTACGGGAGAATTGAATCAACCAACGGAGGGCAAGACTACTACCACGGGAAGGTCTTACTTCCATGGGTACTTGGTAGGTTGCACCACCAACTCTTCTAGCCTTAACTTCCACGAGGGGAGTTAGGTTTTTGATGGCTTGTTCAAAAGTTTCCATGGGTTCAGCACCAGTTCTTTCACCGATGATTGCCATGGCATCATATAAAATGCTGGCAGCTAAGGATTTTTTGCCATCTTTCATGATGCGACGAATAGTCATGCTGACTAAACGACTGTTATATACTGCATCTGGTGGAACTTCCACCACTTTAGCTTTACTTCTACGAGACATTTTCTATATCCTAAAATTTATTTACTTCATTTATGCTTTAGGACGTTTTGCTCCATATTTAGAGCGTCCTTGTTTTCTGTCCTTTACACCAGTAGCATCTAGTGTTCCTCTAACGATGTGGTATCTTACACCAGGTAAATCTTTTACCCTTCCGCCTCTGATTAATACTACAGAGTGTTCTTGAAGGTTATGACCAATACCAGGAATATAAGCTGTAACTTCAAACCCAGATGTTAAACGAACCCTTGCTACCTTTCTGAGGGCAGAGTTAGGTTTTTTGGGGGTGGTGGTATATACCCTTGTACAAACACCACGACGCTGAGGACATTCTTTTAATGCTGGAGATTTTGTCTTTTTCTGGATGGAGGATCTTTCACTCCGGATTAATTGTTGAATAGTTGGCATGAGGTATGCTTTTTATACACTATTTTATGTATATATAAATATAGTTCGCCCTAGGATAATTTCTAGTGACAATCTCTGATCATACCCCACTTTTTCTTCTTTTGTCAATTCTGGTCAATTTCTGATTAATTACGGTAGCCATTAACGATAAATGAGACTCTTTGGGCTATATTGGTGGAATGATCCGCCATTCTCTCTAAGTAACGAATGACAAGGATTAGAAGCACTATTGGTTCAACTATGCCTGGGACGTTTTCTTGGTAGGCTAATTTGGCGTAAAGGTTATCGTAAGCGTCGTCAATGGTATCGTCGAGAAATTTAATTTTTTCTCCAGCTTCAGCGTCTAATTCAGTAAGAGCAACTATGCTTTTGGCTAACATTAGTTGAGCGTGTTGGGACATGGTGGCGATTTCTTTCATGCAGGGATGTGGAGAGTAGAGAATGAGTTTTTGGGATATTTCTCCTAAGTCTTGGGCATAATCACCGATGCGCTCTAAGTCTCTTACTAATTGCATGAAGGCACTAAGGATACGCAAATTTTTGGGGGAGGGGCTTTGGCTGGTTAGAATATTGGAGCAGTCTAGTTCGATTTGGCGATAATATTTATCTATTTCTTGGTCTTGGATGATAATTTTTTGAACGGCTTCTAAGTCTTGTTCAAATAAGGCTCGATGGCTATAGCGAAATGATTCTTCTACTAATGCTCCCATTCTGAGGACATCTTGGGCTACTTGACTGGTTTTTTTTTGTAGCCTGATGTTGTCTCCTACTTTGATTTGTTCTGATAATGCTATTTGTTGTTGTAATGATACCACTTTCTCTATGCTCCAATATTTCAAGCCCTATTACCATTAATAGCAGCAAAAAGTTAAAGTGATATTAAGGTTATATGTTTATTTTATTTTAAGGGCGATCGCACTGGCACTCAAAAAAGCACCTTCGACCTTACCAGATAAACACCAATCACCACAAACCCCTAATCCTGTCTCGACATCATAATAATATCCCTCTTGACTAGGCTGTTGAGGTAGAGCATAACGCCACAGATGCAAGGAAAAATAATGGAAAGGAGAAAACTTGAAATCAAAAACCTTCTCCGTTTGTGTCAACAAATCTTGACTAATTTTTTCTCGGTCATCATTCACATGATCCATAGCATAGGTAAAATTGGACTGAATCACTATCGCACCACCATCCCCTCGATTAGGCTTCGTATCATTGGCACTTACCCAACCCAACACAGGATGGCTAAACTTTACCCCCTCGAAAGGTAAATTGACTTTCTTTTCAGGAATAACCATCAAAGTAAAACAAGGAAGCATCTTTATCTTGGCAATGTCTGGCTTAAAAGTACAATCATCAGGTAACAAATTCGCCGTTTGACTAGGAGGGGCAGTAATAACCACCGCATCATAATCTCCGTAACGGTGATTATGGTCATCTAGCAATGTCCAAGAATCATTATCTTTTGTGAGAGAGACTATTCTAGTTTCTAGCTTAACGGTGGTATCACCACTCAAATACTTACAAAGTCGATTCATTGCCTCATTAGGCACATATCTAACTTTTGAGGACTTATCTTCATGGAATATACCATTTTCCCAAGAAGCAAATTTCCCCTGCCAAGGTTGCATTACTTCCCCGTAGATACTTATAAAATCTTGAAATTCATTGTTACTAAGACCAAAATATTGGGTACCATGGTCAATATAACCCCAGTCGGTACGACGGCTCGACATTCTACCTCCTACACCACGTCCTTTATCAAATACTTGAACATCTACCCCTTTTTCTTGAAGTTTTGTGGCTAGGGTTAAACCTGATATTCCCGCACCGATGATGGCTATTTTGTTGGTCATAGTTTTAAGTTAGGAGTAAACAATTTATGTCTGTTACTTAATTCTACAATCTCCATTGGTTCTAATAAACCTTTTGCGTACCTAATTTTTGTTCTTATTTTTGCTTTTTTCTATGGTTGTTTATGGATATTTATGTTATTATCTAAATAATGGGAGGTTCTGGATTTTTTTTGAGTAAACAGTCAGATTTCTATTATTTTAAAGATACTTATTATCATCCCCTGTTAATAGCCAAAAGTCAAGAAAAAGACAGTTGTTTTAACAATTGTTAACAGAAAAAAAAGTTAGAAAATAATTAGCAAAAAATAGAAAAGAAGAGAGATAAGTTGCTTAGTAATTGTGGTACTGATTAGAGCAAAAGAAAGTACTATGTGAAGTAATGCGAATAAAGTCAAATAAATATTACAAATATCTCAGAATTTGGGCTTTGTAAATGATAATAAAGATATAGGAATGAGAGAAAAATTAAAACTTGACTCTTAATCCTGATTTTGAACTTAGGAGGAATCGTCCTATGAATATTTTTCAAATACTAGAAGCAATTAGCAACTATTTAACAGAAGGTTTTGCGATGATTTTTAGTGCTGAGAAAGATGAACTGCCAGAGATAGGAGTCCAACCTTTTGAATGTATGCCTTATGCACAGCAGAAGTAAATATCGGTTTAATTGAAAGGGGTTTTAACCCCTAATTTTTTTATTTTTTTTCGACGAAAAAGATGGGTCGCAAATTAGGATCAACTTTGTAGGTATTATCTTTCATAACTCTTCTGGAAGATTTAGGGTCAAAGGTTGTGGAAAAATTTTCTTCTAGTCTTTGAACTCTGGGGGATACTTTATTAATTTCTTCTTGGATTTGGCTAATTTGAGATTGCTGAATGTCGTTGTAGGGTAAAAGATTTTTGACGCTAGTAACGGAGAAAGCGACAATACCTAAATTAAAACCTATTTTTAATATATTTTCTAGGCTACGGTTAAGACAATATTGTTTGAGTCTTTTTTTTTCTTCTTTTTTTTGTCTTTCTAAGAAGACGGTATCGATGTTGTTGTGAGGATATTTATTTTTTTTAAATGGTTTAATGTTGTTCATAGGGATAATACTTTAAATGATGTTTTAATTTTTAATTTTAGTGTTGATTTTTAAAAATGGTCGTTGATTAATGAAAAAAATTTAAGATAAGATGGGATTAGACAAAAAGTAATTATCTATGAGGTGATTGGTAATTTTGTTGGTCTAATTTTTTTAAAGAGAAATGGCAGAAAGGTTTTAGGTTGTATTTGTCTTAATAGTTATGATGATTTTGAGGGTTTAGGATTTTTATGGTTAACTGTTAAGCTAATATCTAATGACCATCACTATTGTTAAATTAACTACTTTATTCGAGGTTGGTGAGAATGTTGTAATTTTTGAGAGTTGCTTTTTGTCTCTCACTTTGAAGTTTTTTTGTTCTCAATATATTTAATTTAAAAAGATAATACTATGAATACATCTACATTACCAAAATCTAGTTTAAAGATTCGAGGGGTACAATATCGAGATTTAGGGGCGATCGCCTCTTTGCTCCAAGAAAGATTATCATTAGAAAATAACTATCGTTTTGCTTCTCTTTTAGAACAGGTACAAAAGTACCAAAGCTGTTACGGTTTATTGCAGATGGCAAAAATGTTGCCCTCTAGTTGGAATCGAGATTTTTATGTGTATGTAGCGGAAAAAGATGGACAGATTCAAGGGTTAATTCAAGTTGCCCCTTTTAACCAAAATCGCAGTACATGGAAAGTTGAGCTAGTAATAATCAATTACAACACTTCATTGAGTCATTTATTAATCGGTAATTGTAGCATTGGCTCTCAATTATTACGTTACTGTTTTGAGAAAATTTGGGAAGCTAGAACATGGATACTAGAAGTAAATATAAATGAAAAAAGTACCCTCGGATTGTATCGAGAAAATGGTTTTCAACCCCTAGCCCAAATTACTAATTGGGAGTGTAATGCCGAGATTTTAGCAAAATTAGCGGAAAAAGAACCTAGTTTACCTAATCTTTTACCTGTAAGTAATGCGGATTCTCGTTTACTGTATCAGTTAGATTGTGTTTCCTTGCCTCCTACTATTCGGCAGGTTTTTGATTTGCATTTAGAGGATTTTAAAACGGGCTTTTTTACTTATGTATCGAAGACGATTAAGTCTTTTTGGAGTCAGGAAGAAACCATCAGGGCTTATGTATTTGAGCCTCAGAGAAAGGCTGCCATTGGCTATTTTAAGCTCATTGTGTCTCAAAATGGTGCGAAACCCCATGAAGCAGATTTAACGGTGCATCCTGCTTATACATGGTTATATCCGAAACTTTTAACTCAGATGGCGGCGGTTATCCAGAAGTTTCCTCCTCAGTCTTTGTTACTTTCTTCTGGGGATTATCAACCAGAAAGGGAGGAGTATTTAGAAAAAATTGGGGCGCAACGGATGGAGCAAAATTTGCTCATGTCTCGCTCGGTTTGGCACAAGTTAAGGGAGGCAAAGCCTTTGGAATCGTTAAATTTACAGGAAGTTTTGCAGGGGTTGAAGCCTTCTCGTCCTGCTATTCCTACCCATTGGCAACCTTCCCCCATTGAAAATCCTATTTATCCTTCTTCTCCTTTACATCATCAAAATGATGAGCAAAAAAAGGGGGAAAAGTAAGGGTAATTATACGCTATCGTCTTTTTCTGTGTAACTCATTACACGACTAATAATTTATCGATAAGCTGAATTGTTACTTTGATTTACGGATTGAATGTGATAAGAGGTTTAAGGATATTAAAAACATAAAAAATGGTCAATAATCACCATTATCAATCCTTTATCATCCATTAACACCATGAATCCAGTTTTTCGGCAACCGCTAATTAGTTTTAGTGCTATTTTCCCAGTTTAGTTTGTAGTTTAGCCAAAAATTCCAAAAGGTGGTAAGGGCGATCGCACTTAAATTGGCAATGTAGGGGTTAGGAAAGATAAAGTTAACAATAAGATTAAGAATAACAACGTTAATAAATAACCCTACTAAACAGATAAGATTAAATTTAAGGAATCGTTTGAGGGTGTGAAGTTTCCCTTGCCTAAATTGGGAAAAGTCTTTGAATGTCCAACGGTCATTCCAGATAAAATTATTAATGATGGCGAATTCAGCCGCAATAATTTTGCTGAGGGTTAGGTTCCATTGCAGGGTGCTAGGGTCACTGAGGAGATATAATATGGTCATATCTACAAATACCCCCGTAAAGCCCACCATACCAAAGCGAATAAAACGACTAAATGGCCATAAAGCGAGTCTCAATCGCAATAAGTGATGGATGTAGTCTCGGTATTGTTTCCAAGTAACTTTGCTTTGCCCTTCGATTCTTTCTTGGAAGACATAACCCACTTCGGCAATATTACGAAAATATCCTCTGGCTACTACTTCTATTAAAATTTTATAGCCCACAGGAGCTAAGGTACAATGGGCGATCGCCTTTCTTTGTAGTACAAAATAACCACTCATGGGGTCAGATATTCTGCCGATGGTATTGGGTAAAATCAATAAGCCCATAATTTGAGCCCCCCTAGACAAACAACGGCGTAAAAAACTCCAATCACTCACTCCACCATTGCTAGTGTGACGACTTGCCACCGCTAAATCAGCCCCATCACAGATACGCCCCAAAAGTTCTAATAAAATATCGGGTGGGTGTTGTAAATCCGCATCTATTACCCCCAAAATTTCTCCCCTTGCCCCTTGCCATCCCCTGATTACCGCCGTAGATAACGAGCGCTCGTTTTGCCGACGCATTACCCGCAATGGAGGATAATCCTTGGTTAATTTTAATGCTTTTTCCCAAGTGCGATCGGGGCTGTCATCATCCACTATAATCAATTCATAATGGGAAGGAATGACACCATCAAGGATATGACAAATTTTACTAACAATTTCCTCGATATTATTCGCTTCTTGATAGGTAGGTAACACAAGGGAAAACCATACCTCATAGGTAGAAGTCGAAGCGATATGATAAAGTTTTTCCGTCAAAGATAAATAACCATGGGGCGCTGATTCTAAAGAATCAACTTTTAACAAACCTGATGGCACAGGCAATAATTTACTATTATCTCTTAACAAGTTTTGCTCATGGGGCAAAGGACTATTCATCATTATTAATCAATAAATCATAAATTATTTTGCTTTTTTTGGATCTTTTTCCATTAATATTACTGGGCAGTTATGAAAAGGTTGAATTAAATTCATTTTTGCTTTAATGGGATCAAAATTATCTGGTAATGTAGTAAAAATATCATAACAGCTATTTGTTAAATCAGCATTTGTTAGATTAGCTTTTTCTAAAAATGCTCCTGATAAATCAGCATTTATCAAACTGCTTTCCGTTAAATCAGCTTTGGTGAAATTAACTTTATAAAAATTGCCATAGTTTAAATTTGCCTTGGTTAAATTACTATTTTCAAAATTAGTAAAAGATAGATTTAAATTACTTAATTGTGCCTCTTGTAAGTCAGCATTTTCTAATATATCCGTTACCCTTGTATTGTTGTTGAAAGTGAGCAAATGATTATCCTCTAAGAACATTATGATATAACGTTTTCTTTCCCCATCAAGTTCCTTGAGAGCTGCTTGAGTGTTTGCCCGAAGAAGATTATAGTTTTGTTGTAATTTCCAGAGGGGATAGTTTAGAGTTAATTCTGTGGTCTGAGTAAGGTAATTATTAAGAATATTTTGACGGTAACTTTCTAATTGTAAATTTAAATTGGCATTACTATCTTGAATCTGTAAAGGACGATATAAGAATTGTTCACTAAATATATTAGAGATAGTTAAAAATCCAATAACTAAAGTAGTTGCTGAAGTAATTAAAGAACCAATAATCGGTCCAATAGCTATTTCAGGGATGTGAACAGAAGTAGTAATGGCCTCTGCGATCGCATTTACAAATGAAGATAAAGTTTTTTGAAAACGTTTAAAAATTTTGGGAAAAACTGAAGATTTTTTATCAGAATTTGACATGAATAAATATCAAAAATAAAAAGAGCAATTTATTAATATTTTTAGCTATTCAGATAATAACAAACAAACCGAACCAAACAAAACCGATAATACCCTCAAAATATTGAATGAGAATAATAAAAAATAAATTAACCTGTTCATCACAAAAATTTATTTTTTTTTCATAAAACATTTTAAGTCTATTTTATCATTTTAACCATGCTTATATTGCATACAGGTTCATTATTGGTATTAACCAATACAAAACCCCCCTCAAAAGAATAGCTAAACTTTAATCGTCTTTCTTAACCAATTCTTAATACTTGTTGTGAGGTTTAAATGTCCAAAAAATCGGCTTGTTTTTCATTAAAGAGTGTAGCAAATTACAAATTAATGATTGCTCTTACCACCCTAATAAGCGCTAGCCCAGCCCAAGCACAAATTAATGTCATGGATATTGACAACCAAGAATCCATGGGGCAAGTTACCTCCGTAAACCAACTAAGCGACGTATCTCCCACTGATTGGGCTTATGAAGCCTTAAGAAGCCTAGTAGAGCGCTATGGCTGTATTGTCGGTTATCCCGATCGCACATTTAGGGGAAATAGAGCGTTAAGCCGTTATGAATTTGCGGCGGGTTTAAATGTCTGTATGCAATCCATCGAACGCCTAATCGGCACAGGAGGAGTAGGAGAAGAAGATATTACAGCCCTCAGAAGACTAATTGCTGAATTTGAAACCGAACTCGCCACCCTCGGCGCCAGAGTTGATAACCTAGAGGGTAGAGTCGGCTTTTTAGAGGAGAATCAATTTTCTACCACCACAAAACTAGCTGGAGAAGTGGCTTTCACCCTCGCTGACGCCTTTGGAGGAGATGTTACGAACCCCCTCACAGGAGTCAGGGAAGACTTTAACGCCCAAGCCACCCTTACTTCCAGAGTAAGGCTACAAATGTCCACCAGTTTTACTGGTAACGATGTTTTATTCACTCGTCTAACCGCAGGTAATCTGGGTAACTCCTTTGGTAGTCAAACCTTTACCGATGAAGGGCGATTTGCCTATGATGGACAAGCAGACAATAATGTAACCTTAGATCGTCTTCACTATTACTTTTCCCTCACTCCCAAAACAAGGGTATTTACCATGGCTAGTTTAGGAGGACACCATTTTTATGCTGATACCTTCAACTCTGGACTAGAGTCTGGAGGCGGCGCTGGTGGTGCTTTATCCAGATTTGGGGAAAGAAACCCTATCTATCGTCTAGGTTTAGGGGGACAAGGTATCGGATTAAGACAACAATTAGGGGATAGTTTTGAACTTTCTGCTGGTTACTTGGCAAGGGGTGGCAATAATCCGGCTGACGGCAGAGGTTTATTCAATGGTAACTATTCTGCCATGGGGCAATTAGTCTTTAAACCCAGTGACAAATTTAAACTCGGCTTTACCTACATTAACGGTTATGACCCTAATGGTGCAGGTTCAGCGTTTAACTTTGGTGGTACAGGTACTAGATTTGGTAATTTACAAGGATTAGGATTAAACGGAATCCCCGTCTCTAGTAACTCCTATGGTGTTCAAGGTCAATTGGATATTAGCCCCAAATTTAGCCTTCGTGCTTGGGGGGGTTATACCAATGCTCGTTTAATCGACACGGGAAGTGCAGAAATTTGGAACTATGCCGCCGCTCTTGTATTTCCTGACTTGGGCAAGGAAGGCAGTCTCGGAGCTATTATTGTGGGTGCTGAACCCTATTTAACAGGATTGACTCTTGGGGGGGTTGATCAAACTTTTACCAAGGATACTCCTTTACATGTGGAGGTTTCCTATAAGTACCCCATCAATAATCGTATTAGTCTCACCCCCGGATTAATTGTGTTAACCGCACCTAATCAGGATAGTGGTGCTAATGACCCTATTTATATTGGTACTCTTAGAACTACTTTTAGTTTCTAATTATTAAAGGTAACGACAAGTTATTATGGGCAAGGGGTTTAAATCCCTTGCTTTTTTATTAATCAATTAACGCACGGCGTTTCTGCTCAAATTCGTATTCCGAGATTAACCCCTCTTGGCGCAAGGTTTCCAACTCTCTGATGGCTGATACTACATCCACGGTGTTTTGTGCCACCAAAGATTTTTGCTGTAAATTTGCCGTCTGCACGTCACCGTTGTTAGAATTGAAAGAGAGTATATCCTGAGACTGCAACAAGTACAACACTACATCCACCGCACAGGCGATTTTTACCAAAGAAGGGTTATTCCAGCCCAAGGCAAGATATAGTACCCCCCAAATGGGTTGTCCTAAATAAAATTTGTGTAAACCACCAAAAGGGGCGATCGTACCAAGGAAAGCAAGAATAATACTGATAACCTTTTTCTTGGAAAAATTATTAGTAGAATCGGTGGAAAATTGCATAATAACGGTGTAATACGGAAATCCGTATTCAAAAACTTATGTATCTAATCATATAATTAAACTTAGCAGACCGCAGAACTTTATTCACCATAACTGATACAGTATTGCACTTGAGAGGAAGAAAGATGAGTTTTTTTGATTCAGAAGTAGTACAACAAGAAGCCAAACAACTATTTGAAGATTATCAATCCCTTAGTCAATTGGGGAGCGAATTCGGTAAATTTGACCGAGAAGGAAAAAAAATCTTTATTGAAAGAATGGAAAATATGATGGATCGTTATCGTATTTTTATGAAAAGATTTGAACTATCGGAAGACTTTATGGCAAAAATGACCATAGAGCAATTAAAAACTCAACTAAGTCAATTTGGCACCACTCCTGAACAAATGTTCATGCAGATGAATCAAACCCTCGAAAGGATGAAAAAAGAGATTTAATTTTTATAGGGTAATATTTATACTCTTTTAGTTCGGTTCTACTCAACCTAAAAATAGTTATTTAAAGATAAATTAATTATAGTAAACACTTTTTCTAAAAGGAACATAATTCTGATCAAAAGCAGAGTTTTTTATAGTAATTGAGAAGAAAAAAATGAGTCAATCATTCCATCGCCAATCAAACTATTTCAATAACAATGATGAGGATAATAATTTATTAAAATATCTTCAGTCTCTAAGCCCAGAAACCATTGCTAATTTATCTCAGCCCAAGACTTCTGAAGTTTTCCAAGTGATGGAAAGAAACATTGGTGGTTTATTGGGAAATTTACCCGCAGAGGGTTTTGGGGTGATGGTGAGTACGAGTCGAGAAAACCTTGGTAAATTATTGGCATCGGCAATGATGAGTGGTTATCTGTTGCGTAATGCGGAGCAAAGAATGGATTTTGAAAAGGCTTTGGCTGGTTCAAATGACGCTCAGAATAATTAGTATCTATTTGATAAAACTTTAAATATTTCTTTTTTACTAACTGATGTTACGCAAAAATATAATTAGTTTAAGATGGTAAAAACGTTGGATGTTCATATTGTGTTTGTACACGTGCTGGTTAGGGGGCTAGGAGTTGGGCAAGGGGCTTAAGCCCCTTGTTAAAACTTAACTTATAAATGAGTGCGTAACGTCAGTTACTAACTACTATTTTTTATAAAATAAGATATTAAAGTTGTGAATAAGGAGTTTATTTTTTATTGATAAAAGTATTAATTACTTTTGTTTAATGCTGTAAAAACTTCAAATATAAATTAGATAATACCTAGTGCTAAAAGATTTATAGAACAGCGATCTTATATAGCAATTATCGTGGTTACGGAGTACAAGATGATCCCCCTAAATCCCCCTTAATAAGGGGGACTTGAGAATAATGAATGTATCTCATAATTATAAAAAACGCTATAGATTAAATCTGTCTCAAAATTCACTAAAGTAACTACATAAATTAGAATTTAGTTAAAACTATACTTTGATTGTATTCTTAGAGTTACAATTGGTTTAATGTATTTACTGAAATAATATTTGTGAAAATTAAAAATAATTTTATTACTTTTATAACAGTTTTAATCTTACTCGTTCCTTTGTTGACAGGTTGTCAAAATTCTATGGAGGGAACTTCTGCTGATGGTGTTACTAGAATTACTTTTTGGCATGGTATTAACCCCCCTGAAAATAGAGAAATTTTTAATGAATTATTAGCCCAATTTAATGAAAATAATCCTGATATAGAAGTACAAGGATTGTATGTGGGGCAACCTGATGAGCAGTTGCCAAAAATTATTGCTTCAGTGGTGGGAAATCAGCCCCCTGATGTGCTGTGGTATGTTCCTCAGCTGACGGGAAAATTGGTAGATTTAGGGGCTATTAAGCCTCTGACAGAATGGTTTGATGGTTCTACCTTAAAGGAGGAAATTGAACCTGCGATGCTTTCTACCATGAGGCTAGGGAATGAAATTTGGTCTGTACCTTTTGCTACTAATAACACGGCGATGTTTTATCGTCCTAGTTTGTTTGAGGAGGCTGGAATTACTGAGTTGCCTTCTAGTTGGGATGAGTTTGTGACAGTTGCAGGACAATTGACGAAGGGTAATGAGCAACATGGGGTGTTACTCTCTTCGGGGAAGGGGGAGTTTACGGTGTTTGTGTGGTTGCCTTTTATTTATGGGGCTGATGGCTTTATTGTGGAAAATGATCAGCCTAATTTAATTAATGAGGGGACACAAAAGGCGTTAAGTTTGGGGGCGGAGTTGGTTAATAGTAATTATGCAATATTATCAGCGCCCGATCGCGGTTATGAGTTAGATGATTTTATTAGTGGTAGGGTAGCGATGCAAATTACTGGGCCCTGGACTTTGGCACAGTTGAAACAAAGTGGCATTGATTATGGTGTTTTTCCTTTGCCTGTGGTGGATAAACCTGCGACGGTATTAGGGGGGGAAAGTTTGTTTGTGTTTAGGACTAATCCTGAGAGGGAGAAGGCTTCTTTACGATTTTTGGAGTATATTTTGGGAGAGGAGTTTCAGCAACAATGGGCTTTACAAACGGGTTATTTGCCTATTAATCGGTTGGTGAAGGATAGTGTTGAGTATCAGCAGTTTGTGGCGGAAAATCCTGTGTTGGAGGTGTTTCTGGAGCAGATGGACAATGCTTATACTCGTCCTATTCTCTCTGATTATCCTACAATTTCAGAAAATTTAGGAAGGGCGATCGAATCTACTCTTTTGGGGCAAAAGTCTGCGGAGGATGCCCTAGGGGAGTCTCAAAAGCGAATTAATTTATCGATAGGAAATTAACAAGTTGAGAGGGACTTTTAATACAAAGTCCCTTTTCTCATGGCAAAATTATAATGCACCGAGGTTTGCTAATCCTAAGATTACCCCTACACCAATAAGATGACCGAGGCTAGTGGTAGCTAGTAAGGCGGGGAAACCCATGCCTCCAAAGAGGGCAGGAGAGGGTAACTGAGGGCCTACACTGGGATATTTGATGGTGAATTTACCAATGGCGATCGCAACTATATTGCAAACAATCATGGTAAGAGCAACATTAGAATTCCACTCAATGGTGGTAGGAATTGCAGTGGCAATGATAGAAGTAAATTGAAACATTTAATACTTTTCCTAAAATATGTAAAACAGTTTTCAAAGTCTTTATTTTAAATGCCAAAAGAAAAAAACGATCTTTTTTGTTGCAATACTTTGCAATTAACTAACAATTATTTACGATTCCTCTTTTTTAGCCTGATGATTTGCCCATCTTTCCTCAGCATTTTCCATCACCAACTCACGCTTTTCCAAAAATTCCCCTGGATAAGTTTCCAAAACCTTAGTAGAAAGAGAAATACGATTTTTCACAGTATCAATTTCCATTACCACTACCTTAACCTCATCTCCCACCTTAAAAATATGACTAACCGAGTCAATGTGTCCGCCACTAATTTGTTTGACGTGTAACAATCCTGCCACACCACCAAAATCCACAAATACACCATAAGGCTGAAGTTTAACAACCTTACCCTGTACCACTTCATTTTCCTGTAACTGAGCCATGGCCGAAGATTTTGCGATATTTCTTTGACTCAAAACAATCTTATTTTGCGCCCTATCCAACTGTAAAACATTAGCAGGAAGAGTTTGATCCATCAAATCATCAAAATTTTCCTTCTCGATTAAATGAGATTTAGGGATAAAAGCCCGTAAACCGTCAATTTGCCCCGTTACTCCCCCACGATTTACCCCAGTAACTAATACTTGGACTAATTTTCCTTTTTCTTGAATTTCCGTTAAATTATCCCAAGCCTGATCAATATATAATTGACGACGAGACAACTTTACTTGTCCTTCCGAATCCTGTTCCTTTATAATTAAAAACTCAAACTCTTCATCTAGGGGTAAAACTTCACTTACATCCGTAAAAGATTGCCATGCAGCTTCACTAAGAGGCACAAAACCGGGAGATTTACCGCCAATATCTACATAAACACCACTAGAATCATGTTGAAATACTTTTCCCTTTACCACTTCTCCCTTATTAAAATGATAGTCGTATTGTTCTTGCTCTAAGGCTTTAGCGAAGTCATCCATAGAGAAATCAGTGGTGTTTTGCCCTTGAGAAGGATTAGAATTAGCGGTCATAATCAAAAATTAATTCAGTTATCAAACAAATACCTTTAATTATAAAGGTTTCTGCCCCTGAGTGAAGTACCTTTTTTTTAAGTATCTTTAGATACATCTAGTAACTCATCTTCTAAAACAATTCTATTTCTGCCATTATTTTTTGCTCGATACAAAGCCTTATCTGCCCTTGATACAATTTGATCTAAATTTTGGTCTGTATCTTGATATTGTGCAATACCAACACTAACAGTAATTTGAAACTTATCATTATCAACAGGTAAAGATATTTCCGCTATTTTTTCCCGAATGCGATTTGCCACGTGTTTAGCTTTATCAATCAGGGCATCATAAACCACCACAATAAATTCTTCTCCCCCCCATCTTGCACACAAATCTTCTCCTCTAATGGATTGCTGACATTTTTGAGCCACCAATTTAATAGCTATATCTCCCACAGGATGCCCATAGTTATCATTAATGCGTTTAAAATAATCTATATCGAGGATAATCATGGAAAAAAACGTTTTTTGCCTTTTGGCACGATTAAATTCTCGATTGGCTAAATTAAGGAAATGACGACGGTTAGCTATTTGGGTTAACTCATCGGTAGTAGCTAATTTTTCTAAATCAACGAGGGCTTTTTTTAGTTGATCTCTAGTAAACTTTAATTCTATATGGGTTTGAATTCGTGCTAATAATTCTTCATTATTAAAGGGTTTAGTTACATAATCTACCGCCCCTGAGCGAAAAGCCTCTATCACATTCTCTTTTGCGTCATTAGCGGTTAAAAATATGATGGGAATCTCTTTATAATGATTTTTCGCTTTAATTAACCGACATAGTTCTAAGCCATCAATTTTTGGCATCATTAAGTCTAGCAACATCAAATCTGGCTTAATGTTATTAATCAAATTCAAAAATTCTTCACTATCTCCAAGCACCTTGATTTGATACCCCGCTTTAGTGAGTATTTTTTCTAGCATGATACGATTAATTGAGTTATCATCCACTGCTAGAATTAGAAAATTTTGTGGATTATATTCAGCCATTAAAGATAATTAGAGCTAAACTATTATTATTTTTTATTTTAATTACCGTCTTTTATCTTATCTGATTATTTTGGTGAGTACAGGATTCAGAAAAAAGTTACATTTTTATCTTCATGTTGACCTAAAAATATAATTTCCCTCCTTGAACTTTAATAATCTGAGCCTGATTTAATAAATTAGTTTCAAAATAGTTTAAGTGTGTTGTTGTTATTATAGTTTGAAAGCGATCGCCTAGAGAATCTAATAACTGCTGCTGTCTTTTTAAATCCAATTCTGCCATTACATCGTCTAACAATAGTAATGGTGGCTCTCCTACCACTTGCTCTATTAGCTGTAATTCAGCTAACTTAAGGGCTAAAACTAAAGTTCTCTGTTGTCCTTGAGATCCATAATTTCTTGCTACGCTATCATTTATTATAAACTCTATTTCGTCCCGATGAGGTCCTACGAGGGTATTTCCTAAGTTTATTTCTGCTATTTTTTTTTGTTCTATTTCGAGTTTTATGGCGTTTTGTACACTTTCTGGAGTGTCATTTTCTCCATAGACATTAGGGGCATAATTAATTAATAATTTTTCTGTTTTATTACTAATTTCGTTGTGCCAAAATTTGGCAAGAGGTTCTATTTTTTGCAAGACTCTTGCTCTTCTTCTACTAACTCTTGAACCTGCTTCGGCTAATTTATCATCCCATAATTTTAATTCGATCGCCTTTACGTCTTGTTTTAACTTTTCTAGGGAATTAATGCCCATTTTTTTGATTTGTTTTAAGAGAGCATTTCTTTGTTTTAAAACATGGTAATAATTTTTTATTAATTGATAATAAATAGGTTCTAATTGAATTAATAAACTATCTACCCAATTACGTCTATATTCAGGGCTTCCTCTGACTAAATCTATGTCTAAGCTAGAAAAAAGAACGGTATTTAATAAGCCTAGAAATTCAAAATTACGACTAACTTTTTCTTGATTTATTTTTAGTTCTTTTTTGCCTTTAGCGGGGATAGTAATGCTTAAATCATAGTCTGCGTATTTATTTTTGACGGTTGCTTTTATTTGTCCATAAAGACGATCATGATAAACTAATTCTAGGTCTTTAGTACTACGATGACTTTTGAGGGTGGACAGTAGTTCTACTGATTCAAGAATATTAGATTTTCCTTGGGCATTATCTCCTAATAGTATTATTTTATTATTAGTAAATTTTATTTCTTCTTGAATATAGTTTCTAAAATGTTGGAGATATAACTGCTCTAAAAACATGAAAAGCCTATTTTTATTAAATTATTTTTACAAATATTTTCCACAAATAATTCTGACAATAATTAATCATTGTATCTTTGAACAAAATGTTTCCTAAATCCTTTAGTGTGATTCCTCTAGCCTCTATCAGTAAGACAGCAGTAATATATCGTGAAAACTTAATTTTAAAAAATATAATATGAAACAAAGGGATGAGGAGATAAAGACAAAATCTGTTAGGAATAAATTAAACTATCTATTTTCCATGATTTATTGTCAATTGTCCACGGTTAAGGGCAATCATATTTTGTCCAAACATTATTCCCTGTTGAGGTACGTTACGGAAACTACTAAGAGTTTTTAAAGGTTCATTTTGAGGATTGATTTTTCCTGTTATTTGATCTGTGGTAGTTATATTACAACGACTACATGGTTTGGCTATCTTAAATTTTATTTCCCCGAGGGTAATATTTTCCCATGTGTCTTCGATGAATGGGGTATCGGTTTCAATGACAATGTTGGGGCGAAATCTATCCATGGGTATTTGTTGATGTTGTTGAGGATAATTTGCTTCTAATTTTTGGTTGAGGTAAGCAAGGGAGGCGGTATTGGTGAGGAGGTAGGGGAAGCCATCAGCGAAGCTGACGGGTTGGTTTTTTTTGGTGCTATATTGGGGATTAATGGCTCTAATATTTTGGTTATTTTGTTTGACGAGATGACATCCTTTCATTTCAAGAATTTCCTGAAACCATTGGGCTACTTCTTTTCCTTGATTGATGGCTGAAGTGCGATCGCCCCATACGTGTACTTCAATTGTATTACCCTGATTTTGGGGAATAAAGGTAATAGACTCCATGGAGGAGTCATCAAAACTGAGGGTAATTTTTTTCCCTTCGATGGTGACGATAACTCTGGCTAGTTGGGGATATTGCCTTTGGGTGATAAATTTGCCTGATTCATCAACGATCATGAAGGTGCGATCGTAATATAAACTATTATCACTATCTGATAGCCCTTTTTCGTCGATTTGAGCAGAGGAAAGGTTAATCCCTCGACAGGATTTGATGGGATAAAAAATAAGTTCTTTTATCTTCATTTAACCTCCTCTTTTCATATTTAAAAACTGGGTTAATTCGGGACGAAATAGGAGTTTTATTAAGCCTGTGGGCCCATTACGATGTTTTGCCACAATTATCTCAGCTACTCCTTGATCAACACTATCAGGGTGATAATATTCGTCACGATATAACATTAACACTAAATCTGCATCTTGTTCTATGGATCCCGATTCTCTCAAATCCGACAACATGGGGCGTTTATTGGTGCGTTGCTCAACTGCTCTACTCAACTGGGATAGGGCAATGACAGGGGCATTAATTTCCCTTGCTAAACCTTTTAGCGCCCTTGTCATTTTTGATAATTCCTGTACACGGTTGTCACCGCCTCCCTGCATCAATTGAAGATAGTCTAATAATACCAATCCTAATTTACCCTTACTTTCTGCTTGTAAACGTCTAACTTGCGATCGCATTTGCATCACCGTTAAATTAGCAGTATCATCAATATAAAGGGGCAACTCCGACAAAGTACCCATGGCACTCATCAACGGCTCCATTTCTTGCTCCGTAATCCGTCCAGACTTCAAGCGATTACTTTCCACCCGTGCCTCCGAAGACAATAAACGCATAGCCAATTGTTCCCTCGACATCTCCAAACTGAAAATTGCCACCGCCAAATTAGAATGTTTTGCTATGTTAGAAGCTATATTGAGAGCAAAGCTGGTCTTCCCCATCGAAGGCCTGGCAGCAATAATGACTAAATCGGAGCGCTGAAAGCCCCCTGTCATGCCATCTAAGTCATAAAATTCTGAACTAATACCGGGTAAGGCTGTTTTTTCTTGGAAGGCTTGAATCTCAGTAAAAGTGTTAATTAAAGTGCTAGAAATAGGTACTAAACCCTCTTGAACTCTTGCTTGGGTTAAACTGAATATTTTTTGCTCAGATTCATCTAAAACGTTATCTAAATCTTTGGTGGTATCAAACCCTAATTCGCCGATTTCTTTGGCAGTAGAAATTAATAAACGTCTGATATATTTTTCAGTAATTAAAGGTACATATCGTGCAATATTTGCGGCGGAAACTGTACGATCTAATAAGCTAATTATCTTTGTATTTCCGCCCACTTTTTCCAGTAAACCTTGGTCACTTAACCAAGTAGCAACGGTCATCAAATCAACGGGTTGCCCTTGAAAATAGAGATGTCTTGATGCTTCGTAAATATGACGATGAGCTTGTACGTAAAAGGCTTCTGGTTGCAATATATCAACGACTTTACCCATAGCATTGGGATCAAATAATATGCCTCCTAAAATTATTTCTTCTGCTTCTATATTTTGAGGGGGTAATGATGATCCTGCTAAATCTGGGGTAAAATCGTCCATTATATCTATACTTTTTTAAATTTAATTACTATATTTTTTATTACTAATAACAATATTTAATTCAAGGAAAATTGAATCTCCTTAGTCTCCCTTGATAAGGGAGAATTTATTTTTAATTGTGCATTGTTAACACAGTTTTCCATTATCTATTCCCTATTCCCCAACGAAACTAAACAAATCGGGTTAAAGCGATACGATAACGTTCTTTTTTAGTAATACTAATATCACCTATTTCTAATCTTCCTTTGCCTCGAAAAGAGACTAAATCACCACTTTTAAGATTGTGGCTAGATTGTGTAACTTCTTTCCAATTTACCCTCACATCACCGTTATTTATAGCATCTGCCATTTTTGAGCGGGACAAACCAAAGCCATAAGAGGCGATCGCATCTAAGCGTAAAGAAGCCTCTACGGTAGTCATTTCTTTCTTTTTGGGTTCCCTTACTCTCAAATCTGAAAGCTCAATTCTCTTGGTTTTTACAGGCACAGAGCGCACCTGTACTAAAGAAGACTCAAAAAAATCAACCATTTCAGGAGTCACAACCACCTGCGCCCCCCTTTCCCCCAAAACGATAATATCACCAACCTTTTCCCTAACTACCCCCGCACCTAAAATTGCCCCCAAAAAATCTCGATGGGTAGCCGTATCAAACAAAAAATTACCAGCAATATCTAAGGCAACTACGGGCATCTGGGAAACATCACAGGGAATTTCCTCCCGATGAATACCCACTCTCTTTCTTTCAGCTTGAGGAAAACCACCCCAAGGGATAATTTGTACCTCCGTTAATTGACCAAAAATTTGATTCACTTCTGCTAATACAGGAGGAGACAAAAAATCTGTCACTACCAACTCCCATGTCTTTAATGCTTGTTCAGCCTTATCTAAAACTTTAGCAATTTCGGCTCTATTTTCAACCCTATTTAAAAAATCTTCTCTCGGTAACATCGAATAATGAATAATTAATAATGGATAATTGATAATGATTAAACTTAGGTAAAAACTTGAATTTATACCAGTAAAATTAATTGCTTTTAATTCTGAATATTTCTGTCAATCTCAACAATAATTTAACGGAATAATGTTTATGTAGAATAAATCAGACAAATTGAGTATAGGTCTAATTGTCAATTCTCTACATAGCCCTGTAAATTTTCAGGTTTAAGGGGTTGTAAAACAAGGGTGGCTTTATTTTTGATAAAATCATTCCCCTGCACCACGACTAAATATTTTCCAGCATTTAAGCGATTACGATAGGGTAAATCATCACTTGCCCCCTGTAATAAAGTACCACTACCACCAACAAAAAAACTACCCATGGCACCACCGATCGCCCCTAAAAAACCACCTATAATATGGTTAAAAGGGGTACCAGCCCATGCAAAAGTATCTAAGCCAGTAATAGCATCAAAAGTATAACCGCCAAAGAAACCGAAAGGAATCAACCAGTATGCCATTCTAATAGAATTTTTGCGCCCTTCACGACTAGGATCAAGAAATCCAAACTCATCGGCGGTTTTGTAACCCTTTCCCAAAATCGATACTTGTTGAAGGGGAATATTTGCTTTTTCCAAAGCAGTGTAAGCCTCCTCCGCTTTAATCCTATCGGATAATACTGCGATTAAATAGTTCATTTATTTTATATTAAAAATTATACAAAAAAAGATATAAAAAAGAGCCTAACACTCCCAATATTTCTCGTATTTACTAACAATTACTTAAACCCATCACCTAAATTTAAGAAAACCCTAACTTAGTACAATAAAAGTAGAAAAGGAATTGCCTAAAATCAAACTTTTTGTAAACAAGTACAATAACTTGTTGATGATAAATTGCAATTTCAAACCTCGTTATTATCCATTATTAATTATCAATTGTTAATTAACGTGCCACCAACCAAATCCAGGCCCTACAAAACGAATAATAACCCAAGTAATGCCTAGAGAGATAATTCCTACCCATGCCCCTTGAGTGGTTAACTTATAAGCATCAGAGGCTTGAGTTTTCGTAAGAGGAAACCAAGAAACAATTCTGTCCTCTTTGCTATATCCTTCTTCCAAAGATTTTTGTCTGCGTTTAGCTTCTCCCATAATAAAACTCTCCTAAAATAAAAAACTTTATTCACTTCAACCTAACACTTACCTACCCCTCTTAAAACTACTCCTCAAAGACTTGTAACAAAAACCCTATTTTATTGGTGTCTTTGGGAAAAAAAATAATTTTACTGTGAAACCCAATTAACAAGGGTGCGTACGGCAAATCCTGTACCCCCTTCATTATTGATGTTATTAGGTTTTTCTGCCCAAACTGGCCCAGCTACATCCAGATGCACCCAAGGGGTGTTTTCCACAAACTGTTCGAGGAAAAGGGCTGCAGTAATTGAGCCTCCCGCGCGACTACCTGTATTTTTGATATCTGCGATCGCACTTTTCATAATATCAAAATAATCGGTTTCCATGGGCATCTGCCAAAATTTTTCTCCAGCGCCCTCAGAAGCCACCTGCAAATCTTGGGCTAGTTTATCATCCCTAGTCCATAACCCTGCAATGTCATTGCCCAAAGCCACGATACAAGCGCCCGTGAGGGTAGCCAAATCCACCATGGCATCTACTCCCAGCTTATCAGTATATACGAGGGCATCAGCGAGGGTTAAACGTCCTTCCGCATCGGTATTATTAACCTCGATGGTTTTGCCATTAGAAGCGGTGAGAATGTCCCCTGGGTGCATGGCTTTCCCACTAATCATATTTTCAGTGATGGCACTAATAAAATGTACTTCCACATCGGGCTTTAGTTGGGCGATGGCTTTTGCCGCCCCAAAGGTAGCCGCTGCACCGCCCATATCCATCTTCATGGTTTCGATACCACTACCAGCGCCTTTGATGTTTAAACCACCAGAATCAAAAGTTAAACCCTTGCCGATGATGGCTAATTTACGTTTTGCTGTGCCTTGGGGTTTGTAGGTGAGATGAACAAATTTGGGGGGAATATCGGAGGCTTGGGCAACTCCTAAAAATGCTCCCATACCTAGGCTTTCGCATTCTTCTTTTTCTAAAATTTTTAATTCTAGGTTGTATTCCTTGGCTAAATCTTGGGCTACTTTGGTTAAGGTAATGGGGTTGATGTCGTTGGGGGGAGAATTGACTAATTCCCTAGCTAAAATTACTCCATCGCTGATTTGTTTACCTTTGGTGATGGCGTTATCAGAAGCCTGTAAACCTAGTAAATCGATATTAGTTAGTTTAACCTCATCCTTAGCATCAGACTTGAAACGGTTATCTTTGTGTAAAGCAAGAATTACCCCTTCGGTTATCATTTGGGCAACGGTATCTCCTTCGTAATCTTCGATGCCTAAAGCGATGCCTAGGGTTTTACCATTTTCCTTTGCGGTACTACGGGCGATCGCCCCTGCTGCCAATCTGATACCATTAGAAGTACAATCTTCCTGTTTGCCTAAGCCCACCAACATAATTTTACGAATGGGGTTTTTAGCACCTACCCTTGCCACTACCGTAGAATTAGCTTTACCTTTAAAATCATTTTCTTCGATTAACTCGGTAATAACTCCATCTAACTTGTCATTTAAACTAGCTAAATCTCCCGTTAACTCAGTTTTCTCCTCAAAAAATCCTAAAGCGAGAATATCCCCACTCCAATCTAAAAACGAACTAGAATTAACTTTAAAATCCATTGTTTAACAATATAAGAATTAATCACAAAATAACATCTTCCATTGTATTATCCCCGTTCTCACCTTTCAACAAAGAAATAAAATCTAGCAATTTTTCCCCCTCGATAGGGTGACTAAATAAATAGCCTTGCCCAGCGATGCAGTTTTCTGATTCTAAAAAATCAAGTTGACTGAGGGTTTCAATACCTTCGGCAATGATAGAGAGATTCATATTATGAGCCATGGAAATAATAGTTTTAATTAAGGTTTTATTTCTTTCACTTTCTTCTATCTCTAAAATAAAACTGCGGTCAATTTTTATTAATTGAAAAGGATATTTTCTTAAATAACTTAGGGATGAATACCCCGTACCAAAATCATCTAAATAAAGTTCAAACCCAAGGGAATTAAGATGAAATAATAAATCTTTTACGGTGGGAATGTCCTCTAGTAAAACTTGTTCAGTTATTTCTAATTTTAGATATTCTGGTTTTATCTGATATTTTTTAGTAGTATCTAAAATAATATCCACCAAATCGCTATCTCTAAATTGTCGAGGAGATAAATTAATAGAAGCATAGATATAAATACCTTTTTTTTGCCATATAGATAACTGTTTACATACTGTTTCTAATAACCATTTTCCTAAATCAATAATTAATCCAGTTTCTTCGGCAATATTAATAAACTCCACGGGAGAAACATCTCCCAAAATATTGTTGTGCCAACGGCTTAAAGATTCTACCCCAATAATTTTGTTTGTTTTTAGCTCCAGAATAGGTTGATAAACTAAAAATAGTTCATTATTTTGTAATGCTTTACGTAAATAAGTTTCCTGTAGCATTTTCTTTTGGGCTACCTGATTCATTTGGGCATCAAAAAATTTAAAATTATTCCTACCTTTTTTCTTGGCTTCATACATGGCTAAGTCAGCATTTTTTATTAAATTTTGGATATTATCTCCATCTTGAGGATAAAAAGTAACACCAATACTGGCAGAAACAAATCTTTTTTCCCCTGCAATGGTAAACGGCTTTCTCATGGCATAAAGTAGTTTTGAGGCGATTATTTCCCCTTGGGCGGGAGAAGAAAGGGAAGAAACTATAATTAAAAATTCATCCCCCCCAAGTCTGGCAACGGTATCACTCTCCCTCAGACAGCCTCGAAGCCTTTGGGCTACCACTACTAATAATTCATCTCCATATTGATGCCCTAGGGTATCGTTTATATTTTTAAAGTTATCTAAATCTAGGAAGATAAGGGCGATTGATAATTTATCACGGTAGGCTTTACTTATTTCTTGCTTTAGTCTTTCCATACCCAAAAGACGATTGGGTAATTCGGTGAGATAGTCATAGTTGGCTTGATGGGATAGTAATTCTTCTTGGTGTTTTTTTTCGGTGATGTCTTCTTTGACTGCTACATAGTGGGTGATGATACCGTATTCATCTTTGATGGGTGAAATAGAAGCTATTTCCCAAAAAAGTTCGCCATTTTTTTTTCGATTATGAAATTCTCCATGCCATTCTTTCCCGCTGGAGATGGTTTGCCATATTTTTTGATATTCCTGTTTACTGGTTTCCCCTGATTTAAGGATACGAGGATTTTTGCCGATGACTTCTTCTCGGGAATAGCCTGTTACTCTTTCAAATTTTGAGTTGGCATATTGAATTTTGCCTGTGTTATCGGTAATAATGATGGATGCTGGGCTTTGTTCTGATGCTTGATGTAAAAAGGTTAATTGTTCTTCTATTTTTTTTGTGTGGGTAACATCCACAAAGGTGATTAGATAGGCTTTTTTGTCTTCCCACTGAATAGGTTTTACGTCCATATTTACCATCAACATTTGCCCTTGTTTACGGGGAATGATAATTTCTGTGGATTTTTGGGAGGTAAGGGGAATGCCGAATAATTCACCAAATATTTTATTGGCTTTTCCTTCAAACATTTCTTTGCAAATGTCATTGATAAATAATACTTTTCCTTCTTGATCTGTCACCATTAATCCGTTAGTATGATGATGGGCGATCGCCTTTAGCTTTTCTTCAGTGTAAATTAACTTAGTTATATCTCTACAGATAACTAAAATAAAGAACGATAATTTAGGAGAATTAGCAATTTTTATTAATTTAATATTTAGCCAAATTAACCCAACATTAGTATGGGCTTGTTTTTTATACTGAAATTCTTTTTTATCTTGCTCAATAAATTGATTTAAGGATTCCTTTAACCATTCAATTTTTAATGATTTAAAATTATAGCTATCCTCAAAACAATCGTCTTCTTGATAATTTGAAAAGAATAACTTTTTCCCTATGGAGTTAACATTTATTTTCTGAGCAATAGGCTCAAATAATATGATTGCATCGCTATTATATTCAATAATAGCCAGATATTTCTTTATTTCCTCATAATTTAAGGACACAGAAGGGGACATATTTTTACAATGGTTATTTATCTAATGATTAATAGACTTTTTAGCAACTAAAATAAAACCATTATCATTAGCATAGTTAAATTTTTTATAATATTTTTAGGTTGATGAGATTCCTAAATAATCTATTAACAGATAATGTTAAATAGCTTATTACAAAATAATATTCAGTAACTTAAGATAAATATTATGCCTATATGAAAGACAATATTTATGTTTTTTTTGATAACTTTGTAAATATTTCAAAAACTAAATATTTTGGATAATACAGTGAATAAAGAATGTCTAGTTGAGAAATAATTAATAATTGCTATTTTGCTACTTAAAAATATTATTTTAAGAAAAATTTTATAGATGTTGAGAAAAAGATAAACTAATTATTTTCAGTTTCTAATTCTGAATTTTTAATAAGGGTAACCCGCACATCATCAATAGCATGGTTTAATTGATTAATTTTTTCCTCTAAACTTAATCGTGCAGTTTCTACATTTTCTCTATTATTTAAAAATCCTTTATCCTCAGAATTTAATGTGGAATCATTATTATGTTTTCCCATGTCATTTACTTTTTTAGATGCGATCGCACCTAAAACACCACCCACAACACCACCGATAATTGTACCCAAAAGAAAACCACTTCCAAAATTATCTTTTTCACCCATAATAAAATTAACTGCTAATAGTAATACTTACTCATTTTCTTCTTCTATTATCCGATATTTCAAGCTCTGCTGACTATCATCATTAACAAAAATTAAGCAACTGATACCAAATCAGAATGTAACAACATCAATTGATGAATTTTTAAAGTTTCCATGGCATAGGTTTCCCCATGGTTATTACTAAATTCTACCTCAAAAACAAAACCATCATATTCCATTACCACGGTACCAATTTGTCCTTGATAAAGGATAATTTTTTCTCCTGTTTCGTAATGTGTCGTAGTCATATCCTCCAACAGTGCCACTAAATCTAAATCCTTGATTTTTTTCATAGCTTTTTGTTATCTCTTAACGGGGTAACAGTTGGTTAATCTGGGAAATTTTTCTCCCTTTTTGATAATCCAACCTGCGAGAATTTAATGACTCACCCACGTCTGTTTGTAAATTAAATTTCATATTGTAATGGGTGCCATATTCGTTTTCTTTGACTATTTTCACTCTTTCACTGACAGCTGCTTTTTTTAATGCTTTCTTCAGAATATGAGCGTTATTTATTGTTATACCTAATTTTGCCTCAAATAAAACTGCTTTATGTTTACCCTTTTCATGGTGAGGGTTTAAACAATAACTTTCAATTTTATTGCCTAATATCGCAAAATTTCCGTTTGGTAAATGCACCTACTTATATTTATTTTACAAAATAGTATCAATCAATTATTAAAAGCGCGATCGCCCGCATCCCCCAAACCAGGTACAATAAAACCAGAGTCATTAACCTCCTCATCAATCATGGCGCTGTAGATAGTTAGAGTAGGGTATGCAGTGCCTAACTCCTTTAGGGCAGGGGGCGCCCCCACCACACAGATAATGCGGGTTAAATCAATGTTTCCGCCCCGCTTAACCACTTCTTCGAGGGCATACATCATGGAGCCGCCAGTGGCCAACATAGGATCTAAAATGAGGATACGGGTATCAGGGGCAAACTTTTCGGGTAATTTGTTGAGATAACAAGAAGGCTTGAGGGTATTTTCATCTCTCACTAAACCCAAATGGTACGTAGAAGCAAGAGGAAGAATGGTTTGAGCGCCTTCGGCAAGGGTTAAACCAGCCCGAAGAATGGGGATAGTGGCGATCGCACCTTGAGGATTAATAAAAGTAGCATCAGCCACCCCTACAGGGGTTTCCACCTGAGTATCGATAGTAGGCAACCAATCCCGAATCGCCTCATAGGTAAGCCAACGCCCCAACTCAACCATGGCACTTTTAAACAAAGTAGAAGGAGTATTTTTATCCCGTGCCACTCCTAACCAATGCTTAACCAAAGGATGGGGAGGTACATATATTTTCATTTGCATCGCCATAAAACTACTTCCTTCTTTTGTAAACTGACCAAAATTTAATTGTCCATCGTCCATCGTTCATTGTCAATTGTTTATGCCTCTTAATAAAACTTAAAACGAAAAATAGTGCGATCAGGGCTAACAAGTAGTAATCTGTTATTTAAAGATAATATTTTTGAAAAAATAATTTAATTATGGCAATTGAACGTGGAGCAAAAGTAAGAATCTTACGCAAAGAATCCTACTGGTATAGAGACGTAGGCACTGTGGCAACGGTAGATAAAAGCGGCATTATTTATCCCGTAATTGTCCGTTTTGACAAAGTTAACTATAGCGGTTTTAGTGGTAGCCCTGGTGGTATCAACACCAATAACTTCGCCGAAAGCGAATTAGAAGTTGTCACCCCTGCCCCTGCCAAGAAAAAATAAACACTGAGGAATATCGGCAAAGTACAATTGATCAAGGATAATCAATGAGCTATTATCTTGTTTATCAATTATTAAACTAAACCATGCCAGAATTACCCGAAGTAGAAACAGTGTGTCGAGGTCTAAATAAAAAGACTTCGGCACTTACTATTGAATCTGCTAAAGTACTATTACCCCGCACCTTGGCTTATCCTGATTCTGTCGCTTCTTTTGAACAGGGTATTGCCGAGAAAAAAATTATTCAATGGCATCGTCGAGGTAAATATTTATTAGCGCAACTGTCAGAGGGATGGTTAGGAGTACATCTACGGATGACAGGGCAGTTATTATGGGTAAATCAGGATAGTGACTTACAAAAACATACAAGGGTAAGGTTATTTTTTGATGAGGGCAAAGAGTTACGTTTTGTGGATACTCGCACCTTTGGCA
Source organism: Cyanobacterium sp. IPPAS B-1200 (assembly GCF_001747005.2). NCBI lineage: Bacteria > Bacillati > Cyanobacteriota > Cyanophyceae > Chroococcales > Geminocystaceae > Cyanobacterium > Cyanobacterium sp. IPPAS B-1200. The sequence continues at coordinate 1,260,075 of NZ_CP182899.1, forward strand.
AGTTTTGGTGGTTAGCAGAGAATAAACCCCCAGAAACAGCAATTACGGGCTTACAGAAGTTGGGAGTTGAACCCTTTTCTCCTCAATTTACGGTGGCATATTTTCAAGAAAAACTATCAAAAAGCCGTCGCAATATCAAAACCCTACTTTTAGATCAAGGTGTGGTGGCTGGAGTTGGTAATATATATGCTGATGAGGCTTTATTCAAAAGTGGCATAATGCCTAATACTATCAGTTGTAACCTGACACTACCACAAATTGAAAAATTAAGAACCGCCATCATCGAGGTATTAGACGATTCTATCAAGGTAGGGGGAACAAGTTTTAGTGATTTTCTCCACATCACAGGGGTTAATGGTAATTATGGGGGCAAGGCTTGGGTATATGGCAGAAAAGGAGAACCCTGTAGAATTTGTAATACACCTATAGACAAGATGAAGTTAGGAGGGCGATCGACCCATTTTTGTCCAAAATGTCAAAGTTGAGATGGGGAATGGGCAATAGGGAATTTTGGTAAATCAATATTTTCTTTTATGTGTCATAAACTGTTTTCCATCTTCACGATAAAATTTGCTTAATAACTAACAATTATTAACTTATTTGAAAGAGATAAGGGCGATCGGGGTAAGATAAATAAAAAGCATCTCAGGAGAAAGAGTCTATGGAAATGATGATAGAAGACTTGATGGAGCAGTTGGTGGAAATGGGTGGCTCAGATATGCACATCCAAGCAGGCGCTCCCGTTTACTTTCGTATCAGTGGTAAACTAACCCCCATCGGAGATGAGCCTCTTAGCCCCCAAGAATGTCAAAAGCTCATTTTTACCATGTTAAACAATACCCAGCGTAAAACCCTCGAACAAAACTGGGAATTAGATTGTTCTTATGGGGTGAAAGGTTTAGCTCGTTTTCGGGTAAATGTGTACAAGGAAAGAGGATGTTATGCGGCTTGTTTAAGGGCATTATCTTCTAAAATTCCTAACTTTGATCAATTAGGACTTCCTGACATTGTCAAGGAAATGACCGATCGCCCCAGGGGTTTAATATTAGTAACAGGGCAAACAGGTTCAGGAAAAACTACCACCCTAGCGGCCATGCTAGACTTAATCAACCGTACTAGGGCAGAACACATTTTAACCGTAGAAGACCCCATCGAGTACGTTTTTCCTAACGTTAACAGTCTTTTTCACCAGAGACAAAAAGGGGAAGATACCAAGAGTTTTGCCAATGCCCTAAAAGCGGCTTTACGGGAAGATCCTGATATTATCCTCGTGGGTGAGATGCGAGATTTAGAAACCATCTCCCTTGCCATTAGTGCAGCGGAAACAGGACACCTCGTCTTTGGTACATTGCACACCAGTTCTGCGGCTGGTACCATTGACCGTATTATTGATGTATTCCCTGCCGCCGAACAAGCTCAAATTCGAGCCATGTTGTCCAACTCTTTATTGGCAGTATTTGCCCAGTGTTTAGCCAAAAAACACAATCCTAAACCAGGGGAATTTGGTCGGGCTATGGCTCAGGAGATTATGATTGTCACCCCTGCGATCGCCAATTTAATCCGAGAAGCAAAAGCACCTCAAATTTATTCCTCCATTCAAACAGGAGTAAAACTGGGTATGCAAACCATGGAACAAGCCCTTGCCAACCTCGTTAAAACAGGGGTAATCAGCATGGAAGAAGGCCTGGCGAAAAGTAGCCGCCCCGACGAATTGCAACGTTTGTTAGCAGGTTCTAATGTCTCTGGTGCCATGAAAACTGCTAGAAAACGCTAGGTTTCCATAATTAATAATTAACAAGTAAAGTTCTCCCGTGGAGGAAAATGTGGGGGGCAGAATAAAAAATCTTGCCCACCATAAAACAAATAATTCATAATTCCACAAAATCCTTCAAGCTACCATTTCTTAAGGGTCAAAAATAGGCTATAGTATTAATTTAAGAATAAAAATAGCATTGTGGACATCATTAGCATCAACCATAATCATTAATAAAACCGTTGTTTAAAGAAAATAACTTAGTCTTTTCGCACTATGGTTAATGTGATGTGAATGTTTCGTCAATCAAAGTTAGTTTATCGAAGGAGTTTTATTTCAGAAAAAAAGCCCAGCGACTTCTATGTTTTATATCTAAATTGATTAACAGTATTTTAGTTAAGAAATATTCCTCATGGCTCAAACTTTTTTAACTGTAAAATCATCAATAAAGATAAATTTTTCTGGATGAATATGCTACACCAAAGATATAACTTTGATTTTTATATCTTAGTAAATACGTTACTTTGATTAAGTAAAACCTTTAATTTTCAAGGGTTAAGCTAATTTTATTCCTCTAGGATGTGTCAAACTGTTTTTAATTTTCTTATCTATTCTTATGAGTTAAAAATAGTTTTCAAAAGACACTATTAACCTAGTTAAATTGACTGTAAAAGAACACTATTTAGACATTGACAGGATTATAATAAATGGAATTTTCAATCGCTACAATTCTTTCTCACCTAAGTCAAGATAAGCTGGTGGCAGGGAAAGTATTAGAAAAAAAACTGGGTTGTGAAGAACCTGAAGAACTAGAAAAACTACAAATTGCCCTCGATGTCCTAGAAAAAGTTGGCGTAGTAACCAAGGAGTTTGGCAAGTATCGCCGAGTGTCGGAAGCCGATGTAGTAGAAGCAAAGCTACGTTGTTCGAGTAAGGGTTTTTGCTTTGCTATCCAAGATGAAGAGGATGCCGATGATATTTATATTAGAGAAAGTCACCTCAGTAATGCGTGGAATAGCGATCGCGTTTTAGTCAAGATTATCAAAGAAGGTACGAGAAGAAGATCCCCTGAAGGAGAAGTAAAATTAATCACTGAAAGAGCCAATCCTTCAGTATTAGCGAGGGTTGTGGAAGATAACTCAGAATATCATGCTGTGCCGTTAGACGATCGCCTTTTATTCGAGGTAAAACTGAAAGACGAACCAGAATCCATCTCTGAAGCCATCAATCACCTTGTCCATGTGAACGTTTTAAGGTACCCCATCGGACAAAATCCCCCTATGGGTAAAGTAATGCGGGTGTTGGGAAGTGACGCAGAAGAAGCGGCAGACACCGACATTGTTTCCTCCAAGCATGATTTACCCCACGAATTTTCCGAGAAAATTTTTAGAAAAGCCGATGAAATTTCCCCAGATTTTGGTGAAGAAGAATTAGCAAAACGCATGGATTTACGGGATAAATTAACCATCACCCTAGAGCAAGATAACGTCGGGGAGTTGGATTTGTTGGTGGAAAATGCCTTCACCCTAGAACAAAATGAGGATGGAAACTGGTGTTTAGGGGTGCATATGGCGGATGTCACTCACTTCGTGCAGCCTGATACCCACATCGATAGGGAAGCTCGTAAAAGAGCCACCACGGTACATTTAGGAGATAAAATTATTCCCATGTTACCGCCCAAGGTGGAAAAATGTTGTTCCCTAGTACCCAATGAAGATCGTTTAACGGTGTCTATATTCATCACCTTTGACGATAAAGGGCAGGTGGTAGAGTACAATATTCATCCTAGTGTGATTAGGGTTGACCATAGATTAACCTATAAAGAAGTACAAAGTATCATTGGTTTGGGTAGTGCCAAGGCAGAATTGAAGGATGTTTTTCCCCTTCTCAATGAGATGTTTTTCACCCTTAGCCCCCTCGTCAAGGCGCAACGGTTACAAAGGGGTGGTTTTGATATTGCCCTAGATGATATTACCTCCTATTTCAAAGATGAAGGTAGAATAGGGGCGATCGCATCTTATTCCCAACTACCCGTACTATCATTAATGACAGAGTTAATGGTATTAGTAGGAAAATTAGTTGCCGAACATCTCCACGAATTAGGCTTACCCGCCATCTACTGCACCCAAGCCAAACCCGATTGGGATGAATTGGAAGACTTACTAAAACTCGTAGCCAACCTCAAACTAGACTTCAAGCTAGAATCCGAAGAAGACTTATTTCCCCTCGACTACTACCACCTTACCCAAGAGTTTAGTAAATCCGACTACGAAAAAGTCCTCAACTACCTCCTCCTTTGCTCCCTAAAATCTGATAAATATATCCAACATCCAGCCCCCCATTTTGGGTTGGCTTACCCCATCTATACCCACTGTGTATCCCCCGGACAACGCTATATTGACTTACATATTCAAAGAGTCTTAAAGGCATTATTTGAAAATGGGCGCGACAGAAGACACAGCAACGCCAAAAAAGGAGTAAACCTACATAGCAACTCTTGCCACGGAGATATTAACTGGAATGTCTTACCCCCTGCCATCCAAAGCAACCTGGAAGCAGATTTACACTCCCTTGTTACCCACCTTAACGAGCGCGAAAAAATCGCCCATGATGCTGAAAAAGACTTGGCAGGGTTAAAGAAAGCCGAAAAAATGAAAGATTGCACAGGTAAGGTATTCAGTGGCTTAATTACGGGGGTGCAATCCTACGGCTTCTTTGTACAAATCGAAGACTCCTTAGTAGAAGGATTAGTCCATGTTAGCTCCCTCAAGGATGATTGGTACGAATATCGAGCCCGTCACACCTGCCTCGTGGGCAGAAAAAACCGCACTGCTTACCGTCTGGGCGATAGAGTAGAAGTAGAAATTAAGAGCGTTGACTATTATCGCCAACAAATTGACCTCGTTACCGTGCGCGGTGGTAGTGATGCCGTAGATGCCGACTTTGAGGAGTAAAAATCAGTTATTTCCCCTTATTCAAAGCAATAGGGGGGATCTTTTTTTGATTTTTACTATCTTGTTATTAACCAAAATATAAAACTTTATATATTGACAAAAAAAAGGATGCTCCGAAGAACATCCTAATTATTAACTATAAAATCAATTAAACTTCGCTGAGTTTAAGATCTCTGAGGGAGTTAATATCAACCTCAATGGAAGGACCCATGGAAGAAGATACAAACACACTACGCCAGTAGCGACCTTTGGCACCAGAAGGACGGTTACGATCAACGGTTTCCTGTAATGCTTTGAGGTTAGCCAGTAAATCTTCTGCACTAAAGGAAGACTTACCAAATAGAATGTGAACAATCCCCGTGCGATCGGCTCTGAATTCTAATTTACCAGCCTTAAATTCATTGATAGCCGAAGGTAAATCCGTAGTAACAGTACCACCTTTAGGAGAGGGCATTAAACCCTTAGGACCTAGGACACGACCTAATTTAGCGATTTTAGGCATCATGTCAGGGGTAGCGATTAATACATCAAAATCCATCATTCCTTTTTGGATTTCTTCGATCAAATCTTCTTCACCGTAAATGTCAGCCCCTGCTTCACTGGCTTCTTTTACCTTTTCCCCTCTGGTAATAACGGCAACCTTAACGGTTAAACCTGTACCTTTGGGAAGACTTACGGTGGTTCTTAGTTGTTGGTCAGTATATTTAGGGTCAATACCTAAACGAATGTGAACTTCCGCACTCTCATCAAATTTTGCGGTGGCGGTTTCTTTTAATAAATTTAGGGCTTCTAAAGGTTCATAAGCTCTAGGCTCAACCTTTGCCAATGCCTCTTTGTATCTACGACTTAATTTTTTACTCATTTATGTGTCTCCTTTGGGTCAATTAACGAAGTTAGCACTTCTCCCCTTAATAATTTTTCTTAGTTTTGAGGACTCAATAGTTAACAAAGGTCTTCAAAATAGTTAGTTTATAGGTTGGGATAATTTGCTTAAATAATTTACTGGGTAAAAACAATAATTACTCAGCTACGGTAACACCCATATTACGGGCAGTTCCTGCAATAATTTTCATAGCTGCTTCAATGTCATTAGCATTCAAGTCAGGCATTTTAGTTTGAGCAATTTCTCTCAATTGATCTTCAGTAATTTGAGCTACTTTTTCACGGTTAGGCTCCTTAGAACCTTTATCAATACCTACTGCTTTTTTGATTAATACAGAGGCAGGAGGTGTTTTGAGAATGAAAGTAAAACTACGATCTTCATAAACAGAAATCTCCACAGGAATAATCATCCCTGCTTGGTTAGAGGTTTGGGCATTATATTCTTTACAAAATGCCATGATATTTACCCCATGCTGACCGAGGGCAGGACCTACGGGGGGAGCGGGGTTTGCCTTACCTGCGGGTAAAGCGAGTTTGATTAGTGCAACGACTTTTTTTGCCATCGTTTATTCCTTTTATTTTTATCCTTGTTTTTCTACTTGATTAAATTCGAGTTCTACGGGGGTATCTCTACCGAAGATTGACAGTAGGGCTTTAAGTTTGTTCTTATCACCGCTCACTTCGATAACTTCCCCCGCAAAGTCTTTGAATGGTCCACTGAGTACCAAAATTTGATCACCAATTTCCATATCAATTTTGACCACGGGTTCAGCATCATCCATTTGTTTAAAGATGCGATTTACCTCGGAGAGTGATAGGGGCAAGGGCTTTACATGACCTCGACCTCTGCCGACAGCCCGTCTTTGTTCTGCACCGACAAAGTTGATGACGTTGGGAGTATTTTTGACCATCTGCCAAGCATGATCATCTAAGACCATATTTACGAGGACATAGCCAGGTAAAACTTTTTCTTCACTTTGGTAGCGGCTTCCATCCTTACGGACTTTAACACTAGGGCTTTGGGGAATTCTCACCTCAAGAACTCTATCAGCTAGATCGAAGCCGTGGATTCTTTGTTCAATGTCGGTTTTAACTTTTTTTTCACAACCTGCGGAAACTTGTACTACGTACCAGCGGGGTTTACCCACTGCCACAGTTTTTTTCTGCTCGGTATCGTTTTCCGAGTATAAACCCATTAAAACACCTTCCCAGCTGACCAGCTAAATATATTATCAACTAAATAGATTACCGTAGCTACCACTGTCACCATTAAGATTACGGCTACAGATTCACTAACGAGTTGTTGACGGGAGGGCCAAACAACTTTGGTTAATTCTTGTTTAGTTTCTTCGATGAAGGTTGCTCTATCGCTTTTAGAGCCTTCAGCTTCTTTGCCTTTTTGCTTAATAGTTTCTTTGTTGGTCATGATGACTCCTTATATTTACCTACGACGATTACTTGAGCGATTTTATCTCACCCTTGAATCTTTATTATAAGGTCACTTAAGCACAACATTATTAACCTTTCTTACCAACACGTCCTAGAGGACTTGAACCCCTGACATTCGGTTTTGGAGACCGACGTTCTACCAACTGAACTAAGGACGTATATTTAGATACTATAACTAACTTTAGTTTTATTTGTCAAGTATCAAAGCTCCTGAAATGGTTTCAGTCACTGTTGGTGTTTTTGGTTAACTCTGGTGTTTAAGATGACAAGGTGAAACTATTTAGCTTTAGTTTTGGTTTTAGTTTTAGCTACCTTTTCTATAGGGCGATCGAAACGTTGTTTGATTCTGGTGGCCTTACCAACTCTATCTCTGAGATAGTATAGTTTAGCTCTTCTAACCTTACCTCTACGGATTACTTGGATGTCCGCAATTTTGGGAGAGTGTAAAAGGAATACCCTTTCTACTCCTACTCCTTGGAAGATTTTTCTGACGGTAATGGTTTCGTTAATTCCACCATTACGCATGGCAATTATAGTTCCCTCAAAGGGCTGTACTCTTTCTTTACCACCTTCTTGAATACGAACACCTACTTTAATGGTGTCGCCGACGTTAAGGGATGGTAATGAGCCTTTCTCTTTCATATAATCCGCCTCGATAGACTGGATTATGGCTTTTGCATTTATAGACATCGATTTTTTATTTGTCCAAAACTCACAATTTATCATCATAGCTTTTTTCTGGACTTGTTGTCAATATCTTGTGGCTGTAATTTTGTAAGTCTAAATTGAACAAGATATTTGCTCCTCATTCTCAAAATTTTCACTTAAATTTCAAATGAAAAAAAATTATCTTCAATAATTTGAGATTGTATTGGTTTAAATGTTATTTTTTCAAATACAATCATAAACAGAACTGATCATATTGATCATAAATCCAAAAATTTTGACAGAAAATGTAAAATGACTACTTCAGGAACGGTATTACGCGGTGAATTTGACCAAAACGATTTTTTTAGAACTTTCAATACGGTTACTAATACAAGATTTCTGGCAAGGGCAGTAGATGAATTTGAGTTTAAAATAAATGAAATTGCTGATGTTGAGGTTTTAACAACGAGGATTGTCAGTTTTAACGCTACCAGCACCATTAACAAAAAATTAGTTTTAGTGGATCCTAGTAATAATTCTGTACTAAACTTAAATATTAACGATAAAAACGTCTCACTGCTAGATAATAAACTAAAAGTAGGACAAAACTATCGGTTATTGATCGTTGGTCGAGGCGGTAATGATCAAGAATTTGATTTTTCAGAGCCTATCAGTTACAACATGGGTGTCACTTTCGATGTTGGATCTCAGAACGAGCCTTTACCATTTACATTTAACTCCAAGAGCAGCAAGTTTCAAACTATTGGAGATTCTAGCACAGCAAGTGTCAGTACCAATGGTGTTTTAGAAAGTTCCGACAAGCTTTTCATTGCTCAAAATGCATTGAATGGGTTTGAAGATAGTCAGCCTCAAAACCCGCCAAGAGTGGGTTACGCTGACGAATTTCGGTTAGTTACTTCTGGAGGTAGAGATTCTTTCTCCATTACTGTTACTGGTAATAATAATGACAGCAGTACACCTTGGGGAACAAAGAATAATGAACAAAGGGGTTATTTAAGTATTGCTAGACAGAGTAGTAACGGCAGTGTAGTTACTACAATTGACAGAACAGTTAAAGTTAATCTTCCTGGCCAACGTGTGTTTACGATCCCTGAAAACAGTTATGAGGAAGGAGATACTTTCAGAATTAAAATTGCAGGATTCGATGTAGATGAAGATAATAATCTAGGGTCGATCGCACCAGATGCAAGATTGGGCTATAAAATCGAGATCGAAAATAAGAATGCCAATCCAACAACGAAGTTTGAGCTACAGGAAAGAGTTTTCGTTCTCAATGATAATGGCGGTGGCACTGGTGGCGGTGGCACTGGTGGCGGTGGTACTGGTGGCGGTGGTACTGGTGGCGGTGGTACTGGTGGTACTGGTGGCGGTGATATTGTTGGCAGTACCCAAAATACCACTTTTACCTCAACTAATAATCCATTGGCATTAGAATCTGGAACAGTCCAGTTAGCTTATGTTGGTTATTATGGAAGACCCGCAGATCCTGCAGGACGTAATTTCTGGAATCAGGTTTTAAGAGACAACAACATATTTTATTCTCCACGGGGCGGAGTGACGCTAAATTCTTTGTCAGAAACTCAGAGGGCATTATACCAAGAGTTTATCGATGATTTTGGTAACTCTAGCGAGAGCGATCGTCTTTTTGGCGCATTGACTATAGATAGTCGAATCAATTTGGTTTATCGTAATGCTTTTAATCGTGATGTCGATACTGCAGGATTATCTTTCTGGCGCAATGCCATCAATCAGGAGGACGTGAGTTTACCTGCGATCGCATTAGAAATTGTATTAGGAGCAAGAGATACCGATACGATAAGAGTCAGAAATAAAATTACCAGTGCAGACTTATTTACAGATGCTCTTTTTGGCGGTTTAGAGAATCGCTACATTGGTTCAAATGCTGAAACCATAGGACGTAATTTCTTAGCAAACATTGATACCTCGGTAGCAACCACGAATCAAGTGTCTGCAGGGGTTAATAGCTTACCAATATTAGTGTAGGAGTTAGAGAGGGGGCAAGCCCCCTTTTTTTTCAGCGCACCTTAAATGGAAAAAAGAGAGGATGTATCATTACAAAAATTAACTGGGAATAATTATTTAATTCAGGAAAAAGAGAACTATAATTGGTTTAATTATTTAGCAATGATTGTATCTCAATCCCGATGAGATTTGCAAAAAAGGGGAGAATAACTGTCTTTTTCCAGTTAACGCAAATTCTCTCAAAAATATTTATCAGGGTTTAAATATTTTTTTACTGACGTAATCACTACTCAATTTAATTCAACTTTTACCATGACAAGACATACTATCAGAGGAAATAATAGATCCAAACTTCGCTCTCACAATCTTGAGGTATCTCGCACTAAATCGGCTCGTACAAGTTCATCCCCTCAAACAAAAAGGTACGCAGTTAAGAGTATGAGTAAAGAGACACAAACTCAGCAGATGAGGAAACAGCAATCTAATCATCAGGTAAAAAAATCTCAGAATTTGAAAAAGGTTTCCCCTAACTCAAAAGAGAAAAGTGACAATGGAGTTTTTAAATATTTAATCGTTATTACTTGTACCATCTTTACTTTCGGTAGTTTAGGCTTTGGTTATACTCTCAGATACGCCCACAAGTGGCAAAAGTTAATGATTAATAATTCTGATTTACACAACGCCATGACGAGAGGGCAAGAGGTTATTAAACAGGATATGATGAGAGAATTAAGAATCAATAATTAGGCTTTGATGAAAAAGTTTATTTGTTAAGGTTGGGAATATTTGAGGTAGGGAAAAATAACAACTCTAATGGAGAATATCCTTGGTTTCAATTTCAATTAATTTCCACTCTTTAGAGGAAAGAGGTTGATGGATAAATTCGGCGTTAAAATATTCTTGGGCAGCATTAAGGAGAGTTTCAATAATAGTGTCGATATTAGGAAAATTCTCTAACACAGCTTGGGGAGGCAAGGTATTAAAAACTTTCTTAAATAGCTCTGGGGTAGGATTTAAGAGCATTGAACCATGTTGAAGACTAAATTTACCCTTTTTTAGCTGGGCGCTGCCAATAAACTTATTTCCCTGACTATCTATTAAATCGGCGTTGGTAGAAAGGGCGAAGCAGTTGGATGATTTTAAATATTGTCGATGGGGTGCACCAAAAGAAAGGTTAACCCCTAATTTTTGCCAACCCATGATGAGAAACTGAGAAATCTGACGATAAACTTCATCTAAGTTACCCTCAAACTGAGAAGAAATTACTGCGTAGGTTAAATCTCCTTGGTGTAATACTCCTCTACCTCCGCTGGGGCGTTGGACTATATCTATTGATTTTCCGTGCCATTGCAGGTTATTCCAGTGGGGAGGATATTTTTTTTTCTGGCTAAATCCGAGGGAAATGGTGGGCTGATTCCACGTATAAAAACGCAGGGTGGGGGGATGATTATATTTTTGATGTTGGGTTAATAGCCATTTATCGATCGCCATTTGTTCCTTTCCTGAAAGGTTAAGCAAGGGGATAAAACGCCATTGGTGTGGTTGTTTCATGGCAATATTAGGAACGAAAAATAACTAAATGCGTCATATTTTAATTAATTAGGGTATGCTTAAATTGTTACCCAAAATATTAATCTTTGCATTTTTGAATCAAGATAACATATAATAAATTTGGCAAATCTTAAATTATTGTTAAGAATGTAAAGTAAGTTTACCCATAGGAGGTACTAAATGTTTATAAGACTTGCACAAGAGTATAGAGAATTTGTGAAGGATTTGGTGATGAATCTCCAAGCCTTAGCCATTGTTTTAGAGAAAAGAGGTTATATTGCATCCTGCTATACCTGTGGTACTCAGTTGACGAGCGCTTCTTTTATGGTTAGTTTGGGTGATAATCATCTAATCCGCTTTCTAGTTTCTGATTATGGTATTACATGGACTGAAATGCAAGATGACCGAGAATTGATGAAGCTAGAAGGGGCAGAGGCTATCAGTCAGTTAGAGGAGTTGGCGAATCTTGTTAAGTATCAAGTAAAATCCTCGGAGAGTAAAGCACCTCGTTATGATCATAGTTTGCTAGTGGGTTAATTTATAGTTGATTTTGGTTAATTTTTTCTTGAGGGAATAGATTTAGAGGTCATTCTCTTGTGCAATAATTAAAAGTATGAATTGCCCATGGTAAATATGTTTGTGTCTGGGATAAATCCAGTTAACAGCTAACTATCACTATTAATTATCCATTCTCAATTATCAATTACCTTATCTATATTTGCTTTGATTGAACAAGAAACTTTCCGACTTTTAGAATGGCAAAGATTATGCCATCATCTTTCTAAATTTGCCGCTACAAAGTTAGGTGCGATCGCATCTAGCCACTTGACTGTACCCAAAACCCTGTCGGAAACCAAAAAGTTATTAGAGCAAACCAGAGAAGTATATCGCATCGAAACCAGTTTGAACCCTAACTGGTCATTTTCAGGTATCCACGACATTGGCGATGCCTTAGAGAGAGCAAAACTAGGGGGGATGCTTAAGGGGGATGAATTACTAAATCTTGCAACTACCTTGGCAGGAATTAGGAAATTAAGAAGGGTAATTGAAGAATTAGAAGACGCTCCTACCCTCAAAGAATTAGTCGAGACATTAAGAACTTTCCCCGAATTAGAGAAAGAAATTCACTATTGCATAGATGATCGTGGGGAAATCACAGAAAGAGCATCTCCCCAATTAGGAGAAATTAGGCAAAAAATTAAAGGTTTAAGAAGTAAAATACAACAAACCTTACAAAGTATTATCCAGCGCAACGGTAACGCCCTCCAAGAGCCTGTAGTTACCCAAAGGGGCGATCGCTTCGTATTACCTCTCAAGGCCTCCCATAGTGGGCAAATAACAGGCATTGTACACGATACCTCCACCACAGGATCAACCCTATACCTAGAGCCTAGAGCTATTGTGGACTTAGGCAACCGTCTGCAAACTAGCAGGGGGCAGGAAAAAAGGGAAGAAGAAAAAATATTACGGACATTAACCGAAAAAGTAGCCGAAGTATGGGAAGAATTAGAAGAGTTATTGGCGATCGCCACTGCCCTTGATTTAGCTACCGCCAAAGCCAGATATAGCCTTTGGTTAGAAGGAAATCCCCCCGAATTTGTTGATTTTTCCTCCCAAGAAAATATTGTCCTGCGTCAACTACGCCATCCCCTCTTGGTGTGGCAAGAGAAAAAAGAAGAAGGGGGAGCAGTAGTACCCATCGATGTTTTGATTAAACCAGACACAAGGGTAGTAGCCATCACAGGCCCCAACACTGGGGGAAAAACCGTCACCCTAAAAACCATTGGCATTACCGCCCTCATGGCAAAAGTTGGGCTATATATCCCCGCCAAAGATCCCGTGCAGATACCTTGGTTTGAGCAGGTTTTAGCCGATATTGGGGATGAACAATCCCTCGAACAAAATTTATCCACCTTTTCTGGACATATCCGCCGTATTATTCGCATTGTGGATGCTCTCAGAGCTTCTCAGCAGCCCGAAAATCCCGAAGATGAATCCCCCTCCCCCGAGCAAAAAGAGACAGTTAATAAGCTCTCAAAATCCCTTGTTTTACTGGATGAAGTGGGGGCGGGGACAGATCCCACCGAGGGGACGGCGATCGCCATTGCCATCTTAAAACACCTTGCCGAGCATAATTTATTAACCATTGCCACTACCCATTACGGGGAATTGAAAACCCTAAAATATAACGATAGTCGCTTTGAAAACGCCTCTGTGGAATTTGATGATGTGAGCCTGCAACCTACTTATAGAGTATTGTGGGGCATTCCAGGGCGCTCCAATGCCATCATTATCGCCCAAAGATTAGGTTTGCCCTCGGAGGTGATTGAGGATTCCCAAGAGTTGGCGGGGGGCTTTTCCCAAGATGTTAACCAATTAATTGGGGAGTTGGAAAACCAAAGAAGGGAGCAAGAGGACAAGCATAAACAGGCAGAAGAGTTGTTAATTAAAACCGAGCGTTTTTATCAGGAAGTAGAAGCCAAAGCCACCTCTTTACAGGATAGAGAAAGGGATTTAAAATCTCAACAGGAACAAGCGGTGCAAAAAATGCTCCTCGATGCCAAAAGCCAGATTGCTCAGGTGATTAAGGAGTTACAGAAAAAAGGTAATCCCACCGCCCAAGGGGCGCAACAGGCAAGGGAAAATCTGGAGAAAATTGGCGATCGCTTTTTAACCCCCATTAATAAATCCAAGAAAAAAGCTAGTTATAAACCCAAGGTAGGGGAGAGAGTAAGAATATTGAGTATCGGGCAAACTGCCGAAGTGCTTGATGTGGATGAAACAGGGGAACAGTTAACAGCTCGTTTTGGCTTTATGAAAATGGTACTACCGTTCACAGATATTGAATCTTTGGACGGTAAGAGGTTTGAGAAGGAAAAACCCCCTAAAACTGAGGTGAAACAAAAAGCCCCCAAGGTGCAAAATAATAATAAAGCTACTAAAACCACCGCAAGGATAAGGGTAGAAAAAAATACTGTGGATATTCGGGGGCAAAGGGTACACTTAGCTGAACCTGTGCTGGAAAAGGCGATCGCCTCTGCCACAGAATTAGGACTGTTATGGATAGTCCATGGTAAAGGTACAGGGAGTTTACGCACCGGGGTTCACGACTTTTTGCAACGGCATCCCCAAGTGAGTAAGTATGAAACAGCCCCCCGTAATGAAGGGGGTACAGGGGTTACTATTGCTTATTTGAAGTAGTTTTTTTCTCTTGGAAAGATTCTTGGATATAAAATATTTGTTTCGTTCCTAATATTTCTTTTTTTCGTAGCCAATTTTTACTATTTTCGATTGATTTTTTATTAATTAAATCGACTTTTCTACCTAATATAAGTTCTAATTCTCTTTGCATTTTTACTCGATCAAATAAGTTCCAATCAGCTTCGTTAGAAAATTTTACCAAACAATCAATATCGCTGTTTATATTAAAATCCTCCCTTAAAATAGAACCAAAAAAAGCAAACTCCACTATTTTCCATTTTTGACAAAAAAGAGCTATCTTTTTCCTAGGAATATAAATACTTTTGTTTATAGGTTTCCTCATTTATACATATAAAAAAAATGCCACTACTTAATTATGATGTGAAATATAGCTCAATGATTAAACTAGCTTAGTATTCAAGATAGTATCACCATTCCCTATTCCCTGCCCTAAATTACCCCACTTGTTCATTATGGACAGATAAATTTGACAGGGTGTCTTTTGACATAAAAACCTTTGGTATATATATTTTGGTCATCCTGATATTATACGTTTTACCCTCCATGAGACTAACCTTAAAAAACAAAAAACTAATTCAAATCGGTATTGCCCCCCACGATGGCATATTGTGCATTGGTATTTCCCCCCATGGTTTAATTTCCATCGGTGCTATTCCCCATGGCGTAATTTCCATTGGCTTAGTACCCATGGGAGTATTTTCCATTGGTTTGGTTTCTATGGGAATTTTTGCCCTCGGACAAGTTACCATGGGCGTTATGAGCTATGGAAGACAGGATATGAGTTTGATTAGATTAAACGTTGAACAACAAGAATCTGCTCCTATGAATCATGACCATCATGATCATCATTAAATAAAAATTGTTCATGGTTAGGGCTTAATTATTAATTTTACATTGTCAATTGTTCACAGTCCATCGATAATAGGTCAAGTCATAATATTCTTTTCTAGGCGTGAACAAAGGTAAAACAAGATCCATTGGCAATATTGCAGGAATTGTCGGCGTTGCAACTTTTATCAGTAAAGTAGTGGGGCTGGTAAGGGAGCAGGTAGTGGCAGCGGCTTTTGGGGTGGGAGCTGTGGCGAACGCTTACGCTTATTCCTATGTGATACCCGGGTTTTTATTAATCCTTTTGGGGGGGATAAATGGGCCATTCCACAGCGCTTTGGTAAGCGTATTGGCAAAACGAGATCAAAAAGAAGCAGCGCCCCTCATTGAAACAGTTACTACTTTGGTGACGGGTATTTTATTTATTGTCACTATTATTTTAGTGGTTTATGCTAGTCGTTTTATTGATTTAATCGCCCCTGGTTTAGATTCTGAGGTAAGGGCGATCGCCATTACCCAATTTCAAATCATGGCACCCCTCGCCATTTTTGCGGGTTTGGTGGGCATCGGCTTTGGTAGCCTCAACGCTTCAGATCAATACTGGCTACCGAGTTTAAGCCCCCTTTTCTCTAGCTTAACCACCATCATCGGGGTGGGGGGTTTACTCTGGTTTTTGGGGGGAGAAATAAACGATCCTGAATATTTGAGACTAGGGGGAATCGTTTTAGCATCAACAACCCTGTTAGGGGGTATATGGCAATGGTTAGCCCAACAAATAGCCCTGACGAAATCGGGCTTGAGTCGTTTTCGTTTACGGTTCGAGTTTGGTAGGGAAGGGGTAAAGGATGTGATGAAGGTAATGGTACCTGCTACCCTCTCATCGGGAATGTTACATATCAACGTCTATACAGACCTGTTTTTTGCGTCCTATTTGCCCAATGCGGCGGCGGCCATGCGTTACGCCAATTTTGTGGTTTTAACCCCTGTGGGCATCATTTCTAACGTGATTCTTGTACCTTTTTTACCCGTCTTCTCCCGTCTCACAGAGCCTGAAAACTGGGGAGAATTAAAACTAAAAATTCGTCAAAGTCTTGTATTAACGGGTTTAACCATGTTCCCTTTTAGTGCCATTTTTGTGGCATTATCACAGCCCATTGTCAGAATTATCTACGAAAGGGGAGTATTCCGTGCTGATGCTTCCTCCATTGTTGCCCCTGTATTACTTGCCTACGGTTTGGGGATGTTTTTCTATTTGGCGAGGGATGTTTTAGTGCGGGTTTTTTATGCCTTGGGGGATGGAAACACTCCTTTTCAGATTAGCATTTTTAATATTTTTCTTAATGCTTTCCTCGATTATGTGTTGGTGAGAAGTTTTGAGGTGCAGGGTTTGGTATTTGCCACCATTGGGGTTAATGTTATTTCCTTACTCATTTTCCTTGCTCTTTTACATCGTCGTCTCAATGGTTTGCCTTTATGGGAATGGGCTGGGGTGTTTGTCATCCTCGTGGTTGCTAGTATTATTTCTGGCTTTGCTTGTTGGGGTATCCATCAGGGTTTAGCTTCTTTTTGGGGTGACGAAAGTTTTATTTTACAATTTATCAATCTCTCTGTGGCTAGTGTAGGGGCGATCGCACTTTTCCTACTGATTGGCAAACTGTTAAAATTACCAGAGTTAGAACTTTTATTAAATAAAGTCTTAGAAAAAATAAAACGTAGTAAATAGAATTTATAACAAGGGGCTTAAGCCCCTTGCCCCCACACTTAAAATAATCTATCTAAATAGTAAATAAATCATGAAAAATATAATCTATAACAACAAGGGAATTAAGCCTCTTGTCCCATACTTGAAATCATATATCCTATTCATGAAATCATCTGCTTCAGTCCTAAAAAGAATATTTAATCTATTATTAGTAACTTTATTAATTTGGAATTTTAACCTTAATTCTGCCTTTGCTCAAGCTCAGGAAAATCGGTCAATTACTCCTTATTTAGAACAGGTAAAAAATAATGTCACTGAATTTACCCTTAACAATGGTTTAAAATTTATTATCCTTGAAAACCATCAAGCCCCCATTGTTTCCTTTGTTACGTATGTAGATGTAGGGGCAGTGGATGAACCAGAAGGACAAACAGGAGTAGCCCATTATTTAGAACATTTAGCCTTTAAAGGAACATCGGAAATTGGCACTATTAATTATGAAGAAGAAAAGCCTCTTTTAGAAAAATTAGACAGTCTTTTTGATCAAATTCAGAAAGCAAGGGCAGAAAATGATCCAGAAAAATTAGCTCAGTTAGAAGCTCAATTTAGGGAAGTAAATCAACAAGCCAGTGAGTATGTAAACCAAAATGAGTTTGGGCAAATTGTAGAAATTGAGGGGGGCGTTGGCTTAAATGCTGCTACTTCCGCCGACTATACGGCTTATTTTTATAATTTTCCTTCCAATAAACTAGAGTTGTGGATGTATCTTGAATCCAATCGATTTTTAGATCCTGTATTTAGGGAATATTACGAAGAAAAAGATGTAATTTTGGAGGAAAGGAGACTACGCACGGATAACTCTGCCATCGGTAAAATGGTGGAGGAATTTTTGTTAACTGCCTTTGTTTCCCACCCTTATCGTCGCCCTGTCATTGGTTTTGAGGAAGATATTCGTAATTTGACTACGGCGAATGTACAAGACTTTTTTGATACTCACTACGGGGGCAGTAATATTACCATTGCTATGGTAGGTGATGTTAACCCTGATGAAGCTAGAAGCATGGCGCAAGAATATTTTGGACGTTTTCCCGACAGTGTTAAACCTTCTTCCCTTACTATAAACGAGCCTGAGCAACGGGAAACCAGAAACGTGGTGGTGGAATATCCTTCTCAGCCTTTATATTTCGAGGGTTATCACATTCCTAGCTTAAACGATCCTGATTATGTGGTTTATGAGATTATGGGCTCGATTTTAAGTGATGGGCGCACTTCTCGTCTATATAAGTCTTTGGTAGAGGAGGAAAAGGTTGCCCTCAGTGTATCTGGCTTTAGTGGTTTTCCTGGTAACAAGTACGAAAATTTGATGTTGTTTTATGGAGTTTCTGCCCCAGGGCGATCGCTCGATGAATTAGCCATAGAATTGGATAAGGAGATAGAAAAGCTAAAAACAGAGTTGGTATCAACGGAAGAGTTAGAAAGGGTGAAAACCCAAGCCACGGCAAATTTATTGCGCTCAGTAAATTCTAATTCGGGCATGGCAAATCTTTTGGCACAATATCAAGCAAAAACAGGGGATTGGCGTAATGTCTTTACTCGCCTAGAGGCGATTAATGCTGTTAGTGCCGAGGATATACAAAGGTTAGCCCAACAAACTTTTACCGACGAACATAAAACCATCGGTAAGTTAGAAACGGTTAGTTAGTTATTGGGGGTTAGGTTTTAGGGGAAATAATTGAGAATGGATAATTATTGCCTCCTGCCTAGCCTCATAATTCCACTTTTTCATCTTTTAAAGACAGGACACTGGTATATGACAATAAATAAATTAATGTTTCCAATTCATCAAAAATAGTCATAATGTAGTTGAATATATATCAAAAACATTTTTTATCCCCATGCCAAGTATTCACCCCCAATGTCAAGATTTAGCGTCTCAAGTAAATCAAATCATTGAACTATTACAAAAAAATGCCGAGTTAAGGGTACATCATGATACCTCATCCCTTGAAACTTCGCTACAAAAGGCGATCGATCGCCCCTAAATTTGAAATCGTCTTTGCAGGGGCATTCAGTGCGGGAAAATCCATGTTAATTAACGCCCTTCTCGAAAGAGAATTATTAGAGTTGTTGCGAAATAGGAGATAATAGAGAAAACTGACTAAGTAAAAAGAAGTAGAATGTTAAATATTGACAAAATACTTAATCAAGATCGACTCCTCAGAGCCACCACAGGATTGAATCGCAAGGCATTTGATGATTTATTAGTCAGTTTTGAGTCGGTTTATCTTTCATTATCACAAAAAAGTGACTCTTCTCGTCAGAGACGCTTTGGCGGAGGTCGAAAATCTCATCTCAAAACCATTGAGCAGAAACTTTTCTATATTCTATTTTATTTAAAATGTTATCCAACATTTGATTTAGCTGCTATTCTCTTTGATTGTGACCGAAGTCAAGCTTATCGATGGAGTCATAAACTACAAGAGGTTTTAGAAAAAACATTAAATGAAAAACAGGTATTGCCAAAAAGGAAAATTAGCACAATTCAAGAGTTCAGGGAATATTTTCCCGATGTGGAAAGAGTGATGATTGACGGGGTGGAAAGACCGATTAATCGACCACAAGACAAGAAAAAACAAAAAGAAAATTACTCAGGAAAAAAGAAAAGACACACCCGTAAAAATCTAGCGGTAGTAAGCCCAGAAAAAAAGATATTACAGTTAACACCCACCTGTAATGGCAAAATTCATGATAAAAAAATCCATGATCAATTTGACTTGATTGGGGGAATACCAGATATGGTGAAAGTACAAGCAGATTCGGGATTTCAAGGAGTGCAAAAAATGTATGATAATGTCTTTTTACCTCAAAAAAAACCGAGAGGGGGAGAGTTGACGGTGGAACAAAAAGAGGAAAATAGAGAATTATCAAGGGAAAGAGTAGGATGTGAGAACGCTTTTGCAGGGGTAAAAAGATACTATGCTGTATCATCAGTTTATAGAAATAGAACGCCAGAATTTGATGACAAACTAATGGTAACAGCTTGTGGATTATGGAATTTATATTTGGAAGTAGCATAAAATAAAATCAGGAATAAGAAAAATCCCATTAACTTTATTTAATATTCAACATTAAAGCTATCTCCTACTATTTCGCAACAACTCTATTATATAGTGCCGAAGGACACGCCACAGGTACAGAGTGTTATATAGAATACGCCCCACCCCAAGAAGAAAGGGTAGTTTTAACCTTCCTCAGTGAAGCAGAAATCAGGAGTCAGGCTTCTATCCTTGCCCAAATTCTCAACATTGATTTAACCGATGTCAATATCAATCAAACCGTTATTGTTGATGAATTAAAAGTCATTTGTGATGATCTCATTCGTCAGGAAGGAGGGCATAATAAATCAGAATTGGGAAAACAGGCTAATGCCCTCAAACTATTACTATCAGGATTTGAAGCCAACCGAGAAAAAATCCGCACCATTGAAAATGCCACCTATTCCATGGAGCAATTTAATTTTAGTAATCTCAGTGAGGCAGCTAGTTATGCCCGACGGGGAAAAAATTCAGCGGTATTAAAACGTCTTGACTACTACTGTTATCATCCTCTCCTCGAAGACGGTAACGTGTTGGTGGATTTGCCTGGCATTGATGCCCCCATCAAAAAGGATGCTGAATTAGCTTACCGCAAAATTGAAGATGCTAATACTTCCGCTGTGGTATGTGTACTAAAACCCGCCTCAGCAGGGGATTTAACCCAAGCAGAAACAGATTTATTAGAGAGACTAAAGACTAATCCTGCCATTCGAGATCGAGTTTTTTATGTGTTTAATCGTATTGATCAAACTTGGTACAATGGACAGTTGAGACAGCGTTTAGATAGTTTAATAAATAGTGAATTTAACCATACCAATCGTATTTATAAAACCAGTGGTTTATTAGGTTTTTAATCTCTATCGTTTACTGGGTGATGATGGCGGTATTGAAAAAGAGTTGCAAAATTTACAAACTAAGTTACTGTATGCGCTACAATCTGAAGCTAGTACAGAGTGCGATCGCTACGTAAGGGAAAGTCCTCAATTTTACAGCGAAGGTACATTTTCCATCTACCAATTTCGGGAAACCCTGAAGCAAACTTCCCAAGCCTATGATTCATCTGCTATGGTAGAATCTGAACCTGCCATCCGTCAACTATTGCGCCTTGATTTTGAGCCGAAAATCGATCGCACCATACGCCAAGTTTTTCGTCAAACCATCAACCAAACCATCAAAACTAATTTGATACCCATGGCGAAGCAGATGGCGGACAATATTTTGCAAAAATATGATGTTGCAAGGGAAAACCTCAAGCAAACCCTCGAACAAGAAGCGAAGGAAAAAATTGCCTATAATCAACAGTTGACACAAAAATTAAAATCTGACGGCATAATTTATAACCAAGCTGTTACTAATATAAATAGTTGCTTGGAAGCTATGGAGATTAATGGTCATGATTTACCTTTAGTTAATATTATCGATTAACTAGGCTTTTGTAAAAAAGTGCTTTGGTTAGGATGGGGAATGAAAAATTAATTTATTTAACCTCATCCCTCGCTATCCGTTTCTGGGGTTTGATTATCTTTCTCAGATTCCATCGTATCATCAGCGTTAATTTCCTCTTCCATATCATTTTCAGAAAGATTAGTTTCCTCTTCAACTATTTCTTTGAGATAAAAACTACTCATATCCTCTTCCCCAATGATAATCTCCTCCCGTTTAACCATTGCTTGGGAGGAAATTGTTTGACCTATTTCTGGCTTTTTGCCCGTTGTCATTACCCAGATAGAGCCTGTATTATCTTCTATTTCATAAGCATATCCATTGACTAAGGGGATAACGTTTTTGACTGTACCCTCTACTTTAACCTGAACATCATTATCCTGCTCTAATGTTGATATGGTTTCTATATTCACTTGATTTTCTCCCGCAAAACCCCCATTAATAAGGTAGGCACAGCTAGAAGTGAGGAGGGAAGTAACGATTAAAACAGAACGCCAAGAGTAAAAAAATCGATTCATAAGTAAATAATTACAATAAAATGACCATAAAGGAAAGTATGCTTATATAATCATCAAAAGTTAAAGTTCAAGTATCATAATAACTCAGATAATTATTACTAACATGGTTGCTAAAATCTTAGACGGTAAAAGTTTAGCCCAGAAAATACAAACCAAGCTACAAACCCAAATTAGTGAGCAGGTAGCCCAAGGAAAAAGAGCGCCCGGATTAGCAGTGTTGATGGTGGGAGATAACCCCGCTAGTGCCGTTTATGTACGCAACAAGGAAAAATCCTGTCAAAAAGTCGGCATGGAGTCTTTTAGCCGTCATTTTCCCGCCAATGCTACCCAAGAAGAGTTAGAAAGTGCGATCGCACAGTTAAACCAAGACGAGCGGGTAGATGGAATTTTAGTACAACTCCCCCTACCTTCTCACCTAGATTCCGTTGGTTTACTCCTCAAAATTCTCCCCGAAAAAGATGCCGATGGACTTCACCCATACAACCTCGGAAAATTAGTTAGACAAGAAAAAGGATTACGCAGTTGCACCCCCGCAGGAGTCATGGAAATCCTCAAAGAATACAACATCGACATCGCAGGAAAAAAAGCCGTCGTCGTGGGTAGGAGTATCCTTGTGGGTAAACCCCTCGCCCTCATGTTATTAGAAGAAAACGCCACCATCACCATCGCCCATTCTCGCACCCCTAACCTAGCCGAAGTCACCAAAGATGCTGATATACTCGTCGCAGCGGTGGGCAAACCAGAAATGATTACCGCTGACATGGTAAAACCAGGTGCCGTAGTCATTGACGTGGGTATCAATCGCATCGAAACAGCAGAAGGAAAAGGAAAATTGGTAGGAGATGTTGACTACGAAGCCATTAAAGATATTACTTCTTATATTACCCCAGTACCAGGGGGAGTTGGCCCCATGACGGTGGCAATGTTATTACAAAATACCTACCTTAGTTATTTAATGAAAAACCAATGATAGTAAAGGAAAGCGTTGTCAATTTTAGATATGATTTCTAATTATTGACAATCATGATAATATCTTTATATCTCAGTGGTGAGCATTACTAACTGATGTTACGCAAAAATATAATTAGTTTGAGATGGTAAAAACGTTGGATGTTCATATTGTGTTTGTACACGTGCTGGTTAGGGGGCTAGGAGTTAGGCAAGGGGCTTAAGCCCCTTGTTAAAACTTAACTTATAAATGAGTGCGTAACGTCAGTTACTAAATTATATTCCATATTACAACCCAAGGAACCCCTAAAAGGGAAGAGAAATAATGTAGGATAAACTTATTTTCTTAAGGTGTAATGGCTAAATTACCGAAAAATGGTAAAATCGGTTAAAATAATATAAAATCAACAACAAACTTTAGAAAAACTATCAATAGTTCCCACAAAGTTTGTCCTATGAAAATAAACTGTTTTTCATTGTTCCATAGGAAAAAAGATGAAACCTGATACTAGGAGTCTTTTTCTTCCCTCTCTTCTTCTACCCAACAAAAATTTTTACCATCTGAATACTATAGCCTTAGCTCCAGTAAATATTAAAACCATTGAATATCATTCAGAAGATTTATATGTTTTATCTGATAGAAAGTCGATTTCAGTATTCTATAAAAAAAAGGTTTTAGGTGTTGGAGTAATAAATAATTCCTAAGATAATTGGATTTATCTTAAATAACCTCCAGACTAGAACAAAAAAATTCGGTTTTGATGAGATTGCGGTTAAGTTAAGCTAATCAGTTTTGTTTAACTTGTGTAAATTTGTATAGCAGTCTAGGGATGGTGAAGATGGAATGTTTTTTAGGAAATGACTATTGTTTTAGTGATTTAGGTAGGAGATATATAACCATAATTAATGGCATAAGATTTATATGAAAAAAAGGAAGTGATCTTGAAATATTAATTTATAAATACCACCCACTTAAATTTTATTACTATATATTATAGTTGACAAAAAAGTATTAATTTTAATATAGTCAAAACTTCTTTTGTACTTTAATAACTCATTTTGTTTTTTAAAACTACCAATAATAGTATTTGTAAGGAAACTGTGGTGGTAATCCTGTTTCGATTATGAGGTTTTAATTCCCCTAGCTATTATGGCTTGATGGTGCTACCTCTCTACAAAGGGAGAAAATTAAGTTAAAATTTGGATAAATTATTTAGGGGAACTATATCCACATTTTTAGTCTGTTTAAAAGTAATTTTTCATATTGATAAAGATTTAAAAATTTCGAGGAATATTGAATGTCAAAACAAATAATAATTGCTGAAAAAAATCATATTGCGGCGGTTTTTGCAGAAGATCAAATTCAAGAGTTGGTAGTCGCTACAGGAAATCAACAGGTAGGAGATATTTATTTAGGAACGGTAGAAAACGTAATTTCTGGTATTGATGCGGCTTTTGTCAATATTGGTGATGCGGAAAAAAATGGTTTTATCCATGTAACCGATTTAGGTCCCCTTCGGTTACGGAGAAATGCAGCGGCTATTACGGAATTATTAAGCCCCCATCAAAAGGTTTTAGTTCAGGTAATGAAAGAGCCTACGGGCAATAAAGGCCCTCGTTTAACGGGTAATATTAGTTTACCAGGGCGTTATCTCGTATTGATGCCCAATGGTAAGGGGGTAAGTTTATCCCGTCGCATCAAGAATGAAAATGAAAGAAATCGTCTCAGGGCATTGTCTATTCTTTCTAAACCGGCGGGAATGGGTTTATTGGTGCGTACGGAAGCGGAGGGGAAAGCGGAAGAGACTATCATCGAGGATTTAGAGTTTTTACAGAAACAGTGGGAAAAAATTAAACAGGAAGCAAATACCGTAAAAGCTCCAGCGTTGTTAAATCGTGACGATGATTTTATTCAAAGGGTATTACGGGATATGTACACAGACGAGGTTAATCGCATTGTGGTTGACTCGGATAATAGTGTTAAGCGAGTGAAAAAACAGCTTAATGATTGGAGTGCAAGTCGTCATCCTAGCGGAGTGGTGATTGAATGTCATCAAGGTTATACTTCCATTTTGGATTATTTCCGAGTAAATGCAGCCATTAAAGAAGCTCTGAAACCTAGGGTTGATCTACCTTCTGGAGGTTATATTATCATTGAGCCAACGGAAGCATTGACAGTGATTGATGTCAACTCTGGTTCGTTTACTAACTCGGCTACTTCTCGCCAGACGGTTTCTTGGACAAATAGGGAAGCGGCGGTAGAAATTGCTCGACAGTTGAAGTTGCGTAACATTGGTGGGGTAATTATTGTCGATTTTATCGATATGGATTCCCGTCAGGATAAGTTGGACTTAATTCAAGATTTTGAGAAGGCGTTGAAGTCGGATAAGGCAGCACCGCAAATTGCTCAGTTGACGGAGTTGGGATTAGTGGAGTTGACGAGGAAGCGTCAGGGTAAAAATATTTATGAGTTGTTTGCCCAGACTTGTTCTCAGTGCGGGGGTTTGGGTGTTATGGCTCATCTACCAGGACATCAAGACATTGAAACGGTGACGAATTTTAGTCAGCCTGTGGTGATTACTAAGGGGGTTGAGAAGCCAACTATTGATGATAGTAAACCGATTATCAATGTCAGTAATGATGGGGCTATTTCCCCAGATGAGAAGGATAGTGCCTCGGTGAATGGTGCTAGGGAAACGGAAAGTAGTCGCCGTCGCCGTCGTCGTGATGGGCTAGATAAGGATGATACGACGAATAATAATGGTACAAGCAATAAGAATGGTAATGAGGGGGATTCTCCGAAACCTGAGCGTAAGGAGCGCACTTATTTATCCAGAAGCGCCCGTCGAGATGAGACTACGTTGGAGAAAGTGGTGGTAACGATGTCGGAGGCACAACAGGATATTTATGCGATGATGGGGGTTTCTCCTTTGTTACATTTGGATCGGGAAATTAAGGATCCTAAGTCGGTGTTGGTTTATGTGAAGTCTCCTGATGAGTCTTTGTCTCAAGAGGATGATAATTTATCGGATAAAACGGTAGAGAAGGATTCGGAGGTTATTTTTAGTTCTTCTTCGGTGGATATGGGCGATGATTCTCATAATGAGCAGGAGAAGGATGTTAAGGTTGAGATGTCTCTGCCTTTGAGACTTGAGGAGAGTTATGAGGGTGATGTTGAAGTGGTTGAGGAGGATGATGATAATAGTTTACCTGTGGAGTCTGAGGAAGAGGTAATGACAAAGGTGTCTGAGCCTGAAACCATAGCGGAAGCGGTGGTTAAGGAGGCTTTAAATGGCGATCGCCCTGTGGTGCGTACCCGTCGTCGTCGTTCTAAAACTGGCAAGTCTGAGGAGTAATGGTGATGGATGATGGCTTTGCCCTTGATTCTCTTTCCCCCACTGCTTTGGTTGCGGGGGTTGATGAGGTGGGGCGAGGTTGTCTATTTGGGGAGGTAGTAGCGGTGGCGGTGGTGATGCCTGTAAGTGCGATCGCCCTTTTGGCTGATTTAGGAGTAAAAGACAGTAAAAAGTTAAGCCCGAAGAAACGAGAAGCCCTAGTACCTCAAATTCAATCCTTGGTGACGGATTATGCTGTGGGGGTGGTAGATGTGGCAACCATCGACAAAATTAACATCCTTCAGGCTTCTTTGTCGGCAATGTATGACGCACTGACTCAGTTAAAACATACCCCTGAGCTTTGTTTGGTGGATGGTAATCAGGCTATTTCTCGGCTACCATATCCCCAGATTACTATGGTACAGGGTGATGGGCGATCGCCCCTAATTGCCGCTGCCAGTATTTTAGCCAAGGTATGGCGAGACGAAAAAATGGTGGAGTATAGCCAACAATACCCCCATTATGACCTTGAGCATAATAAAGGTTATGGTAGCAAAAAACATATTCGGGCGATCGGGCAATATGGCATCACCCCCCATCATCGTCGCTCCTTTGCCCCTGTTTCCCGACAACTTAACCTATTTTGACCACGAAATCATCATCATAAGGTTAATTCCTTTTTCTTCCCATGAAAATCATTAAAACTTTTTATCAATTATATAGTCAATATTTATCAAAAAATCTAAGGTAAATCAAATATAAAAATAATTTAATTTTTTATTTAGAATTGCCTTAAACAGTCTATATATAATGGTTATTATTTGTTTTTAAAACTTATAAAGTAATCTAAACCTGTTTATATAAACATTAATCCTGTATATCAAATGCTATGCAATGGATATGATTGACAAGACTTTGAATGAGTAATCATTATCTGATCAATAAATTTTAGAACTAGGGTCATAGACCTATGGATTAACAGAGATAATAATTTCTTGAAAATCAAGTATATTTTGTGTTTTTTTTAGTGAGAATAAATAATTTTCTCAACCTCCAAAGTAAGATAGCATAAGGCTTTTTAAGATTTGCGGATAACTCTTTACGGTTAATTGTTCCCTGTTCACTCTTTCAATGTTATTATCGAATTGCAGCTAATTAGACAATTTTAGAAGACTAGGAATAAGTATTATGAGTCAGGCGGCAATTTCTCCAGTGGTGCTAGTAATATTAGATGGATGGGGTTTTCGTGAGGATGATCGGGGAAATGCGATCGCCCTTGCCAATACTCCTATAATGGATACATTAACCCAAGTCTATCCCCATACCCTTATCAGTGCTTCAGGGAAGGCGGTGGGACTCCCCCATGGACAGATGGGAAATTCAGAAGTAGGACATTTAAACATCGGGGCTGGTAGGGTTGTACCCCAAGAATTGGTTAGAATTTCCGATGCCGTAGAAGATGGCTCAATATTTAATAACTCTGCCCTTGAATCCGTATGTCAGGATGTCATCAAATCTGAAAGCAAATTACACTTAATCGGCTTATGCTCTGATGGGGGAGTACACTCCCATTTAGACCATTTAATCGGTTTACTAGACTTAGCCAAGTTACAGGGAATTAGTGACGTTTGTGTCCATGTTATTACCGATGGACGAGATACCAACCCTAGTGACGCTATCAACTATGTTAAGGCGATTCAAGAACATATCGACAAAATTGGTGTGGGTAAAATTGTAACTGTTTGTGGACGTTATTTTGCCATGGATAGAGATCGTCGTTGGGACAGAACCAAAAAAGCCTATGATTTATATACCCAAGATGATAACATCATCCAAAAAAGTGCCGAAACTCTTATCCAAGAATCGTATAATCAAGACATAAACGACGAATTCATCGAACCCACTCGCCTCGCCCCCGGTGCCATCGAAGCACAAGATGGAGTAATATTTTATAACTTCCGTCCTGATAGGGCTCGTCAACTATGCTACGCCCTTACTATGGAAAAGTTTGATGGTTTTGAAAGAGAATTAATAAAACCTCTGAGCTTTGCTACTTTCACTCAATACGATCCCAATTTACCAGTAAAAGTAGCCTTTGAACCAGAACAACTTACCAACCTTCTAGGGGAAGTCATTGCCAACGCAGGATTAAAACAATTTCGTACTTCTGAAACCGAAAAATATCCCCATGTCACTTACTTTTTCAACGGTGGATTAGAGCAACCCTTCGAGGGGGAAGACAGAGAATTAGTGCAAAGCCCCATGGTATCCACTTATGATAAAGCCCCCGCTATGTCCGCCGAAAAGTTAACTCAAGTAGCCTGTCAAGCCATCACCAAGGGGGAATATGCCTTTGTGGTGTTAAACTATGCTAACCCTGATATGGTAGGACATACGGGAATGTTAGATAAGGCAGTGGAAGCCATTGAGGCGGTGGATAGATGTTTAGGAAAACTATTAGAAGCCATTAACCAAGTTAGTGGTACAGTGATAATTACCGCAGACCATGGTAATGCGGAATATATGAGTGATGAGGAAAATAATCCTTGGACTGCTCACACCACCAATAAAGTACCTTTTATTCTCATCGAAGGGGAAAAACGCAAAATCCCCGGTCATGGTGGTGATGTAAATCTTCGGGATGATGGTAAACTGGCGGATATTGCCCCTACTATCCTCGAAATTTTACAACTACCTCAACCTGCGGAGATGACGGGGCGATCGATGATCGTTAAAGCAGGGTATGATGTTAAGCAAAGTCGCACCCCTGTTAGTATTTCGGTGTAGATTATCGCACCTTCTCCCTATCGATGCTTTTCTTCTATTCCATAATCAGCCATAATAGGGAAGGCATCCATAGTAAAATTATTCATATATTAACTACATGACAGCTTATCAAATTGTACAAATCGTATGGGCAGTATCAGCCCTATTACTAATCGTGGTAGTCTTACTCCATTCTCCCAAAGGAGATGGTCTAGGAGGCATTGGCGGACAAGCACAATTATTTACCAGTGTGAAAACCGCAGAGGCTACTCTTAACCGTATCACATGGGCCTTGAGTATTACCTTCGTTGCCCTCACTGTGGTTTTGAGTGCGGGTTGGGTAGTTAGCTAATACGACCACTGATTGAGGATAGATAGTGACTAAGTTAGGTGGGTATTGCCCACCACTTTTTTTAGGCTATTTTTTCCCCATTCTCTTCAGGGTTAACTGCAACGGGTAAATTTTCTCCTTGCCATTTATCCAAAATATCTTTAAACAACAACTCCTCAGCCCAAGTTTTAACCACGACTGTCAAAGGAAGCGCTAGTAATAAACCAATTATTCCGAAAGACTGGGCAAAAAATATTTGAGCAAAAAGAGTGATGGCGGGAAGTAAAGAAACCTTATCTGCCATTACCTTTGGGGTTAGCCAATAGCTTTCGATGGTTTGAATGATAAAATACCAAATTAAAATTGCTACAATTTTCCACGGGGAATCGAGTAGTGCAATCATAACAGGAAAGACAACGCTAATGGTAGGACCAATATTGGGAATAAAATTCAAAAGTCCAGCCAAAAGGGCATGAACTAAAACTAATCTTACTTGAAATATTAACAAACCAGCACCACTTAAAGTGCCAATAAATAGACAATTAACTAAAATTCCACTCAGCCAACTAACAATGGCAATTTCACTTTTATCAAATATTTCTGAGGCACGACGGCGATAAAAAGAGGGAAAGAGTTTGAGGCAATAACGACGATAACGGGAAGGATTTAGTAAAAAAACAACAGTCAGAAATAAAACAAAGACAATTTGTAATGTTACGGCGACAACATTAGAAAATACGACTAAAAAGTTATTAACTAAATTACTGCTAAGACTGGAATAATTACCGATAACATCATTAAAACTAGGTACGGCAAAATTACCCTCTAAATAGTTTGAGTAAAACTCTTCTAAACTAGGGTTTATCTCTTCCCAAACTTTGGGTAAAGTATTAATCAATAGTTGAAACTGTTCAATAAAGGGCGGTAAAATAACCACTACTAATATATTAAAAACAAGTAAACTGATAAGTCCGATAACTAGGGTGGCGTATTTACGACTAACATTGAAATTTAAAAATATCCTGACTAAACGATTCAATGCCACGGCAAATATTGTTGCCATGAAAATTAATAAAATTAATTGTTTAATTTTCCACAGTACATAAAGTGAAATTAAAAATACTAAAAATCCTATCGATTGTCCAAAGTTCATAAAATTAATTAGTACAATGTAAATTTAGTAATTGGTTACCATACTTAGTAATATAAAAATTATTTTGCTTTTATTTTTTATATTTTTTTACCAAAAGTTGTTATTTTTTATAATTAGCAATATAGTTGTTTCGATGAATTAAGTTATTCTTATTAAAATACTATTTACTAAATGAAAGAACCAAATGAATTAATTCTTTTAATTTAATTGATAAAAACCAATAAAGAAAGTATTTTTTATAGTAAAATCATTTTAAAGCCCTGTGAGCATAAAAATATTAATATGGATAATCAAAATAATCATAATCCCTTTGTCCTAGAATTAGGTATTAGTATTCTAACCCCTCCAATTCTTTTGGGATTAAGGATTAGTCGTGAAATGGGAGGTATGATGGATAGCCTAGGGAAAGCTAGTGAAGAAATTTTCCGAGGGCAACATTTACCCATACTCAAAAGTCAACCAAAAACTTAATTAACATCTCAGCCCAAAATGTGATAACTTTTTGACAAGATTATTTTTCACTGGGAGTTAATGGCACAAAAAACCTTCTCCTTGCGTAGAAAGTAAAATGTACGGCATCCCTCGTCAATATAATCTTTGATTTAGTGATGGGAGAATGTCCAAAGCAAAAAAACCATAGTCAAGGAAAAAGTTACCGTGGCTTCCCACTATCAGCATTCCGACAAAAAAATAATATCTTCCTCCCAGTCCCACAAGAATCGCTATAAAATTTTAGCAGGTAATGGGTGTCATCAGGCGATCGCCGAGGTTCATGGTATATTAGTACCCCCCACTGAAGAAAATAGTTGTCATAACCTAATATTGCCCGATGGTTGCGTCTTGGAAGCCACCTTTAAAGATGCAAGGCTAAAATGGTTAGCCCACAATAGAGAAGGAGTTTTAGGGGCCCATTGGTTTCGAGGCTATCCCAAAATGAAAAATAACAAATTGGTGGGATTACAAATTATTGCTTGGGATATGAATATGCCTACCAATGAAAGAGGTTGGGAAACATGGGAATTTATAGGAGTGTGGACAGTACAAAAAAATCTCACTGTACAGCGCTCTATGGGCTTAAAAGAAGTACGACAACAAGCCAGAGAAACGGGTTTTATTAAAAAATTTAAATACACTTTTAATAATACCTATGATTGGTTAAAAAATAAAAAGTTGTGGAGTGGCTATGTTTACAAAATACTTTGTCGTCGAGAAGGAGATTCCCTTAAAATACAAAAAGTAATCCCTTATGCTTGTCCTCGTACAAAACCCTTACCTCGAAATAAAAATCATAACCATCGAGAATTGTCTCATACTAAACCCAAATTAGATTCCAATACCACTTACCATAAACCAGTGAAATAAAAATAATTGATAATAACTAGCTAGTTGTTAAATTTTCTGGAATAAGTAAGTATGATAGAGGATATTGATTAAGGGCTAATAATATTATTTAAATGGACGCTATTTTTGATCTTGATTTGATTAACACCGTAAAAGTCCTTAAACTAAATAGACTTTCCATTATACGGTTTAAATACGATCATATTACTCAATCCTATCAAAAAAATAAACCTATACCTTCGGCTACCCTAGAAAAGGTTTTTGATTGTTGTGAGTCTCAAAATTATGATGCGGATAAAGAAATAAAATATTATGAATTATCTAAATCTTCTCTTATATCCCATGGATGGAAAACTGCCCCAGATGTATTAATACTAGATACTTTACAAGACATTAATAAATACGTCGAAGGGGGAGACTGGACAGAAGTTTTTGACCTTCATTTAATCAATTCATTATTATTTATTCCTCTTTATTTAGAAAGACAAAAAACTAAATATCAACCTAATATTTTGGGTAGTTTAATTTTACAAAGCTACAGCCCAAAAATATGGAGTAATGCTGAAATAGAGGCTTTTAAATGGATTGGCAAAAAAGTAACTTCTGATATTATTAATCAACAAACTGTTAAGAAAGTTCAATCTCTGGTAAACGAGCGCACCAGTCAACTAAGATTTAGCCTCGATGTACAGGCAAAATTATCTAATAAACTAAGATTTCATTTAGAGGAATTAAGAGAATCTAATAAGGTAAAGGATGAGTTTATTGCTAGTATGAGTGATGCTCTAAAAACTCCTTTATCTAACTTAAAAACAGGAATAAAAATGCTTAAGTTACGTAATGTCAATGAATCTTTAGAACTTTACATAGATATTTTAGAACAGGAATGCGACAAGGAAATTAACTTGGTTGATAATCTTTTGACTATTCAAAAGTTAAGAGTAAAAGAGATGGAAATTAGCCCTCAAAAAGTACATATTTCATCTTTTTTACAAGATATTCGTCAGAAGTTTATGGAGAAATTAACGGAATCTCAACTTAGTTTAAATGTTAATGCTCAGTTAGATTTTTTATTAACAGACTTGAACAGTTTTGATTTAATTATTAAGGAGTTAATTTTTAATGCCATCAAGTTTTCTACCGCTCAAACAGTGATATATTTAATCATTGAAAAACATCTGAATAATTTTATCATTGAAATATCTAATATTGGAGCAGAAATTGCGGCAGAGGAACAAGAAAATATTTTTCAACCTTTTTATCAGGGTAATAACGTTGAAAATGTAACTAATGGGGGTACTGGATTAGGACTTGCTTTAGTTAAGTCCTTGGTAGAGAATTTAAATGGTACTATTGAAGTTTCTAGTATTTTATCTCCTAATTCTAAGGACTATATTAACACTTTTACCATAACTTTACCGCAAGAAGTGCATGAAGTTTACTGAGCCGAATATATCATGGGAGCGTAGTAGTTATTCCCCCCTCAAACGTCAATGGCAGATTTTTAATATCGCCTTCCGATTTACATTTTATCTTTTACAAGATTTTTGTTTCAGAAAAAATAGTTCTTTTCAACGACATAAAAGAGCTAAATGGTTAGTTGATAAGTTAATAGAATTAGGTCCTACTTTTATTAAAATTGGTCAGGCATTATCTACTCGTCCTGATTTAATTCCTGTAGAATATATTACCGAACTTAGTAAGTTACAAGATCGAGTTCCTGCTTTTGCATCGGAAGAGGCGATCGCCCTTATCGAAGCAGAATTAAACACATCTATATATAGTATCTATCAAGAATTTGAACCCATCCCCATCGCCGCAGCTAGTTTAGGACAGGTACATTGGGCAAGATTAAGAACAGGGGAAGAAGTAGTAATTAAAGTACAAAGAAAAGGATTAGATAAATTATTTAACCTCGATTTTCAAGTATTAAAACAAATTATTAATCTAGGTAATCGTATTTTGCCAGGGTTTAAAAAGTATGAATTAAAATTAGTTTATCAAGAATTTTTTGAACTTTTATTTTCTGAAATAGATTACATAAACGAAGGAAAAAATGCCGAGCGTTTTCGTAATAATTTTCATAACTATCCCAAAGTAGTTGCCCCGAAAGTATATTGGCAATATACCACCGCCACCATTTTAACCCTCGAATATCTTCCTGGTATCAAAATTAACGATAAAGAAGCCCTCCAAAAAAAAGCTATTGCCCTCAAACCCCTTATCGAAACTGGTATTTGTAGTTACCTAAAACAACTATTAGAAGACGGATTTTTCCAAACAGACCCCCATCCTGGTAATATGGCAGTAAGGGATGATGGTGCGATTATTTTCTACGACTTTGGCACCATGGCAGAAGTGAAAGGATTAGCCCAAGAACAAATGGTTCAAACTTTTTTTGCTATCCTACGGAAAGATACAGATAAAGTGCTAGATATGCTTATTTACATGGGTTTAATCGAGCGTATGACAGATATGAGTGCAGTGAAAAGATTGATTAGTTTTCTCCTTGAAAAATTTAGAGATAAACCCATAGATGTCAACGCATTTCAAGAAATAAGCACCGAGATTTATGTCATGTTTGAGCAACAACCTTTCCGTTTACCACCCCAAATGACATTTATCGTCAAGGCTTTAACTACCCTCGATGGCATAGCCCGAAATTTAGATCCAGAATACAACTTAATGGCCGCTAGTCAACCATTTATCAAAAATATTATTCGCTCAGGAAATCAAGGAAATCTATTAGTAACTGTTTTTAATCAGACAAAAATATTTATCAAGGAAAAAATCAATAAACCCTCCTCCCTTGAAAGTTTTATGCAAGAATTTCAAGCCAAACTAGACGGCGGAGAATTACAGTTGAGGGTGCGCTCTTTAGAAAATGAAAGGATGTTTAAAAATATTTATTTAGCCCTAAAAAGCATTCTTTATGGCTCTTTAATGGGTTTTTCTTTACTAAATGCCATTTTACTGGTTTCAACTATTTATAGTCAATGGGCAGTAATTTTATTTGGTTTAACAGGATTATTCTCCCTCTTTTTTATCCGTTCAATTATTACTTTAACTCTACAAGAAAGATTTTTAAAATAATTTAACGAAATAGGTACTTGTCATAATATTAAAAATATTGAAAGTTTATGGTAATTTGATAGTGTTTCATATCACAATTAAGCGATGCTGTTTCTCGTTTACTCCCATAAATAACTAAGAATAAAAAAGACAAATTAAAAACAACTTTAATTATCCATTCTCAACTATCAATTATTTAATTCTGCTTAAAAGATAATCAGTCAATTCCATCAAAGCCTGAGTAGAAGGGGAAGGGGATAAACAATCTAACTCCTGTAAAGCTAACTTACTGTGATGTTCAGCCATTGCCCTAGATTTTTCTATACCCTGACTATCATAAACTAATTTGAGGGCTTGATCTAAATCTCCCTCCTCACTAAATTCCCTCTCAATAAGCATAGTAAGGGAAGGATTTTCCTCCATAGCAAATATAACAGGGGCCGTTAAATTTCCACTAGCTAAATCTGAGCCTCCTGGCTTCCCTAAAACCTCTGTCGGGGAGGTAAAATCTAAAATATCATCCACAATTTGGAAAGCTAATCCGAGATTTTTACCATAGTTATAAATTTTTTGTGCCGTTTCCTCACTGGTATCACTCAATACGGCGGCAGCCTTGGCACTATTAGCCATCAAAGAAGCGGTTTTAAAATAACTCTTTTGTAAATACTTTTCTAAAGATACATCCGTGTCAAAGCAACTCAAACCCTGCTGAATTTCCCCTTCCGCAAAATCCCTAATTACCTCAGATAATAACTTGACTACCTGTAAATTATCTAGGTTTGCCAAATACCATGACGACTGGGCAAAGAGAAAATCCCCTGCTAAAACAGCAATGCGATTACCAAATAAACTATTCACCGTGGGAACTTGTCTTCTTAATTCTGCATCATCAACTACATCATCATGAACCAAACTAGCAGTATGAATCATCTCTGTGATTTCTGCTAGGCGCCGATGGCGAGAGGTTATGTCTTCTTTTTCCATGGTGGCACGAGACACGAGTAATACAATCGCTGGGCGAATTCTTTTTCCCCCTGCACTGAATAAATGCTCTGCTGCCGCTCCTAGAATGGGATGTTGGGCGCCTACTAATTTGGTTAAATTGTCGATTAGGAGGTGCAAATCTTGGTCAACGGGCTGAAATAGTGAGGTTACAGTTGTCATTGATGAGTTGTATTAGCAAAAATAGTTTACGAAAGTTCACATATCTTATTACTATTTTAAGCTATGGTTTGCTTACTGACACGGCAACTCTTCATCTTCCCATACTTTGAAACAAAACAAAAGCATCCAATTCTATATTTGACAAGGGTTATGGCTTGAGAAAAAAAATAAAAAAAATTCTAATTTTTGAAAATCTATGCTATCATATACTCAGGGAATAAATAACTTTCTCTTAAGTTTAAAAAAACTCTCACGCTAAAATCTGTCGTGAATATTTGTGGCTTTAGGCGTAGCTTGATTAGAGTTGAAAGCCTCGACTTTTAGTGAACAGGGTTTTATCAGTAATATGTGAGTGTGAGGATAGATGGTTTGACCTTGTTTGGGGTTAAGTCTGGTTTCTTTTTCATCTCCCATCTCCTTTGTGCTACCTATGGATTTTTAATAGCCCCGTAGATAAATAATTATTGAGGAGTTTTTGAAAATAGTAACGGTTATTTTTGGTTACTAATGGGGTAGTGAGACAAAGTTAATATGCCTGTTAAAGATTCAAGCTGAATTTACGACAAAAGCGGACGTAATTTTTATTCATAATATATATCGGTGCAACTACAGTGATGGATTGCAATGCTTTGCGGTGCAAATTTGAAGCTGTTTGCTTAGATATACTCTATAGCCAATGCTATTTTATTCCTGAACATTTTGATCCTCGTTGGTTAAAAGTGTTTGATTTTTGGTTTGTTGTTACCCTTATTTGCGGAGGTTTTTCCATGCTCATTCCTTTTCTCGCCCTCATTTATGTATTACTGGTTTATATTTTATTGTTAATTGCTCAAAGGTTTAAAAAACTTAATGATAAGTCCACAACGGACATAAATAGTTGACAGTTTGCCAAGGACGGTTGAAAATCGATAAATGGTTTTATAACAACTGTCCTCAGCATGCCTACATATACAGACAATTATCCTTTAGCTGGACAAACTATTTTAGTTACCCGTGCTATCTCTTCTTCTAGTCAGTTTCGGAAAATGCTGGAGGAAAAAGGGGCAACGGTGTTTGAGTTGCCAGCGCTGGAGATTACCCCCCCTTCTAGTTGGGATGGGTTGGATAGTGCGATCGCACATATAAATGATTTTGAGTGGATAATTCTTACCAGTGCCAATGGGGTAAACTATTTTTGGCAGAGATTAGAAAAAGCTGGAAAAAACCAAACAGACTTAAAAGGAATCAAAATTGCGGTGGTGGGAAAAAAAACCGCCCAAGTTTTGCAGGAGTATCATCTACAAGCAGACTTTATTCCCCCTGATTTTATCGCCGACTCCATGGCGGAGAATTTTCCAGAGTCATTGGGGGGAAAACAAATTCTCTTCCCTCGGGTAGAAACTGGGGGGAGGGAAATTCTGGTGCAAGATTTAACCCAAAAGGGGGCGCACATAACGGAGGTATCGGCTTATCAGTCGGGTTGCCCCAAGGAAATGGATGAGACGATATTAGATGCTCTACAAAATGGCATTATCGATATGATTACTTTTGCTAGCTCTAAAACTGTGCGTAATTTTTATACCATGGTAAAGGCACAATGTCCCCATAATACCCTTTCTTTATTTAATCACATTGCGATCGCCTCTATCGGACCCCAAACTTCTGCTACTTGTCAAGAAATCTTTGGCAAGGTTGACATTGAAGCCCAAGAATATACCCTCGATGGATTGGTAAGGGCTATAGTGGAGAAAGTGAGAGGATAATTGACCATTAAAATATATTTTTTACCTATCCGATTCCCCGAACTTTATTTATTAACTGACGTTACGCACTCATTTATAAGTTAAGTTTTATCTGTAAATTTTAACAAGGGGCTTAAGCCCCTTGCCCAACTCCTAGCCCCTTACCCAGCACGTGTACAAACACAATATGAACATCCAACGTTTTTACCATCTTAAACTAATTATATTTTTGCGTAACATCAGTTATGAAAATTTAATTTTCTATCAACTCCATCAACCTTTTATCTAACACCTGTAAACTAAACTTTTTAACAGTCTCTTCCCGTAACCATTCCCCATGACAACGGGGGTCTTTTCCTTGTAAAATTTCTATACAGGCACTAGCCACCCCATCAGCATCTCGATGGGGTACTCTCCAGCCCAAACGTCCATCCTGTAAAGGATCTGCCGATCCGTCATTATCTCCACTTAATACGGGCTTACCACAAGCCATCGCCTCTAAGTAAACAATGCCAAAACCTTCTTGAGAGGGCATAATATAAGCGTTACAGACTTGATAATGGCTGACTAATTCGGAGGTAGGAATAAAACCTGCAAAGATGACTTTATTTTCTATACCTAAATCTTGGGTCAATTTTTTGAGTCTGGCTTTATCATCTCCTCTACCCACTACCAAATATTTTACATCAGGATAGGTTTCTAATATTTTCGGTAATGCCCTGATGGTGACATCTACCCCTTTATAAATATCCCCTGACCATAATCTAGCTACGGTCAATAATACCCTACTATTTCCTAAGTTATATTTTTCGATTAATTCTTTGGGTTTTGGGGCGATGGTAAATCTATCCGCATCTACCACACAGGGCAGGATGTCTATTTTATCCTTCTCAATTTTATTCGATTCATAAATGCGATCGCAACTATAACGGCTAATGGTCAAAATTTGATTAGCATCATCCAAAACCTGTCTTTCTTTGGGGGGTAAAGTATCCCATACCTCCTTACCATAAGTTAAAACCGTATAGGGAATATTAAACAAACCACAAAACAACCTCGTAATGCCCCCTAACTTAATATGTCCACAAAAAACCCGCTGAGGACGATTTATGAGCAAAAATAGAAAAAAACTAACTATAAACCTAATTCTGCCCACCATGGGCGAAGCATGAAAAAAACCCTCAAATCCCAAATTACCCTCCATTAAATCATCATCCACAGGGTATTTATCCCGCAAAACAAAAACCTGCCCCCGATAATCTAACTTTTGATACCCCCTCAAAACATCCTTCACATAGGATTGGATACCCCCCTCTTGGATAAACACTTCTAAAAATAGAAATAAATGGTCTGGCTTTTTATGTTCCACTATCATCAACCGCACTAAACTTTGGCAACATTCTACCTTAACAGTAGTTTAAATTTTTGATAACTTTCTACTAACTCTTTCCCTAAAAAGTGGTTTGTGTGTAGTATGATTAAAACAAGACTAAACAACAAAGTTCCAAAGCATATCAATCTTTAAAAAAGATCTCAGAAAAACTTGCATCTTTAAAAAAACTTCGTTAGTATAGTTAATGTCGCTAAATTAAGTTGAAGCGATGAGGGTCGCTAGCTCAGCGGTAGAGCACTCGGCTTTTAACCGATTGGTCCTGAGTTCGAATCTCAGGCGACCCATAAATTCTGAGAAGTAAAGTTAAACGTTACTAACTTTGATTTCAAAATACCCCTCACAGCTTGTATTAGGTTCAAGGTTAGTTATCTTTTCTCCTGTGTTTAAACCATTCCTGGGGGCGCTCCAAGGTTCAAGACAAATGTAATTTTTACCTTTGAGAGTCCAAAAAACTAGGGTAGAAAAAAGCTCAGAATACTTTAATGATACCTTGATATTTCTTGTATGATTAACAAAAGAAGCAGTATCTGCAGTAATCTTTTTAAAGGCAATATCAATCTCATCTTGATTGTAGTCTAGTTCTCCAGAAAAAGGAAAAGTTTTGTCCCCTGCCTTATTGGTATATTCAGAAGCAGGAATATCTAAATCTAAACTATTCTTATCTTGGCACCAAAAATAAGGATGAAATCCCGCCGAAAAAGGCATTACTTGGTTTGACTTGTTATGGTATTGCTGTTTAATTATCAATCTATTTCCTACTAACTGATAAGTAAAACTCAACTCAAACTCAAAGGGATAAACTGATAAAGTCTCCTCATTGCTAGTCAATGTTAAGACTATTTCTGCCGCTTCATCCGTGGATTGAGAAGCAACCTCCCAAGGCAAATCCCTCGCAAAGCCATGTTGCTTTAATTGGTATTCCTTTCCCCCATAGGCAAATATATCATCGGGCAAATTTCCACAGATAGGAAACAAAATAGGATTACCTCCCCTGACACTTAATTGAGGATTTTTAAACCTTTCCTTGTCTAAATAAAATATATCCTGCCCATTCAATTTCCATGCCGTAATAATACCTCCTTTTTCTGGTACAACCTCCAAGCGAGAATTATTTTCCCTATCTTCTAAAATATAAGTTAAATAATCATCTTGTTTTATAGATATATGGAACATAAAATTAATCCTCTTTTTAAATAAAAAAATGTAATGAATAGTAGCAAAAAATTGCACTCAAAACGGGTACAGTTAAATTATCGATACCAACAATGGAAAAACTTTCTAAAATGGTAGCTATTAAAGCAGTTAACAAAGCAACTATTACAAAATAATACTGCCAAGGATAAACAAAAAATAAAATGATCAAAATAACGATCGCACTTACTACAAACATAGTAAACGAACCTTCCCAGCTTTTTGTACTCCTAAGAAACTGATACTTATTTTTGCCCCATTTTTGTCCGATAAGAGCCGCCGAAGCATCTCCCCATGTCATGATTAAAATACCGATAGCGGTAAATTGCGGTAAAGATTTATCCCAAAATAAAAAGGTTAAAATGCCAATACTTAAAGCATAAAATAAAGTACCTAAACTCTTTCTACCCACCCCATTAACACTAGGTAAAATTGGTAAAAAATAAGAAAGAATTGCCACAATACTCGCCCCGATAGATGCCAGTAAAATTAGATGACTAGGAATATTTAACCACCATGCTAACAGGATAACTTGACCTGCCCCGATGTGAACAATTTTTCTAGTTATTTCTGAATTCGCCTGATAATAACGCCGTAGGATTTCGGAGACAAGAATAAGAATGCCTAAATACAAACCAACTAATAAGATAGATAGGTTTTGATGAAACGGTAAAGTCATGAAGGTGGGGAATAGTTTACTTTAAAAGTTTTATGTATTAGTGCTTTTTGCCTAATGATAGTTATTGAAAAACTTCTACATTCCATTAAACATCGTTCATGGATAAAGAAAAAATATTGTTGTTTTGACTTCAAAATACTATTCCAAATTTAGCAATGCCAGAATAACCCTAATTGTCCATGGTCTATGGTTAATTGTCAATTTTTCTGTTGTCCATTGCCTTGAGAGGATAAGCGGCAATAATCCCAATTAATAACCACCATAGAGTATTGATTTGAGGGCGAAACCAGACGGTATCAAATACCCCTTGGGTGGCTAAACCTACCAAAGCGGCAAGACTGGCAATTATCCAAATGCCCATGGTATTATTTGCTTCCTTAAATATTTTGATTTCTGCCATTGCCCTTTTTAACACAGATACAAGGATACCCATAAAAAAAGTAATGCCAATAATTCCTGTTTCGAGGGGAATTTCTAAAAAGATAGAATAGGAACTTAGGGCGGTAAAATTAGTTTTCATATACAAAGGATAAATCTGGTTAAAAACTTGATTACCCAAACCTATGCCTGTGATGGGGTAATCTCGCATCATTTGAAATACTGCATACCAAACATTGATACGGAAGTTGTTACTACTGTCTCCCCGCCACGAAAACATACTCAAAATTCTTAACCTCAAAGGTTCAACTAAAATAATGGCAGTAATAATAAAAAGAGAAAATATACCCAAAATTATCGGCACTAACCATTTACGCCAAAAAGGAGAAAGATACTCCGCCCACCAATAATTTAACCCTAGTAAAAAGGTAAATAATAGGGCAATTAATGCTAACCATGCTCCTCTACTTCCTGTAAAGTAAATACAAGTGATATTGGTAACGACTATCACTAAGGCAAGGGCTTTTTGGGGTAAAGTTTTCCACATGATTAATGCCCCTAAACCAAGGGCAACGGCAGGAAGTAAATAACCTCCTAAAAGGTTGGGGTTGCCTAGATAGCTATAAACCCTTGTCAAATCAGCGGTTTGCAATGTTGTATCCGTCCATGTAGCAAGGGGGGTTACACCAATTATTTTTTGTCTAATACCGTAACCACTGACAATAAGGGAAATGAGGAGATAAGTGGTGGCTATCCATTCTAAAAGTTTTTTATGTTTAAATATCCTTGCACATAGGGCAAAAAATACGAGATAAAGACTAAATTTTACTAATCCTGAAAAGGAGGCTGTTTTGAGGGGGGAAAAGGCGGTGGAAATAATAGAGGCTAACCAGTAAAAGAATATCCACAGGTGAATGCTGGTAATTTGATTGGGGTTGGTTTCGGCGATGGTAAGCAGTAGCCAAAAGCTGCTAATGGCGAGTAACATTACCCCAATGAAGGTAGTGCTGGAAAAGGGGGCTAATATTAATAATATACATACCAGCATAGAGGCGATCGCATCTGAATATTGCAATAAATAACTGGTGTGATGCCAATTACTTAGTAAACCTACGCTTTTACCGATGAGGCTTGTTTTTCGCCATTGGCTGAGGGGATTTGATACGCTAGGATTCATTTTTCGTGGGTGGTGAAAGTTTTATTTTATATTCAAACGGTTTTCTCTCGCAAAACCCTATGGGTTATTTTTTGCTTGGTTGTCGATAAGGTTATTTATTTTCTTGGTAGAGAGAAGAAAAGACATGGGGTAAATTCATGGGGGGATTCATGTGTATTGTTTGTAAGCCTAACTTTTTGGCACTATTCACGTTATGGATATTATCATCTATGAATAGGGTGCGATGGGGTATTAGGTTATGGGCTTTGATTATATATTCAAATATTTTTTGGTCTGGTTTATGTAATCCTATTTCATAGGAGTAGTAAATTTTATCGAATAATGTTTCTAGGGGATATTCTGGAATGGATTGTTTAAATCTTTTTTCTACTTCTTCTATATGGATAGGGTTTGTATTGCTTAAAATAAAGGTTTTTTTCTCTTGTTTGATTTTATGTAATAATTTCCCTAATTTTGATGGTACTTGCCCTAACATCCCATTCCAAATTATTTTTATGTCTTCGTCAGTTTTATTTAATTTGGTAGTTTCTTTTACTTGATTAATAAATTCTTCATCTCCTATTTTTCCTATTTCATAGCTAAGAGCGATCGCCCTTAAATCTTCAATTAAAATATCTTTATCCCCAGAAGTATGTTGAGCAAAATAATCATAGGGATAACCCATCTCTACCTCGATAATAACTCCCCCCAAATCGAAAATAATTGCCTCTAATTCCTCGTATTTTATCTCCAAAGACATCATCTATGCTAAATATTGTTTTAATAATAATATACTAATTAAAAGGCGACATTAATAAAGAAATTATATTCTTAACAAGGGGCTTAAGCCCCTTGCCTATTACTTGTTGCCTCTTGCCTATTACCTGTTGCCCTTTGCCTGTTACCTGTTACCCCTTGCCTATTACCTGTTGCCCCTTGCCTATTACCTGTTATCCCTTGTCTGTTACCTTTTACCCGTTGCCTATTCCCCGCTCCCTGTTCCTTACTCTGATTAAATGATAAACTGAAGAGTTAGAAAAATAGATATAAAAATAAATAAAAGTATAATGAAAATAGTAGAAAATAAAAGAAAAGTAGGTAATGTAGAATGGTTTTTTCGTTCTTGTTTTCCCGTTCAAGAAACAGATAAAAGCCCCGTTTTTTTTCTCCATGGTTTACCATCCCAGAGTTTTTGTTGGACGGAAATCATGCCCTTTGTAGCTGAATCTGGCTACAGTGCGATCGCCCCTGATTGGTTAGGATGGGCGAACTCTGATAAACCAGACAAAAGAGATTTTGCCTACACTCCCGAAGCCTACATTGAGGCTTTAAAAGAATTTATTGATGCTTTTAAAGTAGAAAAAATTAGCTTAGTAATCCAAGGATTTTTAGCTACTATTGGCATTCAATATGCCCTCCAAAATCCAGACAAAATTGATAAATTAATTATTCTAAATAGTCCTATTTCTACCAGTGCAAAAGTACCTTGGTTAATCAAACAATGTGGCGTTCCTTTCCTTGGTGATATGATAACCCAAGATCCTTTATTTGTAGATCGTACCCTCGAAAAAGGTGCAGGATATGTCATTTCTGATGAAAATTTAGCCTACTATCGTAAACCCATTATAACTTCTTCTTTGGCTGGTAGAACTATGGTTACAATGGTTAGAAGAATGCAGTTTCTTGATAGTATGAAAGAAATTGAAGCGGGGTTAAAAACATGGGAAAAACCTTGTCTAATTTTTTGGGGAATAGATGATCCTTGGCTTAATATTGAGCCAGTAGAAGCCATTGCCAAAGCAAATCCTAATATTACATTAAAGAAAATATCAGAAGCAAAACACTATCCCCAAGAGCATTTTTCTAAAAAAATAAGTCCCATTTTAGTTAGCTTTTTGTAAGTCCAGTCAATAGGGAAGGGTTTAAGTTTATGCTTGTCTTTTGTTACAAATTATTAACAAATTTCCTTTTTTTATTGACTTTTGCCCTTTTTTGGGCGAAGATAAAAGTATCTTTTATATAATAGAAATCTGACTATTTATACTTATTTTTACAAAGCTTTCCAT
This sequence comes from Cyanobacterium sp. IPPAS B-1200, assembly GCF_001747005.2. Lineage (NCBI taxonomy): Bacteria > Bacillati > Cyanobacteriota > Cyanophyceae > Chroococcales > Geminocystaceae > Cyanobacterium > Cyanobacterium sp. IPPAS B-1200. Next base: position 1,304,818 of record NZ_CP182899.1, read on the forward strand.
TATATTATAAGCATATCACAACCTGAGTAAAATAACCACGAAAAGTCGGAAAAAACGGCAATTTTTTTATTCTAATCAAGAGACAAAATGCTTAAGAGCAATTAGTATAAAGTGCAGTCATTATTTCCGTGCTAGTGAGCAGGACAATCTTCTGGAAGTTCTATATTATGACCGTTACTTTGATCAATCATGATTTGAGTACATAATTTTTGTTTGAAGTAATTTTCCATTTCATGCAGCATTGCGGGATCAAAATCAACAGAATCAGATTTATTATAAGTTTGAGACCAAAGAATTGATAAAAAAGGGATCACACCAGAAACAATTGCAATAGTAGTATAGAATTTCATAATTTTCTCAGGTAGGGTGGGCATTGCCCACCATGGTAAAAAAACGATTACCTACCTAACTCAATAACTTCTAATACGCTCTATTTATTCTTGCGACGATTACCAGAAGATAAAACCACTTCGGGCATTATATCATTAGAGGCGATCGCCCCAGGGCTATGATGTTCATAAACTTCCGCCATGGGTAGATTAACAGAAGGTACATCTTGAGGATCATAATCAGGTAAAAAATTGATCAAAAATAGAGGTAATAGACTAGATAAATTAGTAATCAAAAGCAACAAAGCCAGATTAGAAAAATCAGTTTCTGTCACTCCCAGCCAATTTGTTAACAACGCCCCCAACTCATGGGAAATCAACCCACCCAAATTCCAAATCGACATCAATAACGCAAAGAAACTCGCCTCGATACCTTCAGGGCAAAGACGGGCAGACAATACCAACACAGGCATAAAAGCAATTTGTCCCATCACCGTCAACACCAAACTATCACCCAAACTAAACCAATGGTCATCAATACCCAAAGTACGGTTAAAATGAGTAACCAAAATTAAACTCGTCATCCCCAACAAAGAAGACAACACCACACTCCATCCCAACATTAACCGAAAAGAAATTTGTTTGAGCCATTTTTGATAACAAAGTACCCCTATCAAAGAAGCAACACTGGTAACAAGGCGCACCCTACCCAAAAACTCCGCCTGAAATCCTAACTCGTTAGTAGTAAAAAAGAAAAAAGCAGAGTCAGCACTAGGGGTGCTTTGCCAAAGGGCGATAAAAATTACAGGGGCTAAAATAGTTTTTTGCTTTAAAGTCTGCCATAGTTGCTTGGTTTGCCCCCAAGCGGTGGGAGTTTCTTCCTTTTCAGTGACAGGTTTTTCGATGATAAACCATGCTACCCCTACCACAATAAGAGGAAAACAAGCCGTAACCATAAACACCTGAGAAGCGCTGAAATATTCCAATAATAAACCACTAAAATAAGCAGTGATAATACCCCCCAATGCCGAACAACCCCAAGTCACCGATTGTAGTGAACCAGCGGTTTCCAGAGATTCATTCCTCGCCCTTTCTACCACCACAGAATCCACGATTACATCACTCATGGCAACGGATAAAGAAGTCATTAAAATGGCAACCGTAGCGCCCCAGGCACTGCTTACAATGGTAGCTAAACTCAACCAGGCGATCGCCCCTAGAAAACCTGATAAAATCAGATAACTACGACGACGATAGGAAAACAAAGGCTTACTATCACTAAAAAAGCCAATAATGGGCTTAGTAATCCAAGGAATAGCTGCCACCCCCATCAAAGCCGATACTTGGGCAGGGGATAACATTAATTCATCCTTCAGGAAAAAACTAACCGCCAACCTCGCCAAACCTAAAATACCTTGAACAAAATATACAGTTAAAATAGCTGCCAATTCAGGGGTAAGCTCATTGCCGAATAAAATCTTATCCTCAACAAACTTTTTCACCTTGTCTGGTTGATAAATATTAATAAACATAAATAAAGTTTAAGTTTTATTACTCCATACTATCTTAGGCTGTGATCAAAAAGTCCACCCGTGGGGGTGGGCAATAGGGAGACAAAATGAATTAAATTTCTATTTACCTAGTTTTCGATAACCATTGAGCAACTCCATCGGCAACCCCATCAGCCAATTCCTCTTGGGCTTGGGGGTTAATTATCCATTCAAATTCTTCGGGGTTAATCATAAAGCCTAACTCTAATAAAAGACTAGGGGCGGTGTGAGGACGAGTGAGGGCGAGATTGTTCCAAAAAACTCCGTAGGAAGGACGATTTAAATTAGTAGTTAAGTAATCCTGCAAAAAGATGGCTAAATCATGGGCTTGGGGATGATACCAAAACATTCCTATACCCTTGGTATTAATGGCATCTCCTGCATCGGGTAGGGCGTTGTAATGGATGGATAAAGCAAGGGTGGGTTTAACCCTATCAATCGTCGCCATGCGATCGCCCAGAGACACAAAACTATCATCCTCCCTAGTAAAAACCACCTCCGCCCCCTTTGCCCTCAACCGTTGAGCGATTAACTTAGAAATAACAAGGTTAATTTCCTTTTCTGGATAACCATTAAGCCCCACTGCCCCCAACTCATCACCCCCATGGCCTGGATCTAATAATATGGTCGCTCCCCGTAGGTTTTCTGGCGATGAAATGGTGGGAGGGTGGTTTAGGGTCAAAATTAAATTATTGCCCTGATAACGGACATCGTAGCCCCACTGCTGAGAGGTTTTCAGGCGAAAAATATAGTCAATTTGGGTGGGGTTTACTTGGTGCCAGTCGAGGCGACGAATGAGGGGATTATCATCGAAGCGGATAGTGTCGGTTTGGGCTATGGTGTTATGAAGAGAAAGGGTAAAGGTATCATCAGCTTGGGTGATGGTGATGGGTACAGGATTTTGTAACGGGAAGATAATTTCTGTACCTTGGGAGGTAGTGCGGGAGTTGACACTGCGAATGTTACTGATGGGGGGGGCTTGGGTGCTTAGGGTACGGGTTTCATTTTCCCTAATCCATGCGCCATAATCAAGTCTGAGCCATTCTCCTTCTGTGCCTGTTACTTGGGCTTGGGTGCCTTGGGGTAGGGGGGTAAGGCGAGAATGATTGGTACTAGGGCCTGTGCGGGATACTCCTTGATTGGCGGTAACTTCTATAACTCTCAGGTTTTGGGGGGAGAGGGTTGTAATTTTTCCCACTTGGTTTTGGGTAATAGTCTGCCCTTGATATTCCATGACAAAGACGGGATTTTCTACCCTACCAACGGTGTCGAGTTGTTGACATCCTTTCATGGCTGTCCATGGGCGATCGCCCATTACTTCTGGGGTATTATCTGCTATTAAAACAGCGTAATTAGGTGGGAGATTTACGACAGTTTCACTGGGTTGTAAATTAATAGTATTTTGGCTTAATCTGACCGATACTTGGGCATTTTTAGGGGCGATCGCCTCGAAGCACACCAATTCATCGGGTAATCGGGCTATGTCAACGGCGGGATAAAGTAAATTAGGGGCTAAACTGTTTAAATCTTCCTGACTGGGTTCGCCAGAATTTCTCGTAATTACTTTCCTGATTTCTTGATTTTGAGAACGAATTACAAAGGTATTTTCTCCCATCTGTAACGGGAAACTAGGGGCAAAAAATCCTTGGGCTGATGTATCGATATTCTGCCCATTTACTGATACGGTGGCATTTTGGGGGGCTGAACCGATTAAAAAGATTGATGGAGCAAGGGTTTGATGGTTATTGGGAGGATAAACAATTTTTAGGGGTTGGTTTTGAGCCTGAACGAATTTTGTTGTACTATTGGAGTAGTTAGGGGCGATCGCCCATACGGCACTGCTCACAATAATTCCACACAATTTAGTTGTTTTAAACATAGTTAATGTAAATAAATATTAATAATATTTCTTCAAAATATCAGGGAAAACTCTTTTTTTCAAACTTTCATCACTTATGACCGGATCCATTACTCATTGTCTGTGGTTTATTCCAGAGCTTTTAAACCGTTAATTCTTTCTCTTATTTTCTGGAGAATAGAGACAATTTGTTACAACAGAGAGCTTTTGTAATCAAACTTTACACAAAAAGAGTAAACCTAAAAATAAGTTAAAAATAGGTGCTTTTTAGATCATAAAAGTGTTATGGTATTAGTATAGAGAAAAAAGGAGGAATTATTAACTAATAAACAATTGTTTAATAGTTATATCTAAGCCTTAAAACATACATGATCAAGAAAAAAAATAGTCAAGAAAAAAAGTCTTATATAGCTAAAAGCCATGTAGATTAGATACGATAAAGACAAAACTAGCTAACTTCTTTTAGTTTTTGTTAAAAGAAAAAATGAAAAAATATCCAACAAAATACTTAAGTTGAGATATTAATATTGCGCGTAAAATGGAGTATAAATTATGAAACTATTAATTCAAGGAAACAATATCGAAGTCACTGATTCTATCCATGATTATGTGGAGGAAAAATTAGAAAAAGCAGTTAAACATTTCCAAAATTTAGCTAGTAAAGTTGACGTTCACTTATCTGTAGCCCGTAACGCTCGTATCAGTAATAAACACAAAGCCGAAGTCACTGTTTATGCTAACGGTACCATCATCAGAGCGCAAGAAGATAGTGAAAGTTTGTATGCCAGTATTGATTTAGTTTCCGACAAAATTACTCGTCAATTGCGCAAATATAAAGAAAGAAATCTCGACAAGAAAATTCACCCCGTGGAAAAAACCGTGGAGGCCATCGAAGATAAACCAGTGGAAGGTAGTTTAATAGGCGATCGCCACGCGGAACTACCAGAAGAAGTAGTCAGAATGAAATACTTTGCCATGGAGTCCATGAGCATTGATGAAGCCAAAGAGCAACTACAATTAGTTGACCATGACTTTTATATGTTCCGTAACAAAGAAAGCAATGAGATTAACGTAATCTATATTAGAAATCATGGTGGTTTTGGAGTCATTCAACCCCGTGCCAACAAATAATTGACTTAATTTATGCCCCTGCGGGGGCTTTTTTGATCTATTTTCTCTATATACTCTTTCATAATATACCATTACAAGATATGCCCATGCTATTAACAAACAATGAATTTACCACCGTCCTACATTCAAAAAAATGTTGTCATTGTTGCATCTGATGTAAAACTTATTAAAGTTATTGAAAAGATAAACCAGAAAAACAGTGTGGATGATGAGAGCAAAAAAGCAACTCCACAATCAAGCTGTGCGTTTGTAGAAGAGAATAATTGTCTAGTAGGATTAATTTATCCAGAAGATATAATTTCATGGTTGGCTCAAAAATTACCTTTGGAATCCGTTTCAGTTTCCCAAGTAATGACCAAAAAATTTGTCTCTCGTCAAAGTAATGAATTAGAGGATATTGATGATTTAATTACTCTGTTTTCCCAAGAGAAAATCAAGATTTTACCCATTGTGGATGACGACGGCAAGGGAATTGGTATTATTACTCCCAATAGTCTGTTAGAAACCATTAATACCAGAAAAACTCGATCTTTTAATCCTCCATTAGTTGCTTCTGATAAGCAAGACTTGATCGTAGATGTGACAGAAAATAAAAATATTCAAGCTCAAAATAATCGTTTAGCTTACTTTTTAGAATCAAGCCTGAATGAAGTTATAGTTTTTTCTGCCGATACCTTACGCATTTTATATGCCAATCGAAAAGCTATGGATAACTTGGGGTACGATATGGAAACCCTAGAGAGAATAGTTATGGTGGATATTAAACCAGAGCTTGATTGGGGGCAATTTCAAAAAAAAATAGAACCTCTACGCACTGGGGAAAAAGATTCATTAATATATCAAACCATTCATCAAAGAGCCGATCGCACTTTTTATCCCGTAGAAGTTCATTTGCAGTTAATCAAAGAAGAAAATCAGGAAGTATTTTTAGCAACGATTCTCGATATTACCGAGCGCAAAAAAACAGAACAGGCTTTGAGGGAAAGTGAAGCCCGTTGGCAATTAGCGGTAGAAGGCTCTGGGGATGGTACTTGGGATTGGAATCCTCAAACCAATGAAGTACATTTTTCTAAGCAGTGGAAACGAATGTTGGGTTTTGAAGATGAGGAAATAGGCGATCGCCTCGAGGAATGGAGCGATAGAGTACACCCTGACGACATAGACTCTTGCTATGGGGATATTGAAAAATATTTGAAAGGTGAAACCTACATCTATCAAAATGAGCATCGGATGCTCTGTAAAAATGGTCAGTATAAATGGATTTTAGATCGAGGGCAAGTCATAGAAAAAGATTCAGAGGGCAAACCAGTAAGATTTATTGGAACCCATAGTGATATTGATTACCGAAAAATTATTGAAACGGCTCTCAAGGAAAGTGAGGAAAAGTTCAGAATTTTAGTGAATAATGCTCCTGTGGGAATTTTTCAAACCGATGAGCAGGGATTATGTCACTATGTTAATCCTCAATGGCTCAAAATGACCAGCATGGAATATGAAGATGCCATGGGTACAGGTTGGGCAAAGGCATTACATCCAGAGGATAAAGATAGAGTTTTTGAAGAGTGGCATCAGTCAATTATTAATGATGTTCTTTTCATCTCTGACTATCGTTTTGTGAATCAAAAAACTCAAGAAATTTTCTGGGTTTCTGGTCATGGAGTCAGTATAAAAAATGAAGAAGGAAACATAACTGGTTATTTTGGTACCATTATTGACATTACCCAGCGCAAAAATAGTGAAGAAAAATATCGCCGTATCGTAGAAACCACCACCGAAGGGATTTGGATGATTGATAAGGAGGGTAAAACCAACTTTGTGAATGCTCAAATGGCACAGATGTTGGGTTATAGTCCAGAGGAGATGTTGGGTAAGCCTTTATTTTATTTTATGGATGCAGAAGCCCAACAATTAGCTCAAAAGTATTTAAAACAAAGAGCTCAGGGTATTAAAGAACAACATGATTTCCGATTTAGTCGCAAAGATGGCTCTGATTCATGGGCGATCGTTTCTAGTACTCCCAATCTTAATGAAAGGGGAGAATATCTCGGAGCTTTGGCTATGATAACGGATATAAGCGATCGCCGTCAAACGGAACTAGCACTGATAGAATTTAAGCAAAGATTAGATCAAATTGCCTTGCACATTCCTGGGTTAATTTATCAATATCGCCTTAACCCCGATGGTACTTCTTGCCTTCCCTATGCCAGTAATGCCATTCAAGAAATATACGGATTGAAGCCAGAGGATGTAGTAGAAGATGCCAGTCCTATGCTTAACTTAATTCATCCCGAAGATTTAGAATTGGTTAATCAATCTACGCAAGAATCCGCCACAAAATTAACTCCTTGGTATTGTGAGTATCGAATTTGTCGCCAAGATGGTAGTATTATTTGGATTTCGGCACAGGCAACCCCCACCAAACAGCCCGATGGTAGTATTGTTTGGCACGGCTTTATTTGTGATATATGCGATCGCATCAAAATCCAGCAAGAGTTAGTCCAAGCGAAAGAAACTGCCGAAAGTGCCACCAAATCTAAAAGTGCATTTTTCGCCATGATGAGCCACGAAATTCGTACTCCCATGAATGGGGTAATTGGTATGACAGGCTTATTATTAGATACAGAATTAACCCCAGAACAAAGAAATTTTGTCGAGATAATTCGCAGTAGTAGCGATAGTTTGTTAACTATTATCAATGATATTCTTGACTTTTCTAAAATAGAATCAGGAAAAATAAATTTAGAAATCCAAGCCTTTAATCTTCAACAATGTATTGAAAGTGTATTTGATTTATTAAAGTTTCAAGCTCAAAAGAAAAACTTAGATTTTAATTATTTTTATGCCTCTGAAATTCCTAAAATATTCTTGGGAGATGTAACCCGTATCCGTCAAATTTTGGTTAATCTTTTGGGAAATGCCCTAAAATTTACTGAAAAAGGAAAAGTAAGTTTAATAGTTAACGGTCTTAAAATTAATCACACCAAGGATAGTGAGAATAATTATCTCGATAGTGAGTATAAAATTCAATTTGCTGTTGAAGACACTGGCATTGGTATTCCCAAAGAAAGACAACATTCTTTATTTGAATCTTTTACTCAGGTAGATTCTTCTATTAATAGGAAATATGGCGGTACGGGGCTAGGTTTAACTATTAGTAAGTTATTAACCGAAACCATGGGAGGGGAAATGTGGGTAGAAAGTGAAATGGGTATGGGGACAACTTTTTACTTCACCATTAATCTTCCCAATACCACTGAAGTTCCTCAAGTAGATAAAGTCATCCCATCTAGTTTTAACTTGCAATGGTCAAAAACTAAAACTTTAAAAATACTTTTAGCAGAAGATAATACCATTAATCAAAAGGTAGCCGTACTAAACCTCAAGAAAATAGGCTACTCAGCAGATGTGGCATCCGATGGATTAGAAGTTATCGAAGCAATACAGCGTCAAGACTATGACGTTATCTTGATGGATGTGCAAATGCCAAAGATGGATGGTTTAGAAGCGACCCGCTGGATTAGGAAAAATCATCCTCCCAACAAACAACCCCATATTATCGCGATGACTGCAGGGGCTATGGAGGACGATTACTTAAATGCGGGAATGAATGGTTATATTTCTAAACCTATTGATATGGAGAGTTTAAAACAAGTTTTACGGTTTGACTAGAGGGTAGAGACGTAGAATGCTACGTCCATACAGAAGTTAGACTTTTCCACCTTCCACCATTAGAGGGCTTGAGCCCTTAACCATGCCACAGGTAAATAAAGCATTTTATTGGCGGTAGGTACAAAGGCACGACGGTTAAAAACATCGTAATTATTTTTCTCAATTACATCGAGAATACCTTGATACAACATTAATGCTGACCATACAGGCCAACGACCATCAGGGTTTAAAGCTCTAATGCCCCTTTCTGCATCCACATAGTATTTTCTGGCCCGTTGGATTTCAAACTTCATTAAGCCACGCCAACGGTCATCGATTACTTTGTTAAATAAATCTTCTTCGGTATAGTCAAACATTGCTAAGTCTTCTAGGGGTAGGTAAATACGATCTCGACCAATATCTTCTCCCACATCCCTGAGAATATTAGTTAGTTGATTGGCAATGCCAAGGGCGATCGCCTCTTCTTCGGGTACAATGATAGACTGACGATTCCAAGGGACGCTGACATTGCGATCATCAACCCCCAACACCGACGAAGACATCAAGCCCACCGTACCAGCCACACGGTAACAATATAAATCTAATTCCTCAAAAGTATCATAGCGGTTGCGGTACAAGTCCATTCTCTGACCAGCTATCATATCCCGAAAGGGTTGAATATCCATAGGAAAACGGGCAAGGGTATCCACCAGAGCCACATCAGGATCATCAATGGGTTGTCCATCAAATACCGACTCTAGTTGAGTCTCCCACAAATCAAGGGTTTCAGGGGTGGTAAATTTAGCTTGAGGTCCATCTACTAATTCATCGGTGCGACGACACCAGACATAGATAGCCCAGATTGCCTTTCTTTTTGGTTTGGGCATCAACAAAGTACCAAGATAAAAGGTCTTGGAATACTTCGCCGTTACCTGACGACAATATTCATAGGACTCCTCGACGGAAGCTAGGGGGTGTTTTGGTTTTAATTTTTTAGGCAGTTGCAGCATTCATCCCTGCTGAAATAATTACTAGATTAATTTTAAAAATGAAAATAATGAAAACAATGACAATTTTCTAGTATTGTCTCACTTTCTGACAAATTTTAACTATTTATTTCTTTAGGAGTCTAACAAAGTTATGAAAAATCCACAAAAGTTACACCTCCTGAGAAATAAATAATGTCCTTTGATTAGCCTACAAAAGTAGGTTCACCTTTTGCCATACTGGGTTTTCTGACGGGTATTTTTTTATTGGCGATCGCCTGAGCGGTCAATTTACCAGATAATACAGCCCCTTCCATACTTCCCAAATACTCCTGCATGGTATAACTACCAGAAAGGAAGAAATTAGAAATAGGAGTGGCTTGGCTAGGACGATAAGCCTGACGGCCTGGAATGGCTTTATATACCGAGCGAGGGGTTTTTAATACTTTCGCCTTGCGCACCTTCGCAACGTTAGGAATTTGGTCAGGAAATAGTTTTGCTAACTCCTCCATGGTGGCTTCGATAATAGCCTCATCGGATTTACCAATCCAATCTTGGGCAGGGGCAAGAACTAACTCCAACATGGAGCGATCGGGGTCATAATATTCTTTAGTAGTAACACTCATGTCCGCATAAACACTGAGCAAAGGAGAGCGGGAGAATAAAAGTTGATCTACATCGGTTAATTTGCGATCGAACCAAATTTGCACATTAATTACAGGTACACCCTCAAGCCCTTCTAATTTTTGGAAAAAAGGCTCCTCTTTCCAAGGCTCAGGCATCAATAACTTCATGGCATCCACGGACATAGCCGACACATAAGCATCCGCCTCGATAATCTCATCCTCTGCCCCATTCAAACCTCTAATTAAAAGATGTTTTACCGAACCATCCTCATTTAAGACAATTTTTTTCAAAGGTGAACTAGTGCGTACCTCTCCACCCTTTTCGGTGACATAATCCACAATGGGTGCGCATAAACGCTCTGGGGGCGCTCCATCCAAGAAAGCAATCTTTGAGCCATAACGCTCCTGCAAAAACTTATTTAACGCCGTGAGGATAATGGTAGCGGATACCTCATCGGGGTTGATAAAAGTAAGAGCCTTAGAAGCCGCAATAAAAATATCAGTATTGACTTTTTCATCAATGCCCTGAATCCTTAACCACTCAATAAGGCTATATTTATCCATATCCTCCACATATTTTTGACCACGGATAATGGCAGGAAATAAACCAATGGCAAAACGAATCTTCTGACTCCAAGTCAACATATCATTGTTGCGCAGAATAGAAGTAATTACATTAAAAGGGGAAGGAATATCAGGCACATCAAAGCGGGAGAGAGTGCCAGGTTTTTCGGGTTGGTTAAAAATGAGGGTGTGTTGTTTCCACTGTAGGCGGTCTAAAATGCCTAATTCTCCCATGAGTTGTAACATATTGGGATAAGCACCAAAAAAGGCGTGTAAACCAGTTTCTAACCAGTCTCCGTCCTCATCCTTCCAAGCGGCTACTAAACCCCCTAATACATCTCTACTTTCTAATAAAATAGGTTGATGTCCTAAATCGGTTAAATATTTGGCACAGGATAAACCTGCTAGCCCTCCTCCTGCAATTGCTACTCGCATCTCTTTTTTTGTTACTACTACTATTTCTCTATCCTATTTTAGTAGCATTTCTTGACATTTCGTAATATTTTTTTAAGATTATTACTTATTATTCATGGTGGAGGAAAAAAAAACAGCCTCATTAATGTCTCGGTTATCTCTGCATTTTTGGGCTGTAATGGTTATCTGATGGACATTTTCCTTTCAAAAAAACTTTTTTAATTTTTGTTTACATCTGAGGACATTTTCAAAAGAATTATCTTGATTTATGATAAATAAATTTTTGCTGGGATTTTTGTTTGTTTTCCATCTAGTGGGGTGTCGTCACTCCGATGAGCTTGTGGTAGAGGTTGTTTCTGATACTGTAACCCAAAAAGAGGAGGGTGAAGGGGATATGGTAGAGCAAAAATGGTTTCCTCTTCCTGAGCCTACAACCCCTGTAGTTGCCATTAATATTAAAAATAAGCCTAATCAAACTAATTTTTATGACACCCTAGGGGCGATCGCCCTTGACTACGAAAAAGCAACGGATTTTATTGATATTCGAGGGGTAGGGGATGCCGGTATGGCTCACACCCATAGGCAACCCATGGCTTTAACCGATGCTGTTTTCCCTAGAGTACAAGCAAATTTTGGTAAATTATTAGATGCTTTTGATGGCACGGGGAAATCCTATCGGGGGGATTTATCTTTTCTGAATTGGGAAAGCACTTTGGGCTTATCTTGTCATCGGTTTTGGGCGCCTTTGGGCCCTCGCTCTTTTGCTTTTGTGTCTCATCCTGACAATATGAGGGGGATTTATGAGAGGGGGTTTAATTTGATTGGTTTGGCGAATAATCATACCCGTGATTGCGATCGCGCTGAGGAAGGGGTTGACGGAGTATTTGCTACCACTAGGCACATGGAAAGGTTAACTTCGGAATTAAATGCCAATTGGTTATGGCATGGGGCTGGGGAAAATAAGGAAGCGGTAGTTAAAACCATGATGATAAAAGATACACCCGTCAAGGTTGCTTTTGCTAGTCTCTATCTTGCTTACGGCGACTGTACCTACACCGCTTGTTTAAAGGATGAACTAACCATATTGCGATCACTTCGTGACTCCGAGGCTGATATTCGTATCCTCTCCATTCACAGTTGGACAGCGGAAACCCAAAAACAATTAGTGGATATTGGCGTTAATTTTGTGCAAAATTTTGAAGGGGATATAGTTTTTGGTCACGGGCCTCATCGCCTTGCACCCATAAGGGTTGTAGAGTCTCCTAGGGGCAAAAGAGGTGTTATTTTTGAGAGCCTAGGAAATTTCATTCATCCTTCTCTCTTACCCATTCGTGAAAATGTCATCGGACGGGTTTTATTTGACAAGGAAACCTTGCAACTGAGACAGGTACAAATTATCCCTATTGCCACAGATAGGGTTTATGCTTCTTTGAATAATAATTTTGACCCCACAAGGGTAGTTAGTAATCTTTCTTGGCAACCTATTAATGATGACGCTTGGCGTGCAGGGGTAAACTCTAATGCCCGTGGTGCTTATGCCAATATTTTGCAATCTCAAGAGTAGTTTATATTTTTAAGAAAGATTCTTTAGTACAAAAAACACTTAGGGTAATGGTTTGGGCTTCTTGGCGATCTCCTTTATTTAGGTCATAGGCAGGGAAGCCGCTACCACTTATACTCAAACGAAGTGCTGTATTTTGCTCAAGGGCGATCGCACTAGGTTGGAGATTGAATATAATTGGTTTATTCTCTTGATGCTCTTTTACCCTGATATAACCCTGACTAAAATTATATACCCTCCCATCAGGATAAACCTGAGAAAGTACCGCACTTATATCAAAAGTAGAATGATTACAAGCCACTTTTAACTGTAAAGAAATATCCCCAATTATAGTTAGCTTTTCCGTCAAAAAATCTGAAGTATAAGTAATAATATCAGTGCGTTGCTCTAACTCTCCTCTTTCAAAACTTCCAGCATTTACGCTATTATGTCCTCCTAAACTAGGAGGCGATCGCCAAAAATCAGTTACTATTATATCTTCTGAATTTTTCTTATTTTTATTTAGTAGTTTTCCATCATCATCTTTAATATTAGCTAATCCTGTACTATTTAAGTAAAATGTAGTGTGTTTTTTCTTTTGTAAAGTTTTCCTTTTTAGCCACTTATTTTCTCCCATGAGAAATAGTTTTATATTTTTTGTCGAGCTTTTATCTGTTTCTATTCCTTTGAGATAATAATTAAACCAATTTATTTGAGCTTCATTGATATTATTATTTGCTTTATTAAAATAGGTGCGATCGCCCTTACTATTACCCCAAGGAATATGACACCAAGGCCCAATAATTAAAGATTGTTGAAAGGCACTTTTAGCCGTCATTTGTTCATAAAAATTCCAAGTACCCCGCAAATAACCATCAAACCAACCCCCAATATGAAGCATCGGTAAATCAATCCTATCAAGATAACTTTGAGGCGATAACCTACGCCAATAATCATCATCAGGGGGAGTATTTAACCAAAGATAATAAAAAGGAGCATACTTTCTCAAAGACTCCTCCACATTAGAAGGAATAGCCCACACAGGCAAATTGCGAGAAGCCAAATAAAGCACATTATAAGCAGAAAAATCCTGCTTTAACCTTGCCGTTTCCGCCCCCAATTGTATTGCCCAAGCCAAATTTAACTCATAACAAAAAGCCCCATTTTCATAAGCCCAATCGGCATATAAATCAGAAGCAATCATGGCAGGGCAAATAGTTTTCAGGGTAGGATGTTGACTAATCGCACCATATATCTGAGTCATTCCCTGATAGGAAAAACCATACATTCCCACTTTCCCTGTGCTATCTTCGAGGGTACTAAGCCAGTTAAGAGTATCCTCTCCATCATCAATTTCCGTTTCAAATAAATCAAACTCTCCTTCCGAATCACCCCTCCCTCTCACATCTTGGATAACCACCATATATCCTTGGGAAGCATACCATTTAGGATGGGCATATACCACCGTAGAAGCAATTTCCCTTCCATAGGGTTGACGCATCAACAGAATCGGTAATTTTTTCTCAGTTTTGGGGCGATAAATATCCGCCACCAATGTTATCCCATCACGGGTTTTCGTGGTAGCAACTTCTTTACTAACTGGGTACATCAATTATTAAGAAACTTGACGAAATGCTTTTAGTTGGTTATTGTAACGGAACACAATGGATTTTCCTAAATACAATTGTTGAGCCGCACTGATTAAAATATCTGCTTTTTCTTTAACAATTTCTAGTTGATAAGGACAAAGGCTAAAATCAAAACATAGTATTGTTGATGAGTCCCAAGGTTCACGAAATATTTTGCAATCTGAGGGTAGTATGGCAACAATGGAGCGAAATCTACCCAAGATTTCTAATTCTAAGTCTTGAGCGCAGAAATCTTGGGTGGTGCTGGGTTTATACATGGATTAAACTCCATTAACTGATTGTATCTATACTTATACGGTAGCACTGTTTTTTGTGGTCAAAAGATTATTTGTAGCAAAAGTTTGCATTCTTGAGAATTTAATAGAAAAGTCATAAATTTGTGGGATGATAATATCCTCTAAAAGAGTAAAAAAACGCCAAGAAATAAGTAGGTTGGCGAAATTAATTATAGCTCTTATTTTCTTAAGACTCTTATGAACAAGGGGTTTAAACCCCTTGCCTAAATCGATTTAATTATGCCTACTTACTTACTATCATCATTCCCTATTCCCCAGTTTTAAATGAATCCAAAAATTTCTCCCCGTCAACTAGCCTTTTTTGCCCTACAGGATGTTTATGGAAACAAGGCTTATACTGATATTGCTTTAGAAAGAATTTTGAGCAAAAATCAAAACCTCAATCCTATGGATAAGGGCTTGGTGTCGGAGTTGGTGTATGGAATAGTCAGAAGAAAAAGGACTCTCGATAGTTTAGTAAATCAACTTGGTACAAAAAAAGCCAGTCAGCAACCTTTACCGTTGCGGGTTATTTTACACTTGGGTTTATATCAACTAAGGTATCTTGATAAAATTCCCCCATCTGCAGCTGTAAATACTAGCGTAGAATTGGCAAAACAAAACGGCTTAACAAAGTTGTCAGGGGTAGTTAATGGTATTTTGAGATCTTATCTTAGAAAAGCTGAAATAGAAGATCCTTTAATTTTGCCTTTGGAATTGATACCAAAATTAGGGGTAAAGTATAGTTTTCCTGATTGGATTGTGGAAGTTTTTTTGAAACAGTTAAATGTTAAGGAAACTAAAAAGTTATTGCAGTGGTACAACGAATCTCCTTCTTTTGATATAAGGGTAAATAGTTTAAAGACAACCGCCGAAGAGGTAAAAAATTCTTTGAAAGCCGATGGCATCGAAAGTGAATTGTTGCCCCATTTACCCCAAGGGTTGAGGTTATCATCGGTGGGTAATGTACGCAATTTAAAAGGTTTTGCGGAGGGTTTATTTTCGGTGCAGGATAGTAGCGCCCAGTTAGTTGGTCATTTTTTAGAGCCTAGGGTGGGGGAGACTGTTTTTGATGCTTGTGCGGCCCCAGGGGGCAAAACTACTCACCTAGCTGAGTTAATGGGGGATGAGGGGGTTGTCATTGCTTGTGATAATAGGTCTTCTCGTTTACAAAAAATTAGGGAAAATGTGCAGCGTTTGGGTTTAAAATCCATTGAGATAAAAGAGGGGGATAGTAGTAGTTTTGAGTTTTTAGCAAGGATAAATGCTGATGGTGAAGGGGTAAAGGGCGATCGCACCGTACAACTTTATGATAAAATTCTGATTGATGCCCCTTGCTCTGGATTAGGCACATTACATAAACGTCCAGACATTCGTTGGCAACAAAAACCAGAAAAAATCCAAGAATTAGCCAAAAAACAACTAGCCATCCTGAGTAATATGTCAAAGGGGGTAAAAGATAATGGTTGTCTGGTATATGCCACTTGTACCCTAAACCCTATGGAAAATGAAGAAGTAATCGAGGCTTTTCTTGCATCTCACCCTGACTGGCACATTGTTACAGAAAGAAACAATATAACCGCAAATTTTCCGATAACATCAAAGGGGGCAATAAAAATTTTCCCTCACCGTCATAATATGGATGGTTTTTTTATGATCAAACTAGCCAAGGGAGAAATTTAATGAATACAGCCAATAAAACAAAACTATTAATGAAAATTGTTATAGGTGCCGCATGGATTGATGGCATTATTCATCAGGAAGAAAGAGACTATTTAAAAAAAATGGCTCGGGAAACTGAGTTAATAGATGATCCAGAAATTAAAAGTTTATTATCAGAAGTTAAGCCTATTTCCACGAAGCAGTGTTACCAATGGTTAGAACTTTATCTAGGTAAAACTCATAACATAAATGATTACCAAAAACTATTAGAGTCTATTAGTGGTTTGGTTTATAGCGATGGTGATATTGATGTTGAAGAAGCAAAACTATTACACTATCTACAAGATTTGAATCCTCAAAATCAAACTTCTCAATCTATCTTCAAAAGTCTTTTGGGTTCAGTGAAAAAGATGTATAGTCAGGCCGTTAATAGTTAATTTTTATTCATTGTGTTGGTAAAATAAGGGCTACAGCCCTTACCATAAAATTTTATTAATATCCATCACGATTTTTTTTACTAAATAATGCGAACTACCAAAAATCAAACACTCATTTTAGCTTTACTCAAGAAAATAAAAGAAGAAATTAGCGCCCAACAAATACATTTTAAACTCCGTGAGCAGGGTTCTAGTACAGGACTAGCAACGGTTTATCGTAGTCTCAAGGCATTGCATCAAGAAGGATTAATTCAAGAGCGAGTTTCCCCCAGCGGTGAGGCTTTTTACAGTATCATCAAACATGAGCATCATCCCCATCATCTCAACTGTGTTTCTTGTGGTGAGTCTATTCCTCTCAGGGATTGTCCCATTGATGAGCAATTGCATCAGTGGTGTGAGTCGAAAAATTTTACCGTCTATTACCACACCTTAGAATTTTTTGGCGTTTGTGATTACTGTCAACAGAAATCTTCTAAAAAATAAAGCCATTGTTAATTTTTTGTTACTTATACATGAATTACTGTTCAGGTGTTATGATGTTGGTATAAATCAATTTCTAAATCTATTAGGAGAAAAATTATGACTACAGTTACTCAAATGAAATGTGCTTGTCCTTCTTGTTTATGTATCGTTAATTTAAGCGATGCCATTCAAAAAAATGAGCAGTATTATTGTTGTCAGGCTTGTGCTGACGGACATCCTAGTGGTAGCGGTTGCGGACACACTGGGTGTGGATGTAATAAATAATTGAGAATGGATAATTGTCTGTAATGTTCTCAATATTCTTGACTTTTATCCAAAAACTACGGTTTTGTTGCCATATACTAATACCCTTTGTTGGAGGTGTAGTCTGACGGCCCGAGAAAGGACTATTTTTTCAAGGTCTTTTCCTTTTCTGATTAAGTCGGCAACGGTATCACGGTGACTAATTCTGACTACATCCTGATCAATAATAGGCCCTGCATCTAAGTCTTGGGTGACATAATGCCCTGTTGCCCCAATGATTTTTACTCCCCTAGAGTAGGCTTGATGGTAGGGTTTTGCCCCCACAAAGGCGGGTAAGAAGGAGTGGTGAATATTAATTATGTTGGGAATTTGCTGGATAAATTGAGGGCTTAGTACTTGCATATATTTAGCGAGTATTACTAAGTCGATATGGGCTTTTTTTAGTATTTCTATTTGTTTGGCTTCTTGTTCGGCTTTATTTTCTTTGGTAATGGGGATATAATGATATTCGATGCCAAATTGTTGGGCTACGGGGGCTAAGTCTTGATGATTACTGATAATTAAAACTGCTTCGGCTTTTAGCTCTTTGGCACGGATACGCCATAATAGGTCATAGAGACAGTGATCTTGTTTGCTTACCCAGATGGCAAGGCGAGGAATAGTGTCAGAAAAGTGTAGTTGCCATGTGGCTTTGAGGGGAAGGGCGATCGCACCGAAGGCCGCATCAATCAAATCTTTAGGTAAATTAAACCCTTCTAACTGCCATTCAATACGAGAAAGAAATAAACCTGCTTCTAAGTCGGTATGATGATCTGCATGAATGATGTTACCTCCATTAGAATAGATAAAGTTAGCTATCTTTGCCACTAAACCCTGTTGATCTGGGCAAGATACAAGTAAGGTAGCGGTTTCTTTGCTCCGAGTTTTCCCCATAGTCAATAGTTTCTTATCGATTTATTAAGTATTAAGATGGTAATTGTTAAACAAGTTTATATGTCTTTACACTAAAACTATTTTTATGTCAAGATATTTAATCTTATTTTAAGATTCTTGTCAAATTAGTGAAATTTCTAGTTTAAGGACGTAACCTAAAAATAGTAATTTAAACAGCAATAATTTTACTATTGTAAATTATCAATTAACCATTCACTGACTCCATGAGGAGTAACAAATTATGAATATGTGGTTATCCTTCTTTTTCTCCCTAATATTAACCAGTTTAGTGAGTTTTGCAACCCCTATCATTGTATGCGTCCTAATTTTAGTGTCCTTTTACTTAATGGCTTATGTACCTGCCCTCGGATTTTTGGCAGAAAAAGGATATGAACATACTTGGAACTTTTTTACTGTTTTTGGCGACGGCTCTGGTAGTATGGGCATTATTACCATCGGTGCTGCCTGTGCGGTAGTAGGATTTTTATTTGAAGCCCTCAATTTTTACCGTTATCAAACTTTGGTACATCAACCCCTCCCTTCATGGTTGTTACCTCACAATGTTCCTGATTTTCTTTCCCATAAGGGTATTAAAGGGAGACGTTAAAGAATGGACAATGGATAATTGACAATTGATAATGAAACTTCAATCTACTTAGTCTTGTTTACTTTAGTTCCTCATCTCCTTGTCTTTTCAATATTAGAGTTGTTGCGAAATAGGAGATAATAGAGAAAACTGACTAAGTAAAAAGAAGTAGAATGTTAAATATTGACAAAATACTTAATCAAGATCGACTCCTCAGAGCCACCACAGGATTGAATCGCAAGGCATTTGATGATTTATTAGTCAGTTTTGAGTCGGTTTATCTTTCATTATCACAAAAAAGTGACTCTTCTCGTCAGAGACGCTTTGGCGGAGGTCGAAAATCTCATCTCAAAACCATTGAGCAGAAACTTTTCTATATTCTATTTTATTTAAAATGTTATCCAACATTTGATTTAGCTGCTATTCTCTTTGATTGTGACCGAAGTCAAGCTTATCGATGGAGTCATAAACTACAAGAGGTTTTAGAAAAAACATTAAATGAAAAACAGGTATTGCCAAAAAGGAAAATTAGCACAATTCAAGAGTTCAGGGAATATTTTCCCGATGTGGAAAGAGTGATGATTGACGGGGTGGAAAGACCGATTAATCGACCACAAGACAAGAAAAAACAAAAAGAAAATTACTCAGGAAAAAAGAAAAGACACACCCGTAAAAATCTAGCGGTAGTAAGCCCAGAAAAAAAGATATTACAGTTAACACCCACCTGTAATGGCAAAATTCATGATAAAAAAATCCATGATCAATTTGACTTGATTGGGGGAATACCAGATATGGTGAAAGTACAAGCAGATTCGGGATTTCAAGGAGTGCAAAAAATGTATGATAATGTCTTTTTACCTCAAAAAAAACCGAGAGGGGGAGAGTTGACGGTGGAACAAAAAGAGGAAAATAGAGAATTATCAAGGGAAAGAGTAGGATGTGAGAACGCTTTTGCAGGGGTAAAAAGATACTATGCTGTATCATCAGTTTATAGAAATAGAACGCCAGAATTTGATGACAAACTAATGGTAACAGCTTGTGGATTATGGAATTTATATTTGGAAGTAGCATAAAATAAAATCAGGAATAAGAAAAATCCCATTAACTTTATTTAATATTCAACATTAAAGCTATCTCCTACTATTTCGCAACAACTCTATTGTTTACTATTTCATAAATCATCATTATCCATTATCTAACACCTAATACTCCGTCTTCTAGTTCGATAATTCTTTCGGCTACGTCTAAGATGCGATCGTCATGGGTTACTATTAGAATTGTACAACCCTGTTCTTTGGCTAATTTTTGCATTATTTCCACTACATCACGGCCTGATTTACTGTCAAGGGCTGCGGTAGGTTCGTCGGCTAATACCATTTTGGGGTGAGATACCAATGCCCTAGCGATAGCAACCCTTTGTTTTTGTCCCCCAGATAGGTTTTCGGGATAATAATCGATGTGAGTACCTAAACCTACAGCCTCTAACATTTCGATAGATTTTTTTTTGCCTTCTTCTGAGGAAAATTGAGGGTGCAAATCCATGGACATTTGAACATTTTGCCTAGCGGTTAAGGATTTGAGTAGGTTATGAGCTTGGAAAATATAACCAATATTTGTTCTTGTTTGAATTAAGAGATTATTATCTGCATTTACTAATTGTTTTCCAAATACTTTGAGACTGCCATGGGTAGCACTACGTAAAGCCCCCATTAAGGTTAGAAGGGTTGTTTTTCCTGAGCCAGAAGGCCCTTTCATGATGACAACTTCCCCTTTTTCTAGGGTTAAATTAATGTCAAAAAGAATCTGTTTTGTTAGTTTATTATTGGTGTAATAAAAATCTAAATTTTCAATTTCAACAACTTTTTTATCTTCTGGATTATCTTCTTTTTTTTGTGTATCTAATTCTGCCTTGGAAGTTAACATATTTACCCCTTTTTTTCACCATAAAAAATAAAATTTTACCTTATTTTATCTTAAAATATATCTGCAGGATCTGCTGATTTTAACTTATTAACGGCGATCGCCCCTGAAACAAAACACATTCCCAATGTTAAGATATATACTTGGGATGCAAGGGAAATGGTCATATAAATAGGTAATCCTGTAGCCCCTGCTGCCGCATCATAGAGAAGCATAGAAACCCCAATACCTGGAATAAAACCCACACAAGCGAGGATAAAAGCCTGTTGAAAAACCAAACGCAATAAATAATTATTGGTATAACCCATTGCCTTGAGGGTAGCATATTCAGGAAGGTGATCCGCCACATCAGTGTATAAAATTTGATAGACAATGACCACCCCCACAATCAAACCCATGAGCGCCCCTAGGTTAAAAATAAAGCCAATGGCGGTGCTATTTTCCCAATATTCCCTTTCATAGGCAACAAATTCTTCACGGGATAAAACTACCACGTCTCCTTGGTCAAATCTTTGTCTTAAGGTGTTAATAACCGCCTCATAATTTACCCCTTCTTCTAGGCGAATTACCCCCATATCAATCAAATTGCTATCTCGATTAGGAAAAATTCTTAAAAAATTTAAATCACTGGTAATTAAGTTACCATCCGCCCCGAAACTAGAACCAATGGAAAATAATCCCCTTACAGAAACTTCCCTTTCATTTATTTCTGCCTGAACACTTTTTCCACTATTAAACCACTCAGGAATCGGTCCGAATTCTGGTCTTGATTTATCATCAAATAATACCACATCAGATAGTCTTAGTTGGGCTAAATTTTCTTGTACTTCTGGTAGTTTAAAAAGTTGTTCTTTAGGATTAAAACCAATGACCATTATCTGTCTAGTAGATTGATTTTCGGGATTTTTCCAGATAGCAAAACCGATGTTTATATAGTTAATAGATGCTACTCCTTCTACCCCTAAACTCTGTTGTAACCGACGGGCGGAAAAACTTTTCATGGAAATAAGGGCATCTGATTGGGGACTTAATAAGAACACATCCCCTTCTATTTGTTCATGGACTGTCACCGCACTTTTGAGCAATGCAGTTTTAAATCCTAGTTGCATAAACATCAAAAGATCAGCAAAACTAATACCTGCGATCGCCACTAACAATTTAATTTTTTCTCTACTTAATTGTAACCAAGCTAGAGGTATTTTCATAATAAAATTTGTACAAATACTTGTGAATAAATAAGGCGATTTATAACATCATTATACTCAGGATTAACAGCAATTTTTACTTCCACAACCCTAGCATCAATACTGGCGGCGGGGTCAGTTTCTAAGACATCTTTTTTGCCAATTTTACTACTAATTTGAATAACATTTCCCCGAATTTGCTCACTAAAAGTATTATTCTCACTTTCAATGGTAGCTTCTTGTCCTACTTCCACCCTACCAATATCAGTTTCATAAACTTCTGCCACCACCAACATTTGGTCAATATTTGCCATTTCTACCACCCCTTGGGCATTATCAATATTTTCCCCCTCACGGGCTATTACCTCAATAATCTGTCCATTGATGGGGGCTTTTATTTGGGTTAATTCCAACTCCACTTGGGCTTGGTTTACCCCTGCCATGGCACGACTAACCTCGGCTTCGGAAGCATCGACATCCACCCCCCTAACCTCTCTGATTTCTTCTAATCTTCCTTGGGCTTCATTGATTTGTTGAGTGAGGGTGCGGACATTTTGCTGGGTAATGGCTTCTACTTCAGCGATTTCGGCATTGAGGGTATTAATGGTTTTTTGATAGGTAGCTTCTGATTCTTGAAAACGTTTTTGGGCGGCTTGAAAGGTTAACTCCCTCGTTTCAAATTCCGATTGAGAAACTACCCCATCCCTAACCAAGTCTTGATAACGGCGTAATTCATTTTGGGCGTTGTCCAATTCTGCCTGTAATCTGTCCACGGTGGCTTGTCTTTCTATTGTCTCGGAGGTAATTTGCGCCCTCAAACGACTGAGTCGAGCGCTATCTACTTCCCTTTGGGTAGCAATTTGGGCTTGTAACCTCTCTACGGTAGCCTGTTGGGCATTGATTTGCCCTTCCTTTGCCCCTGCCCTGACGATGGCGAGATTTGCTTGGGCTACTTCTAAATCTCTTCTTGCCCTTTCCAATTCTGCTTGTTTGGTGTCGTAATCGGTAGTGATAGCGATAATTTCTCCCCTTGCCACAAAATCCCCTTGAGATACCAATAGGCTTCTAACCTTTGCCCCAGCCATGGCAGGAGAGGCTGCCACCACCACCACATCCCCTTCAGGTTCGATGCGCCCTAATGCGCTTACTGCCTCAATGGTGGCAACGGTAGGGGTGTTAGATTCCTCGGTTTGACTCTGGGTATTTGTCCTTTGGATGACATAGATGGCACTACCGATAAGGGTGATTAGCCCAAGGATGGTAGACAGGATTATCCACTTTTTACCATTATCGGCGAAGACTGAGGTGCGATCGCTCATTATTTTTAGTCAGTGATGATTAATTTATGTAACATATTCTAATCTTAACAGCTTTCTTCGATCATAAAATCAGGACAATCCTTTGCCAATTCTGTATTCGCAATATTGGGTTGGATAGTACATTTGAGACGATAATCATTAGTAAAATATTGGCAATTAGTACAGGGAATTTCGTGCATTGCCTGACTACGCTTCACCGCATCTCTAACACCTCGCAAAATACTAGCTACCAATAAAAATAACAGTAACCAAGCCCCCACAAAATAAAAGGGCTTCAGATAAACATAATAATCTTCCAAAAAACGAGTAATAATTGGTAACATAAGCTCAACTAGGAATGAAAAAGATTAACAATCAAATAAACATTATTTTTAATTGTTTTTCTAGCTTACTCTAATTATTTAAGTTACTGTTTGTAATGAAAAACACTTTTTTATCAAACTCTAGGTAGTTGTTTGTAGTAAATTAACCAGACGGGAAATTTGTTCCCTATTAAATACTTGAGATAGAGTATCAGCAGCGGTTTCAGGATCTAATGTTAACAAAATTTGAGGCATTTTTGATTGTGCTAACTGCTCTAAACCTTGAGAAGGAGCAATTTCTGAACCCTTACCTACTTCCAAACAATCCCCCGCCAACTTGATTTCCTTAATGACAACAGGAGCTAGTAAACGATAGGAATGTTTTGGATTCGCAACGGCTTTTTGAGCAGACTTTAACAGGTTTTTCCAACCATTTTCATCGGGGGCAAGTTGAATTAACTTATCACAAATTCCCTCTAACTGTTGACGATTATCAGGGGTTGAATCCTGCTTAAAAATCACCAACATTCTTTGTAACAACTGTCTAACTTCTGCCACCACATCATCTTTCGGCACAGCTATTAGTGAAGGAGAAGAAGCCCTGACAGATTCGGAAGTAACTTTTGGTGCTTTGGGAATATCTCCATCCACCAATTGCAACAAATAATTTTGTAATTCTGTAAAATGAGGCTCAGCCGCTTGAAGTATTCCTTCCCCCTCTTCTTCTTTTAAACCAAAAGGACCTTGTAAACGTTCCAATAAATCTTGTAAAATATCGTAGGCCTTAAGGAAAAGACTTTCTAGGGTTTGATCAGGTTCGATGGTTTGATCTTTTATTACCTTAAAAGCATCCTCAAGACGGTGTGCTGTGGTTTGAATGCTGGTAAAACCTAGCATAGCAGCGCCTCCTTTGATGGAGTGGGCAGCCCTAAATAATTCGTTAACACTCTCCTCATCTTCGATAACAGAGGATAAGTCTAAAATCCCTTTTTCAATGGTTTCTAAATGCTCTTTAGCTTCTTCAATGAAGTAGCCTACAATTTTGTCGTTGTTACCACCATCCATGATTTTCCACCTCACACATCAATTAGGATCTTCATTAATAATGATAGCTGATTCTTGGTTTTTTTCCACACTTGGTAGTTTGAGTAAAATACCGAAAGTCAACCAATAATAAACATTTACAGGATCTACTATCAGGGGATAATAATATGGATTATAACTAATAAAAACAACAAAAATCCATAAACATAGAGCAACTTTTTTGATGGCTTTATCTTCTACTGTTTTATAAGCCTTGTAACCGAATATCACTAAAATTGTGGCAAAGGTATAAAAAGAAATTACCCCAACGAATCCCATTTCATAAATTAATTGAGCAGGAAAAATTTCGATTAAACGAACATTCCCAAATCTTCTGGCGGCACTAAGGGTTACTCCTATTCCATTACCAAAAATACTGCTTTGATTATCTAACACTGTGGAAAGGGTATTAATAAAAAATTCCGTAGGGGGTGACACATTCCAACGCCCTAAAAAATTGTTAATGGCACTTTGTACGAAACCAAAATTTAGACTAATTATTGTAATTAAAACTATTCCACCTATTTTAAAGGCTATCTTTTTGATTTTATTCTCGGTAATTAATTCAAGAATTATCAAAAATAGTGGTACTAATAATAGTGCTATTCTTTGGCCTGAAATAATACTACAAATTACCAATAAAAAACAAGCTAACCAACTAAGATATTTCCATATTTTTTCTTCTAAAAGAATAGTCCCAATAACTGCGAAAAAGATGCTAGAAATCAAGAACCACCCCCACTGCCAAGGGGCAACAAATGTTCCTGGTAAACGAATTAAATCCCAGTCAGGATAGTATAGTAATGAGCCTCCGATTAAACATCTAGCTTGTAGAGTTGTACGATTAAAGGCAGGGGCTGGTAAGTCAACACTACCGATACATAGTCCTGCTTTGAGGGCATAATATTGGAATAGGGTTAACACACAACAGATTAGGATGAGGACTATTTGTAGTTGGATTATTCTATTAAGATGTTTTTTGCTTTTAGTAAGATAATATCCACATAAAATTAACGGGATATATCCTAACCATATTTTTAGACCTATAATACCTACTAATATTTGGTTTCCTTGCTCACCTTCAAAATAATTGGGTATGTTAACAAACAGGAAGTGTAGTAATGCAATGACAAAAAAAGCTATTGTACTCCAAATTATTGCTCGATATTTTTGATAATTTTCTTGATAGTCTTGTTTTTTGTAACTTAGGATGATGGCAATTACTGGGGGAATATAAAATACATCTATGATGATTTGGAGGATAGCGTATTGAGAAGTAAAGCTGATGTATGGTCCATCAATAGTATAAGTACTGGGGATTAAGTAAGTTATGGTACCACCAAAACATAGATATATGAGCAACATATATAAGCTGGTTTGGGGATATTTATACAGGTATGCTCCTGCTATTACCAATAGTATTCCCACAATAAAACCTTTTATTCCTGATAATCCATATAATAACAGGGGAAAGGCGATCGCACTTAGTCCTAAAATAAAAAAAGGCAGATATTTTTTCATAAAAATTACTAAAGTTTAACGGACATCGAAAGATAAAAAATCTGTATTATTCTAACGAATCATCAAGAAACTAACTATTATTAGTTAAGCAAAAACTTTTTTATCAACTATTTAAGACTGCTATAAGTAGGTAGGCGATGAAAAATCGAGTTAAATGAAGAAATATAAATAGGAAGACAAGGGAGGAAAATAGATGGGAGCAAGATTAAGAGTATTTCTGCTCAAAGAAGAAGAAAGAACTCTCAAAGAAATACAACAAGCACAAAATCTAAACAAATAAACAAACAGGCAGACTTAGAAATGTTAAACATAAGTGCTGCGACAGGAGAGATAGACCTTTTATATGGAGATGAATCAGGATTTTGTCAGTGGAGCGAACAAGGATATAGTTATTATTTTCAGGGAGAGCAGAAACGACAAGAGCAAACAAAAAGAAGAGGAAAAAGATTGAGCATCATAGGATTGTGGCAACCGTTAGTTCAATTCTTCTATAGTCTGGTGATAGGAAGTTTTAAGAGTGATGACTTTATCAATTTAATGGACGAACAATCAAAAATAGCTTCAGAATCAGGGCGAATGCGTGTAATAGTACTTGATAACGGCTCAATTCATACAAGTAAAATAGCCAAAGAAAAATACTCACAGTGGGAGGAAAAAGGACTATTTTTGTTTTTCTTGCCACCCTATTGTTCCGAGATGAATAATATCGAGTTGGAATGGCAGCATTTAAAGCGAGACCAATTAGCTGGTCAAATGTTCGAGACAGAAAAAGAATTAGCTTGTCATGTAATATGGGGGTTAGAACATAGAGGAGAAAAAGGACAATATTCTGTTGATTTTGTCAATGTTCGTCCTCATTTACATTCTTTTACATAGCTTGGTTTTCTTTCGCCTACCTACTTATAACTTGAGTTTAGACTAAATCTAATTTTAAACGCTGAAACCCTTATATGACGTATATTTTATATTTTTTACATTAAACGGATAAGAATAGTCAAAATTCTTGCTATATAAGGATCATAGCTTCTTACAGTTCAAATTAGTCTAAAGTACAGATATAATGTAAAAAAAAGTATTATAAACCTAATAAGATGGTCAATACTAGCCTTATCAACTTAGATGAAATCAATGAACCAATTCAAAATGCAAAACCAGAAGTTAAAAGCATTATTGAACAGGTTTTAACATTAGAAAAAGAACGACTATACAATAATAACCTCCGTCATATTAATGATGATGTCTTAAAAATAATTAAACAAAACATTCAATGAAACTAATCTCTTTACAAGCTAATAATTTTAGGCAGTTTTATGGAGAAACTCCTGTTATTTCTTTTGCTGGAGGAGAAAAACACACGACTATTATTCACGGTAATAATGGTGCGGGAAAAACTACTTTATTAAATGCTTTTACTTGGGTATTGTATGAAAAGTTTACTCCTGCTTTTTCGTCTCCCCATTTGTTAATCAATAAAAAGGCAATTAATGAAGCTGAAATAGGGGTAAATATTGAATGTTCAGTAATGGTAGTATTTGATCATAATTACTTTCGTTATCAGGTAAAAAGAAGGTTTTTTGTCAGTCGAAATGCTCAGAATAAACTAGAAAATAGTCAATCTACTTTAACCATGATGGTGACAGCCGATGATGGCACTACCAAATATCCCCATGAAAAACCAGAGGACATTATTGAAAGAATTTTACCTAGTAGCTTACACCAATATTTCTTTTTTGATGGAGAACAAATTGAGCAAATTTTTCGTTCTGGAGAAAGGAAAAAAATAGCGGAAGATACTAAGGAGTTAATAGGGGTTAAATTTATTGAAAGGGCTGTAATTCATCTAAAAAATGCTAAAAAAACTTTACAAGATGAGTTGTCAGTATTAGGGGATATAGAGATAAAAAAAACTATTAGACAAAAAAGAGATTTAGAGCAAGAAAAAGAAGATAAAGAAGAGCAAAACAAATTAATTATTTCTCGATTGGGTAAGTTAGCAGAAGATAAACAAAATATTTCCAATCAACTGTTAGAAATGAGTGGAGTTAAAAATTTAGAAACTTTACGAAATAAGTTATTACAAGATGTAAAAAATTATCGTAGTCAATTAGGTAATCATCGTCAAAAAATAAAAAAAATAATTTCTCGTCAAGGTTATTTAATTTATCTTGTAGGGGCGATCGCCCAGTTCCATAGTATAGTAGATAAACTGAGAGAAAAAGGACAACTTCCCAGCGGTATAAAAAAAGAATTTGTTAACCATTTACTAGAAAAAAATCGCTGTATTTGTGGCACAGAATTAAGAGAAGGAAACCAACCCTACGAAGAAGTAAAACAGTGGATGAATAAAGCAGGGGTTGCCAAAATGGAAGAAGAAGCCATACGTTTGGATGTGCAAGTAAAAACTATTGAATCCTATCCTGAAAATATATATCAAGAAATTGACCAATATCAATACCAAATTGGTGAATATCGAGAAAAACTAAGCCAAATAGAAAATGAAATCGATAAAATAAATGACCAACTAAGAGTATATCCCGACAAAAATATTCAATCCGCCCAAAAAGAATTAGATAATATTGAACAACATATCCGCAAATTAACCCTAAATCAAGGAGAAACAAACCTACAAATAGAAACCATTACTGAAAATATAAAAAACCTTGAAAAAACCATCAAAAAACAAGAAATAAAAGCCGAAAAATATCAACTAACCCAAAAAAGAATAAACGCCACCGAAGAATCGATAAAGTGTCTCCAAGAAGTAAAAATAAGACTAGAAAATCAATTTCGCCTCGCCCTCGAAAAAAGACTACAAGAAATATTTAGCTCAATTTCCTTCACCCCCTATCAACCACAACTCAACGAAAACTATGAATTAAACCTCATTGAAAACACCTCTGGAATCCCCCTCGACGTTGCCGCCTCCACAGGAGAAAATCAAATTCTTAGCCTTTCCTTTATCGGTGCTATCATCGACATGGTAAAAAAATGGTCAACAGAAGATAGTATCCTCAAACCCTCCGCCCATCAATTCCCCATCATCATGGATTCCCCCTTCGGCAGTTTGGACGAAATTTACCGCACCCAAGTAGCCAAAGCCATTCCCCAACTAGCTAATCAACTGGTGGTATTAGTTACCAAAACCCAATGGAGAATGGAAGTAGAAAGAGAAATGGATAACTATATTCATCGTCAATATGTCTTAGTTTATCGCTCACCAAAACAAGACTGTCAAGAAGACTACATCACTTTATATGGAAAGGAATATCCCCTCGTCAAAAAAAGTGATAACCAGTTTGAATATACTGAAATTATGGAAGTATCACAACCAGTGACAACCTCAGAGGAATTCTGGTAAATTAAGAGATTGTATCCGCAATTATGACAACTGCCACAGAAATAGTTAAAAACCTCAGTAATTACCATGACAACCACAATAAAAAACAAGATTGATGATAAAAGTGTCGTCAAAGAATATTTTAATGCCACAGGATTTGAGCGTTGGCGTAATATTTATGGCAACGGTACAGTAAATAAAGTACAACTAGATATTAGACAAGGACATCAACAAACCATTGAAAAAGTAGTGAAGTGGTTGCAAGATGACGGTAATCTTTCTCAACTATCCATTTGTGATGCTGGTTGTGGAGTGGGTAGTTTAACCATTCCCCTCGCCCAAGAAGGGGCAACAATTTTCGCCAGTGATATATCTGCCAAAATGGTAGGAGAAGCCGCCGAAAAAATCAAACAAGTAATGACAAATCCCCGTAACATCAGATTAGGGGTACAGGATTTAGAGTCTATTAGGGGAGAATATGACACCGTTATATGTTTGGATGTATTAATTCATTATCCCACCGAAGATGCCGCCCAAATGATTAGCCATCTTGCTTCC
This sequence comes from Cyanobacterium sp. IPPAS B-1200, assembly GCF_001747005.2. NCBI lineage: Bacteria > Bacillati > Cyanobacteriota > Cyanophyceae > Chroococcales > Geminocystaceae > Cyanobacterium > Cyanobacterium sp. IPPAS B-1200. The sequence goes on from NZ_CP182899.1 coordinate 1,334,956, forward strand.
TTGGCAAAATCTCGACTAATTCTGAGTTTTGCACCTAAGACTCCCTTTTTAACTATTTTAAAGAAAATTGGTGAATTTTTTCCAGGTCCTAGTAAAACTACTAGGGCTTATCAGCATAAAGAAGAAGATATTGTTAGAATCCTTGTCGATAATGGCTTTAAAATCAAACGTAAAGATATGACTAGCACTAATTTTTACTATTCTCGTCTTTTAGAAGCCGTAAGATAGTTTAGGTGTTAACAGTTAACAACTAATATTTTAGGGATTGTTGAATTTAGATATAAGTTTCAGTTTAGGTGAGGAATTAGTAACAAAGAATAGGTAATGGTAATAATAAAAATGGGATGTTTATTAATAATATTTCATACATAATTAAGCAATTCCCTATTTTTTGCCTATCATTTCTCAGCGCACTTTAATTAGTGGGGGCTAACTACAACTCCCCCATTAATATCTTCTAAGTTAACAGAGAAATCTTGCCAAACTTTACCGTCAAGGGCTAACTGCTCAATATAACTAGCTAAACGCAACGCTTTAAGGGCTTGTTCGCCTCCGACAGAGGGTTGATTACCCCCCCTAACACAACTGGCAAAATGTTCTAATTCTGCATGGAGAGGCTCAATATTGCTAGTATAAACTTTTTCGATTAAACCATCTTGGCGATAAAGAATTTGTCCGTAATCGGTGGTGTAGTTGGCGGTGGTTTGACGGTGGATTAAAATTTCGTTGTTGAGAAAATCAGCCTCGGTTAAACTTTTGCGACAGTGGGCAGTAATACGGCGAATTTTACGGTGGGTTACTTTACTGGCGGTGACGGTGGCAACAATGCCATTAGCAAAGTTTAGGGTAGCGGTGACATAGTCTAAATATTGGGATTCAGCAGCGCGGCTACCTGTGGCGCTTAATTTGGTTACGGGCGCCCCTGCTAATTCGAGAAATAAATCTAAGTCATGAATCATCAAGTCAAGTACCACAGAAACATCATTTGCCCTATCAGAATAAGGGCTCATGCGATGGGCTTCGAGGGCGAGGAGATTTTCTGTTTTCAGAATTTTACTCAATTCCTGAAAAGCGGGGTTAAAACGTTCGATATGCCCTACTTGGAGGATACAATTAGCTTCAGCGGCAGCATTAACCAGGGATTCTGCTTCTTCGATACTAGCAGCGATGGGTTTTTCCATCAATACATGAACTCCTGCCCTAAAGCAGTCTAAACCTACTTGGTGATGTAATCTGGTGGGGGCAGCGATACATACTGCATCTACATGGGGTAACATTTCGAGGTAGTTGTCAAAAAAACGGGCTCGATATTTACTGGCAATATCTAAACCTCTTTCTACGTTGACATCAGCAATGCCGACTAATTCTACATCTTTGAGGAGACTTAAGACACGGGTATGATGTTGCCCCATATTACCTACCCCAATCACGCCAATTCTCAAGGGATTGTTATGTTGGCGAGGGCTAGGAATATTTTCTAGTCTTTGATATTTCATTTTGTTACTCCTCAACACCAGATTTTTTTACTTTATTTCTTTTTAAATTTACCTCAGATACTATCACAGTTACCTTTGTTTTTTGGAATATTTTTTTGATGAAGGCTAAAGTGTAGGCTTTTAACTCGGGTATTTTTCTATCATTAATTGTAAGGGTTGCCACTGGATGATGTCTTGATATATTGATTGATAACCTTGTACATTAGGATGCAATCCGTCTTCACAAAGATGGTTTTTTATCCAGTTTTCTCCTCTACTTGTCCATAAGTCAAAGGTATCGAGATATGGAATATTAAGAGCTTCACAGGCTTGTTTAGTGGCTTCTTTGTAGCGATATTGATCTCGACGATTATAATAAAAGCAGTCTGAGAAGGGCATTTTTTCTTCGTTGACGGGTATCATGCCAATGAAGAAAACTGGGCAAAGTTGTTGGGCTTGGTTTAACAATTCTTCAATGTCTTGGCAGAATTTATCGTAATCGGTGAGGTTTTTTCCTGCTTTGCGTCCTAGTCTGGGGGAGTCGTTGACACCTACGGAGATGATTATTCTATCGGGGTAACGGTTTCTTAATTCCCCACGATATTTATATTCTAGGGCGAGTCTTTCTTTTACTTGGGAAGTGCGATCGCCCCTAATACCCAAATTATATAATACATGTTCTTTTTCACCATATATCCAACGACGCTTTAAACGCTCAACCCATCCTCCCCCTTCCCTATCACCATAACCATAAATCAAACTATCACCAATGGCAATGACTTTTAGAGGTTGGGGTTTAAATTGAATTGTTTGACGAGTACCGAATGTTTGCATTGATAATCTGATTTTTTTTTAGTTACCATGATTTTACTACCAATTTACAAATCTTAATAAGATTATCTAGCCATGTCAAATAATAATTCTTCCTACGAAATCAAACTTCTTTACGATGGAGAATGCCCTTTTTGTGTCAAAGAAGTAAATTTTCTCAAGAAAAAAGACAATGGTAGGGGAAAAGTTGCTTTTGTCGATATTTCCTCCCCTGACTATTCCCCCGAAGCAAATCAAAATATAGACTACGCTACGGCTATGGGAAAAATTCACGCCATCCTAGCCGATGGCACCATCATCACCAATGTAGAAGTATTTCGTAGAGTTTATGAAATATTGGGCATGGGGTGGATATACGCCATTACCAAAATACCAGTTATCGGTTGGTTAGCTGATCAAATTTACGGCATCTGGGCAAAATATCGTCTCCAGTTATCTGGGCGCCCTAACCTCGCAAAAGTAATCAGAGAAAAAGATAAAGCATTTTGTAGTGTTAACAAATAATCTATTTAAAGTTTGGTGAATGAGCAAGGGAAAATAAAATTTCCACCGCAAATGACAAACTGCTATTTTTAGAGATTATTTTCGATTTTCCATGGAGAAATTTAGATGAATTAATTAAAGTTTTAATTCTCCTGTGGCTAAATGTAATAATTGAAGGATAACAAAATTAAATTTTACTGTAAATAAATTATGGATAATAACGATTGGCTAAAACAATTATTAATGATTGGTGTCGGCACCACTTCTCTGGCTGCAGAAAAAATTAAGGAAGTAAGCGATCAATGGGTCAAGGATGGTAAGATAAACCCAGATCAGGCTAAGGGCATTGTGGATGATATGATGCAACAAATGCAGTCAGAATCTGGTAATTTTCAAGCTCAAATGGAGCGTCAATTGCGTAATATGTTACAAGATTTAGGAGTACCTAGACAGTCTGAAATGGATGAGTTAAGGGGAAGAATTGATCGTCTTGAGCGTCAAATTCGAGATTTAGAAAATAAATATTGGCGCTAAATAACATTAAGTAATGGAAGAGTGATAATAAAATTTGAATTGATATTTTCTTTATCATTTTGTAGGAACATCCCATTTTTAACTTCTAAAATTTTAGAGGCAAGGGGTGGAAACCCCTTGTTGAGTAATAAAAAATTATTAATTTGACGTCTTTGTCTGTAATTGTTTAGTTATAGAGAGGTTTGGATTTATTCAGGAGATTTTGCTCCTGATGTTATTTCTGAATCAATTTGCTCCTACTTAAACTCATTTAAGTCCTTTGTGTCAGAGAATTTAGAAGTATAGAGATATTTTCTATTTTTTGGAATGTTAATTTATACTACATAATTAACAAATAAATTGTTATTTTTATTTATTAGCTATTATTATAAAAAGTGAGCTAGTTTATATAAACTTATCGCCACAAATGAAGTGGGATAAAAGTTATGGTTAAATCTAAGTATCACCCCCATCCCATAAGAACATTATTAACGATCGCCTTTTTACTCCCTTTTTTTCCTGTAAAAGCAAATGTAGAACATGAAGCTCAAGTAGTTAGTCAGGAATATTTAGAGGTAGGAAAATCTAACGATAATTTAATAGCTCAAAGACAAGAGAGACAAAAAAAAGTAGCCTTAATCATTGGCAATGCGCAATATGAACACGCTGCAGTATTACGTAACCCTCTCAATGATGCCCATGACATGGCACAGAAGTTGGAAGATTTAGGTTTTGAGGTGATTCTAGTAACTGATAGTAGTCTTAGGGCTATGAATGAAGCTCTGGAAAGATTTTATAATCAGCTAAGTGAAGGCGCCACAGCATTATTTTATTTTGCAGGTCATGGCATCCAATATAATGGGGAAAATTACCTCATTCCTGTAAATGCCCAGCTGACTAGAACCAGTGAAATTGACTATGAAACCCTTGCCCTAGGAAGGGTTTTAGGAACGATGCAAGAGGCGGGTAGTGATGTAAATATAGTAATTTTAGATGCTTGTCGTGATAACCCTTTTGCCCGTAATTTTCGCTCTATTATTCCCCGTGGTTTGGCACCCATCCAAATCAGCCCCGCTGGACTTTTTATTGCTTTTGCCACAGGCCCTGGAAATGTAGCGGAGGATGGCGTTGGGCGTAATGGCACTTTTACCGCCGCAGTTCTCAATAACTTGGATAATGAGAATCAAAATTTAGACACCATGTTTAGTCAGGTAAGATTGGAAGTTTCTCAAGAAACAAACAGCCGTCAAATACCTTGGACTACTTCTTCTGTGGTGGGTGATTTTTACTTGAATGATAATAATGGTAATGTTTCTACTGTGGCAACAACCAATAACCTTTCGACAGCCAATAATCGGGTAGAAAGTCAAAATAGCCAAAGTCGAGATGGAAGTTTGCCCCCAGAAAATGATTTTTCTACTCAGATTCAGACTTTAAGGGCGACAAGTAATGGTTTTACACAATCTCCCCCTAGTTTAATAGATTTTAGTACCCCCCATAACACTATCCGCCATCCTAGTCCTACTTACTATGTCACTTTGGATATTCCTGAGCAGTCTTCTCCTCCTTTGGGTAAAGTAACCATCGAGCAACAGCAGGGAGTGGAAAATATTAATTTTGATTTAGCAAAAACTGAGGTATTCTTGGGTAGTAGAGGCGATCGCCAAGAGTCTGTACCCGTTAAAGTGTTCAAAGAAGAAAATTCCAATTTAATCGAAATTCAGTTTGAATCTCCCATAAGAGCAAACAATCAAGTAACTATAGCCCTAAAACCCTACCGAAATCCTAGTTTTACGGGAATATTCCAATTTAGAACCCATGCCTTCCCTGTGGGTAATGATGCCATAGGGTTAAGTTTGGGCATCGGACGATTGCACTTTTATCGCCGTAATTAAAGTTATTCCATAGACATTTGCTCGTTAATCATAGACAATTAAAAATGACTTCAAAGACATTTAATAAAAAATGAAACCGATTGTCATTAGCTTAGGCATTATTTTCGTATGTGCTGGAATGTTAATTTTCTCTGTGATTTTTAACAATAACCCCAGTGCGGTGGCATCAACTACCACCCAAGAAATTCAGGCAGAGTCAGCCACTTTGGTGGCCGATGCAAGTAAACTTATGAAAACAGGAAATATGGAAATCGATTTATCTAACGCACAAACTTCTTCTACGGGTTTAATCTCCGTACAAACCGAGGCAGGGGAAGGAGAATCTCCCACTAGGGGGCAAAAAGTAACCGTCCATTACACTGGTTATTTATCAGAGGAAGGTTACAAAAGAGGTAAAAAATTTGATAGCTCAAAAGATAGAAACCAACCTTTTACCTTTACCATAGGAGTAGGGCAGGTAATTAAAGGATGGGATGAAGGAGTTGCTAATATGAAAATTGGTGACAAAACTACTCTTATTATTCCCCCAGATTTAGGTTATGGGGCTAGGGGCGCTGGTGGTGTCATTCCTCCTAATGCTACTCTTATTTTTGATGTGGAATTATTAGGAATTAATTAAGTAACTATACTTATTTATTTAACAAGGGGTTTAAACCCCTTGCCTCGAAAGTACGAATACCATAGACAAATAAAAAATAAATATTTAATTGTCCATTAACGTGAGTATTAATAGTAATAAAGAGCAAAAATGGGGCTGGTGGTTTTTATTACCTCTCTATCCTTATAATCGCAGGGCAACCATCAGAAAGGAAGTATTAAAGGATAAAATTTGGATATTTGAGCAACCCCATGGGTTATTGTATGCGGTGGTGCCTATTCGCATGACAGTAGTTAAGTTGGAGGAGGGAGGTTTATTAGTATATTGCCCCATCGCCCCTACCCAAGAATGTGTAAGATTGGTCAAAGAATTAGAATCTATCCATGGCAATATTAAATATATTATCCACTCTACGAGTTCAGGATTAGAACATAAAATATTTGTACCACCCTTTGCCCGTCGCTTCCCCTACGCCGAGATTTATTGTGTGCCAAGTCAATGGACTTTCCCTTTTCGTTTACCATTATCTTGGGTGGGTTTTCCTATTAATAGAACAAAATTTTTACCCCTCGATTGGCGAGAATCTCCCTTTGCCAAGGAGTTTGAATATCATATCCTTGATATTGATTTAACTCAAGGCTCTTTTTCTGAGGTTGCCATGTATCATAAATCATCTCGTACCCTATTGGTGACGGATACGGTTATATCTATTCCCGAAAAACCTCCCGAAATTGTCCAATTAAACCCCTTCCCTTTGTTGTTTCATGCCCGTGAAACGGCCCTTGATGATTTGCCTGACAATGAATTTAACCGTCTTAAGGGGTGGCAAAGAGTTTGTCTATTTGCCCTTTATTTTCGCCCTAGCATGATTGATACGGTGGGTTTAAAAGAGTTAATTATCAATGCTATAAATGCGCCTAATCGTAGTCGTCGTAATTATTTTGGTATTTTTCCTTTCCGTTGGTTATCGGGGTGGCAAATTTCTTTCCTTGCCATTCGGAATCGTCTCCTTGTTGCCCCTATCCTTGAAAGTTTAATCTTACCCCAAGCCTCAAAAAAGGTTTTAAATTGGGCAAATTTGGTATCTTTATGGAATTTTGAGCAGATTATTCCAGCGCACTTTGATGCGCCCATAAAGTCTAATTCCCTTGAGTTTAAAAAGGCTTTTACTTTTATTGATAAAGATAGCACTAACCCTTATTTATTATATCCTAGTGGCGATCGCCAAATATACCTCAAAGACGCTAACTTTATTCAAATTTTAGAAAAAAATCTCGTTAAACTAGGCATCGCTAAACACCCCAAGGATGATTAGTAAAAAATAGATATAGACAATGGACAATTGTTTAAAATGATCATTAATCAAATTAAACCACTGCCTATTGCCCACCCTAATGACAAATCATACCTAAAATTAGCAACGACTTATTGATAATTAACCAATCGGGCAAAACTATCCGCCTTGAGACTAGCGCCACCCACTAAAGCCCCATCAATGTCAGATTGTGCCATAATTTCATCAACATTTCCAGGATTTACCGAGCCCCCATACTGAATAGTTACATCCTTATTGGTTAACTGCCCACGAATCAAACCGATAACCCGATTGGCTTCCGTTGCCTCGCAAGTATCCCCAGTACCGATCGCCCATATAGGCTCATATGCTATAACTAAATTATCCTGATCAACATCTACTAAACCTTTTTTAAGTTGGTCAAAAATTACTTGCTCGGTTTCCCCCGCATCTCTCTGGGCTTTACTTTCACCCACACAAAGAATAGGAGTTAAACCGTGACTTTGTGCCGCCAATAATCTTTTATTGACAGTGTCATCAGTTTCTCCAAAATATTGGCGACGCTCACTATGACCTACAATAACGTAATTTAAACCAATTTCTGTTAACATAGCTCCAGAAACTTCCCCTGTGAAAGCCCCTTCCTCTGCCCAGTGGATATTTTGCGCCCCCAGTTTAACTCGGCTACCATGTAAATTTTTTGACATAAAATTTAAACTGGTGAAAGGTACACATAAAACTACCTCTCTTTTTTCGGGGGTATCTTCTAAGTGAGGTAAAAAACCTTGTAAAAACTCTAAAGATTCTCTCTGAGTTTTGTGCATTTTCCAGTTACCAGCAATAATAATTCTACGCACTTTTTCTCCTATACTTTTATACTTTAATTCAGTTAGTTAATTAAAATTATTAATCTTTTTTTGGCGAAAATTTTTAATAATCCATGGGTGAAAAAACCTCTGGATTATATGAGACAAGATAAATAACAACGGTTAGTTATAGTTTTGCACACAAAAACATTAACCAACTGTATCGTAGTACAATATATCGATTGTTTACCCTCTGTCAATGGCAGAATTGATTCATTATTCAATTTTCTGGTTAGGGCGGGGAATCGGAAATGGTGAATAGGCAATAGTTATGGTTATTGTTGGGTTTTGTAACCAACTCGATTATCTTCCACAGCCAGTTACCTAACACCTAATACCTCAAATATTTATTCTGCGGTAACTTTGCCACGGAAAACAAAGTAATTATAAACATTATAAAACAACATAATTGGTATTAAAAAGCCGATGAATATTAGCATAAATACCAATGAGCTAGGGGAGGCAGCTGCTTGATATATGGTAATACTTGGAGGGATAATGTAGGGAAATACAACTAATGCTAAACCTACAAAGGTTAATAAAAAGATTAAAATAGTGAGAATAAAAGGTGTTCTTTCCTGTTTTTTATTCAGGCTGATAAACAAGAGAATCACTAAACCTAATCCGATAATAGGGATAGCACTAAAGATGTAAATAAATGGTTCTTCAAATAGTCTATTTCGTGCAAAAATAGAGAAAATGGGAGTTACTGTGGTAATGGCGATCGCACCGAGTAACGTAGTAATAGAAGCAAGTTTAGCGGTTTTATAATGGGTTTCTTGTAGAGTATCAGAAGTTTTCATAATAAGATAACAAGAGCCAATTAAAACATAACCCTGAATCAAAGTTAAGGCAATTATAATACTACGCCAGTTAAACCAATCCCAAGTTGAGCCAATAAAATGCCCCGTTTCGTCCACATGAATTCCTTCAATTACCCCTGCTAGGGCAAAACCTTGTCCGATAGTAGCCACCAAACTACCAACCCCAAAGGCTACATTCCAAAAAAACTTGTTGTCAGAATTTTCCCTAAATTCAAACGCCACCGTGCGAAAAACCAACCCGATTACCATAATCATAATCGGGATATAAAGAGAGCTTAAAATGGTGGCATAGGCAAGGGGAAAAGCACCAAATAAGCTACCCCCCATCAAAATCAACCAAGTGGCATTGGCATCCCATACATTACTTAAACTCGTCATTAATATACCCCTCCTCTCCTCCGTAGAAGAAGTCAGGGAAAGGATACCCACCCCCAAATCAAAGCCATCCAACATCACATACATAAATAGAAATAACGCCAAAATGGCAAACCACACTAGGGGCAATAAATAATCTAATGATTCCATTACAAAACTTCCTCTTAATTGACAATAAATAGTTAATTACCTAACACCCAAAACCTTTACGGACGTAACATAGTACGTCCGCACCACCTAATTAATGGGGCGACTGTTGGGAATATGGGTAGCAGGATTAACTTCCAAAGGAGTTTCTTCTTCTTTTTTCCCGGGTAATGGTAAATCAAAATTAGGTCCTTTTCTAATGATGCGACTGCCAAAATAAAGGGCAGAAAAGAAAAGTAAGGTATAGATAATTAAAAAGATGCTTAGGGAAGTTAAAACATTACTTGATGGTATATTAGAAACCGCATCCGCCGTGCGAATTTGTCCATAAACAACCCAAGGTTGCCTACCCACACAGCGCACTATCCACCCCGACTCTACCGCCAGATAACCCGTGGGGGCGCTGAATATCCATGCCCACAGGAGTAGTTTTTGGTTTGCCAAATTTTCGGGGGTAAATTTGCCCCTCAGCCATTGAATAACGGATACTCCCATGATGCCCACAAACACAAAGGCAATACCGCTCATGAGACGAAAGGCATAATATACTAAACCTACCATGGAGGGACGATCTTCTGGTTTCCATTCTTTTAAGCCCAATACAGGCTCACTGAGACGGGGCTTAAATTCAAGGATATAACTCAGAGCATTAGGCACTTTGATTTCCCAGTTATTACTTTCCATTTTATTATTAGGGGAAGCCAATAGACTCCAATCCGCTTTTTCTCCTGCGGGTACGGTATCCCACAACGCTTCCATGGCGGCTAATTTGGTGGGTTGGTAGTGATATACTTGCTCGGCGCTTAGATGCCCTACATAGACTTGTAAGGGGGTAATGGCGATCGCCAGTAGCAACACAATTTTAAGGGAGCGAGTGAAAAAAGCCTGATGACGTTTTTTGAGTAAATACCAAGCACTAATACCGCCAATCACAAACAAAGAAGTTTCGAGGGTAGCCAAAAACATATGGGAAACACTCTTTACCATAAAAGGATTTAACATCCCCTCAAAATAATTGCTTACTACAAATTTCCCCTCCACAAATTCCCCTCCTGCGGGGGTTTGCATCCAAGAGTTAGCAATCAAAATCCAAAAAGTAGAAAGGTTTGCCCCAAAAGCCACCAAAATAGTAGCCATGTAGTGAATAACAGGGTTTACCCTTTCCCAACCAAATAGCATGATGCCCAAGAAACCAGCCTCCAACATAAATGCCATGGTGGCTTCAAAACCGAGAATACTACCAAAAAAATCTCCCACCGACTCCGAAAAAGGCGCCCAGTTAGTGCCGAATTGAAAAGCCATAGGTGAGCCAGAAGCTACGCCAATACCGAAGTTTAGCACATATAACTTAGCCCAAAAACGAGCATGATAGTAGTAGTCTGGATTTTTAGTTTTTAGCCATAATCCTTCCACAATTACAAGATAGATAGCCATGCCCGTGGTTAATACAGGCCATAACATATGAAATATTGCCGTAAATGCAAATTGCATTCTTGATAAAACTAGGGTGTCTGAAAGAAAATCCATGATAAAAAATAAGGAGGAATTAAATTTCTTTTCATTCTAATCATTATTTTCCTTTGACTAACTGTCTTTTTTACTTCAAACGCAATACATTTTTTTGTTAATCTTTTCTTAATTTATTGATTGTCAAATATATGTTAGTTATTTTTCAATCTACCCATATCCTAGATAGACTGTTATTGTAAATTGTGATAATAGTTAATATTAATCTTACCTTTGATTGAAGGACAACTTAAAATAACATGGTAGAAACTTTTTTAAAAGCAGATCCAGCCCTACAAATAGGGGTAATAGTTACAGTTATCGTAGCAATATTTGCTATTACTATTTATTTACAAAAATTAGGCAACTTCATTAGTGGCAAATTTATTAGTTCTGATGATCATAGTTTTTACGCAGATGTCATTAAACCAGATTTAAATTTAGTTATACTGCTATGGTTCTTAGGATTATTAGATATATATATATTGGTAAATGAAGAGCCTAAAATAATTGAAGTTAGTGAAATTTTCCTTAGTTTAGCAATATCTTTTTTAACCATTGGCTTAATCACTAGATGGTTTAGAATTTTATTTGATAAATATCTCCTTACTGCCGCCCTGAAAACTGACAAAAAAATTAATAGTGAATTTTTAATAGTTGGTAAATTTGTTGCTAATGCCGTCATTATCTTACTAATAATTTTTATTTTTTCTCAAGTTCATAGTATTAATTTATTTGGTCTTTTAGCTAGTTTAGGTATTGGAGGATTAGCGATCGCCTTTGCGGCACAAAAAACCCTAGAGCAAGTATTAGGAGGCATCGTAATCTACTTAGATAGACCATTTAGCATCGACGATTATATCGGATTACCTGACGGGGTATTTGGTAAAGTAGAGTCCATAGGACTAAGATCCACTAAAATAAGACTATCAGGAAAAGGAACATTAATGATTATTCCCAATAGTTCATTAACCCAAGCAAATATAGAAAATTATACAGGGGCAAAGAAAATTATTTCTCTAGTTTATTTCACATTTAATACATCTTTAGACGAAGATGAAAGGGCATTAATTAGACAAATAATTATTGAGAGTACAAAGGATGTTTTCGGCATCGATCCTAGAAATACAGGAGTTAAATTTGAAGAAGTAAATCAAGGCAAAAATAAATTTTTGACCCAAGCCCAAGTGAGTTTTTTCCTGCTTGGCTCAGAAAGAGTTTCTATGGATTTACGCAGTCAATTATTAGATATTGCCAAAGAAAATATTACCATACAACTAAAAAATTATGGTATTGACTTTACCATCGAAGACGAAACCATCAATGTAGATTCTCCCATTACTATTTAGTCACAATTTTAAGAATGGAAAATATTATTAACACTATCGAATTTTTACAACAACAAGAAGGTTATCAAATTTTTGCAAACTTTATTTACGAATTTGGTTTTTTTCTTTTTTTCTTATTAATATCCTTTTTTGTGGGTAGATACACCCCATTTTATGTAAAGCTAATTATTTCTAAATTTTCTCAAAAACCATTAAACGAATTTTATCAGGGCATCATCGATCCTCTGCAAAATATTTTTCGCTTAGCAGGAACATTAATTTTATGGTCATTATCTCTCAATTTTATTCGTAATTACGAAGGATTATATAATTTACTAGAATTTATCATTGATTTAAGTTTAATTATAATTATCGCTTGGTTAGCATCCCGTTTATTTCGGCAAATAATCATTATCTATGGCATCAACCTAATTCAAAAATTGGGTAAAGAAGTTGATGAGTTATTGTTAGTAATGGAAACCATTGTTAACGTCTTAATCGGTTTTATCGCCGCCCTTGCCTTTGCCCGAAGATTGGACATTAATCTTGTGGGTTTGTTAGCCAGTGTGGGTTTGGGGGGTGTTGCGATCGCATTTGCCGCCCAAAAAACCCTTGAACAACTTTTGGGTACTTGTGTAATATATTTAGACCGTCCTTTTATCGTCGGAGAATATATCAGGCTTAATAGTGGATTATATGGCAGAGTAGAATCCATCGGCTTAAGGTCAACAAAAATTAGGCTACCAGGTAAAGGTACCCTAATGATACTACCTAATTCTATGATGGCGAATATTGAAATCGAAAACGTCACAAGGGGCAAAAAAGTAATGGTATTACTCTATCTCGACTTTGTCAAAACCCTCGAAGATAGCGAAGAAGCCCTAGTACAAGATGTGGTCAAAAAATGTACTAATGCTCTATTTGGAATCGATCCTGATAGTACCAGAGTATCGTTATTTATTCCAGAAAATCAACAACAAACTAGAGCTAGGGTAACATTTTTTATTCTCGGTTCCAATGAAAGTTCCATTAAACTCAGAAAAAGATTATTAGAATTAGCCAACGATAATATCTCTCAACAACTTACTACCCATGGTATAAATTTCGCCATGCAAGAGCCTACCATTTATGTTGATTCTCCCGTTACTTTATAAATTAGTTATTTTTTCAATCTCATGAACAAAATCTAGGTAAATGGTAAAAGGTGCAATCTTTTTTAAATAATAAAACCTGTAAAGTTCACAGGATTATCAATGATTAATATTTTCATAATATATAACTTTATGGCATAGGTTATAAGCATAAATATTATGAAGAAAGCATCTATTTTATTGATAGTATATTTTGCAATCAAATAACTAAAATAAAATAGCTATTTACTAATATAAATTAGCCTATAAAAAATTAAATTAGATATTTTTGTACTAGATTGTCAAGGATTAAAAAAGATGTATAATGTAATGCCCGGCTATAAAATGTATTAGGGGCTTACCGTTAATACAAATTCACTAATCAATTCACCAATGAATCAGATCACCGACCGAAAGGCGATCCCGATAAGCTCTGCCATAGTGAGCAAACCTAAGGGAAGTCGTCCGAATTCCTTCTGCAAAAAAAACAATCTAAATTATATACAAGAATCTGCGATCGCCCTGCTTTATAGTTGTGGAGAAGAAGATAAAAATGAGTTATTTTGGGAGAATATATCAGAGCCTTATCGATCAATTTTAGAAGATTGTTACCTAGTAGCAGAAGATAGAAAATTTACAAAATTAAATAAAATTACTAATAATATTAAATATGACAAATTAAACTATATTAAATTAGGAGTTCAACTATATCAGGTCAAATATTATCACCTATATAAAGAAGCCTACCAATCCTTCAAACAATACTGTGAGCAAGAGATTCATTATCCTGTGTGGAGAGCTAATAAAATTATCAAAGCCTCCAAAGTTGCCATTCAGCTAATTAAATATGGATTCAGGATCATACCACAAAATGAAGCCCAAGCACGTCCTTTAGTAAAGCTAACAGAAGAAGAATTATACGAAAAATGGCAGGAAGTTTTAGATACTTACCCATTCCATAATATTACTGCAAACAAAATTAAAAAAATAATTTATGGAGATAACACTCCTGAAAAAGGAACTTTAAAATTACCATTATCAATATTAGAAGAAATTGAAGGTAAAGCCCTAGAAAACGGAATGTCCGTAGGAGAGTTATTAACCAAAGTAATTAGAGGAGAAGTAACCATTAATAACGATGGAAGTATCTATAGCCCCCTCAAAGAAGAAGAAAAAATAGAAAAAATTCACCCCCAAATTATGGAAAAATGGGAAGAAGATTTAGAAAATATATCCCTCAAAGAAGATAAGATTGATCATTTTGCAGAAGACTTAGCAGAAGAAATTGACAACACCGCCAAAGACTTTAAATCCGTAATTAAGAAATGCTTTTTTAGAGCTTTTTTACAACCCTTATTAGGGCAATAAAATTTATTAGTAAAAATAGGAAAATGTCACAAAAAAAGATCCCTTGCTCAGCATAGAGAGCAGGGGATTTTTAGATTATGATTCAGTATAAGAACTCAACTTATAAAACAGATCAAATCTTTTGAGTATGCCAAGGGAAATTTAACTGATTATTTAATTTATTTATCCCTTAGCAATAACAGAAATTAGGTAGAAAAAGACTTACCACAACCACAAGTTTGGTTAGCATTGGGGTTGGTAAATTGGAAACCGCCCCCAATCATCGCATCGCTATAATCTAACATCATTCCATAAAGGTATAAAAGACTTTTGCGATCGCACACTATTTTAAAACCTTCATAATCAAACACATCATCATGTTCAGTAACATTATTAATATTTTCAAAATCCATCATGTAGGACATGCCAGAACAGCCACCCTGTCTAACTCCTACCCTCAAACATAAATCCTCATTACCCTGTTGCTGTTTCAGTTTTAAGACGTGTTCGAGAGCCTTGTGGCTCAATTGGATACCTTGATTAGAAATAGTTGATGTTGCCATAAACTCTTGATCCCTTAGCTCTTTGTTATACACTCTATTCTACATGGTGTCCCCAATAAGCAACAATTTCCTATCACAAAAAATTATCAATTTGCTACCCCAAAGCAATACCAACTAAAGAGCGATAAAAGAAAAGAAGATAACCCGTGACGATCAAATATTTTGCCCCATGAAGACGAGTTTAAGTTAAAATTTTAGTATAGCTCTTAAGCAATGTAACCCTAGGCAAAAAATGGCAAAAACTAAGCCAAATTCAAAGATAAGTCTATGGTGTTAGGTGGTAGGGTATTTCCCCCACAGTGTCACAGAGAAATTAAACCTAGTAAAAAGTTTACTTTGGAAAAGTTTTCCCTCCGTGAAAAAAAGTCCCTAGCATCGGTGCCAAGGGAATTGTTAAAATATTTGCTTTCATAAAATTAAAATCTCGATGAATATTAATAAAATTGTTGAACAAGCCCTCGAAAGTGGCTATCTAACCCCCACCATGGAAGCAGAAGTAGGAAGATTGTGCGAAACCTCTGCGGAATTATCCAACGATGAATATTTAGCCCTAGATAAACTCATGGGGGCATTATTGACAGGGGAAGTAGTAGCAATGCCTAGAAAACAATTTATTAACGTCATGGAAGAGTTGGTAGTAAGTGAGGTAATTTCGAGGGTAGCCGAAATAGAAACCACCAGTAACCGCCTCCTAGATGTGGGAGACATTGCCGCCTATGCCCTCAACCGTCTTCCTCCCCTTTATGCCACCACCGAAGAGGGCGCCAGTTTTCAACGGGATAGAGCAAAAACAGAATTAACAGCTATTATCAATAATCAAGTAGAACAAGCAATCTCATTATACCTAGAGCGCCCCAACTTCCATCCCGAAAGACAAGCCCTCAACAAAGGCTCTCAATCTAATAATGTATTTGAGCAAGTTACGAAATTATTACAATCTCAAGCACCTAATTACGAATCATAATTAATGATAACCGTTGCCTCCCCCCAAACCACCGAAGAATATAAAACCCCTAGGGATACCCTTACCCTTGATGTACAAGGTATGAAGTGCGCTGGTTGTGTCAAGGCAGTGGAAAGACAAATTAACCAATATCCAGGGGTAGTTTCTGCCACGGTAAATTTAATTACTGCCGTTGCCCTAGTAGAGTATAACCAAGGGCAAATTGAGCCAAATAATCTGGCCCAAAAACTTACTTTAGGGGGTTTTCCCAGTGAGGTGAGGACATCCATTGATGAGCAAGATTGGCAACAGATAAAGGAAAAACAACAGCAAACAGAAGAAAGACTACAAATATTTCAGTTGGCTAGTGCGGTAATTCTGTTAATTTTTTCTACCATCGGACATCTACATCATTTTGGTATCAGTTATCTACATCCCCTCACTAATATTTGGTTTCACTGGGGTTTAGCCACCCTCGCATTGATGATTCCGGGCAGGGAAATTATTTTAAACGGTTGGCAAGGGTTGTGGCATCGTCAACCCAACATGAATAGTTTAATCGGTATCGGCACGGTGTCGGCTTATCTGGCTAGTTGTGTGGCTTTGGTTTTTCCCAATCTAGGCTGGGAGTGCTTTTTTGATGAGCCTGTGATGTTACTTGGTTTTATTTTCTTGGGGCGGGTGTTGGAAAGTAGAGCAAGAAATAAAGCCTCGGAAGCCCTTTCGGGGTTACTCAGTTTACGTCCCCCATGGGCAAGGATTATCGGTAAGAGGCAAGATAATCAGGATGAGGGGTTAAAGATTCCTTCGAGTCAGGTGAAGCCCCAAGAGTGGGTAAGGGTATTGGAAGGGGAACAATTTCCTGTGGATGGTTACATGGTAAGGGGTGAAACCACCGTGGATGAGTCTATGTTGACGGGGGAATCGGTGCCTGTGTATAAGTCGCAGGGGGATGGTATCTGTGCAGGGACGATTAATTTGGGGGGCATGGTGGTGGTGGAAACTACCCAGTCAGGCTCAAAAACTATTCTTAGCCAAATTATTTCTATGGTGGAGGAAGCCCAAACCAGAAAAGCCCCTGTACAAAAATTGGCGGATACGGTGTCAGGGTACTTTGCCTATGGTATCATGGCGATCGCCCTTACAACTTTTAGTTTTTGGTATGGTTGGGGTACAAAAAATTGGTCTTATCTGTTAGAGGATTTAGACACCTCCGCCCTGATTCTCAGCCTCAAACTAGCCATTGATGTGCTGGTGATAGCCTGTCCTTGCGCCCTTGGTTTAGCCACCCCCACGGCGATTTTAGTGGGTACTGGGGTAGGCGCCCAGCAGGGGTTATTGATTAAGGGGGGAGATGTGCTAGAACAAGCCCAAAACCTTGATATGATTGTCTTTGATAAAACAGGCACCCTCACCGAAGGGCATCTACAGCTTACGGACATCATCAATTTTAGCGAAGGGAAATTTTCTGACTCCCAACTGTTACAAATGGCTTCTAGTTTAGAAATTGCCTCCAATCATCCCCTCGCCCAAGCCCTTTTACGGGAAGCAAAAAAACAAGAGTTGGAATTTTTAACCACTAACAACATTCATAATTATCCCAGTCGAGGCATTCAGGGAAGGGTTGATGGACAAAAAGAATTTTATTGTGGTAGTGAATCATGGTTAGAGGAGGAAGGTATTTATTTAGATACCACCATCAAACAGCAGTCTATCCAACTGCAGGATGAGGGTAAAACCGTCATTTATTTGGCACAGGAAAACGCCCCCCTTGCCCTTTTTGCCCTGGCGGATACCCTACGCCCCCTCGCCCAACAAACCATTGCCGAAATTAAAGCCATGGGTTTAGATGTAATTTTACTCAGTGGCGACCAAAAAAATGTGGTCAGGGCGATCGCCTCTAGCCTAAGCATAAATACTTATTATGGTGGAGTACGTCCCCAAGAAAAAGGACAATTAATTAGGGAATTAAAAGAAAAATACCCCCACAAAACCATCGCCATGGTAGGAGATGGGGTTAACGATGCCCCCGCCATGACAGAAGCCGATTTTGCGATCGCCATGCCCCAAGGCTCAGAAATAGCCATCAAAACAGCCTCCGTAGTCTTAACCAGAAACAAACTCACCGATATTATCACCGCCATCAAACTGAGTAAAAAAACCCTCAGTAAAATCAAACAAAATCTTTTTTGGGCATTAAGTTATAATTTAATTACCATACCCATTGCCGCTGGAGTACTTTTACCAACCTATAAAGTATTACTCAATCCAGCCACCGCAGGGGCATTCATGGCCTTAAGTTCCATTATCGTAGTCACCAACTCCCTACAGCTCAAAAAATGGACAGTTGATAGCAAATAAAGGATAATATAAGTGGCTATGGATTACACAACGCTTTTTTTATCAATAGGTTAATGTTTATCCTTCCCACAAAGCATTTTATTGTATGCCCATTGGCGTTAAATCACACACAAATCAATGATTGAATATCATTAGCACAATAATCACTAAAAAATCAGAAATGACAGCCCAACCCCATACAGCACATATATTAGTTGTAGAAGACGATAAAGGTAGAAGAGAAATATTGCTCAAAAAAAATAAATACTCCATCGGTAGAGGAAGAAACTGCGATATTGTCATCCAATCCCCCTTTGTATCCCGTCATCATGCCACTATCATGCGTATTTTTGATGAGGAAGGGTTTGCTCACTACCACATCGTTGATGGTAATGGAGAAGAATTGAGCGCTAATGGCATTATCATCAATGGTAAAAAAATAAACAATACCCAGCTAAAAACTGGAGATAAAGTAGTATTTGGGCCCCAAGTTTTCGCCATTTATCACCAATCTAGTCGGGATGTATTTCCCCCCCTTCCCCCCGATGATCCTTTTGACATTACTTTGATCGATCCTGCTATGATGGGAACAGATTTTGAATCTCCTTAATCCAGTTTGGATAAAAAGGAAAAAACAGGACGTATCATCCTACGTCCATACAGGTTTTATTTCAGGGTGATAAATCTTTAAGAGCTTTACATGACCAAGATTTTAAGCACATAAAATACATCCTAAATAATAACATCCGCTAAACTCAAAGGGTTTTCTAAGTGTAAATTATGCCCCCCAACCATGGTAAAAATTTGAGCATTTGCCATGGCTGTTTTTTGTGCCTCCAAATCTTGAGGACGATTAAAAGAACTATTGTCACCATATACTAGAGTAATGGGTGCTTGAATGCCAGATAATAGCTTTAGGTATTGATTACGGGGAATGCTGTTAAAACCTACCCCAATCCTAGTGGCTAAGAGAGGAGAATAGGTAAATGTCACCCCACCTTCCACGGGTTTTGTCATCCTTTTAGCAAGTTTGAGGGCAAAGCCATCCTCTATGCGGGGGGCAGTTTTTTGTAACCTTTGGGCAACTATTTCCACCGTCTCAAATACAGGGAGAGGAGACACATTCAGTAGGTTATTCAATTGACTACTGATATTTTCTATGTCTTTATCATCTTTGTTTTTCACGGGTAAAATAGGTTCAATCAAATATAATTTTTCTACTTTGTCAGGACGCATACCAGCATATATTCCTGTAATCATAGAGCCAAAAGAATGACCAACTAAAGTGATTGTTTGCCCATTATTTAACTCATCAATTAAACAGTCTAAATCTGCTACAAAATCAAGTAAATTATAAGCACACCCTAGGCTGTTATGGTCAGATTTACCATGTCCTCTCATATCAGGAGCAATCACATAGTATCCTTTTTGAACTAAGTTTTGAGCTACTTTTTCCCATGCAAAACCTTGATCTAATATTCCATGGACAATAAACAGAGGAGGATTGTTTTCATCTCCCCAAGTAGAAACACATATATTTAAACCTCTAATATCAAGATATTTTTCTTTGGTTTCTACGGTGTTTAATTCATGGGGTAATTCATAGTTAAATGTTTCAGATAATTGTCTAGTGATAGGGTTTAATAGTATGGGTAATTGAACTTTTTTCCAGTGATTTGCTAAATTTGGATCGATTTTTTTACGACTATTAAAATTAGGATCTCCTACGGACATGGATTGTTTATATAACCCTGCGGTCATTCTTTCCCCTTCATAGGGATTTAGTAGAGATTTATTAAACTCAATTCCTAGAAAATTACTTATTTTTTCCATCTCTTGTTGAGGAGACGTCACTAAATTTTCATAATAAATGGTTAAAATTTTATTACTATCTATTTGCTTACTAAAATTAATAACATTTTGATTACTTTGATACCAGATATTTTCCCCAATTTCATAAGGGTTTGCCTCTTTTATATCTAGTAATTTATCCATTCTCATCCGTGCAAATGATTCTATGACAGAATAAGGGTGACGAACTAAATGAATATATTTTGCTTGAGAAAAGATATTTTCTGCATTATAAAGAGTTTTTTTACTACTTGCATAAGTGGGCGATTTATCGATTAAAAGACGATTTTTGCCGAAAGACTGCAAGATTTCATACACTTGGGCGATGGTTAAGTTTTCCTCAACCCATTGATTAATTAATGCTTCGCTTTCTTCGGCACTAATTTGTTTTAAATCCATGACGGTGCGAATCAACCCTTCCCCAAGGTGAGAGGATTCTAATTCCCGTTGTCTTTCCTCCATGGTAGCAAAGGGTAATAGGTGCAATTCGGGGGGAGAAACCAAGGCGGGATGCCCAGCCAACATTACCCGCAGGAGGGTTGAACCTGAGCGCGGACTTGATAAGATGAAGGCAATAGGTTGGTGATTGGTGGGATTAAAGGTGGGCTTTTCTTCCTCTTCTTCGGGGGATGGAGAAACTATCATCCCTTTTTGGCTGGGAGAAGTGATTTTACTACTATTACTATCATGGCTAGTGGCAAATTCTTGGGCTAAATACTGCGCTAGGGTAGAAATCTGGGGGCGCTCATAAATTTCCCTAGGGTATAACATTAATTGTAAGTCGGTTTTTAAGTGGTTAATGGCTTCCATCACCATTAATGAATCCATACCCAAATCTATGAGACTATCTTCAGGGGTAATTTTTTCCTTGTCTATATGAAGGATAAGGGCGATCGCACTTATGAGATAATCTATCAATAGGGATATTCTGCCACTATCATCGGCTTTTAGTAATTGGTTAAATAATTGAGTTTGAGTATCATCTTGTTTATTCTCCTCCCCATCAGAAGAAGAAATTATATTTTGTAGATAAGGAGATTGAGATAGTTGAGGAAACTTACGGGCAACAGTATCCCAGTTAAACTTGATTACCCCTACCCCAGAGTTAGGATAATTCATCAAATCCCCCACCATGGAGATACCCTTATCAGGAGAGATAGTTTCAATACCCACCGCCTTTAAACCCTCTTGGGTTGCCTTCGCCATACCCACAGAAAAAGCACCCCAGTTAATACTCAAACATGTTAAACCAAGGGATTGTCGATAGGAGGCAAAAGTATCTAGGTAACTATTCGCCATGGCATAATTACCCTGTCCCATAGAGCCTAACATAGAAGCCACAGAAGAATACAAGATAAAAAAGTCAAGGCTGTTATCGAGGGTAAGTAGATGTAAATTATTTACTCCCACCACCTTAGCTTCCATTACCTTAGTCAATTTTTCAGGGGAAAGAGTTGCCAAGATACCATCATCCAATACCCCTGCGGTATGAATAATCCCTTTGAGGGGAGGAAAAGACTTATCAATATCATCAATAATTTTTGTCAAGGATTCTTTTTGAGTTACATCCCCTTGTTTGATAACTACATTAATACCCTCCTCTTGCCATTGACTAATTTTTTGAGAAGCCAAGGAAGAAGGTTGACTACGGGAAACAAGAATAAGATTTTTTGCCCCCTGACTAATTAAATAATTAGCAGTTTCTAAACCTAATGCCCCTAATCCCCCTGTAATGAGATAACTACCAGAGGATTTGACACTAACTTTTTTTGCTTCCTTGGGGGTATCAAGATTTTTATTTTGTAAACGACAATAGAAAACAGCATTATCCCTGATTGCTGTCATAGTTTCTTCTGGCTTGTGGTTAACGAGGTAACCAAGAAGAGGAAGGGCAAGTTTACTATTATCTATATCAATCATACCCCCCCAGTATTCACTATGTTCGAGGGCAATGACTTTTCCTAATCCCCAGATACTGCCACCGTAGGGATTAATTTTTTCTTGGTGTGTAATAAACTGACTGTTTTGGCTGATTAACCATATTTTTACTTGATGCTTACTGTTAACTAAATTTTGAATTAGATAGATAACGGGTAAACAGTCTAAATAATTATTGGCAGTTAATTGATTAATATTCTCTAAATCATCATCTTGATTGATTGCCCAACCATAGATAATTTTTTCTACCTTACCACCAAGACTATCTAACAATAATTGGTAGTCTTTTTTCTCTTGAGGATTAATATAATAGGTGTCTTCTTCCTGACGATAACTTTCTCCTTGATAGACTAAATAAACTCGACTACCTTGGGAAGTTAATTCCTCTGCCCATTTTTCTCCTAGTTTTTTCTCATCCACAAAGATTAAATAACTACTAGGGAGATTTATACGAAAAGAGTCTTCCTCATTCTCGATATGAATAGAAGAGTCTTTTTCCCATACCACTTCATATAACCACTGTTGACTATCATCAACGGTATTACTTAAACTATCTCCATGCCAGTATCTTTGGTTTTGCCAAGGATAGTTAGGTAAAGAAACCCTTTCTAAATAAGGATAGTCTTGATGGAAACCATGCCAGTCAATTTTTAATCCTTGCTGGTAAAGAATACCTAGACTAGAAAGTAAATTTTGCCAGTCGGATTCTCCTTTGCGTAAACTAGGCAACCAAAGACAATCATCGGGATTAGTTTTGTTTTCTACTATCATCCTTGCCATACCAAGGAGGGTTGGCTTACTGCCAATTTCCAAAAAGATTTGATAGTTTTGTTGTTGTAAATACTCCACACTTTGGGCAAAGTTAACGGGATTGATAATGTGTTTTACCCAGTAGTCTGGGGAGGCAATTTCTTCGCCGATGGTTTTTCCTGTGAGATTAGAGACTATTTCCCCTTGGGGTGAATTATAGGTAATTTCTTGGGCAATTTTTTCAAAGTCTGCCAAGATGGGTTGCATCAATCGGGAATGGAAACCATGGGAGACTTTTAATGGACGACATTTTACTTTACTAGCTTTGGCGGTAGTTTGTAATTGTTGTAAGTCTTCTTTTTTCCCTGAGATAACAATATTACTATTACCATTGATGGCGGCGATGTCGAGGGGTAATTCTGTTTTCGTAATTAACTTTTTGGCGGTGTCAAGGTTGGTAAATAGACACACCATGCCCCCATCGAGGGGAAGTTGTTGCATGAGTTTACCACGGTGGGCAACTAATTTGAGGGCATCTTCTAAACTAAAAACTCCTGCAAGGGTAGCGGCAACGTATTCGCCCACACTATGCCCCATCATTATAGATGGTTTTACTCCCCATGATAGCCACAGTTGCGCAAGGGCATATTCCATGACGAAGATGGCGGGTTGGGTATAGATGGTTTGGTTAAGGGTTTCTTTTTCCTCGGGGTTAAAGATTATCTCGGTGAGGGGTTTCTCTAAATATTGACTAAGAATCTCACTACAGTAATCAATGGTGTCTTTGAAAAGGGGGGCAGTTTGATATAATTCTTTGCCCATATTATGATACTGTGAGCCTTGCCCTGTAAATAGAAAGGCTATTTGATTATTATTAATCTGGTTTTCTGGGAAAATTGTCACTGAAGACAGTTTTTCTGTTAATTCTGTCTTGTCTTTTGCACTAATGGCTAGACGATGGTTAAAGTGCGATCGCCCTTGGTTTGTGCTATAACAAATATGACTAATATCATCTTCCTGTGTTTTGCCTAGATAACCTTCATAACGATTAACTAACTCTTGAAGGGCTTTTTCTGTTGTCGCACTAAGGGTTAAAAGATGATAGGGGCGTTTGACTTTTTCTGTCTTAACTTCTTTTTCTTCTATAGTTACAGGAGAATCAATCATATCTCCCACTATAACATGGGCATTTGTTCCTCCAAAACCAAAGGAACTTACCCCAGCAAAACGAGGTTGATTCGATTTTTTCCACTCCACTGATTTGGTGGCAATTTGTAAGCGACTTTTTTCTAAATTGATATAGGGATTTAATTCTTTAAAGTTAACGATGGAGGGTATCTCTTCATGGTTTAACATCAACACAGTTTTTATTAACCCCGCAATACCTGCGGCAGCTTCTAAATGCCCGATGTTTGTTTTCGCACTACCTAACCAACAAATAGGGTAGTCTTTTTCTCTTTCTTCTTTTATCTTCTGTGCAGAGGAATCATCGACAGTAACAGAAGACTCTTTTCCTTTTCCATTAGCTACACTCTGAGGGGAAGTCTTTTCCTCTTTGCTATTAACTACACTATCAAAGGAAGTCTTTTCCTCATTGTCATCCATAACAGAAGAAGAATTAACAGTCTGTTGCTCATCCACCAAAGGTAATAAACCAGCCAAAGAATTAACCTCGATAGGATCTCCTAGAGGTGTACCAGTTCCATGAGCTTCGATATAATTAATTTTATCAGGAGTAATAGACGCATTTTTCCACGCCGATTGAATTACCCTCTGTTGCGCTTTACCTGAAGGCGCTGTTAAGCCATTACTACGCCCATCCTGATTAATGGCGCTACCATGAATTACCGCCAAAACATTGTCACCATCAGCTAAGGCTTTAGTTAAAGGTTTGAGGATAACTACCCCGCAACCTTCCCCGCGCCCATAACCGTCGGCATCTTCAGAGAAAGTTTTACACTTGCCATCCTCTGCCATCATCCCTGCTTTTTGGAAAGTTTCTGTCAATTCAGGGGCAAGAATTAAATTTACTCCCCCTACAATGGCACAGTCACACTCACCATTTTTGAGGCTATTTACGGCTAAGTGTACCGCAACCAAAGAAGATGAACAAGCGGTATCCACACTCAAGGAAGGGCCAGTTAAATTAAAATTATAGGATATACGGTTAGAGGCGATCGCACTAGAATTTCCTGTGCCAGAATAAACATTAACATCCCAACCATGTTTCATCTGCAAATGGGCATAATCTTGGCTACTAATACCCATAAAAACTCCCGTGGCACTACCCGACAATTTCTCTGTTGTCAAATGGGCATTTTCCAGCGCTTCATAGGTTACTTCTAATAAAATACGTTGTTGTGGGTCAATATTTATCGCCTCACGGGTGGAAATTCCAAAAAACTGTGGGTCAAATTGGTCATAATCTTTTATATAACCCCCAAAACTATCGATGTTCGGGCGCAGATAAGTTTTACTGATGCTATTCTGATTATTGGATAACAATTGCCAATACTGCTTAGGGCTATCCGCCCCAGGAAAACGACAAGCCATGGCAACAATAGCAATTTGTTCTACTTTTTGCTCGTTTTTTTCTTCAACTTCTAAGCCTAAAATACTATCATTTTTTAATTCAGACAAATAAAAAGATAAACTTCTTATATTTGGATAATCATAAGCCAAAGTGGGAGACAATTTACAACCCAAATAATCTTCAAGATCGGCGGTGAGTTGCACAGCTTGGACGGAATCTAGTCCATAATTGATAAAAGGTTGTTCTATATCGATGGAATTAGGATTTACTTGTAAGCGATTAGCAACGTTATTTACTAACCATTGTCGTATCTTTAAAGTTTTTTTATTAATATTTTTATTATCAAAAAGACTATTGCTTTTTAATCTATTTATAGTTTTTATATTATTACTTTCTAAAGATGTAATAGAGTGTAAATCCCACTGGGCGACTATAGGTAAATTTCCCTCTAAAAATTCTTTCCGAGAGGCATAACGAGCAATCTTACCACTAGAGGTTTTAGGAATACTACCAGTGCGAATTAAAACTATAGAATGAGCTTGTAATTCGTGATTTTCAGCCACAACTTTACGAATGGCATCAAATATTTCTTGCTTTAAACTATTACTCTGTCTTACCTTTTGTAAAAAAGTTCTTTTAAGTTCAAAAACTACTATCAATTGCTCATCATTATCCTTCTCAATGGCAAAAGCAGCACCACTTTCCGAGTTAATAGCCTCATGAATATTACCTACACTTTCTTCTATATCTTGGGGGTAATGATTTCTACCCCTAATAATAATTAAATCCTTTAATCTTCCCGTAACAAATAACTCTCCATCGCTGAGAAAACCTAAATCCCCAGTGCGTAGAAAACCCTTTTTTTTTCCGTTTTTAGTAGTGCCATTAAAGGTTTTTTCGGTTAATTCTTCTTTCAACCAATAACCTTGAGTTACACTTTCCCCTTTTACCCATATTTCCCCTACGTTATTATCAGGGCATTGTACGAGGGTATCAGGATTGACAATATTTACCTCTAATTGGGGAGATATGGTGCCACTGCTGACAACTTTTTGTATATCGCCTTCATCTTCAGGATTAAAAACAATTTGATTTTCTTGTAGTTTAGTGGCAGAGATATTTTTAACAGTGGGAGACTCATCGGGATTTGCCCCCGACACAATGAGGGTTGTTTCTGCCATACCATAGCAGGGGTAGAAACTTTCTTTTTTAAAGCCACAATCGGCGAAATATTGGCTAAATTTGGTAATAGTTTCTGCCCTCACAGGCTCAGCACCACTAAACGCCAGTTTCCAATGGCTTAAGTCTAAATCCTTTTTTTGCTGTGGTGTAACGGAGTTGACACACATCTCATAGGCAAAATTTGGGCCTCCTGCGGTGGTTACTTTATACTTACTAATAGCCCGTAACCAGCGAATGGGGCGCTGTAGGAAGGTAACGGGAGGTAACATGATAGAGTGAAAACGAGAGTAAATTGGTTGTAAAATACCTCCAATTAAGCCCATATCGTGGTAAGGGGGAAGCCAAAATGAGCCTACACAATGTTCGTCGTTATGAAAATAATCTTTGATTAGCTGGGAATTGTGGACCAAGTTACCATGACTTACTATAACTCCCTTGGGTGTGCCTGTAGAGCCGCTGGTATATTGCAAAAAAGCAGTTTCTTCTGGTTTGATGGGGTGTGGTTGCCAGTCTTGGGCTACACTTAGGGGGATGTCATCGGTGGTAATACAGGTTATATCATCGTTTTTGGTTAATTTTTGCTCAATTTTCTCTTTGAGTGCTTGAGTTGTCAGGGCAAATAATGCTCCAGCATCTTTGATGATAGCTGATAAGCGGGTATAGGAACGATTGGCACGGGGAGGATAGGCGGGGGTGGCGATGACTCCTGCATAGAGACAACCGAGGAAGGCGGTGACGAATTCTAGCCCCGGTTGATATAGTAATAATGCTCTTTCTCCTTTTGCTTTTCTGCTTTGGAGTTTATGGGCGATCGCCCTTGCTTGTTGATCCAATTGATGATAAGTTAGATAATCAGACTCGTTCTCACCATCCCCTAAGAAGGTGAAGATAACTTGATTTGGGTGCAAGACTGCACGCTCTTGAAGAAGACTGACGAAACTAGAGTATCTAACGTATCCCATGTATATCGAATCAACCTGATTATTAAGTGTTTTTATAATTATGAAACAATCTTTAACAATTCACAATTATGAATTGTCAGATCATACCATAATAACAATTGAGAATTGATAATTGATAATTGATAATTAATTTTTCCTTACCATGGTATTTCCATAAGACCATTACTTAATGATCCAATGAAGTATTATTGAACCATGAAAGACATTTAATCTTCAAGATATAACCACCATTGCCGATTCCCCACTATACAACGTCAAAAAAGTTAAGATAAAAAAAAGGAGAGTATGCACTCTCCTTCTAACCTTATGGGCAATTTGTTTAAACGATTAATGAAACGAAAGTTAGAACTACATTAAGCCTAACTGAGAGAGAATACCTTGACCAGTTAATAACTCGGTTAAAATACCGATTACGAAACCTAACATTGCTAAACGACCATTCCAGTTTTCAGCAAATGCGGTGAAACCTAATTTTCCTTTATCTTCCATGATGTATCTCCTATATATCTATAATTGCAGTCTTAGTCAACTACTTGATAATTAATTTAACATACATTTTCAAACTTGGCAACATTTTGTTACATTCTTTTTTGAAAAAGACCGTAAGGTAAGTCATTGAGCCACCAAGAAAACTATTTTAAGTGTTTGTTCCCTAACTGATTCATTTTCAATTGTTAATGTTTGAGCTTCACTGTTTATGAAATAATGGCATTAAACAGTTTTAAAAAAAATTAGTAATTATGAAACTTAATTGGTGGCAACGTGTAAGTAAAGTAATCGTTGCAACGATATTAATATTTACCATGGCGATCGCCTTTACCCCCACAAAGATGCAAAATGCCCACGCATTTTTAGCCCAAGGGGATGCAATTACAGATCCAGAGGCGATTTTAAGATATGCCCTACCCATTGATAACAAAGAAATCAGAGAAGTTCAAAGTAACATCGAAAAAATAGAAAGAGATTTAAGATCAAAACGTTGGAAAAGAGTAGAAAAAGAAGTTAGAAACGCTGCTTTTGCCCTCCAACTCCATGGAGATGACATTGCCAAGGACGTACCTGCCGAATTTTCTGCAAGAAGCAGAGAATTAGTAGATAGTATCATCGAAGATGTAGAAGCCCTGCAAGAATTAGTAGCAGGACAAAAAAGAGATAAAATTCTCGCCACAAGGGAAAGAATCCTTGAAAACGTCACCGAAATAGAAGAAGCTATGGTGAGAGCATATCCCTTTGAAGTACCCCAAGAATATGCCAACCTCCCCCAACTCAAAGGTAGAGCGAAAGTAAAAATCACCAGCACCCAAGGGGACTTAATGGTGGAAGTAGATGGTTATAGCGCTCCTGTTACGGGGGGTAACTTTGTGGATTTGGTACAAAGAAAATTTTACGATAACCTTCCCTTTATTCGTGCCGAAGACTTCTACGTCATACAAACAGGAGATCCTGAAGGAGAAGAAGTGGGCTTTATCGATCCTAAAACTAACAAATATCGCTCTATTCCCTTAGAAATTTTGGTTAAGGGCGAATCTGAGCCTATTTACGGCTTCACCACCGAGGATGTGGGAATGTACCTAGCGGAACCCGTACTGCCCTTTAATGCTTACGGTGCGGTGGCTTTAGCCCGTCCTAGTAGTGATCCTAACGGTGGTTCATCTCAATTTTTCTTCTTCAAGTTTGACACGGAAGTCACCCCCCCCGGTTATAACCTCATGGACGGCAGATTTGCCGTGTTTGCTTATGTCACCGATGGCGCCGAAGTGTTAGAAAAACTTACCCCAGAGGATAAGATTATTTCTGCTGAAGTGATAGAAGGTGCTGAGAATTTAGTTCAACCCCAAGCATAGATGATAGGGGCGCACCATGGTGCGTTCCCAAAGATTTAGGGTAACTGATGTCAGCTATCAGAGGGGCAAGGGGTTTAAACCCCTTGTTAAGAACTCATAAAAAATATATGTCCATTATCAACTATCAATTCTCCATTATCAATTAACTACCCCACCTTAAACTGAGCCACGTTAGACTCCAACTCTTGGGCAACTTGTAGCAATTGACGGAAAGATTCAGAGAGCTTGGTTACAGATACCGTGGTTTTCTGAGCAACCCTTGCCACATCAGTCATTTTTATCCCTACATCCTCAGAGTTTTCCGACTGTTCAAAGGCCGCCTCGGCGATCGCCTCTACCAACTCATTAATCTGAGAAGTAGCGGCCGTAATTTGGTTGAGACTTTGGCGGGTTTCTTCCACCAGTTTACTTCCTTCTACCACCTGCTCGTTACCCTGTTCCATCGCTGTTACAACCACCTTCGTTTCCGAAAGAATTTCTGTAACCAGTTTATCAATGTCCGCCGTTGCCGAAGCCGATTGACTAGCCAAAGTTCTGACCTCCTCAGCAATTACCGCAAACCCTGTTCCTTGTTCTCCTGCACGGGCGGCCTCGATGGATGCCTTGAGAGCCAAAAGGTGAGTTTGAGCAGCAAAACGACCGATCAGACCGACCACTGTAGAAATATTTTGGGTGGTATCCCCTAATTTTTTCATCTGTTTCGTGGCCTGTTGCACCGTAGTCCGAATTTCCATAATAGATTTAACAGTACGGTTCATGGCGACTTCTCCCATTTCCACGCTTTCTTGCGCCCTTTGTAGCACTTCTTCTGCCTGTTCTGCATTTTCCGCCACTAGGGTACTAGAATTACTCATGGCTTCAATGGTTTGTAAAGCCTGAGTGATATTCAATACCTGCTCTTTGATTTCCGCTTGTAAAACGTTAACATCATTTTCGTTCACGGTGGTGGTTTTGGTTACGGAGGTAGCGGCAGTTTGTACCTGAGATACAATTTTCCGTAAACTTTCGATGGTGGCATTGTAAGAGTCAGCAATGGTACCGATTTCGTCTTCTGTCACCGTGGCTCGAATGGTCAAGTCTCCTTCGGATACTGGATCTACCTGCATCAAGAGGTCTAAGGCTCGTTTTTGTAATAACTCTTTTGCCTCTCTTTGCTCTTGTTCCGATATTTGTTGAGCTTGTAAAAGGTTTACCCTTTCTAAACCTAAGCCCACTTGGGTGGAAAGTTGGCTAAATAGTTCAATTTCCCCTGCTTCCCAGTCACGGGGGCCAGAACATTGGTGACAGATTAATAGTCCTAATAATTTTTGATCTACGATGATGGGGGAGACAAGGTTGGCAATGACTCCAAAGGGTTTTAGTTGTTGTAGGTGACAGTCTGTTAAACCCGCTTTATAAATATTGGGGGTGGCTTGAACTCTACCCTGTTGATATTTTTCCACATAGCGATCTGCAAAACAAGGGTCAGCAATAACCGCTCCTATGGCTTTGGGATATTCTTCTCCAACGGATTCGGCGATGATGGTTCCCTGCCAGTTTTCGTCAAATTCATAGACGATGGTGCGATCGCACTGTAGGGCATAACGAACATCAGAAACCACTTGATTTAAAAGTTCTTGTCGGCTAGTTTTTGAAGCAATGGCGAGGGTAATTTCCTTAAGTTGTTCTGCACTACGGGCAGCAATCATCTGGGTTTTGAGCAAACCTACCCTGTCCAAAATTACCCCAAAACGGAGGGCAATTTGACCCATAAAGCTAATTTCTTTTTCTCCCCAAGTATGTTGATTTTCACAATGGTGGGCAATAAAAAGGGCAAATAATTTTCCTTGACTGATAATGGGCACTACTAAGTTAGATTTAATTTGTAGGCGGTACATGAGGGCTTCATGTTCAGGAGCAAACCCTGCATTATAAACATCAGTGGTGGGAACTATTCGACCATTTATATAGGCTTGTCTTAGTTCCAGGGGAATACAAGGATCATTAATATCTTCTTCTAGGGCGCTAGGAAATCTCGGATCTCCTGCTTCGTTGGAAATATAACCACTCCAATCGGATTTAAAGCGATAGATAACGAGGCGATCTACCCGAAGAATTCTTTTTGCTCTTCTGAGGGCTTTATCAAATACTTGGTTTACATCATCTTCATCAAGGGTGCGAGAACCTGTAATTTCTTGTAGTAGTCCACCTTTTTCGTTGTCAAGTAGTAGCATCCCTTCGTTTTGGACAATGTTGGTAGCTAGTTCGTTAAAGGTTCTGGCTAGTTTACCAATTTCATCATCCCCTAATATTTGGGCTTGGGTATTGTAATCCCCCGCCATAAATTTTTCGGTGGTGCCTTGTAGTGCTTCTACTCTCTGGGCAATGGTTTTGCCGAGAATGATGATTAATAAGAGACTGAATAAAATTACCCCAATGGCCACCTGAATTTGGAAAGTAACGCTGTTCCTTAAAATGGAGTTTAGCTCTCTTTCTGGGGTACCACGAACGATAATAGCGATGGAATCTCCTAAACTGTTACGCAGAACTTCGGCGGTAACGGTATGAATTTCTCCGTCAATGGAAGTACGACCAGATGCGATTTGATCTGGATCTCTGAGGGCTTGTTGGAGAACGGCATTATCCTCCATGGAAACATCTTGTTCCCTCGTGTCTTCTCTACCCAATAGAGAACTGGCCACACGAAATTCCCCTTCCCCAAGGAGTTTATAAATACTGGCATAACCGCCACTGAATAAGTTTACAGTGTCTTCTACTACGGTATATTTACCATTGATAACATCCCCTGACACCAGTACACCAACCACTTGATCGCTGTTGAGGGCAAACACGGGGGTGAAGGTATAACGAACCAAGGCGGGGCTGTTAGGCTCGAATAGTCCTAAGTTGGGAGGATTTTCCCTTTCAAGGTCTTCCCATGATACTAATTCACTGATTTTAATTTGTTCTGGGTTTTCGATAACTCTACTGACCAATCCATTGGGATCGAATACTTCCCCTGTACGATCGCTATTAGCATTGACGATGATACGCCGATCTACCCCTACTAGGGTTGCATACTCAATGTTACGGGCGGTAATTTCGTTGGCAAGAATTTGTCGAACGATGGCTTTATTTTCTGGGCTAATATTGCTCCCTGCGATCGCCCCTTGAATAACCGCCGTATTATCAGATTGTCCCCGAAAACCAAAACCCATTTGATTAACTTTAATGTTGTAGTTAATTTTCGATGCTTCTAGCTCCGAGATGGATTGGTTAACTAATTGCGCCCGTCCCCCCGTAATAACTTGGGTTACACTGACCCCCACCAAAGAGGCGATCGCCACGGTTTGGGCGCTCAACAATACTAATAATTGTTTGCGACGCAAAGGAAGGTCATAAAACCACTGCACCAAAGGGGAAGATTCTTTTTTAACTGTTTTTGCCTCTTGACGGGGTTCAGGAGGAACATTCATTACCAAACGAGTTTTATGGTTCGGTGCAAAATTATCAATGTTGATTTGTGGTCTTTGGGGTGTTTGAGTCATGGTTAATAAGAAAGTAGGGGATAAATCAATAAAAGAGAATTAGGGAAGGGAAAGAGAAAAACTTTCCCCCAAGAAGCCATTAGTCAACTTTGAACTTACTGACACTCATCTGTAAGTTTTCAGATACCTTAAGAAGTTTACGGAACTTACGGGATACATCATCCACCGCCATAGAAGTTTCCGAAGCAATAGAAGCCACATCCGCCATGGTTTCTGTAATTTCCTCCGAAGTCTGAGACTGTTCCGCCGCTGCCGCTGAAATAGCCGTTACCAACTGGTTAATCTGAGCAGAAGCCGCCGTAATCTGAGTCAAAGAAGAACGAGTTTCCTCTACCAACCTTGTACCCTCTACCACCTGCTCCGTACCAGTTTCCATGGCTTTTACCACCTCATTGGTTTCCTGTTGAATCTCAGCCACCACCTTTTCAATATCTGCCGTTGCTTCTGCCGACTGACGAGCCAAAGAACGTACCTCTTCCGCAACCACCGCAAAACCTCGTCCTTCTTCCCCCGCGTGGGCTGCCTCAATGGAAGCATTAAGAGCCAGTAGGTTAGTTTGATCCGCAAAACTACTAATCAAGTTAACAACCTTAGAAATTTTCTGAGTTGATTCCCCTAATCGTTTCACCTTCTTAGCGGTTTCCGCCACGGTTTCTCGGATGGCGAGGATACCATCTACCGTACGATTCATCGCCATTTCCCCTTCTTCTACACTGCGGTTAGACTGTTGTACAGCCTGTTCTGCTTGTTCCGCACTATCTAGTACCAAACGAGCCGACATAGAAAAAGACTGAATCCGCTCAAGAGCCGTATTAATATCATCTGACTGACGGATAATTTCTGTGGCAAGGTTACCAATAAACTCCTCTTGTTCGGTTACAATTTCCGTCACCGCATGGGAGCCTCCTTGTACCTGAGTTACCAGTTTTCTCAAACTTTCGATGGTGGCGTTGTACGAGTCGGCAATGGTACCAATTTCATCCTCTGTCACCGTGGCTCGAATAGTCAAATCCCCCTGAGAAACGGGATCTACCTGCATCAACAATTCTAAAGCCCGTTGTTGGATAGTTTCTTTTTGCTGTCTTTGGGTACTTTCTGCCAATTTCTGACGATCTAAAAGTTGTACCCTTTCAAGGGCAGGACCAATTTGAGTAGCTAACTGAGAAATAAAGCTAGATTCTGACTCTGTCCAATTTCTAGGGGCAGAACATTGGTGAGCAATTAATAGTCCTAACAATTCCCCTTCCACAACGATGGGAGTAACAAGATTGGCTTTCACCTCAAAGGGTTCTAACTGTTCGATGTGACATTTTGTTAACCCTGCGGTGTAAATATTGGGGGTCGCTTGAACCCTGCCCTGTTTATATTTATCAACGTATTTATCCGCAAAACAAGGATCTTTGATCATCGCCCCGAGAGCCTTGGGAAATTCAGCATCAACGGATTCAGCGATAATAGTACCTTTCCAGTCTTGATCAAAGGTATAAATGATAACTCGGTCCGCCCTCAACGCCGCACGAGTTTCAGTGGTAGCTACATCAAATACTTTATCTTTGGTCAAAGACTCAGCAATTTTGAAACTAATATCTTTTAACTGCATGGAAAGGTAACTATCTAACTGTTGATTTTCCAGTAGCATTACCCTCTCAAGGGCCGGACCTACTTGAGTTGCTGTTTGGGTAAGGAAGTCGATTTCGTAGGAGCGCCAATTTCTGGGGGCAGAACATTGGTGGGCGATGAGGAGTCCTAATAGTTTTCCTTGAACCACAATGGGAGCCACAAGGTTGGCTTTAACCGAAAAGGGTTCTAACTGTTTAAGGTGACAATCGGTAAGTCCTGCTTTATAAATATCATTGGTGGCTTGAACCCTGCCATTAAGATATTTATCGATATATTTTTCTTCAAAACAAGGGTCATGGATTCTTGCTCCAAAGGCGGTGGGATATTGGGGGTCAACTGATTCTGATACAATGGTTCCTGCCCAAGTTTCATCAAAACTATAAACAATTACCCTGTCGGCAGAGAGGGCTTTACGAATTTCACTAACGGCAATGGAGAATACTTCATTAACCTCGAAGGCTTTGGTCATTTCAAAGGTAATGTTTTTGAGGAGGTTAGATTGATTGGCAAAAATTTGTTGATCTTGAACTAATTCTCTCAATTGGGAGGTCATTACGTTGAAATTTCCTGCTAACAAACCAATTTCATCTTCACTACGTATGGGTATTTCTTGATTTAAGTCTCCTTCCCCAATTTGTTTCACTGCATCGGAAATTTCTTTGATGGGGCTTGTGGCTTTTTTAGCAAGGTATAGGGCGGCAATACTTACCCCTGCCCCTGTGATTACTACCCCTGCGAATAACCAACCTAGTAAGGCACTTTTATGGGCGAAAGCTGTTCTACTATCGAGGGTGACAAGGGTTTTCCAGATCTGATCTTGTTGTTGCCAAGTTTGAAAACCTACTAAAACTTCTTCCCCGTTTCTCATACCGTCTGTGACGGGAATATTCTCAGGGTTTTCTGTTTGTGTAAGGACGGTTTGGGCTTGGGGTATCACATCCCCAATGGATTGCCCTAGGGTAGTGGAGTCTTCAGAAAATACGATATTATTTTCTTCGTCAACGATAAAAAATTCTTGTCCACTTTCGGCGATATAGCTAAATTTTTCTTTGATATTTTCAACAGAAATACCCCCTACTACCACCCCTACCATTTCATTGGTTTGGTCAAAAATTGGTGAACCTATTAAGATGTAATTCTGACCGTCAATTTCTTTGACACGACTAATATTACCTTGTTGGGTTGTGATTATCTGCTCAAAATAGGATTCTGTAAACTGGTTGGGCAGGTTCACTTGTCCACTACCTAAACTGGATGTGCCATTTACTTCCACTACATTTACAAAACTGTAGTCAGGATAGATTTCCAGATAACGATTTAAAAATGCTTGTTTGTCTGCTTCGGTGACGGGTACACCTCTTAATTCTTCGACGGTAAGTACATCTGATTCACTAATACTTCTGATGTTGTCGTAGCGATTGGTTAAGTATGTTTGAATCTCTCTGCTGACACTTTGGGCGCTTTGTTGGATTTGGGTGTCAATTTCATTTCTAAATTGAGTGTTGGTAGAAACATATCCCACTGCACCTACTACGATGGATGGTATTACTCCCATCAAAATTGCGGTAATGGTGGCTTTATTTTTGAGATTTTGCTTGTACCACCAGTTTGCTAAACCATTCTCTGATTTGGTGATTACTGTTTTCGATGGGTTCGTCTCTGGGGAGTTATTACCGTTGCCTAGACTGTTGGGGACGTTGTCATCTGTGGGGGTATGAGTTGGTTTAGGGGTAATCTGAGTCATTTAATCTGCCTCTTGTTCTGCTCTTGGAATTTTTTATAGATATATTTGCTTATTAATTCTGTGATGATTAATAAGAATGGGGAATGTTATTGTTAATGGATTGGGTCACAGTGTTATAACTTTGACTATTTTCAGAAATCATAGGTGAGATTTTCATTTCACATAAATTCTGATTCATTAACTAAATCATTTTTATAAATACCGTTACAGTTACTATTATGAGCTATTATTTTCACATTGTGACAATATTTCTGTGGTCTCTAGGAAATTAATAAACATTTACAATAATTTTATTAAAATTCTAGGCTGGCTAATCTTGCTTGTAACATTCCGGGGAATAATCGATAATAACGTTGATTAAGAGGGGAGGGATGGGGCAGAGGGGAAATGAGAGTTTTTTTATGAACAGTATTTCTTTGGTTATCTATGGATGTTAAATTAACTTCGATGCTCTGGTGATAACGATTGTCTTTGTCTGCCCAAAATTGATTAAATGTTTCTTTATCGGTGTAGGGTTCAAACCATTTAAATGCTTCTGTGCCGAGGGTGATAATATGATTTCCTTGCCAATGGATAGTCAGTAGTTGTTCTACAAATGGACGAAATCTTTTTTTGACTCTCACTCCGTAGGCTTTGTTTTCAGGGGGCTTGTAGGGTACTGTGTTAGTCAATAAGAGGCGATCGCACACAGCCATTAATTTATCCCTATCACTGGTATTTTCTTTGTATATGGCTTGATAAAAGCCTTGGCGAACTAATGTACCAGAAGCCCCGATTAATGGTTGTCCTGCCATGACTTCATCACGCCCTAAATCCCGTCCAAAAAAGCAAACATTACTTTTAAGATTTCCGTAATAGAGAATGGGTTTTGTGGGGTCTTTTTTTGCGGATTCATATACGGGTATATCCAAGGGAAAATCTGCATTTTGGGCTTCTGTCTGAATGGCGTTGATTAGTTCTTCCAAATTTGACATGGGATATTAATTGATAATTGACA
This sequence comes from Cyanobacterium sp. IPPAS B-1200, assembly GCF_001747005.2. NCBI lineage: Bacteria > Bacillati > Cyanobacteriota > Cyanophyceae > Chroococcales > Geminocystaceae > Cyanobacterium > Cyanobacterium sp. IPPAS B-1200. The sequence continues at coordinate 1,372,362 of NZ_CP182899.1, forward strand.
ATGGATAATGGATAATTACCTTCAAGAAAAAAGTAAGTAGGTTGGCGAAATTAATTATAGCTCTTATTTTATTAAGACTCTTATGAACAAGGGGTTTAAACCCCTTGCCTAAATCGATTTAATTATGCCTACTTACTTATCACCAATACGCAAAAAAGTCGAAAATATTGAGGATTGAGGGCAAAAACATAAAAGATTAATCTTTCTGTTATCTCATCCTCTCATGGTTTCTTGGCATTTTAACGAAGGAAAATTAAGCCAAAGTAGGAAACTTCGGAATAGAGGCAATCAACTTTTTAGTGTAATCCCGTTGAGGATGATTAATAATTTGTTCTGTGGTGGCAATTTCCTCAATTTTACCCCTATTCATGACCATGATGCGATCGCTCATAAACTTAACCACACTCAAATCATGGGAAATAAAAATATAGGTTAGACCAAAATCCCGTTGCAACTCCTTCAGCAAATTTAGCACCTGTGCCTGAATAGAAACATCCAAAGCCGACACCGACTCATCACAGATAATTAACTGAGGATTAAGCGCCAACGCCTTAGCAATACAGACCCTTTGCCTTTGCCCCCCCGACAACTCATGGGGATAACGATTAAACCAATCAGGGGATAAACCAACCCTTTCGAGTAAATAAGAAACCCTTTCCTTGCGTTTACGACTATTGCCCCCCATTTTATGGATTTCCATGGGTTCAATAATGGTTTTACCAATACTCATGCGAGGGTTAAGGGAATTATAGGGATTTTGGAAGACAATTTGTAATTCTCGGCGTAACTTGCGTAAACGAGGATCATTTTTCTTGTATTTGGCTAAATCCTGCCCCAAAAAGTCAATTTTGCCCGAAATAGGATTAATTAACCGTAACAAAGTTCTTGCCAAGGTGGACTTCCCACAACCAGATTCCCCGACTAAACCCAATGTTTCTCCTGCAAAAACTTGAAAACTCACATCATCCACCGCCCAAAAATAATCCGCTGGTTTAATGCCCCAAGAAAAAATACCAGGTTTACGAAAACCAACTATTAAATTTTCCACCGCAATCAGAGGTTGATCCAATTTCACCTTTTTTGGAGGTAAATCGACTTCGGAAATATGACCATCATTGACCATCAAAGAAGCCACCGTGGGTAAATACTCCCTATGGTCATCCAAACGAGGGCGACAGGCCAGTAAACCTTTTGTGTAGGAGCTTTGGGGATTTAATAACACCTCTTGGGCTTCGCCATATTCCAAAATCTTACCATGGTACATCACCGCCAAAAAATCAGCTATGTTTGCCACCACTGATAAGTCATGGGTGATGAAAATGACTGACATCTGACGGCTTCGCGCTAATTCTTTCAAAAGTTCTAAAATGGTGGCCTGTACGGTGACATCAAGGGCTGTGGTAGGCTCATCGGCAATGAGGAGACGAGGATTACAGGAAATTGCCATGGCAATCATTACCCTTTGCAGTTGTCCTCCGCTCATTTCGTGGGGGTAGCGTTTGAGAATTTCTCTTTTTCGCTCGTTGATGTATTTAGTTACTTCTTTCTCATTGGGATTAGGGCTTTTTGTTTCTTTATAAAAATCTTGGGTAAGGATGTCATCATTCGGCAATAATTTTACTTCTTGTAAAACGCTGATGGCTTGTCTTCGGGCTTCACTTTCTGATATTTTCTGATGTTGTAATATGGCTTCGGTAATCTGAAAACCAATGTTATATAAGGGATTTAGGGAACTCATGGGTTCTTGGAAAATCATGGCTATTTTGCCCCCTCGATATTCTCTTCTTTCTTCTTCGTTGAGGCTTTGTAAGTCGATGGGGGATGATTCGATATTGTCTTGATACCAAATTTGTCCTTGGGTTTTACCGTTACCTGCCATTAAGCCCATGATAGCCAGGGAGGTGACGGATTTTCCTGAGCCTGACTCCCCTACTATGCCTAGGGTTTTTCCTGCTTCTAGCTCAAAGTTTATTCCGTTGACGGCGGTGGAGGGGTTATGGTTATCGTCAAAAAATGTTACTTCTAAATCTTGTACGTTTAATATTTTCATGGCGTTATAGGGTGATTAGTCATCAGAAATTATGCTCAAGCTGACATTTTGCCCATCTTGGAGGGGTTGACTACTTCTTACCACTAGGCGATCGGATTCTGTTAAACCTTGAGTGACTTCGATTCTACCATTACGGTTGCTACCTACAACTATGGAACGAGCTATCACGGAGGGTTCACCATTATTTTCGTTGAGGATAAAAACGGTTTGATTGTTGGAGTTGTCGTTATTACCAACGTTGAGGGCGTTTTGGGGAATGATAATGGGGGGAGTTCGATTATCGGCAAGGGTGACTCGGGCTAGTAAACCACCGCTAATGGATTGGTTGTTGGTGTCGAGGGTTATTTCGAGGGGAATTTGCCTAACGTTGGCATCGGCAGCGGGGGAAATGGTGGAAACTACGCCACTAAAGGTTTGGTTTGGATATGCGTCTAGGCGGACATTGACGGGGCTACCAATGGAAAAGTCGCTTAAGTCTAATTCGGAGACGGAGATTTGTACTTTTACTTGGCTAAAGTCGCCAATACGCAATATTTCGCCCCCGGGCTGTACGAGGTTGCCTGGTTGGGTAAGTCTTTCGAGGACTCGTCCTGCATTACTGGCACTGATTTGGGTGTAGTTTAGTCTTTGTCTGGCTTCGGCAATGATGGCCTGTTGACTCTGGATTCTGCCGTCGATAGCACTTACGGCGGATTCCCTTACTCTGACTTGGGATTGGGCGGAGGATACTTCTTGCAGGGCTGTTCTTTCTTCGGTTTGGGCGACTTCTAATTCTCTACGGGCGATCGCACCTTCTCTATTTAATTCTTCAAATCGGTTAACGTCGGCTTGGGTTTGTTGTAGTCTGATACGGGCTGATTCTACCTGAGATTGAGCGTCATTGATTTCGGCTACGGCTCTTAATCTCTCGGCACGGAGGCTTGATAGTTCTCCTAGCGCCCTGGTGAGGGCTGAACTTAAAATGGTGTCGTCTAATCTGGCAATGGTTTGTCCTGTGCTGAGGGTATCCCCAACATCTACCGCTAAACTCAGTAATTGTCCTTCTACTTGCGATCGCACTATAACTTCTCTTACGGGTTGGGTGGTACCAATATATTCTTGGGCTTCTTCAAGGTTCTCTCTATTGACCCTTACCGCATCTACAGAAGGGGCTGATGGTCTTTCTTGTCCCCCCCTTTCCTCTTGGGCTTGGCTGTGGTTTTCCGCCATACAACCCCCTAAAAATGCACAACAAAGGGCGATCGTACACAGTTTACCAAATCTATTTACTACCATGGGATTTCTGAGCTAGTTAGATAATCAAAATTATTGCCGTTGACGAAGTCTTAAGTTTTGTAAATTTAAAGACGGCTTTATTCTATCACAGGGATTTTGTTTTGGCAGTTAAACAAAAATTATCAAGCAAAACATTGTCATAAAAGTCTTTTTTACAAAGTATCAATGAAACGGAAAACTTAATGTAATAAATGCTTTTTAGATTTAATAAACAACAAAAGTCATTCATTGCTATTCATTTTATCCCATCAAAAATTAACAGTTCTTTCCTCAAGTTAAATTCTCCGTTAATATGCCTGTTAAAGTGTTCCAAATTGGTAACTAGCTTCCTTGGTAGGTTATTTTATAGTGGGGAGTGGCAAGAAAAAGCCTAAACCAATATCTTCGGAACTGATAAACTAAAGAGATATAAAAGTTATTCTTAATTTCTACAACCTAAAGAAAATTGCTTGGTGTTAGTAGGTTTCGAGATTATAGTTAGTTAAATTATTATAGAGAAAAGATGGCAGAATCGTATTTAATAGATAAATTAAATTCCGTTGAAACAACCTTTCACGAGTTGACCAGACGACTAGGAGATCCAGATATAGCAACGAATCCCAGTGAACTACAGAAGATTGCTAAAATGCGTTCTTCCTTAGAAGAAACGGTAATTACTTACACGGAATGGAAACAAGCCCAGGACGAATTGAAGGGGGCAAAAGAGATTTATAAAGAATCAAATGCAGATCCTGAAATGAAGGAAATGGCCGGGATGGAAATTGAGGAATTACAAGAGCAAATTGAGCGGTTAGAAGGAAAGCTAAAGGTATTGTTATTGCCCCGAGATCCTAACGACGATAAAAACATTATGCTAGAAATTAGGGCTGGTACAGGGGGCGATGAGGCTAGTATTTGGGCGGGAGATTTAGTACGGATGTATTCTCGCTATGCGGAATTGGTGAACTGGAATGTGAAGTTGTTGAGCGAATCTCCTGCGGAGATGGGGGGTTTTAAGGAAGCTATCTTGGAAATTACTGGGGATAATGTGTATAGTCAACTCAAGTTTGAGGCGGGGGTACATCGGGTACAAAGAGTACCTTTGACCGAGGGGGGGGGAAGAGTTCACACATCCACCGCTACTGTCGCCATTATGCCCGAAGTTGATGATGTGGAGGTGCAAATTGACCCCAAAGATATTGAGATGACTACGGCTCGTTCTGGGGGTGCTGGGGGACAAAACGTCAACAAGGTAGAAACGGCGGTGGATTTGATGCACAAACCCACGGGAATTCGTATTTTCTGTACTGAGGAGCGATCGCAACTTAAAAACCGTGAAAGGGCGATGCAGATTTTACGGGCAAAACTTTACGAGATGAAACTGAAGGAGCAACAGGATTCTGTAAGTTCTATGCGTAAATCTCAAGTGGGTACAGGGGCAAGATCTGAAAAAATTCGCACCTATAACTATAAAGATAATCGAGCTACTGATCACCGTTTAAATCGTAACTTTGATCTTAATTCTGTTTTAGAAGGTAAAATTGTTGATGTGATTCAGGCTTGTATTGCCCAAGATCAACAAGAAAGGTTAGAGGAAATGGCCGCTTCCCCTGACACTGCCCAAGCATTGTTGGGATAATTAAAGTCGATTTTTTGTAATCATTAGACATCTTCAAAAAAATATTAATATATGCTCTGAGGGATTACTTTTTCCCTTGTCCAAAAGTTATTGGAGATGTCTATTATCTTATGCTATTTTTTGTTAATTTTTAGTCATAAATTAATTATCTACCATGGAAAATTTATACATATATATTATTACCGCCTTAATGCCTATTTCCGCATTGTTGTTGATATTACAACCAAATCCTTATTATGCCCTTGTGATTAGGGGAATTTTGGGGGCAGTTGCTGTATTGGTTTATGTTATTTTGGGCGGTGCAGATGTTGCTCTTACAGAAGCGTTGGTGGGTACTTTATTAACCATAGCTCTTTATGTGATTGCTATTCGTTCATCCATGATAGTAAAAATAGGTGTTTTGACAGAAAATGAAACCTCTACGGAACTAACAGAAATTAGTGATAAGTTAAAAGGGGTTATTTCTCAACATTATTTGAGGTTGGAATTGTTAACCTATGACACTGAGAAACAGTTAAATTACGCCCTTGAAAATCAAGATATTCACGGCATAATTAATTGTTCTACATCCATAGAGAATAATTCTATTTCTCCTTATAAAACTATTGTGAGAATACCAAGAATTTATGAAATTATTGAACCAGAAATTAATTATGTTTTTATGGATAAAAAGTTAGAGGGAACTATTAAACACTAATTTTGTTGAGAGCAAAAAGTGAGTTAATGAGAGAAATTTGAGAATTTTAAAATCAGTAATAAGGTTTTAATATTTTAGAGTTATATCTTTGATATTTTTGTTATTTCAACTATATTTATATCAAGAAAATTATTATTATTATTAGATGCTTAAAGATATTTATTTAGACCTAGTAAATTGTATTTGATTATATTTTTATTTGCACAATATTCTTATTTTTCAAAAGGTAAGTTTTTAACTGTACTTTAGACTAATTTAAACTATAAGAAGCTATGATCCTTGTAAAGCAAGATTTTTACTATTCTTATCCGTTTAATATAAAAAATATAAAACATACATCATATAAGGATTTCAGCGTTTAAAATTAGATTTAGTCTAAACTCAAGTTTTAAAATTAGTTACAGATATTATAGCAATTATCATGGTTACGGAGTACAAGACGATCCCCCTAAATCCTCCTTAATAAGGGGGACTTGAGAATAATGAATGTATCTCATAATTATAAAAAACGCTATATTTTACTAAGACTATTATCAACTAAAGTGCTTAAGTGCTTTTTTATTCCTTGGTTAAATTAGTTTAATTATGCCTACTAACTTACTCATTGTCTTTTTCTTTGCTTTACTTTAAACTTAATTATTTTACTCAGATTAGACTTTTTACTATTCCACTAATATTATTTTATTTCTTATTAATTTAACTCATAGTATATGAAGCAATAAATCAAATTGAAAGAAAAAATTGGACATTTTATGTAATGATAAATTATTAATTATTTCACGAATGAAAGTTACTATTCAAAAATTGTGTCAGTGGAAACAGGAAAAAAAACCCATTGTATGTCTTACCGCTTGGGATTATGCCATTGCATCTTTGCTTGATGATGCGGAGATTGACTTAATTTTGGTGGGGGATTCCCTTGCCATGGTGGCATTGGGCCATAATAATACTTTACCTATTACCCTTGAGGAGATGATACACCATACCAAAGCGGTGTGTCGGGGGGTAAAACGTTCATTTGTGGTGTGCGATTTACCTTTTCTTACTTATCAAACCAGTGTGACTCATGCCATTGAGTCGGCGGGTAAAATTATTAAGGAAACTAATGCTGATGCGGTAAAACTGGAGGGGGGTTATCCTGCCATGGTAGAAACGGTTAGTAGATTAACGGAAATTGGTATTCCTGTGATGGGTCATGTGGGCTTAACTCCTCAATCTGTCAGGGTTCTAGGCTATAAGCAACAGGGGAAAAGTGCGATCGCACAGGAGACTATTTTTAATCAGGCGATAGCCCTTGAAAAAGCAGGGGCTTTTGCTATTGTATTAGAACATATGACCATGGAATTAGCCCAAAAAATTACCGATAGTCTTTCTATTCCTACCATTGGCATTGGGGCTGGAAAGGGTTGTGATGGGCAGGTATTGGTAACGGCAGATTTGTTGGGTTTATCGGCAAAATCTCCTCCTTTTGCTAAGGCTTATGCCGATTTAAAAACCATTATTTCTGACTCAGTCACTCAATTTGCTGATGATGTGCGATCGCACAATTTTCCCCATTAGGCATTAAGTTAGAACGTTTTAGTTGCACATCGCGTTAATTACAAAAAAAATTGACTATTTATCACCATTGACAATTTTCAAATATTGATTAGTGACACTTTCCATAGAAAATTGTTTCAGCCATTGTGAATCAAAGGTTTTGCCATTGCCATTTAAAACACGGATAATTGCATATGCCATAGTTTCAGGGTCTCCAACGGGTACAATTTCGCCAAACTTACCATTATCCAAGACCTCTAAAACGCCTCCTCTGGAATTGGTTGAAACAATGGGGAGATTACAAGTCATGGCTTCTATCAATACATTTGATAAGCCCTCTCGTATAGAAGAAAGCACAAATACAGAGGCTTTCACCATATACGCTGGAGCATTAATAACGAATCCGGGCATCAAAACACTATCCTCTAAACCTAATTCTTTAATTAAGTTTTCCAATTTTTTTCGTTCTACACCTTCACCTAAAATCATTAATCGCACTGTATGATGTTTTCTAACTAAAGCAATAGAGCGAATTAAAGTAGCAAAATCTTTTTCTTTGGATAGTCTACCGACTCCCATCACGACCGGCGGTTGTTCAGACTCAAACCAAGGATGATTGATAGATTCTTTGATTGTTTCTCGTAGTTTATTGTTGATAATCGGATTATAAACTGTTTTAACTGAACCATTTTCAAAATTAAACTCTTCTTCTAAGTCTCTTGCTAAGGCTTTTGACACGGCTATTATCTTATTGGCAAAAGGATAAAAAATCCTCACCAGTAAAGGTAAAAATTTTGTGAGTAGAGGTTTGCTGAAAAATTTTGATTTAGGAGATTTAGTTAAACCAAGTAATAAATGATCATGTTCAATTATTGTTAAATTAGTTGAGGTATTCGCCAAAATTTTAGCAATAATAACTAAAATATTGTAAAGCCAGATATTAGAAAATAAAAAATCTGGTTTTTCTTCTCTTAAGTATTGAAAAACTGGCTTAATTACTTGAAAAGGATTTTTAAGATTACCTCCAGATATGGGTGTTTTAAGATCAATAACTCTTACTTTCGATGACACTTGTGATAGATAAGGACTATCGTTGGCGTTTAGAATCACTAAATCAACAAAGAGGTCATATTCAATTAGTGAATTGATTAAATTAAGAACTACAATACTAATTCCACTAGGTTGTAAATGACGTATCAAAAAACTAATATGTTTAGGTTTGTTCATTTTTATGAAATTAAAAATTTTCTTAAGCTTTAATGATTTATAGTTCTTTCACAGTCGTGTCAAACCTCGTCGAAATGACTATATCAGGACTTACGCAATTTAACTAAAAATAAGGGGTTTTAAGATTCCTCGACAAGCTTGATTACTGTAATTTAGACTAAATGGAGAGAGAAAGAAGGAAGGGCAAGACAGAAAAGAAAAATAGAGAGAAAATATAAATAAGTAAAAATATAATCTTCTCTCTATGAACAAATATAGCAGACTAGAAAAATTCCGTGAAGATAGTTACTCAATGTTGGTCAAAAGTAAAGATGCAACTTTTGAGTTAATGGACAGTATGATGACCACGGAAAAAGTAGGAAGTGTAGCTCAACTATCCTTTAAGGCAAGTGTGTAGAAAATTGCCAGAAAATAAACCGAAATAGGTCGTGTTGGATTGTGAGTATGGCAATGGCAAATTTATTAAACAGACCGAAAAAACATGGGGCAAAGTTGAAATTAAATGAATGTGATCATTTTCCCCATACCCATGAGATATTGGAAATGGATGATTCATCCCTAGGAACAATACGTATGAGTAAATGGAAAGAACTTCATTTCTACAATGCCCCTTCACAAAAGCGAACTCTGTTTAAAATTGAACGATTAAAGCCGAAAAAAACTGGTGCTTTACATCGCCCACTGTGGTTAATCTGGGTGGGAGAGCAATTTTTATCTTCTTTTTGAGCTAATCTTTGTTAGCTTACTTATTCTCTTACAATTTTTTCTTAGTCTAAACTACAGTGATTAGAACAGCTTATCATTTAATGTGCGTAAGTCGGTTTAATCAGATAAAATACCGTATTACTCTTCAAGGGAAAACGGTGAAAGGGAACGTGAAATACCCATGGATTATCAACTTCCCTTATCTTTAATAACCTGAGTTCGGGTTAGGTTAGAATATTTTAAACTCAATATTTATGCCATCATATTTACAACCTCCTGCCTCTTACCCTATTTCTCTTTAATTCCTGTCAAGACTCCTGCGGCTTGTTTCCATCTACCAGTGCGACGTAGTAAATTAGCCGCCTTGAGTTTATTCCCCGCATTTAACCATGCCTCAATAGCTAAATCTATTTTTTCATCACCCTGTTTTTCACAACAAAGAGCGATTTTATCCCAACGGGGTATTCTCCGCCAACATTCCTCTGCTAACTCCCATTTTTGGGCTAACTCATAATTAAGCCCTGCTTTTTCCTCTTTTTCTTTGATGTCAGTTTTTAACCATATTTCCGCTGCCTCATAGTACATTTGACCTTGTTCAAGGGCGATCGCACCTTTTACCCAATTACCTGCATTTTCCCAAGCCTCAAAAGCCTTTAGCCAATGCTTTCCCCTCTCATAAGCCTGAGCAGAAGACTGCCAATTTTTAGCCATACTCCAAGCCTCTCCAGCCCTTATCCATTGCGACTGTTGCTCACAAGTATAAGCAACCCGTTGCCAATCCTTCAACTCCCGCCAACATTTTTCCGCCTCTGCATATGCCGAAATTTGTTCATAGATTTGCCCTGCTTTCATCCATTCTTGGGCTTGTTGATAGGCAAACCCTACTTTTTGCCATTTTTGCTGCTTTTCACAGGTATATGCTAATTTGTCCCATTTTTCCAACTTTTCCCAGAGACTTTCCGCCCTTTCCCAAAAACCGCCATTTTCGTAGCAAATAGCCGACTTTTCCATCTCTCCTGCCTGTAACCAAGCCTTAGCCGCATTTTGCCAATTTTGCAAAGACTCCCAAGTTTGCGCCCCTTGTGCCCACATATCCAACTTTTGCAAACAGATAGCTACCTTATTATAATTACCCAACTTTTGCCAACAATCTTGGGCATTTTGCCAACTTCTTCCTTGCTGAAAACATAAAGCAGCCTTTTCTATTTCCTCAGCTTTTAACCAAGCCTCCCCAGCATTTTGCCAAGCCTTTTGCTTCTCACAACAAATTGCCACATTATGATAACTTTGTAACCTTAACCAACAATCTTGGGCATCTTGCCAATGGTTTCCCCGTTGAAAACATAAAGCAGCTTTTTCTATTTCCTCAGCTTTTAACCAAGCCTCCCCAGCATTTTGCCAAGCCTTTTGTTTCTCACAACAGATTGCCACATTATGATAATTTTGTAACCTTAACCAACAACCTTGGGCATCCTGCCAAAATTCCCCCTGCTGAAAACATAAAGCCGCTTTTTCTACTTCCCCCACCTTTAACCAAGCCTCTCCAGCATTTTGCCAAGCCTTTTGTTTTTCACAACAAATTGCTACCTGACGAAAATCCTTCAATGTTTGCCAACAACTCCTCGCCTCTTGCCAACTACTATCCTCCTGATAACAAAAAGCCGCTTTTTTTATTTCCCCAGCTTTTTCCCAAGCCACTCCCGCATTAAACCAACTATTTTCCTGTTGCCAAATTTCGGCTGCTTTTTGCCAATCTTGCTGAGACTCTGCCATACGGGCTAGGTTTTCGATGTTACCCACCTCTTGCCAACAATACTCGGCTTCTTGCCACAACTGCGCTTTTTCATAACAGGGGGCAGCCAATTCTAGCTGATTAATTTTAGCCCAAACTTTTGCAGATCTTTCCCATTCTTCCAAATCTTGCCAAATTTGAGCGGCTTCTGCCCATTTTTCTTGGGCTTCACAAGCCTTTGCGACTTTTATCCAATTAGATTCCTTTCTCCAAAGGGCTTCTGCTTTTTCCCAGTCTTCCACCTTCTCATAACAAAGGGCAGATTTTATGAAGGGATTTACCTCCTCCCAAGCCTTGGCAGCTTCCAACCATTTACCCTGTCTTTCACAACAAACTGCTACACAAGCCCATTGTTTTAATTGTCGCCATCCTTTCTCGGCTTTTGCCCAATCTCTAGCTAACTCATAACAACGGGAAGCATTGGGAATTTGTGCTAACTTTTGCCAAATATCTCCTGCATCTATCCATTTTCCTTGCTTTTCACAGGCGACGGCAACTTTTGCCCATTTTTGTAACTGACGATAAATTCTTTCAATTTCCTGCCAATGATTACCTTTTTCATAGGCAAAAATAGCTTTATCTATTTCCTCTAATTTTTCCCATGCTTCCCCTGCTAGTTGCCACTGCCCTAGGGTTTGCCAAATTTGAGCAGCTGTTTCATATTTTCCTAATTGATAACAGGTGAAAGCTACTTTTTGGGGATTGTGAAGTTGTTGCCATAATTCTAAGGCTTGTTGCCATGCTTCTACCTTTTCATAGGCAAGGGCGGCTTTTTCTTTTTCTCCCACTTTTGCCCAAATTTTTCCTGCTTCTAACCACTTATCTTGATTTTCACAGGCAAGGGCAACTTTTTCCCCTTGGTTTAATTGTCGCCAACAAACTTCGGCTTTTTGCCACTGTTGACATTTTTCATAAGCGAGGGCAGCTTTGTAAGTTTCTGTTTCCATTTCCCAAGCAAATCCAGCCCTTAACCATTCTCCTAATTCTTGCCAAATTTCGGCGGCGTTTTGCCATTTGTTTTGACATTCACAGGTGATGGCGATTTGGGGAAGTTGGTTTAGTTGGCGCCAACAGATTTCTGCTTTTGCCCACTCCATGGCGTTTTGATAACAATGGGCAGCGGATTCTATTTCTTGGGCTTGGGTAAAACAATGGGCGGCTTTTTCCCATTCTTTTAATTGTTGCCAAATTTCTCCTGCTTGTAACCATTTTTCTTGTTTTTCACAACTTAGGGCCATTTTTTCTGGTTGCTTTAATTTTCGCCAGTAGTTTTCTGCTTTTTGCCACTGATGACATTTTTCGTAGCATAGGGCAGTTTTTCTTAGGTTGTTTTCTTTTAGCCAATTTTCGGCGGCGGTTTCCCATGCACCTAGTTTTTCCCAGATGAGGGCTGCTTTTTCCCACATACCTAGTTTTTCCCACATTCTTCCTGCGGGGGCAAGGTTTTTTTGTTGGAGGTAGTGTTTTTCGGCGAGGAGATAGTTTTGTTGGGCTTTTTCTAAAAGGTTTTTTTCTTTATAAATATCGGCGATGGTTTCCCATTGTCTATTTTTTTGGAGACAACGGATATATCCTTCTATGTCTTGACATTTTTGGTAACAGATTCCTGCTAGGGTGTATTGATGTTTTTGGGCAAGGTAGTTGGCTTTTTCTTGCCATTGGTTGGGGGTTAATTCTGCCCATTTTTCTAGCCATAGATGGGGATGTATTTCTTGCCAAGCTAATATGGCTTTATCCCATTCTTCCCATTGATTCCATAATTCCCCTGCTACATCCCAGTTTCCCTCTAGTTGGGCGATGGGGGTATCAAGATATTTGATTTGTTGATGATTACCTAGGGTTGTGTAACATTGTTGGGCTATCTTCCATGCGCCTTGTTGGCTATAGCTATGGGCTAATTTTTCGATTTCTTCTCTATTTTTTTGATTGAGTATAGGGGCGATCGCCTTTAGACCTGATTTATGAATATAATTATTGAGGATGGGATAATGTTCAAAAATATCATAGTCGCTTTCATAGAAAAAGACTTTATCTTTAACGGCGTTAAGACAAGGGTATAGGTATCGTTGAATGAGTTGACTAAGAGAATGGGGATTAACTTGATTAAAATAACTAAAGAAATTCCAAATTATAACTCGGTTAAATTCATAGTTATTTATTTGGTGAATGGTTAAGATTTGGGCTGTTTTTTTCTCTAAGGTTGCTACGTCTTTTAAAAGGGTTTGTTTTTCTTCTAAACTAGGTACAATAATGACAGTGTCAGGTTGTAATTCCTCTAGGGCAGAAATGATATTATCATGGGATGATACTAACCAATGGCAATTTTCAATGGAATTGATAACATGATTAATCTTGGGTTGATATTCTATCTTTTGGGCTAAATTGACAACAATTTTTTCTAATTCGATTAATTCATGATTATCTGTTTGGGCAACGGTTAAGGTTAACGGTGGTTGAAAATAAGGTGTTTCTCCATCTAAGTTTAAGTCCTTTAAAATAGTTGCAAAAATTTGCTCTAGTTTTTCGTCAACAGCAGTTTGGTTTTGATGTAATAGGGCTTCATCATAAGTAAATACAACCTTAGGTTTTTTTTGCTCTGGATTTATTTTTACTAATCGCAAAAGTAGTTGTAAAGATAAGTCGCTTAAATTATGAATATCATCCACAAAAATGGTGTCATATTCCCCTCTAAAATAAGAAGGTAATTTATTTAATACTATTTGGGTTAAATCCCCTATATCCCAGTATTGATTTTCTTCTAACCAGTCTTGATATTTTTCGGCAATACGATAGATATTATCTGCTTCTAGGTTCGATACTATTTTATCTTTCTTCTCATTTTCTTGGTAATAATCATAGAGAGAAATTATTCCTTTTTCCTTATAAGAATAACTATAACTTCCCTTGATAATATACTGAATTTCTTCCCACAAATAAAGGATTTCAATTTCTGGTAAATCCCAATCACCAACAAACAATTCCCTAAATTTATTATAGTCAATTAAGTGCGATCGCCTATAACTATTTTCAGAAATTAAACCTAAACGATAAGCCGTATTTCTAACTAAATTAATATAATTATTAATCCGCAGATTATGAGTAAAATTTTCCGTTAATTGTTGATAATTATTTTCTAAACGATACTGACTAACATTATCGGTGCTTACCACTACTAAATCTTTGTATTTATCCTGTAAACTAGCATTAAACGCCTTTAACAGTAAATTTTTAGTCTTACCCATTTTACCATTACCCTTCAATAACAAAGGTAATGGGGCTTCGGTAATGGTTATTTGTTCCTCAGAAAGTAAAAAAGATAAACTAATGTCATCATCCTTACTTGTCATTAGATGAGGATAAAAATCATTAGACTTAATTTCAAAATCTTTTTCGCTAATTTTAACGCTACCTTTTCCCTGAAACATTTTTAGATGCTCAGGTTTTAAGGAAATATTATTTTGTTCAGTATTAATATCAATATCAACAATTTGATGGGCAAAATTATTACTTACGACAATAGCTTGTTTTAATTTAGTTTTATCAGAAATACTTAGGAATTTAATAATTTTTTGTTCCCCTTTAACCACAGAAAGAGCAATTAATTCCAGACGATAATTATAATTAATACGGTGAATAATGTTTGAGTTATCCTTAGCTTTTCTGTTAATCCCTTTTGTAAAAGAAGGATTTTCAATAATTGCCTCAAAATATCCTAGTAAATCTGCCCGTATGGGAGTAGGCAAACTATTCATTTTTTGATAAAGTTTAAAATTGATACTGAATAAATAGTTATTACTAGGATTCATGATATTGACAGTAAATAATTATATTTTATTATAGATAGGGTTATGTAAGAATATGCTGGACTAAAAAAGTAAGAGATTAAATGTGAAAACTCGTGAACAATAAATAGTTAAATAAATGCCTATGGTTCATAGTTGACGGGAGCAGTTATAGATTTGAGAATTAAGTTTAACACAATTCATGAACCTTTATTCTTATTATTGATGAGAGCATAAACAAATATATTATGGCCATTTCATAGAAAAAAGATTTAAAGTAAAAAATATTGTACTGATTGTTTTTTCAAAATAAGTAAGTGAGCATAATTAAATCGATGTAGGCAAGGGGTTTAAACCCCTTGTTCATAAGACTCTTAATAAAATAAGAGCTATAATTAATTTCGCCAACCTACTTAATAAGCCCTCTCCTTGAAAACTAGAGAGAGTTATTCTGTGATAAATCATTGATTATTACTATAAATATTAGGATACACAACAAATTATATATTTACTAATTTTATGATTAAAAAAAGTCTCTTATAAAAGAATAATGATCGCTTTTCCATAAGTGTTTATAGTAAAAATATATAGAAAAGCTATGTTTTTTAAGAGTAAAAAATCTGTGTTGACAAATATATTTATTTTTAAAAATATGAATATATGTAATATGATAAAATTTGACAAAACCAGAGAATATTTATGAACAATTTAATTTTATTATGGCATCGAAAAGACTTAAGAATAAATGACAATTTAGCCCTGTATGAAGCTAATAAAAAAAGTAAAAAGATAGTTGGAGTATTTTGTTTAGATATAAATATATTAAACAGAGATGATATAGCACCAGCAAAAATAGAATATATGCTTGGTTGTTTAGATGAATTGAGAAAAAACTACCAAGAAAGG
This sequence comes from Cyanobacterium sp. IPPAS B-1200, assembly GCF_001747005.2. Classification (NCBI taxonomy): domain Bacteria; kingdom Bacillati; phylum Cyanobacteriota; class Cyanophyceae; order Chroococcales; family Geminocystaceae; genus Cyanobacterium; species Cyanobacterium sp. IPPAS B-1200. The sequence continues at coordinate 1,387,953 of NZ_CP182899.1, forward strand.
GGAGGAACTTTTTTAATATTTAAAGGCAGTCCTCAAAATATTATTCCTGAACTAGCCAAAAAGTTAAAAGCTGAATCAATTTTTTGGAATAAAGATGTAGAGCCTTATAGTAGAAATAGAGATAGAGAAATTGCTGGTATTTTAAAAGAAAACAACATAAATTATAATGTCTTTTGGGATCAGTTAATGCACCCTCCCGGAGATGTTTTAACCAAAGGTAATAATACCCCTTATACCGTGTATGGGCCTTTTTGGCGTAGCTGGGAAAAACTAGAAAAGCAGTTACCTTTTACTGCCCCTTCATCATTAATTAGTTTAGATGAAAAAGAGCAAGAAATTGTTAATAAGATGGATGTAATAAATTTACCTAATGCCAAGGAATTAGGATATGACTGGGACGGTGATTTAATGTTAGCACCAGGGGAAAATTCTGCTTTAGAAAGACTCGATTATTTTTGTTCTGATTTACTGGTAAACTATGATGAGAATCGTAATTTTCCTGCGGTTGATGGTACTTCTTTATTAAGTGCTGCTCTTAAGTTTGGTGCGATCGCACCTAGGACTATTTGGCAAAAAACCGTCGCAGAATGGGAAAACACCCAGAGTGATGAAGCAAGGGAAAACATCACCGCCTGGCGGAAAGAATTAGCATGGCGAGAATTTTATCAACATTGCCTATACTTCTTTCCCGAATTAGCCCAAGGGCCTTACAGAGAGCATTTCAAAAACTTTCCGTGGGAAAACGATGAGCAAAAATTTCAAGCATGGTGTGAAGGCAAAACAGGTTATCCCATCGTAGATGCCGCCATGCGTCAACTAAACGAAACAGGCTGGATGCACAATCGCTGTCGCATGATAGTCGCCAGTTTTCTTACCAAAGACTTAATTATTGATTGGCGTTGGGGGGAAAAATACTTTATGCAAAAACTCTATGACGGTGACTTGGCTGCTAATAATGGCGGTTGGCAGTGGAGTGCATCCAGTGGAATGGATCCCAAACCCCTGCGAATTTTCAACCCCGCTTCCCAAGCCCAAAAATTCGACCCAGAAGCCCAGTATATTCGCCAATGGTTGCCCGAAATTAGCTCTTTAGATACGGGGGAGCTGGTAACAGGTAAGATACTGCCTATGGATGCGAGAAGCTACGGATATGTAACCCCCATAGTTGATCATAAAGAGCAACAACGGAAATTTAAGGCTTTATACGCTCAAGTCAAGTCATAGTTTTATTGTGTCTAATAAAGAGTGCAAAAAATCATTTTAAGCTAGTTATTTGATAAGGGGTTTAAACTCTTTGCTAGAGAATAAATGCCTTACAAATAATGGAAGATTAATATAAACTAGAGACAAGTTTCCCGTTACCATAATTAAGAATGACCATTTTAACTGTTCAATCCCTCAAGAAAGACTTTGGCATCAAAGAAATCATCAAAGATGCTAGTTTCAGTATCGAAGATAACGATAAAGTCGGTTTAATTGGGGTAAATGGTGCGGGAAAATCTACCCTCCTCAAAATGTTGGCAGGAATTGAGCCGACGGATGGGGGAGAAATGGTAACAAAGTCGGGGGGCAGAATTATTTATTTACCCCAACAACCAGACATTAATCCAGATCATACTGTATTAGAACAAGTGTTCGCTGATTGTGGTGAGCAGATGGAGTGGATAAAAGAATATGAGGATTTATCGCACCGTATCGCCCAAGCTGATGTAGCCACCCAAGAGCAATTAATGGGGCAGTTGGCAAGGGTTACGGAAAAAATTGACAGTCATAATGCTTGGAATCTGGAAGCGGAAGCCAAAATTATCCTTGATAAGTTGGGGATTCAGGATTTTGAGGCAAAAATGGGTAGTTTGTCGGGGGGTTATCGTAAACGGGTTGCCCTTGCTTCGGTTTTAATGGCTGAACCTGATTTATTATTGATGGATGAACCTACTAACCATCTCGATGCGGAGTCGGTGGAGTGGTTGCAGGAGTATTTACAAAAGTTTTCGGGGGCGATTTTCCTCATTACCCACGATCGCTACTTTCTCGATCAGGTAACTACCCGTATATTAGAGGTAGATAGGGGAGAAGTGTTTAGTTATGCGGGGAATTATAGTTATTACCTTGAGAAAAAAGCCCTAGCAGAGGAATCTGACGCTAGTAGTCAGCGCAAACACCAAGGGGTATTAAGGAGAGAATTGGAGTGGCTAAAACGTGGCCCTAAAGCCCGTAGCACGAAGCAAAAGGCAAGGATAGACCGCATTTCAGACATGAAAAATAAGCAGTTTCGGAAGGCTCAAGGAAAGGTGGAAATTGATACCCCCAGTCGTCGTATCGGTAAAAAGGTAATTGAGTTACACGGTATTGGGAAGAGTTATGGCGATCGCACTTTAATTAATGATTTTACCTATATATTTGAGCCCGATGACAGGGTGGGCATTATCGGCGGTAATGGAGTAGGAAAGTCAACGCTGATGAATATGATTATGGGTAAAATTGAGCCAGATGATGGTCATGTGGACATCGGAGGTACTATTAAAATTGGTTACTTTGACCAACATTCCGATGATTTAATTACCGCCAAAGAACAACAATTAAGGGCGATCGAATATATTAAAGAAGTAGCCACCTACATCGAAACTTCCGACGGTAGTCAAATCAGTGCCACCCAACTTCTCGAAAGATTTTTGTTTACCCCCAATCAACAGTATGCCCCCATCGAAAAACTATCAGGGGGGGAAAAAAGACGATTATTTTTACTCAGGATGCTCATTAGTAATCCTAACGTCTTAATCCTCGATGAACCTACCAACGATTTAGACGTGCAAACCCTCGCTGTTTTAGAGGAATATATCGAGTCTTTCAAAGGTTGTGTCATAGTAGTATCCCATGATCGTTACTTTTTAGATCGCACCGTTGAAACAATTTTCGCTTTTCAACAAGATGGCACTCTCAAACAATATCCTGGCAATTATTCCATTTATTTAGAATATAAAAGAAGACAAGAAGCCAGAGAAAAGGAAGAATATGAACAAAATAAAATAGTAGAAAAGGCTAAAAATAAAAAAGAAAATAGTAATAAAAAAGAGACTAAAAATAAAAAATCAAACAAAAAAATATCTAATTTTGAATTGAGAGAATTAGATAAATTAGAAACTAAAGTTATCCCCAATTTAGAAGAACAAAAAGTGGAATTAGAAAAACAACTATATAAAAGTCAAGAATTAGACTACGAAGATCTACAGAATCTTACCCAAAAATTAGCCACTATTAACCAACAATTAGACACCGCCACTGAAAAATGGATGGAACTATCAGAAATGGTAGAACAATGAACTATAAAAAACTATTAATATCTATTTATTTTATAACGAAGCAAAACAAGGAAATTGTTACAAAGCAGAATTAAATAAAAAAATATTGAGTAAGTAAGTAGGCATAATTAAATCGATTTAGGCAAGGGGTTTAAACCCCTTGTTCATAAGAGTCTTAATAAAATAAGAGCTATCATTAATTTCGCCAACCTACTTAAGATAAATATTATTGCTGAGAAATGTTTTAGTCAAATAAGTAGTCAAATAAGTAATAAAAAAGTTAAACAAGCATTTTCAACAATACCTGCTCAATTAGAGAACGAACCCACAACCTAAAAAAAACCTAAAGAATCGTCACACAAACATAACAAAACCGTAACAGATCAAGAAAATTATCTTATCCTAGAGACTAGATGATTAAATTATCGAACAAGATTAGGATAAATAATTGTGAATATTCCAGGTAATATTATCACGCTGATAGCAGGAATCGCTCTAACCCTGATCAGTTTGTGGTACGGACAAAATCATGGTCTGATGCCCATAGAAGCATCTCAAGGAGCGCAAGATGTTGACGAATTATTTAACCTAATGATGACCATTGGCACAGGCTTATTCCTCATTGTAGAGGGAGTAATCGTCTATTGTATGATTAAATTTAGGCGAAAAAAAGGAGATCAAACCGACGGGCCTGGCATTGAAGGAAATGTACCCCTAGAAATTGTCTGGACGGCTATTCCGACGGTAGTTGTTTTTATTCTGGCATTATATAGTTTTGAAGTATATAACGGTTTAGGTGGTTTAGATCCTGAAACTTCAAGGGATTTTCCCCAAGAGGAAATGCAGATGGCAGAGGGTAGCAATCAAGGAAAAATGGTTGCCTACAATCCTCACCAAGGCCATTTATCTCTAGGTATCGGTAATGCTAATGCTGATATGGAGGTGGATGTGAATGGTATTCAGTATGCTTGGATTTTTACTGGACAGGATAATGGTATTGTTTCTGGTGAGCTTCATGTGCCCGTGAATAAAAGGGTTAAGTTAAACATGAAGGCAGGAGATGTTATCCATGCTTTTTGGGTTCCTCAGCTTAGGTTAAAGCAAGATGTTTTACCCGGTAGAGACTCTAATTTGAGTTTTATCGCCAATAGAGAAGGTAAGTATCCCATTATTTGTGCGGAATTGTGTGGCCCTTATCATGGTGGTATGAAAACTTTTCTTTATGTCCACAGTGAGGAGGAATATGAGCAATGGGTACAAGATAATACCTTTGCTAATGCTCAAGAGAAAGCTGATACTATGGCAAGTTTATCTCAACCTATGACCGATGAGACTCGTTTACAAATGCACTCCCATCATTTAGGTATTGATGAGGATGTTTTGGCACAGTTACAGTAGGGAATGGGGAATAGGCAATGGGCAATGGTGTTATTAATTTGGATAATCATCTCGTGTTTTTAACTATCCATTCTCAATGATCAATGATTTTCTAGTTTCTTGATTAATAATTTTTTTGTAGTTTCTCAAAATTTTTCATAGCAATATTTTTTTATGACGACAAACAGTATTTCGGAAAATACGCACCATAAGGAGCGTAAATTAATTGATTACTTTACCTTTAACACTGATCATAAGGTAATCGGTATTCAATATCTCGTTACTTCATTTTTGTTTTATTTCATCGGCGGGGCTTTTGCGGAGGTGGTACGCACGGAGTTGGCTACCCCTGACCCTGATTTTGTCTCCCCTGAGTTGTATAATCAGATTTTTACTCTTCACGGTACGATTATGATCTTTTTGTGGATTGTACCTGCGGGGGCGGCGTTTGCTAATTATCTGATTCCGTTGATGATTGGTACGGATGATATGGCTTTTCCTCGCTTAAATGCGATCGCCTTTTGGATGATTCCTCCAGGGGGTATTTTATTATTAAGTAGCTTCCTTGTGGGGGCGCCCCAATCGGGTTGGACATCTTACCCTCCCCTCAGTTTGATGACGGGGAAATGGGGAGAGGAGTTTTGGATTTTAAGCCTATTAATCTTGGGTACATCGTCTATTTTAGGGGGCATAAACTTCGCCACTACTATCCTTAAAATGCGCATGAAGGATATGGACTTGCACAGTATGCCCTTATTTTGTTGGGCTATGTTGGCAACTTCTGCCCTCATTTTACTTTCTACCCCCGTATTAGCAGGAGCGTTGATTCTCCTTTCTTTTGACTTGATGGCAGGGACAAATTTCTTCAATCCCTCTGGTGGTGGTGATCCGGTGGTGTATCAACACCTATTCTGGTTCTACTCCCATCCTGCTGTGTACATCATGATTTTGCCCTTCTTTGGCATTGTCTCCGAGGTTATTCCTGTCCATTCGAGAAAACCTATTTTTGGCTACCGTGCGATCGCCTATTCTAGTTTAGCCATCAGCTTCCTAGGATTAATCGTTTGGGCGCATCATATGTTTACCAGTGGTACTCCTGGATGGTTAAGGATGTTTTTCATGGCAACCACCATGTTAATCGCTGTACCCACGGGCATTAAAGTATTTAGCTGGTGTGCCACCATGTGGGGCGGTAAAATCGAACTTAATAGCCCCATGCTATTCTCCATCGGCTTTTTATCCTCCTTCCTCATCGGCGGTATCACAGGAGTAATGGTAGCATCTGTACCCTTCGATATTCATGTCCATGATACCTATTTCATCGTAGGACACTTCCACTATGTATTGTTTGGAGGTTCAGCCCTAGCCCTATTTTCTGGTTTTTACCACTGGTTTCCCAAAATGACAGGGAAAAACTACAACGAAGGTTTAGGACAACTACACTTTATCCTTACTTTCATCGGTTTAAACCTTACCTTTATGCCCATGCACCAGTTAGGTTTAATGGGAATGAATCGCCGTATTGCCTTATACGACATAGAATTTCAACCCCTAAACCTTCTTAGCACCGCAGGGGCTTATACTATGGCCATCTCTACCCTTCCTTTTGTCATCAATGTGGCTTGGAGTTTATTTAAAGGTACTCAAGCCGAGCGTAATCCTTGGCGCGCCCTTACCCTTGAATGGCAAACTGCTTCTCCTCCTATCATTGAAAACTTTGAAGAAGAGCCTGTTTTATGGAGTGGCCCTTATGATTATGGTATTGACGAGGAGGCTGGTTATGAGGAGGAAACTATCTCTGATATGTTGGCAGATGTGGCAGTGAAATAATTGAGAATTGATAGTTGATAATTGAATTTAACTTGATTTTATCTTGCTACTTATCAATTATTTGAGTAATTCATCATTAGACATCTCTAAAAATTAATATTTTTGCAGCGTATTTCGGGCTTCTAGCCCGATTTATGGACAGATATATTAACAAAAATAAACCTCATAGAAAAAATTATGCACATTCTAAGAAAATAAGTAATTATGCAAAGTACAGAAATAGATTCACAAGTTACCGTTGGCTACGAAAAAGAAGCCGAAAACGGACATCACGGACATCCAGATTTGAGGATGTTTGGTTTGGTGATGTTTTTGATTGCTGAGAGTATGATCTTTTTTGGTCTTTTCAGCGCCTACATGATTTATTATGCCACCATGCCAGAATGGCCTACTGGGGGAATTGAGTTAGAATTACTCTTGCCTGGTATTAACAGCGTCATTTTGATTTCTAGTAGTTTTGTCATGCACAAAGGGCAAAGCTGTATTAAAAATAATGATGAGAAGGGTTTAAAACTCTGGTTTGGCATTACTGCACTCATGGGGGCTATCTTCCTCGCAGGGCAAGGTTACGAATATGCTACCACTGGTTTTGGTCTAACGGATAGTCTGTTTGCTAGTTGTTTTTATGTTTTAACTGGTTTCCACGGTTTGCACGTTGCCGCTGGTTTATCGTTTATTTTGGCGGTCTTGTGGCGATCGCGCGAAGCAGGTCATTATTCAGCAGAAAGCCATTTCGGCGTGGAAGCAGCGGAGTTATACTGGCACTTTGTGGATGTGGTTTGGATAATCCTTTTCGGTTTAGTATATCTTTTACCCCTGACTTAGAGTTTGTGGAATTTAGAATTTAGAATGTGGAATTTAGAATTTAAGATCAAAGTGTAAAAAAATGCACAAATTTTGTTGAAAAAATAATTAAAAGTGCAAAATTAGAACAGTAAATCATTTATTCTCCATTCTTAATTCTTCATTCTCCATTAATGCTCAAGTCCTGATTTATGGTAAGATGTAGGTTGATATATTTCTTACACGCTATTTGGTAATAGATGATTTACCCTGATTTCGATGAATTTTGCTCATTAACCAACCAAGGAAATTTTGTTCCTGTCTATCAAGAATTAGTGGCGGATTTAGAAACCCCCGTTTCAGCTTGGTATAAGGTATGCGCAGATCAACCCTACAGTTTTTTATTGGAATCAGTGGAAGGTGGCGAAAAACTAGGACGCTATAGTTTCCTAGGTTGTGATCCTGTTTGGACACTAGAAGCAAAAGGACATCACACCACAAAAACCCATCGTCAGGGTAAAGTAGAAGTTTTTACAGGGAATCCCTTCGATATTCTCTCTAGTTGTCTCGAATCTATCAAGCCCGTCCATTTGCCCCAGCTTCCTCCTGATATTGGCGGTTTGTTTGGTTATTGGGGTTATGAGTTAATTTCTTGGATTGAACCTAAGGTTAAGGTATATCCTCCCAAGGAAGGGGATTTGCCCGATGGCATTTGGATGCAAGTTGATAATCTCTTGATTTTTGATCAGGTAAAGCGTAAAATATGGGCGATCGCCTATGCAGACTTAAGACAAAAACATCTTACCCTAGAAGAAATCTACGAACAAGCCTGTGACAAACTAAATAAATTAGTATTTAAACTACAACTCCCCCTGCCCACCAGCGCCAAACCCCTCGAATTCAACCCCCATAAACCCTCCAGTATTACGAGTAATAGCGAAAACTATCAGAGTAATACTACCAAAGAACAATTTAGTGCCAGTGTCAAAAAAGGACAGGAATATATTAAGGCAGGAGATATTTTCCAAGTGGTTATCTCCCAAAGATTACAAACGCACTACGATGGAGATCCCTTTGAGTTATATCGCTCCCTTCGATTAATTAATCCTTCTCCCTACATGGCTTTTTATAACTTTGATGGATGGCAATTAATAGGCTCATCCCCTGAAGTGATGGTAAAAGCCGAAAAAGACGAACAGGGTAAAACCAAAGCCACCCTACGCCCCATTGCGGGTACACGCCCGAGGGGGAAAACCTTTCAAGAAGATCAAGCCTTTGCCGAAGATTTACTCAAAGATCCTAAAGAAATCGCAGAGCATGTTATGCTGGTTGACCTAGGAAGAAATGACCTCGGTAGGGTATGTAACAAAGGTACTGTTACCGTTGATGAGTTGATGGTAATCGAGCGCTATTCCCATGTTATGCACATTGTGAGTAATGTAACAGGAGAATTAGAAGAAAAATATACCCCTTGGGATTTACTCAGAGCCGCGTTTCCTGCTGGTACCGTTAGCGGCGCGCCCAAAATCCGAGCTATGGAAATTATTAATGAGTTAGAGCCAGAAAGAAGGGGGCCTTATTCTGGGGTGTATGGATATTATGATTTTGAAGGTCAATTAAATACCGCCATCACCATCCGCACCATGATTGTGGAAAAAGGGGACGGTGCAGAAAATCACCGAGTATTTCTTCAGGCGGGGGCTGGATTAGTGGCAGATTCTGATCCTGATAAGGAGTATCAAGAAACTATTAATAAAGCGAGGGGTTTATTGGAAGCTATTCGGAGTTTGGGTTAGATTGTCACAAATAATCAATAAGTAAAGTAATAATCAATAAGTAAAGTCAAAGTAATGGCTCACAGTGTCTAAAAATATATTATTGTGTCTGAAAAATTTTTGTAACTATAGAAAGACCAACTGTGGGGAACTTTTATAATTGGTGAAAATAGGAATTATGTATTAAAAAAGAGTAACTATGGTTTGGAGTGAAGGTTATGTTTCCGAAATCAATTATACCAACGGCTTTTATGGAGAATTAAGCCCTCTAAAATTGTCCTTAGCAACGGCATTAAAATCCATTCATCCTCCCAACACCACAAAACCATTTACCTATTGTGAGTTGGCTTGTGGTAGAGGGTACACAACAAATCTTTTGGCTTCAACTTATCCTGAAGCCCAATTTTATGCTAACGACTTTAATCCGAATCACATCTTTGAAGCCCAAACCTTGGCAGAATCAGCAGGAACAAAAAATGTTCAGTTTTTTGATGATAGCTTTGCAGAATTTATCCATCAAGACTTGCCTTCTTTTGATTTTATAGTCTTACATGGAATTTATAGCTGGATTACCCCAGAAAATCGTCGTCTGATTGTTGATTTTATCCGTCAAAAATTGAAGGTAGGAGGCATCGTTTATATTTCTTATAATACTTTGCCCGGTTGGTCGGCGGCTATGCCCATGCAAGGGTTGATGTTGAAACATCGTCACCACTCATCAGCCCCTATCTTAGAAAGTATTGAGGGGGCATTGAGTTTTACGGAAAGGTTAATGAATGCTAATGCTGGTTATTTTGTCCAAAATCCTTCTCTTAAATCAAGATTTGATAATTTAAAGTCCCAAAATCGTAACTATTTAGTCCATGAATATTTTAATGAACAATGGAATAGTTTTTATTTTGATCAAGTAGCGCAAGAACTAGAAGACGCAAAGTTGAGTTATGTAGCTTCGGCACAGGTTATGGATAATATTGATGTGTTAAATTTTTCTGCTGAGGCGCAAAAGATTTTGGCGGAGATAAAAGATTCTAGCTATAAGGAAGTTGTTAAGGACTTTTGTTTGAATACTCAGTTTCGTCGGGATATTTTTGCTAAGGGTAAGTTAGCTATGATGGCGGGGGAGCAGGTGAATATTATGAGCAATTTTCGCTATGCTTTGATAGTGCCTATAGACAGTATTAAGTTAAAGCATAATTTTGCTGTGGGGGAGGTTTCGTTGCAGGAGGAAATTTATGTCCCCATTGTCAGTGCTTTGAGCCAGTCTCCTTTAACCATGGGGGAATTACAAACTGATGTCAATGTCAAAAAAATTGCGGTCAATAATATTTATCAGGCTTTGATTGTTTTGACGGGGTTGGGCTATATTCATCCTGCGGTAGATGATGAGACTTGTAAGAGGAGGAAGCAGTCAACGGATGCTTTTAATAAAATGCTTCAAAAGAGGGCTTTTATTACCGATGAGATGACTTCTTTGGCTTCTCCGTTGATTGGCTCAGGGGTTGGGGTAAATTCTTTGGAACAACTTTTGTTATACGCTAAGTCGAGGGATGAGAATCCTGTGAAGTTTTTGTGGGATATTTTTTCGAAACAGGGTAAAAGATTGGTTAAGGATAATAAGGTTTTGCAAACGCCACAGGAAAATATTACTTATATTGAAAGTGTGGCGAAGACTTTTTATGGAAGTCGTCTCGACACTCTCAAAAGATTAGGTATTGATTAATTTTTTCTACGGGGAGATTTATATTTTCTAGGGGGTTTCTTTTTGAGTTGGGGTTTTTTTTGAGCAGTTTTTTTTGCGCTGGAAGATTTTCTGTTACTCTTTTTAGTTCTCTTTTTTAACCATGAGCCAATGCCATCAGCCATATAATGGCTCATAGCCCCTAATTCTAAGCCGATAAACAGGGCGATGATTTCTTTTAGATATATTTCTCTTATTCGCTGTAGGTTACCTATGGTTTGTTGCCATTGCCATATCTGAGGGAAGGCGTAATGGGCGATCGCCCCTACTATAAAGCCAAGTAATAGTATAATCAAAGAAAAATATAGACTGCGAATTACCGTGCCAATCATAAACCCGTGGGAAAAAAAAGATCGATGGGGCAAATATTTTTGATAGGGTAGCCAGATAAACTTAAAATAACCCCATCTTTTGAACTGTACGGAATAAATATCCAAATCAGGACCAAACATCATTCCACTAAATAAAAATCCAGAAGCGACTACAAACCCCGTCAATAGGTCTTTTAAGATGATGATAGTACCGATAAAAATCCATGGTAAACAAAGCCATGTAATTCGATCATGATTTTTTCCTGAAGGCATGTTGCATTTTTAAAAAAGACTTGCTATAATTATAAAGGTGAACGCAACAAGGGCGATTAGCTCAGTGGTAGAGCGCCTGCCTTACAAGCAGGACGTCACTGGTTCAAATCCAGTATCGCCCATTATAATCAAAAAAGTCTCCTAATTATTAGGAGATTTTTTTGTGCTAAATCAAGTCTCTGATGGAAAATTGGGCTTGTTGGGTTAATCGAGGATTAAGACTTGCTCCCGTACGACCACTAAATACCCATAAAAAAGATCGAGCCACATCCCTAAGAACTCGAGAGGTTTCTTCCCTTGGTTGTCCAGAGGAAACAGAAACAGGAGTTACAATAATTCCTCGACTACCAAACACCACTGTGGCGATCGCACGAGAACGTCTCATGTGAAAATCTGAGGTAATGAGATAGACATGATGAATATTATTTTCCAGTAAAGCATTTACCGTGGTGGTAAAGTTCGTAACCGTATCCGTGGCACGGTTATCTAAATGGACACGCTGAGAATCTATATCCGCCTGAATCAAGACTTGTCTCTCCGAAGGTGAACCACCAGAAACCCAAATAGGTAAGTTAGGGTGTTTCTGTGCAAACTCCAAAGCAAAACGTTCTCTACCTGTACCACCACCTAATACTAATATAGCTTGGGGTTGGGGCGATCGCACTTTTGTTAATAGAATTTGGGTAGGCACATTTGCCACCACCAATAAAAAGATAGTGGTTAGGGTAATGAAACTTAAGCTGAATATTTTGGCAGTAAATTTTTTCATGGTTAACAAGATACCAAATGTGGCTCTAATCTATCATAACAATTCGAGATCAAGGGCTATCATTACAATGGGGGGCAAGGGGTTTGAACCCCTTGTTAAATGATGGGTTTTTTATTGAGTAATATGATCGGTTAAAAGGATGATTTCTCGATGGGCTTTAGTAATCGTTAATGCTTCTGAGCTAACCTGTTCTAACATATAACAAACATGGTCAGGAGTTAATAAAGAACCATCATTTTTGGCACTGCCTGTATATTTAATAGTAATAGTTTCCGACTCCTCAAAATCAACATTACTTAAAGATAAACTTAATAAATTAGCCTTTAAATTGACCATTTTTTTCTTACGTTTTTTAGAAGTTTTTTCCATAAGTATTTCAGAGGAATTATTAATCTCATTAATCCAATGTTGCCACTGATGAAGACTAATATTTTTATCAGCTGATAGGGTTACTAAATATTCCGCCATATCTAATATTTGGGTTGCCTTGGCAGATTTTATGGGTAATTCTTCTACTCTAATTAAAGGTAATTCGGCAGGGAGTTGAGCCTGTAATTTTTCCACAAACTCATCAATATCTATCCTCGTATGGTTTTCAAAATCAACAATTTCACCATTACTTGTCATGCCCAATGAAAGGGCGAGGGCGATGGAAATTTTAGGGCCAGGGTGAAAACCTCCTGTGTAGGAAATGGGAAGACTTGCCCTTCTCACGGCGCGATCAAACAGGCGTACTAAGTCCAAATGGCTTAATAATGCCATATCCCCTTGTTTACCAAACCAGACTCGAATCCGTTGGGCTTTTTCTTGATTAGGCTTGAAGTTGCCCACATAGTCGGGGATGGGGGGAGGGGTGACAACGATATTATGACCAAAATCGGGGCTACAAACACCGCAACTACTGCAACCATCAAAGGCACAGTCTGGCACGGTGGCTTCTGCCAAGGCTTTTTCTAGGTCTTCTTTGAGCCATGTTTTATCAATACCTGTATCTAAATGATCCCATGGCAAGGGTGCATAATAGTTGATGGTATCATGGTTTTCTTCTGGGCTTTGAGCATCAAAAATGTTCCATTCACCACTTTCGACTTTACGATATTTCCAGATTAACCCAGCTTCTTCGATGGCAGTTTCCCATGCCTGATAAGCCTTATCGATGCTTTCCCACCAAGAATCCATCCCGGCGCCTAATTCCCATGCCCGACGTACCACAGGGGCTAAAGTGCGATCGCCCCTACCCACAAAATCTTCAATGGCAGAGATACGCACATCGGTATAGTTTACCTTTACTCCCCTGACAGGATAAAAAGCATCCTTGAGTAAATCCCGTTTGCGCAAAAATTCTGAGGTAGAAACAGAGTGCCACTGGAAAGGGGTATGGGGTTTGGGGGTAAAGTTGGAGATGGTGATATTAAAATTAAGACGTTTATTGCTGAGGTGATGGCATTCTTGACGCAACCATTTAACGGTTTCCACAATACCCAACACATCCTCATCGGTTTCCCCTGGCAAACCAATCATAAAATAAAGTTTTACCTGATTCCAGCCTTCCCTCACGGCTGTTTGAATTCCCCGCAATAATTCCTCGTTGGTTAAACCCTTATTAATAATATCTCGCATTCGTTGGGTACCTGCTTCGGGGGCGAAGGTTAAACCCGTTTTGCGAGTACCACCAATAATATTAGCAATGTTTTCATCAAAACGATCCACCCTCTGACTAGGTAAAGAGAGGGAAATATTTTCATCCTTGAGACGGTTTTTGATTTCGATACCCACGGAAGGCAAAGAGAGATAATCGGAACAACTGAGAGATAATAAAGAAAACTCATTAAACCCCGTGGCCTTCATACCATCTACAATACTATCAACCACCGCTTCAGGTTCTACATCTCTAGCAGGGCGGGTTAACATCCCAGGCTGACAAAAGCGACATCCTCGGGTGCATCCCCTACGAATTTCCACAGTAAGACGATCATGGACAGTTTCCACATAGGGTACTAAACCGATAGAATAGGCTGGAATGGGGGTGGCTACCCTACGCAAAATTCTCTCAGGCACATCGTCACGGTTGGGCTTAACACTGCCATCGGGTTGCATATCATAAAATTGCGGTACATATACCCCCGGCACTTGGGCAAGATCTAGTAGTAATTCTGTTCTAGTTAAGCCGTCTTTTTTGCCTTCCTCCATAACTAAACCAATTTCGGGTAATAATTCTTCTCCGTCACCCAATGCCACAAAGTCAAAGAAATCGGCATAGGGTTCGGGATTTGAGGTGGCTGTTTGCCCCCCTGCAAAGATAAGAGGGTAATCAGTATCTTTTCTTTCTTCCCAAGTGAGGGGAATATCAGCTAAACTGAGCATCTCTAGGATATTTGTGGCGCCTAGTTCATAGCTTAAACTAAAGCCTAGTATGTCGTATTCTTTTACGTCTCTTTTGGTTTCTAGCCCAAAAAGGGGAGTATGGGTATCCCTCATTTTTTGGGATAAGTCGGGGGCAGGAAGGTAAGCGCGATCGCACATTTGCCGTGGTTGAGCATTAATAATATTGTAGAGAATGATATGCCCAAGGTTTGACGCTCCAACTTCGTAAATTTCGGGATATGTCAACACCCAGCGCACTGAGGCGCTTTCCCAATCTTTATGTTTTGAGCCTAATTCATTACCTAAATAACGGGCTGGTTTAAAGATGTCTGGGGTAATTAAATTTTCTGGTTTAATACTGGTACTAGGTGCGATTGGCATTACTATATAATATTGTGATTAAAACTATTTCCTCATTCAATTATAAACGTTATGTTGGTGATGATGATTTGAATTGGGGTCATCGCCATTAATCAAGTTTGTTAACTTTAAAAAGTATTTATTTCTGTATTTTTTGATAAAAGAAGTAGTTCTTAAATTATTGATATTTATAGCTAAATAGAGTTAGTTAAACAAGCAAAAACTTTATAGGCTATTAACAATTAGTTTGCTTATGCTCGGTAAATCAAAAATGTTTATTCACAAGGATTGGAGCATAAACAATCAATAATTATTACCTCCTGCTTAAGTAGGTAGGCGAAAGAAAACCAAGCTATGTAAAAGAATGTAAATGAGGACGAACATTGACAAAATCAACAGAATATTGTCCTTTTTCTCCTCTATGTTCTAACCCCCATATTACATGACAAGCTAATTCTTTTTCTGTCTCGAACATTTGACCAGCTAATTGGTCTCGCTTTAAATGCTGCCATTCCAACTCGATATTATTCATCTCGGAACAATAGGGTGGCAAGAAAAACAAAAATAGTCCTTTTTCCTCCCACTGTGAGTATTTTTCTTTGGCTATTTTACTTGTATGAATTGAGCCGTTATCAAGTACTATTACACGCATTCGCCCTGATTCTGAAGCTATTTTTGATTGTTCGTCCATTAAATTGATAAAGTCATCACTCTTAAAACTTCCTATCACCAGACTATAGAAGAATTGAACTAACGGTTGCCACAATCCTATGATGCTCAATCTTTTTCCTCTTCTTTTTGTTTGCTCTTGTCGTTTCTGCTCTCCCTGAAAATAATAACTATATCCTTGTTCGCTCCACTGACAAAATCCTGATTCATCTCCATATAAAAGGTCTATCTCTCCTGTCGCAGCACTTATGTTTAACATTTCTAAGTCTGCCTGTTTGTTTATTTGTTTAGATTTTGTGCTTGTTGTATTTCTTTGAGAGTTCTTTCTTCTTCTTTGAGCAGAAATACTCTTAATCTTGCTCCCATCTATTTTCCTCCCTTGTCTTCCTATTTATATTTCTTCATTTAACTCGATTTTTCATCGCCTACCTACTTATCACTTAATCAATTGGTTATGAGCTTTTTCCATTCCTTGATAACGGCAGAGGGAACAGATAAACTGATGGATTCTCCATTGGTAGTTGATAGAGTTAAATTAACGGGAATTTCTGCCTGTAGTTGTGATAAAACTGAATTAAAATCATATTCTCCAACACTTCCTAGGGGTGGTTTATCTTTAGAAATTGTGCTGGAAATGTCCTTGGCACTAAGAGTTTTTCCCAACGAAGTGGTCAAGATTAACGGTTGATTATGGTCTAAATCTACTTCACTAAACAAGCTGATAAGTCGTAAAGAAACAGTGGCACTACGTTCAGGATAGGTGCGTTTGAATGCAATGGTTTGCCAAGAATTTCCCATGTCATCTAATAAATTTTGCCTTGATTGATAAAGCATTTGACTGGGGGATTCTTCTATTTGTCTGATGGTAGCAAAAGCTGGTGAAGCGCTTCCCAAAATTAGTGAAACACACATAATACAAACCATTAATAGAGATTTTATCCACTTGATTTGAGATTTATTCAAGGAAATTGAGTTCATAAAAAAATCCTCATAAATTTATCAATTTTGTTTTTTTCTATTTTAAGGCGATCGCCTCTTGGGCATTTTTCCAAGCTCTGAAGCTAGGGGGAAAACCTTTCACATTTTCATAGTTGAGCAGATGCAAAGTCATCACTCCCATAGAAGAACGATAACCCGTTGAACAATATAATACTACGGGGCGATCGCAAGGAATTTTATCTAAATTTTGAGATAATCTACGCAAAGGAATATTGATGGCGTTAGGAATATGACCAGATTTATATTCAGATGGCTCTCTAACGTCAACTAATAATGCTTGACTATTTACCATCAAATCTTTTAATTCTTGGACACTGGAGACTTTATAGTAATCTGATGGTATGAATTTAAGATACTGTTCTACGGCTGTTTCTAATGTGGGATAATCTTCGACACTAGACACGACGGAAGATTCAATCATTGAATTTGATGGGATAAAATTTTCTGATGCCATTAAGTCTGATTCAATGGTGAAAAAAAGACAGAATGACAAAATTACCTCGAATAGCAAAATTTTGATTGATTGTTTTAATTTCATAACTGCAGTTTAGGTTAAATAAAAAAATTGGCAAAAATTATTTAAATAACCGCAAATATATTCTTGGTTATATGAATGAATATAACAAACTTATTAAATTTTATGGTGAGGCTTTTACTAATTTTTTTGTAAGTTACTTTTTTTATCATTAATAAAAAATACTATGACCTAATTATAATTAAATAGTTAATTTATACTCTTTCATACCATAAAAAATTAGATCAGAATCAAAGATAATTTTATATGCTAAAGATGGATAAATTTTAGCAAAATATTGTTTTAATAAGATGGTATCTCCCCCCGTTAAAATGATGGAAGAGGAGGGATATTTATCTAACCAGTCATCGATAAATCCTTTGATACCGCCGAGAATGCTGTAAATAACTCCGCTTTGGATGGCATTGGGGGTATTTTTTGCCCAACGAGGGATAAATTCTTCTAATATTTCCACTTCTGGCAGGGCAGCGGTATTAAAAAAAAGGGTTTCCATTTGTAGCTTTACCCCTGGCAAGATTGCACCGCCGATTAATTCCATATGCTCATTTGCCCCTGTAAAGGTAAGGGCTGTGCCGCTGTCGATAACAAGAGAAGGAAATCCATATTTGCAACCGCCCCCCCAAAGGGCTAAAGTGCGATCGCACCCCATGGTTTTATAGATACCTTGAATGGGAATTGATCGAACATCGATGATGATAGTTTGGGGCAATTGGAGATATAAACGAGTAGCAGAAGGCACCACAGAAGCCACATAAAGGGGAATTGCTCTTTTTAAATAGTCATTAATTTCTGGAGGGAGTATATCTTCTAATTCTCGTAAAGAATCCCCCTTAATGGTATTCCAAGTTTGTTGTAATTGATTATCGGCAAAATAAGCCCAGTGTAAACGGGAATTGCCAATCATTAAACCTAACCAATTTTCCTGACTCAATGCCTTTTTTCCCTAACGAATGCCTACAATAATACCCAATAATAAAATAAAGCCGATGGTCACATTTTGCCCAAAAATACCACCATAGTTAATGGTATCGGGGTTAGGTTTTCTTAACTCTATATACTGTCCAACCCAAAGAATAACGGCGATCGCCCATGACACCCCAAAAATAAAGGAAAAACCATTTATAGTACCAAGATAAGCAAATAAACCAGCCGTCAGAGCAAAAAACAAACCCACTGCATCCGCCACAAAATCCCCAAAAAAGATGGCACTAGAATTAATCCCTACCTGTAAATCATCCTTTTTATCGGACATGGCATAAACCGTATCGAAGCCCAAAGTCCATAACACCGTTGCCCCCCACAAAATCCAAGCATTATCGCTCAAATCCCCTGTTACCGCACTCCAACTAATTAACACAGCAAAACCCCAAGCAATGGATAACACCAACTGAGGCACAGGAAAAACCCTTTTCGCCAAAGGATAACAAATAATCACAGGCACAGAAGCCACACACAACCAAAAACTGAGAGGATTAAGGAAAAAAGCCAATCCTGCCGCACAACCAAGGGAAATAATAAAAACAGCAATACCTACCCTTACAGATAACGCCCTAGAAGCGAGGGGGCGTTTTTTAGTTCTTTCTACCTTATCATCAATATTACGATCCCATAAATCATTGACAACACACCCCGCGGCGCTGGTGGCAAGACTACCTAAAATCACGATAAATACTAAACTAACGGGCGGTTTTCCTTCCCCTGCCAAAAATATTGCCCAAAGGGCTGGAATCATTAAAATCAGTCGCCCCGTTGGTTTATCCCACCGTAATAATTTAATTATGCTTTGTAAGGTATTAGGGTTATTAACTTCTGCAGAAGTCATGATAGTTTATTTATATGGTTGCCTTTAGCTTATTTTATCCTAACTTTAATACTGCAATAAACACAAAAAATCCCTCTTTCCCTCCTTATAAAGGAGAGATGCCAAAGGCAGAGGGGTTTAGTGGCAAAATTTTATATTTCTTGCCTTGATTTTATTGGGATAAAAATGGTAAAGGAATGGAGTTACCAGAATCTGATTTATTGGCAAGATTGACAAAAATTACTAGGGGTAATATTCCTGTGAAAATTCCTAATAGTACGGGGATATAAAAGTTTGCTCCGATGCTCATTACCATGGCAAAGGTAAAGTTACCAATATAAACTCCGATGGGAATGGTTAGGGGAATTTGGTTAAAGTCCATGGGTTTTAGGCGCCAAATTAGGGTAGACACACTCATAAAGACTACTCCTGTACCAAACCAACCAACAAAGTTTTGGTAAGGCATTCCGAAAAAGGCTCCTGGTTGATCCCATAGCCAGAATGGTACAGAGGTTTGACTCATGGCTGGATCTAGTACAAAATCCCATGAGGTAAGCAATAACGAGCCAAAAATGATCGCCCCTAAATCTTTTACAAACACGGGTAGTGATAATTTTTCTAAACCTACCCTAGTGATGAGATAACCACAAAAACCAAGATAAAACCAAGAAAGGGGAATGGTGAAGGGTACTAATCCAGAAATTTTGTATCCCAACCCAGAAAGGTAATGATAATCACCGAAGGGAAAACCTGTGCTAGTTCCTAACAATTCGCTTGTCAATGAAATGCCCAAAGCGGGAATCATGAACCCTAACCAGTGCCATAACCCTAGTTTACGATAAGCGAAAATGGCGATCGTAGCCCATCCTAAAATCATATATACCACACCCCCTCCAATCATTGACCAACTAAAGGCAGATTGTCCGATAGGGGGTAAACTGGCAACAAATTCAGGATGGGGCAACACTAACAATAATCCTGCCAAACCAAAAAACATCGCTAATATATGCCCGATGAAAAAATAACCTTCTTTTTCTCTAATTATTTGTCTAATCAATTTTCTTTACCCTCTTTATTTTCTGTAATTTGATGACATTCTTACTTTCCCTTACAGGGCAAATTTATATCTATGATCCCTATTTTATTAAATTTTTCCAAAAATATTAAGAAAAGTTAAGAGAATAATTGAGAATTGAAAATTGATAATAGAGAATAAAAGTTTAATTCACCTTATTTGTGGTTATTTCACGCGCTCGAACGACTATCCCTGAAAGGGAGAAAAAGAACCCTCCAACCCTTCCACAACAGTCTGAGTATTGAGCATTAATTTTTGTTGATAAGTTTCTGCTCCCGAACCAGATTCCCCTAAACCATCAGCAAACAAGGGATTATCCGCTACCTGCACCCCTGCCTCGTTAGCAACCGTATTGATTAAAGTTGGATTAACAGAGCTTTCCACAAAAATCGTCGGCACGTTGGTGTTTTGAATTTTTCTCACCAATTCCCCCACCCTTCCTGCCGTAGGGGCTTCCTCTGTGCTAACCCCTTGTAAAGCAGTATTAGACTGTAAACCATAGGCATTAACAAAATAACCAAGGGCATCATGGTTACTAACCAAAATTCTTTGATCTGTGGGTATAGTTTCTATCTGGGCTTTAATCCATCCATCCATGGCTTCTAAGTCATTGTTGATCATACTGGCTTGATTTTGGTATAGTTGAGCCTGACTAGGTTGCAATAGGGCTAACTGTTCCGAAATTACGTTAACTATGGACATACCATTACTAGCATCATGCCACACATGGGGATCTGGAAATTCATCACCATCACCATGGCTATGTCCGTGATCATGTCCATCGTCCTCCGTCATCATGAGAGGATTTGCCACCGCCTTTTCATATACGGCAATTTTAGGAGCATTATTATCAGTGGCATCCACCAAATTAATTAAATTTGGCTCAAAACCATAACCCCCATACAAAATCACATCTGCTTGATCGATCGCCCTTCGATCATCGGGAGTCGCTTGATATACATGGGGATCAATTCCTGCACTTACTAAACAATTTAAGTCAATGGTTTCCTGGGCAATTTGGCGGGTTAAATCACAAATAACATCCGTAGTTGCCACCACAAGAGGCAAATCTACTACTTCTGTTTCCGTTTCCAAATCTTCCGTTACTTGATTATTGGTAGTGGTAGGAGAATCACATCCTAGTAAACCGAATAAGACTAAAGAAGGCAAAACAAACTTACTGTAGCGGTGAAAACTTAACATTGTTACTTTAATCTTTTATTATAGTGATGGTGCAAACTATCATGAGAATGATAATCATTTATTCATAAAATCTATGTTAGAGGTTGATCAAGTTGCTGTCAACTATCGAGGCATCATCGCTGTAGAAAATATTAGTTTTTGTCTAACGTCAGGGCAGATAGTCGGAATTATTGGCCCCAATGGAGCAGGTAAAAGTTCTTTGATCAAGTCAATTTTGGGCTTAATCCCCTTGGCACAAGGAAAAATAACTTTTCGTTCCCAAGCCTTGTCAAAACAGTTGGATCAAGTAGCATACATCCCTCAGAGGGCGCAAATTGATTGGGATTACCCCATTACTGTAGAAAAAGTTGTGATGATGGCAAGGATTCGTCATCGTCCTTTATTTCGTCCTCCTTCTCGACAATCCAAGGAAATAGTTAAAACAGCCCTAGAAAGGGTGGGAATGTGGGATTTACGGCAACGTCCCATCGGGCAGTTGTCTGGGGGGCAACAACAGAGGGTATTTTTAGCCCAAGCCTTGGCTCAGGAAGCGGAGTTATTTTTATTTGATGAGCCTTTTTCGGGGGTGGATAAAAAAACAGAGGGGATGATTTTTAATGTGTTGGATGAGTTGAAAAATCAGGGCAAAATTTTGTTGGTGGTAGGTCATGAATTGAAGGAAACTTCGAGGGAATATGATCGGTTTTTATTAATAAATAAAAAGTTAATTGCTAATGGTTCTCGCTCAGAGGTTATTACTCCAGAAAATTTACAAAAAGCCTATGGAGATAATGTAATTTTATTGACGAATAATTAAAAATGAGGAATAAAATAACCCCTAGCCCCCTTGATAAGAGGGGAAATCAGTTTCAATATATTACAAATAATTTAGACCTACTAAGTAAGTAGGCATAATTAAATCGATTTAGGCAAGGGGTTTAAAACCCTTGTTCATAAGAGTCTTAATAAAATAAGAGCTATAATTAATTTCGCCAACCTACTTATAGTTTTTATTTTCATGTAAATTTATTGAATAAATTAAGTTGTTTTTTTGAGGATAAGATGTTGGATTTTTTGCTTGAACCTTTATCATTTGGTTTTATTCGTAATTCCATGATAATGATTATTTTGTTAGGAGTTTTATGTTCCGTTACAGGTAGTTTTTTGATTGTGCAAAGGATGGGTTTTTTAGGGGAAGTCATTGCCCATGCTGTGTTACCCGGATTGGCGATCGCCTTTTACATTGGCATAGACATCTTTTTAGGGGCATTCATATCAGGGATGCTGAGTAGTTTAATAATTGCCTGGATTCAATCCCAATCAAGGGTAAAAGTGGATGTAGCAATGTCCTTAGTATTTTCTGGTTTTTTTGCTTTGGGTATCCTGTTAATTACCCTTTTACAAAGTAGAATTGACTTACACAGTTTTCTTTTTGGAGACATTTTAGGAGTCACAGGAAATGACTTATGGAGAACATTTTTTATAACCATTTCCGTGCTAATTTTTGTTAAATTATTTTATCCCCATTTACTTTTTTATACCTTCAATCCCCTTGGCGCTCAGGCGATCGGTTTACCAGTACAATTAATTAATCTGGGCTTAGTTTCCGCCATTACGCTAACCATCATCGCTAGTATGCAAGCCGTAGGAGTGGTATTAGTCGTATCTTTGCTTGTTGGCCCTAGTATTACCGCCTATTTATTAGTAAAAGAATTGCATCACATGATGATGTTAGGGGGAATTTTAGGAGGCATTAGTGGCGTTGTCGGCATCTATATCAGTTATTATTTCAATGCCCCTTCTGGTGCTGCCATTGTATTGGTAGTAACAGTGATGTTTTTGTTAGCCTTTTTATTTAGCCCCAAAGAAGGAATTTTAACCCGTCCTCAATTTTTTACCAAACAAAATAAGTTAATTAAGTAAGTGGACATAATCAAATCAATTTAGGCAAGGGGTTTAAACCCCTTGTTCATAAGAGTCTTAATAAAATAAGAGCTATAATTAATTTCGCCAACCTACTTAGCCATCTAGTAAAGATTAAAAAATGATTTATGCTTATTTACTGATGATAAAAACTATTTTTTATTAAGATAAATATTATTATGATAATTTTTTACATTTCCTGATTAAAATAAAAGTACCAGCGCCCTTAACCCTAGTTTTTTATGCTTAGGAAAAAAAGAATTATCAGTTTTCTTTGTATTTCATCCCTCATAGGTCTTATCAGTTGTGAGTCTATGCCCGATGAAGTCAACAACAATCAGGGTATTCCCATCAGATTTTTAGCAGGAAGCGACTTAAAACAATTTTGCGAAGCATCCGCCGAAAAACTTAACGCCACCAAACCCCAGTTGAGTAGCGGAGAAAGATATTATCTAGTGTGCGACATCAAAGGAAGCGGAGATGTATTTCAAGAAGTAGCATCACTTTCTCAACAACTAGCCAACGGCTCTATTTCCAGTGATGATGAGAGATTTCCTAGCCTTATCTCCTTCGACGGTCCCATTTATCAAAATCAACTAATTTACGAAATCGATAAAATATTTCCAGGACAAAACTACATTCCCCCCATTACCGATTCTCCCCTGTTGGTGTATAGCCCCATGGTGTTTATGACCACAACCGAATTAGCACCCGCTTTGGCTAAAGCCCCAAATTTATATACCGTATTACAACAATATGACAATTATCAGCAACTAGACTCGAGCGCCCTTCCCCTACCCATACACTTTGTACAAACAGCACCCACCCGCTCTAATTCAGGACTGCAAACCCTTGTGGCACAATTTGCTTCCGTTGCCAACAAACTCCCCGAAGATTTAACCATCGCCGACATAGAAGCCCATCAAGAGGAAGTGAGGGAGATTCAGCAAAAAGTCACCCGTTACGGAATTTCCACTGGCACCCTCGCCCAATCCATGGTAGAAAATGGGGTATTTTGGGCTTCCGTTGGTTCGGTGTACGAGTCTTTGGTTATTTCCGCCAACAGTCAAGGGGATAACAGCCAAAAATATCAAGCGGTATATCCCCAATCCACCTTCAGTTCTGATATTCGCTCTATTTTACCCAACGCCCCTTGGATTACGCCCCAAGAAAAAGAAGCTAGTGAAGCCATCATCGAATTTATGCGTCAACCAGACATTCAGGCGATCGCCGTTAGCCTAGGATTACGCCCTGGGGTGCCTGGAGTACCATTGGGAAACAAATTTAGTGCCGAATTTGGGGTAAATCCAAACCCCACCTACGAATCCTATCGTCCTCCTCAGCCCGAAGTGGTAGAAGTGATGTTAGAAAGTTGGCAAAACTATGCCAAAAAACCCTCCCTCGTGGCGGTGGTGGTAGATATTTCTGGCTCCATGCAAGGAACTAAATTTAGTTCTGTTCAAAATACCTTACTTAGTTATATCAACAAGCTGGGTAGCAAAGAAGAAATCGTGGTCATCCCCTTTAATAATGAAATAGGGCAACCCTTACGAGTTAGTAGCTCACCAGAAGATAAAGACAGAGCCATTCGTTATATTTCTTCCTTACAAGCAGGGGGAGGCACAAGGCTCTATGACAGCGCCCTTTTTGCCCGTAATTGGTTAAGGGAAAATCTTAAAGATGAAGCCATTAATGCAGTATTAATTTTGACCGATGGGGAAGATTCAGGCTCACAGGTGAACCTATCACAATTAGAGCAAGAATTACAAACCAGTGGGTTTAATAGTGATGAAAGGATTGCTTTTTTTACCATTGGTTATGGTAATGAAGGAGATTTTAACCCCGATATTTTACAAGAAATTGCTCAGATAAATGGGGGTTATTATCGCAAAGGAGATCCCGAAACCATTGCCCAAGTTATGGAAAATTTACAAGTAGAATTTTAATACTTTTATCTATCTAAAAATCCATGAAAATAGTTAATCCTCTTAATTATCCTTTAGCGGTTTTATTTGCTTGTATTTGTTTAGTTTTTGGGGCAAGGGCGATTAAACTTTCTCCTTGGTTAATGTTGCCCATTACAGGGGCTATTTCTTTTGTCGGGGCTGGTTATCTAGCAAAAAAAGAACCTCCCAAAGTTAACTTAAATAACCCTATTTTAGAACAAGAATTAAACAATGCCAAAATCCAAGCAAAATTATTAATTAGTAAAGCAGAACATTTAAGAATTGAAGCCCAAAAACTATTACAAAATGCTTCCCAAATGGAATTATTAACCGCCGTAGAATACACCTGCCAGCGCACCTTAGAACTACCAGAAAAAATAAATCATTTAACCCAAAAATTAGCGGGGGGAGATTCCTTGTTATCTAGGGAAGAATTAAACAAACAATTACAACAAGTAAAAAGCCAACAAAAAAATAGTAAAGGAAGGGCTTTAATACAATTACAACAATTAGAAAATACCCTAAAAAATAATTTACAGTTGGTAGAAGAAGGACAAGACGCAAGGGAAGCTCAAGTTTTTTCTATCGTCACTATTATTACTGAATTTGCAGGGGTTTTACAGCAATTACAAAATAAATTAAGGTCTGCTAATTTAGATAATTCGGAAGAAATACAAGAATTAAAAGATTTAAATAATGAATTAAATAATTTTCAAGAAAGTATGGATGTATTGGTATAAGTAAGTAGACATAATTAAATCGATTTAGGCAAGGGGTTTAAACCCCTTGTTCATAAGAGTCTTAATAAAATAAGAGCTATAATTAATTTCCCCAACCTACTTAAATTTTTTTGATTAAATTTTGAGTCATGAAAATACGATCGCCCTTAGCTCCCTTTAATAAGGGAGAACTCAATTTAAAAATCTGACAAATAATTCAGGACTGCTATATATAATTAAGTAAAAAGTTATGAATAAAAAGATTATTTCCAGCGCCCTTATAACCATATCTACTATTATCGCCTATGCACCATTACCCAATCAAAATAGAACCTTAAATGTGGTCATTGGTTCAGAATTACAAGAACCGTTAGCAGAAATAGAACAAACTTTTGAGCAAAATTATCCTAATATTCAAATAAACTTAAAAATACAAGGATCTCAAGATATTGTTAATAATATTGTTAATCAAAAAAATGATTTTCAACCAGCTATTGTTATCCCCGCCAGTGATGAATTAATTAGTGAATTAGAGACTCGATTAAGGGCGATCGGGCAAGAAAAACCATTTTATAATAATCCTCAACCCATTGCTAAAACTCTCCTAGTGGCGATCGCATGGCAAGAAAGAGGAAACATTTTATTTCCTAATAATCAATTTAATTGGGAGCAATTAGAACAAGCATTAATAAGCAAAAATTGGCAAGATATAGGAGGTAATAATAACTGGGGAAGCTTTGATCTTCTTATGACAGATCCAACCCGTTCTAATAGTGGACAATTAACCCTTAATTTGTGGGCAGAAAATAAACTAAATCAAAATAACCTAGCTATTAATAATCTTGCTAATACCGAAGTAGAACAACTTTTTTCTCTACTCAAAAACTCCGTATATCAACCACCAAGATCCACTGACATTTTACTACAAGAATTTATTGTACGAGGAGAAAATGATGCTGATGTCGGTTTAGTTTATGAAAGCATTGCCTTATATCGCTGGTCACAAACAAATCAAAATAAAGTGTATCAAATTTATTATCCAAATCCAACCACCGAGACTTTTTCCACCGCCGTAATTATGAATAATAATTTAAGCAAATCTGAACAACAATCAGCAGAAAAATTTATCGATTATTTATTAGCAGAAAATCAACAAATTACCCTAGCGAAATATGGCTTTAGACCCATAAATAATAACATTAATTTAACAATCATTAATGACACCCCTTGGAGTAACAATATTCTAGGGATGGAAATAAATCCTCCCGTAGAAATTAAACCTTCCCCTTCCCCTGAAATTATTAATGAAATTCAAAAAGTATGGCTAAGAAACTAAAACAAACTCATTATTAACTGACGTTACGCACTCATTTATAAGTTAAGTTTTATCTGTAAATTTTAACAAGGGGCGCGAGGCCCCTTGCCCAACTCCTAGCCCCTTACCCAGCAGGTGTACAAACACAATATGAACATCCAACGTTTTTACCATCTTAAACTAATTATATTTTTGCGTAACATCAGTTATTAATATAGCTGTTTGAATCACCACAAAAATCCTTAAGTACGCTACCGTACAGACAAGAAAATTATTTTATATAATAATCATTAGGACTCTGTTTGTGCAAAATACCTTGATTAACAAAAATTCCATTTCTCTTAATAAACTACTCCGTACATTGACAGAGTCTGAATTTGAGAGATTATCTCCTTACTTCCAAGAAGTAAACTTAACATCAGGAGCAATTCTTCATGAAGCCTATGAACCAATTGAAGTGGTTTATTTTCCTTTGACAGCAATGATTTCCCTTGTTTCCATCATGGAAGATGGTTCCACTACAGAAATCGGTTTGGTTGGTAACGAAGGAATGATAGGGCTACCCGTATTTTTAGGGGGAGAATATACCATTAGTCGTGCCATTGTCCAAATGAAAGGTAAAAGTCTTAAAATGCGATCAGATGTATTAGTTAGAGAATTTAAAGAAGCTGGTGCGCTGCAAAAAATATTACTGCTTCATACTCAAGCTAGACTCACTCAAATAGCCCAAAGTGCCGCCTGTAACAGACAACACAAAATAGAAGCCCGATTGGCACGGTGGTTATTGTCAGTGTACGACTGCGTATTACAAGATGAACTAGATCTCACTCAGGAATTTATATCTAATATGTTAGGGGTACGTAGGGCAGGAGTTACCATTGCAGCAAAAGCCCTTCAAGATAAAGGCATTATTCGCTATAACCGAGGAAAAATATTAATTCTTGATCACAAAAAATTAGAACAGACATCCTGTGAGTGTTATAGAATCGTACAAAATGAGTTTATCCGCTTACTCGGTTCTTGTCGAGGGTAAACATTTCGTACGTTATCGTACGGTCAAACTGTTTAATAAAGATTATGATTAGATCATATAGTTAGTACGAAATACTTAAATAAAATAACTTAAGTATCTAAGGAGAAAGACCCTCGGAAAAAGAAAAATTTACCCATGTAATTTGACTGCGGGTTCAAAAAAACAATTATGGTTTCAGTATAGGAATAAACATTAAATATAAGGTTTAATGCTGAAAACTTTTACATATTTTGACTATCGTTAGTATTTGGACTCAGGATGACATTAATTAAATTTTTCACTATTTTTTACTTAAAGAAGGAGAAAGATTATGTCTTATAGAGTATTTAATTCCACTTTGTCCATTGTCCAAACAGAAATTGATCGTTTTTCGGAAAATTCTGCCGTTGAAGATTTTTATCAACAAGCATTATCCCTGCCCTATTTTCGCAATAAATTGGTCACAAAAATACTTAATAATATTCCTAATCATCATGTTTTGGTACATGATCAAACTAATTATGTAGATGATAATACTTTCTGTATTGGCGTAACAGAAGAAATATTATTAATCAGGAAAAAAATTAGTGAATATATCCGAGAAGTTGTGACAGAATACCAAGTTCTTAGTGTTGTAGATAAAAAAGTTATTCCTAAAAATAATTTAGTCCCATTTTCAGAAGTGTTTTGGTGGATTAGAATTGATACAATTAAACCTGCCATGACTTATTATTTTGGGCCTTTTGATAGTTTACGAGAAGCGGAGGAAAATTGTAATGGTTATGTTGAAGATTTAATAGAAGAAAAGGCAGAAGGAATTACTTTTGATTATCAATATTTTGAGCCTGATTCCCTAACTATAAATAGGGATGTAAAAGATTTACAGTTGGAAAATGAGAAGTTATGGGATGACTTGAAATATGCAAAATTTGAAAAAAATTATTATGAAAGTTTATTTTTGTTTTCTCCTGATAGTTGTTTAATTATTGATAATAATGGAATAATTAGACTGGCTAATGATAATGCTCAAGAAATGCTCAAAACTTCCAAAGAGAAGTTAATGAATAGTTCTGTAAATTTATTTACGGAGAATGGTGATTTTCAACAATCGTTACATTTGATGTGCGAGACAAATCATGGAAAAAATTTAGATCAAAAAAATCATTTTTTTACTATTAAGTTATCCTTGCTCCATGGTGAAATGATTTGTGTTAGTGTCAAGGCAAATATTATCTGGGATTGTGATCATAAAATGATTGGGTGGCATCTGTCTCTCCACGACATTACCAACCTACAAGAAACCCATGATGATCTTTTTCGTCAGTCTCGCTATGATTCTCTTACCAATTTACCCAACCGCCGCTCATTGTTAGAGTTTTTAGAGAAGATTTTAGATCAAGAGCAAAAAGGAAATAATAATCAATTTGCGGTGCTTTTTCTTGATATAAATAAATTTAAGGATATTAATGATACTTTTGGGCATTCTACTGGGGATGAAGTCTTAGTTATTTTGGCAAAAAGGTTAATGACTTGTGTGAGAAGTTTTGACCATGTTTCTCGACTAGGGGGAGATGAGTTTATGATAGTTTTAACCCATCTTCGTTCTCCCCATGAAGCTAAGGAATGTGCTTATCGTATTCAAGAGTCTTTGTCTAGTTCTTTTCATGTTAGCCAAAAGGAAATTATGGTTGCAGTTAGTATTGGTATCGTCATAGGTGATATGGATAGTTCCAATTTGCCCAAAATTTTATCCCACGCAGACATGGCGATGTATAAGGCAAAAAAAGATAAACAATTATTTTCTATACATGATTATTAGTTAAGTAGGTTGGCGAAATTAATTATAGCTCTTATTTTATTAAGACTCTTATGAACAAGGGGTTTAAACCCCTTGCCTAAATCGATTTAATTATGCCTACTTACTCAATATCTAATGTTACGCAAAAATATAATTAATTAGTTTGAAGTGGTAAAAACGTTGGATGTTCATGGTATGTTTGTACACGTGTTGGGCAATGAGCTTAGGAGTTGGGCAAGGGGCTTAAGCCCCTTGTTAGAATTTACAGATAAAACCTAACTTATAAATGAGTGCGTAACGTCAGTTAATATCTTGTATTTTTTTTCTATTTAAGGTAAAGTAATTTTATTTTATTTAGGGAAAAATTAGCTATAAAGATTAAGAGAATTAGTAAATATAGAAATATATAAATTTATTAAGCTATTATGATAATATAACGGCTTAAATTTATAGTGATAAATAATAAAACTTCAGATAATCAAATATTAGCTTCTATCTCTCAGGATGAATATAAAATACTTTTTTCCAATTTAGAGTATGTTTCTTTAATATCTGGACAGATTATTTATAAACAAGATCAAAAAATTGATTATGTATATTTTCCTCTTCATTCGATGATTTCTTTGGTATCAACTTTGTTAAATAAAGCAACAATTGAGGTGGGTTTAATTGGCAATGAAGGATTAATTGGACTTCCTGTTTTTTTGGGAGGAAATTATGCCACTAATGATACTATTGTGCAGATTCCTGATAGTGCCATGAGATTAGATGCGGATATTTTTTTGGCGGAGTCGAGACGACCGGGAGAACTTCAGCGAATCCTATTATTATATACTCAGGCTCGATTGTCACAAATATCTCAAAATGCTGTGTGCAAGTGTCATCATTCTATCAATCAACAGTTGGCGAATTGGTTACTTTTTGCCCATACTTCGGTGGATCAAGATGAGTTACCATTAACTCAAAAGTTTATTTCTCAAATGTTGGGGGTAAGACGAGCTAGTGTAACGGAAGTGGCTCAAAAGTTTCAAAAGGCTGGTATTATTCGCTATACGAGGGGAAGCATAACCATTTTAAGCAGGGATCTTCTTCGCTCTGTGTCCTGCGAATGTTATGACGTTGTTAAGGGGGAGTTTAAAAGACTTCTTAACTTTACTTAGAAGGATGTGATCATGGGGAGTTGTCGATATACGTCTTAGGATGCGATCGCCCTTATATCAATTTCTATATAATTATTACAAAATATAAATTTTTCTAAGATTTGTCAGCAAATAAAGACAATTAATGATCTTTTTTACCTAAATAGTATCGAAAAATACTAAAGTATCAACTTATCAATATACTTCTAACACTCCATATTGAAGGATTGTACGTTATATTAATAAATGTAAAGCAAAAATTAAGTTTTCCAAATCAATCAAACTTAATAAAAGCAATTATTGAGTAATAACAATGAAATTCTATTCAATTATTAGTAGGGCATTGCAACCCAACTGCGATATTCGCTGGGCAGAGCAAACTACTTGGACTGTATTACGAGCCGTTATTGGTATCATGATGATTCATAATGGCTTAGACAAATTAGGTAATATCGAAAGTTTTGCCGAGGCTTATGTGTCCTATATCGGCTTACCTTTCCCTATCTTCTTTAGCTATGTAGCGGCTTACACCGAGTTAATTGGGGCGCCTTTGGTTGCCATTGGTTTATTTACTAGACCTGCTTCTTTGGGCTTGTTTGCTACTATGTGTGTGGCGATGTATCATCACATTTTAGTGGCGGGTTTAAGTCTTCCTTATCTGGAGTTATCTGCTATCTATGCGGGTTGTTTCCTCCTTTTCTTGGTTAATGGCGGAGGTTTATTCTCTGTGGATGCTTTATTGTTCAATATGATGGACAAAAGTCTTGTTAATCAAAAGGTTGAACAGGCGAAGTTACTAGAAAAAGTTTACCAAGATTCTAATTCTGAGCAACAAAAATCACTGTCTTAAGAATTAATACAATCTTTTAGTTTTATCCCCTCTTGGTAGGGGATTTTTTTTTGAGAATAGTAATAGTGAAGCAAAAAAACCCTCTCATAGTAGAGAGGGTTAAATACAAAAATTAGTTTGCACAGGCGGTGCATTCATCCTTGAAGTTATCTTTTTGGACTATACGGACGTAATAGACTGCTTTACAACCTTCCTCCCATGCCATGATGAGAGTATTAAATATATCTTTGGCTTTTAAGGCTCTTTCAGGCTCATGGGGGTGATATACTCCCTCATTGAGGTTAAATAACAACTCCATAGAAATACCTGTATCTATCCATTGTTGTATTACTCCTGTGGCTTTAACCACCATGGTTTGGTCTAGGTTTTTATTTTCTTGGTAAAACCAGATTTTATCGCTGATATAGGGGGGGGCAATGGGTACAGTACCTTTTGCCCATTTGTCATAAAAGAAACGGCTATAAACGGGTAAAATACTGGCAGTACAACCTTGTACCAAACTAGATGAGGTATTAGGGGCGATCGCCGTTACGTGGGAATTACGGATACCATACTTTTGAATGTCATCGGCTAAAGTCTGCCAACGCTCAGGTTTATAGGCATTTTCCTTGAACCATGCCACAGGTTTTGAGCCAATTAATAAACCCTTACTCCAATCACTACCATCAAAAGCATCAAAAGCACCCCTTTCTTGGGCGAGTTTCATGGATGCTTGGGTACAGTAGAAACCCATATCCTCAAATAGGTTACTAATTTCTTGAAGGTTGTTGTAACGTAATTCTTTTTTGGCTAACCAATCCGCTAAACCCATGGCGCCTACCCCAATGGTGCGATAACGGTTATTGTGCTTTTTGGCATCGGCAAAGGGAGGGTTAGTAATATCGATGGTATTGTCAAGAATTCTAACCGCCAGGGTGCAAACTTCGTCTAATTCTTCTTGCTCAAGGTTAGCAAGGTTAAGGGATACGAGGTTACAACAGTGAGCGTATTCCCCAGATGTTACATTGCTGAAGCTCTCGGTGCATTGCCCTGTTAGGATACCGTTAAACATCCCTAGATGGCGTAAAGGCTCGTTAAAACAATAAGTATCATCATAACGACAGGTTAATTCTATTTTTTCCACACGGATAAACTGAGTTGCTTCCCTTTGAGGCTCTCTTAATGTCCATTGTAAACGATTAGTTTTTAACCCCAATTGTCCTAACTGGAATAAACCGTTAGAGGAAATCAATAAACGATATTTTGCTTGACAAAGATAGTCCCGATATTCTCCTTTTCCATCAGGAAGAGATTGAAAACCCATGTCCGCCATTTTGACTATTTTAGAATCAACCCCTAAGGTTTGTAGCATTAGGCGAATATCTAGGAGGAATTTTTTATGAGTAGAAGCAATCTGTAAGGATTCATTGTCACCATTTCTGGCTACTGTACCATCAGCATCTAATAACCCAGCTAACCATTCTAAACGGGATTTGATGGTATAACCATTGACAGGGACACTAAACTTCTGAGGAATATCTAAGGGAAGTTTACAGACGATTCTATCGTGATTAACGTCATCATAGATGGCTAATTGATCTCGTTCAACTCGCCAATTTCCGTTTTTAGAACTACCTCCATAATATTTATTACGAACATTAATAAAAGGTAATAATTCTTTTTTGTTTCCGTATAAATCTATTTCTGGTTTGCCCATGCCATCGTGGCTACCATCACCACTAAAAAATCCAGAGGTGTAGGCATAGGGAAATTCTACATCGTATGCTGACTGTACCAAAGGAAGACGATATTTAATAAGTTTGTCTCCTTCTTGTAAGTCTTTTGCATCAACAATTTTGACTTTTCCTTTGTAGTTTTCTTGAATGTGGAATTTATGGTAATAAGTACATTCGAGGGATTCACCGTTGGAAAAATTAACTTTTAATAAAGGCTGATTTTCCCCTGTTTTCTTTATTAAAACGTTTGACCATTCCGAGCCATTCCAAATATTAACTTTTTCGCCTACCAAGTCGGCGATCGCCATTTGCCCCATATCGGTTAATATTTTTGTTTCTCCTGCCACACAAAGGTTTACACCTGGAATATAGCCATCATGTTTGTTAGGATTGGCTTTATTTATAGTATCTTTGAAGGCAAGATAGGGCATCCCTGTTTCCACTTGCGATCGCATGATATGCTTAAATAATTCCCTAGCATTTATCTGCTTATGCAGTTTAATAACGGTATCAAGATTGGCTTCAATGTCTTGATAGGCTTTTTCAAACTCTTGACCCCACATTACAGGTAAATCATAGCCTAATTTTTCCCTAACTTCGAGGGGATCAACCAATGTCCATGACTCCTTGGCTTTCACCCGACGCATAAATTCATCGGTGATTACTAATTGGGGAAATACATCATAGGCTTTACGGCGTTGATCTCCATTTTCTGTCTGCATTTCAAGGAATTCGGGTACATCCAAATGCCAAATGTCTAAACCAACGGTAACAGCCCCTGCTCTTCTACCCCCTTGGTTGACGGCGATGGCAGTATCATTCAAAAGTTTTACCCAAGGAATAACCCCCCCAGAGGCATTTTTTTTGCCCATGACGGCGCTGCCTGTGGCTCTAATGCGGGATACATTTACCCCCACACCACCGCCATTTTTGGAAATACGGGCGGTATTGGTGATTTCTCGATAAATGCTTTCGAGGTTGTCTTCCATGCTGATAATAAAACAGCTGGTGAGGGAGCCGTTGGGGACTCTCAAATTAGCTAAAATCGGTGTAGCAAGGGAAATACGGCGAGAGGCGATCGCCTCATAAAACTTTTTGGCATAGGTTAAGCGATTCTCTGGTGCTTCTTGACTTGCTAGTAATAAAGAACAAGTTAAAAAGGCTTCTTGGGGTAATTCATCGGGTAACAAATAACGGGAAGTGAGTAATACTGTACCTGCATAGTCATAGTCCAAATCCCAATCGGGGTTAATCCAACCGTTAGCGGTTTCTAATTCTTCCGCTGAATAGACTAAGATGCGATCGTCATATTTCCCAGCATCCACAAAAGATTGGACAGTTTTGGCATAGTTTCCATAATTGTAGCCACGACTTACAAGAATCTCTTTCCATAGACTCCACATCGATAAACGCCCAGCAACATAACGCCAATCAGGTTCATCAATATTACACATTTCTAGGGCGCAGTTGACCAAATTATCTTGGATTTCCCTCGTGCTGATGCCGTAACGGATACGGGTTTTCAATCCAGCCTCAAGGGCGATCGCATTTACATCTTTATCAGCACAAGCCCAGTTAACTACATTCCTGATTTTGCTTATATCTAAATCTGCTAAACGGCCACTTCTTTTGACCACCTTGATGGTACTAGATTGATTTTCTACATGATTACTTGATTTATTGCTGTCACTAATTGACGTTTCGATTGCCTGTTCTTGAGTATCGAATAACATTTGTGTCGTTTACCTAAAAGATTCCTTCTATAAGGATCTTATTATAGCATATACTGTGTACTACAAACATAAAACAATTCACAATTTAAGTTTCGATACTACCCTTTGAAATGGTTAGGGTGAGGAATAAAAAACAGGCAATGGGCATGGACAATTAACGAGTAAATTTTAATGGTCAATTGTCCTTGGATTATCTACACATAACGATTGAGTAAGGCTTGTAAACCACCCTGATAACCAGCGCCAACGGCATTCATACGCCACTCTCCATCTTTGCGATACAACTCCGCCATAATAAGTGCTGTTTCCACAGAAAAATCTTCTTCCAAGTCGTAACGTAAAACTTCTTCCTTGGTAGCCACATCTACCAGTCTTACAAAAGCATTACGCACCTGTCCAAAATTTTGTCCTCTTTTATCGGCTTCATGGATGGTAACAGTGACAACAATTCTTTGCACATCTTCAGGTACTTTCCTTAAATCAACGATGATTACCTCGTCATCTCCTTCTCCTTCTCCCGTGAGGTTATCTCCCATATGTTTGACAGATTTAGCAGGATCTGGACTGGTCAAATTATTATAAAAGATAAAGTGATTATCGGATATTAATTTTTCTTGATCATTGAGTAAAAATACGGAAGCATCTAGGTCAAAATCTTTGCCCGTATCGGTTACATTGGTATCCCACCCCAAGCCAATAAATCCTGCTGTTAATCCTGGGGCTACTTTATCGAGGGAAACTCTTTGTCCTTTTTGTAGTGATATTGCCATAATTTTCTTTGTTCGGTTTTTTTCTACTACCCTATCAATCATAAATGCTAATTCTGCTTAATCAGCATCTTTTTTTGTGTTACAGACGTTATGGGCGTACTACAACGTCTGTTGAAATAGGTTAAGGGTTTCTTGCCATGCTTCTCGTGCTACAGTTTCATTTTGACATACTGTTAAACTAAGCCAGAATGTCACCATTCTGACTCGTCTTCAGAACGGAGCGTGAAAGTTTCCCTTCACTCCGCTCCTCTCTAATAACCTCCTTGTCATGGACACAACTCAGACTTCCATCTCTGGTTGTCTTTTTATCATGGCAATGTTTATGAAGTAACTGTAGGTTTTTATATTCATCCTTTCCGCCAAGGGCTTTGGGAGTAATATGGTCAACTTCTAGTTTGTCTCCATCTTTAAAATTAAGTCCGCATACTGTACATATACCTTTTTGCTTATTAAGTAAGTTAGTCACTCTAGTCGAGACCTCTGGGTGTTTGCCTACTCTTGTTGTCCAATAAATCCAGTCTCCATCGTAGGGTGATTTGTCACCTTTGACTTTGACATGGCGTTTGATTTCAATCTCGCTATGATTTAGAAGTTTGAATCCATCTCCATCTCTGGTCGAAAACACCCAGTTTTTATTGCCATAAGTGTGCCAATATCTATTAGCTACCCATGACTTGGACTTATTCGGGTGTCTTCTTTCAGCCCATCTTTTTAACTGTTTATACATAAGGTGGTCACATTTGTCATAAGTTTCCTTACTACATACCGAGCGATAATAGTTTGCCCAACCTCTAATGATGGGATTAAGCTCTTTGATTAGCGCTACTTGTGGTGATGCTTTATGTTTCCTAATGACATCTCCAATCTTTTGGATGTGCTTTTTGATTTTATCTTTTGATGGTTTTATGATGGTTTTGAATCCAAGAGGGAGACTCTGACCGTTTTTTCCAGTGTGAGTTTTACCTACTTCGTATTGACGGATATTAAATCCGAGGAAGTCAAATCCCGTGTTTCCTTCATACTCGCAATATGTGTGGGAGATGCGGGTTTTGCTTGGTTTTAATTCTAAATCCAGTGGTTTTAACCAATTTTCAATGATTTCCTTACATTTGAGAATAACCTCTTCATCTTTGTGTAGGATTACGAAGTCATCGGCATATCTTATTAGAGATATACTTCTCGCATTCTTCTCTTTGATTCCTTTCCATGTTCTGGCGTAGGTTTTCACTTCTTCTTCCATACCGTGCAAGGCTATGTTTGCTAACAATGGGGAAATTACACCTCCCTGTGGTGTGCCTTTGTTAGCTGGTAGTAAAAATCCTTCGTCCAAAACTCCACTTTTCAGCCATGCTTTTATTTCACGTCTTAATAGTGGGTGGGTTTGGATTCTATTCAGTAATTCATCATGATTTATTTGGTCAAAACATTTTGCTATGTCAGCGTCCAATACAAATTTCGGCTGGTTTCTAATAGATAGAAATATCGCCTCTATTGCATCGTGTGCCGATTTTGCTGGTCTGAAACCATAACTATTTGGTTCAAATTTGGCTTCCCATTGCGGTTCAAGTGCTAGTTTAACTAACCCTTGTTTAACTCTCTCTGCCATACACGGAATCCCAAGAGGTCTTTGTTCTCCATTGGCTTTAGGTATCCATACCCTACGAGTAGGTTTTGATTTACCTTTCAGCTTCAGGTTATTGACCATCTCCAGACGTTGCTTTGGTGTTAAGGATTTGATTCCATCCACTCCAGCAGTCTTTTTGCCTGAATTGTCTTGAGTTATCTTTCTGATGCCTAAGAGTTTCGCATAATAAGAGTTGGTTAACAACTTTTGCAATTTGCGGACTAACTTAACATTACCATTTTGACTTGCTTTGAATATTCTTTTTTGCAAACGGAAAACCTCTCTCTCTACTTTTCGCCAGTCGATAGAGTTCCAATTTTCAGTTTTATCAATCGTGTTACACGTTGTCATAATTTAAGCTACTTGAGACTATTCATTGGTTATCAAAGTCGCTACGTCAGCCTATCCCTACCATTACAGTTGGGCATTTGCTTCTTAGCGAATCCTACTCCTCATTACCTTGCGCTGGTTACTACTCCCGAAGGAGAGATAATGAGGGTTTCCTCGTTCCTTATACTCATATTTACAGACTTTAGACTTCTTCTATCCACCGACTCTTTGCTGTTGATTCCAGTTCAGGATGGGGAGCCTGCTGGTGCATTAGGTAACACTTTTTAGTCTAGCCTGTCAGCCTTATTTGGCTAATTTTCATTCACGACGGTTCAAACGAAGATTACTTGCGTAGTCATGGTCTTTTTGCTCGATGGGATTCCCGTTTAGGCTTCGAGTTACCATCTTTTAATCCAGCTTCAGCGTGTGGTTTACCAAACACCAGGTCGCTGTGGACTATGCTTTCACTCCATCAACTAGAGGGGAGAACTTACATCTCCATGAGTATAAAGTTGTCAAGGTACATAATGTAAACCTTGCCTAGCTTACGTTTCGGTTATTTACCTAAACTTTGACTAGAACGAGTCGCACCCCCATGTCTAAAGCCAGGGGCTTTACGCCGACTTTTTGGTAAGATGAACGGCGATCGCAATTAAATCCATGCTCTGCCCCTTGATAACGAAATACTTTATGGGTTATGTCGTACTTTTGTAATTCTTTTTCGATTTGATCTACCTGTTCGGGAGGAATGCTAGTATCATCCATGCCAAAATAGCAGTTTATAGCCCCTTTTATGTCCTTGGTGCGGGTAATAGTCGGATCACACTCCCCCGGACACCAATTCGCAATTCCAGCCCCATAATAAGATGCAGTGGCTTTTATATCTTCAAGGGTGGCGGTTAAATATGTGACATGACCCCCAAAACAAAAACCCATGGCGCCGACTCCCGTTTTTTTCACATTGGGCAGGGTATAAAGATAGTTAATGGCGGTTTGAATGTCTTTTAGTAATTCCGATGCTTTGGTCTGATTTTTGTATTCCCTACCAATTTTCACATCTTCAGGGGTGTAACCCGTTTCAAAATCGGGGGCAATGCGTTGATAGATGCTAGGGGCGATCACGAAGTGGCAGGCTACGCCTGATCGCCACATAACCCTCCGCCGCTATTCTTGAAGTAACATCCCGAATGTGATCATTTACCCCAAAAATTTCTTGTACTACTATCACCCCAGGATAAATTCCCTCATCTTCGGGAGTAGCCAAAAAAGCAGGAATATTAATATCTTCACCACCAAGAGTAACAGACTGAGTTGTAATATCCATAATCTATATTGTGTTGTTAATGGAACTTAAATGAAACTAGCTCAACAATCATAAAAAATCAAGGGTATTTATCAGTGGCCTAAGTTTCTTGCAATGTTTAGTTTACTATCGTTAGTAATCAGCACTACCCATTAAGCGCGATCGCAAATTATCAAAACCAATACGTTCTTTTGCCGAGATAAAAACAGCGGTGGGATACTCTTGTTTAGCTAATTCTAAATGTTCAATATCCGCTTGATCAATTTTATTAAAAGCAATCAATTCCTCCGCAGGGGCAAGGGGCATCTCTCCCAAGATATTTTTTACCGATTCAATATGACTTTGCCAAGCAGGGTGAGATAAATCGACCACATGGAGGAGAGCATCCGCTTCGGTAACTTCTTCTAGAGTTGCCCGAAAGGAATCAACCAAGGAGGGGGGTAACTCATGGATGAAGCCCACGGTATCGGTTAATAAAATAATATTGGATTCCCCTGTATTTTGGTTTGTGATGGT
This sequence comes from Cyanobacterium sp. IPPAS B-1200, assembly GCF_001747005.2. NCBI lineage: Bacteria > Bacillati > Cyanobacteriota > Cyanophyceae > Chroococcales > Geminocystaceae > Cyanobacterium > Cyanobacterium sp. IPPAS B-1200. Next base: position 1,427,786 of record NZ_CP182899.1, read on the forward strand.
TAATCGGCGGGTGGTGGGGTCAAGAGTTGCAAAAAGTTGATCAGCGGTATATACTTCAGCGTTAGTAAGGGCATTTATCAGGGTTGATTTCCCTGCATTGGTATAACCCACGATGGCCACGGTGGGTATTTCTTCATGTTGTCTTTGTTGGCGCATACGGGCGCGATGGCTTTGGAGTTGATTAACTTCCTGTTGGAGGCGAGTAATACGTTTCTGAATTGCCCTTCTTTCTGTCTCTAGCTTGGTTTCCCCCGGCCCCCTTGTACCGATACCGCCCCCTAACCTTGACATAGCCCTTCCTCTTCCTTTAAGACGGGGTAGCATATACTCTAGTTGGGCTAGTTCTACTTGTAATTTCCCTGCCCGTGATTGCGCTCTCTGGGCAAATATATCTAATATTACCTCAGTGCGATCGACTACTTTTACCCCAAATTGGGTTTCGAGGTTCCGGGCTTGGGAGGGGGATAAATCTCGATCAAAGGCGACTAAATTGGCTCCCATACTCTGCACTTGCAGGGCAATTTCTTCCACTTTACCCGCTCCCACCAAGGTTTGAGGGTGGGGTTGACTTCTTTTTTGTTCGAGGGTAGCCAATACTTTTCCCCCTGCACTTTCCACCAGTCTTTGTAATTCTTGCAAACTGTCGTCAAATTTTTGGGGTGTTATGCGCTCTGTCATTAGCCCTACTAATAATACTCGTTCTTGGGAGTCATCCACTTCTTGGGCAACAAATTCCCTGCTAAACTCTTCTTCTAAACCGTCCACTAGGGTAAGAAAGTCCTGCTGGGCGATCGCCTCTATCTCTTGAGCAGGGGACACTTCCCAATAGGTTTGAGTATCTTGGGCTGGAATGAGGTGGGCTAAATAAGCATCTTTGATAAATCCTGATGCACCGCCCCCTTTTCTTTGTACCCCTTGCCCCGTGAGGGTAAACACCAAAAGAGCATCTAACCTTTGTCTTGCCATGGCGGTTAAACTAGCTTCACTGGGGGGAATGGGCTTGATGGAGGTACTCAGACACCGAATGCCTGATAGTCTCTGCGCCCCATAACGGGGTAATTCTAGGGGGGGAATTTGGGTTTGACGGGGGGTTCCGACACCTACCCTGATCACCTGTCCACGGCGATTTAAATAGACACATACCGCTTGTTTGAGATCACTGCTTATGGAGGCAATTCTTTCGGCAAATTCGGAGGTTGTGAGGCGATCGCTCCTGATCCTTTGTTGGTATAATCTTTGTAATTGTTTGAGTTGATTGGGCTTGATTCCTTGTAGATTTCCGTAAATAGGTGCGATCGACATTCAGCAAAGATTATTTAATAGTGATACCTCTTTTATCTTAACCAAAAACCACAGTTAAATAATTGATAGTCTTGCTTAATTTAAGGTGTTGCTGATTTTAGATATAATTTCTCATTTAGGCAGGGAACAGAGAGCGGTGATAATATTTTGGTGTCTTAATTTTTAGCGTCATTCAATTATGCTTCATACCATGATTAAGCAATGCCAATAATTCTATTAATAGTCTTTTTGCTTAATAGCTTTTACTGTCTAAGAACAGTAATTTGGGGTTTTATAACCTAATACTCTCGCCCCTCTCCCTAAGGGAGAGGGAAAAAACTATTTAATCGTTAAGGATAGTTTGAACTACATCCTCGATGGCAATGTCTTGGGCTTCTTTGGTGGCACGTTTCACAAATTCTACTTTACCGTCTTTGAGAGAGCGCCCTGTAACAACCCGATAGGGAATACCCACTAAATCAGCATCTTTGAATTTTACCCCCGCCCTTTCGTTACGGTCATCTAAAAGGGTATCAATACCAGCTTGGTTAAGGTCGTTATATATTTGCTCTGCCGCTTTTACTTGTTGTTCGTCACTGACGTTGGGAATGATAACAATGGCTTGATAAGGTGCGATCGCCCTTGGCCAGATGATACCATCTTTATCATAGGATTGCTCTACCGCTGCCTGAGCAAGACGAGATACCCCAATACCATAACATCCCATCACAAAAGGTTCTTCTTTTCCTGCCTCACTGGTGTAGGTGGCGCCCATGGCTTCAGAATATTTTGTCCCCAGTTGGAAGATATGCCCTACCTCGATACCTCTGGCGGTTTGTAGCACTTGGGTAGGATCATGTAAGGTGCGATCGCCTACCATAGCTTTACGCACATCCACCACCAATTTAGGTAAAGTAAACTCCTTGCCCCAATTAGCACCCACTACGTGATAACCCGTTTCATTACTACCCGTGACGAAGTTTTCTAAATCCTTCACGGTTTCATCGGCTAAACGCAAGAAACTACCTTCTACCTGTGCCGATTTCGCAATATAATCATCACTTAAATCAGGGGCAATATAACCCAAGGGTAAAGGTTTACTAGCCCATTTTTGTTGGGCATTTTGATCAGGAACCGTTAAACTAATGATGGTTTTAGCATCATAATAAGGGGCTAACTTTACCAATTCATTATTTAACTTAACTTCATTAACATCTTGATCCCCTCTTATATTCACTAAAATTAAAATTGTTTTTCCTGAATCATAAACAGCTTGATAAAGAACATTTTTAACAATGTTAGTAGGAGAACATTTTAGAAACTCACTTACCTTGGCGATGGTTTCCGTATTAGGAGTTTCCTTTTTTTCAAAACTACTAAAAGGAGAAGCTACCACATCCGCAGGTAAAGAAACCGCCTTTTCCACGTTAGCCGCATATGTACCATCTTCGGTGTATAAAATCTCATCTTCCCCTGCATCCGCCAAAACCATAAATTCTTGAGAGCCTGAACCCCCAATGGCACCAGAATCAGCCTCCACAGGTCTAAAACTGAGTCCGCAACGGGTTAAAATATTACGGTAAGCCTTATCCATGTCTGCATAGGTTTTCTTCAAAGATTCAGGGCTAGTATGGAAAGAATAACCATCTTTCATAATAAACTCCCTACCACGCATTAACCCAAAACGGGGGCGGATTTCATCCCTAAACTTAGTTTGAATTTGGTATAGGTGTTGGGGTAACTGACGATAAGACTTGATCATATCACGGGCGATCGCCGTTATCACCTCTTCATGGGTAGGACCTAAACCCAACTCCCTTTTTTGCCTATCTACTAAAGAAAACATAATACCTTCAGCCTTGGTGTAGGTATCCCAACGCCCCGACTCCTGCCACAACTCTGCTGGTTGAATCTGGGGCAACAAACACTCTAGCGCCCCTGTAGCGTTCATTTCTTCTCGGACTATCTGGGAAACTTTTTGTAATACACGCCACATTAAAGGCATATAAGCATAAACACCGCTACCGATACGGCGGATAAAACCAGCCCTCAATAATAACTTATGACTAGGGATTTCAGCTTCTGCAGGGTCTTCTCGTAAAGTAACCCATAACATCTGAGATAAACGCATATTCTAAATTGACCATCCATTGACAATGTCTGATTATATCAGAATCAACTCAGTTCAGGATAAAATCTTCAGTGTCATCGATTTTTGTTCGTTTTTAACTATTTTGAGAATTAAATAGGAATTTTGAGGTTATTTTTTCAGGACTTACATAATTAATTTTCATTTATCCTCTTTTTTGTTAACTTTTGTTAATCAAAATTTTAATAATTCGCAACAATAATTGTCTGTTCGTCGTTCATTCTAGTATGCTAAAAAAAAGTGGGGATCAATGCTAAATTAGAGCCTTTAAGGTTTTCCAGTTACAAGCTATTCTGGAAACATTAGAACCATCAATAAAGATCATATTAGTTAACATAACTAAAAAAAATAACAATCAAAATTAAAACAGCATCGACCGAAGAAAATTATGTTAAAAGTCATAGTTTTTATCAATTTGTGGTGATTTTTCTGGTCAAATTCTCCTATAGAAATTAAAACTTGAGAAATGTAAAACAAATTAATAAGAATAATTGTTTTTAAACGTTTTCCAAAGGGATAGTTGTAGAATCAGCATATTTTTTAGTTAAAAATAACTGATATAAATAGTTAGTTTTTATTTTTCTATATCCAGTATTAGCTAATAACAATAGTTGCTTTATTTATTTTTAAAGTTAATAATTTAATTAGCCATTGATCTCTGTTTTGATAATTAATTAAAGTTGTTATGTAATCAGGAGAAAAGCAATGTCTCGGAGAAAGAAAAAATTTGCTTGTGGCCATGTAGGATACGGTAGTAAATGTCATAGATGCGCCCAGCAAGAGTCTATATGGGAAGAAAAAAGAAGGGCAAAAAATGCTTGGCGACAGAGCTTTCACCATGATCCCATTGACCTAACTTCTTTGCCGAAAAATGTTGTTTTAAAAGCTAGAGATATTATCAAAAAACTACAAAATAAAACCAGTTACACTCACTTTAGGGGAAAAAGATTAAGACATAATAGATTCATTATTAGTATTCCCGTAACTAGGCATTACCGTTTAATTTGTCGAGACTGTGGGAGTTTTGTAGCCCCCGAAGCAGTGGTATCCCATGAAGATTACAATGTTTGTAAACCTGGCATTTAGCTCTTTTTTATAAAAAATTACAATTGAGACAGCAAATCTTGATAATAGTCTTGTCGGTGGTTAATTTCTTGGGCGATTTGTAAAGCCCTCGTAAAAGAGTTTCTCGCCTCGGCAATATTTTGTTTTTGTTGATGAATTATCCCTATTTGCTCATGGGTTCCCATTAATCCAAAATAATCATAAGCCTGTTGTTGCAATTTTATTAGTTCATTATAAACAACTAAGGCCGAATCTAATTGTTCATATTCTTGATATAGATTTCCTAATCTTTTGAGGGCTTCACTGGCGATCGCAAATTGTCCTTGCGCCCATGCCGTATTAAAAGCCTCCTGATAAAAATTTGCCGCCTCCTCTGGATTATCCAACAACCGGTAATTATCCCCCGTGGAAATTTCAACTAACGCTACAGCCCTCAAATTATTATTGCGGACATGATTCGCAATCAACTGCTTATTATATTCCACAGTATTTTCAGGGAGTAACATCGCCCCATTAATTTGAGATAACCTTCTCAGGTAATTAGACTCCGCCAAAAAATTTCTATCTTCCTGAGCAAAAACCAACAACTCCTCATAAATAGGCTGTGCATTTAAATAATCAAACTTGCTTAAATATAAACTACCCAAAGCCTCCAAATTACTTATTATTTCCTCCCGATTATTTTGCTCTCGGGCAACTTCCAATAACTGTTTTCTCAACAATGCCGACTTATCAACATCCCTCAAACCTTCATAGGCTTCCAAAAAATAAGATAAAAGCTGAGGATTAACCCGATTATTAGTAGTATTTTGAGACTGTAAAGCAGATAATCTCTCACTCAAAAAATTAACATCATCACCCCTACCCCTCTGCCAAGCTAACGCACCAACCTCAGCAATGATTTCAACTTCTTCCCTTACCCCCAAAAAGCGACTTAGCCTAATTTGACGATACCAAATCTCAAACGCCTCATCCTCATTACCCAATTCCCATTGACTTTGTGCCGACTGATTCAACTCCTCCAAGGCGATGGTGAGGGCTTGTCTCTCCTCCTGAGTTAAATTATTTCTTCTTGGCAACAATTCATCCCTGACATTGTTATTGATGGGATTAGCCCTCCTGCTTTGGGCAAAAACAGGGCTAGAAACGGAAGATATAGTTAACAATAATAGTAACCAAGAATAGATAACAAAACCTTTTTTAAGGAACATGGTATATGTAGGAAAATTTAAACCGTTACCTATTATAGTCTTTTGCAAAAATCTTCTAAGTTGAAAAATAAAAAACCCTATCTGGTGTCATAGATAGGGTCATAGATTTTATAATAATTTTAAAGCACGGAAACCATAATATAAACCAACCGCAGCCACGGTGAAACCACCGATGATGCCAACATAAGCAATTACACCAGACATATATAAAACTCCTTTAGTAAAATGGATAACCCATATATTGTACAATGAACTGTTAAGTCAATCATAAGTTATGGTAGCTCAGTCTCTTTATTATTAACGATGCACTCAATCATCCCTGTAAAATTACCCCAAAATGCCTACGAAATCCACATCGCTACTGACGGATTAAGAGAAATTGGGCAGAAAGCAAAGTCTTTAAATATTGGTAAGAAAATTTTAGTCATTTCTAACCCTGAAATTTTTGACTATTATGGGCAAACTGTGATAGATGCTTTTACGAAACAAGGATATGAGGTTAATTATCATCTAATTCCCGCCGGAGAAAGTTATAAAACCCTTGATTCTATTGCTCAGGTTTATGATAAAGCCTTAAGTTTACGCTTAGAAAGAAATTCAACCATGGTAGCTTTGGGGGGCGGTGTCATTGGAGATATGACGGGGTTTGCTGCTTCTACTTGGTTGAGAGGTATTAATTTTATTCAAATTCCCACTTCTTTACTGGCCATGGTGGATGCTTCGGTGGGGGGCAAAACGGGGGTAAATCATCCCCAAGGAAAAAATTTAATAGGGGCTTTTTATCAACCTAAGTTGGTTTTAATTGATCCTACGGTTTTAAAAACATTGCCAGAACGAGAGTTTAGGGCTGGTATGGCGGAGGTGATTAAATATGGAGTGATTTGGGATAAAGAGCTATTTTCTCGCTTAGAATTGGCAGAAACCCTTGAATCTATGGATGTTTTAAGCCCTGAATTACTTAGTTATATCTTAGAACGTTCTTGTCTTGCAAAAGCTGAGGTGGTGCGACAGGATGAAAGGGAAGGAGGAGTAAGGGCTATTCTTAATTATGGTCATACGGTGGGCCATGGGGTAGAAAGTTTGACGAATTATAATACTTTTGTTCATGGGGAAGCGGTAGCCATTGGTATGGCAGTGGCTGGAAAAATTGCTTTTCGGGCGGGTTTATGGACGCAGGATGAGTTAATCAGACAAAATGATTTGATTAAAAAGGCTGGTTTACCTCTGAATATTCCTGCAACGGTGGATAAGGAAGATTTATTGGATAGTTTGCAGTTGGATAAGAAGGTGAAGGCTGGAAAGGTACGTTTTATTTTACCCACGGAAATTGGCAAAGTAGTGATTACGGACGAAATTAAGACCGATTTATTGAGGGATTGTTTTAGGTAATGTGTTACGTTGTGGAAATGTAATATTTAATATTGGGTGTTATTTTATAATGTTTAACTCCTCGCCCTACACTAATTTTTAGGAATAAAAAAAGATGGTTGCATCAACGAATAAGACGGAAAAGTTAGCATTTACCACCAAATTGGCATTTGGGGCGGGGGATGTTGGCACTGCTTTATCTGCTAATTTATTAATTTTTTTCTTGTTACCTTTTTTTACCAATGTGGCTGGTTTAAGCCCTAGTGTGGCTGGTAGTATTTTGATGATTGGCAAGATTAGTGATGCTATTAATGATCCTATTATAGGGGTATCAAGCGATCGCACTTCAACCCCCTGGGGCCGTCGTATTCCTTGGATGATATTAGGGGCAGTGCCTTTTGTAATTTTCTTTTTTCTGATGTGGGTAGTACCTAGTTTTAGTGATAACCCTCGCACTAACAGCATTTACCTATTTATATATTATATGGTAGTGGCGATCGCCTTTCATATCTGCTATACTTCCGTTAATTTACCCTATCAAGCCCTCACCCCAGAATTAACAAAAGACTATAACGAGCGCACCAATTTAAATAGTTTTCGCTTCAGTTTTTCCATTGGTGCTAGTATTTTCTCTCTAATTTTAGCAGGAATAATATTTGATATTTATGATGGACAAGACCAAGAAAAATATCTGATTTTAGGTTTTATATCGAGCCTTATTGCCCTAGTGGCTTTGTTATGGTGTCCCTTACAACTACAAGAAAGAGGGAAAAAACCATTATTAACTAGAGATAAACGCAAAAACCTAGGATTTTTATTAATTATAATCGCCACAGTTTTAGCTATATTTGCTATTCTAAATTTTGTCAATAATAATACCCCTCAAGATATTTTTGAAGGAATAATATTTTTATTTTTTACCATTATATTAAGCGCCATGGCGTGGACATTTATCACAGGTAAAACCGAAGAACATTTACTCATCAGTGATGAAAATATAGGGAATCAAAACCAAGAGCAAATCCCCTTTTTCCGTCAACTAAAAATAGTCTTTAGCAACAAACCATTTCTGTTTGTTATCGGTATCTATCTTTGTTCATGGTTAGCCGTACAACTCACCGCATCCATATTACTTTTCTTCGTAGTCAATTGGATGGAATTACCCGAAGCAAGTTTTCCCCAAGTTGCGATCGCAGTTCAGGGTACAGCCTTAGTCATGTTATTTGGGTGGCAAATAGTCAGTAAAAAACTAGATAAAAAGATCGTTTATTTCCTTGGATCAGCCATTTGGATTATAGCCCAAATAGGGTTATTTCTCATCCAACCCGGGCAAACAGCCCTATTATATTTCCTCGCCATCCTAGCGGGTTTTGGAGTATCTGTAGCTTATCTTATCCCTTGGTCAATGATACCTGATGTAATAGATCTTGACGAACTAAACACAGGAAAAAGACGAGAAGGTATTTTTTATGGCTTCATGGTATTGTTACAAAAATTTGGACTAGCCTTGGGCTTATTCCTCGTGGGTATAGCCTTAGACGCATCAGGATTTATCCGCACCATTCCAGGAGAAGCAATTCCCACCCAACCCTCTTCTGCCCTTCTTGCCATCCGTCTAGTGGTTTCTGTGTTACCCGCCATCGTATTAGTTATGGGGGTAATTCTTGCCTATTTTTATCCCATTACTAGAGAATATCACAGTGAAATAAGACTAAAGTTAGATCAAAGAAACTCATAATAATATATTTTCGTTGAAACTTTTTATTTCTATTTACCGTCTAAAAATATTAGCTGATGATTTTTAGAATATTTTATTATTATGTTTAACTTTTCTTCCCAAAACTCAAGCAGAAAAAAAGTTTTTTCCTTGGGTAACTCTAAATCTATCATTGCCCTGATTCTTTGTGCTGGGATGATTTCTAGTACAGGAATTAGCTCAGTGGCTGCCCAAAGTAGAAACTCGAGACATTTTCGCCATGACTCTTTCCCCGGCAGAGGCATTACCCCTGTTCAAAACAATCGTAACAACAATATATCTCAGAATAGTAGATCAACCCTACCCGCAGGAACTAATGTTCCTACCATCTACGCAGAAGATAGAAACGCCACCAGAATTTATGTCACTAAAGAAGAAACTTTACCCCTTACCTTAACAGTAGATAGAGATATTAGAAATAACAATAACAATATCGTTATTCCCGTCAACAGTCGCATCAGAGGTGAAATTCGCCCCGCAAGAAACCGTAGAGGTTCTTTATTTGTGGGTAGAACTATTATTTATCCTAATGGTACCGAAATGCCCATTGACATTGAGTCTAATGTGGTAACCCGTACCGAAGTCATCGAGAGAGGAGGTAATAGTGATTCTGTGTGGCAAGGGGCTTTAGCGGGTGCTGCTGCTGCCACCTTAATCTCTGGGGTGACTGGTAACAGAGTTATTTCCACCGAGAAAATTTTAGGTGGTGCTGGTTTAGGTGCTTTGGCTGGTTTATTTCTCCGTCAAGGGCCTTCTTCTGCTGAGGTGATTTCTTTTGATACTAGAAGAGATTTAAATCTAACTCTGCGCTCTAGTTTAAGTTATTAATTGAACAATAAAGAATCGGTAATGGTTTAATTATTTCAAATGACTAATTATTCATTATCAATTCTCAATTATCCATTGTTTTTTTGTATTTCATCCCTGGCAACTGGGTAATTAGTCCATCTAATTCTAGTTGTAATAAAATCCCTGATACTTGGGCGGTGGGCATTTGAGTTTTTGTAACAATAATATCTAAGGATGTGGGTTCAGGGGCGATCGCACCATATACTATACTCAAAGGAGGAGTTAAATTAGGTTGTATGGGTGAAGGTGTAGGGCTAGAAACCAAAACATCCAAAGACTTCTCCAAACTTTGCTCAAATAACGATAACTGTTGCGGTTGGTCTAAACTAGGAATGCTCCCCAAACTAGATAATAATTCCTCCGCCGTGACAATTATTTCTGCCCCCTTATGAATCAACCTTAAACAACCCCTCGCCTGAAAATTATCAGGGGTATTAGGCAAAGTATAAACATCCCGATTAAACTCTGTCGCATAACTAGCTGTAATCAAAGCCCCCGACTTTTCTGGGGCTTCCATCACCAACACCGCTCGACACAACCCCGCCACAATACGATTACGAGCAGGAAAATTTCCCCTTTCAGGGCGACTACCATAGGCATATTCTGTCATAATTAAACCCTTTTGGGCAATCTCCCTCATCAAGTCACGATTACTAGGGGGATAAACTCGATCTAATCCATTACCCAACACCGCAATAGTTCTTCCTCCTGCATCCAAACAAGCACGATGGGCCACCGCATCGATACCCTCAGCCAACCCTGACACGATGATAAAACCATTTTGAGCCAATGCCTTACTAATATTATAAGTCCAGCGACGACCGTGTTCGGTGGGTTTACGAGTGCCGACAATACCTATCATCGGTATAGTGCCATTATTTTCTTTTTCAATTACCTTCCCTTGGTAATAAAGAATAGTAGGAGGACTAGGAATTTCTAATAATAAATGGGGGTATAAATTGTCGCTAGGACTCCAAAAAAAAGGATTCTTTTCAATGTGTTGTTGAAAAAGGGTATCAGGGTCAATTTTTCTTCTTTGTTGATCGATAGTTTCACTAAGTTTTTTACCGATGCCATCCACCCTTAATAATTCTTGAGAAGAAACTTGCCAAGCTGTTTCTAAACTATCAAAAGTTTGATCTATTTTTCTAATAGATGTTGCTCCTAATCCTTTAATATTTGACCATGCCAACCAATACTTTTTTTCTCGGTTATTAATCATTTTTCGTCCTATACGATAAAATTATTTTCTTCTCCTTGAGAAGCTTGACGACTACGCGCATCATAATACAAATCTGCTAAAGTTATACTATAAATTGCCTGTTTTATTTTTTGGTTTAATTTACGCCATAAAGCCACCGTAACCCAGTCTGTAGAGGTGTTTTGGTTATTAATACCTAAAGGCATTGATTCTAAATTTTCCCCCACTGCTTCTAGTATTTGTCCGAGGGATATTTGGTTAGTTTCATAGGCTAATTGATAGCCTCCTTGAGATCCTCGTACCGAATTTATTAGTCCTGCGTGACGAATTTTTATTAATATCTTTTCTAAATAAGGCGCTGGTATATCTTGGCGAAGGGCGATCGCCCTTACAGAAGTAGGTTTAAAATTAGGTTGTAAACTAAGATCTAATAAAGCCTTAACCGCATAATGTCCCTTAGTAGTTAACTTCATATAAAGAAAAAATATCAAAAAAACAGAGATAACATATCAAACAACAATAAGTTTAGAAATAAAATTAAAAATTGCTATTTTAGTATATTATAGATCAGAAACAAAAAGAGTTATTAGTCTTTTGTAAATCAAAAAAAAATAGCTAGTCAAAAAATAGTAAAATCAAAGTAAATGTCAAAAAAACCAAAAGCATTAACCGGAAAAGAGCTACTAAAAAAAGTAAAAAAGATGGGTGACGCATCCCGGGAAGAAAAAGCCATTGAATGCGGTTATTACACTCTATCAGGCAAACAAAAAAGAGTAAGTATGGTGAAATTTCTTAATGCTCTCATCGAAGCAGAAGGCATTAGCCTCGATAACGATGTTACCGCCGAAGCAAAAAAAAGAGGCAGAAGTGCGAACTATCGCATTAATGTACAATCCAACGGTAACTTATCCATCGGTAAAGCCTACACCGAAAAAATGGGATTAAAGCCAGGAGATGAATTTGAAGTAGTATTGGGGCGTAAAAATATTCACCTCAAACAGGTAGAGGAAGAATAAACTCCCTCCACTCACCCTTTCCCATCACCTTCCTTAGCTTAATTGGTTTTGTGTTCTTCTTGTCCTGGTAAAAAACGACTAACCTTGGCTTTAATCAAAACCTTATCCTGTTGGGCATAGCCGACAAAACGTATATAAACCAAATCCCCCTCCCTAATATCATCAGCATCTGGTTGGTGTAAATTAGGGTCAAAATTTACCCGTCGCCATGGTTGCCCAACGGGAGTTATTTCCCATCCTGCCAACAACTCCTCTAGGGGTTTTAAGAGACAAACAACACTTTTTGCGGGTAAATCTGGCTTAAACTTAACCATAATTTTAGCGGTGGGATAATTGGTAAGTAAAGACTGCAATTGCTCAAAATATTGTGTCTGTAAGTTTTGTCTTACCTCCTCTGGTAAACTTTGGCACTGTTGTGATAACACAGAATTTTGTTGCTCTAATTCCAATATTTTATTCGTCACCTGCGCCACCTTCCGAGTAAACTCTTTCTGGAGTGCTTCATATTTATCTTGGGTAGATTCTAATTCCTCACAAGAATCATTCAAATCTGACTGTAATTCAACAATATCCGTTTGGGCTTGTTTTAACTCCTCTACTTTGATAGCTAACTGCCCTTGTAAATTACTAATAATTAGCTTTTGTTGCTCAGAAATTTGTAATAACTTTTTGCGCCGAGGAGTAGAAATAGACTTATTTTCGGATGAGGTTTGACTACTCAAAAAAACCATCAAAAAAGTTGAACTTCCTAACCATAAAAATAAACCCAGAAAAAAATCCTTCACATCTAGCATCTCCTACTCCACTGACTGTTAAACATTAATTTAAACCATCTTTTAAGGTTTGTTTTTTTTCTCATCCTTTAAAATGATAATTAATGTAAATACTTTTAGGCAATAAATATTATGACCAGTGATCAATTTTTAATGTTAGTCGTACTATTAGTACCTGGTTTATCTTTATCTTTGATTGTTATGGCAGCCTTTGCAAAGGGAGGCTGACAAGTAATGGATAATTTATAATTAAACCTTGATTATATGTTATTTTCTTCGTCTAACAAGGGGTTTAAACCCCTTGCCACCAAATTAAATCAATGACAACATTGACTATTCTACAGAATCGGTATCAGAGAGATTTTCTTCTAAGGCTTTTCTTTTTTCCATCTGACAAAGAAAATAACCTGTCATCATGGCAGAAGCTAGTAAATTCGCCATATGTTGTTTATCTGTGACAATTTGCACGTTAAACCCTTCTGTGGGCAACATCCCCAATAACCCTTGTACATTGTGGGTAATAATTTCTTTTATTTCTGGGGTTGCTGATTGTGCAATTCTTTCAAGAGTTTCTGGTTTTTGTCTTTGTAAGTAATCTATTAAATTGTTGTCTAGGGTTGCATCTGATTCTCCGCCAAAGAAATTTGCGTTAAATGCCATGTACTTTTTTCCTCTATAGTAGTTCTTCTTTTGCTCAGTTCCTCTTTACCTGTTATTAATATAAACGTTTTTTAGGTTGGTAGTTGGTCAATTTCAAAATATTGATGGAATTTGTCAGTGATTTCTAACCAATATGAGCGTCCTTCTGTTTGAGGACGTTTACGAACAAAACCTAATTCTAGCAGTTCTTGGACGTGTTGATAAGCCCCGCTACCGCGGACGGTAATTAGGTCACTTTGTAGGATAGGATTGGTAAGGGCGATCGCAGCTAAAGTCCTCAGAGTGGCGGTATTGAGATCAGCAGGGACGAGGTTTTCGAGCAAATTTTGGCAACAGTTACGCAGTTGTAGGGCATATCCTGCGGGGGTTTCTACCACTTCTAAGGCACTGTCAGGGCGGTGGGCATAGTCGGACATTAATTTGATGAGGGCGGATTCTATGGCTTCTTCCTCGGCTTGGGTTAATTCTCCTATTTCTTCACAGGTGGTTGGTTTACCTTTAAGATAGAGTATCGCTTCTATTTGAGTTACTAAATTAGAATTGTTATATTCTGTTCCCATGCACAAAAGTATTTTTAGAGTTTAGCTTAATATCATACAAGCCCATGAGAGAAATTTTACAAATTGGTAGTCCTATTTTGCGAGAAGTGGCTTCCCCTGTCAAAAATATTCATGCTCCTGACATACAAGATTTAGTAGATTTGATGTTGGCAATGGTATTTGAGAGGAATGGGGTGGGGTTGGCGGCGCCTCAAATTGGCTATTCTTGTCGGCTGATAGTGGTGGCTTCCCATCCTAATGCCCGTTATCCCCATGCACCGTTGATGAAACCCATCGCCATGATTAATCCTGAGATTGTGTCTCATTCTGAGGATTTGGTGGAGGAGGAAGAAGGGTGTTTGAGTGTGCGGGGTAAAAGGGGGAATGTATTACGCTATGGGGCGATCGCCCTTAAATACTACAATAGAGATGGAGAAGAACAAAAAAAAGAATTTGATGGTTTTATTGCTAGAATCATACAACACGAAATAGATCACCTCAACGGAATCCTGTTTGTAGATCACGTCCAAGAAGCCCTTTAAACCGTCACCGTTTAACCCAAGATGTACCGAAAAATAATTCTTCTTCTTACCATTCTCTTTATCAGCGGCTGTCAAAATCAAAATCAATCCCTCGACAACAACGCCGAAAATAGTAATCAAGAAGTGCAATCAGGCATTGTCTTAAGCGATGCCACCATCGAACAATCCAACAACGACGGGGAAAACTTTTGGCGATTAAAAGTAGGCAAGGTTACTTACTCCGAAGATAACAAAAATGCCATTATCGAAGACATTACCGCCAATCTTTTACAAAATGGAGAAATCGTCCTCAAAATTAGTGCTGAAAATGGAGAAGTGCTGAATGACGGCGAAGAAATAAACCTCATGGGGGAAATCATCGGCTTTGATACCCGTAATGACATGGAAGTCCGAGGAGAAAAATTGAATTGGAAACCAGAACAAAATTACTTTACCCTCCAAGAAAATATCGAAATAATCCACGAACAAATTAGGCTCGTTACCAAAGAAGCGGAATACAACACAGCCACCCAAGTATTACAACTAAACCAAGAAATTACCGCCAATACCTCTGAACCCCAATTAAAAATCCTCGCCGATGCTCTTGTTTGGCAAGTTGAAGAAGGAATAATTAGTACAGATTTACCATTCACCATTACTCGTTATGAAGATGAGCAGGTGACGGACACCCTCAGCGCCAGTGTGGCAGAAATGGATCTCAATAACAGTATTTTGATAGTAGAAAATAACATCGAATATCAATCCCTAAATCCCCCCCTACAGGGTGCCACCAGTGCCATGCGTTGGGATTATGACCAAAGAATTATCGAAACCGATAAAATGATTCGCCTAGTGGAAGTGGATGAGGACATCACCATGACAGCAAATCAAGGCAGGATTGACTTAACGGAAAATAAGGTTTATCTGAGTCGGCAAATTTTTGGAGAATCCGTGAGTAATCAAGGGAAGTTATATGCTGATAGTGTGATATGGAATTTGGATGACCAAAATATTGATGCTCAAGGCAATGTGGTTTATCAACAGGTTAATCCCGTGGTCAATTTTCGGGGAAATAGGGCGCAGGGGAGACTACAAGATAATCAAGTGGTGGTTACTGGGCAGGGAGATAATAGGGTTGTTACAACTATTTATCCTTAAGACAATCTTTTTTTTTTGATAACCGTGAAACTTTTTCCATCAAATTTCGTCTATGCAATTAATGTCATCAGTGAAATGTTGTTTAAAAGTGGCTGCGATGACAGTGTAGTAAAGTAAAAACTAAAAATGTCTCAATTCAACCTTAATAACCAAGGTAAAACAGCGATTATTATTGCCTCCATTACAGGATTAGCTGTTGTAGGAAACAATGGTTTGGTTAATCAGTTGGCAGGTTTTCTCGATAATGCTATGGTTTCATCGGCTCAAGCCCAGATGATGCCTTCTATTACCCCTGATATTCGCTCACGGGCTATGGCGGTGGATATGTTTTTAAAACAGTCTGGGGCAAACAGTATCGCCATTGAAGGACAAAAGGCGATCGCCCTTTTTGATGGTGGCAAACAAATGCCCCTCCCCGATGGAGCCTATCGCCATGATAGCCTAATATTCACCGTACAAAATGGCATTGTCAACAGTTGTGATAGTTGTGGCAACGGCGGAGATGATGAACCTATGTGGCTTCAATATTGCCCAGGGGGAAAATGTCCTGATGAGCCTGAAGGAGAAATAATACCCCAAAGAGGTATGGAAAGAGAAAGGGATGTGCGAGGTACTTTTGAACAAATTAGTCCTGGTAATTTAAATAACCGTACTCAACCCCGTATCACCCCCAATATGACTCCTAATCGTATCCAACCTAGAATCACCCCTAATAGGACTCCAAACCGCACTCAGCCTGACAGTCCTTCTAACCAATTCCCCGGAGATCATTTTTAATCCCTAAAACTTGTAGGGTGGGCATTGCCCACCATCAGCCCATAGATTTTAGTCCCATCATTAACCCGCATTTTCCCTACAGCACTTTTTCATTGAACCCTATTTATGTATTTTGTCATTAAGCTAAGTAAACTGTGCAATCTTCGCTGTCACTATTGTTATGAGTATGACGAATTGGGAAACAAAGAAAGAATGTCCATCGGTGAATTAGAATCTTTTTTTCGTCATGTAGCTAATTATTTTGAGCATCAATCTCCCTCCGTGGTACCAGAGTTTGTTTTTCATGGAGGTGAGCCATTATTGTTACCCCATGATTATTTTCGGACTTTTTGTGACCTACAAAAAAAATATTTAGACAGTAAAGGTATTAAGTATCGCAACAGCTTACAAACTAATTTGTTTCAAGTGGGCGATCGCACCTTAGACTTATTACAAGAATTAGACATATCCCTAGGAGTATCCTTTGATGTATTTGGAGAGCAAAGGGTGGATATAAAAGGAAAAGACTCAAGGGATAACGTCATGGACAACCTGCAAAAATTGATTGACCGTAGAATGTCTTTCGGTGTTATCAATGTTTTACACGCCCAAAACATAGACTACGTTATCAATACTTTCCATTTCTTTAATAACCTTGCCATTGACTATCGTATTCTACCCATATCTAGTATGGTTGAGCCATCCCCCAGAATGCAACCGCTGATGGTTAACCATCAGCAAATAGTTCAAGCCTATCAAGCCATTGCCCTAGAACAATTTAGCACCCAAAGTAATATCAAAATATATCCTCTGCGGGATTATTTCTTGGCTGCCATGCGTTACCTCACCGAGAAAAAAGTACGTCGATTTGAACCAGCAAAAAAAGAATGGGTAGCCATCGTCAATGTTAACGGAGATATTTATAACTATGGTGAGGCTTATTTACCCCAAGGATATATGGGTAATATTTTTAGACAAAGTTTATCAGAAATTTTAAATTCCCCAGAACATCAACAAACCGTAATCATGAGGGAAAAAAGGATGGAAACCTGTCGCCGTTGTGCTTTTGATCAAAAATGTCATCAAATTCCCATAGCTGAATCTCAAAAGAGCGATCGCACCTATAATCAAAAAGGAGAGCTAGAATGTACCATCGCCAAACCCATGATTCAATTCATGATTCAACAAATTGAACAATCGCCCCAAGCCCAACTATTACTAAAATCCTATGGTATTTCCCCAGAGTTAGCCACAGAATACCAATTCTAAGTTATGAATTATTAACTTATGGTGCCAAAAAAAGTAATAGATATTATGGTGAGGTTAAGACTAAAATAACTTATTTTTTCGTAAGTAGATGGGCGAAATTAGTTATGACTTTTATTATACTAAAACGTTTATGAACAAAGAGGGGGCTTAAGCCCCTTCTTATCCTTTGACTAAATCAATTTGATCATATCTACTCACTTAACTAACTTTTGATTATCACTATTCCTTAATCCATGTTAAATACCCTTGACTTGAGCCTATCCCTCGACAAAAAAAGCTACCATGACCAGATAGAAGCCTTAATGGTTGAATTGCGATCGCTTCAAAACACCTGCTGGCAAGAAAAAATACCCATCATAGTAGTGCTAGAAGGCTGGGCAGCCGCAGGAAAAGGGAAAATAGTTCAAAAAATAACTAACTATATGGATCCTCGAGGATTTGACGTATATCCCATACTACCACCAACTCCCCAAGAAGAAAAATATCCTTTTTTGTGGCGTTTTTGGCAAAATCTTCCCCCCCAAGGTAGCTTCGCCATTTTTTACCATAGTTGGTACATTCATGTATTAGAAGATCGACTATTTGACAGACTTTCAGAAAATCAAGTCCCCCTCGTCATGAGAGACATCAACGCCTTTGAACGTCAATTAATTGATGATGGCGCCATTATGGCTAAATTTTGGTTACATTTAAGCAAAAAAGAACTAAAAAGCCGACTAAAAGACTATCAAGAAGATGAACTAGATTCATGGAGAGTGCGCCCCGAAGACTGGCACCAGCAGAAAAATTATAAGCAATACTCTGCCCTCGCGGAAGAAATGCTCATCTATACCAGCACAGGTTTTGCCCCATGGACATTAGTAGAAGCAGACTGCAAACGGTGGGCAAGGGTAAAGGTATTAACTCAATTAGTATCCACCATTAGAGGGGCGCTCGCCCAACGCAAAATATTATCTGAAACTCCTTCCCTTCCTCCCCAAGCCGAATTATTACCCACGGAGCCTGATTATTTAGATAGAGTAGATTTAACCGTACATTTACCCAAAGATGAATATAAAACTAGGCTCAAATCTGCCCAAGTAGAATTGAGAAAATTACAGCGAGAAATTTTTGAGAAAAAACTGGGGGTATTGCTCTTATTTGAAGGGTGGGATGCTGCTGGAAAAGGAGGAGCCATAAAAAGAGTTACCGACATTTTAGATCCTCGTAACTATAAAGTCCATGCCTTTGCTGCCCCCACCGAAGAGGAGAAAAACCATCATTATCTCTGGCGTTTTTGGCGTAAGTTACCCCAGTTAGGTAATATCGGCATTTTCGATCGCACTTGGTACGGTAGAGTACTGGTAGAAAGAATTGAAAACTTTGCCACAGAAGTAGAATGGCGCAGGGCATTCCGAGAAATTAATGAATTTGAAGCCCAATTGGCAACGGATAATTATCTGATTATTAAATTTTGGATTCACATTAGCCAAGAAGAACAATTAAATCGTTTTGAAGCAAGAAAAAATGATCCTTTCAAAAGTTATAAATTAACTGAAGAAGATTGGCGTAACCGTGAAAAATGGGATTTGTATGATGTGGCAGTTAATCAGGCGATCGCTCGTACTAGCACTCCCCTCGCCCCATGGAAAATAGTTCCAGGAGACGACAAATATTACGCCAGAGTGTACGTCATAGAAACCATCGTTAATGCTATTAAGCAAAAACTACACCATGGGTAACTTTTATAAAAGTTATTCAAAAAGTAATAAAAAAGCAATAATAGTCACTGCCACAGAAACAATAAAGGCATTTTTTGTGGTGGATTGAATGGTAAAATTCTCTTTTTCTTCTGGTGATTCAACCTTAAGAGATTGATAAAAACGGATAATAAAAAAACTTATTTGGGAAAATATTAGTAAAAGTAATGGAAAAATAACCCATTTTTGAGCTAAAAATAAACCGATACCACTTACTAAGGTTTCAATACCACAAAGAAAAATAAAAATAGTATCGCTTTGATCTTCTTTTTTTAGGGTAATCTGGGCGATCGCACTGTTAAAGAACTTATTATTAAAAGACTCTTTGATCGTAACGATACCACCCAAAATCCAAATAATACCAAATAATCTTAGGCAATTAATAAGAAAAGAAATAACCATTTTATGTCATCACGAAAACTAAAAAAGTGATAGGAAATACTCCTACTATAAATGATTAGAGAATAAAATGGACATGAAAAAATCCCTCAAAATTGAGGGATATAAGGAGGAAAACTTTTAATTATTTTAATTACCCCAAAGGTTCATAAAACTTTATATTCCTACCTAAACTTTTTATGTCTTCTACCAAAAAAAATCTTATCTTAATTGGATAGTTTGAGGCTTATCAAACATATGAACAGTATCCACAAAACGAGCGGTACTAGACTGACTAGAAATAACTAAACTTTGGGTTCTGGCGCCACCATGGAAGAAACGAACACCATTCATCAAAGTACCAGGGGTAATACCACAGGCCGCAAATAAAACGGTTTCTCCAGAAGCTAATTCTTCAGCAGTATAAACCTTATCAGGATCAGTAATACCCATTTCGGTGAGACGAGCGAGGTTGCCTTCTCTGCTTTCACCGATTAAACCAGTTTTCACCACCGCAGGATCATAAATTAACTGTCCTTGGAAGTGACCACCCAAACAACGCATGGCAGCAGCAGAAATAACCCCTTCAGGAGCCGCACCGATACCCATGAGGGCATGAATGTTGGTACCAGAGAAAGCACAGGATAAAGCGGCGCTTACGTCACCATCACTGATAAGACGAACCCTTGCACCAGCCGCACGAATTTCTTTAATCAAATCTTCGTGGCGAGATCTGTCCATTACGACGACTACCAATTCTTCGGGGGTGCGATTTAGACACTCGGAAAGAATTTTGATGTTTTCGGTAGCAGATTTGTTGATGTCCACATGACCTTTGGCCGCTGGGGGCGCCGCTAATTTTTTCATGTAGAAGTCAGGGGCTGCAAATAGACCACCTTTTTCGGAGATGGCGAGTACAGCCATGGAGCCGTTTTGACCATAGGCGACGAGGTTAGTACCTTCGCAGGGGTCAACGGCGATGTCAATTTCGATTAATTCGTCAGGATTACAGAAGTCTTTGGCGTTTTCTTGGGTACATACGCCCACTTCTTCGCCGATGTAAAGCATGGGAGCGTCATCTCTTTCTCCTTCACCGATTACGATTCGGCCGCGCATATTGATTTTATTCATTCTTTCGCGCATGGCTTCTACTGCTACTTCATCAGCAATATCTTTTTCGCCTTTACCCATCCATTTGGATGAGGCGATCGCCGCCTGTTCTACTACTTCAATAATCTCTAGTCCGATAGTAGTTTCTATCATCGTGTATCCTCCGAGGATTTTTAAATTTAATTTTCTATAATGATTTGAGTAAATCTCATCAAGATTAAAGTCTATCAGAGTGAGGGATTTCCCACAAAAAAAGTTTTTCTAGGGAACAGGGAATAGTTTTAAGATGGTAAACGGATTAAGATAACGGTGGTGTCAAGTTTTGAGGCGATCGCATCGGGGATATTACCCTGAATAGTTTGTTTTAGTAAACTATCCCGAGAAGCCCCGATAATCACCAGTTCTGCTCTTTGGTTGTGGGCTACTAAGCGAATACCATCCACCACGGAATGGGAAGCGATAGAAAGGGGTTTGACCATGGTTTCTACGTGGGGCTGTAACTCCTCCACAGCAAAATATAAATCCGAGGAATCTACTTTTTTCTCGCTGGGGGGAGAAACTTTAGCTAACCATACAGGGGGTAAACTTCCTTTGTGATAAACATTGAGAAAAGCGGGTAAAAGTTTTAACCCCTCTCTGGCATTGGGACCTCCTGCCATGGGAACTAAACAACTACCCCTGGCCATCAAATTGTGAGGATAACTATGGTTGTTACCTAGTTTAATTAAAATTAATTCGCAGGGGGCTTGGGTAATTAAATTATCTACTAAATGGGAAAATATAAACTCTTGAGAACTGGAATTTTTACCCCATCCCATTACTAATAAATCAATATATTCTCGCTTAATAATTTCTAATAATAATCCTGTGCGGTGATGGGTTATAACTATTCTGGTATGGGTGGGAATATTAGCTTTTCTTCCTATTTCTTCTAAGGTTAACATCAATTCCCTTGCATTTTCTGTGTCCACATAGGTACTATGAGGATCTAAATGTTTGGCAATTTTTAATACTTTTATAAATTCAATTTCATAATCATTATAAAGGGCGATCGCCACGGCAATTTTTGCTAAACTTTCATAATCATCCTCAGAAGTTACAGGAACTAAAATAGAACCTCTACCCGTAGCAGGGGAGCGACTTTGATACACCGTGTAAGCCACCTGAGCCTTAATGGCTACATCCGCTTTCAACTCATCTACCTCCACCCGAATAATATCCGTACGGGTAATAATGCCCACCAAGCGCCCTTCTTGCACCACAGGTAAACGGGAGAGGGTATAACGGTTTAACAGGTACAAAACATCACTCAAATAAGCATCAGGAGGCACACTGATGGGGTTAGGAGTCATAATTTCTTTTGTCAGTAACAAAGAGGAAGGATTGCGCACCTTAACTAAATCCGACTGAGTTACGATTCCCACCAACTTGCCATTATCCACCACAGGGAAGCCCCGATGAGATGATAAGGACATTAAATCTAACAAGTCAATCACCTTGAGACGGGGAGAAACCGTTTCTACATTGGTTTGCATTACTGTCCCTGCCTTCAATTCCCGCAAAAAATCTTTTTGACGACTACTATCATTATGATTTTCATCGTTTAAATCGTAGCCCATGTGATGTAATAATAATTGATCCATGGAGCCTTTTTGCACCGCCTCCGCACTGATATAAGACACCGCACAGGTAATCATGAGGGGTAATACCAAGTTAAAATTGGCATTCAGTTCAAAAATCATCACGATGGCGGTTACAGGCACTCGCACAACCCCCGTAAAAAATGCCCCCATCCCAGCCAGTGCAAAGGTTGCCCTTGCATCTATATTTATCCAAATACTACCCATGTCTGCAACGAGATAGCCTAAGGAAGAACCCATAATCAGGGCTGGGGCAAATAATCCTCCCGGAGCACCAGAACCTGCGGCAATAATGGTTAAGATAAAATGGGCTGCCAATACCAGTGCTATTTGTTCCCAAGGTAGTTCACCTTTGACCAAAAATTCCCTTAATCCTGCATTATCACGGAAATAGGGGGGTAAAAGGGCGATCGCACTGCCACATACCAACCCCGTTAAGCCAATTTTTTGCCATAGGGGCATTTTCAACTGTTGATTGAACTTGACACTTTTTAGAACTCCCTTATTAAACAAAGCCCCCAGTAATCCCCCCATAATACCTAATATCAAATAAAGGGGAATATCTTGAGGAGAAAAACTAATACTATCAGCGGGTAATAAACTAGAAGGAAGATTTAAGTCTGGACTCTGTAAAATAATCGATACTACCGCCCCTGTAAAAGATGCGACGATGGCAGTTTCTAGGGTGAGGTTAGATACATCCCTCATCAATTCTTCTATGACAAACATCACCCCTGCAATGGGGGTATTAAATCCTGCGGCAAGTCCTGCGGCAGCCCCGGCGGCGATAATCTGACGACGATGTTCGGGGGATGTGGGTACTAAACGGGTTAATTCGGCGGCTAAGGCTGCCCCTATATGCACCGTCGGGCTTCTTCTGCCAAGGGTTAACCCTCCCCCCAAAACTAAGATTGTACCGATAATTTTTACCAAGGCTATCTTTAGGGATAATGGCACCGCATAACGGGCAAGGGAGGCTTTTACTTGGGCTACCCCTCCTCCCCCGGCCGTGGGAGCCACATATTCTAGTAATAATCCTGCTAGGGCGCCGAAAAATAGTCCAGAAAGGGGTAAAACGGCGATCGCCCCCCATTGATTAACGAGATTAATCCTCATACCCCCTAACCACCCAATACCCTGTTTAAGTAACAAAGCGGCTAAAGCCCCAAAAACTCCAATTAAGGCGGCTTCAACGAGGGCATAACGGGGAGAAATCGAGTTTCTCGCCCAATGACGAGATTTTAGCCAAGCTAAACCTTTTTGGAGCAATTTCTGGGGTAAAAAACTATCCACAGCAATAATATGTGAATTTTAGGGGTTAAATTTTACATGGGGGGAATGAGGAATATTTTATGGTAAAACGGGGATAACTAGATAGAAAGTCCTAGTTTTAATCCTAAAATTGCATGGATAACCATTACAGTTACGGCAATACTACCAAGGTAAGCATGGGCAGTGCGTAAACTATCTTTGTTACCTACAAAGCCAGTGGCAGAGATTAAACCATTTACACTTAATAAACCGATTACCAATGAACCAGTCCAAAAGTGAGGACTAGATAAAATAGGCTCTCCTTGCATGATCAAGGATAATAAACCACCACTGTAACCCATAATGATAAATAAGGTCATCAAAGGAGCAATTTTGCGATGATTCATTTTATTTTCTGCCACTTCTCCTTCCGTAGTTAAAAGACGACTACGCCAACCAGTAACAGCTACGGCACTACCCATAAAGAAAATTACAATGCCCATGAAAAAGGGATGTCCCCAATGTACCACGACTTCAGGGGTATTAAACCCAGAAAAAATGTCCGCCACTGGTTGCAATATCTCTCTAATTGTTTCCTTCATATTTTTTAGTAGTTCTTTATAGTTCTTAACTTACTATGAAGTATAGCGGTAAATAATTGAGAATTGATAATTCTAAATGGCTTTGTTGCATGAATAAACAAATAGATAGCTAACTTCCATGAAAAACAATGTAGCTTACAATTAATTAACTATAAGGAAGGTGGTGAACTACTACCCGAGCGCTTTAGCTCTCGTCGGGAGCTTCATCATTCAACAGCTCATGCCTCAAGACAGATTTACGTCTGCCTTTTGGTCTTACTGTGCCTCCTGATGCAGAAACGGCTATATTATGGATAATTGATTAATTAATCCTTGCAACCCAAACTGTCTCTGGTAGATATACCCGTTATAGGGTTAACTCCTTCGGCTCTTTCACACATCAAGGAAACTTGATAACGATCAATTACCGCATCGGTAAAATCTGCCCCTGTGATGTCGGTGTCATAAAATCTGGTTCTAGTGGCGATCGCACCTGTAAGAATAGCATCACTAAGATCAGAAAAATCAAAAGTAACTCTGTCAATTAACGCCCCAGAAAAATTAACCCCATGTAAATCAGCGTCTAATAATACGCTCTCCGTCATCATGGCGTTAGTCAAATCAGAATTACGCATGGATACCCTTCTCATGCTAGAGGCAGCAAACACAGCCCCCACCAATTCCTGATTAGAAAAATCTTGATCATCTAAATCTGCATAGGTTAAATTAACCATTTCCTGAGCATAGGCAGGAGTAGCACTGCCAAGGATAAAGCCAATGGCAAGAAATAAAATTATCACTACTTTTAATAAACGATTCATAAAAATAAAAATTGCAAACTATCCTTTATATAATAAGCTGCGTTGTTTAATGATGGAATGAAATATTATTAAATTACAACAAATATCTCATATTATCTACCGAATCATTACAGCTGATCCAACGAACGAACATCCCCTTGATAACCGAAGCGGTTGAGAGTAATAGCCGCCTCCTCTGTGGTGACGGTTTTTTGTGGTTGAAATAGGGTAGTAAATCCAAAAGTACGGCGTACATTGGCGTTATCACCGTTTTGCCAGTCGATATAAAGTTTTTGCCATAATTCAGGATTCATCTGATTTGCATCTTGAAAACCCCAGGTTTCTCGGATATTATCAAGGGTGGTAGTAGGAAAACTTTGACGAAAATCAAAAGGCACTTTCCAAGCGATTAAATGTTCTCTGGTTAATGGTTCATCAGGGTTAAATGCGATCGCATCAGGATTATTAGTAAGACGAGAAGGAATCAACCCCGCATTGGCCAAACCCTGAATATAAGGAAAATCAGGATCATTATTCGGTACATCCCGAAAAACTGCCTCACTATTGGCACTAGCCAAACGAATCAACTTACCATTATCGCTACCAAATATAACATTATTCGTTTTCACTAACCAACGGGCATATTGACGACGAGTAATCATCTCCTCTTCATTGATAGACTCCTTACCCTCCTCGATAACTCCCACTTGTGCCAATTGTTGCAAAGGTTCAGACGTTGTCACCCGTGGGGGAGAATCCTCCTCCGAAACCGTAGTTTCCTCTTCCTGACTATTATCTTCTGATACCATACGGCTATCAGTCAAACTAAATTGCGTTTCATCTGCACTGACTTCAAAATTCATCATCACAGTGGTATCCTCATCGGCTTTTGTTGCCACCAAAGAATCATCTTCCCCCCTTTCCACCTGCCACTCAAAACCCATTAAACCTTGCTCATAAGCATCTATAATCAAATTGATAGGATCTGAAGAAGTCCACACAAAGGTATTTCCCTCAATTCTAATCAACTCCGCCCCCTCATAAATAGGAATATCTTGGGGAAAATCCTCAGGTAACTCCAACTCCTCAGTAGTAACATTTCCTTCCCCTTGGGTATTTACTTCCTCCTCCGTTGTCAAACTCTCGTCAGGAGTAAGTCTTGATTCAAGAGTTTGATTACCACTACAACCATAAATAAATATAGCTAGAACTAAAAATGAAAAATAACGAAGTATAGCCATGTATATGTACAATAACGATTTGTTACATTATATTATTTATGAAATTGTATAAACCTATCTCACTAACAAGATTTTATTAATTCACATATGAATCATGGCAATCACAAAATCTTCAATTTTTTATTCTTCCATTCCCTTTTCAGAAATTTTGCCATAATTTCTCTGCTTATTAATTTTTTATGTCCGATAAGAATAGTCAACAAATAATTAAATACCACATCATAGGAAACAATCGAATTATCTTCATGATCAATTTATCTATGTATTTCAAATTTATAAAACCTTTAGGAAAATAAAATCGTATCAAAAAATGAGATAAATAGCACTTAATATATAATAGAAATAAAGGGTAAATTAAATTAAAAAGATGATTAACCATAAACTACTACACATATTAACCATCACTAGCCTTGCTACTATTACAGCCCAAGGGGTTTTTGCCATGCCAGAATGCTACTTTACCGACACCAGAGGAAAAGTAGTGAATCTAGGATTCCTTTGTAATATAGAAATAATCTCTACCGAATCTTCTCCTCCCCAAGAAACTCAAAATTCTCCCACAAATCAAACTACCACCCCTGAAGTAACAACACCAAATCAAACCAATCAACCAGTAAATACGAATATTCAAAATCTCCCTAATAATACCCCACCCCCATCCAATAGAAACACTTTACCAACCTTCTAAAATAACCTAAACATCTTTAATTCATCACAAAATAATCATCATCATGAGCAAAATTGAACTTTTTGTCTCCGTAATTATTCCGATATATAATGGCGAAAAAGATCTTCCAGAATTAATAGAATGTTTAAAGAATCAAACCTATAATAATGAAAAAACAGAATTTATTTTAGTTGACAATAATAGTTCTGACGATACATTTAAATTAATAGAAGAAAAGGCTATAATTCTCAAAAATATCAATATTAAATGTATTCAAGAAAATAAAATTCAAAGCTCCTATGCTGCTCGTAACAGAGGAATAAAAGAAGCTCAAGGAGAAATTTTTGCTTTTACCGATGTAGATTGTCGTCCTCAAAAAGATTGGTTAGAAAAACTAATACAACCATTTAATGATACTAAAACTATGATTGTGGCAGGGGAAATAAAAGCAATTAAAGGAGATAATATATTGGAAAAATATGCCGACAAAAGAGATATATTATCCCAAAAATATACCCTAGCCAATGAGTTTTTTCCCTATGGACAAACCGCAAATCTGGCTGTGCGAAGGGAAGCCCTTAAAGTAGTGGGGTTATTTCGCCCCTATTTGACGACTGGCGGAGATGCGGATATTTGTTGGCGCATTCTCAAAGAAATTGAATCAGAAATAAAATTTGTTCCTGATGCTTTAGTGTTACATCGTCATAGAGATAACTTGAAAGATTTTAAAAGTCAATGGAGGCGTTATGGTAAATCCTCCAAATACCTTCATCAACTCCATGGCTCAAAATTAATGCCAGAATACTCTACTTCAAAATATGGTTATCGTTTATTAGTTTGGTTGATTAAGGAGTTTCCTAAAAACATTTTAAAATTATTAATCGGCAAGGGAAATTTTGTTGATTTAATTCAAACTCCCTTAGATATGATGGTAGGTAAACTCAGAAGTAATGGTCAAAAAAATGCTGATTTACCTGATAAAGCAAAAGAAATTGATCATTTATAAAAGATTATCATTATTACAATTCATTAAGAAAAGCATAGAGTATTAATAGTATTTTGGTTAACATACAAATATAGACATTCACATATAGATATTTGCAACAATTGTTTTCCTAAACTTATTAAAAATTTGATTGATACTTTATGAATATTTCCATATAGTTTTCCCTAACTTTATTGATAAAAAAATCTTAAAAAAACACTACATAAAAGAAGAAAGTAAGCAAAATTTAGGATTATAATTTTGTCAATATTATCAATAATTTTATTACCATGGCAGAAAAAATGATAAAAACAACATCAAGTGATTCTCAAAATCTCGTAAACGAAAACCCCTCTCTTAAGTCTGAAGGCTTTTTATTCCAATTATTAGGGGTTACTAATTTTTTAGAAAAAAATAGCAATGTTGAAACAGGTTTAAAAGACTTGGCGTATATGACGGCTCAAATTTTAGAGTCAAAAAAATGTTCTATTATGCTCTTACAAACCAGAGTAATAGATAGTCAAGGTAATAAAAAACAAGAGCCTTATTTAAGGGTGTTTACCCATTATGGGGATTTACCCAAGGAAGCCTATGAGGAAGTTACCCATCTAAATGATGGCATTGCGGGGTATGTGGCTTCTACGGGAGAGTGTTTGCTAGTGGAGGATATTAATAAATCTCCATTTGTGCAAGTGGCGAGACAAAAAGAGCATGATTATAAAAGTTTAATTTCTGCACCTATTTTCATTGGTAATCAGGTGATTGGGGTTATTAATGTTAGTGAACAAAATAATGATAAACCTTTTAATAATAAGGATTTAGAAATTTTAAAAATATTTGCTCTTTTTATTGGTAAATCAATTCAAATTATCGAGTTGCAAAATATGTTGCAATCAAGATTTCTTGAAATTGCGGTATCTAAGGAGGTAGAAGAAAAAGGAAATAAAATTTCAAATATTACTCCAGATCCTGCTAAGATTTCGGATATTGTAGCAAAGGCTATTTTTAAGGAACTTGATAAGGGGGGTTTTGGTCCTAATCAAATTATTAATATTACTGGGGAAATACTTGATTTATTAAGGGAAAAAATTCATAAAGATGAAAGTTAATTTTTAGATAAAAATTCGGCAATAACTTGATTAAATGGTTCTGGTTCTACTAAAAAAGCCCAATGATTTCCTCGTACTGTTTTGATGGTTAAATTAGGGAGATATTTTTCAAAGGGTTTAATTTGCCATGGACTTTTGTTTAGCCCTTTTTCGGGTTTAATAAAAAGAGTCGGAATGGTTAATTTTTCTGTTAATCCTGCTTGTAGCATGACATCGATAAAAATTTCATCTTTGGCGTGGGATGCAAATTTACTAGACCATTGTTGATTTTCGTTTTGGGTAATGCTGTATTCAAATACTTTTTGTTGTAATTCTGACCAACCTTGATATTGTTTGAGGGATTTGGCGGTCTTTTCTGCGGATTGATAGTCAGGAAAAGTGCCTGTCATTTTGAGAAAGGGCAAGACTTTGTATAAAAAAGGGAATGTGATTTTGCTCCAACGAGGAATTTTGTTGATATAAAAGGGATCAACTAGGGTCATTGTCTGAAAAAGTTGGGGGTTTTGGGTTGCCCAAATGGGAACTAATTTGGCACTCCAAGAATGGGCGATGACATGAATTTTATCCCATTGTAGGTGACGGAGGAGGGCTTCTAGGTCATGGATAATATCATCGTTGAAATAACCTTTTTCTGGTTTACTGCTGTTGCCGTGTCCTCTCAGGTCGGGGGCGATGATATGATATTTTTGTTGTAAATATTCCCCTAAATTGTCCCATACTAAGCTATGGTCTGCCATGCCGTGTAATAGTAGTAGGGGGGTTTTTCCTTGATGCCATTCTAGGTAGGATATTTCGATGTTATGGTTTGTTATAAATGTTTTTCTGGTGACCATTTTTAGTTATTGACGGCTTGACGTAGGTTGCCTTGATGTTTTTCTAGGAGGGTTTGGGCTTGGGTTTTACTAAGGTTTTTCCAGTGCATTAATAGGGCTAATTTTACTTTTGAGCCACTGGCGGTTAATAATTCTTGGGCTTTGTCTCGCTCTAAGTCGGTTAAGTCGGTGATAATTCTTAAGGCTCTGTCTAATAGTTTACTGTTGGTGACGGATACGTCGATCATTCTGTTGCCGTAAACTTTGCCTAGTTTTACCATTACCCCTGTGGAAATGATGTTTAATGCCATTTTGGTTACTGTACCTGCTTTGAGACGGGTTGAACCTGCTAGGACTTCAGGGCCTGTGAGTAGTCTAATATCGACATCTACTTCTATTTTTAGTTGCTCTTGGGGGATACAACTAATAAAAACAGTTTTGGCTTTTCTTTTTCGGGCTTCTTCTAAGGCTCCATGGACGTAAGGAGTGGTACCTCCTGCGGTGATGCCTATTACTACATCAATTTCGGTAATGTCGTTAAGGGCGATCGCCTTTGCCCCATCTTCGGGTAAGTCTTCGAGGGCTTCGGAACTTTTGAACATAGCCCCTTCTCCCCCCGCTAGAATGCCTTGTACGAGGGTGGGATCTGTGCAGAAGGTGGGGGGACATTCCGCCGCATCAAGCACCCCTAAACGTCCGCTAGTACCTGCTCCGATGTAAAATAACCGCCCCCCTTTACCAAGGAATTGGGCGGTAATGTCAATGGCTTGGGCTAAGGATTCCCGGGCAAGGGCGATCGCATCTACGGTTTTTTGATCTTCCTGATTAAAAACATCAACAATTTCCAAACAAGAAAGCTGATCCAAATTAGTACTAAGAGGATTAATCTGTTCAGTTAAAAGATGTCCCCTAGTGATTTCATTATTCATGATTAAAAACCAAAATTATCAACGTTGTTTATTGACCATTAAAACTTTAATTAACAGTCAAACAACATTATCCATTATCCATTCTCAATTATCAATTAATTATAGTAGCCCCTCCAATTGGCGACGAATGCGCTCTAATTCAAAAGCAGACATTTCCGCTTCCGAAGAATTTTCCG
Source organism: Cyanobacterium sp. IPPAS B-1200 (assembly GCF_001747005.2). Taxonomy (NCBI): domain Bacteria; kingdom Bacillati; phylum Cyanobacteriota; class Cyanophyceae; order Chroococcales; family Geminocystaceae; genus Cyanobacterium; species Cyanobacterium sp. IPPAS B-1200. The sequence continues at coordinate 1,458,776 of NZ_CP182899.1, forward strand.
TAATGGGTGCTTGAGGAGTACCATCAATATCCCAGTCCATATGCTCAACATTATTCTCAGGGGGGACTTCTAACATCCCATCAGAGATAAATTTGTAGTCATACCCCGCACTGGCACAAAAATCCTCAATTTCCTCTATTTCGATACCCTCCGCCGAGGGCAAAGGAAAATCCTGAGCCTCCAAAAGCAAAGCATAGCGCACCGCATCATCCTCAGACTCAAACATTAACACACAATCGCGATCGCCTATCTGTAAGGTATGAATACCCTCATTACTGGTTCCCGAATTATATAATAATACATAAACAATCATAGACCATACTCCCAAACTGTAAATATAGATTACCTCCCCCACCACCAAAAACCATCACGGATAGGGCTAATAAACTATATTTTCATGGTTAAATGCCTATGTCAATTTTGTTACAAATTCTTTAAGAATCACAAGGCCCAGCCATGTTAATACGAATTAACATTTGATCGATGGCCCCTACTAAATTAGTACCCACATTAGTAGGATGATTGGCCATAATACTAAATATTAAAGTACCATGCTCCCGATGATCTAAATAACCAGATAAAGCCCTTACACCCCTGAGAGTACCAGTTTTTGCTCTCACGATGCCCTGTACAGGGGTTTGTCTCATGCGATTAGTCAGAGTACCACTCACCCCCGCCGTCGGTAAAGAGGCTAAAAATACATCCCGGTGACGGTCATTATACATTACTCTTAAAGTCTCAACGATCGCCCTTGGGGTAGCAACATTATTACGAGATAATCCAGAGCCATCGGCAAAATGAAAAGCACTAGGATTCACCCCCATTTGTGCCAAAATTTGTTTAGCCGTAGCCGAACCGCCCACACGGCGCAATAATGTATCAGCATAATAATTATTACTTCTCAAATTAGTGACATTAATCCATTCTCTCAATGAAGTGCTACCGCTAAAGGTAGCATTAGGATCCATTCTTTGTAAAGCCGCCGCTGTGGTTAATATCTTTGTATTAGAAGCAGGAATAAAACCTCGATCCGCATTGTAATGATAAATAGTTTCCCCTGTCTCCAGACTTTGCACCAAAATTCCCCAACCTCCACCATAGGCATCAATAACCTGTTGAATAGATGCGTTTAATTCAGGGGTACAGATATTAGGGGCGACACTTCTAGTTTCTGGAGGAGTAACAGGAATGGGAATAGATTGCCCTTCAGAGGAAGGATTAAACTCAAGGATAGAAGCATTGGTTTGGGCGGATACAGCCCCAGCGGAGGCAAAAGAAAGAATTGATAGCCAAGTGATAAAATGTTGCTTTTTAATCATATGATAATGAACGGAGTTAAATGTATTGTTTTTATGGTGTGTTAGAAGTAATTAATTATTTTAAGTTTCAAAAATTGGTTATGGTTTTTAAAAACTAAAAATGGGGGTTTATAAGTTATTCATACTACTTATATGTTTTGAGTAATAATTAATTGTTGGTGGTTGATCATACACCTTTGTGGGATGGGTATGTTACCGCCATGGAAGTTGTAAAAAAAAATCGAATGATCAATTATTTTTGTTCTATTTGCTAAAGTATAAAATTCTCATTCCTTTTAGGCAGTCTCTGCTTCCCTCAGGTTTATTGACTTAAAGTATCTTAACAGAAGAATTAGAAAATGACTAAGGATTCAAAATTATCCGTTAAAAAGACTAATCCAGCAATTTATTATTTAGCAAGGTTTCTGGTAGTATCTCCTTTTTTTCATCTCTATTTTCGGGGCAAAGTGGAAAATGTGGAAAATGTACCCCGTGAGGGAAAGTTGATGATTGTCAGTAATCATGCCAGTATTTTTGATCCTCCTATCCTTGCTTCGGCAATTCCTCGCAGAATTTCTTTTATGGCAAAGCAAGAGTTATTTAATTCTCGTCTTTTTGGTCAGTTAATTTCTTTCTTGGGTGCTTATCCTGTTAGTCGGGGTGAGGGCGATCGCAACGCTATCCGTCAGGCATTAGCTAGAATAGAGCAAGAATGGGCTACCTGTGTCTTTATCGAAGGTACTCGCACCGCTGATGGTAGGGTTTACAACCCCAAATTAGGAGCCGCTCTAATTGCCGCTAAATCTCAGGCTTCTATATTACCTGTTTGTCTTTGTGGTACCGAAAACATTTTAGTGGATAGCAAAAAGTTACCTCAACCTGCATCTGTGACTATCAAAATAGGGGATGTTATTGCCCCTCCAGCTTCCACCAAGAAAAAAGATTTAGAGTTAGTTACGCAAAAGTGCGCTGATGAAATTAATAAACTTCATGATCAGGTTTAACTATAAAATGTTTTAGCAGAGGCAAGTGTTAGATAGTACTAGCATCTTATAAACATAAAGGTTTTCACGTTAAAAAAGACGAGTTTTTTTGGGCTTTTGTTGTGGTTGTTTGTCCGAGTTTATGTTATTATTTAGATAATGGGAGGCCTGACAAAAATAAATACAAACGGTCAGATTTCCATTATATTATAGACATTCTTATAATCCCGTGTAAAAGGACAAAAGTCAAGAAAAAAAGCGATTTTTTAACATTTTGTAATATTCCATCGACCCTCGTTAATCATATCTCGCAAATATACGAAGGACACAAAGAAACATTTAAGGAATTTGTTTTGACTTGAGAGTATTTTAAAAGAAAAGTTTGTTTTTTGTAATTCAAAATACGGCTTTGTAAGGGCTGTAGTACGAAATATAATCTAGTTATGCTCAAAATTGGAATATAAAAATACTATCATCATTCCCTATTTCCCTCATAAATGAGAAATCATATCTAAAATCAGCAATGCCCAAAATATAATAAGAAGATTGACTTTCTAGGAAATAGTCTAAAATTATGTCAATTAGTAGATAGCATCTTGGCTGAAGACAATGCCGAATAGAGATAGTTCTAAAATATATTTGCTTATCATATCCTATGTGATCGGCTTATTCTTAACAGGGTTAAGCATCTTTGAAAATAATGAGATATTACTGATATTAGGAGTTATTGTTGTCAGTGTAACTCTCGCTTTTATTATTCCCTTAAAATGGCATTTTGCCCCAAAAAAGATATGGTGGTTAATAGCAGGTTTAACTATTGTCAGTGGTTACTATTACTATCAATGGCGCTTACCGACTCCCTCAAATATTGATATAAGTCATCAACTCAACCAGATAGAAAACAACTTTGATAACACTTTACAAGTCAAAGGAAAAATTATTACCCCCCTACAAGTAAATCGTAACCAAAGGGCAAGATTTACCCTTGAAGCTAAGGAATTTGAAGGAAAAAAGGTAAACGGTAAACTATATGTAACAGCGCCCTTATTAGAAACCATTGATTTATTTCCCTCCATGGAAGTAACTTTAACAGGGAGATTGTATCAACCACCCATGGCAAGTCAACCAGGGGGTTTTGATTTTGCTAGTTTTTTATCACGACAAGGAATTTGGGCTGGTTTTACTGCAGAAAAAGTTGAGTTAAATCAATTTGGTAACGTTTATCAACAGTCAGTATATTGGTTGAGAAAAAGAGTTATTCAAACCCATGTACGATATCTTAATATTCCCCGTGGTACTCTGGTTAGTGCCATGGTAATTGGTAGTCGGGGGGTTGATTTATCTTTCGAGATTCAAGATTCTTTTCGGGATGCTGGATTAGCCCATATTTTGGCGGCTTCTGGTTTCCATGTGTCTCTTTTATTGGGCTTTGTTTTGTGGCTAACAAAAAAACTTTCTTCTGGGTGGCGTTTAAGTCTTGGGATAATTAGTCTTTTGTTTTACCTGACTCTTACGGGATTTTATCCTTCGGTATTGAGGGCTAGTTTTATGGGGTTGGGGGTATTGATTGCCCTTTTGGATGATAATCGTCGGGTGAATATTTTTGCTAGTTTATTTTTAACGGGATTTATTTTACTGTTAATCAATCCTCTGTGGATTTGGGATTTAGGTTTTCAGCTTAGTTTTTTGGCTACTTTTGGCTTAATTGTTACTCTTCCTGCTATTGTCTCCCGCTTAGATTTTTTACCGATTAATGTTGCGGGGTTAATTGCGGTGCCTTTGTCGGCTACTATTTGGATTTTACCTTTACAGGGTTATATTTTTAATCGTCTTCCTCTTTACAGTATTTTGACGAATATTATTGTTTCTCCGTTGGTGTTAATTGTCAGTTTGGGGGGCATCATAACTGGTTTTATCGGTTTATTTTTTCCTATTATAGCAAGTGCGATCACCCTTATTTTATATCCTTTCATTTGGTTGATGATTGAGATTGTAAAAATTAGTAATAATTTACCGTTTTCATCCTTAGCGATGGGTAACATATCCCTAATAACCATACTAATTGCCTATTCCATTTATATCGCCATTTACTTTAATAAAAGACTACAAAAAAGATGGAGAGAATTAAGCATCTTTATAGTTTGTTTAATGATTATTCCCATTGCTTACCAAAAAATAAACTTAACTCAAATTACGATGATGAGGAGTAATCAACAGGCAATTATAGTTATAGAGAATAACCTTCGTAACTATGTTATTAATCTACCAGAAAAAAATAACATTAACTATGCTCTTACTAACTTTCTTAACCATCAAGGAATAAATAACATTGACTTAATTCTAGTCAAAGCAAATAACGAAAACAACTTATCTCTCAATTACCTCAACCGAAAAACTAACATAAAAAACATTTATCAAAATCAAAATAACCCTATTAACTTACACCCTATTTCCAATGACTTAAATATTATCACATGGGAAATAGCAGAAAAAAAATGGATGCTAGTAAATGCAGACAAAAGCATTAACTTAGATACATCTAGTATAGGTAAAATTGATAACTTAATATGGTCTGGAAATAACCTATCAATATCAGACATTGAACAACTAAACCCATCTATTGCCATTAACTATAACTATTTTAATCAACAAGAAGTATTAGAAACCAAAAATATCAAAACCTATTCCCTCAACCAAATAGGCACAATTCAATGGCAACCAGAGAAAGGCTTTTTACCATACCAAGAAATTTTATACTAATCTTTCTTATCAAACTCCTCCAAGATGTCATCAATGTTTTCACCCTTATCAGCCGAAGAATCATCCTCTTGTTTTTTTTCCTCCTCATCATCCAAAAAATCCCAGTTATCAGACTCCACAACATTCTCGGAGTTTAATTTATTCGTTACATCATCAAAAGAATTAATAGTATCTTCTGAGGGTATTTCCGCTGGATTCTTATCTATGAAACTACTATCTTCTTCCATCACTTCTGAAACCAGAGAATTTTCCTCACCAGTATCTTTAGAAACATCAGAAATATCCTCACTATCCATATCTTGATTAAAAGAGATATTCTCTTCTTCATTAAAGCTGTCATCCTCTAATAAAGTTTCATCATCCGCAGATGCTTCTAACAAATCGTTTTGTGCTTCATCCGTAGAGGTTTTTTCTAAAACAGTTTCATCATCAGAGGAAGTTTCTAAGTCATCTATATAATTATCATCTTCTAACACAGTCTCATCATCCGCCGAGGCTTCTAAATCGGTGATGTCATCATTATCAGAAACAGTTTGTTCATCAGGGGAAAATTCTGCTAAAGTTTCCTCATCAATGGGTAAATCAGAGGTGTTTTCTTCTGCGTCTTGAGAGGCTTGTTTATTTTCTTCTTCTTCCTCATCAAAAAATCCATCTTTATTATTCTCATCTTCGGGATTATCAATAAAATTATCTCCTATGTCATCTTCTTCTTTACTGATACTTTCTTCTTGTTTAATTGATTTCTTTTTCCTACTAAAAATACTAAAGATTCCACCGAGGAAACTTTTTTTCTGGGGTAATTCTGTTGATTTTTCTTCCTCATCTACCATTGAAGAATTTTCTTGTTTATCCTCTTTTTGGTTTATCATCAAAGAATCTTCTTCTTTACTCACCATCAAAGATTCATCTTCTTGTGGATAAGGTTGAGCATTTTCTTCCAACTCTTGGGCTAAATCATTAGTTACTACCTCTTGTGGAGTGTCTAAATTGTTTTCCTCCGTTTCCTTGACAGTTTCAGAGGTGGTTATTTCTGAAAACTGAGTAATTTCTTCTTCCTCAACTTTTTCTAGGGCTTCTTTTATTTCTGGGGTAATTTCGGGGAAATTTTCTTCCTCAGATGGTGCAGTTTTTTCCTCTTTTACCTGTTGAGAAATAACTTCTTTTTTCTTTTTAGGTTTAGAAAATTTACCTAAAGTATTTAAAACAAAACTTAGTATCGAAAAACCTTCTAAAGTATTTTTTTCCTCAGCTATCCATGCCTTGCGTAAACTTATATTTTCCCACATAAAGGCGATCGCAACGGTTACAATAGCCAATTGAGATAGTAAAATAGCCCCACTCACTCTTCCTGCGCAAACCCATAAAGTCAAACCATAAAATAACCCTAACCCACTCCAGAGAAAATCATCTCGACGGTGAATTTTGGGACGAATAAAAGCGCTTAAATATAAATTTAAACTGGCAATGACAATAATAATTGCGAGAAAGTAGCTTAACATCACGAGTTTCCCTTATGGCTATGCTGTGCTGTACCATTTTATTATAATGGAAGGAGTAACGCTAGTTTTCCTCTAAATATATATTAAGAGCTTCCTTCATTTCCTCAATAGAAGTAGTTGCCGTGCCAAATACCCTTACCACAATACTAGCAGCCAAATTGCCCAAAACCGCTGCCTCCCAAGGAGTCGCCCCACTACATAAAGCCAAAGAAAGTGCCGCCACCACTGTATCTCCTGCCCCCGTCACATCAAAAACATCGGTACGATTAAAAGCAGGAATATGCTCTACTTGTAATAGATTATCTTGGTAAGAAAACAAACTCATTCCCTCCTCACCCCTAGTAATCAAAATATATTTAGCCTGAGTTTTAGCCAATAAATCCTTTCCTGCCGACAACACACTAGCATCATCACTGATAGCATAACCCACCGCCAATTCAGCCTCGGGTAAATTAGGAGTAAAAAGCGTTGCCCCCGAAAACCGTTGTAAATCCTTTTGAGTATCCACCACCACCAAATGATGATTTAAAGAAGACTTAATAATAGGTTGAGTAAATACCCCATCACCATAATCCGAACAAACTACCCCATCCACATGATACAATTGACCATCAATATAATCCGATAATTCTGACTGTAACTCCTCAGAAGGTAAAGTATCAGACTTTCTATCAACCCTAACGATTTGTTGAGTAACAGACTGCCTCGCATGACCAGCAATGCGAGTTTTTGTCACCGTAGGGCGACTATAATCTTTTATGATGCCCCTCGTGTCAATATTTGCTGATTCAAAAATTTTTAAGAGGGCATCCCCCTGAATGTCATCCCCCACATATCCAGCCACTCGAATATTAGCCCCTAGTTTAGCCAAATTATAAACAGCATTGGCACCGCCCCCAGGAATTTGATTAGTGTCTTCATGACGTAATATTAAGACAGGGGCTTCCCTCGAAAGTCGCTCAACTTCTCCTGTCAAAAACTCATCGAGGGTTAAATCTCCTATCACCAGTAAATTAAGGTTTTTAAAACTATCTAAAACTTCATTTAATCGATATTTTTTTTGTCTTAATTTAAGGATAAATTCCTGCTCATCAATCATGATAAATAAACGGGGTAAATTAAATTAATTCGAGAGAAAATTCATATTTTTCTTTCGCTCTTTTGTCACAAAAAGCCACTAACTGTGCCAGGGCTTCTGGTTGTTTTGTGTCAACAATTTTAGCACCAATTTGATCATATTCATCATTGGTAGATTTACGCCACATTTTCTCCACGGTAATGGGGACATTAGACAACTGAGTATCAGAATCAAAATGATAATTAAGAATTAAATCAAAGGTGGATGAAGGGTTAAACGATTTTTCCACAATCAAATGGATACCATCCTTAGTAATGTCGAGGGTAAAACCCACAAAATGCCCGTCATTATCTAATGCCTTACATACAGCCAAAACCCGACGGCTACTTCTTTTATTATTTATTTCCGCCATAAAAAAAATACCTTTTTTATTAGTTTTATTATGATACTATTTTATCTTTTTTTACATTGTTATAACCTTCTTTTTTAATGAAAATTAATCTATAAATTCTAATTCTAAATCTTTGTTTTCTGGAGTAATAGGTTCGCTTCCCAGGGAATTAGCACCATTTTCTATATCTAACTCCTCATCGTTAGAGTTTTGTTGAGACTGATTTTCCGAGCTATTATTACTATTCTGAGATTGAGTATTAGAAAGAATATCTCTCACCGATTCGGGAGTTTTAGGAGGATTAGCTGGAGGATTAATATTAAGTTGGGCTGGAGTTACCCCTGAAGAATTTATTTCTGGGGCATTGTTTCTCGCCCTTGGGGGGTTATTATCCACCGGATTTTGACTGTTATTGGCGGGGGTGTTAGTGGGAGGATTAACGGTGGGAGTTTGATTGTTATTAGGCGAGTTATTAACTGGACTTGGGGAATTATTATTGGTAGTAGAAGCACTAGATGCACATACCTCATTAGTGGGCTTAAATTCCACATAAACATGGAAAGGTTTGTTTGCCCCTGTGCCATTTTCAAAACTTCTTGCTTTAATTTGTTCAAGGGCTTGACTATTAAGTAAAGGATAACCCGAACTTTTAATAAGTTGAGTATTAATTACACCTCCCTGACTATTAACACTGACTCCATAGGTTGCTATTCCTTCAATGTTGTTAGCACAAGCCTCTGAGGGATAAATACCTGTGATAGTAATTTCTTGGGGAGTAGGATTTTCTACATCTTGAAGCCAAGCGATGTAATTTTTTCTCGCTTCTTCATCACTAACATTTTCATCCCTTGGGGCTATTCTGGGGGTTAAATTTTCCGTTTGGGTATTATTATTGGGATTATTAGAGACAATATTAACTAAAGGCTCATCATTTTCATTAGTTTCATTTCTCGCGATAGAAGAGTTGCGATTATTAAAAACATCTCGAGGATTGGCAATATCTTGCTCATCTCTACCCTGAAAAATAGCACGGCGAATTTCCGCTTCTTCTTCAGGAGATTTTGGCACTATATCAATAACTCTTCCTTCTAAGTTGTCAAAATTATTATTGGTAATAGGGGTATCGTTGAAACTAGGGGGCGCTGGAATATTAGCGTTAAAACTGAGGGGAGGGGGCGCTGGTAAATTTATGGGTGCTGGAATGTCAATAATATTACCGCCATAGTTAGAGTTAAATCCCCCTGAAATAGGTGGTAAAGGTGGGGGAGCAGGTAAAGAAGAAAAGGAGTTGTCATAGGAGGAAAATGGTAAACCATCAAAATTGGGCATAGGAATGCTATCAATGCCATTTTCTGTGCCGTTGGGAAGGTTCAAATTATTGAAATTAGCAAACCTTTGGGGGCTAGAAAAATTAGGTAGTCTTGTTTGTTCAAGGGCATTTAATTCAATTACGTTAGTTTCCCCCGATATGTCAGCGTTTTCTGACTGAGAATTTAAGTTTAGTTCTGGTAAAATAAGACCAAAGAATGCTCCATGAAATGCAATGGATGCCAGTAATGACCAGTTAATTTTTTGTAATGGTTTCTTAAATTTACCGAGGGAGGATGCCTTACGATTTGCGGTGACTACCATATTATGTAAGCCTAAAAATTTAACTGTAATATTCCTTCAGTATTTTAACAAGTTTATTGGCAACTGGTGAATGGTTACTTTTCGGATAAATAAGATTAAGTTTAAAAGCATTGCTTCAGAATAGTTAAATGACTTTTCTGGAGTGATACGAGGCTAGTATATATTGTATTATCCTCGTAAAAAGTTTTATGAATGTAATTTTGTCGGCGGTTTTACCTGTCGGGTTAATAATTATTATTGGTTACATTGCAGGGCAAAAGCTAAATTTAGATCAATCTAGTCTTTGTCAGTTGAGTATTTATATTCTTGCCCCTGCTATTGTGGCAGATAGCCTCTATCGTAATACGGTTTCGGGAAGAAGTGTCGTACTCATTATCTTAAGTTATGGGCTAATTTCTCTAGTTATTTATGGTGTAATTTGGTTATTTGCATTCATTCTCAAGGTTGATAAGGATAACCGACAAAGTATTTTTGCAGTGATTCTTTGCCCGAATAATGGCAATATGGGCTTACCGATAACTACTTTTGCATTAGGAGATGAGGGTTTAGATAGAGCTATTATTTATATGATTGGTTCTAGTATTTTTTTATTTGGAATGCTTCCTGCTATTTTGAGTAACAGAGGAATCAAAAAGGGAATTATTTTAACTTTAAGACTTCCTTTGATTTGGGCGATGGTTTTTGGGGCTATGCTCAATATTAGTGGGGTTGAGTTGCCGTTTAATTTAGGCAGAAGTATGGAGTTATTGGGAATTTCGGCAATTCCTATTGCTTTGATTATTTTGGGAATGCAGTTGGCACAAAGCAAATTTATTTTGACGCTGGGGGAGTGTTTATTGGCTTTGGCTAAGTTAATTGTCGCCCCTTTGATAGCGGTGGGAGTAGGCAGAATGACGGGATTGGAGGGGATAGATTTACAGGTGTTGGTATTACAAACGGCTATGCCTACGGCGGTTAATACTCTTGTGATGGTGAAGGAGTTTGGGGGGAATGGGACTATTGTAGCTCAAACTATTATCATTTCTACGGTAATGAGTTTTATTACTTTACCTGTGGTGATTTGGTTAATATAATGGCTTTTGAATTTGTTAAGCTAGGACAGGAATATTAAATTAATTTTTAGATAAATAATTATGACTAATTCTCGTCCTGAGTCTGTGGACACGAAGCCTGAAAATAATGTAGAGGAAAAACCTAGTTATGTAAAATTAGCCATGCGTAATATGGTTAATAAGGGGGGACTTTCGTTAAAGCATTTCTTTTTAACTACTGTTGGTTTATTGGCTTTTTTGGTAGGAGTTTCTTATTTAACTAGATAGTTAGTCATCGAGATAATTTTGTGGTGACGGAGGATTGTAAATAGGTAAAGGATTGCGTCTAATCATCACCGCCAAACTCAGAAAACCGACAATAACCACCAGAAGGGCTGTCATAAACACCATAAAACGATTAGGTTGATACTCAGCCCTTTCAATTTGCCAAAAAGCTCGATTATAGTTATGAAGGGCAACTCCAATGACTAATATTCCTAAAACCACTAGGACAACACCTAAATTTTCCGAGTTGAGTAAGCCATTTTGACTAAGTCTTTCCCTTGTTAAAGATATTTCTAACTGTTTAAGGAAAATACCAAAACGGGTGAGGGCAAAACCAAAACCGATAAGAGCAATGGAAGTACGCAACCATGCCAAGAAGGTGCGTTCGTTGGCTTGATGTTCTCTTTGGCGGTCTATTTTTGGTAATTTAGACATGGGAAAAATTAACCATCCGAAAGTCTTTTTAGATAAGCAACATTATGACGGGCTAAGGCTTTTTTTGCCCGACGAATTAAATCTGTTTGATAGGGAAACTCATCCCTTGCATCCATGGGATAACAACGTAGTTTAAATTTTGTTCCCCATTCTTCCTCTTTCATCAACACAGCAATAGGTAATTTTAATTGAGTATATTTACTGCTATAGGCCGCCTGATAAAGAATATTAATAATCATTTCATCATCCGCATCATGCTCAAAGAAAAACTCTGTGGCAACTTGAGCTTCTAAATTACCGCCATTGGAGTTTGAGATAGCTTCTGTCCATGCTTTATTATGGGGTATGGTGACAGTATTATCATCGGGGGTTTGAATTTGAATACCCCGTAAGCCATAGCTGACAACCTCTCCATAGTGATCGCCTATCTGAACGCGATCGCCCACACGATAAGGACTTTCAAATAAGGCAACCACCCCAGCAATAATAGAACTAATATAATCTTTAAAAGCAAAACCCACGGCTACGGCGATACTACCAGTCAACGCTAACAAATTAGATTCAGATAGATTAAAAAATAACCTTACCAAATAAGTAATAGTGCTAATTAAAATTAATCCCTTCCAAAAAGGTAAAGATTGCTTTGTTAATAAGCGATAACGGCGAGGTACTCTTTCCGCAATCCAATTAGTAATTTTTTGGATGAAAAAAACAGCCCCATAGGCAAGAAATAAGGCTAAAAGAGCATAAAGTACTTTCTCAAGAGTAAAATCTGTCGCCAACTTCTGCGAGACATCTTCTGCCATGTCTGCCTGAGCAAAAACCAAATATTTTCCTATTTCCTTACCCATAAATTTATGCTTTTATATCTAAATTATCTAAACTTATTATTCCTACTAATGATAGCCCCTACTATTAAAATTAATTACGAAGAAAAAAAGAAACTACGGGAGCATCATCAGAATGTAACAAATAATTATAAATATATAACCAAAAAGTTGAATTTAAATATCATCGTAAAAGATTAAACTATTCATAAAATGGGAAAAATCTTGATGTTTTTATCATCGTTTACCAACCTTATCAATAATTCCGACTTCGTCAAAACGATCGCACTTTCAGCCATGATGGTTAATTTGCTTCAACTCCCTGTCTTAGGCTGTACCAGAGCAGTATATCTTGGAAACGAAAATCTAGTCATCACTGGTCGTACCATGGATTGGCTAACCCAGATGGACAGCAACCTGTGGGCATTTCCCAAGGGCATAGAAAGAAGTGGACTAGCGGGAGAAAAATCCATGGCTTGGACATCAAAATATGGTAGCGTGGGGGTTAGTGTTTGGGATATTGGCATCGCCGATGGCATGAATGAAATGGGGTTAGTGGCTAATATGCTTTATCTCACTGAAACAGAATTTCCCACCCCCAGTGCGGATGATTCTCGTAAAGCAATATCATTATCCCTATGGGTACAGTATATGCTCGACAACTTCGCCACCGTAGAAGAAGCAGTGGCGGCCATGGAGAAAGACGAATTTTATGTTATTCCCATGAAATCCCCAGACGGAAAAGAAGGAACAGTTCACCTGTCTGTCTCTGATGCCACAGGGGATTCCGCCATTTTTGAATACATTGATGGGAAGTTGCAAATTCACCATAGCCGAGACTATCAAGTGATGACCAACTCGCCCCCCTTTGAGCAACAAATGGCATTGAATGGTTATTGGCAGAATATTGGTGGTACAACCATGTTACCCGGTACTAATCGAGCGAGCGATCGCTTTGTAAGAGCTTCTTTTTATATTAATGCGGTTCCTAAAACCGCCGATGCGGTGCAAGGAATTGCCAATGTTTTCTCTGTAATGCGTAATACTTCTGTTCCCCTAGGTATTGCAACCCCCGAGCGACCAGAAATTTCCTCAACTATTTGGCGTACCGTGGCAGATCAAAAAAATCGACGCTATTTCTTTGAGTCAACTCGTCAGCCCAATGTTTTTTGGGTTGACATGGCTAACTTAGACTTATCAGCGGGGAGTCCAAGCCGAAAATTAACCCTCACCGACGGTACAATTTTTTCTGGGGATACTTCAGAACTATTTGAAACCACCGAAACAATGCAGTTTCTTCCAGCATCGGATTAGATTTTAGACAGCAACTCTACATAAATGTAATATATTTTCTGCCACTCAAATCAGAGACTATTTTTTAGATATAAAGGATAAACTTAATTTGGGTGGTAGATAAGGGATTGAAACAAGAACATATACTTAAAGAAAGATAATTAGACCTTGTGATAGTATAAGAATCAGATCAAAAAGGAAACTTTTTTCAATCCAGTACATCAAAAGTATTAATATTGATTAGTAATTTTACCAACAATTTCCAGATGACCCAGTCTGTACCCTTAACTCCTAATCCGAATAATGATTCTAGTGGAGGTAATCCACTTCCCGTGATTCTCGACACATTACCAGATATTTCCTCTCCCCCCACCAGAGGAATGTTAAGAGTACAACAACAATTAGATCTGTTACTATTGGCGATCGAAGCTTTGAGATTAGGAGCATCAGAAGAAATGTTGGCAACTTCTCACCATTTGGGACTTCAGGGCATTATCAATAACCGAGTTGATTTGTGGCGCTTACGTTGTACGAACCCTTGGCGCAAATGTTATAACCGAGAAATATTAAGCCCCGAACAATTAAAAACATTAATTCTTTTGACCCACACTTGTGCAAAACAGTTGCTTGTGCCAATGACTCAGTTACTATTGGCAGTACAGCAGATGAGGGATAAGGATATACCCTTAGAGAACAATTTTCGATTATCAGAATATTTCACCCGTTTTAAGTCTCACTTTATTTCGAGGATGAACCCCAAAAGAGCTAAAGTTTCTGTATATTTAGCATCTCCCCAAGAGTTGAATCAGTTAGCCCTTTCTTTGTTAGAGGAACTTTTGTTTTACAGCGGTACAAGGGGAATGGAAAGATTATGGGTTCGTTTATTCGATGGAGAGGTAGATTAAAATCATGGGGTATAAATCGTTAACGTCCTTGGTGTGCCGTAATCTCTTGGCTAACCCATGGTCTATTCTTTTCTCCTCTATGCTCGTTTTTGGGGTTAATATCCCTTATTCTGTGGCTCAAGGGGTAGAGTTGAGGGTTGGTGTGGTACAAAGATTTGGGGAAGAAGGAGATGATAAGTTAATTATCAGTAGTACGGAGGGGGATAGTCTTAACCTCAGATTTCGTGAGCGGGGAGAGGATGGTAATAACCCTGTGCGTAATCTTGCCACAAATCAAGTTACTTTGACCATTGCCCCCAAAGCCCTGGTAGAACGAAAAATTCAGGAAACCGTTATTTTGGGAGATCATGCTACCTTTGAAACAGCGGAGGATGATGCTAACCGTTGGCGAAATTTGGGCATTGAGGTGGAAATTACTCAGCCAGGACGCTGGCAGGTATGGGCAAAGAGGGATGTTTACAATACTCCTTTACTCAGAAGGTTGTTGTTAAATAGCATTAAAGCCTCGGATATGGAGGGGGTTTATATTGAAACGGAGGTTTTATTAGAAATTCCTGAAGTGGCTTTTTCTGTGGGGGACAATAGCTATACCGTTGATTACCTTGATATTTTGACCAATAAAAATTTGGTGAGGGTAAGGGAAGGAAATGATGGCCCTGTGCGTTTGTATGGTGGTCGTTTAAATATCCAACCCAATGCCTACGGTAACTATACCCTTGTGAATCGGGTTGATATAGAAACTTATTTACGGGGGGTTGTACCCCATGAAATTGGGGCTAATGCACCCCAAGCGGCTGCGGAAGCACAAACGATTATTGCCCGTACCTATGCCCTGCGTAATACCCGTCGCTTTGAGGCTGATAATTATGAAATGTGTGCTACAACCCATTGTCAGGTATATTACGGATTAGGACAAACTTCTAATCTGTCGGATCGGGCGATCGCCTCTACCCGTGGTTTAGTATTAACCTATGATGATGAGTTGGTGGATGCTCTCTATTTTTCCACCTCTGGGGGCATCACATCAGCCTTTAGCGACACTTGGAATGGGGAAGATAGATCTTACCTTCAACCAGTGATCGATGCCCCTACCCCCATTTGGAATTTAGAACAAAATCCCCTCAGCGTTGAGGCAAACTTTAGACGTTTTATCTCCCTTGATAGGGGGTTTAACGAGGTGGGGCGCCGTCTATTTCGCTGGAATCGTCCCCGCGCCCTTGATGATCTTAACAACGATTTACGTAAGTATTTGGAGCGAATCCGTCATCCCTTGGCAGAATTTACAACCATCAAAAAAATGGAAGTTACTCAACGCTCCATATCAGGTAGAATCTTGGTCATGGAAGTGGAAACGGATTTAGGTATGGTAAAACTAGAAAAAAATGAGGTAAGAAGCGCTTTTGAGCCTCCTGTGAGTACCTTATTTTACCTTGAGCCAATATATACAAATGGTAATCAATTAGATGGTTATCGTTTTGTGGGAGGTGGTTTTGGTCATGGGGTGGGTTTAAGTCAATTTGGTAGTTATAGTCTGGCTAGTCGTGGTTATTCTGCCCAACAAATCCTCGAATTTTATTATCCAGAAGCAACAATTCAGCCCCTTAATACTTCCATTGTTTGGTGGCAAGGGGCAAATAATTGATAGTTGATAATTGATAATTGATAATAAATAACCCAAAATTGACAATTCTTTTAAATTACTGAGGTTCATTGACCAAAAAAGTTATAGAATTTTAAAATACAATCAACACTAACTCCCCAGTCGGATGCTGACACCCCTATTTTGTCATTGGCATAATGAATCTCCAGAGGAGAGAAAGAATCGTCACCAAGAGGCGATCGCACGGTTAGAGCTGAATAAAAATAAAGTCATTCCCATGTTTGACGAAGCCACCCAAATATCAGCCCGTGTGCTTAATGCCCCCATATGTATCTTAGGCATTCTCCATGGGGAAGAATATAACTTTAAATCAGGATTCGGGGTTGCCAACTTTGGCTTCAATAGTGAATTAATCCGCTCTCGTAAAATCCCCAAAGAAGATTCTTTCGCCACCTACGTAATTGATAGTAAAAAACCCCTCAAAATTGAGAATACCCTAAAAGATTCTTTTTTTTTCCAAAATGTCTTGGTGCAACATCATCAAATAAAAGCCTACTTAGGTGTACCTCTCATTACCGCCGAGGGAGAATGTATTGGTTGTTTAGAAATTTTTGACCTAGAATCTCGTCCATTTTCCGATGAACAAATCGAATATTTTTCCCTTACCGCCCGTTGGTGCATCGCAGAATATGAAAGAGACTTTTTAATAAATAACGCTCAACCACCCCAAAACATAAGCTATGAGAGCAATATAAATCAACTCTCCTCTTCCCTTCAAACAGTATCTGACCATAACCTAGACTATCAAAGTACTTATTCAATTAATCTGAGGATAAAATTAGTTAATCAATTAATTCAAAAAATATCCCTCCCCTTAACCTCCGTTATAGGTATGTCTAGCGTCCTAAAACAAGGTATCTATGGCAAAATAAATGAAAAACAACTGGAATACCTAAACATTATCTATGATAGTGGTCAAGAAATCACCGCCTTATTAGATGAAATTACTAGCCTTGGAGTCATAGAAAATAACAAAAACTTAGAACTAAGCCTAGTTGATATTGAAATAATAGCAGGACAAATTACTCAGTCCTTACAAATTTCTGCTCAAAATAAACAATGTTCCCTACGCATATCCCTCGAACCAGGAGAAAAACTTTGGTATTTGGATAGAGAAAAAATTAAGCAAACCATTTATTATCTTGTCACAACTATTATAGAAACCGCTAGACCGGGAGGCAATATTCAAGTCCATTTTTCCCACCAGCAATCCGAGATTAAAATAACTACTATCATCAAACATCCATGGCTAGGAGATGGTATTCCCTACGAAAAAACAGAAAGCTATCTCAAAGCAATTCAACGGTATTATGACACAGATAAAAAAAATAAATCTGAAGAGCAAATAAAATCTTATTTGGATGAGATTAAAACCTATAGCTACGATATGATAACCCTATTATTTAGTTGTTATCTAGCAAAATTGCAACAAGGCAATATCAAACTAAAAGGAACCCCAGAATTGGGCTATCGCTTTGAGGTGAATATTCCCACAACCCCTCATCACCTTGAATCCCACTAAATTGATATACTATCTCCGTAGCTTCATCATTATATTATTCTCTAATCTTTAGAAAAGATTACAGTTTTATCAAAATAGCTAAATAAGATTCATCATAGTAATATAAGCGAATTAATTTTAGCCAACTCATTTAAATAAAATATATCTAATGGCTAACTATAATCTCTCTCTCCATAACAAAATTATCTCTCAGCAGATGTTAGATAAACTTTATCATCTCTGGGAAGAAACTGCTAAAAAACAGGAGGATGACTTCATTTTTCTGAGTCAGAGTGACTTTAGTAAAACGAAAAAAACAGCTATAAAAAATATTTATTATCATAATTTTAAGTTAATTATTAATCCTGAATTTCAAGCACTTCTTTTGATAGAAAAAGAAATTAATGATTTTTATTCTCAGGTAACTATTAGCTTTTGTCTTCAAGAAATTAAAAAGTTTTATGACAAAATTAAACCTTTTTTTAGTTTACAACATAATAAAAAAATAGAAAAAAATCTTGATCATATTTCTATAGGAAATAATAGTTATGGTCAACAATTTATTGTTGACGTTTTAGAAATTTTTAGTAATCCTCTTGATCTAAAAGAGAAAGCGGAGAATAACGCTCTTACAGAGACTTATTCCATTGAAACTATTTTAGAAAATAGAATTAAGCAAGAAGAAATCTTGCATACATTAACTCAAAAAATTCAAGATAATATAAATTTAGAATCTATTATTCAAACTACTTTGGATCAGGTTCAAAGTTTATTAAAAATAGATCGTCTGTTTATCTATCAAATCAACGTCCCTTTTGAAAAGGATGATGAAAAAAGGTGTATTGATATTGTCACCTATGAAACTAAGGCATCAAAAAACATCGACTCTTTACTAAGTTTGAGTAATGATGATTACTTTAAGGGCATTGATTGTGAAGGTAAGTATGCGGAAGATTTTATCCTCATTGTTGATGATGTTGGTAACAGTAGTTTAGATGATTATTTAGTTGAAGTAATGGGGAAATTAAAGGTAAAAGCCAAAATAATTATTCCCATTGTAGTTAAGCACCGAACATGGGCTTTACTCGTTGCTCATCAGTGCGAAAGTGTCAGGGTTTGGCATGATAATGAGATTAAGTTTCTAAAGCATATTAGCGAGTATTTAGCAGTGGCAGTGTATCAATATGATTATTATCAACAGTTACAGGAACAAAAAAAAGCCCTAGAGAAGCAGGTAGAAAAGAAGGCAAAACAATTACAGGATGCTTTAATTTTGGCAGAGGTAGCCCAACAGTCTAAGAGTGAGTTTTTGGGTAGTATTAGTCACGAATTGAGAACTCCTTTGACTTGTATTATTGGTTTATCGGGAACTTTGTTACATTGGTCGAAGGATGGTAGCGATCGCATTTTAACCCCAGAAAAGCAAACTAGATATTTAAAAATAATTCAAGATAATGGACGAAAGTTATTACAGTTAATTAATAATATTCTTGATTTTACAGAAATTGAGTCGGGTAAGTATTTATTAAATATAGAGGCGATCGCCCTTAAAAGTATCGCTCAGATGGTCTTGCTTTATGGTTTGGAAATTGCCCGTAATAAAGGGGTGATGGTACAAATGGATTATCGAGTGGAAGAGAATGAAGATTTATTTTATGCTGATGGAGAAAGACTTTATCAAATACTGCTTAATTTGATTGACAATGCCATCAAGTTTACAGGGGCAGGAGGAGAGGTAATTTTAAGGGTATGGAGAGAAGGAAATCAAGGGGTTTTTCAGGTGGAGGATACAGGTATTGGAATTTGTGAAGAGCAACTTCCTTTGTTGTTTACTAAATTTCAACAACTAGAAAATTATCGTACTCGTACTAATCCAGGGACAGGGTTGGGATTGGCTCTAACTAAGCATTTGGTGGAACTTCATGGGGGGATAATCGAGGTAGAGTCTTTGGTTGATAAGGGTTCTAGCTTTACGGTTTATTTGCCCAATTCTGATTCTAGTCCTTTGATTCGACAGCCAGAAAAATCTACTTCTTTGCCTAATGGCGAGGTGAATAAGACTGTGGTGGTTATTTGTGAAGATGACGAAATTGGTACTTTTTTGTGTGAGTTGCTAACAGCGGCCGATTATCAGGTGATTTGGTTATTTGATGTTACAGATGCCGTTAGTAAGATTGATTTAATAAATCCTCGGGTGATTGTTTTAGAACAAAATCAATCGGTTTCTTTAACTCTAGCCATGGAAATTAAGGCTTTGAGTAATCCTGATGTTTATTTGATGATTATTCGGGATGAAATTAGTGGTCAAGATTGGGAGGAGCTATCTAACTTTGGGGTGGATGAATATTTATTGAAGCCTTTGCAACCTCGCATTTTGCTTAAAAAGATTAATAAGGTGATGGAAAGAGCTAGTTAGGGTTTAGAAATTTACTTGAAATTTTTATATTTCAAAGATTTAAAAAACCAATGGAAGACATTAATGGCAACAGCTACTGATACAGGAAAAATATGCACAGATTTTGGCGAAAAATAACCATTATTTGTGCATTTTTTATTAGTTGTAGTTGGGGTGGGCATTACCCACCTTCGGAACGTAATACCAAATCCGATTTATCAGGTTTACTATTATCCACCGTGTAACAATTGATAATAAACAATTATTATCTTT
This sequence comes from Cyanobacterium sp. IPPAS B-1200, assembly GCF_001747005.2. Lineage (NCBI taxonomy): Bacteria > Bacillati > Cyanobacteriota > Cyanophyceae > Chroococcales > Geminocystaceae > Cyanobacterium > Cyanobacterium sp. IPPAS B-1200. The sequence continues at coordinate 1,479,022 of NZ_CP182899.1, forward strand.
TGTCTGTTGCCTATTCCTCATTATCCACCCTAATTAGTATATTATTGAAACAGGATTTATACCAAATCCTAAACTAAAAGTAAACTAATAACTACTATCAACCCCAGTGATTTTGAGTAAATAGACATACTATCTAAACAGGATTTGGTATTAGTATAATTTTGAAGTTTAATGATAGAAAGAGTTGAAACTACTTTTTACTATAAACTTTAATTATTGAGGATTTCGACGGTTACTAGATCTTCTTTCGTTCATGATTTGGCTTAGTTGCTCCCTTTGTTGGGGAGTCAAAACTTCGCGCATTTCGAGCATGGTTTCAAAACCTAGTTCTCGCATTTGTTGAGTTAGATTCGAGATGGTTTGATTTTTGGCACGGATAGCATCAGCAGATTGATTGTTATTCATCATAGTTCGCAGGGCTTGGCGCTCGGTGCGAATTTCTTCTCGGAGGTTGGTCATTTGAGGTTCATATTTATTTTTTATTTCAACCATCTGTTGTTGTTGTTCTGAGGTAAGGTTTAATTCTTCAATTAAACGGCTTTGTCCTGGTTTATTTGCCCCCCATCTTTTGCCTCCTTCTCTGGCTTGGGCTAGTTCGATGGTTTGGTTTAGGCTGGTTTCAAGGTTGATGGTATCAACATCAAGGGCGATCGCCCTTGTGCCACCAGTGAGGGTTAAAATAGTAGTAAAAGCTAATAATCGGCTAATATTGTTCTTCATAATCTTTTTTTCCTAATGAATGGTGTAATGTTGAGTTGTGAGTTCTAAAAAACTCTTTAGTAGTCGTTAGTAAAAGTAACGTAGTCAGAGTCAGGGTTAAATTCTGCATTCTGACTGGTAGAGGAGTAAGACCAAACTTCAAACATAAAGGCTTCTAATTCTGTTGTTTCTTGGGCTACTTGAGGGCTAAATTGTTGAGTGGTGGATGCGCCCCACACAATTAATAAACCCGTCACCAAACTGGTGGGAATGGCCCAACGCCAACGGAACATTTTTTGATGACTAGATTTTCCCTCTTGTGCGATCGCCCTAAATAATAATTGTTCATGGTTAGAAGGTTCTAAAGGAGTATCAGGACAATAGTTTTTGAGGAAATCGACAAGTTCTTCATCCTCAGAAGAATGGTGATGGAAAAATTTGCTCATATTTTAACCCCCTGATGTTCTAAAAATTTACGCATGGCTTTACGAGCATTAAACAATCTTGATTTTACTGTACCCACGGGAATAGATAGTATTTCAGCAATCTCCTTTTGGGGTAAGTCTTCTAGGTCATGTAAAACTAAAACCACACGATGATCCATTTTGAGATTTTGTAACCCTTGTTGTACTATTTCCTGATAGTGCATTTGTAATAACTGTCCTTGGTCAAGGACTACTTCAGGAGCATATTGATAAAGGGTTTTTTTGTCTCTACGAATTTTGGCTAATTGTTTACGGCGATCGCACGCAACATTCCAACAAATGCGGTATAGCCAAGTTGAAAAATATCTCGATTCCCTAAGTTTTGGCAACGCCTTCCACGCTTTTAAGAAAACTTCTTGGGTTAAATCATCAAGTATTTCTTGACCGCATAGCTTGAACAAAGTTGCTCTTACCTTGTGTCGGTAACGTTGATATACTAAACGAAAGGAACTCTCGTCGCCAAGTTGACACCTCTGAATTAATTCAGAATCGGTCATTTTGGTGTGATCATCCGCTAACACTGTCATAAATCTTTGTTTTTTAATTGACTCACCATTTTAGACATGGAAGATTTTTAAAAGGTTCAATAAATAATTGATAATTGATAATGAATAATGGATAATTAATAGGTCGTTATTTTTGTATTGGATTAATATATAAAGGCTGTCATCTTATGCTTCCTGCCCATTCCTTTATTCATTCAACTAATTATTATGTTTCGAGTAAATAAAATTAGTGCCATTGCCCTCAGTGCGATCGCAACGTTAACCACCATCGGCATTGCTGAAATTATTAACACCCAAGAGGCGATCGCCCGTAACATATCATTCATCTATAGTCCCCTTAGTTTAACCCTCAAAGTAGAATCCCTACAACTATTTGCCGAAACAGGTACCGTTAACCGTAACCTACAAACCTATCTAAACCTCGCAGGGGTAAACGAAGAACAAAAACAACAATTTAGAGAAGCCCTCATAACCCCCGTAGAAGTAGATCCTATCTTAATATCTCGTTCCCTCAACACAGAAGAAGCCGAAAGACTCCTCAACTACTTCGGTAGCGTCATCAACATCAAAGGAGGAAGTAACGGCAAATATTTAATTCGTGGAGCATTAATAACATCAGCCCTCCAACCCGAAGGACTAACCCTCATCAACATCCTCAAAAACCTTGCCGTAGATGTTGAAATAGACATTCAGCGCATCCTACGCTATACCCAACAAGTCGAAACAGTCCTCCAAGCCAGTGCTATCTACGAACAAGAAGTTATCAAACAAGCAGAAATACAAAGCCGTGAATCTAGGGGAATCAACTACGCCAACCTGCCTGATATTCGCCAACAAGGAAACATCCCCTTTCGCCAGGAAACCATTAACTTACTAGATGAATCCCGTAACAGAGGATACTACGCCGAAATATATTACCCCACCCAAACCGTAGAAAATACCCCCGTAGTTATCATTTCCCATGGACTTAGTTCCCGTCCCGAAGACTTTCACGCCAGAGCAGAACACCTAGCTTCCTATGGCTACTTCGTAATTATGCCCCAACATATTGGCAGTGACATCAAACAAACCGAAGACTTTATCAAAGGATTTACAGGAGAACTATTTGTCAGAGAAGAATTTATCAACCGTCCCCTCGATATTACTCACACTCTTGATGAATTAGAACTTTTGAATCAATCTCGATGGCAAGGCAGACTAGATACCCAAAACGTAGGTATTTTCGGACATTCCTTTGGAGGATATACCGCTCTAGCCGTGGGAGGCGCAACCTTTGATTGGGACAGACTCAATGAACGTTGCAACCTAGATATAGGCAACCTCAATACCGCCCTTATTTTGCAATGTAGAGCCTTACAACTGCCCCAAGAAGACTATCAATTTAGGGATGAGAGGATAAAAGCTATTTTTGCCATGAATCCCGTTAACGGTGGCATTTTTGGACCAGAGGGAGTTAACTCTTTAGAAGTTCCCCTTTTTATCGCAGCGGGTAGTTATGATCCTGCAACGCCTTTTGTGTTTGAGTTGGCTCAAACTCATCCTCTATTAGAAATTCCTGATGTATATTTGCAACTACAAGAAGGACAAGCTCATGTGGATTTTTCTCAGCTAGATGCAGGGATTAGTGATTTAATCAGCACGGTTACAAATTTAACTCTTCCTTCTCCCGTACTTTTGAATGAATACACCCATTCGATGATGTTGGCATTTTTTGAAGTGCATCAGAGGAATAATGAAAACTATAAACCCTACCTTCAAGCTGGATATGCTGAATATTTGAGCGAAGGTCAAGAGTTTAAAACCTATGTGGTAAATGAGCAATCTATCCCTCCTTTACGAGAGGTTTATCAACGATTTGTTGACCAAAATTTCAACATTATTTTTACTAATAATTAATTAGAATGTGATGAAAAAAGTGGGGTCATGATGTTAATTTATAATGGCGATTTTTGTGTATTTTTTTGACAGCTATAAGTATGCCCAAATTCTTTATATTTCCAGCTTTTGATTTATTCAGCAATGGGAAATAAGTTTTATTATCCATTATCTTCAAAGGCGGGGCAAAATCCATCTTCTGGTACTTCAAAACCATTGAGGGGGGATTTTTCGTTGTGACAGCAATCTTCGTCATAATAAGCACAGTTATGACATGATTCGGCATTTAGTTGACGACGAATAGAGCTATTTTGCTGTAATAATTCCCGTTGAGATAAACCCCTTAACACTAATTCTTCCCCTTGCCAACGGGCTTCTATTAGCCCTGTATCCGCAAAATTTTGCCAACGAGAATCTTTGTTTAGTTGCTCTGGTAAGGTGATGGTAATATATGCTCCTGTTTCGTTTAATTCTCCTTCGTAATTTTGTTGGGGGGTGATTTTTGGTTGAATAAATTGTTCTCCGATGGGTAAGTCAACTTTGATGTTGACTTCGGGGCAGTGGAGTTGGTAGCGATTTTGTAATTCTTCTAGGGCGGTTAAGTCGGCGAGATAGTTGGGTGCCCCATGGACAAAGATAACGTGTTGAGGGCGAAGGTTGTGGATTAGTTGGGTGGTGTTTCTACCGTCACTATGTTCTGCTAAAAGGTAATTTTCGACGATTACTTTTTCAGTATTTAGCTTGTTTATAATTCGGTTAAAAGTTTTACTTTTATTAATTTTTGAATGTTCTGGGGTCAATATTAACCATTTATAGTCATTATTTTGACAATATTCGTCTATTTTTGATAGGTCATCGGTCAAGATAATGGATGTTTCTTCCCCTATTTTTTTTCTATTAATGTTAGGGGTTAATCTTCTCATTCTTGGCTTAATTTTTTCATCCCAAAAGAGGGGTTGATGTTTGGCAAAGTTTTGGACATTAGCAGGAAAATAATCTATTAATTCTAAGTATAGATCACAGGCGATCGCCACGTTACCATCTACCCATATATCAATGTTTGCCCCTGTAAATTGATGGTGCGATCTCAATAATTTTAATAATTCTTGTCCTAAACCAAAGGTAGGTACTGGTAGAATAACATTGATGTTAGATGCGATCGCCTCTCGAATTTTAGTCATCAAATGTTTTTCCTGTTGACGACGATGGGGGTGTCTTGCGGTGCCATAGGTACCCTCAATAATCAACACATCAGGGCTTAAACCACGCATATTATCTAGGGATAAACCCTCCACCAACTGAAGATTAGAAAGACAAAAATCCCCTGTATAGAAGATTTTATAAACCCTATCCCCGTGATGATAACGAAATAAAATAGCGGCTGCCCCCGGCAGATGTCCAGCAGGGTATAATTCTACACTTAAATTCTTTTCTAATTGTAAAGGCGATCGCCACGGAATACTATCACAAAAAGGCTCCACCATGGAGCCATCAGCCCTCAACCAATTGAGAGGTAAAAGTTTTTTTGTCACCTCACTACAATAAATAGGAAGATGAGGATATACTTCATGTAAAGAAAGCAAACCCCTCCCATGATCATGGTGAGCATGGGTACAAAAAACCCAATGGGGCGGTAAAGATTGATCAACCAGAAGAGACTTTATATTCTCCAAACCACAATCAAGTAAAATGCGGTACTCCCCCACATTTAACATAATAGCCAATCCTTCAGTATCATGACCCACTGCCAAAGGAGAGCAAGACAAATGAAAAGATGGAGAAGAAGAACATTCCTGCTGTTGAATCATAACCGCCATAAATTAGTGAGCAGAGCCATTCCCGTCATAATTATCGGAATCATAAAAACCATTTCTAGTACCGAAAAACGGAGCCGCTACGATAAATAAACCAGTCAAAATCAATAATAATAGTTTAACATCCATAATTGCTTAAATCTCTAATAACTACTTAACTACTAATCTAATCCATTACCCAACCATAGGACAAAAACTTTTAATAAAATTAATAAACCAAAATCGAATCCCCAAGCCGTATTTCTGATATAAATGTTATTAGAGAACAAAACATAGAGAGTTTTTATGCTTACTCTGGATTTACCACCCATTGCCTCCAGTACCAAAAGACAACTTCCCAGCCGTATTCTCGTCATTGAAGACGAAGACTTAATCCGAAACATGATTAGTCTCAACCTTGAAGAAGAAGGATACCAAGTAACCAATACCCACAACGGCAGAGAAGCACTAAATTTACTAGAACGTCAAACCAGCCAAATCACTGAAAAACAAGGTTTTGACATGATAATCTTAGACCTAATGTTACCAGAAGTAAACGGCTTAGATATATGTCGCTTACTCAGACACCGAGGAAATAATATTCCCATCCTTATTCTAAGTGCCAAAGCCGCCGAAACCGATAGAGTATTAGGACTAGAAGTGGGTGCCGACGACTACCTAACCAAACCCTTCAGTATGAAAGAATTAGTCGCCCGTTGTCGTGCCTTAATTCGTCGCAACAGCATCAACAACGCCCCTCCAGAAAACGTAAAACAATATAAAGAAATTACCCTTTTCCCCGATGAATGTAGAGTAACCGTCAGAAACCAACCCGTAAGTCTATCTCCCAAAGAATTTAAACTCTTAGAGCTATTCATGACCTATCCTAAAAGAGTATGGGATAGAGATCAATTAATCAACAACATTTGGGGAGCAGACTTTCTCGGAGACACAAAAACCGTTGATGTTCATATCCGTTGGCTAAGAGAAAAATTAGAATTAGATCCTAGCCATCCAGAATATATCATTACCGTAAGAGGTTTTGGTTATCGTTTTGGTTAAATCGAATGTATCTCACAAAAAGGTGAATTATCGATTAAATATTCACAACAAATAATTCACCCAACATAACTTGAGTCAAATAAATTCATTTGTTGGTTATTGGCAAAAACAGTGTCATTAAACTCCCTATGCTGTAACTCAACCTTATCCTCTATTTGATTCAACACAGCTATCAAACAATTACCCAAAGCCCAAGCCAAATTAACAGGCACAGCATTACCTATCTGCCTATACTGACTACTGATTGAACCGATAAAACTCCAATCATCAGGAAATGTTTGAATCCTAGCATACTCCCGAATATTTAGAGGTCTAGTTTCTTCGGGGTGACATCTTTCCGTTTGTTTTTGAGCAGGAGAACAAGTTAACTGTAGTTCTGTAGTTTAGACTAAGAAAAAATTGTAAGAGAATAAGTAAGCTAACAAAGATTAGCTCAAAAACGCTATAAATGAATTTAATAATGGCTTAAAAGTTATTTTTTTGGTCTTTTTTTAGTCTTAGATAAACGCTTTTTAACCGTAGGATAAACTTTAGCTTTGTTTCTTTTTCGACCTTTAGGCCAGCCATGGGATTTTCCTCGACTTTTAGGAGAAAGGGTAGGACTTCCAATGTCCATCAATAATGAAGTCATAGACAGAGCCACTCTTCCGGGGTTAAATTCTGTTGAGGTTTTTGCCATGGCAGATGATATTCTTTGACTAAATCCTTGGATAACCATAACTGCCAAGTAATATTGACAATTAAATTGCTCCACCTTTGACAACTCTCAGGGGTGCGAAAATGGGGTAACGTCCAATGTAATCTTTGCTTGGCGAAACGATACCAGTGGTCCACCAAATCGTCGGCTGTATTGAATCCAAATATTGGAAGAAGATAAAAATTGCTCTCCCACCCAGATTAACCACAGTGGGCGATGTAAAGCACCAGTTTTTTTCTGCTTCAATCGTTCAATTTTAAACAGGGTTAGCTTTTGTGAAGGGGCATTGTAGAAATGAAGTTCTTTCCATTTACTCATCCGTATTGTTCCTAGGGATGAGTCTTCCATTTCTAATATTTCATGGGCATGGGGAAAATGGTCACATTGATTTAATTTCAACTTTGCCCCATGTTTTTTCGGTCTGCCTCTACCGCTATAGGCTGGAGGATTACCATAAAGACATAGATTAGAACGTACTCTAATCAACTTACTGATTTCAATATCTGCGGTTTGCTTAATAAATTTGCCATTGCCATACTCACAATCCAACACCACCAATTTCGGTTTATTTTCTGGCAATTTTCTACACACTTGCCTTAGTTGCCATGTTGCTTTACCCAGAGGATTTTCAAAGGATGTGATTCTTTCATGTCTTAAAGGTAATGCCCAACTTCCTTTCTCATTCAATGGTGGTAACCAAGCGATGGTGCTATATCCTTGTCCTATGACCGATGAATTGATGGATGACGAAGAATATTGATAACCTCTATCTTTCATGGTGGGACTATCTTCAAACTTCCACTGAGTATGATCTATACCTAGTAATGTATATTCTAAGGTGTCTATTTCTTGAATATATCGTTTCATCAATTTGTTGCTGTTCGGACGACAATCTTTTATGGCTTCATAGGTACTACACCATTGCCGATGGAAAAAAGGTGATAAAGAAAAATCTGCCAAACTACGAGCATTTTCCGTGGTCATAACACTATCCATCAATTGAAAAGTGGCATCTTTACCTTTGACTAACATTTCATAGGTGTCATGACGGAAATTTTCCAGTCTGCTATATTTGTTCATAGAGAGAAGATTTTATTTTTGCTTATTTATATTTTCTCTCTATTTTTCTTTTATGTCTTGTCCTTCTTTGCTCCACTTTCCATTTAGTCTAAACTACAGAGTTAAAGTTAAGCTAGGAAGTTCAAATGATAACCTTCTAGCTATACCCGTTTTTCCTCCTCCCAGAAAATAACTTTTGCCCATATATTCTTGTTTAATATCTTCAGGTAAATTTATCCAAAAACCCCCTGGGGGAATCATTTCCCGACCTTCCGCATAGTTCAAGAAAAAGCAAGAATACTACAAAAGAAGTGATGAAAAAGATGAAGTGGAATAGAGTAAATTAGTTTTAATAGAGTAATGATAAGTCTAGGAAAATGTATGAATCAATAAACATTGAAATAGAAAATATTGATCATTTAGGTATAATAGCTGGAATAGTAGACGAGGTAGGCATTGTAGAGATTGTAAACCAAAAACTACCATCCTATGCTACAGAAAAAATTAGTAAAGGATTAGTAGTCAAGGCAATGATTCTCAATGCCTTGGGTTTTGTGTCTCAGCCATTGTACCTATTTTCAGAGTTTTTTAACGACAAAGCAATAGAAAAATTACTAGGAAAAGAAGTAAAAAAAGAATACTTAAATGATGACAAATTAGGGAGAAGTTTAGATGAACTATACGAATATGGACTAAGTAATTTGTTCATAGAAATAGTCATAGAAGTAATAAAAAAATATCAAATAAAAAGTAATTATCACCACTTAGACTCCACATCATTTCATGTGGATGGTAAATATGAAAATGAGGAAGAAGAAAATAGAAAAACCATCAAAATATGTCATGGGTATTCAAAAGATAATCGTCCAGATTTAAAACAATGTGTATTAAATTTAATAGTATCAGGGGACGGAGAAATACCATTATGGATGAAATCAGGACAGGGAAATCAAAGTGATAAAAAAGAATTTGTCAAGATAGTAAAAGAGTATAAGAAAAGTATAGAAACAGAGAGTATAACAGTATGTGATAGTGCCTTATATAGTCAAGAGAATATCCAATTACTAGGGGAAATGAAATGGATAACAAGAGTGCCATTAACAGTAAAAAAAGGGAGAGAATTAGTAGAAAACGAAGAAATATTATGGACAGAGATAGAAAATGAGCAAGAACAAGAATTGAAAGAAAGAGGTTATGAATGGAAAGTAATCAAGGAAAACTATGGGGGAATAAACCAGAGATGGTTAGTAGTAGAAAATAAAAAAAGAAAAGAAAGCGATCTAAAAAAAATAAAAAAAGCAATTCCCCTAGAAAAAGAGGAAGTAGAAAAAGAGAAAAAGAAAATATCTAGAAAATTGTGGTGCGATAACAAAGAATGTGAACGAGAAATAAAGAAAAAGAATAAAAGGTTTAAATATTATGAGTTAGAGATAGAAGACATTAGAAAGCAAGAGAAAGGAAAATATGAAGTAAGTGTAGTGGTAAGAGAGAAGGAAGAAGAAATAGAAAAAAAGAAAAATCAAGCAGGAAGATTTATCTTAGCAACCAATGTAATGGAGGAAGAAAGATTAAAACCATGGGAAATACTATGGGAATATAAACAACAACAAAAAGTAGAAAGAGGATTTAGATTTTTAAAGAATCCCTTATTTTTTACCGAGAGTTTTTATGTAAAAAAGGTGGAGAGGTTGGAAGGGATATTATGGTTAATGTCCTTGAGCTTATTGATATATAACCTAGCTCAAAGAGAAATGAGAAAAGAATTAAAAAGAAGAAAAGTAGGATTGAGAAACCAAGTAGGAAAAAGAACAGAAAAAGTAACAATGAGATGGATATTCCAATGCTTTCAAGGAATCTATCTGGCAAAAATAAATGAAGAAGAAAGAATCGTAAATATGAATAAAGATAGAGAAGAAATATTAGAATATTTACCAGCAAAATGTCGTGAATATTATCAATAAAAAACCTTGATAGTTAGGAAAACATCAACAAAAATAAGAGCCATTACAACATAAAATAAAAAAATTGATGGCATAGGTTTGTGGTGGGAAAATATAGAAATAGTCCAAGAGTAAAATAGCAGAGAAAAAGACATTAAAGATAATTTTTACTCAAACCATTACAAATAGCTCATCTTCTTTATGTCGTTTTATTTGTGACAAAATGAAGTGCGGAAAGTCGGATTTCCATTACTTTTTGTTTTTTAGGAGGATAGTTTTGACCAGAAGATGGAGGACAATAACTATTATATAATTCTCCTTTTTTTAAAGCATCTTTTAAAGTCATAACTCTGCAAAAAGGATCAGGCCATATAAAATTTGTGTATGGAAATAAATCCTTTCTAATACCTATTAAAAATAGTCTTTCTCGCTTTTGAGGTACACGATAAAAAATCGCTTTTAAAACCCTTGGCTCAATTAAAACATATCCTAATTCAGAAATTACTGACTTAATTGCATTTAAAGTTTTACCCTTTTCATGGTTTAGTAAACCTCTGACATTTTCCCCAATAAAAACTTTTGGTTGTAACTCTTTAATAGCCCTAGCAAATTCAAAAAATAAAGTTCCCCTAGTATCTTCAAATCCTAATTTATTTCCAGCATAGGAAAAAGCCTGACAAGGAAAACCTCCTGATAATAAATCAATATCATATTGACTATAATCAAAAAAATTAATCTTGCTAATATCTCCTTCAATTACATTCCAATGAGGACGATTATGTCTTAAAGTTTTGCAAGAATCTTTATCAATTTCATTTAAAGCAATAGTATCAAAACCAGCCTTTTCTAAACCAATAGCTAAACCACCAGCACCCGCAAAAAGTTCGATGGATTGATATTTTCTCTTAGGAGTTACATTTTGTTGTTCTTTCCATCGAGAATTTATCATTGATTTAATAGAAGGAAAATATTGTAAATCTTCTAAGCAATATTGACCATTTTTAGAGGGTGTAATTTTACGGCTGATTTTCCATTTTTCTATGGTGGATCGAGACACTGACAAAATATCAGCTAGTAGAGCTTCTGTGACAAATTCTTTAGACATTAAACTGATCAAATCCTTGATATTTACGAAGAGATAGTAAATAAATACTTTTTAATAAATTAGGCGATATTTTTAATAATTCTGAAATGACAGTATTTTGTTTTTCATTTAATTCTGTTCTACTTATAATATCATCAATTACCGATGATAAAATTTCACACAGTTGTTTAAAAGCAGTTTTTTCTCCTGTCACCAATTCATAGAATTTATCTATCGATACTCTTCTGATTTGACCATTAGAAACAGTATTACTATCTAAACTAATATTCCACACTATATTCTGACTCTTTTTTGCCACTACTTCAACCAGCATACAGGTTGCTTCAGGGTTATTTAATAACGTATTTTGCATCCTCATATATGTTTTTTGTGATGATGAAAAGTTTATTGTATTATGTTTATTTTTCATTTCAACATAGTAATTTAATTTTTTATTTATTACGTCATAACCCCGTTTTGGCACTTCCCATCCATTACCCATATATTGAAAAATATTTTGATGAAAATAGCCAATGTGATTAGTATTTGACTTATTCATCTGTCTAATTATTTCATTTTCAATGACATCAACAATATTTTTGTTATAAACTTTAGAATCAAATGTTAATTTAATCGGATCAATTAAATTCTTACTAAAGGTTTTTAAGTTTATTTTAAATGTATATTTTTCAACGGTTTCTTTGGTGTGATTATATAAATCTGTATCGTTGATAAAACTGAGATTGTATTTTGCCATGATTGAATCGATGAGTTTTAGGGAGATTATTGATTAGTTTCCTCATCCTAGTTAATAATAGAATAAGAAAATCCCTAAAATAAATAGGACAAAATGACAGAAATTGTTACCACCAAAGCCACTAGAAACGCTCCCCACGAAGATTATCGATTGATAAATATCAAAGATTTAACTCCCATGTATCATCATTATGTGGAGGTGAAGGAACAATATCCCAATTGTCTTTTACTATATAGGGTGGGTGACTTTTTCGAGTGCTTTTTTCAGGATGCGGTAACCATTGCCCAAGAATTGGAGTTAGTCATTACCAGCAAGGATGCGGGGCAAAATGTGGGTAGAATTGCCATGACTGGGGTACCCCATCACGCCCTTGATCGTTATGCGAGACAATTGGTAGAAAAGGGTTATGGGGTGGTAATCTGTGATCAGGTGGAGGATGCTTCTAAGGCGACGGCGGAGAAAAGGTTAGTTAAACGGGCGATTACTAAGTTATTAACCCCCGGCACGGTGACGGAAGATGAGATGTTACCCTCTCGGCAAAACAATTTTTTAGCGGCGGTGGTGGTAGCAAAAGAGCATTGGGGTTTGGCTTATGCAGATATTTCTACGGGGGAATTTTTTACTACCCAGAGCAAAGATTTAACCAGTTTGGCGACGGAATTGTTGAGGTTGCAACCTGCGGAAATTTTGTTTCCTATCAATGCTCCTGATATTAATAGTTTATTGCGTCCGGGGCAAAAGTCGGAGCATCTGCCTGAGTTTCTTCCTGATTGTTTTTGTTATACGTTGCGATCGCAAAAAACCTTTGATATTAACGAAGCTAAACCCAAATTATTATTAGAATTTAAACTAAAATCCTTAGAGGGAGTAGGTTGTGAACATTTACCCCTCGCCATTCGGGCGGCAGGAGGTTTACTCGACTATGTGCAGGATACCCAAAAGGCGAATCAAGTACCATTGCAACTTATTAGCACTTACAGTGTTGCGGATTATTTGATGCTAGATGCCACCTCACGGCGAAACCTCGAAATCACTACTACGGTGCGAGATAATACCTTTCATGGCTCTTTGCTTTGGGCTTTGGATAAGACTTGTACAGCCATGGGGGCAAGGGCTTTGAGGCGTTGGTTATTGCAACCTTTACTCAGTAAGCGGGGAATCATTGCCCGTCAAGATACCATTGCGGAGTTAATTGATAATTTGCCTTTGCGGGAGGAGATGAGGAGTTTATTTAAAAGTATCTATGATTTGGAAAGAATTACAGGGAGAGTGAGTGCTGGTACGGCAAACCCGAAGGAGTTGCTTAATTTGGGGGATTCTTTATTAAAATTGAGTTATTTGGCGGAGTTGGCAAAGGAGGGTAAATCGCCCTATTTTCAGGCTCTGCAAAATGTGCCTCCTGAGTTGGAAGAGTTGGGGGAAAAGGTGGTAGATTCTTTGGTGGAGTCTCCCCCGCAACATGTGAAGGAGGGGGGAATGATTCGAGATGGTGTCAATGAGCAATTGGACGAGATGCGTAAACTTATCGAGGGGGATAAGGAATGGTTAGCAAATCTGGAGGTGACGGAAAGGGAGCGCACGGGCATTAGTAATGTAAAGGTGGGTTATAACAAAACCTTTGGTTATTATATCAGTATGCCCCGTTCTAAGGCGGAATTTGCTCCCGAAAATTATCAGCGTAAACAAACTTTGTTGAATGAAGAAAGATACATTACTGCTGAGTTGAAAGAGAAGGAAAATCGCATTTTAAATGCGAAAGATGATCTGGCAAAGTTTGAGTATCAAATTTTTGTAGATTTACGCTCTACGGTAGCTCAAAAAACCGATGAAATCAGAAAGGTGGCAAGGGCGATCGCAGCTATGGATGTATTGAGCGGACTGGCGGAGTTGGCAGTATATCAAGATTATAACCGTCCAGAGATGACGGAAGACCGTACCATCAAAATAAAAAATGGTCGTCATCCTGTGGTGGAAAAAATATTAGGTTTTGGAATGTTTGTACCTAATTCTACTTCTTTGGGTGCAGAAAAAATACCTGATTTAATAGTATTAACTGGACCTAATGCTAGTGGAAAAAGTTGTTATCTGCGTCAGGTGGGATTAATTCAATTAATGACTCAAATAGGTAGTTTTATTCCTGCAGAAAGTGCCAAAATAAGTATATGCGATCGCATTTTTACTCGTGTAGGTGCAGTGGATGACATAGCCACAGGGCAATCTACTTTTATGGTAGAAATGAATGAAACCGCCAATATTCTTAACCATGCCACCGATAAATCTTTGGTGTTACTAGATGAAATCGGTAGAGGTACAGCCACCTTTGACGGTTTATCCATTGCTTGGGCGGTTGCCGAATACCTTGCCATTGAAATCCAAAGTCGTACTATTTTTGCTACCCATTATCACGAGTTAAACGAATTGGCTTCTATTTTGGATAATGTGGCTAACTATCAGGTAACGGTGAAGGAGTTAGAAAACGAAATAATTTTCCTCCATGAAGTCAAACCTGGGGGCGCTGATAAATCCTACGGTATCGAAGCGGGAAGATTGGCAGGTTTGCCGAAAGTAGTTATTAGCCGTGCGAAACAGGTTATGACTCAAATCGAAAAGCACAGTAAAATTGCCATGGGTTTGAGGAAAAATATTAAAAAGTTAACCCCTTCTAATCAAGATAATACCGAGGAAATTATGAATCAGTTAGATATTTTTGAATAATTAGGCTTTGATGAAAAAGTTCTGTAGTGAAGACTGAAACAGTTTTCTAATTTTGATTTATTTCTGTACTATTTATCATGAGGTGTAAAAGCTAGTAATGTTCTTACTTTTTCTTTTGGAAAGTGGCAAAAGAGAAATAATCGATATTATTACTTTCTCCCCTAAGTATTAGTGTCTATTACTCTCAGCCAATCAAATAAAATTTGGTGAAATAAATCGGGTTTTTCGTCGTGGAGACAATGCCCCAAATCATCCAATAAATTTAAGGTAATTAAGGGGTTAACCGTAGCTAATTGGGGGGCTATGGTAGGGGGTATGAAGCGATCGCCCTTACCCCAAAGTAGTAACATAGGAATGTTAACCTGCCCTAATAATTCCCTTGCAGATAAAGAAAAATCAGATTGATTAACGGACTTACTCAGGGCGATTAAAGTGCGCGCTGCCCCCTTATCTTGGGGAGGGGTGGCAATAATATCCACCAATTCATCATCCACAGAAGTTTTATCCACATAGGCAACCCCCAACCATTTACGAATTACCCCCGGGCGACGGGCAACTAAAAATATCATCCTGATAAGTAAAGGAGAAGCCACAATCGTTTCAAGGGTTTTAACTAGAGGTAAAACAAACTTGGGTAACATCTTCTGCCTTGCCGATAAATCAGGTAAACTCAACATCACCAATCTATGCACCATGGCAGGATGTTGTGCGGTGGCATAAAGAGCAATTAATGAGCCGATAGAATTACCTATGATAATTACGGGTACATTGATAAATTCTCGCCAAAAATCATACACTAACTCAGACCATAAAGTAACATCATAATTGGTGTACGCTTTACGGGATGCCCCAAAACCAAGTAAATCGAGGGCATAAACAGTGTGATTTTTTTTAAATACAGGAATATTGTGGCGCCAATGTCCGATAGAAGCCCCAAAACCATGTAATAAAATTACGGGAATATCGTTGTTTTTATTTTCAGGGTTAACTCTGCTGTAGCTATAGCGAATTTTCCACCCTCGCCAATGCCAATCCCTTTGATTTCCTGTTTTTTCTTTCCAAGTCATATTAAGTTCAAGTAATCAGTTGTGAAAAGCATTACCGTTTTGCCCCCTAAATCCCTACTCCTCTGTCTTCGACATCTCCCGTTGAAAGGGCAGGGGGGATTCATTCTAAAGATTTATCCACGTTAAGTATCAGATTTTTTCTGTCAAAGAACAGTAGAGGCGTGAGAATTGGTAAAAATTAATTATCCATTATCCATTAATCACTGCTTATTCAAAGGAAAAACCGATCGCCTTTAACTCTTGTTCTAATTGTAGGGCAAAATTCGGATTTTGTTGACGATGAAGCATTACGGCTTGTTGTAAGGCTTGTTGACTTTCTTCGTATTGTGCTTGTCTGTATAACAATAGCCCTAGATTTTGATAGGAATAAGCATCGGTGGGATTTAGTTTAATGGCGGTTTGATAGGCACTTATGGCTTTAAAATTGCGCCCTAGGGCTTTGTAACATAACCCCAGATTGTAATAAACCATGGCAAAATTAGGTTGTATTTTCAGACATTCTTGGTACAACTCGATCGCCTTTAAATATTCTTTCCGTTGATAAGCTAAACTAGCATAGTTATGATATGCCCCTAATTTTATGATAGGTAAAAGGGGAAGGGCGATCGCCTTTTCATAGTGTTTTATGGCCGAGTCAAACTGATTATCTTTCACTGAGGCATTAGCAAGATGATAGTGCAACTCAAACGTAACCGCAGGGCTACTACCATGCAACTTCAAACCCTTAGTTAATAACTTTAAACCCTTTTTTCTTTCCCCTAACTGAAGATATAAAGCCCCTAACTTACTACAGGCATAACTATCATTAGGATTGTCCTGTAAATAAGACTCCATGGCAACCCTTGCCCGTTTAGCCTTATCCTGTGTCTCAATAATAGCAGGTTGATAACCATAATGGGCGATCGCCACTTCAGGCAAATCCACCACTCGCCAATGACTCTCCTCCGCCAACAAATCCACCACCGCATCATCAATCAAAGCATGATAAGGACGAGAAAACCTAATTTTAGGATGACGACGAAATAAACGAGACAACAACGAATAAGGAGAAGAATTAGCCCCCACCTCATGGCGTACCAAATTGACTACCAAATTGTCATCCACCCTAGTCGCCTTCTCCACCGCCGAAATTAACTGAGTATTAAAAACCTCATCCGCATCCAACACCAACACCCAATCCGACTCCACAAACCCCAAACCAAAATTTCTCGCCTCAGCAAAATTATCATTCCACCCATAATCCACCACCTTCGCCCCAAAACCCCCAGCAACTTCCCTAGTATCATCCGTCGAACCCGTATCCACAACTATCATCTCTGAAACCAAGTCCTTCACACTACTAAGACAATTCGGCAAAGACTTCGCCTCATTCCGGACAATCATACATAGGGAAATATTACTCATCGTATTTTCAAATTTGTTAATTTTGTCTTAACTTACAACCGCTACACTCAGACTATAATTACTGTAAATTTGTTTTTTATTATTCAACTTTCATCCGAGCCTTACAATAGTTTAGTCTAACCTTATCCAGACAAAAAGGTTTAGCCCCATATTTTAAATTACTAAAAATAATCATGAGTCCAGAATTAGATAAAAATATAGCACAAGAACCCGTAGTCCAGATCGAAAACGTAGATGTTTATTATGGTACTCATAAAGCCGTAGCAGGGGTAAACATAGACATTCCTAAAAATAACGCCGTTGCTTTTATTGGTCCTTCTGGTTGTGGTAAAAGTACCATCCTTCGATGTATTAACCGCATGAATGACTTAGTCGCCAGTGCTAGAGTTAAAGGGAGAATTACCTTTAAAGGCAAAGACATCTACGCCAAAGGAGTAGATCCTGTGGGATTAAGATCTAGAATAGGTATGGTATTTCAAAAAGCTAACCCCTTTCCCAAATCTATCTACGAAAATATTGCTTGGGGGGCAAGGCTCAATGGTTATCAAGGAAATATGGATGACTTAGTGGAAGACTCCCTACGCAAAGCCGCCGTATGGGATGAAGTAAAAGACAAACTTAAACAAAGTGGTTTAGCCCTTTCTGGGGGGCAGCAACAAAGGTTATGTATTGCTCGTACCATTGCCATTAAACCTGACGTTATTTTAATGGATGAACCTTGTTCTGCGCTAGATCCCATTTCCACCCTAAAGGTAGAAGAATCTATCCATGAGTTGAAACGAGACTATACCATTGTCATTGTTACTCACAATATGCAACAGGCTTCTAGGGTATCAGATTTAACCGCCTTTTTTAATGCCCGTAGCGTTGAAGGAGGAGGAGGAAAATTAGGTTATTTGGTGGAATATGATAAAACCGAAAATATTTTCCAAAATCCAGCCGAAGAAGCCACCCAACAATATGTAAGCGGACGTTTCGGTTAAAGAAATAGGGCGACACATCGCCCACTATTAAATCAAAGATGAGAGCGTCAATATTCCACTTCTAACACTGCAAAATCCAATCTACCGCTTCACTCAAATCTGAGGCAATGTAATCAGGGTGAGTTTTGTGCTGATACTGCCCCCCCATAACCTTAGTACCATAACCAGTAGTAACCAGAATACCTGTTAACCCTGCATTGTGTGCTAAATCTACATCTGTGGCTTTATCTCCCACCATAAAACTACCTTTTAGGTCTAAATTATGCTCCCATGCGGCCGCCACCAGCATTCCCGTATTAGGTTTTCTCCATGTACCCCAGTAGGTAAATTCAGGGTTTACTCCCCCTGCCTGGGGGCTGAGATAGGGGCAGTAATAAAGGGCATCTAGTTTGGCTTGGGCTTCTTGCCATAATAAATGTTCTAATCTTTGGTGTAATGCTTTAACATGACTATCAGGATAATAACCCCTCGCAGGGCCTGATTGATTGGAAACTAGACAACAAAAAAAGCCACTATCGTTAATCTTTTTAACCGCTTTGGCAACATTGGGTATTAGTTGTAAATCTTCTACATCATGTATATATCCTGCCTCAACATTTAAAACACCATCACGATCTAAAAAAACTGCTTTTTTCGCCACGACTATAACCTTTATTTTTGCTGAAAAGTAATTTTAACTAATTTTATTTAACTTGATATTTTTGATTTTCAACCTATCTTTTGACCTTTTATTAGTGGAATCTAATATTAATAATATTGGTGGGCAATGCCCACCTTACATAAAGGATAAGGTTTTAAACCTATAATATTAATTGACAACTATTGTTAACCTTGCCACATTTTTTCTAAAATTTTGTCTGTGGATATGTCGGCAATGTTTTTACTAAGGGATTGAAGACCAATAAATTTATCGCTGTGGGGCGGTAATAGTTTATCGGCTTGAGTAGGACCAAATAGGGCTATGGTATAAGTACCTACCGCTACGGATAAGTGCATGGGGGCGCTGTCTGTACATAACATTAGGTTAGCACCGGCGATGAAGGCGGATAGTTTGCCAATATCTGGGGGACTAATTACTTTAAGGTTGTTACATAGCTGCAACATTTCTGCTATCCATTCTTGATCATCGGGTCCGTTTAGTAAAACGATGGGAAGATTGGGTTGTTTTCTTTGGACATCTTCAACAATTCTTTGCCATTTTGGCACAGGGTAAATTTTATCGATGCCTTTGGTTTTGGCGAGCGCACTGGAACCCCCATGAATGAGGATATAACCAGATTCTTTGATGTCGAGACGTTTTTGTTCTACCTCTGCCCATTCAATGTCTTCTTTGGGTACGTTAATAGACACAGGGGGGCAAGATTGAGTGATGTTTAACCCATGGACTAAGTCATGGTACATATAGGCGGCATATTGCTCGGTTTTTAGTTCGACAGGGTTATTGATAAACCAAGATTTAGAACTTTTGTAACCTACACGGGTAGGAATGCCATCAAGCCATAATAAGAAGCCTACTGCCCAATTTTGTCCGAGGGTTACGGCAACTTCATATTCTCTATCTCTGATGATGCCAAGGAGGTTTAGGTAGTCGGCTAGTCCGTTTTTATCTTTATAGTCAAATACTAGAACTTCTTTGACGTGAGGACAGACACGGTAGGCATTTTTTGACCTAGGTTCTACTAATACGTCAATAATTGCCTTGGGGTATTGATCTTTAATACTTTTTAGGGTGGGAAAAAATAAAATTTGATCTCCGATACCACCCGGGATAAGAGCTAAAATACGCATTGTAATAAAATAAATTAACTATCTATATGAGCTTAATTTTAAGGTATCCGTTGACCATAGCTGTTATGTTTTGTAAAAAATCTTAGATTACTTTTGTAATGCTTTGTAAATATCAAGGGCGATCGCCCCTGGTACCAGATGATCAATTTTACCGCCAAATCGAGCAATTTCTTTCACCACACTACTACTAACAAAGCTATGCTCTGTATTAGTTGCCAAAAAAACTGTTTCTACATTATTCGCCAGAGTTTTATTAATATGAGCCATTTGTAACTCCTGCTCAAAGTCTGATAATACCCTCAAACCTCTTAATAATACCCCTGCTTGTTTTAACTTGGCATATTCCACCGTCAACCCCGAAAAAGTATCTACTTCTACATTAGGAATCTCTTGGGTACAAAGACGAATCTGTTTTACCCTAGTTTCTAAACTAAATAAAGGTTTTTTATTAGGATTTTTTAATACCGCCACTATTATCTGTTCAAATAAAACACTACCCCGTTGTATTAAGTCCAAATGTCCGAGGGTAATAGGATCAAAACTACCGGGGTATATTGCAATCATGAATTTAAAGAAAATGGAGAATAAATTAATTATATTTAAGCAGTGGTTTGGTGCAATAGATGCAACATCACATCATTAACAGTTTTATATAAATGTTCTCTATTATGGAAACTTTCTAAACGCTCAATAATTTCCCCTCGGTGCATCAAAATCAGGGTGGGCAGACTACTAAGACTATAGTTATTAGCTAAACGTAAATTTTGGTCAGCGTTAACACTAACTATTTTTAACTCCGTTTCCCACTCCGACTCAAGACGATTGAGGATAGGTTGCAGCATGGTACACAAACCACACCAAGGCGCCCAAAAATTGATTAAAACCATGTGAGAAGATTGTAAAACTTCTCTATCAAAAGATTCTTGAGTGACAGAAATCATATTAATTTATTTCTAATAGTTTAAAAATTTATAAAATAGCGATGTCGAATCAGATAATAGCCTAAGAAGGTAACTTAAAATAAGTCTTTTAAATAATTTTTCTTAGTGCCATTATTGATCCCCTAGCTATATTGTGCAAGATAGAAAGAGGAATTATCCAATCAAATTACCAATTGACACGACTTGTTACAGTCATTAACCAAGGGTGAATAAACCAAAACAAAAGAGTAAATGCAGTTACTCCCACATAGGCAGGTTTCAAAAATTCTTTACCTTGTAGGGTTTGTCTGCCATCAAAAATGGCCAACCCAGGTAAGATAGAGGTTCTTTCTTTGACTTTCAAAAATGCTTCTCCATAACGTTTAGTCAGTCTTTTATCTCCATGCCAAACGGCAAAAAGATGATGAGCAATTAAACCCAAGGAGGTGACAATGGTAAAAGTAGTGCCTAGCCAGATGGTATGAGCAATACACCAGATTACTTGTCCTACCATTTGAGGATGTCGGGTAATGCGGATAATGCCTGATTCGTATAAGTGTACTTGGGGTTTCTGGATAGCGGCAATTTCCAATAAGTTAAAGGTAGCAGGATAAAGGAATATAAAGGAAATGGCGGATAATATCCAAACGGTGGTTTTTACCCCTGACACGTCTTGGATTTGCCATAATACGGCTCCATCATAACGATGGTTAAAAAAGTAAATAATTAATACGGTGGCAAAGGGGATGCTAACAAGGGCAAATAGTACCCGATATAGTCTTGCTCCTATTTTACTCTCTCCCCATGGACGCAGGGCGGCTAAACCGCTATGGGCGATCGCAAAGCCCACCAATAAACCCACCATGATTAAATGACTGGGGGTTAACCATGGAGGAAGATTGACAACGGCCAATAGGGGGGGGGAATATTGAGGAAAAAAGTTAATTATTTCTACCGCAAAGGGGATCATAAAGTTTATACTTATGGGATAAATATATAATAAATACTTATTTTACTGATTACCTAGATCTTATCAATAAATAGGGTCAAAACTGATCCCAATCTATTTAATATCTAGTTTTGGTCATTATTTTCAGAAAATAAATTAAAATTCTAAATAACGAAATCTAATTTTACTATGGCTGAGATTCCTTTTTCCCTTGATCAATTACGGATTTTGAAGGCAATTGCCGATGAGGGTAGTTTTAAACGAGCGGCAGATAGTCTCTATGTCTCTCAACCCGCTATCAGTTTACAAATACAAAATTTGGAAAAACAATTAACAGTACCTTTATTCGACAGGGGAGGAAGAAAAGCTCAACTGACTGAAGCGGGAAACCTTTTACTTGCCTATGGTGAAAAAATTATTACCCTTTGTCAAGAAACCTGCCGTGCCATTGAAGATTTACAAAATTTGCAGGGGGGAACCCTGATTGTGGGGGCTTCTCAAACCACAGGAACATATTTACTACCCCGCATGATCGGTTTATTTCATCAAAAATATCCTTACGTTTCCGTACAGTTACAGGTACACTCCACCCGTCGTACCTCTTGGGCAGTGGCAAACGGACAAGTGGATTTAGCCATCATTGGCGGCGAAGTGCCTTCTGAATTACAGGATGTATTAGAAATTATCCCCTACGCCGAGGATGAATTGGCGTTAATAATCCCCTCAAATCATCCCTTTGCCGAACAAGAAACCATTGCCAAGGATGACTTATACCACCTCAATTACATTACCCTCGACTCCCAATCTACCATTCGCAAAGTTATTGATCAGGTTTTAACCCGTAGCGGTATTAATACTAATGATCTAAAAGTAGAAATGGAATTAAACTCCATAGAAGCCATAAAAAATGCCGTTTTATCAGGGTTAGGAGCTTCCTTTGTGTCCATAACGGCGATCGAAAAAGAACTAAAAATGGGAGTATTGCACCGTGCCCCCATCGAAGGAGTAGAAATTAGGCGCACTCTTTCGGTTATTGTCAACTCCAACCGCTATCGCTCCAAAGCTGCCGAAGCATTTATCAAAGAAATATTACCCCAGTTTTCCACCGAAAATTATAATCAATCCCTCGAAAAACTATCCCAAGAGAATCAAGTATTTTTGGAGAAAACAGAAGTAGAAATTGCAGAAGATGTTTAATTATTATCACCATACCTAAATTCCCCAAGGGTAATTGTTAATTGTGTTATCACTTATTCACCTTTTCAACAACTAAGATTAACAAACAAAACAATTAGATATAGAATAGTGTGCAATTGACTGATAAGATAACAATCAATAGCAAGATTACTTATATAAAGTATATTAGTTTCACATATAGAGGAAAAAATGACTCAAGATAAAGTAGTAATTATTGGAGTAGCCGGAGACTCTGGCTGCGGTAAATCAACCTTTTTACGTCGTTTAGAAGATTTATTCGGTAAAGAATTTATGACCGTTATCTGTCTTGATGACTATCATAGTTTAGACCGTAAAGGTAGAAAAGCAGCAGGTGTTACCGCTTTGAATCCTAAAGCCAACAACTTCGACTTAATGGCAGAACAAATTAAAGCCTTAAAAAATGGTCAAGCTATTGATAAACCTATTTATAACCACGAAACTGGAGAATTAGACCCTCCCGAAAAAATTGAACCCAATAAAGTAATTGTAATCGAGGGTTTACATCCTCTTTATGATGCTAGAGTAAGAGAATTAGTTGACTTCAGCGTTTACCTCGACATCAGCGAAGAAGTAAAAATTCAGTGGAAAATTCAGCGTGATATGGCCGAAAGAGGTCACAGTTATGATGATGTTGTAGCTTCTATCAATGCCAGAAAACCTGACTTCACCGCTTATATTGAGCCTCAAAAACAACACGCAGATATTGTTATTCAAGTATTACCTACTCAATTAATTGAAGAAAAAGAAGGTAAAATCTTGAGAGTTCGTTTAATTGAAAAAGAAGGTATCGAACATTTCAATCCTACCTATTTATTCGATGAAGGTTCTACCATTGATTGGCGCCCCTGTGGACGTAAATTAACCTGTTCTTTCCCTGGTCTAAAAATGTATTATGGACCTGATAACTACATGGGTAATGAAGTTTCTATCCTCGAAATTGATGGTCAGTTCGACAATTTAGAAGAAATGATCTATGTTGAAAGTCACCTCAGCCGTACTGGTACTAAGTACTATGGTGAAATGACCGAATTGTTGTTAAAACATAAGGACTACCCTGGTTCTAATAATGGTACTGGTTTATTCCAAGTTTTAGTAGGTCTAAAAATGCGTGAAACCTACGAACAAATTACTGGTACCGTAGCCAATAGTGAAGCCCAAGAGGTTGCTAAGGTTTAATTTTTTTTTAGGTGGTGGGCTTTTAAGTGTTAGGAAATTTTTAGGCTCGTGTTATTAATAATTCCGCTCTTAACTTAGTGTTGTAGGTTACTGTTATGGGTTTTCAAGCTAATCCAATTAAGTTTGGTACTGATGGGTGGCGTGGAGTAATTGCCGCTGACTTTACCATGGAAAGGGTGGCGAAGTTGGCTCCCCTGTGTGCGAAGGTGTTACAAGAAGATAACCCCCATGGTAAGTTGATGGTGGTGGGTTTTGATCGTCGTTTTTTGGCAGAAGATTTTGCGTTGGTAGCTTCTCAAGCGTTACAGGAGTATGGCTACGATATATTGTTGGCGGATAGTTATGCTCCCACCCCTGCTTTTAGCTGGGCGGCTTATAGTCAAAATGCTTTGGGGGCTTTGGTGTTGACGGCTAGTCATAATCCCGCTCAATATTTGGGTTTGAAGGTTAAGGGTGCTTTTGGGGGTTCGGTTTCTGGGGATGTCACCAGTAGGATTGAGGCTTTATTGGATACGGATTTGCCGAAACCGACTGAGGTGGGTACCATTACAAAGTTTGATCCTTGGGATAGTTATACTAAGCAGTTGGCTAGTTTGGTGGATGTGTCTGCCATTGTGGAGGGGATTTCGGTAGGTAAATTAGATGTAATTGTGGATGTGATGCACGGGGCGGCATCTACTGGGTTGGGTCGTATTCTTGGATGTAATATTAATGAAATAAATAGTCAAAGAGATCCTTTGTTTGGGGGTAATGCTCCTGAGCCTTTGGCTCGTTATATCCCTGAGTTGTTTCGTGAGGTTAAGGAAAGAGGTAAAAATGATTCTGATGCCCTTAGAGTCGGTTTAGTGTTTGATGGAGATTGCGATCGCATTGCGGCGGTGGATAGTGAGGGTAATTATTGTAGTACACAAATTTTAATTCCTATTTTTATCGAACATTTATCCCAGAGAAGAGGATTGAAGGGTGAAATTGTTAAAACGGTCAGCGGTTCAGATTTAATCCCCAAAGTGGCAGATTTATTTAATATTCCCCTGTCGGAAACTCCTATCGGTTATAAATACATCGCTGAGAAGATGTTGAAGACTCAAGTTTTGGTGGGGGGAGAAGAATCTGGGGGAGTGGGCTATAGTACCCATATTCCCGAACGGGATGCCCTCTTGTCAGCTTTATATGTCCTTGAAGCCATGGTGAAGTCAGGGAAAGGTATTGGGGAGTTGTACGGGGATTTACAGAAAAAAACTAATTTTATATCTCAATATGATCGTATTGATTTAACCCTTGGGAGTATGGAGCAAAAAAATCAGTTACAAGCTACCCTCGCTAGTAAACCTTTAGAGGAAATTGCCGGGAAAAAGGTCATTGATTGTCTTGCCATTGATGGTTATAAATATCGTCTTGAGGATGAGAGTTGGTTATTAATTCGTTTTAGTGGTACTGAACCTTTACTACGGTTATATTCCGAGGGAAATTCCTTGAAAACCGTCCATGAAAATCTTAATTGGGCAAAGGCTGAATTTAGTTAGTTTATAGTTTCACAATATTTAATGTCAACTGTGCAAATAATCTCGTCTCATATACAATGCTTACAGTGATTTTTTCTCGGATTAGATCATTTTAGAGGATTTGATTCTCTTTATTTTTGGTCTTTTGGTTGGAAAACTGCGTAAATTAAAAATAGCTAACTGATCGTACATTTTTATGTCAAAATCTCTTTTATTGCAACCTGATTTAGTTTTGGGCGATGTTGTGACAAAATTAAGTCCTTCTATTATCCAAAAATACGATTTAAAAGGTTTAGTTTTGGATGTGGATGAAACCCTTGTGCCTTTTAAACAAAGTACCATTTCCCCTGAATTAATGGACTGGATTACACAGGTTCGTCCTCTAGTAGATTTATGGTTAGTTAGTAATAATCTCAGTAAAAGTCGCATAAGTGCGATCGCATCTAGCCTTGATGTTCCTTTTATTTTTGGTGCTAGAAAGCCATCCCGTAAAAAACTCCGTCAGGCAGTTGATGCCATGAATCACCCCGTAGATAAGGTTGCCATGGTAGGAGATAGATTATTTACTGACGTATTAGCAGGAAATCGCTTGGGTATGTTTACAATTTTTGTTGAACCCATGGAAAGTACCGAAATATCAAAAAGTCCTCTATTTTCTATTCGTAATTTTGAAGTTTGGTTTTCCCAAAAAATAGGTGTTTCTGTTTATAAAAGTTAACATTTGTAACATTTCTTATAATTTGTTTATCTTGTGCAAATAAACATTAAATAAATCTTAAGAAAATTAAGAAAACTTTAGATATATGTCATTATAGTTCTCGAAGATAAATT
The DNA here is from genome assembly GCF_001747005.2 of Cyanobacterium sp. IPPAS B-1200. Taxonomy (NCBI): domain Bacteria; kingdom Bacillati; phylum Cyanobacteriota; class Cyanophyceae; order Chroococcales; family Geminocystaceae; genus Cyanobacterium; species Cyanobacterium sp. IPPAS B-1200. The sequence continues at coordinate 1,505,532 of NZ_CP182899.1, forward strand.
GAGGTCAGCTTATATAAAGACCTTAAGTATATATAACTCCATATAAAACAACGGGACATTTTGCTACGGCAGAATGTCCTTTATACTAGGTAGATATTTTGAATAATCATAATAATAAAAAAAGCAATTATTAATGAATAAAATTATCAATGCTTCCCACAGCAAAGATTTTATTACCTATGCAAATTCGGCTCTAGTGAACAATCGCTACATTGTTGATATTACTTATTATGCTGGTAGCTATGGTATGGGAGGTTATGGTTTTTTTGGCTTAAGGTTGAGTGAAACCAAAGAAAGAAAACAAGAGTGGTTGGTGTGTACCATTTTTAGTGCTAATGACTGGTTAACGGTTAACGGTAGATGGTTAAGCTGCCATCCTACCCAGTATTCTCAACAAAAACCCCTCACAGGTACAATATATAGTCAGGATAAAGAGGGGAGATATTTGTCACCATTGGAAACATGGGATGATTTTCAACCGTTAATTTTAGATAAAAAAATCAATGATTTTGACTGTAAGAAAAATAGTTGTCAAATAATCATTGAAGAAAATATTATTATTGCCATAACTGCCGATAGTTCATCTCGCCCTTGGTTTTATGGCACAAAAAAACCCCGTGAATTAGGAAAAGATGATGATTTACGTAGAGGTTGGATTTTAGCGAGGAATATTAATTTATTTTTGTAAGTTTCTAGTTTGTTTATATTTTTGGTTTATTTTTTAACCAATAGAGTGCGCTGAGTCACATTCAACTTTTGCCTATTTCCTGCCCTCACGAATCCATTTTTTGGGGCAACCCCCAATTAACACAACAGAAAAATTACTTTAAGCTAATTCGAGGTTTTCTTCGGTGTCTCCTTCATGGACAGTTTTAACCCATTTGAGGCGTTTTTGGCGTACAGACATTCGGGCAGTAGTAACAGGCATGACGATAAACCAGTGAACCATATAAACCAAGCCAAGGAAACTTTGTCCTATCATAATGATATGTTGAGTCATGGTAAATGACTTTTTGTTCTGACTGCGTTTTAAACCAGTGTACATACCCCAAAAGGCGAGAAATAGAGTAATACTGCTGAGGGGTGCCACAAGGGGAAAGCGATGACGGGTTAACACCATTACTAAGTCGGGAATGGCGGCGGTAGGGAAAATATACTGCACCATAAAAAAGAAAATCAGGTCAAATTTTTTGTGCCACCCGAGGCGATTACTGAGGATAAAACGCCAATAGTCGAAATAACGTTGATAACCACCTTCTGCCCAACGGCTTCTCTGATGCCAGAGTGCGATCGCACTTTTAACCCCTTCTTCACCCACCGCAGGATGTTCTAAAATATCGATGTCCCAGTGATCAAGATGTAAACGAATGGTAAGATCAAGGTCATCGGTGATAGTTTCCTCGTTCCAACCACCACAACTATTAAGGGCATCACGACGCACAAATTGCCCATTACCCCTCAACTCTCCGATGCCACCGCAGTTAATTCTCTGCCTTTGAAAATAACTATCGAGGGACATTTCTACCCATTGCCCCCTCGTCCAAAAATTTTCGGCAGGATTAGAAATCGCTTTTCTCACTTGCACTGCCCCAATGTTTTCCCTCACAAACAGAGGTACAACCTTTTGTAATAAGTTCTCAGGAATGATGGCATCAGCATCAAATACTCCGATAACCTCACCCTTGCACTTAGAAAAGGCAAAGTTTAACGCCCCTGATTTACCACCCTTTGCCAAACCGTCTCGGTGGATGACATTTAATTGGGAATATTCTTGGGTTAATTCATCTAATATTTTACCAGTGCGATCGCCACTATTATCATTCACAATCCATAACTCATATAAATGACTAGGATAGTCGATATTTAATAACATCTTTACCAATTTCTTGATCACAGCCTCCTCATTTTTTGCCGAAACCAACAAAGAAACAAAAGGTAAACTGTCCATCTGCTCAAACTCAGGTAGATTCGCATTTTTAGACGTGCTAAAAATTAATCTCACCATTTCAACAAAAATCAATAACCCTAAAAATATGATGAGGGCAAAATTCCAAGGAAAAAGATGTAAACCAATGGTCCCTCCCCAAATAAGAGTTAAAGCAAAAGCGGCCTTTTTTCTTCTGCCCGACAACCCCTGAAAGAAATCATTTCTAAACTCTTCCTCCTCCATTTCAGGATCCGAAAATTCCGCTAATAACGAGGGAATAGGGTCAATTTCTGGGTTTTTTTTGTCTGGCATAGTTAAATATCAGCTCCTTTTCTTCCATTTACCTAAAATCTTCTTTATTCTAACGTGACTTATGCACAAAATTATTTTTAGCCACAAATTAAGAATCTTTTTTTGAACTAATTTATCCAGTTTTTTTAATTCTTTTTCGACTATCAAATTAAAACTAGTTTTCTTAGTCAAGACTTTCCTCCAGTTCATCAAAAGTCAGATATGATTCAGCTTTATACGACTCTGTATGCTACAAGATATATTAACGCTCACCATAAGCGTCTCATATGTCTAACTTCAATAATCCCACAAAAAATTGTTTCTTTGGAATACCGCAAACAAGGGGATTTAACCCCTTGTCCTAAAATATCCTTAAAAAGGACTGCCTGGAATATTAACACCACGATTTCTGAGAATCTGCCCCGTTTCAGCACTGGGGGTGTATTGGTATCCCATACCGCTGTAGCCTTCCGAGTCATTTAAAATCTGAGGAGTTAACATGACAATAACCTCAGATCTGGTTTTGTCACTAAAGGTAGAGCGGAATAAACTTCCAATGAGAGGCAAATCTCCGAGAATAGGAATCTTAGAAACCTGAACTCGTTCCGCATCCTGAATAATACCAGAAAGAATGAGAGTTTGACCATCTCTAATGCGGATTAAACCAGAAGAAATACTTCTTCTTAATAAAGGAGTAATAACGTTACTAGCACCGCCACCACTATCAAACACTTGAGGGCTGCCAGGAGCACTAATTTCTGGATTGACAATTAGATTTATAAAACCATTATCATCGATACCCTCAACTTCTACCGTTAAATTAAGACCTGCGGCTTCAATGACTGGGGTAACAGTTCTCACGCCACTTTCTGTATCTACTTCTGTGAGAACACTGGTGACAACATTTTCAACCAAAGACACACTTCCTGTTTGTCTTTCCTGTACTACAAGAGTGGGATCTGTCAAGATTTTGGCGTTACCTGAGCTAATACTAGAGCGAATTTGAGCAAGGAAGGCTTGGGGAAGATTAAAGTTTCTTCCGGGAATACTCCTTGCTGCTACTCCCGGTTGAGCGGGGTTAAAGTCAGTTTCAAAAGGAGAAATACGACCAGAGCGAGGAGTGCCAATAGGTAATCCTTGAAGTGTTCTGACTACGTTACGGCTAATATTATCGGTGATGTTGGTAGTATCGTTACTAAGATTGGATTCGGTAATGGTTCTGGCAAGGTTATTAACCAAATTTCTTTGTAAATCCTCTGCTTGATCTCTGTTAAAAGCCGTGTTATTACCAAATTGCCCAAGGGTTCTATCGATAGTATCTTGGAAGGTGCGGTTTAAATCATCATTATTAGTTGAAGTCAGATCATTAGCTAAAGATTCTGTTAAAGTTTGGGCTAAATCTCTGGTAAATCCTTCTGTAATGATAATCGACTCATCAAAGCCAGGAATTAAGTTGCCATCAGGACCTACACGGAAATCCTCAGAACTTACATTTTGATCTCTCGTTCCAAAGTTGATTACTCCTGTTCCTCCATCTTGTACGATACCTGTGTTATCAACCCCAAAAGAAAAACTAGAGCCAAAGCTACTGCCATCGGCTAGTTGTACATCAACTATACGAACATTTACCGCTACTTGTCGCAAACGGGTATCGGCTTGAACAATTAAATTTGTAGCCACTCTTATTTGTTCTGGAGTACCCGTCAGAGTGATAGAGTTTGTTCTTTCATCAGCCGTAACGTTTAATCTTCTTAGGGGTAAAGGGGTTCTGAAGTTCTGATCATTATCAGCTGTAAGAGGTCTGATAGCTCTTCCATCAAACCTTCTAGCTATGACAATTCCATCCTCATTTCTTTCATTAATAAAAATTTCAACAACTTCTTGAACCGTTGCTCCTGCCAAAGCTAACTGAGCGGCTACAGTACCTGCATTGGATTGATTGAGTCTTAGGGTTCTGCTGATACTATTATTAACAGAGAAGGATAAATTTCTCCCAACGAATATGGTGCTACCGTCTCTACTAGCTTCGAGTCTGTGTAATCTTAAAAGATTGTTAAATATATCCTGTACTCTTTCTCCTTCTAGGTCAATCGTAATAGTTTTTTTGAGGGGGGGGATATAATCTTCTCCTCTTGTCTCTTCTTCTTCTTGATCTCCCATGGTGGTGTAGTCAAACATAATACTAAGACCAGCGGCACGAGCAAGAATCTTTAACACCTCATCAAGGGGCGCATCCCGAAGAACTAAGCGAGGAACGACAGCATCTGTACCAAGACTAATGCTTTGAGTATTGAGAGTTGTATTAGAAACGGATATATCACCGATGGGGGGGGCTACTGCTCTTTGTTGAAAAGGAGGGGCTGATTCGATGCGACTGGGGCGTACGGGTTGCCCGTCGATGCGTACGTCAGGGTTGGGAAATAATACTTCGTTATTTTGGGCTAGTAGTAGCGGTACAAGGTCATTAGGAGGGGTATTATGGCGGTTAGGAGAGGCGATCGCCCATGACTGATAACCAAGAAGAATTGCAACGGTGCTACTAACAAACCGAACTTGACGGGAAGACAATAAACTCATGAAATTAAACTCCTACACACAATGGGGTTAAAAAATAATTATAAAAAAATGCTCAGACAGTAAACCTAAAAAAATTATTCGGTAGTTTCCTCCGTGGCTCCTTCTGTAGCTTCTCCTTCTTCTGCTGGGGGAGCAATATCTTGAACATCAGAAAATAAAGCACTAATAGTAATAGTGGTACTGAGTTCGGGAGAACCAAAAGGAAAAACCTGATTATTTTCCAACAAATACTGCTGGGGGGTAGAAACCGTGGCATTAAAATTTTGCACCACCAAAAAAGGTTGCAATCTTTCCAAATCTTGCACAAAAGATATTAAATTAGAAAAACTACCTTCTAGGTTGAGATTATAACTTTTAACTTGAATATTATTAATAGCAATCTGTCCAAAACTATCATCACTTACCGCAGCCCTATCCCCGGAAGGAGTATAACTGGTCATAGTGACATTAGAACTATTAACAAATTGATTCAAGTCCAATAAAACAGTCTCTAAGGTGCGCTCTTGGGCAAACAAACTTTCCACCTGAACTTTTAGATTTTCTGCCTGTTCTAATTCCCCTCGCTTCATAGTGATTCTTTGTTCTAAATCACTCTCACTCAATTGATTGAGCTGTCCTTCTTTCTCACTTTTTTCTGCCCGTAAGGTAGATAATTCCTCACTCACAGGGCGTAATTGTGTCCAGCCCAAAAAAGCCGCAATGATAAAGCCCACTACGCCAATACTAATCCCCGTTACCTTCGGGGTAAAAATTATACCAAATAGTTCTGGATAGTTCGACTCCGGGCCAAAACCCTCTGCCTCATCGCCAAAATCTTCGGTAGTGGTGAAAGATGTCGTCATAATACCTCCTTTGTTATTACTTATTGAGTAGTTTCTTCTTCTGTGGGTTGTTCTTGTACAATGGGTTCAATATCTAAAGCCCCCAATTGTCTTAAAGCCTCAATACGGCTCACCAAACCGATCGCCCCTCGAGTATCCAGTAAATTAACCAATTCCGTAGATGGAACATCATTAATTTCTGTGGTGATATTGAAAGATACAACCTGACCCAAGGAAATGATCAAACTATCATCAGCGGCTACAGGTTCATCCCCATCAGCAGCCTCCAGTTGCGCTCGGCTAGTGGCTACGGTACTGGGGTTTTCGGTTAAACTGGTGCTAGTCAGGCGAGTTTCATTACCATTAAGAAAATCAGAAGCCTTGAGAGTCAACATAAAATCGTTTACATCATTATAGGAATCAGCAAAACCAGCAATGGTCAGTCCCCGACTCCCTGATTGAGTGATCGATTGAATTTGGACATTGGGGGGTGTTAAAAACGAAATCTCCCGCAACATAGCGGACCAAGGTTTAATCTCATCAAAAACACTGACCAAAATCCCCACCTGCCCATTAATATTGTCAATCTCCTGTTGAATTTGATTAACTTCGGCGTTTTGTCCCTGTAGTCTTTGAATTTCTGACTCTAATTGACCAATACTGGCTTCGGTGGATGTTTTTTGATTATTGAGCAACAAAGAAGCTCCCCCCACAGCTGCGATGAGGAACACCGCAACCCCCGAACCAATAAAGATGGGGATTCGCTCCGCCATGGTGGTTTCTTTCTTAAAACCAGCGGTTTTACCTACCTGAGTGATGGCATCTTGTTTTCTTTCTTTAAGAAAGTTAATGTCAATATTGTGCATAATCTAATTCATCCTCATGGCTAAACCCAACACTGTTCCTAAACCGTATCTTTCCATACCTGATAATTCCTCTTTCATTGTAATTCCTAATGATGTTACGGGATCAAAGAGGGTGGCTGGAATATTAAGTTTTTTGGTGAAAAATTCGTCAATTTGAGCCAGTCCAGCCCCGGGGCCTGCGATCAAAATTTGCACAACTTCTACATCTCCGCTTTGGTTGATATAAAAGTTAACCGATCGCCTTAATTCGTCCACCAACTCCCCTAATACTCTCAACAATGAATCCATACCGGGGTTAATCCAAGTTTGGCTACTGGTGCTGCTAGTGGAGGTTTGGTCAGGATTGTTAGGAATGGTAATATCTTGGAGAATTTCGGTATTTTTAGAGGTGGGCAGATTCATGGCTTGAGCTAGGGCAATCTGCATTTGATAAGTGCCTATGGGTACGGTACGAGAAAACTGGGGTACTCCTTCGACAATGATGGCGATTTCGGTACTGTCAAATTCAATGTCCACTAATACAACGGCTTCACTGGCGCTAAACTGCTGTAGTTGTGGTTTGAGGGTTCTAATGAGGGAGAAACTATTTATTTCTAGGACTTTAATATCCATTCCCGCTTGTTGGAATGTTTCTAGGTAAAGATCGGTGTTTTCTTTACGGGTAGCCACCAGTAAAACTTGGACTTTTTCGATGCCATCACTATCATCTACGAAGTAACCTAGTTTTTGATAGTCAAGATCTACTTCTTCTTTGGGATAGGGTAGATATAAACTAGCTTCATGGTTTAAAACTGTGTCTTTGAGTTCTTGATCATTTAATTCTGCGGGAATGGGCAAAATTCTGATGATCGATTCTCTCATGGGCACTGATGTGGCCACTTGTTTGGGTTTGATTTTTGCTTCTTTGAGCAGTTGTTCGATCAATTCGGCAAGGGCTTCGGAGTCTTTTATTTGTCCTTCTTCAAATATTTCTTCGGGTACTTCCAGAGATTGATATTTGAGAAGTTTATATTGTTGCCCTTTTTTGCTTACTTGTGCCAAGGAAATGCGATCGGGATTAATTTCTATCCCTACTCCTTTTCCTTGTCCTCCCAGTAAATTGCTTAAAAAACCTACCATTTTATTTTGATTTTTACGTATTTTTACTTAATAAGGGATTTTTTTTAATAATTTATTTTATTTTAAGTTTTTTCTGCGATTCTTTCCAAGTTTTTTTATTTAGCTTATCCAAGATTATATAAACATTGAGAAAAAAGTCCTATTAATTTTTTTAACTGGAAAATGATTTGATACTAATATGTACATATAACTTGTTTGGTAAGCTATCTTCAACAATTTTTTATGGCTACTGTTTTACGTCCTTGGATTTGTGATGGTATGGCGAAAAATAATCAGGATTATCCCCTTTGTCTTGGAAATCATCAAGTCGTGGAAAATTTCACTGATATTTGTCCTATTTGTTTTTTGCCTAGGGAGGCGGGAAAATCTGTTTTTAGTGGGGCTGATGAGACGAGGGTGGGAGAATTTGAGTTGAATAAAAAAGAGATTGATGATTCTGAAAATATTTTTTCTTTGGTTGCTTTTTTGTTGAGAGATAAAAGTGTTGGTGTTGGTTGGAGATTTTTAATTTTAGGAACGATTTTGGGAATAATTTTAACTAATTTATCGATGGTTATTTTAAATCAAAGAATTTTGGGAGAAAGTAGCAATAATTTGTCTGTGGGTTTGGTTTCTGAAGATGGAAATAATTTTATTAGTCAGGGGGAAAAAATGTTTTTTGAGGTTAATCCTCTTAAACGTTCGGGCGCTGATGCTTTTGGGCGGGGGCATTGGCAAAGGGCGATCGCCCTTTATGGGGAATATATAGAGGATAATGGGGATGATTATGAGGCTCAAATATACCAACAAAATGCGATCGCCCATAGTCGTGGAAATCCCCTCACCTTCGCTATTACTATCACAGGCAACATGGAAAAAGATATAAATTTACTCTCTGGGGTAGCCCGTTATCAAAAAGAGTTTAACCAACAACCCAGTAATGATGACCAAAGATTATTAGAAGTGGTAATAGTTAATTATCAGGGTGCAGACATAGAAACCTTGAGCCAAAATATCCTTAATGCTAATAACATTCTAGGAATAATAGATTATCGTCTGGATGCTGATAGTTATTTAGCTTTATCGATCTATCAAGAGCAGGGTTTGGGGGTCATTTCTCCCATGAATATTCAATGGAAGCAACAAGAAGAAGAGTTACAAATCATTGAGCCAGAAAATCGGCAGGATATTTACTTAACCATGGCAACTCAGGCTTTATTGAATTATGGTAACAGTCTCAATTCTCCTCCTAACGGGATTATATTTTACGACTCTCAGGATGATGATAGTATCAAGTTTAAGTCAGCCATCATCGAAAACTTACCTCTGTGGCAGGGTAATGTAATAGTAGAAGTAGATGTCAGCCAAAATGATACCCCCGAAGAAACATTACAAACCGTTACGGGGGCGAATACCATCGTGATGGCATTGGGGCAAAATCGACTTTCTGAAGCCATCAAAATTGCCAAGGAAAACAATTATTTTTTACCCATTTTAAGTAGTGAAAATTTATTTAATAATAACACCCTAACCGAAGGAGCCGAAGCGGTGGATCAAATGGTTATGGCTTTACCTTGGGGATTTTCTTCTGATGTTGTTGTCCATGGGCAGATGATGGAGGGATGGAATGAGGAGTTAGTTTATACTATTTTTCAAGAAGTTGTCAGTGCCACGACTCTTAATCCCCATCGAGGAAATTTAAATAAACTATTACAAGAGGGCATCAAACTATCGGATTATGGAAAAGAAAAAGATAGTTTGTTACAAATCCCCCTGGTGCAAATAGTTCCAGACTTTGAGGGTTTAAGTGAAAATGGTTATAAGTTTGAATTTAAAACCATCGTAAATAATTAATTATTGACCACAACCCTCATCACTAACCTTAGTGTAAGTGGGCTTCGATAAACCAAAGGCGCATATCGATGGTACGAGAAATTTCGGTGTATAAGTCCGCAGTATCAGCATCCCCTAATCCATCGGTTATATCAATGGCTTTTCTTAAGTGGGCGCCATAGGCGGCATATCTATCGGCTAAAGCCTTTAAATGTTCTTCCCCTGTCACTGCGGTTAGAGGGTATTCTTCTAAGACAGAATTGGTGGCGGCTACTTTTGCAGTACCAAGAGCTACGGATGCTAAGGCAGTTACTCTTTCGGCTACCATGTCCACATACCCTTCTAATTCTCCTGCCATTTCATCGAAAAAGTTATGAAGTTGGTAAAAATCTTTACCTTTTACGTTCCAATGGGCTTGTTTGGTGTGGGTTTTAAGGTCTAGGGTGGTGGCTAAGGTTTGGTTTAATAAGGTTGCGACTTTGTCACGGACTTCTTCGTTTAAGTCTAAACGGGTACTATATAAATGGGTTCCCATATATGTATTATTCTCCTAGTAAATTATTGCTATTTCTTATGGTGTATAGCTTACAATTAGCTACTTACCTTTTTCACCTTAACAAATATTTACCCCAAACCGCAAATTCTACAGGTTTCTTTTAGTTTTGAACCATTGTTGTAATAATATTTTACAGTCTTTTTCTTTGATTCCTGCTATCACTTCTAAGGAATGGTTGGAGCAGTAACTATCTGGCAAATTCATGACGGTGCGCACGGTGCCTGTTTTATAGTCATCGACTCCATATACGAGGGTAGATATGCGACTATGAATGATGGCTCCTGTACACATGGGGCATGGCTCAAGGGTGACGTATAGGGTACACCCATCCAATCGCCAATTTTTTTTGATGTTTGATGCTTGACGGATGGCAAGGATTTCGGCGTGGGCGGTGGCATCAAAATCTCTTTCTTTTCGGTTATGGGCGATCGCAATTAACTGCTCATTTTCATCGACAATGACAGCCCCCACGGGGATTTCTCCCTGTTTTCCTGCTTCTTGGGCTTGTTTGTAGGCCTCATTCATCCATTTTAAATGGGTTTGATAGGTGGAATTAATCATCTTTTGGGAGGGGCGTAAACGACCAACCACGGGAAGATATGGCACCGTTGGGAGTCATGGCACCATATTCTGCCCAGCGTCCATGTAAAATGGCCCCAGGATGTAATAAATTTTTTCCTTGGTTCACCTGTGACATGGGCACGTTAGTATTACCAATGGCTCGAAGACAAGAGCGTCTATCCATTTCTACCGAGCCATCTCCTCCCCTAAAACGCTTTGGGGTAATGCGCACATGGGTGGCGGAAACTTGGTTAATTTTCACCTCAAAATTACATTCCAACCAGTGGGAGGCATGACTATGGGTACTCGTAAAAAATAATGGCGAGATAAAAGTACCCAAGGCTATGATCCATTTAAATTTAATTTTTATCATGATGGCATTATCTTACAAAAATTTTGCTAGGAAAACATAACCCTGAAATATAATGTCATGAAAGTTTGACAATAATGATCCCCAAACCCTTAATATTTCGTCATGAAAAGAAAACTAATCCCTAAAGCCCTTGACAAATAAAGGGTTTATTGTGTTAGATAGGGCTAAATAAGTGATCCCCGATCTTGTTAAAAGAGAGAAAATCACTAAATATATCGCTTAAAAACAGGTTCTAATATGGCCAAAAACATATTAACTTACCAATCCCACGGAGATTTGATCTCATGTCAAAATCACGACCACCTATTGAGGAAATGACTTTAAGGCAACTGCGCAAGGTAGCGAGTGAGCTTAATATTCCTCGCTATAGTCGCATGAGGAAAGCACAATTATTGAGTGCAATCCAAGTCAAGCAAAAAGAACTTACACCCACCAACGCAATAAATACTGTTAATACCAATAATTTATCAAAATCAAGTCCAGTTAATAATCAGAGAGAACCGAAAATGGAAGTGTCAAAATTTGATGTCGGACAAGGGCAAGAAGATCTCTCCATGGCAACCCTAGCCTCCGTTGATGATGGCATCGGAGAGCTTCCTGGAGGTTATGGAGAAAGTAGAATTGTATTATTACCCCGGGATCCTCAGTGGGCTTATGCTTATTGGGATGTACCCCACGAAGAAAAAGAGAGTTTTAGAATGCAAGGGGGGCAACAGTTAGCCCTACGATTATATGATGTTACTGACATTAACATTGAATATCAAAGCCCCCACAATATCCAAGAATATCTTTGTGATGAGTTGGCCAGAGAGTGGTATTTACCTATCCCTGTGAGCGATCGCGATTATTTGATCGACATCGGTTATCGTTGTGTAGATGGACGTTGGTTAGTGTTGGCTCGTTCTGCCCCCGTACGTGTTCCCCCCGTTTATCCTAGCGATTGGGTAGAAGATGTATTTATTACTGTTAATTGGGAAGAAGACTTGAACGGTAAAACTGTTCATCAATTAACCCCTCCTGCCAAAAAAGCTGCGATCGCCGCTGCTCATGCTCAACAAGCCCAAGAAGCCACCAAACAAAACAGCGAAATTTACGACGAAATATTTGGCATGGCACAAGGTACCGAAGCCCAGAGGGTAGCAGGTTCACTGTATGGCAGTATGCAACAAGCCCCTAGCTCCATGATCCCCGAAAATGCCCTTAGTTCTTATGTATTCCCTTCAGGGATCGGTATGTGGGCTGTACCCACCGCCTCTGGTGCTGGAATGGGCATGGTAGGCTACGCAGGAGGCTCAGGAGTAGGCATGGCTAGTGGTTCTGGTGCCGGGTTACTAGCCAGTGGCTCAGGGGCTGGATTAGGCATGACCGCCCAACCTCGTAAATTCTGGTTAGTAGCAGACGCTGAATTAATCGTTTATGGTGCTACCGAACCCGATGCCACCGTTACCATTGGTGGAAGACCTATCAAACTCAACCCTGATGGTACTTTCCGCTTCCAGATGTCCTTCCAAGACGGTCTAATTGACTATCCCATCATTGCCGTAGCTGCCGATGGTGAGCAAACCCGCTCTATTCACATGGAATTTACCCGTGAAACCCCTTCCCGCAATACCAACACCAAAGAAGAAGCCATCCTTGAATGGTTTCCCCCCGTCAAAAAGCAATAAATAAGGGTTAGGGTGCGCTCTATGAGATATTTTCTAAATCACCCTAAATAACTAAGTAAGTAGGCATAATTAAATCGATTTAGGCAAGGGGTTTAAACCCCTTGTTCATAAGAGTCTTAAAAAAATAAGAGCTATAATTAATTTCGCCAACCTACTTATCCATTATTTCCCCCTCTTTCCTACCATGGAGAGAGGGGTTTTTACTTTTACCTAATACCTCTTATTTATTTAACCCCAATAGACAAGCCATCAAGGCCTTTTGGGCGTGCATCCTATTCTCCGCTTGATCCCAAATACGAGATTGAGAGCCTTCCATCACCTCATTAGTAATTTCTTTTTCTCGATAAGCAGGAAGACAATGCAATACAATGGCATCCTTATCAGCCACATTGAGTAATTCCTTATTAATTTGATAGGGCATAAAAATGGGAATTCGTTGCTCAGTTTCCTCCTCCTGCCCCATACTTGCCCATACATCCGTATATAAAACATGGGCATTCTCCACCGCCCCCTGAATGTCTTGGGTAATAACCACCTGCTCTGGTTTAGTGGCTAAGGCTTGGGCTTGTGCCACAATGTCAGGGGAGGGAAGATAACCCTCTGGACAAGCCAAACGCACATTCATCCCCATCAGCACACCACCCAAAAGCAAAGAATTGGCCACATTGTTACCATCTCCAAGATAAGTCATGGTTAAACCATCTAATGTTCCAAATTTTTCTTGGATAGTTTGTAAATCCGCCAAAATTTGACAGGGATGTTCTAAATCCGTAAGAGCATTAATAATAGGAATATCACAGTAATCAGCAAAAGTTTTGATGTCTTCTTGGGCAAAAGTACGAATGGCAAGTATATCTAAATAACGATTTAATACCCTTGCCGTGTCTTGGATTGGCTCTCCTCTACCCACTTGGGTGCGACTGGGGTTTAAATCAATAACATTGCCCCCCAATTGATACATGGCAACGCTGAAGGATACACGGGTACGGGTGGAAGCCTTGTAAAACAATAGCCCAAGAGTTTTATTACAGTTAAACTCTTTTTTGCCATTTTTTAAGTCAATGGCTAAGTCAAGAATGGTTTTTATTTCTGTTGCGTTTAAGTCTATGATATTTAATAAGTCTCTTCCTGTCAAATTGCTCATAAATTAAGTTGTTTTAGACTAATTTTAATAATCCCTTATTTTAACGAACAATTCCTATGGTGTTGATTTTTTTTATGAAAATCTTATTAAGGGTTTCATGAAAAAGTGGAGTTAGGAAAACAATGAAAAACAAAAAATCAATTTTTTATTATTAACTCTTCATTAATTTACTTACTTTGTTTCCATCCAGTTTTTTCCTGTGTGAATATCCACAATTAAAGGGATAGATAAACTAACCACATTTTCCATAATATCTTTAATTTTAATAGTTAATTCTTCTACTTCACAGGGGGGGATTTCAAAAACTAATTCGTCATGAACTTGTAACAATAATCTACTCTCATAGGATGATAATAATTCATTAATTTTTACCATAGCCATTTTAATAATATCAGCACTAGAACCCTGAATGGGTGCATTAGCCGCCGCCCTCAAGGCTTGGGCATCATAATTATTTAGTTTTAATTTATCTAAATCAATAGATTCTGGGGCTTTTCCTCGTAATGAAGCTAAGGCACTATTTCCAAAATTAAAATATCTTCTCCTTCCTAAAATTGTTGTTACAAAACCATTGCCAAGGGCTTCTCTTTTCATTCTTTCTAGGTAATTAAAAATCCCTGCATATTTTTCTTGATAAATCTGGATAAATTGTTGAGCTTCCTTGACACTTACCCCTGTTTTTCGGGCAAATTTTTGAGCCCCCATGCCATAAATGACGCCAAAATTAATGGTTTTTCCGAGATTTCTTTCATAGGAATCTATCTCTGTTTTATCTAATAATAATTGAGCGGTGACGGTGTGAATATCTTGATTATTTTGGTAGGCTTCAATTAAAATAGGTTCTTGGCTAAGATGGGCTAAAATTCTCAGTTCAATTTGGGAATAGTCTGCCCCTAAAAATAACCAATTTTCTTGGGGAATAAATGCCCTTCTAATTTGTTTAGAAAATTCGGAGCGAATAGGAATATTTTGTAAGTTAGGATTGGATGATGAGAGTCTGCCTGTGGCTGTGACTGTTTGATTGTAGTTAGTATGGATTCTTTGGGTATGGGAATTAATTAAGGTTGGTAGGCTATCTACATAGGTAGATTTTAGTTTAGAAAGGGTGCGATGTTGTAGGATTTCGGGAATGATGGGATGGTCTTTTTCTAGTTTTTCTAGTATTACTTGATTGGTGGAATATCCTGTTTTAGTTTTCTTGGTTTTTCGGGTATCAAGTCCTAGTTTTTCAAATAATAATTCGCTTAATTGTTTGGGAGAAGCTAGGTTAAGTTTTTCCCCTGCTAATTCATAAGCTTTTTGTTCAATTTGTTCTAAATTTTGACCGATTTTTTGGGATAATGGCTCTAAATATTCTTTGTCCACGGCGATGCCATCCCTTTCCATTTGTGCCAAAATTGGTTCGAGTTTTATTTCAAGGTTAAATACTTCTTGTAATTCGGGAATTTTATTTAATTCTTCTTCTAAGATTATAGTTAATTTATAAGTGGCGATCGCATCTAAGGCACAGTAGGAAGCAGCGGTTTCAATGTCTAAATTAACAATGGTTTCCCCTTTCTTTAGCCCTAAATCATCATAATCTTGGGATACGGTATCAGTGAGATATTGCAAACAAAGACTACTTAACTTATGACTTTGTTCGGGCTGTAATACATAACTAGCTAACATGGTATCAAAGACAACCCCTTTTAATTCGATACCTTGACGGGCAAAAACTAAACGATCAAATTTAGCATTTTGCAAGGTTTTAGGATATGTTTCCCTTTCAAGGATGGGCTTTAATTTTTCCAATACCATGGCTGAGGCTAACTGTTGCCCTTGGGCATGTTTGAGGGGAATATAAGCACTTTCTTTTTCTCTTTCACCCCAACAACAACCTATGCCCACCAAGTCAGCTTCTTGGGTATCTAGGGAGTTGGTTTCTGTATCCCATGCGGTTGGTTTTTTACTATCAGTTTGTTGTTTTAAAGTAGTAATTAAATCGGTTAATTTTTCTTCGGTATCAACAATAATAGGATTGATAGTTGCCTGTTTACTAGGAGTATTAAATAAAGATAATTGCTCACTTTCTTGGACTTCATTGGGGGATGTGAGTTTAAATTCTTCTCCTCCCAACTTGCTTTGAATTTTGTTGATTTGAGTTATAAAACTTTTTAATTCTAATTGTTCTAATAAGGTGACGACTTGTTCTTGATTTATCCCTGTTAATTGATAATCATTTAAATCATTTTCTAATGCTATATCAGTGATTATTTGAGCTAAATATTGAGAATGAAGGGCATCTTTTTCTCCATTTATTAATTTCTTTTGAGTTGCCCCTTTTATCTGGTCAATATTAGTGTAAACATTGGCTAAATTATCATATTCTTCTAATAATTTAACGGCGGTTTTTTCTCCGATACCTAACACCCCTGGTATGCTATCTGATTTGTCTCCACAGAGGGCTTTAAAATCGACTATTTGCTTGGTTTTTACCTGCATTTTATCAAAAACTTCCTTTTCGGTAAATTCGTTGTATTTACCAAAGTTTTTATCGGGATAAAGAACGCTAATTTTTCCCTCATCATCAACCAATTGAAATAAATCTCGATCGCCACTTACTATTTTTACGGCATAATTTTCTTGGGATGCTTGAAGGGCAAGAGTACCTAAAACGTCATCGGCTTCATAGCCAGAGGCGGTGACAATGTTGATATTGAGAGCTTGTAATAACTGTTGGAGGTTATATAAATCTTCTATAAAATCATCAGGGGTTTCCTTACGATCTGCCTTATAATTAGCGTCAGCAGTATGGCGAAAAGTTGCTTCTCTGAGGTCAAATGCGATCGCCATTAGCTGTGGTTGATAACTGTCAATCAACTGAAACAAGGAATTTAGGAAGCCATAACAAACGCTGGTAGGAATACCCGTAGAGGTGCGTAACGGTCCTTTTCTTGCCTTTGCAAAGGCATAGTAAGCACGGTAAGCGAGGGAATGTCCATCAATGAGGAGAAATAATGAATCCATGAAGAATGATGTTTGTATGGTATGAATCAGAAGATTTTAGCTTACCGTAATTGTCCATCGTCCATCGTCCATTGTCAATTGTTTATGGTCGATGTTTACTAATCATATTCAAAACCTCATCGGGCTGTATGGGTTTCGAGAGAAAATCCGTTGCCCCAACAATTTTGGTGCGCATCCTTTCCACCATGCCATCATTAGAAGTGAGGATAACAATGGGAGTATTGCGGAAAAAAGAAAGTTTACGAATACTGGCACAGATTTCATAACCATTGGCATTGGGCATTACCAAATCAAGGAATATTATGTCTGGTTTTGATGCTAGAATAGTGGCGATCGCCTTTATGGGGTCAGTAATAGCTAGAAAACGATAACCCGCAGGTTTAACAATACTTTGGAGAGTTTGACAGATAGCTGGACTATCATCAATACAAGCCACCAAAATATTTCTCTCCTCTTGAACAATGGTAGTAGCAGAAACTGGGGGAGGCAAATCAGCAATGGAATTAAGACTAATATAACCCTCCTCAATGTAAGGCAAAAGTAACTTGCCCACTTGGTACAACTCCCTTTTTAGTTGCCATGCCAAATCCCGAATGGTATTGCGCCCGTTGATTAATTTAGTAAAAACTTGATATACCTTGGGAGGACATTTTAACTTTAATTCCTCGGAATATTTAATGCCCAAAGCCTTATTGGGAGAACGATCTGCCATTTTTGCCCCCAACCACTGTTGCCAAGCCTTCCACGCGGGGGTAATAATCTTATTACTATCAATCAAAAAGATTTGTTCAGATAAAGGAATTTCAAAATCAGAATCAAGACGAAAAATAATTTCAGGGACTTGATTAAGGTCAAAAAATATCTCCATCAACATCGCATTAATCATCTCTAATACTTGATTACGAGAAATTTTTCCCAAAGACAACCAGCGCTTTAATAAATCATAATCCCAACAAATTTTTATTTCCTTTTGCTCCGCAATCCACTGTAACTCCTTTTCCAAAAAACTTTGGTCAGTGGCGATTTCTGGTAAATAAGCGGTCAAATTACGGCGCCATCGCCTTACGGAATGCTCTCCCCCAGTGCCGTACACAATTCTGCCCAAATTTAAATAAAACTTCCATTCAGTATTACCCGGATAACTCAGGGTTAACTCTCCTGTGAATTGATGTTTTTTCAGGGTATTGAATAAATAAGTTTGCTTTGAAGCTACAAACTCCTTGATGGGGACACTGTAGTTTTCAGTTGGGGGCGTATCCATTAGTGATAAATTATATGTATGCTTGAGCAAAATTTAACTGATTTCTAAGTATAGTCTCATACTTGTTGATTCAGTTTAGTAAATTAAGAAATTTTTATTTTAATAATTATTATTGTAATTCATGACTATTAACTTTCAAAATATTATCGCTAGTTTAAATGATTTTTGGAGTGCAAGGGGCTGTATGATAGCTCAATCCTACGATACAGAAAAAGGTGCTGGTACCATGAATCATCATACCTTCCTAAGGGCGATCGGCCCTGAACCTTGGTCGGTGGCTTATATAGAGCCTTGTCGGCGCCCCACCGATGGTCGTTATGGGGAAAATCCTAACCGGGTACAACACTATTATCAATACCAAGTCATTATCAAACCCTCCCCCGACAATATCCAAGAAATTTACCTTGAATCCCTCAAAGCCCTTGGTATTCATCCAGAAGATCATGATATTCGTTTTGTCGAAGATAACTGGGAATCTCCCACCCTCGGTGCTTGGGGTGTGGGTTGGGAAGTATGGTTAGATGGTATGGAAATTACTCAGTTTACTTATTTTCAACAGTGTGGCGGTATTGATTGTAAGCCCGTGGCGATCGAAATTACCTACGGTTTAGAGCGTTTGGCTATGTATCTCCAAGACGTTGACAGCATTTACGACATCCAATGGAATGACAAACTTAAATACGGAGATATATTTTTGCAAGGGGAAATTGAACAATGTACCTACAACTTTGAAGCATCTAACCCCGACTTACTCTTCAAACTTTTTAATTTGTACGAAGAAGAGGCAAAACAACTTATTGACAAAAATCTAGTCTTACCCTCCCTTGATTACGTCCTCAAATGCTCCCACTGTTTCAATCTCCTCGATGCTAGAGGGGTAATTGCTGTGGCAGAAAGAACCCGTTATATAGGTAGAATAAGGAATTTAGCCCGTGAAGTCGCCCATCAATACCTAGCCCAAAGGGAAAGTCTGGGATTTCCTCTCATAGCAAAGTAGAATCATCAAAATTCCCCCTTATTCTTTGTTGCATACTAACTATCCATCAAAACTGTTTTGAAAGGGATCTGCTTATGATACACTGCATTATTTAACATTTCCGATGTTAATGGTTTCTTATTGTGATATGATTTTCCTCTTTGAGAATCACGGGGAAGTTGTTATATGGATGTTAATGGGAAGCCTTTTCGTACTATTTGGTTAAAGGCTGATGAGCCTACGGTAATACAGATAATTGATCAACGGCATTTGCCCCATCGGTTTGTGATTGAGGATTTAAGGACGGTGCAAGACGTGGCGATCGCCCTTAAGGAAATGCACGTGAGGGGTGCAGGGGTAATCGGTGCTTCTGCGGGGTATGGAATGTACCTAGCTTCCCTTGAAGCTAAGGCTCAAGAAAAATTTGAGGTGCAAGGGTTTTTGAGGGCAATGGGGGCGAAACTGTGTGCTACTAGACCAACCGCAGTTAATTTAGAGTGGGCGGTAAATCGTCAATTGGAAGCCGTTGCACCCTTGGGGAATAACATCGAAGCAATCATTAAAAAAACTTTGGCAGTGGCAGGGGCGATCGCCCTTGAGGATATACAATTATGTAAGAGTATCGGGGAACATGGCTTTGAGTTGATACAAGCCCTTAGCGAGAAAAAACAGGGCGATACCGTAAACATTCTTACCCACTGTAACGCAGGATGGCTTGGTTGTGTGGATAATGGCACCGCAACCTCCCCCATTTATGAAGCCCATCGCAAAGGATTAAAAGTCCATGTGTGGGTGGATGAAACTCGCCCCCGTAACCAAGGGGCAAGGCTGACAGCTTGGGAGTTGGGGCAACAGGGCGTACCTCATACCGTCATCCCTGATAATGTGGGTGGTCATCTCATGCAACATGGTATGGTGGATATAGTTATAGTAGGGAGCGATCGCACCAGCTATACTGGAGATGTAGCTAATAAAATCGGCACCTATCTTAAGGCATTGGCAGCCAAGGATAACAACATCCCCTTTTACGTTGCCCTCACCTATTCAGCCTTTGATTGGACAATTAGCGACGGTGTGAAACAAATTCCCATTGAGCAACGAGACGCTACGGAAGTAAAATATATTAAAGGATTAAAAGATGGGGAAATTACCGAAGTATTATTAACTCCCAAAAATAGCCCTGCGGTTAACTATGGTTTTGATGTAACCCCCGCCCGTCTAATTACTGGTTTAATTACCGATAGGGGTGTATGCTCTGCTAGTGCTGAGGGTATAGCTAATCTTTATCCAGATTTAAGTCCAGTTGTCTTGTAATATGAGGTTTTGATAAAGTTAGTTAAGTGTCTGTGAACCAAGAATCACCCCCATCACAATCTTTGATTTGATATGGTGTAAGTGTTAATTGTCAATAGAAATAGGACTGTAGGCAACACCACCATAGTAAAAGCATTTCGCTTCTGTATTAGAGATAATAATTATTTCTTGGGGAGTAATTATTATATCCTCTTCTTCTGTGATAGGTGCTATGTGTGTCTCGGCACTATGAAAATCATCCCCATTAGTATCCTTCATTATTCTTGTCACCTTAATATTTTTACCATTGGTAATATCTTTTTCTTCAGTTCGTAAAATAGTATCATCGCAATCTATATCATCATCATTATTATGATAATCTTGTCCATCTTTGGAGAGAAAATCGAGAAAAAATTCCGCAGTTTGCTGTTTTAAATAGCCTTTGAGTATCGCTGTCTCACAAAATTTTATGCCTAGTTTTTTTTGCTCCACAAGAATATTATCAATTTGTTCATGGGATAGTAAACCAGCTTTTTTAAAATAGTATCCGATAGGATATTCTTTTTTATAAACTTTTGCCGATTTCTTATTTTCTATTTCCACTAAAAAATCAGCGGTTTGCGATTTTAACCAGCCTCTAAGGGCTAAAATTTCCCCTATTTTTAATTTAAAAAACTGACTTTGATCTGCCAATGCTACTTCTAATTGAGATGGAGTTATTAATCCAGCCTCTAACAGTATTTCTCCTATTAGTTTTTTTTCAGAAGTATTAATATTTTCTTTCATCGCTATATCACCTTTCATTATTTGCCCCATTTTAATAATGAATTTTTTATCGAAGAAATTTTCTAAAATAGTTTATTTCCATAAAAAACGTCTTTTAAAATTAAGTTTGCTAAATTTGCTCTGCTCACTAACTTTTTTGTATTTTGTGATACCGTTTTTTAGAAAATATAACGCTGTCATGCAATTTGTAATTTTTTAAAAAATAGTAAAAAATCTTGATCCTATTTGTAAACAAAGGTTTTAACCCATTTACTTTACTTTTTTAAGGTTACTTTTTTACTAAATTACTCAAAAGTGCTACTACAATTTTACTTTATTCTTGTTAGTTATGATTATAACTTATAACGATTAAATATAAAGAAAATCTAAAATTAATTTTGATAGAATTCAATATGTTGAAAATTAATCAGTGGTACTTAATCCTAATCAACTTTTTCTCATCTTGAGAAACTTTGATAGTCTTAGGACTATATATTATTGATGGTTTTATAAAGGCGATCGCCCTTATGCTTTTTTAGCATATTAATAAACAAAAAAAAAGGGGCTAATGCCCCTTAAAAGTAAATCAGAGAAAAATGATATTTTGATTAGAAATACATCCCTGCTTCTTGTACTTTTTCGATTTGTTTCTTCTTCAATACAAGAAGAATTTGAGCTAACATAATACCGCCAATAAATACGAGTAACCAAGCAATACGAGCGGGGCTTTGTAATACTACTTCCGTATCTTTTTGTCCAAAACCACCCACATTAGGATCATTGGTTAACAACTCTCCAGTGGCAACCTCTTGACCATTACTAACGATCAATTCAGGACCTACAGGAATATTAACGGTATTGGTATCACCTTCAGCGGTGGTGATAGTTACCAAATATCCACCCGCTTCTTCTTCGGTAATGTCGCTAACTACCCCAGCAACGGGAGCTTTGAAAGCGTTGTTATTACTTAATTGACCAGTAGGATATAATTGTCCTCTACCTCTGTTGGCGCCCAAGTGAACGGAATATTTACCAAAATGAATGTTAGGATTGGTGGCAGGGTCAGGGGATAGTACAGGGAAGACGATTTCTTCATATTCATCTCCGGGCATGGGTCCGACTAATACCCAGTTTTCTTGACCTTCACGGTAAGATTGGTAATAAACACCACCGATTTTTTCCTTCATTTCTTCGGGAATGCGGTCATCAGGAGCGATTTGGAAGCCATCGGGTAACATTAATACGGCACCGACATTTAATCCACCTTTAGAGCCATCTCCTAATACCTGTTGTTGGGAATGATCATAGGGAATTTTGACCACTGCTTCAAATACGGTATCGGGTAGTACTGCTTGGGGAATTTCCACTTCGGCAGGTTTGGCAGCGAGATGACAGTTGGCACATACAATGCGACCAGTGGCTTCTCTGGGGGTCATAGGAGCGGTTTCTTGCGCCCAGAAGGGGTAAGCGTTGGCTGCTTGGGGTAGGAAGATGTCGTTGACGAGGAAGAAACAAGTAGAGGCGATCGCCACTAACAACAACCTACTAATATTTTTGACTATACTGTCTAAAGGAAAATGATTTCTCATCGATATTTTACAATTACTTAATTTTTGTTAAATTGTTTACCGTTAAAGGTTTATAAGGAAAATTGACTAAGCCCACCAAGGTTTGGAGCCATCACGGAAATCAGTTTCTTCCCAATCGGTTAAGATAACTTTATCATCGTTAACGTCGGCATGGACAAGGGCCAGGGAAAGGGGAGCAGGTCCACGAACCATTTTTCCTTCGTTGTTATACTGGGAGCCGTGACAAGGACAGATAAACTTATTTTCTGAGGCATTCCAAGGTACTACACAACCAAGGTGAGTACATACGGCGTTCAATCCATAGGATGCAATTTGTTGATCTTCACTCACAATAAGATAAGTGGGATCTCCCTTCAATCCTTGGGCTAAACTGCGATCGCCTGGTTGACGGTTAGCAGTGAACTTACTAGCAGAAAGATCATTCCCTAGTTTATCCTTTGCCGTGATACCACCACCAGCACCACCAGCAGATTTAGGGATAAAATAACTAACTACGGGGTATAAAGCACCCGCAGCAATACCAGTAATTGTTCCAAAGGTCAGTAAATTCATGAACTGACGGCGCCCCATATCGGGTACATCAGAGTTAGCAGGAATCTGTGTCATATTTAAATTTATCTAATTTATTATGTTTAACTTTGGTTTGACCAATAATAATGCAAATAGGCTTTTTTTGGGAGGTAAATCCAAGTTATTATTTAATTATTACAAAAAATGAACCTTTTTGAGTATTGTTATTCCCTGTTTTCTGGGGAAAAACCTTAATTTACGGTGTTAAGGATCAAACCCTTGTATGAATTATTATAAACTACATATCATTTTTTCTGATTTTTGCTATAAGCAAATTCAATAAATGAGCATGATTTACCTTAAAATGTCCAGGATAAAACAGTGTAACTATGACAGGAAAAGAATTACAAGCATTAATTTTCAATAAATGGGGTTGTTCCTATGATGTACAAATTTTACGGATCAAGGATCGTATATATTTTCAGGTAATGTGGAAATATTTAGAACAAAGCTCTTTCCCTTTGTCCATAGAAGAATATGATGCCCATTTAGAACAAATTGCCACCTACCTTAGTGGTTGGGGAGTGGTAAGTCAAGTGCAGGTTGGTATTCTGGAAGCTAAAAACCGTCCTCGTTTGGGCAAAGCGGTTAGTATTTTCTTGGATTTGGGCGATCGCGCCTCGGAATGGATTGTTTAAAAAACTTAAGCCAAAAAATATTGAACAATTGATAACGTTAACAGTAATATAAATATCCCTGCCACACTGCCCAAAGGTCTTTCCTTACATCCCCATAGCCAAGGATTAGCATCGGTATTATATTCGTACAAATCAAGGGTATCGAGGGTAGCAAGGGTTACTACCCATCCCCCGTGGATGCCCATGGCCATAGACAAATTACCGTTGAGGAGATAAACAGAATAAAACAAGACCATTCCCATTAAAAATAATCCAGGTAACTGAGGAATAGTGTTTTTTCTCTCCCAAATAAGATGAAGCACCGCAAATATAGCACTAGAAATGATTGCTGTTAGCCAAATATTATAGTCTTGGCTCAAAAAATCTTTGAATACCCCCCGAAAAATCAATTCTTCCACCGAAGCGATGAGGAGACTAACCAATAATAATAGGGGTAAAGTTTTAACCACAGACATTAAAAACTGGGAAGGTTTTTTCCATACAGCCCACCCGAACGCAAATGTCATCAGATTTGTAAATATGATAGTAACAATTCCTATTACATAACCCCATAAGATACAATTGAAGTTGCTAAGACTGAAAGTCAAACTTATTTGATGCAAATCTATGCCCATTACTCCCCATGCCAATAAGGGAGCAATGAGATAAAGAGATGCGATTAGTGTTAGCTTTTGAGAGTTTGAAATTGGGGTGGCGGGGTGCCAGTTAATTAACCTTGTAAGGGGAAATGCAATTGGCAACCAAACAACCCCCCATATTATCAAGAACAAAATAACTTTGATAATGCCATTGCCATTGATTAGGGTTGAGGTTATGAAATTGCTTTCCCAGTCAATCATTATTTATTTACAAGGTTCAATAAAAGGAAATTATTAGATTTTTTTTTAAACGATAAAATCTCGGTAGATTTAAGGATAATTTATTCATCATCATCCATATCAAAATCGTCTCCTTCTCCCACTTGTTTAAGGTGAATATGTTTGTAACCTAGCTTAATTTCAAATTCATCACCTGATTGTAAACCCATTTTTTTAGTGTAGCTAGAACCAATAACGATTTGACCGTTTTTGTGAACACTGACACGGAAAGTTGCTTCTCTTCCTCTTCCATCTTTAGTTCTTTCTGGATCTAAAGGAACGCCTTTTGCAGATAAAACAGCATCATAAAAATCAGTTAAATTTACCCTAACTTTACCGTTTTTTGATTCGGTATAGTAGCCACAACGTCTTGCCCTTTCACGGCGGGGAACATCAGATAATTCTTTTACTTTTTGTAACAGCTCTTTCCCTGACAAAGGTGTAGTTGCTACTTCTGTCATATATTTTTTCCTCATTTGTTATTTGTTCTTTACACTATTTATCATAACAAAAATATGTCATTAAATCACTATTATTGACTCTTTTTTTATGGACTTATTAATATTTTCTCTGCCTAAGTTCCGTTTTTCTTGAGGTAAGCTAAGGCTAAAATACTTATTAATTCTTCTTTGTGGCTTTTAGATTATCTAAAGAAGTAAAATAAAAAAATATGGATAATTATTGAACTTTTAACAAAAATTAAGATCATTTCCCTTGTAGGTTATAAAATAAGATCGGAGAATATAAATAGTGATACTAATAATTATAGGCAAAAATGAAAGTTACTTTTAAAATTCTCCGTCAAAACAATAATTTATCGCCCCATTTTCAAGACTATACCCTAGAGGTAAATCCCAAGAATACTATTCTTGAATGTTTAAATCGAATTAAGTGGGAAATCGATGGTAGCCTTGCCTTTCGCAAAAATTGTCGCAACACAATTTGCGGTAGTTGTGGCATGAAAATTAATGGTCGTTCGGCCCTAGCTTGTAAAGAAAATGTGGGAGAAGAATTAAGTAAAATTTCTTTTGGGGAAAAAGAAAAAAATCCTGAAATAATTATTTCTCCTTTAGGAAATATGCCCGTATTGAAGGACTTAGTGGTTGATATGGGGAACTTTTGGAATGATTTAGAAAAAGTTGAACCCTACGTAAGTAGCAACGCCCGAAATATTCCAGAAAAAGAGTTTTTACAAAGTCCAGAAGAAAGAAAATTATTAGAACAAACGGGAAATTGTATTCTTTGTGGTGCTTGTTACTCTGAGTGTAATGCAAAGGAGGTTAATGATAGTTTTGTAGGCCCCCATGCTTTGGCAAAAGCCTATCGAATGGTGGATGATTCGAGGGATGATTTTGGGGATGATAGGTTGACTAAATATAATAATATTGAGTCGGGGGCTTGGGGTTGTACTCGTTGTTATATGTGTAATGAGGTATGCCCCATGGATGTGGCACCTTTAGACCAAATTACGAAAATAAAGGGTAAGATTTTGGATCGTGAGTCTCGCAAAAGTAGTACTCCTGTTCGTCATCGTAAGGTGTTGGTGGATTTGGTGAAAGATGGGGGCTGGGTGGATGAGCGCAAGTTTGCGGTGATGGTGGTAGGTAATTATTTTCGGGATGTACGGGGATTGTTGAGTCTTGCCCCTGTGGGTTTGAAGGTGTTGGCGGCTGGAAAGTTACCTTTTTCTTTTGAGGCTTCTGAGGGAGTTTTGGAAGTGCGATCGCTCATAAATGCTGTTCAATCTGCTACAAAAGATAATGTTCCCTTACAAACAGATATTAACAAATAATATAAATAAATGGATCCAAATTTAAAGTTATCTAGTTACGATTATTTTTTACCCCAAGAATTAATTGCCCAGAATCCTGTTATCCCTCGGGATTCGTCTCGGCTGTTGGTGGTAAAACCAGAGGAAGGAATTGACCATAAAATTTTTTCTAGTCTGCCTGATTTACTCTTACCAGGGGATTTGTTGGTGTTGAATAACACTAGGGTAATTCCTGCTCGTTTGTATGGCAAAAAGTCCACGGGGGCTATGGTGGAGGTGTTGTTGGTGGAGGAAAAGTATCCCCTTTGTTGGTTGGCTTTGGTGAAACCTGGAAAACGATTTAGTATGGGGGCGGAAATTGTTTTTGAGGATGAAGCTACGGGGGCTTATTTGAAGGCAACGGTGGTTGATAAGGATGAGGCTACGGGGGGACGAATTGTAGAGTTTACGGTGGGTAATAGAGTTTCTTTTTGGGATGTTTTGGATAAGTTGGGTAATATTCCCTTTCCTCCCTATGTGACACAGTCGGAGGCACTACCATCCCAGTATCAAACTATTTACGCCCAAAAGCAAGGGGCGATCGCAGCGCCAACAGCAGGACTACATTTTACTGAGGATGTATTTAATAGGTTAGCGGAGAAACAAGTGGCGATCGCCCATATCACCCTCCATGTGGGTATCGGCACATTTCGCCCTGTGGAGGTGGAGGATATTCTTAACCATGAAATGCACCAAGAGTGGATAGAAGTAAATCAAGAAACCATCGATAAAATTAAGGAAACCAAAAGCCGTGGGGGGAGGGTAATAAGTGTCGGTACTACGGTAGTTAGGGCTTTGGAGGGGACTTTTGCCCATCATAATGCCCTGATGCCCTACCGTGGTAAAACTAATCTTTTTATCTACCCTGGTTATGAATTTAAGGTTATTGATGGATTAATTACTAATTTTCATTTACCAAAATCTAGTCTGTTGATGCTTGTAGGGGCGCTCATTGGTAGGGAAAGATTACTTAGTATATATCAAAGGGCGATCGAGGAAAAATATCGTTTTTATTCCTTTGGCGATGCCATGTTTATTGCACCAAAACGATAAAGCCTAATTATTAACTATTATTATCAATAATATCTGTACAGATATTTGAAGTTTATTCTCAATTAGAGCCAAGTAGTTGCAAATAGCCATCAAAGAGAAGTATTATTAATAAAGAAAGAATTGTCAGGAATCTTTATGGCTTTAGACACCACCGCATCAATCAAAAAAAAGCTCAACTCTAGGGGATGGCGTATGACTCCCCAAAGGGAGAAAATCTTGGATGTTTTTTATAACCTTCCCCAAGGCAATCATTTGAGTGCTGAGGAGTTACACAATCTCTTGGATGAGCAAGGGGAGAACATTAGTTTATCGACTATTTATCGTAGTGTTAAATTAATGACTAAAATGAGGGTGTTACGGGAGCTAGAATTGGCAGAGGGTCATAAACATTATGAGTTAAACCATCCTTATCCCCATCACCATCATCATATTGTCTGCATTCAGTGTAATAAAACCATTGAATTTCAAGACGATTCTATTCTCAAGCACAGTTTAAAACAGTGTCAGAAGGAAGATTTTCAGCTAATTGACTGTCAATTGACTGTGATGACTATTTGTCAGGAAGCCTTGGAAATGGGTTGGCCTTCTACTTTACCTAGTGAGTGGTGTTGCAGTCGTGCGATCGCAGAGGGACACCATAAGTAATTGATAATGGATAATTGAGAATTGATAATGAAGGTTTTTTGGATCAAAATATAGTTAAAAGTTAAAAATACTAAACTAAAGCGTCGAAATCAAAAAAACTATTGCCTATTCCCCATTCCCCTAATCGAACAATTTCACACCCAACTCTTTTATACAAAAAGGGGAGCCAGAGCAAAGGGGTTTCGCTCTGGCTATTAGGTGTGGTTTAAGTGTTAGGTAGTTACATTATAACTGAAGGGTTTTAATTTTGGCAAGAAAATCCGAAAATTTTTGCGTAAAAGTTGAACTCTCCATCGAGGGCTTTTTTGATATTTTCTGCTTTCCGAAAACCGTGTCCTTCATCGGCAAAGGTAACGTAGGTGGTGGTAATTCCTTTTTGTGTGAGGGCGTTAACCATCATCTCTGCTTGGTTGGGAGGTACTACTTTATCTTCTAATCCTTGGAAGAAGGCGACGGGGCAGGATAGCTTTTCTATATGATATAAGGGCGATCGCACTTTATAAACTTCTTTTTCTTCGGGATATTTACCAATGAGGTTATCAAGATAACGGGATTCAAACTTATGGGTGTCGGTGGCTAATACTTCTAAATCTCCGATGCCATAATAACTCGCCCCTGCCTTAAATACATCATGGAAAGTAAGAGCGGCTAAAGTAGTATAACCCCCTGCACTACCCCCCGAAATTGCTAATTTTTCTTGATTAACTTTTTTGGCTTCTACCAAATATTTAGCAACATTAATACAATCCTCCACATCAACGATGCCCCAGTTTTTAGCTAACCTTTGGCGATAATCACGGCCATATCCCGTACTACCACCATAATTTACATCCACAAAGGCAAAACCTCGACTTGTCCAGTATTGAATACGCAGATTATAACTAGCGGTAGTCATGGCAGTGGGGCCGCCGTGGCTTTTTACCAACAAAGGAGGTAATTCCCCTTCTGGGGCTTGATAATCTTTATTTTGGGGGGGATAATACCAAGCGTAAGCGGTGTTACCGTTACTGGTAGGAAATTCGATTTGTTCGGGTTGAGTAAGATAACCTACGTCTAAGTCAAGGTTACTAGCCTGTTGTAATATGTCAGTTTCTTGGGTGACGGTATCTCCCAAAACCACGGCGGTGGGCTGACTAGGAGAACCAGCGGTGAATAAAATTTGGCTACCGTTTACCTGTAAATAGGCAATGTTGGTATAGGCAATATTGAGATTAGTAAGGTTTTTTCTCTCAGTGTCTAAACTAGCTAAATGCCAAATTCCGTTTTGGGTGTAGGTACAAACGATGGTATCTTCCTTGGCAAAACCGTAAACAGATTCCCCAAATACCCAATGGGGATAACCAAATTCTGCGTTAAGGGGATATACCGATTCGATTTTGCCATCTTGGTTGCGACGATATAAATTCCACCAATCTGTGCGATCGCTACTAAAATATAAAAGACCATTAGGACTGAATTCAGGTTGACAGATGGATTCGGTGTCGCTTCCTGCCACTGTTTCATCATCCTTGATTTTCCCTTCCTCATCAAAGGTGCCTAGATGTAAAAAGGTACTTTCCCAAGGCATATAGGGATGATGCCAACAAAGCCAAGCCAACTGCGATTTATCAGGGCTTAGGCGAGGGGAGGTGTAAAAGTCTGCCCCTTGTACCAAATTTTCTACTTTCCCTGTGTTTAAATCGATGGTGACAAGTTTATTTTCTGGCTCTTTTTCTGGGTTACTATGATCTTCAGCGACACAAATTAAACGATTACGGTTTTTATCAAGACAAAAATCGGTATATCGTACTTTTGATTCGGCGGTAAGAGGTTGGGGTTGTTGTCCAATTTTGTGCACATATACCCTTTGATCTGCATAGTTACTAAAATAAATGGTACCGTTATCAATCAAAAAAGCTCCCCCTCCATACTCATGGACTCGGCTACGGACGTTAAAAGGGGCAGGGGTGACATCTTCTTTTTGTCCATTGGTATAGCGAACTATAACCGCTCTACCTCCTTCTGAGGGACGATTTTCGAGCCAATAAACGTCTTTTTGGTCAAATTTAACGGAACTTAAGCCAATGCTCCCTGAGACGATTAAATCTGAGGTTATGGGCGATCGCCATTCACCGTAACTAGCTATTTTCGATGGTGTCATAGGATTAATTTTATAATTTCTTTACAGTTATCTTGACACACAAATTGATCGTGATACACAAGAATCATCAAACCAAACAGAGGGGGTAAAAGGAGTAACGACAAGAAGTAATAACCGATAAATTACAGTTTGACAAATAAATGGTCATAGTGGGAATTAGACTAACATAATAATCAATATCAAAACGCAAAAATATTTCTAGTTTCTTTTATGTTTAAATCTCTTGGATTCATCGAAAATATAGCTAATACTAGCTTGGGAGATATGGTTTATTACTCCTCCGACAGTTTTTTTTGGCAATCAGTACAAAATTTAGGTCAATCTTCCTCATCAGAAGAAAAAAAACCTAATTTAGTGTTTTTACATGGTTTTGGCGGAGGTTCATCCGCTTACGAGTGGTCACAGGTTTATCCTGCTTTTGCAGGAGAATATCGCATCATTGCCCCTGATTTAATTGGTTGGGGAAAATCTGCCCACCCTGAGAAAGAATACACCATAGAAGATTACCTCACTACCATTACAGAATTTTTAGAACAGGTATGTCAAGAGCCTACCACCGTCATTGCTTCCTCCCTTACCGCTGCCTTTCTCGTCCAAGTGGCGATCGCACAGCCCCACCTTTTCAAACAACTAATTCTCTTCACCCCCGCAGGATTATCAGACTTTGAAGAAAACTACACCAAAAGCCTATTTGCTCAAATAATCAGTACCCCCATAGTAGATAAATTCTTTTACAATGTCGGCGTTGCCAGTGAATCAGGCATTAAAAGTTTTTTAGAAAAAAGACAATTTGCCAATCCTCAACGAATTTTCCCCGAATTAGTCGCCTCCTATCTCAAAAGTGCTTCCCAACCCAACGGCGAATATGCGGCCCTATCCTTTGTCAGAGGAGACTTATGTTTTGACTTATCCAAACATATCGAGCAACTAACCATCCCCACTGCCATAGTCTGGGGTAGAGAATCTCAATTTACTAGTCCCGAAATAGGCAAACGCCTTGCGCAAATGAATCCCAATGCCATTAAATATTTTCAAGTCATCGAAGAAGTAGGATTAACTCCCCATCTCGAACTTCCCGCCGTTGCCATTAGTCTTATTCGTAAATATATTGAGCTACTTTAAACTTTATTTAAATATATCTCACGATCATAATAAAATCCATTTAGTCTCTCAAGAAGTAACTAATCTTTTCAATATCAATAAGGTAAAAAATAAATCTACCTTTTGTGTAGAATTAAATCTTTTGTTTGAAAATTTGTAACTTAATTCTTATTTTTTTAATTCATATATTTGACCTTTGATTTTTGTTGTTGTATCTTAAATTTTCTTGAAAATTATTAAGATTATTATTTCTAAATAAATTTTTCGATTGAGTGAAATAAAAAAATAGTTATATTACCACGATTTCTCATAAAATATTTCCCATTGATAATATGGGTTGTAAAATTA
This sequence comes from Cyanobacterium sp. IPPAS B-1200, assembly GCF_001747005.2. Classification (NCBI taxonomy): domain Bacteria; kingdom Bacillati; phylum Cyanobacteriota; class Cyanophyceae; order Chroococcales; family Geminocystaceae; genus Cyanobacterium; species Cyanobacterium sp. IPPAS B-1200. The sequence continues at coordinate 1,537,298 of NZ_CP182899.1, forward strand.
TAAGCAAATATCTCCAAAATTATATACCCATAGGGAGATGAGAGTTTTTTTGCTCTATTTATGACTAACAACTTACACAACTTTATTGACGAGGAGGAATAATGGCAATACAGCCAATGATAATAGCACATCGAGGTTTACCAAAAGAAAGCCCTGAAAACACCCTTGCAGCTTTTCGATTGGCTATAGCCCAAGGGGCTGATGGCATAGAAGGAGATTTTCACTTAACCAAAGATAAGCACATTGTTTGTATTCATGACTCACACACGGCTAGAGTTGCTAATAAAAAGTTAATTGTTAAGGATTCTACCTTGGCAGAATTACAAAAATTAGATGTCGGATATTGGTTTAATTCTGCTTTTAAAAATGAAAAAATTCCTACCCTAGAGGAAGTTTTAGCAATATTACCTTCAGAGACAAAGCTGTTTTTAGAAATAAAATCAGATCCTGAGATTGTCCCCTATTTATTGCGTATTCTAAAAAATAATAGAATCAATTTAAATCAGTTGGTAATTATCTCTTTTAATAGTAAGACTTTGAAAAATGTAAAACAGCAAATGCCAGAGTTAAAAACATTATTATTATTAAGTCTAAAAACTTTTAATAGCATTAAACTCTCAAGTTTATCAGCCCATAAATTATTAAAAAAACTAGATGATATTGATGCAGATGGTATCAGTACATCTGTATCTCAATTTCTTAATAAAAATTATATTTATCAGTTTATTGCCAGAGGATATGAATATCATTTATGGACTGTTGATAATAAAAAAATAGCTGAAAAATTTATGAAAATAGGGATAAACTCGATCACAACAAATAACCTTAACACTATCAAACAAATACAATATTCTCCCACCACAAATTAATAATTATTTTTTTATCGATTAACAACCTTGAGGGTGAAAGGATGCTGGTTTCCCCTTGTCTCTCCTACATAGATAGAGTATTGCCCTGGCGCCCAGACTCCACCCATTTGTGGTAATTTTCCAGCCCCTGCATCTCCTAAGATACAAGTGCGATCGCCCCTATTTGGTCCTATAATTAATAAGGTAGGTTGCCCTTGACTAGCTTCAACCCGAAGATGGAGGGAATAATTTTGTTCACTGAGGTTGATAACATGGTGGGGACTAGCACCAATATAACCACAATCGCCACTATTTACACTTCCCCCCATATTGCCATTAATTTCCCTACTCAAACCCTGTGCCATAGCAAGAGGAGCGATAAAAGAACCTAAAAAGAGTAAAATTGAAACAGCCTGTAAAGTAACAAAATTACCTTTCTTACACCTAGAGATAAATAGAAAAATTGTGTGATTCATTTTAAGTCCGCCTTTTTTTTCCCGTTTTCTATCCTAGACTAGAAAGTACAGTTAAATGTTCTCCATATTTACAATTCGATAAAATGACTTCTAATTCCACCACAAGACCTGAAAAATTAGATAAGATTGTTCAGAAATTTAAACGTAGGGAAAATCCTAAGCAAAAATATGAGCAGTTGCTATGGTATGCCAAAAAGTTAGAAACATTACCCGAAACTGCTAAAACTTCAGAAAATAAGGTTTCTGGTTGTGTATCCCAAGTTTATATTATTTCAAATATAGAAGATGGTCAAATTTTTTATCAGGGAGATTCCGATGCTCAATTGGTAAAAGGATTAGTGGCTTTTTTAATTGATTCTTTGAATGGTTTAACTCCCCAAGAAATTGTTACCATTGAACCTGATTTTATCGAGGAAACTGGTTTACAAGCTAGTTTGACTCCTTCCCGTGCCAATGGTTTTCTCAATATTTTTAAGAAGATGCAACAGTTAGCCCTTGTGTCTATGGCTTAACTATAGGGCAATGGAGGTTTAAATCGTTAATTATCATAAAACTGCTGAGCGTGAAAACGGGCATAACGTCCATTTTGTTCTAATAATTGCTCATGATTACCTGATTCTATAATTTTACCTTTATCTAATACCAAGATGCGGTCAGCCCTTCTGACGGTGGCTAGACGGTGGGCAATGACGAATACGGTGCGCTCTTGCATAATCCTTTCGAGGGCTTCTTGTACAAGGGCTTCGGACTCTGAGTCGAGGGCGGAAGTGGCTTCATCTAAGATGAGAATGGGGGGATCTAAAAACATCGCCCGTGCGATCGCAATTCGCTGTCTTTGTCCACCTGATAAACTAACACCCCTTTCCCCTACATAACTATAGTAACCTTGGGTTAAATCCTTCACAAAATGATCTGCATTGGCAATTATAGCCGCTCTTTCTACTAATTGAATATCAAAATCTGTTTGACCAAAAGCAATATTATCCGCAATAGTTCCTGAAAATAAATTAGTTTCTTGAGGTACAATTCCGATCTGTTTTCTCAGGCTTTTAATGGTTAAATCTTTGATATTAATACCATCAATTAAAATCTCTCCTGCGGTTACATCATAGAAACGAGGTAACAGGTTCACCATGGTACTTTTTCCCGCTCCAGAAGTACCCACAAGGGCGATCGTTTCCCCTTTTTTGACCGATAAATCAATATTATTTAAAACATATTTCTCTTCATTATAAGCAAAACTAACATTACGATATTCTACCAAACCTGTAGCTTTTTCGAGAATAATAGGCTCTGCTTTTTCTACTACCAAAGGTTGTAAACTTAACAACTCAAAAACCCGCTCTACCGAAGCCTCCCCCTGCTTAAACTCATTATAATTATTAGTAGTAATAGAAATAGGATCAATTAACAAAGCCACCGCCGCAATGTAGCTAACAAAATCAGTACCCGTCATATTACCCTGAGAAATTTGCCAACCTCCAAGGAAGAATAACAAAATAACACTCATAGCCTCAAGAAAACCCACCACCACAAATTGCAGAGCTTTAATTCTTTCCGCCGCAAACTTACTTCTTCTATTATTTTCCGCTTCAATGCCAAAGCGATTTATTTCATATTCTTCCGCCGCAAAAGCCTGTACTAATCTAATACCACCAAAAACCTCCGTAATCAATGCTGATAAATTAGAGATACGATTTTGGCTTTTTCTAGTCAAATCCAACAACCTTGAACCAAAAGCTCCAATTAATACAGCCATCAAAGGAGCGATAATTAAAGTAGAAATAGTTAACTGCCAATTGACATAAATCATGTACCCTAAAACCGCAATTAATTGCAAAATACTAGGTAGAAATTGCTGAAATATTTTATTAATTACCTCTCCTATTTTGTCCACATCTTCCGTCAAACGATAGGATAAATCCCCAGTTTTTGCAGACTCAAAATAACTAAGACTTAATTTTTGTAAATGTCCATAAACCAATTTGCGTACATCGAGGGCAATGTATAACGCAGCCTTTGCCATAAGGGTATCTTGCCCGTATTGTACGATGCCGCGAATGAAAAATATTATGGCCGCAAACCCTGCCAAGGAAACAATAGAAGCTAAATCACCCTGCCCAACATATTCTGCCATTTCTCCTGCTAACCAAGCCAATATAGGCCAGAAAATAGTAAATCCAATGGTGCAGAGGAATGCTCCCACAATAGTTTTTAGCTGAGGGCGAACATAAGGGGTTAGTTGCCAATAAATCGATTTTGCTTTTTTTTCCAAGATTGGTAGATTGAAATGGACTTTATGAAGTTTACCTGAAAATGAGCCTTTTTGATGGCTTACAAAATGAGAAAAAGTATTTTAAATCTATTGGTGTGTTGTTTTTTTTCCTGATTCTGTGTTTCCATTCCAAAGGTAAGTTAGAATAAAGGTTAATATTTGTAACAAACCTTAAAAACCCTTATCAAAAAGTAATCTTTCGTTAGAAACTATGCACAGTCGTCTTCTTACTAAAATCTTTTTATCCCTAACCATTTGTCTCCTAACGTTAACAACATGGTTATTTACTCCTCAACCGGCCCAAGCGGTAAACAATCCACAATTGTTACCCAGTGAAGTTACCCCCGTACTAGATTTGGCGAATTATTTGCCAGATTTGCAGGAACAAAATTTGATTGAAGAGTTTGACAAATTTGAACAGGAGACGGGATGGAAGTTAAGAATATTGACTCAGTATGATCAATCTCCTGGAAGAGCGGTAATTAAGTTTTGGAATTTGGATGAGCAGAGTATTCTATTGGTAGCTGACGGCAGGGGTGGAAATTTACTTGCTTTTAGTGTAGGAGATGATGTTTACCCTTTGTTGCCTCGTACTTTTTGGATTGAGTTACAAACTCGCTTCGGTAATATGTATTATGTCAGGGAAAATGGGGAGAATAATTCTATTGTTACAGCCATGGACACTGTAGAAACTTGTTTGAAGGATGGGGGTTGTTTGGTGGTGCCTGGTTTACCTCAAGAGCAATGGATTTTAACTTTGATTACTTCTGTGGTGGGGGGAGTTATTTTTGGTTTGGCTGCTTTACCTCGTAAGGAGGGGCAGGTTTTTGCTTGGCAGTGGGTGTTAATTATTTCTCCTTTGTGGGGAATTCTATTTATTGCTTTTGGGATGGGGCCTGTGGTAACTCGTACCAATGAATGGTTACCTTTATTCCGTAATGTAATAGGTTTTGTTTTGGGTGCTTTGGTGGCATATTTTTCTCCTTTACTCAATCAGCAGTCCGCGTCGGAAACTTAATTTTTTTGTAAATTTATTAAAAAATGATACTCAGTTTTTCTTCTTTCTCCTCTGTGGAGAGGGAAGATTTTTTATTTTGTATATTCTCGAAGAATAAAAATTGGTTTTGCTGATTTTGGCTGATTGTGCATTAAGACACGAATTAGTTTATTTTCCCAACTGTCTTGTTTTTTTGTTATGAATTCATGGATAACTAAAACTTGTTGTCTATAGTTACGATTCGCCTTACAGATTATGATACCCTTATGATTCATTGTGCTGTGGTGAAGATTGATAAAGTCATCACGATTCATGGTAATAACAATTCGTTGATTGGCACTTGCGTAAGTCAATACTAGGTCGTCAGGTATTCCCTGATTTGCATTTCCTGCCTCATAAGAGGTTAAAACATCATGGTTTAATTCTCTCAAATCATTAACCATTGATGAGGGTAGGTTTTCGTTAGCATAAAATCTCACGATTCAATCTCCTGAAAATATTTCTAATTCATCTTGTTTATCATATTGAGCAATTACTGTATCAATTTCTTGTTTATTTTGCTTGTAATAGTCTTTGACAGCGATTAAATCAAATGGAGTCAAACTGGGATAATTCTCTAAGATTTCAATGTCATCGGCTCCTTGTTGAATAAGAGATGTTATTGTCCATACGGTAATACGAGTATTTCTAATTCTTGCTTGTTGTCCGCATACTCCTTTTGTTTTCTGAATACTCCTTATGCTTAATTGCTCTTGAAAAAGTGCATAGTCATCGTAGGGCAATGATTCTATAACTTGTACTAATGATTCAACTAATTTATTATTCATTGAATTGATTGTGATTTTTTAATTATGAGTGTTGACCAAAAATTAATTTAGGTGGGTATATTTTTTGTTGTTATTTATAAAGTGATTTTTTCTCAATTTTAGCTAGTATCATGGTACGTTGTGGGCAGTTGTGAGGAGTTAATTGATAATGAAAGCTTGGTTAGTTTTATTTGTTCTGTTGTTTGTTTTGGCTCAGTTTGGGTTGTGGGTAAAAAATTTTATTGCTCCTTTGCCGTGGTATATTTTTGGGGGGATTTTATTGGCGATCGCCTCTAATTATGAAAAAGCAATCACGGATTTTATGAATAGCCAGATAAATAGAGTATTTAAGGGGAATAGCCATGAGTAAACAGGAATTACAACAGGTAGAAATTTATACTGATGGCTCTTGTCTGCACAACCCAGGGGCAGGGGGTTACGGGGTAGTATTGTTGTATGGTGACCATCGCAAGGAGTTGTCGGGGGGATTTAGTTTAACCACTAATAACCGTATGGAAATGTTTGCGGCGATCGTAGGTTTGCGCACATTAAAAAAAAGGTGTCAGGTAAAATTATATACCGACTCCCAATATGTGGTAAATGCCATCACAAAAGGATGGGCGCAGAAGTGGGAAAAAAACGGCTGGAAACGTAATGCCAAAGAAAAGGCAAAAAACCCCGATTTATGGGCAGATTTATTGGCTCTGTGTCGGCAGCATGACATAGAATTTATTTGGGTAAAAGGTCATGCAGGGAATAAAGAAAATGAAAGGTGCGATCGCCTTGCCTTTGAGGCTGCCCATGGGGATAATTTGTCCCCCGACGAAAATTATAATTAACCGAGGGAAAATTATAGTAAGATATTAGTACAGTATCAGAGCATAGGCAAAAACATGAGTCTAAACATGGTTAATTTAGTAGGTCGTACGGGCGCAGATCCAGAAATTCGTTACTTTGATTCTGGAAGTGTCAAATGTCGTCTTACCCTAGCGGTAAATCGTCGTAGCAAAAGAGATGAAGGCCCAGACTGGTTTGAGTTAGAAATTTGGGGAAAAACCGCTGAAATCGCCGCTAACTATACGAAAAAAGGTAGTTTAATTGGTATTCAAGGATCCCTCAAAATTGATACCTGGAGCGATCGCAACACAGGAGTAAATCGTTCAAAACCTGTAATCAAAGTAGATCGCCTTGATTTATTAGGCTCGAAACGAGATAATGAAAGCTACAATTCCGATAATGATGAATTTTAAGTTTTCATGAAAACAGCGTTAGTCCATGAATGGTTAACCCCCAAGGCAACGGGAGGCTCTGAGCTAGTGGTCAAAGAGATTTTAGAGCTAATAGACGCTCAACTATATGCTTTGATCGATTTCGAGTCTTCCAACCCCCAAAGTTATCTTTATGGACGAAAAATAGGTACTTCTTTTCTCCAACATTTTCCCCTCAGCAAAAACGGAGTACAAAAGTATTTACCCTTACTACCCATCGCCATTGAGCAACTTAATCTGACGGAATATGACTTGGTGCTGTCCTCTTCCCATGCCGTGGCAAAAGGCATTATCACCAGACCAGATCAACTGCATATATGTTATTGTCATACTCCCATGCGTTACGCGTGGGATTTAACCTTTGATTATCTTGATCGCACTTCAGCCCTAAAAGGATTTTTTGCCCGTTATATCTTGCACCAACTCAGGCAATGGGATGTAATTTCTGCTAACCGAGTCGATTATTTTATCGCCAACTCCCACCACACAGCCCGAAGGATATGGCGTTGTTATCGTCGGGAAGCCGAGGTGATTTATCCCCCCGTCCAAGTAGATGAATTTCCCTTTGAGGCTCAAAAATCCGATTTTTATGTAATAGTATCTCGTTTAGTCAGTTATAAAAAGGTTTCCCTCATTGTGGAAGCCTTTAACAAATTGGGAAAACCCCTCGTAGTTATTGGGGATGGACCAGAATTTAAGTCCATAGAAGCCATTGCCAAGCCCAATATTACCCTTTTAGGGTCGGTGGATGATATAACTCTCAAAAAATATTTATCATCCGCTAAAGCGTTTATATACGGTGCTTGTGAAGATTTTGGCATTGCGATCGTCGAAGCTCAGGCCTGTGGCACTCCCGTAATAGCTTATAAAGGAGGAGGTGCATTAGAAACCGTCATTGACATGGAAACCAACCCCGACACAGGTACAGGGGTATTTTTTCCATCTCAAACCGTAGATTCATTAATAGATGCCGTCAACACCTTTGAAAATTTAGCGCCCCACTTCAGAGCGGAAAATTGTCTTATCAACGCTCAAAAATTTAGTCTCAAAATATTCCAAGACTCTTATCAAGGATTTGTGGATCAATGTTTAAATCGATTTAGTTCAAAATAAACCATTCATTGATAACAATTTTGAGTAATAATAAAATCAACTTAATAAATTAACTATTTTCCCTCAATTATCGGGATATAAAGCATTTTATTCTCGATGATAACTAATCAGGTGTGACTAGAGGAGTAACAATGACCATCAATACCCAATTTGTGTCTCGCAAACGTTCGTCTCGCGTAGCAAATCCCAGTGCGATCGCAAGGCAAAACATTTCGGACAGCTATCGTTATAAAAGAACATTTGATATTATTTTTTCCGCTACGGTGTTAATCGTTTGTTTTCCCCTGTACTTTACCATCGCCCTACTGATTTTAATTAGCTCTCCCGGACCTATTTTTTATTATCAAGAAAGGGTAGGAAAAAACTTTAAAACTTTTAAATGTATAAAATTTAGAACAATGGTCAAAAATGCTGACCGAATTTTAGATCAGATTTTAGCAGAATGTCCCGAAAAAAGAGCGGAATTTGAACATAATTTTAAACTTAAAAAAGACCCTCGTATCACTTGGATTGGTAGATTTTTAAGGGCTAGTAGTTTGGATGAATTTCCCCAATTTTGGAATGTCTTAAAGGGTGACATGAGTATCGTAGGGCCTCGCCCCCTTGTGCCTGATGAGCTTTATATGTATGGCAACAAAATTGATAAGGTGTTGACCATCAAACCAGGTATCACTGGATTATGGCAGGTATCAGGCAGAAATGATATTCCCTACCACCGTAGAGTATTAATGGATGTTTATTATGTCATTAATAATAGTTTTTTCTTTGATGTTTGGATTATTCTTAAAACTATTGTCGTCATGTTTTTTACCAAAAGTAATGGTGCGTATTAGATGAATAATAAAAGTAAACCCAAACAATATATATAATAAGCAACTCTGTTACTTTTAATTTTGAGGTATCAGAATCGGATTAAAACCAACATTAATCAAAGTTTGTTCTGCTTGTATTGCATTCTGACGAATACGAAATACTCCTACTTGCCAGACCATCTGTCCTTGATAGTTGGAACGAAAAGCATCAGGATAAAGTTGTTTAATTATAATTTCGTCAGCAGGATTATTTGTCATAACTATAACTCGGATCAGTTGATTATTAATATTATCAATAGGGGGGTTATTATTAATAGGGGGATCGGGAGAATCAAACTCTATATTTTCCCCTTGACTGTTTTGTTCTTCAATTAGTTTTTGTTCTTCTTCTGCTTTTTCTTGCTCAATGCCGTCTAATTTAGCTTGATTTTGTCTCATTTGTTCCATAGCAAAAAAGCCCCCAGAAACACCAAGAGCCACAAGAATAGCGGTTAACAAAATTACGATAATATTGTTATTGTTTCCTTGATTGGCGGGTTGATAATAACCTTGACTAATATTTTGTCCTGAAGGAGATACTACCACAGTGGGATTGTAACTAGAAGAATTCATCCCCCCTGTATTATTGGCGGGGGCAACTAAAACAGTATCTTGGGTATTGGTTTGACTTTGGCTTTGATGGAGGGCTAAATACATATCTTGGGCGGTGCTGTATCTTTGCCCTACTTCCATTTTGATGGCTTTTTGTAATACAGTTTTAAGGTGCGCTGGAATGTTTGGTAATGAGCTATCCCAATCTAGTTCCCCTGTGGCGGGGTTATTTGTAAATTCCATGGGATATTTTCCTGTGAGTCCATAAATCATAGTTAACCCAAGGGCATACAAATCACTACTAAATAGGGTTCTTCCTGCACTTTGCTCGGGTGCCATAAAGCCCCTTGTACCAATCACCACAGAGCTTACCGTTGAGCCGTTACTCCTTGTCATGGCGCCCATGGTTTCTTTGACTGCCTCAAAGTCGATTAATACTGGTAAACCGTCCCTTTTACGGATGATGATATTTTCGGGTTTAATGTCACGGTGGATAATAGAGTTGTTGCGAAATAGGTTTTTTGAAAGATTCAGTCCTAATTTAACAAGGGTTTCAGATACGCAGATATTTAATTCGCAACAAGTCTAATATTTTGACTATGGATATATTTGAGGGTATTGAGCAGGGATGAGAGAATGGCTTCACACCGAGCAAAGTTAATGATACCTATATCTGCAAGGCTTTCTCCTTCGATATGTTCTTGAATTAGGTAAAACTGACCATCTTCTATAAAAGAGGCGTAGAGGGTGGGGATTTGGGTGCAATGTTGCCCTAGCTGTTCTAATACTTGGGCTTCTTTTTGAAATAATTTTTGTAAAAAATCGAGGTTATCAGTTTGATCATGTAGCGGTTTCAATTTTTTGATAACAACAAATTTCTTCGAGGGCATCTGGGTATCTTTGGCGAGAAATGTTTCTCCAAATCCTCCTTTGCCGAGGGTGTCAATCACTTCATAACGGTTAATTAAAAGACTATTCATTATGCCTTTATTTAGTTGATTCAATCATTTTACGGTAGTTTACTTACTCATTAATCCATATTTCCATTTGATTACTGGGAGTTTGAAAACCTCTTGCTGATAAATCAATCATTTCGAGATTTTTATTAATACCTCTACTTCTATAAAATGATTCTATTTCATTTTTTACAGCCCTTGCTAAAGGTAGAGCGGAAGAGTTTGAGTAACGTATGTCATTTTCTCTTATGCCGTTTATTTGATCTATATCATCTGCAATGTTTACTCCCCTCGAAAATAGATAATCTTGTAAAGAACGAGCGCTAGACTCATTTGACTGATAATGAATATAAACGGTAGCTTCAGAAATATCTACAGTGTTGACATCAGGATTATTTATTGAGGTAGGTTGATTATTTACTGGGATAACTCTGTTTCTGGCTTCTTGTTCAGCCCTTCTCTTATCCTCTTCTGCCCTTAGCCTAGCATCGTTAGCTTCGGAGGCTAATCTTTCTGAATCCAATCGTCTCACTTCCTCATCCTCTCTTCTTTTCTGTTCCTCAATTAGTTTTTGTTCTGTTTCCGCTTTTTCTTGCTCAATGCGGTCTAATTTAGCTTGATTTTCTCTCATTTGTTCCATGGCAAAAAAGCCACCAGAAACACCAAGAGCCACAAGAATAGCGGTTAACAAAATAACGATAATATTGTTGTTATTACTATTTCCTTGATTAGAGGGTTGATAATAACCTTGACTATAGTTTGCACCACTAACAGGCTGCGGAGGGTTACCTTGACTATAGTTTTGTCCTGAAGGAAAAACCGCTATGGTGGGATCATTACTGATAGTATGTAATTCGATGGGATGCTTATTTGGATTTTCTAAAATAGAACTAGGTTGGCTTTGATGGAGGGCTAAATACATATCTTGGGCGGTGCTGTATCTTTGCCCCACTTCCATTTTGATGGCTTTTTGTAAGGTGGTTTTAAGGGGCGCTGGAATGTTGGGTAATGAGCTATCCCAATCTAGTTCTCCCGTAAGGGGATTGTTGGCAAATTCAATGGGATATTTGCCTGTGAGTCCATAAATCATGGTTAACCCTAGGGCATACAAATCACTACTAAATAGGGTTCTTCCTGCGCTTTGTTCGGGTGCCATAAAGCCCCTTGTACCCACCACCACAGAGCTTACCGTTGAGCCGTTACTCCTTGTCATGGCGCCCATGGTTTCTTTTACTGCTCCAAAGTCGATTAATACTGGTAAACCGTCGCTTTTGCGAATGATGATGTTTTCGGGTTTAATGTCACGGTGGATAATATTTTGACTATGGATATATTTGAGGGTATTGAGCAGGGATGAGAGAATGGCTTCACACCGAGCAAAGTTAATGATGCCTATGTCCGCAAGGCTTTCTCCTTCGATATGTTCTTGAATTAGGTAAAATTCCCCGTCTTCGATGAGGTAGGCGTAGAGGGTGGGGATTTGGGTGCAATTTTGCCCTAGTTGTTCTAATACTTGGGCTTCTTTGGCGAATAGGTTTTGAACCAATTCGAGGTTGGTATTTTGACTATCGAGGGGTTTTAGTTTTTTGATAACTACTAATTTGGCTGAGGGCATCTGGGTATCTTTGGCGATAAATGTTTCTCCAAAACCTCCTTTGCCAAGGGTGTTGATTATCTCGTAGCGACCGTTAATTATTTCTGCCATAACATTTGCTCGATTGAGGGTATATTTTAAATTTTGGGGTATAAAGGCGATCGCACAGTGCTATTTCATAATCAGCCGTAGGCTGCCACTTCGTGAGCGCCCTTAACCTTTTTTATGTTTAAATTAGGGTAAAAAAAATATTTTCACACTACTATAAGGATACCCTTTTTTTGCTTTTAAAATAACACTATTAAAAGATTATTAGTATTAATAAAAAAACTAATTTTGGGCAAGTTGACGAGCCAGATTAAAAATTTCATTAGCACGGGGTGAAGCCACAAAACGCCAGTGCCAAGGCTCATAACTAACCCCCTGACGATTATTACGAGGAAAAGACATCTCAAAACCATAACGATGAGCATTTCTAAATAACCATTGTCCAGCATTGCTAGACTCAAACTCTGGTTTAAAATCAAAATTTGGTTGTTTACCATCCCCTATATCCACGGCATATCCTGTGTGATGTTCACTATAAGCAGGGGGCGCGCTCAGTTTTGCGGCGGCTTCCGCTGAACCTCTTTTACTCACCTGATTATAAAAAAGGGTCGTTTGATAAGCCACTGAGCGAAAGCCTGAAATCAATACTAAATCTACCCCTTCAGCCTTAGCCCCCTCCTTCATGGCATTAAATGCGATCGCCCCTTCTTGATCCAAATATTCTGTACGGTGATAATATTTACCCATATTTACCAATCGCTCTGGGGGAGTTTCCGCATAGGGAAAATGCCCAAAACTTGCCACCGATAACAAAGAATTAGTCATATTTTCAGAGGGTGATTGAGGAGTTGACGATGGTAAAGGGGGCGGTAAATCTGGAGTAATACTAAAATCCTGCGATTCAGACTCGGGCGAATTATCCCCATCATCAGAAGGAGGAGGAGAAATGATATTTTCCATAGGTTGAGTTTCATCAGTGGGCATTTCTTCCATAACAATTTCTACTTCAGCATCACCATTCGTCACCACCTCATCATCTACCGAATCACTAGATAAATGAATCCAGCCAAAAAGTAACACGACTACCAAAGAAGCGATGAAAAAATTAATAAATTGAACATTAGAAAATAAAGAGCGAAAAAATTTCATCATAAAAATCAACCCCAAATTAATTAACCAACTGTGCCGCCATCCATCCCGTCACCCCCGAAGCAGGATGATATACCTGATACCACAAATAACCTCCCGAATCATAACCACTATCTAAAATATCGATGCCCTCTCCTGTCACTCCACTACCCACCACTCCATAAGCCGTACCCGGTCCCGAACGAATATTTTTAACTCCCATAGAGCCTCCAATTCGGGCATTTGTAGCAACATTTACCGAAGGGGGAGGGGAGTTGTTTACAGGAGGATTTGGTGCAGGAGTTTGCACCTCGTTAACCTCCACTGGGGTTTCCGTTTCTTCTATGAATTCTTGGGAAATTTCGACTTCCCTTTCTCCTTGGGTAGCGGTAAATTCACCTTGGGAATCTCTCATGGTTTGGGCAATAAAAAATCCCCCAGAAACCCCTATGGCGACAAGGATAGCCGTTAACAAAATTATGATAATGTTATTGTTATTACCTTGATTGGGCGGTTGATAATAACCTTGGCTATAATTGACACCACTGACAGGATGGGGATAATTTTCTTTGGTAAATTTTTGCCCTGAAGGGGATACTACCACAGTGGGATTATAACTAGAAGTATTCATTTCCCTTGGATTATTGGGGGCGACTAAAACGGTATCTTGGGTGATGGTTTGGGGTTGGCTTTGATGGAGGGCTAAATACATCTCTTGGGCTGTATGGTATCTTTGCCCCGCTTCTATTTTGATGGCTTTTTGTAAGGTGGTTTTAAGGGGCGCTGGAATGTTGGGCAATGAGTTATCCCAATCTAATTCTCCCGTGAGGGGATTATTGGCAAATTCGAGGGGATATTTCCCTGTGAGGGCATAAATCATGGTTAACCCAAGGGCATACAAATCACTACTAAATATAATTCTCCCTGCGCTTTGCTCTGGAGCTACAAAACCTGTGGTAGCATTTATTTTAGGGCTTTCTGCGGAAAGGTTATCAACCGCCCCCATGGTTTCTTTTATTGCCCCAAAGTCGGTTAATACGGGTAAACCATCTTTTTGACGAATAATTATATTTTCTGGCTTAATGTCACGGTGAATAATATTCTGACTATGGATATATTTGAGGGTATTCAGGAGGGATGAGAGGATGACTTCACACCGTGCAAAATTGATAATACCTATGTCTGCAAGGGTTTTTCCTTCGATATATTCTTGAATGAGATAAAACTGCTCATCTTCTGTAAAATAGTCGTAAAGGGTAGGGATTTGAGTAGAGTTTTGCCCTATTTGTTCTAATATTTGAGCTTGTTTAGCAAATAAATTTTGGACTAATTCGAGGTTATTGTTTTGACTATCAAGGGGTTTTAGTTTTTTGATAACCACCAATTTTTCGGAGGGCATTTGAGTATCTTTGGCGAGAAATGTTTCCCTTATGTCTCCTTTGGCGAGGTTATCTACTATTTCATATCTACCATTAATTATTTTGCCCATCAGGATTTTCCCCACGGATTTGACGTGATAAATCTTATTTTATGATAGCTATTTTTGGGATCATAAAAACATTTTGATAGGAAATAAATTAGGGTGGGCAATGCCCACCATCGACAAAAAAAACTATAGTTTAACAGGCATAATTAAATATTTCATTTGTAAACCACTAAGGGGAGTAACAATTACTGGTTGAATTGCCCCGTTAAAATGGAAGGTAATCTCGTTAGAAGATAATGCTTTTAAACCATCCATTAAATAACGAATATTAAAACCAATCTCGAAATCATCCCCTGTAATTTCGGCGACAATACTTTCTTTTGCGTTTCCTAATTCGTTGGCTTCTACGGATAAAAATAGTTGGTCATTTTTGCCATCAAGGGTGAATTTAACCATGTTATTTTTTTGGTCTAATAATACCGATACCCTCTCTAAACTCTCAATAATTCTTTTTCTTTCTACTACCATGGTGCGATCGAAAGAAGTGGGAATTAACTGGTTATAATTAGGATAAGCGCCATCTAGTTTGCGACTGGTTAAATTTTGCGCCCCCAACTCAAAAACCACCTGCCCATCATCCACATAGAGGGCAACGTTATCTTCTTCCTTTGCCATGGTTAAAATTCTCTCCAATTCCCGTAAAGCCCGGGCTGGAATTGTCATGGTAAAATTTTGCTCTTCGCTGATGGAAATATCCTCATCGGTGGTTTCTTCTCCATCCTCCGATACTTCTTTATCATCGGTAGTTTTTACCACTGCCAAACGGTGTCCATCGGTGGCGGCAAATTCGAGGGTGTCGAGGTTACGGGTAAGGTGTATTCCTGTTAAAATTTGTTTGGCTTCGTCACCACTAGCGGCAAATAGAGAGCCTTTTAAGCCTTCACTCAATGCTGTTACGGGCAACATTAAGGCTTCTTCCTTTTCTACGGCTGGTAATTCTGGAAATTCGTCCGCTGATACTCCCCTAAGTTGAAATTTACCATACATAGAGGCGATCGCAACTAAGGGGTTATCATCAATATCATCATAATCAAAACTAACGGTAATTTCCCCTTCGGGTAAACGACTGACTATATCATTAAATAATTTAGCAGGGATGGTAATACTACCTTCTTCCTCAACCTCCGCCGCAAAACTGGTACGCATTCCCAAACTTAAATCAAACCCAGTGAGGGTAACAGTATTTTTTTCACTATCCGCCACCAATAACACATTAGCTAAGATAGGATGGGTAGGACGCCCTGGTACGGCACGACTTACTAAGGATAAGTTATTTTTTAGCTCACTTTGAGAACAGATAATCTTCACGGTTTTTTATGTTGAATATAAATAAATATACTGAATTAGTAACTAACGCTGGAGATGGTTAGTTTTGCACAGACTCAATATTTTAACTCAGAATCTGATTTTAATTTTTAATGATTTTTTTGAGTAATAAGGTTATCAAAGAATCTTCGTCCAAGATTTCAGGTAATAAAGAAAAAGATTTTGCTAAATCTAATTCTAAATCTTTCTCTTGAATCTGAATAATTAATTGATAAACCAACTCGAAGTTAATACGGCTAGTTTCATCGAGAATAATAAATTGACCGTTTTTTGTATTATTTAATTTTTCTATTTCTAACTTACCAACTTTACCTTTTATCTGAGGCTCTCTTTCATCTCTATATAATAAAAATGTGGCTTTATTATTGGCAACAACTAATTGATTCATGTTACGAATTCTAGTGGTAAAACTTGTGCCACTTAAGTTAAGAAAGCCTATAACTATTTCTTCTTTATTAGTGTTAATACCAATGTGCTCAGGTATTTTTTTATTTCCCAATCTTAATTGATTCAGTTCTATATCGTTTGAGTAATTATTAATAGTTTCTATAATAGTAAGTAATTTACCAATATCATCAGAATCAGTAATAATTTGCGGTTGACCATATTCTGTTGTAATATCTTTTTTAAGTTTATCAAGAGATTGTCTTAATTTATCCACAAAAAACTCATCATCTTTTGTACTATTATTCTCTTCCTTTACTGCTAATTCTGGGAACATATCAGATAAAGAAATACCATCCTTATTATCATCCTTTTCTGTTAAAAAGCCATTAGTTAATTTAGCTATTTGTTCTAAAATGTTTTCAAGTTGTTCTACCCTTTTTTCTAGGGTGTTGGAAGTATGAGTAACAAGAATTTTACTTGGGGAAAGGTAAGGAAGGGGAACATTTTCAGCCTTATAACGGTAATAATCTGATGCTCGATTAATAATACTTCTGATGGACGATTGAGATAAAATATCTGTTAATTCTGCTTCCGTGCAAAAGTCTGTAACTGATAAACCAACGGCTTGGGTTTTTAGATTTAAAATTTCTTTTATTTGTTGATCCTTCGGACGAGATAAAGTAATACAATTTTGGGATAATCTATCCACCACAGAGTTATCGAAATAGTCTTTAAACTGTTGCCAACGGTCAGGAAAAAGGTTTAAGATAATAAGGCTATTAGGTACATGGGTTAATATCTCTTTAATAGCTAAACCAAAGTTTTCCAATATATGTTGATTTTGTTTTAATCCTAGTCCTTCTAGTTGATCAAATACAATAATTAATGGTTCATCTAGGGTTGATAATTTACCGAAAACGGCGATCGCATCCAAGGCAAATTCTTCTCTACTAATGTCATCATTCCAGTTTTTTAAACCTATTTTATTCGCTTCCTCGTCACTTAATTCTTTCCCAGATAACCAACGTCTAATTATATCTTTAAAGTCAGAGCGACTATAACGACAAAATTTGATCATCCCTTTTAAAATTTCTAACCCATAACCGCCAATAGAAAAATTTTCTGACCACCAATTAATAATATTACGTTCAATAAAATTCCAATTATCTTGATATTTTTTACTGTCTTCCTTACCTAGCACTTCATATATATTTAAACTATCATCACGAAAATTATCAATAACTTTTTTTCCTTGAGGACTATTATAAACTTTATCAATTTTTGATAAAATACTTACAAAACTATGGGCAATCAAAAGCTCTAATTGAGTTCTATTTGTCCCCTCTACAGACTCATTAAAAGACTCTAAAATACGATTGTAAATATGATAAAAAATATAGTCTGGATTATTAGGTTGTCTGATAAATAAAACACGATTTCTCACCAACAATTCCTTAGCAATTCTCATAATTAAATGAGTTTTACCTGTTCCTGCCTCCCCAATAACGACAGCACCTTTACTCTGATTATTATTATCTACTTTAACAGCCTTTAAAATCGACTTTAAACTTTCATATTCTGCCTGATAAACCTGCTCAAAATCTAGGTGTGTTTGAAAAGGATTATCAACTCTACTGCTAGTAAAAGGATTAGGATAATGACTTAATTCAGAATTGGAAATCATTGTTTTGGTCATAGTTTCTATACTAAGTAAATGTAAATATAATTGATGGGTAAATTTTGCATCATATACCGCACTATGGGCTAAATTATCGTTAAAAAAGCGATTTTTAACCTTCCGTCTCAGTTGTTTACTAAGATACCCAAGAGAATAGTTAGGATAGTGGGGATAATGCCTTTTTGCAAGTTGAAAAGTACAAATAAATTTACAAATAGGAAACTTTTTTGTAGTGGCTTGAAAACTATTTTTTAATATCTTCTTATCATGGATAGCAGAATGACAGATGATATTTTTTTCCTGTAATAAATCACCTAAATCATCAATAATTTGTATTAAAGATTTACATTTAATTTTTTGTGATTCATTATTATAATGTCCTTCTACAAAGGCTTCATAGACTAATTTTCCTTGACTATCGATAATCGCAATTTCCCTAAGAATATCTTGCCCTTCTGTATCAACAACTATATAATCATGGTCATTTTTAAGCGGGTTAAAATACAATGAAGACTGAATTTTATCAGAATTATTAGTAGAGTTCAAAGGACAAATAAAAACAATTAGATTTATTACTTATGATAATATTTTACTATACTATATAAATATTTTTAAAACTTTTATGTCAAGTATTCGTATGAGTAACTATCATCTTAAATGTTTGTTTCAATTAAACCTATTTAAAAAATAAAATATTTTAAAAAGAAATTAATGATCAAAATAGAGGATTAATTGTTTATTCTGAAGGTAGATGCTCAGGTAACGTACAACAATTAACTTCATCAAGACAAATTTTGCCCCACTGCAAAGCCCAACGAACTAACTCGACTCTATTATCAGTCTTCGTTTTAGTTAAGATATTACTAATATGGTTATCTACTGTTCTTTTGCTGATTTCCAATTTTTCCGCAATATCATTATTGGTTAAGCCAGTAGCTACCAGCTCCAAAATTTCTAATTCTCTCTGGGATAAACTATTATTGTCGGGGTTTTTACCACTCGCCATGTTCTTTTGCTTTACCTAATTGATACATAAATATTTACCTATGGTTATTGTAACGAAAACTTATACATATAAAAATTTGACACTCCCTCCGACAAATCAAAGATTATGTCGGGGGATTCTAGCTTCACAGATTCGTGGCCAGACGAGTAAACTCGCCCCCGGTGCGACCATCTCCACTCGCTTTTTCTTGGACGGGCTGCCCGACCGCCACTAAATCTAAACCACGATTCCTGATTACTAAAGCAGAAGCATGATCTCGCCCAGTGGTGTAGCCACACTCAGGACATTCATGTACTCGTTCCTTTAAGTCCTTCTTCCCTGTTCTAGCCCCACATTCAGGACACTCCTGACTTGTATAACGGTGATCTACTTTGGAGAAGTAAGTAATAGATAATTAAGCCAACCTTCCGCACTTAATATTGTGACCAATTATATTTTTTCTTGAAGTAACAATAAGGAAAGTATTTTTAACGAACAAAAACTCAAAACTTTAATCTTAGTCAAGTAAGTTAATATTTAACATAAAATTTAATAAAAGCACACAAAAATTCGTAGAAATATCCGAATATTAAGTACGGGAACCACCACAGACAACAAGGATAGTTTATTAACTAGGATTGAGAGACGAATACTTACGTATGAACGATCGCTTTACTTAAGTATCTTTAATGAATTCATAATTACAATATTTTTAATATTTTAATCTCAAAATAATAAAGGAGGTTACATATGCGTATCGCTCAAGTTGCGCCATTGTGGGAAACAGTTCCTCCCACAGGCTACGGCGGAATTGAATTAGTGGTAGCTTTGTTGACTGATGAACTGGTAAAACGAGGTCATGAAGTTACCTTGTTCGCTTCGGGAGATTCTGGCACCCTAGCCAAACTGAACTCTGTTTATCCCCGTGCTATCCGTACTGATAGTACAGTGAAAGATTACAATGTTTATCTCAATTTGGAGTTACAAGAAGTATATAAACGTGCTGATGAGTTTGACATAATTCATTCCCATGTGGATTATGCAGCATTGCCCTATGCTAATTTTACGAAAACACCTACTGTTCACACTTTACATGGCCCTTTATCCGCAGAAAATAGATTTTTGTTTGGTCAATGTAAACGTCAAAATTATGTGAGTATTTCCTATTCTCAACGGGAACCATTACCCAATTTAAACTATGTAGGAAATGTGTATAATGGCATCGATATTAATGATTATGAATTTCATAGTCACCCAGATAAAGAACCATATTTAGCTTTTTTGGGGCGGGTATCTCCAGAAAAAGGTGCGCACCGCGCCATTGAAGTAGCACAGCGTACGGGTTATAAATTAAAAATGGCCTGTAAGGTAGATGAAGTTGATCGAGAATTTTTTGAAAGGGAAATTCTAGTTCATGTGGATGGTAAACAAATTCAGTTGATGGGAGAAATTAGTTCTAAAGAAAAAAGTGAATTGACAGGAGGCGCGATCGCCACTTTATTCCCCATTAATTGGCGCGAACCTTTTGGGTTAGTGATGACAGAGTCCATGGCAACAGGTACTCCCGTAATTGCGATCGCCATGGGGGCTGCCCCCGAAGTTATCGCCCATGGAAAAACAGGTTTTCTATGCCAAAACCTAGATGAGATGATTAGTGCCATAGATAAAATAGGTAATATAAATCGCCTGGCCTGTCGAGATCATGTTGTGCAAAAATTTAGTGCAAGACACATGACTGAAGGTTACGAGGAGGTTTACACGAAACTAATAGAACAACGCTTTGCTTCTACCAATGGTCGTCCCAAAGGAGTTATTTTACCCAAAGTTAGTTAACCTGAGAATGGTGGGCAATACCCACCTTATTTCCCGTTGGTATTATAAAAAACAAAATTGAATCAAGTTTAATTCTCAATTCTCAACTATTAATTGTCTATTAAATAACTATGGCTCAAAAAACATATCAATTATATGGTAAAAACTTTTTACCCGCTTTAGATAATGAATTATCAGAGCTACCCTATGCCGTAGATTTTCAAAGTCAACCCACTCTCGTTATTAAAGACAATGACTTATTTCTGATTACAGATACATTGGGAAACACAGTTGCCTATGCTGATACTCAAAAGTACACCGTGACAGGGTTATTTTGTCGAGATACCCGTTTTTTGAGTCGTTCAGAGTTACAGATAGAAGGGGTTTCCCCTGTGTTGTTGGGTAGTTGTGCCGAAACAGGTTACTCTATCATTGTTGATAGTACGAATCCTACCATTAAGGGAGTTTTAAAACCGGGGGCAGTGGGTATCAAAAGGAAAATTGCCTTGCGCGGTGCTTTGTGGGAAGAAATCGAGCTGCGCAACTATAGTACGTCACCTTTGGAGTTTGAGGTAAGTTTAAGTTTTCAGGCTGATTTTAAAGATTTATTTAAAATTAGAAATTATGATCGTCGCAGTCACAGAGGACGACATTTAAAACAGTTATCGATAGAAGATAATTATTTGAGTTTTGCTTATCAAGGTTTAGATAATTCTTTGGCAGAGTCTTTAATTAATTTTTGTCATCATCCGCCCGATTATATTAAGGGTAATACAGTCGTCTGGCACGTAAAGATTGACAGTCAAGAGGTTTTTCAGTTCGGTTACTATTTACAGACGAAAATGAATGATCAACCTAGCTCCTATGTTGCATTACCTGAAAGTTATCAAGGGGCAATCAAGGAGGCAAAAAGGGAGGAGGAGGAATGGTATCAGGGAATTACTAAAATTCGTACTGATTCCACGGTGATAAATAATATTATTGAACAGGCTCAGGAGGATATTTATTTATTACTACAATCTTTTGGATTTGGTAAGGTTTTAGTGGCGGGGATTCCTTGGTTTTCAACTTTGTTTGGACGAGATTCTTTGATTGCGGCAAGACAAACTTTGATGTTTGATTCTCGCATTGCTAGGGATACTCTTCTGACGTTGGCACATTTTCAAGGTTCGGAGAATAACGATTGGCGAGATGAATCCCCCGGGAAAATTCTCCATGAGTTAAGGTTGGGGGAGTTGGCAAGGTGTGATGAGATTCCCCATACCCCCTACTATGGTTCGGTGGATGCTACTCCCCTATGGTTGATTTTGTTGGCAGATTATTTTCATCGCACTGGAGATCGAGATATTCTTGATAAGTTATGGTCAAATGCGATCGCCGCTATGAACTGGATTGATGACCAATCAAAAAAAACAGGCTATTTAACCTATTTATGTCGCTCTTCGAGGGGTATTCAGAATCAGGGTTGGAAGGATTCTGGTGATTGTATTGTTAACAGTCGGGGGGAATTGGTAGAAGGTGCGATCGCCCTTTGCGAGGTACAGGGTTATGTGTATGGTGCAAAAATCAGGATGAGCGAAATGGCCTCAATCATAGGAGACTTATCCCTTGCTCAAAAATGGAAAACTGAAGCGGAGGAGTTAAAAGAAAGGTTCAACCGTGATTTTTGGCTAGAGTCAGAAAATTATTGTGCTTTGGGCTTAGATGAAACGGGCAATCCCATCGATAGTATTACTTCTAATCCTGGTCACTGTTTACTATGGGATATTTTTACCCATGAAAAAGCTAGGGCTGTGGGCGATCGCCTCTGTAAGCCCGATTTGTTCAGCGGTTGGGGCATTCGTACCCTTAGCAGTCTATCCCCTGCCTATAACCCCATGGGCTATCATCTAGGCTCTGTGTGGCCCCATGATAGTGCCATCATTGCCCAAGGATTACATCACATCGGTATGGTAGATCAAGCCCTAATAGTGACAGAAGGATTAATTGCCATGACTAGCTTACAACCGAACAATCGCCCCTCAGAGCTATTCTGTGGTTTTTCTCGCCAAGAAAACCATACCCCCGTAAAATATCCAGTGGCTTGTTTACCCCAAGCATGGGCAACGGGAGTAATTTTTCAATTACTAGAAATAATAGATAATGGACAATTAAATATTTCTGTCCCTTACTGAGCCTAAATTCAAGAGAGTTAATCAACTAACTCAGGTTACTTAACCCTCTTTTTTCACTTTCCATTTTTACTTACTATTAATTGATTACATCTGTAGTTTAGACTAAATGGAAAGTGGAGCAAGGAAGGACAAGACATAAAAGAAAAATAGAGAGAAAATATAAATAATACCAAATCCTAAACTAAAAGTAAACTAATAAATACTATCAACCCCAGTGATTTCGAGTAAATAGACATACTATCTAAACAGGATTTGGTATAAGCAAAAATAAAATCTTCTCTCTATGAACAAATATAGCAGACTGGAAAATTTCCGTCATGACACCTATGAAATGTTAGTCAAAGGTAAAGATGCCACTTTTCAATTGATGGATAGTGTTATGACCACGGAAAATGCTCGTAGTTTGGCAGATTTTTCTTTATCACCTTTTTTCCATCGGCAATGGTGTAGTACCTATGAAGCCATAAAAGATTGTCGTCCGAACAGCAACAAATTGATGAAACGATATATTCAAGAAATAGACACCTTAGAATATACATTACTAGGTATAGATCATACTCAGTGGAAGTTTGAAGATAGTCCCACCATGAAAGATAGAGGTTATCAATATTCTTCGTCATCCATCAATTCATCGGTCATAGGACAAGGATATAGCACCATCGCTTGGTTACCACCATTGAATGAGAAAGGAAGTTGGGCATTACCTTTAAGACATGAAAGAATCACATCCTTTGAAAATCCTCTGGGTAAAGCAACATGGCAACTAAGGCAAGTGTGTAGAAAATTGCCAGAAAATAAACCGAAATTGGTGGTGTTGGATTGTGAGTATGGCAATGGCAAATTTATTAAGCAAACCGCAGATATTGAAATCAGTAAGTTGATTAGAGTACGTTCTAATCTATGTCTTTATGGTAATCCTCCAGCCTATAGCGGTAGAGGCAGACCGAAAAAACATGGGGCAAAGTTGAAATTAAATCAATGTGACCATTTTCCCCATGCCCATGAAATATTAGAAATGGAAGACTCATCCCTAGGAACAATACGGATGAGTAAATGGAAAGAACTTCATTTCTACAATGCCCCTTCACAAAAGCTAACCCTGTTTAAAATTGAACGATTGAAGCAGAAAAAAACTGGTGCTTTACATCGCCCACTGTGGTTAATCTGGGTGGGAGAGCAATTTTTATCTTCTTCCAATATTTGGATTCAATACAGCCGACGATTTGGTGTGGACCACTGGTATCGTTTCGCCAAGCAAAGATTACATTGGACGTTACCCCATTTTCGCACCCCTGAGAGTTGTCAAAGGTGGAGCAATTTAATTGTCAATATTACTTGGCAGTTATGGTTATCCAAGGATTTAGTCAAAGAATATCATCTGCCATGGCAAAAACCTCAACAGAATTTAACCCCCGGAAGAGTGGCTCTGTCTATGACTTCATTATTGATGGACATTGGAAGTCCTACCCTTTCTCCTAAAAGTCGGGGAAAATCCCATGGCTGGCCTAAAGGTCGAAAAAGAAACAAAGCTAAAGTTTATCCTACGGTTAAAAAGCGTTTATCTAAGACTAAAAAAAGACCAAAAAAATAACTTTTAAGCCATTATTAAATTCATTTATAGCGTTTTTGAGCTAATCTTTGTTAGCTTACTTATTCTCTTACAATTTTTTCTTAGTCTAAACTACAGTTACATAACTCTTGAGAATTCAAAACTTACATATACTACAATTTATTTTTCTCAATCTTTAGTTAAGTAAGTAGGCATAATTAAATGGATTTAGGCAAGGGGTTTAAACCCCTTGTTTATAAGAGTCTTAATAAAATAACAGCTATAATTAATTTCGCAAACCTACTATTTTATATAAATAAATAATACCAAATCCTGTTTAGATAGTATGTCTATTTACTCGAAATCACTGGGGTTGATAGTAGTTATTAGTTTACTTTTAGTTTAGGATTTGGTATAATCAGGCGATCGCATAAAGAATAAGGAATTAAAAGGTTTTTATTTGCTGATCGAAATTGTGGAGTAAACCTCCGCAGAGAACAGGCAATGCTGATAATATTTTAATGTCTCAATTTCTAGCGTCATTCAATCATATTTCATAACATGACTAAGCAATGCTGGAAATTTTTGTCTTATATGAGAATTCTATTGTGTAAACTAAGATAGAGTTTTTCTAATTTGGTTACGTTATCGTGAAGGGTGTATTTTTCCAAAATTCTTGCTCTGGCTTTTTTCCCTAACAAGGAGGATAATTCTGGGTGATGAGAAAACATGGGCAATACGGTTTTTAGTTGGGTGGTGACTCCTTGGGTACTAAGAATAATTCCCGCATTGGCTAATACTTCTCCGTCGGCACCTGCATCGGTGGCGACACAGGCTAAACCACAGGCCATGGCCTCTAGGAGTGAAAGGGATAATCCTTCTACTAAGGATGGTAAGATAAATACGTCTGCTCCCCTTAGTATATCGATACGTTTAGTTTCATCGGCGATCGCCCCCAACCATATAATGCCATCATCTTGGTTATAATTACCTTTAAGATTGGGGGTAAGGTGTCCATCACCAACGATTAATAAACGACTATCATTTTTGAGAGAAGATAATTTCCAAGCCTTCAAAAGAGATTCTACATTTTTTTCTACGGCTACCCTACCTTGATACACATAAAGATGATGGTCTGGAAATTGTTGTTTAAAATAAGACTGTCCTGGTTTATATTTGTCCGTATCGACTCCATTGGGAATAATCGCCAGTTTTTGTGGAGCAACTCCTAACTTAATCAATAAATCCCGTTGTAATTGAGAAAAGACAATGGTCTTATTATAACGAGCTAAACTGGGGGCGTATAGTTGATAGGTTAGATATTGGGTACTAGATTTGATGTTGCGCCAATGGCTATCGAAGGGGGGATGAAAGGTAGCAACGAGGGGAATATTGAGTTGTTGACAAATTTCGGGTAGCTTAAAATCTAGGGGAGAAAGGGTTAGGGAGGCGTGGACTAAATCGGGTTGCAATTCCTGAAGCGATCTTAATAAAATTTGACTAGATTTAGGAGTGGGAATGGTATATATTTGAGATTTATAAATAAAAGGTAAATTAACCTCTGCATTGTAAGGATCATCAATAGAATCATCATTTTCTTGACCAAAATGGAGAAAACTAACCTTGTAGCCCCTAGACATCAAAGCATTAGTAATTTCTCTGCTGTATGTCACGTTTCCACAGAAAGGTGTTTTTTTCCCTAGCCAAGCAATGTGCATTCAATTAAATGTTAACTTTTACTATACTTTATAAACGTTAACTAACAATTATCCCCCTTATTGGTCAAATTAAGACAGCCATTCTTGATTATCAGAGAAAATGGGTAAATGAGTTGTGACCATAAAATTAATGGATAATTCCCTAGGAGTTACTTGGCTATTTTAGGGCAAGGGGAGATATTTTTACTTAAGGAGGAAGTTACGGCAGTATCACATACCTCTCTGAGACAGGGTTGACGAGACGCATCTTCTTCATGGAAAGGAGGGGGATTTTGTCCAAATACCATTTCACAACTAAAGTCTTCAAAATTGGGAGTTAAGGTGACAGGAATGCCGAAAGACTCGGTAAAAAACTTTTGAGTGGGTAACTTGCACATATTAATACACATGGCTGCACAGCCACTTTGTTCGAGATAGCGACATTTTTTGATATGTACTCCACTATTTTGTACTATTGTTTGGTTATTTTGGTCTTCAATTTCTACTTCTCGTAACTCACAAACCCCTACTAACCATGGAAATAAAATTTTGGCAAACTTGGCATTGGCTTCACATACCCATTTATTGGCAGGAACAAAAGTACGGGTAAAGTATAGCACAGGAGATGGTATCAAGGATTTTAGGACTATTTCAACTAAGTCTTGTTGCTCTTGAGGATTTCGCCCTTGAACCATTTTTTGAGATAAATCCACAAAGGCATCATAGCCTTTTAGGGTTGTTGTTGTCCCCAGTGCGATCGCCATTTTACGGCAAAAGAAGGCGATAAATAAACGATCAATAAAATTATCATGGTAAACGGTTTTAGCAGTAGTGCTTTTTTCCCCTAGGTTCATAAATGCTTTTTACTCACTAAATGTTGTGAAAACTTTTAAAGTTTCTTCTTTGAATTTAACATATATGTCAATTTCAAATTATTGACAGCAAAATAACCCTCAACAATAAAAAATTTTTGAACGGGTTTTGGATTACTGTTGTTTGTTTTTGCCTAAATGAGATACTCCCTCCCTGTGTTTGTCTCCCTGGTAAATTAAACAGTTTTTCATTTTATATATAACTAACCTTTTTTCCTACTCATTCATGCAACAAAGCCATAGATAAAACCCCTTTTTTCATGGGGATTAAGATGAGGGTGAACCAAGACAAGAATGAAACAATGTACAATAGACCATTAGGAGTTAATTAAGTTTCCCTCGGTTTTTTACTGATAAATCTTCCATTATTAACTATCAATTACCCATTATCAATTAATATGAAACCTGCCCGTATTAGTAAGATACTTGCCCAATCCATTGCCGAAGAAATAGGCTTTGAAATAGGAGACTCCATCGTTAGCATCAACGGAATACAACCCAGAGACTTAATCGATTATCAATTTCTCTGTAGCGATGAATATCTCGAACTAGAAGTTATCGATAAATACGGCAAAAATCACCTACTAGAAATCGAGAAAGACTACGACGAAAACTTAGGTTTAGAATTTGAAGATGCCCTCTTTGATGGGCTAATCCAGTGTAACAATAAATGCCCCTTTTGCTTCATCGATCAACAACCTGACGGCAAAAGAGAAAGCCTTTACCTCAAAGACGATGATTATCGCCTCAGTTTTCTTTATGGTAGTTATCTCACCCTAACAAACTTAACCACCAGAGAATGGAATCGCATCGAACAAATGCGCCTCTCTCCCCTTTATGTTTCCGTCCATGCCACCGAGCCAGATATTAGAATTAGACTACTAAAAAATCAACGGGCAGGGGAAATCAAGCAAAATTTAGCATGGTTTCAAGAAAAACGTTTACAAGTCCATGCCCAAGTGGTAGTATGCCCCAATATTAATGACGGTAAGCACCTAGAAACCACCCTCAACGATTTATTTTCCTTCCATCAAGGGGAAATTCCTGCGGTAATTAGTGCCGCGATTGTGCCAGTGGGTTTAACCAAATTTCGCCCCCAAGAAGATGAATTGATTCCCGTTAGCCGAGAAAAAGCCAAGGAAGTTATTAAACAAGTTCAAGCCTTACAGGATAAATTTAGGGAAAAATGTGGCTCTACTTTCGCATGGCTAGCCGATGAATGGTTTTTAATTGCTCAAGAAGATTTACCCTCAGAATCCCATTATGAAGATTATCCCCAAATTGGCAATGGTGTAGGCTCAATTCGACAGTTTTTAAAGGAATTTGGCACCATTGCCGATGAAAACTTACCGGCCAAAATCGCCCAACCACAGGAATATACTTGGATTGTGGGTAATGCGGTGGAAACAGCCTTTCAACCCCTCGTAGCAAGATTAAATCAAGTAGAAAATTTAAATGTTAATTTAGTGGCTTTAAATAGTGACTATTGGGGGCAAGAAATTACAGTAACAGGGTTAATTACAGGGCAAGATTTATTGGCTAAATTACCAGAAAAAAAACTAACGAAAAAGATTCTTTTGCCTTCGGTAATGTTAAAACATGATGAGGCGAAATTTTTAGATGATGTCACCATCGCAGAGTTGGAAGAAAAACTTCATGTTAAAGTAATTCCTGTCAATGGTATTAAGGAATTAATGGAAGTAGTTTCAGAACCTGTTTGAAAAGTTACTCATAAAGAGATTTAAATATTTTAAGGTTGAGGTTCTAATGGTCTGATACTGAATCCGTAGAGAAAAGTATGCTAATAAAACGAACAATGGGCTTAAGCCCATTGCCAAAGACAATAAATAAAATTACAGTTTATAAATCGGACTTAGTATGACCATAAGATGAATCATACAACCAAAAATCATCATTTCACTAGTAGTGGGCAAAAATTCATAGTCTTTACTCAATCTTCGGTAGTGACTAAGCCAAGAATAAGTTCTCTTTACGATCCATTTTTGGGAACTACACTAAAACAGGATTTGGTATGAATACCAAATTACTTTGCTCCTGAAAAAAAATAACTAAAAAGTGACCAACAACTGTAAGATATTTTATTATTAGAAATAAAAAGCGCAAGTGGCGGAATTGGTAGACGCGCTAGATTCAGATTCTAGTGTTCTTAAGGACTTCCGGGTTCAAGTCCCGGTTTGCGCATCTTTTTTACACCATAAACTAGATTAAGGTAACATAATGTTAAGGCAATCTAGTAGAATGTTAAATAATAGTGTAAAAAAGCAGACCAATCACGAAAATAGAACCAAGCAATATGTCAGGCGATTATTACCAAATCCTCGGAGTCTCCCGTGATGCAACCAAACAAGAAATAAAAAGAGCTTATCGACAACAAGCGCGGAAATATCATCCCGACGTAAACAAAGAGCCGGGGGCAGAAGATAAATTTAAAGAGATAAATAAGGCCTATGAAGTGCTTTCAGAGCCAGAAACCAAAGCCCGTTATGATCGTTTCGGAGAAGCTGGAGTAAGTGGTGCTGGTGCAGGGGCATCAGGCTTTGATCCTAATGATATGGGCGGTTTTGCCGATATATTTGAAACTTTCTTTGGCGGTGGTTTTGGTGGCGGTGGTGGTGCGACTACGGGCGCTCGTCGTCGTGGTCCTGCCAGAGGAGATGATCTCAGGTTAGATTTAAGATTAAAATTCCGTGAAGCGGTTTTTGGTGGTGAAAAAGAAATCAAAATCCCTCACCTAGAAACCTGTGAGGTGTGTGACGGCACGGGGGCGAAAAAAGGTAGTGGAGTAAAAACCTGTCCTACTTGTAATGGGGCGGGGCAGGTGCGCCGTGCTACTCGTACTCCTTTTGGTAGTTTTGCTCAGGTAACGGTATGTCCTACTTGTAACGGAGAGGGGCAAATTATTGAGGAAAAATGCGAGTCTTGCGGTGGGCAAGGTAGAAAACAACAAAACAAAAAGTTAAAAATTACTATCCCTGCAGGGGTAGATAATGGCACTCGTCTTAGGGTGACAGGGGAAGGGGATGCCGGTACCCGTGGAGGCCCTGCGGGAGACTTGTATGTTTATCTCTCGGTGGAAACTGATAGTCAATTTAAACGCGATGGTAATAATATTTACTCGGAGATTACTATTAGTTATTTACAAGCGATTTTGGGTTGCCGTCTCAAGGTTGCTACCATCGATGGGGATGAGGAAATTACCATTCCCGCTGGTTTACAGCCTGATACTGTGACCACTCTCCGTGATAAGGGGGTACCAAAGTTAGGAAATGCGGTCAGTAGAGGGGATCATTTAATAACTGTTCACGTGGAAATTCCAACAAAAATTAGTTCTGAGGAAAGAGATCTACTAGAAAAACTAGCTCAAATCAAAGGAGATCATACTTCTAAGGGAGGTTTTGAGGGTTTCTTGGAAAGTATTTTCCATAAGAAATAATTCGGTTAATCTACTCTTTTATTGCCCCCTGTCAATTCGGGGGGACTAAATTGTAATTTTTTTTATCGGCATTTACGTAATAATTCGATGGGTAATCCGTCATCGTCGGCAATGAAGGCTACTTCAAAAACTTTATCTTCTATCATTTGTTGTTGGGGGTGTAACAAAATTTTGAGGGGCTTTATTTGTTGGGGGTTGGCTTTGTTTTCTTCTACAAATGTTTCTGTGAGGTTGTTTAACCATTGGGGTAAGCTATCGGTATAGTTACCCACGTCAAAGGATAAATGATAATAACCTACATAATGTTCATCTCCGAAGGCATCGAGGGCTGGTTTTGGTTCGGGGATTTCTATTAATTCGATGCGACTGTTTAACCCTTCCATCCAACAGGCAAGGGTATATCCTGTGGTAAATCTTTCTTTTACCGAAAATCCTAATAATTGGTAAAATGCGATCGCCCTTAAAATATTAGCAGTGCGAATAGATACGTGATGTAACATAAATCAGGGAATGGGGAATAGGGAATAAGCAATGGTAAGAAAACCAAATTTCTCAATGATTTTATTATTCAAAAAGGCGAAAATAAGGATAACGGGAGGGGCTTCCCTTTTCTTTTTCAAGGCTAAAATTAATAATTTCCCAGCGCTCGGAATCATCATCATCGGGACTAAATTCTACAGGTAAACCATAAAGTTTATAAATCTTTGTGCCATCTCCTATCCAATTATTACCCTTCTCCAGATAAGAGCTAATTAAGCGATAATACCGTTGAGCAATAATTACTTTAGTAGCCCGATAACCCTCTGTATATAATCTGTCAAGGGCTTCATGAATCTCAAAACGAATACCATCAGGATGGGTATGTTGCCGATACCACTTTTCCTCCCACAATCGCCAATGGCGCCCTGATTGTAAATGTACTAATACTTTTGTTTCAGGATTGGCCTCAAAAGCGCCATGACGGGAGCATAAATAACTATCAGTTAGAGTTAAGGCTTCTATCTGTTGACGACAATGGGGGCATTGAATATGGGGGCCAAAAACAGGATATTGTAAACTTAGGTTCATCGAATAATTA
Source organism: Cyanobacterium sp. IPPAS B-1200 (assembly GCF_001747005.2). Taxonomy (NCBI): domain Bacteria; kingdom Bacillati; phylum Cyanobacteriota; class Cyanophyceae; order Chroococcales; family Geminocystaceae; genus Cyanobacterium; species Cyanobacterium sp. IPPAS B-1200. Next base: position 1,568,708 of record NZ_CP182899.1, read on the forward strand.
CTGTACTTAATTTCCTCTATCCAAAATCTAACATTTTCTTTCAAAAACAGGGCAGGTGTTAATAATTGAGAATTGAGAATTGAGAATTGATAATTAATTTTCAAATAGTGTTTTCAGGCTTTTTTCTGATTCAGAATATCAAGCTCAAGTAATTATTCCTGTTTTGGGGACAAAAGAGGGATATAGTTAATTAATTGTAAGCTACATTATTGTTCCTAGAAGTTAGCTATCTATTTTTTTATTCATTTTGTCTTGCTCATAGCTAGCGTTTTTACAGTTATGAAGTATATACATTTTTTATTACCTATTGCCTTTGAGCTAAAATTTTTGTACCACAGCAATATATTTTGGGAATCAAGTAGTGACTTATTATGGGAGTTTTGTTATAATTGTTATCGGTAAATTTGTGTGCTACCTTGGCTCAATTGGTAGAGCGAATCATTCGTAATGATTAGGTTGTGGGTTCGAGTCCCATAGGTAGCTTGGAATAATGGACAATAGACAATGTACAATGGAAAATTAACGTTGTCGGGGAATAGGCAATGGTAAAACAATAAAATTCAATGATCCATTATCAATTCTCAATTATTTTTTATGTTTAAATCTTTTCAGTTGACAGGGGTAGGACTTCATTCAGGTAAAGTTAGTACGGTGAAACTGGTTCCCGAGGAGAAGGGAAAAGGAAGATATTTTGTGCGGGTAGATTTGCCTGATAGTCCTTCTATTCCTGCAACTATCGATTCTGTGGATACTACTTTGTTATCGACGGAGTTGGCGGTGGGAGAGGCTAAGGTGCGCACGGTGGAGCATTTGCTATCAAGTTTGTGTGCCTGTGGTATTGATGATGTGCGTATGGAGATTGATGGGGCGGAAGTACCTCTGATGGACGGCTCTGGGCAGTTATGGTGCGATCGCCTTTACCAACCTAATTACAATTTTAGTGAGAGTAAATACACTATTAAAGAGCCTATTTGGATACGCCATAAAGATGCTTTTGTGGCGGCCCTACCTTCGGATAAAATGGTGTTTACCTATGGTGTTGATTTTCCTTACAAAGCTATTCAAAATCAATGGTTTACATGGTATCCTGAGCGAGAAACTTTCCCCAGTGCGATCGCCCCTGCCCGTACTTTTGGATTTGCCGAACAAATTGAACACTTACAAAGCCAAGGATTAATCAAAGGGGGTAACCTCAGTAACGCCCTTGTATGTAGCCATGATGGCTGGGTAAACCCTCCCCTACGGTTTGATAATGAGCCAGTGCGCCATAAAATCCTCGATTTAGTGGGTGACTTGAGTTTATTAGGCACTATTCCCACCGCCCATTATCTCGCCTACAAAGCCAGTCATCAACTACACACCCAACTAGCCCGACAAATTCAAGTCCATAACAGGTAATTGATTACCCAACAATTAAGCCCAACCGTGCGATCGCACCACCGCATCAGCCCAACGACTGGTTAGGGCATCTCTTTGGGATTGGGATATTTTTGGCTTAAAAGTAGTGGTAGTGGTTTCCAACTGCTGAATCTCCTGTAAATCCTTCCAGTAGCCCGTTGCTAACCCAGCAAAATAGGCGACACCCCTAGCTGTAAGCTCAACCCCCGCAGGACGCTCTACAGGTACCCCTAACAAATCTGCTTGGAATTGTAACAGGAAATCACTACGGGCTGCCCCCCCATCAACCTTCAATAGTTCGAGGGGAATATTTGATTCTGTTTCCAAACTGCGTACCACATCATACACTTGAAAAGCAATGCCCTCTAAAGTAGCCCGTGCGATGTGAGCCTTGGTAGTAGCACGGCTAATACCTACAATAGTACCTCTGGCATATTGATCCCAATAGGGAGAGCCTAACCCCGCTAAAGCCGGAACAAAAAACACATCCCCCGTATCGGGTACAGACTCCGCCAACTCGGTGATTTCTGAGGCTGACTTGATTAAACCTAAGCCATCTCTAAGCCACGTAATAGCCGATCCTGCTGCCAATATACTCCCCTCCAAGCCGTAGGTAATCTCCCCATTGAGACTCCAGCAGATGGTGGATAAGAGACTTTTTTCTGAGGGGACTAACTCTTTTCCTGTGGGAGAAATCAAAAAACATCCCGTGCCATAGGTATTTTTGGCGATACCAGGATGAAAGCCCGTATGTCCGAAAGTAGCCGCCTGTTGATCTCCTGCGATACCTGCGATCGCAATTTCTTCCCCAAAGATGCTAGGATCAGTATATGCCACAATACCGCTAGAGTCGCACAACTCTGGAAGCATATTCATGGGTACATCAAACAATTCACACAAAAGCACATCCCATTGTACCTTGTTAACATTGAGTAAAAGAGTGCGAGAAGCATTACCCACATCAGTAATATGGGTTTTTCCCCCAGTCAAATTCCAAATTAACCAACTATCAATGGTACCAAAAGCGAGTTTTCCTGCATTAGCAAGTTTTCTTGCCCCTTTGACATTGTCCAAAATCCACTCTATTTTACTACCAGAAAAGTAAGCATCGAGCAAAAGTCCAGATCTACTTTTTACCTCTTTTTGTAACTCTCTCCCCTTCAAATCATCGATGGTGGCGGAGGTGCGTCTATCTTGCCAAACAATGGCATTATAAATGGGTTTTCCTGTTTCTTTATTCCAAACTACTGTAGTCTCCCGCTGATTGGTAACCCCAATGGCTTCTATTTGTTTTTTTTCCACATTGGCTTTATTACAAACCCCTTCTACCACGGATAAAACTGATTGCCAAATTTCTTGAGGATCATGTTCTACCTCCCCTGGGTTAGGATAATATTGAGTGAATTCTTCTTGGGCTGTGGCCAAAACATGACCGTTTTTTTGAAAAAGAATTGCCCTCGTGCTTGTTGTTCCTTGATCTATGGCTAAAATGTATTTATTCATGAATGTATTTTATAGTTACTAAAAATTTTTTGGTTAAAACCTTTTTTGATAACGTACCCTAAATTCGTTAAAGATATAATCGTAGGATACAGAAATATTAGAACGATTTTCGAGAGGATAAACCCCTTCAACCAGAGGAAAAACCCTTAAATCACTCATCCCCAAAGGACTTCCCCAACTACTAACCCTTTCATTGATACCAAAAGTGACATCTCCAAGCAAGGGTACAACAATAAATTGTAATAATCCGCTCTCAATTAAATCAATTTCCCCAGCACCTTCTAATTGATTGAGTAAGCCCAAAAACTGTCCCCCAACGATTAAGTTAACTAATTCTCCTTGACCACGCCCTGGAATACTTGTTAATCTGACTAGGGGAGAATTGAGGATTTCGAGATTGGAATTTTCGGGATTAAATCTACCTGCTATGGTAGTACATCTGGCTACTGAGTCCAGTTTTTCTTGAGTCCAGCCCTCTTGTTGTTCGTCGACTATGACGGTATCATCGGAGGAGGTATCGCAAGAGTTGTTAGCGGTTTGCCCCGTGATTAGAGGGGTGAGAGATTGCAAATTTCCTGTGATGGCTAATTCTACCCTAACAGCTTCTCCCCTACCTCCTCGGACAATGGGATCTAAAATTTCGTTATTTCTGGTGGCGTTAAGCTGGCGGGAATAGTCCACGACATCCCCTTCTACTAATATATCAACTTCTGGATTTAATATACTTTGATCAGGTCGAAAAATAACTCTGTTTTCGTTGGTGCGTGAGAGGTAGAAGGTATTTTGTTCATTGATACTACTGCTTAAAATTCCAGTTCCCGATGAAGCCCCTATGTTAATGCGTCCTCTACGGAGGTTTAATTGACCTTGGGCGGTGATATTATCAGGATTTAGCCCCCTACCGTTAACTACTAAATCGCCGTCAAATAAGAATCGATAAACCCCAAATTGGGAAATATCTAAATCTTTTAAACTAACTTCAAAGTCGTTGATTTGTGGTTGAAAAACACTTTCGGCGGTGAGGCCATTTTCCCCTAGCCATTGACTGGCGATGTTGATTTCTTCGGGGGTGAGAGGTTGCCCGTTATTGTTGAGGTTAGGTATGCTGACTCTACCCCTTGCTAGTTGGAAAAATCCGCCGACAAGGGGGTTTAAAACTGTGCCATCGATGCGAATTTCGGCGTTGACTCCCCCTCGGTAGAGGTTGGTTAAATCAAGGGTTTGGTTAGGGATGGAAATGGTGAGGGGGTTTTCGTTGTCAGGTTGGGCAGTGGTGAGAGGTAAACTACCTTCCAGATTAATCTCAGTATCCTTTATTTTAGCTTGTACTTGGTTAAGGGCGATCGCACTTCCATCCACATCCACCTCCCCAGACACAATTACAGAATCCTCAATACTAGAAGACTCTAACTGGGCATTATCCAGATTAACCCTTCCCGTAAGTTGCACCTGATTCAAATCAGGATTTTCAATAAAACGATTGAGAGAAGCAATTTCCACCTCAAATTGTGCATTGGCATCTCCCCCCGTCAAAGCCAACTGCCCCTGAGTTAAAATTCCCAATACCTCCAAAGCCTCCTTGGCAAGAGAGACATTCAAAGTCGCAGGAAAAGGAGTAGCAAATAAAGGATGATAAGGCAAAGTAGAAGTTATCTGGATTTCCTCCGGTGCCGTAGAAACGAAATTAAACAAATAATTTTCATACAAAAAATCACCCCTGACTTCTTGGGCTAAAATTGCCCCATCAAAACTACTATCCCTCACCACCACATTACCCTCAATGACAGGATTTAATAAATTACCAGCCAAACTTCCCTCAATATCCATAATTCCTCCAAAATCAGAATCAGGAATAAAGGCGCTGAAAGTATCTAAAGATAAATTAGAAACCCTAAAATCTCCTTCCTGCCTACTTAAAGATAAATTACCAGCAAAAGCCACCTCACTATCATTTATCCCCAACACAAAAGGTTGTATCTCCAAATTATTATCCCGAAACTCTGCCTGTAAAGTTACTTGAGGAATTATGACTGGTTGACTTTGTTGAATAATTAAACCCAAACCATCCACAATATCAGGATAAGCAGGTTGGGGCAACCATTGCCAATTACGCCCCTCAAAATCTACATTTACAACGGGATTACTCACATTACCACCGATGAGAATTTCCCCTTGATAACCCCCCATCACATCCAAATTAGAAGGAATACCCCCTTCCTGAATTTGTCTTGCAACCTCCTTAATTTGCCTATCAATATTTGCCAACAAATTAACTTGACTACCAATGGTATCATTACCATCCCCCACCGATTGAGAAGGAATACTATCCGCTGGCGCAAAAACATCCTGAGTTTGAATCTGTTGCACAATAGAAGCTAACGTTTCCACATCACTAATCTGTAGAGTCGTGAAAATATCTCTCACATCACCATCCACATTTAACCTACCCTCAATATCCTGAGTTGCAAAATTAAAACTACCCTGCAAAGCATAGACACTATCACCAAAACGTAAAGAAGCATCCTGCAACTGCGCCACATCATCTCTTAAAACAAAATCCGCACTAATTTCATTAGCGATAATATTACCAATACCAATCTCCCTTAAACGAATATTTCCCCTACTGCTAAAATCCCTTAAATTAACCGTCGTTTGTTGCTCTACCCTACCCTGTAAATTACCCACGATACCAAAATTCGCCACAGGGCTAATCCTTAAACTAGCCAAATTAAAATTATTAACCGTAGCCGTAAACTCTTCTCCCCTCCTTTCCCCTTGCACCAAAAAACCATTCTCTCCCCCCTGAGAAATTAACACTTGATCAGGAATAAAAGCAATATAATTATCAGAAGTAACAGGGGTAATATTATTAGGAATTAACCTTGCATAGATAACATCCTCCTCACCTCGTAAATCGAGAATAATTCCCTCACTACCATTCACATTTAAGCTACCAGACAATAAAGGTTCAAATCGAATATCATTAAAAATTAAATTAGCTACCTCCACATCTCCTCCCAAGCGAAGATTATTTTCTCCGAGGGGATTCGTTAAAAGATTGTTGCCTGTCAATCTACCCACAAAATTACCAATACCAGATAAATTTGCCTCATCAGGTAATAACCTAATACCTTCCTCTTGGGGAAATTGTGCCAAAATAGCATTAGCAGGAATAGTCTCTAAATCTGCTTGGGTTTCTATATCCAAAGCCAGATTATTTATATCGATATTCGAGAATAAATTAACAACATCAAATCTTCCCCTAGCATTAAGGTTATTGTCACCCAAATTAACCAAGGCTTGGGTAACTTCCACCATGGCAGTGGGATTATTAGTTAATAACGGGGCAAGACTACCCCTCAAATTTACTTGACTATTAAGGGGAGAATTAGCCAACAATTGATTATCTAAATTTAAGTCTAATTGTTGGGTTAGATTATCAACATTAATATCTTCCGTATTTAAGTTTATTCCCCATTGATTGTTACTGATATTGGTAACGGCAACTCCTTCTCCTTGGGCAACATTAAAGTTACTATTGGCATTTACTACCAAACTGTTTAGGGGTGAGATAGTTTGATTGTCAAGATAATTAATAGCATTGGTGACAACTTCCCCAAGGGATACCCTAAGATTAATCTGACTATTAACTTGATTGACATCTAGGGGAAAATCAGCAATTAATTGTTGGGCATTGATATTTTGGGCATTGGCGTTAACTCTTACTAAGCCATTACTAATATTTGTCTGACTGTTAACAATACCTCCTCCTCCACGAAGGCGATTATCGGCATTAACTATCAAACTAGGTAAAGAAGCGATGACACTATCAATGGATGTGAAGTTAGTTTGATTATTAATTAATTCGGCAGTAAGGAGGGATAAATTTACCCGACTGGTTTCGATGGTAATGGGAGAAATCGGATTGAGATTATTTAAGTTAATTCCTGAAGCAGTGGCAAGAAAAGCGGTATTTTGAGGATTAACACTCCCTGAAAGATTAACCAATCCTCCATTGACTAATACTTCACTACTTAGATTGAGATTTAGGGTTGTAAGGTTTTGTTGCCCGAAGGTAATTAATTCTTGGATACTACTTTCTAGCTGTAAGTTACTGGTAACAATATTAGTATCTACCGAAAAATCTGTTATCAGATTATTGAGACTAATTTCTTGGGCATCAGCATTGGCAAGGATAACACCGTTTTCCAGACGGCTATCAACTTCTATGCTTCCCCTATCTACGGATAATTGTAGATTGGTAATAGCGTCAATGTTATCTAAATCAAGATTGTTAAAATTACCCCTTGCCTGAATATTCCCTTGATTAGCTGTGATGAGGGTGGCGGTGTTAATATTTTCTGGGCAGTTACCCATGGTTAAACAGTATTGACGCACAAAGGGAGTAAGGGTAATGGCATTAATGGCTAAGTCTGCATTCCAATTTCTTGTCTCTAAATCCGTTAGGGCATTAATATCTATAGTGCCATCATTGACTATTAATTGGGTGTTGTTTGCCCTCAATTGATTATTGTTGTAGGTTAATTCTCCTCTACCAGCAATGTTGCCTAATTCTTGGCTACCATCATCAGGGATATTAAAGTTAACTAAAGCCGAGGGATTACCAAGATTTCCCGTAACATTTCCTGTGGCTTGTAATCTATTAACCCTAATATCAGGAGGTAAGAGGTTATAGACGTTAATTAATTCTTGGGTAGGTAAGTCGGCATTAAGATTTATTTGTAGGGGCAAATCATTGATATTTATTTCTTCTTCATTAGCTATTTTTTCTTTCAAATTAGTATTAATTAATCCTGAAATAAAAATTTCTCCCCCTGAAATGGGGTTTATTTGTAGTCTGTTTAAACGAATTTCATCTAAATTACTATCTAATGAAACAACAGTCTGCCCCAATTCTAATTTATCAACTATGGTATTTTCAATGGCAATATTAGTGTTAATTTGGGGGTTATCAATTTCCCCTGTGACGGCTAAATCTCCTTGAAGAATACCGTTAATACCAATGGGAGAAAGAAGGGCAACGGAAGCTAGGGCATCATTAACATTAATAGGGCTAAGATTCCCTTGAATGTCATAACCTTCGTTTAAGTCGATATTACCTGTGAGATTTCCTGCTAGGTTGCCAAGACTGGCATTAATTTCTTGAAGGTTGATAATTTGCCCGTTAACGGTTATGTAGGCTTCACTGCGTAGAGGTTGGATGATGGATGTATTGTTATCATTGAGAAAAATATAATCTCCTTCTACTTCGGTGATGGCAATACTTCCCCTGCTTTGAGTTTGACGATAATTATCAAAGGAGGGAATATTAATTTCAAGGTTGGTATTTACTAATCCTTGGGTGAGGTTGAGGGGAAGGGTGGAGAGAATGGGATTAATTTGGGTTAAGTCAAAGTTTGTTATTTGAATTTGATTATTGCTTTCGGTGGTGGTGAGGATAGTTTTCCCTGTAATGTTGATATTACTATCATCGATTTGGGATTGGATGTTGTAACTGAGGGGGTTGGTGTCGTTGTCATAGAGAAGGTTAAGGTTGATTTGGTTTTCTATGTCAACGGCTTGGGTTAATTGGTTAGGGGTGATGGCAAGGATAGCGTTTTCAACGGTGAGATTGATGTCGGCGGTGATGGGTAATTCTGGTAAGTCGATACTCTCGGGGATGTCGGTTTCTTCTTCATCATCAACGGTTATGAGGGTATCTAGTTGCCCAAAGGCGGTAATTTCTTCGATGGTAATATCGAGGGGAAGATGGCTTTGGAAAAGGATATGGAGGGGGTTGAATCGGGCGTTAATATTTTTGATTTCTACGAAACTGTTATCTTCGCTGGTGGGGGGAAGAGTTACATCATCGATGGTGAGGTGAGAGAAGCCAAAACTGCTTATTTCGCCGATATTTACTTCTCTTTCTAGGGCTTTTTCTAATTCTTCTTCGATGGTGGTGGGTATGACTTCGGTAATAATATATTTTGCACCTAAATAGGCCCCCGAGGCGATCGCACCTCCACCTACTACTACAATAATAATAGTTCTTGGGGAAGTGACTACTCGTTTGACTTTATGGAAAAAAGTATTTGAATTGTCTTCGGGTTGGGGGGATTGTGGATTTGTCATTTGCCTCACTCACACCGTTAGGGTTGCTAATCATAAGTTACCTTAACTTCCGATTTTTTTCATCTTTCTTCATACTTTCTCTTTCCTTGATAATGGTTATTTTTTAAAACTTCGCCTTTTCTTGCTTATCTAACCTCAAACTTTCTTTATTCTCATGATGGAAAAATAATAGATTAATTTTTTCCTGTTATTCGTAATCCTACAGTTTTTGTATAATTAATTTGTCTTATTCATTTTTATTTAGTATTTTATGTTAGAAACCCATACCCCTAAGATTACCATTAATGAAATTAGCCAGAAAATTAAACTCAATCCTCAAAAAGTAACTTCATCAACATTTAATAATATAGAGATAAAAAGCACTGAATTAAATCAAATTCAAATCGAACCTATTAATGAACAAGAATTTCAACATCAAGTTAATGAATTTGAACATTTTACTAAACTTGCCTTAGAAAGAGGTAAAGTAAGAAATAGTTTACCTAAATCATTTAATAATTTTCCTCGTTTAATATTTAAACCTTTTGCTAGTTTATTATTAAAGTGTTTATCATATGTTTTTAAAGATCAAAGAGAAGTCAATAGTAATTTATTTCAAACCTTAGACACTCTAAAAAAACAAGATAAAAACTTATTAATATATATTAAAAGTAACTATACGAAGATATACTCTATTTTTGATAAAAATGCACATTTTCTTAATGAAATCAAGAATAAGGTTAACCAATTAATAGAAGAAGTAAGACAAGAAAAAGATAAAAATATAGTAAATATTGAAAGTAATAATCGTATATTGCAGAAACAAATTAATGAAAACTTTAAGAAAAATCAATGGGAAATAGAACAAATTAAATTATTTATTGGGCAATTAAAAACAAATAATAACGATTTAATAGAAAAAAATATTTATTTACACAAAACATTAAATCAGCAAGAAGAAATAATTAAATCTTTAGTAAAAATAATCAATAATGAAGATACAGATAAAAAATTATCTAGAATTGAAAATATTAATAAAAAAATAAATAATCACAGGTTAGATAGTTTTTATTTAGCCTTTGAAAATAAATTCAGAGGAGATAGAGAAGATATTAAAACGGTATTGAAAAAAGACTATAGTTATTTAATTGAAAATTTAAATATTAACAAAGCAGACTCTCTTTTTATCGATGTTGGTTGTGGTAGAGGAGAATGGTTAGAAATAGTTCAAGAATTGGGTTATCAAGGAATAGGAGTTGATCTAAATCAAGTAATGAGTCAAGATTGTAATGATCATGGCTTAAACGTAATTATCAGTGACTGTGTCGAATATTTACAATCTCTCGAAGATAACTCCGTAGATGTAGTGACGGGATTTCATATAGTCGAACATTTACCCCTTGAAGTTATTCTCAATCTATTTCGTCAGTGTTTACGAGTCTTGAAAACCCAAGGTATGGTTATATTTGAGACACCAAACCCTGATAATGTTTTAGTAGGTAGTCGCAACTTTTATAATGATCCTACTCACCGTAATCCTATTCCTAGTTCAACTTTAGCATTTATGTTAGAGTGTGCAGGTTTTCCGAAGGTTGAAGTGTTAAACCTACATCCCATCCCTAATCATAGTCTAACAGGGGATGAATTAGCGTTGAGGTTTAGTGAATACTTTTATGGTTGTCAAGATTATGCCGTCATCGGCTTTTTACACTAAAAATAGTGGTGGGCAATGCCCACCCTAAACCGATTTAATCAATCAAAGCGTTTAGAAGTACCTGAGAAAGAGGCATTTGTTGCATATCTTCTAGGGTGATAGTATCTACAATGTCGAATTTTGCCCCAGCTTCTTCTAACAAATCATCCAATGCCTTAAAGTATTCCGTTGCTTTTTTATCTTTGCCGATTTGAATAAAAGAAATTCCTAATTCTTCATCTTTATCTATTTTGTGGGTAGCATCAATGATCAATTTTATAATTTCTTTTGGCTCATCAGGAATACCATCAGTCATAATCAACATGGTTTCTCCATTAGCTTTGGCTTTACCTTCTGCTTTTCTTTGAAAGTAGTTATCAAGGGCATCTTGAAGTACACTTTTCAAGTCAGATTTGCCCATAGGCTCATTTACTGCATAAATTTGTTTTATTTTGTCAGCAGTAACGTTATCATAACGACGGAAGCGCCCTGAATAAAGATAAATAGTGATGCCATCATAGTCTAACTCATCACATTTTTGGGCGAGGGCAAAAGTTGATTCTTGGGCAATTTGCCAGCGAGTTTTGCCCATGCCGTCATCAGTGTTTAAGCTACTACTTTTATCAATAATTAAGGTGTAGTCCCTATTATCAACCAATTCATTTATATCCATAATATAATTCCTTAAAATCTCTTCTATAAGGAATCATAGCTAAAATTTTTAACTGAATTATGAAAAAAATATCCTAATATTGATAGTCACTCATTTTTTCAGGAAATCTTAATTTTTTCTAAAGAAAAAAACAATGTAAATTGTTATTGCAAATCTGGTAAAAATCTTAAAATTTGAGCTAAAACGGACTTACAGGTTTAGTTTAACTATAGTAATTTTTTATTAGCACTATGAATAACGAAAATAAATATCGCATGATTTGTACTTTATCCTTTGGGGATATTTATGCCCAAATTATTATTTGGTTGATTGTAATTTTTATTAGTCTGGCAAGTACCCTTGCCCTTTGGAGTAGTACAAGACAAATTTATGCTTTTGCTACAGTGGGTATTGTCTTGGTTTTATCTTTACCTTTCCTACTATTTGCCTTCGTAACTACTTTATTTAATCATATCGAGTTTGTACCATTTGACCAAGAGGAAGAAGAAAAGAAATCAAAGGCTAGGGCTAAATTTCAAAGCAGAAAAGCAGCAGAAGCAGTTTAAAAGTTTTGACAAGATACTTGGGAGAAATTATTACTGATAATAATCTAATAAATCTTGACGGGGATTAAAAGTTTCTATTTCCCTAATTTGTTTATATAGTTCTTTTTCTTTGTCGGAAACCTGATTAGGGGGTACAATGCGTAAAATAACCATTTGGTCACCCCTTTCTCCTCGGATGTTGGGATAACCTTTGTCGGCTAATTTCAACCTTTGTCCAGATTTAACTCCTGAAGGGACGTTCATTTTGACTAAGCCATCAATGGTGGGAATTTCAATAGCACCGCCCACGATAGCTTCTGCAGGGGTGAGGGGAATTTCACAGGAAATGTCTGTTTTTTGTAACTTGAAAAAGGGATGCTCTTCAATGAGGATTTTGAGGTATAAATCACCTCCTCGAATACCTTGCCCTTTGAGTCTGATTTTTTGTCCATGATACATCGCTGGGGGCATATCAATCTCTAAAGAGCGTCCATCTTCTAAGCGAATGCGCTCTCTACCACCTAAATATGCCTTTTCTAGGGGTAGAGATAACTTTGCCTCAATGTCCTTTGATTTGGGGCGAGGAGGTACAGATTTAATGCGTTTAGCGGTGCTAGATTGATAGTCTTCTGTACGGGTGGGGCGGGTGCGATTATAGTTGGAGGGAGAATTATCGGAAACATTTCCCCGAGGGCTATTGGCTTTTGTATTATTGCGTAGATCATCCCATACCGTATTGATATTGGTAAAAGGAAAACCAGAGCTATTGTTACTTTTGGGGCGAACAACACGACGACGGGAATTACCAATTAACAAATCGTATTGAGAACGTTTAGTATCATCGGAAAGGGTGTCATAGGCTTCGTTAATTTTCTTGAACATTTCTTCGGCACTTTTATCACCCGGGTTTAAGTCTGGGTGGTAGCGCCTGGCAAGGGTACGAAATTCTTTTTTTATGTCTGTTAGTGTTGCTGAGGGTTCAACCCCTAAAATTTGATAATAATTATTCACAGTAGTGCGCAAATTTCCCGTGTCAAAACTCATAACAATATTGACATCTTCCCATGAGTAAATCAAATTTAGAGATTTGTGAGGAAGAATTTACTTTAACAGTATAACATTTACCTCAGTATAGGATGAGACGGAGATAAACAAGACTGAATAACTTACAATTTAATTACCTTTTTTTCGTGACTTTCCAAAAGAGTTAATTTAACGACACGTGAAAAATGAGTTATTGAACTAATTATGATAGGAAATAGTAAGAAGCTATCTGTGATAAATCCCTTATTGATAATGGGTAATTTGTTGACTTCTGGTCATTACCCACTATTCTATTTTCTAGCCTTTAATAAAGTCTGTCACTCTGGTTAAAACCTGTTGAGCTCCTGCATCGAGCATTTTTTGACTATAATCATTGATTAAATTTTCTTGCTGATGGATGTGAGGGGGTAAAATGGCGATCGCCCTTAAATCATCATTTGGTTTAATAGATTTAGCTCGAGAAATAGTCATCATATCTGCTACAGTATCCCCCAAATAAATAATCGGCAAAGACTCCTGAATATTATCCCTCTCCCTAATAGAGTTTACCGCCAAAAATAAACCTGTGGGATCAGGCTTTCCGGGGGCATCCTCCATGGCAACCAAAACAGGATCTTTTAAACCTAAACGACGGGTTAAAATGTATTCTGCCGAACCTTTTGTTGCCCCACTAAAAAAACCCCAGTGATAGCCCCTATCACTTAAACTCTCAAAAAAATCGGTATCCACCAACAAAGGCTCTTGGGTAATGTAACCATCCCAAGTATCGGCATTTTCAGGATCTCTACCACGGTAACGACACTGAAAAAAGTGTACAATTTCCTCATAAGAATAACTCACATCAGCGCGAGATTTTCCCACCCCCTCATAGTAACGGTAAATCAACTCCTGAGAGCCTTCCCAATCATTATTCCATACCCCTTCCCCTTTCAAACTGTCAATGTCCGCCATGCCCGGGCGATAATTCCCTTGGGTAAAATGCTCTACCGTATCCGCCAAAGCCCGACGATAGGAATTAGTTACATCCCGAAGTACACCATCAATATCAAATATAATAATTGCCGTCATAAAAAATAATTACCCTAAAACTAGACTTTGTCACTATGCAATTTAAGCTATAATATAGTATTGTCCAAAATTGTTACTATATATAAAATTATTATTTGGAGGTTTAATTGGAAGCCACAGTAGAAACCTTAGAAACTAAGATTGACGGTCGCTTTGTATTAAAAGTAGTTTGGTTAGATAAAGACGTTGCCTTAGCGGTGGATTATGTTATCAGCAAGGGTACAAGCCCCCTAACTCCTTACTATTTCTGGCCTCGTAGTGATGCTTGGCAAGACTTGAAAGACGAGTTAGACAAAAAAAATTGGATTACTGAGACTGAAAAAATTGAATTACTAAACCAAGCCACCGAAATCATCAATTTCTGGCAAGAAAAAGGTAAAGTGACCTCTATGGTACAGGCTCAACAAAAGTTTCCTGGAGTTGTTTTCTCAGGTACAAACTAATTCTTTTTTCATCGGAGGGGTAAAATTTATCCCTTCAGAAACTATTATATTTGATAAATGATTGATAGAGAAGAAAATCGCCCTTCATGGGACGAATATTTTATGCTAATGGCTAAGTTGGCAGCTACTCGCTCCACTTGTTTAGCTTTTCCCGTGGGTGCAGTCATCGTCAAAAATCGTCAGGTGTTGGCGACGGGTTATAATGGGCCCCCTTCTGGCTCGGTACATTGCACAGCCCAAGGTTTTTGTTATGAGGGTTTAAGTAGTTGTGATGCTAGTAAGGATTTACCCTCTAGGGCGGTTCATGCCGAGGCAAATGCGATCGCACGGGCAGCCCGTCATGGCATTTCTACGCAGGGGGCAACGATTTATGTTACTCTTGAGCCTTGTATTTCCTGTTTAAAATTAATTATTTCCGCTGGTATTAGGGAAGTTTTTTACGAAACGAATTTTAATAAGGGCGATCGTCTGACAGTAAGAGATTATTATATACAAGATGGACTAATCAGACTTCACAAAATGTCCATTCCCCATGGAATATCCATCAAAGCCAGTGAATTTTTAAACGACTGTGTTTCACTGAAAAAAGATAGCATCGGGAAATAAGGAGAAAAATATTCCATCAAGATTAAATTTCTCCAGAATAGGTAGGTGTTTTAGGAGCAAAACAACAACTTTTTTTTACCATTGCCCGTTGCCTATTCCCCATTCCCCTCATCTACAATTGTGACAAAAGATTTTGAGTCATAATCATGGGATTTTCCGCTTCCATGATAGCCCTCACCACCGCCGTACGAGTTGCCCCCGCCTTTGCTACATCAGAGATATTAGTTTCATCAATTCCCCCAATGGCAAACCAAGGTACCGTAGCATTCGCTTTGGCGTAGCGCACATATTCCAATCCCGATGCTTTTTTACCTGCTTTCGTGGGGGTTTCATACACTGGCCCTACCCCGATATAGTCAACCCCTTCTCCCAAAGCCTTCGCCATTTCTTGAGGGTTGGTGGTAGATTTACCAATAATTTTATTTTGTCCTAATATTTGTCGGGCTAAACCCACGGGCATATCCGTTTGCCCCAGATGTACCCCATCTGCATTTACTGCCAAGGCGATGTCGGGGCGATCGTTTACAATAAATAAAGCACCATACTGATGGCATAATTGTTTTAACTTGTACGCCTCCTTCAGTTTAATCAAATCATCTTGATCCTTATGGCGATATTGAACAATTTTTAAACCCCCCTTCAAAGCCGACTCCACAACCCCAAAAAAGTTATCCACAGGCATCGTCACCAAATACAAACTAACCTTACTCAACAACTGTTGCCGAGATTTACCAATCAACTTACTCTCCAAACTATAAACTTGGTATCGTAACTGCTTCATCCCCGAAGCAAACTCCCCGTTATATAACTTGGCATATTCTTCCAATACCCTCAAAGCCTCCTGCACACGGCAAAAATTCGCCTGTAACAAAGCCTCTAAACTCTCCCTTCCCTCCTCTTGGGGATGGCTTAACTGCGTCCCGGGGTCATTGGGAGTATCCCTAGAGGTGCGTAAATCGTCACTGTGCCAGCTAGCTAAGTCTTGACGCATTTCCTTACACACCGAAGCAGTATCGCCGTCATTTAGCCCAAAACGACACCATTCCTCAATGATTCTGAGTCCTTCCCTTGCCCTGTCCAAATTAGCATCTAAAATTCGATATATGGCTGTTTTTTGATTAATCATATTTATTAGTTTAATTTTTAAAATTTTATCCCTAGAGTTATCCCTTAAAGACTTTTTGGAAAGTTTATTTTATGGGGTTGACTTTCAATCCCTCTTTTCAACCTTCACTACTCCACTTTTTCGGCATAGTCCGCTTATATAGCAATTATCATGGTTACGGGGTACAAAATGATCCCCCTAAATTCTCCGCAAATTCGGGGGACTTGAGAATAATAAATGTATCTCATAATTATAAAAAAAACGCTATATAGTTTATTCACACACTTTTATTTGAGCAACAGTGTTAATAATATTATCGGTAGTTTGCCTTAAAGTGACGGCATGTTCTGTCGATTTATTAACCATTACACTTACTACTAAATCAGGATAATTTTCCACCTCCAAATAACCTGAAAGAGCAGTTACCCCCGTCAAAGTTCCTGTTTTACCTACAAAATTTCCTTGGGCGAGGCTATCTTGAAAACGATTTCTGAGGGTACCATCAACCCCCGCAATGGGCAAAGATTGACGAAAAAGATTACTATAGTCAGTGTTAGCCATTCCCTGTAGGGTAGCAGTTACCGCAGAAGGAGTAATTAAATTTTGGCGAGAAAGTCCTGAACCATCCCGAAGATTATGGGTTTGAGGATCAACATTTATCATGTTCAAAAGCTCTTTTTGTTGCTCAGTTTGACTACTATTTTCCTCTCTTAATTGTCTTAATAAAATTTCTGCAAAAAGGTTATTACTATCTTTATTAGTGACATTAACAATGTCTGACAAAAGCTCTGATTTTATTTCCATTAACTGATTTTCAGAAGTTAAATTATCTAAGCTATTATCTGTAATAATTTGGGTAGATGAAACCGAAATATTTTGATCTCCGAGCGCCCCTTGTAAACTATCTAAAAAGTATTGATGGGGATTAGGAATTGATAACCACCACTGACGAGATTCTTGATTTACGCCTAATTCTCCTGTAATCTCCACCGTTGACTCTCGCCAATTAGGAATTAATCTAATACTATTATCATCAGGATTGTTGGTAGTAATAACGTTATTGATAACACGCCATTGTCTTCCCCCAAGATTATCTGACCATTGAATGGTGGCAGGTTGATTAACTCGTTGCCCCAAAAGACTTAGGGTGACGGTGTTTTCATTAAGAATAATATTACCAACAGGGGGGGCATAATAATAGGGTAAGTCAGAGTTTTCCCATGTACCGTTAATAATGTCGCTAAAAGGGGCATCATCTTTGATAATCAGTTGGTTAATACTGGTAACGCCTTTTTCTGCTAGTGTTTGGGTTATTTCATCTAGCTTGGCGGTGGTAATGGTCGGATCTCCGTTACCTACTATGATTAAACTATCTATATCAGGCATTTCCCCTGTGTAATAGACGGGGGTAGAGATTTGATGATTTGCTCCAAATTTGAGAAGGGCGGCGGCGGTGGTTAATAATTTGGCGTTGGAGGCTGGTATAAAGTATTGTTCGCTGTTGCGCTTATAAATGGTATCTCCTGAGTTAAGTTGCTTAACCAAAATGCCCCAAGTGTCTCTTTGGTGGGCTGGATTGTTTAAAATGGCATCTATTTCTCTACCTAAATCCTGTTCGCATATTCTGGGGCTATCTTCTGCTTTGACTTCATATCCATAAAGGGGATTAAGGGCAAAGACAAGGGAAAAAACAACTTTTAAACTGGTTTTTAACATGATTTTTTTATGATGACAACAAAATCATTTTAATGGTTAACTAACAGAAACCATGGCTAAGTCTGAGATTACCACATCGGCGGTATTGAGGTGATGGGCTTGGGGGTTATGCCAACAAATGCCAATTACCCCTGCTGCCCCTGCATTTTTTGCCATGGCAATGTCTCCTTGGGAGTCTCCTATCATGAGGGTTTTTTGGGGGGAGATTTGCATTTTTTCACAGGCTTGAAGAAATAAACGGGGGTCGGGTTTCGATAATCCGCTATCTACGCCCATGATAAGGTCTATGTAGGGAGTTAGTTGATGATTTTTGACAAATTCGGCTACTCCTTGGGTACTGTCGGCGGAGAGGATGCCAAGGGGTAATCCTGCGGAGGAGAGGGTTTCTAATACTTCTAAACTTCCTGCAAATAGGGGGGAGGTGTTACCCCGATTGGGTAGGGATTTATCGGCTTCTTCAAAACTTTTTCGGGCGATGGTGAGGGATTCAAACCAGCTTCTACCTGTTTCGGCGATATATCCTGCGGAGACAATCAAGTTTTCGTGGTGGCTACCGACGGCCATTAATCCTGTGGGGTTGAGGTAGTCTCTTTCTACTCCATAGGCCATTAGTAGGGGTTCGCTGGTGCCTGGTATTTGAGCGTCAATGAGTCTGGCACGTTTGAAGGCTAATTCTCGTAAGAAGCTCTCGGAGTCGGCTAGGGTGCCATCTTTGTCGAAGATGATGGCTTCTATGTTTTCAAATTTTTTCCCTTGGCAGGTGATTGTTTTCATGGTGATAAGTTTTGGCAGGATATGGGATGTTAATTTATTCTAATTTACTCATGTTTAAGGGGCGATCGCCCTTTTTTGTTTATCTATCCTTTGATGGGGGGCGAGATATGAGATAATTTCAGATGAGGAATAACACAGATAAGACAATTATTGATTATGACTAGAGATGTAAATTGTAAGGTGGAGTGTGTCAACGGTTGTATTTTGGGGGATGACTGTCCCCATAAGGAATATGCTCAGGAAACCAAAAAGTTTTTGAATGATACTTCTTTAGATAAGATGCTAGAAATGGCGGAGGCCGCCCGGTTGAAGAAGTTGAGTGAGCCTCCTAAATGGGTTATTCCTGATGAGATTTAACGATGTTTTTTACCCTATTTTCTAAGAGTGAGGAAATAGGGTTTTTTCATTTAGGGGCTTGAATATGACCATGGAATTTAGTTAATGAGATTGGGGTTTAGGTAGCAACCCAAAGGAGGGTTTGTCCATATTCTACGGGTTCGCCATTTTCCACGGCAATCTCCATCACCTGCCCAGTAATTTCGGACTCAATTTCGTTCATCAGTTTCATAGCTTCGATGATACATACCACGCTACCCACACTAATTTTATCTCCTATTTCAACGAAGGAACTTTCTCCTGGGGCTGATGCTCGGTAAAATGTACCTACCATGGGGGAGGTGATTTCTTTCCAGTTATCTCGTTTTTTGTTGTGATCTTCCGCTGGTTTTTCTGTACTATTGCTAGGAGGTGCGATAGCCTCTGGGGCTGGGTTTTCTACTGTCGGGGTGACAGGCATAGGGGCTGGAGTAATGGTATAGTTGGGCATGGCCACCTCAGGTTTACTTTTATTAACCGTTAACTCGAAGTCTCCTTCTTTGATGGTTAATTTGGTAATGTCTGTAGTGGCGATCGCCTCTATAAATTCTTGTAGTTGCTTAAAATCTATTGGCACTGTTAAATTTTATGATCTAAAGGGTTTATATTAACAAAGTCAAGGTTAATCTTAGCTTAGTTTTCTCTACCTAAATAAGTATCGGTACGGGTATCAATTTTAATCTTCTCACCGATAGAGATAAATAAAGGCACCATAACTTGAGCGCCTGTTTCCACGATGGCAGGTTTTGTGCCTCCTGTGGCAGTATCTCCTTTCACCCCTGGATCAGTTTCAGTAATTTCTAATACCACAGAAGTAGGTAATTCCACATCTAAAACTTCATCATTCCAGAAAAGAATATTGACCTCCATTTCCTCTTTCAGGTACTTGAAGCGATCGCCCATTTGTTCCTCAGATAGTCTCGCCTCTTCAAAGGTTTCCATATCCATAAACACATATTGATCCCCTTCCTTGTAGGTATGTTGCATGGTGCGCTTCTCAAGGTTCGCTTGGGGTACAGTTTCCCCAGCCCTAAAGGTTTTTTCCATGGTGTTACCAGTTCGGGCATTTTTGAGCTTAGTACGGACAAAAGCCGCACCTTTACCCGGCTTCACATGGAGAAACTCAACAACTTTCCATACACTGCCATCTAATTCGATGCTGACACCCGTGCGAAAATCATTACTAGAAATCATACAGTTTATTAATACAAATCAAAATCTTATACAATAGCGATAAAAACGCCTAAACTATATTCCCTCAAAATGGAACAATTGACAACGCAAAAGTCAATGAACAATGCACAACCCGACTTTCCGCACTTCATTTTGTCACAAATAAAGCGACATAAAGAAGATGAGCTATTTGTAATGGTTTGAGTAAAAATTATCTTTAATACTAAATCCGAGAAATAGAATATACTATTAATAATAAAAATAATGTTAGATAGAATCAATGGCAAGAAAAGTATATTTAGCAGATTATTTGAGTAGAGAAGAATTAAAAGAAAAATATTTTTCCAATAAAGATAATGTGGAATCAAGACGATGGCACTTATTGTGGAAAATATCTTGTGGATGGAGCGTAAAAAATAGTGCCTTAGCAGTAGGAATAAGTTATATTTACGCCAAACAAATAATTAAAAAGTATAACAATCAGGGAGAACAAGGAATATTAAATGGTCGTAAAACAAGAAAAAAATATAATGTTGGAAAAAAAAGCCTATTAACAGACCAGCAATTGCAAAAATTAAAGTCAGAATTAGAATCGAAACCAGAAGATGGGGGACTTTGGACAGGGCCAAAAGTGGCTCGTTGGATAGAAAAAGAAACAGGAAGAGAAAAAGTGTGGAATCAAAGGGGGTGGGACTATCTAAAAAAGTGCAGGTACTCTTGGCAGAGTCCGAGACCAAAACATAGAAAAGGAGATATCCAGGAACAACAAGAATTTAAGCACAATTTTAGAGAGAAAGTAAAAGCTTTTGAAGCCAAGCATAGTGGAGAAGAAGTAGATGTGTGGTTTTTTGATGAACATAGAATCGGATTAAAGCCGATTGTAAAGAAAGTATGGGGAAAAATAGGAGAAAGACCAACTGCAATAGTCAATCATCGTTATGAGTGGTTATATATTTACGGTTTTGTCAAGCCAAAAACGGGAGAAACATTATGGTATTTGATACCGAGAGTAAGTACACAATGGTTAAATTTAGTCTATGAAGCATTTGCCAAGGATGCTCTGGTGGACAATAAAAAAGTCTTGTTGGTAGAAGATAATGCTGGTTGGCATCGGAGTAAATCATCAAAAGTGCCCCAAGGAATTGAAATAGAATATTTACCACCATATTCTCCAGAACTACAACCAGCCGAAAGATTATGGAGTTTAGTAGATGAACCTTTAGTTAACCAATATTTTGAAACCGACTTTCCGCACTTCATTTTGTCACAAATAAAACGACATAAAGAAGATGAGCTATTTGTAATGGTTTGAGTAAAAATTATCTTTAATGTCTTTTTCTCTGCTATTTTACTCTTGGACTATTTCTATATTTTCCCACCACAAACCTATGCCATCAATTTTTTTATTTTATGTTGTAATGGCTCTTATTTTTGTTGATGTTTTCCTAACTATCAAGGTTTTTTATTGATAATATTCACGACATTTTGCTGGTAAATATTCTAATATTTCTTCTCTATCTTTATTCATATTTACGATTCTTTCTTCTTCATTTATTTTTGCCAGATAGATTCCTTGAAAGCATTGGAATATCCATCTCATTGTTACTTTTTCTGTTCTTTTTCCTACTTGGTTTCTCAATCCTACTTTTCTTCTTTTTAATTCTTTTCTCATTTCTCTTTGAGCTAGGTTATATATCAATAAGCTCAAGGACATTAACCATAATATCCCTTCCAACCTCTCCACCTTTTTTACATAAAAACTCTCGGTAAAAAATAAGGGATTCTTTAAAAATCTAAATCCTCTTTCTACTTTTTGTTGTTGTTTATATTCCCATAGTATTTCCCATGGTTTTAATCTTTCTTCCTCCATTACATTGGTTGCTAAGATAAATCTTCCTGCTTGATTTTTCTTTTTTTCTATTTCTTCTTCCTTCTCTCTTACCACTACACTTACTTCATATTTTCCTTTCTCTTGCTTTCTAATGTCTTCTATCTCTAACTCATAATATTTAAACCTTTTATTCTTTTTCTTTATTTCTCGTTCACATTCTTTGTTATCGCACCACAATTTTCTAGATATTTTCTTTTTCTCTTTTTCTACTTCCTCTTTTTCTAGGGGAATTGCTTTTTTTATTTTTTTTAGATCGCTTTCTTTTCTTTTTTTATTTTCTACTACTAACCATCTCTGGTTTATTCCCCCATAGTTTTCCTTGATTACTTTCCATTCATAACCTCTTTCTTTCAATTCTTGTTCTTGCTCATTTTCTATCTCTGTCCATAATATTTCTTCGTTTTCTACTAATTCTCTCCCTTTTTTTACTGTTAATGGCACTCTTGTTATCCATTTCATTTCCCCTAGTAATTGGATATTCTCTTGACTATATAAGGCACTATCACATACTGTTATACTCTCTGTTTCTATACTTTTCTTATACTCTTTTACTATCTTGACAAATTCTTTTTTATCACTTTGATTTCCCTGTCCTGATTTCATCCATAATGGTATTTCTCCGTCCCCTGATACTATTAAATTTAATACACATTGTTTTAAATCTGGACGATTATCTTTTGAATACCCATGACATATTTTGATGGTTTTTCTATTTTCTTCTTCCTCATTTTCATATTTACCATCCACATGAAATGATGTGGAGTCTAAGTGGTGATAATTACTTTTTATTTGATATTTTTTTATTACTTCTATGACTATTTCTATGAACAAATTACTTAGTCCATATTCGTATAGTTCATCTAAACTTCTCCCTAATTTGTCATCATTTAAGTATTCTTTTTTTACTTCTTTTCCTAGTAATTTTTCTATTGCTTTGTCGTTAAAAAACTCTGAAAATAGGTACAATGGCTGAGACACAAAACCCAAGGCATTGAGAATCATTGCCTTGACTACTAATCCTTTACTAATTTTTTCTGTAGCATAGGATGGTAGTTTTTGGTTTACAATCTCTACAATGCCTACCTCGTCTACTATTCCAGCTATTATACCTAAATGATCAATATTTTCTATTTCAATGTTTATTGATTCATACATTTTCCTAGACTTATCATTACTCTATTAAAACTAATTTACTCTATTCCACTTCATCTTTTTTATCACTTTTTTTGTAGTATTCTTGCTTTTTCTTGAACTATGCGGAAGGTCGGTTGATCATGAGTCAGATAACTTTGAGGTTATTGAGACATTTTTAAGCTCAGAAGATTATCAAGTAAGAATAGATAATCAACTTACTTGAGCTTTTATTTATTATCCATTCTCAATTATCCATTAATCTACTCCATCTTGACTGCCATCAGTGCCAAGATAAACTAAGCCCTGTTCGATTTTCATGGTTACAAAACTAGCATCACGGATAACAGTAGTTGCATCTTTAACCCCTACAATGACGGGAATACCAAGGCGCATTCCGATCTGGGCTGCGTGCGATCGCACTCCACCCTCCTCGGTAATAATACCACTGGCCAAACGCATGGCATCTACATAATTATTATCAGTGCCTTTGGCTACCAAAATATCCCCCTGATTAAAATTAGTAAGGTTATTTACATCATGAATCACCTTCGTGCGTCCTGTAATCACCCCTTGCCCAATGCCAAGGCCCTCGCTAAGTAAACCCTTTACAATCTCCACCTTAATCAAATCCGTGGAACCTGCTACCCCCTGTAAAGTTCCCGCCGTCATTACTACCAAATTACCATCTTCCAATAAATCCTCTTCCCTTGCCAACTCAATAGCCGAACTGAAAACCTGTTTTAAACCTGGCATATCTAACAATAGTAAAGGTTTTACTCCCCAAACAAGCTGTAATTGACGGGAAATGCTCACGTGGGGGGTAATTGCCAAAATTGGTGTTTTCGGGCGAAATTTGGATACGTTACGAGCCGTTGCACCTGTTTTTGTAAGGGTCATAATGGCACTAGCTTTAAGTTGTTTAGCAATTTGCCCGACTGCCCCAGAAATGGCATTGGGAATATTTTGACTATCCATTTGGGTGAGCATATGGGGGGCAATGGAATCCCTTTCTTCCTCGGTGCGTCTAGCAATTTTTGCCATGGTAGCGACCGCTTGAACAGGATATTTACCCACCGCCGTTTCATTGGAAAGCATTACTGCATCAGTACCATCCAAAATGGCATTAGCAACATCAGAAACCTCTGCCCTAGTGGGGCTAGGACTATTTGCCATACTGTCTAACATTTGAGTGGCGGTAATGATGGGAATACCCAAACGATTAGCTGTACGAATCAGGCGTTTTTGTAAAATGGGAACATCCTCAGCGGGTAACTCAACCCCTAAATCTCCCCTTGCTACCATCACCCCATCACAGAGGGAAAGAATTTCCTCCATTTGTTCAATGGCTTCGTGTTTCTCTATTTTGGCAATGACGGGGGTAGATTTTCCGGCACTGGCAATTAAATCTTTGATTTCTAAGACATCTTGGGGATTTCTCACGAAGCTAAGGGCTACCCAGTCCACCCTTTGATCTAACCCAAACATTAAATCTTTTTTATCTTTTTCCGTTAGGGCTTTGACGGATAAATAAACGTTGGGGAAGTTAACTCCTTTGTTGCTGGAGAGTACACCCCCTACCACTACCTGACAATGAAGATCTTGATTTTCTTTATCAATTTCTTTTACCACCATTTCCACCCTACCATCATCAAGAAGGATTCTGGCATTGAGGGGAACTTCTTCTGCTAGATGTTCGTAACTAATACAGGCAATTTTATCATCACATTTTACATCCCTACTGGTGAGTACATAGCGATCGCCCTCATGTAATTCAATAGAACCACATTCATATTTACCTAACCTAATTTTAGGGCCTTGTAAATCTTGTAAAATACCAATGGGACGATTAAGCTCATTTTCCACTTGGCGAATCATCCGAATACTACTTTGATGGACTTCATGGGTACCATGGGAAAAGTTGAGACGAAAAGTATTGGCGCCAGCAAGGATCATTTTGCGCAATGTTTCGGGATTCGCACAACCAGGACCGACGGTTGCTACAATTTTAGTACGGCGGGAAAATTTCTCAGACATCACCTAATATTTACAGATCGAATGTGATTGAATATTATACCCTAGGGACGTTCAAATTTGATAACGATGAGGTTTTATTCTCTTTGGATTTTATCTTTAATTTTTTATTTCTAACTTGTTCTTGACTAAAATTCATCTCATGACGGATGAGACTCTAACGAATCGATATAAAAAAACTATCCTTCCCTAATTACAACACGTTATAAAGTCCACCCTAATTGTTACTGATTTCCGTATTTTGAAATCAGGATTCATTGTATAGAATTAGAGGTAGTTTAGATTTTCTATCTGTCATCATGAATACAAATAACAATAGTTCGGCGGTTGTCACTAGTGAGATACAAAAATTAGACGATCGCACCATAACCGCTTGGCTAAGGGGGTTGTTAACGGTTGCCTATGCAGATGGTCATTTTGACCCCGAAGAGCAGGATTTAATCGCTAGTTTAACCCAAGATGAATTGATGCCCAACACCAATCTAGGTGATTTAGAACCTATTTCTCCCCAAGATTTAGCTACAGAATTGGGTGAAGATACAGACATCAGAGAAAACTTTTTGCGTACAGCGGTAATGATGGCGATCGCCAATGGGGTATATTCCCAAGCCGAAGCCGATGCTGTCCATAGTTTTCACAAAGCCCTAGACTTGGACATAGAAGCCCTTAAGTCCTTAGAAGCCACCCTTTGGAATCCCACAAACAAAGATGATAACACCATTGCCCAAGGAAAAGGCGAAGGTGCGATCGATGTTCTCAACCCCGTCAAAAAATGGCTGGATGGCATGGATATAAATGATCCTAGAGTCGCTCGTTTCCTTTGTAAAATGATCCCTCCCCAATGCCCCTTTGAAAGAGATATTAAACTATTTGGCAAGAAAATAGTCCATATTCCCCCCATGTGTAAGCTAAATCCCCTCTACGAACAATTGGTGGGCTTAAGATTTCGCTCCCTTTCGTATCTTGCCGATGATTGCAACGAAGATATTTCTAATTATATTTAGAAGAATAGAGAGACTGATTTACGAGGCAGGTTGAACTTAAAAAACTCTCCTTGTTTATGCAAGATCCAATATGTTATCTTAGATACATACCGTCGGGCGGACGGGAATTTAACGCTTGAGGAGTAGGTTGCAAAGCCTAGCCATGAACTCGTAAGACTCGTGAGTAGCGTTAGTGAAAGGAGCTAGTTCAGCCCAAGAATCCTTCATCTTTGATGATTGGAACGTCACTCGATTTTTTATCAAAAATAAAGGGCTAGTTTTCTAGCCCTTTCAAATTTCAGACTTTAAAAATAATAGAAATTTTATCCCTCACTCCAGTTAATTAGTTCTTAATTTTGCCCTTAAATTTTTAATTTTATCTCTCATTTCTGCTGCTTTTTCAAATTCTAATTCCTTAGCGTAAGTTTTCATTTGCTCTTCAAATTGTTTAATTAAATCGGGAATTTTATCTAGGGTTACTTCTTCAATATGATTATAAACCGTTTCTAATTGTTCACTGTTTAAACGACGGGTTATATCTAAAAATTCTAAAATAGAACTACTAGATTTTTTACTAATTGACCGAGGAATAATATTATTTTTTTTGTTATAAGCTAACTGTAATTTTCTTCTTCTTTCTGTCTCATTTAAAGCTCTTTCCATGCTATCGGTTAAGTTATCTGCATACAAAATGGCTTCTCCGTTAACATGACGAGCAGCACGTCCTATGGTTTGAATTAAAGATTTTTCTGATCGTAAAAAACCCTCCTTATCAGCATCCATAATGACTACTAAAGATACTTCAGGCAAGTCTAAACCCTCCCTGAGTAGGTTAACCCCGATGAGAATATCAAATTCTCCTGCCCTCAAACCTTGTATGATTTCTATTCTTTCAATGGACTGGATTTCGGAGTGTAAATATCGAACTTTTATATCTCTTTCTTGAAGATAATTGGTTAAATCTTCTGCCATTCTTTTGGTAAGGGTAGTAATCAATACCCGCTCTTTTTTAGCTATTCTTTTCTTGACTTCTCCTAATAAGTCATCAATTTGATTTTCGGTAGGTCTAATAAATATTTCTGGGTCTAAAATACCTGTAGGACGAATTATTTGTTGGGAAATATTACTTTCTGATTGGTCAATTTCCCACTGGCTAGGGGTAGCCGAAACAAAGATACATTGATGAACTTTGTGCCAAAATTCCTCTGCTTTCAGGGGGCGATTATCTGCCGCGCTAGGGAGTCGAAAACCATGATCAATTAAGACTCTTTTTCTGGCTTGATCTCCGTTATACATTCCCCTAATTTGTGGTACGGTAACATGGGATTCATCTACTACTAATAACCAGTCTTTGGGGAAATAATCTACTAAGCATTCGGGAGATTCTCCTGGTTGTCTTCCTGCTAGGTGACGGGAATAGTTTTCTACGCCGTTGCAGTAGCCGACTTCTTGCAACATTTCTAAGTCGTAGCGAGTTTTTTGTTTTAGCCGTTGGGCTTCTACTAATTTTCCTTGTTTTTCTAGTTCGATTAGTCTAATTTCTAATTCTGTTTTGATAGAGGCGATCGCACTTTCTAACTGATCTTGAGGGGTAACAAAGTGTCTTGCAGGGTAGATATTAATCCTTTCCAATTGCTGGATAAATGAGCCATCTACGGGGTCTAAAAGGGAAATTGAGTCGATTTCATCTCCAAAAAAATCAAGGCGAATCACTCGATCTTCGTAGGCAGGAACGATTTCTAAAACATCGCCTTTGAGTCGGAAACTACCCCGCGCCAGTTCGATGTCATTGCGGGTATATTGAATGGTTACTAAATCTCGTAATAGTTGGCGGGTGTCATATTCTTGTCCTACGGATAGTTTAACCGAGGCTTTTAAATATTCTGAGGGGATACCCAAACCATAAATGCAACTGATAGAAGCCACCACAATTACATCTTGACGCTCAAATAATGAACGGGTGGCGGAGTGGCGCAACATATCGATTTCATCATTGATGGATGAGGTTTTTTCGATGTAGGTATCGGTAACGGGGATGTAGGCTTCTGGTTGATAATAGTCGTAATAACTAACGAAATATTCCACGGCATTGTGGGGGAAAAATTGCCTTAATTCTTCACATAATTGGGCGGCGAGGGTTTTGTTATGGGCTAAAACTAGGGTGGGTTTTTGGTGATGGGCGATGGCATTTGCCACTGTATAAGTTTTGCCTGTACCCGTTGCCCCTAAAAGGGTATGAAAGCGATCGCCATTTTCCAAGGCTTCGATGATGGATTTGATGGCGGTGGGTTGGTCTCCTGTGGGTTTAAAGGGCGCTCGTAGTTGAAACATCAAATCAAAAGGATTTTAGGGCAATTATTTATTGTACATGGTGAGCGGTTCATTGGTATTACCCACAATGAATTGAGTGACTAAATAAAAATTATTTTAAAACTTGTTAACTATCAAAAATAAAGATAGCAATTATAAATAAATTGATAATAAAGTACCACCAATAATTTGAAAGAAAAAAGCTTTATGTCTTGAAAAAATATCATTAATCATTAATGATTATGACTATGCAACCATCGTACAAAAATGCCTAAAATCAATTCTTCATAATTGATAAGTAATAGAGTGTGAGGCTTGTTTCATAAATAGATTTACCTTTTCCTGTGATTTGGCATATCTTATAAGTGCAGTTAGACTACCATAGCGATATAAACATGATATAGTGGTATTAAATATAACAAAATAAAAGAATCTTTAGTCATAAGTTATAAAACTTAATAAATATTTGTAAAGTGTCCGTAAAAATAGCTAAGTATTGCATTTTTTAAAGTAAACAAAAACAGTAAAAATACGGTTGTGTAAATAGATAAAAGTAACATATGATGTAAACGTGTCTTGAAAGATTCGTTAGCCTAACTAAGTTATTACCGAGACAGCCATCGGATAATTTGGATAAGAATTTCATAAGCAGAGATAAGAAAATGCCCATAAAATCTACCACTCAGTACAAAACAGCCAACGAGGAATTATTTGCACTCTACGCCGAAAACAAGGATCAAAGAGTTCGCAATCGTATTGTAGAGTTAAATTTAGGTTTGGTAAAAAAAGAGGCATCCCATTGGACAAATCAATGTCAAGAAAATTTTGATGATTTGTTACAGGTTGGTAGTCTCGGTTTGCTAAGGGCGATCGAAAGATTTGACATAGAAAAGGGTTTTGCTTTTAGTTCTTTTGCCCTTCCCTACATTCGGGGAGAAATTCAACATTATCTCAGAGATAAAGGTTATTCTGTCAGGATTCCCCGTCGTTGTTTAGAATTAAAAAATAAAGCGAATCGTGTGGTCAGAGAGTTAAGAGAAGAGTTAAAACGTCAGCCTAATGATCACGAAATTGCCAGAAAATTAGGAGTATCCTTAGGGGAATGGCAAGAGGTAAAACTAGCTTATAAAAATAGAGAGCCTCTGAGCCTTGATGCGAAAACCAGTCAGGATGAGGATAGATCTACTCTTGGGGAAATGCTCCCAGATTCTCAGTACCATAGCTTTCAGTTAGTAGAAGAAGATAAGATCAGAATTCAAGGTGCTTTATCTCAATTAGAAGATACTACCCGCAAAGTATTAGAATTTGTTTTTTTACAAGATTTAACCCAAAAAGAAACCGCAGAGCGTTTGGGGGTTAGTGTTATTACTGTGTCCCGTCGCATCAAAAAAGGTATTAGTAGCATGAGAGGAATGATCCAACAAGATGAATTTGAGTAAAATATATTTAAGGATTATTGTTAAAATAGTCTATCAAAATTCACTTTTTTTCTATGAATAAAATATCTATTTTATTGCTCTCTAGTTTGTTATTTTTGGGGGGATGTACCATTGGTAATAATGAGGATGATTTTTCCCAAGATATTCCTCCTATTCCCCCAGCCCAAGAACCCCAAGACGATGGGGAAGATTTTGATGTTCCTGTGGCGGTGGGTACTGTTGGGGATATAATTCCTTCTACGGATCCTGAGACTAGATTAAGACAAATCGAAGATGGCAGAAGTGATCCTTTTGCATTGCCAACCGGACCCCGGGTAACTATTCAAACAGTTCCTCAAGAAATAGAAAATGGTGCCACTACACAACCTGATGGAACTGCCCCTGGAACAGTTCCCCCCGGTGGAACTCCTCCCGGCGCTATGGCACCTGATGGAGCCCCTCTTCCTCCAGGGACAACATTACCCGATGGAACTATCGTAGGACCTGGTGGAATTCCTTTACCTCCAGGAAGCACCATAGGCCCTGATGGCACCATTATTGGACCAGATGGAGTTCCTATTGCACCTGGGGAAGTTGCTCCTCCTCCCCCACCACCACCGACTTTTGCAGAAAGAATTTTGATTTCTGGGGTGATGGATGTGAATGGACAGAATGTTGCGATCATTTCTACTCCTGAGGGAGGTTCTACTCGCACGGTAAGGGTGGGAGAGTCTCTTATGGGTACTGATGGTATGGTAATGGTTAGGGCTATTAATATTAACCCTGCCGAAGGTCAGTCGGTGCGGTTGAAGGAGGGATTATATTTCGTAGAAAGAAATTTAGGTGCTTTAGAAGGTACTGTGATTTTTGAGGAAATGGGTAAGAGGGTTACTCGTCAAGTGGGGCAACCTGCTCCCGTGACTGAGGCGCAGTCTTAATACTTAGTTTTGATGATCATTTTATTGTGTGCAGGAGTAATACATGGAAAGAGTACAAAGAAAGATAAGGTGCGATCGCCTTCCGTTGGCTATATATAGGGAAGTGGCGGCTCATCTAAGACAGATACAGGGCATTGAGGTGAGTTTATTAGAACAAACCTCCCAAGAATTTGAATATTTACAAAGTCAGGTGGGGGGCTTACTGATAGAGTATGATGGGGATCTCCCTACCAAGGAAAACGAACAACTAGAATCGATTTTAGCTTACTATGCAAGTAAGTATAATTCATGGTCGAACCTTACTTAGAGAATGGAAAACAAAGATTCTAGTTTAGATAATTGTTTAATCAAGTTAGAAAATATCTATAAAATTTATGGCAGTGGTAACATAGAAGTGGTTGCCCTGTCCGATGTAAATTTAACCATTGAGCCGGGGGAATACTGTTCTATTATGGGAACTTCTGGCTCTGGTAAATCTACGATGATGAATATTTTAGGTTGTTTAGATAGACCTACCAAGGGGGAATATTATCTTAATGGGGATAATGTGGCTTCCTTATCATCTCGGCAACTAGCCATAATTCGGAATCAAAGAATTGGCTTTGTGTTTCAGCAATTCCATCTTTTAGCCCAATTAAGTGCTTTGGAAAATGTAATTTTACCCATGAAATATGCAGGGGTATCCCCCGAAGAACAAAAAGCCAGAGCAGTGGAAGCCCTGACAAAAGTAGGTTTAGAAAATCGTCTCCATAACCGTCCTAATCAGCTGTCGGGAGGACAACAACAGCGGGTTGCCATCGCCCGGGCGATCGTCAATAGACCCCTAATCCTCCTCGCCGACGAGCCCACAGGAGCCTTAGATTCAGAAACAACCAAAGAAGTAATGAAAATTTTTGAGGACTTAAACCAAGAAGGAATGACCATAATCTTAGTTACCCACGAACACGAAGTTGCCCAACTCACCAACCGAGCCATCCAATTTTCAGACGGCAAAATCATTCACAATAACTATAAAATCCCTTCCCTAACCCATCAATCAGTTTAACTTCTGTAACTGCTCCTTCATCAAATCCTCCACATGGTCATATTCCGCCAAAATCAAGGGCAATAACTCCCCCATTGCCTTCATGTTGCCATCGGAGGTGTGGGCTTCCACTTGACGACACAAGTCGGATAAATAGGTAGCTCCCAAAGTAACACTACTAGACTTAAGAGTGTGAGAACTAATTTTAATTTGTGCTAGGTCTTGTTTTTCTACCCCTAATTTAAGACCTTCCATTAACTTAGGACTATCTTCTAAATAGGAATTGATTAAATCTTGGAAAACCTCTTCAAAATCTTCCTCCCCTATCATGTCCTTTAATTCAGCAATTATATTTTGATCTAGTTCAGTCATTGAGCGCTTGATAACAGGTTTTTCTTTCTGATAACTATTATTAAATATAACGGCAGAATCAGATCGTTTCACCGTTTTTAACTTTTCAATGAGAGCTTCCACCCTTACAGGTTTCGATAAATAATCATTCATTCCTGCCTCAATACACCTCTCTCTATCCCCTTCCATGGCATTAGCTGTCATGGCAATAATTTGAGGGGGTTGTCCGTAAAAATCATTACTCGCACTATTCCAGAGAGTCCGTATTTGACGAGTAGCGGTTAAACCATCCATTTCTGGCATTTGTACATCCATTAAAATGAGGTCATAGGATTGGCGGCGGAGGGTATCTAATACCTCCAAACCATTGGCTACCACATCAGCACGATACCCCAAACGTTTAAGAATATTAGTAATTACCTTTTGATTGATAATATTATCTTCGGCAATGAGTATCTTTAAAGGAGTTGTAATGGCCAATTCTTGTCCTCCCATGGAATCGGTTAAGGAAATAGGAGAAAGTTGATCTGGCTTTGCTTTGAGGGCAGGATTTTGGATAATTTTGGACAAGATATAATAAAGTCTTGATTGTTTTATGGGTTTAATGAGGGTTGCCGCCCAATTGACTTGCTCGAGGGCTTTTTCGATTTCAGCGTGTCCGATGGAACTCAATAATATTAAAGGAGTTGAGTGATATTTTTCCGTGGCACTAATAGCTTTAGCAAGGGTTACCCCATCCATTTTTGGCATTTGCATATCAAGAATGGCTAAGTCGATGTCTGGTTGCTCTTGATCAATGAGGGTGAGGGTTTCTTCCCCTGAAGCGGTAACGAATACTTCTAGTCCAAATTTATTACACTGACTGAGCAACATACGACGGTTAATTTCATTATCATCCACCACTAAAACTTTTTTGCCCCTGAGCAATGAATTGTTCATTTCCATAGAGCTAGGGATGTCACTGGAAAATCTGGTTTTGATAGTGAAACAGAATTTTGAACCTTTTGTATCGCTATGGGAAGTAATTTGCCACTGAGGAGGGCAATCTCCTGCCACATGACCTTGACTTTCTACCCACATTCTACCCCCCATTAGGTTAACTAATTTTTGGCAGATGGCTAAACCTAATCCTGTGCCGCCATAGTTACGAGTGGTGGAGGCATCTACTTGGGAAAAGGCTTTAAATAATTTGTCCATGCGGTTACTGGGAACACCAATACCCGTGTCTTCTACCACAAACAATAAGTAACCCTGTTGACTATCAGAAAGATGGGGGGAGTCGATGTTGACGGATAAAATAACTTCTCCTTTGGGGGTAAATTTGACGGCATTACTGAGCAGGTTTACTAATACTTGTCGCAAACGAGTGACATCACCAATGATGGATGGGGAAATATCTGGATCAAGGAAGTAAACTAATTCGATATTTTTTTGGGATGCTTTGGGGGCTAACAAGTCCAGGGATTCTTCTACTACTTGATAGAGGGAAAAGGGTTGTTTTTCTAGTTCTAGTTTTCCTGATTCAATTTTGGAGAAGTCTAGTATGTCGTTGATGATACTGAGCAAACTATCGCTACTGGTGCGGATAATCTCGGTAAATTCTTGTTGCTCTGGGGTTAATTCGGTGTCGAGGAGTAAGCCTGTCATACCGATGACGGCATTCATGGGAGTGCGGATTTCGTGGCTCATGGTGGCTAAGAATTGACTTTTGGCGAGGTTAGCTGCCTCTGCTTGTTCTTTGGCAATTCTTAATTCCTGTTCTACTTTTACTTTGTCGGTGATGTCGGTAATGGTACCGACTAGGCGATAGGGTTTCCCGTTACTGTCGAAGTCTCTTTTTCCTTTGGCTTGTACCCATACATAATCACCGTTACGATGTTTGAGGCGGTGAATGTTTTGATATAGTTCTTTTTTGCTGTTTAAGTAGAGGTATATTTCTTGGAGATTATTTTCTTTATCTTCTTGATAAATGCGTTCAAACCAAGTATCGAGGATACTAGGAAGGGGGTTTTCTTCGTAGCCGATAATGCGCATCCATGCGGGGGAATAATAAACTTCGTTGGTGTTTAAGTTCCAATCCCAGATACCGTCATTGGTACCTGAAACGGCTAGTTCATAACGTTCGTCTTTTTCCCTTAGTCTTTGTTCTATTTCTTGTTTTTTTTCTATCTGTAATTCTAGTTTT
The DNA here is from genome assembly GCF_001747005.2 of Cyanobacterium sp. IPPAS B-1200. Taxonomy (NCBI): domain Bacteria; kingdom Bacillati; phylum Cyanobacteriota; class Cyanophyceae; order Chroococcales; family Geminocystaceae; genus Cyanobacterium; species Cyanobacterium sp. IPPAS B-1200. The sequence continues at coordinate 1,603,179 of NZ_CP182899.1, forward strand.
TCGGTGTTTAGTTGTAGTTCTCTGGTGCGCTCTGCTATCCTGATGGCAAGGTTTTCTTTTGATTCTCTGAGTTGGGTAAATTTTTCTCTTAAGACTATTATCATTGATTGATAATTGCTGCTGAGAATTTCTATTTCTTGGATGGTGGTTTTTTCCCATTCTAGGGATTGGTCGCTGGTAATTTTTTCTGGTAAGTCTGTGGTGATTTTTGTTAAACTTTTGATTGGTTTAACTATGTTTTGACTGATTTTGTACGCTAGGAAAAAGGTAATTAAAACTATTACCATCATGATGGTAAGGAGTCTTACATAATATCTTTGCAGACTATCTACATAAGGACGGGTGGGAACGCTACTGATAATGTCTAGGGGGAGGTTTTCGGGGATGGGTATTTGTTTAAAATAGCTTGATTCTCTCCATCGAGACATGATGGGCATTCCTCGCACTATGGGTAAAGATTGATAGATGCCTTCGTCTGGATATTGGTTGTTGTAACGGGGCGATCGCACTTCATGATTATCATCAGTTTCTAAGCTAAAAAACTGATTTGTTGTGTGGTGAGAACTAGCACTAAAAAGAATTTTATTTTGTTCCCCTAAAAGGTACATATCAGTTTGAAAAACTGTAGCATTTTCATTAAGAAATGTTTGAAGAGAGTTAATATTAATGGCTCCATAAACAAGACCAGACCATTGACTATTTTTGGTAATAGAACTAACAAAACCGATGTGTTGATTTTCATTTCCTACATCGCTGTGAAGTTCGGTAATTAAATTTTGTCCATTAAATTTTGAAATAATAAAATGATCTGTATTACTTATATCTACTCCGATTAATTCTGTTCTTCTAACTTGATATTTAGAAACAGCATCGATAATAATTCCTTGTTCATCAGTAACGTAAATTGTGTCAAAATAGGGTAATATATTTACTATTAAAGAAAGGTTATTTTCTCTATTATCATCTCCATTACTGGACTCTTTTTCGGCTAACAGGGCGATCGCCCTTTGATTATCCTCTTGCCATAAATTAATTTTATTAGTAAAACTCTCCGATACTTGATTTAACCTAGAAATTATCTGACCTTCTATTTCTTGTAACTGATGATTACTCGCTATAATGCTAAATAATAGCAGAGGAATAAAAGTGCAAATAATTAATAAATTAAATAGGGTTTGCTCAAAAGGTAAAACTAACTTTTTAGTACGAACTTTTAATATCTTATTTAAAGGGAAATAGTAAATAAATATACTGGCTATAATCGCATTTAAAATGCCATTTATAGTCTGCTTAAGAATAATTAAAAGCACCCCTAGTAACGATACTTTTAAAATGTACAAATAAGATATGATAATTAGAGGAGTTGCAATAATTAACCAAAATAAAGTAGTTAATAGAACTAAACTTTTAGATTTTTTTTGCCAAAAAAAGTTAACCGTAAAGGCTTCAAGAGTGTAAAGAATAACAGAGTAAATATGTCCCCATAAAAAGTAGGTATGTACCCCTGCAATAAAACCTGCGACAGTACCCCAAAACTTACCATAATAGTAAGAAATTAACCATACAAAAATAGTCCCAAAAATAAAATCTATACCAAAAAATAATCTTAGGTTAAGGTAGTTACCCAAATAAGCAAAAATTATCAGGGCAACTAAACCAACATTAATTTGTTTAACCTTATTTTTCATAGTAGAAAATAGAGAAGAAAAGAACAGGTATAAGGTAAGGGGGAGGTATCATAATCTATTATACCTGTCCTACATTCCAACACTTTTAATTATTGTTTCAGCGATGCCATTTTGTCACACCTCCAGCCCCGTCAATGAGGGTGATTCCTTGTTCTTTTAATATATCCCGAATGCGATCGCCCTGAGCAAAATCTTTATTTTTACGGGCAGTAATTCTTTCCTGCACAAGATTTTCTATCTCCTCATCACTCATGTGGCTTGAAGTAGTATCAGATTGTACTGCATCTAGCTTTAACCCTAACACATCAGCCAAAGTCGTTAAAGTATGCCATTTATCCCCCAACTCTTGAGATGATATGGTGGTTTTACCCTCATGAACCATAATATTTGACTCTCGACGCAAATCCTTTGCTAAATCAAATAAAATGGCTACCCCTGCCGCAAAATTAAAATCTCGATCCACCTCTTGACAAAAACGCTCTTGAACAGATTTAATCATGGTATGCTGGGTTTTTTCTGTCCAATTTAAGGCTCCACCATGCTTCAAACCAAACTGTAAACCTTCCCCTAGGGTATGCCAACCATTAGTAGCCGACTCCATGGCATCCTTAGTAAAATCGATGGGTTTACGATAATTAGCCTGTAAGACAAATAACCGCACTGCCATAGGCTCGTATTGTTCTAAAAGCTCTCGGATAGTAATAAAATTACCCAAAGACTTGGACATCTTTTCCCCTTCAACCTTTACCATGCCATTGTGCATCCAATAGTTTGCTAAGGATTTCCCTGTAACCGCCTCCGATTGGGCGATTTCGTTTTCATGGTGAGGAAAAATAAGGTCATTACCACCCGCATGAATATCAATGGTTTCCCCCAACATATCCCTTACCATGGCAGAACATTCGATGTGCCAACCAGGGCGCCCTTTACCCCAAGGGGAATCAAAACTAGGCTCCCCTGCTTTCGCAGATTTCCAGAGGGCAAAATCAGAGGAATGTTCTTTTTCTACCCCCGACTGATTTACTCTACCCCCTGCCCCTGCTTGTAAGTCTTCTAGTTTACGCCCTGATAATTTGCCATAGTCAGCAAACTTATGAACAGAATAATAAACATCCCCTCCTTTTTCGTAGGCATAGCCTTTTTGTTCTAATTCCCACACTAATTTTTTGATCCCGTCAAGGGCATGGGTAGCACGGGGATAAGCGTTGGCAGGGGTGACATTTAGCTTTTCCATGTCTTCAAAGTAGGCTTTGATAAAACGCTCTGATACTTCTTCCATGGAGCTATTTTCTTTTTTAGCACGGTTTAAAATTTTATCGTCTATGTCAGTAAAGTTTTGGATATAAGTAACTTTGTAGCCGCGCCATTGTAAATATTTTCTCACCACATCCCACACAATACAAGTACGAGCATGACCTAAATGACAGTAATCATAAACAGTAATACCACAACAATACATTTTTACTTCATTTTCGCAGACGGTTTTAAATTCTTCTTCTCGATTGGAAAGACTGTTGTATAAGGTAATTTTACTGTTGATCATTTTCCCGTTATTTCGTAAAGGCAATATTTAGTATTTTACAGTAGTTTACCAAGAGCTACCCATTACACATTTTACAAAAAAAACAGAGACGCAGAATACTACGCCCCTAGAGTAAATTAACCATCATGAATTGGAAATTAATAACAATGAAAAATAATTAATCAATATATTTTTTTCTAGCTAAAAGAAGCACCGCTGCGATCGTAGGTGACACGAAAGCTAGAATTAGGTTTACCCTGAGTACCCTGGCAATGTTGAGAAGCATCAATATCCATACCGATTTCTGATGCAACTCTTCCTAACATGGATTGTTGACGATTTTTTATAGCGTGGTGATGACGCATCATGAGACGACGGGCTTGGTTTTCGGTATTCATATTTTTTCTCCTATCTATCAATTTCGTTAAAATTTTTTCTTAATTGATCCTATTTAAACATTATTTCTGTATAAAATGTTACATTTTACTGTTTTGTTTACAAAAATTAATTTTGAAGAGGAGGAGATTTGAACGTAAAATGGTAAGTCGGACAAGGAAGAGAAAAAAGATTTTCTGCTCCCTCATAAGTAAAAGTGTTAATGACGGTGAAACCTAACTCTCGAATTTATCGACAGGTGAGAATATTAGATCCTGTTTGTGCAGTGGATAATGTTACTGATGTTTTGGTGATAGATGGCAAGATTGAGCAAGTGGGCAATAATCTTGGCTATGATGCCGAGTCGGTAGGGGTGATGGAGGGGGATAATTTAATTCTTGGGCCGGGGTTGGTGGATATATATAGTAGTAGTGGGGAGCCTGGTTATGAGGAAAGGGAGACTTTAGAAAGTCTTGCGGGTGCCATGGAAGCGGGGGGATTTAGTCGCACTGCTATTTTGCCTAATACGATTCCTGTGATGGATAATCCTGCTACCTGTGCTTTTTTGGAGGCAAGGGTGAGGGATTTATCTCCTCGGTTTTATCTGTGGGGGGCGCTAACTAATGGCTTGAAAGGGGAGGTGATTGCGGAGTTGGCTTCTTTGGCGGAGGCTGGAGTGGTGGGTTTTACGGATAATATGCCCTGTGACAATCTTTTGTTGTTACGAAGGATGTTGGAATATGCTCACCCTTTCGATTTACCTGTGGCTCTTTCTCCTAGTAATGTGCAGTTGCGGGGGGCTGGGGTGATACGAGAAAATAGTACTTCTGTTCGCCTAGGTTTGATGGGTTGTCCTGCGGAGAGTGAAACCATTGCGATCGCCTCTATCGTTGAATTGGTAGCTCTGACTAAAACAAAGGTTCATTTAATGAGAGTTTCCACCGAGCGAGGGGTAAAGTTGATTGAACGGGCAAAGGAGGAAGGTTTACCCATTACTGCCAGTGTTAATTGGCATCATCTTTTGCTCAATAGTGAGGCGGTAGAGAGTTACGACCCAAATTTGAAGTTAGAACCCCCTTTAGGGGCAGAAAATGACCGTCTAGCCCTGATTGAAGGCATAAAAAATGGAGTCATAGATGCCATCGCCGTTGACCATACCCCTTATACCTATGAAGAAAATACTGTCGCTTTTGCTCAATCACCCCCCGGGGCGATCGGTTATGAGCTAATATTGCCTTTATTATGGGAAAATCTTGTGGATACGGGGCAAATCAGCGCCCTTAAACTCTGGGAAGCCCTCAGCGTTAATCCTCTCCGTTGTCTCAATCAAAAGCCCATCAGTTTACAACAAGGGGAAAAGGCAGAGTTAATTTTATTCTCTCCCGGGCAGTGTTGGCAAGTTACCCCCCATAGCTTACAATCCCTATCTAGTAATACCTATTGGTTGAATCAAGAAATTAGGGGAAAAATCAAGGTGAGGCAATAGGCAATGATAAATAAAGATTTCTTCTTTTCCTCATGTTCTACCTTTGAAAGGGGAGATATTCAAAGCAGAGGGTTAGGGGATTGAGGGGGCTAAATTAAACTTATTGGTATTATCAATTATCAACTATCAATTATCAATTAATCATCATGACGACAAAAGAAAAATTATATGAAGGTAAAGCGAAAATTATTTACCCTACCGATGATGAGCAGGTTTATTTAACCTATTATAAAGATTCGGCTACCGCCTTTAATGCTCAAAAGAAAGGTACTATCACCGATAAAGGGAAAGTGAACTGTGCGATCGCATCTGCCCTTTTAGCATACCTCGAAAAAAAAGGCATTCCTACCCACTTTATCGAAAAAACCTCCGAGCGAGAAATGCTTGTCAAAGCAGTAAAAATAATTCCCCTAGAAGTTGTGGTGAGAAACATCGCCGCTGGTAGCCTTTGCCGAGAAACAGGCTTACCCGAAGGAGAAATACTACCCAATCCCCTAGTAGAATTTTACCTCAAAGATGATGCTCTCCAAGATCCTTTGCTCACCCCCGACAGATTAGCATTGTTAAACCTTGCCACTGACGAGCAAATTAAACAACTACAAACCCTTGCTAAAACCATTAATCAACACCTCATCGAATTTTTTAATAGTTGTCAAATTACCCTAGTTGACTTTAAACTCGAATTTGGCACAGATACTCAAGGAGCAATATTACTCGCCGATGAAATCAGCCCAGATACCTGTCGTCTATGGGATAATCAGGAACAAGATAAAGAAAAAAGAGTCATGGACAAAGATAGATTTAGGAAAGACTTGGGAGAGGTAGAATCTGCCTATCAAAAAGTACAAACTAGAGTCCTAACTCAAATTGAAAAACTAGAAAATAGCTAGTATATTAAAGACAATTATTTTTATTACTAAAAAACTTGGTGTGTGGCTGTGAGCAACAACAAAATGAGAAAAAAAAAGCAAAATTCTACCTCTGTAGTGCAAAAAAAGAAAACCGCCCAAAAAGCAGAAAAAATGACCTTAAACTTAAAAGCTACTAACCATAATCATCATGATGTATTTCACCCCAAAACATCCATGGCAAAGCTAGTAGTCAAGTTTCCCATTCTCTCTGCTCTTCTGTTTCTAACCACCTTTATAGTTAGTCAACCCTTAAAAGCTAATGCAGAGGTAGAAATCGAAGATACTCCATCCCTCACCAACCATGTAGATTTTAGCCTTAGCACTATCCCTCACCAGCCCCAAGAGTTTGCTAGTCAAAACATTGAGATAAATAAAGCCCCTCGTCCAGAAGATTTTGTGGGAGAAGATACCTCTCAAGAAATTATAGTTAAAGATAACGAAGAATTATCTCCTAATTTAGAAATAAGCTCATCTAACCTAGAAGAATTATCCCCTAACCTAGAAATAAACCCCCAATCTTTATCATCCCAAACCCTCTTAGCTCAAAATAATCAACCCCAAAGCGAAGAAGAAGCGAGGGTATTAGTGGCAGAAGTGCTAGTGGAAGGGGTAGAAGGAGAATTAGAAGACCTAGTTTATAACGTCATTAGAACAGCTCCAGGGCGTACCACCACCAGAACCCAACTACAGGAAGATATTAACGCTATTTTCGCCACAGGTTTTTTTAGTAATGCCAATGTAGTGCCTAGTGATACTCCTTTGGGGGTCAGAATTACCTATACCGTAGCACCCAACCCCGTGTTGCAAAGGGTAGAAATACAAACGGTATCGGGCGATCGCCCCGATGCTCAAATTCCCCCAGAAGTCATTGACGAAGCCTTTGGGGATCAATATGGAGCGATTATTAACCTCCGAGATTTACAAGAGGGCATCACCACCATCAATACTTGGTATAGCGACAATGGTTTCGATTTAGCTCAGGTGGTAAGCTCTCCTCAAGTGTCCTCCGATGGGGTTGTTACCCTTGCCATTGCAGAAGGAGAAATCGAAGATATACAAGTAAAATATTTTAGTGAAGATAACGAAGAAGTTGACGGCAAAACCAGAGAATTTATTATCACCAGAGAAGTACAACTCAAACCAGGGGATATTTTTAATCGTAATACAGCCCAAAGAGACTTACAAAGGGTATTTGGTTTAGGTATTTTCCAAGATGTACGTCTTTCTTTTAGTGAAGCCGAAGATCCCTCTAAGGTCATCATGAACATAGAAGTAGTACAAGCCAATACGGGTTCCATCGCCGCTGGTGCCGGTATTAGTTCCAATAGTGGATTTTTTGGAACCTTGAGTTATCAACAACAAAACCTAGGGGGTAATAATCAAAACCTAGGGGCGGAATTTCAGTTAGGAGAAAGAGAACTATTATTTGACCTTAGTTTAAGAGATCCTTGGATTGCCACCACCCCCGATCGCACCTCCTACACCGCCAATATTTTCCGTCGTCGCTCTATCTCCCTTGTTTTTGATGGTACAGATACCGACAGCATCAGAACCGAAATAGGAGATACTCGCCCTCGGGTAGTGCGCTCAGGTACAGGGGTAACATTTTCTCGTCCCATTGCCGAAGATCCTTTCACTCGCCCTGATTGGGTATTGAGTGCAGGATTCCAATACCAAAGGGTAGAAATTAAAAACACCGAAGGAGATCTCAGCCCTCGCTCCTCCGCTGAATTTGGCAATGAATTACTATCCCTCAGTGAATCAGGACAGGATGATCTTTTCCTTTTACGGTTCAATGCTTCGCGCGATCGCCGTAATAACCGTTTACAACCCACAGAAGGCAACTTCCTCTTGGTGGGCATGGAACAAACTGTTCCCCTGGGTTCGGGAAATATTCTCTTTAACCGTATTCGGGCAAACTATAGCCATTATATTCCCGTCAACTTCCTCGATTTCGACTTTGCTGAAGGCCCCCAAGCCCTCGCATTTAACGTCCAAGCAGGGACAATATTGGGAGACTTGCCCCCCTACGAAGCCTTTGTTTTAGGGGGTAGTAACTCCGTCAGAGGTTACGGAGAAGGCGATCTTGGTAATGGTCGAACCTTCCTCCAAGCTAGCGCTGAATATCGCTTCCCTATCTTTTCCGTGGTGGGTGGTGCCTTATTCCTCGACTTTGGAACCGATTTGGGTTCTGGTTCATCAGTACCCGGGCAACCTGCCGAAGTACGAGGGTTGAGCGGTAGTGGGTTTGGTTATGGTTTAGGGGTCAGGATTCAATCCCCTGTGGGCCCTATCCGCATCGACTATGGTATCAATGATGAGGGTGACAACCGCATTCACTTTGGTATCGGCGAAAGGTTTTAAACAATTGACAATAGACAATGGACAATGGAAAATAAAAGTTACATTGATCTTGTCTTACTTGTTTATTTTATAGATAATTTCTCGTCAACACCTCATTGATAATTCATGACTAACCTATTAGAAGTAAAAGATGTTTATGCCGGATATATCAAAGACTTAAACATTTTACAGGGCATTAATTTTCGAGTTGAACCAGGGGAATTAATCACCGTAATAGGTCCTAATGGGGCGGGAAAATCGACCCTTGCCAAAACTATTTTTGGGCTTTTGACTCCCAATCAAGGGGAAATAATTTTTAAAGACCGTAATATTGCGGGGTTAAAGTCCAATGAGATTGTTAAGTTAGGGATGTGTTATGTTCCCCAAATTTCTAATGTTTTTGCTACTTTGACGGTGGAGGAAAATTTGGAAATGGGAGCTTATACCCTTTCTGGCTCTTGCAAAAAGCAAAAAGAGATCATTTATTCTATGTTTCCTAAGTTAAAGGAGCGTTTTCGCCAAAAAGCTGGTACTTTGTCGGGAGGGGAAAGGCAGATGTTGGCCATGGGTAAGGCGCTGATGTTGGATCCTGATTTGCTCTTGTTGGATGAACCTTCGGCGGCACTGTCTCCCATTTTGGTTAATGATGTTTTTGAACAAATTAAGGCGATAAATGCCACGGGAAAGGCGATCGTTTTGGTGGAACAAAATGCCAAAAAAGCCCTGATGATGGCGGATAGGGGTTATGTTTTAGAAAGCGGTAAAGATGCGATCGAGGGTAAAGGTTCTGATTTGTTAGATAATCCTTTGGTGGGTGAATTATATCTTGGTACTCGCCATGAATAATTTACTCCCCTCTTTTCTAAGAGGGGCTAGGAAAGGTATTTATTTTTGTTTTGCTAAAATTTTAATATAGCGTTTTTTATAATTATGAGATACATTCATTATTCTCAAGTCCCCCTTATTAAGGCAGGGGTGATTCATTCTAAGAGAAAAAAAAGAGACTCAAGTCTGGAGTAGAGCCATCTCTGGGCTTTTGTCACCGAAGGAAAATCAAGTAAGCGTAAAAGATTTAACGCTATAGTTTTGAGAATAGAGATATTAATAACGGCATTAAGGTTTTTGATAGGAGATTGATCCTCTTTTAAAATTACATCCTTAATCCAGTGTAAATTATTTTCAATACTCCAATGTTCTCTAATTTTTTGAGCAAAAACCATAGCATCTTTTTTGAGACTACTCATATAATAGAGTGTTTGTTGATATGGTTTTGAACCTCGAAATCCCTCTCGTTGAACTTCAATAACGGATTTAATACTGATCCAACGAGGGTCAATGTTTTCTGGTGGATTATATACAGATATTTTTCTTGTAATATGACGACCATGACTAAAATCAGTATCATAAAAACTACTACGAGAACATTGATATTTAACGACATCATCAATGGATTGATATAGTTTTTTCTGGTTCTTTTTTACAGTGATTAAATAATCATTATCAGATTCAATAATTTTGCGAGTAGTCTCTTTTTGACAGTGTAAAGCATCGAGAGTAAATACAGCGTTGGTAACAGTGCTATTAGTTATCAAATCTTGACTATAGGGAATTTCAGATCCTTTTTTATTCTGAAATGTTCTTAAACCATAAACCCTTTTATTTTGGTGATTAAATAAAGAGATAAATACAATGAAATCTTGTTGATTTCCATACTTATCTGTGACAGTATTTCTTAAACTTTTACCATCGATAGAAAAATATTCTTGCTCTTGTTGTACTGAAATTAATTCTTGAGACCATTGATTAAAAAGAGATTCTAATAAATGATGGTCAAAACTAGAAATAACCCTTCTAATAGTAGAGTAAGAAGGAAGGTTATTACTTTTTATCTTCAGCATTTTAGATAGTGCTTTTTCATTATATTGACAAAAATCTCCTATGGCTCTGTAGCCGATAAACCCAGAGATTGTTCCTAGTATAAAAACTGTTAAAATTACCCATAATTGATGTCTTTTCCCTTTTGGGTTACGATAATCCTCGATTTGTTGAAGTTTTTCTACTAGACTTTTAAGCATTATTGAATGTAAAACAATTAGGTGAGCATTTTCTAATTTACTAGAAAACATTCACCCTTTCTTTTATTTTACTCCCTACTTTGAATCACCCCTGCCTTATTAAGGGGGATTTAGGGGGATCATCTTGTACTCCGTAACCACGATAATTGCTATAAATTTATATTATTTCTACTGGAAAGTGCGCTGGTAAATCTCATTTAACTGCTTATAAGCATTCCAATCCCCATTACTCCTCAAACCCCTCAACTTACTTTCCATCAACAACCTCGCCTCCGAGCGCGTCAGGGGTTCAAAAAAAGTCTCCCGTTGTTCAACCTTCACCCGAAAAAAGAGCCTTTGAGCATAAAGAGTAGTAAACAACTCTTCCTGTTTTTCAATAAGGCACAATCGATAAAGTAGTCCAAACGTGGGATGGTTAATATATGTTTCAGTAGTCATTAAACTTACAAATGGTGATGCCAAATTGTTTTTTACTTAGCATGGTGATACTTGATTGTATCCTTTATTTATCCACAATTCGAGTTTTCTGTAAAGGGATTTTTTTTCTTAAAATTTCCCTTTCTCCATTAAAATAAAAACGTCATCCGATTAATCAGACAACGTTTTTAAATTCTATAATCACTACGGAATAATTTGTTGTGTCTAGTTTTGTTCTGCTTTATGAGATCTCTTTTTAGCACCAGCAACCCCTAGTAAACCAAGCACTAATAAGCCACCAACTGTGCTAGGTTCAGGTACAGCTTGGAAGCCTATAGAACTCAAAGTAATATCAGCATCATTTCCAGCATCAAAAGTTAGCTCAATGTTAGTCACACTACTTAAAATACTGGAGCTAAAACTAGATAAATCCAAGCTAAAAATTCCAGTATTATTGATAGAATTTGATACAGATTCAAAGGTAGATCCGTCACTACTCAATCTAAGTATCGCAGTCACGTTGTTTAGATCCACTGAATCAATGTTAAGAGCAAAAAATCCGAACTCAGAAAAATCTGTCGCAGTGCCATTATAAGAGATGGTAGCATCAGCGCTAGAACCAGTAGCATTACTGAATGCTAACTGACCGCTATCGTTTACCCCAAATTGACTACCTGATCCTGAAACTGGAACTAGATTTAGTGTTCTTGATCCTCCAAAAACGTTTGTTTCATTTGGATCATCAGGAAAGCTTTGAGTATTCGATAGTTTGGCTGGATTACCTGGAAAGTTATTGGAATAGGTACACTGAGACAATGAGAAAAGACCACATAAATCCTCTCCATTACCCGCCCGACTAAAATCATCAATAACAAAAAAAGCAGCAGCATCAGCGCCCCTAGCCGTTAACCCAATCATAGTAGCGGGGGCAATCAAACCGCCAACTAAAAGAGTTGATAGAGTAGATTTTTTCATAGTATTCTTTTGAGAATTATAAATCTTATTATTTACTAACTTATCCTAGCTAAGTCTCGAGGTTTTGTCAACAGATTTTCCATGAAACTTTGATAAACTTAAAAACACCATAATTTATATTATTTTTTAATTAAGTTTAATTGCTCTGAGGGAGAGTTAAAATTAGTTTTTCTTTCTGCTTAGTGTGAGTAATTATTGATATTTGACTTTAAATTAGTAAAATCAGCTTAGTAGTATGTGGCACAGAGGTTATAGCCTAGCGTTAAACAAAATATATCCTCACTAAAAATCAGTTCTGAGTTAAAAAGTAAAGCTATCTAAACCCTTTATCTGACAAGACATCAGCAACTAAAACTTTTTCAAAATTAGTGATTTCTTCTCTAACCTCCACACAGTGCCAAATTAAGAGATCTTGTAACTAACGTTACATTTTTTATAGTTGTAAAAATAGAACAATTAACCTACAATGATTTAAGTAAAATACTTTAATAATTGTTGTCACGTAAAAGAATATTTTGTGATTAAGATCAGTAGCTATAAACATACTTAAGTATGTAAAATTCACATGAAGTTTCTACTACAAAATTACCTTTTATTGAGTATCTTAAGGAAAATAAAATCTTAACGGATAAAATAATTTTGAAAAGTTATCGGCGAAAAAACACTAAGTTTGACAATTTAAAGCTACCGAATGTCTAAAATTTGGCAACAGATAGTACAATCTTTTCTTTTCTAACTAAATCACTTACGTATAAGTTTGCGACAGTATTAGACTAATTTTGAGAATTTCGAACTTAATTATCCATCTTCTTGGGAAGATTGTCGAGAGACTGTAGCATAGTTATGGATAACTTTTTTATGTTTTGAAGCCAAACTTATACTATTTTTTATGAAAACTATTAAATTAATGCACGCCAAGCTGCATCGAGTGAGGGTGACGGAGGCGAATGTTAATTATGTGGGCAGTATTACCATTGATCCTGAATTAATGGAAATGGTGGGTATTTTACCCCTAGAGGAAGTGGAAATTGCTAATTTGAATAATGCCCAAAGATGGTCAACCTACGCTATTCCGGGTACTAAGGGTAGTGGGGAAATATGCCCTAATGGTGGTGCTGCTTTGTTGTGTGAAAAAGGGGATATTTTAATTATCTATGCTTATGAACAATGTGAGAGAAACTATATCTTAGAAAAAGGACATCAGGCAAAGGTGTTAATCGCTGGAGAAAAGAATGAGGTAGCGGACTTTTTTATTCAAACCTTAAATTATGATAACGGCAAGTTTGAATTTGAACCCCGACTAGAGAAATAAAGAAATATTAAAAAATATGACCCCTAGCTTAAAGAAACTTAGAACAAGAAAATATAGTTCTATGGGATTATTAAAATAATTAATGATTAAAAATTTATAAACTTATCGGCGATCAAATTAAGGCAAATAAATATGGTAGAAGCTCAAAAATCAACAGTTATTATCACTGGGGCATCATCTGGGGTGGGTTTATATGGTGCAAAAGCCCTCGCAAAAACAGGAAAATGGCACGTCATCATGGCTTGTCGTAACCTCGAAAAAACCCAGAAAGTAGCCAAGGAAGTGGGCATCCCCGAAGACAGTTATCAAATTATTCACCTCGATTTGGCTTCCCTCAACAGTGTTCAGAAATTTGTGGAGGATTTTCGGGCTACGGGTAGAAATCTCGATGCTTTGGTGTGTAATGCGGCGGTATATTATCCCCTCCTCAAAGAGCCAATGTATAGCGAAGATGGTTATGAAATCAGCGTGGCAACTAATCATTTAGGGCATTTTCTTCTTTGTAATCTCATGTTAGAGGATCTCAAAAAGGCTGCTAATCCTCACCCACGGTTAGTAATTTTGGGTACTGTTACGGCTAATCCAAAAGAGTTGGGCGGAAAAATTCCTATTCCGGCACCTCCAGATTTAGGAGATTTAAAAGGCATGGAGAAAGGATTTAAAGCCCCTATTTCTATGATTAATGGCAAAAAATTTAAGTCAGGCAAAGCCTATAAAGATAGTAAGCTTTGTAACATTCTCACCATGAAGGAGTTGCACCGTCGCTATCATGATTCTACGGGGATTATTTTCAATTCTTTTTATCCCGGTTGTGTGGCTGAAACAGCTTTATTCCGTAATCACTATTCCCTATTCAAAAAAATATTCCCTGTTTTCCAGAAAAATATCACGAAGGGTTATGTGACTGAGGAGTTGGCAGGAGAAAGACTTGCCATGGTGGTAGGGGAAGAAGATTTTGGTATATCTGGAGTTTACTGGAGTTGGGGTAATCGTCAAAAAGAAGGACGAGAATCTTTTGCTCAGGAGGTTTCTGATGAGGCAAGTGATAAAAGTAAGGCTCTTAAGTTATGGGATTTGAGTGCTAAGTTAGTGGGAATTAATTAGTTAGCGTAAAATAATTGTTTAAGTAGGGGCAAGGGGTTTAAACCCCTTGTTAGTTATTAGTTAGGCGCAAGGTTCAAATTCTTTGTTTAATTTAAAAAAAGTTAAATTAGATAGAATGTGGAACTTACTGAGGTAAATCACTGTAGCCCATTAAGAAGCGATCGCACTTTTGAGCCACTCCACGACCTTCGTTAAAAGCCCAAACCACAAGACTTTGACCCCGACGACAATCCCCAGCAGCAAACACATTGGGAATGCTGGTACTATAATCATCATAGTCAGCTTTGATATTGCTACGGTGATCTTTTTCTAAACCCATTTGCTCTAACAAAAACTGTTCAGGGCCTAAGAAACCCATGGCGAGCAACACCAGTTGGGCAGGGGTTACTTTTTCGGTTCCCTCGATGGGGTTAGGGATAAAACGTCCATCTTCGTTGCGTTGCCACTCCACCTGCACAGTGTGAACAGCTTTTACGTTACCATGGTCATCCCCTTCAAATTTAGTGGCTGTGGTGGTATAAAAACGAGGATCTTCTCCAAACTTGGCGGCGGCTTCCTCCTGTCCATAATCGAGACGATAAATTTTTGGATATTCAGGCCAAGGATTATTTTTTGCCCTCATCTCTGGGGGTTTGGGCATAATTTCTAGTTGAGTTACTGCGTTACAACCATGACGAACGGATGTACCAACACAGTCTGTACCCGTATCACCTCCGCCGATGATAACCACGTCTTTTCCTTGGGCAGAAATCAACCCTTCTGGGTTTGCGTCTAAAAGTGCCTTGGTGTTAGCGGTGAGGAAGTCCATGGCGAAATGAATACCTTTTAAGTCTCTGCCTTCTATGGGTAAATCCCTCGGCTTTCCAGCACCAATACAGAGGATTACCGCATCATTATCCTGCACCAACTGCTCTGCGGTTATATCTTTGCCGATTTCGGTATTACAAACAAATTTGATTCCTTCTTCTTCTAATATCCTAATACGGCGCATTACCACCTTTTCCTTATCGAGCTTCATATTAGGAATACCATACATGAGTAGTCCCCCGGGGCGATCGCCCTTTTCATACACCGTCACCCAATGTCCAGCCCTATTTAACTGAGCAGCAGCACTCAATCCCGCAGGGCCAGAACCCACCACAGCAACCTTTTTCCCAGTCCTTTTTTCAGGGGGATGAGCCGTCACCCAACCTTGCTCCCAACCATGATCGATAATACTACACTCGATATTTTTGATGGTAACAGGGGGGTTATTGATACCTAAAACGCAAGAACCCTCACAGGGAGCAGGACATACCCGCCCCGTAAATTCAGGAAAATTATTAGTTTTGTGAAGACGCTCTAAGGCTTCTTGCCATAAACCACGGTAAATCAAATCATTCCACTCAGGAATTAAATTATTCACAGGACAACCACTAGCCATGCCACTGATTAGCTCTCCTGTATGGCAAAACGGCGTACCGCAATCCATACATCTGGCACCCTGATTTTTTAGGTTTTCTTCGGGTAGGTGCAAATGAAATTCATCCCAATTTTTAATTCTCTCAAGGGGATCTTTATCTACTGGTAATTCCCTTGCAAATTCTAAAAATCCTGTTGGTTTACCCATATTTTTTGTCTTAAATGATATTTTTTCTTAATGATTGAAATAGATGTCAAAGAAAATATTATTAGATTAGTTATTAATAAGAAATAGAAAAATTTAGTTACTTTTAATGAAGAAGGAAATAAAATTAGTTTAGTGATAAATATATTTTTATCTCTTATTTTTCTTCTGTATTCATTTGATAACGACTAACGTTATGTCAAGAAAAGCAAACATTATTTAAATTTTGAATTGTTTTTCCCTTATCTTATTAATTTCATTTTGTTAATAAATTTGCTAGTCTTTTTTCTGTGACAAGTATATTGATCTTACCCTAATGCTAGAGGATTCATTTATATTTAATATTTCTTTAAAGAATATTTTTAATTTTTATTAACTATTCTTAATAATTTTACTTATTTGCATCACCTATTTTCTCTCACAATAGGTTTTACTTTACACATTTGCCTAATAATCTTAAACTTAAGTATGTTGCTGATCAAATCATAGTAAGAAGGGTTCAGGGTGGAAAAAGGAACGCTAGTAGAATTTAAGGTTAATGGCGATCGCCGTTTAGCTGTTATCGAAAAACCAGAGGGAAAAAAAGATTGGATTGCCATTGATAAAAATGGTACTAACCATAAAGTTAGACCCCAAAAAATTGATTACCTTGTAAAGGGAGAATCCTTCAAACCTTCAGATATTGAGAAATTTAGCCAAGAAGTAGAGAAATATTTAGATCCTTCTAGCCTAGAAGTGGCTTGGGAATTGTTGATGGAAGAATCAACCCCCATTACTCCCCCCGAATTAGCAGGGTTAATTTTTTCCGAAGAAACCCCCCTCCTTTGTTACGCATCTTACTTATTATTGTCTGACGATAAAATATACTTCAAGAAGAAAGGAGATGTTTATGAACCTCGCCCCACCACCCAAGTAGAGGAAATTAAGCATCAAATTGATATTGAAACTCAGAAAAGGAAAGAAAAAGAAGAATTTTTTGAACGGTTAAATCAAGCCCTAAGAGGGGAAGATACTACATGGACAAATAACGATTTAATTAAACTGGACTTTGTGGAAAGATGGGTATTACAACCCGATAATCCGCCCAAACAAGCCCAAGAGATTTTAGAAAACATCGGTAGATCAAAAACTGTCCAAGAAGCATGGCAGTTATTGATTGACCTGAAATTATGGAGCGAACATGAGAATTTATTCTTGCGCCGTAGCTCTTATCCTAACAACTTTCCTTTAGAGGTAGCAGAAATGGCTCAGTCAATTATCTATGATATTTCTAAAGGAATAGAAATCCCAGACCTTCAGCCTCGCTTAGATTTGACCGCTCATAAGGTATATACCATCGATGATGAAAGCACCAAGGAAATTGACGATGGTTTGAGTGTGGAAACCCTAGAGGATGGTACTTTACGTTACTGGATTCACATTGCAGATCCCACTAGGTTAATTACTCCCCATGATGATTTAGATTTGGAGGCTCGCAAACGCAGTACCAGTTTATATTTACCCACTGGAATGATCCCCATGTTCCCCCCTGTATTGGCGACAGGCCCTATGAGTTTGGTTCAAGGTCAAATTTGCCCTGCCCTTAGTTTTGGGGTAACTCTTGATGAAGCAGGGGGCATTAAGGACTATGAAATACATTCTACCCATATCAAGCCTACTTACCGTCTCACCTATCATGATGTGGATGAGATGTTACACCTTGATATACAAGCAGAACCAGAAGTTAAGCAGTTGGCGGAGGCTTCTAAGTTGCGATCGCAATGGCGCCGAGATAATGGTTCGGTAATGATTTCCATGCCCGAAGCTATTATTAAAGTAAAAGGGGAGGAGGATGTTACCATCGAATTATTAGATGATTCCTATTCCCGTACCTTGGTAGCCGAAATGATGATTCTCACGGGGGAAGTGGCAGGGCGTTTTTGCCAGGAGCATGATATTCCCGTACCTTTCCGTGGACAACCTCAGCCTGAATTGCCCCCCCATGAAGAATTAATTCTCCTTCCTGCAGGCCCGGTGCGATCGTCTGCTATCCGCCGTTGTATGCCCAAAAGTGAAACTGGTTTATCTCCCATCCGTCATTCCAGTTTGGGGTTAAATACTTATACTCAAGTGACATCTCCCATTCGTCGCTATACGGATTTACTAGCTCATTTTCAAATCAAAGCCCATTTACGGGGTGATGAGTTACCTTTTGCAAGGGATGAGATGCAGTCAATTCTCTTTAATGTCACTTCCACTTCTTCTGAGGCGGTATTAGTAGAAAGACAAACCAACCGTTATTGGACTTTGCAATATCTCAAGCAACATTCTGATGAGGTTTGGGAAGTGTTAATGTTGCGTTGGTTACGGGAAGATGATCGCCTTGCTCTCATTCTTTTTGAAGACATAGGTTTAGAATTTCCCTATAAGTGCGATCGACCCACAAAAGTAGGGGAAACCTTTATGCTAGAAGTGGCATACTGTGACCCCCACCGAGACGAAGTTCGCTTTAAAGAAGTAGTTAACCCCTCATAAACTATTTAATAAAAATCCCTCAGAATTGAGGAATTGCGGGAGTCGGGTGGGCATTACCCACCATTTTCTTTAATAAACTACTTCACCTCAATCAGCTGTTTTGCCTTAATAGTCGCATAAAGACGATTCAAAGCACTAATATAAGCCCGTGCAGAAGCCACAATGACATCCGTATTCGCCGCATAACCAGAATAGGTACGTCCTTCATGTTTAAGGCGAATCGTCACCTCTCCCATGGCATCAATTCCAGCAGTCACAGACTTAACAGAATATTCCGTCAACTCATTGGGAATGTTCACCACTCTATTAATGGCCTTATAAACCGCATCCACAGGACCAGTTCCAATGGCAGCATCGCTCAACTCCTCACCATCAGGATTTCTTAAGGTAATAGTCGCTGTGGGAGAAGAATGATCACCACAAGACACCTGCACCAACTCTAAACGGAATAATTCAGGGGGCTGTTGAATTTCATCATTAACAATTGCCTCCAAATCCCAGTCCGTAATTTCTCGTTTTTTATCAGCTACTTCTTTAAAACGTAAAAACGCCTTATTAAGATCATTCTCTGACAAATCAAAGCCCAATTCATGCAAACGAGAACGAAAAGCATTACGTCCAGATAGTTTACCCAAAACAATCTGATTAGTCGTTAAGCCTATGGACTCCGCATCCATAATTTCATAGGTAAGACGATTTTTCAAAACACCATCTTGATGAATTCCCGACTCATGGGAAAAAGCATTAGCCCCCACAATCGCCTTATTAGGTTGTACCAACATTCCTGTGAGATTAGACACCAAACGAGAGGTTTTGTAAATTTGTTTCGTATCAATATTAGTTAAAGGCTCATTAGACTCAGGAGGTCTGCCCAAAAATGGATTATAGTATTGACGGCGAACGTGGAGAGCCATTACCAACTCCTCTAAAGCCGCATTTCCAGCCCTTTCCCCAATGCCGTTAATGGTACATTCTAATTGTCTTGCACCGTTTTTAACAGCTTCAAGGAAATTTGCCACTGCCAAGCCCAAGTCATTATGACCATGGACAGAAATAATTGCTTGATCAATATTGGGTACATTATTTTTAATACCCCTAATCAAAGCACCATATTCACTAGGAGTGGTGTAACCTACCGTATCAGGAATATTCACTGTGGTAGCCCCAGCCTTAATAGCCAATTCCAACACTTGATACAAAAATTCTGGATCGCTACGCCCTGCATCTTCAGGAGAAAATTCCACATCATCCGTAAAGGTTTTTGCATAGGCAACCATATCAGGAACCATTGCCAATACATCTTCCCTCGTCTTTTTTAGTTTATATTCCAAATGAATATCTGAGGTAGCCAAAAAAGTGTGGATTCTTTTTTTGTAGGCAGGTTGAAGAGCTTCTCCTGCACTTTTAATATCTCTTTCCGTTGCCCTTGCCAAACCACAAATAGTGGGTCCATTTTCTGTCCCTACAGCCTGAGCAATTTTATTGACAGCTTCAAAGTCCCCCAGACTAGCATGGGGAAAACCAGCCTCAATGACATCAACACCTAATTTAGCTAACGCACGAGCAATTTTTAATTTTTCTTCTACGTTTAAACTCGCCCCAGGAGACTGTTCCCCATCACGCAAAGTAGTGTCAAATATAATAATTCTGTCAGGCTGGTTTGTCATATCTTAAAACTGTTCAACTCGATTATTTTGCCAATATGTCTTATTCTATGATATACGAAAAAAAGAGTTTTAGCCTATTTCGAGCTACAAGGTCATATCAAAGTCGAATATAAAATTAAGCAAAAAAAAGCCGCCATGTGATGGGGCGGTTTTTTGTGATTATTAAGGCAGGCATAGAACTATTGTCCCAAGGGGCTACCCCCGTAGTATCGTCGCTGCTGCTGTGTTTCACCCACGAGTTCGGGATGGAGTCGTAGTGGTTCCACAACGCTAGATACACCTGCCAAGATTATGAGGTTAAAAACCCTCAAGACTGCATAGATAATTATAAGTAAGTTTGGAATAGGTCAAGCTGACGGTCTGTTAGTACACTTCGGCTCCATACATTACTGCACTTCCACCTTGTGCCTATTAACGGGTGTTCTTCCCGTGACCTTACACCAGAATACTCATCTTGAGGTGGGCTTCCCACTTAGATGCTTTCAGCGGTTATCCACTCCGTACATGGCTACCCAGCGTTTACTGTTGGCACAATAACTGGTACACCAGCGGTACGTCCTTCCCGGTCCTCTCGTACTAAGGAAGGCTCCTCTCAATATTCTCACGCCTGCACCGGATATGGACCGAACTGTCTCACGACGTTCTGAACCCAGCTCACGTACCGCTTTAATGGGCGAACAGCCCAACCCTTGGGACGTACTTCCGCCCCAGGTTGCGATGAGCCGACATCGAGGTGCCAAACCTCCCCGTCGATGTGAACTCTTGGGGGAGATCAGCCTGTTATCCCTAGAGTAACTTTTATCCGTTGAGCGACGGCCCTTCCACTCAGCACCGTCGGATCACTAAGACCGTGTTTCCACCCTGCTCGACCTGTATGTCTCGCAGTCAAGCTACCTTCTGCCTTTGCACTCTTCGACTGATTTCCAACCAGTCTGAGGTAACCTTTGTACGCCTCCGTTACCTTTTTGGAGGCGACCGCCCCAGTCAAACTACCCACCTGAAACTGTCCTCATTTAAGAGTTAGAATTCTAGCCTTCTGAGAGTGGTATCTCACCATTGACTCTATTATCCCCACAAGGATAATCTCATCGTCTCCCACCTATCCTGCGCACAGCAGGCCCGAACACAATTCCAAGCTATAGTAAAGCTTCATAGGGTCTTTCTGTCCAAGTGCAGGTAGTCCGTATCTTCACAGACAATCCTATTTCGCCGAGCCTCTCTCCGAGACAGCGCCCAGATCGTTACGCCTTTCGTGCGGGTCGGAACTTACCCGACAAGGAATTTCGCTACCTTAGGACCGTTATAGTTACGGCCGCCGTTCACCGGGGCTTCAGTCGCTAGCTTCATCCTAAGACTGACCAACTTCTTTAACCTTCCGGCACTGGGCAGGCGTCAGCCCCTATACCTCCTCTTTCGAGTTTGCAGAGACCTATGTTTTTGCTAAACAGTCGCCTGGGCCTTTTCACTGCAACCACCTCTCGGTGGCACCCCTTCTCCCGAAGTTACGGGGTCATTTTGCCGAGTTCCTTAGAGAGAGTTAACTCGCTCCCCTTAGTATTCTCTACTTGCATACCTGTGTCGGTTTCGGGTACCGGGATTCTACATTCAACACTATTAAAGCTTTTCTTGCCACTATCCTTACACTCTCGCAACCGAGGTTGCTTCCAATCCACTTAGGATGAGTTTATCTTTCATGGGTCCCTTTAATAGCTCCTGTAAAACCACGCAGGAATATTTACCTGCTTGCCATCGACTACGCTATTCGCTTCGCCTTAGGTCCGGGCTAACTCTCCACGGACGAACCTTCTGGAGAAACCCTTATGCTTTCGGGGTTGAAGATTCTCACTTCAATTTTCGCTACTTAAGCCGACATTCTCACTTCTCTATCGTCCACATCTGCTTGCCGCTAATGCTTCTCCCAATAGAGAACGCTCCCCTACCACTCAATATGAGTCCATAGCTTCGGTGAAAGACTTAGCCCCGTTCATTTTCGGCGCAGGAGCGCTTGACCAGTGAGCTATTACGCACTCTTTCAAGGATGGCTGCTTCTAGGCAAACCTCCTGGTTGTCTTTGCACTCCCACCTCCTTTATCACTTAGTCTTTACTTGGGGACCTTAGCTGATGGTCTGGGCTGTTTCCCTTTCGACGATGAAGCTTATCCCCCACCGTCTTACTAGTGCTACAATCATGGGTATTCTGAGTTTGTCTCATCTTGGTACCGCTCTCGCAGCCCGCAACGAAACAGTGCTTTACCCCCCATGACATTCCACACCGCTGCGCCTCAACACATTTCGGGGAGAACCAGCTAGCTCCGGGTTCGATTGGCATTTCACCCCTAACCACACCTCATCCGCCAATTTTTCAACATTGGTCGGTTCGGACCTCCACCACCTGTTACGGGGGTTTCATCCTGGACATGGTTAGATCACCCGGGTTCGGGTCTACAAACAGTGACTAGCGCCCTTTTCAGACTCGATTTCTCTTTGGCTTCGACTTTCCGTCTTAACCTGCCACTGCCTGTAAGTCGCCGGCTCATTCTTCAACAGGCACACGGTCATCCGTTCTATCGGACTCCCATTGCTTGTAAGCTAATGGTTTCATGTTCTATTTCACTCCCCTCCCGGGGTTCTTTTCACCTTTCCCTCGCGGTACTTTTCACTATCGGTCACACTTTGTATTTAGCCTTACCACGTGGTCGTGGCTGATTCACACGGGATTTCTCTTATACCGTGCTACTCGGGATTCACCTACAATTACTTCTGTTTTCGACTACAGGACTTTCACCTTCTTCGGTCTAGTTTTCAGCTAGTTCGTCTAACATCCACTCTTGATATCGATGTCCCACTACCCCAGTATTCGTAAACACTGGTTTAGGCTTCTCCCGTTTCGCTCGCCGCTACTAAGGGAATCACTTTTGTTTTCTCTTCCTCCGGCTACTAAGATGTTTCAGTTCACCGGGTTCGCTCATCATCTCCTAAAAGATGTGTTTTTAGGGTTGCCCCATTCGGACATTCTCGGCTCAATGTTTGCTTCCAACTCCCCGAGACTTTTCGCAGGTTGCTACGTCCTTCTTCGCCTTCGTGTGCCTAGGTATCCACCATTAGCCCTTGATTGCTTGACCTAATTATCTGTTTAATACAGACTTCCTACTTACTTTTTTTTCTATGCAGTTTTCAAGGTTCTTACTGAGACTTTTTCCTCAGCATTTGTTCGCTAAAACAGTGCTAAGTTTTCTCACTGGAGATAAGCGGACTCGAACCGCTGACATCCTGCTTGCAAAGCAGGCGCTCTACCAACTGAGCTATACCCCCACCTATGGGCCATCCTGGACTTGAACCAGGGACCTCACCCTTATCAGGGGTGCGCTCTAACCACCTGAGCTAATAGCCCATGAACCCAATCTCTAGTTTGAAATACCATTTTCCATCACATTCCTTGCTGACCACTATATGTGGTCTCCCTTATAAGGAGGTGATCCAGCCACACCTTCCGGTACGGCTACCTTGTTACGACTTCACCCCAGTCACTAGTCCCACCTTCGGCGTCCTCCCCCCAAAAGGGTTGGAGTAACGACTTCGGATGTTACCAACTTCCATGGTGTGACGGGCGGTGTGTACAAGACCCGGGAACGGATTCACCGCAGTATGCTGACCTGCGATTACTAGCGATTCCTCCTTCACGCCGGCGAGTTTCAGCCGACGATCTGAACTGGGGCTAGGTTTGATGGGTTTCGCTTCACCTTGCGGTTTCGCATCCCTTTGTCCTAACCATTGTAGTACGTGTGTAGCCCAAGACGTAAGGGGCATGCTGACTTGACGTCATCCCCACCTTCCTCCGAGTTCTCCCCGGCGGTCTCCCTAGAGTCCCCAACTTAATGCTGGCAACTAAGGACGAGGGTTGCGCTCGTTGCGGGACTTAACCCAACATCTCACGACACGAGCTGACGACAGCCATGCACCACCTGTCACGATGTTCCCTAAGGCACTCTTTCCTTTCAGAAAAATTCATCGGATGTCAAGTCTTGGTAAGGTTCTTCGCGTTGCATCGAATTAAACCACATACTCCACCGCTTGTGCGGGTCCCCGTCAATTCCTTTGAGTTTCACACTTGCGTGCGTACTCCCCAGGCGGGATACTTAACGCGTTTGCTTCAGCACAGCAGGAGTTTATACCCGCTACACTTAGTATCCATCGTTTACCGCTAAGACTACAGGGGTATCTAATCCCTTTCGCTACCCTAGCTTTCGTCCCTCAGTGTCAGTACATGTCCAGTAGAGCGCCTTCGCCACTGGTGTTCTTCCTAATCTCTACGCATTTCACCGCTACACTAGGAATTCCCTCTACCCCTCCTGTACTCTAGCTCTTCAGTTTCCACACCCTACCCGAGGTTGAGCCTCGGTCTTTAAATGCGGACTTGAAGTGCCACCTACGGACTCTTTACGCCCAATGATTCCGGATAACGCTTGCATCCTCCGTATTACCGCGGCTGCTGGCACGGAGTTAGCCGATGCTTATATTAGGTACCGTCACTTTCTTCTTCCCTAAGTTTTGAGGTTTACAACCCAAGAGCCTTCCTCCCTCACGCGGTATTGCTCCGTCAGGCTTTCGCCCATTGCGGAAAATTCCCCACTGCTGCCTCCCGTAGGAGTCTGGGCCGTGTCTCAGTCCCAGTGTGGCTGCTCATCCTCTCAGACCAGCTACTGATCGTTGCCTTGGTAGGCTTTTACCCCACCAACTAGCTAATCAGCCGCGAGCTCTTCCCTAGGCGATAAATCTTTTACTTTTCAGCTCATCCGGTATTAGCAGTCGTTTCCAACTGTTGTCCCCGACCTAAGGGCAGATTCTCACGTGTTACTCACCCGTCCGCCACTATCACCCTAAGGTGACCGTTCGACTTGCATGTGTTAGGCATACCGCCAGCGTTCATCCTGAGCCAGGATCAAACTCTCCATTGTAAAGTTTCTATCACCCTAAGATGACTTAATCCTTTTAATTTGAAGTAGTTTTACTTGCTCTTTCTTGGCAATGCTTAAACCGAAGTTTAAGACTTTCGTTTTTTTTAAATAAAGTTATTTTGACAAGGATATATGTAATACTTGAAAAATGGCTTTCAAACTATTGAATTGTCGAGGTTCGTGGTGTGTCAGGAGAGTTTGTTGCTCTCAATCGCACATATACTAATATAACTAACCTTTTCTAAAATGGCAACTTTTTCTTCTATCTTTTTTCAAACTTCTGTCACAATCATTACAAAATAAGGCTTTCTGGCTCTTAAACTTTTTTCTTTTTTCTTTTGATTGCTCCTTTTTTGTGTTGGCTTTTGTGTTTTTACCTTCTCAACACTAATGACAAGTACCTTATTAGTGGAGTAAGTGAGTAGGCGTAATTAAATAGATTTGG
The DNA here is from genome assembly GCF_001747005.2 of Cyanobacterium sp. IPPAS B-1200. Taxonomy (NCBI): domain Bacteria; kingdom Bacillati; phylum Cyanobacteriota; class Cyanophyceae; order Chroococcales; family Geminocystaceae; genus Cyanobacterium; species Cyanobacterium sp. IPPAS B-1200. The sequence goes on from NZ_CP182899.1 coordinate 1,628,574, forward strand.
GTAATGGATAACAAGGGGCTTAAGCCCCTTGCCCCTACTTTGGGTATAAAAGATCAATTTCGCCAACCTACTCAGTAGCGAAGATTCAACCCATATAGTTAATATGATGTAGTAGTGAACTTTGTCTATGTATTTAGTCGGTTAGGTATAAAAGTTTTTTCCCGTGGATGACAGCTACTACTGTATATGTTTCTTTTTCTAGGCGATAGATTAGGCGATAGCTGTAGGCGAATTGTTCGATGATGGTGGATTCTTCAAATTCGGGGATTAATCTGCCTTCTGTGCCGTTTTCTGGGAGTTTTTGGGTGATGGAGATAATTCTTTGTACAACGGCAGCGGCATAGGACGGTGAATCTCTTGCAATGTAAGCGGCGATCGCCTCTACATCCTCTACAGCTTTTAAAGACCAAACTACTCGATAAGCCATTTATTTAACAATCCTTCTACTTCTGCTTGTTGCAAAACCCCTTCGGTATCAGCTACCTGTAAACCTTGGCGAACTTTACCTAATACATACAAATGGTACTGTATATCCTCTACAGTACAATCATCAGGTAATTTTCTCAACATGGACTCTACTTTTTCTTTAGCTGAACTCATAACAATAGACACTATAAAGATAATTAATAATAAAACCATTAACAGATGATGTCACGATTTAATGGATAACTAATTTTTCTCTTGTAATTTTGTGACACGGAGATTAAAGTTTCCACTTCCAGAAAGAGCGAAGGAACGAACTCTTATTATATATTTACCGTCCTCAGCGATACGAGTGAACAGTAATGAATTGGTAGTACCATCGGGCCCATCATCATTTTCGGCGATAGTTGTACCATCTTCTTTCATCAAAACAACGATAGTATCAAATTCATCGGAGGTAAGATCTATCACAATTTGTTCCCCTGCCCTTAAATTAAGATAGTAATCTCGAGCAAATCCTCCTTCCCCTGTGGGAATATCGTTGGGGGAGAGGGTATCTTGAATCATGCGGTTATGTTCAATGGGAATGGGATTATAAACCTGTTGGGATGATTGTGCATTGGCTTTTAGATAAATATTGGGTAACAGCGCCCCTAGCACAAGTAAGTAAACGTATTTGCTTAGATTAACCATAAAAATAGGACGGTAAATGAATAGTAATTTTAACCTATTTTTTATGAGAAAAAACTAAAAATAATTAATAGTTAAGCAAAAAAGCTCTATTTAATATCAAATCTTTACGGGTTACTTTAATCGCTGATAAGCTATATCATAAAGAGCTTCAACAGTTTATTCTTAAGTGTTTTTTAAATTTGTGGTGAACTTAAGATTAATGACTTGTTAATGATTCAACTAACTAATCTGTGTAATAAAAAACAAGCATAAGTAATAATACTTAAATTAGTATTTCTGATGAAAAAAATCAATTATTTGTTCATTTTTTACGGTCAAAACATCGTTTTATTTGTTAAATTAAGTTTAACAATCTGTAACAATTAACCGATTTATGCTATTGAGCAAAGAAAAAAAACCCCTATGGGTTAACAACCAAAGATCTCAAGATACCAAGAAACTAGAACAGGTATGGGCAAATCTTCAACCTAGTAGTTGTCCATTCCAATACAATTTCCATTTACATACCAGTTGTTCGGATGGACAATTAACTCCCGAATCACTTATAGAACAAGCCATTCAAATTGGTTTACAAGGTTTAGCCATTACGGATCATCATAGTATTGATGGTTTTTATCGTGCTTTATCTTGGATGAAACGAAAAAAACAGGTTAACGAATCCATTTTGTTGCCTCATCTTTGGACTGGAGTGGAAATTACTTCTGAGTTGAATGGTACTATCGTACACATACTTGGGTATGGTTTTGATCCCCATGCTCCTGTGATGAGAAAGTATTTAGGAGGATATAAGCCAGAAGGAAATGATGCTCAGGCAAAAGAGGTGATTAATAGTCTTCATAAAGCTGGTGCTTTGGTAGTGTTGGCACATCCTAGCCGTTATCGTCGTCGTGCGGAGGAATTAATTCCTGAAGCAAGTTTGTTGGGTATTGACGGGGTAGAAAGCTATTACGCCTATGGTAATCCTCAACCTTGGGAATGTAGTCGTAAACAGATGAATGTTGTTAAATCGTTGGCGGAAAAATATGATCTTTTATCTACCTGTGGCACAGATACCCATGGTAATAATATTTTGGTTCGTCTTTGATTTTTGTTTTATTTAGTTATTTTTTTTTCATTTCAGGTAATTGGTGATATTTCCCACCATGGTAAGTGGTATGGATTTTTAGTGGGAAATAATTTAGATTTGAGTAATTTTTAAAGAACAATGGTTCTTAATTCTTCGGCATCTTTGGATTTTAGTAAATATAGGCAGAGTAGATTCCAGAAGATTGCTACCATAATAGGCATTTTGCGAAGCATTTTGATAAATTGGGGTTGTTGTGAATCCCCAATTTTTTGTAATTGGATATTGTATTCATTACATTTTTCGAGCCTGGGGAAGAAAGTGGGGTTGTCGGTATCGAGGATGACGGGGAATGCTTTGGCGGCGGTTTGATTGGTTTTGATGATTACTTGACGGTCATATTCTTCGGCATCTAAGCCTACGGATTGATAAAAGTCTTCCCTTTCGTGGACCGTGAGGGTATGAGTGGCAAAAACTGAAAGAAGGAAAAATTTTGCCCATAATTTGGCTTTCCATCCTTGCCACATGGATTTTTGAGAACGAAGGAGGGCGTTAAAGATGTCTCCATGACGGCTTTCGTCTTGACACCAATATTCAAATTTTTTGAAGAGGGGATAAAATTGGTAGTCGGGATTTTTTTCGAGGTGACGATACATTAAGATATAGCGCCAGTAGCCAATTTTTTCGGAGAGGTAAACGGCGTAAATTATCCATTCGGGTTTGAAGAAGGTATAAACTCTATGTTTGGTTAGGTAGCCTAAGTCAAGGGAAATGTTGAAGTCGCTCATGGCTTTGTTTAAAAATCCTGCGTGACGGGCTTCGTCTCTTGCCATTAGGCTGAAAACTTCGGAAACAAGGGGGTTTTTTTCTTTGATACGGCGAGATATTTCTTTGAAAAGAATAAATCCTGAAAATTCGGAGGTGCAGGAGCGTTCTAAAAATTCGATGAAGGCGGCACGGGTTTCGCCGTCCACGTGATCCCATGTTTTTTCAAAGTCCTCGTCTCTGATGAAATGATTACGATTGTAGTCGTTTTTCATCTCGGTTAACATCGCTCTCAATTCTTTTTCCTGACTTGATATGTCCATGGAGGCGATCGCCTCGAAGTCGGTGGTATAGAATCTAGGAGTAAGTAAGGTTTCTTTTATGGCTTTCTTTTTATTGCTTTGAGGTTTAATTGCGGTAGATGTCATATTTAATTACTTAATAGCGATTATATTCATTTGATTTTAGAGTGATTATCTTTTCTTTGCATCAATTTGTTACATTACTTAAAGACTATCTTTATTAACAAAGCACTTAGCCCGCCCTATTTGTATATAACTGACTTTCCTTTAAGCACTTGAGCTTTGCTAGATAAAAAGGAACCAAAAATACTATTACTCTTTCCCTTGTCGCTCTGTGTCCCTAAAGCTGTTATTATCAGCACTCCACTGTTTCATGACACCCTAATTCATTTATTCAAATTGTAAAGTTTTATTTCAAACACTGGCAGATGTTTTATTTATCGCTTTATGGTAATTAATAACTTTACTACTATTTTTTGACAAAAGCTAATATGACCACGGTATTAAATCAAGCATCTAATCAAAAGAAAATAGATATTCCCACCAACTCCAGAGAAAGAGCTAAAAAGTTTGTGATGGAGTTGCAAGACAAAATCTGTCAAGGTTTGGAGGAAATCGATGGCAAAGCTCGTTTTCAGGAAGATAAATGGGAAAGGGAAGAAGGGGGCGGTGGACGCACCAGAGTGATTCGTGATGGGGGTGTTTTTGAGCAAGGGGGAGTGAATTTTTCTGAGGTTTGGGGTGATACTTTGCCTCCTTCTATTCTCATCCAACGTCCTGAAGGGGCTGGTCATGGTTTTTATGCTACGGGTACATCCATGGTGCTTCACCCTCGCAATCCCTATGTGCCTACGGTACATTTAAACTATCGTTATTTTGAGGCTGGCCCTGTTTGGTGGTTTGGGGGCGGTGCTGATTTGACTCCTTATTATCCTTTTGCAGAGGATGCGGTTCATTTTCATAAAACATTGAAAACTGGGTGCGATCGCCATAATTCCGAATATTATCCTGCTTTCAAGGAATGGTGTGACGAATATTTTTATCTCAAACACCGTAAGGAAGCGAGGGGTATTGGGGGTATTTTCTTCGACTATCAAAACAGCGAAGGAAGCCTTTATGGGGGTTCTAACAATCAAGGATTAGCCCATCAATATAGCCAGAAAGTGGGTAAAGTAAATCACAGTTGGGAAGATATATTTGCCTTTGTGCAAAGCTGTGGCAATGCCTTCTTACCGTCTTATTTACCCATTGTAGAGCGTCGTAATTCCATGGAATATGGTGAAAGGGAGCGTAATTTCCAACTGTATCGCCGTGGGCGTTATGTCGAGTTTAACTTGGTTTATGACCGTGGTACTATTTTTGGTTTACAAACCAATGGACGTACAGAATCTATTTTGATGTCTTTACCTCCTCTTACCCGTTGGGAATACGGTTATCAACCTGAAAAAGGAAGTCCTGAAGCACAATTAACGGACTTGTTTCTACAACCTAAAGATTGGGTAAACTTCAAAGCCTAATTTTTCGCAATCCATCTCTTTGTTACATACTACTTTTCTTGTCCTCAACCATCTTAGGGTGGTTGGGGTTTTTTTAGTAGGAAAAATTTGTAAAGTTGCCCCTTCTCTGCCTTGTAAAAACACCTTTGAGAAGGCATCCTACCTAGGATATTTTCTATATACTAAATCAAAGATACGTTAAGTTTTTTGTCGAAGTAGATAACAAGGATTATTTATTTGCTTTAATGAAAGTAGGCTTTTAAATAAACCATTGACTATGTACAAAATCTTCTAGTCAAATTAGAAACATAAATACGTGTCAGTTACTTTTCGGATAAAACTTTCATGAAAACTTTAGAGAGTTTTATTAGAAAAAAATAAAAACTATCAAAGTAATAAAAAATATTTCAAAATAATTGTTAAATATAGCCTTAATTACTAACTATTATTTTAGATTATTTATCAATAAAAATGCTGTTACTTTGAATTAATAGGTCTGTTTCTAAAGTATTGGAAGATAGCAATAATCATAGAGGAGATCAATTATTATGGTAAACACAGCTCCAGAAAAAATTAATTCTGTAACCGAGAAAGAAAATAAATTTGTGTTGTGGTTTGAGGAAGTGGGCATTGAAGATGTTCCCATGGTGGGGGGCAAAAATGCCTCTCTTGGGGAAATGATTCAACAGTTGACGAAAAAAGGGGTAAATGTACCCACTGGATTTGCCACTACAGCCCATGCTTATCGTTACTTTGTGAAAAATGCAGGAATTGAGGCTCAGTTGCGTCAAATCTTTGCTGATTTGGATGTGGATAACCTCGCTAGTTTGCAATCGGTGGGAAAACAGGCAAGGGCGTTGGTTTTAAATACTCCTTTTCCTAAAGAGTTGGAGTTGGCGATCGCCAATGCTTACTTTAAATTGTGCCAAAGATATGGAGCAGATCCTGCTTTGTGTGAACAAAATGAAGAAGTGCAGATGAGAAAGCGGGATTGTGCTTATGATACTGACGTGGCGGTGCGATCTTCTGCGACAGCGGAAGATTTACCCGATGCTAGTTTTGCAGGGCAACAGGAAACTTACCTCAATGTCCATGGAGTAAAAGATGTTCTTGAGTCCTGCCATAAATGTTTTGCTTCTATCTTTACCGATAGGGCGATTTCTTACCGTACCATGAATAAGTTTGATCACTTTGAAGTAGCCCTTTCCGTGGGTGTGCAAAAAATGGTGCGCTCTGATTTAGCATCCTCTGGAGTGATGTTCAGTATTGATACCGAAACAGGCTTTAAAGATGCAGCTTTTGTAACTGCTGCCTATGGCTTAGGAGAAAACGTGGTACAAGGTGCGGTTAACCCCGATGAATTTTTTGTTTTTAAACCTACCCTCAAACAAGGTTTTAAACCCATCCTTAACAAGCGTCTTGGTTCTAAGGAAATTAAGATGGTTTATGACTTGGGCGGTGGTAAACAGGTGAAAAACGTGCCTGTGTCTGAGCCAAAACGAGAACAATATGCCATTACCGATGATGAAGCCCTCCTCCTTGCAAAATGGGCTTGTATTATCGAAGATCATTACAGCGAAAAACGGGGACAGCTCACCCCCATGGATATTGAGTGGGCGAAGGATGGACAAACGGGAGAATTATTCATTGTTCAAGCCCGTCCCGAAACGGTACAATCCCGCAAGGCTGGTAATGTACTAAGAGATTATAAACTTCTTGGCAGTGGTAATGTATTGGTAAGAGGTCGTGCGGTGGGAGAAATGATTGGGCAAGGTTTGGCAAGGGTGATTCTCGATGTCCATGAAATTGCCCAGTTTAAGGAAGGGGAGGTTTTAGTGACTAATAAAACTGATCCAGACTGGGAACCGATTATGAAAAAAGCCAGTGCGATCGTTACTAATCAAGGGGGCAGGACCTGCCACGCCGCAATCATTGCACGGGAAATGGGTATCCCTGCCATCGTGGGTTGTGGTGATGCCACAGCAACCCTCAAAACGGGTCAAGATATTACGGTATCCTGTTCGGAGGGGGAAGAAGGTCGAGTTTATGAAGATTTAATTCCCTTTGATGTCATTGAAACTCCCCTTGATAATTTACCCACCACCAAGACTAAAATTTTGATGAATGTGGGCAACCCAGAGGAAGCGTTTAAGTTATCTTCTATTCCCTGTGATGGGGTTGGTTTGGCTCGGTTAGAGTTTATCATTGCCAATCATATCAAGGCTCATCCCCTCGCTTTGATGAAGTTTGATGAGTTGAAGGATGAGGGGGTAAAAGCAGAAATTACTCACCTGACAAGGGGTTATGAAAATAAAGCTGATTTCTTTGTGGATAAACTAGCTCAAGGGGTAGGGGCGATCGCAGCGGCATTCTATCCTAATCCTGTGGTAGTAAGAATGTCGGACTTTAAAACCAATGAATATGCCAACCTTTTGGGAGGGGAAACCTTTGAACCCCACGAAGAAAACCCCATGATTGGCTGGCGTGGTGCTTCCCGTTACTATGACGAAAATTATCGGGATGCCTATGGCTTGGAATGTAAAGCTCTTAAACGGGTACGGGATGACATGGGCCTAACTAACGTGATTCCTATGATTCCTTTCTGTCGCACTCCCTACGAAGGTCGTCGAGTATTGGCGGAAATGGAAAAACATGGCTTAAAACGGGGCGAAAATGGTTTACAGGTTTACGTGATGTGCGAGATACCTAGTAACGTTATTTTAGCGGATCAATTTAGTGAAATCTTTGATGGTTTTTCCATTGGTTCTAATGATTTAACCCAACTTACCCTCGGATTGGATCGAGATTCTTCCCTCGTCGCTCATATATTTGACGAACGCAACCAGGCTGTTAAGGATATGGTAAGGATGGTAATTGAGAAAGCCCATAAAAATAACCGTAAAATCGGTATTTGTGGACAAGCACCGAGCGATTATCCTGAATTTGCCCGTTTCCTTGTGGAATTAGGCATTGATTCCATTAGTCTTAACCCTGATTCTGTGCTTAAAACCCTCTTAGATATTGCTAAGTTGGAAGAAAGGTTAGATGTTGATAACTGATGTTACGCAAAAATATATAGTTATTTCAATTCTGGAGGAATTAGGCAAGGGGCTTAAGCCCCTTGTTACGAATAATAATGAATAAGTGCGTAATATCAGTTAATAAATAAATTATTTTTTCCTTATGCGCTAGAGAGAAGGAAGCATTAAAATTTGATTTACCCTGACAATCTCTTGATTGCAGGGTTTTTTTGTGGGGATTTGTTACCCCAATTTAATTAACTCCTTCCCCACCAATTAACGGCAAAAGTTACTTTTTCTTGATCCGCTAACTTGGCGATCGCCTTTTCACCATCATTATTAAATAATTTATTAACGTCAATAATCAATCGTTTATCTAAATCAGTGGTAGCAATAACGGTTTTATGGTCATTGGGTACTAACATTGTCACCAAATTATCTTCCTTTTGTTTAAAACGGAAACTTTGATTTCCTAAACCCCCTCCCTTACCTGTACCAAGAGGACGTAAATTATTAATAGGAACTATTTTTCCATAACCCATCTCAGAAATTAACAATACATTTTCCTTTTTATCAACCAATACCGAACCAATAATACTCTCCCCAAACCTCACTTTAACGGCAATATTACCCTGAGCAGATTTACCCATAATCGCCATATTGTCATCATTCACCGTATGACGAAGTAAACGCCCCCCAGTGGTAGCGGTAACTAATTCTTGCCCTTCTTGGGCGATAAAGAGGGAGTGAAGACTATCTTTTGGTTTTAATTTGATGAGGGTAAAGCCCCTATTTCCGATGTTGTCTAATTCACTGATGGCAATACGTTTTATAAATCCCCCTGCGGTGAGTAACACTAGGCTGAGGTGTTGATTTTCGGGGGTAATGGTAATGTAGTTGATGGGTTGATGGTTGTCTTTGGTGGCACTCTCGGAAATAAGTCGGCTGATGGTTTGTTTGGTGGGATGGCGAGGAATATCACTGACGCTGAGGGGATAGGCTTTTCCGCTATCGAGGATAACGATTATTTCTTTTTTGTCTTTGATTAACTCCTGATGGGTAATTAAATCAGTGTTTTTCTTGATCATGGGGGTAGAGGCGATCGCACTTTGGGGTTGCCAATAAATTTTCCCTTTGGCACTAATTTGTACCACGGCATCATCGGTTAATTCCTGACTGGTAATGAGAGGAAGGGCGGGAGTTTGAGATTTAGTTTTACTGTCAGAAGTTTTAGTATCCTTTTCAGGAGTAGTGACGGTAATAATTTTGGTACGACGATTATCGCCAAATTTCCGTTTATAACTACGTAATTCTTTTTTGAGGGCTTTTAGAAATTCCTTTCTATCTGCTAGTAACTCTTTCAATTGATTAATACGACTTTCTAAATCTTGATATTCCTGCTCTATTTTCTTTCTCTCTAACCCCGTAAGACGACGAAGGGGCATGGCAAGGATGGAATTTGCTTGAGCATCGTTAATATCGAGGGCTGATTTGAGGGTAGTTTTGGCAGTAGTGCCATCGGGGGCATGGCGTAAAATGTCGATAACTACATCTAGGTTATCTAGGGCTTTGATTAACCCTGCTAAAAGGTTGGTTTTATCTTCTTTATCTTCTAATTCGTAGTTATATTGTCTGGTGAGGGTTTGTTCTCGAAACTGTATAAATTCTTGTAATATTTCTTTGAGGGAAAGTTGACAAGGTTTTTTGTTCACTAAACCAAGCAAAATTACGCCAAAGTTACTTTGGAGGGCAGTTTGTCGATAAAGTTGGTTAAGGATGGCTTGGGGGTTAGCATCTCTTTTTAATTCTATCACTACCCTAATCCCAGTGCGATCGCTCTCATCCCGTATATCGGAAATATCGTTTATTTTGCCTTGATTAACTAAATGAGCAACCTTTTCAATCCATCCTGCTTTATTTACCTGAAAGGGCAACTCGGTAATGATAATGGCAGTTTTGGTACGACTACGTTTTTTCTGAGTTTTCAATTCTTCGATGGTGGCTAGTCCACGCACAGGAATAATACCTTTCCCTGTGGAATAGGCATCTTTTATGCCTTTGGTGTCAATAATTTCTCCCCCTGTGGGAAAATCAGGGCCTGGGATTAATTTAATTAGTTTCTCATCACTAATATCAGGTTGATCGATGAGGGCAATTAAACCATCTACAATTTCATTCAGGTTATGGGGGGGAATATTAGTTGCCATGCCTACGGCAATGCCAGAGCAACCGTTAAGGAGCAAAATAGGCAGTTTTGCAGGTAACACCACGGGTTCTTGCTGAGAGTTATCAAAATTGGAGCTAAAGTCCACCGTGGACTCGTTTACTTCTTCCAGCATGGTTTCAAAGGCGATCGCCCCTAGCTTCGTCTCAGTGTAACGCATGGCAGCGGCTGGATCGTTATCCACACTCCCAAAATTTCCATGACCTGCCAACAGGGGATAACGACTAGAAAAGTCCTGTATCAGCCGTACCATGGCATCATACACCGCCTGATCTCCATGGGGGTGGTATTTCCCTAAAACATCCCCCACTACCCTTGCACACTTGCGAAAAGGGCGATCGGGGCTTAATCCTAATTCGTACATGGCATACAAAATGCGCCGATGCACAGGTTTTAATCCATCCCGCACATCAGGTAAAGCCCGTCCCACAATCACACTCATGGCATATTCTAAATATGAGCGTTCCATTTCAGTATGTAGTGCCGTGGGAATAACTTGACCTTGATTCAGTAAATTTAATTGTTCAACCATGAGTATTTTTGCTCAGTTAATACGCTATGAGTGTAATATGACTATTTTTTAGACATTAGCAAACAAATGGCAAGTTACACATTTTTTTCTGAAAAATTACTATGAACCTACCGCAGATTCTTTTCTTAACATATTACGTACGTATGTTAAATCTATCAAGAATTATTGTTAAATACTTTTAACAAAAAATACAGACTATTTAACTATTTGATAGTCTATTAGTCAAAAAAAGTAGTATTTTGAAAAATGTTTAATGTCATTGGCTATAGGTTTAAGCAGCACACAAATATCTTCATTCGTTAGATATAGCTATTATTTACTCAAAATAATTTTGTCCATAAAAATAAAGCTAAAAGCTTCTAATCAACTTTACAAAATCTTATTTTAAAAATATTGATCTTTTTTAGAAAATAATGTTAATCTTATACTTACTTATACTTAGGTAAGTCATAGGGAACAAATAAAAAAATAATTAGTAAACAAAGACATTGATAAATAACAAAACTAAAGATAATGAAAACAGGATATAAACAAATACTTGGAGCGAGTTTACTGAGTTTGGGGCTAAGCTTGTCCCTTGCGAATCGGTCTAATGTTCAAGCCGCTAGCTTATCATCAACAGCTCTTGATTGTAGTGCCGCAGCGGAAGTTTTTCAACCTGCTTATAGTGATTGTAGAGGAGCCTATAACTCTAACAGTAGCACTTCAAGACAAGATAGTAATTCTCCAGAACGTTTGGCAACTAATTTATTAAATGAGGACAAAATTTTTGGCTCAGGAGGTTGGATTTCTTTAGGAAAACAAGACTTAGGAAAAGAAGATGAGGTTGACTCTCGTTTCAGTATTTTAACTGATGATAAAAATAGAACAACGGGAAGTATATCATTTGACATTGATAAAATTAATGCTTTTATTGAAGCAGATTACAAAGAAAAGGGTCTTCCATTCGATAATTTAACTTTTACCCGAAACTTTAATGTTGTAGTTAGTTTGAAATCCTCAACAGCCATCAGCTTATATAAATGGGATGCACCTATTTGGGGTGATGTTGTAACTGAACCTAGCACAATAAAATGGGCAACAGCAGGAGTAAGTGTCAATAACAATCCCGATCCCAATAAACGTCAACCCCAAGGTTTATCCAATGTTACGGTCTTTATTCAGCAAAAAGAAATTCCTGAACCAAGTATGATGTTAGGCTTAGGATTTATGTCTGTTGGTTTATTGATAAAGAAAAATAAGCTCTCTAAAAGCTAAATATTGGCTCAACGTCTTTTTTGTTATTAATCAATGGTTTTTAAATTATCATCTCCGTAATTCCACGGAGTTTTTTTGTGTTTACTTTTGTATGTAAAGTTCATGTAAAGGCGAAAGGGATGACTTTTCAGACCAATCCTGAGAAAAATTAGTTACAAAGTAAAGAAATGTAACAATTAAACTTCTCAAACTTAAAAAAGTTCCAGAAATTAATGGGGATCAAGGAATTATCGATTTTCATACCACAGTTTTTAGAGAAAGATGTAACAAAATATTGCAAAAACCTTCATTTCCATTTTAGTTATCTTATACTGACAATATAGAAAAAAACTTTAAAAGTTTCCGACTTTTCCAATCGGAGAAGTAAAGTTTAAAAAAAATCTTTGTTGTCTTTAATAAATAGAAGGAGTACCATATAATGCAAATATCTCAACGAGACGGTTGGCAAAATAATTATTTTGTAACGATCGCCAAAAGTTTTCTACTCTGGACGTTCACTCTCACAGTATGCTTTTTGGTTGTAGGATTTCCTGTGGTAGTCATTTTAATGACCGTGGGAATTTTAGGAGCGATTATATTACAATCAATTTTACCAGCCAGCGCTATTTTAGTAGTAACAGGCAGTATTTTAGGATCTATGGCAGTAACAATTCTTCTTAGTTCTTTACTATTAACCTTGAAAGGAATTGATCCTCGTGACGTAAGATGGCTTGGTTGGCTCCATGACAGTGAAATCAATCAACAAATATTGCCTTTGTATGCTTCTTGCCCTCTCACTTGTGATGTTGAGCATATTTAATTCTCATTTAAATTAAATAAATTCTTATTAATTCATGATGATAAAAAACTGAACCCGACTATCCATCGGGTTTTTTTCTGTTATTTTTATGGAGCATAGGGGAATCGAACCCCTCACCTCTGCGGTGCGATCGCAGCACTCTACCAAATGAGCTAATGCCCCAGATCGAAACCATATACAAGTATAGATCAAAAATCAATCTCGTGCTAATACCTGACTAACTAAATCTAAGTCTAACTCTGCTAGATAATCAACACACCAATCAGCCTTACGGTGAAGCATATGGAAAGGATAAGTATGGGTAATACCAACCACCTGCATTTGAGCTTTTTTTGCCCCTTCAATTCCTGCGGGAGTATCTTCTATTACCAAGCAGTTGTTAGGTTTTAATTGTAAATCAGGATATTTTGCGTTTAACTTATACATCGCTAAAAGATAAGCATCGGGCTGAGGTTGACGGGCTTTGACATCTTCCCCCGTAACAATAACATCAAAATATTCTGCTATTTTTGCTCTATCCAATATAAACTCTACCTCATCCTTAGAAGCTCCTGTGACGAGGGCAAGATGTAAGCATTTTTCAGGCATCTGACGAATAAAGCCGATGACGGTTTCATAGAGAGGGATTGTTTCCATGCCCTCAATCATTAAACGATAGTCCTGAGCTTTTTTGATGGACAATCTATCCAAATAATCACTACTAACGACACGTCCTTTTTTTTCTAGTATATCTTTTAGGCAAAAACGATCGCACCTACCAAAACATAAATTATAATAATCATCCCCTGAAGGTCTTAAATTTTCACCTATTAATAAATCATTAATCAATTGACGATGAATATTTTCGTCATTAATGATAACACCACTAAAATCGAATAAAATTGCCTTCAAAGTCATTTATATTAATTTATGATTAAAATTTACGAGCAGTGATCAAAATAAAAAATGCTATTGTTAACCGAGATTTAAAATTGCAATTAATTTTCAAAGGGTTGGATAATCCAAGAGTCTGAAGGAGTAATACTATGATAGTAGTCTGGGGTAAATTGACTATGGGATTTTTGCCAAATCACCGCTGTATCTACTTCCACTTTATATTCTTGAATTAGTTTTTCTTTGATGGCTTTTAGGGTGACACCACTATCCACCAAGTCATCAACTAATAAGATTTTACCACAGGGCTTTTCTACCCACGAAAATTCTCCGATGGTCAATTTTTGTTGTTTATGGTTAACGTCAGAGTAACTTTTGGTAGCAATGACTCCTAAAGGTATATTGAGACGGCGAGAAATATAATCTCCTAAATAATACCCTCCTCGTATAATGGCGATCGCCTGAGTATAAGATTTATTATTATTAATAATACCTTGAGTTACTGTCTCACAATAACCCCAGAACTCTTCCCAGTCACAAATTAATTGCTTTTCTTGATTTGTCTTCATATCAAATAGCCAAAACTTAGCTTCAAGGATTAATCTTTATCTGAAAAAATATAAATTTAGAATGTTAAAAATTACTGTCTTTGAAATAAAGCATATATATAAGGGCGTGAATTACCCGAAGGGTTAATAAATGTGTAATTTTCATAATTTAACAATTTAAAATCAATTCCCATTCTTTCAGTCATTTCCTCTAAAGAATAACGATGTAATTCTAAACCTGCACATTTACTCGCCCCATCAACAGAAAACTCCGCCAGTAATACATAGCTTTTTGACTTAACGAAAGAATGTAAATTTTGAAAATAACCGTTAATATCATCTTCTGTGAGCAAAAAATGAAGTACGGCTCTATCTATCCATACGTCACATAAAGGAATATTTATTGGTAGTGGTTGAGCAATGTTATGATGTAACCAATGAATTTTATTTTTGTCATTACTAATTTTATTAATTCTAATTTTTAATTTATTTAAGGCTTCTTCACTAATATCATTTAAAACTAAATTTGCTCCTCGCATAATTAGTTCATCCACTAAAAGAGAAGTTCCAGCACCTGGTAAAAAAACAGTGTGATTAGAGACTGAAAAATTAATGGTTGTGTCAATAAATTTTAGAGTTTGATTTATATCCTTTTCGTACCAACCTAATTGATGATCTTTTTTGTCAGCAAAAATAGAATCCCAGTGTTTATTTAACATTTTTGATCTTTCCATCTCTATCTTGGATTGTAATTTTTAGGGTGAGCAAAAAGCCCACCATTTTTTAAGAAATTAAGCACTAAAATACTTTGCCACAGGATGATAACAAATAATAGCACTTGTGGACTGTTCGGGGTATATTTGTTCAGACTCATCCATATACATATCAATACGCTTAGTATCCAACAAATCCAACTGCACATATTGATCCAACATATTAGGACAAGCAGGATAACCAAAACTATACCGTGAGCCCTGATAACGTTGCTTAAACATCTCTCTGATATTATCAGGCTCTAAATCTCCAAAACCCAACTCCCGACGAATCCTCGCATGGCACCATTCCGCCATCGCCTCCGCTGTTTGTACAGCCATCCCATGATAATAGAGGTAGTTGGTATATTCATCATTGGCAAAGAGTTTTTGAGCGTATTCTGTGGCAATTTCGCCCACCGTTACCGCCTGCATGGGGAAAACATCAATTACCCCTGAATCCTTCGAGGCGAAAAAGTCGGCAATACATAACCGTTTACCAGACTTTTGACGGGGAAAATCAAACTTAGCAATTTCTTCCTTAGCTTCTGGATTTTCAGGATTATAAATATATAAAGTATTCCCCTCTGATTGACAAGGAAAATAACCATAGATAAGGGTAGGATGTAACAAATTTTCTGCTTTTATTTTAGCCTTCCATTCCTCCAAAATAGGATGTACTTTTTCTGCTAAAAACTCATTATATTCCTCCCTTGCTTGCCCTTGAGGTTTACGAAATTGCCACTGCCCTGCAAACAATGCTTGTAAATCTAAATACCAGAAAAGATCATCAAAATCAAACTCCTTGGGATAGATAATTTTTGTACCCCAGAAAGGAGGAGTAGGACGTTCAATATTAGGATCAATAGCTTCACTTCTACGGGTATCAACTACCTTAATATCTTCTGTTTCTTCTTCTTTTTTCTCCTCCATTTTAACCTCTCCAGAGTCATCAAAATTACGACCTTTAAAGAGATTATTTTCTTCCTCAAATTTTCCTAAAAAGCCCTGTAAATTATCCCACAGCTCACTTTTTTTAGCAGGCATTAACTTATCCATAAAATGTAAATCAGCAAAGGCATCTTTACCGTAAACCACTTTCCCTCCATAAACGTTTTGACAATCTTCATAGACGAATTTAGGAGTTAAGGCTGCTCCTCCCAAAATAACAGGAACATTAATTCCTTCTTGGTTGAAAGTTTCTAAATTATCTTTCATAAAAGCAGTAGATTTTACCAACAAACCACTCATAGCGATACAGTCAGCATTACACTCTCGATAGGCTTGAATGATATTTTCTACAGGTTGTTTAATACCAATATTGACCACTTTATAACCATTATTAGAAAGAATAATATCTACTAAATTTTTACCAATATCGTGAACATCTCCCTTCACCGTAGCAATTAAAAATGTACCTTTCCCACTGCCATCACTATCTGCCTTATCCATAAAAGGTTCAAGGAAAGCCACCGCAGATTTCATGGTTTGAGCAGATTGTAAAACGAAAGGTAATTGCATTTGTCCATTACCAAATAATTCTCCTACAACTTTCATTCCATCTAACAAAAAGACATTAATAACATCGAGGGGAGGATATTTTTCTAGGGCTAAATTGAGAGCATCTTCTAAGCCGATTCTTTCCCCTTCAATAATATGTTGTTTTAATCTTTCTTCTATGGGTAAATCAGCAACATTTTTTTTATTACTTTTGGTAGTTTTACCCTGAAATAAAGTAGTTAATTCTCCTAATGGATCATAGCTACAAATATCTCCATCAAATTCTCTGTTATCGTAGATTAAATCTGTGCATATTTTTAAAGATTTTTCGTCTATTTTAGCTAATGGTAATATTTTATTAGGAGAAACGATCGCACCGTCCATCCCTACCTGCATCGCCTCGTGGAGAAACACCGAATTTAACACCTGACGGGCAGCAGGATTTAACCCAAAGGAAATATTAGAAACCCCCAACATAAAATGACATTCAGGGAAATCTGCATGAATGCGCTTGATAGATTCGATAGTTGCTTTACCATTTTCCCTGTCTTCCTCAATCCCTGTGGAAATAGGCAAAGCGAGGGTATCAAAAAAGATTTCGTGGGCAGGAATGCCAAAATTAACCACATCATGGTAAGCCCGTTTAGCAATCTCATATTTCTTGTCTGCCGTGCGCCCCATACCATCCTCATCAATGGTACCAATTACCACCCCAGCGCCGTATTGTTTTGCCAATTCCAACACCTTAAAAAATCTTTCTTCCCCATCTTCATAGTTAGTGGAGTTGAGGATACATTTACCCCCCACCACCTTTAAACCTGCCTCCATTTTTTGCCATTCCGTGGAGTCTAACATGAGGGGAAGGGTGACATTATTCACTAGACGGGAAGCCAATTCGTGCATATCTTTTTCCCCGTCACGCCCTACATAATCCACGTTAACATCGAGGATATGCGCCCCTTCTTTTACCTGATTTTTGGCAAGGGATACCAAACCATCCCAATCCTCGGCATTGAGCATATCACGGCATTTTTTCGAGCCACTGGCATTGAGTCTTTCTCCCACAATCAAGAAGGAGTTGTCTTGATGATAGGGTTGAGTGCCATAGATAGAAGCCGCGCAAGGCTCATAATTGTAATGACGCTCTTTTGCTTTAAGGGTACTAGCAATTTCCGCCAATGCTTTGATATGATCAGGGCGAGTACCGCAACAACCTCCAATTATTTGCACTCCCAAGTCTTCGATAAAGTGCATCAAGTGCATTTTTAATTCGATGGGAGATAGTTTGTAGTGCGCTTGTCCGCCCACATTCTCAGGTAAACCAGCGTTTGGCACACAGGAGACGATGAAGGGAGAATTTTCGCTTAAATATTTGATGTGAGGTTTCATCAAGTCTGGGCCTGTGGCACAGTTTAGCCCTAAAATGTCGATGGGATAAGGCTCAAGGATGGCAAGGGCGGCGCTGATTTCTGTACCTACCAACATGGTACCCATGGTTTCCATGGTGACGGATACCATCAGGGGTAGTCTTTCTCCTTTTTCTTTAAATACTTCTTCGATGGCGTTGAGGACGGCTTTGATTTGTAGTACGTCTTGACAGGTTTCTACTAATAGTAAATCTGCACCTCCATCGTACAAACCATGGATTTGGGTTACATAGGCATCTCTTAGGCTATCGTAGTCGATATGTCCAAGGGTGGGTAGTTTTGTTCCAGGCCCGATGCTTCCTGCCACAAAACGAGGTTTTTCGGGGGTAGAATATTCTTGGGCTAGTTTTTTGGCTAATTCGGTGGCGGTTTTGTTGAGGTAATAGGATTGATCGGCGAGGTCATATTCTGCTAATACTAAGGGGGTACCCCCAAAGGTGTCGGTTTCGATGACATCAGCACCTGCTTCGAGGAATTGTCTATGGACGATTTCTACGGCTTCTGGTTTGGTATGGACTAAATATTCGTTACAGCCTTCGTATTCTGCCCCGCCAAAGTCTTCGGCGGTGAGGTTTTGCACTTGTAGATTTGTACCCATGGCACCATCTAATACTAGCACGGGGCGATCGCCCTTAGATCCGTTTTGGGATGTTCCGCTATGGAGTCTTTCTAAAAATAGGCTTTTCATGGAGTAGTTATTTATTTATTATTGCTTCTATAAGTTATATATATTAACTACTTTAGCTTATTTAAGGGCAATGATTAGATAGATAAGACTTAGATTCATTTTCGATAGTGATAACGACAACTCACTACTCTGATATAGTCGTCTTTTACTTCATAAACTAGGCGATGTTCTTGAGTAATACGTCTTGACCAAAAACCTGATAGATTAAAGCGTAACATTTCAGGTTTTCCTTTTCCCGTAAAAGGATTGTCTGGCAATGTTTCAATTAATTCCATAGTTTTTAAAGCAATTCGTTTATCTTGTTGAATCCACCATTTCAAATCTTCCACGGCTTGTATATCCAGTAAAATATTTCTCATCCCATTAATTCATTTTTGACTTGTTGCCATGGGGTAGCGGAGTCTGGAGTACGATTCACAGCTTGTAGTAATTTTTCTGCGTTGACTGGATTACTTAACAAATATAATGTTTCTACCATGCTATTGTAATCTTCTTCCGAAAGTACGATCGCCTTTACAGAGTCGGATAGTTGAAGACATACGGGTTGATGTTTTTCACTAATTTCATCGATAACGGTAGTTAAATTTTCTTTGAGGTGACGATGATCAATTATTTGCATTATTCAACATTCAATCTTTACTCTGATAATAGCTTATTCCATGGTATGAAGACTTGTATCCATGGCATCATCAAATACTAGCATGGGGCGATCGCCCTTAGATCCGTTTTGGGATGTTCCGCTATGGAGTCTTTCTAAAAATAGGCTTTTCATGGAGTAGTTATTTATTTATTATTGCTTCTATAAGTTATATATATTAACTACTTTAGCTTATTTAAGGGCGATCAAAATAATCTATGGTGCTAACAAGTCCATAGGCTATTTTCTCACGAACTAATTTTGCCCATTCATTTTTTTAGGAAAACTATATCAAAGAGTTATTTCTCCTCATTTTAAAATAAATTTAATTGTTGTCCTTCTTTTTGTTTCAAGCGCCAACTATTTTCCCCCACTTTATCGGCAATGTCTTCTAAGACTGTTGAAATTGTCTGGTTTTCGGGAGTTGTACCATTTTTTAATAATGGTAAAATATTCAAGACAATTTCATCAAAAGTCGGTTTTTTCTTTTCTCTTTCCATTCTTCTTAAATAACTGATTAAATAATATTTGATTCGCAGTTTAACGTCAATATGTGACTTAAATTTACTATTATTTTTAATAGTATATAATTCTGTTTTATCATCATAATCAAAATTTTCTAATAAAATTGGTGTTAGGTCTGAATATTCTTTTGCCAATAAATCTAAAAAGCCCAATTCTAAACCCTTAATAATTAATTCATCATTAATTTGCTCTAAAGTCGCTCCATCATTTTTGGCAATTATGCCTTCAATAGTTTGAATAATAATTTCTGCCATATCCATACCTAAATTAGCTTTCATAACTGCTTTTGGAGTGTGCACTTTTCGAAAGTTAATGATTAGTTGACCTGATAAAACTGTGAAGGGATTTTGACGTTTTTTGAAGCTAGTTTGTCCGTTTTTTTGTGGCACTGCGCCGATATATTCAAAACCGCAATTCTCGGCAGTATCGAGAATTAAATGCCAAAATTCTGGGTCTTTGTGCGCAAAAACAAATGATAACCAGCGATCAAATTTTAACACTCGATACATTTCTTTGATGCTTTCTGCGATTAATTGATTATATTCTTGTTTACTTTTTTTCCGTTCTCCTCCTTCGATTGCTTCTAATTTTTTATCTTCTTCTGTTACTTCTAAATCTAGCCACGCATTCCACATTATTGATAAGTCTAAGTAGCGAAGTTTTTTGCCATAGGGTGGGTCGGTATAAATATAATCGATACTTTCATCAGCTATGAAATTTAAGTCTGTTGCTGTACCTTTTATAATTTTAGCGTTATTAATAGTCTTTTCATTAATGTTATATTCTATTTCTTTTTTAGCCGAAATTAACTTTTTAAATTTAGTTTTATATATATATCTGCATCAAAGGCATTTCACCAGGGTTAGGTGCGATTCTATAACGAGTATATCTAAACATAGAACTATCACCTCCCCCATCTGTTCTTGTATAATGAAAAGTTAGATTATACTTATTTATAGTACTTGAAAAAACTAACATTAAACAGTCTAAAATATATTTATTTTTTTCCTGCTTAATAATATGTTTAAGTAATGATAATTGTGCTAACTGTTTATCACTAAATAGTTTTTCGATGGTGTCAACATCTGAACCTGTTGGCAAAACAAAACCTTGAGGATAAGGATATTTTTTAATGGCTTTTTTGATGTCTTTTTCTGTTTTCGGTTCTAACTCTTGATAGGCTAATTTTACTCGCTCAAAAGCATCACTTAATTCTGCTAAATTAATAGGGTTAATTAAGGTATTTCCCCAAAAAATCACCATAGGATTAATATCAATACTAATGGCTTGACGGTTATTCATTAAAGCCTCAATGGCTGTCACACTGGTACCACCAAAAGGGTCTAAAATAATGTCATTAGGTTGACTATAGTTTTTTATATATTCTGCGACAACATTCCAAGTTTGTTTAGTAAAATAACCATGTACACCAAAATGTCTTTTTGCTTGTTGTTTTCTGGGAGTAATTGGTTCTAATAAAGGGCGATTGTTATAGTCAAAAGTAGCTTTTGGTTTAGCGGTAGCGGTGGTAGATTCATAGGTGATAGTTTTGCCAAATTGAAATCTATCGATGGCTAAATATTGTTTTAAATCATATTCATAATAACTAAATTGATCGAGACTAAAATATAAAATGGGGGTATCTGTAGCAAGGGTTTTAAATAAACTAAATTCTATACCGTTACAAAGGGCAAAATAATTACTTCTGATTTCGGGATGGGTGGCATAACTGTAAACTTGTTCGATATTATCACCCGTTTTGATATTTTCGGAGGGCGCTTTTGCATCTAATACCCAACCATAACTATTTTCTATTTTTAACACATAGTCAGGGATAAGGTTGATCGGGCGTTTTTTACTACCAATTTTTAAGAAGGGATGTTGTAGAGTTTTACTTCTAATAATATTTTTTTCGTCATAACCTAAATATTTGAGGAGAGGTAAAATAATCACTTCTCTGACGCTATCTTCTTTGAAGTCGGGGTTATTTTTGATGCCTTGAAAGTCAATTTGATGAAACATTAATTTGAATTAGGTAGTTTTTTTGTACTAATATTTTTAGTCATTGAGAATCTTTGGACAAACAATGAAGGTAAGGATTCAAAGGGCTTTTTTATCTTAGGTAACCATAGCGAAATACATTGGTTTTTACAAATTAATTAAACAAATTCTAAACTCTCTCTGAGTATAAACTAATACCAATAATCTTAAAAATAGAATATTATTACTGATTCAATGTTTTAGTTAAGAAAAAGCCAATTGACGAGGTGCAATGGGAATTTCTAATCCTTTGACAATAAAATCTTCTTTCACCATTTCCCATGCTGTTTGTAATTCCATTAATGCTTCCTCTGGAGTATCTCCGAAAGCAGAGATATTGGGCATTTCCACAAAATGACATAACCAATCGTTATTCTCATCTACATAAAGATTAATAGTAAATTTATCAAAATCATAATTATTGATACTCATAGTTATATTTCCTTTTGATATTTTAAAAACTGTTTGATTTGATAAATTTTAGCTTTACTATCTTTTTAAGGAAGTTTCAAAGGCTTTTATAGTATGCGCATTAATAGTCAATGGCGAATCATTTTTCAATGGCATAATGGTAATGTTAGCCAAGTCCAAATAATTGACTATCACGATTAATTACTTATTAAAATTATAAATAAATTATGATACCTACTAATCGCATTCCCACTCATGCGGGGATAATTTTATTGGAGGAATTTCTCGAACCCATGAATATTACTCAAGTAGCTTTAGCTAGGCATTTGAATATTCCAGTGCAAAGAATCAATGAAATTATTAGGGGTAAACGTGGTATTACTCCAGAAACGGCATGGTTATTATCTCAGGCTTTTAATACTACTCCTCAATTTTGGATGAATTTACAGACTAATTATGATTTAGCGGTAAATAAACCAAAAGAAAGAAAAAAAGCCTTAATAATTTAACTACCTTAATAATTTAACTATAAGACAATTTGCAAAGTGCGATCGCCACTATACAAGATTTATAAATAAGAGAGATGATGAATTAGAGAATGTAGAGACGAAATCGCCCCTACAAAATAAAAATTAGCGATCTATTTCTGCAAGGATAGCGGCTAAAATTTCTCCTGCACCCTGACTTTTTAGTTTTTCGGCTAATTCTTGACCTATTTTTTCAGGGTTTGTACGATCGCCCGTTACACTATCTTTAAGTAACTGTTGACCATCCAAACTTGCAACCATACCTATCAAAGTTAACTGATTCCCTTCAATGGAAGTGTTTACCCCAATAGGCACTTGACAACCCCCTTCTAATACCCGTAAAAAGGAACGCTCGGCGAGGGTACAATCAAGGGTATCTTGATCTTGAATTGCCTTAATAATTTCTAAAACAGCTTCATCGCCCGTGCGACACTCAATGCCCAAAGCCCCTTGCCCCACGGCATGGAGGGAGATTTCGCTAGGGATAACTTGGTGAATGCGATCGCTCATATCCAACCTTTCTAACCCTGCCACGGCCAAGATAATGGCATCATATTCCCCTGCGTCCAACTTCGCCAAGCGAGTGTTAACATTTCCACGGACATCCTTAAAAGTAAGATGAGGATAATGGTGACGCAACTGGGCAAGACGACGTAGAGAAGAAGTACCAATGACGGCACCTTCGGGAAGGGTATCCAACTGTTTATCCTTGTGCTTTTCATTCACCACCAAAGCATCAGCAGGGTTTACCCTTTTGCTGACGCAACCCAACATTAATCCATCGGGTAAATTAGTAGGTAAATCTTTCAATGAATGCACAGCAAAATCAACTTCATTGTTAATCATGCCCAACTCTAATTCCTTGGTGAATAAACCCTTGTCGCCAATTTTAGCCAAGGCAACATCAAGGATTTTATCCCCTTGGGTACTCATTTTTTCCACTTCAAAATCCACATGGGGGAAATGACTTTCTAACTCTTTTTTTACCCAGTAGGTTTGAACCAAAGCCAAATTACTTTTACGAGTACCAATTACAATAGTACGTTCATTATCACTAGATGCGGTCATATAAATAGTTTATATAGAAATTTTTAACGACTCGATCTAGGTTATCAGAAAAAAGGGTCTAAAACCGCTCTCTGTTACCGTAGGTTAGTCATAAAGGCTGTTTCTTTTTGTAAAGTTTTGTGATATGATTTGTGTTTTAAAAGGCGAAAATACCGAGAGGAGGAGATGATTAACACTTTTACCCTACAAAGGGAATGGTTTTCCAATGTCAAAGAAGATCTTTTAGCTGGTGCTGTGGTAGGTTTGGCTTTGATTCCAGAGGCGATCGCCTTTTCTATCATTGCAGGGGTTGATCCCAAAGTAGGCTTATACGCTTCATTCATCATAGCAGTAACTACCGCCTTTTTGGGGGGAAGACCAGGTTCTATTTCTGCCGCCACAGGAGCGATCGCCCTTTTAACGGTAGGCTTAGTAAGAGAGTATGGGGTAGAATATCTTTTTGCCGCTACCCTCCTCACAGGTATTTTTCAACTAATATTTGGACTGCTGAAACTAGGAAAACAGATGAAATACGTTCCTAGAGCAGTAATGATGGGCTATATCAACGCCCTGGGAGTATTAATTTTCCTTGCCCAGTTACCTCAATTAACCAATGTCCCTTCCGCCGTATATGCCATTACCATTGGTTCATTATTAATTATTTACATCTTACCAAGGTTTACCCAAGTGGTACCCTCTCCCCTCGTTGCCCTATTGGTTACCACCGTTATCACAGTGGTTTTTGATTTGGATGTAAACTTAGGAGTGCCTACGGTGGGAGATATGGGGGAATTACCCGCCACATTACCTTTTTTCCGTTTACCCGATGTACCTTTTAATTTAGAAACCTTACAAATTATCTTGCCTTTTTCCCTAACCATGGCATTGGTGGGTTTATTAGCTTCATTTTTAACCGCTGCCTTAGTGGATGAATTAACTGATACGCCCAGCAACAAAAATCAGGAAGCCAAAGGGCAGGGCATCGCCAATATTATTACCTCTTTCTTTGGGGGTATGGCAGGATGTGGCATGATTGGGCAATCAGTGATTAATGTGCAGTCGGGGGGTAGGGGCAGACTTTCTACTTTTTCAGCAGGAATGTTTTTATTATTTGCCATTTTGGTGCTACAACAGTGGGTACAGAGGATGCCCATGGGTGCATTGGTGGCGGTGATGATTATGGTATCGGTAGGTACCATTCGTTGGTCATCTTTTAAGAATATTAAACGCACTCCTCCCAATGAAACCATTGTGATGTTGACTACCATGACTGTCACGGTGGTTACCAGTAACTTTGCCCTTGGGGTGATTACAGGGATTATTTTACGGACTATCTTTTTTTCCCGTCAAATTGCGGAGTTGGTATTTGTGGAAAAGGTGTTGGATGAGGAAAATTCTTTGTGTACTTATAATGTGTCAGGTCAAATTTTCTTTGTTTCCATTGAGGAGTTTTATAGTAAATTTGATTTTGATGATTTGGTGACTAAGGTAGTTATTAATTTAACCCATGCTCATCTTTGGGATCAAGGGGCGATCGCAGCTTTGGACAAAGTGATGATCAAATTTCGTCGTAATGGCGCGGATGTAGAATTAATCGGCTTAAATGAAGCTAGTGCCACCCTCTTAAAAAATCTTGGTACTTTCCAAGAAGCTAAACTGATGGACAGTTAAGGCAATGGGTGGCGGATAACAAACCATGGTAAATTAATCGACTCATAACTCTCAGCCATGAGCCTATAATTAATGTAAATGTTATTGTTTATGTAATCTTTATGTATCCCCTATCTTCATCCACCCTTACTTTAGCAGAGCCTAAAACAGAATATGGCTCAAAAAACTATCAGTGGGTAGAGGTGTTGGTGGATTGTCCCTATGCTGAGGGTTTATATACCTATGCCATCGGTGATGAAATGGAGGTAAAAGCAGGGGATATTTTAAGTGTGCCTTTTGGTAATTCGGTGGTAGGTGCGATCGCCCTTAAACTGGTATCAAAACCCCCAGAAACATTAGAAATTGACCAGATTAAAACAGTAGAAGATGTCATTACATCGGGCTTTTTTCCTCCTCGTTATTGGGAATTATTAACTAAGGTTTCGGAATATTATTTAACTGACTTAATTTATGTAATTAAGTGTGCTTTACCACCCAAATTATTAGGCAAATCGCAAAAAAGAGTTAGGCTTTTATTTGATAACATTCCTCAGGGTGCAGAAAACTTTTGTCCTCCCATGGCATGGCGAGTTTTGCAACTATTACAAAATAGTAAAAATGGTGATTATACTTTTAGTTACATCAATCAAAAGGTAAAAGGGGCAAGGAGGGGCATTAATGATTTAGTCAAAAGAGATTGGGTGCAAACCTATCTACAACCCCCTGCCAAAGCTAAACCAAAATATCTGAAAGTGGTTACTTTTATTAGTGAAAATTCCGCCACTACCATCACCCAAAAACAAAGGGATGTTTTAGCCATTCTCAAGACAAACGGGGGAGAATTATCCCAACCAGATTTAATGCAAAAATGCGAATTAAATAGTAATTCTGTTATTAACAGTTTGGCGAAAAAAGGTTGTGTGGTAATCCAAGAAAGAGAGAGTTTACGGCTGTTACAAAACTCCGCCCCTAAAAAAGATTTACCAAAAGTATTGACAGAAGAGCAACAATGTGCGTTTGAAAAAATCAGCGGTTTACAAGGGTTTAATATTAGCCTACTCCATGGGGTGACAGGATCAGGGAAAACAGAAGTATATCTGAGGGCGATCGCCCCTATCCTCGCAGAAAAAAAATCAGCCCTTGTTTTAGTACCCGAAATCGGCTTAACCCCCCAACTCACTGACCGATTTCGAGCCAGATTTGGACAACAAGTTTGCGTCTATCACAGCGGCCTGAGTGACGGAGAAAGGTATGATACATGGCGCCAAATGCTCACAGGAGAACCCCAAGTGGTTATCGGCACTCGCAGCGCCATATTTGCACCCCTCCCTAATCTGGGCATGATAATCCTCGATGAAGAACATGACACCAGCTTTAAACAAAGTCAACCCGCCCCCCCCTACCACGCCAAAACCGTCGCCCAGTGGCGTGCAGAATTGGTAAATTGCCCTCTAATTTTAGGGTCAGCTACCCCCTCCCTTGAATCATGGCAACTCGCCACACAGGGGCAAAATTCCCCAGAATCCGAACAAAAAAAATATTACCTATCCCTGCCCAATCGAGTTTATAACCGCCCTTTACCTCCAGTGCAAATTGTGGATATGCGCCATGAATTGCGCAAGGGCAACCGCAGCATCTTTAGTCATGCCCTCGGTAACGCCTTGGGTAATCTTAAGGAAGAAGGAAAACAAGCCATCCTATTTATTTCCCGTCGGGGGCATAGTACTTTTGTATCTTGTCGCAGTTGTGGTTATGTGATGGAATGCCCCCATTGTGATGTTTCCTTGTCTTACCATTATCCCAAGGAAGGGGCTACCCAACTGTTACGCTGTCACTATTGCAACCATACCCAAATTCATCCGAAAAACTGCCCCGAATGTGGTTCGCCCTATCTCAAGTTTTTTGGCACAGGTACTCAAAAGGTATTATTAGAATTACAAAAAGCCTTCCCTGAGTTGAAAATATTACGGTTTGATAGTGATACCACCAGCACCAAAAATGCCCATCGTCGTATTTTAGAAGATTTTGAAGCAGGAAAAGCGGATGTATTAATTGGTACGCAAATGTTAACTAAGGGCATCGATTTGGCTCAAGTAACCCTCGTGGGGGTAGTATCTGCCGATGGTTTACTATTCCATTCTGATTATCGCGCTAGTGAGAGGGCTTTTCAAACCTTAACCCAAGTGGCTGGAAGGGCAGGAAGGGGAGATGACCCCGGACAGGTTATAATACAAACCTACTCCCCTGAGCATCCCGTTATCGGGGCGGTACAAACTCACAACTATTCTGCATTCATTGCCACAGAATTGGAACAAAGGGAAGCCCTAGATTATCCTCCCTATGGTAGTTTAATTTTGCTCAAGTGTACAGGAGCGGATGGAAACAAGGTAAGGGAAGCGGTAGAGGCGATCGCCGATGTTTGTGAACAAATACTCCCCGATGATGTAGAAATTTTAGGGCCGGCCCCTGCCAATGTGATGAGGGTAGCAAGGCGTTATCGTTGGCAAATTTTACTCAAATCCCTCGAGCCTTTTTCCCATGAGTTAAAACAACAATTATTAACCCTAAAACAATATTGTCCTAGTATGGTTTCCTTTAATATTGATGTCGATCCCATTAGAATTGAATAGAGTTGTTGCGAAATAGTAGGAGATAGCTTTAATGTTGAATATTAAATAAAGTTAATGGGATTTTTCTTATTCCTGATTTTATTTTATGCTACTTCCAAATATAAATTCCATAATCCACAAGCTGTTACCATTAGTTTGTCATCAAATTCTGGCGTTCTATTTCTATAAACTGATGATACAGCATAGTATCTTTTTACCCCTGCAAAAGCGTTCTCACATCCTACTCTTTCCCTTGATAATTCTCTATTTTCCTCTTTTTGTTCCACCGTCAACTCTCCCCCTCTCGGTTTTTTTTGAGGTAAAAAGACATTATCATACATTTTTTGCACTCCTTGAAATCCCGAATCTGCTTGTACTTTCACCATATCTGGTATTCCCCCAATCAAGTCAAATTGATCATGGATTTTTTTATCATGAATTTTGCCATTACAGGTGGGTGTTAACTGTAATATCTTTTTTTCTGGGCTTACTACCGCTAGATTTTTACGGGTGTGTCTTTTCTTTTTTCCTGAGTAATTTTCTTTTTGTTTTTTCTTGTCTTGTGGTCGATTAATCGGTCTTTCCACCCCGTCAATCATCACTCTTTCCACATCGGGAAAATATTCCCTGAACTCTTGAATTGTGCTAATTTTCCTTTTTGGCAATACCTGTTTTTCATTTAATGTTTTTTCTAAAACCTCTTGTAGTTTATGACTCCATCGATAAGCTTGACTTCGGTCACAATCAAAGAGAATAGCAGCTAAATCAAATGTTGGATAACATTTTAAATAAAATAGAATATAGAAAAGTTTCTGCTCAATGGTTTTGAGATGAGATTTTCGACCTCCGCCAAAGCGTCTCTGACGAGAAGAGTCACTTTTTTGTGATAATGAAAGATAAACCGACTCAAAACTGACTAATAAATCATCAAATGCCTTGCGATTCAATCCTGTGGTGGCTCTGAGGAGTCGATCTTGATTAAGTATTTTGTCAATATTTAACATTCTACTTCTTTTTACTTAGTCAGTTTTCTTTATTATCTCCTATTTCGCAACAACTCTAATAATTAAGGTATTACTGAATTTAGATAGGATTTTCAGTTTAAGGGGAAAATGTAATAGTGTTTTAATGATTGAACGTTATTATCCATAGAATGAGACTGTTCCCCCCTTTGAAAATCAAAAGGGGGCAGAAAGAGGATTTATTCTTTTTACCCCTCTGGAAAAATCAACCTAGGGATTAACTAGGATTTAGGAGGGGCAACTCTTTCCTTGAATAATTTACCAGCAGAAAAAGCAGGAACTTTAGTAGCTGGAATATTCATTTTTTCACCAGTTTTAGGATTACGACCTTCACGTGCTTTTCTGTCACGGCTTTCAAAGGAGCCAAAACCAACGAGGGTTACTTTTTCTCCGCTCGAAACTGCTTCCATGATTGCTTCTACCGTGGCACTGATTACGGAATCAGCTTGTTTTTTGGTAACGGAAGCCTTTTCTGCTACTGCATCAACTAATTCACCTTTGTTCATAGAATATACTCCTATTTTATTTGTATTTGTATTTTTAACACCTAACCATGATCATCAGATTCTAATATTTAATTAGCTGAAATAACCATCGAATAAGTGTTTGACTGTTTTTAACACTAGATCTGATATTACCTGATTAATTGCTGAAATGTTTAAAAAATATCGTTTTTCCCGTTTTTTCTAAATTTTTACTGATTTTTGTAAAGAAAGGTAACGATTTTGAGCCGTTTTAGCCGATAAATGGGGCAAAATCTCATAATAGTGGGGAAAATTAAACCTATTGTTTTTGATTTTTTTTGAAGGAAATAAAACGAATTCTTCGCTGGGTAGTATCTTGGGTTATACTCAAAAAGTTAGCGTTAGGAATAAGTCACTGGATAAAATTGTAATTATTGGTGCGGGGATTGTGGGCAGTGCGATCGCCTTTGAACTAAGTCAAGATCCTCAGTTTAATATTACTTTAATAGATAAAAAAGCCCCAGCTAGTGGTTCATCGGGAGCTGCGTTAGGCTTGTTGATGGGGGTAATGAGTCAAAAGATAAAAGGAAGGGCATGGCGACTAAGAGAGAATAGCTTAACGAGATACAAAACCCTTTTACCCGAATTGAAACAGTTAACGGGGTTAGAAATCCCTTATAACCGCCATGGCATCGTCAAATTATTATTGGCAGGGGATGACCTCGAAAAATGGCGTAAATTGGCCGAAAAAAGGGCAGAGCAAGGGTATCGTCTCAAGGTTTGGAATCGTTCTCAATTACAATCTTTTTGCCCAGAGGTGCAAGGAGAAGAAATAATTGGGGCGGTTTCTTCCCCCGATGATTTACAAATCAATCCCACTCCCCTCGTGGAGGCTTTGGTTGAAGGTGCGAAGATAAAAGGGGTAAAGTGTATTTTTGGTCAAAAAGTTGATAATTTTAAAATTAGTTCTTCAAATGAAGATAATAAAAGGGTCTGTGAGTCTTTACAGGTGAGGGGTGCATCCCTAGACGCAGACTTAGTTATTGTCTGTGGTGGTTTGGGTTCTACTCCTTTAACTGAGGAGTTGGGAAAGACGGTAAAAATTAAGCCCGTATTAGGACAAGCCATGGTGATGAGTTATGATGGGTGGCAAAAATTGCCTGATTTTAACCCAGTGATTACGGGGGATGATGTGCATATCGTACCTCTGAATGATAATCGTTTTTGGGTGGGGGCTACCCTTGAATTTGCCCATGAAGATGGACAGGTAATGGAGGATAAACAATTACTTACTAATTTACATCAAAGGGCGATCGCCTTTTGTCCTGCTCTCAAATCGGCTTCTATTATCTCCCAATGGTCAGGGAAACGACCTCGCCCCGAAGGGCGCCCAGCCCCCATCATAGAATGGTTAGAGGGTTACGATAATGTTATTTTAGCCACCGCCCATTACCGCAACGGAATTTTACTCGCCCCCGCCACAGCAATGGAAGTAAAAGAATTAATAATGGAGAGGGCTAAGCAAACATAAAAAACAAAAACTTATTACTTAGACATTTCCAACATTCTTTGTATGGGTTGTAAAGCCTTACTTCTAGTGGGTTCAGGAATAATAATTTCGGGGGTTTTATTTTTGAGGGCAAGATAGACTTTTTCGAGGGTATTTAGCCTCATGTAAGGACATTCATTGCAGTTACAATTAGTGGTAGAAGGGGCAGGAATAAACACCTTGTTGGGGGCTTGTTTTTGCATTTGGTGGATGATTCCTGGTTCGGTGGCGATAATGAATTTGTCGCATTCACTACTCTGAGAATATTTTAAAAGGGCGGTAGTTGAGCCAATATAATCAGCGTGACGTAGCACGGAGGTTTCACATTCTGGGTGAGCTAAAATTTGGGCTTCAGGGTTTGTTACTTTTAGTTCAACAATTCTTTTTTCTGAAAAGGTTTCATGAACGATGCAGCTACCATCCCACAATACTAAATCTCGTCCTGTTTGTTGGCTCACATAACGCCCTAAGTTTTTGTCAGGGGCGAAAATAATTTTTTGCTCTGGGGGAATTTGATTAACAATAGAAACGGCATTGGAACTAGTACAGATAATATCGCTAAGGGCTTTTATTTCTGCGGTACAATTGATGTAGGAAATAACAATATGATCTGGATGTTGGGCTTTAAATTTGGCAAAGGCATCGGGAGGGCAACTGTCCGCAAGGGAACATCCCGCTTCTAAGTCGGGTAATAATACTAATTTATGGGGATTTAGAATTTTTGCGGTTTCTGCCATGAAGTGCACCCCTGCAAAAAGGATTACATCGGCGGTGGTGTTCGCAGCCTGTTGAGATAAACCGAGGGAGTCGCCGATATAGTCGGCTATATCTTGGATGTCTCCTTCTTGGTAGTAGTGGGCGAGAATTACAGCGTTTAGTTCTTTTTTCAAAAGTGCGATCGCACTGAACAAATCATCGGGAATATTATTTTCAATCTTACGGGGGGGAGTAGCAGTAAACATATTCAACAACCGTCGGGGATTTAGTAAAAGTTAGTAACTATCATATCGTGAATTATCAAAATTTGAAAATCCACAAAAACAGGATGAAATTAATAAACGGGTATTGATTTTGGTGGTTTAATATATAATTTGAAGGGAATTACCTTAGTACAAATCAATAAATTTTATGGCACTTACCGATTTTTCTGCTTATATATTCGCTCAAATGATCGAAGATCCTGATATTATTGGTCAAATTACCGATGCGTGGAATAATTTTGTAGAATCTGGACAAGTTTGGGCAATGGTAATTGGTGTGGTTTTGGGGTATATGTTTGCTAGTTTTACCCGTTTCTAAGACTGATGTATGAATTAATCAGGTTATTTATTGCAAAAAAATAGGGGAAATATTATCCCCCCATTCTATATCTGTCAATTAATTCAGTAAATACTTATTTTTTAGGAATTTTACCAAATACATCTAAAAGGCGATCGCCCCAATACTTAACATCATAAGTGGAAACAGTCTTATACATCGCATCCATGCGTTCTCTTTGTTCATCTTCAGGCATTCCCAAAGCCTTATCAATAGCCGTATCCATACGAGTTACAGAATAAGGATTAGTCAAAAGAGCCTCGGGTAATTCCACCGCCGCCCCTACAAACTCAGAGAGGATTAATACGCCACTCTCATCCTTATGGGCAGAAATATATTCCTTTGCAACTAAGTTTAAGCCATCGCGTAAAGGAGTAGTCCAACAAATATCCGCCGCCCGATAATACGCCAACAAATCAGTAAAAGGAATAGGTTTAGTAAACAGAATAATAGGAGTCCAATCCAAACGGGCAAACTTACCATTAATTTGTCCTACCAACTGCTCAATTTTATTTTGGGTAGTCTTATATACCCTCATTCCAGCAGCCGCAGACACGCAACTAACAATAAAATTAACCTTACCATGTAGCTCTGGACGGCGTTCCAATAAACGACCAAAAGCTTCCAACATCTCCTGATTACCCTTCACATAATCAATTCTACCAGCGGCAATAATTAACTTACGTCCATTCAACTCCTCTTTGATTTCCTCATATTTTTTCTGGGATTCTGCCGTGGCCAACACAGAAGTAATGTAATCGGGGTTAGTACCCACAGGGAAAGCATCAACAGTTACATCCTGCCCGTTATAACGTAACTTAGTTACCATTTCAGGCTCAGCCAAAGCAGTTCCACATTTAGTAAAATGTCCTTGTACAGGTTGTCTTTCCACTACCTCCACAGGTAATAAACTACGGGTTACATTGACAAAGTTTTCCGAATAACGAGGAATATGGAAACCTACCACATCACAACACAACAGACTTTTAATAATTTCCTCACGCCAAGGCAGAATGTTAAATACATCCACCGAGGGGAAAGGAGTGTGGTGGAAGAAAGCAATTCTCGCATTAGGTTTCATTTCCCTAATATATTTAGGGGCTAACCATAGGTTATAGTCGTGTACCCAAATAAGAGCATCATCAGCCGCTTCCTTACAGGCTGCTTCGGCAAATAATCGGTTAATTTCTTTAAAATTTTCCCACTCAGAAGACTCAGAAGTGAAGTGATAAGGGAAGGAATGAAGAATAGGCCAGAAGGCTTCTTTTGAAGTGATATGATAAAATTCCTTTACCTGATTTGGAGAGAGGGGAATACGTAAAACGCTGTAATTAGAGCTTTCTTCCTCTACCTGTACCCTTTCTTGGAAAGTAGATTGTTCTTTTTTAGCAACCTGTCGCCAAGCAATCCAAGTTCCTTTATCAACACTATTAAAGAAACTTCTTAGGGTTGGTACGATACCATTAGGGCTTTTTTTATCACGATAAAAAGTTTTTCCGTTTTCAATTACTTCGTCATAGGGTTGACGGTGATAGAGAATGACTAGAGATGATTTCATTGTTTTTTATGATTTATGAATAATTACAGTATTTTGCCTTCGATTATATATTGAGATCTATTTATCGAATTACAATTTTTGAGTGGGATAGTTATTTTTACTTTTTAAAAATATAAAACTATCAGCTATCTATTAGAATTGCATTAGATTTACTCATGTTTTAGTATGTTAAACTTAATTTAATCTATACTTAAAAAATAAAATAATTACAATAGTATTAGATATTTTATGTTGAAAATAACATTAAAAACTACTTTTAGCTACTAGGCTTTTTCTGAGAAATAGAACAATGTATTATAAGCTACCTTCATATTAGGGAGTTTTAATTACATAATAAATTCAGCAATTAAACTAGATTTAATCATAGCATAATGATTAATATTGAGTCAAATTTTATGGAGCAAGCCATCATAAAAAGTAAATAATTAGATTGCGTTACTTTGTTAAGCCCTATGAATATTCTGATTTTCTCACACACAAATCAACGAGAGACACTATGCATAAACTACGGAAGATAATTACTTCGCTAGTGCTTCTTTTACAAGCATTGCTCTTGTTTTTTTGATGGTAATGGCAATAAGATGTACAATTAATAGTAACGTGGACGTTAAAAAACAAGATGAGAACTTTAAATACTTAGTTTTTGGGCAACAAGTGACACAGGATTACCTACTTCGTTAGGTGAAAACTTCCGAAGGGTAAGTATCAAAGTTGAATTTTGTACCTTAATACTATAATTTTAATGAGCATTGCAGAAGTAGAAGAAAAAACTAACATAAAAAAAGGATTTCATGCGTTATCTGATTCTATTCGGATTGAAGTATTAAATTTGTTGAGAAATCAAGAGTTGTGCGTATGTGAGTTGTTGGAGGTTTTAAATATCAGTCAATCAAAGTTATCTTTTCACCTCAAAACTTTGAAGGAAGCTGGTTTGGTCCGTACCCGTCAGGAGGGGCGATGGGTTTATTATAGTTTAAACTTATCTCAGATGGTGATATTGGAGCAGTATTTGGCAGATTTTCGTCTCACGGTTTCTTTGACACCTTCTCGAAAATGTTGCGATTAGGAAGCGATATATATACCAATTTTTACTGTTATAATTGTTTTGCAGGTTATGATTTGAAATTAAGATTTGAAAAGAATTTTCTGTTGTCGAAATTTAACGGTTAATTTCTTAAGGGACTTTAATCATATCTTGAGAATAAAGATAGATAATTTTCATTACTTACTTGCCTAAAATATACCAATAAAAATTGTTTTATTATGACAGTAAATATAAATCCTAAGGCCATAAAAGCAGGGGGAAATTTAAGTTTCTTCGAGAAATATTTAACTCTCTGGGTTTTTATTTGTATCATCGTTGGCATTAGTTTGGGAAGAGTTTTCCCTGATATTGCTCAAAGTTTGGATAGTATCAGTATCTATAATGTTTCGATTCCCATTGCTATCTGTTTATTTTTTATGATGTATCCCATCATGGTTAAGATAGATTTTTCTCAGGCGGTTAAGGCGGTTAAAACTCCTAAGCCTGTGTTTTTAACCTTGGCGGTTAATTGGTTGGTTAAACCTTTTTCCATGGTGATTTTTGCTCAATTTTTTCTTGGTTATCTTTTTTCAGGGTTGTTATCTGATACGGAGATAATTCGGGGGGTTGAGGTTTCTTTGGCTGATTCTTATATTGCTGGTTGTATTTTGCTGGGAATCGCTCCTTGCACGGCAATGGTGTTGATGTGGGGCTATCTTTCTTATAGTAATCAGGGAATTACTTTGGTTATGGTGGCGGTTAATTCTTTGGCGATGTTATTTTTGTATGCACCGTTGGGGCAATGGTTGTTATCGGCTAATAATTTGAGTGTGCCTTGGCAAACTATTGTTTTTTCTGTGTTGATATATGTGGGTTTACCTTTGATTACGGGGATTTTTAGTCGATATTGGATTTTTAAGTATAAGGGTAGGGCTTGGTTTGAGTCGAAGTTTTTACATTATCTCTCTCCTGTGGCTATTATTGCTCTGTTGGCGACTTTGATTTTATTGTTTGCTTTTAAGGGGGAGTTGATTGTTAATAATCCTTTGCATATTCTTTTGATTGCGATTCCTTTGTTTATTCAAACTAATTTTATTTTCTTTATTACTTATGTAATTGCACTGAAGATGAATTTATCCTATGAGGATTCGGCACCTGCTTCTTTGATTGGGGCTAGTAATCATTTTGAAGTGGCGATCGCAACGGCGGTGATGTTATTCGGCTTAAATTCGGGGGCCGCATTGACTACTGTGGTGGGGGTATTAATAGAAGTACCTGTGATGTTGGTATTGGTGGAATTTTGTAAAAAGACGGCTTCTTGGTTCCCCAGAGAGCCTGAAAAGGCTACTTTAATCGATCCTCGGTGCATTGAAACTCTTAGGGCAAGGGAGGAGTATTAGGCTGTTTCTTGTTGGGGAATGAGGTAAATTAACCCTGAAACGATGGTTAGTGTTACCGACACCCAAAATATAATTATTCCTATTTCTAATGCCCAAGGGTATCTAGGTAAAAGTAAAATGGCGATCGCACTTATCTGGCTAACAGTCTTAAACTTACCCCAAAGATTAGCACCTGAAATAGTCTTTTGTTGAGGACTTACCCGCCAACCTGCGATCGCAATTTCTCGCAACAAAATCAAAAAAACCCCCCAACTGGGGATTATTTGACGCTCAACCAAAACCAATAAAGGAGCAACTACCAAAATCTTGTCCGTCAAAGGATCCAAAAACTTACCTAAATCCGTAACTTGATTTAAACGCCTTGCTAAATAACCATCCAACCAATCCGTAAGAGAAGCCAGTAAAAATAAACCCCAAGCCCACCATTGATAAATTTCCATTGGCTGATATAAACACCAGAGAATAGGAACTATCAAAACAATGCGACTAAAAGTAATAGTATTGGGAAGATTCATTCAATAATTAACAAGCACCTTCGCGCTTAACAACAACCTCAACGGTTTTAAAAATCAAATATAAATCATACCATACTGTCCATTTTTTCTGGTAATCCAAATCCATTGCCAC
Source organism: Cyanobacterium sp. IPPAS B-1200 (assembly GCF_001747005.2). Classification (NCBI taxonomy): domain Bacteria; kingdom Bacillati; phylum Cyanobacteriota; class Cyanophyceae; order Chroococcales; family Geminocystaceae; genus Cyanobacterium; species Cyanobacterium sp. IPPAS B-1200. Next base: position 1,665,343 of record NZ_CP182899.1, read on the forward strand.
CACTTGATTAAAATCAAGACATTTAGAACGTCCTTTTACCTGCCACTCTCCCGTCAAACCAGGTTTCACCTTAAGGCGTAATAAATGATAGTCATTATATTTTGACACTTCATTGGGAGTAGGAGGACGAGTCCCAACTAAACTCATATCTCCCGTTAAAACATTCCAAAACTGGGGAAATTCATCCAAACTAGTGGATCTTAAAAATTTCCCAACCCTTGTAATACGAGGATCCTCTGGATTTTTAAAAATAAAACCATCAGCATGATTTTTTACTAAATGTTGTTTTCTTTCCGCATCCACCGTCATAGAGCGGAATTTCCAAATAGTAAATTTTTTCCCATTAAACCCGCACCGAGTTTGGGAGTAGAAAATAGGACCGGGATTATCTTTGTAAATCCAAATAGCTAAAGGAATAAAAATGATGGCAGTGATCATTAAACCGACTAAAGCCCCAATAATATCAATCAAACGTTTTAATTTACTATTAATAGAGCGATGAACCCTATTAGATTCAGTGTAGTGATTATTATTTAGTATTTTTTTTGTATTAGATAGTTTGTCTTCGAGCTTTAAAGATGACTTCTTTATCTTTCTAGGATTGATGAGCATCATGGGCTTATCTTGGTTGTTTTTACTATTAAGGTTATAATATCCGATTTTTAATAAAATGTATGTATTGTAACTGACTTTTTTAGCTTTTTTTACAAAGTTTGGTAAAAACACTTGTACTTTACTGTGTATTTATTAACGAAGTATAAAACAGCTTTACATATTCTTTATATAACTGATAACAACTTCACCATATCTTTATAGATTGTTTTATGACATTTTCAAACTCCTATTAATTACAAATGACTCTATTTTACCCATGTATTACCATAACATAAATATCTTATTGTACTCCTCAATCATTAGTAAAATATCAATGATACCTAAGACATCTATGGTTTTTTTACTAAACAAAGGGTTTAACCCCTTTGCTGTTGTATTTTGATGATTATTCTAGTTATACCTATTACAAAAGATTTTCTTTACCAAAAAATTGATAACAAAAAGATTAAAGACGATCAATTCTTTTAATAAATATCTTTTTAATATGATGTTAGTGTACATTTTCAAAGATATTTTCATAAAAAAATAATGTTTATTAGTTATCACAAAATAAAAAATAAAAAATTATTCTCCCTTCTGTTTGGCAATAATTTCTTGAACCATAGGAGATAAATTTTCGTTTAATTCTCCAGATAAAATCAGGTCTGCGTAAGTATCCGCTTCTATGGAAATGAGATTATCTCTCAATTTTTGCATAGATACATTTTTAAACTCAGGATTAAAATTTTGTAAATCGATAATTTTTTCCTGAATGGAGTTTAATTGTCCTTGAATTAAATTTTTTTCATAGTTATAAAAATCAGGTTCAATTTCAGGCATTGTACTAAGAGGGATACCATTCATATAAGCCAATACCTTGTTTAAAGCAGTCCTTCTCGCTAACAACTCAGTGTATTCTTGTTTAACATTTTGATCCCCTATTAAATTTAGTTTTTGTAAGAAAGTCTTTGTGGTTAATCCTTGTACTAAAAGGGTAAATAATACTACCCCAAAAACTGTGCCTATGACCTCTTGGCGATCGCTCAATATCACTGGTACACTAAGAGCTAGAGCAACTGAAACAGAACCTCTTAACCCACCCCACCAGAGAATTAATTGTTCTTGCCAACTCACCTTCTCTTTAGTGATTAAATTACTAATAGCACATAGTAAAAATACCGCTACAAAGCGACTTCCTATGAGGGAAACAATAGCGACTAAAATAAGTTTCCAGCTATTTAATAACACGGGAAAATCAATCTGATCTCCTATCAATAAAAAGACGATAGAATTAACAAAAAATGCTAAAAATTCCCAAAACTCAGACACACTCAATCGGGTACGAGGATTCATGCCAATTCTTGAGCCAAAATTACCCAGTATTAAACCTACAGTAACTACTCCAATTACCCCAGAGCCGCCCAAATTTTCAGTAATTAAATAAGCACCATAGGCAGAAACAAGGGTTAAAGACTGCTCAACCAAAGGTAAATCAAATCTTTGAGTCAAATAAGAAATACCAAAACCAATGACAAAACCGACAGCTATGCCCACGCCGACAAAGGTTCCAAATTTAACAATAGATTCGGTGATAGAAATACTCTCGTTGCCCAAAGGAATACCCACCAACAAAACAAAAGCAACTACTGCCACCCCATCATTAAATAAACTTTCTCCTTCCATGATGGTGGTAAGTTTTTTGCCCGTGCCTAACTCTCGAAATAGGGCAATGACAGAAACAGGGTCACTAGCTGATAAACTAGCACCTACTAGCAATGCCGTACCCAAAGAGATAGTCGTAAAATAACTGAGAGCAAAGGAGACACTAGCTACCGAAATAATAACCCCAACCACCGCCAAAAGAATGATGGGAGTGAGATTATTTTTCAAATCTTTCCAGCGAATATTCCAAGCCGCTTCAAATAATAATGGGGGCAAGAATATTTCTAAAATTAACTCTGGAGAGAGGTTAACTAATCTAATATCAACTAGGGCTAAACCTAAACCTACTATTACTAAGAGTAAGGTGTAGGGAATTTGTTTAAACCAGATAAATACTCTCGATATGGTAGCAACGGCAAGAGAAACAGATAAAACAATGAGAAATTGCTCTAGGTTTCTTTCGATAGATATTTCTGCAAGGGTTAATAATTCTAAACTCATAGTATATGTTAACTTTTATCCATCTCATAATACTCACAAATCTTAATTTTATTAATTTAACTTTCATATGACAAAAAACTTTACCCTGATTCAAATTACAGATACTCACCTTTTGGACAACCCAGAAGAATTTTTGCGCGGGCAAAATCCTTGGTACAATTTGCAAGCTGTTTTAGAACAAGTAAAATCCAGACAACCCGATGGATTGTTATTAACAGGGGATTTGGCTGATGGTGGTAGTAGGGTTGCCTATGAATATTTACTAAAAGCGATGGGTGAGTTTAGCTGTCCTATTTATTGGTTACACGGTAATCATGATAACGTTAACCTTTTGGGGCAGATGTTACCTTCTTCCAAGGGTTTAGGTTATCAAGCCATTGATTTGGGATTTTGGCGACTATTGTTACTCGATTCTGTGTTGGTGGGAGCAAAATTTGGGGGAGGTTATATAGAAAAAGCACAATTGGAATGGTTAAGGCAAGAGTTGGGGCAACAGACTGATAAGGTTACAATCATAGCGCTCCATCATCATCCAATTCCCACGGGTATCGATTGGGTTGATCAAATTGGGGTGGAAAATGGCAATGATTTAATAAGTTTATTGCACTCATTTCCTCAAGTGCGATTAGTATTATTTGGACATATTCATCATGCTTTACATCACTGCCATGTTAATGCTATGGGTGACAACATTGATTTTTTTGGATGTCCTTCAACTTTTTCTCAAGTTATTCCCTCTCACCCTACTATCGATTCTCATTTATCGGGGTTTCGTGTCATTCGGTTATGGGAAGATGGTAGTTATGACACCTATGTGCAAAGAGTAGGTTAAGTTACTGTTTCCATTAATTCCACTGCCTCGAAGGACAGTGACTCAACTGCATGGGGTTGATGTTGTCGCCATAAAGAGAGTTTTGGTTTCCATTAATTCCACTGTCCCGAAAGACAGCGATCCTCTTATCTTAACCCCTTGCTCTGCTTACTGTCCAGCGACCCTTTGCGAACCTCATTGGAAAAAAGATAAAAAGGGAGAAACAATTTATCTAATACAAAGCAAGGAAGTTAATATAATAATGATGGTTAGTTTTTTTGGACTGGGTGATTTGACAATTACAATCTAATATTATTTTTTAGGGGCTAAGATTATGGTGGCTAAAACATGGGGTTTGATAGTTTCTCTTTTGTCGGGGGCGGTGATATTCAATCCCCATTTGGTTTATGGTCAAGAAATAAGAATCGATCGCACCACAGATACTACTATTACGGTAGATGGTAATAATATCTTAATCAATGGTCAAACCCTGTCAGCAGATGGCAAAAATTTATTTCATAGCTTCCAAGAATTTGGCTTAACTAGCGACCAAATCGTCACCTTTTTTACTAACCCTCACATTCAAAATATTCTCACTCGCATTACAGGGGGTAATCCTTCCCAAATCAATGGTTTATTGCAGGTGGTGGGGGGCAATTCTAATCTGTTTTTGATGAATCCTGCGGGGATTATTTTTGGACAAGGGGCGAGTTTGAATGTACCTGCGGATTTTACCGCCACTACTGCCACTGGCATGGGTTTTGATGGGGGTGTCTTTAGTGCCATTGGCTCTAATGATTATCAAAATTTATTGGGTAATCCCCATAGCTTTGTGTTCAGTCAGGATAATATCGGCAGTATTATCAATCAAGGTAATTTAACCCTCAGCACTGGACAAAATCTCAGTTTAGTAGGTGGCAACGTGATCAACACTGGCACCATAGAAACCTCTGGGGGCAAAATCAATATACAGGCAGTGGAAGGAACTTCAAGGATAAAAATTACTCCCGAAGGTAGTTTGTTGAGTTTAGAGGTTGATTTTCCCAAGGATGAGCAAGGAAATATCGTGGGATTCACCCCCCAAGATTTGCCCTCCTTGTTGACAGGAAGCAATATTGAAGGAGTAACGGTAGATGATGGGGAGGTGAGGGTAAATAATAGTTTGATTCCCCAAGGACAAGGAAATGCGATCGCCTCTGGCACCATATCCACCGCTAATGATGGGGGTATGGGAGGGGAAATTACTATTTTAGGAAAAAATGTAGGGGTGATCGCATCTACCATCACCGCCGATGGACAAACGGGGGGCGGTAACATCAAAATAGGGGGAGATGTCATGGGGCAAGGTACCATCCCCAATGCCTCCGTTACCTACATCAGCCCTGACTCCTTTGTCTCCGCCAACGCCACCACCCAAGGGGATGGGGGTAATGTAATTATCTTTGCCCAAGACTTTGCAAGGATTAATGGCAACCTCAGCGCCACAGGAGGCACCATAGCAGGGGATGGAGGCTTTATTGAAACCAGCGGTTTAAAAAGTTTTAGTATCACATCAGTTCCCGACATTAAAGCCTTTAATGGACAGGGGGGAGAATGGTTAATTGATCCTTTTAATGTGGAAATTGTTGATGGTGGAATTTTAACTAATATTAACGATGATGATAATTCTTTTGTTGCAGAAGGAGATAGCGCTATCTTGCCAGTGCAATCTATTAAAAGTGCTTTGGGTAGTGGAGATGTGAAAATTTCTACAGGGGTTGGCGGAACGCAGCAAGGAAATATCACATGGAATGATACAGCAATACTATCTTATGAAACAGATGATAATAATACCCTAACCCTTGAGGCATCAGGTAATATCAATTTCAACGGCTCTATTCAACCCTCTTCAACTACTGATTTTCTCAATATAGTTTTTAATGCTGATGTTGATGGAAATGATCTTGGTGATATAAATATTAATACTGGGTCATCCATAGTCACCGCTGGAGGTTCAATTACTCTAACAGGGGAAAATATTAAAATAAATCCCCCTTTGAATAGTTCAGGAGGAAATATTTTTGTTAATGCTAATAATGCCATATTGGCAGAGGAAATTAACTCTTCAGGACTTCTTTTAGGAGGAAATATTGAACTAACCGCAGGGGGGAATATAACCACCACCCAAATAACCGCCAATAGCCTTTCATCCGCTGGAAATGGGGGTAACATTACCATTAGTTCTGGAAAAAACGTCGAAACATCAGATATTGAAAGTAAAACTGATGGTGTCATGGGTAACTCAGGAATAATCACTATTGAGGCAGAAGAAAATATCTTAACGGGTAATATTATCTCTGAAGCATCTGATGGAGATGCTGGGGGTATTAGTATTACTTCCTTTACTCAAAACATTGAAACTCAAGACATTATTTCATCATCATTGAATGGCGATGCAGATGGCATTAGCATCAATGCTTCTAAGGGCAACATAACCACAGAAAATATCGTTTCAGGTTCTTTAGTAAGTTCTGGTAATATTATTCTCAATGGGGGGGGTAGTATTGTTGTTAATACGATTGATGCTAGTTCAGATCTTTCTGCTGGGAATATATCTATTACTACGGGAAATAAATTTAGGGCTTTGGGAGAAATTGAGCCTAGTAATGTTAGTTTGCAAAGCAATGGTGCTAGTGGCGGCGGTGGTAATATTTCCATAACATATACCGAACTATTATCCTCTGATTTCACCTTTGATGTTAATGTGGGTGCTTTGATTTTTGATACTGCTAATGGTACAAGGGGAACTATTGAAGCCGGTTCTGCCAGAATTCCCGAAGGTGGTGATGATCCGGAAAGTTTCACTGAGCCTGTTACTATAAGCGGATCTACTGGTGGTTCAATTACGACTTCTTTTGATGTTGAACCACTAAATCCCCAAACCCCTCCAACTCCCCCCCCAACAACTACCCCCATACCAGACCCTGAACCCATACCAGAACCAGAACCAGACCCTGAACCCATACCAGAACCAGAACCAGAACCCATACCAGAACCAGAATCTGAACCCATACCAGAACCAGAACCAGAACCCATACCAGAACCAGACCCTGAACCCATACCAGAACCAGAACCAGAACCCATACCAGAACCTATTGATCCTCAGAGTGAATTACTGTCTTCTTTAATTCAATCGAATCAGAGTGATCCTAGCAATAGTCAAACATCTTATGGTCCCACGGTGGGAGAAAATATTCCGATCAACGGGGAGGAAAGTTTATTAATATTGAGTATTGATCAGGCTAAGGAAATATTGACCACCATTGAAAATAAAACAGGAGTCAAGAGTGGGTTTATTTATGTTAGTTTCAGTCCTCGCAACTATCAACCCATCAGCTTAGATGATGATATGGCAAGGCGAGAGGCTCAGAAAACTAATGAGTTTAGCCTAGTTCTGAATGATGTTCCTAATATTGATCCTGTGACGGATGTTCAAGAGTTAGATGATACTGAGTTGGATATTTTAATTATCACCGCTGAGGGTAATCCCTTGAGGGTTACAGTTCCTGTGAGTCGGGAGGACGTGAGTAATTCGGTGAATAGTTTATGGCTAAATGTCTCCGATATTTTTGATCAAAACGATCGCTACAGGGCCGATGCTACGCAGATTTATCAATGGTTGATGGAGCCTTTGGAAGAATTGCTATCTGAGCGGGAGATTGAAAATTTGGTGTTTATGTTACCCAATGAAATGCGCTTTTTGCCTTTGGCGGTGCTATATAATCAAAAAACTGATGAGTATTTAGTCGAAAAATATAGTCTTTCCCTTACTCCTAGTATTAACCTTAATGATAATGATTATAGTCCTCTGGGCGATCGCAATTTACTCGCCATGGGTGCGTCCACTTTTGAAGATCAGTTAATTACCCCTCTACCAGCAGCTGGTATAGAATTACCCACCATCTCCCAAGTATGGCAAGGAGAAGACCAACTCAGACAAGATTTATTTACCAGTGATAGTTTTACCCTCGATAATATCCGCCGTAATCTCAGCCAAAATTCCTATGGCATAGTTCACTTTGGCACCCATGGAGAATTTAACACGATACAAGCCGATCTGAGTTATATTCAACTATACAACGATCGCCTTAACTTGAATGAACTACGTACCCTAGGACTCAATGACCTTGGAGTAGAACTATTAGTATTAAGCGCCTGTAACACTGCTTTTGGTAATGAAATGGCGGAACTAGGATTTGCAGGGTTAGCTGTCCAAGCAGGGGTAAAAACCGCCCTCGGTAGTGTGTGGCAGGTAAGCGATACTGGCACTCTAGCTCTGATGACCAGTTTTTATGGTCAGTTAAGGAATGATACCATCAAAGCAGAAGCCCTACGCCAAGCCCAATTGAACCTATTACGGGGTGATACACGCAAAACTGACGATGGAGATACCATTGTTACTCCTTCCGTTAATATTTCCCTAGGGGAATTGCCAGAAGTATCTCAACAGTCAGAAGATTTTTCCCATCCTTTCTACTGGGCGCCTTTTACTATGATTGGTAGTCCTTGGTAATTCATCATCAGGACGCACCCAAGCAGATCAAAAAAAGATAGAAACGCTATACTAGCAAAATATAAATATTTTATTAAACTCAGTTTTGTTCACCATAAACCAATGTTTAGAAGATGACTGTTCAAGTTAACCTTAATGAACGCCATCAAAGAATATTACAGGCAACCGTTAAGCATTATATCGCCACTGCCGAACCTGTTGGCTCAAAAACCTTAATTCAAGAATATGATTTTAGTGTAAGTTCTGCTACTGTCCGTAATGTGATGGGCAAATTAGAAAAGGCTGGTTTTTTGTATCAACCTTACACCTCAGCAGGGCGTATTCCCTCTGACTCTGGCTATCGTATTTATGTTGATAGGCTTTTACCTTCTCAGAAACCTCTTAAGAAGTCTTTGGCACAAAGTTTAAATAGTAAAGTTGGTTCAGTACAAAAAAATTATGAGATTCTTTTCAAGAAAATTACTCAGGTTTTATCAGATTTAAGTGGTTGTATTGCTTTGGTTACTCTCCCTCAAACTACTAGCAATATTATCTATCATCTACAATTATTGAGAATTGCGGAACAAAAAATAATGTTGGTGATGGTGATCGACAATTATCAGACAGAGTCGGTATTATTTGATCATCACGATTTTAATTTAGATCATGATAACCACATAGGGGAGGTAATTGATCAACAGTTGCAAATGTTATCTAATTTTCTTAATCATAAGCTCAAAGGGCGATCGCTCTTCGACATAGATGATTTAGATTGGAGTGAATTGGAACAAGGATTTAAGCAATATGCCCATTTTATTAACCATCTCTTGGAGAAAATTACCGAAAATTACCGCATTTCTAGCCATAGCCCCATTATGGTACAGGGTATCGCCAAAATGGTGCGCCAACCTGAGTTTGCCCAAATCGAACATCTGCAAATACTTTTACAATTATTAGAAGAGGAACAGGAGCAACTTTTTCCCGTAGTATTTAATTTAGATGAGCCACAAAAATCTTTTTCTAAAGTAAAAATTACCATCGGCTCAGAAAATCCTTTGCAATCTATGCACTATTGCAGTCTCATCTCCTCCAATTATTATCAAGGTACTTACCCCGTAGGCAGTGTGGGCATCATCGGACCTACTCGTATAGCCTACGAAGATGCGATCGCCCTTGTGGAATCCACCGCCGATTATCTTTCTCAAAATCTCAGTAACGTAATGGATAATTAATCAAACTTTTTAGTTACTTCTACCAGGAGGAATAAAACGAATTTCCATGCGTCTGCGTGTATCATCTTGACTACGATTTACAGAGGCAAAACTACCAGATGGCAAATATAATTGAGCTCCCGAATAGGCTCGAAACTGGACATTTTTAAACTCCCCTTGTCGTTGCAACTCCTGCACCACAGCTAAAGCTCTCATTAACGCCAAATCAGCATTAATTAATTTAAAATTTCTAGTTTAGATGGAGAATCAAAAATTAAGGTGAGCTTAATCATCCTTCTTTTTGTAAGACTTCCTCAAAGGGAAAATCATTAGCCGCCATGACAAAGGCAATGGTAGGTAAATTTTCCGTTCTTTTCAACCAACTATGATAGTATTGGGCAAAATTTTCAGCGGGAGAGGCTAATCCTAAAAATATTAAATCAGCACCTTGAGAGTTTTCTTTTAAAATAGTCTCAAAGGAGCTTTCATCACTAACAATAATTTCGGGGATTAATTCTATATTTAATTTTTCAATAAGTGCTTTAATGTTATTTTTGGTTGATTTTAAGGCATTAGGATTACGGACGACTAATTTGAGGTAAATGTTTGCCCGTGACCAATCCCAGTCATTTTTGAGCAGGTAGGCGAGTAAAATCATCAGACTACCATTAGCTTGAATTCCGCCCCACCACACATCAATGCGACGATATTTTTTCAATTGCTGTTGGGGGTTTTGTTTCAAGATAAGAATATTTCTTTTTAGCTCATGGATTTGAGTTACCATCTGACTATATTGTTGATGGGTTTCCCAATCTTCTTTTAACCAAGCGGTGCTACTGCCAAGGATGATTGTATTAGGAATTAAAGCACCGATACCGTAGCTTTCTACTAATTGAGGGATTACCCCAAAGGTGTCATCAGAGCGAATAATTTTGACTAATCCTTGTACTTGATTTTTGGTTAAATACTCTTTGACTGTATTTTCCAAGTTTTGTTTACTTTGATAGTCTCTCCTTTGGGGAATCACACTGGCAACGGTTAAGAAGCCTTTATGGTTAAAACTATCGGCTAGTTTGACTAATGACCAATTTTTTTGGGGGGAATGGAAGAAGGTAAGGATATGGGGGCGCCAATTTTTGGGATCGGCAATTTCTTCTTCTACTTGATAAATGCCTGTGCGTAGAAGTGCCATCCACATTCCCCTACGGCTGTCTCCCCATGTTACTTCTAATTCTTGTCGTTGCAGATATAGGTAAATGCCTAAGACGATAATGGCGGCGAAAATAGTGGCGATCGCATTTATGAGAAACATTACTCCCAAACAACCCAAAGCACCCATCACCGACAAACTCCAATGTACTTTAAAGGTTGGACGAAAGGAGGGGGAATCAAGGAAACTTTCAATACCTGCGGAGGCATTCAATACTAAATAGGTGGTAAGAAAAAACATGGTGAGGATAGGGGCAATCAAATTTAAATCCCCCAAACATACCGCCGCCACCGCAATGCCCAAAGTAACTGCTGTACCTAGTCTCGGCTCATCATTTTTACCTGCCCCTTGCCCCAGAAAACTGAGGGATTTAGGAAAAATATTATCTCTGACGAGAGCTTGTAATACCCTCGGCGCCCCTAAAATACTACCAATGGCACTACTTAATGTCGCTCCCCATACTCCAAGGGCGATCGCCCCTCCCCAAAAAGACATCCTCGCCATGATAAAGGGTTCATCAATTAAAGTTTGAGCATTAGCCCTCAAGCCCAGAAAAATGGGAATAATCATATAAATAAGAAAACCAGTACCCACAGCGGCTAAAGTGCCAATGGGTAAGGCTTTGGTAGGATCTTTTAAATCCCCCGACATATTCACCCCCGCCATGATGCCCGTCACGGCAGGAAAAAAAACCGCAAATACTTGCCAAAAAGATTGATCTGTGCTTCTCCACCATTCCAGTTGAGTTTCTTCTACGGGTTGCCCAAAAAAGAAGGATAGCAAGGAAAGGGCGATCGCCACCATAATAAAATATTGAGCCTTGATAGCAATTTCAGCACTGGTGAGGGCTAAGATACCCACACCAATGGTGATAGCCAAAGCGATATACAGTTGATAATCTGCCCAAGCAGGAAAAATTTGCACCACACTTTCAGCAAAACCAAGGGTATAGAGGGCGACAGATAACGCCTGAGCCAGATATAAAGGAATACCTACCGCCCCCCCTGTTTCAATGCCCAAAGAGCGACTAATCATATAGTATGCACCCCCTGCCCTAACTACTCGATCCGTTGCGATCGCACATACCGAGAAAGCCGTTAAAAAGGTAATCAGACTTGAAAGGATGACAATTAAAAACGTTCCCAACAAGCCCACATTACCCACTACCCAACCAAAGCGGAGATACATAATTACCCCCAAAATGGTCAAGATAGAAGGGGTATAAACACCACCAAAGGCACTTAAACCAGAGTTTTTTTGCTCGTTAACATTCATGAAAAATTTTTATAGTGACTAATCCAGTGTTTTCCTATCCTAGTCTATTGTCTTTGAGCATTTTTTTGACCATAAAAACCATTAATCGTTCATGGTTTTATCCATATTTTGATCATTAAATCTCAAAGAAATATGAAGAAATAACCACCTATTTGGGGGGATCTTTTACACTAAAAGAAAGTAAATATGATTAACTAGCCTGTTGCTTCGGCAACTTTTTTATTTTTTATGAGTAACAAGTCTTTTCAAATATTAATCATTGGCGGAGGTGCCGCAGGAATTACCGTTGCATCTCAACTGATGAGGAAAAATAATAGTCTTAATATTGCTGTCCTTGAACCATCGGAAAATCATTACTATCAACCCGCATGGACATTGGTAGGCGGTGGAGAATATGAATTTGAAGACACCGTCAAACATGAGGATAAGTTAATTCCCCGTGGAGTAACTTGGATTAAAGATTTTGCTGAAAATGTTGACCCTGAAAACAATCAAGTAACCACCAAAACTGGTCAGGTTTTTAGCTATGATTATTTGGTAGTATGTCCCGGAGTGCAAATAAAATGGGATAGTATTGCTGGTTTTAGGGATACTGTGGGCAAAAATGATGTCACCTCCAACTATGTCAAAGAAGTAGTTAATTACACTTGGGAAACCATTAATAATTTCAAAGGTGGTACGGCGATTTTTACCTTTCCTGCCGGGGCAATTAAATGTCCAGGTGCTCCCCAAAAAATTATGTACATGGCAGAAGAAACCTTCGCTAAAAATGGGGTTAGGGATAAAACAAAAATTATTTATGCCAATGCAACGGGTAAAATGTTTGGTGTACCTGCCTACTGTAAACCCTTGGAAGAAATTGTCGAGCGCAAAAATATTGATGTTAAATATGGTCATAACCTTATCGAATTAAAACCCGACACCAAAGAGGCTGTTTTTGCTGTTAATGGGAGCGAAAATGTCACTATTAAATATGATATGATCCATGTATCTCCTGCCATGAAAGCTCCTGATTTTATAGCTTCCAGTGCGATCGCCAATGACGGTGGATGGGTCGATGTAGATCAATACACCTGTCAACACCATAAATATCCCAACATATTTGCCCTCGGAGACGCTTCCTCCATTCCCACCTCCAAAACCGCCGCCGCCATTCGTAAAGAAGCCCCTGTCGTGGTCAATAACCTTCTATCATTAATGGCAAAACAAAGCCCCGCTGATAAATATGCAGGTTATGCCTGTTGCCCCCTCATTACTGGGTACGGTAAAACCATCATGGCAGAATTTGACTACACCAAAGAGCCTACCCCTAGTTTTCCCCTCGATCCTACCAAAGAAAGAGCTAGTATGTGGATGGTCAAAAAATATGCCTTACCTTGGATTTATTGGAATAGGATGTTAAAAGGTAAACCTTTTGAAGCCGATAGTTGGCGTTTCTTGCTCAAATAGCAAGTTAAGACACCCATTGGCTTTTAACCACAACTCCTAAAAATTAATTTGCGATCAAAAAAAATACCCTCGCCTTTTTGGGGATGAGGGTGAGGGTATTAGAAGTGCTATATAACCTGTTCTACTTCTGCAATTTCGGGGATATATTCCCTTAAACGACGCTCGATGCCCATTCTTAAAGTCATAGCAGAACTAGGACAAGAGCCACAAGCCCCTTGTAATCTTAGTTTTACCGTAGGACCATCAATTTCGACTAATTCGACATTACCACCATCCGCCATTAAATAAGGGCGCAAATCATCCAAAACTTGTTCTACATTGTCATTGGTCAAAGCTAAAGCCATAAATATCTCCTTTAATAAAATTCGATCCAATATATACTCATCATAACTAATTTACTCGCACCCGACTAAAACTAAAATGTCGGACTAATAAACGGAGAGGGGGGGATTCGAACCCCCGAAGGGTATTACCCCTTAACAATTTTCGAGACTGCCGCATTCAACCACTCTGCCACCTCTCCATGTCCAACCATCAATTATAACAAAAAGTTAAATTATTGGGAACTCAATCTATAATTAATGAGTCTTAGTAATAGTATATATTGTACAATTTTATGGTTTTATCAAAACTATTTTGATGTTAGGATATTAACTATTATTATGAATAATAATTAACCAAAAAAAGACTATGCTAAACAATAATCAAGGCAAAATATTACTAGCAACTTTTTTACTATTAACCGCTAGTTTCGTGGCAATTAATCCTAATTTAGATAAAATTTTTACCACTAATAACGCTGTCTATGCAGAAAGAGATAATTCCAGTATGACCGAATCTGAAACTGAGCAGTTAGATGAAAAAATTGTCAATGCTAATCGTAATTTTGCTTTCAAGTTGTTTTCGGCCATTCGAGAAAAAGATGATACGGAAAATATTTTTATTTCTGCTCCCAGTATTTCCATTGCTTTAAATTTGTTAAATAATGGTGCAGATGGTGACACTAGGGAAGAAATTAAGCAGGTTTTAGAGTTGCAAGAAATTAGCCTCCCTGAAATTAATCAGCAATATAAAATTTTACAAAAACTATTACAAAATCAAGAAGAAAGTACCCTTTCTATTAATAATTCTCTTTGGATTCGTGAGGGTTTTCCTGTTAAGCCAGACTTTTTGAGCCAAAATAGGGAATATTATGAGAGTGAAGTTTCAGCCCTAGATTTTGATAGCCCTGATGCGGTAGATACCATCAACAATTGGGTGAGTGACGCTACGGAAGAAAAGATTACCAGTATCATTGAATCTATCTCCCCTGAAGATGTTTTATTTCTGATTAATGCTATTTATTTTAACGGAGAATGGCAACAAGCATTTGATCCTGAATTAACCCGAGAGATGGATTTTACCCAATCTAATGGGGAGGTTATTCAGCATCCTCTCATGAGTCGAGAGGGGAATTTTACTTATGTAGAAAATGATGATTTACAAATGATTCGTTTACCCTATGGTGAATCGGAGGATTTGGCGATGTATGTGGTTTTACCCCAAGAAGATTCTAGTTTAGATGCTGTGATGGGAGAATTAAATGCGGATACATGGCAGGAGTGGACTGCTAGTTTAAACCGTCGGGAAGGGACTATTCGTTTGCCAAGATTTACCGTGGAATATGATATTTCATTGAATGATGTGCTTCAAAAGTTAGGCATTTCTAAGGCTTTTACTAATGAGGCTGATTTCACTAATTTAACTGATGAACCTGTCTCCATTGATCAGGTAAAACATAAGACTTTTATTGATGTAAATGAGGAGGGTACGGAGGCAGCAGCTGTTACTTCTATTGGTGTTAGAGTTACTTCTCTCCCCGTAGATCCTCCTTTTGAAATGTCAGTAAATCGTCCTTTCTTTTATGCAATTCAGGATGAAAAAACTGATACTATTTTATTTATGGGAACAGTTAATAATTTGTAGTTTTTATTATTAATTAATGGGAGCAAATGGCTCCCTTTTAACTTAAATAATTTCTGGTAATTTGTAAAATGCGATCGCCCGCTTTACCATCCCCAAAAGGATTAATTGCCCCCGCCATTTCTTCATAACTGTTTTTATTAGTTAACAATTCTTGGGCTGATTTAAAAATTGTATCTGAATTTGTACCGATCAGTTTAGCTGTTCCTGCGGTGACAGCTTCTGGTCTTTCCGTCGTTTCCCGTAAAACTAACACAGGTTTTCCTAAGCTGGGGGCTTCTTCTTGTAAACCGCCAGAATCAGTTAAAAGGAAAAAACAACGCTTAATTGCTCCTACTAATTCTTGATAGTCTAAGGGTTCGGTTAAAAATACCCTTTCATGGTTATCAAAAGCCTGTTTGATGGGATTTCTCACCGTGGGATTACGATGGAGGGGAAGAATTATGGCAACATCAGGAAATCGATCTAAAATTAACTGCATTCCCTTAATAATGTCCTGCAAAGGTTCGCCCCAATTTTCTCGGCGATGGACAGTCATTAGCAATACCCTATATTGACCCCAATTTAACCCCTCCACATCACAGGGAGGATTTTTGTCCGCCACGGATAACAAAGCATCAATAACCGTGTTGCCCGTATGGTGAATTTCCCCCGTTACCCCCGAATTTTTCAGGTTTTCCACCGCTAGGGTAGTGGGAGCAAAATGGAGTTGGGTAATTTGGGAAATTAGGCGACGGTTGGCTTCTTCGGGGAAGGGATTATAAATATTATTAGTACGCAATCCTGCTTCCACATGACCTATGGGTATTTGTTGATAAAATGAAGCGAGGGCAGCGGCAAAAGCGGTGGTAGTGTCCCCTTGGGCAATTACCAACTGAGGTTGTATTTTTTGAAAGATTTTTTCTAATCCCTGCAAACTGCGACAGGTGATGTCGCTGAGGGTTTGATTAGGTTGCATTATATCCAAGTCTTCATCGGCACTCAAGCCAAAAATGTCCATTACCTGAGCAACCATTTCCCGATGTTGCCCTGTCAAAATTACTTTGGTGTCAAAGTCAGAGGCTTGTTGAAAGGTTTGAATAACGGGAGCTAGCTTGATGGCTTCTGGCCTTGTACCGAGGGTAATACAGATAGTTTTTTGGGCGGACATTTTAAATCGTCTTTTTATCTTTTGTGATTATATTATTGCTCATGTTATCAATGTTTGCCCCCCAAATCCCCCAATACTGGGGGACTTTTATTCGGAGTGTTAATCAAAACTGAGATTATACAGCTTGGGGTTGGGCTTGGGGTTGGAATTGGAAAAGAGAATAAACGACGTTACGACGAATATCAATCATCATTTCCAAGAACATTTCGTAACCCTCTTGTTTGTATTCAATGAGGGGATCTTTTTGTCCATAACCCCTTAAACCAACGGCTTCGCGTAATCCGTCCATGTTTTGTAAATGTTCACGCCAGAGGGTGTCGATTTGTTGGAGGATAAAGAAGCGCTCGGCTTGACGCATTAGGCCTGGTTGTAGTTGTTCGATTTGATTTTCTTTTAAGTCGTAAGCCTTGTGGACTTCTTCTCTTAAAAAGGTTTTCATTTCGTTTACGGTCATGTCTTCTAAGTCTTTGACGGTGACATCTTGGAGCAGATAAATAAATTCTTTGGCTTTATCTACTAGGGCTTCCACGTTCCACTCGTCGGGGGGTAATTCTGGATTGACGTAGGCATCTACGATTTCATCCATGGTTTTTTCGGCATATTGGATTACCTGATCTTTTAAATCTTCCCCTTGTAATACTCGGCGACGTTCGGCATAAATGGCTCGTCTCTGGTTGTTCATGACTTCGTCATATTCAAAGACGCTTTTACGGGCATCGTAGTAGAAGGTTTCTACTTTTTTCTGGGCGCCTTCGAGGGAGCGGGTTAACATTCCAGACTCGATGGGCATATCTTCTTCTACTCTAAAGGCGTTCATGAGTCCAGCCACACGATCGCCCCCAAAAATCCGCAGTAAATTGTCTCCTAAGCTCAAAAAGAAGCGAGTAGAACCGGGATCCCCTTGTCTTCCTGCTCTACCTCTTAATTGGTTGTCGATACGGCGAGATTCGTGTCTTTCTGTACCAATTACGTGTAAACCCCCTGCTTCAATTACTTCGTCATGTTCTTTGGAGGTAAGGGCTTCATATTCCCCATGGATGCGTTTGTATGCTTCCCGAAGTTTGATCAAAACGGGATCTTCGATGGGAGCTTTTTCCGCTGCGATCGCAATTTTTTCATCAGCATCTAACTCTGATAAACTTTGGAAACCGTAATTATCAACGGCCAACTTCACCGCTTCTTTTAAATGAGCTTCTGTTTCAGGGGATAATTCACAGGGAAAAATATCGGAAGTGGCTTTCCACGTTTTGGGTTTTTTACCACTGCCATTACTATTAAACCCTTGTCCTTTAGCTTTTTTGCCCGTATCAATACCAGCAACACTAAATTTTAATTGATCATCCTCTGGACGCACCACCTGGGGCATAAAATATTCCCGAATTTTCAGCCTTGCCATATAGTCAGAGTTACCGCCAAGGATGATGTCCGTACCACGGCCTGCCATGTTGGTGGCAATGGTTACAGCGCCTTTTCTTCCTGCCTGAGCCACAATTTCCGACTCCCTTTCCACGTTTTCAGGACGGGCATTGAGGAGGTTATGGGGAATCTTTTTCTCTGCCAACAGGGCCGATAATAATTCAGATTTTTCTACGCTGGTAGTACCAACCAATACAGGGCGCCCCGTTTCGTGCATTTCTGCACATTCTTCCGCCACCGCTTTCCATTTAGCCTCCTCGGTTTTATATACTACATCGGGTAAATCGTTACGGTCATTTGGTCTATTGGTAGGGGCGATGGTTACTTGTAAGTTGTAAACCTTCTCAAATTCTGTTTCCTCAGTTTTGGCGGTACCCGTCATCCCTGATAACTTTTCGTATAGAAGGAAGAAATTTTGGTAAGTAATACTGGCAAGGGTTTGGGTTTCCCGTTGAATTTCAACCCCTTCCTTGGCTTCCATGGCTTGGTGCAAACCATCGCTCCATCGTCTTCCAGCCAATACCCGCCCCGTAAATTCATCAACGATTACCACTTCATCATTACGAATCATGTAGTTAACATCACGGGTAAATAATTCCTTGGCTTTAATGGCATTGAAAACATAGTGAGCCCAGGGGTTTTCCTGATCATACAAGTCTGTGACCCCTAAAAGCTCTTCCGCCTTAGCAAAACCTTCATCGGTTAGCAAGACATTACGGGCTTTTTCATCCACTTCATAATGTCCACCATCACCTTCTTCCTCTTGTTTGGTGAGCATTTGGGCAATCTGAGCCGCCATTTGATATTTTTCTATGGGGCGATCGACTTGTCCCGAAATAATTAGCGGTGTACGGGCTTCATCCACCAAGATAGAGTCAACTTCGTCAATGATACAGTAATGGGGCGATCGTTGTACCACTTCCTCAATGGAAGTCGCCATATTGTCCCGCAAATAATCGAAACCTAACTCACTATTAGTGGCATAAGTAATATCTGCCAAATAGTTTTTACGACGCTCTACCGAAGTCATACCCCCTTGAATCAAACCCACCTCTAAACCCAAAAAGCGATGAATTTGCCCCATCCACTCCGCATCACGACGAGCCAAATAATCGTTTACCGTCACCACATGAACCCCTTTCCCCGTCAAACCGTTAAGATATGCAGGTAGAGTCGCCACAAGGGTTTTACCTTCCCCTGTTTTCATCTCTGCAATTTGCCCCGTATGTAATACAATGCCCCCCAAAAGTTGGACATCATAATGGCGCATACCTAAAACTCTTATTCCAGCTTCCCTTACTAGGGCAAAAGCCTCCACCAAAATTTCGTCTAGCAAATCGTCTCTTTCTTCTTTGGTTTTGGTTTTAGCAAACATCTCCTTAAAAGAAGCTGTTTTTGCCCTCATTTCATCGTCTGATAAATTTTTAAAATCTTCCTCTAATAAGTTAATCTCGGCAATCAGAGGTTGTAACTTCTTTAATTTCCTTGTGTTGGGATCGCCAAATATTTTTTTAAACATACTCTATTTTTATAATTCTTTCCACTCATTTATATATTTCTTAATCATATCATTTTGAGGAAAATAACCTATGTAGGTTAATTACTATATAGCCTGTGATAAAAAAGTGCTTGAATAATGATAAAAAATAGGAAAATGAAGGGCTACAATGAGCAAAACAAAATGAATTAAAGTCTCATTGCCTATTGTTACTAGCCCTAATCTTTATGAAAATCTATTTAATTCGTCACGGCATCGCCCAAGAAAGAGTGGGAGGAGAAGATAACCCCCAAAGGGCATTAACTCCCAAAGGAATAGCTAAAACTAATCAGGTGGCTCAAAAATTTAAAGCCATAGAAACCCTGTGTAATCTCATTCTTTTCAGTCCCTATGTTCGGGCAAAACAAACCGCTCAAATCCTTTTAAATTATAACCTTGCTCCTACAATGGAAGAAAATACCGCTTTGCTTCCTAATGGTGATATTCAATCATGGATTCACTGGTTACAAAACTCGGATTATACTGAAGAAGATAATTTAATTTTGGTCGGTCATCAACCTGATTTGGGTAACTGGGCAGAAATATTAATATGGGGTAATAGTAACGGAAAGATAACCTTAAAAAAGGCAGGGATAATTGGCATTAACATTTTGGATATGGGTAATCCCATTGGTAATAGTGAACTATTTTTACTTACCTCTCCTAAGTGGTTGTTAACACCAATTGACAGTTGACAGATGAGGGTTAACAATGGAATTTAACAAGAGTCCCTGATACTTTAACACCTGTTTAGTATCTCTGATGACTTATGAGAAACTTAAAATCATCTATTTTCATTCAATATATTTATTTGTGTAAGGTATAAAAATGGCACAACCAGCTTGTGAGTACAAACCAGGTTTAGAAGGAGTCCCCGTCGCCAAATCTAGCATTAGTTATGTGGATGGGAAGGAAGGTATATTAAAATATAGAGGTATAAATATTGAGGAATTAGCCACAAAAAGTACCTTTTTGGAAACTGCATTTTTATTAATTTGGGGCCGATTACCTAGTAAGGAAGAGTTGGACAGTTTTCAGGTTGATATAAATAACCATAGACGAATTAAGTATCATATTCGGGATATGATGAAGTGTTTTCCTGAAAGTGGTCATCCCATGGATGCTTTGCAAACTTCAGCGGCGGCTTTAGGTTTGTTTTATTCTCGTCGTGCTTTGGATAAGGAGGAGTACATTAGGGATGCGGTGGTGAGAATTATTGCTAAAATTCCCACCATGGTGGCTGCTTTTTCCCAGATGCGTGAGGGTAATGATTCTGTTAAGCCTAATGATGATCTGAATTATTCTGCTAATTTCTTGTATATGCTCACGGAAAAAGAGCCTGAACCTTTGGAAGCACGTATTTTTGATGTTTGCTTAATGCTTCATGCAGAGCATACCATGAATGCTTCTACTTTTTCGGCTATGGTAACATCTTCTACTTTAACGGATCCTTATGCGGTGGTGGCATCGGCGGTGGGTACTTTGGCAGGGCCTCTTCATGGGGGGGCGAATGAGGAAGTTTTGACAATGTTGGAGGAAATTGGCTCTATCGAAAATGTCCGTCCTTATATTGAGGATTGTGTTGAGAATAAGAAAAAAATTATGGGTTTTGGTCATCGGGTGTATAAGGTGAAAGATCCCCGTGCTAGAATTCTACAACAGTTAGCGGAGAGACTTTTTGAGCTTACGGGTCATGATGAATATTATGATATTGCTTTAGAGGTAGAAAAAGTTGTCGCTGAAAAATTAGGTCATAAAGGAATTTATGCCAATGTGGACTTTTATTCTGGTTTGGTGTATCGCAAGTTAGGCATTAAGCCTGATTTATTTACTCCTATGTTTGCCATATCCCGTGTGGCAGGTTGGTTGGCTCACTGGAGAGAGCAATTAGCGGTTAACCGTATTTTTAGACCTACTCAGATTTATGTGGGTGAGAAAGATGGGATTTATATTCCCATAGAAGATCGTTAATTGAAACATAAAAAAACCCTTGGACATTCCAAGGGCTTTTTTTTAAGGATTCCCTAAAAGGTTTAGGTGTAACTGCTGGATGAAACTTTCAAATAACTCTCAGAACGTACCAATGACCAAATCAGAATTATGATTTAAAGAATAGCTCCAGAACTCAGTTCACTTTGTCCAGCTAGGGAACCCAAAGTTTTACTACTATCAACCA
The DNA here is from genome assembly GCF_001747005.2 of Cyanobacterium sp. IPPAS B-1200. Taxonomy (NCBI): domain Bacteria; kingdom Bacillati; phylum Cyanobacteriota; class Cyanophyceae; order Chroococcales; family Geminocystaceae; genus Cyanobacterium; species Cyanobacterium sp. IPPAS B-1200. The sequence continues at coordinate 1,686,828 of NZ_CP182899.1, forward strand.
TGGGCATCACCTCCTTTCTTCCTGAACGGTTAAACGTTAATGTTTAATTGATAATAATTTAACATAATCATTTTCAAAGTGTCAAGTTTTTCTAATAAGATTCCTCTGGGGAAAAGGCTAAGGGCGATCGCGCCTTAAAACACCTATTGCGCTGTTAATTCTGACAAAAATTCAATAGCTCTTATTAGCTCTTTGGAGCTTATTAATGACGGCTAAAGCCATCACTACAAATGATCGCACTTACTAAATGGAAAAATAGAATTATTGCTTAAAATAACTTATACTTTATCTTAGTCATGATAGGCTTAATAGCTATACTTTTTATCTGTTCTGCATGAATCAAATTTTAGAAAATTTAACAATTTGTGGTTTTCGTGGTTTTCGAGAAATTAATCTATCCGATATGGGAACGGTTAATATTATCGTGGGAGATAATAATTCAGGTAAAACAAGTATTCTGGAAGCTATTGCACTTTTTTGTAACCCTTTAGATCCAGTTCGCTGGTTTGAAATATCAAAACGTAGTTTCTATTCAGGTAGAATTTCTCGTTATAGGCCTGATTTAGAATCTATTAAATGGATTTTTCAAAAACAGAAAATGTCATCTAAAAATGAAGATGAATACTACGATAAAGTATCAATTACAGCCAAAGGTACAACTTCTATTAAAAAATTAGATGTAGAAATAAGACTTGTTGCGAATTAAATATCTGCGTATCTGAAACCCTTGTTAAATTAGGACTGAATCTTTCAAAAAACCTATTTCGCAACAACTCTATTAACTTTCAATCATTACAAATAGGTCAAGTTAGTAAGATGAGTAACCCTCGATTTGGTGTTTTTATCTTACCTGATAATCAAAATCAAGGTACTTTGGAATCGATATTGATTGAATGTGCAGAAACTAAATATTCTGACTTGTTGAAATCAGCAACAAAATATATTGAAGAGATTGATCAAACTAAACTAACAACAAAAGACTTGAAAGACTTTCATAAACCTGCGGGGAGAAATAAGGCAATTATATCTACTATTAGTAGTATTTTAAAACCAGGAAAAGCCATACAAGTTTCCATACAAGATAATAAATGGATAAATGAAGAAAGTGTTAGATTACACAGTATGACTCTTATAAAAGATTTTATTAATGATTTAATCAATGGGAACAATTAAAATATTGATCGCCCCTTAATCAACTCGATACATTAAATACAAAATCAGAGTCTCGGATCTTGATATGCTTAAAATAGTAGATTATGGTAAAAATTAAGCAAAATATTATGACTTGGTTAGAAGAATATCATCAACACGTGGAAGAAAGAGCAAAGTTAGGCATTCCTCCCCTCCCTCTCACTGCCGAGCAAACATCGCACCTATGCGAAATGTTGCAAAATCCTCCCGAAGAATTGAAAGAAGAATTAATGATGTTGCTTCGCGATCGCATTCCCCCCGGAGTTGACGAAGCATCCTACGTTAAAGCTGGATTTTTAACGGCGATCGCCAAGGGGGAATTAACCTCCCCTATCATCTCCAAACAAGGAGCAGTGAGCCTTCTGGGTACCATGATGGGCGGTTATAACGTGCAATCCCTCGTTAACCTGCTCAAATCTCCCGATGCCAACATCGCCTCCGAAGCAGCCAACGCCCTTAGCAAAACCCTGTTGGTATTTGATGCCTTCAACGACGTATTGGAATTGTCAGAAACCAATCCCTACGCCAAACAAGTAATTGACGCATGGGCAGAAGGTTCATGGTTTATCAGTAAACCCAAAGTACCTGAAACCATTACCGTCACAGTATTCAAAGTGCCGGGGGAAACCAACACCGACGACTTATCCCCCGCCCCCCATGCCACCACTCGCCCAGATATTCCCCTCCACGCCTTGGCGATGCTCGAATCAAGTATGCCAGAGGGATTGGAAACCATTGCCAGACTAAAAGAAAAAGGGCATCCCGTCGCCTATGTAGGTGATGTCGTTGGTACAGGCTCATCTCGTAAATCCGCCATTAACTCCGTATTGTGGCATCTAGGGGAAGAAATACCCTTCGTACCCAACAAAAAAGCAGGGGGTTATATCCTAGGTGGTAAAATCGCCCCTATCTTCTTCAACACCGCCGAAGATTCTGGTGCCCTACCCATCGAATGTGACGTTAATCAATTTAACACTGGGGATGTTATCACCATTCACCCCTATGAAGGAAAAATTACCGCTGAGAATGGCGAAACCCTAACCACTTTCACTGTCAAACCTGAAACCATTTTAGATGAAGTGAGAGCAGGGGGACGTATTCCTTTATTAATTGGTAGAGCTTTAACCGATAAAACTCGTCAAGCGTTAGGATTAGAACCTAGTACCCTATTTGTACGTCCTACTCCCCCCGTAGATAGCGGTAAAGGGTTTACCCTCGCTCAAAAAATGGTAGGAAAAGCCTGTGGAGTGGAAGGTATCCGCCCTGGCACTTCTTGCGAACCAATTATGACTACCGTAGGTTCTCAGGATACCACAGGGCCTATGACAAGGGATGAGTTAAAAGAATTGGCTTGTTTAGGTTTCAACGCAGATTTAACCCTACAAACCTTCTGCCATACCGCCGCCTACCCTAAACCTGTGGACATCAAAACCCATAAGGATTTACCCGACTTTTTCGCTACCCGTGGCGGTGTATCTCTCAAACCGGGGGATGGCATCATTCACTCTTGGTTAAACAGAATGTTATTACCTGATACTGTCGGCACTGGAGGCGATTCCCATACCCGTTTCCCCTTGGGTATTTCTTTCCCCGCAGGTTCTGGTTTAGTGGCTTTTGCGGCGGCATTGGGTGCTATGCCTTTGGATATGCCTGAGTCGGTATTGGTGAAGTTTACTGGGGAGTTACAACCGGGGGTAACTTTACGAGACATCGTTAATGCCATTCCTTGGGTAGCCATGCAAGAAGGCAAGTTAACCGCTGGAAAGGGTGACAAAATTAATGTCTTTAATGGTCGTATTATGGAGATGGAAGGTTTACCCGATCTCAAAGTAGAACAGGCTTTTGAATTAACCGATGCAACGGCAGAGCGTTCTTGTTCTGGTAGTACCATTAAACTAAGTGAAGAAACGGTGGCGGAATATCTGCGCTCTAATGTTAGTTTATTAAAAAACATGATTGCCCGTGGTTATCAGGATGCGCGTACCATGTTACGTCGTATTGCCAAGATGGAGGAATGGTTAGCAAATCCTTCCCTGATGTCTGCGGATGAGGATGTGGAATATGCTGATACCATCGTTGTTAATCTCGATGAAATTAAAGAGCCTATCGTAGCGGCACCCAATGACCCTGATAATGTTAAGCTCATGAGTGAGTGTGCTGGGGATAAGGTGGATGAGGTGTTCATCGGTTCTTGTATGACAAATATAGGACATTACCGCGCGGCGGCGAAAATCCTTGAGGGTGCTGGTACTGTGAAAGGGCGTTTATGGATATGTCCTCCTACCCGTATGGATGAGCAACAGTTGCGCAATGAGGGGGTTTACGGTGTGTTTGCGGCGGCTGGCGCTAGAACTGAAATGCCGGGTTGCTCTCTGTGTATGGGTAATCAAGCCCGTGTGGAAGATAATGCCACGGTATTTTCTACTTCTACCCGTAATTTTAATAATCGTATGGGTAAGGGTGCAAGGGTTTATCTTGGTAGTGCGGAGTTGGCTGCTGTGTGTGCTTTACTTGGTAAGATTCCTACTGTGGAGGAGTACATGGCGATCGTTTCTGAGAAAATTGATCCTTTCAAGGATGACTTATACCGTTATTTGAACTTCAATGAAATTGATGGTTTTGAGGATGAAGGGCGCGTTATTGCTTTAGAAGATATGCCGAAAATCGAGGACATTTTAGGTATGCCTGTATAATCTATAGGGTGGGCATTGCCCACCTTTTCTTTTGTTTATTTATTTTATAAAGATGCTAAATTTATTTTTGTTATTAATGAATTTTGTATTTCCTCTAAATTAGGCACAATTCCAATTTCAGGGTTTTGTAAAGTTTGATACTTAAACTCAGTGAGATAGTCTAAGATATTTTGTCGTAAAATAGGACGAGAGTTTGTTACCATATTATTATAATCCCAAACATCCCAAGCAATAAATCCGATAGCGAGAATAGGATCAATTAATTGAGTAGCAGAGATGGCAACGGACGCACCACCTTTTACTGCCAATTTACTCCCTGCTTTTAAAGCAACATTGCTAAATAATTTTGCACCAATGACAGTGGCACCGACAACGGTGGTTTGTGTTAATAAAGCACTACCAAAATTATCCGCCGATAAACCAGATTTACTATTGCCAGTATTGTAAATTAAATTAGCTAATTCGCCTAAATGACCATCCCAATCTTCGTCTGGTATTTTATATAAATTCTTCACTTCAGCAACACCTATCTCTACGGAATGACCATATAAATTACCAGTTCTTTCAATAATTTTAATAAACTCTTTTTGGGATGATTTTGTAAAGACTAATTCTTGAAATTTATTGTAAAAATCTTCTGTTAATCTTTTTTGTATAACTTCAGAAGAATTAAGGTTTTTTTCATCTTCTTTTCTAAACACTTTTAAAGGCTCGTCTAATTTAAAAACAATCCAACTTAATGCTCCACCATATTCTATAGCTTTCTGATACCAAAAATTAAAGTACCAATTTAAAAATCTTTCATCTACATTTACCATGAGTTTATCAATATAATTATCTAATTCTTCACTGGCAAAGTCTTCCGCACTTTTCAAACTTTTCTTCATATTTTCTACCAGACGTTTATCAACGTCATACCAGTCTGTTAATTTTGCATCTGCAATAGCAATATTATTTTTATTTATTACTTCTGAATAAGCGATTTTAACGTCAATCAAAAACTGAGAAAAAATTAAACAAATAATAACGAGAATAATCGTAGCTTTCTTCGCTAATTGATTAAATATAGTCAACATAATTACTTCTTTCCTTGCAAAATTTATGGGTAAGATTAAGCTATTAGATAAATGTGTCAACTCAGGTAAATCAAGAGTTTTTGAGGGTTGAAAAATGTTCAACCCCTATGAATTTGACAAAGGAACAAAATAGGCTGTTTTAGGTGACACTTAAAGCGATACTTTCTTGAAGTTGATTGATAATCGCCATAATTCCTGTTTGTGGATCATAGATAAGAGAATCCTTGACTTCTTCTAAGTAATCCGCTAAATTTTCCTTCAGAATAGGTCTTTCTACTTGAGCCGTATGGTTAATGTCCCACATATCCCATAAAATAATACCAACACCGACTGTGGCATCTAAGAAGGTGCTACCTATTTTCGTAGCGATTAATCCTCCCGTTTTAGTGGCTACTTTAGCTCCAGCCTTTCCTGCTAGTTTTAGAGTAACTTTACTACTCACTGTAGGTATAAGTTTTACCATCAGAGGTTTAAGGACGACATAGGCTGTGCCTCCTGTAAATACTTTTAACGGAGTATTAGAAATGTTGCCCTCGGTGTCATAAATACTAACAGCAATATCCTTTAAGTAGTTATTCCATTGGTTTTGAGGAATTTTGTATTTGACGGGAATGTTGTTAACATTGTGTTGGACTTGATCTAGATAATGTCGTACTATTTGATTGGTAATTCTTTCTATTTGTAATTGAGCAATTTGAGGGCGTAAAACCCTTTTTGCAAATTCGGTTTGAAAATCAGCTGTTATTTGTTCAGCTATTTGTTGGTTAATATCTTTATTATTAAATCCTAATAGTTTAAAAGTTCCCGCTTTTAATGCGGTAAAAAAACCTTTATATTCTATCTGTTTTTGATTAAGATAGCCAAAATACCAGTCTAAAAAGTCGGGATCTATTCTACTTACTAATTCATCAGTCCATGTTTCTAATTCTTTCTCTGCATATTGATTCGTATTTTCATAGGCTGATTTTAAACTATCTTGAACCGCAATATCTATTTTTTGCCAATCAATTTTAGTTTCTTTTATGGTAATTTCTTTGGCTGGCTTTGCTTGACTTTGACTAAAAGAATTAGCGATAATTCCTTGTCCTATTAGGGGAATAATTACTAAAATGACAACTAAAGCCCATAGATAAGGGGCAAAAGATTTTAATATACTGGCGATCGCAACTAAAAAATTACTCCACGCATTAATTTTCTCAGTGGCACTTTCCGGAAGTGAAATATTTTTTATGATAACTTTGCTTATTCAGAAGTATTGGATATTAAAGGAGCTATTCTTATGGGGGTGCAGAACGATTCTGATAAGCTAAATTAGGTAGAATTAAAAAATGAAAAGTATAGTCATGGCGATCGCACCTTTGTTGAGAGTATAGAGTGCGATCGCCTTTTATACTATTTATAGCAAGATTTTTACTGTGGAGAAGTAAAGAGGAAAATGGCGATCGCACATAATAATAAATGGCAGTTTTGGATTGATAGGGGTGGTACTTTTACTGATGTTATTGCCCTAAATCCAGAAAAAAAGCTAATCACCCATAAATTATTGTCAGAAAATCCTAGTCAATATTCTGATGCTGCCGTGGAGGGTATTAGAGTTTTGATGGGTTTATCCGAAAGGCAACCCATGCCCTTAGAAAACATTGAAGTGGTGAAAATGGGAACGACGGTAGCCACCAATGCCTTGTTAGAAAGAAAAGGGGAAAGGGTGGTTTTAGTTACCAATGAAGGTTTTCAGGATGCGTTACGCATTGGTTATCAACATCGCCCCAATATTTTCGCCCGTGAAATTATTTTGCCTTCTATGGTGTATGAGGGGGTAATCGAAGTCTCCGCTCGTTATTCGGCTCATGGTGATGAGTTAATCTCCATAAATGAGGAAAAAGTTATTCAAGATCTACAACAGGTATATAACCAAGGAATTAGGTGTTGTGGCATTGTCTTGCTCCATGGTTATCGTTACCCAGACCATGAAAAACGTATAGGGGCGATCGCCCGTAACCTCGGATTTACACAGATTTCCCTCTCCCATGAAGTTAGCCCCCTGATGAAATTAATCAGTAGAGGAGATACCACCGTCGTCGATGCCTATTTATCCCCCATCTTACGCCGTTATGTAGAGCAAGTGCAACAGGAAATGACAACCAGAGGACAAAAAGACACCTTACCCAAACTAATGTTTATGCAGTCCAATGGAGGGTTAGTCAGCGCATCTCAATTTCAAGGTAAAGATAGCATCTTATCAGGCCCTGCGGGGGGCATTGTGGGCGCAGTGAAAACCTGTCAAAGAGCAGGAATTAACAAAATTGTCACCTTCGACATGGGAGGTACTTCCACTGATGTCGCCCATTTTAACGGGGAATACGAGCGCACCCTAGACATCGAAATTGCAGGGGTAAGACTACGCACCCCCATGATGGCCATCGACACCGTAGCCGCTGGAGGAGGCTCTATTTGTACCTTTGACGGGTTAAATTATCGAGTGGGGCCAGAGTCAGCAGGAGCAAATCCAGGGCCTGGTTGTTACGGCAAGGGGGGAGATTTAACCATAACTGATTGTAATTTATTTTTAGGTAAAATACAACCTCAATTTTTCTCACAAATTTTTGGGATGGATGGTAAATCACCCTTAAATATAGAAGTAGTTAAACAGAACTTTATTGATATACAAAATCAATTAGATAATCCCATTTCTACTGAAACAATTGCCTCAGGATTCCTACAAATAGCAGTAGAGAAAATGGCGATCGCCCTCAAAAAAGTATCCCTACAAAAAGGCTATAACATCAGTGAATATACCCTCTGTTGTTTTGGGGGGGCAGGAGGACAACACGCCTGTTTAATCGCCGAATCCTTGGGTATCAAAAATATCATTATCCATCCTCTCGCTGGAGTTTTATCTGCCTATGGCATTGGCTTAGCAGACATTCGCATCATCAAAGAAAAAAGCCAAGAAAAAACCTTTACCCCTTCCCTAATAAGCTCATTAAACCAAGATTTTGAGCAACTTAAACAAGAAACTTTCACCGAACTATCTCACCAAGTAAACAAAATTGAGCCCAAAAAAATTACCTATAAACAAAAAATATATCTCAAATATCAAGGCACAGATTCACCCCTCGAAATAGACTATTATAACTACTCAGAAATTATACAACAATTTAACCAAGCTCACAAAAAATTATATGGCTTTATCCTCGAAAATAAACCCCTGATAGTTGAACAAATTTCTCTCGAATTAATTAACCCTACCTATGAAGATACATTACCAGAAATAGAACAAAAAACAGTAAAACAATTAACTCCCATTACCCATGTACAACTTTACAGCAAAAATCAATGGCATAATACCCCTGTTTTTCAACGGCAAGAAATTCCCCATCATCAACCTATTATAGGTCCAGCATTAATTATCGAATCCACAGGCACAAATGTGATCGAATTAGGTTGGCAAGGACAAATTAATCAAGATAACAATTTAATTATCACAACAGTCAATAATCAAGTAAAAAATAATAACTTATCTTCCGAGAAAAAAGCAGTTGAAAAAGATTTAATCTTACTAGAAATTTTTAACAATCTTTTTCGCTTTATCGCCGAAGAAATGGGTATTACCTTACAAAAAACTAGCTATTCTGTCAACATAAAAGAAAGACTAGATTTTTCCTGTGCAATTTTTGACAAAAAAGGGCAATTAGTCGCTAACGCTCCCCATATTCCTGTCCATCTCGGTTCTATGGGGGAAACAGTAAAAGCCCTAATTAATAGTAAGGGAAGCCAACTAAAAAAAGGAGATGTTTATATTACAAATAATCCCTATAATGGTGGAACCCATTTACCCGATATTACCGCCATCACTCCCGTATTTATTAACTCAGAAAAACCAGACTTTTTTGTAGCTTCTAGGGGACACCATAGCGACATCGGGGGAATAACTCCCGGTTCCATGCCTCCTATGAGTAAAATCATCGAAGAAGAAGGCATTTTAATCGATAATTTTTGTTTAGTAGAAGCAGGAAAATTACGGGAAAAAGAACTATGGAAATTACTAACAAACCATCCCTATCCTGTACGCAATTATCAACAAAATTTAGCCGATTTACAAGCACAAATTGCTGCCAATGAAAAAGGCTTACAAGAGTTAATAAAACTGGCAGACTATTACGGCTTAGAAACCGTTAAACAATATATGGACTTTGCCCAAGAAAATGCCGAGGAATGCGTAAAAGATGCCATCAAATTACTAAAAGATGGTCGATTTACCAGTCACTTGGACAATGGCGCCAAAATCAGCGTGACAGTAACTATCAATGAAGAAAAAGATCGAGCTACCATCGATTTTACAGGCACATCAGCGCCCCAGGACAACAATTTTAACGCCCCCATGTCCGTATGTAAGGCAGTGGTTTTATATGTATTTCGTACCCTTGTTGATAAAGATATTCCCCTCAATTCAGGATGTCTCAAGCCCCTAACAATTATCATCCCTTCCAACTGTTTTTTAAATCCTCAATATCCATGCGCCGTGGTAGCAGGAAATGTGGAAACCTCCCAACAAATAACTAATTGTCTCTATGGCGCTTTGGGTGTCATGGCAAACTCCCAAGGCACGATGAATAATTTTACTTTTGGCAATAACAAATATCAATACTATGAAACCATCTGCGGAGGTTCAGGGGCAGGGTATAATTACCATGGTACAGATGCCATTCAAACCCATATGACTAACTCCAGATTAACAGATCCTGAAGTGTTGGAGTGGCGTTTTCCCGTGCGTTTAGACTCTTTCTCTATCCGCAGGGGTAGCGGTGGTAAGGGAGATTTTCGAGGGGGTGATGGGGTAATCCGTCAAATTCGCTTTTTGGAATCCATGACGGCGGCTATTTTATCGAGTCATCGCAGGATACTTCCATCGGGTTTAAATGGTGGTGGTAAGGGTATGGTGGGTAAGAATTATGTGATAAGAGAGAGTGGAGAGGTTGAAACTTTGGGGGCAACAGCGGAAGTGCAAATGAATGTTAATGATGTCTTTGTTATTGAAACTCCGGGGGGAGGAGGAGTAAATAATTGATAATTAATAATGGATAATATTCGGAGAGTTTAAAAGGTTCATTATAGCTAAACTTTTAACTATTTTAATTTATTAATTCTTAAAGATTTTAAGTAATAATATGATAACTTAATCAAATACTTCTGCGATACCTTATTTATGGATATTATTACAATTGTTGGTTTGATGGCTGGTACTCTAACTACGATTTCTTTTCTTCCTCAAGCTCTCAAAACTTGGCGTAGCAAATCAGCGAAAGATATTTCTTTAGCCATGTTTCTTTGTTTTTGTATTGGGGTAATTCTTTGGATTATTTATGGTTTTTTTGTTAAAGATATTCCTGTGTTGTTAACTAATTTAGTGACTTTAATTTTGGCAGGCAGTATTCTTTTCTTTAAACTGAAGTTTAAGTAATTTAATGATTCTTATTATTACAGTTTGTTCTATAAATGTTTTAATGGCGATCGCCCTTATTTTAATATTTATAAAAATAATAAAAATTAATAGTAAACTAAAAGAAATCAATCAATTATTAGAAGGAATAGAACCAGAGTTAAAGCTGGTATTAAAACAAATTCCTCTGTCAATTTTAACCGTAGGCTTAGAAGTAAAAAAATCTAAATTAAAATATCAACAGTGGAAGTATAACTATCAAAAAATCCAAAAAATTATTATAATTGCGAGAATAATTTATACTGTTACCCGCAAAGCAAACATTTCGATAATATCTAACCATGAAATCACCACAATTTAAAACAAATCTTGACTATGAAAAAGCAAATCTACTAATGCAACCTGTCTATATCAGAGTAGTAGATAACATTAGAAAACAAGCAGAGATAAATAATTGGGATGTAACCTATAAGGAAATTAATGAACCCTTTCCCAGTCATATTTTAACCCAAAAAAAACGAGATATAGTAAAAGAAACTAATGTTTGGTTTATCTGTTTTCAAGTTTGTTTTAAAGAGTTTACCACAGAAAAAAATGAACCCGTCGAAATTGATTCCATGTTAGTAAATGAGTCTGGAGAATTAAACTGGGATGAAATAGAAAAGAAAACTCGATTAATTGTCAGTAGTTGTTTTTCTGATAATTAATATAGCATTTATCATAGTGATGAAGAATGCTTATTATTTCCAAGTTTACCGAATTTGTGGGGGAGTTAGGCGAATTACTTTGTATTTGGTGAGCATAGTAATTGCTACATCTTAATCTTGATAATTTGGTACACCTAATGGGATTATTCCCCCTGGGTTGAGGGGGAAAAGATTACCATAATAGTCTTGTTTTATAATTTGAAAGTTGCACGTTTCCTTAACTCCCTCTAAGTTATATATTTCTTTACAATAACGAGAAAGATTTGGATAGTCAGTAATTCTCTTAATATTACATTTAAATAAACCAAAATAAACTAAATCAAAACGTATTAAAGTAGTAAATAAACGAACATCTGCAAGGGTTAATCTATCTCCGCACAAATAGCGATTATTCTCTAATACTATTTCTATTTCATCTAAGAGGTTAAATAATCCGTAACAAGCATCTTCATAAGCCTGTTGAGTTTGAGCAAAACCACAACGATAAACTCCATTATTAACATGGTGATATATTTTTTTGTTCCAATTATTTATTATTTTGCCTAATTCATCAGGATATAAATTTAATTCAGGATAAGATGCAAATTGATTAAAACAATTATTAAGTAAAACAATTATTTCTGAACTTTCATTATTAACAATAGTTTTAGTTTTTTTATCCCATAAAACTGGCACGGTGCAACGCCCTTGATAGAATGAATTAACTTTAGAATATAATTGTCTTAGGGTATAACAATTTTCTGAACCTTGAGGAATTATCCATCCTCCATCGGCTGGAGAAGGGGTAACAATTACTAAGTCAATGACTTCTTCCAAACCTTTTAATTTTCTAACAATGAGGGTACGATGAGCCCAAGGACAACTTAAACCAGCGTAGATGGTGTAACGATTTTTTTCTGGTATATAATCGCCATTTTCATTAACTGTATTGCTGTAGGTGCTTGAAGGGCGCTGATAGTTACCATTTTCACTAGGGGCTAAATTAGACATCATTAATTGCCACATGGTTTTCCATGTCGTTTGGGCAATTTGAATTAACCATTTTTGATTTAACATACATTTATGTTTCAGACATTAACGGCAATTAAACCTAAGTCTATATATTTTTTTATTACTAATTTATTGTCCTCTAAAATAGCATCAAGACTATAAAAGTGGTGAATAGAGTTATTTTCAATATTTCCTTTTAATTCTAGTTTGAAAAATCTTGATTTTTTGCCTTGAATTCTTCTATTAAAACGTATTTTTACAATAACTTTTTCTGCTTTTCTATTGAAATATAAGATTTCTCCTCGGATAGAAAAATAATCTTTTTTGAGACTTTTTTCTGATACAGTATGATTTGAGTCTTCGGGAGGAGAAATACCGACTATTTGTAAGTAGAGTTGCTCACTATTGCGAATTTTGTGGGGATAAACAATCCAGCTTTGAGTTGTATTAGTGTCCACATGATTTTTTATAGAGCCAATAGCCCTTGACAAAATTACACTATCACATTTTTGTCCATCCCTTGTTTCCATCACCCCTTTAGTTAGTTTTCCTTCGAGAGGAGTGTATTTTCCTTGTATTATTCCTATGGCCCGATATTGTTTAGGATGACTGGGGATGGGAATCGGATTATAAGAAAAGCCATCTAATTCGGGTAAAAATTGATTAGGATTAGATAAGGGGGGATTACTCAAATTCACTCTAATTATTAAGATTAAGGATTAATAGAAAAAATTATATATTCAGTTACCTTTAGGATAGCTTTTTCTGAGGCACGGGGAACAAATTAACCATAAAAATGTGAGGAGTAGATATGTCTCAACTAAACACAGCAGAGTTATTAATTAAATGTTTAGAAAATGAAGGGGTAGAGTACATTTTTGGTTTACCGGGGGAGGAAAATTTACATATCCTCGAAGCACTAAAAAGCTCTACTATCCAGTTTATCACTGTTCGTCATGAACAGGGGGCAGCGTTTATGGCGGATGTTTATGGACGTTTAACGGGTAAGGCGGGGGTGTGTTTATCTACTTTGGGGCCAGGGGCTACTAATTTAATGACGGGGGTTGCGGATGCGAACCTTGATGGGGCGCCTCTGGTGGCAATTACGGGGCAGGTAGGCACGGATAGGATGCACATTGAGTCTCACCAGTATCTGGATTTGGTGGCGATGTTTGCCCCTGTGACAAAGTGGAATAAACAAATTGTGCGCCCTGGTATTACTCCAGAGGTGGTGCGTAAGGCTTTTAAGGTGGCACAGAAGGAAAAGCCGGGGGCTGTACACATCGATTTACCTGAAAATATTGCGGCTATGGTAGCTGATGGAAAGCCCCTCAGAATTGACCAAAAAGAGAAAATTTATGCGTCTCACCGTAGTCTCAATGGGGCGGCTTTGGCGATCGCACGGGCAAAAAATCCTTTAATTTTGGCAGGAAATGGCACTATTCGGGCAAGGGCAACGGAATCGTTGACGGAGTTTGCTACCCGTTTAAATATCCCTGTGGCGAATACTTTTATGGGTAAGGGGGCTATTCCTTATATTCATCCTCTATCTTTGTGGACGGTGGGTTTACAGCAACGGGATTTTATCACCTGTGGATTTGAACAGGCAGATCTTATCATTGCGGTGGGTTATGATTTAATTGAGTATTCCCCGAAAAAATGGAATCCTGACGGCACGACTCCCATTGTCCACATTGGCACCCATTCGGCGGAAATTGATAGTAGTTACATCCCTGAAGTGGAGGTAGTGGGTGATATTGCCGATGCCCTTGATGAAATTGGTAAAAGGTGCGATCGCACTGGTAAATCAATTCCTTTTTCTGCTACTCTAAGGAATGATATTCGAGAAGACTACGAACAATATGCCCATGATGAAGGCTTTCCCATCAAACCCCAAAAAATAATCTACGATTTAAGACAGGTAATGGGTTCAGAAGATATAGTTATTAGTGATGTAGGCGCCCATAAAATGTGGATGGCTAGGCATTACCACGCAGAAGCCCCCAACACCTGCATTATTTCTAACGGCTTCGCTGCCATGGGTATTGCCATTCCTGGGGCATTGGCCGCTAAATTAGTCTATCCTGACAAAAAAGTTGTGGCTGTCACAGGGGATGGAGGATTTATGATGAATTGCCAAGAATTAGAAACCGCCGTGAGAATAAAAACCCCCTTTGTTACTCTCATCTTCAATGACAATGCCTACGGCTTAATCGGCTGGAAACAAAATAATCAATTTGGCTCATCAAGTTTTGTTGACTTTACTAATCCAGACTTTGTCAAGTTTGCCGAAAGCATGGGTTTAAAAGGTTATCGAGTTACTTCTAGTGAAGATTTGATTCCTATTCTCAAAGAAGCCCTCGCCCAAAATGTTCCTGCCGTTATCGATTGCCCCGTGGATTATGCCGAAAATCTACGTTTTTCTGAAAAAGCAGGGGATTTAAGTTGTCCTATTTAACGGCTTATGACAAGGCAAAAGATTATTAAAAATAAGTAATTGATAATGAAATTTTGCCGTTGTTTAATGATGGTATGAAATACTACTAAATTATTCAATCAATCTCTTTATTGTTACTGTTTTTTACTTATAGCAATTATCATGGTTATGGGGTACAAAATGATCCCCCTAAATCCCCCTTAATAAGGGGGACTTGAAAATCATAAATGTATCTCATAATTATAAAAAACGCTATATCTCCTGAATTAAAGCACTTTTTTATTAAACTCTAAATATAAATGAATAATGACACAGGCTATCTTTTGGTAGTGCATGGCAGTAGAAATTCCCAATATCAAATTTATCTTGATACCCTCGCTAATTTAACTCGTCAAGCATTGGAAAAAAAAGCCATAAAAAGCCATTTGGAAACTGCATACCTCGAACTTTCTCAACAATCTTTGGGGCAAAAAATAACAGAATTTGCCCACTTTTGCCATGAAAAAGGATATAAACAAATCAAAATATTACCTTTATTTCTCTTTTCAGGCACCCATGTAATGGAAGATATACCCGAAGAAGGTGCGATCGCCCTTAAAAATACTTCCAAGATTGGTATAGATATAAAAATATTACCCCATTTAGGCTCAGAAGATTCAGTAACAGACTTATTAGAACAAAAATATCAAAAATATCCTAATCATACTCGACTATTAATAAGCCACGGTACAAGACTAGAGAAAGGAAAAAAAGAAGCTCAATTATTAGCACAAAAAACCTCCGCAAAACTTGCTTTTTGGTCAATGAATCCTTGTTATGATCAAACTATCATACATTTACTTGAATCAGGTACTAAAAACATCGCGATGCTTCCTTACTTTTTATTTCCTGGTAAAATTTTAAAGGCGATCGCCCTTAGAGCCGAAGAGATAAAAAATCAGTATGATAATGTTAATATACAAATTATAGACCCTTTGGGAGCTACCCCCGAATTAGCCGATATAATAGTAGAAAATCTCCTCAAACAATGATCATAAAAGCCCTCATTATATGGTTATTAATAGCTTTAGCAGAAACTATACAGGGTATTATCAGAATTAAATTTGTGAGCCGAAAAATAGGAGAACCTTTAGCAAAAAAACTCGGTATAATTAGCGGTTGTTGTTTAATTTTTATCATTAGTTGGTTTACAATTCCTTGGATACAACCCACTACTATTATTGATAGTTTATTAATTGGTTTATTATGGTTATTTTTAATGCTCAGTTTTGATATTTTACTGGGTAGATATGTTTTTCACTATTCATGGAAACGAATTGGCTACGACTTCAATATCTATCGAGGAGGTTTTTTAGCAATTGGTATGGGTTTTTTATTCCTCGCCCCTACTTTAGTATTCGTCATGAGAATAAATTAATTGATCACGATCTTAATTTAGTCGGGATTACTAGAGATAAAATAAATTATCCTATTCATTATTATAAAGCCATAGAAAAGGGCGATCGCCCTGCGTCCCATAAAAACGCAAAGAAATCACCCAAAAATTGATTAATAACAAAGGTGTTAATAAGCATCCTGAAGCTCATAAAAATCAGGAGAAATATAATCCTTTCGTAAAGGCCAACCTACCCAATCCTCATTCATCAAAATACGTTTAAGATTAGGATGACCCTCATAGATAATGCCATACATATCATAACTCTCCCTTTCTTGCCAGTCTGCCGCTCTCCAAATCCAATATACAGAAGGAACCTTGGGCTCTTCACGACTGAGGAAAACCTTAATTCTGACCTCTTGGGGAGTATCCGCATTATCACTAACCCTTGTCAGGTGATAAAAACTAACCAACTCCTTACCAGGCCCTAAATCATAAGCCCCCTGACATTGAAGATAATTAAAACCATAGGCATATAGAGCCGTGCAAATAGGTAACAAATATTCAGGCTCAACTTGGATTAACTCAATACCAGAATGATCTTTTTCCAAAGATTGATGATCAAAACCATTCTCCGTCAACCACTTAGAAGCTACTCCAGCCTCAACAATTTCAGCATTTTCAGTGGTTTCTACACTTTCTTGATTTTCTTCACTCATTTACTCTTAAGCCTCCTCATTTTCTTTACTGGTTTCTAATGCTGAGTTTACGGGCATACCCATAGCCGCAGCCAATTCCGCTGGGGGATTTTTCAACAACTCATTGCGAAGATATTTACCATCTAAAATGGGTTTAACCATCTTCAGATTATGGGTTGTACTATAGTAACGATTAGTCTGACTTTGTACAGTACCCCTCTCTTGGATAGATTCATTCGCCACCTTTTTCCTTAACTTGATAATGGCATCAAAAATCGCTTCAGGGCGAGGAGGGCAACCAGGAATATAAACATCCACAGGGATTAATTTATCAACCCCACGCACAGCGGTGGTAGAATCACTGCTAAACATTCCCCCAGTAATGGTACAAGCACCCATGGCAATAACGTATTTAGGCTCAGGCATTTCTTCATACAATCTAACCAACGCAGGAGCCATCTTCATGGTGACAGTACCAGCAGTGATAATTAAATCAGCCTGACGGGGGCTAGAACGTGGTACTAAACCAAATCTATCAAAATCGAAGCGAGAACCGATCAAAGCCGCAAATTCGATGAAACAACAGGCAGTACCGTAAAGCATTGGCCATAAACTAGATAGCCTAGCCCAGTTGTGCAAATCATCAACGGTGGTTAAGATGACGTTTTCTGATAAATCTTGAGTAACCTGACTTCTGGCAATGGGATTAAGAATTTTGTCTTTGGCTGTTTGTTCCAAAGTTGCTAAATCAGGAGTTGAATTGTTCATAATAATTTTTTATTTTAATAGCTGTCTTTGCTTCCATCTCAATTTTAACCGTACTCTTGAACTTCTTATGCTCGTACAGAGTAGTTAAAAGCATTTTATCTTGACTGAATCTTTGATAATGGTGTGGATCATGAAAAATAATTATTCATTACTTAAGACCATTCTAAAGCACCCTTACGCCAAGCATAGACGAGAGCAACGACCAAAATAGAGATGAAAATAAGAGCTTCTACAAAGGCAAGTAATCCGAGGGTATTAAAAGCCACAGCCCAAGGGTAGAGGAAAACAGTTTCCACATCGAACACCACAAACACAAGGGCGAACATATAATAACGGATATTAAATTGAATCCAAGCGCCGCCAATGGGTTCCATTCCCGATTCATAGGTGGTGCGTCTTTCTGGTCCCCCAGTTCTAGGTCTAAGTAATTTTGAAGCAGTTAAGGCTAAAATAGGCACTAAACTACTGACAAGTAAAAATCCGAGAAAATATTCGTAACCGCTAAGAACAAACATGAGTTAAGTTAGACTAAATTTTGCTTTAAAATAATTGTAATTAAATGTCAAGTCATATCTTGATACATTATAAAGTGTTTGTGTTAGAATCATGCGCAGTTATTTTTAATGTTATTCATTGCCAATATTTATCCATGGCTGTTCTAATGCTTTTTTTGACCCAGCTTTATTAAAAACCTGTCCTATCGCTATATATAAATCACCGTGTCATCTTCTACTACTTTTAAACTAAAAACTAAACGACCAAAAATAAACGCAGCCAAGGAGTTTGTGTTGGGTGTCACCAAGGTTGCGGGGGGAACATTCCTCAGTTTAACTTTGTTGACTACCTCTGTGGTGGCAGGGGGGTTGGCGGGGTTGGCGATTAGTTTTCGGAATTTACCTGATGTGAGGGTTTTACGAGGTCATGTTCCTGCCCAAACCAGTTATGTATATGATGTAAAGGGAGTTTTACTGGCTAGTTTTCATTCTGAGGAACATCGGCAGACGGTGGAGTTAAATGAAATTTCCCCTGAGTTAAAAAGGGCTGTACTGGCTATTGAAGACAGTAATTTTTATTACCATGAGGGCATTAATCCTACCAGTGTGGCAAGGGCTATTTTGGTTAACTATCGTAGCGGAGGAGTTGTAGAGGGGGCTTCTACCCTGACTATGCAGTTGGCCAAAAATATGTTTCTTTCTCACCAAAGAAGTTATTCTCGGAAATTAGCAGAAGCGATTTTGGCCTTGCGTATCGAGCAGGTTTTTAGTAAAGATGAAATTCTTGATATGTACCTTAATAATATCTATTGGGGTCATAATAATTATGGGGTACAAACCGCCGCCAAAAGTTATTTTAATAAACCCGCTTCAGAATTAAATTTGGCAGAGTCGGCCATGATGGCGGGTATTATTCAGGCTCCTGAAGCCTTTAGTCCTTTTGCTAACTATGAAATAGCTAAAAGAAGACAAGCGTTAGTTCTCGATCGCCTAGTGGACTTAGCTTGGATTACCGAAGAAGAGGCTCAAGCGGCTAAGGTAGAACCCCTAGGAGTGGGAAAACCTCAAGCATGGCAAAGAAGCCGACTTCCTTTCGTAACTGATGCGGTGCGGGAAGATATTATTAATCGTTTTGGCAGTGATATGTTGATTAAAGGGGGTTTGAATGTGCAAACAACCCTTGATTATAATATGCAAATTCGGGCAGAAGAAATTGTTCGTAACGCCCACCAAAATATACGTCGTTCGGGGGTTCAAGCGGATCAAATGGCCCTAGTGGCGATCGATCCTCGTACCCATTTTGTCAAAGCTGTGGTCGGGGGCATCGACTACGAAACCAGCCAATTTAACCGAGTGTTACACTCTCGTCGTCAACCTGGTTCAGCTTTTAAACCTTTCGTATTTTATGAAGCCTTTGCCAGTGGCAAATATACTCCGAGCAGTAGTGTGGCTAACTACTCTAAAGGCTTTCGAGATGGCTCGGGTATGTATCGCCCCGAAAACTATGGCGGTGACATGGGAGGGGGTGATGTTAGCATTAACCAAGCCCTCACTGTTTCTTTAAATATTCCGGCGGTGGTTGTAGGTCAAGAAATAGGTCTTGATAGAGTCATTGATTTGACTCGAACTTTGGGTATAGAAAGCCCTTTACAGCCCGTGGTGTCTCTTCCCCTTGGCCCCATTGGTATTACCCCCATGGAAATGGCGAGTGCCTATGCAACCTTTGCCAACAATGGCTGGAAGTCTGATACCACCATGATTCTACAAGTTACCGATAATAATGGCAATGTTATTATTGATAACACCCCCAAACCCCAATTAGTCTTGGACGAATGGTCAACGGCATCCCTCACCACCATATTACAAAATGTACTGCGTCCGGGGGGAACAGCCCCGGCGGCTAATATTGGCAGACCAGCGGCGGGTAAAACGGGTACCACTAGCGGAGAGCGAGATGTTTGGTTTGTGGGTTATGTACCCCAACTATCCGTAGCGGTTTGGATTGGCAATGATGACTTTAACCGTACCCTAGGGCGAGGAGTCACGGGAGGAGGAACAGCAGCCCCTGTATGGCGACAATTTATGAATATGGCTTTAGAGAATGAACCTGTGCTTCCGTTTCCTGCGGCTTCTCAATTTAAGCGTCCTGAGTCTAAAGATTAGATTTTTATGGGGCAGATTTTGTAAAGGTATTCTCTGCTACAAAAAAACCCCCAATGTGGAGGTCAAAAAATTATTTAACTGGCGATATATTCTTGGATTACTTCTTTGCGCTTTCTCAACTTGGTGAGGGCTTCTCTTTCGATTTGCCTAACTCTTTCGCGGGAGATGCTGAGAATGTCACCGATTTTTGAAAGGGTAAGAGGTTTGCCGTCTTCTAACCCATAACGTAATCTAATTACGTCCTGTTGTTGTTGGGTTAATTCAGACATCATTTTTTTGAGGTCAAATTGAAGACAGGAATAGTCGGTGAAGTCTTCGGGAGATTGTCCTTTATCTTCTAATAATTCTCCCAATTCAGTGTCGTTATTGTCTCCTACTTTGAGGTCGAGGGAGAGGGGTTGACGGGCTTTGCCAAGATATTCCCTAACTTGTTCAGGGCTTAAGTCTAGCTCTTGGGCTAATTCGGCAATGGTTGCAGGACGACCTTTTTCTTCTGATAATCTTCTTTGAGTTTGGCGAATTTTGTTTAATTTTTCAGTAATATGTAAAGGTAAGCGGATTGCTCTACTTTTCTCTGCGATCGCCCTTGTAATAGCTTGACGAATCCACCAATAAGCATAGGTAGAGAAACGATAACCTTTGGTGGGGTCAAATTTTTCTACACCCCTTTGCATCCCAATGGTGCCTTCTTGGATTAAATCAAGGAGATCTAAATTACGTTTGAGGTATTTTTTGGCGATGGATACTACTAAACGTAAGTTGGCTTCCACCATGCGACGTTTAGCTTTTTCGCCCTGAGTAATTTTAATATTTAAATTTTTTTCAGAAATTTTGGCAGCCTTCGCCCACTCTTCCAGAGTAGGTTCTTTTTCAAGTTTTTTGGCAAGGGCTTCTTTCTTTTTGTCTAGGGCGACTAGCTCTTGAATATGTTTAGCATAAATAATCTCTTCCTCTTGAGTTAATAGAGGAATTCGACCAATTTCTTTCAAATAAACACGGATCGTATCAATATTCTTGGGTAAAGGTTGCATAAGACAATAATTATCTATACTAGATTAGTTAATAAGATCTAGGGATTTAAAATTATACATAATAGTGCGTAAATCTTGGTCATTTTTTTGAGTTTTTCGCATAATAAACTCGCCTTTTACTATTACCGACCTTGTCTTTCATGGATTAGTTACGGCATAATAGTAAAGTTGACCACTAATCAATCATAAGGCATAAGGGAAAGTTTTGTAAAACTTTTTTTTGAAAATCACTACAACTAATGTTACGTAAAGGTTACAGACTTTTTAATGTTTGATTTATCCTCTTTCTCATTCAGTTATGACGAACTTTGACCAAAAAATGATCCGTGAGTGCTTAACCTTAGCAAAAAAAGCACTGGGAAAAACTTCTCCTAATCCTTTGGTAGGTGCAGTGGTGGTTAAAAATGGTCAGATTGTAGGCAGGGGCTTCCATCCTCAGGCGGGATTACCCCATGCCGAAGTTTTTGCCCTAAAGGAGGCTGGAGAGGAGGCTATGGGGGCGACTATCTACGTTAACCTTGAACCCTGTAATCATTATGGAAAAACTCCCCCTTGCACAGAGGCTATTATTCAGGCAGGAATTAGTCAGGTGGTGGTGGGCATGGTGGATCCCGATGAAAGGGTTGCGGGGGGTGGTATCAGGCGTTTGATGTCCGCTGGTATAGATGTTAAGGTGGGGGTTGAGGAAGAAGCCTGTGGACAATTAAATGAGGCTTTTATTCATCGGGTAATTCATAAGCGCCCCTTTGGTATTTTAAAGTATGCCATGACCATGGATGGCAAAATTGCTACGGCGACGGGGGATAGTAAGTGGATTACGGGGCAAAAATCTAGGGATTATGTACATTTTTTGCGCTCTAGTTGCGATGCGGTGGTGGTGGGAGGAAATACTGTCAGAAAGGATAATCCTCGTTTAACTACCCATGGGGTTAGTCGTCACAATCCTTTGCGGGTGGTGATGTCGGCTAGTTTTGATTTACCTTTTGATTGTAATTTGTGGGATACGGCAATGGCAGCGACGGTGGTTTATACTCTCCCGCAAGGGGATGATTCTGCCCTCAAGGCACATTTATTGGCACGGGGGGTGGAGGTGTTGGAATTGGAAAATCTTTGTCCTACGGTGGTGATGGATAATTTATATCATCGTGGTTTTAATAGTATTTTTTGGGAATGTGGTGGTATTTTGGGGGCAAGGGCGATCGCATCTGGTAATATACAAAAGGTATTGGCTTTTATGGCACCAAAAATCATTGGTGGACAACAGGGCTTTAACCCCGTAGGAGATTTGGGCATCACTGCCATGAAGGATGCTTTATCATTACAAAATATTACCTTGCAAAGATTTGATGATGATTTTTTGATAGAGGGATATATTCAATAATTGAGAATGGATAATTATTCTTTTTTTGATTCTCTCATTGAAAGAAATTTAACCTGCAACCCTTAACCTGCAAATTTATTCAACTTGGTATATCTTAACCATAGTATAAAATATAATTGAATGATACCAGAAATTCTGAGTTCAAAATATTGTAACCGTTGCCTGTTCCCCGTTCCCTATTCCCTTAAATGATATAATTAATTTTGCTAATAACTACTATTTACAGTTAAAGGCGATCGGTTTATTATAAAAAATAACTAGATATAAGATTAATGGATATAAATACCTTTATAGAGAAGACTGCAGGGAATTGGTTTTCTCAACGTACCACCTACAATATAAACAAAGAAGCTGTAGATAACAGCAAAGCTAACTTAAACATTAACTTATTAGAACAAAATAGCGACCAAGCAAAAGCTATTTATCAACAAAATGGTATAAACCCAGAAAATCATATTATCATCACCTCCCATTGGGATAACTCCCCCGACTGGGGAAAACCCAAAAAAACTGGTAATAGTACCATGATTATTCACCATCAAGACAACGACCTAAAAAACGGTAAAATTTGGCGTTTAGTTGATAATAAACACGTATTAGAAGGACAATATACCATCGCCGATGATGACTCTTTAACTTTAACTATCACTGCAGACAATCAATATGTAGAAGAAAGAATTTGGTTTGCAAATGACAACTTACGAATGAGAAATACTGTCGTAAAAAGTAAAAATCAAGTCATTGAAACCTCTTTTTATTCTGAGATAAAAAAAATAAAAGTAGAAGAAAGTAAAAGCTAAACCGTCAATAAAATTTGATTACTTTTCTATCTAAAAGACAACTCACATTCTCTGAAGTAAGATTACTAATTGTTATTATTTTTAGATTATTTTAACTCCATTAAAATTAACTCAAAATACGGCTACATTAGCTAATGGGTAGAAAATAGTTTTGATGGGTTTCAAAGCAGGGGGTGTAATCCCCCTTGTCAAATATTGAATTTAATATTTTCTGTAAATATCAAAAACTAATCATCATCATTAAAATCTAAAAGTAACTCCCCGACAATTCCTTGCAACTCTGGCTTGTCTGGATTAAACAATGTTACTTTACTAGAGGATTTTTGCTCACCTATCAAGAGAATAGGAGCAAGGGGAGTACAAATATCGTATCGTTGTTCTAAGCTATAAAAACTAGCTAAAAATTGTAATTCCTCTACCTCTAGCCCTTCTTCCTCATCATCTAATTCTAAACTAATGATGTCATCATCCTCTTCGGGGGGTAATTCTCCACTAGCGGTAAGGCTAATTCCCGAACGTTTTAAGGATAAATTTAACTCCCCTAACACAGCCTTGGCATCATCGAAAATAGCATCGATTTCTTCATCATCCTCCACAATGACAGTTTCGGTAGAATCAGGATCATCCTCATCAACCACATCATCAGTTAAGATAATAATAGTGCTATCAACGGGCATTAGTAACAGATATTTGTTACCTTGATAGTTAATTTCGTTTTCAACATAACATTCAAGAAACCTTTCTTCATCATCATGAATGATAACAATTTCTTTGTCGTCATATTGCCCAAATTGGGAAGGAGACATAATTGGTTTTACTAGGATTTTGATTGATTTTTATTTGTACCATAAACGATACCATGATTAGTTAATTTTGTCTCTACACATTCCAAACCTTATGGATTATTTTATGGGCAAAAATTTATTGAACTTCCTTGTGGTTAAATAATTCGATGTTCGTTTTGCAGAAGGCAAAAATCATTAAACTCTAAAACTGCTAAATTAATGATTAATATTGATAATTCCGTGTATATCATTGATAAGTAGCCGAACTTTTATGTCAATTAAAATATTGTTAGTGGAAGATGAAAGGCAACTGGCTGATAGTCTTGCCCATGTATTAAAAAAAGAAGGTTATCAGGTGGAAATTGCCTATGATGGTGAACAAGGATGGAGTTTTGTTTTAGACGATTCCTTTGATCTTTTAATTCTGGACTGGATGTTGCCTTATAGGACGGGATTAAGTATTTGTGAGTCTTTGCGTGATTTCAAAGGTACAAATCTAGCTAAAACTGAAGCTGATACTCCTGTGTTGTTTTTGACGGCTAAGGATACTTTGGATGATAGGGTTTTGGGATTGGATGCTGGGGCGGATGATTATTTGATGAAACCTTTTGAGTTGAGGGAATTATTGGCTAGGGTAAGGGCTTTATTGAGAAGGGGTAGTCCAAAGGTTGAGATTCTTCGAGAGGAGACGGATAAAAAGTTATTAACCATGGATGATTTGGAGTTAGATATGGATAGTAAACTGGCTTACCGTCAGGGGAGGTTACTTAAACTTTCGGAGAAGGAAATTCGACTATTAGAATTTTTTTTGTTGCACTCGAATCAGTTAGTTACCCAAGAACAAATATATCATCATCTTTGGTCGGAGGAGCAAGCGCCAAGTAGTAATGTGGTGGCTGCGGTAATCAGACTGTTACGCAGAAAGATTGAAATGAAGGGGGAAAAAGCCTTGATTCATACGATTTATGGAAAAGGATATTGGTTTGGAGTTCAAGAAAATCTGAAAGAGGTGTAAAATATAGTAATGTCTGTTAATAATTAGGAGAAAATAAAATGTTAACTTTAAAAATTGTTGTCAATATAGTGGTTGCTTCTTTCATTTTAATGTTTATTTTTGGCTTCCTTTCTGGAGACCCTGCGCGTAACCCTGGACGCAAAGATGCGGAATAATATTACTATAATACAATAATAGACTTAATTTACCCGTTATCATCATTGCTATGTAACGGGCTTTTTTGTGTTTATGGGAGCTTAAGATGGTGTGGTTTCCCAAAACTTGGTACAATTAATGTTAGTGTGTTTTCTTCACAAAAACTATAAAAGCAAAGAATGTTAAAAAACAACTTTGAATCTGGACAAGTTATGTTTCGTAGTGACGAGTTAATGGAGGCGGCCTCCAATCGTTACAAGATTACGGTGCAGGTTGCAAAAAGAGCTAAACAAAGACGTTATGAAGATTTTGATAATGTGGAAGAAATCATGAAGCCTGTTTTAAGGGCTATTATTGAAATGTCTGATGAGCTTACTCAACCTGAAATTATTAGTGATGACTAGGTTATTAAAGAATTTTTCTCGGTGGTACCGTCTTTTTTGCGGTACTCCTTTTAAGGTGTTTGGTTATGGTGCGATCGCACTTGTAACTTTTTTTGGGGTATATTTTATTCATGGCGAAAAAATCATCGAGCAACCATCGGCGAGTTTGTCATGGAATGCCCCTGCATTTGCCCAAAGATTTACCCCCGAAACCATTGCTCAACAAATATATGAGCAAATGCCAGAAATCCCCAAAAATAATCAATACATCTCTAGCAATACTGGGGATGTTACCCCCCAACATACTCTAATAAGTCGCTTTATTAGGTACCACGAATATATAAAATCTCGTCCCGTAGTTTATCGCCTCGATTGGAAACTAACCCTCGCTGATTACCTAGGCTACAACGAAACCATGACACAAGAAAGGTATCCTGGTTTTAGTACCCTAACCCAAAATCCTTTTAACGAAGATAGAGAATTAATCAGAAGTTTGACGAGAAACCAAAGAAATCAATTAGTAGATATGTTGGTTAGTATCTATCAACCTCCCACTCCACCATCAGAGGAAATAACGGACTCTCCCCCCATAGAAAATCCTCCCTCCGACAACAACAATACCCCCTCGACACTACCTCGCAGGGGGGGTGCAAATTTATTAATGCCTTAAGATTTAAAAATGGATACCAGTAAATTAGACGCTGTACTAGGAATTATCGCTTTATTAATCGTAATAGGCGGTTTGATAATGCTCTTTAGTGGGGTAAACAACATGAATGACTAACTTGTTGTGATGGTTGGTTACATAATGTATGGTTTCCCCTAAGGTGATAAAGAATTGGTAAAGATGTTTTAATTATGGTGTTATTTTAATGGTGCGACCATATACTTTTGAAAAAGTTAGATACCAAAAAATATAGGAATCGAGATAAACCTACTAAGTTCTGATAAATTACAGAGTAGCTTCTACTTTTGTAGGAGTATTTTCTGGTAAGTATTGGGTGATTTTGGGAGTGTTTACTTCGATGTTGGGGGTAGCACATCCGAGGGAAAAGGATTTTTCTAGTAAAACAATTTCTGGCATGGTTTCCCAAGACTCTCCGAAAGCCAAAACTGCTAAACTACAAGATTTCCATGCACCTTGTACTGAAACATTTAATTGTTCACACATTCCGCCCCTCCTACCCTCTGGATGGTAAAAGCGACAATATCGACAAGCTGAAGCACATTTATTATTAGGTATCATTTTCTTTCTCTATATTTTTTTTATTAAAACCTTCTCTTTTTATTATTAACTATCTGGGATCAAGGCTTTTTTGCTTATAAGCTAGACAGAATGAGGAAATCGACTATATTTATAAGTATTTATTTTTTATATTGTCTTAACTATTGCTTCATACAAAGACATATTTACAAACATTTCTAAATGCTGTATATTTAATAATTTTGCGTTTTTCTTGTTATGGAGGAAAACAAACAGGGATCAAGATAAAAAGACTTCTTTTTACATTAAATATATATTTATCTATAACCATGTAATCAAACGGTTATAGAATAAGACATATTTTTATACAATAAAGAATATTGATATGATGTGATTTACTTAGTTTACTGAGAAAAAGTTACTTGGTGAGATAAATTTTCTCATTTTTTGATTTAGTGTAAAAGTGATGATGAAAATCGGGGTAAAATGAACTACAATCAATATTCTTCAAGATTGTCTTTTTTAAAAGCTCTGAACTATGCTTAATGTGTTTCGCCCTCTCTATCCCTTATTTTTCGCTTCTTTGAAAGGTAATCCTGAAAAAGCCCATCTACAAAGTTTGGATATTTTGGCGAAAATTGACCACCATCGGCATAAGTATTGGGGAAAATGGACAATCAAAGAACTTGAAAAGTCTTTTTGTGTAGATATACCCTCCCTCAAACAATCCCTCTGGGGGCTAGATTTTGACCATCCCATGGGACTTGCTCCTGGTTTTGATAAAAATGGGGTGGGGGCTGGAATTTGGGCTAACTTTGGCTTTAGCTTTGCGGAATTGGGGGCAGTAACTCTCCATGGGCAACAGGGTAATCCTTTACCAAGAATGTTCCGCATTGAGGGGGATAAGGCTATTTTGAATAGGATGGGGGCGAATAATGAGGGGGCAGAGGCGATCGCCCTTAGACTAAAAGAAACATGGGAAAGAAGCCCTAGAACCATTCCTGTGGGCATAAATCTGTGTAAATCAAAGATAACCAGCTTAGAAGAAGCCCATCAAGATTATTTAGGCAGTTTTGAAGCATTACGCCCCTATGCCGACTATTTTGTCATAAATGTTAGTTCTCCTAATACTCCTGGGTTGCGATCGCTTCAGGGGGAAGAACAATTAGAACCCATTTTAAGAACCCTACAAGAAGCAAATCAAGGGGAAAAACCGATTTTAATTAAAATTGCCCCTGACTTAAGCTGGGATGATATTAAGGCTATTTTAGACCTATCTAGGCAGTACGATTTATCTGGTATCGTTGCCACTAATACCACCATCAAAAAAGAGCAACTAACCACCAAAATCCTCAAAGAGACAGGAAATCTATTAATAGATGAAGCAGGGGGAATCAGTGGTTTACCTCTCAAACAACGCTCCACCGAAGTAATACGTTTTATTTACAAAGAAACTCAAGGACAGTTACCCATCATCGGGGTGGGTGGTATCTTCAACGCTCAGGACGCTTGGGAAAAAATCACCGCAGGGGCAACTCTTTTACAAATGTATAGCGGTTGGGTATATGAAGGCCCTTGGGCAGTGAAAGATATTATGACAGGGCTACAAACGAGGTTACAGGGAAAAGGTTTAAGTAATATTAGTGAAGCGGTGGGAATGGATAATTGATAGTTGATAATTGATAATTGATAATTGATAATGTCAATACAAACTTGACTATAATTGATCATCTTCCATTGTCCACTCTTTTGGAGTTGTCCAACTTAAGGTAAAATATAACAGTCGTATTTGCAGAGAAACAAAGAATTGCAGTGATTGAACGCTATACATTGCCCGAGATGGGCGAAATTTGGACTGATAACTATCGACTGAAAACATGGTTACAGGTGGAAATTGCGGTATGTGAAGCTCAAGCAGAGTTGGGCAACATTCCCAAAGAAGCCGTAGAAGAAATCAAGGCAAAGGCAGCTTTTGACGTTAACAGGGTGTTGGAAATTGAAGCGGAAGTGCGCCACGATGTCATCGCTTTTCTGACCAACGTTAATGAATATGTGGGAGATGTAGGGCGTTATATCCATTTGGGCATGACTAGCTCTGATATGCTAGATACGGCTTTAGCTTTGCAGATGGTTGCTAGTCTGGATCTCATTTTAGAGGCAGTGGAAGACACAATCCAAGCAATTCGCTATCAGGCACAGCAACACCGTTATACTGTCATGGTAGGACGTTCCCATGGTATCCATGCCGAACCTATTACCTTCGGTTTTAAGTTGGCTGGTTGGTTGGCAGAAATGCGCCGTAACCGTGACCGTTTAGTAAAATTACGTCAGGATGTGGCAGTAGGTCAAATTTCTGGGGCAGTGGGTACCTATGCAAACATTGAACCTAGGGTAGAGGCGATCGCTTGTAGCCTTTTAGGACTCAAACCTGACACCGCATCAACTCAGGTAATTTCCAGAGATATACACGCCGAATTTGTCCAACAAATAGCCCTTGTAGCCGCTTCCCTAGAAAGATTTTCTGTGGAAATTCGTAATATGCAACGCACGGACGTTTTAGAGGTAGAGGAATATTTTTCTAAAGGGCAAAAAGGCTCTTCTGCCATGCCTCACAAACGTAATCCTATCCGTAGTGAGCGTATTACGGGGATGGCAAGAATTATCCGTGGTCATGCGGTGGCAGCCCTTGAAAACGTTGCCCTCTGGCATGAAAGAGACATTTCCCATAGTTCTGTGGAGAGGGTTATCTTACCAGATACTTGCATTTTGATCCATTTTATGCTCAAGGAAACCACTAATTTGGTTCAAAACTTGTTGGTATATCCTGAAAATATGCTCCGTAATATGAATGTATATGGTGGGGTAATTTTCAGCCAAAAAGTTTTACTGGCTTTGGTGGAAAAAGGTATGAGTAGAGAAGAAGCCTATCGTATTGTACAAGGGTGTGCTCACCAAGCATGGAATACCCAAGATGGCAATTTCCGTAAGTTAATCGAATCTAGCCCTGATATTCAGAAGCATCTATCGGCAGATGATTTGAAGATTTGTTTTGATCCTAATCAGCACTTGAAAAATCTTGATCAGGTGTATGAAAGACTAGGTATTTAATTGATAATTGATAATGGATAATTGATAATAAACAATATATCAGTTTGAATCTTTGTTAACCTAGCACAAGGTAGGGTTTGATCCCCCCTAACCCCCCTTAATAAGGGGGGAATAAATACAAAAGATTTAGAAAGTCAACCTTCCTACCTCCAAGTTTGGGGGAGATAAGTAAGATATTGTTTGTAACCACCCATTAAATATAAAAAATCACTTTTCTATAAAACCATGAAAATTGCTGTAATTGACTATGATATGGGTAACTTGCACTCGGTGTGCAAGGGCTTGGAAAAGGCGGGGGCTATTCCCGAAATAACGGATTCTGCGGATGTAATAGCTCAAGCTAAGGCGATTGTGTTGCCGGGGGTTGGTTCATTTGATCCTGCCATGGAACATCTACGGGCAAGGAATTTAGTTGAACCGCTTAAAAGTGCGATCGCCTCTGGAACACCATTTTTAGGTATCTGTTTAGGGTTACAAATCCTTTTTGAATCCTCGGAAGAAGGGAAGGAGCAAGGGTTAGGGGTAATAAAAGGTAAGGTGCGTCGTTTCCAATCTGAGCCTAATTTAACCATTCCTCACATGGGATGGAATACCATGGAAAAAACTCAGCCTAATCATCCTCTGTGGGCTGGTTTGCCCCCTGAAACCTATCTTTACTTTGTGCATTCATTTTATGTCGATCCTACCGATAAAAGCGTCATTGCAGGGGAAGTTACCCATGGTAATCAAAAAGTTACCAGTGCGATCGCCCATAAAAACCTTATGGCAGTGCAATTTCACCCCGAAAAATCCTCGGACTATGGTCTAAAAATTCTTTCTAACTTTGTTAACTTAATTTAGATAAAAAATTCATTAACTTACGTATTAATTAGCTAGAATCATAGGATTATAATTAGCATTAATGTAGCGTGATGAAAAAAATTTGCTTTATTCTTACATTTTTTAGTAATAAAAGTCCGTTAAAGTTTTGGAAAGAAAAAAAATTCCCCTTGTATTTTAACTATTTTATTAACACCTTTGATTACAACAAAGAAATAGATTTAAAAATTTTTACAGATATTTCTTTCCAAGAATATTCATTCATAAACGAACACATAAAATTTTATCCAATGAGTTTTAGTGCATTTAATAAAAAGGCTTCTAAGGCTCTTGGTTTAAAAATAAATCCAGATAAACCGTATAAAGTTTGTGATTTAAGACCTAGTTATGGAATCATATTTGAGGAACATCTAAAAAAATATGATTTTTGGGGATATTGCGACACAGATATGATAATGGGAAATCTTCGTCGTTTTATATCCGATGATCTTTTAAATAATTTTGAAGCAATAACTTCTGGTAGTGGTGCGAACAATCCTCACTACCCCAATGGTTATATGATGCTCTATGAAAACTGTGGAAAAATGAATAATTTATACTCTAAAAGTAAAGATTATCGATGGATTTTTGAAGATAAAAAAAATTATAGATTTGATGAGAATGGTGGCGATCGCAATATAGTATCAATGTGTGATGTCATTGAACAAGAACAAATAAAAATTTGTCATGTACCTGGCTTAGTGCATAATGATGGGGGAAGTTTTAATAACAACCGCCCTTGGCTTTATGTGTGGGACAAAGGTCAATTGGTTGATACTTTAACTGATTCAGAAGTGGGTTCATTACATTTAATGAAATCTAAATCCAGGTCTAATTTTCAACTAAATTATTTAAACTTAAGAAACGAAGCACTGGCAAATAGTTTTTATATTTCAGCAGAAGGAATCTTTCCCCATTCCCCAAACTTTAAATAACAAAAGGTAACAAACTGTTACAGTTCATAACAGACATAGTAAATAGGGGTTAAGTCAGTGATAGCATTGCCTAGATAGTAAATGTGATTTCTATAAAAGCAATATCTCTATGAGCGAAAAAATCCAATTAACAGGTCAAATGCCTAAATTTGGCGGAAGCACGGGCGGTTTACTCTCTGCAGCTGACAGAGAAGAAAAATACGCCATCACCTGGACTAGCAGCAAAGAGCAAGTATTTGAAATGCCTACTGGTGGCGCTGCAATCATGAATGAAGGTGAAAACCTATACTACTTTGCCCGTAAAGAGCAATGTTTGGCTTTAGGTACTCAATTACGCACCAAATTTAAGCCCAAAATGGAAGATTATAAAGTTTACCGTATATATCCTAACGGTGAAGTTCAATATCTCCACCCCGCTGATGGTGTATTCCCTGAAAAAGTGAACGAAGGGCGTGAATTCCACGGCAAAAAAGATAGAAATATCGGCAGAAATCCTGAGCCTGTCACCCTCAAGTTTTCTGGCAAAAACCCTTATGATGTTTAATCATCAACATTAAAAACTGCCATAATAATAGTCCCTTCTCAAAACTTAGAGAGGGGATTTTTTGTATATTTTCCCTGCCAATTATCGATAAATTGTTGACTTAGTAAGTCTATATTTTTCTCTTTGACGATGGGTATTAGTTGAAAGTATTTTTTCAAAGAGAAAGGAAGGGCATGATAACCGTTATGTAAGCCTAATAAAAATCCCGTCAGAATTGATGTAGAGGACTTTTGATTTTTAAAGTTAGTGCTTCTGAGTAGTGACAGTTCGACATAATTAGATAGGGATAAAAAGCTATATATTCCTTGATAAAGACCAATTTCTTGTTGATGATAGTGTTGCTTAAATTCTTTTTCTAGCTCGTTAATATTTTTTTTGTGATTAATAAATTGTTTTATTTTTTCTATCTTTTCACTACTATTTAAATCAAATACTTGAGTAATATTATTGTTGTTATGGGTAAGGATGCAGTTAATAATTAAGTGTAAGTTAAAAATGTTTTCTCGATTGTCATTATTAATATTTAAAGATAAATCTAACTGATCGAGATTATGTTCTAATTTATTCTTGCTTTCATAACAGGATAAAATTAGAGGTAAAAGAGCTATTTCTAAGGGAATTACTATATTCTGTTCATTATCAGCTATAATCAAACCTTGAATGTAACAATTGTTATTTTTCATCTCTTTAACCCATGTTTCTACATTAAAAGAATTATCTTTAATAATCCTTTCAAAGCCTATAAAGATAACTTCTAAATAAGGAGAAAAAGATTCTAAATCATAATTTAAATATAAATCTTGGTGGGGATAACGCGCAAAAAAATCTCCTGCTAAAGCTCCCCATAAAGCCCCTTTTAAGGTAGAAATATTTAGATGTGGCACAAATTTAAAATATAATAATTAACTTAAAAAGTAATATAAAATAAAGCACTGATCATAACCTAAGTTTCGCAGAAAGTATTTATAGATAATACTTTGGTCTTAATTATCAATGGTTTTAATAATCCCTATTCTGTGTTATGACATACAAGATTGTCAAATAATTGTCAATTTGGTTTAATATTTGAGTGGTGCTAAATCAGAAATTAGCCTTCATCAGTAGAGTAACGTTAATAAGAAAAAATTTATTATGGAAGACAATTTAATTATGGATGATTATAAGGTTAATCATAAGGATGAAATCGAGACAGTTATTTATAGCCTAGAAGAAAATGACAGCGCTATGGTGCTGAAAAATGATGAGGGTTATCTGTGGAAGTTTCAGTATGGTAGCGTGGAGGTATTTGTACAACTGACGGGGGAAAGTGAAGATGATTTGTTAACGGTTTGGTCAGTGGTTTTACCTTTACCTGCCAAAAATGAACCTGAATTGATGAGACGGTTATTAGAAACAAACTGGAGTGGTACTTTTGAGACTTGCTTTAGTATTTTTGATAATCAGATAGTGGTTTCTGCCCAACGTACTATTGCTGATCTTTATCCTAGTGAGATTTCTCGCATAATTACTTTAGTAGCCAGTATTGCTGATGATAATGATGATTCTTTGAGAGAGGAATTTGGTAATAATTGATTGTCAAATCAATCAATCAAAAGTGTACAATCAACTATACACCCTAAATTTTGATTATTGGGGTGATTAATGTAGTTTTTGAATCAATTAACCATTGTGAACTCTTTTGCACAGGAAGAATTTACCAAAAGATATAGTCAGGGCAAATCGGCTTTTGAGTCTGGGCAGTATCGCCAGAGTGTTAAATATTTGGAGGATGCTTGTAAGTTAGTATCCCTTAATAGTGGTTTGGGAGGAGAAGTCCAGATGTGGTTAGTAAATGCCTATCAGGCCATGGGGGATGGTGAAAGTGCGATCGCCCTTTGCCAAAGTTTATGCGCTCATCCCTATACAGATACTAGAACTCAGGCTCAACGTTTGCTATACATTCTCAAAGCCCCTGAATTACAACGCCCCAAGGAATGGATGACCGAAATTCCAGATCTCAATGCTAAATCTAGTTTACCTGTCAATCGTCGTGCTAGTAGCCCTCGCAAAATTGAGCCGAAAAGGCAAATAGAGTTGGTAGATTTGAGTACCGTTAACACCAAGGATAATCAGTTTCTTTTACTTAGTTTAATTATATCTCTAGGGGCGATCGCCTCTTTATTTATACTTTGACACCCATCATAATAAAAGCAACGCTTAGGTATATTCTTCCTTTAACGTAAGGGCAATTTTGGCTCCAATACCATTAATCCAATTTTCATTTTGTTTTGTATAACTACGGGGAATATTTGTGGCTACCATCATAACTCCCCCATCATTCAACGGTAAACAAATTAAACCCTGTATATTTTCGGGAAAATAATCAAACTCAACCTTACCAGGATAGTGTTTTAAATCCACCAGATAAACAGGCTTTTGTGTTTTGATAACCCTATCTACAATTTGTCCAACTTTTATTTCCTTTTCTGTACCTAGAATACCTCTTCTTAAAAGAGTCTTTCCTTGATAATAAATAAGCACTGATTTACTAACCGTATTAGTAAGAATTAAGTGACTAGCCCAAGCCAATTCTATCTTTATTTTATCAGATAAATCATCTATTAACTCAAAACCCTCTGCCCCTTCTAATACGACACTTTGAGGAGGTTCAGGCTGAATTTGTCTAGCTAAAATACTGGTTAGTAATAACATAGCACATAGAATAATACCCAAAGCATCAGAACGAGCCTGAGAATCTAATAGAGTGGGAGTAACTAAGCGATTTATCATTAACAAAGTTCCCCCCAATATACCAGCAATTAAGGGTAAATTTTTTAAGAGACTATTTTCAGAAGATTTTATTTTTTCTGGCATTATTTTTTATGAAAATATTTCCATTACTCCGTTGCATTATTACAAAGCTAAGACATGGATAACAGATTAATAATTGAAAAGTTAAGACAAAAACAGGCAGAAAAATAACTAATAACAGATAGTTAATAACACCTATACTTGATTCTAATTTTTAAATTAAAATATGTTTATAGTTAAGGGGTTTAAACCCCTCATTAATTATTAATAGATTCGTTTTCTTGCTACTTTCTAATATTCCGTAAATAAAATAGAATGGGTGTAATAACTTAAAAAAAAAGATAACTAACTATTATTAAATGTAGTTAATTATTAACTACCACTAGAAGCCCTTTTTTCTCCTGGTTCTAAAATACGTTGAAATAAATATCCTGTACCTCTAGCAGTTAAAATCAATTCAGGATTACTAGGATCCTCCTCTAGTTTAGCCCGTAAACGAGAAACATGGACATCTACCACCCTAGTATCCACGTGACGCTCAGGAGTGTAACCCCATACCTCTTGGAGAATTTCGGAACGAGAAAAAGGCTCTCCAGACTTACTCACTAGCAACTCTAACAGACTAAATTCCATTCCCGTGAGGCGAATTCTTTGATCTCCTTTATAAACCTGTCTTTTATTTGTATCAATGCGAATAGAATTAACCGAAATAACCCCAGAGCTAGGGATACCAGCGACTCCATCCTTATCTACCCGTCTCAATACAGAGCGAATTCTGGCTTCTAATTCCTTGGGAGAGAAAGGTTTTACTACATAATCATCGGCTCCCAATTCTAGTCCTGTGATACGGTCAGCCACATCTCCTAAAGCTGTTAACATGATAATGGGAATGTCCGATTCTTTGCGTAGTTCTTGACATACCCCATAACCGTCTAACTTGGGCATCATCACGTCTAATACCACCAAGTCTGGTTGGGTTTCGTGGAAAGTGGCGATCGCATCTTCCCCATCGGCAGCCGTTACCACATCATAACCAATCATTGATAAACGAGTTTCAAGAATTCTTCTAATACTAGCCTCATCATCAACAACTAAAATTCTTTCTTTTTGTGTATCCAATTTACAAAACTCCTCGATCCCTATATAGTGTACTCTTATAAATATCTGTTCATGGAAAAGATTTCCTCAAAAAATCAAAAAATTAAGTAGGAAACCTTAAAATTATTTGTTTGTGTCTCTAGGTTATGTATCCAGAGTGGTTTTTTAATAATCATAATATTAATTTACAATAATTTTAGCCTCTCAACATAACGAATTACTTTTACCCAAGACGAAAGGTAATGAGACAGTCTCTCTGTTTGCAGAATTTCCCCACTAGAAATAAATTTTAGAATCATTGATTATTGATAAAAAAACTATTGAATGAAGATTTTATCTTTTTCCAACCAAAAGAAAAATTTATGAGAAGTTTGAGTCAGAATTGTGTAGAAAAGTATATTTTTTTATCTATTTATTAGAAATATAACACACAAACAAACCAAGTTTTTCTTTTACTTTCTAAGTAAGTAAGTGGGCATAATTAAATCGATTTAGGCAAGGGGTTTAAACCCCTTTTTCATAAGAGTCTTAATAAAATAAAAGCTATAATTGATTTAACAAAGCTATTTACGCCTATTTACAATCTTTAAAATCGTTTCAAATATTGATACCATTTTCCTGCCAATGTACCTTGAGTAAAAGGAATAATAATAGAGTTATTTTCCTTAGTAATAAACTGTAAATTTGCTTCTTGTTTTTCTGATAAATCTGCTTCTGAGACGACTTTATCTTTGCTCAATAGATTAATTTCTTG
The DNA here is from genome assembly GCF_001747005.2 of Cyanobacterium sp. IPPAS B-1200. Classification (NCBI taxonomy): domain Bacteria; kingdom Bacillati; phylum Cyanobacteriota; class Cyanophyceae; order Chroococcales; family Geminocystaceae; genus Cyanobacterium; species Cyanobacterium sp. IPPAS B-1200. The sequence continues at coordinate 1,723,681 of NZ_CP182899.1, forward strand.
AATGTCATCTAAACAAAACTGACTCTCATTGATAATTCCCTTTGCCGTCGGTTTGCCCCAAGTAATGATATTTCCTTTTTTTCCTAATACCGAGTAAATATCATATTTAGACTTATCAAAGTTTTCCGCCCAAACTTTATAATTTTCTAACTTTTGGTATTCATTTTTACCGCTCCATGCTAACCAAAAAAAGAGTATTAATAACGGCAACCAAAACAAACCACGTTCCATGTTAGAATTTAGCAACTCAAATTAAGATTAGATTACCATAGAATAAGATCAACAAGATCAAAATTATAGATAATAGTTAAGTAAAATAATTATATGACTTCTTATACAACATCCTCCGCCAGAGCAGAAATGAATGAACTAAGAAGATTAAAAACCCTTTTACCCCCAGAGTTACAAAGTTGGGTAATGGTTGAATCTTCCACTGAAGTTAACCCTCCCCTAATCCGCAGTGAAGAGTTAGGCAAAGATGAGGTAGAAATTCAAATCGACTTAGCAAAATGGGAAAACTTAGCTATTGACCAACGAAATCTGATGTTTTGGCATGAAGTTGCTAGAATTCAGAATGATACTATTCCCAAGGAAGGATGGGAAATGGCTGCCCTTGCCATTGGTTTAGGGGGTGCTGTGGGTGAGCTTTGGGTGCAAGATGGTTTATTGTTATTGTTGGCTTTATCTTTGTGTGGTATTTCTGGTTATCGTCTTTGGCAAAAAAATAATGGTGAAAAGAATCTCAAGGATGCTATGGAAGCGGATGAAAAGGCAATTATTTTGGCAACCCGTTTTGGTTATTCTTTGAAAAATGCTTATCAGAGTTTAGGTAGCGCCCTTAAAACTTTAATTGAGCAAACTCCTAAACGTAATCAACGGAAGAAATATGAAGAGCGTTTACAGGCGTTGCGTCGTAGTGCGACAAAGGCTAAACAACGGGAGGCACAAAATACGGGCAATCAACCTTTACAAACTCCCCCTTCTCCTCGCTCTCGTAGTAGTGCGAGAATGCGCAATATTTAATTAGGATTGAGGGGTAGATTCTTTTTTATCCCTCACGAATAGTTGAACTAACGGAGATTCCCTCGGTGATATATAATTGCTGATTGTGAAAGCATAGGTAAAATAATCATCGTGAAAATTTCTGTTTATCATACTCCTGAGTCAACTCCTGAAAATCAAGTGCCTGATTGCGCTGTGGTTATTGATGTACTTCGTGCCACTACTACCATGGCGACGGCGATAGATGCAGGGGCGGAGTCGGTAAGGGCTTTTAGTGACATTGATTTATTGTTGGCGCAGAGTGAGTCTTTGTCTTCTGAGAAAAGGTTGAGATTAGGGGAAAGAGGAGGAAAAAAGGTTGAGTCTTGTGATATGGGTAATTCTCCCCTTGATTGTACCCCTGAAGTGGTAGAGGATAAGCAGTTGTTTATCAGCACAACTAATGGCACTAGGGCTTTGCAGAGGGTGCAGGATGCTGAGGTAGTAGTCACTGGGGCGATGATTAATTTTGGGGCGGCAGTTGATTTTTTGGAGCAAACAAAACCCGAAAATGTCTGGTTGGTGGGCTCAGGTTGGGAGGGGGGTTATTCCCTTGAGGATACTATCTGTGCAGGAGCGATCGCCTCTAGGCTCATTTCCAACTATGATATGGATATGATTGGTAATGATGAGGTTATCAGTGCGATCGCACTTTACCAACAGTGGCAACATGATTTAGTAAAATTATTTTCCCTTGCCAGTCATGGACAAAGATTAGTAAGACTTAATCTCGTAGATGATTTGAAATACTGCGCCCAAGAAAATATTATGAATTGCCTACCCATGCAACAGGGTAAAGGTACTTTACTTTTTAAAAATCATTTTTAACCGCTAGGGCTTTAGCCTTTACTGTGGTGCTTATTAAACTTAATACCTAACCCCTAAATCCTACTACCTAACCCCTAAATCCTACTACCTAACCCCTAGTTATTCTTGTTGATGGGAAAATTGATAAGCACCCACAAAAGCCAGTGCGATCGCAATTACTAATAGTACAGGAATACTATACCAAGGAAAAACGCTGATGGGTTGATAAGCCGCTGCCCGTAAAGCAGTGGTGGTGTAGGTTAGGGGTAGTAAATAAACAATCACCTTTAAAACCATCGGTAGGCTTTCGGGGGAGAAAAAGGTACCTCCTAAAAATGACATCGGCACGATCAAAAAGTTGTTGTAAAGCCCCACAGATTCAAGGGATTTGACCCTTAAACCGATAATTACCCCAATTCCAGCAAAAACAGCACAATTGAGGATTACAACTAAAATAAACAGGGGATTAATAAAACTGAAAATCTTCCCCGTAAACAGAATCGCCACCAGTATCACAGAAAATGCCGTCATTAAACCCCTCACAATTCCTGCCAATACTTTCCCTAGGTGCAAAGCAAGGGGATGTACTGGTAATAATAACAATTCGTCAAAGGTTTTGCTAAAAAGGCGATCGCCACATATAGAAAAAGTAGTTCCCCCAAAACTAATCGTCATAGAAGACAGGGCAACCATCCCCGGCAAAATAAACTCCAAATAATTATCCCCCACCGCAGGAGTGCTAACCCTATCAATGGTATTGCCCAAACCCAACCCAAAAGCAAGGACATATATTAACGGTGAAATCAAACCTGTGGAGGCAATTTGAGCCATTCTTGCCCGTAAATCTAACCATTCAGCCCAGAAAATAGTTAGGGTATCTTCTAAGATAGCTTTTAAAGGTAAATTATCTATTTTTTTTGACTTCATAGGTATTATTTTTTTTAGATTTAATATTTTTCTATTGTCCTTTATTTGGTTTAACAAAATCAATAATCACTATGCAAGGCTTCATGAAAAGATGAATTAATTAGATGAATAAGAGACAAGAAAGAGGGAGTGATGACAAGGCAAGGGGCTTAAGCCCCTTGTTAGAGATATGACTAATATGGGTAAATAATTAGAGATTTTTAGTGCAATATTTTTGAGCAAAAATAAGGGCTTCTTGTTTATCATGAATTTTGTTTTCTAAATGGGCAATTTGTACCTCTGTTAATATTTCTTTTATTAATGGACTTGGTTTAAAATTTAGTTCATTTATGAGATCATTTCCTGTAATTAATGATTGAGGATGGGCTACTAGATCATTTTGGTTAAAATAACGCTCTATTAATTGATATATTGTTGATTTATTTTCAGGGTTAGAAGCGATCGCCCGAAGAGCTATTAAAGGGAAAGTATCACCAACATTGAGGAAGAAAAAATACTGTTCTCGAAGGGTAGTATTTGAATTAAAATCTAGTAATGCTGGTAAATATTTTAGAATAGTTGTTACTGTTTTTATTTCATTTTTAGAACACTTTAATTTTATTAATTCTTCTTGAGCTAAATCTGAATTATTAGCAGTCAAACAAGATAATTTTGCTAAGGCCAAAAATTCTGAAGATAGATTTTTAAATGGGTGATATGTTTCTTCAAGATTAATTAAAGTTTGATCTATTTTAGATAAATTAATAATACTTTTTGGGGTAGTATTTTTTAACCAATAAGACAATATATTATCTTCATAGGCTAGTTGTAACCACTGAAAACCAGCTTCACATTGTAAAAGATAATCTAATTCGCTCTTTACCCTTTCCGCCGCCACTTGCCTGAGAAGAGGAGCTAGTTTTTGCAGGGTTTTACGGGTGTCAGGGGTAATTTGAAAACCTAATTGGGAGGCTTGACGATAAGCCCTTAAAATTCGGAGGGGATCATCTTCAAGGTTTTTTGGTGATACCATTCTGATGATACCTTTTTCTAAGTCCTTTTGACCTTCCAAGGGATCTACTATTTCCTTAGTATATAAGTTAAGGGCGATCGCATTTAGACAAAAATCACGACGGTGTAAATCATCCAGCAAACAACCCCCCTCCTGCCTAGCAAAATCCACCGTTGCCGAAGGAAAAACCACCCTCGCAATCTCGCGCCCCGCATCCAACACCACAAAACCAGCCCCATACTTATTAGCGATAAACTTAGCCGTTTGAATAGCCCCAGTGGGTAAAACAAAATCTAAATCAATATAATTCCTTCTCCTGTGTAACAAAGCATCCCTTACCACTCCCCCCACCAAATAGGCATCAGGGGGCAACAAATCTAAATCAAAGGGCAATACTTGTCTTAAAAAATCCGCAATATACATTAACAAATAACCAACCTTATTAAAATTAAGCTAGATTAGGAAATAGAGACAGTCGGAGAAAAAGCCTATGTGTATCTGTGTAAACTGTTACTACGTTGATCGTTGCAATACTTATAATGCCGTAGAAACTCAACATGAGCAACCCCATTTAACAGACAATCCTAGTTTTGAGCCAGAAAATCCTTCCATAAACGTTAATATTCGCACCCGTGAAGACTATATAGAAACCGAGTGGGATGTTGTCGGTTGTGATAGCTTTACAGAAGAAAAAAATAAATGGGCAAAACTACGCCCCGGAGAAGCAATTCCCACTTAGATAACAGCAAAGCTGATTAATTTTTTCATCACAGAGGGATAATCCCTCTTTTTTTATAGTCAAAAATAATTCGATTAAGTCTTTCTTCGTCAATCTTGACATTGAGAGATAACCCCTATTCGCAATACAATAGCAGAAGTAAAAAGTTATATTAATTAATCTCTCTTATCTATTCTATGAGTGAACCTAAAAATTATAAAGATACCGTCAACTTGCCCCAAACTAGCTTTAATATGAGAGCTAATGCGGTACAAAAAGAGCCAGAATTGCAAAAATTTTGGGCAGAAAATCAAGTATATGAAAACCTAGCCGAGAATAACCCCAAAGAATTATTTGTCCTCCATGATGGCCCACCCTATGCCAACGGTGACTTACACATGGGCCATGCCCTCAACAAAGTTCTTAAAGATATTATCAATAAATATAAACTATTACAAGGGCATAAAGTTCGTTATGTGCCTGGTTGGGATTGCCACGGTTTACCCATCGAATTAAAAGTATTACAAAGCATCGAAAAAGAAAAAAGGGCTGAGTTAACCCCCATTAAACTAAGGTATAAAGCCCGTGACTTTGCCATTAAAACCCAAAAGAAACAAGCAGAAGGATTTAAACGTTATGGCATCTGGGGAGACTGGGAAAACCCTTATCTCACCCTCAAGCCTGAATATGAAGCAGCCCAAATGGAAGTATTTGGCAAAATGGCCCTCAATGGTTATATTTACCGTGGTTTAAAACCTGTCCACTGGAGTCCTAGTTCTCAAACTGCTCTCGCTGAGGCAGAATTGGAATATCCTCAAGGACACGTTTCTCGCAGTATCTATGCTAGTTTTAATATTACTAAATTAAGCGAAAAAGCATCTAATTTAGAACAATATATGCCTAATTTGGGAGTTGCCATCTGGACGACAACCCCTTGGACAATTCCTGGTAACTTGGCAGTAGCTGTTAATAGCAAGTTAGATTATGCTGTGGTGGAAGTAACCCCCCCTAGCCCCGCCTTAAAAGAGGGGGAATCTACTAATTCTCTAGTAAAAGAGGGGCAATATTTGATTGTTGCTCAAGATTTGGTGGAAAGCCTTGCTAATACCTTCGGTGTCAAACTGGAAGTTAAAACCACCATCAAGGGTGCAGATTTAGAATTATCTACCTATCAACATCCCCTTTTTGACAGAGAAAGCCCTGTCGTTATCGGCGGTGACTATATCACCACAGAATCTGGTACAGGATTAGTACATACTGCCCCCGGCCATGGACAAGAAGACTATATGACAGGGCAGAAGTATAATTTACCAATTCTTTCTCCTGTGGATGACAAAGGGAATCTTACGGAGGAAGCAGGGGAATTTCAGGGCTTAAATGTCTTAAAAGATGCCAACCGAGCCATTATTGATGCTCTGACAGGTAAGGGTAGCTTATTAAAAGAGGAAGCCTACGAACACAAATATCCCTATGATTGGCGTACCAAAAAGCCTACTATTTTTAGGGCAACTGAGCAATGGTTTGCCTCAGTGGATGGTTTTAGAGAGGAAGCATTAAAGGCTATCAAAGAGGTTAACTGGATTCCTGCCCAGGGGGAAAATCGCATTACTCCTATGGTGAGTGAGAGAAGCGATTGGTGTATCTCCCGTCAACGTAGTTGGGGTTTACCTATTCCTGTGTTTTATGATGAGGAAACCAATGAGCCTTTGTTGAATGAGGAAACTGTTAACCATGTGAGAGATATTATCAGGGAAAAAGGCTCGGATGCTTGGTGGTTGATGTCGGTGGAGGAGTTATTGCCTGAGAGTTACCGCAATGATGGTAAAACCTATCGTAAAGGTATGGATACTATGGATGTTTGGTTTGATTCTGGCTCGTCCTGGGCGGCGGTGGCAAATCAGAGGGAGGAGTTGAAATACCCTGTGGATCTATATTTGGAGGGATCTGATCAACATCGAGGCTGGTTCCAATCTAGTCTTTTAACTAGTGTGGCGGTAAATGGTCATGCGCCTTATGAGACTGTGTTAACTCATGGTTTTGTGTTGGATGAGAAGGGCATGAAGATGAGTAAGTCTATCGGTAATGTGGTTGATCCTAATTTAATCATCAATGGGGGTAAAAATCAAAAGCAACAACCTCCTTACGGTGCTGATGTGTTGAGGCTTTGGGTATCTTCTACGGACTATTCTGGGGATGTGCGCATTGGGGATAGTATCATCAAGCAGTTGGCGGATGTTTATCGTAAGATTCGTAATACGGCTCGATTCTTAATCGGTAGTTTACATGATTTTGATCCTGCTAAAAATGCGGTGAGTTATGCTGATTTACCTGAGTTGGACAAGTACATTTTGCATGAAACCCATCAGGTTTTTACGGAAATTACTGAGGCTTACGAGAGTTTCCAATTTTTTAAGTTCTTTCAAAAGGTACAAAATTTCTGTGTAGTTGATCTTTCTAATTTTTATCTAGATGTAGCAAAAGATAGACTTTATATTTCTGATCCTAATTCTGCCCGTCGTCGCAGTTGTCAAACTGTTATGGCTATTATACTGGAAAATCTGGTAAGGGCGATCGCTCCTGTACTCTGTCATATGGCAGAGGATATTTGGCAGAATCTCCCCTATGAAAAGTCTTGTAATTCCGTGTTTGAGGCTGGTTGGGTCAATCTAAAACCTGAATGGGTGCAAAGCCCCGAATTTGCCCAAAAATGGCAGGAATTACGCCATATTCGCACGGGGGTTAACAAGATTTTAGATGATGCCCGTAACCAAAAGCTCATCGGTGCTTCTTTGGAGGCGAAGGTGTTGGTATATGACACCACTGGTAAGTTAGCCGACACTTTGGCGAGTCTAAATCCTGATGATGCGCTTAATGATGGTAACAGGGTGGATGAGTTGCGTTATCTCTTGTTAGTGTCTCAGGTGGAGTTAGTGGAAGATGAGTCTGCGTTGGATGAGAGTGAATATCGAGGGGAAATCACTTTAACCGATACTACTCTTAAGGTAGCAGTAGTTAATGCAGAGGGGCGTAAGTGCGATCGTTGTTGGAATTATTCTAATGCGGTAGGCAGTTTTGTGGATGAACCCCTAATTTGCGATCGGTGTAAGGAAGCCCTAGCTGGTAATTTTTAACTATATAAAGGGTGGGAAATTCTCACCCTTTTATTTTAATTTTACTGTTCACTTCTCCGTGAGTTGAATTGATAACTTCTCTTCTTTAGATAGGATTAAGCAAACCCTGCTACTTTGTGATCTGAGCTTTTAAGATATTTAATCTTTACAAAATTGTACCGTAAGGGCGATCGCAAAAAAATTATTACACATGATTTACCCACTTTTCCCATTCATAAAACAATAAAAAAGTTGATTGCTCCTAACCCCCCTAAGCCTTGATATACCTTAACCCCACAAAATACTGAAGAGGAAAGTCTTAGTATTGGTTAACATAACAATAAATTTATGATATGACGATATGAAAGGAATCATTCTAGCTGGTGGCTCTGGTACTAGGCTTTACCCTTTAACCATGGTAACAAGTAAGCAATTGTTGCCAGTATATGACAAACCCATGATTTATTATCCTTTATCAATATTGATGTTGGGTAAAATTAAGGATATATTAATTATTTCTACCCCCAGAGATTTACCCAATTTTCAAAAACTCTTAGGGGATGGTAGTCAATTTGGAATAAATCTATCCTATGCACCACAACCTTCTCCTGACGGTTTAGCACAGGCTTTTATCATCGCCAAAGATTTTATTGGAAAAGATAATGTGGCCATGATTTTGGGGGACAATATTTATTATGGTAATGGGCTGACAAAAATTTTGAAAAAAGCAAAAAGGAACCTAGAAAATGGAGAAGCAACTATTTTTGGATATTATGTCAATGATCCAGAACGTTTTGGGGTAGTAGAATTTGATCAAAATTTTAAAGTTATATCTATAGAGGAAAAACCAAAAAATCCTAAATCAAACTACTGCGTTACAGGACTTTATTTTTATGATGATAGAGTAGTAGATTTTGCCCAGCAAATTAAGCCTTCCCCCAGAGGAGAGCTAGAAATCACAGACCTAAATAATATGTATCTTGAGCTACAAAGTTTAAATGTAGAATTATTAGGAAGAGGATATGCTTGGTTTGACACTGGTACGATGGATAGTTTAGTGGAAGCAACAAATTTTGTCGAAACCATTGAAAAAAGACAAAGTATCAAAATATCTGCCCCCGAAGAAATTGGCTATTATTATGGTTGGATTGACCAAAATACTCTATTAAAATCAGCGATAAAGTATGGTAAATCTCCTTATGGTCAACATTTACAGAAGGTAGCAGAAGGTCAAATTATCTATTAGCGAGGAGTGAGCAACTGTGCAAATTAGTAAAACAGCTATTGATGGGGTTTTAATTTTAGAACCTAAGTTATTCTCGGACAATCGAGGATGGTTTATGGAAACCTATGTTGATAAACGATTACGAGAAAAAGGAATTAATATCAACTTTGTTCAGGATAATCATTCTTTATCTTTACAAAAAGGAATTTTAAGGGGTTTACATTTTCAAGTTGAACCTAAAGCACAAACAAAATTGGTTAGATGTACTAGGGGAAGTATCCTTGATGTGGCCGTTGATTTGCGCAAGGGTTCACCTACTTTTAAAAAATGGGTATCGGTGGAGTTGTCGGCGGAAAATAAAAAACAATTACTCATTCCCAAAGGATTTGCCCATGGTTTTCTTACTTTAACCGATGATGCTGAAGTTCAATACAAGGTTGATGAATATTATAGTCCTGAGTGCGATCGCACCTTAAATTTTGATGATCCAGCCTTAAGTATCAATTGGGGCATTGAACACCCCATCATGTCAGAAAAAGACTTAGTAGCCCCCTTACTAAAAGATAGTGATGTTAACTTTCAAATCAAAGCATTAGTAACAGGGGGAAATGGACAACTAGGATACGATGTCAGTAAACAATTATCCCAAATAGGAATCAAGGTAATTACTACCACCAAAGATAATTTAGACATTACCAACGAAAAACGCACAAGACAATTTATCATCGAAACTAAGCCCGATATTATCATCCACTGTGCCGCCTACACCGCCGTTGACAAAGCCGAAGAAGAGCAAGATATATGTTACTCGGTTAACGTAGAAGGAACAAAATATATAGCTCAAAGCGCACAGGAAATAAACGCTAAATTAGTTTATATCAGCACCGATTATGTCTTTGACGGCTCAGGAAATACCCCCCATGCCATAACAGATTTCATAAATCCTGTTAACTATTATGGTCAAACCAAGGCAGAGGGAGAGGAAATTGTAAAAAATTACATTCAAAAACATTTTATCATTAGAACCTCTTGGGTATATGGAATTAACGGACATAATTTTGTTAAAACCATGATGCACTTAGGGGAATCAAAAAAGAAAATACAAGTAGTTGACGATCAAATTGGCTCTCCAACCTATACCAAAGATTTAGCTATATTTATCAGTGACTTAATTCAAACGGAAAACTATGGCACTTACCATGGAGTTAATGAAGGTTATTGTAGTTGGTATCAATTCGCCCAAGAAATTTTCGCTCAACTGGCACAAGATATGGAGATAATACCCATATCATCCAAAGGATATATAACCAAAGCCCAAAGACCAAAAAATTCTCGTTTATCTACCGTCGCGACAGGAAACATTGGGCTGGAAAAATTACCCCATTGGAAAAATGCCCTCAAAAGATATTTACAAGAAATTAAACAAAAATAAACCATGAAAAAAATATTAGTCACTGGCGGTGCAGGATTTATCGGTAGTAATTTTGTCAGGGAAATGCTGAATCTTCACCCCGACTATCAAATTATTAATCTTGATTTATTAACCTATGCAGGGAATTTAGCAAATTTAAAAACCATTGAAAATCATCCTCATTATACTTTTATAAAAGGTGATATTAGGAGTAGAGAAACCGTAGAGAAAATTTTTCAAGTCTATTCCATTGATACTGTCATCAATTTTGCGGCTGAATCCCATGTTGATAGGAGTATTATTGACCCAGATATTTTTTTAACCACTAATATCATAGGTACACAGGTTTTATTGGATGTGGCGAAAAGGTATTGGAAAATTAATCCTGATGATAAATACTGTGGAAAATATCGAGATGAAGTAAAGTTTTTACAAGTGTCAACAGATGAGGTTTATGGAGCTCTGGGTAAGACAGGAATGTTTACCGAAACTATGGCTTTGCTTCCTAATAGCCCTTATTCGGCTTCTAAAGCTAGTGCAGATTTAATTGTTCGGGCTTACCATGAAACTTTTGCGATGCCTGTTAATATTACTCGTTGTAGTAATAATTATGGAGCTTATCAATTTCCTGAAAAGTTAATTCCTTTGACTATTAATAATTGTCTAAAAAATAAACCGATTCCTGTGTATGGGGATGGTATGCAGGTTAGGGATTGGCTTCATGTGAAGGATCATTGTTCTGCTATTGATACAGTATTACATAAGGGAAAAGTAGGAGAAATATATAATATTGGGGGCAATAATGAAAAGGCAAATTTGGATATTATTCGTTTAATTATTGATAGTTTAAATAAGAATGAAGATTTAATTCAATTTGTAAAAGATAGACCTGGACACGATCGCCGTTATGCCATTGATAATAGTAAAATAACTTCTCAATTAGGTTGGAAGCCTCATTATACTTTTGAGCAGGGTATCGAGGAAACCGTTGATTGGTATGTTCATAATCTTGACTGGGTAGAAAATATCGTTAGCGGTGATTATGCTAAGTATTATGATTCTATGTATTCTTGATAATTGTCGATCTCGCAGAGATCTGCTTCGCAGTAAGCAAAGTGCCACCTGATCAAGAAGTGAAGTTGCGCGATCATGAAGTGGTAGGCTACGCCTGATCACAAAGTGGAGCTGCGCGATCGCACAGCGCCCATTAATGAAAGCTCGATGAAAATAATTTATAATTATAGCCAGTCAAAAATCTGAGGTAATCGTAATGGTGGCTCAAGTAACTAAAAATCAAACAAATTTATACGATACTGATTATAATCTCTGGGTATTAGAAACTGTCAAAAAGTTAGAAAATAGAGATTTAGATTCTCTTGATTGGGAGAATTTAATTGAAGAGGTATTAGATTTGAGTAAAAGGGATAAAAGAAAAATTACAAGTTTATTAATGAAATTGATTGAACACTTGTTAATTTTACAATATTGGGAATGTGAAACAGAAAGAAATCGAGGTCATTGGGAAAGAGAAATATTGAATTTTAGACTGCAAATCATCGAAGAATTAGAAGATAGCCCTAGTTTAAATAATCATTTAAACAGTAAATTTCTTGACTGTTATCAAAAAGGTCGTAAATTGGCTTCTAAACATTCTCAACTCCCCCTCAATATTTTCCCGGAAAAACCGATCGCACTTATTGAACAAATTTTAGATGAAAATTGGCTTCCTTAAAATACGATTAGGGGAAGACTACCACTTTGCCTACTGCAAGGCAGATCTCTGCGAGATCGCACTTTAGATGAAGGTAGAGGATAAAAGGCGATCACGAAGTGGCAGGCTACGCCTGATCGCAATGTAGTAGAGATTTTACCGAATAACCTACGAAAATAAAAATAATGATATGATGTACGTAATTGTGTACATAAAAAGTTGAGGATTAATTATGTTTAGCTACGAAATAACATCCCCCACAGAAGCCAGAAATGGGTTATTTAAACTTTTAGATAAAGTAGTGGAAGATCATCAAGTTTTTATTATCAATCGTCGTCAAGGGGAAAATGTCGCCTTAATTGCTGAGTCTGACTTGCGTAGCTTAGTAGAAACCGTTTATTTATTCAGGAATCCTGCTAATTCTCGTCATTTATTCGGTGCGTTAGAAGAATCCATTACAGGTAAAATTAAACCTCAATCGGTGGAAGAATTGAAAGGGGAATTAGGAATTGAGTAAAAAAAAGAAACAAAACTCTATTTCAGGAGATATACAACCAAGTTTTCCCCACGTTCCGGGTTTTAGTAGTCCGTTTAAAAGTGATTTACCAAAAAGTCGGCGTAAAGCCCCTGGCTTTAGACATGGGGGTGCGACTCGTTCTAGTCAAAGTTTAGGTAAATAACCGAAACGTAAGCTAGGCAAGGTTTACATTATGTACCTTGACAACTTTATACTCATGGAGATGTAAGTTCTCCCCTCTAGTTGATGGAGTGAAAGCATAGTCCACAGCGACCTGGTGTTTGGTAAACCACACGCTGAAGCTGGATTAAAAGATGGTAACTCGAAGCCTAAACGGGAATCCCATCGAGCAAAAAGACCATGACTACGCAAGTAATCTTCGTTTGAACCGTCGTGAATGAAAATTAGCCAAATAAGGCTGACAGGCTAGACTAAAAAGTGTTACCTAATGCACCAGCAGGCTCCCCATCCTGAACTGGAATCAACAGCAAAGAGTCGGTGGATAGAAGAAGTCTAAAGTCTGTAAATATGAGTATAAGGAACGAGGAAACCCTCATTATCTCTCCTTCGGGAGTAGTAACCAGCGCAAGGTAATGAGGAGTAGGATTCGCTAAGAAGCAAATGCCCAACTGTAATGGTAGGGATAGGCTGACGTAGCGACTTTGATAACCAATGAATAGTCTCAAGTAGCTTAAATTATGACAACGTGTAACACGATTGATAAAACTGAAAATTGGAACTCTATCGACTGGCGAAAAGTAGAGAGAGAGGTTTTCCGTTTGCAAAAAAGAATATTCAAAGCAAGTCAAAATGGTAATGTTAAGTTAGTCCGCAAATTGCAAAAGTTGTTAACCAACTCTTATTATGCGAAACTCTTAGGCATCAGAAAGATAACTCAAGACAATTCAGGCAAAAAGACTGCTGGAGTGGATGGAATCAAATCCTTAACACCAAAGCAACGTCTGGAGATGGTCAATAACCTGAAGCTGAAAGGTAAATCAAAACCTACTCGTAGGGTATGGATACCTAAAGCCAATGGAGAACAAAGACCTCTTGGGATTCCGTGTATGGCAGAGAGAGTTAAACAAGGGTTAGTTAAACTAGCACTTGAACCGCAATGGGAAGCCAAATTTGAACCAAATAGTTATGGTTTCAGACCAGCAAAATCGGCACACGATGCAATAGAGGCGATATTTCTATCTATTAGAAACCAGCCGAAATTTGTATTGGACGCTGACATAGCAAAATGTTTTGACCAAATAAATCATGATGAATTACTGAATAGAATCCAAACCCACCCACTATTAAGACGTGAAATAAAAGCATGGCTGAAAAGTGGAGTTTTGGACGAAGGATTTTTACTACCAGCTAACAAAGGCACACCACAGGGAGGTGTAATTTCCCCATTGTTAGCAAACATAGCCTTGCACGGTATGGAAGAAGAAGTGAAAACCTACGCCAGAACATGGAAAGGAATCAAAGAGAAGAATGCGAGAAGTATATCTCTAATAAGATATGCCGATGACTTCGTAATCCTACACAAAGATGAAGAGGTTATTCTCAAATGTAAGGAAATCATTGAAAATTGGTTAAAACCACTGGATTTAGAATTAAAACCAAGCAAAACCCGCATCTCCCACACATATTGCGAGTATGAAGGAAACACGGGATTTGACTTCCTCGGATTTAATATCCGTCAATACGAAGTAGGTAAAACTCACACTGGAAAAAACGGTCAGAGTCTCCCTCTTGGATTCAAAACCATCATAAAACCATCAAAAGATAAAATCAAAAAGCACATCCAAAAGATTGGAGATGTCATTAGGAAACATAAAGCATCACCACAAGTAGCGCTAATCAAAGAGCTTAATCCCATCATTAGAGGTTGGGCAAACTATTATCGCTCGGTATGTAGTAAGGAAACTTATGACAAATGTGACCACCTTATGTATAAACAGTTAAAAAGATGGGCTGAAAGAAGACACCCGAATAAGTCCAAGTCATGGGTAGCTAATAGATATTGGCACACTTATGGCAATAAAAACTGGGTGTTTTCGACCAGAGATGGAGATGGATTCAAACTTCTAAATCATAGCGAGATTGAAATCAAACGCCATGTCAAAGTCAAAGGTGACAAATCACCCTACGATGGAGACTGGATTTATTGGACAACAAGAGTAGGCAAACACCCAGAGGTCTCGACTAGAGTGACTAACTTACTTAATAAGCAAAAAGGTATATGTACAGTATGCGGACTTAATTTTAAAGATGGAGACAAACTAGAAGTTGACCATATTACTCCCAAAGCCCTTGGCGGAAAGGATGAATATAAAAACCTACAGTTACTTCATAAACATTGCCATGATAAAAAGACAACCAGAGATGGAAGTCTGAGTTGTGTCCATGACAAGGAGGTTATTAGAGAGGAGCGGAGTGAAGGGAAACTTTCACGCTCCGTTCTGAAGACGAGTCAGAATGGTGACATTCTGGCTTAGTTTAACAGTATGTCAAAATGGTGGTTTAAAAATGACAAGAAAAAGGCTGAAAAAATATTAGATTTAGTTACTGAAGTGATAAAAAACCCTTTTCAAGGCATCGGCAAACCAGAACCTTTAAAATATATAGAAGGTAATATAAGGCACAGCTACGCTGGACGCATATTATATACAGTCTAGGGGCGATCGCACTCTAATCCCCCACAAGACTGATCGCACTTTCCCCTCCTGAAAAGAATCTATAATGTGGATCTAGGCCAAAAATAAAGTAAAAAGATATGGTAGCTCAATTAAAAACTGAAGCTCAAAATTTGTACGATATTGACTATAATCTCTGGGTATTGGAAACTGTCAAAAAGTTGGAAAATAGAGATTTACCTCAAAAAAAACCGAGAGGGGGAGAGTTGACGGTGGAACAAAAAGAGGAAAATAGAGAATTATCAAGGGAAAGAGTCGGATGTGAAAACGCTTTTGCCGGGGTAAAAAGATACTATGCTGTATCATCAGTTTATAGAAATAGAATGCCAGAATTTGATGACAAACTAATGGTAACAGCTTGTGGATTATGGAATTTATATTTGGAAGTAGCATAAAATAAAATCAGGAATAAGAAAAATCCCATTAACTTTATTTAATATTCAATATTAAAGCTATCTCCTACTATTTCGCAACAACTCTAATACTCTAATTGAAGTTAAGTAACTGTGATTTTTAATGTTGATCAATTATTATTGATAACATCTAAATAAAAGATTTCTAAGGCCTGAGATGAAAATGGGCTTCCCTAACAAAGTTCGCGCTCTAATGAAGTAACTAAAACAAAATGCGATCAAGCCTTATGGTGATAGGTTCTGGTTGACTCAAGGTTAAAGAATCTTCAGAAGAGAGTTTTGTTATATTCTGATAATAGTTTTTCTGGGGATTTTGATATATTTCTAATAAGTTTTGATTGAGATCCACTAACCACACTTCTCGAACTTTATTTTCTGCATAGATAGGTATTTTAAAGGTGCGATCGTAGTCTATACTGCTATCAGCCACTTCGATTAATAAGAAAATATCTTCAACGGTAGGATGGTCATTTGCGTAAAAATCTTTGCGGGGTTTCAATAAAACAATATCAGGCTGTGGCTCAGAATTATTATTAAGTTTAATCGGATCTTGTACCCCTATAATAACTTTTGAACCTAACTTTTCTGCAAATAAATAATTAATTTTTTTGACACAAGAAGCGTGTTTAAATCCTACTGGTGATATTTCAAAAATTTCCCCATTAATTAACTCAATTAGATAATCTTCTTTCAACACGCCTGATGTAATTATTTGATGATATTCTTCGATAGCAAATTTTTTACGAGGTAAATTTAACATATTTCTTTTAGATTGATTTCAATCCCGCCATGGAAATAATGATATCAAGAATAAGCTAAGAGGCATTTAACTTGCATTTTCTCTCAAATATATTTCCCACATTTGTTGATAGGCTTTTTCCATTTCCCTCGTAAACTGTTTGGCATCCCAGAGAGGAGATGTTTTTTTAGATTGTCTTAGTTTCCAGCTTACTTCTTGGCGTAGGTTTTCATCTGTGCCAAGTTTTATACCCCATTCGATATACTCTTCATCACTCCGGGCAATGCCTTCGGTAATACCAGCATTCATCATAAAGGTATAGCTATTACGGGCGGCGAATTGTTCCCCTACTCTTGTTACTAAAGGAATTTCCATCCATAAGGTTTCAAGGGTTGTGGTTGCACCATTATAGGGATAAGTGTCTAGGACTATATCTGCGATCGCCAAATTAGCCCGATAGACTGCTTCGGTGGGGGTTCGATCTAAAAATTTCAGGCGGTTAATATCAACTCCCTCGGCTTGTGCGATTGTGATAAATAATTCTTTAAGAATTTCTTGATCTCCATTACCTTTAATAAGAAAATAACTATTTTCCACCGCTTTAATTATTTTCATCTGGGCATGAATTATATCTGGATGACGTTTGAGAGCGTTTTGAGTATTGAAATAAACGATCGCACCTTGGGGGATTCCTAAATCGTCTCTGCTGATGGATGGGGTAGCGACTTCAAAACCATCAACGGAGACATAACTATGGGGTAAACGCAAAATTTTTTCTTGATAATATTCTTGGGCATTATCGGGTAAAACATAAGAGTCAGCGATAAAATAATCGATAGCTGGGATACCATTGGCATCCATTCCTAACCAACTGACTTGAATGGGGGCTGGTTTAAGTGCCATTACCATGGACGTCATATTATGGGTAAAGCTATCTAAGTCAACTAATATATTAATTTCGTCTTTTTCGATTTGGGTAATTAAGTCATTGAGAACATTAGTAGAATTATGGGCATAATCCACCACCTCTCTAAAAAATTTCTTGGTAATTTCATCCTCTACTTGGTTACACACAAAATAAGCATAGGTGGTAAATTTTTCTTTGTCATGGTGGCGCATTAACCAGCGACTCAATAAACCCACAGAGTGCGATCGCATCGTATGCCCAATATAACCGATCTTTAATTTTCGAGATAAATTATTATTTGGTGAAGGGAAATGAACAGGACAACTATAATGATTTGGGGTTAGCATATCCTAAACTATTAAGACCCAACTAAACTTATTCTGATGAAATAAGTTTACATAATTTATATCGAAGAATAACAAATAAATAATGGTCTGAACTCTACTATAATCATTGTTAAATAAACTAATATATTAAACATAATTATAATGGATTTAAGTTCTTCTGAATTAAGTAATCTTAACGATAAAATACGTCAACAGTATGATTTTTTACCCTATCCTGAGTCGGATATAGAATATTCTCCCAAAGATAAGCTACCCAGTTTATTTATCCATAGTCTTGCTATTCCTTATTATCTACGTTATCAAAAAGTGATTGATACTAAGGGCAAAATTATTCTTGATGCTGGTTGTGGTAGTGGTTTACAGTCCTTAACCCTTGCATTAGCTAATCCGGGGGCGAAGATAGTGGGGGTTGACATATCATCAAAATCCATTGATTTATCCCGTCAACGGTTAGTCCATCATGGCATTAACAATGCTGAATTTCATACCCTTTCTTTAGATGATATTGAATCCTTAGGTTATCAATATGACTATATCAATTGTGATGAAGTATTATATCTATTACCTAACCCCAAAGAAACTCTTAAACTTTTTGAAAAAATTCTCAAACCACAGGGAATTATTAGAGCAAATTTACATAGTTCTTATCAAAGAAATGGTTTTTTTAGAAGTCAAGAAGCCTTTAGACAATTAGGTTTATTTGATGAAGTTTCTACAGATACTGCTATTGAGGTGGTAGTGGAAACTTTGGATAGTTTAAAAGATGCAGTAAAGTTAAAAGAGTTGTGGAGAGAGTTTGAAAAAAGGGTTAAACCGAATGAAAAACATAAGCAAGGATGGATTTTAGTTAATTATTTATTACAAGGAGATAAGGGTTATACCGTTGAGGAATTGTTTGATTTTCTGGACTATGCTGACTTAGATTTTCTTTCCATGGTGAATTGGCGCCAATGGGATTTGGGTGCTTTATTTAAAGATCCTGATGAGTTGCCGATGTTTTGGCAATGGGGATTAGAAGAAGCAACGGAACAGCAAAAGTTACAATTATTTGAGCTTTTCCATCCCATCCATCGGTTGATTGATTTTTGGGCAGTGAAAAAGGATGATACTATTATTCCCGATAGTCCTTTAAGTTGGTCTGATGAACAATGGTTATCGGCAAGGGTACATCTTAATCCTGTTTTGGCAACGGAGAAGGTGAAAAATGATCTACTGGAGGTAATCAGAAATAGAGGTAATTTTGAAATTAGTACCTATATTCCTTTACCTACCCTTGTGCCGATTATGGTTGATGATATGATGGGGGCTTGTTTGTTGCCCCTGTGGGAATCTGCACAATCTTTTGGGGCTTTAGTGGAAAGATGGTTGATGATTCAACCAAGAAATCCCGAGACTTTGGAGTTAAAGACTGACCATGAGGTGATGGGGGAAGTTCAGGAGTTATTGAGTAAGTTAGAAACTTTTACTTATGTGATGTTGGAGTTGTAAATGCTCCTAAATCCCCGAGTGTAGGGACTTCCTTTTTTTACTCCTCCAGAATTGGGAGTAGGGGGGAAATGGGGAATTTAATCTTCTTCGGGAAATTCTACTTGTAAGTTACCTTCTGGGGTGAGGGTGACGGTGCCCCCAAGGGCGGTAATTTGTTCGATGGCTAATTGTTGGGTTTCTTCATTTAAACCATTACCCAAAATAAACATCCAGGCGGCGACTCTGGCTCTTTTACTATCGGGGTTTTGCTCCAGAAATTGCACCGTTTCGAGGTTACGGGCGGCAACTGCTTCTTTGTCGGGGGAGTCGGTTTGTAATGCCCATTGGGCAGCGGTTTGATAGGATTTTTTGGCAGCGGTAATGTCTCCGAGGAAGAGCATTTCATCTACTCCTTTGTAACTCCAGATGTAGGGGGTTAGGGGATCTAGGGTGGGGGAAATTTGCTCAAGGGCTTGATCTAGCAGTCGGATGGTAATTTTGGGGCTGACGGCATAGAGGGTGTTGGCGGTGGAGAGGGAAAGGAGGGCGCGAACAAAACGAGGATCGTTGTTAACGATGATTTCAAAATATTTGGGTAGGAGGGGATAACCTGTGACTTGTCGGGCGGGGTTATCTCCGAAATATTGGATATATTGCAAGTAGTTCCAATTTGCTTTGAGGTTATCGAAACCGAAACTGGGGGCTTTGGTTTGTATGTCGAGGACAAGTCTGTTGAGTTGATTTTGTTGTTGATAATACTCCTCGTCAAGTTCTATGTCTGCTTCTAGTTGTCCTTTTTGTAGGGTGAGGATTCCTATCACAGAAATTATTAAACTTGTAATGGTGAAAAAAGTATTGACCCTAGGCATAACTATTTAAGGTAATTCCACAATTATATTGATAATTATCTTATTTTAACGCCATTGTTGGTGCAAGGCTCATCGGCTGTATCTCCTACTTGTACTTGTTCGCCGATGAGAGCGGCTTGACAGGTTGTCCGATCATAGGCACCGTTGGCGAAATAAACCCCTATGGCGTAGTTTTTGACTTGATCTTGGGGTCCATTAGTGGGGATGGCTTGAATTTTAACGTGATTTGTGGTTCCTGTGATGTTGTCTAGGTTGTAATATTTAACGTCAATGGGTCCTGTGTCGGCTTCAATGGCAGCTAAATTAAGGGCAAAATGACCTTTTAGGTAGTGGAAGGATTGTTGGCTACGGGCGAGGGTGCCAAGGTTGATTAAGACTTCTGCTTCTTTGGCTTTGCCTGTTTGGGAGAAAAAGGTTGGCACTGCAACTATGATTAAAATACTAAGGAAGATAATAACGACAATTAATTCTATGAGGGTAAAGCCTTGGGTTTGATTTTTATGGTAAAGGTGTCTTTTAACCCTCCACATGAAGATCATTTGTTGTTTGTTCATGGCGGAAAAGATTGATCATAGGAGTTAGTTATGGTTTGGCTTTTGCTATACTCCCCTAACTCGCCCTTAATAGGAGAATTTGCTTTCCTTAATAAGAAAACGGGATCCCTAACCCCCCTTAATAAGGGGGGAATAAAGAAAAAAGAAGGAGTTATCTGACGGCGGTTTGGTCGGTGTCACAAGAAGTGGGGTCGGTGGTAGGTGTTCCTGCGGTGCCACTGTTGTCGGCTTGGCAGAGTATTTGACTATATTGGCTGGAGGTAGGGTCAAAACCAATGGCACCGCTAAAGTCTCGAGTACCTTGGAATGCTCCGCCATCAGGATTGCCACTGGTATCAATGCTGAGGGCGGAGGAAGTAGAGAGGGTGCCGGTTCCATCTGCTACGGCATATACATAATAGGTGGACTCGGGGAGTGTAATATCTAACAGATTAGATGATTGTAATTGGGTGTTATCTAGGGCGGGGGTAAATACTCCATTTTGGAAATGATAGCTTTGTTGACCCCTGGTGATAGTACCGATGGCGTTTTTGGCTTCAGTTTCCCTTGCTTTGCCTACTTGCCCGAGGAGATTGGGGAGGGCAACAGCGGCGAGGATACCAATGATGATGATGACCACCAGCAGTTCGATGAGGGTAAAACCTTGGTTTTTGTGTTTCGTTTTATATTTTGTGAGAAGAAACAGGAGGAAGTTTTTGGTCGTCATGGTTCTATGGATAATCTTGGAAGTTGTTGGTTTGTCTTCTAAATCTGTTTATAATAGCGGAAATATAATTATTAAAAAAAGGATTGTGGATAGATCGTTTATAAATAGTAATCCCCCATGGTTTTGATGATAAGTTATCACTAACACCTATGGGGGGAATATGAATCGAGTTAATAAAAAATTAATTCGTGACTATTGAACTTCGGTGTCACCATCGGCACAGCCGGTCCCATCAGTTGCTCCAACATCAGGTATCCCCGCTGCCATGGTGGTTGCTGCTGCGGTACCTGTAATATCGGCTTGACAGATAATTTGACCGTATGCACCAGCTCCATCAAATTCGATACCACCCACATAGTCTCTGGTCCCTTGAGCGGCACCGTTATCTGGTGTCTCGTCTGGATCGATACCAACTGCATCGATGGAAGCGAAATCTGTTGAGCCTCCAGCTGTTACTGTAAAGGTATAGTACTTACTTCCTGGAACAATAACACCAAGGGCGTTTTGCTCTTGTAAAGCATCATTGTCAAGATCTACGCTGAAAGAGCCTTTCTCGAAGTGGTAGGCTTGTTGAGAGCGGTTTACGGTACCAACACCGTTTTTACCTTCGGTTTCTCTAGCTTTACCAACTTGACCTAAGAGGTTGGGGAGGGCGACGGCGGCTAGTACACCGATGATGATTACTACTACTAAGAGTTCGATGAGGGTGAAGCCTTCTTCTCCTTTTGCTTTTTTCTTGGCGACGTAGTTTAAATATTTTAAGGTTACTTCTGGTTTCATGGTTGTTTCTCCTGTGAGAGTTATTTTTAAAAGTTTTTCTTTTTCTGTTAGTTATAAGTTACCCACTTTTGATCGTGGATCGATCATGTTGGGGGAATTTTTTTTCTTTTTTCTTGTTCCCCCTTTACCAAGGGGGGCTAGGGGGGATCTCTTTGCGTTTTGATTCCCCTAGAGGTTTTTTTGTGGGGGCTGAGGTGTTGGGTTGGATCCCCCTAAATCCCCCTTAATAAGGCAGGGGTGATTCATTCTAAGAGAAAAAAAAGAGACTCAAGTCTGGAGTAGAGCCATCTCTGGGCTTTTGTCACCGAAGGAAAATCAAGTAAGCGTAAAAGATTTAACGCTATAGTTTTGAGAATAGAGATATTAATAACGGCATTAAGGTTTTTGATAGGAGATTGATCCTCTTTTAAAATTACATCCTTAATCCAGTGTAAATTATTTTCAATACTCCAATGTTCTCTAATTTTTTGAGCAAAAACCATAGCATCTTTTTTGAGACTACTCATATAATAGAGTGTTTGTTGATATGGTTTTGAACCTCGAAATCCCTCTCGTTGAACTTCAATAACGGATTTAATACTGATCCAACGAGGGTCAATGTTTTCTGGTGGATTATATACAGATATTTTTCTTGTAATATGACGACCATGACTAAAATCAGTATCATAAAAACTACTACGAGAACATTGATATTTAACGACATCATCAATGGATTGATATAGTTTTTTCTGGTTCTTTTTTACAGTGATTAAATAATCATTATCAGATTCAATAATTTTGCGAGTAGTCTCTTTTTGACAGTGTAAAGCATCGAGAGTAAATACAGCGTTGGTAACAGTGCTATTAGTTATCAAATCTTGACTATAGGGAATTTCAGATCCTTTTTTATTCTGAAATGTTCTTAAACCATAAACCCTTTTATTTTGGTGATTAAATAAAGAGATAAATACAATGAAATCTTGTTGATTTCCATACTTATCTGTGACAGTATTTCTTAAACTTTTACCATCGATAGAAAAATATTCTTGCTCTTGTTGTACTGAAATTAATTCTTGAGACCATTGATTAAAAAGAGATTCTAATAAATGATGGTCAAAACTAGAAATAACCCTTCTAATAGTAGAGTAAGAAGGAAGGTTATTACTTTTTATCTTCAGCATTTTAGATAGTGCTTTTTCATTATATTGACAAAAATCTCCTATGGCTCTGTAGCCGATAAACCCAGAGATTGTTCCTAGTATAAAAACTGTTAAAATTACCCATAATTGATGTCTTTTCCCTTTTGGGTTACGATAATCCTCGATTTGTTGAAGTTTTTCTACTAGACTTTTAAGCATTATTGAATGTAAAACAATTAGGTGAGCATTTTCTAATTTACTAGAAAACATTCACCCTTTCTTTTATTTTACTCCCTACTTTGAATCACCCCTGCCTTACAAAGGGGGGCTAGGGGGGATCTCCTTACGCTTTATTTTATAGCTGATTTGATTTTTGTGGGGCTGAGGCGCTGGGTTTGATCCCCCTAAATCCCCCTTAATAAGGGGGACTTTGTTATTTGAGATGGTGCGGTGAGGGGTACGGGCGTGAGGTGCGATCGGGAATTTCTATTTTAACCAAGGATTAAAAATACATATTTCTGGAAAACACAATTTAAAATCATCAACATTGCGAGTCACGATGGTAAGTTGATGATATATTGCAGTAGAAGCGATTAGACTGTCAATGATAGGTAGTTTTTTACCTTTTGCTTCAGATTCTCCGCAGGTTATTGCCCAGATTTCTAAAATATTTTTGTCTAAAGGCAATATTCTATCAGTAAATCTTTTTTCAAGAATAATAAGCCAATTATTTAATTTTTGATAACGGTTAGGATTTGATATTTTTAATTTGCTAATTCCTTTGCGTAATTCAGCAATGGTAATTATAGTTACAAATAATTGGTCTTCGTCTTGATTATCTAACCAGTCAATGACCTTGGGATTGGGTTTTTTTTTGACATATTCTGAGAGGGTGCAGGTATCTAAAAGATATTTCATAGATTAACTTCTCTGCCCCTGTCCTCATCTCTTTCAAAAATAGATTCTTCATCGTTTAATTCAGGCATTAGAAGGGAGGATGAGAGTTTAGACTGGGGATTACTATGAGAGTCTTCGGTAAGGATAATTACTCTAACTTTGTGATGATTTGTTAATTCTTGAAGATAATGAGGAGGGATTCTGACGATATCTTGTTCCAAATTTGTCTGGAATTCATAGGCTTTCATAATAGTAGTTTTTTGCTTACTTCAATAATATATTTTAGCTAATATTGGGGTGGTTAGGGTTAGTATTTCTTTTGCTTGTTCCGCCCTTACAAAGCAGGGTTGGATCCCCCTAAATCCCCCTTGATAAGGGGGACTTTGCTGTTTGGAGTGTTTTGGTGGGTGTAGGGGCGTGAGGTGCGATCGCAAAGTGGCAGACTAGACCAAAATCAAAATAAAGGTATCAAAGTAATAATATTAAGTTTGTTTGAAGGGAAGGGCCAATAGTAAATCCGTTTTTCTATTAAACCTTGGTGAAAATAAATGGATAGTACTTATTCTAATTATTTTGAATAAATATTTCTCCACTCAAAAAAAGGGTTATTTATACTACAATGAACATTTGCCCATACAGTTTGGAATTGTCTGTGGACACATCTTGTTTCAACCTTTCTAAATCCACTATTATTAAAGTTAATAGGGTTAACATTAACGTTATTAATACTCCTAGTTTCAACGGTTCTGGAAGGATAATAACCATTATTTTGATTAATATTATTATTTCTCCAATAGTTACTATTTCTTCTTAGATTACCATTGAAAAAATCAATACGATCATTGCTACTAGGAACAATAATAATTATAGTTTCTGGTCTTCTATTCGGATAACTATATCTTGAGGTTGGATGTTGAGAGTTTAAACCCCTATTAGGACGATGATTTTGGGCTATTACTAAGTTTTTGTCCTGATGACTAGAATCCAAAATGGTGGATGAATTTATGGGCTTATGAGAAAGAGATGGATTTAATTCTTGTCCATACATTGGTTTGACAATACTAAGGTTAAATATTGTTCCTATCCCTATCAATAGACCTAAAGATTTGATAATTTTCATGGTCTTTTTTTTATGATTTTATCTATTTTTATCATAGCGTTTTTATTGTTTTCCTAAACTTCGTCAAACTTGGTGGAAATTCTCTCCCAAGTCAATGATTTTTTGTCTTGATTATGGTGCCATCTTATCAAATTGGCTTTCTGTCCTACTTCTAGGGTGGGCATTCTCATCGCCCGACGGGGGGCATCGGTGACAAGGGCGATCACCTTTTCAACAGGACAAATGTTCCATCGTATTAAATTTTGAGCTCCTACGAATAGGGGGAGGGTAGTACCCGATAAAGTACCATCTGGCAGGGTAGCAGTGCCGTTTTTTACCTCGATGGTGCGCTCATCCCAAGGATAAGTACCATCGTCCAAGCCTATGGGGGCAAGGGCATCACTAACTAAAAATATTCCTGAATCATAGTCACTGGCTCGTAAAATGACTTTTAACATGGTGGGTGTGACGTGCTTTCCGTCCGCAATTAAGCCACAATAAACACCAGTACGGGCGATCGCCTCTCCTAACATACCTGGTTCTCGATGGTGTAAACTAGGCATAGCATTAAAAGCATGGGTAACCATGGATGCCCCTTGATCAAAACCTCTTTTTGCGTCCTCTGCCGTCGCCATGGAATGACCAAAACTAACTATTACCCCCAAATCAGTTAAATAAGGTATTACATCCCCTTTGGTGTCTAATTCTGGGGCAAGGGTAATAATTTTGATGATGTTTTCGTAATTATAAAAAACTTTCTTTATATTGTCTAAATTTAATGGTAATAAATGTTCTTGAGGATGGGCGCCTTTTTTTTGTACATTTAAAAATGGTCCTTCTAAATGAACCCCTAAAATTTCTGCTTCATTATCTTGATTATTAGATTCTTTAAATGTCTTAATTACTTCTAAGGATTGGCGAATTTTGTCTATAGAAGTCGTCACAATAGTGGGCATAAATTGATCTACTCCCACTGACCATAAATAAGCACATATTTGATGCAGTTTTTCTATATCTGGTAATGCTAAATCAGGAAAAGCTAATCCTAAACCCCCATTTATTTGTAAATCTACTCCCCCCAAAGAAAGGTAATCTCCCTCTAAGTCAATGGAGGTTATAATAGTTTTGTCTGTTTCATCCTTCGTATTACTATCACATATATGGGTAATAATATTATTATTAATGGTGATATTTTTCAGGTCTTTATATTCCGTTAGACGACAATTAATTAAGCGAATCATAGTTGTTTTATTTTCCAAGAAAATTATCTATTAAAACTAATTATAAAAGTTAATTTCAATCCTTTAAATAAAGCCCTCATGGGGTTATTAAATCAAAAAACTGTGATAAGATAATAACAACCTCATGCTCGGAGGTAATGGTAAAAAGCCCATATTATAGTGAGATAGTATATAATGATTGAAATGAAAGTAGCGGCGATCGCCCTTGATGCAGTAAGTCGTAGCCCCATCGTACTACTAAAAGACGCTACCGAGCGCCGTGCTTTGCCTATCTACATCGGACAGGATCAAGCTAGGTCAATCATTGCAGCCCTAGAACAACAACCAACCCCTCGCCCTCTTACCCATGATTTGATGTTAAATATCTTTCATGTGTGGAATGTCAAACTAGACCGAGTGGTTATCAATGCCCTAGAGGATAACACTTTTTATGCTCTACTATGTACAAAAATGGGCAAGAAAGAAAAAAATATCGATTGTCGTCCTAGTGATGCCATTGCCATTGCGGTGAGGGAAGGTTGCCCCATCTGGGTAATGGAAGAAGTAGTGTTAGATGCTTCTATTCCTGTAGATAGGGAAGCCGATGAGCAGGAAATGGAGGCTTTTCGAGAATTTGTGGCAGAATTAAGCCCCGAGGAGTTGATTCGCCGCGCCCGAAAAACCCTAGAGGATTAATGGATAATTGAGAATGGAGAACTGATAATAAATATTAATTGTTAATGCCATTCCCCTGTAATTAATTCTCTACTTTAACAGAAGCATTTTTTTCAACAATCTATCGTTACAAATTGCCTGAAAATGCCTTAACCGCAGGCCCTGTCATATAAATATGGTTATCTTCTTGATTCCATTCGATTTCTAAACATCCTCCTGGTAATTCTACGGTACAAATGCGATCGCATTTACCATTTAAAACTCCCGCTACCACCGTGGCACAAGCCCCTGTACCACAGGCGAGGGTAATTCCTGCACCCCTTTCCCAAACCCTCATTTTGAGGTAATCAGGGCGTACTACTTCGATAAATTCCGTATTGGTTTTCTGAGGAAAAACTTCGTGAGTTTCAAATAAAGGCCCAATTTTTTCTAACTCAACGTCTGCCACTTTATCTACAAATACAAGACAGTGGGGATTTCCCATACTCACACAGGATACTTGATATTCTTTGTCTGCTACGGTTAAGGATTCGCTAACAACCTTTTCTCCCCCTTGGTTTAAAGTGGTGGGGATTTTGGCCGGGTTTAATTCAGGCTCACCCATATCTACCCGAATCATGCCCTCACCCTTGATGGTAGGGGTAATGGTACCGGCTAAAGTGTGGATGGGGTATTGTTTTCCTACTTCCTCCTTGCCTTCTAATTCCGTCACAAACTGGGCAAAACAACGAATCCCGTTACCGCACATCTCAGGCTCAGAACCATCGGAGTTAAAGATTATCATGGTATAATCACAATGGTTTTGGGGGGGTAATACAAAAATGACTCCATCGGCGCCGATACCAAAATGGCGATCGCACATTTGTACTGCTTCTTGGGGGGTAACGAGGGGTTGATCAGATTGACGATTATCGATCAAAATAAAGTCATTACCTAATCCGTGATATTTGCTAAACTGCATAATTATTTTTTCGCTCAAGTAGATAAAAAAAGATGCCTACATTTAATACTGGTCTTCCTAGTGTACGTCAAATTCAAGTCTTTATAAAGGATAAAATTAATGTTCAAATTGGACTGACTACCAATCAAAGCACCGAGGGCAAAATTCTTTGGCAAGATGAAAACTGTATTTGTATATTGGAAGATGGTACCGAAAAAACTCTCATTTGGTTAAGTGCGATCGCCTATATCAAACAAGTTTAGTTTAATGGTAAAAATATAAATTATTACCAACAAAAATTAATAAACGTCAAGAGTAACCATAGAAAAATTAATATTTTTGTAACAACTATTAATAAACTTAACGAAAATATATAGTCCTAGGTCTGTTAAACTGAGGAAGGAATTAAAATATTACATATAAATTCAAGAATACTGTCTCAATCAAAAAATTATGGTAACAACAGTTCAAAAACCAGAATTTGACGAGCTACGCCCTGGAATAAAAACCCCAGCTAAAGAAACAATCTTAACCCCTCGTTTTTACACCACAGATTTTGACGAGATGGCTAAGATGGACATCAGCGTTAATGAAGACGAGTTAAGAGCTATCATAGCCGAGTTTAAACAAGACTATAACCGTCATCACTTTGTGCGTAATGCTGACTTTGAGCAATCATGGGAGCATATTGATGGCGAAACCCGTCGTTTATTTGTAGAATTTTTAGAGCGCTCTTGTACTGCGGAATTCTCTGGATTTTTACTATACAAAGAGTTAGGCAGACGTTTAAAACATACCAATCCTCTCTTGGCAGAAGGTTTTAACTTAATGTCTCGTGACGAAGCCCGTCATGCTGGTTTCTTAAACAAAGCCTTAACTGATTTTAATTTATCCCTCGATTTAGGATTTTTAACCAAGAGTCGTAAATATACTTTCTTCAAACCTAAGTTTATTTTCTACGCTACCTATCTATCCGAAAAAATCGGTTACTGGCGTTATATTACTATTTATCGTCACCTAGAACAAAATCCTGAAAGCCGCATCTATCCCATCTTCAAATTCTTTGAAAATTGGTGTCAAGATGAAAACCGCCATGGAGATTTCTTTGATGCAGTTTTAAAGGCTAAACCTGAGTTTCTTAATGACTGGAAAGCGAAGCTATGGTGTCGTTTCTTCTTGCTATCTGTATTTGCCACCATGTATCTCAATGATTTACATCGCTCTGGTTTTTATGCTTCCATTGGCTTGGATGCTAGGGAGTATGACAAAACTGTTATCGAGAAAACCAACGAGACTGCGGGTAGAGTTTTCCCCATCACTCTTGATGTTAAAAATCCCAAGTTTTATGGCAAGTTAGAAAAATGCTTTAGCAATTGTGAAAAACTAAGGGCGATTGATAATTCTAACGCCATTGCACCTATCAAGGTTTTACGCAAAATACCTTTATTTGCTTCTAATGCCGCTCAGTTTATTGGTTTATACTTCATTAAGCCTATTGAAGCTGACACTTTACAAGGTTGTGTACGTTAATCTTTATTAACTAACTAAAATTTTTCCCCTGTCTATGGATGGGGGATTTTTTTTTGGGTTTTTAAAAGTGAGTAAGGTTATTTTTAAAGGCGAAGGAAACTAATTCGGTACGATTTTGAGAGTCTGTTTTTTTGAGGAGATTAGCGACATATTTTTCGATGGTTTTGGGGCTAAGATATAGTTGTTGAGCGATTTGTATATTAGAATGTCCTTCAATAATCAAGGCTAAAACTTCTTTTTCTCGGTGGGTGAGATGAAGAGAGAAGAAATTGTTATTATTATCTATAGATGAGTTGTTATGCTCGGTAAATAGTCTTTCTGATTGGATAACTTGCGATCGCTCCAGGAGATGTTTTACAATGGCAATTAATTCCATAGGCTCAAAAGGCTTGGCTAAATACACATCACACCCCGCCTGATAACCATTAATTTTTGCTTCCATGGTGTGCTGATGAGTAAGGAAAATAACGGGTAGTAAACGAAAAGGAGGAAGTTTGCGTAATTCTTGCACCAACTGATAACCATCCTTATGGGGCATCTTGATGTCTGAGATTAATAAGTGAGGATGGTATTTCATGGCCAAGGATAAAGCCTTCTCTCCATCATTAGCTAAAATTACCGAGTAACCTTGTAACTCAAGGCAATCTTTGATTAAATGCTGAATAGTTGAGTCATCATCGGAGACTAAAATTTGTAAGGACATAGTTGATAGGTGGTTGGAGTAGCAAGTGACATTGATTTTTTTCTCGCCAAGGTGCAAAGAAGAAAAGAAGTGAAAAAGAAGGGGCTGTTAAGAATTGCTTTTGATTAAAGGTTATTTTCAATATACATCAAAGTGATTTTGAAGGTGGAATAGTTTTTCTTTGGCATAGTCGGCGTTATTGGCTAGGTTGGCAAATTCAATAAATCTTTTGATTTCTTTTTTGAGGAGGCTTTTTTCTATGTCCCATGTTTCTCTATCTAGGATTGGGGGAATAACTATCATGTCGAATATATTGGCTTCTTTTTTACTGTGATGGGGGCGCAACACCCTACCTCTTCTTTGGATAAATTGTCGGGGGTTACTACTACTGGCGAGGATGACTGCATTTTTGATGCTGGGTATATCGATACCTTCGTCTAGGCAACGGATGGAGACTATCCCTTGTAATTCTTTGTTTTCCAGTTGTTGTTTAATGGTTTCTCTTTCGGTGAGGGGAGTATTGGCACTATAGATATTTACTCGGTAGCCTATTTCTTTACCTAAAATGCGGGTAACAATTTCTAGTTGTCTCTCGGTTTTTCCTTCATATTCTACTTTTCCATCACCACAATAAAAAATGGTGCTATGGGTGTTTATTCTTTCCTTCATTAATTCTTTGAGGGCGGTTAATTTATTTTTTGCGGTACCAATTAAGCGCGATCGTCTCACTAATAAAGCTGTAAGATGACGGTTATGGGGCGAATTATCCCTCGACAATTCCCAACCAATTTTTTTTGTGAGTTGGGTATATCTTTTTGCTTCAAATTCTGTTAACTCTACAAAGATAGGATAGTAATTGTAGCTAACAAGGGCTTTTTTCTTGATGGCATCACCAAGGGTAAATTCTGGTTGTAATACTTTCCCAAAGTAACTAATTAGGGCATCGGTGCCATGTTCATCATAGTACCTTTCGGGGGTAGCAGAAAGGGCTAGTCTTAAACCAATGGTTTTGGGCAAAAGGCTTTGTAATTTCGTACTACCTAAATTATGGGCTTCGTCTCCAATGATTAAAGTTTTTTCGGGAAAAAAGGGCAACTGGGTTTGAAATCCTTGACTAATAAAAGTAGAATTTGTAGTGATAATGGTTAAAAAGTTTATCTTTGAACTATTAATATTATATAGTTTTGTTGATAGTTCGCTATGCCAATTATTAATACTATTAAAAGCAAGAAAAGGAATTAAATTAAATTTTTCAGCTTCTTTTGCCCATTGTAATACTAAGTGACGAAATGGACATATTACGAGTAAAATTTGTAAACCTATTTGCTGATAAAGTTCTGTGACAACGGCAAGGGCTGTGATGGTTTTACCGCTACCTGTGGCCATTTTCAATGTACCTCTACCCTGATTGTTTAACCAATTAATAACCGCCTGTTTTTGATAGTCTCTTAGGTTTAACTCGTGAGGAATTTTGGGTATTCCTGTATTTTCGATTTTTGCTTGATAGATATAAGACTTTTCAGCTAATTTATATCTATTTTGTTGTTGATAGTTTTCCGCAAGTTTTTGCCAATTAATATGACCCAAGGATTGATTGGCTAAACCTGAAAAACTCATTTTTCTTGATTATTTTAGGTAGATTATCAGTGTATTTAAGTTCGGAAAATTTGTTATTAATTAATGTGTTAATAAACAAAGATATTTACTCCCAATATCGGAGCGAACTTAGTATTAATATAGCATTATTCATAACTCGAGAGACATATTAATTGAACCTAAAATCCAAAAAATCTAAATACAAATGGTAATATACCACCCACCGCCTGAACAAATCTAGGACTACCCTGATTTTGCCCTAGGGGTTGACGGGGATTTTCTATTTTGGCTTGACTTAACTCCACAAACTGACTGGCAAGAGTTAACCCTTCTTCGTTATTTTCTTTGGTATAAATGGTTTTAGCCTTAGTAAAGTCTTCTAGGGCTATATCCATACGGTCATAACGAGCCCTAATAATTCCTCTGGCTAGATATGCCGATGCCATGTTTGGATCTAGTTCGATAGCTGTATTATAATGGTTTAGGGCTTGGGGATAGTTTCCCTGACGGTCTTCTGCTAAAGCCCAACTAAAAAATTGCTCTGCGGAAAAGGCATCATTTGATATTCCGACGATACCATCTATCTGGGCATTATTTAAGTCAGTATTTTCAAAGGTTGCACCGATAACCCTTGCATTTCTTAAGTCGGTTTGATTTAAAATTGCACCTGTGAGGTTTACCCCTGCTAGGTTAGCACCATGGAGAGAAGCCCCTGTGAGGTTAGCATAACTCAAGTTTGCCCCTGTCAAATTGGCACGGCTGAGGTTTGCCCCCACGAGGTTTGCCCCCACGAGGTTTGCCCCAGAAAGGTTTGCCATGACTAAACCTGCTTGGCTTAAATCACATTCTTGACATTGTTTTGTACGCAGTAGTTGACTAAGATGGGCGATATTTTCTGCTTTCACTGGAAAGGGGAAAATACTGAGAATTAGGGTTAGGAAAATAACAGATTTTTTCATGGCTAGAGGGGTTTTTGAGGGGGAATTGTTGTTGAGTAAAGGAATAAAGAATAGGGATAAATTACAGTTATTTATTATGCAAGGGGGACATTATCAGATTTTTGTCATGGGAATAAAACTATTATAGTTTTTGTCTAAGTTGATTGGCTTCTTGGGTGTAGTTGCCTTTTTCATAGTATTTGATGGCAGTTTGGATGTCGTCCATTTTTAAACAGGCTAGGGCTGCTTTTTGCCAATTATTTAGAAATGTCCATAGTTGGGCGGCTTCTTCCCATTTCTCTTGATGTTCACACACTTGGGCTAGTTTTTCCCAATTAGAGAGTTTTCGCCAACATTCTTCGGCATTTTCCCAGTCTTGGATTTTTTCATAATAGGTTACGGCTTTTTCTAAGTTGTCGGCTTTTACCCAAGCATCGGCGGCTTGTTTCCATTTCTTTTGTTGTTCACAAACTCGGGCTAATTGTTCCCATTTCCATGATTTTTGCCAACATTGGGCGGCATTTTCCCAGTCTCCTAATTTTTCGTAACATAGAGCGGCTTTTTCTGGGTTATCATTTTTGAGATAGGCATCGGCGGCCTGTTGCCATTTTTGTTGTTGCTCACATACTTCGGCTAATTTTTCGTAATTATTGGCTTGAAACCAGTATTTTTCAGCCCTTTCCCAGTCTTGGCATTTTTCGTAACAGAGGGCAGCTTGTTCAATTTGATTTGATTTTAACCAATCGTGGGCGGCCATTTCCCATGTGCCTTGTTGTTTGACGGCAGCTTCGATTTTAGTGTCGTTACCGAGGATTCGCCAACATTCTTCGGCTTCTCGCCAGTGATTTCCCATTTCATAGACGAGGGCGGCTTTTTGTATTTCTTCTGCTTTTTCCCATGCTTTTCCTGCGGATTTCCATTGGGCTAATTCTTGCCAGATTTCTCCTGCTAATGCCCATTTTTCTTGTTTTTCTAGGGTAATGGCGATCGCACTTTCATCTTCTAATATACGCCAACATTTTTCGGCCAGATGCCAGTAGTTTCCTTGTTCATAGCATAACGCAGCTTTTTCCATTTCCCCTGCTTTTTCCCATGCTTTTCCTGCGGATTCCCATGCCCCTAAATTTTCCCAACTTTCGGCAGCTTCTTCCCATTTCTGTTGTTTTTCGATGCAGAGGATACTTTTACTCCAATTATTGGCTTTTAACCATGATTTTTGGGCTTTACCCCATTCTTCTAATTTTTCATAACAGAGGGCTTGTAATTCGTAAGGGCTGGTTTTTTCCCACATCAAGGCCGCTTCTGACCATTTTTTTTGTTGTTGAAGTGCGATCGCCACATAGCCCCAACACTGTAAATCTCGCCATAAACCCTCCGCCAAAGCCCACTCACTCGCATTTTGATAACAAAAAGCAGCCCTTTGTAACCCTCCTTGTTTTTGCCAAACCTCCGCCGCCGATGCCCACTGCCCCTGAGTTTCGTAAGACAAAGCCAAATTTTCCCATTTTTCCAACTCTAACCAACATTTTTGAGCCTCAGACCATTTTTGTGCCTTTTGCCAACAATCCGCCGCCCGTTGAATATCTCCCTGTTTCTGCCAACAATTTCCCGCCTTTTCCCACTGCCCCAAATTCTCCCAAATAAGGGCAACCTTATCCAACCTTTCCAACCTCGTCCACATTTTTACAGCAGATTGAAATTGATTTTTTTCCTGATAATATTTATCCGCCAACCCATAATAACTTTCCGCCTGAGATAACAAATTTTTCTCTCTACACTTATCCCCTGCCAACTCCCAATCATCATTCGCCTCAAAACAACGTAACTTTCCAGCAAAATCATTGGCCTTTTCATAACAAAAATTAGCCAAATCAAAATCTCTTTTCTGCTCAAAATATAACCCCCTTTGACTCCAACTTTCTGGCTTAGTAGTAGCCCATTTCGCCTCCCACAACTTGCTATCAACCTCATTCCAACAACGAATAGCCTCATCAAAAATAAGTAACTTATTCCAAATATCCCCTGCCCTACCCCAATTTCCCTTTACCTCTTCTAGTAAAGCCTCAATTTTTGCCGCCCCTAAAATATCATTAGCTTGAAAATAAATTTGACTACAAATTTTATAAGATTTATAAGAACCTATTTGTAAATAATTTTCGATGGTCTTATTAATATAATCTTCCTCATATTCCGAGAAAAAAGGCTCTAATTCTGTAGGGTAGCCCAACTCAATAATATTATTCAATTCACTGTGATTCCAAAAAGCTACATCACTTTTATCATAAAAATATAGTTGTTTTTTCGCACCATTGAGAGCAATAAATAAATCTTGATAAAATTCCTTATCTTCCAACAAATCTTGAGGAGATAAATTTTCCTTACCCTCAAAAAAATTCCATACTAAAACCCCATCAAACTGCAAATTATTAATTTCATTTACCATCAAAACTCTTTCGCTATCTTGAGGAAATAAACGAGTCAAATTTTCCTTTTCTGCCAAAGTTTTTACTACCACGGCATTTGCCGCCCCCAATCGATTACCCTGAGATAATATTTCTTCCTCTACACCTGAAACAACTAAAGGTTTAAAATTATTTATTAACCAAGAAGAATTACTCTGAAAACTAACATCTTCATCCATTTGATTATTTACAACTAATGCCATAATAAAATTAAGAAGATTATTTATTTTATCGCTAGTGCAAAAATTACAATCTATATACTTAGGCTCAAGGGCTGGACGAATTGTTTTCCATTGGGGGGATTTTAAATATTCTTCAATGGCAATTTTTTTGACTCTACCCCAATTAAAGCTACCTCTAATTAAAGAGGAATAATCTTCTCCTGTCATAAATAATTGAGGAATGTAGTCTTGTTTATTATCTATTTTTAACAATGCAAATATAAGTTGAATTTCGATTTCACTTAATTCTTGTACATCGTCCACATAAATTGCATTATATTCCCCTAAATAGTTGTCAGGCAATTTTTTTAAAATATATTGTACTAAATCAATTTGATCCCAATAATTGTTATTTTCTAACCATTGTTGATAGTTATTAGCATATTTGTAAATATAATTAAAATTACTATTTGGGGGAAATAAACTCTGATTTTTAAGGGCTAAATAATCATTATAACTAATTAAACCTTGACTATTCTTTAATGATTTGCTAGAACCTTTTATTAATTGATGTATTTCTTTCCAAAGTAAATTAATGTCAATGGATTCAATGGTTTGCTCTTTACAAAAATATTCTTTAAATTTGTATTCTGTAATTTGTCTTTGGGCTAAAAACTGATTTTTACTTTTTAATTCTTTCTCGGAGGCAAGTGTTTTGGTAAAAGAATGATAATCTTTTATTTGTAATTGCTTAGAAGAGTGGGTGGTTAGGTTTTTAACAAAGTTTGTTAATTTTTTTTGTTCGTTTTGGGTGCTAGTAAGATAAATAATCTTACATTCAGCATCATGTTGATAGTCATTAGTTTTTTGTAGGGCATGGTATAAGGAAAGAGTTGTTTTTCCTGTCCCTTTATTTCCTGATAAAAAAATAGGTAAACTATGATTGTTTTCTATAAATTCTTTTTGTTGTTTTGATAAGATTACGGGATTAAACTTGGATGTATCAAGTTTTAAATCATCTAAATAAAAGTCATCTATGGCTGAGGTTGTATTAGCTATTAAAGAATTACTCAAATTGAAAGTGAAATCGATGGTATCGATAATATTTTCTTCTAGTTTTTGGTTTATTTCTGAGGTAACTTTAATAGTTTTGTGATGATAGGAATAATTTTCTAAATTAATGGTTTGTGAAGATAAAAAGCCGATTAATTTAATATTTTTTGCAGAAGGTAAGAATACACCAATAAGAGAATAATTTGCGGTTAAATCAATTTTTATAATAACTTTTTGCTCATGGGTAACATGGGAAGATACGTCGTCTGGGGAGATATTTGCGGTGATGGTTTCTCTAATTTTATTTAATAAATAATTATTTTCTTGAGCATTTAATTTATTTAGTTGACTCCAAAAAGAAAAAGAGAAAGTTATATCCATGGCAAAAGTACCCACTATACGACTTGATATATATTAAGTTTAAAGGATTTGTTCTCAAAATACTTGTTAATTTTTTTATAGATTCCTTTCTTGCTATATATTCATCAAAATTTTTCTTGATAATGAATTTTAACCATAAAAATATTTGAGGTTATTATCTTGGTTTTGTAACTTGTAAAAATTGAGAAGAGGAAATTTGAGGCACTCCATCCATGGTAGTTACAGTATAGTTTCTTTGCTCTCTTTGAGTTGTACCATCAGGATAATAATAGGTGTTATAACCCACAAGGGTTATGGATTGGGAGGATTGAGACGTTATCCTTAAATCTTCCACTGTTACCCTATCAAATTCTTCAAAAAAACTCTCTCTAAATTGACTTTGCATGGATGGAGAATAAAGGGCGATCGCACTTTCAAACTGTTTTGCAGACAAATAGGAGTACAATGATTGTAAAGTCTGTTTTGCTTCTTGTTCAGATAGTACAGGAGTAGTATCTGGCGGAGGAGTTTCTTCTATGGGGGGATTAGGATTAATTTCTTCAGGAGGATTAATTTCCGCAGGGGGAGATTCTATTTCATCAATTTCTTCTTCTTCAGGAATTTCCTCCGTAATAGGATTGATGGGGGTGTTTTCTTCCTCCCTTGGATTTGTATCTGTATTTTTCCTTTCCATATCCATAGGCGAATCTTTTTCCTCCTCAACTTCTTCCTCTGTCTCCTCGACGACGACTTGATTATCCTGCCTAGGTTGGGCAAGAAAAAAACCTCCCATTAAAGCCAAAAAAACTACCATACTAAACATCACAACCATCAGAAAATTGCTAGAAGAAGAATCCGATAAATTATCATCCTCAACTCGAGGAGTTATCACCTGAGTTTTAAGTAACGTATCAGAAGGAGAAGATAACTGGGTTGGGGCAATGATAGGGGATGCCATAGCCATCGACAGGGAAGAAACTTCCCCCATAACAGTCAACACATCCTGATACATTTCCTCTGCATTACCATAACGACTAGGAATATCGATTTTAGTTGCTTTTTCCAAAATTTCTCGAAAACCAGACTCCAAATTAGGGATATAATCCTGCCATTGTAACTCCCCCGTTAGGGTATCAGAAGTAAACTCCATGGGTGATTTCCCCGTCAAACAGTAAATTATGGTTAACCCAAGAGCGAATAAATCGGAACTAAAAACCGTACGCCCTAAACCCTGCTCAGGTGCCATAAAGCCTCTTGTACCAACGATTACAGAGCTTACAATAGAGCCATCAGCGGTGGTAAAACTGCCCATTTTTTCCTTCACTGCCCCAAAATCAATTAACACGGGCAGGTTATCTTTTTCTCTGATGATGATATTTTCTGGTTTGATGTCTCGATGAATAATATTTTGACTATGAATATATTTCAATACTTCTAAAAAAGAAAGTAAAATCTCTTTACACTTATCAGGAGAAATAACACCTATTTGATTAAGGCTTTTTCCTTGTATATATTCTTGTACTAGATAATATCTATCTTCATGGTGAAAGTAAGCATAAAGGGTAGGGATTTGTTTAGAATTTTCTCCTAATTCTTCTAAGGTAGAGGCTTCTTTTAAAAATAGTTTTTCGATTAATTCAGACCTATTTTTGTCATGAATTGGCTTAAGGGATTTTACCACTACTCTTTTTTGAGTAGGGCTATGTAAATCTTTGGCTAGATAAGTCTCACCAAAACCCCCTGTGCCTAGATGATTTATGATTTCGTATCTATTTAATAATATATTTTCCATATTCAACAATTATAATTGATCAATTTAAATAACTAGGAGATGAGCTTAAATATGAGTAATCAGCCATTTAATATGATTATTATTTATTACTCTATTTTTTATAAAAAATTAATATAAGTCATAACCTATCTAAACCCATTTTTAAAAAAGGGAGAAAAATACCTTTAAAAACCATAATATTGATTGAAGTTTCATTATCCACTCTCAATTCTCAATTATTAATTCTCTTAAACCATGCCCTAACCAATTTAATCTCATCATAAGTATATTCATCAGGTAAATGTTCTTTAATTTCTTTTAACTTCTGATTACCTACTTTCTTGAGAATATCTAGGATAACCTTTTGTTTCTCCGTTTTAACAAAATTATCAATGGTGACAGGTTGATTCAATTCTATTAATTCACTGAGATGGGAGACAATGCTAGTAACAGATAAACCCCTTTCTTTGGCGATGTCAGCAATACTTAACCCTTGTTGATATAGTTGTAGGGTTTTCATTTGGGTATTGGTAGGCAGTTGGAAAGGTAATTGTTTTTGCTGGATAAATGTTCTAATTTCTGAGATAAATATATCGCCATACTTATTTAGTTTATAGTCGTTTACCCCCGAAAGTTGGGCAAATTTTGCGGTGGTGTCGGGTTGCATTTGTGCCATTACTTTGAGGGTTGAATCGTGAAAAACGACATAGGGGGCAATATTTTCTAAGTCTGCCAATTTTTTACGCAATGTCTTGAGTTGATTGAGCAAAATTTCTACTTCCACGGCTTGGGAGTTTAAATCTCTGGATGCTTTTTTTTCGGCTTTGCCTTTAACGGCAACATATACTTTTGTTTCTCCTTTTAATATTTTCTTACTCTGATCGTTTATTTTAAGGATATTATATCCATCGCTAGTTTGTCTGACTAACCCTTGATAAACGAGGGAGGTGGCAAGATTTTTCCATTCATCGGTGGTATGATCTTTTCCTATACCGTAAGTGGATAATAAATGGTGTCCATATTCATAAATTCTTTTATCCCTTGAACCTCGTAAAACGTCTATGATATGTTTAGTTCCAAACCGTTGATTAGTACGATAAACACAGGATAAAAATTTTTGGGCTTCGATAGTCCAATCTTCTATAGGTTTTGGATTTAGGCAGTTATCACAGTTACCACAATTACCTTTAAATTTTTCGCCAAAATAACTTAGTTGAGGGATGCGCCGACAATAGTTTGTGTCTGCATATTCGATTACTTTGGCTAGTTGGGCATAGGCAATTTTTTGCTCTTGGGGGTTAGTTTTTTGTCTGATAAAGTAGTTTATTTTTTGTTTATCACCACGGCTATATAAGAGAATACAACTGGCTTTTTCGCCGTCTCTCCCTGCCCTGCCTGATTCTTGATAGTAGCTTTCTATGTTGCGGGGTAAGTCGTAATGCACTACTAAACGGACATCGGGTTTGTTGATACCCATACCAAAGGCAACAGTAGCTACCATGATGCGGACATCGTCTCGGATAAAGCGGGTTTGATATTGCGATCGCACTTTATCACTTAATCCAGCATGGTAAGGAAGGGCAGAAACCCCATCCCTGGCGAGTCTTTCGGCGATTTCTTCGGTGCTTTTACGACTGATACAATAAACTATACCAGAACCTTGGTGAGAACGGATAAGATGGAGTAGTTGACTATAGGCACGGGTTTCTTTTGGTTGCACTTCGTAGTAAAGGTTTTGACGGTTAAAACTGAAGCGATGAATTTGAGGATTACGCAGGTTTAGCTGTTGAATTATATCCCGTTGTACCCTAACTGTGGCGGTAGCGGTAAGGGCAATAATTGGCACTCGGGGAAATTGACTACGCAGGTATCTCATTTGACGATATTCTTGGCGAAAATCATGACCCCATTCCGAGATACAATGGGCTTCGTCCATGGCAAAGGCGGAGATACCAATTTTTTGAACTACTGTCTCTAAAAAGGGTTGAAATGTATCGCTAACAAGTCTTTCGGGGGCTAGGTAAAGGAGTTTGATTTTTCCTGCTAAAATGTCCCTTTGACGGATTCTCGTTTCTTCATAATTGAGGGTGCTGTTGATATAGGTTGCCCCGATGCCGTTGTCTTGTAGGGCTGTAACTTGGTCTTGCATCAGGGATATGAGGGGGGATATGACGATGGTTAAACCCTGCTTCAAGAGGGCAGGAAGCTGAAAACAGAGCGATTTTCCGCCCCCTGTGGGCATGATAACTAAAAGGTCTTTATGGGCGATCGCATCTTGGACTATTTTCTCTTGCCCTGGGCGAAAACTGTCATAACCGAAGTATTTTTTTAGAGACTCTGTGAGTGAAGACATTTGGATAGGGAATAGGGAATGGGCAATGGTTAATATTTTATAATCATTTGCAAAATTACCCTCTCACTTTAAATTAATTAAGTAGGTTGGCGAAATTAATTATAGCTTTTATTTTATTAAGACTCTTATGAACAAGGGGTTGAAACCCCTTGCCTAAATCGATTTAATTATGCCCACTTACTTATCAATTATCAACTATTAATTCTCAATTATTTATGAAGCCCCTTGCAAAATTAATTGGACAACCGTTAGCTGTAGAATTGTTAGAAAGGGCGATCGCCATTAATCGTATTGCCCCCGCTTACTTGTTTGTAGGGGCGAAGGGAGTGGGTAAAGGATATGGGGCGAGGTGTTTTGCCGAAATGTTGATGATTCGCCCCGAGGATGACTATGCTGCCATGGTGCAAAAAATACAGGCAGGAAACCATCCCGATTTCCTTTGGGTACAACCCACATACACCGAAAAAGGTGAACTGATTACGGTTTCACAAGCTCAGGAGCAGGGTTTAAAAAGAAAAAATGCTCCGCAAATCAGAATTGAGCAAATTAGGGCGATCAGTGAGTTTTTAGGTCGTCCTCCCCTCAAGGCGCCTCGCTCGGTGGTGGTAATCGAGGATGCGGAATTGATGGCAGAATCGGCAGGGAATGCTTTATTAAAAACCCTTGAGGAGCCTGGTAGAGCTACTATTATCTTAATAGCCCCCAGTGTGGATGCCATTCTTTCTACCCTTGTATCCCGTTGTCAGATGATTCCTTTTTCTCGTCTGGGTGAGGATGATTTGGCTTATGTATTGCAGAGGCAAAATGCGGCGGATGTGTTGGAATATCCTCAGTTGATAACGTTGGCTCAAGGCTCTCCAGGGAAGGCTATGGGCGATCGCACTAAGCTGTTAGAAATACCATCAGATTTACTTTCTAGGTTATCACAATTACCCCTAGGGGCGATCGAGGGTTTTCATCTCGCCAAGGAAATTAGTGAAAGTTTAGAATTAGACACTCAGCTATGGTTAGCGGACTATCTACAATGTCTTTACTGGGATAAACAACGGAATAAAGAAATAGTAGAAGGGTTAGAAAAGGTTAAAAGGGCGCTAAAAAGTTATGTCCAACCTCGTCTAGTGTGGGATTGTTTCTATTTACATTCTATTATCTAATGGACTCAGTGCGATCGTTCAAAATTTATCATGGTGCATAAAATGCACATGTGAAGTGGTATGTCATTACAAATTTATTGAATGAAAAACTGTCCTAAAATTCAAAAACTTAATGCAACTTTTCATATAAAACAATTTTTTATTGTTATCTTTGAGTGAAAAATTATTTCTTCTAGTCTTTATCTATTTTTATTAAGTATTATCACTTATTTTTATTCAAAATTAATATTTATTACTCAGAAAAAAAAATAAAAATACTTACTTAGTACGGAAAAAAAGATATAATCAAAAATGTTAATCACCTAAAATAAATTATGGACGGCATTGGCTTAGGAGAACATTTTTTTAAGTATTTTGATATATTTGTAGCAAATACCCAAGAATTAAGAGAAGAAGTATTCAGAATTAGGTATCAAGTATATTGTCAAGAACTTGGCTATGAACCCGTAGAAAATTTTCCTGATTTTATGGAAAAAGATTCTTACGATAATCGCTCTATTCATTGTATTTTGCAACATAAATCAACGGGAATTTATGCAGGATGTGTACGTCTGGTTTTATCTAATACCAATGATATAGATCATCGTTTTCCTTTTGAAAGTATTTGTCATAACCATACCTTTGATTTTGAAAATATATCGAGGACAAATGTTGCTGAGATTTCTCGACTAGCAGTAATCTCCCAATTTAGAAAAAGATCAGGGGAACAAAATACCCCCAGTGGTTTAATTGTTTTTGAAAATAGAAGTAAAGAAGAGATTAGAGAGCAAAGACGACGTTCTTCCGTAATCGCTTTAGGACTTTACTTAGCCGCCACAAGCCTTGGCATGGACTTGGGGCTTAGTCATGCTGTCACCTTAATGGAACCTCGACTGGCTAGGCATTTACGCATGAGTGGCTTAATTGCTCGTCCCATTGGTACTGTTGTTGACTTTCATGGTAAAAGAGGTCCATACACCCTGGAAAGACAAGAAGTTTTGAATGGCTTCAGTGAAAATACGGAGATTTATTGTTTATTTAAAAAAATACAAGCTACTATAAAAGACAATATCTGTTATCAGTTTTGTTCAGCTTAACAATAAATCCGTAAACTTAGTATGAGTCTAAATATAAAAGCTATAAAGCCAAATCAACCTCTATTATTAGATCATAGATTCATATATAGTTCTCAACAATTTGATATTTGCATTGCAAATACACCACGTCTGAGAGAAGAAGTGTTCCGTATTCGTTATCAAGTTTACTGCCAAGAATTAAACTATGAACCCCTAAGTAAATTTCCTGATAAATTAGAACAAGATGCTTATGACTCCTGTTCTATCCATTTATTACTTAGGTATAAACCTAAAAACATTTACATTGGTTGTGTGCGCTTGGTACTGTCTTCAGATGGTTTTCAGCAACGATTTCCCTTTGAACACATTTGTGATGAACACTTTCTTGACTTTAACTATATTCCTAGATCTTATTTTGGAGAAGTTTCCCGTTTAGCCGTACTTAGTCATTTTCGCCATTGGGATCAAAAACAAAAAATCTATTCTGGTGATTTTAATCAGTATGAAGATAAATTTACTAGACGTAGTCTATCAATTATTCCTCTCACACTTTATTTAGCTGTGACTAGTATTGTTTCTGATTTGAATTTGCAATATGCCATTAGTCTTATGGAGCCAAGATTATCTCGTCAGTTAAAATTGTATGGCTTGAACTCTTATTTTTGTGGAGAAATTATGGAGTTTAAAGGAAAAAGAAGACTTTTTCTATTAAATACTTCCGAAGCAATTAATAACATTAGCAAAGATATTTATCTTTATAATTTATTTCAAAGAATACAAGCTAATATAAAAATGGATGATTGCACTAATATTTTAAATGGAGAATTTTATGGATAAAAAACAAGCGATCGCCTCTTGGACAAGCATTTTAAGTGAAGAAAATATTATCACGACCGACACAGTTTTAGAAAAAAAAGAAACCGCCACATATTTAACTGACAATAAAATTTGTGCTGTATTACGCCCTAGTAATAGTCAAGAAATAAAAAAATGTTTACACATAGCAAATGAGCATAAAATTCCTATTTATCCTGTTAGCACTGGCAAAAATTGG
The DNA here is from genome assembly GCF_001747005.2 of Cyanobacterium sp. IPPAS B-1200. Classification (NCBI taxonomy): domain Bacteria; kingdom Bacillati; phylum Cyanobacteriota; class Cyanophyceae; order Chroococcales; family Geminocystaceae; genus Cyanobacterium; species Cyanobacterium sp. IPPAS B-1200. Next base: position 1,767,732 of record NZ_CP182899.1, read on the forward strand.
GGCTATGGATCAAAAGTACCTACGGGAGATGGTTGTGCCTTAATGGAATTGAAAAAGATGAACAAAATCATCGACTTTAACGAGGAGTTAGGTTATGTAACCATTGAACCTGGAGTTACTCAAAAACAACTATACGAATTTTTACAGGAAAAAAAATCTAATCTTTGGCTAGACTGCAACGCTTCTTCCGTGGAAAGTAGTCTCATTGGGAATACCATGGAACGGGGATTTGGGCATACTCCCTACGGTGATCATTTTGCCCAAGTTTGTGGCATGGAAGTGGTACTACCTACGGGGGAAATTATTCATACGGGATTTGGGAAGTTTGAGAACGCCACAGCAGCCCCTGTATATCGTTGGGGATTAGGTCCTTATTTAGATGGACTTTTTACCCAGTCTAACTTTGGTATTGTTACGCAGATGACTTTTTGGTTAATGCCTGCCCCAGAGTATTTTGAGGCGTTTTTCTTTAGTGTAGAAAGGGATGATCAACTAGCTGATTTAATAGATGCTTTACGTCCTCTCCGACTAGATGGCACCATCAAAAGTGCGGTGCATATCGGCAACAATTACAAGGTTTTGTGTGCTTTGCGACAATATCCTTGGGAGGAAGCCAAGGGCGTTACTCCTTTACCTGATGAAGTGTTAAATCAGTTTGCCAAGGATTGGGATTTTGGGGCGTGGAATGGTTCGGGGGGGATTTATGGAACGAAAAAACAAGTTGCCGAAGCGAAAAGATTAATTAATAATGCCCTGAAAGGAAAAGTTCGCCGAATCCAGTTTTTGGATGATCGCACCATAAAAATTGCCGATGGCATTGCCAAACCCTTCCAAAAAATAACAGGCTCCCATTTACCAGAATTACTAGAGTTGATGCACCCTGTGTATGGCCTAATGAAAGGTGTGCCTACCAGTACCCAGTTAGCTAGTACCTATTGGCGCAAAAGAACACCTATCCCAGAAAATCCGGATCCTGATAGGGATGGTTGCGGTTTAATCTGGTGCGCCCCTGTAGCTCCCTTGTTAGGAAAGCACGGGGCAAAAATTAACCAGATAGTAAGAGAAACTCTACTTAAATACGGGTTCGAGCCTCAGCAGTCCATCACCTTGTTAACGGAAAGGGTACTCGATTGTGTCATTTCCATTGGTTATGATCGGGACATACAAGGAGAGGATCAACGAGCTTTGGAATGTTATGACGAGTTGATGGATAAACTCACCAGTAGCGGTTATTACCCCTATCGTTTGGGCATCCATTCCATGAAAACCATGGCGAAAGGGGAAGATAGTTACAATCAACTGCTTCGACAGTTAAAGAGTACCCTAGATCCTAATAACATTCTTTCTCCGGGGCGTTATTCTCCAGAATAGATGATCGCTTTGCCCTCCTTTGTCAGGAGGGTTTTTGTTTTCTGTTAGTTTAAAACTTTCTCTTTTCTTTTTTTCAATGCTACTACGGAGCCGAGAAGACCAAAGACCATCAAACCACCAACGGCAGAGGGTTCAGGAACGGTAGCAGCATTAGCATTAGCTTGCCAATTTGAAATGAATAAACCGCCACCAGCAGCATTTCTTATGTTGTCTCTTATTGTATTTGGACTACTGTTGTTGAATATAAGTGTACTTGTAAAAGTACCAGCACTCTGACTGCCATCAGCTGCGTTATTAAATATACCGCTAAAACCAAGAGTAATTACTGTTGATGGGGTGTTTTGGTTTCCATCTGGCGTACTATATTGTGGTAAAGCTATAGACTCTAGGTCGAAACTGTACAACAAATCATTATGTACTCCAGGACTTGTTTGGTCAAATATTTGTAAGAAGGCCGGTACAGAAAAGCCTTCAAAACCAGGAGTTCCTTGTGCCTTTTGAGCAAAGTTGGTTGCAGTAGTTGAATCAATATCCCTAATTAAACCAATTGCGTTAAGAAATGGATTAAAATCACTACCAGTGGGTACAAAAGATATTTGAGTCGCAGAGCCAAAACCAGAAGGAGAGGAAGATGCTGGACTAAAAGTAAAACCAGTTAATGGGTTTAAGATACTAGTGTTGGGATCAGGAGCCTCAACCCCTATATATGGTAGGCTAACACCAGCACCCCCAGAAAAACCAGAGACTCCACCAATTTCGGTTATTCCCGTGACATTTGTTAATGGTCCAACGGACACTTCTCCCACTAATGCGGCTGCTTGAACAGCGTTAGCAGATAAAAACGCACCACCGATGGCTAAAGAACCTACCGCCAAATACTTTCCTAAATTATTGTTCATCATTATCTTTTATGTCCTTGTATGTATATTTAAAAAATTCGTTTTACCCTTTCAGTAATCGCTTAAGTGATAAATTTAATTAGTACTTACTTCTTACCTGCGTGTACTTAAGTGGATTTATGTACAAATCTAACAGGTAGAAAACAAAATGTCAACTCGGTTTTGTAAAGATGAGATAAAGTTTTGAAGGATTTATGAGGCTAACATAAAGTTTATTAAAAATAACAAAATCATTATTTAACAATACTTAACAATAATATTGATTATTGTAATTGTATTTAAAGTCAAATAGTAGTGTATTTAACTAAATTAGCTAATATTAGACGTTTTACAAACAAAAATCAATTAAATTGCGACTTAAGTAAAGTTTTTTAGGATTTATTGCCATATAGCTTTCTTTTTCTATCTTTTTTTTGGTAGTAACCGAGGGGAACATCTTAACTAGCTTGTTACTAGTATTTAGTTCTGTTATTGAAATAGTAATTAGTATGAGAATCTTAATTTTTTATTAAGTATATTTTCGTGCATCATGTTTACTAACTGATGTTAAGCAAAAATATAATTAGTTTAAGATGGTAAAAACGTTGGATGTTCATATTGTGTTTGTACACGTGCTGGGTAAGGGGCTAAGAGTTGGGCAAGGAAGGGGCTAGGAGTTGGGCAAGGGGCTTAAGCCCCTTGTTTACAGATAAAACTTCACTTATAAATGAGTGCGTAACGTCAGTTACTAAGATCAAACCTTCTATCAATCCTCCACGAATGGAAAAAAAGTCAAATATTCCTACGTATCTACCCATAGATCCTGAAGCGAGCGATCGCGCACAGGGATTTTATCGAAATATTCCAAGGTTACGGGTGGACAATAGATAATGATGATATATCATAAGTATCAACCATTAATTATCAATTCGTAGGTAGTCTAAGGTGCAATCTAACGATAAATAATTATGACCGACATCTTTTGAAAAAAATAAGAGTGTGAAATAGTGAAAACTCCCCTAGCGTGGTTACAACTAAGCCATGAAAGAATGCGATTGCTGATTGCCTTGGCGGGTATTGGCTTTGCAGATATATTGATGTTCATGCAATTAGGTTTTCGAGGGGCTTTATTAGACAGTGCTACTCTTATCCATGAAAAAATAGAAGCAGATTTGGTACTTATTAGCCCCCAATCCGAAGCCATACACTTAATGAAACCTTTTTCCCGTCGAGGTTTATATCAGACACTGCAACTAGAGGAAGTAGAATTTGTTTCACCGATTTATATTAGCTTGGGTGATTGGAAAAACCCTGAAACTGGGCAAGTGAGAACAATTATGGCCATGGGCTTTAATCCTTCCCATTCTATTTTAGATTTACCCTTGGTCAATGAAAATTTAGATCAAATCAAGTTGGCGGATACTTTTCTATTTGATGTGGCTTCTCGTCCAGAGTTTGGCCGGGTTAGGGATTTATATGAGACTCAAGGGGAGGTAAAAACGGAGATAAATAATCGTAATATTAAGGTACATGGGTTATTTTCCCTTGGCCCATCCTTCGCAGTAGATGGTACGGTGATTACCAGTGATACTAATATTTTACGGGCTTTTCCCGAGCGCCGAAGCGGTAATATTGAGATTGGTTTAATTGAGTTAAAGGAAAATGCAGATCCTTTGGCGGTAAAAAGTAAGTTAGATTCATTTTTGGGGGCTGATGTTCGGGTACTCACCCACGAGGAATTTATGGATTTTGAGCAGGGTTATTGGTCTAATAGTACTCCCATCGGTTTTATTTTTCTCTTGGGGGCGGGTATGGGTTTTGTAGTGGGTACGGTGATAGTCTATCAAATCCTATATGCGGATGTGTCGGATCATTTGCCTGAATATGCCACCCTTAAAGCCATGGGTTATGGGGATAATTATTTTTTGGTGTTGGTGTTTCAGGAGGCTATAATTTTAGCGATTTTAGGTTTTATTCCTGGTTTTCTAATCTCTTCTAGTTTGTATAGTTTAACTCGAGCAGCCACGGCTTTACCTTTGGCTATGAAGGTTTATCGGCTGACGACGGTTTTGATTTTAACTATTATTATGTGTTTTATTTCAGGGGCGATCGCCGTTAGAAAATTAAAAGATGCTGATCCTGCTGATATATTTTAGTCATGATAAGGATGTGAAGTGTGTCTAAGTGCGATCGTCTCAAAACAAAGAGATAATGCCAATTTCCCTATCTTGATAAAAAGCAAAAATAGCCTCGTAGTTATTTCTTAATAAGGATTTTATGGTGTTGGTTGAACAGTTTCCCGAACGAATCCAAATAACTTTAGGTGGAAAACCTTTTAAGACTAACAATTCATTAAAATCGGAATCCTTCGTAACAATAATATAGTCTTGTTTTTTTGCAGTTTCCCAGACAATCAAGTCGGATTGTTGATCTAATCCCATTAAATAGAGATGGTTAGAATTAGGATAAATATCCGCTAAAATGCTCACTAAACGTGGTGATAAATTATGATCAAAAAGTAATTTCACTAGCTAACAAAAACTGTTTGATGTTCACGATCCGCAGCATAACTTAAACAAGCCAAAATATCCTCTTTAGTTAAATAGGGAAAATCTTCTAATATTTCTTCATAAGTCATTCCTGATGCAAGATAGGATAGAACATCATACACAGTAATTCTCATTCCCCTAACACAAGGCTTTCCGCTTCTTTTTCCTGATTCTATGGTGATAATATCTTTATATGACATAACATTTTTTTGACTCATCAATCTTTTCATTATATTTTATCTCAAGAGTGATTAGGCATAGTCGACTACTTTGCGATCGCCTTTAATTTTGCCCAAAAGCAAAATAGGAACCAACTCACTGAGTTAGTTCCCGTTTTTCTACATACCCCCAAGGGAATTCGAATCCCTGTCGCCTCCGTGAAAGGGAGGTGTCCTAGGCCTCTAGACGATGGGGGCTTAGGTTTTACATTTAACTTAAGTTTTTTTAAACTCTCGCTTAACGCACATATATTAATATAACGAATCTATTTTGTAGTGTCAAGGAAATAGGCAATTTTTTTTACTTTCTTTTAAAATTCTCTGGAACCATTGATATACGACTCATTACCCATCCCCCTAGCTAGGATGAAAGTAATCATAAATATTTTGAGCTAAACTAGCCCCGATACCATCCACCCCTTGAATCTGTTTTACACTGGCTTCTCTGATGTAATCCACCGAGTGAAAATGGGCGAGAAGACGTTTTTGGCGTTCAAATCCTAAACCTGAGATTTGGTCAAGTTGCGATCGCCTCGAAGCCTTTAATCGTTGTTGTCGGTGGAATGTAACAGCGAAACGGTGAGCCTCATCCCTTAACCTTCTCAATAATTGTACCCCCGCTTGTTCCGCATCCGTGGGTAAAGGCTGGGATTGTTGGGGTAAAAATATCTCCTCCCTTTTTTTCGCCAAACTAATTACCTTCACCTTGCCCGTTAAATTTAATTCCTCCAACACCTTGCACACCGCCGAGAGTTGCCCTTTTCCACCATCTATCATAATTAAATCAGGATGGGGGTCATTGCCCGAAAAACGTCTTCTAGTTACCTCCTGTAACGATAAAAAGTCATCAGAATGCCCGATGGTAATGGTAGGGTTTTTTATTTTGTAATGGCGATAATATTGTTTCGCTGGTTGTCCATCAATGAATACCACCCTAGAAGCCACGGCATTGGAACCCTGAAGGTGTGATATATCATACCCTTCAATGTGCTTTGGAAGGTGATTTAAACCAAGAATTTGGGCTAAATCCTCCATGGCTTCAAGATTTACAAGGGCTGACTTTTGGGTTTTTTCTAGCTCAATATGGGCATTTTTTTCCACCATGGTGATTAATTCGGCTTTGATTTGTCTTTGGGGATGGGTAATGGTGATTTTTTTCCCTGTTTTTTCCCCTAACCATTCCATCAATATTTCCGCATCTTCGAGGGGATGTTGCACCAAAATTTCTGAGGGAATTTCCAAGGGTTCAATTTGTTGGTAATGTTGTTCTAATACCCTTTGTAAGATTTCCCCTGCTTCGGTTTCCTTGCCACTATCGGTGTAAAAGCCTAATCTACCCACCAAACGCCCTGCCCTAATTTGGAATAATTGAATACAGGTATGTTGTTCATCTTGGGCAAGGGCGATCGCATCTTGGGATATGGTATCGTTAGGTAAAGCTACTTTTTGAGTGGCAAATAACTGCTCTAAACTCTTTATTTGATCTCGATATTTAGCCGCTTTTTCAAAATCAAGATTTTCCGCCGCCCTTTCCATCTGTAGGTTTAACTGACTGATTAGTTCATGGGTTCTTCCTTGGAAAATTAAAGCAATTTTTTGAATAGTTTGCTGATATTCTTGGGGAGAAATCAAATTTTGACATACTCCGGGGCATTTCCCCATATCATAGTTTAAACAGGGTCTATCCTTATGTAATGGCTTGGGGCGCTGTCTAAGGGCAAAATTCCCCTTAATTAAGTCGAGGGTATGCCGTAATCCCCTAGTATCAGTATAAGGTCCATAGTAGCGATCGCCCTTACTTTTGACCCTTCTTTTGCGGGTGATAAAAATGCGAGGATATTTTTCAGACCATGTGATACACACATAAGGATACTTCTTATCATCCTTGAGCAACACATTAAAATGGGGTTGGTGTTGCTTAATTAAATTCGCCTCAAGCGCCAATGCCTCAGCTTCGGTGTCGGTGACGATAAAATCAATATCCCGTATCTGAGACACCATCAAGGCTATACGGTTACTATGGCGTTGGGAAGGGGCAAAATAGGATGATACCCTTTTACGTAAATTTTTTGCCTTACCTATATATAATATCTCCCCAGTGCGATCGTGCATAAAATAAACCCCCGCATCCGAGGGCAAATCCTTCATTTTAGGCAACGGATAATGTGCAACCATGTTAAGAATTGATGATGGATAAAATTAAAATTTTCTCTTTACATATTTTAACAAAGACAGATAATGGGTAAAGCAGACAAAATTCTGGCAAAAATGAAAATCAATCCTCGTGATTGGCGTATTGAAAATGTCAAAATTGTTGCACAAAACTATGGTATAGAATGGAGACAGAAAGGAACTTCTCATGTGGTTTTTATCAGGAATGATGGTAAAACATTACCCATCCCTGCACATCGTCCAATCAAACCCATTTATATTAAGAAATTTATTGATTTTTTAGATAGTTAGTATTATGAATAATTTGTTTTCATACCCCTTTAAAATTAGACCTTTAAGCAAGGAAGAAGGTGGTGGGTATTTAATCTCTTTTCCTGATTTTAATGAATGTATCTCTGATGGAGAAACCCCTGAAGAAGCCATAAAAAATGGTTTTGATGCTTTACAAGAAACCATTGATGCTTTATATAATAAGGGTTTTTCCATTCCTGAGCCTTTCAGTGGAAGTAAAAGTAAAAATAAGATTGCTTCGGAAATATCAGAAAATTTATACCAACGTTTACAGAACTTACGCAGGCATCCTCAAAAACCTTTAGTCTTTGTTAAACGTCGATCGCTAAAACAATCAAAATTCTTTAAAATACGTAAATCTTTGTTTAGAAAAATTAGCACGAAAAAATAGTATGAGTATAAATAGTTTGATTAATTCACTATTAGAAGAAAGTTTAAATAAAAAAGAAGGCGAGACTATATTAATTCAAGATAAATTTTTATAGTAATATGACAAAAATTACTTTAGTAACAGGGGCAGCCAGTAGCGGAAAAAGTGAATGGGCAGAATCTCTCGCCAAAAAACAAGCCCAACAAGTTGTTTATATCGCCACCGCTCAAAAAATAGCATCCGATGCTGAATGGATGGAAAAAATTAAAATTCATCAGCAAAGAAGACCTAAATCATGGCAATGTTTAGAAGTACCTTTTGATTTACCAAAAGCTGTTGATAAATGCCATAGTAATCAATTAATTTTAATAGATTCTCTGGGAACTTGGGTAGCAAATTTTATCGAAAAAAATGACATTATTTGGGAACAACAAGTCGAGCAATTATTGGACAGTTTAATTAATAGTAATAATAAGATTATTTTAGTAGCAGAAGAAACGGGATGGGGAATAATTCCAGCCTACGAATTGGGTCGTTTATTTCGTAATCGTCTTGGTAGTTTAACCCGTCAAATAGGACAACGTGCTGATGAGGTTTTTTTAGTAGTAGCAGGTTATGCGGTGGATATTAGTAAAATTGGGGTGAGTCTCAATGATTAAATATCATAAAATATTTTTCACTAACCCCATGAATAATTGATTGAGGTTGAGATTCTGAAGATAATTGATTATCATGGTTAGAGAATTAGCTATTGTGTTGGTGACTGCTTATCAAGTTTTTTGATCTATAACTTGAAAAATTTGGATACTGATTGAGTTCTAGTTGCAGTAAACCGAGCATGTACTCGGAAACGAATACGGAAACATCGGCATCCCCCTGGTAACCCAGGTCATAAACTGAAGTAAAACGGCACGATGGTTAATTTTTTTACTCTCCAAAATTTACCCACTATTATTTCTACTTCTTTACAAAAAATATATATCATCGCATCATTTAATTATATATACGAATGAATAGCTTAAGAATATCGGTAAAGGAATAAATAAATTTCAGAATATGAAAAATATATTTGTACTGTCTTTTAAAGGCGATCGCCCTTACTCCATGGCTGTATAATTGATGTACAAAATACTAAACTTGTGGGCAAAAAAATTAATCCGATATGTTACCAGCATTAACAAAAGAAACTATCTGGGATATTTTAAACAAAAAAATAGACGATCGCACCTGTAACCAATTAATATGGCATTATCTAGGTTATAAATATGACGAAGAAACCGACACATGGGATAACTCAGAAGTAGAAGAATCTTGGCGCACCGAATACCCTCAACCCCCAGACTTTATCGCCAATCGCCCCCCCAATGTAAAATTAACTCGCTCAATTCCCAAAGAAAATAAACAACTCCTCAAAGAAGACTTAGGATTTCAAGGTTACAAAATAGGGGAATTTAGCCCCCTCGAAACCCGTCGCGCCACCATGGCGAATTGGTTATTAAATTACATGAAAAATAATGATTTAGGCTAAACAATTAACGATTTAAGGTAAGACAAGGGGTTTAAACCCCTTGTTGATAGTATTAGGAATACAAGAGCTATTGCCTATTCTCCTTTTGAAGATTTAGGCTTATAAGTAGAAGCAACGTGCAACTCTTTCAACTGCTTATTATCCACCATGGAAGGTGCTTCGGTTAACAAACAACTAGCCTGTTGAGTTTTGGGGAAAGCGATAACATCCCTAATAGAATCCTCTTTTGCCAATAACATTACCAGACGATCTAAACCATAGGCAATACCACCATGGGGAGGAGTGCCATATTCAAAGGCTTCGAGGAGGAAGCCAAATTTTTCGCGGGCTTCTTCTATGGATAAACCAATGGTTTTAAATACTTTTTCTTGTACTTCCCTTTGATAAATCCTCAAACTACCTCCGCCAATTTCGATACCGTTTAAGACTAAATCATAAGCCAAAGCCCTAGCAGTGGCTAAGTCTTCTAAATCTTCAGGGTTGGGGGCGGTAAAGGGATGGTGAAGGGCTTCATAACGATTTTCGTCGCCATTCCATTCAAACATGGGAAATTCGGTAATCCAGACGAGGTTCATTTTCTCCTCATCAATTAAGCCTAATTGCTCTCCTATAACTAAGCGTAAACGATCTAAGGATTTATTTACTGTGGGAATATCCCCTGCCCCAAAGAGGAGAAGATGCCCTGGTTTTGCCCCTGTGCGAGTCAACAATTCTTGTTTTTGTTCGTCACTGAGGTTATCTTTTATGGCACCAATGGTGTCGATTTCGCCGTTATCTCGGACTCTAATATAGGCGATACCTTTTGCCCCTGCGATGGTGGCTTCGGTGAATAAGTCTCCCCCCGGTTTAATTCTGACGTTAGAAATTTTGTCGTTGCCTTCGGGGATGGGTAACACTTTGACGATACCGCCGTTTTTGATAGCGCCTGAAAATACTTTGAATCCTGAATCTTTCATGATGTCGGATACATCTACTAATTCTAAGCCAAAACGGGTATCAGGGCGATCGCACCCATACTTATCCATGGATTCTGCGTAGGTTAGACGGGGGAATGGGCGCGGTAAATCGATATTTTTGACAGTTTTGAAGATATGACAAATTAAAGCCTCGTTAAGCTCAATTATTTCATTTTCACCCATGAAACTCATTTCCATATCAAGCTGAGTAAATTCGGGCTGTCTATCGGCTCTCAAATCCTCGTCACGGAAACAACGGGCAATTTGATAATAACGGTCAAATCCCGATACCATCAACAACTGCTTAAACAACTGAGGAGACTGAGGTAGTGCATACCATTGTCCTTCATTTACCCGAGAAGGCACCAGATAATCCCTCGCCCCTTCGGGGGTGGATTTAGTTAGCACGGGGGTTTCAATTTCCATAAAGTTTTCTTGGTCTTCGAGGAATCGGCGCATGGCTTTAACCACCTGATGACGGAGGGTTAAGTTGTTGGTCATGCGATGTCTTCTCAAGTCCAAATAACGGTATTTGAGCCTTAAATCTTCCCTCAGATTTTCTTCTTCCATGGATACTTGGAAGGGTAGTTGTTTACTAACGGCGTTTAATATCTCGATTTCCGTGGCATAGATTTCAATTTCCCCTGTGGGTAGTTTGGGGTTAAGGGATTCTGGGGGACGTTGGCTGACGGTGCCAGTGATTCTGACTACATATTCGTTACGCAAGTCATCAGCATTTTGGTATGATTGGGGAGTACGCTGAGGATCACTGACTATTTGCACAACCCCAGTGCGATCGCGCAGATCGACAAATATAACCCCTCCGTGATCCCGACGACGATCAACCCAACCGCATACAGTGATGGTTTTGTCAATATGTTCTCGGCGTACTTCGCCACAATAATTAGTTCTCATAGTTTATTTTTTTATATCAATTTCAATATAGGAATTAGGGTTAAAGTAATAGATTTATAAGAATTAGGTAGTTCTAAATTTTTTGCCAAAATTTTAATGTATGTCCCCCCGTTATTAAGGGGGTTTAGGGGGGATCACATTCTTATCACTTAAATAGAATTAATATGGTTAGTTATTCATTCTTTATGCTCAATTACCCTGACAAACCTATCATCATACTAAAATTTCGCCTTTAATGATAGGAAAAATCGGATTTTATTATACTTGCGTCTGCCAATATCTCTCAATCAATATTACTGCCACAATATCATCGATAGGCTCAGGAGGCACTCTTAAACTAAGGGGAATTAACTTTCCTAATCCTTGGGGTGGATTAAATACCCAATACCTTTCCCTCGCTTCTACCGAACTATTTTTTTCGTCCACTAAGTTAATTGATAAGTTTATGTTATCTGTTAAATCTGCTTTCCATTGTTTAGATGTGGTTTGATTTCCCATTACCAGTAGTGAAGGACTATATTTTACGATTAAATCTTGGATAAGGGCGATCGCCCTTGAAGAGTTTACCACAGATCTAAATAAGATTTCCTTATGTGTATTCATCACCGCCAAACCACACTTATCCCTACCTGGATCAAAACCAATAATCATCATAAAATTGAATAATAAGCTAGGAGTGAGCAAAACCTTCAGAGATGCTTCCCCCTTATTAAGGGGGTTAGGGGGATCAATTTTCCCTCAACTACGACATTTTCTGCAACTCAGGACGCTCTTCTGGTAATATAGCACCCTCTACAGGGCAAACTTGTACACAGATTCCACAATCAATACAGGTATCAAAATCAATCCAATACCAATCTGTGCCTTTGACATTTTTACTCTCTCCCTCGTGGATACAGGCAACAGGACAAGCCGAGACGCAATCAGCTACTCCTTCGCAAACGTCTGTCACAATGGTATGGGGCATTTTTGTTTCCTCAATTTTCCTTATTATTTCTTAACAATTATACCAAATTAGGTTTTAGGTTTCAGGTTGCAGGTTTTAGGTTTAATTTCTCTCCATTTATTCCTAAATCAAAGAATTGAGAGTCAGAAAATAAATCAAGAGATGTTTTTTGTTAAATTCTTTAACCCAATACCTAATTACTCGTATTCAACCAAGGTAACCATAGGTACATCAGGCAACAAACTACGGCCATTCAAGCCCTTCAACTCCACAATAAAACCAAAACTCACCACATCACAGCCAATGCGAGTTAATAAATCTGCCGTCGCCTTAGCCGTGCCCCCCGTGGCAATAACATCATCCACAACCATCACCTTCGCCCCTTGTTGCACCGCATCTTGATGGACTTCTAGGGTATCAGTGCCATATTCCAAATTGTACTCAATAGAATGCACCTGAGCGGGTAACTTGCCCTTTTTGCGCACAGGAATAAAACCTACCCCTAATTGATAAGCAAGGGCAGGGGCGAAAATAAAACCCCTAGATTCGATGCCCACAATATAATCTGGTTTATCATCAAGGTTATGACATTGGCTAGTTAATTCATCAATCACATGGGTTAACCCTTGAGAATCCCTTAAAAGAGTAGTAATATCACGAAACATAATACCTGGTTTGGGAAAATCGGGTATATCTCTAATCAGTGTCTTTAAATCCATTGATGTGTAAACCATAAATAATTTTTAACAAACAAAATTTTACCCTAAATCAATCACCTATTAGTAAAGTAATTTTGGTTAAGATAAACAAACTCCGCAAAATATATCTCCTTTGTGTCTAATAATTAATAAACAATTGCTATTTATAACTTTATTTAGGTTTGAAAATATCTATTTTTCTAAAGCTGAAAATAATTCCAAAAAAGTAAATAATCGAGTAGTAATCTTTTCTAATCCTCCTTCAACATCAGACTCAATATTAATAGGAATTACAGGATCATGGAGCGATAAACGTAATAAAAACCACCCTTTTTCCTGTTCAGATAAACAACTAATTCTAACACCTTCATAATTATTAGGAACAATTTGCCAGTCATCCTGTTTATTCGCAAAGTCTTTTAGTTTTTCAATTACATCATTACCATACTCTTTAAAATTATCTTCTTTTATCGTAAGCCTAATTTCTTCACTTTCTAAAGGTTCTTCCAAATTATTGATTAAGTTAGTTAACTGTTTATTTTCTAACTTCAATTTTGCTAAATCTATCAACAATTTAGCAATCAAATAAGCTCCATCATCCAAAAAATAATTTTCCTTTAAGGCAGCATGACCAGAAGTTTCTATGGCTAACCATGATTCTATACCCTCATTATTAAGTTTTACGGCTTCATTGATGACATTTTTATAACCCCGTTTAAAACGATGATGTTTACCTCCTAAATCTTGCTCAATAAATTTAGTCAAACCCTCAGAAGTAATAGAGTCAGTAATGATAGTTGATTGGGGATGCTCTTGTAAAATGATGGCAGAAATAAGGGCAATTAAACGATTACGATTTAACTCTTTTCCTGTACTATCAACGGCGGCACTTCTATCCACATCAGTATCAAAAATAATCCCAAAATCTGCTTTGTTTTTTATCACAGCTTCACAAATAGATGCCATTGCTTCTGGATTTTCTGGGTTAGGAATATGATTAGGGAATGTGCCATCAGGTTCTAAAAATTGACTTCCTGTAATGTCTGCCCCTAGGGGTTTTAATACTTTGTCGGCAAAAAAGCCTCCTGCCCCATTTCCCGCATCAACAATTATTTTTAAGTCTTTGAGGGGTTGTTCAAAATGTTCTGGATGATTGACGGATTCTCTTATTTTCTTGACAAATAAACTAGCATATTTAGCCATAAAGTCTTTATTAATTATGTCTCCTTTTTCTGGGGAATAATTAAAGCTATTTTCTTGGGCTATTTCTAAAATATCTGTAATATTTTGTTTTTCTAAGCCCCCTTGCTTTGTAAAAAATTTTAAGCCATTACGGTTGAAGGGAAGATGACTGGCGGTAAGCATTATGGCACCATCACAGTTAAAATCAGCTTCGATGGTACTCATAAACATGGCAGGGGTGGAAGCCATATCAAAATTATATACTGTTGCCCCTAATTCACTGATGGCATGGCAAATACTTTGAGATAAAGTTTCTCCTGATAAACGACTATCTCTACCGATGGAAATGATTAATTTAGCAGGAGATTTATTAAGGTTTTGATTTAGCCATTGAGTAAAACTTTTACCGAGAATTTGTACTATTTCGGGGGTTAAATTAACGTTTTCTCCTTCGACTCCTTCTAGGGCAACTCCTCTAATATCTGAGCCATTTTGTAGTTTTTTCCAGTTTTCTTTTAACATTGTAATTTTTTATTACGAAGGATATTTTTTTTAGTGTAGCGGTTAGTTTTTAAAATACAATTAGAATGATTTATTTTTAAGGTTATTTTTAGATTTTTCTATGGGTATCTTTGGTTTTATTTTAGTTGCGATCGCACTTATCTTATTTTTTGTCAAACAGGCACAAGCGAAAAACCATGGCAGTTTATTGTCTGCGAGGTTAACGGATATTGAAGAATTACAAACCACCTGTCAAGCTATTACCCAAGAGATTGGGGGTGGAAATTGGCGCGACTATGTGAAATTATGGGGAAAAATCTTTGTTGATGAGCCTTTGATTTCGGAAATGAAACAAGAACCTTGTGTTTATTATCGTATGCTAGTACAAAGGGAATATGAGGAAAAAGTGCGATCGCAAGATAGCGAAGGTAAAACCATAGAAAAAACCGTCCGCAAATCGGAAACCATCACCCAAAATCAGCGCTCTACTCCATTTATATTAGAAGATAAGACGGGTACAATCACCATTAATCCCCAAGGTGCAAAATTTGACACTATTAAAATTTTAGATGAATTTCGACCCGAACAACCAGCGGGGGGAATGCTTCAGTTTGGTAATTTTTCTTTTTTGATGAGAAGTGATAGTTATAATACCCACACTTTAGGTTACCGTTATCAAGAGTTTATTTTACCTATCAATCGAGAAGTATTAGTTTTAGGTAATGCTAGTGATGAAACGGGGGAATTAAGAATAACAAAACCTAGTAATAATGAACCTTTTTTAGTTTCTTTAAAGACAGAAGAAGAACTTAATTCAGACTATCAAAACAATCAAAATGCTCTTAAATATAGCATGATAGGCTGTTTATTTTTGGGAATTATCTTAATAATAATTGACTTTATTTCATAAATTTAAAAACCCAATTGATAAGAGTTAAAAAATAGATAAAAATGATATGGCAATTATCATGGTTACGGAGTACAAAATGATCCCCCTAAATCCCCCGCAAATTCGGGGGACTTGAAAATCATAAATGTATCTCATAGTTATAAAAAACGCTATATCATACCAAATCCTTATTAGATAATATACTTATTCGTCAATTTGAAATGGAGAGAATTTGCTTATTAATCTACAATTATAAACTGTTCCCCGTTCCCTATTCCCCGCCATAATTATTCATTATCAACTATCAATTATCAATTATATATATCCTTCCTTTTTTGCAAAATAAAAGTAATCGTAAAATAAACAATAGTGTGGACAATTAACACTAGCCAATTAGTGGCTAAATTATCCCAAGTGGACTCATAAACTAACGATTCTGGAATGCCCTGGGCGATCGCACTGCCATCCGGTAATATAATAGGCTCAGGTATCATACTATTAACATCCACCAATGTACCATAAGCACCCACAGACCAACGACTAATAGTTAACCAAGACAGATATTTCCCTGCATCCTCCATGGTAAATAACACCCCAGAGAAGATAATTTGAGGGATTAATAATAAGGGTAATAAACTGTTAGCTTGGGTGATATTTTTTACAGTAGCAGATACCATTAAGGCAAAATTTATACTAGCAAAAATAGTTAAAAAACTGGTAATAAATACTCCGATTGACCAATAAATTAACTCAGAACTAGGACTTTCAAAGCGTAATAAAACAGTTATAACAATTAACAAACTTTGTAAAAAAGTAACTAATTTTAATACTGATAGCTTAGAAAATAAATAAGCAAAAATATCGAGATTTACTAACCTTTCTCGGAAATAAATATCAGCCTCTTTTACTATCTCTTGAAGGGAACCTGATAAACCCACCCAAATATTAGCACAGGTAAACACAAATAAGACACTGAGGGCCGTAGATGCTAGTTTAGGATTATCTTCTGCACCTAATACCAAAGGTTCTATTTGAATAGCAAAACTAATTAAACTAATACCGATGGGGGCAGTTAAAAGAGAAATTGAAAGGTTAATTTTATCCCTAAAAATAATTTTGGCATATCTTTGAGTAAGGGTAATTGTCTGTTTTATTAAAGATGGTTTTGCTTTTTCGGGAGTAGATGAAGAAACAGATTTATTATTACCAACAGATGCACTGGTAAAGCCATGACCAGTATTTTGAGAAGAAGAAGAGTCTGTATTTTTTAGAGATAAATGATTGCTAACATTCTCTTGATAATGGGATGATTTTTTAAATTCTTGGGCTTTATTAATTACCGCATCAATGCTTTCTAAATCAATATAAATATCAGCAAAATTACCACTAGAAATATTAAAAAATTCCATGGCGGATTTAGGTTCGCCATAATAACAGAGATGCCCCCCTCTGCCCAAAAATACGAGGCGATCGCACATATTTATATTCGTAGTAGCATGGGTGACAAGGATAATGGTGCGCCCTTCATCGGCTAACTTGCGCAACAACTCCATCATTTTTTTATCCAATCCTGGATCAAGCCCTGAAGTTGGTTCATCAAGGAAAAATAATTTAGGATCTGCTAATAATTCTACCCCAATACTAACCCTTTTTAACTGACCGCCACTAAGATTTTTAACTAAAATATTTTTATAATCAACTAACTCTATTTGAGTCAAAGTTTTACTAACTATTTCCCGAACATTAATATCAGGGGGTAAACGTAATTTTGCCGCATATTCGAGGGCTTCTACCACTGTTAAATCCTTGTGAATAATATCCTGTTGCGGAACATAACCAATTTGATTACGATAGATATTAAAATTTTGCCGTAAGTCTTCCCCATTAATATATACAGCCCCATTTGTTGTGGGTTCAATACCTAAAAGAGTACGCATCAAAGTAGATTTTCCCGCACCACTTCCCCCCACCAAAGCGACAAATTGACCTGGTTCAATGGGTAAAGATATATCATTAATAATAGTGCGATCTTTTCTCGTTTCATCTTTAACTACTCGTATTAAATTAAAAGCATCTAAACGAATATTATCTCCTTGATCGGCAACAACTAATCGATGTCCTTGTAATACCAAACGATAAGGACCAATATTAATTAAGGAATCATGATCTAGAATACAAGAACCATTAACTTTATGTTCATTTACAAACACCCCATTAGCGCTATAGTCCGTTAAAACATACTGCCCTTGACTATTTTTGCTGATAACAGCGTGTTTACGAGATACCGTAGGGGCATTTAAGGGAAGGTCAGCATTTTCATCCCTACCAAGGATAATCGGTTTTTCTACTAGGGATACGGATTGGGTTTTGGGGGGGCTAAAACCACTATGCACCATGGAGGAATGATACTCTATGATGACCCAGTCTCGGGGATTTTGACCGATTTGGATGCGATCGCCATTATGTAATACATGACCCTCTGGGGGAATTAGTCTATTATTAATAAAAAGCCCATTAGAGCTACGCTTTTGCCGACTACCATCCAATAGACGATAACCATTATCATCCTCACGGATAAAAGTACCCTGACAACGGCTGACAATATTCCACTCATTAGGTACTACCAAATCAACCATAGCAGGATCACGACCCAAACGATGTTCAGGGGCAGACAATTCCATGGCAGACAGGGTAATTCCCTGATTATTTAGAGTAATATAAGGGTTAAGATTACGGTCAAGAACGGTATTAGGGCTAAAAGACTCACTCATGATTCTGAGAAAAGAGGTTATAAATCAAATAATAACAACGAAAATTCTCAAGAAAACCAGAAACTTTAATTAACTTTAAAGTTCGCTAAATTATTGATAAATTGAAAGATAGGTATAGCAATTTACAGCAAAATATTTCTAACAATGACCATAGATGGTGGAAAATAAGTAAAAATGTATCTGAAAAAACTTTATTTAAGGACTAATCACCGCTAAGATTGTAAAGTTGTCATGACAACTGGCCCATGAATCAACATCTAAGAGAAGCAAATATTATGACTTTTATCAAAACTAACCACAAAGAAGAAGAAGAACTAAGCATCTATTCTAATTCAGAACTGTTATTGCGTCACCGACTCAAGCTAGTGGAAAATTTGTGGGAGTTAGTTTTGACAAATGAGTGTGGACAACATTTAGTTGATTTATTAGATCAGCTAAAATCTGCTTGTTCCCCTGAAGGACAAACTTCAGAAACCCCCAAACAGTCTGTCAGTAAATGGATTGAGCAGTTAGAACTAGATGATGCCATCAAGTCTGTACGGGCTTTAGCTCTCTATTTCCAATTAATTAACATTGTAGAGCAACATTACGAACAGCGAAACCAAAAAATTATCCGTAGTACCACCACCGAAGACCAAGTAAATGGGAATAAAATAGACAGTGTCATTGATAAATTAATTGAGGGCGAAACCCAAAAGGTACTTGTTGATTCTGAAGGCAAAGATTATAGTTATTTTGCACAAAAGCCAAACCCTGCCAGTGGTGGTACTTTTCATTGGTTATTTCCCCATCTACAACAGTTGAATATGCCCCCTCAAAAAATTCAAGACTTGTTGGATGAGTTAGATATTCGTTTGGTATTTACTGCTCACCCCACAGAAATTGTGCGTCATACCATCCGCAAAAAGCAAAGACGCATTTCCCAAATTTTAGAGCGTTTGGATGGGGCGGAAGAATCCTGTCGTGCCATGGGTTTAACTAATTCCTATGAAGCAGAGCATTTTCGCTCTCGTTTGATGGATGAGATTCAACTATGGTGGCGCACCGATGAGTTACACCAGTTTAAGCCCACGGTTTTGGATGAGGTTGATTATGCCCTTCACTACTTCCAAGAGGTGTTATTTGATAGTTTGCCCCACCTTTCTAAGCGTTTACAACAGGCGTTACATAGCACTTTCCCTAAACTAAAAGCCCCTAGTCATAAGTTTTGTTATTTTGGTTCTTGGGTAGGGGGCGATCGCGACGGAAACCCATTTGTAACCCCAGAGGTTACATGGTCAACGGCTTGTTATCAACGTAACTTGGTCATTGATAAATATTTGGAATCCATAGTCAAGTTAAACGATGTTCTCAGTTTATCCCTCCATTGGTCTAATGTATTACCAGAATTATTAGATTCCCTAGAAACAGATCGCATCAAAATGCCTGATGTGTATGATAAATTATATGTCCGTTATCGCCAAGAACCCTATAGACTAAAACTCGCCTTTATCGAGAAAAAATTACAAAATACCAAAGCAAGAAACGAGGCTTTATCCAATCCCGAAACCCGTAAATCCATTAAACTAGCCACAAGGGATGATAACCTCTACCCCAATGCCAGTGATTTCTTAGACGACTTAAAACTTATCAAGCTCAACCTTGAGCAAACAGGGCTAAACTGTCAAGAATTAGACCATATCATTTTCCAAGTCGAAATCTATGGTTTCCACCTCGCCGAGTTGGATTTTCGTCAAGATTCCTCCCGCCATTCCGATGCCCTCAACGAAATTGCTCAATATTTAGGAATGTTGGATAAGCCCTACAATGAATTGAGCGAAGAAGAAAAAACCCAATGGCTAATCGGCGAATTAAAAACCCGTCGCCCCCTCGTACCTAACCCCATTCCCTTCTCGGAAACTACCACCGAAACCATTGAAACCTTCAAGATTTTACGGTCATTACAAGTAGAATTTGGTTTGGAAATTTGTAACACCTACATCATCAGCATGACAAACTATGTCAGCGATGTATTAGAAGTTCTCTTGTTGGCAAAGGAAGCAGGATTGTATGACCCTGTTATTGGGGCTAGTACCATTCGTATAGTGCCTTTATTTGAGACGGTGGAAGACTTAAAGAGGTCCTACTCGGTAATGAAAGAACTCTTTGATTTACCCCTTTATCGTGCCTGTTTGGCGGGGGGATACGAGGAGGTTTCCACTGAAAATCAGTCTAATTTGGTGCTGCCTAAGTTAACTCCCCATAATTTACAGGAAATCATGCTCGGTTATTCTGACAGTAACAAGGATTCTGGGTTTATGAGTAGTAACTGGGAAATCCATAAAGCCCAAAAAGTTTTGGCAAAATTGGGTAATACCTATGGGGTAAAAATCAAGATTTTCCACGGTAGAGGAGGCTCGGTGGGTAGGGGGGGAGGTCCTGCCTATGCGGCAATTTTGGCTCAACCGACTTCTACCATTAACGGGCGCATCAAAATTACTGAGCAAGGGGAGGTATTGGCTTCTAAGTATTCTTTACCTGAGTTGGCTTTATACAATCTCGAAACCATTAGCACCGCAGTAATTCAGGCTAGTTTATTGGGCAGTGGATTCGATGATATTGAACCCTGGAACGATATTATGGAAGAAATTGCGATCGCATCCAGGAAAGCTTATAGAGACTTGATTTATGAGCAACCCGACTTCATCGATTTCTTCCTTTCTGTCACCCCCATCGAGGAAATCAGTAAACTACAAATTAGTTCTCGCCCTGCTCGTCGTAAAACAGGCAAAAAAGACATTAGCTCTTTACGTGCTATTCCTTGGGTGTTTAGTTGGACACAAAGCCGTTTCTTGCTTCCTGCCTGGTATGGTGTAGGTACTGCATTACAAGAGTTTTTAGCCAAAGAGCCTGAAGAAAATCTGAAATTATTACGTTATTTTTATCTCAAATGGCCTTTCTTTAAAATGGTGATTTCCAAAGTAGAAATGACCCTTTCAAAGGTAGATTTACAGATGGCTAGTCACTATGTAGAAGAGTTGGCAAAGGATGAGGATAAAGAGCGATTCCATAAGCTATTCTCCCAAATTGCTAAGGAATATTACCTTAGCCGTGAAATGGTCTTGAAAATCAACCAACAAGAGCGATTATTAGATAATGATCCCGAATTACAACGTTCGGTACAGTTGCGTAACGGTTCTATTGTACCTTTAGGATTTTTACAAGTATCTTTATTAAAACGTTTGCGACAATATGCAAGTCAAGACAAGGCTGGTTTAATTCACTTCCGTTATAGCAAGGATGAGTTGTTGAGGGGTGCTTTACTCACTATTAATGGCATTGCCGCAGGAATGCGCAACACAGGTTGATTATTTATCTCTCCTCTTTTCGGAGGGGAGAGCTTTCTTCTATTTAAGTTTTATTTGCTTTATCCCCATTGGGCCGTTTGATCATCACTTTAATCCTTGGCACTTACTTCCACGAAAGCACTTTTTTATCACCGCCCATTTACTCCCCTTTTATCTCTTCTACTTCGTTTTTCAAATCTTTGGATTCAGTGGTGGTTAACTCTAAGAAAACATCTTCCAAGGAGGGCTTAATTCTCTTCATCTCATAGATGCCTAACCCCTGATGAATAATTAAAGAAGCAATATCCTTGCCACTTTCATCACTGCCATTTAATTCAATTTTGAGCAGGTGACGATTTTCCTTATCTGTGAGGATTTGAGTGTGAACAGACTTGACACCGTCAATATTTTGTAAGGGAGATAAAATTGTTTCGGTGTTGCCTTCTACTTCTATTTCGTAGCCAGAATTACTGCTCAAACGCTCTAATAGTTGATTGGGGGTATCGGTAGCAACTATATTTCCTTTATTGATGATGGTGACGAGGTCACAGGTCATACTCACTTCTGGCAAAATATGAGTAGATAGAATAATAGTCCTTTCCCCTGCTAAACTTTTGATGAGGTTGCGCACTTCAATAATTTGGCGAGGATCTAAACCAACGGTAGGTTCATCTAGTATAATAACGGGAGGCTCATGGACTATGGCTTGGGCTATACCCACCCTTTGACGATAGCCTTTTGAGAGTTTCCGAATGAGAATTTTACTTTTATCTTCTAATTGACAAGATTCCATCGCCCTTTTTACTTTCTCAGTGCGATCGCCCGATGACACTCCTTTAATCTTAGCAACAAAGGACAAAAAATCTTCCACACTCATATCAGGATAAAGAGGGGGAGTTTCAGGAAGATAACCAATATTTTCCCTCACTGCCATGGGATTTTCATGGACTTCATACCCTGCAATTTTTGCACTGCCTTGAGTAGCAGGAATATAACCCGTTAAAATGCGCATGGTGGTGGTTTTTCCAGCCCCATTAGGCCCTAAAAAGCCCAAAATAGTGCCTTTTTTCACATTAAAGGATACATTGTTAATGGCTTGGGTTGCCCCGTAGGTTTTGCTGAGATTTTCGACTTCTATCATTTGAATAAAGGTAGAGAATAGGGAATGGGCAATAGTTTATGATCAATTTATAAAAGTGAGTCCATAAGTTCCATGACCATCATAGTATTATCAGACAATTCCTGCTGATTTTGTTGATCTACTTTTACTTGATGTTCCAGTAATCCTTTCATGGCAATGAGTTTGAGGCTATTTTCCGCATAGGCAGAGGCGATCGCACTGGCCGAATCCACATAACCAATAGCTCCTAAATCCATCAAAGCCGAGCGTCTCAGTTGCAATTCTTTACCCTTGAGGGCTTCTACTAACATCTCTCCATAATTCTTATCCCCCGTCAGTTGATACATGGCTCTTTGGGCAGCATATTTCACTTTAGAGAAAGGATGTTTTAAGAAGGGTTGAACTAAACTCAGGTCATTTTTTGCCTCCAAAGCCCCTAAAGCCTCTAATATTGCTTCGTAGGGTTGATAGAGGTGGGGTTTTTCGGGGACTGTATCTATGGCATAATCAGTTAATTCCCCTTCGGACACTGCTTTTTTTAGTAAATTTTGTAAAGGTGCGATCGCCCTTTTATCCCCCAACATTTCCAACGACTGTGCCGCCGACTCTCTGACATAGTAATCCTCACATTCAAGGCACTTTATCAAGGGCATAACAGCACTTTTGTCCCCAAGTTTACCGAGGGCTTTAGCCGCATTACGACGGAGGGGAAAACCCCCATCGGGGGCAATATCCTTGGTATCCTCTAGGGCGTTAATGAGGGCTTCTACGGCTTGGGCATCATTTACCCGAAATTTGCCCAACCACCAAGCAGCATAATAACGGAGTCCTAAATCTTCTGTTTGGGTCAAATGCGCGATCGCACTTTCAACGGTTAAATCTGGGGCTTGTGTCATAAAAAATTAATAGTTTACTTAAGATTTAATTAAAGAGACGATAATTATCCATTCTCAATTATCCATTGACTAAAACACTTTCTCCCACCAAATTTTTAATAGCTTGTAAGAACTTTTGCTCAATATAGGGCTTAGTAAAATAAGCATCCGCCCCCAGATGGGTAGCCAATTTTTGGTGTTTTTCATTGCTACGGGAAGTAAGCATTGCCACAGGAATTTTACTAATTTCAGGGAAACGACGACGCTGGCCCAAAAATTCAAACCCATTCATATTAGGCATCTCAATATCACAGATTACTAAATTAATATTAGAGGTTTGTTGTAATTGATCAAGGGCTTCCTTACCATCTTTTGCCTGTAATACCCGATAACCAGACTTTTCAAGGGATAAGGCGAGGGTCCGTCTCATGGCGGCGCTATCATCCACCACTAAGACAGAGGTAACTTTAAACACCCCTGATGAGGGTTTACGGGATGATTCCCCTGTACTTGATAGAGTCGTATTCAAACTACTACCCGGTTGGGTGGCTTGGAAATAATTTTCCAGTAAAATAGCACTGTTAACCACAGGAATCAAAGTACCATCCCCAAGGATAGTACAACCATAGGTATAACTAGGGGCGCTTAAGGCACCACCAAAAGGCTTGATTACCAATTCTTGCTCACTGACTAGGTTATCGACTTCGATGGCGAATAATTCTTGCCCCTGACGGATTAAAAGTAACGGTTTGCCCCAATCTTTGGGGGTGGGCAACACCTCTAGGGCTTGGGTGGTACTATTGCTAATATCGGGCATATGACAACGATAATGGAGTAGGTTATCTAAGCCGTAGATGGGGATAATACGGTTTTCAAAGTGGAGGAAGCGTTTATTGCCAGAGGTTTTTATTTGTCCTGCATCTGGTACGACAATTTCTTCGATGTTATCCGAAGGTAGGGCATAAAATTGTGATTCGGCGGATAATACTAATAGCTTATCGATGGTAAGGGTTAAAGGCAGTTTGAGGGTGAAAGTTGTTCCCTGGTTTGGGTTTGAGTCCACCGAAATAGAACCTTTCAAAGAGCGTAATTGCGATCGCACAATATCCAAACCTACCCCACGGCCCGAAATTTCCGTCACCGAGGCAGCGGTAGAAAAACCGGGTTGAAAAATCAAATCGAGTAAATTATCCTTAGAAGCCACCTTCAACTGCTCAGGGGTTAGAATACCACGCTCTACGGCCTTATTACCGATTTTATTCAGATTTAAACCGCCCCCATCATCTTTCACTTCAATAATGGTTTGATTACCCTGATGATAGGCTTTTACTTCAATTATTCCTGTTTCAGACTTTCCTTTCTGACGACGTACCGAAGGTGTCTCGATACCATGGTCAAAACCATTACGAATTAAGTGTACCAGAGGATCATACAATTTTTCTAAGGCGGCTTTATCTACTAATACGTTTGTACCACTTAATTTGAGGTTAACTTTCTTACTATATTTAACCGACAAATCCCGTAACACTCTGGGGAAACGGTTTAACACCTCCCCTAACGGTAACATCCTTGCCCACATCAACTCATCTCGCATCCGATTGAGCATTTGTCGTTGATTTTCCATGGTTTGCCCCGACTGGGCAGCATAAAGGGCGATGTCATCCACCGATTCTTCTAACTGAATCATCTGCTCAATTAACCCCTGTACCACATAGTAAAGATTATCATAACGATCCATTTCCAAAGAGTCGAAAGCAGAAATTAAGTCCATACCCCCATCCTCAGAAATACTGAGAGGAAAAGACGAATTACCCTGAGAAACATTGAATTTTTCGGGGGAGGTGAGCATTTTATCCGACAATTCCCGAAGGGCGTTGGCGGTGGATTGGAAACGACTAAAACGCTCTAAAAGATCTTTTACTGAGGTTTGTAGTCTATCATTCTGCAAGGATAAACCATTACGGTTAATGGACAATTCCCCGATAAGGTTATTCATCCTTTCAAGGCGTTCTAAATCTACCCTTACGGTAAGATTACTTTTAGGTTTAGGGACAGAGGGAGTAACTTGAGGGGTTATGGGTTGTTTTTTTTGCTTTGGCCGAGATTTTTTACCACTGATAAACTGGTTTATATCTGCCTCTTCTTTTAATCCAGGCAATTTATCAAAGACATTTTGTAAAGACTCTATTTGTTGTTCAATATTTGCACCTGTGGCGGAATTTTCCTCATTATCTTCGGAGGTTTTTTCTTCCCTCTCCACAGGAATGAAGGATTCTGGGGTAATAGTTTTTTTAGAATCTTTTACCACATCACCAATTAATTCTTCAATGGTAGGAATGGGGGAGGTATCCTCATTTTCTGGGGAATTGTCATTTTCGATGGTGCTAAAAGTAATTTTTTCTCCAAAAACATCATCTAAACTGGGGGATTCTTCTTCCTCTTCTTGGGGAGATATGTCGATGTTATCAAATTCGGGAGCGGTAAATACTTCTTCTAAGGAAGGTATGGTGATATTTTTGTCTTCTTCTAAGGCCATTTGGGATGCTTTGGAGAGAAGGTTAATTTCTTCTTGGCTGATTTCGCTGGTGAAAATGTCTTCGAGGGAAGGAATTTCTGATTCTTCTTCATTTTCTTCGCCATCATCCAAGGATTCTATCATGGCAAATTCATCTTCTTGATTGCCGAATACTTCATCAAGGGAGGGGGAATTGGTATGAGTTTCTTTGTCTTCGAGGGCAAAGTTAATTAATTCATCAGCATCGGTGACAACATCACTTAATACGTCTTCGATGGGGGGTTGTTCGTTTTCTTCTTCGAGATAGAAAATTTCCTCATCATGGTCGGTATCTTTTTCTCTCACAGAGGTGGTTGTGGGGCTGTTATGGGCGAAATCAATCAATTTTTGACTCGGAGAGCCTCCTGTGGTGCGATCGCCCCCTAAGACCAAATCACGAGCTTGATCAGCATCTTGAATAACGGTTTCAATAATAGCAACCACTTCATGGGGGTTATTTTCGAGCGCCGTTAAACCCAAGTGGGCAATGGATGCAAAACCGCTGAGATTTAACATTTCTCCAAACCCGGCAAATACCTCTAAGGTAGCCCGTAATTCCCCTGCTAGGGGTTGGGATGTAGGGGTAGATAACACCGCCCGTAATCGCTCTAATTCTTGGGCCACATCTACCTCAAACATAGATTCTACTATGTCCACTCCCAAGTCTTCGGAGGAAGGAATAAAGTCATCAGGACGGTTGAGGGCATCCCCTAACCTGTTTTCGAGGGCTTTCCATACCTCTTGGGCGTTGGCAAGGGCTACGGCGGGTTGATAAGTGCCTGTTTCTAATTGTTCGGTTAAGGCTTCTTTGAGACAGTCAAAACCATTGAGTAAAAGGGTTTCTAATTCGTCGTCAATGATGATGGTTTCATCATAAAATACTTTGATAATATCTTCGAGACGGTGAGAAATAGTTTTCACCGCTTCTAAGCCCACACTGGCGGCACCTCCTTTGATGGAGTGAGCGGCACGCATAATTTCGTGAATTTTTCCTGTGGTGCGCTCTTGTTTAAGGGTTAATAAACCTTCTTCCATCATGGCGAGTAATTCGGGGGCTTCTTCGATGAAGAATCCATAACTAGGCTCGTTGATGTCGATGGGGGCTTCCTGATATTCTTCTATGGGGGTAGTGTCTTCTTGGTTAATGCCTGCAAGGGTTAACAATGCTTCACTGGGGCTTCCCCCTGTTTCCCTATCCCCTGCCATTACTAATTCATGGGCTTCTTTTATGTTATCTAAAAAGATAGAGGCGATCGCCCTTAATTCTTCGGGTTTTTGTTGTAAAACATCCCCTGTAATCTGACAAATTTCCACAAACCCGGGTAAATTCAACATCTCCCCAAATCCTGTAAATATCTCAGCCTGTAAAGCAAGGGTTTCTTGGAGAGTACTATCATCGGCTTCGGTGGCACTTTCCACCGCACTAATGCCCTCTGCCACATCCACCTCAAAAATAGAGGTAGCAATGTCAATACCCAAATCACTAGAAGAAGGTAAAAACTCCTCTGCCTTGGCTAACTCCTCCCCATATTTTTCTTCAAAACCAGCCCACATTTCATTGGCAAAATCGAGATTGAATTTTTCATCAAAATCTTGATTTTCTAATCTTGCCATGAGGGGTTGTCGTAGGAGTTGGTATATATCCCGCATATAGGCGGTTAATTCTTCATCAAGGTTGATATTCTCGTTGAAAAGGGCTTTAAAACTTTTCTCTACCCGTAGGGCAATATTACCAATATCCTCTAAACCAGCACTCCTTGCACCCCCTTTGAGGGAATGGGCAGCCCTTGCAATTTCATTAATTTCATTGATATTATCAGGTTCAATAACTACTTTTTCAAATCCTGTATCAATAAGCCCGATTAATTCTGGAACTTCCTCAATAAAAAATTGATAAGATTGTTGTTGTAATTCCCGTTGTTGTGCCAACTCATCATCATTTTCATCAGCATATTGGGCAAAGGCATCTTCTAAGCTATCAAATTCCTCTGGGGTAGTTTGTTGATAGGCAGGGCTTTCCTCCTCTCCCGTTTCTGTTAAATTTTCCATCAAGTTAGCGAAGTTGAAGTTATCTTCCTCAAAGTTTTCAAAGTCAATGATTTCCTCTTGATTGACTACCTCCTCGGCAAAGTTTGCAAAGTCAATGGTTTCCTCTTCCTCGGCTTCATCCTCTTCGGCAAGGGAAGCAAAATCGAGGGCTTCTTCCTCCTGATGGACTACCTCCTCGGTAAAATTAGCAAAATCAATGGTTTCCTCTTCCTCCGTTTCACCTTCTTCTACTAAGGACGCAAAATCGAGGGCTTCTTCCTCCTGATGGACTACTTCCTCGGCAAAGTTTGCGAAATCAGCAGTTTCTTCCTCTGTATCACCTTCATCAGCTAGGGAAGCAAAATCGAGGGCTTCTTCTTCCTGATTTACTACCTCCTCGGCAAAGTCTGCGAAATCAAAAATTTCTTCTTCGGTATCCAATTCAGGGGAATCAACTTCATCAAGGGGTAAACCATGGTTAATGTCAGATTTTTGACTTCTGGGGAGGGATTCTTCTAAACTATATTCAGGATCATTAATATCTAGTTGTCCTGATAGTTTTTTTAACTCCATGGAAGGATTACCGCCATAGGTGCGATCGCCCCGTAATACTTCTTCTTGCGCACGGGTTACATCTTCTATGAGTAAATAGGTAATTTCTCGGATATTTTCAGGGTGATTTGCGATCGCCATAGTGGTAGCCTCGGCAATTTGACGAAATCCTGAAAGTTGAAACATTTCGCTAAAACCAAGGAAAACTTCCGCCTGTAACAATACCTCTTCCGTAAGATTTTCTTCAGGCAAACTTTCCACAATTTCTTGTAAATGTTCAATAGCATCCCCCACATCAGATTCAAACATAGAGGCAACCATATCCACACCCAAATCACTAGAAGAAGGTAAATAATCATTAGGGGCAATATGTCCTAATTTTTCATCTAAACTTACCCAAATACCATGGCTTTTCGCTTCCCATTCTTCCCCATGGCTTCCTGTGTCTATTTGCTCCGTTAAAGCACCTTTCAGACAATCAAAACCATCTAACAAATAACCTTCTAATTCAGTATCAACTATTACCTCTTCATCAAAAAGAGCTTTGACATAGTCTTCCATTTTGTGGGAAATGTTTTTAATGGTATTCAAACCCACACTAGCCGAGCCACCTTTTAGGGTGTGCAAACCCCGCATAATATCATTTATTTTGCCTACGGTTTTATCTTCTTTCAAAACTAATAAATTAGCTTCAATTTCTGCCAAAACATCAGGAACTTCTGCCACAAAAAACTGATAACTAGAATCATCAATATCTACCTGATTGCTTTCTAATATAGGCTTAATCGCAATATTTTCTAGTTTAATTTCAGCATTAATATCTTGGGCTAAAGTAACAATTTCTGGGCATGGATTTCCCCCCTCATTGTTATCTCCTTTTAATACTAAATCACGACTTGTTTCTAAGTCTTGAAGTAACAAATTAGCTATTAAAATAACTTTATCAGGATGCAATTCTAGGGCTTTTTGTGTAGTGGTAACCAAAGAAGAAAAACCAGATAAATTTAATAACTCGCCAAAACCAATTAACACATCCAAACAATCAGACAACTCTTCTGGGGGATCAAAACTACTAGGAGAAGCAACCAAACCCTTTAAGCGACGAATTTCTTGGGCAATATCCACCTCAAAAATAGAAGAAATAATATCAATACCCAACTCTTGAGAAGAGGGCTGATAATACTCCATATCATGAAGATAATCCCCTAATTTTTCCTCTAATTGTTGCCATACTTCATTTCCTTGGGCTTGTTGAGTATCAAAACTCCCTGTTTCCATCTGTTGTGTGAGGGGTTGTGCCAGACAATCATAACCTGCTAAAAAAAGGCTTTTTAAATCTTGATCAACGGTCAAGTCTTGATGATATAAAGTTTTTAGGTAGTATTCTAATTTCTTCGCAATATTACTAATAACCTGTAAACTAACCCCTGATGCCCCTGTTTCCAAAGCATTGACAGCTTTGATAATTTGGTGAACTTCAGCGGTATTGCGATGACTTTGGTTTAGATTATTTAAGCCTTCTTCTATTTCTTGCAATAGTTGGGGAACTTCATCAATAAAAAATTGATATGCTTGGTTGAGTAGATTCATGATTGTTACTGATTTTGCACAACGGACGTGGAGAGGTATTGGTTTTTAGCCCTTCTTTTTAGTTTAACAATGATCCTCTTGATTTGAACATTTTGTTAAGGAGAAGGCATAAGAGTAATGGATAACAAAAAAGTCCCCCATGAAAGGGAGACTTGGACTTTTAATCAAAAACTAATTATTCAAAAATGGGAGGCTCTTTTGGTAAGCCCAACATTTCTGAATTACACTTACCCGGGGCTACCATGGGATAACAGTTCTCATTGGATTTTACCTGAACATCCATTAACACAGGGCCATCATGGTCAAGCATCTGTGCGATCGCACCTGATAACTCATCACGACTACTAACCACCATACCTTTGACTCCAAAAGCCTCAGCCAGTAATTTAAAATTAGGCATCCCCGTGGACATATTAGAAGAAGAATAACGCTCCCCATAAAAGGTTTCCTGCCACTGACGCACCATACCTTGCCAACCATTATTGATGATGACAATTTTCGCCTTAATATTATATTGAGCCAAAGTAGCCAACTCTTGGAGATTCATTTGGAAACTAGCATCCCCACTGATGCAGATAACCTCCTCATCAGGTAACGCTACCTTGGCACCCATGGCCGCAGGCAGTCCGTAACCCATGGTACCCAAACCAGCACTGGAAATCCAACGACGAGGGCCAGTTTTGAGGAATTGAGCAGACCACATCTGATGTTGTCCCACATCCGTAGTATAACAAGCATGGGGAGCCTGACGATTCACTTCTACAATTACCTCTTGGGGAGATAAACTACCTTCAGGCTGAGGTACTTCTAAAGGATAATCTCTTTTCCATTCATCAATTTGAGCTAACCAATCTTGAGTAGTAATTTGCTCAGGTAAATTTAACTCCTTCAAACGATCCAAAATTTGAGTTAAAACTTGACGTACATCCCCCACAATAGGCACATCAGGACGGCGATTTTTACCCACCTCAGCAGGATCAATGTCAATGTGGATAACCTTTGCACGGGAAGCAAACTCATCCAATTTACCCGTTACCCGATCATCAAACCTTGCACCCACCGCAATCAACAAATCACAACCCGTTACCGCAAAGTTAGCATAGGCCGTGCCGTGCATCCCTAACATACTCACCGAAAGAGGATCATGTTCATCAAAAGCCCCCAATCCCATCAGAGTCGTGGTCACGGGAATTTGGAAACGATGAGCTAAAGCCTTAACTTCCTCATGGGCATTGGCCAAAATAGCACCACCACCCACATATAACAAAGGTTTTTTCGCCTCAGCCATCAACTCAATGGCCGCATTAATCTGACGAGGATTCCCCTTGACTGTGGGGCGATAACTAGCTAACTTCACATCCCCTGCATTTACAGGCACATAGTCACATTCTTCTAAGCCCACATCCTTGGGAATATCGACCAAAACAGGACCAGGGCGCCCTGTACTAGCAATATGAAAAGCCTCAGCGATAATCCAAGCAATATCACGGGCATGACGAGCCACATAGGAATGTTTAACAATGGGTAAAGTAATCCCAAAAATATCGGTTTCTTGGAAAGCATCGGAACCAATGGCCGCTCTGGGAACTTGACCAGTGATAATTACCATGGGGATCGAGTCCATGTGGGCCGTAGCGATGCCCGTTACTAGGTTCGTGGCGCCCGGTCCAGAAGTACCAAAACATACCCCTACTTTGCCTGTAGCCCTCGCATAACCATCGGCTGCGTGGGAGGCACCTTGTTCATGGCGCACCAGAATATGTTTTAATTCTCCTCTTGCTTCAAAGCGATATAATTCATCATAGATAGGTAAAATAGCTCCCCCTGGATAACCGAAAATATGTTCTACACCATGACGGCGAAGGCTATCCATAAGTGCGAAAGCTCCAGTTTGTTTTACTGAAGCTGCATCTGGGGACAGTTTTACAGGGGAAAAGTTAGAAGCTACCATATAAGTTTATTTATTTCATCGGCAATTATCTCTATCCTTACTATTGTAAAGCCCCTAGGGGTATCTTGTAATCAGTTTTTGTTTATTTGTTACATTTTACAGACATTTTTCCATCCAATCACTGATAATCTGGTTAACCTGTTCGGGGGCTTCATCATGGGGACAATGACCTGCATTAAGAAAATATTCGGTCAAATTGGGGCAAAATTGCTTAAATTTAGCTCCTCTTTCCTTGGTTCTCATCCATGGGTCGGCTTCTCCCCAAATGTTCATCAGGGGGCATTCTAGTTGCTCTAGGAGTTGATCAATTTTATCTCCTTCGGGGTTTTTGAATACTGATGCAAATACTTGCAATGCACCCTCATCACAGGATGGGCGGTAAATATCTTCGATTAGTTGATCATTGATGGCGGTGTTGTCCAAATAGACTTTTTCAAGGGTTTTACGAATATTTTTTTTATTTCTCAACCGTTGGAAAAGAAGGTATGTAACCCATGATTGACGCAATACTAACCCTGTTATTTTTTGAGTGATGGTAGGGTTTTTTTTCTTGGCATCGGAAAAAGGGCCTGCACTGTTAATTAAGATTAATCCCGCTACGTTATCGGGATACTCTGAAGCGGTACAAAGGGAAGCGTAACCCCCTAAAGAGTTTCCAGCGAGGATAGTTGGTTGTCCGATTTTTTCTTGGATAAAGTCATTTAGTTGTTGGCGCCACAGAAAGCCGTTATATTCCCAAGGGGGTTTTCCTGAGCGTCCAAAACCCATTAGATCGATCGCCCATACTTGGTAATTTTCTTTTAGTATATGAATATTTTTACGCCAATGATCTGTTGATGCCCCAAAACCATGGACTAACAATAAGGGAGGTTTACTGGGGTTTTCTACCCCTGCTTTGACGTAATAAACTTTTTCTCCTCGCCACTGCCAATATTCTCCAGGTAACGAAGGCACGTCATGGATTGATTTACTTAAAACTTCCATTCTTTATATTTATTTTTATTAAGTTATATTAATAATTATAAAGGAAGGGTCAAGGGATCGTAATTGTAAATCCAAGCGGTTTTTTGATTGAGTAATTCCCCATTGACCGAAGAAATTAGTTTTAAGCCCGTATCTCTTACCATGGCTTTGATGCCCGTAGCGTGGAAAATATCGGCATTGTTGCGGGAGGTTTGTTGCACTTTAGCGGTGCGTTTTAGTCTCAAGTCTTGATACTTGATAAATGCTTTTTCGATGGTGGTTTCTTGATCAATACATCGGGCTAAAATGTAGGCATCCTCTATGGCCATGGCTGCCCCCTGAGCCTGAAAAGGTAACAGAGGGTGTGCGGAGTCTCCTAAAAGGGTAATTTTGCCCTGAGTCCAAAAAGGTAGGGGTTGATGGTCAAATAGTCCCCATTTGTAGCAAGGTTCGGGGTTAGATACCAAGTCTTTTAAAATAGCGTTTAGTAAAGAGGATTGATTTTTAAAACTTGTGGCGATTTCTTGTTTATCAGCGGGAATTGTCCACCCTTGTTCGTGCCATTGGGCATCTTTGACGACTAAAACTAGGTTTAACCATGGTTGGGTTTTATTTTGATTGCCGTTGGGGTAAGCGACGACGTGATGATTTTCTCCCATCCACACGGTGGCTTTGTCCATGAGGGAGTTATATGCTGGTTTGAAGGGTAATATGGCTCGATAGGCGGAATATCCTGCATATTGGGGTTTTTCTTGGGGGAAAAGGGTTTGTCTAACGTGCGATCGCACTCCATCTGCTCCCACAAGGGCAAAAACTGTTGCGGAGTCTTGGTTTTTGAAGTTTAAAGTAATTTGCTCATCTGTTACCTGATAGGATTGCAATTTTTGAGCGAAGCTGATGCAATTTTTATTTTGTAGGGAATTGTATAGTAATTGATGTAAATCAGCACGACGACATTGATAATAAGGTACGTCACTATGTAGCTTCCATTGGGCTAAAGGGCGATCGCACTCAAAAGATCTTAACTCAAACCCTAAACATCGATGGGATATAGCTTCTAGTTCTTTCCCCATGCCTAACTGTTCTAATACCCTCACCACATTGGGGCTTAACTGTAACCCATAACCCAATGCCTCAAAAGAGTTTGCTTGTTCGTATAAATGAAAGTCTATTCCTCTTTTTTCCAAGGCGAGGGCGAGGGTTAAACCTCCGATACCAGCACCGATGATGGCGATTTTTTCTGACATGGTTTGAAAGTGGAAATATGAACTAGATTTTAATAAGAAATGCCTATTTTTTCTAACAAGGGGCTTAAGCCCCTTGTCTTCTCCCCGCCTTGAATAGAAAATTGTAGAATGAATTACTCCTATCCAAGTTTTGGGGACTTATAAATTCAGAATGCAAAACCAATTTTAAGCGTTGACGGTTTCAGAAGTAGCACCTGCTTCAGCGGTGGTGACAGCTTGAGATTTAGTGGCTTTGAACATACCAAAACGACATAAACCAGCACCAAAACCAACACGCATTAATAACATGGTGGGTACTTCGCGCAAGGATTTAATAAAACCAGAAACACCAAAACGGATAATACCTTCAGGCCTTACAACCCCTTGCCAGATGGACTCTAGCCAAGAAGGTAGGGTTTCCTGTGTCCAGTCAGCGTTAATTACTTCCCCTTCTACTAAACCAGTTTCGGCGATTTGCTCAGAAAAGCCTTCAATACTAGAGAAAGAAGGGTGGGACCATTGATCCAACAATTGACGCATTACCACTTTTTCCCATCCATTGAGGGGTACTTGGCGATCGTCTCTTTGGTTCCAGTCGGCTACTACTAATGTACCACCTGGCTTAAGCACTCGCATCATTTCTTGAGCGTATTTTGCTTTGTCGGGCATATGGGGGCCTGCTTCAATGGACCATACCACATCAAAGCTGTTGTCGGGGAAGGATAAATCTAGGGCATTATCTACCTGAAATTTGGCGGTAACGCCTTCGGGGGTTAATTCGGTGGCTCGTTGTACCTGTTTAGGGCTGATGGTGATACCTGTGGCATCAAAATTATAGCTTTTTGCTAAGATGCGGGTACTGCCACCAATGCCACAACCTACGTCCAAAACTTTTGTACCTTCGGGTAATTTATCTAAACCGCCCCATTTAACCATCTCATGGACAAAGTCGGCTTTTGCTTCTAAAAAGTCTTTTTTTCTTGGTGGTGAGCCATAATGTCCGAGGTGAATATGTTCTCCCCAATAAAATTCTAATATACCGTCATCAGTCCATTCGTCGTAGGAGTTGGCTACGGTGTCGGGGGATTCAAAACTACGGGGGGTTACTAGGTAAATGACGATTCCTACTACTGTGAGCAGGGCGATCGCACCTAATGTGTAATATAGAGACATTAATATAAACCTTTCAACCTTAATATTTGTTTACAATTGTCTTATAATATCATTTTTTGTAATGATTCAGCACTGCTCCCTTAAAGGTAAAGAATTGACAATATACGGTGGATGGCTGACAATTAAGGTCTAGGTAAAGTAATTAATAACTTATCTCCTCATTACCCTTACGACTCCATGAAGTTAACGGCAGAAGAAGTTAAACAAAAAGCCAAAGACATCGGTTTCCATGAAGTGGGCATTGCTTCGGTGGAGGAGGTAGGAGATTATCATCAACGGGCTGTTAATAATTTACAAAAGTGGTTAGATAAGGGTTATCAAGCAGAGATGAAGTGGATGGGCAACCCTAAAAGACAGAATATTAAGGAGTGTATGGAGGGGGTAGAATCGGTTATTTCCGTGGCGCTTAACTACTATACTCCCCATGAACGTTCGGGCAATCCAGAGGATGCTAAAATTTCCCGTTATGGTTGGGGTAGGGATTATCATCGCATTATCCAAAAGAGGTTAAAGGTTTTTGCTCAATGGTTTAATGATATGGGCATTGAGGCGAGATACTATGTAGATACGGGCCCCATTCAGGATAAGGTATGGGCGCAAAAAGCTGGTATTGGTTGGATTGCCAAAAATGGTAATGTGATTACCCGTAATTATGGTAGTTGGGTTTTTTTGGGGGAAATTTTGGTTAATATTCCTTTGGATGTGGATAAACCCCACACAAATCATTGTGGTACTTGTACCCGTTGTATTTCTGCTTGTCCCACGGATGCCATTACCGAGCCTTTTGTGGTGGACGCTAATCGGTGCATAGCTTATCATACCATCGAAAATCGTGCGGAGAATTTGCCCAGTGCGATCGCCCCTAACCTGAATAACTGGGTAGCAGGGTGTGATATATGCCAAGATGTTTGCCCATGGAATCAACGATTTGCTCAACCCACGGACGTGGAAGATTTTAACCCCTACCCCGAAAACCTCAACCCGAAACTAACGGAATTAGCCCAACTCTCGGACGAAGAATGGGATAAAAGATTTACCGCCTCAGCCCTCAGAAGAATAAAACCTGCCATGTGGCGCCGTAATGCCCAAGCACAGATAGAGATGACCTAACACCTGTACGGACGTAGCGTCATACTACGTCCTCTACCACCTAAAAAGAATTAGAGAGTCAAAGAATGGGTTTCCGACTCAATCAACTGGGCTAAATCCTTGAGGAAAGAAGCCGCATCTGCACCATAAATATTACGATGGTCACAGGTGATATTAACAGTCATCTGATTTTTAATCCCAAAGAAGCCTTGTCCATCAGATACCACCGTAGGACGAGCGCCCCCTACTGCGAGGATAGAACCTTGTCCGGGAGGTAAAATAGCATCAAAAGCACTAACACCAAACATCCCAAGGTTAGAAATGGTAAAAGTACCAGTGCTATACTCATCAGGTTGTAACTGTTTTGCTCTGGCTCTGGATACCAAATCTTTCCAGCTACGGGCAAGGGAATAAATATCCACTTGATCAGCATTTTTCAATACAGGGGTAATCAAACCGCCATCGGGCATGGCAACGGCGATCGCAATGTTGATTCCTTCATTGTATTTGATACCAGCGTCAGTGTAGCTAGAGTTAACGATGGGGTGTTTTTGTAAAGTAACAGCCACCGCCTTTGCTAACAAAGCAGTCATGGTGACACCCTTGGGCTTAATTTGACGATAAAGTTTATCTAAGGCATCGGTGGTAATGTCGTAACTGACATGGAAGGTAGGCACTTGTAAACTCGCCATCATGTTCCTTACTACCGCTTGTTGTAGAGTATTGAGAGGAACAGTTTCCCCAGCATGGTTGTTTACAGGGGTAGGAGCAGGGGCGATCGCCTGAGCAACGGGGGGAGTTGTAACCGCAGAAACAGGGGTAAAGGTGGGCTGACTAGGTGCTTTTCCTGCAACTTTTTCCACATCCTCAGCGGTGATGCGTCCATTTAAACCAGTACCTGTGATGGTGGTTAAATCAACCTTAAATTTCTTAGCTAATTTTTTGGCACGGGGAGAAGCAATTAACCTGCCACTAGGTGCATTAATCGTCGTAGTTGCTACAGGTTCAGGGGTTGCGGTTTCCACTTTTTCTTCCACCTTCGGAGCCGATGCACCATTGGATGAACTAGTAGCGCTACTTGCTTTTTTCTTCGCTTCCTCAATTTCCGCCTCAGTTTCGGCAATGTATGCAATGGCGGCACCTACGGGGGCTTCTTCTCCAGCATCCACTAAAATAGTGGCTAAATAACCAGAATAAAAAGATTCTACATCCATATCCGCCTTGTCTGATTCGACTACAACGACGGTTTCTCCCTTCTCAACCTTATCTCCCGGAGCTTTTTCCCATGAAACTATTTTTCCCTCGGTCATAGTAGAGCTGAGGGCGGGCATAAATATATCGTGAATCATTTAGTTTACAATTTATCTTATTTAGTTCTCAAACTCTTTATTATATAGGAATTTGACTACCACAAAACCCCACAGGTTACAATAAAAGTTGTGTTTATTTTGAGTGTTATTGAAAAATGAGTTTAAAAGATAAAATTGGCGAAGATATTAAAACAGCCATGAAGGCAAAGGATAAGATTCGCCTAGAAACCGTCAGGAGTATCAAAAAAGTTTTGTTAGAAAAGGAAGTGGAGTTGAGGGATAAGGGTAAAGATAGTCTTAGCCCTGATGATGAGGTACAAATTTTGGTACAACAGGCAAAGCAAAGACGGGATTCTATCGAACAGTATTTAAAAGCCAATCGTCCAGATTTGGCGGAAAAAGAAGAAGCTGAGTTGGCAGTGATTGAAACTTATTTACCTGAACAAATGTCTGACGAGGAGTTAAGCGAAGTTTTAGATCAAATTATTGCCCAAGTAGGTGCATCTAGCCCGAAGGATATGGGTAAGGTTATGGGGGTAGTGATGAAGGATTTGAAGGGTAAAGCTGACGGTAAAAAAATTCAGGAGTTGGTTAAAACTAAATTAGCAGAATAATATTTATCTTGTTGGGGTAAAACTCTTACACACAAGGGGGGCAAGGGGCTTAAGCCCCTTGTTATTCATCAATATCTTGCCACATTTGCTCTACTGGTATTTTTTTCCCTTCTTTTGCCTCTTGTAAAGATTGCCTTAAACTAGCTTTTATTTCCTGTGCAGAAGTATCATCAAAATTATTCTCCTCCTCATCTGATACTAAAAGAATTACTTTAACTCGACTGGGGGTAACAATATCTAAATTATCATCTAACAAAAGCTGTTTTTGATTATTTAGTGTTGCCATTACCTCAAATGCTTTCATAGTTGATATTTTTGCTTTATATTATTAATCCCATCATAGCCATAATTTTGAGCATCAATTCTGCCCTTGAAGAAAAAAGAGTTTCATTTAAAATCCCCCGTCAATGCGAGGGATTTACTGATATATCTAAAAAAACCAACCGTAGGAATGTAATCCTTTTCCAAGAATATTAACTCCGAGGTAGCAAATCCACACTACAAAAAAGCCCCCAGCGGCTAAAATAGCGGGTTTTCTACCCTGCCAACCTTTGGTAATGCGGGCATGGAGATAGGCGGCAAAAACAAGCCAAGTAATCAGCGCCCATGTCTCTTTGGGATCCCAACTCCAGTATGATCCCCATGCTTCGTTTGCCCACACACCACCTGATATAATGCCGATGGTGAGGAGGGGAAATCCTAAACCGATGATACGATAGCTAATATTATCGAGGGTATCTACTAAGCTCAAACGTTCGGGGGAAAGAGATACGGCACTTTCTACGGGTTTGGTTAATACGGCGGTGCCACCTTGATTGTTGGTTAAGTCGGGTTGCACTGATTCGGTGTTATATTTTAGGTTAAATTTTTTGACGTTACGATAAGCGCCTGTACCAACGGAACTTCCCCTTAATTGAATTTCTTTTCCTTGGGTGAAAATCAAAAAGGCGATCGCAATTAGAGAACCTACCATGAGGGCAGAATAACTAAACATCATTACGCTAACGTGCATCATCAACCAATTAGACTTGAGTGCAGGTACAAGGGGTTCGCTATGTTGCATCTCTGAAGGTAAGGAAAGGGCAGCAAAGGCAGTAATACCCATGGCAACGGGAGCAGTAAAAACCCCTACCAATCTACTATCGCTCATATTCTCGGCGATGAGGTGAACTACGGTAATGCCCCAAGTGAGGAAAAATAAAGACTCATAAAGGTTACTCAAGGGGAAATATCCTCCCTCAATCCACCTTGCACCCAACAAAGTGGCGATCGCCAAGTTAGCGATAATCATGCCAGTGGTACCTAATTTGGGCAACCAAGTAAAAGTAGGAAAAGCTGTACCAACCCAATACAAAAGCATTGTAGCAAATAGCACAGCAAACGATATATTATCTAAGGTACTCTGTAAAGCAACTAAATCCATAGGTTAAAACTGTTTAAATTAAAATAAAGCTATAAACAAAACATTTATCTACCTTTATTCTAAACCCCATCGACCCCAGAGAAAAAAGACCAACGGTCGTAAAACTAGCCTACCCTAAAAAACATAGCCACTCTCCCCATCTTGGGCATAGGTTTTACTTAACAACTCGTTTATACTGACATTAAATACCGCCTCACCATTAAACACCGTACCCACCTGATGGGTATTAAAATGAATTAGTCCCACATCATAAGCCGCATCAGGTAAAGGCAAATAACCCACTTCCCTTACCACCGCCGAAGCAGACTGTAAATAATACTCCACAAAAGTTTTTAGGGCTGGGTTATCTTGGGCGCTCTTAGCATTAACATAAATGAACAGAGGACGAGTTAGAGGACGATAAGTATTATTACTAATGGTTTCATCAGAAGGCGAAATTGCTCCTTTCCCATTGTCAATGGCGATCGCCTTTAATTTATCCTGATTTTGCTCATAATAAGCATAGCCAAAATAACCAAGGGCATTAGTATCCTGTGCTACCCCATTAACCAAAGCCTCGTCATCCTCACTAAATACATAATCATTACGACTGGCTTTGCTTTCCCCCACAATGGCCCCTGTGAAATACTCAAAAGTTCCAGAATCACGCCCTGGACCAAACAAATTTAAAGTATTATCAGCCCAATTAGGATTAACTTGACTCCATCGAAGAATTTGATTCTCTGCCGCAGGTTGCCACATGGTTTTTAACTCCTCTACCGTAATAGAATCAATCCAGTTATTACGAGGATTAACCACCACCGTAAGGGCATCAAAAGCCACAGGTAATTCAATATAAGCAACACCATTTTTTTTGCACTCAGCCATAGCTTCCTTGGGAATAGGCACAGAAGCGTTGTTTATATCTGTTTCCCCATTACAAAACTTGCGGAAACCACCCACCGAACCAGAAAAACCAACATCAACATTAATGCCTTCTTCATTTTCAGCATTGAAATTTTTGGTGATGGAATCGGTGATGGGAAAAACCGTACTAGAACCATCAAT
Source organism: Cyanobacterium sp. IPPAS B-1200 (assembly GCF_001747005.2). Lineage (NCBI taxonomy): Bacteria > Bacillati > Cyanobacteriota > Cyanophyceae > Chroococcales > Geminocystaceae > Cyanobacterium > Cyanobacterium sp. IPPAS B-1200. Next base: position 1,808,808 of record NZ_CP182899.1, read on the forward strand.
AGATATTGATTTCGTTTCCTCGGCAACGGTATTTCCACAGGCCTGAGTTAACAATCCTAACCCCACACATAACAAAATAACTTGAATTGACCTACGGTAGTATTTTGTAAACATATACTTAACCTCTTGAATAAAAGCAATAGTGACATATTACTTTTGATTTTATTTCAAGAAAACTTGTTTTGTACGTTTTGTAACAAAAAAGATAAATTAACTTAAAAAGGTTAATAAAAGTAGAGCTAATTGGCTTTTTTTGTCAATAAAATTAAGGCTTAAAATCAACAAAAAAAAAAGATAGATAAAAAATAAATTTCTTAACCTAACCTTTACCAACAAATAAGCATCCCTGTTCTATCATTAGAACCTGAACAAGTAATTAATTTTATATTCACAATTATATGTTGACCAAATTAAACAGTAAAACTTTAAAAAATAGAGTTTTGGGTGGGTTTTCTAGTCTTACCTTAGCTTTTGTTTTAGCAGCCTGTGGCGGTGAGTCCACCACCACTACCCCCACAGAAGGAGAAGGAGGAGGCGAAACTACCACAGGTCAAACCAGCAGTATTGAACTTCCTTTCGATGATAATGTTGCTTTAACAGGGGCGGGAGCTAGTTTCCCCGCAGCTATTTATCAAAACTGGTTTGTAAGTTTGAATGAACAAGTACCTCAACTACAAGTTAACTATCAGTCCGTAGGTAGTGGTGCTGGTATCGAACAATTTACTGCTGGTACTGTGGATTTTGGTGCTAGTGACGTTGCCATGACTGATGAGCAAATTGCAGAAATTGATCGAGGAGTTTTACTTTTACCTGTAACCGCTGGTGGTATTGTATTTGCGTTTAATGTCCCTGGAGTCGAAGAATTAAACCTCAGTAGAGAAGTTTATGTGGACATTGCTTTGGGCAGAATTACCCGTTGGAATGACCCTCGCATTGCCGCTGATAACCCCGATGCTGAGTTACCAGATTTAGCCATTACCTTCGTACACCGTTCTGATGGTAGTGGAACCACTGGGGTTTTAACTAAACATTTAGAAGCTATTAGCGAAGACTGGGCCAATGAAGTCGGCTCAGGAACCACTGTGGAGTGGGGATCTGCTGGTGGTAGTTTTATTGGTAGTAGAGGTAATGAAGGGGTAACTGCAAGTATTATGCAAACCGAGGGAGGTATTGGTTACATTGAGTATGGTTATGCTCTTAATAACAATATTCCCATGGCCTCTTTACAAAATGCCTCTGGTGAATTTGTCTTCCCTACCGAAGAGACTACTTCCGCAACCTTGGGTAACGTGGAATTACCTGACAACCTCAGAGCGTTTATCCTAGATCCTGAAGGTGCTAATTCTTATCCGATTGTTACCTACACTTGGATTATGGCTTATCAACAATATGATGATCCTCAAAAGGCTGTGGCTTTAGAAGCTGCCATTCAATACGCTTTAACAGAAGGTCAAAATGTAGCCACCGAATTAGGTTATATTCCTTTACCTCCTAATGTAGCCGCCAGAGTAGCAGAAGCAGCGGATCAGCTAACTGATGAGTTTACCATCACTGTTGATTAAGATTTAATTTAGTCGTTAGGATTTTTATCTGCCATTTTCTCGACAACTATGACGGGAAAATGGTATAAACCGATATATTTACAGTTCATTTAATTTGGTGTAAAAAATGAGTGCTTCTGGTTATTCCAGTCGATCTGGTGCCGTTACCGATTCAAGGTCTGTGGCCGAAAAAAATATTGATCTGGGTTTTCGTTGGCTTACTTATGCTTTTGCCATCGGCATTGGTTTAATTTTAGTAAGTATTGCTCTGATTATTATTATTGGGGCTTGGCCAGCTATTGTTGAGATCAATTTTAGTTTCTTTGCGGGAAGCAATTGGAATCCTGTTATTGATAACTATGGAACTTTGATGGTAATTTACGGAACTTTGGTAAGTTCTTTTATTGCTTTATTAATAGCTGTTCCTTTAGGAGTTGGTGCTGCGATCTTTTTGAGTGAAGATTTTATTCCTGAGCAAATTCGTACAATCTTAGTCTTTTTAGTAGAAATTTTGGCAGCCATCCCCAGTGTGGTTTATGGATTGTGGGGGATTTTCGTATTAATCCCCATCACAAAAGTTTTTGGTACTTGGTTGAATACTAACTTTGGCTGGATTCCCATTTTTAGTACTGTGCCACCTGGTCCGGGTATGCTACCCGCCGGGATCATTTTATCCATTATGATTTTACCAATTATTATTGCCATTTCCCGTGATTCTTTGGCATCTTTACCCCCTGATTTGCGTCAAGCATCTTTGGGATTGGGGGCAACCCGTTGGGAAACTATTTTTCGTGTTTTAATTCCTGCGGCTATTTCTGGGATTGTGGGGGGAACTATGTTGGCTTTAGGTCGTGCCATGGGAGAGACTATGGCTGCCACGATGATTATTGGTAACTCTAACCGTCTTAATATTTCCATTTTAGATCCTGCCAATACGATCGCCTCTTTAATCGCTAACCAGTTCGCTGAGGCAAGTGGTTTACAGGTTTCAGCTCTGATGTATGCTGGTTTAGTATTGATGATTTTAACTTTTATTGTGAATATTTTTGCGGAAATTATTGTTAATAAGATTAAGGCAAAATATGAATAATCTGGTTGTTAACAAACATCTTTTTGACAACTAATTTAGTCACTCTAATCATTGGTTTATGTGTAATTTTATTTTAATTTTATTATGGCTTCTTCCACCGTTAAGGGTTTAAATTTAAAAAAGCAAGGTAGTAGCCCAAGGACTATTTTGGGTAATATCATGACAGCCATTTCTGCCTTGTGTGTTATCATCACCGTCATTCCTTTGGTGGCGGTAATCTACTTTGTCTTGATCCAAGGTTTTAGTCGTTTAAATACAGATTTGTTTACCAAGTTACCCCCTCCTCCTGGTTTAACGGATGGGGGATTAGCTAATGCCATTATCGGGACTTTGGTGGTGGTAGGTATTGCCACGGTCATTGCTGTGCCTTTTGGGGTGATGGCGGCTATTTATTTATCAGAATTTAGCGGTAACAATAAAACGGCTCTGACCATTCGCTTTGCCACTAACGTTTTGAGTGGTGTACCTTCTATTATTGCGGGGGTATTTGCTTACGGTTTATTGGTATCTAGTGGTATTATCGGCTTTTCTGCGGTGGCTGGGGGCGTTGCTTTGGCGGTGTTGATGCTACCAACGATCATTCGTACTACCGATGAGGCTCTAAAAATTGTTCCCCAAGATGTTCGCTGGGCGGCTTTGGGGGTTGGTGCTTATAATTATCAAACCGTGATAAAAATCGTTCTACCTGCGGCCTTGCCCGGTATCATCACTGGGGTTACTTTGGCGATCGCCCGAGCAGCGGGGGAAACTGCTCCCCTATTGTTTACGGCTTTATATTCCAACTTCTGGCCCAATGTTTCTGTTCAAGGTTTCTTAGAACCCATCGCCACCTTAGCGGTATTGGTGTACAACTTTGCGATCGTACCTTTTCCAGCCCAGAACGAATTAGCTTGGGCAGGGGCTTTAATCTTGGTATCATTAGTATTATTAACCAGCATTCTTGCTCGTCTAGCTACCCGTAAACAAGTGTATTAATTGAAGAAAGATTCAAAAATAAATTAATACTTTTAACCTTAAAATTATTACAGATATAACATCTCATTTTTTTTAGTTAATTCAGAATTGTTCCATAACATTCCTAAATAAATTGTGAAAAGATACTCGGTTTAACTTTTTCCCCATGGGGGAGTGTGAAATCAACAATTATCGCCACAAAAACAGGATTGTTTTATCTACAAAGTAAATCTATTACTTATTATTTATCACTAACTCACATAAAACAATGTACTCCGAGAATAGTTACATGGACTCTCCAAACATAAATAGCGGTGGCTCAAGGGTCATGGCATTAGAGAACGTTGATATTTATTATGGTAAGTTTAAAGCCGTCAGAGGCGTAAATTTAGATATTGAGCAAAATAAAATCACTGCTTTTATTGGCCCTTCGGGATGCGGTAAAAGTACCATTCTTCGATCCCTCAACCGTCTTAACGATCTGATCAAAATCTTCCATCTCACAGGCAGAATAAGTTATCATGGACAAAATTTATATGCCAAAGATATTGACCCCGTAAGACTACGGAAACACATTGGCATGGTATTCCAGCGCCCTAACCCCTTCCCAAAAACCATTTATGATAATGTTGCCTATGGGGCAAGAATCAATGGTTATAAGGGAGATTTAGATGAATTGGTCGAAACTTGTTTACGTCGCTCGGTACTATGGGATGAAGTCAAAGACAAGTTGCAAGAAAGTGGTTTTTCTCTATCTGGGGGGCAACAACAAAGGTTATGTATCGCCAGAACCATTGCCGCTGAGCCAGAAGTGTTGTTAATGGATGAACCTTGTTCGGCATTAGATCCTATTTCTACCCTCAAAATAGAGGAGTTGATGCACGAGTTAAAACAAAACTATACCATTGTGATTGTTACCCATAATATGCAACAGGCGACGAGGGTTGCGGATAAAACTGCTTTTTTTAATGCTGAAGCGGTGGGTAATAAGGGTAATAAGGTGGGTTATTTGGTGGAGTTTGATGAAACCGACAAGATATTTAATGATCCTGCTGAGGAGTTAACCAGAGACTATGTAACTGGTAAATTTGGTTAAAGTTTGCTCATTTAATTAAATCGTTATTGTGGGGGCGTTATAGATTACGTCTCTTTTTTTTGACTATATATAGTAGTCGGCAAGGGGCTAGGAGTTGGGCAAGGGGCCTCGAGCCCCTTGTTAAAACTTACAGATAAAACTCAACTTATAAATGAGTGCGTAATGTCAGTTATGGAAATAATGATTAATTTTGGGCAGTTTTGGTAATTTGATTACGAAGAGTCTCAAAGGCTTTTTTGAATTGCCCATCTTCTAAGGTTCCGACTTTTTGGCGATCGCCCGCTAAAAGTTCTTGTTCTTCCTCGCTAAGTTCCGATACAATATCAGGGGTAATACCTTCCTTGTTAATATCTCGACCATCGGGGGTAAGATACTTAGAAATAGTAACCGCTAATCCAGAACCATCACTCAAGCCCCGCACCGATTGCACCAAACCTTTTCCAAAAGTTTGAGTTCCCACAATGGTTGCTCTTTCGTTGTCCTGCAGCGCCCCTGACACAATTTCACTAGCACTAGCAGAACCACCATCTACCAATACTACTAAGGGCTTATCTGTCAAAGCTCTACCATTCGCTTGGTGGCTATCCACTTCCCCTACCCTGTCAACGGTGGTGACAATGCCCCCTTGATCAATAAACATTCGAGAAATTTCTACACTAGAGTATAACAAACCCCCAGGATTAGAACGTAGATCTAATATATAACCATTAACATTTTCTGATTCCGCCTGTGCGATCGCATTGCGCATCTCTGCAGAAGCATTATTACTAAATTGAACCAAACGAATATAAGCAACCTTACCAATATTAGGGTCTTCCTCAATTCTTGCCCTAACAGGCTTAATTTCAATTTTGGCACGGGTAAGATCAAAATCTATTTCCCGACTATCCCTTTGTATAGTCAACACCACATTACTTCCAGGGACACCTCTAATTAAATTAACCGCATCATTAAGCTCCATACCTTCGGTACTTTGACCATCAATTTTAGTAATAATATCCTTTGCCATAAGTCCAGCATCCGAAGCGGGGGTGTCTTCGATGGGTGCCACCACCACAATATTATCTGTCTCCTCCTCCTTGGTAATTTGAATACCTACCCCCGTCAACTCCCCAGAAGTATCAATCTGCATACTTCTAAACTCTTCAGGGTTCATAAAGCGAGTATAAGGGTCATCCAATGTTTTCAACATTTCTCTCACCGCCTCATAGGCCTCTTCCTCATTAGCGTATTCCCTTTCTAGGTACTCATTTCTGATGCTACGCCAATCTTGACCGTTAAAAGTTGCATCGACATAACGGCTATTGATTACTTGCCATACTTCATCGACTATTTCTTTAGGGCTTTGTTGCACAAAAGCCTGAGTTTGGGAATAATGGAGTCCAAAGCCTGTGATTGCTACACTACCAGCAGTTAAAGCAGCCGCCCCTAAAATTAGTCCATTCTTAGTGATATTCATATTGTCGAGTTAGTGTGATGAAAATAAGTTTTTCTTTTTTTTAGCCTTGTTAAAGATAATTCATTTTATACTTTTCTATCTTTAATGATTAACTATTTAGAATACTTTGATATTAGCATAATTTATTTTTTGATAGTAAAAGACTGCCCTTCTATGATGAATCGATGAACCTACCACGAAGTATTAACCAGCTTTATCTTGCTTCTATTTTTACTTACATTCTCATTTCGGCGTTGCTGAATTTATATATTATTTTTAGTTTAGATGGGAGTAGGGAATGGGCAATGAGTAATGGTCATAATATTTTAAATATTGAATGTTCATTGTAATTTAATAAGATTTGATAACAAAATTAGGCGATGCCTACTCAATAAACTAACAAGAAATATTCGGTAAACTGTCCTCAAAAAATATCGGTTTTCACTACCCTACCTTTACATAATAACTGGCAACATATAAAGTAAAGAATAATTTATAAATAACGATTGCTGGAGGATTAAGTTCATGTCTTTAGTTCGTTTTTATCCCCTTTCTGATGTAAATATTTTGCACCGTCAAATGAACCGCTTATTTGATGAGTTAAGTAATAATTGGGAGCAAGTGCCAACCATTGGTAATATTCCTTTAGAATTATTTGATAATGGCGATAATCTTACCTTAAAAGCAGTGATTCCTGGCATAAACAAAGATGATATTGATATCAGTACTACCCGTCAGAGCATAAAAATTATGGGAGAATTTAATCAAAAAGCCGAAGAAAAAGAAAACAATTATTATATTTCTGAATTTAATTATGGTAAGTTTGAACGCACAATAACCTTACCTATAGCCATCAAAAATAATGAGGTTACAGCGGATTATAATGATGGTATTTTAACCTTAAATTTACCTAAAGTAGAAGAAGTAAAAAATAAAGTTGTCAAGGTTAGTTTAAATTCCAATAATACTGTATTGTAAACCGCCGACAATGACATTTATTATGGGTGGGCAACTGTTCACCTTTTTTTATTGTTTTATCAACTAAAGTTGCTGATCACTTTACAAAAGTAAATGCTATCATAGCCATAAAAATAATTTGACAATAGTATGTCTGATAAATATTGTTTAATACTAGGAGCGAGTCAGGGTATCGGTTTAGGCTTTGTAAAACAATTAATTCAAGAACAAAATTACACAACAATATATACGGTATATCGAAATCAAAATACTGCACAAGAATTATTTAATTTACAAAAAGAGTATCCTCATAATATTGTCTGTTTACAAGGAGATATTACCCAAGAAAAAGATATTGTTAACATAGTAGAAAAAATAAAATCGACAGCTAATAAACTACACCTAGTTATAAACTGTGTCGGCATCCTCCATGAAGAAGAAATTGAACCAGAAAAAAGTTTAAAACATATCAATAACGACAACTTATTACGTTATTTTCAGGTCAACTCTATTCCCACTGTCTTATTAGCTAAACATTTATTGATTTTGTTAAAACATTCAGAAATTAGCATTTTTACCACCATATCGGCGAAAGTGGGAAGCATAGAGGACAATTATTTGGGGGGCTGGTATGGTTATCGTGCTTCCAAATCTGCTCTTAATATGTTTCTCAAAAATATTGCGATCGAATACAATAGAGTGAGTAAAAAAACTATTGTGGTGGCTTTGCATCCCGGAACGACTGATACAAAATTATCAAAACCGTTTCAAGGAAATGTTGTCCCTGAAAAGTTATTTTCTGTGGAGCGTTGCACTTCCCAATTACTATCAATAATTAATGCTTTAAACAAGGATGATCACGGAAAGTTTTTCTCTTGGGATGGTTCTATTTTACCTTGGTAATTAATTTGAAATGCTGATTATATTATTATATTATCAAAAGTAATTTATGGATTAAAGTAAAATTGATTTAGTCTTCTGACATCCAAAAAAAACTGTTCTATTCTCATGATTGATCCGACTTTCCGCACTTCATTTTGTCACAAATAAAGCGACATAAAGAAGATGAGCTATTTGTAATGGTTTGAGTAAAAATTATCTTTAATGTCTTTTTCTCTGCTATTTTACTCTTGGACTATTTCTATATTTTCCCACCACAAACCTATGCCATCAATTTTTTTATTTTATGTTGTAATGGCTCTTATTTTTGTTGATGTTTTCCTAACTATCAAGGTTTTTTATTGATAATATTCACGACATTTTGCTGGTAAATATTCTAATATTTCTTCTCTATCTTTATTCATATTTACGATTCTTTCTTCTTCATTTATTTTTGCCAGATAGATTCCTTGAAAGCATTGGAATATCCATCTCATTGTTACTTTTTCTGTTCTTTTTCCTACTTGGTTTCTCAATCCTACTTTTCTTCTTTTTAATTCTTTTCTCATTTCTCTTTGAGCTAGGTTATATATCAATAAGCTCAAGGACATTAACCATAATATCCCTTCCAACCTCTCCACCTTTTTTACATAAAAACTCTCGGTAAAAAATAAGGGATTCTTTAAAAATCTAAATCCTCTTTCTACTTTTTGTTGTTGTTTATATTCCCATAGTATTTCCCATGGTTTTAATCTTTCTTCCTCCATTACATTGGTTGCTAAGATAAATCTTCCTGCTTGATTTTTCTTTTTTTCTATTTCTTCTTCCTTCTCTCTTACCACTACACTTACTTCATATTTTCCTTTCTCTTGCTTTCTAATGTCTTCTATCTCTAACTCATAATATTTAAACCTTTTATTCTTTTTCTTTATTTCTCGTTCACATTCTTTGTTATCGCACCACAATTTTCTAGATATTTTCTTTTTCTCTTTTTCTACTTCCTCTTTTTCTAGGGGAATTGCTTTTTTTATTTTTTTTAGATCGCTTTCTTTTCTTTTTTTATTTTCTACTACTAACCATCTCTGGTTTATTCCCCCATAGTTTTCCTTGATTACTTTCCATTCATAACCTCTTTCTTTCAATTCTTGTTCTTGCTCATTTTCTATCTCTGTCCATAATATTTCTTCGTTTTCTACTAATTCTCTCCCTTTTTTTACTGTTAATGGCACTCTTGTTATCCATTTCATTTCCCCTAGTAATTGGATATTCTCTTGACTATATAAGGCACTATCACATACTGTTATACTCTCTGTTTCTATACTTTTCTTATACTCTTTTACTATCTTGACAAATTCTTTTTTATCACTTTGATTTCCCTGTCCTGATTTCATCCATAATGGTATTTCTCCGTCCCCTGATACTATTAAATTTAATACACATTGTTTTAAATCTGGACGATTATCTTTTGAATACCCATGACATATTTTGATGGTTTTTCTATTTTCTTCTTCCTCATTTTCATATTTACCATCCACATGAAATGATGTGGAGTCTAAGTGGTGATAATTACTTTTTATTTGATATTTTTTTATTACTTCTATGACTATTTCTATGAACAAATTACTTAGTCCATATTCGTATAGTTCATCTAAACTTCTCCCTAATTTGTCATCATTTAAGTATTCTTTTTTTACTTCTTTTCCTAGTAATTTTTCTATTGCTTTGTCGTTAAAAAACTCTGAAAATAGGTACAATGGCTGAGACACAAAACCCAAGGCATTGAGAATCATTGCCTTGACTACTAATCCTTTACTAATTTTTTCTGTAGCATAGGATGGTAGTTTTTGGTTTACAATCTCTACAATGCCTACCTCGTCTACTATTCCAGCTATTATACCTAAATGATCAATATTTTCTATTTCAATGTTTATTGATTCATACATTTTCCTAGACTTATCATTACTCTATTAAAACTAATTTACTCTATTCCACTTCATCTTTTTTATCACTTTTTTTGTAGTATTCTTGCTTTTTCTTGAACTATGCGGAAGGTCGGCACAACTCTAATGACTATGGTGTTAATGCGCAAATAGAGGATTTCCTTTATGCTAACTTAGAAAATATACTCGATGTAAAAAGTTTTGATATTTTTAGCTATGGACATTTATCACCGCCTAAACACAGAAATTACTGATGTTAGTAGAGTATGTCAACAATGGCAAATTATCGAATTAGCCCTATTTGGTTCAGTTTTGAGAGATGACTTTAATCAAAACAGCGATATTGATTTATTAGTCACCTTTGCGGAAGAGGCAAAAATCACTTTTTTCGATCTCGACACCATTGAATATCAATTCAGTTTATTATTTAATCGTGCTGTTGATGTGGTGACAAAAAGATCGATCGAAAATAGCCATAACTGGATCAGAAAAAATAATGTTTTAAACCATTTTCAAATAATCTATGAACAGAAATCAGGAAGCAATCTTAGATTTAATAAAAGCCTGTAATTTGATTATTAAATTCTGTACTAATCTAGATCAGGAATCTTTTTTGAATGACGAAAAAACTCAATCATCGGTTTTATATCAAATAATCATTATTGGTGAAGCAGTTAACAGATTAACTCCTGATTTTATTGCTAAATATCCTCAAATTCCCTTTAATGCGATTCGGGGAATGCGTAATCGTGTTGTCCATGAATATAAAGAAGTTGATGTTCAAATTTTATGGGAAGTGACTCAATCTAATATACCTGAATTATTAGAATCTATTGATAAATTAGAGAGTTAAAATCATAAAGTTAAATAAAAAACACTTAAGTAAGTGGGCATAATTAAATCGATTTAGGCAAGGGTTTAAACCCCTTGTTCATAAGAGTCTTAAGAGCTATAATCAATTTCGCCAACCTACTTATTATTATTAAATCAATATCGAAAAAATATATTAATCATGGCTAAAATGATCCCTAGAAACTTTCCCTAAATAATAAAAAGTTATGCGGAAAAAAATTATTTGACATTTTTCATCAACACTTGAGTGATAAATATATCGTTTTTCATCTGTAAATCGGCAAGGATTTTTTGTACCATATCCAAATTTAGCCCTAGGTCTTGGTATTTTTTGACTTTTTGAGCAACCATTGGATTTTCCTAAGGTTTTAGTTGTATTTTTTTGTTGACGTACAACAGAAGGTCGTCAATGAATTGTATAACAACTTTTATCTACAAAGCGGGTGGGGGGAATCGAACCCCCATCATTAGCTTGGAAGGCTAAGGTTTTACCACTAAACTACACCCGCAGGTGCTTTGCTGGTTACCTATTATAGCGAAACTTTTTTCATTGTGCAAGGATGTTTTGGGCTTTTGTCAAAAAAAACCGCCGTTAAAAGTGGCTATGGCTTCAAAAATAAACCCCATCACGGTAAAATCATATTACATTTTATTAAGAAATATGGATATAGTTACCTTCACTTTTTTCGTTTTATTGTTATTTCAGGGGGTTTGTACCTTTATTCTTTTGGCCAGACTATTTCGAGGAGCAAAAAGATTTCCCCCCCTTATCCCCCAATCAGCAAAACCTGAGCAGTTAGCAAAAGTTTCCGTAGTGGTACCCACCCTCAACGAAGTAAACCGCATTGATGGGATGTTATCAGGAATTACCCGTCAAACCTATGAACTAAGAGAGATATTAATAGTTGACAGCGACTCGAAAGATGGCACGAGGGAAAAAGTAAAAGATGTGGCGCAAAAAGATCCCCGTGTTAAACTCTTAAGTGACCCTCCTTTACCTTCTAACTGGGTAGGGCGCCCATGGGCTTTACATAACGGTTTTTTGTCTAGTTCATCGAGTAGTGAATGGATATTGGGCATTGATGCGGATACTCAACCTCAACCTGGTTTAGTGCCTAGTTTGATTGATTTTGCCCAAACTCAGGGTTATGATGTGTTGTCCTTATCTCCTCAGTTTATTCTCAAGTCTGGGGGAGAATGGTGGTTGCAACCTGCTTTGTTGATGACTTTGTTATATCGTTTTGAGTCTTCGGGGGTAAATGCTATGACTCCTGAAACGGTGATGGCCAATGGTCAATGTTTTTTGATTAAGCGTAAGGTATTGGAAGATTTAGAGGGATATTCCATGGCTTCTGATTCTTTTTGTGATGATGTTACCCTTGCCCGTGGGGCTGCGATGAAGGGTTATAAGGTAGGTTTTGCCGATGGGGCAAAGTTGATCAAGGTGAGAATGTACGAGGGTTTGCAAGAAACTTGGCAGGAGTGGGGACGTTCTTTGGATTTGAAGGACGCAGCTTCTAAGGCTCAGTTGTGGGGTGAGTGTGGTTTCTTGGCTTTGGTGCAGGGTTTACCGTTACCTCTAACTATTTTCGGTATCTTCAATTATCATCATTATGATTATCTAACTTTTAAGTTGTTATTTATTCTTAATCTGTTTTTATTGTTAATTCGTTTTGCTCTTTTAGGCGCGATCGCCCCTAGCTATGAAAAAGGAAAATCAGCGAGTCGTTTCTTATTTTGGCTATCTCCCACCGCCGATATTTTCGCCGTCATCCGTATTTTTATATCTGCTCTCACAAAACCCAAAACATGGCGAGGCAGAGCTTATGGGTAGTAAATCTTTTGTAAATTTATATTAAAAAAAGGGTGTTTGGGCTGGGCTTTTCATGCCCAGTGTACTATTATTAATAATAGAAATATGGTGTTTTTCAACTAAAAATAGTTAGATTCCTATTGTATAAAATACACTCTTATTATCAGGGTTTTTTGAGCAAAAGTCAACAAAAAAAATCAATTTTTGTAACTATTCTTAACATCGCAATGAGTTGTTGTTTTTCATAAAAATATTATTTTCCAAAAGAGCTAGGACGTAGAGGGTACTAGGAAAGAAGAATATGAATAAAAGAATAATTTGAGGGAAAATGAGTGGTTAGTTCAGTAAATATTAACAACCGATCGCACTTAATTTGTATATTATGGAATAGGTGTTAGGCTAAAGAAAGCGAGAATATTTAAAGATACATAGATTATCAGATTACGCCCCATGAGTACAGTTACCGCAACAAACCCCAAGAATTTAACCGTTGAAAAGCAAGAAAATACCCGACCTACAGCTACAGGAATATATGTAACCGTCCATGGGCATTTTTACCAACCTCCCAGAGAAAACCCTTACTTAAACGCCATTGAGCGTCAACCGAGCGCCCATCCTTTCCATGATTGGAATGAAAGAATTTTCCATGAATGTTATCGCAATAATGTATTTGCTCGTATATACAATGATCAAGGACAGATAGTCGGCATCGTCAATAACTTTGAGTATTTGAGCTTCAATATTGGAGCCACTCTCATGTCATGGTTGCAAAAATATGATGAGGAAGTATATGAGAAGATTATAGAAGCAGATAAGGCGAGTTGTGAAAGGCTTAATGGTCACGGAAATGCGATCGCCCAGGTTTATAATCACATTATCCTGCCCCTAGCCAACGAAAAAGACAAATATACCCAAGTGCGCTGGGGTATCACCGACTTTTACCAACGTTTTGGGCGCCATCCCGAAGGAATGTGGTTAGCAGAAACCGCCGTGGATTACGCCACCCTAGGAGTGTTAATCGATGAAGGGATAAAGTTTATTATCCTTGCCCCAGGGCAAGCGAAAAAATGTCGCCCCACAAATCCCGACGGCACAAAAGGAGAATGGTTAGAAGTAGGGGGAGGACAAATCGATCCCACTCGCCCCTATCGTTGTTATGTTAAAGGACATGGTCACATTTATCTATTCTTTTATGATGGCCCCATATCAGGGGATATGGGTTTTGGGGATGTGCTATCTAGTAGCCATAACTTTTATTCTCGTCTCAAGTTAGCCATCAGAGGAGATGACCGAAAATCTCAGTTAATTTCCGTTGCCACCGATGGAGAAACCTTTGGACACCACAAAAGAGATACAGAAAGATGTCTCGCCTATGCCTTTACAAAAGAATTTCCCCAGCAAGGCTGGAATGTAACCAATTATGCCCACTATCTTAGTTTAGTAGAACCCACTTGGGAAGTGGAACTAAAACCCGTCACCGCTTGGAGTTGCTCCCATGGGGTTGATAGGTGGCAGGATGATTGTGGTTGTGGGGGCGGTGGAGGTTTCCACCTCAAATGGCGCCGTCCGTTACGGGATAGTCTCAACTGGTTACGAGATGAGTTAACCAAGGTATATGAAGAAGTTGCCCCTAACTATTTCATCGATATTTGGAAAGCGAGGGATGAGTATGTGAAAGTTATTTTAGATCGTAGCCCCGACAATGTGGACAAGTTTTTGGCAAACCATAGCCGTCAATCCTTACCTCCTTCGGAACAAATTGACGCTTTGCGGTTGTTGGAGATGCAACGTAATTCTTTATTGATGTTCACCAGTTGCGGATGGTTTTTTGAAGAAATTTCCCGTCCTGAGGGTACGCAGATATTGCGCTATGCTTCAAGGGCTATGGAGTTGGCAGGGGAAATTTCGGGTGTCCAATTAGAAAAAGAGTTTATTAAGCGTCTCAAAAAGGCGCCTAGTAATGTGGAAAGTTATGGCAATGGTGGGCAAGTATATCTACAGTCGGTAATCCCTAGTCAAATTACCCTGAAACAAGTAGCCGCCCATTACGCCATTAGTTCTCTCTATACCAATTATTCAACGGATGAGACAATCTACTGTTATGATGCGCACCAATTAGACTATCAAAAACAGCAAGTTGGTTCATTAACTTTAGCGGTGGGGCAGGTTAAATTAACTTCTCAGATTACCCTAGAAAGCTCTCACTATGTGTTTGGGGTAATTCATCTAGGAGGGTGGGATTTCCATTGTTGTATTCAACCTTTTACCAGTCGTTTAGCCTATAGTCAGATTAAGTCTAAATTATTCTCTGCCCTTAAGGATATAAGTGTGGTAGAGGTTATTTTGTTGATGAGTGAGTTGTTTGGTAATCAGTCTTTTGATTTACAACAGATTTTTGGGGAGGAGAAGTTAATTATCCGTGATAAGTTGATGGAGACAACGAAAAAACATCTTGATCAACTTTATACTCAGGTGTATCGGGATAATTACAGTATTTTGTTGGCTTATTATCGGGATGATATGCCCGTGCCTCAAGAGTTGCAGGTGGCGGCGCAAGTGGCGATTTCCTATCGTTGTACTCTAGTGATTCAGGAGTTGGCGACTAAATGCCCCATGTCTTGTAATGTGGAGGGTTATTTGATGGAGTTAGAGGCGATCGCATCGGAGGCAGATCATTTAAACTGTAAGTTAGAGATACCAGATGCCAAGGAAACTTTGGAAAAACTGATGGGAGATTTTTTGACCCAAGTTTTGGATGGTGCTTCGATTCAAACCATTGAACAGGATATTGAGAGTATTAAGAGTATTATCGATTTGGGTAAACTATTAAAAATTGATCTTTGTTTACATAAGGTACAAGAGCAGTTATATTTCTTTGTTCATCAAAAATCCATCGAGAGTATCATCGAAAAAGAAACATTAATCCCTAATAGTCCTAAATTGCGATCGCTCTTTAAGCTAGGGGAATATTTATCAGTCCATTGTGGTAGATAGGTTTTAGCAATTTTAGACTCTGTGGGAAAATTGTTTCTTGAATAACAAGGGATTTTAAGTAAGTAGGCATAATTAAATCGATTTAGGCAAGGGGTTTAAACCCCTTGTTCATAAGAGTCTTAATAAAACAAGAGCTATAATTAATTTCGCCAACCTACTTGACCCCTTGCCTTACTTGGTAGTAATTCCTAAAAAGGCCATTGCCAATTGCGCATTTCTTCCTTATCAATACCATGGGTATGGGCATAGTTAAGATTATCGATGATTTCATTTTTCATCAATTCTTTAAGGTATCCCGCCCTAGAGCCTAGTTTTGGCACACGGTCAATGACATCAATAACTAAATTGAAACGATCAATTTGGTTTTTAATAGCCAACTCAAGGGGAGTATTAATATTACCTTCTTCCTTATAACCTCTCACATGGAGACGCTCAGGATTAGGATGACGGTAAGCTAGTTTATGAATTAACCAAGGATAACCATGGAAATTAAAGATAATGGGTTTATCTTCGGTGAAAAGGGTGACAAAGTCTCGGTGAGATAAGCCGTGGGGATGTTCGGTTTCATCTTGCAATTTGAAGATGTCCACCACGTTAACAAATCTCACTTTTAAATCGGGACATTCTTCCCTTAAAATGGCAGTGGCGGCGAGGGCTTCCATGGTAGGTACATCACCGCAGGATGCCATAATCACATCTGGCTCGTTGGCTTGACCTTTTTCATGGTCATTCCCTGCCCAATCCCAAATACCAATGCCTTTGGTACAGTGTTTGACGGCTTCATCGATGGTGAGGTATTGCAGATGGCTTTGTTTGTCGGCGACGATGACGTTGACATAGTCTTTACTACGCAAACAGTGGTCAATGACGCTCAATAAACAGTTGGCATCAGGGGGAAAATATACCCTAGTAACATCGGCACTTTTATTGGTGACTAAGTCCACAAAACCTGGATCTTGGTGAGAAAAGCCGTTGTGGTCTTGTCTCCAGACGGTGGAGGATAGTAAGATATTAAGGGAAGATACGGGCGATCGCCAAGGTACATGATTTTTACATATATCTAACCATTTAGCGTGTTGGTTAAACATGGAATCAATGACATGGGCAAAGGCTTCGTAGGTGTGAAATAAACCATGGCGCCCTGTCAAGAGATAAGTTTCGAGCCATCCTTCCAGGGTATGTTCACTCAACATTTCCATTACCCTACCATCGGGGGAAAGTTCTCCCCCATCTTCATCTTCGGGTAAATAATCCGCCATCCATACCTTTTTGGACGCTTCATAAATGGGATGGAGACGGTTAGAAGCAGTTTCATCGGGGCCAAATACCCGAAAACTGGTCATATTACGAGCCATAACATCTCGCAAGAAAATCCCCATGGCTTTGGTGTTTTCAAAACGAGTTTTACCAGGAGAGGTAATTTGTAGGGCATATTCAGAATCTTTAAAATCAGGCAAATCAAGATCTTTTCTTAATAATCCCCCATTGGCAATGGGATTGGCACTCATACGCCTAGCCCCCTTCGGTGCTAATTCTCGTAATTCGGGAATCAAGGTACCATTTTCATCAAATAACTCCTCTGGTTTATAACCTCTCATCCACTCCTCTAATAGGCGTAAATGTTCTGTGTTGCTGTGCATATTACCCATGGGAACTTGGTGCGATCGCCAAAAATTCTCCACCTTATGACCATCCACATTTTTAGGCCCAGTCCACCCCTTCGGAGAACGAAAAACGATCATCGGCCATCTAGGACGCTTAGGCACACCACTGCTTCTTGCTTCTGACTGAATTTCTTTGATTTTATTAACACACTCCTCAAGGGTTTTAGCCATCTTTTGGTGCATAATTTCAGGGTCATCCCCTTCCACAAAATAAGGCTCATAACCATAACCTACAAATAGAGAGTGTAACTCCTCATGGGAAATCCGAGACAAAATAGTAGGGTTAGCAATCTTATAACCATTGAGGTGCAAAATCGGCAACACTGCCCCATCACGGATAGGATTAATAAACTTATTAGAGTGCCAAGAAGTCGCCAAAGGACCAGTTTCCGACTCCCCATCACCCACCATCACCACGGAGATAAGATCAGGATTATCTAATATAGAGCCGTAGGCGTGGGATAAACTATAACCCAACTCTCCCCCCTCATGAATCGAACCGGGGGTTTCTGGGGTTACATGGCTACCAATATGGCCGGGGAAAGAAAACTGTTTAAAAAACTTGCGCATCCCTTCCTCATCCATGCTTTTATCTGGATAAATCTCGGAATAAGTACCTTCTAAATATACAGGGGCAAGAATACCAGGGGCCCCATGGCCAGGCCCTGCCAAATAAATCATGTTCAAGTCATACTTGTTAATAAGGCGATTGAGATGCACATATACAAAACTCAATCCGGGGCTAGAACCCCAGTGACCTAATAATCTATACTTAATATCTTCTGGTTTTAGATGTTCTTTTAAAAGAGGATTAGAACGCAAATAGATCATTCCTACCGCCAAATAGTTACAGGCGCGCCAGTAGGCATCTATTTTTCTCAGTTCCTCGGAGTCTAACACTAAGGACTCTTGATTTAGTTGTGTGGGAGTTTGAACCATAATTGCAATATACTTTCAGTATTTGTACTCAGTCTAGCATCAGATTTTTTGAGGTTCAACTTTTTTTGCATTTTTTAACTATTGCTTAACCTTGTGTACTTTTTCTGAAAAATGTGCTTATTAAATTAATGTTATAAGAGTATAATTGGCTACTAAAAAAAGATGACAATATTTTTGACAAATACAAATATTATTTAACTCTTTTTGATGATTTAAGACGAATTAATTCATGTTACATCATGATTAATGGGGAGATTTTTAATAATGGATAGTTCTCTTTTTGTTTATTATCATTTTATAATTAATTCTCTATTTTTTTATTTCATGCAAATTTCACCATCTACAATTTGCTAAGAGTTACACTCTGGATAGTTTAACAACTATAATATTAGGTTAAATAAATTATTTTTTTAGTATTTAATTAATTTTTATTTATTTGTTTAATAATGGCAAAAAAAAGATTATTAATCGAGCATTTAGGTATCATGCCCTATGAAAAAGTATGGAATTATCAAAAAAAATTGGTACAAAACAGGTTAGACCATGCCGATTTAGATGATGTTTTATTATTAGTAGAACATCCCACAGTTTATACCCTTGGCACGGGTTCAACCCTTGACAACCTCAAATTTGACCTAAATAATTTTTCTGGTCAGTTGTTTCGCACGGAAAGGGGCGGAGAGGTAACATATCATTGTCTAGGGCAGATTGTGGTGTATCCCATTTTGAATTTACGCAACCATCAGCAGGATTTACATTGGTATTTACGGCAATTAGAAGAGGTGGTAATTCAATTGTTGACTTTTTATGGGGTGGAAGGAGCAAGAATTGAGGGTTTAACGGGGGTTTGGGTGAATGATGAAAAAATCTGTGCCATGGGTATTAAGGTTAAAAGATGGATTACTATGCACGGTTTAGCCCTCAATGTGGACTGTGATTTGGAGGGGTTTGGGCAAATTATTCCCTGTGGGATTCGGGATAAGTCGGTGACGAGGTTGGTTAATTTTGTGCCTGATGTGTCTATGGAGGAGGTTAAGAAACAATTGGTGATGGTGTTTAAAAACGTTTTTGGTTATGATTCAAATCTTGAGAATAGCTAAAGATTTGGGAGGTTTTGAAAATCACGGGTTATGATCGAATGGATCTAAACACCTAACAAAGTAGATATATATGGCATCCCCAGAAGCGGTAAAAAAATATTTGGCCTATTGGTTTCAGTTACAAAAACCAGTGATAATCGCCCGTCAAAATAAGGCTATTTTACCCAAGAGGGTGGTTATGGGCGATCGCTATAGCCTAGAATTTGAGAGATGTTGGGATTTAATTTCAGATCCTGCCACGGGTGATTGTTATGTCAAAGGTACAAACGAAACAATTCAAGAATTGCTTTCTTCTAAGTGGGATATTAGTGATTGCGCCCGTTGTAGTATGCCTGTTCCTATTATTGAGGTTGGGTTTCAAGAGTCTAGTTGTGTGTGTGATGATTTGGATAACTGGCCTAATAATGAATTACCATCTCCCCGAGAGCCTGTGAAAAATACCAAAGCATTGAGTGATATTCACCGCCGTTTAAATCGCACTTCTCGCTCCTGTTAAAAATCATTATCTGCCTGATTTTCGTAGAGCTGTAACCGCATCTAGGGTGGCGTGTGCCACTTTTTTTATTTCTTCCTCAGTGTTAAATCTACCAATGCCAAATCTTAGGGAGGCTTGGGCAAGGGATTTGGAATGACCTAGGGCTGTTAAAACATGGGAAGGCTTGGTTGATTCGGAAGTACAAGCAGAGCCAGAAGAAACCGCAACGGTGGGCTGTAGGGCGAGTAATAAAGCTGAACCATCTACATTTTTAACACTAATATTGAGGTTGTTTGGTAGTCTTTTTTCTAAGTCACCGTTAAGGATAACTCCTTCTAGTTGACTGATTTCTTGCCATAAATAATCTCTCAATTGTTTTTGTTTGAGGTTTTCTGCTTCCATAAGGGCGATCGCCACTTCTACCGCCTTACCAAACCCCACAATATTCGGAGTACACAGAGTACCAGAGCGAATTTTATTTTCTTGCCCTCCCCCCTGAATTTGGGGTGCAATTTTTACCCTCGGATTGCGACGACGAATGTATAAAGCCCCAATACCCTTTGGCCCGTAAATTTTGTGAGCCGTCAAAGACATCAAATCAATATTCATTGATTGCACATCAATGGGGATTTTACCAATAGCCTGAGCCCCATCAGTATGAAAAATAACCCCCCTATCATGGCAAATCTTCCCAATTTCGGCTAAAGGTTGCAACACTCCAATTTCATTATTAGCCGCCATCACGGATACCAAAATAGTATCCTCTCGCATCGTATTTTGTAATAAATCCAAATCCAATAAACCATCTTGATTTACTGGTAAAAAACTTACCTCAAAACCCAAATCCATCAAATATTCGCAAGGCTCAATTACCGCCTTATGTTCCGTTGCCACGGTAATAATATGTTTTCCTCTATCAAAATAAGCCTCCGCCACCCCTTTTATGGCTAAATTATCCGCCTCCGTTGCCCCGCTGGTAAAAACAATTTCACTTTCCTTGGCATTAATGGCGCTCGCAATGATTTCTCTGGCTTGTTTTATTCCCGCTTCTGCTTCCCAACCATAAACATGGGCAACACTAGAGGCATTACCAAAATAATCCGTAAAAAAAGGCATCATCGCCTCCAAAACTCTTTTATCCATGGGAGTGGTAGCATGACAATCTAAATATATTGGACGCATGATCTTAATTGATAATGGATAATTGAGAATAAATTTAATTGTCTATTGTTCATTCTCTATTGTCAATTGTTCTTGGTTTATTCATTAACTTTTTTTGCAATTTTAGGAGATAGCCCAAAATCAGCTAAAATAGAATGTTCATAATCAAATTAACCACTTAACACTATGACTGGAAAAGTAATAGATAGTGGTGCTAACGGTTTACTATTAGTATTACTGCCTTTCGCTCTTATAACCATGGTGGTTTTTGTCGCCTGGCCCCTAATAGTGGGAGCTTTTGCTTTTGCACTAGGGTGGAAGCTATGGCAAACCTACCAATGGCAACAACTATCTACACAAATTGATCCTCTATTTAATCAACTAGTTAACGTCAATAAAGGATGTTTAACTATATTGGATTTATCTTCAAAAACAGGTTTGAGCGCTCGTATATCTAAATGGTATTTAGATCGTAAAAAAGAGGAATATGGAGCGGTAAAAAGACTTTATGATGATCAAGGAGTTGTTTATTATTTTTTAACAGCCAACACTTTGGGCAGTATTCTTGATGATAGTGAAACCGAATCTGCACCAAAAACTAATTTAATCTCTTCATCTGATTCTCATTCTTCTGATGAGAATGCTACCACAGTAATTGAAACTCCGAGCCAATCTTCTGCCGTTGTTGATACTTCGGTTGACGCGGATGATTCATCGACAACCAAAGAATCTATTAGTGACCATAGTAACAAAGGTATCTCTGAGGAGGATGATACTCCTTCTGTAGCCCCCCCAGAGGTGATTAAGTCTGATTTGGGGGAAGTTATCGAGACTTCTACTTTAGTTTTAAATCAAACTGAGTTGGCAAAGCGTCTGGAGGTTAGCCCTAGCACTGTGGGTAAGAGAAAGTTAGATGATGATTTCGGAATTTGGAGTCAAAGTCGAGATCCTGATGGCATTCCATGGTTTTATAAAGAGGAGGAAAAAGAGTTTATTCCTCGGGAGTCTTAGATTTACTTAGAGATATTTTTTTTGGGTTAATTCTTTTTTATCAATCGCGAGAGAGGGGGTTTATGCCCCTTATTATTTGTATTAATATCCGTATTTTTTACGGATTTTTTTTGTATATTTTTGTAACTAAAAATCAAGTTTAGATAACTTTGGCTAGGTTTTATTAATAATAGAACCATTTTTGAAATGGGGATAATATAATTAAAGACAAATAACTCAAGGGAATCACTCAGTATATTGATAATAGTTAAGCTCTGGGGGTTATTTTGATTTGATTAATTTAGGATTAGTTTCTATAAAAAGCATCTGTTTTAGACAAAATAACGATTATCAAGATAATTGTTTTTGGTGCTATTTATCACTGATTAATCTACTTTAACCCCTAGTTTCAGGAGAGAAGAAATGCAAATAAGTGATATACTCAAGCGTTATAATCAGGGCGATCGCGACTTTAGAGAAATCAATCTTAGTAAGAGTAATTTAAGCGGCATGAACTTAAGTTATGCTAATTTGTCTCGCTCTAAATTAATGGAAGCTCATTTGGCTTGGTCAGATTTACAACGATGTTTTTTACTTGAATCTGATTTGCGCGGTGCTTTTCTTTATGGTGCAAATCTTAGTTTTGTAAAGCTCAAAGAAGCTCTATTAATAGAGGCAGATTTAACTAAAGCTGACTTACAGGGCGCTCAACTACACAAAGCAGATTTACAAGGGGCAACCCTCAGCGGTGCGGTATTAAATTGGGTTAACCTTTATATGGCAAATCTACCAGCTGTAAATCTTTGTGGTGCTAACTTGGAAGGGATTAATTTACGGGGTGCTAACTTAGAAAAGGCTAATTTGAATTGGACAAATTTAAGTGGGGCAAGGTTAAGTGGTGCTAATTTGCGAGGGGCAAAACTCTATGGCATTAAGTTAAAAGGGGCTTTTCTCAACGGCTTAGATTTACATGGTATCAATTTTAGTGCCATGGATTTACAAGAGACAAAAATGAGCGGCATGAAACTCTATGGCAGTGATTTTAGTGGCAGTAATATGCAGTCTGCCTATATGCGTCGCAGTGTTTTGGATAAGGCCAATTTAAAAAATGTAGTGTTAAATAAAGGCCAGTTAAAAGGTGCTCAATTTGTTCAAGCAAATTTGATGAAAAGTGATTTGAGTGAAACGGATTTGAGAATGGCGGATTTAAGTTTTACTAATCTTAATTTGGTTAATTTGAAGGGTGCTGATTTAAGTAATGCCAACCTACACGGGGCTTACCTTTGGGGGGCTTGTCTTGATGGGGCTATTGTCAGGGGTGCTAATTTTACAGGAGCAAATTTACGGGATGCTGATTTATCAGGCATAGATTTATCAGATGCAATTCTGACAGGGGCAACCATGCCTGATGGGAAGGTTCATTTATAGTTAATTAAGGCGACGGGCGATCGCACTTTCCCAAGTATCAACCATAGAATCAAGGTCAATATTGATAAGGGATTGAGCGGCAGTATTAATTTCCAAACTATTACCCTTAACCGTGCCAATCTCCTGCCAATTATTAGGTAAATTATCAGCCAAAAACTGTTCCCATGCCTCTTTATTATCAGGAGAAACAGAGACGATAATCGCACTAGCCAACTCCCCAAATAAAGCCGTATCGAAACGACCATCAAAAGTAGGTAAATGAACCACCGCACCCAAATTACCACCGATACAACATTCTGCAAGGGCAACAGTAAAACCACCCTCTGCACAATCATGGGCAGAATTTACCAAACCATGGCGAATCCCCTCACGACAGGCTTTTTGTACCGCTTTTTCTAAATCAAAATTAAGGGTAGGAGGTTTTCCAGCGATGGTGTCGTGGATAGTGGCTAAATATTCAGAAGCCCCCAAACTGGGATTAAAAGCCCCTAGAAAATAAATTAAATCCCCTTCCTGTTGCCATCCTTGCCCTGCAATTTTGGTAATATCAGGAATTAAACCCACCATGCCGATGACAGGGGTAGGATAAATAGGCTGAGGATTACCCTCACTATCCACCGTTTCGTTATAAAGGGAAACATTGCCTCCCGTTACAGGGGTTTCAAACTGACGACAGGCTTCGGAAATACCACTACAGGCGTGATGTAATTGCCAATAACCGATGGGCTTTTCAGGACTACCAAAATTAAGATTATCCGTCACCGCAATGGGTTCAGCCCCCACACAGCTAAGGTTTCGGGCGGCTTCTGCCACTGCCAAAGATGCCCCTAAATGGGGATCCAGATAGACATAACGGGGGTTGCAGTCCGTCGTCGCAGCTATACCCGTTTTCGCCAATTCAGGCTTACCATTCACGGGGCGCACCCTAACAATGGCCGCATCAGCGCCCCCAGGGAGCATGACAGTATTATTTTGTACTTGGTGATCGTATTGGCGATAAATCCACCGTTTAGAGGCGATGGTGGGCTGATCGAGGAGGGTTAAGAGAACCTCAGACCATTTTTGATCTTTTACCCCGTTTTCGTCGCACTCAGGCAATTTTGCTTCGTTCCAAGCCCATGCCTTTTGGGCATATTCGGGGGCTTCGGAGAGTAACTCATGATGATAAACAGGGGTATTGTCCGCTAGGGCGGTGGAAGGCACTTCGGCGGCGATGCTTCCTTGGTGAAGGATACGGACGATTTGCTCTTCGATTACCTCCCCTGCCACCACGGCATGGAGTCCCCAACGCTCGAAAATATCGATTAATTCTTGTTCTCTGCCTTTTTGGGCTACAAACAGCATTCTTTCTTGGGACTCGGAAAGGAGATATTCGTAAGGAATCATCCCTGTTTCTCTGGCAGGGATTTTGTCTAAGTCTAACTCGATGCCCAATCCCCCTTTGGCTGCCATTTCCGAGGTAGAGCAGGTAATTCCCGCCGCTCCCATATCCTGAGCGGCTACTACTGCCCCTGTTTTAAAAGCCTCTAAACAGGCTTCTACTAGGGATTTTTCGAGGAAAGGATCTCCTACCTGTACTGCGGGGCGATCGTCCATAGAATCGTCCGTTAACTCGGCACTGGCGAAACTTGCACCGCCCATACCATCACGCCCGGTGGTAGAACCCACATATAAAACAGGATTACCTACCCCAGAAGCTCCTGATTTGACAATAGTTTCTGTTTCCATCAAGCCGATGGCCATGGCATTAACGAGAGGGTTTCCTTTATAGGCAGAGTTAAAGTAAACTTCTCCCCCCACAGTGGGTACGCCTATACAGTTATGAGTAATAATTCCTGAAGTAGTAACAAATAAATGAGTATTATCTACCTCAATATCATATACAGGATAATTCTCCACCTTTTGAATTTCAATGTCTTTTATTTTGACAAAGGCAACTTGATTGGAAACATGATAACGAGGAAAAGAGTGTTTATTGCCCTGATATTTTTCTAAAGCAGAGGCTAATTGTTGATTTCTTTCTTCACTGAAAACCTTGACGAATTTGGCTAAATTATCAACATTATTAATTTCTAATTGCCATAGGGGTAAAGATTGACATTCTCTTCCTTCAATGGAACATACTTGGGCAGGTTTGCGGTAAATATAAGGAACTACTCCCAAATTTTGTAATAAAAGAGTTGTTTGTTCAAATAATTTTTGGCTAGTGGTGGCAAAACCTATTTTAGCGTGACTACCGCTGGTTTTTGTTGTTAAAGAACCATCTCCTCTCAATAAACCTTTTAATCCTTCTTCCTGTAGTGCCGGTGACCAATTAAAGAAGCAATCAGGGAAAGCTTTGAAGGGTGCTTTATCTCCACATTGCCAAACTTCTTTTAATAAGTATCCGAGTAGCCAAGAAGTGGTACAAACGGCAAACGTGGATTTTCTTTTTTCAACACAGGCTCTTAAACCTAATTTCTCCATCAAGTTAATGACATCTTCTACATATTCTTTTTCGTGAAGTCCAAAGGTAAATATGATTTTATAAGTGTTGCCATTTTGAGAAACACAGCCTTCGGACAAATAATAACCTAATAAACGGGCAAAACCTTCATCTATTTTTAATACTGCTTTCATATAATTAGCTTTACCACTACGGCGATAAATACGTAATTCAGAAAGCTCAACATTGACTAATGATTCTAGTTGACGATAAAGATTGATGGGTAAATATCCTTGTTTTAGATAGCGATGTCTTGGCTCTGAATTGGGTTCAATTTCTTTGAGTTTCGTTTTTAAGGATTCAGTGTGTAATTCACACCAATGATCGGGAAAATCGATGTAAACATCGTCAAAACCATCTTTGAGGAGAGAAATTAGGTTTAAATCTTCTGTTTTTTCTTGACCTGTGGGTAAATTGAGTAATAGAGGGATTAAGTCTCCTTGTTTTAAGTCTTTTGCATCTTTAGTCTGCCATTGTCCGTTTTCGGCTACTAATTGAGGATGATCGGCGGTAACAGTGATTTTTCTGCCTAAAGCGGTTTTTAGGGTGATTAATTGATTAGTGAATCGCTTGTATATACGGCGAATGGGTTGCCAAGTGCTTTCTTGGGTTTCTTGATTGAAGGATAGAGTTTCAATGGAGGTTCCTAGTTCTAAGGTATTCTCATTGGTATGTAATAAATGCTTTTCAACAAAGTTGCCAATGGTATCGAAATGTACTCCTTCATCGTCACGCCAAATGAGGGTTTCTTCTGCTATCAGACAATTTCCGTAGTGACTTATACCTTCTACTACTCCTTGAAAAATTCTTTTGGTGTGGGGGTTGTCTAAATTACCGAAACGAAGGGAGTTTAAAATGGCAATAGGACGAGCGCCCATGGTGAAAATGTCTCTGAGGATACCCCCTACCCCTGTGGCGGCTCCCTGAAAAGGCTCGATCGCACTGGGATGATTATGGGATTCAATTTTGAAGGCAACTTGTAAACCGTCGCCAAAATCTACTACCCCTGCATTTTCCCCAGGCCCTACTAAAATTCTTTCTCCTGTAGTGGGAAACTGAGATAGGAGAGGACGGGAGTTTTTATAACAACAATGTTCTGACCACATTACCCCAAACATCCCTAATTCTGCTCGATTGGGGTGTCTGCCTAAGCGTTGGACTATATCTTCGTA
The DNA here is from genome assembly GCF_001747005.2 of Cyanobacterium sp. IPPAS B-1200. Lineage (NCBI taxonomy): Bacteria > Bacillati > Cyanobacteriota > Cyanophyceae > Chroococcales > Geminocystaceae > Cyanobacterium > Cyanobacterium sp. IPPAS B-1200. The sequence goes on from NZ_CP182899.1 coordinate 1,835,776, forward strand.
TTCAGAAGGTTTCAAGCCTTCGGATGCAATTTCTTCAGGGGTAAAGGGCGCTGACATAAATAATTATTTATTTTCGTGAATTAACGGCTCTATTATCCCATATTCACATATCCTAATCAAACTTTTTTCTTGGCGCTACATTGACAGTAATAACTTATTTGCCATGGGGATAAATGGTCTAAGGTAGAATATGAATAGATGGTTTTATTTATTTACCGTTAAACCATTGCCAGAAAAATTTGCATCTTTTTGAAACAAGTTAAATAAAATAGCTACTATGATTCGGAAAAAAATTTGGCTCTATGATACTACCCTTAGAGATGGCTCTCAACGGGAGGGAATTTCACTATCTCTTAATGATAAATTGCAAATTGTGCGCAAACTTGATGAGATGGGTATTCCTTTCATTGAGGGAGGGTGGCCGGGTGCTAATCCGAAGGATGTGCAGTTTTTTTGGCGTTTAAAAGAAGAGCCGTTGAAACAGGCTCAGATAGTGGCGTTTTGCTCTACCCGTCGTCCCCACAAAAAAGCGGCAGAAGATCCCATGTTGAAGGCGATATTGGCGGCCAACACTCACTGGGTGACTATTTTTGGTAAGTCTTGGGATTTGCACGTTATGGAGGGTTTAAAAACTTCCCTCGATGAGAATATTGCCATGATTCAGGATAGTATCAGCTATCTAATTTCTCAGCAACGGCAGGTGATATATGATGCGGAGCATTGGTTTGATGGTTATAAAGCAAATCCAGATTATGCTTTGGCTACCCTCCAAGGGGCGATCGGCTCAGGGGCTAAATGGTTAGTTTTTTGTGATACCAACGGAGGCACTTTGCCCCACGAAATCGGGCAGATTGTAGGGGAGGTGGTGGATAAGTTAAACCTTGATTTGGATAATCCAGACGGGGTGCAATTGGGAATTCATACCCATAATGATAGTGGTACAGCGGTGGCAAATGCGATCGCCTCTGTCCTGGAAGGGGCAACCATGGTACAGGGAACCATCAACGGTTATGGAGAAAGATGTGGTAATGCCAACCTATGTACCCTCATCCCTAACCTACAATTAAAACTAGGTTATCATTGCCTAGAACCCGAACAACTAACCCAACTAAGCCCTAATAGCCGTCTCATCAGCGAAATTGTCAACCTTGCCCCCGATGACCATGCCCCCTTTGTGGGGCGCTCAGCCTTTGCCCATAAGGGCGGTATCCATGTGTCTGCCGTGGCTAGAAATCCTCTAACTTATGAACACATTGTCCCCGAGGCGATCGGTAATGAACGTCGTATCGTCATTTCCGACCAATCAGGATTGAGCAATGTACTCTCCAAAGCCCAAAACTTTGGCATTGACTTAGACAAAAATAACCCCAAATGTCGAGAAATTTTACAAAGACTTAAAACCCTTGAACATGAAGGCTATCAATTTGAAGCGGCAGAAGCTAGTTTTGAACTTTTGATGCTCGAAGCCTTGGGTAAAAGAAAACAACTTTTTGAAATAAAAGGTTTTCAAGTCCACTCCGACATTACCATTACCGAACAAATACCCTATACCCACGCCCTTGCCACCATAAAATTAGTCATGGGTCATGAAGAATTGTTAGAAGTAGCCGAAGGAAATGGGCCCGTTAGCGCCCTTGATGCGGCCCTGCGCAAAGCCTTGGTGAAATTTTATCCCCAAATAGCTGGATTTTATCTTACCGATTATAAGGTTAGAATTTTAAACAGTACCGCAGGAACAAATGCCAAAACTAGGGTACTGGTAGAATCCACCAACGGGATGCAAAGGTGGACTACGGTGGGAGTATCTACCAATATCATCGATGCCTCCTATCAAGCGGTGGTAGAAGGTTTAGAATATGGTATTAATCACCTTTTGCAAAACTCGGCTACTGTCATGGAAAGTTAATCCATTTATTCGCCGATTAACAATGTACAATGTACAAATCAAGGGAAAATCGAAAATTCAACTTTAATGGATTTTGTTTTTTGGCAACTATCAATTATTAATGGTTTTTCCCGCTCCCCTGTTCTATCTAAATAGAAATTCTATGTCCTCTTTACCCGTTACCACAAAACATCGTATTAACAGAATTCCCCAAATTCCCCATGTTTGGGAGGGGGATATTTTTCCCATTGGGGAGATGCTTGATAACCTAGAGCCTGAATTAAAAAATAATGGTCAGTGTATTGTTTGGGTAGATGGCTCAGAAGGTTTTATTCGTACCATGGATGTGGTAAAAGGTAATACAGGACCAGAGGCTATGGTTAGGGCTTTATTAAAGGCGATCGAAAAACCTCAAAGCCCCGCAGAACCTGCTCGTCCCCATAAAGTGGTAGTCAGGGATAGGGAATTACAATTTTTCTTGCGCGGAGCATTACAGGGTTTAGACATTGACGTAGATTATCAGGGAGATTTACCCCTCCTTGATGAGTTATGGAACAACTTACAACAAGTTCAACCCCAAAAGGTGGGAAATATTCCTCCTCAACTATTAGAAAAGCTAGAAGAAAGGGCGATCGCCCTTATGTGGGAACAAGCCCCCTGGACTCTCCTAGCAGAATATAACTTAATCGAAATCAAAATCGATGCCTACAACGTAGAATCATTATACGCCTGTGTCATGGGCATGATGGGGCAAGAATTTGGCGTTATTTTTTATCGCTCCCTTGATTCCATGAAAAAATTTAGACTCATGGCAGGAGAAATGGGTGACAGTACCATGGAAGAAGGAGATATAGAAAGAGCCTTTTTGCAACAAGATTGCTGGTTTGTTAACTTTTCCCTTGATGACTCAGACTTTGACGAAGAAGACGAAGAGCAACAACTGTGGTACGAATTATTTCTCGCCGAAGCACAATATGATGTCCCTGTACAAGTGGTGTTTGGCAGTATCCATCCCTACGAAGGTATCCGCCCCCTAGTGGACGCAGAAGAATTAGATCCTCTCTATCTGGGTATAGAAGCCCTCGGCAAATTTGTTCAGAAAAATAAAAAACGCCTCGAAAAAGATCCTACCCAAGCAATTTCCCATCAATATTCCATCAAACTTCCTTGGGGGAATAGTAAACCTCATCCTGTCAAGGTAAGAACCATGCCAGAAGTTACTGCCGAGTTAGAAGCCATTGAAGGAAATTTGCATGGTGATTTTGCTGAGGAGGAAGACACAGATATTATATCCAGTGACTTATTCCCAGAGGATTGCGTAATTTCTTTTGGTTCTTTCTCAGAAAATATCATTAAATCTATTGAAGCAAAACCTTCGGTATGGGTTGATACAGAAGGAATCGTATTTGAGAACGATAATGATAAAATTCCCGTAATTATCATACAAACTACCCGTCCTAAAGGTAAATTAGTAGTAGAACAGTTGATCAAAGAAGAAGGCATCGAGTATTTATTTTTCACGTCAGGGGAAGATCCTTTTTATGGTGGAACCTTTGACCTTCCCATGATTAAAACCCAAGGGGGAATTAATCATGTGATTGCCGAGATTGAACAGGAAGGGGAAAATTTTGCCAATACTGTTAAAAAATGGTCTCAAAAAACGAAAAAGTGGCAGGGGAAATGTGGCGTTGCGATCGCCATGGGTTCCACAGGGGTAAATAGAGGCAGTCCCAAAGAACAACATATATTAGCATTCTTTGCTACAGACTTAGTTTCCAAAGAAAAGGCAGGATTAGATAAATTAGTTTTAAACATAGAAATGATGTAATAACGACATTTAAAAACTGTTATTTGATTTACCTTAGAACAAAGATCCCTAAAACTAAAGAAAAGCACTATACTAGAAATCCTTTAACTATACTTTTTTACTTTCCCTAAACCCCTAGGGATAGTCAAAATTTGACTTAAAAATTTTTTCCTAAAAATTAATTCTCAATTACCCACAGTTTATTGTCAATTGAACCAAAATAGCTTAATATTCACTATCAACCGTTAATCCCCATACTTCTGTGTCTATTTTTAACCCTAATTCTCTAGATCCCAAAACCATTAGCCAGAATTATCAATCTGGTAACTATACCAGTGTTTTAGCGTTAAAAGAAATGATCTCTAATCTCCATAGAGAGCAAAATAAAATTCAGAATTTATTAACATCCCTTAGTTTTGCCCTACGCAACTTTAATAATTTAAATCAGTTTTTAGAACTAACGCCCTTAATGGTAACTAGAGTTACCGATGCAGAGGGGGGAGCTTTAGTTTTATACAAAGAAAATAATCAAGTGGAATTAGAGCAGTTTTATTGTCAAAATAATCTTTTGAGAGAAAGAATAAATCAAGATTTTTTGCAGGTTATTCAAGAAATAAATACCTATGAAACTAAGCATAAATCCAATGAACAATCATATCCAAAATTAGCTTGTTTTCCAGTCTTTGTTCAGGAAAAAATTCATAATCATTTTTCTGGTTATTTACAGATATATAGTAGTCCTGTGGTGAGTAAAAATGTTGAAAAAGGACGGTTATATGTTTTTAGCCACGAATCCGACTTTTCTTGGACTCAAAGCCGTAAAACCCTTACTCAATTAGTTTCTGATCAGACCGCCGTGGCGATCGCAAATCACGAATTAACAGTAAAATTAATGTCCAAAGAAAGACAAGATCGAGAACTAGAAATCGCCTCAGAAATTCAAGTCAGACTATTACCCCGACAATGCCCTTCCATCACAGGACTAGAACTCGCTGCCAAATGTGAAACCGCCGACAGGGTAGGGGGAGACTATTACGACTTTATCCCAGCCAACTACGATCAATGGGATCAAGATACCGAACAAGTACCCGATTCCCCTTGCCAATCATGGAGTATCGTCATTGGGGATGTCATGGGAAAAGGAGTACCCGCAGGACTAATTATGACCATGACGAGGGGAATGTTGAGAGCAGAAGTATTAAACCGTCATTCTCCCGCTAGGGTACTAAAACATCTAAATCGGGTTATGTATGCAGATCTCGACAATTCTCACCGTTTCGTAACTCTTTTCTACTCAGAATACGATCCCCGTAGCCACACCCTCCGATATGCTAATGCCGCCCACAATCCCCCTCTTTACTGGAATGCCTCCACAAACAACGTCAGAAAATTGGACACCGAGGGAATGTTGGTAGGTTTACAACCCAACTCTAATTATGAAGATGATGCCGTCAAATTGGAAGTCCATGACACAGTTTTATATTACACCGATGGCTTAACCGATGCCATTAACCAAAACAACCAACGGTTTGATGAAGAAAATTTGGTCAACTCCTTTCAATATGCCTGTGAAAATTTTGACCATGCCCAAGACATCCTTGATTATATTCTCGATGAAATCAAAAACTTTATCGGTGGTGGTCATTCCAATGTAGATGATATGACTATGATTATTTTACGCCATAAGCCATCTGCTGATTATTGCCCCTGTGATGAAGATTGTGCCTAAAGTCTGTGTTATGGACTTTTTTCAAAAAACTTACTCTGATAGAAACTACAAAAATCTTGTTAATAAAAAGACGCAAATTTGTTTCCTGTACACCTTTTCGATTAAACTGAAGACTTAAGTTTTAAAGATAGAAAGAATATGCAAGATAAACTCATGTTGATGATTCCGGGACCTACTCCTGTTCCCGAAAGAGTCTTACTCGCCATGGCGCAACATCCCATAGGGCATCGTAGCGGTGACTTTAGTGCCATTATAGGAGAGCTTAATGATAATTTGAAATGGTTACATCAAACTAAAAATGAGGTTTTAACCCTCTGTGTTTCTGGTACTGGAGCCATGGAAGCTGGTATCATCAATTTCTTGAGCGCTGGAGATTCTGTATTAGTGGGCAATAATGGTAAATTTGGTGAGCGCTGGGGAATCATGAGCCGTAAATTCGGTTTAGAAGTAGAGGAAATTACTGCAGAATGGGGAAAACCATTAGATCCAGAAGCCTTTAGGGAAAAATTAGAAGCTGATACCGAGAAAAAAATTAAGGCTGTCATCATTACCCACTCCGAAACCTCCACAGGGGTGTTAAATGACCTTGAAACTATCAACAAACACGTTAAAGCCCATGGGGAAGCTCTGATCATTGTTGATGCTGTCACCAGTTTGGGGGCAGTGGATCTCAAAATTGATGAGTTGGCCTTGGATGTGGTGGCATCGGGTTCTCAGAAAGGATATATGATTCCCCCCGGATTGGGATTTATTTCTGTGAGTGATAAGGCATGGAGGGCTTATGAAACCGCTACTTTACCTAAGTTCTATTTAGATTTAGCTCCCTACAAAAAAGCTAATGCTAAAAATAGCTCTCCTTTTACTCCTCCTATCAATTTAATGTTTGCTCTCCAAGCATCTTTGCAGATGATGAAAGAGGAAGGTTTAGAAAATATCTTTGCTCGTCACAAGAGATTAACTCACCTAACCAGAGACAAAGTAAAAGCCTTGGGTTTACCTTTGTTTGCCCCTGATGATTGTGCTAGTTACGCGGTTACTGCGGTGGCTCCTGATAAGCATGATGCGGAGGCGATTCGCTCTACTATGCGCAAAAAATATGATATTGCCTTAGCAGGAGGACAAGATCACCTTAAAGGTAAAATTTTCCGTATCGGACACCTCGGATTTATGTCTGATCGTGATGTTTTAACTGCTATTTCAAGTCTTGAAGCTACTTTACAAGAGTTGGGTTAATTATGGATTTTAAGGGCGATTTTTCTAGTTTATGGGGCGATCGCCCTTATCCCAAAAATAGACACAATTTTAGTTGCAGACAAAGTTAAATTTCTGCTATAATTGTTAAGTGCAATTGGAGAGGTGGCTGAGCGGTTGAAAGCGGCTTCCTGCTAAGAAGTTGTGGGGTTTATAGCTCCACCGAGGGTTCGAATCCCTCCCTCTCCGTTTATGTCAATAGGTATTAACCTTTAGGAATTGTGTGTTAGGTTTACCTCTTTTTACTAAAAGCCTACCTTAAATTTGGCAATGAATTATTCAAAGGTAATGATACAATGTTAAGAATATTTAAATTAGGGTTGAAAATTCTTCACCTCTAAAGAAAGCTCTAGCTGTTCTCAGGCTAGAATTTTTTATTTTTTGATTACTCAACCTTTACTAACAAGAGAACGTGACTACAACAGAAACTCCCCTCCCCCCTAAGCAAGATCAACCTAATAATAATTCTTCTAATAACGATACAACAAAACGTCAAATGATTCTGATTATTGATTTTGGTTCACAATATTCCGAATTGATTGCCCGTCGCATCAGAGAAACGGAAGTTTATTCTGAGGTAATCTCTTATCGCACCAGTGCCGAAAAATTAAAAGAACTTAATCCCAAAGGTATTATTTTATCTGGTGGCCCTAATTCTGTTTATGATCAATATGCTCCTCAATGTGACCCCGAAATATGGAGTCTTGGCATTCCTGTTTTAGGGGTGTGTTACGGTATGCAACTAATGGTAAAACAGTTGGGAGGAGGAGTTGAAAGGGCAAAAAGAGGCGAATATGGTAAAGCTTCTTTGTTTATTGATGATCCTACCGATTTATTAACCAATGTGGACAATGGTTCTACTATGTGGATGAGCCATGGCGATTCTTGTACCCAATTACCAGAGGGGTTTTCAATTCTTGCCCATACAGAAAACACTCCCTGTGCGGCGATCGCCGACCATGACAAAAAATTATTTGGGGTACAATTTCACCCAGAGGTAATCCATTCTGAATATGGCTCTGCCCTGATTCGTAACTTTGTTTATCATATCTGCGGTTGTGAACCCACTTGGACTACTCAAACATTTTTAGAACAATCCATTGCCGAGATCAGGGAAACTGTAGGAGATAAAAGGGTTTTATTGGCTCTTTCGGGAGGGGTTGACTCTTCTACCCTTGCCTTTTTACTCCATGAAGCCATCGGAGATCAATTAACTTGTATGTTTATTGACCAAGGGTTTATGCGTAAGGGTGAGCCTGAAAGGTTGGTGGAATTATTCAATGATCAATTCCATATCAATGTAGTATATGTCAATGGGCGCGATCGCTTCTTAGCCCAAATTGAAGGAGTAACCGACCCTGAAGAAAAACGCCGTAAAATCGGTCATGAATTCATCCAAGTATTTGAGGAAGAATCTACCCGTCTAGGGCCTTTTGATTATCTTGCCCAAGGTACTCTTTATCCCGATGTTATTGAATCCGCCGATACCAATGTAGATCCCAAAACTGGGGAGAGAGTAGCTGTTAAAATCAAGAGTCATCATAATGTAGGTGGTTTACCTAAAAATCTTCGTTTTAAATTAGTTGAGCCTTTACGCAAACTATTTAAAGATGAAGTTCGTAAGTTGGGAAGAGCCATCAATTTACCAGAAGAGATTGTTTCTCGTCATCCTTTCCCCGGTCCTGGTTTAGCCATTCGTATCTTAGGGGAAGTTACCTCTGAAAAACTTAACATTCTTCGGGATGCTGATTTTGTAGTTAGGGATGAAATCAAAAAAGCGGGAATGTACCATGATTTTTGGCAAGCCTTTGCTGTACTTTTACCTGTAAAAAGTGTGGGAGTAATGGGCGACAAGCGCACCTATGCTTATCCCATTGTTTTAAGATTAATTACCAGTGAAGATGGCATGACCGCAGACTGGGCAAGACCTCCTTATGATTTACTCGAAACCATTTCTAACCGTATTGTTAATGAGGTTAAAGGCGTTAACCGAGTAGTTTATGATATTACTTCTAAACCCCCCGGAACTATCGAATGGGAATAGATAATTAATTGATAATGGAGAATTGATAATTATCAGTTTATTTGGTAGGCAATGCCCTCCTTAGTTAACCTCCGTTCGGTTAAAAAATATTGTCACCATTCCCTATTCCTTACATAAATAAAAAAATCAGGGCAAGGTTAAATCCTTGACCCTTTTTTTGTCGTGATTCCATTGTAAACTGAAACAATTGTCAGCTTAGAGAGGAGCAACTTCGATGGAAACTTCGGCGATTACTTCAGCGTGTAATTTAATTTGAGCTTTATAAGTACCAATTCTTTTGATTTCAGGTAATTCAATGGCTTGACGCTCAACGTCTAAACCAGAGCTAGTTTTGATAACTTCTACCACATCTTGGGTGGTTACAGTACCAAAAATTGCTTGGTCTTCGCCTAATTGCTTGCGGATAACAAAGTTATTGATAGTTTGTAAAGCAGTTTTGCGAGATTTTGCTTCTTCGAGAATGGCGGCTAAACGCTCGGCTTGTTTTGCTCTTCTTTGTTCTACTTGACGTAATACTCCAGCGGTGGCTAATACTCCGAAGCCTTGGGGTACGATATAGTTACGAGCATAACCAGGAGCAACTTCTACCACATCCCCTCTTTTACCTAATTTTGTTACATCTTTATTTAAGACTACTTGTAATCTTTTCGCCATATTAACCTCTTTTAGTTTATGAAATTCTTATAGTTAGCATATTTAGTCACAAATTACAATTATACAGTAATTTCTCAAACCATGGGAATTAATTATAAATACAAGCAGGGCTAACGCATACTCAAAATTTATGAGAAAGTGATACGGTAAACATCATAGAGGGAATTAATTGCCGTGAATTCTCAAACTGGTCAGAAATCATACCTGTGGAAATATTTTGAAAATATTGAAGATCCGCGAACCACTTATTTGATTGAACATAAATTAGTTGATATGGTGGCATTAACAATTCTAGGAGTCATTTGTGGTGCCGACTCTTGGGTAGAAATTGAAGAATATGGAAAAACCGACCTTCCGCATAGTTCAAGAAAAAGCAAGAATACTACAAAAAAAGTGATAAAAAAGATGAAGTGGAATAGAGTAAATTAGTTTTAATAGAGTAATGATAAGTCTAGGAAAATGTATGAATCAATAAACATTGAAATAGAAAATATTGATCATTTAGGTATAATAGCTGGAATAGTAGACGAGGTAGGCATTGTAGAGATTGTAAACCAAAAACTACCATCCTATGCTACAGAAAAAATTAGTAAAGGATTAGTAGTCAAGGCAATGATTCTCAATGCCTTGGGTTTTGTGTCTCAGCCATTGTACCTATTTTCAGAGTTTTTTAACGACAAAGCAATAGAAAAATTACTAGGAAAAGAAGTAAAAAAAGAATACTTAAATGATGACAAATTAGGGAGAAGTTTAGATGAACTATACGAATATGGACTAAGTAATTTGTTCATAGAAATAGTCATAGAAGTAATAAAAAAATATCAAATAAAAAGTAATTATCACCACTTAGACTCCACATCATTTCATGTGGATGGTAAATATGAAAATGAGGAAGAAGAAAATAGAAAAACCATCAAAATATGTCATGGGTATTCAAAAGATAATCGTCCAGATTTAAAACAATGTGTATTAAATTTAATAGTATCAGGGGACGGAGAAATACCATTATGGATGAAATCAGGACAGGGAAATCAAAGTGATAAAAAAGAATTTGTCAAGATAGTAAAAGAGTATAAGAAAAGTATAGAAACAGAGAGTATAACAGTATGTGATAGTGCCTTATATAGTCAAGAGAATATCCAATTACTAGGGGAAATGAAATGGATAACAAGAGTGCCATTAACAGTAAAAAAAGGGAGAGAATTAGTAGAAAACGAAGAAATATTATGGACAGAGATAGAAAATGAGCAAGAACAAGAATTGAAAGAAAGAGGTTATGAATGGAACTGTAGTTTAGACTAAGAAAAAATTGTAAGAGAATAAGTAAGCTAACAAAGATTAGCTCAAAAACGCTATAAATGAATTTAATAATGGCTTAAAAGTTATTTTTTTGGTCTTTTTTTAGTCTTAGATAAACGCTTTTTAACCGTAGGATAAACTTTAGCTTTGTTTCTTTTTCGACCTTTAGGCCAGCCATGGGATTTTCCTCGACTTTTAGGAGAAAGGGTAGGACTTCCAATGTCCATCAATAATGAAGTCATAGACAGAGCCACTCTTCCGGGGGTTAAATTCTGTTGAGGTTTTTGCCATGGCAGATGATATTCTTTGACTAAATCCTTGGATAACCATAACTGCCAAGTAATATTGACAATTAAATTGCTCCACCTTTGACAACTCTCAGGGGTGCGAAAATGGGGTAACGTCCAATGTAATCTTTGCTTGGCGAAACGATACCAGTGGTCCACACCAAATCGTCGGCTGTATTGAATCCAAATATTGGAAGAAGATAAAAATTGCTCTCCCACCCAGATTAACCACAGTGGGCGATGTAAAGCACCAGTTTTTTTCTGCTTCAATCGTTCAATTTTAAACAGGGTTAGCTTTTGTGAAGGGGCATTGTAGAAATGAAGTTCTTTCCATTTACTCATCCGTATTGTTCCTAGGGATGAGTCTTCCATTTCTAATATTTCATGGGCATGGGGAAAATGGTCACATTGATTTAATTTCAACTTTGCCCCATGTTTTTTCGGTCTGCCTCTACCGCTATAGGCTGGAGGATTACCATAAAGACATAGATTAGAACGTACTCTAATCAACTTACTGATTTCAATATCTGCGGTTTGCTTAATAAATTTGCCATTGCCATACTCACAATCCAACACCACCAATTTCGGTTTATTTTCTGGCAATTTTCTACACACTTGCCTTAGTTGCCATGTTGCTTTACCCAGAGGATTTTCAAAGGATGTGATTCTTTCATGTCTTAAAGGTAATGCCCAACTTCCTTTCTCATTCAATGGTGGTAACCAAGCGATGGTGCTATATCCTTGTCCTATGACCGATGAATTGATGGATGACGAAGAATATTGATAACCTCTATCTTTCATGGTGGGACTATCTTCAAACTTCCACTGAGTATGATCTATACCTAGTAATGTATATTCTAAGGTGTCTATTTCTTGAATATATCGTTTCATCAATTTGTTGCTGTTCGGACGACAATCTTTTATGGCTTCATAGGTACTACACCATTGCCGATGGAAAAAAGGTGATAAAGAAAAATCTGCCAAACTACGAGCATTTTCCGTGGTCATAACACTATCCATCAATTGAAAAGTGGCATCTTTACCTTTGACTAACATTTCATAGGTGTCATGACGGAAATTTTCCAGTCTGCTATATTTGTTCATAGAGAGAAGATTTTATTTGTGCTTATTTATATTTTCTCTCTATTTTTCTTTTATGTCTTGTCCTTCCTTGCTCCACTTTCCATTTAGTCTAAACTACAGATGGAAAGTAATCAAGGAAAACTATGGGGGAATAAACCAGAGATGGTTAGTAGTAGAAAATAAAAAAAGAAAAGAAAGCGATCTTAAAAAAATAAGAAAAGCAATTCCCCTAGAAAAAGAGGAAGTAGAAAAAGAGAAAAAGAGAATATCTAGAAAATTGTGGTGCGATAAAAAAGAATGTGAACGAGAAATAAAGAAAAAGAATAAAAGGTTGAAATATTATGAGTTAGAGATAGAAGAAATTAGAAAACAAGAGAAAGGAAAATATGAAGTAAGCATAGTGGTAAAAGAGAAGGAAGAAGAAATAGAAAAAAAGAAAAATCAAGCAGGAAGATTTATCTTAGCAACCAATGTAATGGAGGAAGAAAGATTAAAACCATGGGAAATACTATGGGAATATAAACAACAACAAAAAGTAGAAAGAGGATTTAGATTTTTAAAGAATCCCTTATTTTTTACCGAGAGTTTTTATGTAAAAAAGGTGGAGAGGTTGGAAGGGATATTATGGTTAATGTCCTTGAGCTTATTGATATATAACCTAGCTCAAAGAGAAATGAGAAAAGAATTAAAAAGAAGAAAAGTAGGATTGAGAAACCAATTAGGAAAAAGAACAGAAAAAGTAACAATGAGATGGATATTCCAATGCTTTCAAGGAATCTATCTGGCAAAAATAAATGAAGAAGAAAGAATCGTGAATATGAATAAAGATAGAGAAGAAATATTAGAATATTTACCAGCAAAATGTCGTGAATATTATCAATAAAAAACCTTGATAGTTAGGAAAACATCAACAAAAATAAGAGCCATTACAACATAAAATAAAAAAATTGATGGCATAGGTTTGTGGTGGGAAAATATAGAAATAGTCCAAGAGTAAAATAGCAGAGAAAAAGACATTAAAGATAATTTTTACTCAAACCATTACAAATAGCTCATCTTCTTTATGTCGCTTTATTTGTGACAAAATGAAGTGCGGAAAGTCGGAAAAAGTAAACTATCTTGGCTAAAAACGTTTCTCGAACTCCCCAATGGTATTCCTTCTCATGATACGATTTCTATATTATTTGCTCGTCTATGTCCAAAGCAATTACAATCAGCTTTCTTGGATTGGATTAATCATATTGCTCAAGTGACACAAGGAGAGATAATAGCCATCGATGGTAAAACATTACGACAGTCTTATGATTCGAGTCAAAATCAAAGTGCCATTCACATGGTAAGTGCTTGGGCTAGCAATAATAACTTGGTTTTGGGACAGTTAAAAGTGGAAGATAAATCCAATGAAATTACGGCAATTCCGAAATTATTGGCAGTTTTAGAACTTAATGGTTGTATTGTGACCATTGATGCAATGGGGTGTCAAAAGGATATAGCTAAAAGGATTATAGAAAAAGGGGGAGACTATATTCTGAGCCTCAAAGGCAATCAAGGTAATTTATTTGAGGATGTAAAACAATTATCTGATTGGGCATGGAAAAATAATTATCAAGAAATCCTTGGCGGAAAAATATGAAACCATAGAAAAGAATCATGGTCGAATTGAAAAACGTCGTTACTGGTTGATGAATTCGGTGGCAGATTTCATCGATAGTGAAAAATGGGTGGGGTTAAAAACTATTGGAATAGTGGAATCAGAAAGAAAAATTTTAGGGCAAAAAGCCACATTGGAAAGAAGGTACTACTTAACGAGTTTAGATCATGGAGTAGAAACTTTCGCCCGAGGAATAAGAAGTCATTGGGGAATAGAGAATAAATTACATTGGTGTTTAGATGTGGGGTTTAGGGAGGATGAAAGTAGAATCAGAAAAGGAAACAGTAGTGAAAATATGGCAGTAATCAGACATATCGCCTTAAATTTGTTAAATCAGGAAAAAAGTTGTTCTCGAGGTAAAAAAGCAAAACGACTTAAGGCAGGATGGGACAATGATTATTTACTTAAGATTTTGTCTGGTTGAGTATGCGTTTGCCCTGGATAGTAAGGGAACAAAGTGTGATTTTCGATTAACTGTTCTACTGTTAAACTAGAAGCAAAAGGAAGTTGTTTACTTAAATGACCCAATTTGCTAGGTAAAATGTGGCTATAACTATTTCCATTATTTAGGAATGATAAATCTGATCGTGTCTGTTGTACCGTTATATTTCCGCTCCTAACATGATAACGACATACTACGCTATACAAAAGTTCGTCGGGATACGCGGTGGGAAATAAATGTAACAATGAGATGGATATTCCAATGCTTTCAAGGAATCTATCTGGCAAAAATAAATGAAGAAGAAAGAATCGTAAATATGAATAAAGATAGAGAAGAAATATTAGAATATTTACCAGCAAAATGTCGTGAATATTATCAATAAAAAACCTTGATAGTTAGGAAAACATCAACAAAAATAAGAGCCATTACAACATAAAATAAAAAAATTGATGGCATAGGTTTGTGGTGGGAAAATATAGAAATAGTCCAAGAGTAAAATAGCAGAGAAAAAGACATTAAAGATAATTTTTACTCAAACCATTACAAATAGCTCATCTTCTTTATGTCGCTTTATTTGTGACAAAATGAAGTGCGGAAAGTCGGAACTAGGATAGGCTGTGGATGATTATTTTCATCTATTTGATAATTTTCCGTGTAATATTCCTTAACCATTAATTTATATACTTTTGGTAAGGAGTTTTTCTTGGAATCTCGATAATATTTATTAATTGCGATTCTAAATATCTGTCTATCTTGTTCTGTCACATTTATTCCTTCGCCTATTTCTTGGACGTTTTTGAATTTTCTAGGTCTTCCTCGTTTTTTTATTCCCAATTGTCTTGTTTTCCCTTTACCACCTGAATTGGCATAGTCTGGAAGAAGAGCATCTTTTATTTTTCCCCTCTGCCAAAATCTTCTTAAATATTTATGAACACTTCTTATTGTTAACTTATTTTTATCTCGTCCTTGATTATATTTTTCTATTATTTGTGTAACTAAATTCCCTCGCTTACTCCTATCATATATATCTGGTTCTTGTGTAATTATTGGCTCTATAATATTCCAAGCATGATCCCGAATTTCTTTTTCTTTATCTGACAAATTTTCTTCCACAATAATCTTGAACCAAGGATCTTTTTTTAATTTTTTTGCCTCTGCTCGTTTTAAAGCCTCTCTTAAGCCTGATACGGAAAAAGTACGAGGAAATCCTTTGGTTGACTCGATATTCAACATAAATGCGATCGTATACCCTTCATCAATCCATAAAACTCTTTCTACAACTCCGGCAAAATCATTGTTAGTTGATTCCCATTTAATCAAATCGTTAACGAAAATCTCGTGGTTCATAACTTTGATAAATATTTATTTTATTTGGATGAAACTTGTTGAGAATTTTGTAGAAATTTTCCTCGAACTCATATCACAATAAATTTCCTTTCTGGCTAATAAATGTTTAAAAACAGAAAGCGAAGTTCCTAGCTCCAAATTCATTACATTATCAAGATCCGAGGTAATTTCTTGTATGCTTTTGTTTTTGCAATAGAGTTCTTGTTTAAGAATTGTTTTTAAAGTCTTAATATTTTGTTGTGTATCATCTAAGTTGTAACTAGAGTGAACCCACTCTATATTTTGAGCAAGTATTTTTGATATACCTTTTTCCGTCACTACTCCCCAGTTAATATTAAAATTTTGGTAATACCTTCTTTCTAGCTCCAAAAGCTCAACTTTCCTTTTTTTCATAAGTTCAGATGAACTTACAACAGTTCTTGCGACATCAGTTATTCCCTCATCAGTCTTAATAGAAATCATAAAATCTGTTGTGAGAATATGAGGAGTGCTTGACTGAGAATCAATAGGATACTTTATTCCCATTTGATCTGCAATCTTCATTGCTAGTTCTAAATCTTGGAGAGGATAATGTTCTCTAATGTCGAAAACAATGTCCGACCAATCTAGGAAGAAAAACATTTTCTTCTCTTGATCTGAAAAGAAGTGATGAATTCTATTTGTTTTCCAACCAGATATTCTGGAAGAACGGCCACAAGAAGGAAAATCTTGAATTTTTTTCCAAGGAACATAATTTTTTCCCTCTCCTTTTCCTCTACCTTCTTGTAGGTATCGACTCAGTTTATTTTGTGACCAATCACTTTTTTTTCGAGCCATGGCAATTTGTGAGTAAAATCCTTCTTTTAATAAAGTCGAACAAAGTTATACAACTCTATTTAAAATTATACAACTTTATTTTTTAATATACGACTTTATTAAAAGTTATACAACTTTATTTCCATATTACACTATACAGTAAAGCCCACCCTAAAACTATTCCACCGTAACACTTTTAGCCAAGTTGCGAGGTTGATCCACATCCAAACCACGTAAAGAAGCGATGTAATAGGAAAGCAACTGTAAAGGAATCACCGCCAAAATAGGGGACAATAACTCTTCCACCTCTGGCACATGCAAAACATCGTGGAATACCTCATCATCATAACTTTGGGGTACAACTCCGATAAGACGAGCATCCCTTGCCTTGGCTTCTTGGGCATTGGAAATGACTTTTTCATAAACACTCCCTGCCATGGCGATCGCCACTACGGGTACATGGGCATCTAAAAGAGCAATGGGGCCATGTTTCATCTCCCCAGCAGGATAACCCTCCGCATGGATATAACTAATCTCCTTGAGTTTCAGCGCCCCTTCTAAAGCGATGGGGAAATTGATACCCCTACCGAGAAAAACAAAATCTCTAGTTTCAGGAAAATTATGCGCCAACTCCTCAATCTTGGACTCCTCCGTTTGTAAAATCTTCTCAATTTGGGTAGGAAGTTGTAATAAACCAGCCAAAATTTGGTCAATTCTTTCGGGGTTGATAGTTTTTCTTTGCCAAGCCAAATCTAGCGCCAACACATAAAAAGCCATCACCTGTGCCACAAAAGTTTTGGTTGCTGCCACCCCAATTTCAATCCCTGCATAGGTGTTAATTAATTGATCTACCATACCACCAAGGGTACTTTCAGGACGATTACTAATGCCTACAATACGAGGTTGATAGGGCTTCTCTAACCCTGCCCGTCTTTGTCTTTCCATACCCAGCGCCGCTAAAGTGTCCGCCGTTTCCCCCGATTGAGTAACCCCAATAGTCATAGTATTAGCCATAATCGGACTAGGAGAATAGCGATATTCCGAGGCATATTGCACAAAAGTAGGTATCTCTGCCATTTGTTCTAACAAATATTTACCCACCAAACTAGCGTGCCAAGAAGTACCACAGGCAACGATTTGGATATTTTCTAAATTATCACTTAATTCAGGAGTTAAATTGAGGTTAACAGGCTTTGTTGCCTTTATCTGCCAATCAGGATTAAAATAGACCTCCAAACAAGTGCGCACCACCGAAGGTTGCTCGTGGATTTCCTTGAGCATAAAATGACGGAAACCTTGTTTTTCTACCGTCACAGGATTCCAGTCTAGTACCCTAGGACTACGACGCAATCTTTTACCCCCAAAATCATACAATTCCACTCCTAAGGGTGTTAAACGTCCAATTTCGCCATTTTCAAGGGCTAATACAGCATTAGTATGGTTTACCAAGGCGGTTACATCCGAAGCACAGAAAAATTCTCCCTGCCCGAAACCGATAATCAAAGGGGCGTTTTGACGGGCAACAATTAATTCTTCGGGGTAATCAGCACACAAAAGGGCGATCGCAAAAGCTCCCTCCAAACGATGTACTGTCTTCATCACAGCATCCATAAAAGGATCATCCCCTTGAGGATTATAATATTCTGCTAATAGATGAGGAATTACCTCCGTATCAGTATCCGAAACAAAATTATGTCCTTTCTCCTTCAACTCCTTCCGTAAATCTTGGTAATTTTCTATGATGCCATTTTGCACCACCGCAAACTTTCCCTTATTATCTCCGTGGGGATGAGCGTTATATTCCTCTGGTTTTCCGTGGGTAGCCCAGCGAGTATGCCCAATACCGATTTGAGCATAATCAACATTATTTTCTAACTTAGTGCGGAGATTGTGCAGTTTGCCCTTCGCCTTAATAGCCGTCAACTGCCCATCGTATAAAGTAGCGATACCAGCAGAATCATAACCCCGATATTCTAGTTTTTCCAACCCACCAATGAGAATACCAACTGCTTTTTGAGTTCCAATGTAACCTACAATTCCGCACATAAATTTAATCGTTAATGATTAGTCAATGATTATAGACCATAACAAAAAAATCGGAAATAATCATGCCCTGATGAACAAAATTTATAAAATATTTTTTCTAAAATTTACCAGTGTCATTGGGATTAACCGTACCAGGGCGATTGAAAAATAAATTACCGGCCGAATCATTTTGATAAATACATTCAATCTGGGGTGATGCTTCCAAAGGCCCTGTAAAACCAAAGGTATTCATTCTATTTTTACACTGTTTCACCTGTTCATTACTTACCAAATTTTGCTTCTCAAGAATTGACCAATTATTGCGTCTCAATACGCAACCTGGTTGCATGGTGGGCTGAGTAACATAGACATTAAAAGGGTTGAGGGTGATAAATACCCGTAAATCTGATACCATCGCACTAGCGCCAAATTGTACGCAAACTTCAGGATTAGGCGCTGCCCTATCAATCACCTCCCGAGAGGCAACATTGGGGCTATTACTGGCTTGTCCCGAACTTAGGGCAATACCCAAACCAATACCCAGCATAAATATCCCTGCACATATAGCAGCAATGGTATAGTTTAACCCTTCTATAAAAGAAGATTTTTTGGGAGAATTATTACCATATTTACTTTTGCGAGAAGGGGGTTCAGAATAGGAATAGGGAGGTTTTGATCTGCGTGGCATAGGAGTAATTTTATTGATTATGGAATAATCATCATCAATATTATAGCGTTAGGGGAATTAACACTTATCTAAAGGCAGAATTAGATCCTTGATTGATGACATTTAAATTAACGAAATCTTCAATGTGTTTTAAGCTCATATCCCCCACCAAATAACCAATACCTCGATGGAGATGGAGCAAAAATTGTTCCTTGAGGGTGCCATCATCTAACTCCAAGCCGTCTTGATGACATCTTTGTTTGAGGACGAGTAATAGTATATCTCCCATGTCACCCCCAAATACTTGCCATGTCATTTCGAGGTTACTGTCGTTAGGGATGGGGTAAGGAGTTGGTTTATTTTCTTCGGCAATGGAGCGACAAAAAGCCCAACGACAAAGGACATTCCAGTTTTCGATTTTGGTGATCCTTTTTAGCCGAATTAGTTGATCTTTTCCTTTTTTTGATATTTTTATTCGTTCTATGGGCGATCGCACTTTATTCCTTAATACGGTGAGAATAGGATTCTATTATATCTCCCAAACAACCCAACGGAATATTGATATTTAAGGGCGATCGCACAAACAATGCAACCATAACCTTTAAATTTATTGTATTAAAATAAAAAATTATTACCACTGGCAACCTTCAAACATAAAAGCCATGACTCAAGCCATATCTAAACCCATTACCCTAGAAGAATTTTTACAACAACCAGAAACACAACCCGCCCAAGAATACATAGAGGAAAAAATTTACACGAAACCGATGCCCCAAGGACAACATAGCACAATTCAGGGCGAACTCGTTACCATCATTAACAGTGTTACCAAAAAATCAAAAAGTGCATGGGCTTTTCCTGAATTAAGATGCACCTTTACCGATAAGTCTATTGTGCCAGATGTGGCAGTATTTGAATGGAAAAATTTACCCGTCAATGATGATGCTACAATTTCTAATCAATTTTTGTTACCTCCTGATTGGATAATCGAGATATTAAGCCCCAATCAATCCCAGAGTTTAGTTACAAAAAAAATTGTTCATTGTCTCACTAATGGTACTCAAATGGGATGGTTAATTGATCCTAATCAAAAGTTAATTTTTACCTATACTAGCAATAGTCATCCCCTTTATTTTGAGTTAGAAAGCGAAGTAATCCCCGTGCCAGATTTCGCCACAGATGTAAAACTCACTTTAGGGGATATTTTTGGATGGTTAAAAGTAAAACCATGATTCCTTAAAACCTCAGATATAGGACTATAAACGATTCAAACTAAAAAAATACTCCCCCTTGCCGAGCCTGAGGACATCACTTTTATCCATCGCCTAAGCTATTTATTATCCATTATCAATTCTCCATTCTCCATTAATTTGTACTCCACAATGGATTATCATATATAGAAGTATTACATATAATTAAGACATAAATTAAAGTGAGCCAAACTAATCTAAACTATTTAGCCGATACGGATCCAGCCATAGCGGAAATTATTTCTAACGAGTTACAACGCCAAAGAACTCACCTAGAATTAATCGCCAGTGAAAACTTTACCTCTCCTGCAGTAATGGCTGCGCAAGGTTCTGTTTTAACCAATAAATATGCAGAGGGTTTACCCGGGAAACGCTACTATGGCGGTTGTCATTTTGTTGACCAAGCGGAAGATTTAGCCATCGAAAGAGCTAAAAAATTATTTGGTGCGGAAATGGCGAATGTTCAACCCCACTCTGGCGCACAAGCCAACTTTGCAGTATTTTTAACCCTTCTCAATCCAGGGGACAAAATTATGGGCATGGACTTATCCCACGGTGGACACCTTACCCATGGTTCCCCTGTAAACGTTTCTGGGAAATGGTTTGAAGTTTGTCAGTATGGAGTCAGCAAAGAAACCGAGCGCCTAGACTATGATGAAATCAGAGCGTTAGCGCTCAAAGAGCGTCCTAAGTTAATCATTTGTGGTTATTCCGCTTATCCTCGTATTATTGATTTTGCCAAATTCCGTGAAATTGCTGACGAAGTAGGGGCATATTTACTTGCAGACATCGCCCATATCGCTGGTTTGGTAGCCAGTGGACATCACCCCAACCCCGTGCCTTATTGTGATGTAGTTACCACCACCACCCATAAAACCCTCAGAGGCCCCCGTGGTGGCTTGATTTTAACCCGTGATGCCGAATTAGGTAAAAAACTTAATAAATCTGTATTCCCCGGTACCCAAGGCGGTCCTTTGGAACACGTAATCGCAGGGAAAGCAGTGGCTTTTGGAGAGGCGTTAAAACCTGAGTTCAAAACCTATTGTAGACAAGTCATTGCGAACTCTCAGGCTTTGGGTTCTCAGTTGGTAAACAGAGGCTTTAAACTGGTATCTGGGGGCAGTGACAATCATTTAAACTTGGTTGATTTACGCTCTATTGGTATGACTGGTAAAGTGGCTGATAAGTTGTTGGGAGAAACCAGCATCACAGCGAACAAAAATACTGTACCTTTTGATCCAGAATCTCCTTTTGTTACTAGCGGTTTACGTTTAGGTTCTCCTGCTGAAACCACTAGAGGCTTGAAAGAGGCTGAGTTTACCGAGGTTGCTAACATTATTGCCGATCGCCTCTTAAACCCCGATGATGAGGCTGTTAGAACCGATTGTGTGCGCCGTGTAGAGGCTTTGTGCGATCGTTTCCCCCTCTATCCTCATATTACCATCCCTGTTCCTGCCTTAGCTTAATCTAAAAACTTAAAGGCAACCGAATATTATTCAAGGCAACAGGATATTATTATTCAAGGCACAGGATATTATTCAAGGCAAGGGGCTTAAGCCCCTTGTTTCTTAAAAGAGTGAACTAAGATTGTCAACCAAAAATTCTGATCATGCTATTACAACCCCACCAAAGAGTAAAATTAGACGACACCGAAGATACATTATTTTACGCCTATCCTCGTTTTGTTACCCACGTTGACAATAACTTTATCAGTCAGTTAACCAACCTCTATCGCCAAGAATTAAAACCTAATACAAAAATACTAGATTTAATGAGTAGTTGGGTTTCTCATCTGCCCCCAGAAATGAAATTTAGCCACATAGAAGGCCATGGCATGAATGAGGAGGAGTTAAAAAAGAATGAGAGATTAGACCATTATTTTCTCCAAAATCTCAATAGTAATATGCAATTACCCCTCGAAAATGAAGATTTTGATGCAGTTTTATGCACAGTATCTATTCAATATCTGCAGTATCCCGAAGCCATATTTATGGAAATTGCCCGTATCCTTAAACCCCAAGGAGTGGCTATCTTTACCTTTTCCAATCGAATGTTTTATCAAAAAGCTATCACCGCTTGGCGTGATGCCACCGATAGACAAAGAATATTTTTAACAAAGTCTTATTTCCAGTCTGTGCCAGAGTTTGACACCCCCGAAGTAATTGTGCAACAACCCGAAACGCCAAATTTCTTACAAATGCTTGGTATGGGTGCAAAAGATCCTTTTTATGCAGTTTATGCAAGGAAAAAATCCATAGACTTGTAATAAAATAATTCTGTTTTTTGTGTACCGAAGGTGAGAGATTTTTAATACACTAATTTTATTTTTATCCCAAAATCTTTGATTTTTTCATTACCATATCTATTAAGTCTTTTTCTTCCATTTATCTTTCTGCTTTTTTGTGGCCTTCCCATCGATTAAAGATTAGCCCGTAGAGATACGGGGACTTCTAAACAATTTTCTTCCATCAAAGCCCGATCGCCCATAATTGTGATAGGGTCACCATCAGCAACAATTTTTCCTTGGTTTAATACTATAGTGCGATCGCACACTTCCCTTATCAACTCCAAATCATGGGAAGCAATTATCATCGTCTGTTCAGAAGATTTCAGGAAATTAATTAATCGGCGTCTCGCTCTCAAATCGAGATTGGCACTAGGTTCGTCATATAATATTAGCTTAGGTTCCATAATAAGTACAGAGGCGATCGCCACCATACACTTTTCTCCCCCTGACAACTCATGGGAAAAACGATTTAATAAATGTTCAACTCCAGTGGCACTCAATACATCCTTTAAACGCTCTTCTATTTCTTCCAAAGATAAGCTCAAATTTTCTGCCCCAAAAATAATATCATCCCTTACCTGTAAGCAAAACAATTGATCATCAGGATTTTGAAAAATTAAACCAATCTCAGGATAAAACATGCCCTTTTCTATTCTCTTGTTAAATAAAAAAATATCGCCCTTATTAATAGCTAGTAAACCACAAATCAACAAAAATAGAGTAGTTTTTCCAGAACCATTAGACCCCAATAATCCTATTTTATTACCTTCATAAACATCGAAATATAAATTTTTAAAAAGATTTTTATTATTATATTGAAAATATAAATCTGCTATTGATAAAATTGCCATATAAAAAAAGTTGTAATAAGCTAAAATCAATCGTCAAAGAAACAACATAAAAAAATTAACTAACTAGAAGACTTCTAAATGATTAAAGACAATTTTTAATTAAATTTTGTCCTTGTTAAGAGAAGTAGTACTTCCATAACCCAGATAAGATTGGTATATGCTATGATAACCGCAATTATTATTACTCCATAAAGACTATCCATAAATTATCACAATGAGGAGAATCAACGATTATCAATGGGAGCAAATTAGAGAAGAGATAATTCTCCTATGTATTCAATGGTACTTATTCTACTCATTAACCTATGAAGAAGTGCAAGAAGTCATGGCACAAAGAGGATTTGCCATTGATAATGATACCATCAATCAACTGATAGAAGAATATTCTGTCATGGCGAAAAAAAGATGGGAAAAAATAGAAAGAAAAAGAAAAAGAGGATGGAGAGTAGTTGAAATACCCTTTAAAATTAAGAGTCGTCGTAAATATCTATATAGAGCATTAGATGCCCAAGGAAATACCCTAGATTTCATAATTTCGGCTAACAATAATAAACGAAAAGCTCACCAATTTTTTCAAAAAACTATCTCTCAGAATTTAGAAAGCACCAATAAAATTATCTTACAAACAAAATCAAAACAACCAATAAAAAAGAAAATTGTATCATCTTTTATTTTTATTTCTATACTAATATTAGTAGGATATATTATCCTTGATAATATTCCTTTTAACACAGAAAATATACAAAATAAGACAGAAGAAAATCAAAACAATTAATTAACACTTAACTTATTAATGCTAAAAAAAATAATTTATCCTTTAAGTTTGCTAAATACTGCTTATAAAAAATATCTTTTTGCTATTTTTAACCTAACCTTTATTTATAACTTAGGGGTTATATATATAATCATTTTTTTGATTCAACAGTGGAAAAGTCAATATAAAAATATTATTAAACAATTTGAAACTAAATTACTCTTAGTTATTACTATTTCATTTATTATATCCAGTATATTTGCTCACAATTCTCTGGACTCGTGGTTAGGATTGCCCAATTTTTTACCTTTTTTTGCTCTTTTTTTAGCCGTCAAAACCATCATTACTAAAGCAGAAGATTTAATTGTTTCAGCCTTTTTTGTTAGTTGTACATCAATATTTGTCGTAATTGTTGGACTAGGACAGTTATTTTTCAATTGGCAAATAGCAGGAGTTTTTCGCTCTATCATTGGATGGCGAGTTATCCTCAATGGGTATCCGCCTGACAGGATGTCCGCAATTTTTACCCATGCTAATTCACTAACACTTTTTTTATGTACCAGTTTAACTTTTTGTATGGGCTTATTATTAACTTCTCAACCTAAATTTAAAATTAAAATATCTTCTAAACAAAAATTTTACCCCATAAAACAAAGAGTCGTAAATGTATTTAACAACCCTAAAAATATTCGTTATTTTCTTATTTTAACTATAATTTTTGACCTAATTGGGATTTATTTTACTAACTCTCGTATGGGTTGGATGATCACTGTTTTTATTCTTGTCACTTTTTCTATTTATTGTCATTGGTACAAAATATTACAACTAATAACCATAGCGGGAATAATCGTTGGTTGGGCATCCTTTGGTAACTTGCCTGGACAATCAATTATGCGTCAAATTGTCCCTGCTTCTCTATGGTTAAGACTATCTGATCAAATGTTTCCAAATCGACCTGTAGAAACCCTTCGAATCACTCAATGGCAGTTTGCTTGGGAGATGATGGGCGATCGCCCTTTATTCGGTTGGGGATTGAGAAACTTCGATTATTTATACCGTCAAACCTACGACATATATATAGGACATCCGCACAATTTATTTCTGATGTTGGGGTCAGAAACTGGGTTAATAGGTTTAACATTAATGTGTATTTTCGTAGGAATTACTTTGTATAAATCTATTATATATTTAAGTCTTTTAAAAAATAATAAAAAAGAATCAATTATGATATTTACCTATCTAATAAGTTTTGGAAATTGCATCCTTTATAACTTATCAGATAGTAGTATTTTTGACCTCAGATTAAATCTTATTGGTTGGATAATTTTAGGCAGTATTGCAGGAATAAGTAACCCAATTAACCACGAGAATTATAATCTGCGATCGCAAGGCGAATTTGTTCAAGACGACGACGATTAACCCCCAAATCAGACTCCCCAAGACGAGCAGCCGAACGCACCTCAATCACAGATTTATCAGAAGGAAAATAATACTCTCCATCGTCCACAAAACCCATAAGTTTACTACGAGACTCAGTGCGGATATAATTATCAGTCTCCTCCACCACTACCATATTAGGCACTACCGACAACACCTTCAAAAGAGTATCTTTCGCCGTAGCCACATCAGAATTATAACTAAAAGGCTCGATATAATGGATTTCGTCAGCAGATTCATTACTAACCACACAGTTAGGAGTCTGGGGGCAAGAGGTTAAATGTTCTTGATAAACCCCTAAATTGTCAGGCAATGCACCCTCAAAATGAAAAATTGATGCCAAGGGACTATATATAGAAAAAAGTACGATTAAAGAACTAAAAAAACCAGTTAAGGCAACCATTATTCATCAGTAAGTAGTTTACACCTCAAATTTTAGCAACGAGCATCATAATTCACAATAAAAATTTTAAAAACTCATTGAGTAAAACATTAGTTTTTTGTTTCAAGTATTATTACTCAAAAAAATATTTTATTAATCAAAAATAGAAAATATTGATTAATTTCATCAAGGATTTTAACCCAAAACTTCGCAACTTTTTAATAATTTACCATAGGTCACAATTCTCTCGCAAACTGAAATGATCGCCATTACCGATAATTAAATGGTCTAAGATTGGAATACCGATAATATTTGCCGACTCCAATAACTTTTGTGTTAATGACATATCTTCCGCCGAAGGCTCTAAATTACCAGAAGGGTGGTTGTGGGCAATGATAATATTGGTGGCGGATTGACGAATAGCCTCCCGAAAAACCTCTCGAGGATGGGCAAGGGTTTCGTTAGCGATACCTACAGTAATTACATGGGTACCTATCAGACTATTTTTACTATCTAACAATAAAACTGCAAAACGTTCTTGAGATTGCCACATCAATTCATGGCTAAAAGCCGAAGCAGCTGCCTGGGGACTATCAATAATTGCTCTGGCATTGGGACGAAATTGAAAAGTTCTTTTCCCTAACTCTACCCCTGCTAAAATTGTGGTAGCTTTGGCAGGGCCTATGCCTGGAATAGTCATTAATTCTACAGGGGAAATATCTCTTAAAACATCGAGGGGATCTCTTTGGTTTAAACTAAGTTGATTGAGGATATACTGCCCCAATCCCACCGCCGATAATTTACCTTTACCTTGTCCTGTACCCAATAAAATAGCTATTAATTCTGCGGTAGAGAGGTTTTTTGCTCCACTTTCCATTAATCTTTCCCTGGGGCGCTCGCTCAGGGGTAAGTCAGCTATCCTTAGATGGTAAACCATTGCGATGATCTTATTAACTAAAATATTTATTTTTGCTAATAATCTTATTATTTAGTCAATGATTTTTTTATCGTTTAGTATCAATTTTTAACATATTATCTATTTTCTTCAAGTCATGGATAATAGTTGAGAAAATTTAATTTAGAGTCATCATCTATTATCCATTTTTAATTATCAATTACTATCCCCCTTGTCAAGGGATAACTTATACAGTTAGAATAGATAGTCTGAATATGTAGGTAAGAATCCTAAGTTAAACTATATAAAGTAAATAATCATAAGTATAAGATAGTGGCTAATTCTAAATCAGCAATCAAAAGAATACAAATCAACGAACGTAACCGTATGCGCAATAAGACTTACAAGTCTGCGGTTAGAACTTTGATGAAAAAATATCTCCAAGCAGTAGAAGTTTATTCTTCTAATCCTAGCGACGATCAAAAGAAAGCGGTAGATGCGACTATGTCTGCTGCCTATAGCAAAATTGACAAAGCTGTTAAAAAAGGTGTATTCCATAAAAATAATGGAGCTAGAAAAAAAGCTAGATTAGCTAAAGCTCTTAAAAGTGCAGCATCTCAATCAGCTTAAGTCTATTACAACTATTTCCTAAAGCGAGTGGGGTGGTCTGATGGTGTTTCTTTTGTCTGCTAATGCGATCGCAAAGTGGCAGAGTATACCTGATCGCCCTTATATTATGGTGTAAAATTATAGAGATAAGAAATTAATCCCTGAAGTAAAAAAACAAGGTTATGCAATTAATAGATACCCATGTTCATGTCAATTTTGACAGATTCAAAGGGGATTTAGAAGAAGTTTCCCATCGTTGGCGAGAAAAAGGAGTAAGCAAATTAGTTCATTCCTGCGTCCATCCCGATGAATTTGAAACCATTAAAGAATTATCTTTACAATTTCCCGAAATGTATTGTGCGGTGGGCTTACATCCCCTAGATACCCGACGCTGGGAAGGGGAAACCACAGCCCAAAAAATTCTCGCCTTTGCCCAATCTTTCCCCAAAGTAGTAGCCATCGGTGAAATGGGGTTGGACTTTTATAAGGATGAGGAAAACGAACTACAAAAAGAAGTCTGTTGGCGACAACTAGAAATTGCCCATCAACTTGATAAACCAGTCATTATCCATTGTCGAGATGCCGCCATGGCAATGCGTCAGATACTGACCGAGTTTTTTGAGGCGAAAGGCAGAGTAAACGGGGTAATGCACTGTTGGACAGGAACCCCAGAAGAAACTCAGTGGTTTTTAGACCTAGGAATGTATGTTAGTTTTAGTGGTGTTGTCACCTTTAAAAAAGCCCATACCGTCCATGAGAGTGCCAAAATGGTACCTTCTGATCGCCTTTTAATTGAAACCGACTGTCCTTTCTTAGCCCCGACCCCCTATCGAGGTAAACGCAATGAGCCTTCCTACGTCCTCTATGTAGCCGAAAAACTCGCTGAGATTAGAAAAGAACCCCTAGAGGCGATCGCCTCTTACACCACCGCTAACGCCCATAAACTGTTCAAACTATAAACCTTTTTCCCGCAAAAACAAAGATAAAGGGTAAGGGAAAAGCCCAGATCAGCTAAAAAAAACGGCAAAAGAAGCGTTATGATGAATGAACGCTGTTTTTATTGCCCCATCGAAACACCAGAATCAAAAACCTGAAACCGACTTATGAGAACCCAAGAACTGTTACCCGATTTAATCGAAATTCAACGCTCTAGCTACAAATGGTTTTTAGAGCATGGCATTATTGAAGAACTCAACAGTTTTAGCCCGATTACCGACTATGCAGGAAAATTAGAGCTACAGTTTATCGGTGAGAAATATCGCCTCAAAGAGCCAAAATATAACATAGAAGAAGCAAAGAAAAGAGAAGCTAGTTACGAAGTTCAAATCTATGTTCCCACCCGTTTGATGAACAAAGAAACAGGGGACATCAAAGAACAAGAAGTATTTATTGGACAACTACCCCTCATGACAGACAGGGGTACATTTTTAATTAACGGTGCAGAAAGAGTCATCGTTAACCAAATCGTGCGATCGCCCGGGGTATATTTCAAATCAGAACTAGACAAAAACGGTAAAAGAACCTACTCCGCCTCCGTCATCCCCAACCGAGGAGCATGGTTAAAATTTGAAACCGACAAAAATGGAGTCGTATGGGTAAGAATCGACAAAACCCGTAAAATTACCGCCCAAGTGCTACTAAAAGCCATGGGCTTGAGCGATCGTGAAATTATGGATCGCTTCCGTCATGCCGACTTCTACCAAAGAACCATCGATAAGGAAACAAATCCTAGCACCGATGAAGCCCTCATGGAATTGTATCGTAAACTAAGACCAGGGGAACCTCCCACCGTCAGCGGTGGTCAAGCCCTCTTAGAAACCCGTTTCTTTGACCCCAAACGTTACGACTTGGGCAAAGTAGGCCGCTACAAAATGAATAAAAAACTACGGTTAAGCGTTCCCGAAAATATGCGGGTATTAACCATTGATGATATTCTTTCCACCGTCGATTACCTCATCAACCTAGAATTTGACATCGGCAGCACCGACGACATCGATCACCTCGGCAACCGTAGGGTAAGAAGTGTAGGGGAACTCTTACAAAACCAAATCCGAGTCGGTTTATCTCGCCTAGAGCGCATCATCAAAGAAAGAATGACCGTAGGAGACCCTAACACCCTTAGCCCCACCGCCCTAGTAAACCCCAAACCCCTGGCGGCCGCCATCAAAGAATTTTTTGGCTCATCCCAGTTATCTCAGTTTATGGATCAAACCAACCCCCTAGCGGAATTGACCCACAAACGTCGTATTTCTGCCCTAGGTCCTGGAGGTTTAAGCCGTGATAGAGCAGGGTTTGCTGTCCGTGACATTCACCCTAGCCACTACGGTCGTATTTGTCCTGTAGAAACTCCTGAAGGCCCTAACGCAGGTTTGATTGGCTCTTTGGCTACCTATGCCAAGGTCAATGAATACGGCTTTATTGCCACCCCCTATTACAAAGTAGAAAACGGTAAAGTGCGCTGGGACTTAACCCCCGAATACCTCACCGCTGACGAAGAAGACGATAAAAGAGTTGCTCCTGGAGATCTTTCCACCGATGAAGACGGTAAAATCTTGGGAGAAAGCGTACCTATTCGCTATCGTCAGGAATTTTCTACCACCAGTCCAGACCAAGTGGACTATGTAGCCGTATCCCCCGTGCAGATCGTATCCGTGGCTACCTCCATGATTCCTTTCCTAGAGCATGACGACGCTAACCGCGCCCTGATGGGATCCAACATGCAACGTCAAGCAGTACCTCTTTTACGTCCCGAGCGCCCCTTAGTCGGTACAGGATTAGAAGGACAAGCAGCCCGAGATTCGGGAATGGTAATCGTATCAAGGGATCACGGTATCATTAGCTATGTGGACTCCAAAACTATCAAATTAGTTACTAAAGAAGGGTTGGAAATCGTTTATAACTTACAGAAGTATGAGCGCTCCAACCAAGACACCTGTTTAAACCAACGCCCCTTAGTGGACGAAGGAGAAGAGGTGGTACCTGGTCAAGTATTGGCAGATGGTTCGGCTACCGAAGGGGGAGAACTTGCCCTCGGTCAGAATATCACCGTGGCTTATATGCCTTGGGAGGGTTACAACTACGAGGACGCAATTCTTATTAGTGAAAGATTAGTCCAAGAAGATGTTTACACCACCATTCACGTAGAGAAACACGACATCGAATCCCGTCAAACCAAATTAGGGCCAGAAGAAATTACCAGAGAAATTCCTAACGTGGGGGAAGATGCCCTTTCTAACCTTGACGAAAACGGTATTATTCGTGTGGGTGCATGGGTAGAAGCGGGAGATATTTTGGTAGGTAAAGTTACTCCTAAAGGAGAATCAGATCAACCCCCAGAAGAAAAGCTATTACGAGCGATTTTTGGTGAAAAAGCCAGAGACGTAAGAGATAACTCCCTCCGTTTACCCAACGGTGAAAGGGGAAGGGTCGTATATGTCCGTGTCTTTACCCGTGAACAAGGGGACGAGTTACCCCCCAACACCAACATGATTGTAAGGGTATATATCGCCGAAAAACGTAAAATCCAAGTAGGGGATAAAATGGCAGGGCGCCACGGTAACAAAGGGATTGTATCCCGCATCTTACCCAGAGAGGATATGCCCTATCTTCCTGATGGCAGCCCCGTGGACATTGTCCTTAACCCCCTCGGTGTACCTTCTCGGATGAACGTAGGACAAGTATTTGAGTGTCTTTTAGGTTGGGCTGGGGAACACCTAGGCTACCGCTTCAAGATGACTCCTTTCGATGAAATGTACGGGGAGGAAGCCTCTCGTAATACCGTTAATGGATTACTTCGTGATGCTGCCAAAAAACATAGTAAAGATTGGGTTTTTAACGAAAATCACCCTGGAAAAATCCAAGTTTATGATGGACGTACGGGAGAACCTTTTGATAACCCCGTTACCATTGGTAAAGCCTATATGTTGAAACTGGTTCACTTAGTACAGCATAAAATTCACGCTCGTTCTACTGGTCCTTACTCCCTCGTAACTCAACAACCTTTGGGCGGAAAAGCTCAACATGGTGGGCAAAGATTTGGAGAAATGGAGGTATGGGCATTAGAGGCTTATGGTGCGGCTTATACCCTACAGGAGTTGTTAACGGTTAAATCCGATGATATGCAGGGACGAAATGAGGCACTAAATGCGATCGTTAAGGGTAAATCGATTCCTCACCCCGGTACTCCTGAATCCTTCAAGGTACTACTTCGTGAGTTACAATCCCTCGGTTTAGATGTGTCTGTCCATAAGGTGATTGATGGCAGTGAACACGTGGAAATTGACCTGATGGATACTACCCAAAGGGCGCCAAAACGTCCTACCTATGAAAACCTTGCTAGTCTTGGGCAAGAGGATGATGAATATTAAACGCCATATCAATCGTTAATTTCTTTCGGAAGTAAGTAGAAGTTTTTAGGGGTAAACAGTTATTATCAAAAACAAAAAACCATGATAGTAACTTAATCCCCTCTCCATACTTCCCTTTGTCAAAGGTAAATCATAATACCCAATACCCATTACCAACCAATAAAGATGATGTCTCAAAATAAAGAACAAAGCAAAAAACCCCAAGTTTTCTATAACAGAATTATTGATAAAGGGGCTTTAAAGAAACTCATTGCCAAAACTTTTACTGAATTCGGTTCAGCCCGTTGTGCAGCGGTATGTGACCAGTTAAAAACCATGGGTTTTCATTATGCTACCCAAGCAGCGGTATCTATCAGTGTGGAAGATTTAAAAGTGCCTGATGCCAAGAAAATGATGTTGGCGGAGGCAGAAACCACTATTAAAACTACCATGAACCGTTATGCTAATGGGGAAATTACTGAAGTAGAGCGTTTCCAAAAGGTAATTGATACTTGGAATGATACTTCTGAATCTCTTAAAGATGAGGTGGTTCGTAACTTCCGTCAATCTGACCCCCTCAACTCCGTCTATATGATGGCGTTTTCTGGGGCAAGGGGTAACATTAGCCAAGTACGTCAGTTGGTGGGTATGAGGGGCTTGATGGCTGATCCTCAAGGGGAAATTATTGACTTACCTATTAAAACTAATTTCCGTGAAGGTTTGACCGTCACTGAGTACATTATTTCTTCCTATGGTGCGAGAAAAGGTCTTGTGGATACCGCGTTGCGTACCGCTGACTCTGGTTATCTTACCCGTCGTTTGGTGGATGTATCTCAGGATGTAATTATCCGTGAAACTGATTGTGGTACCCATAAAGGGGTGTGGATTGAACCCATGAAAGATGGCGATCGCACTTTAATCCCATTAGGTGATCGTCTCTTGGGTCGTGTATTAGCCGATGATGTGGTACATCCTATTACAGGGGAAGTTATTGCCCTACGCAACCAGTCTATTGACCAAGACTTGGCGAAACTTATCGGTAAAACCGTTGAGAAAGTAAAAGTAAGATCTCCTCTTACCTGCGAAACTGCTCGTTCTGTGTGTCAAAAATGTTACGGTTGGTCTTTAGCTCACGGACAATGGGTAAATATGGGTGAGGCCATCGGTATTATTGCTGCTCAGTCTATCGGTGAACCTGGTACCCAGCTTACCATGCGTACCTTCCACACTGGGGGTGTATTTACTGGGGAAGTTGCCCAGCGTATCATCAGCCCTGTGGCAGGAAAAGTTAAATTTGATAAAAAATTAAAAGTAAGGGAAAATCGTACCCGTCACGGTGACCAAAAACTCTTGGTAGAGGTTAACGGTAACTTAATCATCGGTGATCAAAAAGTTCTGGTACCTGTGAACAGTTTACTGGCGGTGCGCGAAGGAGATGAAGTTATCCAAGAGCAACTCCTAGCCGAAGTAATGCCCCAGAAAACTCGCTCCACCGAGAGAGTTACTAAAGACGTAGCCTCTGACCTTGCAGGGGAGGTAATTTTCCAAGAAGTAGATCCCCTCACCACCACCGACAGACAGGGCAACAACACCATCACAGCGTCCCGTAACGGCTTGATTTGGGTACTCTCTGGGGAAGTTTATAACCTTCCTCCTAATGCTGAACCTGTCGTTAAAAACGGTGAAAAAATCAAGAAAAACTCCGTGTTAGCCGAAAGTAAGCTAAAAACTAAGAGTGGTGGAGTGTGTCGCCTCGAAGAAGGTAGTCGGGAAATTGAAATTATTACCGCTTCCGTGTCCCTAGATCAAGCTGATATATTCCTAGAACACCATGGCAATCAACAACAGTATGTAATTCATACCCCTAGGGGCGATCGCTTCTCCCTCAAAGTCAGCCCTGGCACCAAAGTTCAAAATAACCAAATCGTAGCCGAATTAATTGACGATACCTTCACCACCGAAACAGGGGGTATCATGCGTTATGCAGGACTAGAAACTGGTCGTGGGAACAAAAAACAGGGGTATGAGGTAACCACCGAAGGAACTCTTATTTGGATTCCTGAAGAAAGTCACGAAATTAACAAAGACATCTCCTTGTTGATGGTGGAAGATGGACAGTATGTAGAAGCAGGTACAGAAGTTGTAAAAGACGTATTCTGTCAATCTAGTGGTATTGTCGAAGTAATTCAAAAGAACGACATTTTAAGGGAAATTATCATCAAACCAGGTAAGCTATACATGGACTTAGATCCTGAACATATGGCAACCCTAGAGGATGGCACCATTCTTGCCCCTGGTACCGAAATCATGGCTGGAATCACCACCGAAGATGAATGTATCAGTGAATTTGTTGATACTAACGAAGGGGTGGGTTTATTACTACGCCCCATGAAACAGTATGAAGTAATTAACACCACCCAATCTCCTTCCCAAGAATCCTTGAACAGTGCAGGGGGCAAAATTAACCTTCGTCCCGTACTACGTACCTTCTTCAAAGATGGGGAAAGGGTGAAAAGTGTTGAAGGGGTACAGTTAGTTACCACTCAATTAGTTCTTGAAACCACCGAAGGCATGAGTGCCGACATTGAATTAATCGAAGACGAAAATAATGAAGATTGTTCTCGCTTACAAATCGTCGTCCTCGAATCTGTTATGCTACGTCGTGAGCTAGAAACAGAGCCTAACATCGTTACCACCGTAACCGTCACCGATGGGCAAGAAATTATGCCGGGGGATGTAGTTGCAACCACTCAAATTCTGTGTCAAGAAAACGGTATTATTCGTGGTATCCGTGAAGGGGTTGAGGCTATTCGTCGTATTCTTGTGGTTAGAGAAAATGACATCGTCGAAATTGAAACCGAAGGTGCATTACTCAAAAAAGAAGGAGACTTTGTCACCCAAGGAGATCTTCTTGCGGAGGGAGTCAAAGCTCCTGATTCTGGCTATGTCATGGAAACCGAAGGTAACAAAATTAGTTTACGCCATGCCCGTCCATACCGTGTTTCTACGGGAGCAATTTTACACATTGAACAGGGTGACTTAGTTCAAAGGGGTGATAACCTTGTACTATTGGTATTTGAAAGGGCAAAAACTGGGGACATCGTCCAAGGTTTACCGAGAATTGAAGAATTGCTAGAAGCCCGTAAACCCAAAGAACCAGCCATTCTTGCCCGTCGTCCTGGGGTGTGTCAGGTAGAGTATAAGGATGACGAGGCGATCGATGTCAAAGTCATTGAAGATGATGGCACTATTTCTGAGTATTCCTTAGGGCCTAACCAAAATATTATCGTAGGTGATGATCAAAGGGTTAATACAGGGGATTCCTTGTCCGATGGTTTAATTAGCCCTCACGAATTGTTAGAAGTCTTTTACGACTACTACAAGGAGCATATGGGAGCCTATGATGCGGCGCTAGGTGCTATGCAAAAAGCTCAGTTGTTCTTGGTTAACCAGATTCAAGGGGTTTATCAATCTCAGGGCATTGATATTTCTGATAAACACATCGAGGTGATTGTACGTCAGATGACTTCTAAGGTTCACATTGATGATGGTGGCGATAGTATTCGTTTACCTGGGGAGTTGGTAGAGTTGCGCGACATTGAAAAAGATAATGAAACTTTATCTCTTACTGGTGGCGCTCCTATTGAATATACTCCTAAGTTGATGGGTATTACTAAGTCTAGTTTGAATACTGATAGTTTCATCTCGGCGGCTAGTTTCCAAGAAACCACAAGGGTATTAACTGAGGCGGCTATCGAAGGTAAGTCTGACTGGTTAAGAGGTTTGAAAGAAAACGTGATTATCGGTCGTTTGATTCCTGCTGGTACAGGGTTTAACGCCTATGATGAAAATCTTGACTGGGAAGATACTGAGGTAGGTGCTGGTAATTCTAATTACCTTGGCATTGATGATGTTAGTGCGGAGTATGAGGAACAAAATTATATTATTCCTGACTCTGAGGATGTCATTATTGATGATAAAACTGCTAGAGTGTTATCTCCTGAGGATGCCATTCTGGATGATGATTTGATTGATGATAATTATCAAAGTTAGTCTTCTACTCTGTTCCCCCATGTCGTAAACTAAAAAATAAATAGTTTTGGGCATGGGATGGGGCTTTTTGAGAGCTTAATTTGTTCTATAGAAGCCCGTTGTCCATCTATATCAAGATTTATGAGCAGGAATTATCACCCATCATCATATTTGATGGTGTGAGTAGTAAAACTATCTATTCATTCAAGTGTCATGAAAAATATAGTCGAAATTAAAAAACTACGAAAAAGCTACGGCAAGATAGAGGCTGTTAAAGATATTTCTTTTTCGGTGCAAAGTGGAGAAATTTTCGGCTTATTAGGACCTAATGGAGCAGGAAAAACCACCACTATCCGTTGTCTGACTACCCTTGCACAACCCGATGGGGGTGAGATAAAAGTAGATGGTATCTGTGCTATAAAGCAACCTAAGCAGGTGCGTCAAAAGTTGGGTTATGTGGCACAGGAAGTGGCTATTGATAAGATGTTGACGGGGAAGGAGTTGTTGCAGTTGCAGTCGGCTTTGTATCATATTCCCCCAAAAATTGCTTCCCAACGCATTGAGCAATTATTAGATTTGTTAGATTTACAGGAATATAGCGATCGCAAAAGTGGCACTTATTCTGGGGGTATTCGTAAAAGGTTAGACTTGGCTTCTGGATTGTTACACCAACCCCAAGTATTGATTTTGGATGAACCTTCGGTGGGCTTGGACATTGAAAGTCGCATGATTGTTTGGGAGTTTTTAAAGGCTCTCAAAAAGGCTGGTACGACTGTATTAATTACCAGTCATTATTTAGAGGAAGTTGATGCTTTAGCCGATCGCCTTGCTATTATTGATAAAGGCGTAGTTATAGCCGAGGGTACTCCTTCTAGTTTAAAGGATAGGATAGGGGGCGATCGTATTACCCTGCGCATCAAAGAGTTTTTACCCACCAAGGAAGCTGAAGAAAGTAAAACAAAATTAGCCCAACTTCCCTTCGTTAAAGAAATTATTATCAACCAAGCCCAAGGCAACTCCCTTAATCTTGTGGTTGCCCCCAACAGTAACCCCATTAGTAAGATTGAAAATACCCTTAAGGAAATGGATTTACCCTTATTTAGTATTAGCCAATCAAGGCCTAGTCTTGATGATGTTTATCTGGCCGCTACAGGGCGCACTCTCCTTGATGCGGAAATGGAAGCCGTCACCAAACGAGATTTAAAAGCAGAAAAAAAACAAGCAATGAAAAATAACTAGGGTTCTTTGTCATTTTATCTTGCATATTGTCATCATAAATCAACACAGAAAAAATAGACTTATCTTATCAGATTAGCTATCTTTACTATTCTACTTTTTCAGCAGTATCCGACTTTCCGCACTTCATTTTGTCACAAATAAAGCGACATAAAGAAGATGAGCTATTTGTAATGGTTTGAGTAAAAATTATCTTTAATGTCTTTTTCTCTGCTATTTTACTCTTGGACTATTTCTATATTTTCCCACCACAAACCTATGCCATCAATTTTTTTATTTTATGTTGTAATGGCTCTTATTTTTGTTGATGTTTTCCTAACTATCAAGGTTTTTTATTGATAATATTCACGACATTTTGCTGGTAAATATTCTAATATTTCTTCTCTATCTTTATTCATATTCACGATTCTTTCTTCTTCATTTATTTTTGCCAGATAGATTCCTTGAAAGCATTGGAATATCCATCTCATTGTTACTTTTTCTGTTCTTTTTCCTAATTGGTTTCTCAATCCTACTTTTCTTCTTTTTAATTCTTTTCTCATTTCTCTTTGAGCTAGGTTATATATCAATAAGCTCAAGGACATTAACCATAATATCCCTTCCAACCTCTCCACCTTTTTTACATAAAAACTCTCGGTAAAAAATAAGGGATTCTTTAAAAATCTAAATCCTCTTTCTACTTTTTGTTGTTGTTTATATTCCCATAGTATTTCCCATGGTTTTAATCTTTCTTCCTCCATTACATTGGTTGCTAAGATAAATCTTCCTGCTTGATTTTTCTTTTTTTCTATTTCTTCTTCCTTCTCTCTTACCACTACACTTACTTCATATTTTCCTTTCTCTTGCTTTCTAATGTCTTCTATCTCTAACTCATAATATTTAAACCTTTTATTCTTTTTCTTTATTTCTCGTTCACATTCTTTGTTATCGCACCACAATTTTCTAGATATTTTCTTTTTCTCTTTTTCTACTTCCTCTTTTTCTAGGGGAATTGCTTTTTTTATTTTTTTTAGATCGCTTTCTTTTCTTTTTTTATTTTCTACTACTAACCATCTCTGGTTTATTCCCCCATAGTTTTCCTTGATTACTTTCCATTCATAACCTCTTTCTTTCAATTCTTGTTCTTGCTCATTTTCTATCTCTGTCCATAATATTTCTTCGTTTTCTACTAATTCTCTCCCTTTTTTTACTGTTAATGGCACTCTTGTTATCCATTTCATTTCCCCTAGTAATTGGATATTCTCTTGACTATATAAGGCACTATCACATACTGTTATACTCTCTGTTTCTATACTTTTCTTATACTCTTTTACTATCTTGACAAATTCTTTTTTATCACTTTGATTTCCCTGTCCTGATTTCATCCATAATGGTATTTCTCCGTCCCCTGATACTATTAAATTTAATACACATTGTTTTAAATCTGGACGATTATCTTTTGAATACCCATGACATATTTTGATGGTTTTTCTATTTTCTTCTTCCTCATTTTCATATTTACCATCCACATGAAATGATGTGGAGTCTAAGTGGTGATAATTACTTTTTATTTGATATTTTTTTATTACTTCTATGACTATTTCTATGAACAAATTACTTAGTCCATATTCGTATAGTTCATCTAAACTTCTCCCTAATTTGTCATCATTTAAGTATTCTTTTTTTACTTCTTTTCCTAGTAATTTTTCTATTGCTTTGTCGTTAAAAAACTCTGAAAATAGGTACAATGGCTGAGACACAAAACCCAAGGCATTGAGAATCATTGCCTTGACTACTAATCCTTTACTAATTTTTTCTGTAGCATAGGATGGTAGTTTTTGGTTTACAATCTCTACAATGCCTACCTCGTCTACTATTCCAGCTATTATACCTAAATGATCAATATTTTCTATTTCAATGTTTATTGATTCATACATTTTCCTAGACTTATCATTACTCTATTAAAACTAATTTACTCTATTCCACTTCATCTTTTTTATCACTTTTTTTGTAGTATTCTTGCTTTTTCTTGAACTATGCGGAAGGTCGGCAGTATTTAAGTAGTTTGAAAGATATTTTGGATCATTTTTCTATCTAAATTAAGGGCAATTTTTTCTAATTCTTGTACTTCTTTATTTGTCAAACGCCATCCCAAGGCTCCAATATTTTCTTGGGCTTGTTGAAAGTTTTTTGCCCCTGGAATAGGTATAGTACCTTGACAAATGCACCAGTTTATGGCGACCTGTGCCATGGTTTTGCCATTTTTAAGGGCGATCGCATTTAGCCGATCCAAAAGAGGTTGAATACTGGGCAACAAACGCTTAAATAAGAACCTTCGAGAGCCTTTGGGCAAGGGAGCATCTAAACTATATTTCCCAGTCAACAAACCCAACGTAAGGGGGCTATAAGCAATAATTTTAATGTCCAACTCCTTACACAAATCCTTTAAGCCTAGATCAGAAATAGCATAGGTAGAAAGCAAAGAATACTGTACTTGTAACGTGCTAATTTTTACCCCTTGCCCTTGGAAAAACTGATGCGCTTTGAGTAAATTATCAGGCCCATAATTGGACAGACCGATCGCCCTTACCTTACCCTGATGATATAACCTCGCCAAACCTTCTAAAAGAGGCTTTTCCTGCCATGGAAAATACTTCGTTGGGGGCCAATGTAACTGTACCAAATCGACGGGTTTTTGGAGTCTTTGAGCCGATTTTTCACAGGCTTTTACCATAGATTGAGGAGTTAAACGCCAAGGATATACCGCTAGTTTAGTGGCG
Source organism: Cyanobacterium sp. IPPAS B-1200 (assembly GCF_001747005.2). Lineage (NCBI taxonomy): Bacteria > Bacillati > Cyanobacteriota > Cyanophyceae > Chroococcales > Geminocystaceae > Cyanobacterium > Cyanobacterium sp. IPPAS B-1200. The sequence continues at coordinate 1,875,580 of NZ_CP182899.1, forward strand.
ATCGCAATTTCTTCCTGATGCTCCCCCCTATACTGTGTAGCAAACTGCCCCAAAAGAGACTCACTGCGCCCGCTAAACTTCCCCGTGCCATAGGAATCCCCCGTATCAAACCAAGTCACCCCCTGCGACACCATCAAATTAAAAACCCGTTGCAACTCCCCATCCATATCAGGAGTATAACCCCACAAAAATTGATTTCCCCATGCCCAAGTGCCACAACCCATCACCGACAAAGATAAACCTTCAGCCACCTCAATCCTCGACTCTACAAAACCCAAAACAATACCTCCTTCGAAACTAATCAAAAATCGATACACTAGATTGAATGATACTCAAAAAGCCTTCAAAATAAAAAAACTCCATGACAGCATCAGAAAAACCCACCGACAAAGAAATTCAAACCATCTTTAACAATATAGCCCCCATTTACGACCAAATGAACAATTGGCTTAGTTTTGGGGTTCATCATATCTGGAAAAAAATGGCAGTAAAATGGAGTGAAGCAAAACCCCATCATCAGGGCTTAGATCTTTGTTGTGGTACAGGTGATCTTACCTTTCTTTTGGCAAAACAAATCACCCATGGGGAAGTCTATGGGGTTGATTTTTCCCCTCAACTCCTTGCCGTTGCCCAAGAAAAACAACAACAAAAGCCCCTAATCGATAATATAACTTGGTTAGAAAGTGACGTGTTAACTCTTCCCTTTAATGATAATACCTTTGACTGTGCCACCATGGGTTATGGACTGAGAAACGTTGTTAATATACCCTTTGCCCTCCAAGAAATTTACCGAGTTTTAAAACCTAATTCAAAAATAGCTATCCTCGACTTTCATCGCCCCTCCGACTCCCTACTTGCCCAAGCCCAAAAATGGTACCTAGATAATATTGTTGTTAATATGGCTCAATATTTTGGCTCTACCGCTGAATATGCCTATATTAATCCCAGTTTAGATCGATTTCCCTGTGGTGAAGAACAAATAAAATTAGGAAAAAAAGCAGGATTTCACTCCGTCGTCCATTACCCCCTAGCGGGTGGTATAATGGGAGTCTTAGTATTAACAAAGTAATTGATAAAACTTTTATTTAAAAAGTCAAAAAATTAAATTAATTTAGGTAGGGTGCATAAGTCCCTTGTGAGAATTATTTAACTATCAAAACTATAATTAATTTTGCAAATCTATTTATTTAGGTAATAAAAAAAGCAAGAAAAAACAGTTACCAAAAAAAATTAATGTTTTTAGGATTTAATAACTGGTGGCAATATGTAGTCCCCCCCGCTGCAGGGGCAATAATAGGCTATTTTACCAATGATTTAGCCATAAATATGCTATTTCGTCCCTATCGCCCCGTATATATTTTCAAAAAAAGACTTCCTTTTACTCCTGGTTTAATTCCTCGAAATCAAGAGAGATTAGCCAAAAGGGTTTCAGATACCATTATGGGTTCATTATTAACTCCTTCTGAGTTACAAAATTTAGCCAAAAGATTATTGCAAACAGAACGAGTTGAAGGGGCAATCACGTGGTTATTACAACTAGCTTTAAAACAAATTAAAGAGGATAAAGATAACAAAACCTCTCGTATTTTGGCTGATGTTTTAAGAGATTTATTTGGAGAATCTTTTCCTAAATTATTAAGAGCTTTGGCAAGAAAAGAGGATTTTTTTCAGGCTCAAATTGACCAGATTTTTGACCGTATCTTATTAGAGTTTACTTTAACGGATACTCAAGCAAAACAGTTGTCTGATTGGTTATTGAAGGCTGTTTTTTCCCCTGATTTTTTACGAGAAAACTTAATCAATTTTCTTACTGATAGAAATATCACAGTTATTGATGAAGGATTTAGGGAAAAAACTAGCGGTACTTATTGGGTAGTGGCTAATTTATTTGGGATTAAAAATACTTTACAACGTCTGAGGGCTTTTTGTATTGAAGAAAAAGAAACGGCAAATTTAAGAATCAAAGAAATATTATTATCTTTAGAAGTTAGAACTCGTTTAAGGGAGTTTTTCTTGAGTTTGTCTTTGCAAAATTTACCTGTATCAACGGTTAGGCAATTAAGAGAAACTACGGGAAAAATTGTTAGGCAATATATTCAAGAGAAAGGGGTTGATTTTTTACAGAATTTTAGCTCTTCTATTGACTGGGATAAGGTATCTATTTTAATTATTAGTCGTCTTCAATCTTCTACGGTTGTTACTACGTCTTTGGGCGCTGTCAGTAAAGAGTTGGCTCTAATTTTAGAGCGATATTTAGAGGAAGATTTAGAGAAAATTGTAACCCAAGCAATTCCTATTTTAGCTATTGATCAGGTTATTATTGAACGTATTAAGGATACCTCTCCCGAACAATTAGAAGATGCTACCCAGTCTATCGTTAAAAATGAGTTACAGGCGATCGTTAATTTGGGAGGAATTTTAGGATTTTTTATTGGAGCTTTACAGACTGTTATTTTATTTTTAAATTGATTATTACTTAACCTGTTTAAAGATCAAATTAACAAGATAACAATATATTTTATAGGCAAAAAATGGACAAATTATTAAAAGTTGGGGACAAAATTAGGGTAATAAAATTACCTCCATATCTAAAAACAGCGGAACCAATGCCCATGTTAAAATCAGCTTCAGAAATTGCTATGGGGGAAGAAGGAGTTATTTTATCTCCCAAACCGAGGGGATATTGGGCCATTCGTTTTACTCAAAAAGCTTTTTTACTGGAAAGTCAATATTTTGAGAAAGTGGAATAATGAAATTTTATTTCCTTATTAAAAAAGGATTTCCTCAATAAAGGCTAAAAGATAACTTCTAGCTTGGGAATCTTAAACACAAATAAATACATTAACCTCTGTCAATTGTATGATGATTTGATCAATAAGTTGGGTTTTTCGTCTTAAAATCCCTCAGTAAGTAGGTAGATGTGGTGACGGGAGAATATCACTACAACCTGAATTAAAAAAAACAAGTTAAAGTATAGATGTTAAGTTTTATGAAGACTGAGGTCGGTTTATGTTAGAACTATATCAATTTGAATTATCGCAATTTTCTGAAAAAATACGTTTAGTATTAGATTACAAGGGGTTGGAGTACAAAAAAATAGAAGTTACCCCCGGTATCGGGCAGTTAGAGGTTTTCAAAATTTCTGGACAAAGACAAGTGCCTGTTTTAAAAGATGGTGACACGGTAATTAGTGACTCTACAGAAATCGCTTTATATTTGGATCGTAAATATCCTGAAAAACCCCTTATTCCTACTGATGCGGTAGCTAGGGGACAATGTTTATTAATGGAAGAATGGGCGGATGAGTCTTTAGGTTTGAAGGGGCGTAAGACTTTCTTGGGGGCGCTTAATAGGTATCAAAATTTCCGTACTTCTTTTTTACCTACGGATACCCCTGATTTATTGAAAAGTTTTGTGGGTGCTATCCCTGGTGACCTTTTAGGGGCAATTGGTCACGATATGTTTAAGGAAGCCGAAAGAGGTTTGAAACAGGATTTAGAAGCCCTTAGTTTAATTTTACAAAATCAACCTTATCTAGCAGGTGATGAGCCTAGTTTGGCGGATTTAACGGTGGCTGCCCTTAGCACTATTATTAAATTCCCGGAGGTTGCTTATTATGATGTACCTATGGATATTACTGGCAAGGGTATTCCTGGTTTAGCAGATAATAGTGCCTATGAGCCTTTCTTTACCTGGCGCGATCGCCTTTATGCCCAGTATCGTCAACCTTTAGATAACTCTAACCGCAATAATGGCAATGGTAGTGGGGATAATAGCACACCTACTTCCATCGAAATCGAATAATTAATCCATTAAAGGGCGCACTACAACGCCCTTTTTTTAATGAGACTAGATTTTAGTTGCTGTAGTCTTAATCAAATATCTCTTATTCACCATAGATTTTTAGGCATACTAACTATTTTTCTACTATACTCTAAAAGATTTTAAGATAAAAGATTAGTGATAAAAATGGTGGAGGCTAAACATTTTTAATGGTTCAATACCTTGTTTTCTTGACAATTTCCACGGGTTTATATGCCCTTTTCGCCCTCGGATTAAATTTACAATGGGGCTTTACGGGGTTAATTAATTTTGGTCATGTAGCATTTATGACCATTGGTGCTTACACTACTGTTTTATTAAGCCTTCAGGGAGTACCCATTTTTCTCTCCGTCATCATTGGCATTGCAGGCGCTTCAATACTAGGTTTATTAATGGGGGCTTCCACCCTCAGACTACGAGAAGATTATCTTGCCATTGTCACCATTGGGGTGGCTGAATTTCTCCGTTTAGTAGCACAAAATGAAGAATGGTTAACTAAGGGGAATTTTGGTATTCAGAGTTATCCTTTACCCTTTGGCTCTTTTCAACCTAATTTTGCGGGAAGGTTAATGATGATTTTGATTTTAACTATCTTAGCTATTTTCGTGATTTGGCGTTTATTTATTAACTTAAAACAACAGTTGAAAGGGGGAAAAGAAGTACAGGGAAAAAGTTTTCAATATTCCAAGACTAGGGATGTTTATATCAAAGGATTTATTACTTTTTTGTTACTTCTAATTACTTATATAAACGGAGTTATTGCTCTTTATAACTACACTTATAAATCAGGATTAATGTTATTAATATTAATAGCATTAGGAGCGGTTTATTATGGATTAGATTTATTAGTTCATTCCCCTTGGGGTAGAGTTTTAAAGGCAATTAGAGAAGATGAAGAAATACCCAAGGCTCTAGGGAAAAATGTTTTTTGGTACAAATTACAATCCTTCATGTTGGGAGGGGGAATTGCTGGTTTAGCGGGTTCTTTTTATGCTTGGCAATTCACCACCATTTATCCTAGTAGTTTTGAATCTTTGATTACTTTTAATGCTTGGATTATTATTGTGGTAGGGGGCGCTGGAAATAATGCAGGCACTATATTAGGGGCGGTTATTTTTTGGGCTTATGAATCTTTAACTAGATTTATTTCTGATAATTATGATTTTATTACTACCGCTCAATTAAGTTCTTTAAGAATGATGATTATTGGTTTAGTTTTAATGGTATTAATTGTCTCAAGACCCCAAGGAATTTTAGGAAAAAAAGGCGAATTATCTTTAGGAAAATAGCCACAAAAAACCCCCCAGAAAAAAGGGGGGAAAATATTTTTATTTATGTGAAAAAAATCTAGGCGAGGGCGGGAACCGCTTCTTCCCAACGTCCTACGGCTTTACCGAAAACTGCTAATTCTTTAACCAAAGCATCGAAAGCATCGGGGGTTAAAGATTGAGGCCCATCGGATAGGGCTTTGGCAGGGTTGGGGTGTACTTCAATCATTAAGGAATCGGTACCTGCGGCGATCGCACCTTTTGCCATAGCAGGAACATACTCAGACTTACCAGTACCATGACTAGGATCAATCATAATAGGTAAGTGAGTTAGAGTTCTCAACACAGGTAAAACAGATAAATCTAACACATTACGGGCATAAGAGCGATCGAAAGTACGAATACCACGCTCACACAAAATCACATTAGGATTACCCGCCGCCAAAATGTATTCCGCCGCCATCAACCACTCATCAATGGTGGCAGACATACCCCTTTTCAAGAGTACAGGCTTAGGTTGAGCACCTACTTTTTTGAGGAGAGAGAAATTTTGCATATTTCTTGCCCCAATTTGTACCACGTCTGCATACTCAGAAATTACATCTAAATCTGCGGTATCCATAACTTCGGTAATAATACCCAAACCACTAGCATCTCTAGCTGCGGCTAACAATTCGAGCGCACTTTCACCATGACCTTGAAACGCATAAGGAGAAGTTCGAGGCTTGTATGCACCACCCCGTAAAAACTTAGCTCCCGCCGCCTTGACTCTAATCGCCGTTTCCACGATCATCTCTTCATTTTCAACGGAGCAAGGCCCTGCTACGATAGCGATAGGATTATCTCTACCAATAGCTATATCTCCATTAGGAGTGGAAACAACAACCTCACTGGGTTGTCCATGATGATATTCTAAACTAGCGCGTTTGAAAGGTTTTTCAACTCTCAAAACACTCTCAATCCAAGGACTAACTTCTTGAATTTGTTCACGGTTAAGGGATGCGGTTTCGCCTACTAAACCAATAATCACCTTAGTTTGTCCCACGATTTTTTCTGGTGTTAAACCCCATGATCCCAATTCCTCGCTTACACGGGTAATTTCGGGTTCAGGAGTACCCACTTTCATTACAACGATCATAATCAATATACCTATTTATTCAATGGTCAACTGTCAATCAAACATTGATCAGTCTTTTAATTTATTTTTGGCTTCTCTGGCTTCTTGTCTGGCGGTACGCCAAGCGGACAACATTCTACCAACGTTGACAGAAACCTGCTCTGTACCCAACAAACTACCAACTTTCCCCTCATCCCATGAAGTGGAGAAAATGCCATAACTCAAACCTAACACACCTAACCCAAATAAGCCCAAACTGACTAATAAGACAGCGGTGTTAGGTACTTTTAACCACTCTTGAGTGACAACTAAATAGAACACAAAAAAGGAAGATATACCTAATCCAGTGGGAATCCCACTAAAAATCGCCATTCTCCGAACCATTCTTTTACTCACTTCTTCGGGAATTTCTTTCAAAGATGCTTCTTGTTTTTTGTTCCTTTTTACAGTCTCTTTGGTAGGCTTGACACTGCTTTGAGGTTTGTTATCAGTAGGGGGTTTTTTCTCTACTTTTTCTTTTTTGCTCTTTGGCTCGAAGGGTAATGGTTTTCTTTCTGAAGGAGATGGCATAGTTAATATATTTCTCTTTTAATTCCTATTTTTAACCACGAATACCTAATTTTTTGATTAAATCTTGGTATCCTTGGGGATCTTTTCTCTTGATATATCCTAACAAACGTTTCCGTTTACCAATGATTTTTAGAAGACCACGACGGGAGGAATGATCTTTTTTATTAACCTTTAAATGTTCGGTTAATTGGGTAATTCTGGAGCTTAGAAGGGCAACTTGTAAACTAGAAGATCCTGTATCGGTTTCATGGGCTTGAAATTGACCGATGATTTCTTGTTTTTTCTCTTGGGTTAAACTCATTTTTCCTAATATTTTTGAAACTGCAACCTACAATTATATCATAATCAAGGGAACAGGGAACGGGCAATGGGGAATAGTTCAGGTATTAGGTTTTAGGTAAAGTTATCTTGTTTCGGGCAATGTATGGTTTTCTTTATCACCTTACAATTATAAGCTATTCAACTAATGTAAAATCAATGGTGTTTTAGGAATTTTTTTAGGTTATGCGCATATTTATCAGTACGGGGGAAGTGTCGGGGGATTTACAGGGGGGGATTTTGACCGAGTCTTTGTTACGGTTGGGTAAGTCTTTGGGGATGGAGATGGAGATAAGCGGTTTGGGGGGGCAAAAAATGGCTCAGGCGGGGGTAAATTTGATTGGGGATACCACGGCCATTGGCTCGGTGGGTTTGTTAGAATCTCTACCTTTTATTATTCCTACTTGGCGGGTACAACGGTTGGCAAAAAAACATTTGCGGGAAAATTTGCCTGATGTGGTGGTGTTGATTGATTATTTAGGGCCTAATTTAACTATAGGTTCTTTTTTGAAGGAAAATTTTCCTGAGATTCCTGTTATTTGGTACATTGCCCCTCAGTTTTGGGTATGGACTCCCATGGAACAAAATGTTAATCAATTAGTCAGTGTGACTGATAGGCTATTGGCTATTTTTCCTGAAGAGGCAAAGTTTTACGAGGAAAAGGGGGTTTCGAGTATCTATGTGGGTCATCCTTTGGTGGAAAAGTTTACGGATAATCTTTCTCGAGATGAGGCTAGAAGTAGGATAGGGCTTAAATCTGACGAAAGGGCGATCGCCCTTATCCCTGCATCGAGAAAACAGGAGTTAAAATATCTTTTACCTGTGATGCTAGAAACAGCCCAAGAAGTTCAAAACCAAGTAGAGAAAGTTAAATTCTTTTTGCCTGTTTCCCTACCCCAATATCGTCCTCAGATAGAGTCGATGATTAATAAATCGGGGTTAGATATTACCCTCTATGATGGGGATAGTTTGGAGCTATTTCCTGCCCTTGATTTAGCCATTACTAAGTCTGGCACAGTAAATTTAGAATTAGCTTTATTAAAAATTCCGCAGGTGGTGATTTATAAAGTAAATCCTTTTACTATTTGGGTAGGTAGAACATTTTTAAAATTTTCTATTCCTCACATGTCCATGGCAAACTTAGTTTTGATGGAAGATATTGTACCTGAATTGTTACAAGAAGAAGCGACTGTCAGTAATATTGTTCAAGAATCCCTTGATTTATTACTAAATGGCGATCGCCAAAAACTTCTACAAACTAACTATCAAAGAATCATCGACAGCTTAAACCAATACAATCCAAACATATCAGCCACCCAAAGAGTCGCCCAAGAAATTATTAACATTACCAAAAAATAACCAACATACCATGCTAAAAACTATCAAATATCCATTCCTCATCATCCTCAGCACAAGCCTATTACTACCAGGCTGTGACTTAGAAAACAACGTCAATCAAACCACTAACCCCCCAGAAGAAGAAACCATCACCGAAACCCCCAATACCTCCGAAACACCCCTTCTTGTGGATAACTCACAGTTAAACCTACAAACTTCGGGGCAAGGAATTTTTGAATTAGAAAACAGAGAAGCAGTCGAAATTACCGCCGTTTCCTTCACCATGGCAGACGACAATACCAGTGAAATCATCATCACCCTCGCCGACAATCGCACCATGGAATTTGCAGGGGAAACCCAACAAGATAATGATTCTATTATCACCTCCCTCACCAACTCAGGCATGGCAGACGCCGAGGGGTACTTAATAATGCAATATCAAGACAACGCCATAACCATGTTACAAGGGGATGGTGTCCTCGATTCTCAGGCATTTTCTATCAGTTTTGGGGAAAATAAATATGCTAACCCCCAAGAAAATCAACCCTCCGAATACATACCCTTTTATCAACAACAAGGCAGAGGAATATTCACCCTTGAAGGAAGAGAAAATGAGAATATATCTTCCGTGATGGTGCAAATTAATGAAGAGAATCAAGCGACCATCGGAATTTCTCTAAGGAATGATACAATTTTTAACTTTCGTGGCGAAGTCTCTCACCAAGACGCTTACACCATTAACATCCAACTAACCTCATCGGGAATGGCGGATGCAGAAGGCTTATTGAAACTAGAATATGGGGCGAATAATTCTATTAACAATTTAATGGCAAACGGTAAATTAGACGGACAACCATTCTTAATTAACTTTAGTAAATAAGATAAATTTTGAGAATAATAACTGTAGTATGGACAATGACTAACTTATTGTTTTTTGATTAGAAAAAAACCCCAACATCCCCAGCTTTTTTCACTACCTGAAACCAGCAAGAGAAGGAGGTGTATGAAACACAAATTAATCAATTGCAATTACTCTAAACCCCATTGGTGCTTGAGTACATCCTTATACATATTTTCCCTAACAAGCATTTGTTCATAGAGTTTGATTAAAAAATCTCTAGCTTGTTCCCTACTCATTTGAGAGACTTGACTTTCAAATGAACGTAAATTAAACTCTTGTTCTAGGGATAGTTGTGCTTTTTGGTTCATAACTTTCATACACTCCTTTATTTTGTGATAATTATGCCTAAATAAGTAAGCATTTATCAGAACGAATAACTACCCCCATCATAGCAATAGGATTCTGAAAATAAATGCTCATTCTGAACAATAAGTACTTATACTCATGCTGTTTTTGGACATATGAGTTACTCTTAAACATTCACAACCTTTTATGAATAAGGATTTAACCTCAATACACTAGAAGTAGAATCTCGTAAAGAATTTTTATTAAAACTTTACAAAAACAGATGATCTGTTACACAATTTTCAGGAAAATGAGTAATTCTCAAAATTTAATTCTTTAATTTTTAACTACCCTCATGACTTCACTTTTTTGTCAAACCCTAACTAGATGCCGTGGCTTTTGCCCAATACCCAATGACGGCGGAAAAAGCGATATAGGGATGATTCTTCTAAGGATAGATAAATAGGGCGTCCGTGAGGGCAAGTGTGGGGGTTTCTCGTCATTTTCCATGTATCAACGATGTCTTGCATCTGATTAATAGTCAATTTTGTACCGTTACGAATGGCACTGCGACAGGCAACAGCAACCATGGCACTATCGACATCAGCACCCCAACTCAACTCCATAAGAGCGTCTTGGGTGTCATCTCTTTGGGCTAACATCTCAGGAATATTACGCACTGCCCACAAATTCTCCCCAAAACTTTCAATGTCTAATTGTAGGTTAATTAATTGTTCAAGTTGTTTGGGTAAAAGGTTTTCGAGGATAATGGGTTGAGGGAGGGGAATTAGTTGCCAGTTATCTTGTAATTGTTCGTATAGTATTCTTTCATGGGCGATATGTTGTTCTATTAACCACATTCCTTGGCTATGTTCAGTTACTATATAGGTGTTTCTTGATTGGGCAATTACTTGTAAATCGATTAAGCCAAGAGCTTTTTCTTGGGGTTGTTTTATTTCTTGTTTTTCGATTTGATAAAGGGTTTGATTTTCGGCTACTTTAAAAATATTTTCGACTCTTTTATTTTCTATTTGTTGATTAATGTTATTGTCAGTTATTCTAAAAATATTGTTAATGGCTGATTTAATTTGCTCTTGCCAAAAGTCAATATTATGTAGATAAATTTCTGCTTTGGCAGGGTGTCGATTCCAGTCTATTTGTTGCGGAGAAGTTCTGAGATGGATAAAAATAACGGGAAAACGATCGCGCCCTAGGGTACGATGAAAAGCTGAATAGATTGCTGATTCTAGTTCAGGAGATTTTACTACTCTGCCATTTAATCCTATTTTAACCCAATCTGGACGAGGGCGAGAAAGGCGATCGGGTAATCCGAGGACTATATCAAGGGAAGAATTATTATTTTCAGTGGGAGTATTTACTGTTATTTGTTGATAAGTTAGATCGTTATAGTTAATAGTTTTAGAAAGTTGAGAAAATACTTTTTTTATTTGTTCATTTCCATTAATATAGAGCATCAATTTATCATCTACAAATAGTTGCCAAGTTACATGGGGATGACAGAGGGCAAGTTGCCCAATTAAGATTTGAATTTGTTTTATTTGTTGTTTAAAAGGGGGTGTTGCCTGACGACGGAGAAGGATATTTCTAAAAAGATTTTCTACCGTGATGATGGTGCCTGGGGCGATCGCAACGGGAGTAATAGTACTACAATGATTATCATGGCAAAAAACTTGATAACCACAATCATCCGCCACCCGACTAGCAATTTTTACATCCGCTAACTGGGCGATGCTATGTAAAGCCTCCCCCCGAAAACCAAGGGTATTGATGTGGTGTAAATCCTTGGTATCCCTTATCTTGCTAGTGGTGTGGGCTTGGGTACAAAGTAACAAATCATCCCTATCCATACCTTTGCCATTATCCGCCACCTGAATCATCCACAACTCAGGCTTAAGACTGATAACAATACGCCCAGCCCCCGCATCCAAACTATTTTCTGCCAACTCCCTTACCACCGCCGTCAAGGAGTCTATCACCTCCCCCGCTGCAATTAATTTTATGACATCGATAGGAAGTTTTTGGATTAGCATAATTTAGCAATTGTTTCTTGGTATATTGATAGTCAGTAATTATCAAATATAAAAAAGAATATAGTATGGCAGGTAAAATAAAAAAAGGAACCTACGTTAAAGCCGTCAGAGAAAAACTAGAAAACAGTCTCGAAGCCAAAGCCAGTGATAGCCGTTTTCCTAGCTACATATTTGAAAGCAAAGGAGAAATCCTTGACTTAAACGATGAATATGCCCTAGTAAAATTTTACACCCCTACCCCTAACGTTTGGTTTCGTCTCGATCACTTAGAGATAGTAGAATAGAAAATAATACCATGGCAGAATCCATCTATCTCTCATCCTGCAACAAACTAGCCAAGGTTTCCATTATCGGTGCGGGAAATGTGGGGCGTACCCTTGCCCAACGACTCATCGAAAGAAATTTGGCAGACGTTTGTTTACTCGATATTGTCGAAGGTTTGCCCCAAGGCATTGCCCTTGATTTAACTGAAGCCCAAGGTTTACAGTATCACCACTGCGAAATCATGGGGACTAACGACTATGCAGATACCAAAGACTCCGATATTGTAGTTATTACCGCAGGAATTGCCCGAAAACCGGGGATGAATCGAGATGATTTATTAAAGATAAATGCCAAAATAGTCATCGAAGCCACTCAAAAATCTCTCCATTATTCCCCCAATGCAGTTTATGTGGTGGTGACAAATCCTCTGGATGTAATGACTTATCTTGTCTGGAAAACCAGTGATTTACCTTTCCACAAAGTGATGGGTATGGCAGGGGTGTTGGATTCTGCAAGGCTAGAAACCTTTATCGCTTTTGAATTGGGGGTATCTATCCACGATGTGCAAGGAATGGTATTGGGGGGGCATGGAGATTTGATGTTACCCATTCCTCGATATTGCACTGTGAGTGGTATTCCCATTACAGAGTTATTACCACCAGAAACCATTGATAAATTAATTCAACGCACAAGGGATGGGGGTGCCGAAATTGTCCGCCTTCTCAAGACGGGTAGTGCTTATTATGCCCCTGCTTCCTCAGCTTGTTATATGATTGAGTCCATTTTGTTTAATCAGTCTCGGTTATTAACGGCGGCGGCTTATTTACAGGGGGAATATGGTTTAAAAGATTTATTTTTGGGTGTACCTTGTCGGGTGGGTAGTAAGGGTATTGAGCAAATTTTGGAAATTAATTTAACCCCCCAAGAGAAAGAGATTTTGCAAAAGTCTGGTAAATTTGTTCGTGATAGTATTAATATCGCTTTAGAGTTTTTGTAACTAATCCATTCCCTATTTCCCTTTCCCATCAATAGGGATAACTGATTGAACTATTTTTCAAGAAAAAGCGTCAAATATAGTGAATTGTTGTAAAATGACTTGTTAACCTCAAGCACTCATCGATACGAAAAAAAAGAGATACTATGTGGAAAAATTTGACCCTTCAATTAGCATCAAAACTAGGAATCATCGCCTTTTTCTGGATGATACTCTTTTCTAACTCCGCCCAAGCAGCCTTAGAATTAAGGGTAATGGTACGTAAGAGTGCCAACAGTTTACCCATCGGAAGTTCGACAACCGCAGTGGTAAAAGGGGGAAATGGTGCAGTATTAGGGCAGGTAGCCGCCAGAAACTCTTTTAATGTTCGTGCCAATGGAAATAATGTTAATTTAGGGCAATGGAATTCTAATCGCATTTGGTTAGAACCCACAGGAGATGGGGTAGTATGGATTGGGGATAAATGGTATAGAGGTAGAGTTTTATTAGTTAAGGAAGGTAGTGGAGTTACTGCCATTAACTATGTTGACATGGAAGATTATTTATATAGTGTGGTGGGGGCAGAAGCCATTCCCAGTTGGCCCCAAGAAGCCCTCAAAGCCCAAACAGTGGCAGCCCGTAGTTATGCCCTCCATCAAAGAAATAACTCCCGTAACTCTTTATACGACCTTGACACTACAACGAGAACTCAGGTATATAAAGGATTAAGTAGTGAATACACTACTACTCACCAAGCCGTTAAGGCAACAGCCAATCAGGTTATGACTTATAACGGTCAAGTAATTTTAGCAGTATTTCATTCCTCTTCGGGGGGACATACGGAAAATGTGGAAGATATTTGGACTTCCCCCTTACCTTACCTTAGAGGGGTGGTAGATTATGATCAAACTTCTCCTGTATTTGCTTGGAATAAAACCGTTACTCCCAATCAAGTTAGTAGCGCTTTGGGGGGAGTGGGAAATATTCGCTCGATGGTGCCAGAAAAAACTACTCCTCAAGGTAGGGTGGTATCTATGCGAGTAGTGGGAGATTCTAACACCCGCAGTGTTAGGGGTACAGATTTAAGACAGGCTTTAGATTTGCGTAGCACTCTTTTCCGTGTTTCCCTTGGTAATGGTGGGGTACAAGTTTCGGGAAGGGGTTTTGGCCATGGTATCGGTTTAAGTCAATGGGGTACTTATTATTTGGCTCAAAATGGTATTAATTATCAACAAATTTTAGGTCATTATTATCAAAATGCCCGACTTTCTCGATTACAAACTAGATAAATTTTATATTGGAAATGACCACAATATCTCCTCTTCAGGATTGGGAAACGTCTTTTGATTATCTCTGCACTGCTTTAATAGGGCAATTGGCAAATGACCAATATTTGGTTTTTGAGTTGACGGCAGAAAATACTCATTTTGTTCGTTTTAATAATGCTAAGGTGAGGCAGACAGGAATTGTGGTGGATGGGCTGGTGTCCATAAAGATGATTGCGCAGGGGAGAATTGCCTATGTTGATTTTCCTTTGACGGGGGATAAGGAGATTGATTTATCCGTTGCCCAAGAATCTTTTGATTATTTACGGGCAGAAATTTTTGAACTTCCCCCAGATCCTTATATTGTGTTACCTTCTAATCAAGGCTCTTCCTATGAGGTATATGAGGGAAATTTACTTCATCCTGATGAGGCTGTGAATCATATCTTACCTGTGGTGCAGGGATTGGATTTTACGGGGCTTTATGCGTCGGGGAGTTTGATTCGGGCAAATTATAATTCTTTGGGGCAAAAACATTGGTTTGCTACGGAGTCTTTTTTTGTGGACTATTCTTTGATTAATACAAGGGATAAGGCGATTAAGGGTTGTTATTCGGGGCGTAGTTGGGATGATGAGCTTTTTCGGAAGCACATTGAGGAGGAAAGGGTTTTATTGCAACGGTTAGATTTGCCCATTCATGAGGTTTTACCTAATTCTTATGGCACTTATCTCGCCCCTGCGGCGGTGGCTGATTTGTTACATATGTTTTCGTGGGGGGCTATAGGAGAGGCTTCTATTCGTCAGGGGGGTAGTTTTTTGTCTGCCATGAGGGATAAGGGGAAAAGTTTATCTTCGATGTTTAGTTTGCAGGAAAATTTTGCGGGGGGTAGTGTGCCTCGGTTTAATAATTTTGGGGAGATTTCTCCTTTATGTTTGCCTTTATTTCAAGGGGGAAAATTGGTCAATACTCTGATTAATAGTCGTACGGCGAAGGAGTATGGCTTGAGGGAAAATGGAGCGAATGGGGGTGAAACGTTGCGATCGCCCGAAATACTGGCAGGAAACCTTAAATCGGAGAATATTTTATCTGCCATAGGTACAGGATTATATATTTCTAATTTACACTATCTCAATTGGAGCGATCGCCCTAGTGGCAGAGTAACGGGCATGACTCGTTATGGTTGTTTTTGGGTAGAAAATGGCAAAATAGTCGCAACTATCAAAGATTTACGATTTGATGATTTTATGAGCCAAATTTTTGGGGATAATCTCGTTGATTTAACTGATTTTCAAGAGTTTATTCCTAATATTGGCACTTATGGAAATCGCTCTCTTGGTGGTAGTCTTCTACCCGGTATCTTATTAAAAGCCTTTACTTTTACTCTTTAGAGCGAAATAATTTGGTATATCAGGCAGCAGCGAATAGTTCTTTAATTTAACTATTTCTTTTTAATTATCATAACACCGTAGAAAAAGGACAAAAAAATGACTTTCTTCCACGGTGCCAAATAACAGTTTTAAATTAGGCTATCAACTACCATGCCTGTACATAGCAACATCATATAAAGAATAGAGTATTTAAACATAGATTTTGCTCTATCTTTATCCTCTGGTTTTTGTTGTAATTCCCATGCTTTAGTTATGAACAAACTACCCAGTGCGATCGCACTTATGAGATACACTAATCCAGAAGTATGCAGAGGATAAACCAGAACAAAACTAAATACCACCGTAATGATAGTATATACCCAAATTTGTTTAACAGTAGGTTCTGCTCCTTCTACCACAGGCAACATCGGCACATTTACCTCCGCATAATCATCACTAATCATCAAAGCCAAAGCCCAAAAATGAGGAGGAGTCCATAAAAAGATGAGGGTAAAAATTGCCCATGCACTCCAACTCAAATCTCCCGTTACCGCTGCCCAGCCCACTAGGGGAGGAATAGCGCCTGCAGCACCACCAATGACGATATTTTGGGTAGTATGACGTTTTAGCCAATGGGTATAGATGAGCATATAAAAAACGATACCAGATACTGCCAAGAGGGCAGAGAGAAGATTTACCCACACAGCAAGGAGAGTAAAAGATGACACACCTAGTAAAGTACCGAATATAAGAGCATGGGTGGGATGAACTTTTCCTGAAGGAATAGGGCGCTTACGGGTGCGCTTCATTTCATAATCAATGTCTTGATCATATATGCAATTAAAGGTTTGAGCGGATGCCGCTGCCAGAGTACCTCCCAAGAGGGTAATTATCAATAAAAATGGGTCAATATCTCCTTCGGAAGCGATAAACATTGAAGCGGCAGTAGTTATTAACAGTAGAGGAATAATCCTTGGTTTTGTAAGCAGATAATAACTTTTAATTACTTCCCTAAAATTTTCGTTGCGAGGGTTTAAACTTGTTCCAATCATTATAATTTTTGTTGTGAATCGATGGTTAATGTGTGATAAAAATTGCCTTTGTTTGTATCTACTGAAAATGATTTGCTATGGATGCTTTTAACGGTAAAAATTGACCATAGAAAACTTCTAAAATATCAAAATAAGCAAGACAAAATAAGGTTTTATGGTTTATTTATTGATAGCTTACTTCTGAATCTCTACTGGCAAACACACTAAAAGATACTAAGCTGCCAAACAACGCCGCTCCGATGGTATGATGAGCGATAGTTAGTGGCTCTACTTGAAGGTGAAGATAAAAGGTTGCTACCCCCAAAAGAATTTGACTCACCAGCAATAGGGAGATAATTTTGGCAAGGTTTCTCAGTTTTACCGCCAAAGCAGGGGTACGCCAAGAGAAAATGATTACTGAGAGGGTGGCAATGGTGGGGGGAAATATCCCGATGATGTGACTATTCATGACAAAACAGAGTTGCCCTCCTGCCAAACATTGATGGGCTGCCCACTGACTGGCTACTAAACCCCCTAAAATACATTGAACATACACAAGGATACTGGCAATAATACTCATGCCCTTGAGGTTGCCCACGGTGGCTGTGCCTTGGTAGGGGCTGATTTTACTGCCGATAAATACAAGGGTAGCAAAAAATAGTAGGGCTGTGCCTAGATGGGCGGTGACAATGTCAAATCTAAGTAGCTGAGTGACGGTTAATCCCCCTAATATTCCTTGGAAGACGATTAAGCCGAGGGCGAAGGTGGATGCCCATGGTAGCCAACGGGGTAGGGCTGATTTTTTCCACCATGATAATCCTGTAAGGGCGATCGCACTTAGCCCGATAAATGACGCATCTAGGCGATGAAACCACTCTAGGAATACCTGTAAATTCATCTGTTTGGTGGGTACTACCTGCCCATAACAAAGGGGCCAATCTGGACAGGCTAACCCTGCATTCATTACTCTGGTAGCTACCCCAATAGCCATTAAAAGCAAAGTTGCGATCGCCATTTTCCACACTAACCATAACACCCATTTTATCGGTTTGCTAGGTTGTGCAGATCGGGGGATTGATGTATATAAAATAGATTCCGTCATACTAAACAAGGCAATTGATAACTGTACTTTTGATCCTAGCTTAAGATCTATTTCTGGAAACTTGACCTACTTTTTATATTTTTCCCTGATTATCTTTACAAAACTTTACAATAGAACAGGGGGTAAGTATCAAGTTATAGGCTTATCTTTTGCCAAAAGTCACTATTCTCAATTATCGATTAACACCATGACTCCACTTTTTCTGTAACCCCTGATTACGAAGAATTCATGTGTGATTTTCACCTAATATTTATCACCTAATAAATACCTTATTTTGACACTATCTTAATTTTTAATGACTTAATAACTACTCTCTGGATAACCAAAAAGACTTCATTCCCACAGCTTTTGCTCCCCAATAATCTTCTTTTTTACTATCCCCAATATACCAAGCATTTTCAGGGGGACAATTATAATTATTGAGTGCTTTAATAAAAATATCTGGCTGAGGTTTAGCGACTCCTGACAAGGATGAGATGGTAATACTAGAAAAATATTGACTTAAATCAAGACTGTCTAAAACCGAAAAAATACGAGTATCAAAATTAGAAATAATACTGAGTTCAATTCCTTCTTTTTTCCATAAATTTAAATTGGCTATTACATCACCATAAATATACCAAGGTTTCTCCGTAGCAAAATGTTGATATAACTCCACAAAAAAATCATCAAAATTAGTAAAATCATTTAATAAATTTAATGACTCAAAAGTATTTTTAGCGATTTGTTTCCACCAGTCAAACTCAAGGGATTTTACTAGGGCTTCTTCTTGGGTATCAAAAGAAAGAGGGGAAGAATCTTTAAAACATTGATAAAAGGCTTGATTAACTAACTCGCTGTCATAATCAACACCATATTTTTTTGATATTTCTACATAAGCCCAACCAACATTATTTTTCACCCCAAAAAGAGTGCCGACGGCATCTAAAAATATTACTTCTGGTTTCATCATCAATTTTGCTCTAAAAAACGACGGGCTAAAAAATAGGCGGTGACTGATTTGGCATCAACTTCACTCCCACGATAGATAATTTCTTCTAACTCCTCTGGTGACATTAACACAACCTCAATATCTTCGTCCTCATCTTGATTAGGAGGGTGGGGTAATTGCTCTAAATTTTGGGCAAGAAAAGCGTAAATATATTCATCAGAATAACCCGGGGCGAGGGGGAATTTACCAAGGTTTTGCCATTGGTGGGCTTTGTATCCTGTTTCTTCTTCGATTTCTCTTTCAATGGTGGAGAGGGGGCTTTCTCCTTTTTCGATGGTACCCGCAGGAAACTCAAAAAGTCTGCCTTTGACAGCAAAGCGATATTGACGTACTAATACCAGTTTACCTTCTGGGGTGATGGGTACAGCTAATGCACCCCCCGGGTGACGAATACATTCCCATTCTCCTTCTACACCGTTGGGTAATCGTAGTTTATTTACTTCAAATTGAAATTTTCTGCCTTGAAAAAATAGCCGTGAGCCGAGATTTTGGGGTAATTCTGGTATTATTGACATCTATTTTTCTGTGCTTTCTTCAAGGTTTATTGTATTCTCATCGGTGTCGGAGGGCAAATCTTTTTCTGGTTCTATCACCGATTTTCGCTGATTTTTGATGTCAATGAGTTTTTCCATTAGTTTTAACCAATTTTCTTCTTCAGGGGTCAATTCTTGGTTAATAAGGATGTCTGAGATAGATTTCTGTTGGGGGGTGTCGATGGTAAAAATTGGCAAATTACACAGTTGAGGTAAATCCCATTTCCACAGTTTGAGGGTTTTATCATCGCTTCCTGTAATAATTAAAGTGCGTGCTGCATCGCAGATCCCTTCGGGACCGCACCCTATCCTAACATGGCGAAT
This sequence comes from Cyanobacterium sp. IPPAS B-1200, assembly GCF_001747005.2. NCBI lineage: Bacteria > Bacillati > Cyanobacteriota > Cyanophyceae > Chroococcales > Geminocystaceae > Cyanobacterium > Cyanobacterium sp. IPPAS B-1200. Next base: position 1,895,100 of record NZ_CP182899.1, read on the forward strand.
GGGTTTTTGATGACTTTTTAGCACTCCCATGGATGCGCCATCGGGCAAACTCCACAACCTGACGGTATTATCTCGGCTTCCTGTGGCGAGTAAGTTACCATCCTGACTAATATCCATACACCAGATAGCCCCTTGATGCCCCTCTAGGGTAGCTTTTAGGATACCAGTGCCTAGTTGCCAAATCTTGATAGTATTATCTTCGCTGACGGTAACGAGGGTTTGTCCATCGGGGGTAATTCCCAACTGCCAAATGGTGCCTTGATGCCCTTGGAGGGTGGCTTTATTTTCCCCAGTGGATAATGACCATAATTTTACAGTACCATCTTTACTGGCACTGGCAAGGGTTTCATTAGATGGACAAACAGCGAGGGATGTAATGGCGCCTTGATGCCCCGTGAAGGTATATTTATTTTCTCCGTCAGGAAGACTCCACACCCTAACGGTATGGTCATTTTTTCCGCCCCCTGCCATTAATAAACTATTGTTTTTGGTAATCAGAGTGCATTCTACCTCGGTTTTGAAACCTGTGAGGGTTTTGTAGAGTTTACCAGAGGGGTATTGCCACAGACGGATTTCTCGATAACTAGCACTAGCCATTATTTTACAGTCATCGGTCATGGATAGGGACCAAACGGAGGCGTTATTGGCGGATAAATTGGTTAGATTATTACCTTCAGGAATGCGCCAAACTGATACGGTTTTGTCTCGGCTACCACTGGCAAGGGTGATGTCATCTGCCCCCAAGGCAAGGGTTGTAACTCCTTTTAGATGTCTTTTGAGGGTGGTAATTTCTTCGCCTTTTTGGGTATCCCATAATTTTATGGATTCTCCCCCAGCACTAACTAATATTTTATCATCACTGGTAAGGGCGATCGCACTGATACTATCCCCATGATTCCAGTCATAAACACAGCGAATTAACTTCCCTTGAGGAATAGATTTACCTTTAATTTTGAGGGCAAGGTTAAGTATCTCGTTAAAAACACCTTTTTCCTCTGGTGCTTTAGGTAACCAACGATTATTTTTGAGAGTTTTGACAATTTCCAAACTCCAGCGCACAGGCACAACGGTAACCAATTCCCAAAGGGTTTCCCAATTTCTAGCCGAAGCCAATACCTCTAATATTCTTTTCCACCTCTGTGCCGAAATAGTTGCTATCCTTCTCCCTTCTTTCCCTCCGAGTAACATCCATAACCACTCCAAACGTTTTAAACCCATGCCATGGCTATCTATTCTTTCTTTCAAATCATCAGGTGCATGGTAATAAACCTCCTCCAAAAGATGATAGTCGGGGTCAATTTCTTGATAACGTTCCCATTGTTCAGTAAAATAATAAAATAAGGCCGACTGGGAAGGCTCAAGGGGTCTATAATTAACCTCAATGGCAATATCTAAAGCATCCTGATTGTTTTCCTCACTAGCCAAACGACACACATGGGCTTGTAAATCTTCGTCACTCAAAGAAGTTAACCATTCCCTCGCCTTTTGTCTGATTTCCCCTTCCTTATCCTTTAATAAATCCAAAAGAATTTCTACCACCTTGATTTTATCTTCTTCCTCAAGTATTCCTTGCCACCCTAACGACACCGCCGTTAATACCCTTAGTTTTAGAGGGTTATAAGCAACCCATCCTTTCAGTTTAATTAATTTAGTTAACTCTATTTCTCTATTCTCTGCCCACAATTGACAAACAGTATTAATCAAGGATGTATCTTGTAACTTGATTTGTCGTAGGGTATTTAATACCCCGTTTCTCACGTTTTTATCTTCACTAAAAATTAACGCCTTAGTTAGTATTTCAATGGATTGAGGGGTTTTGATTGCCGATAATTCTTTGATGGCTTGTTGTCTAAGGCGATCGCCCAATAGGGGAATTTCGCTGTATAATTTAGACTCTAGCTTAGTTAGTTTTTCTGTGTCCATTGAAACCTATCCACAATCATTTTTCTAATTTATTATACTAACTATTAACAATCCCTAATATAAATTACTAATTCTCCATCCAAAACCTTGACCAAATAACCATACGGAATTTCATTTTAAATCATCATTAGTAACGAGCAAATTTTGCCCCTCATAAACATAAAAAGTTTCCACCACCCCCCCCCCTCTTAACAAGGGAATTTCTGTAACAAAATTAAAACTATCGAAATATTCCCCCCACTCATTGATTAGTACATCATCCTGCCCAAAAACTTTTAGCGTAATAAATAAACCATCATCCCCCTTGAAATCTTCCAGAGGTTGCCAAAACTCGAAACCCCTCACATCATCACCAATGCAAGTAATGGGCATATCTATCATATCTTCATTTTGTGCCAATCCCATGGCAACATAACCTCCCAGATAATAAGCATTAGTAAAAACAAAATCACTATTACTAAACGCCTCCCGAAACTCCGAAGAAGAATTTAGCCTTTCCCCCAACTGCACCACATCAATTAATTCTGTGGAAGGATCATTTTCTGGAGCTAAAATACCCATAGATAAAAGAGGACTGGGTTTTTGTAGCGCTCCCGTCGTAAAGTGTAATAAACCAATGGTAAATAGAGTATAAATAAAAATGCCCGAAAAAACTAACCAGTTTTTTATCCTACGAGGAAATTCTCTATGCCAAGCACACACATAATGCCCAAACATAATAGTCAAACCCCAAAAACCAGGCATTGCCCATGTCGGTAAAATTTGAGTAAACGCCCCCAACAAAGTAAAACCAATCACCATAGGAAAAGATACCCACAAAATTAGGCGACTAGGGTAATGGGGGCGACTAAAAATTTCAATCAGAAATGAGCGTATGGTTATCCACCATAAAGGAATACTAAAACTAGGGAATAAATAAGCGATTCCAGCAAGGAAAAAAAGAATCAGATTAAGAATATTTATTTGTATATCTGTAGAGGATTCAAAACGCCCTGAAAGTTGAAAACCAAAGGATACCCAATCATGTTGCCAATTCCAATACCATAAAGGGAAAAGAGTCAGTAAGAATAAGCCAAAAGATAACCATAACCAAGGAGAGGAAAATACCCGCCGATATGGTTTACTACTGAAACAAAAACCCACTAATCCTAAGCCTAAGACGAAACCATGATACTTACTCAGACAAGTTAAACCCACCAAAATACCAATAATGGCAATACGGTAAGAGGGTTTATACTGCCAATGAGAATTAAAAAATTCTTCACTAACTACATATAATGTTAATGTCCAAAAAAAGATTAATGGTACATCGGGTAAAGTCAGGATTCCAAAAGCAATTTGAAATATAGGGATTAGGGATGCAATGACAAGTGCAAAAAAGCCAGCAGACTGGTTATACATCTTTTTGCCTGTCAGATACAGTAAATATAGGCTACCAGTGTGTAGTATTAAGGTGCCAATCCGAATGGTAAATTGATTAACAATACCCGTTATCCAAACTCCTATTCCCGTGGTTAGTGCTACTAAAGGAGGATGATCAAAATAACTCCAGTCTAAATTTTTGGCGTAGAGATAATAGTACGCCTCATCGTAGCCCGGATTTAGGAAAAAAGCAATTATAGAACGAACAATTAACCCTATTATCAAGATTATATATACTTTTTTCTGGATAGTTTGGGTGTTTTTGCTGATAATCATTAATATTGGAACAGGTTTGATAGTGTTACGATAGCAATATCTTGATAAGATATGTTGATTTGAAAATTAATTTTACTGTGAATGCGTCGGTTTAATCTATCAATAATGGATAGCTACATTTTGAGGGAGTTTATAATTCCCTTTACTTTCTGTGTAGCTATGTTTTCTTGTGTGGGAGTTGCGATCGCCACTATATCTGATTTGTCCCATCGAATTATAGAATCTAACCTACCACTTTTTTCTGCCCTTCAAGTCTTTATTCTCAAATTTCCTGAGTATGTGGGTTATGCCCTACCTTTCTCCGTATTACTAACATCACTTCTTACTTATAGCCGTCTGAGTAAAGATAGCGAATTAATTGCGTTGCAAAGTAGTGGTATCAGCCTTTATAGAATTATTGCCCCCACTATTGTCGCCAGTCTGGTTATTACTCTGGTTACTTTTGCTTTTAATGAGTTGATTATACCGCCATCTAATTATCGAGCTACATCTATCCTTGCGGGAGATTCAGGAATAGTAAATAAATATACCGTACAACAAGATATTTTTTATCCTCAATATGAGGAGGTAATAACCCCTGATGGGAAAGTGAAACGAGAATTAAAGAGTCTTTTTTATGCCCAAGAATTTGATGGCAGGGAAATGCAAAATATTACGGTAATAGAAACTAACAATCATCAATTAGAAAAAATTACTGTATCAGAAAGTGGTAATTGGAATAATAATGAGGATGAATGGGATTTTTCTAATGGGGTTATTTATGACATCAAAATGAATCTATCTCAAATTAGTAGTAATTTTTTCCAACATAAAAAGATACCATTACCCAAAACCCCTTTAGAATTAGCCTCAAAGAGTAGAAGCCCCTATGAAATGAATATTCGTGAATCTTTTGAATATATCGAGATTTTAGAACAAGTGGGCAACCAAAAAAGTATTCTGATGTATCGTGTACGTACGGCACAAAAAATATCTTTTCCTTTTATCTGTATCATTTTTGCCATGATTGGTTCTGCCATTGGAGCAAAATTTAATCAAAATAATAAGGGTACAAGTTTTGGTTTAACGGTGTTAATCGTTTTTGGCTACTATCTAACTAGCTTTTTTATCGGTAGTCTTGGTTTAATTGATGTACTCTCACCCACTATGGCGGCATGGCTTCCGAATTTTATCTGTTTTGGTGTCGGAGTTTATTTATTGACGAAGTCTTAATGAAAAGCAAAAATCATGTTTCTAGTTTTTGCAAGGATGCAAAAATAAGCTAATCAAAATTAATTTTGGTGATATAATTATTGAGAATTAATAAACTATGGTGGATAACTGTTGCCAAATTTACCTTGTTAGTTTGATTAATTTACCTTTCAGAATATTGAGACTAGATAAGATATGAAATTTACCTTTGCTTCTTTTTATCACTTTATCCCATTAGAAGACCTTGAAATATTACAAGAGAAGTTACTACATTTATGTAATGGGTTAGGGATAAAAGGGACTATTTTGATTGCCCCTGAGGGGATTAATAGTAATATCGTGGGTTTGAAAGAAGCTGTTGAAAAAGTTGTCAGGGAAGTAAAAAAACTTCTTGAGAATCAGGAGTTTGATGTTAAATATTCTCAGACTAATAATATGCCTTTTGAAAGAATGAAGGTAAAAATTAAAAAGGAAATTATCACTTTTGGGATTCCTGAAGCGAATCCTAACGAGCAAGTGGGTACTTATTTATCTCCCCGTGAATGGAATAAATTAATTTCTCAATCTGATGTGAAGGTAGTAGATACTCGCAATGAGTATGAGGTGAAAATCGGTACTTTTAAGAAGGCGGAAAATCCCCATATTCATTCTTTTCGGGAATTTAATAACTATATTGATGATAATTTGAAGGAAAATAAAGAGCAAAAGGTAGCTTTATTTTGTACTGGGGGTATTCGTTGCGAAAAGGTGACGGCTTTAATGCTGAAAAAAGGTTTCAAAGAAGTTTATCATCTCAAGGGTGGTATTTTAAAATATTTAGAGGAAGTGCCTGAGGAGGAAAGTTTGTGGGAGGGAGAATGTTTTGTTTTTGATGATAGAGTGGCGGTTAAGCATGGTTTGCAGGAGGGTAGTTATCAACTATCTGAATGCGGTAATCCTGTTAAAAAGGAATATATTGACAATGTGAATAATGGATAACTCAAACAAGGGGCAATAAATAATAAAAGGGCGTTGCAAAGGTTATGGTATAAAACATGGTGGAATTATCGTAATAATTCAGGATTCAGAATATTGTCACCAACTTCAATTAAATTCAGCACTTTTAAATTTAGCAATACCAATTAAAGCTAGTCTCCTAATACTTATCATCTAATACTAATTAATATGCAACCTGTTGACTATACAACCCTTGTGGCAATCTGCCATTCTCTAAATGCCGAATATATTCCATCTCGTTTAGAACAGGTGTATCAGTGCGATCGCACTTCAATCTCTTTATGTTTACGTAGTCTCAAAAAAAAATCATGGTTAACCATTGCATGGCATCCCCAAGCCGCCCGAATATGTATTGGGAATCCTCCCCCCCGCAAAAAAGATACTTTCACTTTTAGTGAACAACTGCGCCACCTCATTAGCGGTTATGCTTTGATTGGAGTAAATATTGTTAGTGAATGGGAGAGGGTTGTTGACTTACAATTTGCCCAACGCCCCAACGAAAAACCCTTATATCATCTCTATGTAGAAGTGATGGGGAAATATAGCAACGTTATCCTTACCAACGCCCAACAACAAATTATCACCGTTGCTAAACAAATTACCTCCGCCAAATCCAGTGTGCGCACCGTGGAAACCAGTCAACCTTATCAACTACCCCCACCCCTGACGGGTAACACTCCCAAAATAGAGGAATCTTTCACCGACTGGCAAGAAACCGTTAACCTAATTCCTGGCAGACTCGATAAACAGTTGATAAAATCCTATCGAGGAGTAAGCCCCACCATTGCCAAAGAATTGATACATGAAGCTAATATAGAATTATCTATACAAAATAACCAACTAACTCCAGATGAATGGAAAAGTCTTTATCAACAATGGCAAAAATGGTTAGCCACTATCCACCAAAAAACTTTTTATCCCCATACCACCCCATTAGGTTATAGCGTATTGCCTCCCCATGACCAAAATATTGTCAAGAAAAATTTACAAGAAATAATTGATGATTATTATACCAAGAAAATTAACCAAGAAAATTTCCAACAATTACAGCAACAACTACAACAAAAAATAAAAAATATTGCCAAAAAATTACAGGTAAAAGCAGATAAATATAAAGATAAAATGAACCAATCTGCTAACTCTGATATTTACCGTACCCAAGCAGATTTATTAATGGCAAATCTTCACCAATGGCAGATAGGCAGTGAATCAATTATCCTTGATGATTTTACCACAGGAGAGCCTATAAAAATTCCACTAGCCCCCGATAAAAATGCCATCCAAAATGCTCAAGCCCTTTATAAAAAACATCAAAAATTAAAAAGAGCAAAAGATGCTGTTAAACCTTTATTGGAAGAAGTAGAAGAGGAAATAAATTACCTTCAACAAACTTTAAATAACGTTTTACAACTAGAAAATAATGACATAGAAGACTTTGAAACTTTAGAAGAAATAAAAGCCGAATTAATTAGTCAAAAATATATAGAAGATAATCAATATAGACAGTCAAGTAATAATCAAGAATCTCAACCCCGTGCCTTTAAAACCCCTTCCAATTTTGAGGTATTAGTAGGAAGAAATAACAGACAAAATGATTTATTAATTTCTCGCATCGCCACAGATTATGATTTATGGTTTCATGCCCAAGAAATTCCAGGTTCTCATATTTTACTAAGATTAAATGCAGGAGATATTCCTGACGCAAAAGACTTGCAATATACTGCTAATATTGCGGCTTATTATAGTCAAGGAAGGGAAAGTGATCAAGTTCCAGTTATTTATACAAAACCCAAATACGTATATAAACCCAAGGGGGCTAAACCAGGTATGGTAATCTATAGTAATCAGACAGTTATTTGGGCAAAATCATCTGATTTTATTGGTAATTAAGATGTTTTAATTAATAGAAAATCCTTTGGCTTTGAGTTGATTATAAAGAGTTTCTATCATTAAACTTTCAAGGGTTGTATTATCTTCTAAAATAGGTCTATTTTGAGTAATATATTGGGTTCTTTTTTCTGATAGTTCATTAATTTCTGTCTTGATTAGTTCTCGTTTTTGGATCATTTCATTAATTATATCTCTTAGTTGGTTAGTGGTTAAAGAACGTAAATTTTCTGGTAATGTATTGGTATCTATATCACTTAAATTAACAGTATTAGAGGCGATCGCCTCTACCAAATCCCAATTACCAGTGTTATAGTTGGATGTAGTCTTGGTAATAGCCCTATTTAAACCAGCACTGGGAGAAGGACTAGAAAAGGCATTCACATCCTGTTGTCTTTGTCTCTCAAAGGAAACGATGCCCTGCTCACCATAGGGAATGTAAGTTTCATTTAATTCTTGATTAAGTTGTCTAATTTCCCCATCATAGGGAGTAGGAATATCGACAATACGTTCATTTTGGTCAATATTGAAATAACTTCCCTTACCTACATCAGCACCCCTAGCCCAAAGATTGCTTTCAGCATTTTCTGCATCTCCACAATAAATAGTATTAATAACAATATCTTTGCTTGACGCTAAATTTATAGCACTTTCCCAAGAAATATTACCTTGATCAAAAGGCTCATTTCCAGCGATAAAAATAGCTCTAAAATCTTCATTATTAGCACTCCATTCCAACTCTTTAATAGCTGAATTAATTACCCATCCTGCATATTCTTGTCCACCATTTGTTTGGATAGAAAACAAATTTTCTGAGACTACATCCAAATCATTTGTTAACTGAGTTAACATTCTATTAAAACCTTCAGTGGATGGTAAACCATTATTTCCATAATGATAAAGAGAGACTTCAAAAAGTGGAGTTTCACCATTTTTAGTTACTTTAGAGACAGCATTAATTACTGACCAAATTTGAGTACGAGTTTGTTCTATCAAACCATCCATACTATTACTAGAATCTAATAAAATAGCTATTTGTATTTTAGGTTTATTATCTGTAATATTTTGACTACTAATAATAGAGTCATTTTTCTCAATAGGTGGTTGTCTCAATATTATTTGTTCTTCTGCATTTATATTTCTAGTTATTGTGAAATAAACAGCAAAACAGCATAGAAAAATAAACGTCATTATATTCATAGTTTTAACTCCTTCGTTACTTTATTTTTCATTTTTAAAAATATATTTTATGACTTATGGTTATTAGAATATAAGTAGGTAGGTGTAATTAAATCGATCTAGCCAAAAGGTTTAAGCCTTTTATTAATAAAGGTTTTGGTAATACTAAACCCATCATTAATAACGCCAACTTACTTACACCCTCAAACATTTATATTATAGATAAAATTGATTAAAAAAGTCTGCACTGTTAATCAAAGTTAAAAGTATTATAAATATATTTGAAATAATAATATTACTTTATTTTCATTAAATCTACTAAATCAGGATACAGTAATTACACTTGTTTTTACAAAATAAATATATTAATACTTACGTGCCATACCTTTTGAAATATAGTTTTATAAAACTTTTTTAAACCTAGAAAAACATAGAAAAATAGACATTATAATGATTGCAATATGAATAAATTTGATGGCATTTTTAAAAAAGTTTATTAATTTAACTATTTAAATTCAAATTTAGTTTTTCATAATCAAACTCAACTCTCATAAATTTGAAAATATAAATCCATTATGATGATCAACATTAATAAAACTGTTCAATATACTTTAATTTCTGTGGGAGGACTTCTGATGACTTCTTCCGCTGTTTATGGTGCTAATCTCAACCTTGATTGGAATAACACGACTTTTGTGGCGGGAGGACTAAATCAAACTTTCTCCGTGGGGCAAGGAGAAGTTAATTTACAATTTTCATTGAAAAATGGTTCCAGTTTTGCTAGTTTTGAAAGAGTATCTACCCCTAGATTAACGCAAACATTAACGGGTACAAATCCAGGAGTTAGCTTACACCTCCAAAGAAAACCTAGTACGGATCAAAATAACAGAGGTAGTATAGAATTAAAGACCAGTTTTCTTCGCTACAATAAAAGTATTGTTAAGGGTCTAACTTTTGATATTTTTGACATAGACCGTTCCGCTAATCTTCCAACATCAGGTACTCCAAACCCAAGTACTTGGCAAGATAGAGTAATTGTCAAAGGGTTTTTGGGTGGAAATGAAGTTACTCCTACTTTTACTATTTTCGATACTAACAATGTAAGAAAAGTTGGTGACTTTACTTTGGACGGAATTAGAAATGTAGGTAACACGGCAAATGGTGGTAATGTCAGAGTATCCTTTGCCGATAGTATTGATAGTTTTATATTGACATTCACTGATAATCCTAGCCTAGTCACTACTACTTCTCCAAGTAGTCATGGAATTGGTATTGGCAGCATGAGTTTTCAGACTGTCCCTGAACCTAGTATGATGAGCGGATTATTGTTATTTGGATTTTTAGGTTTAGCTGGAAGCAAAAAAAAGTCATCTAACTAACTACTTTGATTTTACCTACGCAGTGTAATTCTTGTGAGGAAATAGTTAACTCTGACAATGAAACATCGTTACCTAAGTCTATAACTAAATCATCAATTACACTGTTATTCAAATCTTTGAAGCCATCTATTTGTACATTTGTAAGCACTAATTTTTGTTCGTCTTTTATATCTAGATTGCTAATAATAGTTAAATGATTAATGGAGTTATCTAAACTATTAATTAACTCTCCTGTGATAGTCATTTTTTGAGTTTCTATCATAATACCATTCCACTCAATTTTATATTTTTTGATAATTTCTTCTGCATTTTTAATTCCTTCATTCTCTAATAAAATTTTCAGCATATCGGTTAAGCCTTGAGTCAGCAAAGAAGATTGAAGGGATGTTTTTAATTCTTGGGCGGTAATAACCACATTTCCTGAAACGAAAATAGGGTGTAATAGTTTTAAGGGTTTTCCTCGTAAAATTCCCCCTAAGTTAACAGCGATATTTTCTGTGCTAACAGAAGCATAATTGATAAGAATACCTTGATAATTGGCTTCTTTTGCAGTTAAATTTATTTGGTTAATTTTCCCTGAAAGAATTTGTTTATCTCCCGCATCAATCAGAATATCTAAGTCACGAGTGAATTCTACTTGGGTGCGAATCCATAGTTTAACGGCAGGGGAAAGGAAACGAGATATTATGTCTGACTTTTTGCTGGTATTCATAATAATTTGAAAGTTGACCAATGAAAAGTTTACAATGAAGGAGTTACCAAAAAATAGTTTTTATTGACCAAAAAAATTGTTTAGCATTTCTTTGTGATGATTGAAGTATTTATGGTGTTGTAAAATTTAGATTTGATTTTCCATTTAGGCTAAGAATGAGGAATGGTAATCAGATTTTGAGTATCAAATGCTTGTTGTCGTTTAAAAATTGTTTCTAGCATTATTAAGCAACGCCATATTTATAAATCATTTAACTTTATTATGAAGGGATAAAAAGGATCGTTTTTGGCTGATAAATTGAGCTAATTCGTGTAATGATGATTAGTGGTTAAATATGATTGTTTTTCAATAATCAAATTAATGGTTGATAGAGTTCAAAAAATATTGAGAGAATGGGGAGTTGCTTCCCGTCGAGAGGCTGAAAAGATTATTTTGGCTGGAAAGGTAAAGGTTAATGGTCATGTTATCACTTTGGGGGACAAGGCAAACCCAAATAAGGATAAAATAGAGGTAGATGGCAAAGTTTTGAGTCGTCGAAATCGCCCTGAGTTAGTTTATATTTTATTAAATAAGCCCAAGGGAGTTGTATCTAGTTGTGATGATCCTAAAAAGCGCAAAACTGTTTTAGATTTATTGAATCCTGAGTTACAATTAGGGCAGGGTATCCATCCTGTGGGTAGATTAGATATGGATTCTACGGGGGCTTTGATTCTCAGTAATGATGGTGGTTTTACCCTCAGTTTGACTCATCCCCGTTATCATTTGCCTAAAACTTATCAAGTCTGGCTAAAGGGTGATATGCCTGATAATCTGATCAAAAAATGGTCTGAGGGTTTTTTATGGGAAGGGAAAAAAACTCTTCCTGCGCAAATAGTTGTTAAAAAAAGGACTGTTTCTAAAACCCTTATTGAGATTGTCCTCCATGAGGGGCGAAATCGACAAATTAGACGGATTGCTGAACTTTTTGGGCATCCTGTTATTAGTTTACACCGAAGTGCGATCGCATTTATCCGTTTAGGAAATTTAGGATTAGGAGAATGTCGTTTTTTAACTGCTTCGGAGGTGAACAAATTGAGTATAATTGCCCATAACCCAAAAAATTAAGATTTAGATAGAATGAGCAAGATAAATAACATATATGTTAAAACTTTTTAGCGGTAAAAAACCTATAGAGGTTGATTATAACCAAATTCGTCAAGAGGAATTGGATAGGGTTAGTGTCTTATTAAAGGATAAGAGACAATCTTTGGGGTGGGATATTGAATCTGTTTCTAGTAACATTCATATTACTAAAAATATATTAAGGGCGATCGAAAATGGTGATTTAAACAAATTACCTGAGCCTGTATTTGTTAAAGAATTACTCAAAAAATATTCTGAGTTTTTAAGCGTTAACATTGAGGAAACTATTGATAGTTTTCCCACTGAGAAAAATAATAATAAAGGTTATAAATCCGCTCACCAAAGAAATATTAATCCTTTTAATTTTAGAATTAATTTTAACAGTAAATACTTATATGTTGTTTATATCGCTCTTTTATTTTTCTCCGTAAAAAGTCTCAATGAAATGTTGCAACCAACACCTTTTACTACTCAAGAAACCACGGAGACTCAAACGAGTGAAAATGATACCGAAGAAAATCAAACCGTAACAGATAATCTAACCAATAATACTGATGAAATCACCGATAACCCTACTATCCCTGTGGTTGATAATAACCCAGAACAACTAAAAGTAAATATAAAAGCCCAAGATAATTCATGGGTAAGGGTTGTTATTGATGGTAATACGGAGTTTGAAGGCATCCTAACTCAAGGTAGTGAAAGGGAATGGATTGCTAGTCGAGAGTTTACCATTCGGGCTGGTAATGCGGGAGGGTTGTTAATTAGTGTAAATGAAGAAACCCCTAAACAAATTGGGGAGTTGGGGCAGGTGGAGGAAATTACTTTAAATTTGTAAGAATCTAAATAGGATGTGATGAACAAATCAGAAAGCTATAATAATAAGATTTTTAGGCATATATAGTTTCTTAAAATACGCAGAAATAGCCCTTTTTTATACAAAATACATGATTACAAATAGTACACTAATAAATCAATCAAAATGAAAAAACCATTGCCCATTCCCTATTCCCCATTCCCAACCTCGACTACAAAACCTTTTCTTCATTAACTGTTTTTATACTTCCCACTAACTGATAAGCCTGAGATACGGCTTTCCACAACAGATGGGGATATTCTTCTAGTTGATTTTGGGGGGAAATTACTTCTAATTCATGGAGGGTATCTGCAAGGATTTTTCTGGCTTTACTACCAAAAGCAATGCCATTAATTTTGTGAGGAGAAAGCCCCATCTCCCTCATTTTAACAGCGGTATGTTCATTTGTTCCTCCTGCTAGTTGTAAATAATCATCAAACCCTTCATTAATCATGGTTTGGGCATATTTTATGGTTAGATGGGTGGTGCCTTTGCCAATATCCCCACTCATAGGGCGCCCGTCAGTTTGCCAAATTAAGGGGATGGGCAGAGGTTTGATATAGTTTGCTATTTGGTGTAAATAACTGGTGACGGTGGGGGTATAAGGGCAACTAATGGCGATTAATTGTAGTTGGGGTAGGTGAGGTTTAAGCCATTGCCATAATTTACAGAAATGCTCAAAATGTCCTTCTTGGGTGTGGATTTCGAGGGCGTTAATGGGTAATTCTGTAAGCCAATTTAATACTTCTTGGATGCCAATAACATGGGATTGAGTATCGATTAAACCATAGGGGCAAATAGGCACACAACGCCCACAACCATAGCATAGTTTTTCTTTTACTCCTTGGGTGGGATGCTCAAATTTTATGGCATCGGCGGGGCAAATATGCTCACAGGGCCGATCGCACTCAGGGGGACATTTGCTAGGATTAAAGTAGGCTTTACGAAAATGAGGATCTTCCCCATCATTCACACTTACCATTAAAAGAGGATTACTAGGATTATAGCTAAGGGCGATCGCTTCTTGCCGAAAACTTTTTGCCACCTCTATACCCACCAAAGCAGCATTAATAACAGCCCTATCCGCCGCTACATCAATACAATCAACCCCCGCCAAAGTATAAGCCAAAGCCAAATTACGAATAGAAGGTAAATGTTGATAACTAGCACCGCAAATCAACTTAAACCAACTACCCGACTCCAAAGACAACAACCCCGAATCCTGTAATAACAAACTCTTTGATACCTAAAATTTAACTAAAAAACATCCATGAATAACTATTATCAATTATCCATTCTTAATTCTTAATTGATTTAGCTTTTCGCTTCCACCATTTCAATTACCCGATTGTCCAAATCTTTGACTAAAAAATTAAGAGGATTATCACTACGAATCTTATACTTTAAACGGCGAGACTGTACCCTCAATAATAAATCATCCAAACACTCATGATCAAAACAAACATGACGCTGAGAATTTTTATAACCCAAAGTGGCACCGCCAATAACGTGTAATTGAGTATTTTTGCGCAATTGATACCATAAACCACGATTTTCCTGCAAAACCGTAGCATTACCTCCACTACCAGTATAAATAGGATCAAGCATTGCAGAGCCTAGACTTTGATCATAATTGTAATAGTAATGCAAAGGCACATCCGCCACAGGTAAATTTAACAATCTCTCATAAAACTCCTGGGCTACCGCCAAATCAGATACCATGATAGTATGCACCTTTGGGGCGCTAGTTAAAAACATCCACATGGCACCACCATAAGCCACCAAAAGCATTACCATAATTCCCTGAGTAGAGAATAAACCATCCGTTATACCGGGTAAAAACGCCCCCAAAATATTTACCATAGTTAGACTGCTGTTTATCATATAATTTCAGTGTTGAACCTCGTATTAATATTGTGGGATATTTCGTGGCTATTTAGCAATAATTAACTTATCATCAACCACCGCCGAATTTAGCTATCATTTATTTTGTCATTGAATTTCATATATGAATCCGACTGATTTTCCCGAAGCAAACCACCCTTTAATATATCCCTTACTGCAAATAGACGATGTCACCCTACTAGATTTGTTACAAAACCATTTAGACAAGGGAAAATATTTAGTTTCTCTCTTTTGCCGCTATCATAACAAAATTAATGATGTCATTTCAGGATTTTATGAACCAGAATATTTATCTTCTATTTCTTTTCAATTATGGAGAGAAATTAGTTATTTTTTCTTTAGTTTAGATCTTAATCAAGATGATAAAAGAGATAATATTTATTATGAAAATATAATTATTGAATATGCTATTGATTGTTTACCAAAAGAAGATTTAGAAGAATTAAATGTTAATAAAACTTCCCTTGAATTAAGGTATTTTCCCTTACATTTTTACTTAGAACAATCTATTAATTTATTATCTCCAAAAGAACGACTAATTATCATAACTAAAGATAAATTTGGATGGCAAGAAGAGCAAATTATTAATTATTTAAAGGCTGAAGGAAAAAGTATTTTATCAGAGGACATTGGAGATTTATATAGTTCCGCTCACAAACAACTTTTAAAGTTGATTCCCCTTGATATTCGTCTTATTTATTTAGATAAAAGAAATAGTATTATTGCAGGAATTTAATATACAAATTAAGGTTAAGTAGGTTGGCGAAATTAATTATAGCTCTTATTTTATTAAGACTCTTATGAACAATGGGTTTAAACCCCCTTGCCTAAATCGATTTAATTATGCCTACTTACTTATCTGGCAATTAAAACAAATATAGCTACCACTAAAACAAAGTAACCAAAACCTTTTTGTAAATATTTAGCATCAATTTTTTTACTTACATAAGAACCAAAAACAATACCAATACTAGCAGCTAAAGTAAAACCAATGGTTAAAAACCAATCAATATCTACTAAGGTTAAATAACCCACAAAAGCACTGGCTGATTTAGTGGCAATAATTAATAAAGATGTGCCAACCGCCTCTTTCATCGGGATACCACCAATTAACACAAGGGCTGGAATAATCAAAAATCCACCCCCAACCCCTACAAAACCTGTTAGGATACCGACCACTAACCCTTCCACAATGGTTAAAAGAATCTTTTTAGTTTTATCGTTTCCAACGGCTTGTACCTTTACTGAGGTTACTTCGGTTTCTGATGGTTTACCACTACTTTTTTTGATCATGAAAAGACTAGCTAACAACATGACTATGCCAAAAGCAACCAGTTGAATAGTGTCGGTAATAAAAGGTAATTGGGTAATTTTTGCACCAATAAAAGCACCTACCATAGCAGGGGGAATAAAACTAATGGCTACGGGTAAATTAACATTATCTTGTCGCCAATGGGGAATGATGCCAATGAGGCTCACAAAACCGACGATAAAAAGGCTCATGGCGATCGCACTGCGAGGCTCAACCCCCATCACATAGCGAAGTATCGGCACTGCCAAAATTGAACCACCACCACCGATTAAGCCTAAACTAAGTCCGATGATGATGGCAAGTATTAGTCCAAAGGTTAAACGCATTTATATTTAAGGTGTGATAAAACAGTGTTTTGGTGAAGATGGGCAATAGCAGAGGAAAAGTAGTTTAGGTAACACATCAAGCCACCACAGGGAGATGGGCTTCTTGCCATGCAGATATGCCCCCTTTTAGCTCGGTTATGGTAGTTAGTCCTGCTTCGATCATTTTTTCGGCAGCGGTGTGAGAACGCTTCCCAGAACGGCAATAGAGAACGATATTAGGATAGGATGCCAACTCTTTGGCAGAAAATTCAGAGAGGGGTTTTAGTAAGGCTCCTGGAATGTGTCCTTGGTCATATTCATCTTTTTCCCGTACATCAATTAAAACTACAGATTTATTTTTCATTCTTTGTTCTAACTCTTGGGGGGTGATGAGTTGATACTGGGCTTGAATAATATTAGCAATGATCATAATTTTTTTCGGGTAGGGTTAACAAAAATTGTTCTAAACTTTGCCACACATTTGATTGGCTGGTACTGCTTCCATGATTCTTTGAGGATTGGGTAAATCAAGGTTATCCATTAGCTCGATAAACTCGTCTCTTTTTTTGCCACTAATACGGGGATTGTGGGCTTTTTCTTCGGCGATGGTGGATACCATATGTCCTCGATAGTCATGGGCAGGATACACCAAAACATCATCAGCAAGGGCAAAGAAACGTTTGGTAATGGTGTCGTAGAGCATTCCAGAATCCCCACTTTGGAAGTCGGTACGTCCGCAACCTCTGATAAATAGGGCATCCCCTGTGAGTAAGTGGCTGTTATTTACCAGATAGGCAAAATGGCAGTCTGTGTGGCCGGGAGATGCGATCGCCTTTATTTCTATACTTCCTACCTTAACCACCTCATTATCAACTAAGTGGCGATCGGCACAATTTACCTCGGCTTTTTCAGGCACCAAACCCTTACACCCAGTCAACTCCCGCATTTTGCCAGTACCCGTAATGTGATCCGCATGAACATGGGTTTCTATGCAGTATTTGAGAGTCAAACCCAACTCCTGTATTAGTTTCAAATCCCTTTCCACCTGCTCAATGACAGGATCAACCAATACCGCTTCCTTCGTCTCAAGGTCAGCAATTAGGTAGGTATAAGTCCATGTATCTTGATCAAATAATTGGCGAAATAACATTTTTATATTTTGTATTTACTATTTATTTTATTATATAACTATTTTACTATTTCGTTATATGCTTAACAGTTTTTTAGCAAAAAATGTCATAAAGCTAAAATACAGATAAAACCGACCTTCCGCATAGTTCAAGAAAAAGCAAGAATACTACAAAAAAAGTGATAAAAAAGATGAAGTGGAATAGAGTAAATTAGTTTTAATAGAGTAATGATAAGTCTAGGAAAATGTATGAATCAATAAACATTGAAATAGAAAATATTGATCATTTAGGTATAATAGCTGGAATAGTAGACGAGGTAGGCATTGTAGAGATTGTAAACCAAAAACTACCATCCTATGCTACAGAAAAAATTAGTAAAGGATTAGTAGTCAAGGCAATGATTCTCAATGCCTTGGGTTTTGTGTCTCAGCCATTGTACCTATTTTCAGAGTTTTTTAACGACAAAGCAATAGAAAAATTACTAGGAAAAGAAGTAAAAAAAGAATACTTAAATGATGACAAATTAGGGAGAAGTTTAGATGAACTATACGAATATGGACTAAGTAATTTGTTCATAGAAATAGTCATAGAAGTAATAAAAAAATATCAAATAAAAAGTAATTATCACCACTTAGACTCCACATCATTTCATGTGGATGGTAAATATGAAAATGAGGAAGAAGAAAATAGAAAAACCATCAAAATATGTCATGGGTATTCAAAAGATAATCGTCCAGATTTAAAACAATGTGTATTAAATTTAATAGTATCAGGGGACGGAGAAATACCATTATGGATGAAATCAGGACAGGGAAATCAAAGTGATAAAAAAGAATTTGTCAAGATAGTAAAAGAGTATAAGAAAAGTATAGAAACAGAGAGTATAACAGTATGTGATAGTGCCTTATATAGTCAAGAGAATATCCAATTACTAGGGGAAATGAAATGGATAACAAGAGTGCCATTAACAGTAAAAAAAGGGAGAGAATTAGTAGAAAACGAAGAAATATTATGGACAGAGATAGAAAATGAGCAAGAACAAGAATTGAAAGAAAGAGGTTATGAATGGAAAGTAATCAAGGAAAACTATGGGGGAATAAACCAGAGATGGTTAGTAGTAGAAAATAAAAAAAGAAAAGAAAGCGATCTAAAAAAAATAAAAAAAGCAATTCCCCTAGAAAAAGAGGAAGTAGAAAAAGAGAAAAAGAAAATATCTAGAAAATTGTGGTGCGATAACAAAGAATGTGAACGAGAAATAAAGAAAAAGAATAAAAGGTTTAAATATTATGAGTTAGAGATAGAAGACATTAGAAAGCAAGAGAAAGGAAAATATGAAGTAAGTGTAGTGGTAAGAGAGAAGGAAGAAGAAATAGAAAAAAAGAAAAATCAAGCAGGAAGATTTATCTTAGCAACCAATGTAATGGAGGAAGAAAGATTAAAACCATGGGAAATACTATGGGAATATAAACAACAACAAAAAGTAGAAAGAGGATTTAGATTTTTAAAGAATCCCTTATTTTTTACCGAGAGTTTTTATGTAAAAAAGGTGGAGAGGTTGGAAGGGATATTATGGTTAATGTCCTTGAGCTTATTGATATATAACCTAGCTCAAAGAGAAATGAGAAAAGAATTAAAAAGAAGAAAAGTAGGATTGAGAAACCAAGTAGGAAAAAGAACAGAAAAAGTAACAATGAGATGGATATTCCAATGCTTTCAAGGAATCTATCTGGCAAAAATAAATGAAGAAGAAAGAATCGTAAATATGAATAAAGATAGAGAAGAAATATTAGAATATTTACCAGCAAAATGTCGTGAATATTATCAATAAAAAACCTTGATAGTTAGGAAAACATCAACAAAAATAAGAGCCATTACAACATAAAATAAAAAAATTGATGGCATAGGTTTGTGGTGGGAAAATATAGAAATAGTCCAAGAGTAAAATAGCAGAGAAAAAGACATTAAAGATAATTTTTACTCAAACCATTACAAATAGCTCATCTTCTTTATGTCGCTTTATTTGTGACAAAATGAAGTGCGGAAAGTCGGATAAAAAATTAATGATCCATTACCAATTATTCATTGCCCCTAAGCCAAGATGTAAGATAATGATAGAAAGAAAAATATTATAAAAAAGAAACACTGTGACCACCACACCCATAAGACCTAGCAATAATCCTATTCGAGTACCAGACAACTTCGGACGCTTTGGCAAATACGGCGGAAAATACGTTCCCGAAACTCTCATGCCCGCCCTCAGCGAACTAGAAACCGCCTATAACCAATACAAAAACGATCCCGACTTTAACCAAGAATTAAACCAACTACTAAAAGACTACGTTGGTAGGTCAAGTCCCCTCTATTTTGCCGAAAGACTTACCCAACACTATGCCAAACCTGATGGCACAGGGCCTCAAATTTACCTCAAAAGAGAAGACCTCAACCATACAGGCGCCCACAAAATTAATAACGCCCTGGGGCAAGTATTACTAGCCAAACGCATGGGCAAACAAAGAATTATCGCCGAAACAGGGGCTGGACAACATGGAGTTGCCACCGCCACCGTGTGCGCTCGTTTTGGTTTGGAATGCGTGATTTATATGGGCGTAGAAGACATGGAACGCCAAAAATTAAACGTGTTCAGAATGCGTCTTTTAGGGGCTACCGTCCAGCCCGTTTCCGCAGGTACAGGAACTCTCAAGGATGCTACCTCAGAAGCTATCAGAGACTGGGTAACCAACGTAGAGCATACCCATTATATCCTTGGTTCAGTGGCAGGGCCCCATCCTTACCCCATGATGGTAAGGGATTTTCATGCGGTAATTGGTGTCGAAACCCGTGAGCAGTGTTTGGAAAAATGGGGTAGTTTGCCTGACATTCTCCTCGCCTGTGTGGGAGGAGGTTCCAATGCCATGGGTTTATTTTATGAATTTGTCAAAGATAGTTCTGTGCGTCTCATTGGTATTGAGGCCGCAGGAAGTGGCGTAAACTCTGGAAAACACGCCGCCACCCTCACCGCAGGGCAACCAGGGGTATTACACGGCGCCATGAGTTATTTATTACAAGATCAAGATGGACAGGTTACCGAAGCCCATTCCATCAGTGCAGGGTTAGATTATCCTGGGGTAGGGCCAGAACATAGTTTCCTCAAGGATGAAGGTAGAGCAGAATATTACAGTGTTACCGACCAGGAGGCGCTCGATGCTTTTCAACTTCTTTGCAAGTTAGAGGGGATTATTCCCGCCTTAGAAACTGCCCATGCTTTCGCTTACCTTGACAAGTTATGTCCTACCCTAGAAGGCAGTCCAAAAATCGTGATAAATTCTTCTGGACGTGGTGACAAGGATGTTCAAACCGTGGCTAAACACATTAAAGGGATTGATTTATAGAGAATAATAAATAAACAAAAAAAGTAAGGTGGGCAATACCCACCTTTTTTAATCTTGCTATTTACTTAAAACTATTTGATTACGCTTCTTCACCAAAATCCATAGGGGCTTTGTCAGGATTGTACTTTAATAAAATCCCTTGTTGTCCTAAAACAAAACCTTGGTCTGCATTGGGGAAAACAATACGATACAAATTAGAAGGAACATCCTCTACTTCTCTATCCTTAAACCAAGTTTCGCCACTGTCATTGGTAACTAAAAGATTTCCACTACCTCCTGCTAACCAAATTTCATCCTCATGGGTAGCTAAATCAAGGAATCCCCAACTGGTAGAATATTCAGGGATAATAACATCTTCCCAGTCTTCAAAATCTGCCGAGCTAGTTAACTGAATTCTTCCACCTCTAGCAATTAACCAGAGTCTTTCATCATCAAAGAAGCCCATGTTTTGTAAACGACGGGAAGAGTTGCGTAAATGGGGAGTCCATTCCGTGTCTCCTGGTATCCAAGTAGAATAAAAGTTTCCCCTAGCACTTACGGCTACATATTTTCCACTAGGAGAGCGACTGACGTTACGAGCAACACCCACAGCACCTTCTACCAAAGCTTTCCAGTTTTTACCACCATCGCTAGTTTTATAGATAGCACCCAAGTTAGTAATCATTTCTGCGGTATTGGGGGCAAGGGCGGTTACGCCATAGGGTACTCCTGGAAGTTGATCACTGAGGGGGATTCTTTCCCAGTTTTTACCACCATCAACGGTATGTAAAAGAATAAAGGGTTCTCCTGAAATCCAGCCTTCTTCACCGTAGAAACTAACACCATTAAAGGTTATTTTTTCGTCTCCTAGTTCGATAATTTTTTCTTGCCAAGTGTCTCCACCATCAACGGTTTCAAAGAGACTCGCTTTTGTACCTACTAACCAACCGTGATTGGAGTCATCAGTAAAAGCGACATCAGCAAAGGTTGCGTCGGTATCAAGGGTAATTACATCCCATGGGTTGGCGCTGAGGTTGGATGCCACAGCACAACTGACACAGAATAGTCCGACTGTGATAACTACAATAAATTGTTTTAGCTTATTTAATAATAAGTTCATTTTTAATTCCATAATATATTTTAAATTTGATCTAACCCAATGTGTAAAGACTCAAAAACAATAGAAATCCGACAAATAATGATCCGAAAATTAGGAGGTTTTTTTGTCCTGGGGTTAAGTTATTGACACCAAAGCCATAGTCTAAGTTTTCTGCAAATCCCGAGGGGGCATCGGTGGCTCCGATGTTGACAAAGGCTGTTTTGCGAGCGCCACATATGGGGCATCTCCACGTTTTTGGTAAGTCGGTAAATAATGTACCTGCTGGGGTTTCACTTTTAGCATCTCCTTTGGAGGGAACATACCTATATCCACAGGAACGACATTCATAACTCGGAGGGGCTTGTTCGGCAAGAGTTTTTTCGTTGGCGGCTTCACTCATGGCTTTATATCAGAAATCTTAAAAGTTCTTTAAGAATTATTACATAAAAAGGGGAGAGATAATTGATAATGAATAATTGATGATAGATAATTAGATTGTGATTAATTTAGTGTTAGTTTTTTTAAATTTTTAGAGTGAATCACTCATAATTTATCTAGTCGAGGTGGGTAATATGGGTCTGATTTGCCAATGGTTGCTTAGGTCTGTTAATAGTTGATCTTGGCGATTTCTGAGGTCGTCTAAGCCGTTAGCGTAGTTCATGATGGCAAAATAGACGGTTCCTCGTTCTTGGGTGTCGATCGCCCCTGACAAGGCACTGACAACGGCTAGGGAGCCTGTTTTAACGGGTATTCCAGAGGGAATGTTACGATCTTTGATAGTCCCTTCATCGATGCCTGACACGGGAAATAAGTCGCCGATGGTGAGGTTATCTTTTTTTATTTTTTGCTCGATGGCAATTAATACTCGACAAGCAGCACGGGGCGACATACGATTATTTTCCCCTAATCCTGAGCCGTTTATTAATTGGATTTCTTCGGGGGGTACATTACTCAGCCTAGATGCGATCGCACTTAATTCTATTCCTCCGCCCATCTGTTGAGCAAGGTTATCGGCAATAAAATTATTACTAAAAAGATTCATCGCCCTGAGAATTTCCTGTAAAGGTTTCGATTCATGGGTATATAAAACATTGGCTTGGGGGGGTACACCATCACGGAAAATATTTTGTCCTTCTATGGCTAATTGGGGGCGTGGGGGAGGATTTTCCATCTTTTGATACTGGGTTTCTACGGCATAATTCCAATTTGCACTATTAAAAGCCCGTCGCAAGTCATCCCCAGAGGTGCGGTTATTTTCCTCAAAATTCATCTGCCAATCACCGACGATGACAAGATTTCCTGTAATACTTTCGATGCCTAATTCCCTCATTTTATCAGCAAGGGCGATCGCATCTTCCCACACAAAAAAAGGATCACCTCCTGCCTCCACAATTAAATCTCCCTCCAAAACACCCCCATTAACCCTTCCTGTGGTGTAAATTTTGGTCAGGAAACGATGATTTATCGACCACTTATCCAAAGCTCCCAAGGTAGTCGCCATCTTAGTAATAGAAGCCGCAGGAGCCATAATTTTACCCCGATTATCCGCCAAAGTTGCCCAGTGGGTTTGAATCCAGATACCCTGTTGATTGAGAGGAATATTACGGCTTTCTAATCCTTGTAAATACCGCTCAAAAATTATATCTACTTGCTCATCTCCTTCGGTGGGTAATTGAAAAATAGAAGCCTCATGCCAAGGAATTAAAGGCACCTGATGGGGGGTAGAAGAAAAATTCAACCAACCAGAAAGAATTGTTAAGATACCAAAAAACACAGTTTAATCAGTAAAAAATAAAACTTTATTGTGGCCTGTCCATGGTTGATTGTCAACGAGTTTTTTTTGTCATCATTCAAAGACATCTCCATTTTTCTGGTGTTACAGACTCAAAAATATTTGCTACGATTATTGTCACCAAGGTTAATCAAATTAATTTAAACTGTTTCTTTCTATCCCTATCAGCCAGATTCAAATTGATGATAAGGAACATAGCACTTTAACTTAAAGCATTAACTCATTACCTTTTCGTTTATTTTTTTCAAATCTCCATGGTTAGAGAGGAAATCAAGATGGATTGTAGTCACATCAAATTTTGTACCGATAAAGAAAAAATTGACCTAAATCAATTGTTGATACTGTATCGAAAAAATGCTTTTTGGACACAAAATCGTAATCTTGAAGATGTTTCCATTGCGATCGCCCATAGTAATCCAGTAATATCAGTATGGGATAATAAACGACTTATCGGCAGTGCAAGGGCAACCTCCGACGGCATCTACCGGGCCACCATTTGGGATGTAGTGATTGACTCAGAATATCAAGGACTAGGACTAGGACGCAAATTAGTAGAAACCTTAATCAGTCATCCCCTCCTCAACAGAGTAGAAAGAATATATCTCACCACCACCCATCAACAAAAATTTTATCAAAGAATAGGTTTTGTCGAAAATGAAACCACCACCATGGTTTTATATAATACCTATCCTAATCCAGAAGACCTCATGCAACAGTCTCACAATTGGGAAGAAATATCTCTAAACAGGTAGTTTTTTCCGTCACCTCCCCAATGCGACATTGCCCTCCCATCAAACTAATTAAACTTTGGGCGAGGGTAATTTTCGCACCACTGGACAACATCGGAGGAGACTCCATACCCCCTTGCTCATGAAAAGGTAAATCCTCAAATCGGCTAGACTCATTAAACTCCTGGTTACAAAAAGGAAAATTAATGGTAATTCTTAAATAATCAGCAGGGGCTTCACAATCTGCCCCCATAGTAATAGTACCTAATGGAGTAATATCGATCGCCACTTCTAACCAGTAAAAAAACGCTTGGGCTAACTTTTCACGATCAGCTAAAATAGTTAAACTTTCATCTACCATGGCCACATCCAAAACTACATTACGATTTGCCCCTTGCATCCTCATCTTTTTTGCTACAAAATTAAAAAAATCAACACATTTGAGGGGAGTTAACTCTAGTTCAACCTTGGCTGTCTCTAGCTTAGAAATCTCAATCAATTCATCTAACATATTCATCAACTTCTTACTATACTCATAGGCTTCGGCGATAAATTGTCTTTCCTCCTCCTCACTTTCACACAAATCGTTCAAGATTAACTGATGAATACTCATCAAACTCCCTAAAGGCGATCGAATTTCGTGGGATACCCTACCTAAAAAACCAGCCTGAAAACGAGCGTATAATGAAGCATTATGATAAGCAATTTTAGCCTCTTTTAGCTCTTGAGCTAAGGATGTATTTTCGTTCATAACTAAATTAGTTTAAAAAAGTTTTCTACTATGCAAAAAAAGTCTTACTTTTATAGTAAGTTAATCATAAAAAAAGTAACTAATTCCATTTTATGATTTAATCTTAAGTAAGTTTTTGTTATTAAACAAAAATAGGTATTATCATACAAATGTTGTAACCAAAGTTAAAGCAGTGAGAGAAAAAATTTTTGGCAGTTTAGAAAAACTAAAAAATATTGTCAACGGACCTAATCGAGATTATGATTCCTTTGACGAGGAAAATAATTACAATCCTTATGAAGAGGAAATGGAAGAGATGATGTCCGAAGAAATAGAAGAAGAGGAGCAGGAAAATTCTGAGGTATTACTACAACAAAGGATTAAACCCCGTCGGGAAAGTACAACCATCAGCCCCTCCCCTTCTTTGAGTCGTCGTCGCCGTCATACATCCTCCATGGATACAGATAGTAATCATGATATGGATATGGAGCAAAATAGTAGAATGTCTAGTCGTTTCCCTAGCAATGTAATTGGATTACCCGGAGTTAACACCACCATGAATGAAATCGAAATCTTTGAACCTCATACCTTTGAACAAGCATCGGAAGTGATAAAGTTATTAAAACAACAAAGAACTGTTGTACTAAACTTAAACTTAATGGAATCCTATGAAGCTCAAAGGGCTGTAGATTTCGTGACAGGAGGCACCGCAGCCCTCGATGGTAACTGTGAAAGAGTAGGAGAGTCTATTTTCCTCTTTACCCCCAGAAACGTCCATGTTACCAACTCAAAAGGCGCCTCTAGTGTGGGAAAAAAACCTGAGAATGGCATCTCTGATGATCTTACTTCCAGTAATTTCTCTGATAATCTCTGGAGTAATACCCCTTTGCCTGATTTATCCTCCCCCTTGGCTCAATAGTCAAGTTTTTTAAGCCTTTCGTTAACCTATTAAATATAGTAATTATTTATTCTGTGTCTTATAAATTAGGGGTTATTGGTGGGGGAGTGATGGCAGAGGCTATCATCTCCTGCCTTTTAGACCAAAAAATATATCAATCTAATCAAATACAAGTCAGTGAACCTCAAATCTCTCGCCGAGAATATTGGCAGGATAGCTATGGGGTAGCGACTACCAATAATAACCAAGAACTTTTTGACCATTGCGAGGTTTTATTATTAGCTATCAAACCGCAGATTTTTTCTTTGGTGGCTTCTGAATTGGAGGGGATAAACTTTTCAAATTCTCCTCGTTTAATAATTTCTATTTTGGCTGGTACTTCTTTAGATAAATTAGAGTCAGTTTTTTCTCGCTCTGGAGTTATTCGAGTGATGCCTAATACTCCTGCTTTGGTAGGTAAAGGGATGACTGCGATCGCCCCTAATGGTAAAGTAAGTAAGGAAGATTTAACCGTAGCCCAATCCATTTTTGGTGCCATTGGGGAAGTGATAGAAGTACCAGAATATCAGATGGATGCAGTGACAGGATTATCAGGCTCTGGCCCTGCCTTTGTCGCCATGATGATCGAGGCTCTGAGCGATGGTGGTGTGGCTGTGGGCTTACCCCGTGCCATTGCTTCTCAACTGGCATTACAGACGGTGCTAGGTACCGCAGAATTGATCAAAACTAAACAACTCCATCCTGCTATCTTAAAAGACCAAGTTACTAGCCCGGGAGGCACTACCATTGCAGGGGTTGCTCAACTAGAAAAAAACGGTTTTCGCCATGCTCTCATAGAAGCTGTCAAGGCGGCTAAGGTGCGCTCGGAGGAGTTGAATGGATGATTAGGGATTAGGTGTTAGGTAAAATACTTGTAGTTTCAAGACTGTATTCTCAATTCTCCATCTTGTCCATTGCTTTTTGTAACAATCACCACGTTTAATTAAGCCTTATTGTTATGATGGAAATGTAGTTAAATATACAAAAAAATATTTACTATTTTTACACCATCAGATCCAAAAGAGGTGATTATTTATGACTCCTGAATACATGGACACAATTTATATCATGGTAATTATTACCCTTGCGAGTGTGGTTTTATTACCCATTTTTAGTTGGGTAATTTCCCATCGTAGTCATGCCTAAATCAAAGGTTAATTTTTATTTATTTTTCTTGATTGCGTTTTATTTTTTTGATAGGCAAATTGGCCTTTAAGGATGTAGTGCGATCGCTACTTTGAATAGAAAAATCCATCTCTTCAATATCAATATCAAGATAGCGACTAACTACTTCTAAAATTTCCATACGCATTTTATCGATTAGCTCAGGATTAACCCCTGCCCTATCGTTGGCAAGGACTAATTCAAGGCGATTTTTGGCACTCCTGCCGCTTTTTTCTTTATTACCCCAAGAGGTAATAGAATTAAAAATATCTTTGATCATATCTACATTATTTTAATAATTAATAATTATATAAGAAGAAAAGAATTTGGCTTTATTTAGTTCTTTAAAATAAGACATTAATAAACACTTAAAGCACTAGATAACGATAATAATAGTTAGTAATTTACCATTAATATTTATTGTGCGATCGCCTTTTAGGAAAAAATTTCATTTTTTCCATTAATTAATATATTTCCTCTTTCTAAAACTTAGAAAAAGTAATTTATAAAAATCATGGCGAAATAAAAATAAGTTATTAACCCTTATCAGACATCCCAAAAAAACGCTTAATTTTGGTAAAAAGATTATCTTGAGCGGCCATCAAATCCAAGTAAGGAATATCTGCCCCTTCAAGTCTTTTCGCAATATTTTTAATAGCGATTCCGGGTAAAGAAGGCTCTTTATCTAACACCAAAGGTTCACCACGGTTAGAAGATGTAATAATTCTCTTATCATCAGGAACAATACCAATTAAAGGTACAACCAATAAATCAATAATATCCTCAACACTAATCATTTCATCCATTTTTACCATTTCAGGACGCAGACGATTAATAATCAGGCGAATGCTAGACATCCCCTCACTTTCGAGTAAACCTACCACCCTATCAGCATCCCTTACCGCTGCCACTTCAGGAGTGGTGACAATGAGGGCTTCGGTGGCGGCCGCAATGGCGTTTCTAAAGCCCATTTCAATTCCTGCGGGACAATCCACAAGGATATAATCAAAATTGGGTTTTAGTTGAGCGATGACCTGCTTCATCTCTTCGGGGGTAATGGCATCTTTAGTGCGATTTTGAGCCGCAGGGAGTAGGTGTAAGCCTTGGGTGCGTTTATCCCTAACAATGGCTTTTTCTAGGGTACATTCCCCCGCAAGGGCATCCATAATGGTATAAACAACCCTTTGCTCTAATCCTAACAGTAGATCTAGGTTTCTCAGACCAAAATCCGCATCAATTAAGCAGACTTTTTTTCCTAGTTGGGCGATGGCGGTACCTAAATTAGAGGTAATAGTAGTTTTTCCTACTCCCCCTTTACCCGATGTAATTACAATAACTCTACATTTCATATAAATAAAATTACTAATACTCAGTTATGAATAATAATCAATAGTTTATAGCTATTCTCAGACAATAAACAAATAATTATGAGTCTTAGGGAATTTTGGTTGATTTTTCTATCAGTTTATGACATAATAGTTATTGCTTAAACAAGCAAGGGGCTATAACTCAGTTGGTAGAGTGTCACAATGGCATTGTGAAAGTCAGCGGTTCGAATCCGCTTAGCTCCATATAATAATTAGAGTTGGTAGTTAAGAGTTAACCAATGGTGTTAATTGATAATGGAGAATGGATAATAATCTTTTTTCTTTAATTCTTTGACTGATGGAAATTAAACCTGCCAATAACAAGCCTGACACCTAACCATGTTGATAACTACTATCCCGAACTGAGGTTAATATATTAAGATAACCGATAATTTTAAAAAACTAATTATCAACTATCAATTATCAATTCCCAATTGTTATTAAATGACCTTTTCTTCTGTTATAAGGGCGATCGCACATTCTCCCCTCACCAACGAATTAATCAATAAAATCAACCCCGATAAACCCTTCCATCTCCAAGGGGCATCAAGACTCGTAAAAGGCTTAGTCACCAGCGCCCTTGCCCAAAAACAGAACAAAAATTTATTAATTATCTGTGCCACCCTCGAAGAATCCGCCCGTTGGATGGCAAATATTGAAGCCATGGGCTGGAAACAAGTTTTTTTCTATCCCACTACCACCGCCAGTCCCTACGAAGCCCTCAACCCCGAATCCGAGATGATTTGGGGACAGATGCAGACTCTCAGCGGTTTAATTAGTAATAACGAACCCATTGCCGTCGTCACCACCGAACAAGCCCTACAACCCCATCTCCCCCCCGCCGATGTTTTCAGTAAATACTGCTTAAATTTAGTGCAGGGAATGACCCTAGATAGTAAACAAATTGACCTTACCTTGGCAAATATGGGTTATGAAAGGGTTAATTTAGTCGAAATCGAAGGACAGTGGGCGAAAAGAGGAGATTTGATAGATATATTTCCCGTATCCGCAGAATTACCCATCAGATTAGAGTTTTTTGGGGATGAACTAGAACAAATCAAAGAATTTGACCCCGTTTCTCAACGTAGCTTAGACAAAATCGAGAGTCTGAACTTAACCCCTAGTTCGTGGGATAGCATTATTTTGCAAAACATCTCCACCATAGAGACAATTAGACCATACTTGACCCCCCTAGAGCAAGATAATTTAGAAAATGATATTTATCCCGAAGGTGTTACCCGTTTTCTGGGCTTTGCCTTTGACCCTGTGGCAAGTATCCTCGATTATTTTGATGATAATACCATGGTCGCCATGGACGAACCAGCCCAATGTTTTGCCCATAGTCGCATTTGGACAGAACAAGCGGAGGAAAAATGGCAGTTAGTAAATGAATCCATCGGGCAAAATAAGGATCTTTTACCACCCCTCCATCGTGTCTTTGAAAAATCCTTAACTCAAATAAAATATCCTCAAATTCATTTAACAGAAATTGCCCAAGAAAACCAAGAAAATAGTCTCAACTTATCCTCTCGTCCTCTGCCTATTAGTCCCCATCAATTTGCCAAATTAGGGGAAATAATTAGGGGTAAAAAAGAAGTATATAACACCATCGATTTAAGTAAGTATAATACTTGGTTGATTTCTGCTCAACCCATGCGCTCTGTTGCTCTTTTACAAGACCATGATTGCCCTACCCAATTCATCTCTAATCATCTTGATTTTCCCACCATTGAAAAGTCCCATCGGCAAAATACTGCCGTTGCTTTGAAATACTCAGGACAAGCAGAATTAGAAGGTTTTATTTTACCTACTTTTCGCATAGCAGTTGTCACCGATAAAGAGTTTTTTGGACAACATAATTTAGCTACTCCGAGCTACATCCGAAAAAGGAGAAAAGCCGCCTCAAAACAGATTGATTTAGACAGGTTAAGACCTAATGATTTTGTGGTTCATAAACACCATGGTATCGGTCAATTTATTGAATTAGAAACTTTAGCTAGTCGTGAATATTTAGTAATAAAATATCTTGATGGTATTTTGAGAGTACCAGCAGAAAATTCAGAAGTATTAAGCCGTTATCGTTCTAGTGAAGATAAGCCTCCTAAATTATATAAACTGACAGGAAAAGAGTGGGATAATCTTAAAAACAAAGCCCGTAGATCCATTAAAAAATTAGCGGTTGACCTAGTAAAATTATATGCCACTCGTTCTAATTTAACAGGATTTGTTTACCCCGAAGATTCTCCATGGCAAAGGGAATTAGAAGACTCTTTTCCCTATGAACCAACCCCAGATCAATTAAAGGCAACTCAGGATGTAAAAATAGATTTAGAGAGCGATCGCCCCATGGATCGTTTAGTATGTGGAGATGTGGGATTTGGTAAAACAGAGGTAGCCATTAGAACCATTTTTAAAGTCATTACTGCAGGGAATAAACAAGTTGCTTTTTTAGCTCCCACCACCATTTTATCCCAACAACATTACCATACCTTACTTGAAAGATTCTCCCCTTATCCCATTAATGTGGGCTTATTAAATCGCTTTCGCACCGCCTCCGAAAGAAAAGAAATTATGCAAAAATTAGCCACAGGGGAATTAGATGTGGTAGTGGGTACTCACCAACTTTTAAGCAAGACCATTAAATATAAAGATTTAGGCTTATTAGTAATAGATGAAGAACAAAGATTTGGGGTAAATCAAAAAGAAAAAATCAAAGCCATGAAAACCTCCGTGGATGTTCTCACCCTCAGTGCTACTCCCATCCCCCGTACCCTTTATATGTCTATTTCTGGGGTGCGAGAAATGAGCCTTATTACCACCCCTCCCCCCAGTCGTCGCCCGATTAAAACCCACATCGGAGCCTTTAATGAAGGGATAATCCGCACTGCTATCCGTAATGAGTTGGATAGGGGAGGACAAATATTTTATGTGCTACCTCGCATCGAAGGCATGGATAAGGTAGTGGAAATGTTACAGAAAATGTTCCCTAGTTTGCGTATTGGTGTTGCCCATGGACAGATGCCCGAAGGGGAATTGGAATCGGCTATGTTAGGTTTTAATAATGGGGATGCAGACTTGTTGATTTGTACCACCATCATCGAGTCTGGGTTAGATATTCCGAGGGTAAATACCATCATTGTGGAGGATGCCCAAAAGTTTGGTTTGGCTCAACTATACCAGTTGCGCGGGAGGGTAGGACGTTCTGGGATTCAAGCCCACGCTTGGTTATTATATCCCGATGATATTAACCTCTCAGACAAAGCTAGGAAGCGTTTACGGGCATTGCAGGAGTTTTCCCAATTAGGTTCGGGGTATCATCTGGCAATGCGTGATATGGAGATAAGGGGGGTTGGTAGTCTTTTGGGTGCAGAGCAGTCGGGGCAGGTGGAAGCCATTGGTTTTGAGATGTACACGGAGATGTTAAAGGAAGCCATTGACGAAATTCAAGGGCAGGAAATTCCCACGGTGGAGGATACCCAAATAGATTTAAATCTTACTGCTTTTATTCCTAATCGTTATATTACCGATGTGGAGCAAAAAATGGACGCTTATCGAGCGGTGGCGACGGTTACTTGCGATCGAGATATTAAGCAAATTGAGCGGGATTGGTTGGATAGATATGGGGAAATTCCTGAACCTGCCCGACAGTTGTTACAGGTGGCGGATTTGAAACATAAGGCAAAATCCATTGGTTTTTCTCGCATTAAACCTGAAGGAAAGCAAAATATTATCTTGGAAACTCCTATGTTAGAACCTGGTTGGAATCTATTATTAGAAAAGTTGCCTCCCCATTTACACGGTCGTTTTGTCTATGGCAAGAAGAAGGTGATTGTCAGGGGATTGGGTGCGGTGAAGCCGACTCAGCAGTTGGAGACTTTGATTAATTGGTTTAATTGTCTTTGTGGTTAGGTAAGGGAATAAGATCCCCCTAACCCCCCTTAATAAGGGCAGGGGTGATTCATTCTAAGAGAAAAAAAAGAGACTCAAGTCTGGAGTAGAGCCATCTCTGGGCTTTTGTCACCGAAGGAAAATCAAGTAAGCGTAAAAGATTTAACGCTATAGTTTTGAGAATAGAGATATTAATAACGGCATTAAGGTTTTTGATAGGAGATTGATCCTCTTTTAAAATTACATCCTTAATCCAGTGTAAATTATTTTCAATACTCCAATGTTCTCTAATTTTTTGAGCAAAAACCATAGCATCTTTTTTGAGACTACTCATATAATAGAGTGTTTGTTGATATGGTTTTGAACCTCGAAATCCCTCTCGTTGAACTTCAATAACGGATTTAATACTGATCCAACGAGGGTCAATGTTTTCTGGTGGATTATATACAGATATTTTTCTTGTAATATGACGACCATGACTAAAATCAGTATCATAAAAACTACTACGAGAACATTGATATTTAACGACATCATCAATGGATTGATATAGTTTTTTCTGGTTCTTTTTTACAGTGATTAAATAATCATTATCAGATTCAATAATTTTGCGAGTAGTCTCTTTTTGACAGTGTAAAGCATCGAGAGTAAATACAGCGTTGGTAACAGTGCTATTAGTTATCAAATCTTGACTATAGGGAATTTCAGATCCTTTTTTATTCTGAAATGTTCTTAAACCATAAACCCTTTTATTTTGGTGATTAAATAAAGAGATAAATACAATGAAATCTTGTTGATTTCCATACTTATCTGTGACAGTATTTCTTAAACTTTTACCATCGATAGAAAAATATTCTTGCTCTTGTTGTACTGAAATTAATTCTTGAGACCATTGATTAAAAAGAGATTCTAATAAATGATGGTCAAAACTAGAAATAACCCTTCTAATAGTAGAGTAAGAAGGAAGGTTATTACTTTTTATCTTCAGCATTTTAGATAGTGCTTTTTCATTATATTGACAAAAATCTCCTATGGCTCTGTAGCCGATAAACCCAGAGATTGTTCCTAGTATAAAAACTGTTAAAATTACCCATAATTGATGTCTTTTCCCTTTTGGGTTACGATAATCCTCGATTTGTTGAAGTTTTTCTACTAGACTTTTAAGCATTATTGAATGTAAAACAATTAGGTGAGCATTTTCTAATTTACTAGAAAACATTCACCCTTTCTTTTATTTTACTCCCTACTTTGAATCACCCCTGCCTTAATAAGGGGGGAATGTAATTTTAAAATTAATTTACCCTCACCCCCAACCCCTCTCCCAAAAGGCGAGGGGGGAATGTAATTTCAAGTTTTTACAAATGATTCAGGACTGGTGTCTCAAAGTCAGCGGAAAAATTAGATAAAATTTAATTATCAATTATCAATTATTCCCCCATGACTAATTCTGCAACGGTAGGGCAGTTTGCCCCCTATACTATATTCCAAGAAACCCGACGACAAAGGGTAAGTGATGGCGAGATGATTTCTGTGTTGTCTGGTTGTGAAAATGTCCAGCGCACTTTAATGATAGTATTGCCCCAACTCGGTGATTTTGATACTTTGGAATATGCTTGGTGGTTGCAAAGGAAGTGGGATTTTATTGAAAATAATAACATTGCCGTAAGGGCGATCGCCATTGGAAACATAGAATCAGGGAAAAGGTTTTGTCAATATACGGGGTTTCCTGAAGAATATTTATTTATTGATACTACTGCCGACATTCATCGAGAGTTGGGGTTATATCAGGGTTTAAGTTGGGGTTTACCCTTCTTTTCAGAGGCTCAAAATGCTTGGTTAAATCTCTTGTTAATGTGCGCTGGAATTGGTAGTAAAGGCACGCTGAAAGAGGTTTTTAGGGGTTATAAGGGCGATCGCACTTCACCCTCATTATTTAAAAACGAAGAAGAAATAAAAATAAAACCCCTACCAGCTATCAAAGGAGAATTTTTTAACAAAGCAGGAAAAAATTATCAACGCCCCTTTGAATTAGCCACCCTCAGACTAAAAAACATGGTGGAAGTGTTAAATAATTGGCGAACCTATGTACCAGATGATCGCTACATCACCCAAAGAGGTGCAACATTTTTGTTCGATAATCAAGGTAACTTAATCTATGAACATCGAGATCAAGGAATCTTAGGATTTGCAAAAAATATGAGCAATCCTTTAGATTTTCTAACCTAATTATTATTAAAGTGAGCGATACCTACCATTAAGTATTTTTAAAATCTCTTTTTCTCCCCTTGCAAGGGGAGATGCTGAAAGCAAAGGGGTTGAGAAATTCAGCCAGTAGAACAAAAGTATTAAACAAATAATCACAAAAAAAAAGAGCTGAACAATGTTCAACCCTCAGAATAATTGTCAATTCGATAATCAACCTCCCGCAACCGCAGGCACAATACTTACCTCATCACCATCACTTAAAGCAGTGTCAGTATTATCTAAAAATCTGATGTCCTCACTGTTAACATAGAAATTGAGGAAACGACGGGGAATGCCTTGCTCATCACACAAACGGGCTTTGATACCGGGAAAATTAGCCTCTAGGGAATCAATCAAACCTGCTACGCTAGTAGCTTCACATTCAACGGTAGCCTCTTCTTTGGTGAATTTTTGTAAGGGGGTGGGAATTAATACTTTTACTGCCATTGTTCTATGAATATTTTTTAAATAATAATAATTTTGCAAAAAAAAAGACCCTTAAAAAGT
The DNA here is from genome assembly GCF_001747005.2 of Cyanobacterium sp. IPPAS B-1200. Lineage (NCBI taxonomy): Bacteria > Bacillati > Cyanobacteriota > Cyanophyceae > Chroococcales > Geminocystaceae > Cyanobacterium > Cyanobacterium sp. IPPAS B-1200. The sequence goes on from NZ_CP182899.1 coordinate 1,930,516, forward strand.
CTTCGGAACACAAGGGGTCATAAACCCCCTGTTTAGAAATCTATTTTACACTAAAACCTGTTGCCATTCTAGGCGACCAAGAGTACGAGAGCGCTCTAAAGCTCTTTCAAAACTGTCTAATTTAGGATCGATTAAAAGAGGTTCACCGATATAACCCTGTACAGCTTCTTGGGTTTTCAAACCATTACCAGTGATGTAAACCACGGTAGTTTCTTCAGGGTCAATTTTTCCTGCTTCCACTAACTTCTTAAGCACGGCGATGGTAGTACCTCCAGCGGTTTCGGTGAAGATACCTTCAGTTTCGGCTAAAAGTTTCATTCCTTCAATGATTTCAGCATCAGTTACTGACTCAATATTACCGTTAGTTTTACGGGCAATATCAAGGGCATAAACACCGTCAGCAGGATTCCCGATCGCAATGGATTTGGCAATGGTGTTAGGTTTCACAGGGGTTACAAAGTCTCTTCCTTCTTTGAAAGCCTGAGCGATGGGAGAACATCCTTCCGCTTGCGCACCGCTGAAACGAACTTCTTTGTCATCTACTAAACCAACTTTGACAAATTCTTGGAATCCTTTATAAATTTTGGTGAATAAAGAACCAGAAGCCAAAGGTGCAACAATGTGATCAGGTAATTTCCAGCCCAGTTGTTCTGCTACTTCGTAACCGAGGGTTTTGGAGCCTTCGGAGTAGTAGGGACGGAGGTTGATGTTCACAAAGCCCCAGCCGTAGGTGTTACCTACTTCTGAACAAAGACGGTTAACTTGATCGTAATTTCCTTTTACCGCCATGACGGTGGGGTTGTAGATTAAAGTACCTAATACCTTACCTGCTTCGAGGTCGGAGGGAATAAATACACAACAGTCTAAACCAGCATGAGCGGCGATCGCAGCGGTGGAGTTAGCGAGGTTTCCTGTACTAGCACAAGATACAGTGGTAAAACCTAATTCTTTGGCACGAGTTAAAGCAACGGAGACTACCCGATCCTTAAAGCTAAGGGTGGGCATATTAACAGCATCATTTTTAATATAGAGATTTTTTAGACCTAAGCGACGGGCCAAACGATTGGACTTCATTAAAGGAGTCATTCCTGTACCAACATCGATGGGGTTGTCGGTTTCTACAGGTAAAAACGGCTTGTAACGCCAAATGGAGTTAGGGCCTGCGGCAATACTTTCACGGCTCACCTGACGACGAATTTCATCGTAATCATAGGCAACTTCGAGGGGAGCGAAGGTTTCTTCGCAAATATTCATCGCCTTGAGGGGATATTCTGTTCCGCCCTCTTTGGATACTAATTTTGTGAAAGTTGGTTTTTTCTTGGTGGTGTCAGTTGCGATCGCAGTTGTCATAATGCTTTTTTCTCCGTGTGCTTTAACTACTTACTGGAAATTTCTAATTAATCGATGATTGCTTGAATATAAGCATAACAACTCATCATGAAACTGTCAACTATACCCGACTTTTTTTGTCGGGATTGACTTAGGTTGCCATGAGTGATTTTGCCTGATTCTTACATTCGGTATATTCCAGAGCATCATAAAACCACCAACAAAAAAAATAAATGTTAGGCTATCTCTCGGAAAAAAATACATAACGCAAATATTCTACGATGTTAAAAAATAAAATTATTTTGACCATTTTCATCACTAGCCTGACAGGTATTATTGGGGCTTGTACAAGTCCAGAAGAAAACGACCCCCTCGGACTTGGGGGAGCCGATTCTGAAATTGGTATCACGGAAAAATCAATGGATCACAGTATGATGGATCACGGTTCCATGGACTATAGTCAGATGAACCATACCATGGACCTAGGAGAAGCCGACGAACAGTATAACCTTAGATTTATTGATGCCATGATTCCCCATCATCAAGGAGCTTTGACTATGGCTCAAGAAGCCCTAGAAAAGTCCTCCCGTCCAGAAATCCAAAATCTAGCGACGGAGATAGCACAAGCTCAACAAATTGAAATCTTAGAAATGCAACAATGGCGCTCTGATTGGTATCCTGACGCACCGGAAACACCTACAGCATGGGATCCTCAGACTAATCAAACTATCCCCATGACCCCTGAACAAATGATGGCGATGACCATGGATATGGATTTAGGGGCAGAAGATGAACAGTTTGACCTAAGATTTATCGATGCTATGATTCCTCATCATGAAGCGGCGGTTATTATGGCTCAAGATGCCCTAGAAAAATCTGATAATCCTGAAATACAAGCCGTAGCTCAAAATATCATCAATAGCCAACAAGCTGAAATAGAGGAATTACAAAAGTGGCGAAGCCAATGGTATTAGTTCTCAACCATGAAGTCTTAGAGCATTAACTGTTCATTAATTATCAATTGTTCTATAACCTTTCTGGACTTATAATTGAGAATGAAATGATCACTAAAAATTGAGGAAAAGCGGTGCTACTATCAAAGGGTTTTGAGGTTGAAGTCTATACAGGAACACCAGAAGGAAAGGTAGTGGGGCTTTCTAGTCAAATCGTCAGAGACTTACATGGTTTTGTGAGAGAGCCAGATAGTCGTAATGTAGAATATACCACCGCCCCTCTGTGTAATTACGATCGCCTCCTATGTGCCTTATTACGCCCCCGTAGAGACTTACGAAACTATCTAAAATCCCTTGGAGACTATACCATCGTACCGGGTAGCACCCTTTCCCTCGGAGATAGTAGTCGTTTTCATCGCTCAGATCCAGATAATCATTATCATGACTACATCGAAAACACTTACCATACCAATATCGTCACCGCCAGTATCCACATCAACATCGGCATCGATGACATTGAAACGCTCATGAGAGCCTATCGTCTCATCAGACTAGAAGCCCCCCTCATCCTCGCTCTTAGTGCCTCTTCTCCCTTCCTCGATAACAAACCCTCTGGGTATCATTCCACCCGTTGGCATTTGTTTCCCCATACCCCCAAAGATGTACCCCTATTCCACAACCACCAACATTTTATTGATTGGACACAAGAACAACTTATTCTCGGTACCATGCAAAATGTAAGACATTTGTGGTGTTCTGTACGTCCTAACGGGGATAACCGCCCCTACAGTCTCAATCGTTTGGAATTGAGAATATCGGATTTAGTATTAAACCCCATACACTTGTTAGCCATTACCGCCATCATCGAGGCGAGAATTTGGCAGGTTTTAGAAAATAAAGATTTAGATCCTTTAACCCAAAGTACCATTAAAGAAACCGAACTATTAAAAATGGTTAAATATAATGAGCAAGCAGTTAGTAAAAATAGTTTAAATGCTCAACTTTTTCACTGGCAAGATGGACGAAAGATTGTTGCTAAAGAATGGATAGAACAACTTTTACCCGAATTATTCCCCATTGCCAAGGCAAAAGGTTTTAGTTGTTTTCTCAGCCCTACCTATAAAATGTTAGAACAGGGTAATCAAGCTCAACAATGGCTCCATCAATATGATCAGGGTATGAGTATTCCTGAAATTATCACCCAAGCTATTAAATCAACTCACCAAGAAGAAGTTGAGTTAGAGGATAAACTTTGTGAGCAAGTTTTGGTAGCTTAACACTTTTTCTCACTTCCCGTGCAACTTAGTTCTTGTTTATATTACTGAAATTCCCATTCAACTCATAATCATAAGTTGACCATATAAATTTCTGATGAGATTTTTCTGTTAATTTCTGCGTTCTTCAGATGTTGGTCACAACAAAATAGTCTCCATGGGAAAATTTCATTCATTACTTATGCAACTTGACAACGATCGCCCTTAGATGATAGCTTGGGAATAGCAAACTAAGAATCATTCTTAAAAACTAAAGAAAGTTTGTTAAGATTTATTTATAAAACTAAACTACGGCAATAAAAAATAATATGACTTACGAATTAGCACCCCTTCCTTACGACTACACTGCCTTAGAGCCTTGTATCTCTAAAAGCACCCTAGAATTTCACCATGACAAACATCATGCCGCTTATGTAAGTAAATACAATGATGCAGTCAAAGGTACCGAATTAGAATCTAAATCCATCGAAGAAGTAATCAAAAGCATTGCAGGTGACGCTAGTAAAGCCGGTGTATTCAACAATGCTGCCCAAGCATGGAATCACAGCTTCTACTGGCAATGTATGAAGCCCAATGGTGGTGGTACTCCCACTGGAGAATTAGCAGCTAAAATTGACGCTGACTTTGGTAGCTTTGATAAATTTGTAGAGGCATTCAAAGCAGCTGGTGCCACTCAATTTGGTAGCGGCTGGGCTTGGTTAGTCCTAGACAACGGTACTTTGAAAGTAACCAAAACTGGAAACGCAGACAACCCTATCACCGCAGGGCAAACTCCCCTCCTTACCATGGACGTATGGGAACACGCTTACTACCTAGATTATCAAAACAAGCGTCCTGCTTATATCGATGATTTCTTAGGTAAATTAGTAAACTGGGATTTTGTCGCTCAAAACTTAGCTAACGCTTAAGATTAGATTTTAAGAACATTTTTACTAATTATTTAAGACATTAGCGAAAATTAAAAGAAAATAAATAATAAGATAGAGGGAAAATCACACCGAAACTATTATATTAGTGGTGTTTGGTTTCCCTTTTTCTTTAATCAAAATCTTCTTATGAATAGTAATATTGTTTTAACCAGTAAACTAATCACCATTGATCACGGTCAGTATATAGTAAAAGTAAAAGCACAACAAGAAAACAAAACCATTGGTAGCGCCCTAGCCTCCGCTTACAGTGTCGAAGAAGCCGAAGATAAAGCCCGTCAAAGAGTCTTAAAATTGATAAACCAAACAATTATTACCTCATCCCCTCCACAATCCCCCAACAATCCATCCCCAACGGTTAATGTTAGCCCTTCAAAACCCCAAATACCTAAAAATATCCCTACTCCTGATAAAGAAATATTAACCCCTCCCCCAGCGGTGACCCCAGAAAAACAAGGAAAAATTAGTCCTCCCCCACAGGCCGAATTAAATCCCATTCCAGCTTTAGACAATAACCCTCCTATCACAGAAACTATAGCTTCTGATAATCAAACAATAGAGCCTGAAGAAACTTTGCCTAATAGCACAGAACTACCTTTATCCTACCAAGAAGAAGAAAAGCCAGAAGAAGTTGAAGTTATTTCACCCCCAAATAATAAATTTGACTTAACTGATGCCGTTGATTTTAGTCAAGTAATAGACCAAACTACCATAGAATTAAAAAGATTGGGTTGGACTCAAGAAGAAGGTAAAAAATATTTACTCGAAACCTATGGAAAAAAATCCCGTCATCTATTATCAGACGAAGAATTGATTGAATTTTTAACCTATTTACAAACCCAATAGGATTAATGGAAAATTATCAAAGTTTTTTGGTAAATTCTCATTAATTTTTATCCTTTGAATTTAATAATTTGGTAAAGTAATATTAAGTTTTTTAGTCATTATTTTCATTTTTTTTCATGAATAGTCGTTTTTCTCGTCGCAGTTTATTAAAATTTTTTGCTTTCAGTAGTATTCTCGGACTTGTGGGGTATTCTAGGGTGGCAAAACCAAAACCAACGATACACAAAGGAGATACCCTCGATTTACCCCGTTATCTAACCAAGAAAAAGAAAGTGGTTGTCATTGGTGGAGGTTTGGCTGGGTTGGCTTCTGCCTATGAATTAAGCCAAAGGGGTTTTGAAGTTACTTTATTAGAAAAGTCGCCCCAATTGGGGGGGAAAATTGCCAGTTGGGATATTCAAGTAGGGGATGAAAAGTTTAGGATGGAACATGGTTTCCATGGATTTTTCCCCCAATACTATAATCTTAAAAGCATTGTTAGTGAAATTAATATTACTGACAATTTTAAGTCCCTTGATTTTTATTCCGTTGTGTTTAAAGATGCTCAATATAAACCTGAGAATTTTCGCCCTAGTCATTCGGCTTTTCCATGGAATATTGTTGATTTGGCTATTTCGAGTGATAATGCCCTTCATTGGGGGATTAATTTAGCAAATCCTGAACATTGGCGGGTTTTTAGGACGATTGCAGGATTCAAAATTCCTAATACCTATCATGAGTTGGATAATATTTCGGTGAAAGATTGGGCAGCCAAGGGAATTCCTCAAGGGTTATTTGATTTATACTTTTTACCTTTTGCTAAGTCTTCTCTCAATGCTCCTGATATGCTTAGTACTGGTGAATTAATGCAGTTTTTCCATTTTTACTTTTTTGGTAATCCTGAAGGATTGGCTTTTAATGGCACGGTGGATGATATGGGTAGAAGTTTAGTTAATCCCATTGCTGATACCATAATAAACAATGGTGGTAGGGTTGTGACTGAGGCGAATATCAGTAAAATAAAATGTGATGGTGACAAAATTACTTCCTTAGAATATTATCAAGGACAAGGGGAGAGTAGTGTTCCTTTTTGGGTTAGTGCCAATCCTCTATTGGAAGATGAGCAATATAATTATTATGGTGCGGGCGATCGCCTCTTTGCCGTTACCAAAGATACTAAACAAGCAATTTCCCTCAGTTGTACCCACCAAGGATGTATCGTCAACAAACAAGAAGATGGTAAATTTTTATGCCCCTGTCATTCCGCCCTCTACGAAAATGATGGAACTTTATTACAAGGGCCTGCGAAACGTAGTTTAAACACCTATACTGTTATAGGACAAAAAGATGACCAAATTCAACTCATCGCCAATAATCCTGACGAAAACGTTAAACCAGAGGTACTAGAAGCCGATTATTTCGTTATCTCAACGGATGTGCCAGGGGTAAAACACCTATTCAACCTCATGGAAGTAGATGGGGAAACTTGCAGCACTACCCAAGCCCAAGTTAAACAACTAGCATTAGCTGATCCCTTTGCGGTGGCTAGGTTTTGGCTAGATAAAGACTTTGAATGGGAACATAGTAATTTTGCTTCCTTGTCGGGATATTCCCTCACCGATAGCATTTGTTTATATCATCGCATCCAAAATGAATACATCGCTTGGGCGCAAAAAACGGGAGGTAGTGTGGTGGAATTGCATTCTTATTGTTACAAAGAAAAAGAATTTCCTACCCAAGAGCTAATTTTAGAAACCTTTGAGAGAGAATTATCAGAAATTGTCCCTGCCTTAAAAGACGCTAAAATACTCCATAAACAATTAGTAAACCAGAAAAACTTCTCAGGGTATCCCCCCAATAGTTTTGAGCAACGCCCCGTCACCGAAACCCAACTTAAAAACCTCATGTTTGCTGGGGATTGGGTAAAAATGCCTTTCCCTTGCGGTTTGATGGAAAGGGCTATTAGTAGCGGTTTGTTATCGGCTAATGGTATTCTCCATAAAGAGGGCTTGAAACGGAGAGATTTATTATCAGTTAATCCTTCTGGTTTATTGACTATTTAGAATGGGATGAAAAAGTATAATTTTGAGACTAAAAAACAAAGATAGAAACTGATCACTATTAGTCGCAAGGGGTTTAAACCCCTTGTTTAAAGGGTTAAGCTAGTCTTGATTGAATCATAACTATACTGTTTTCTCATAATATATTTAAGAATATGATCTATATGATGTCTAATTTTATAAAAAATAATGTCTAATGAAATTTATCTCACATATACAAAAGAGCAACTTTTAAATATTTTAAGAAACTATCAAAATAGTAGTCTTGAGGAGCTAAGAAAAGAAGCAGATAATTTGAGAAAAAAACAAGTAGGAGATAGAGTTACCTATGTGGTAAATCGTAATATTAATTTTACGAATATTTGTGAGCAACACTGTAGTTTTTGTGCTTTTAGAAAAGATGAAGGGCAGATAGGAGCTTTTTGGTTAGATATTGAAACTATTTTAGGTAAATGTCAGGATGCTATGGATGTTGGTGCCACAGAAATTTGTATGCAAGGGGGTTTAAATCCTCAAGCACAAATTCAAGGAAGTAGTTTAAAGTATTATTTAGAATTAATTAAAGGTATAAAAACAGAATTTCCACAATTACATTTACATGGTTTTTCCCCCCAAGAAATAGAGTTTATTGCCCGTCAAGATAATCTTACTTTTAGGGATGTAATTATTACTTTTAGAGATCATGGTTTAGGTTCAATGCCAGGCACTGCGGCGGAAATTTTAGATGATAAAGTAAGAAAAATAATCTGTCCTGAAAAAATTAATACTTTCGTATGGATGGAAATTATTTCGACAGCCCATAGTCTCGGAGTGCCAACCACAAGCACCATGTTGTGCGGACATATCGAAACCCCAGAGCAACAATTAGACCATTTATTTAAAGTGCGATCGCTCCAGGAAACTGCTATAGTTAATGATTATCCAGCCAAAATAACCGAATTTATTTTACTTCCTTTCGTGGGAGAAGAAGCCCCCAAACCCTTACGAAATAGAGTGGGGCGGAATCAACCCGATTTATTAGCCACCCTTGTTTTAACTGCGGTTTCTCGTATAGTCTTGGGGGATGTTATTATCAACCATCAACCCAGCTGGGTTAAATTAGGACTAGAAGGAGCATTACAGGCATTGCAGTGGGGTTGTAACGACATCGGCGGTACACTGATGGAAGAGCATATTACCACCATGGCAGGAGCAAAAGGAGGCACCTGTTTAGACGTAGCAACTATTCAAAAAGCTATTACCTCTATTAATCGCCCTTATGGTCAAAGAAATACTCTTTATGAAAACTAACCACTTCATTTACCAGAAAAAATCTTTATTTTCTTAATAGTTACAAAACAACAAAAATAATTACCCACAAATTAATTATTCCAATAAAAAAATATATTACCCTACAAAGAATATTTTTCTAATTTGTTTTTTATCACAAAGGTATTTATCATCTCAGAAAACAAAAACATTAATACTTAATAAATGGTTATGGTTGTTACGGTGGGGCATTAATAGCTGAAATTAATTTACAAAACTTTACGGAGTAGTCAAAAATATTGTAAACTACCACAAGGAAATAAATTAATAAAGGAAGGAGAAAACATCAGCAATGCAGTCGTCCGCATCTGTATTGAAAACAACAATACCAAAAGAATTTCTAAAAGCACCCGATGGCTTTAACCCTAACGTCATAATGTTTATAAGTGCAATTTTACTAATTACCATATCAACTTGTGGTTATTTTTTATGGGGATGGGCTAGTTGGATTTGTTTTTGTTCTAATGTCTTAGCCCTACATCTTTCAGGCACAGTGATTCATGACGCTTCCCACAATAGTGGACACCGCAATCGTATTATAAATGCCATTTTAGGTCATGGTAGTGCTTTAATGTTGGGTTTTGCGTTCCCTGTGTTTACAAGGGTACATTTACAACATCATGCCCATGTTAACGATCCTGAGAATGATCCGGATCATTTTGTTTCTACGGGAGGCCCTTTGTGGATGATTGCCGCTAGGTTTTTCTATCATGAGATATTTTTCTTTAAGCGTAAATTGTGGCGTAAATATGAGCTTTTGGAATGGTTTTTAAGCCGTTTATTTCTATTTACTATTGTATTTTTGGCAATTCATTATGGTTTTATTGGCTATGTGATGAATTTTTGGTTTGTACCGGCTTTGGTGGTAGGCATTGCGTTAGGGTTGTTTTTTGATTATTTACCCCATCGTCCTTTTAAGGAAACGAACAGATGGAAAAATGCAAGGGTGTATCCAGGGAAAGTTTTAAATGTTCTAATTTTAGGACAGAATTATCATTTAATTCATCATCTTTGGCCTTCTATTCCTTGGTATAAGTATCAATCTGCTTACTATGCCGCCAAACCTATCTTAGACGCTAAAGGTTGTGATCAATCTTTAGACTTAATGAATGGTAGAAATTTTGGCAGTTTTCTTTATGATTTTTTCCTTGGTATTCGTTTTCACGGAAAACACTGAATAATTGATAATTAACAATGGGCAATTAAGCTGATTATTAATTGATATTGTTGATGTTGAATTGTTTGTAGAAATAAATGATTTTTCATAAAAAAGTTAGTTGGGTGGCAAGGGGTTTAAACCCCTTGTTGTTAAAGAAAAATTTGCACTACTATTTTTTTACAGTTTCGTTTTACGGAGTCTGAGGGCGTTTGTTACCACGGAAACGGAACTAAATGCCATGGCAGCCCCTGCGATGATAGGGTTTAATAGAAGTCCAAAGAAGGGATAAAACACCCCTGCCGCTACGGGAATCCCAATTACGTTATAAATATAGGCAAAAAAGAGATTTTGTTTGATGTTTGCCATGGTTGCTTTGCTCAGTTTGATGGCACTGACAATGGTTTTTAAATCCCCTGAAATTAAAGTGATGTCACTAGATGCGATCGCAACGTCTGTTCCTGTACCAATGGCAAAACCCACATCTGCCTGAGCTAGGGCAGGGGCATCATTGATGCCATCCCCCACCATCGCCACTAGATTGCCTGTTTGTTGCTGTATTTCCTTAATTTTGTTTGTTTTGTCCTCGGGGCGTACTTGGGCAAAAAAGCGACGAATACCCACCTCTGAGGCAATCTTTTCCGCAGTCCTTTGATTATCTCCCGTCAACATAATTACTTCTAAACCTTGTTTTTGTAGTTGTTGCACCGCCTCCCAAGAATTTTCCTTGAGGGCATCGGAGAGCGCCATTAAGCCTTCAATTTCTTGGTCAATGGCTATCCATGCGTTAGTCTTAGTAAATACCTCCTCAGGGACGATATTTTCTAACTTAACCGTATCAATACCCAACTCCTCAAACCATTTTTGAGTACCCACTTGGATAAAATGACCATCAACAAAACCCTGCACCCCACAACCCGAAACCGCTTCAAAATTAGTAATTCTGTCATCAAGACTGATTTCTTGTTTTTGGGCATATTCCACAATGGCTTGGGCGAGGGGATGCTCTGAATTTTTTTCGAGGGTTGCTACTTGTTTTAAAATACTTTGTTCAAAAGCACTGCCCTTGAGGGTAATAAAGTTGGTGACGACAGGCTTTCCTTCGGTTAAAGTGCCTGTTTTGTCGAGGACGATGGTTTTGACACGGTGGGCTAACTCCAAACTCCCTGCATCTTTGATTAAAATGCCATGTTTTGCCCCTAACCCTGTACCCACCATAATAGATGTGGGAGTGGCTAAACCAAGGGCGCAAGGACAAGCGATAATTAATACGGTAACGGAGGCGATGAGGGCAAAGGTGAAGTTACCTGCCATTATCCACCAAGCAAGGAAGGTAATTATGGCAATTATAATCACTACAGGGACAAACCAAGAGGTAATTTTATCCGCTAATTTTTGGATGGGGGCTTTACTGCCTTGGGCTTGTTTTACTAATTCCACAATTTGTGCCAAGACGGTGTCTTTGCCTACCCGAGTGGCTTTAAATTTGAAACTACCTGTTTTGTTGATGGTGGCACCGATTACTTCTTCTCCTTGACTACGGCGCACGGCTTCTGATTCCCCTGTCACCATACTTTCATCAATGGATGATTCTCCTTCGGTGATGATGCCATCTACGGGTATTTTTTCCCCGGGGCGTACTAAGATAATGTCGTCTAGTTGTACTGTTTCGATGGGAATATCTTGCTCTTTTCCGTCTTTGATTACCCGAGCGGTTTTTGCCCCCAGTTGTAATAGTTGGGTGATGGCTTCGGAGGTTTGTCTTTTGGCTCGATGTTCGAGTAGTTTTCCTAGTAATAATAGGGTGATGATGACGGCGGCGGTTTCGTAATACACCATGGGATGGATGCCTTCTCTTTCTATTACCTCTGGGAAGAAGGTGACGAATAGGGAATAAAAATAAGCGGCGCCCGTGCCGAGGGATACGAGGGTATCCATCGTGGCGCTACCATGGCGGATAGATGCGATCGCACCTTGCCAAAAGGACTGTCCACAAAGGAATAAAACGGGAGTGGCTAAAACTAACTGTAATAAAGGGCTTTGAAACCACATGGGGATAAATGGCATTTCTAACCCCGTCATCATGGGTAGTGATGAAATCATCAGAAAAATACTGATAACTGCACCAATAATTAACCTATTTAATAATATCTTTTCATGGCGCTTATGGGCGATCGCCTCTTGCTCTGGATTAATACCATCAGGGGGCAAGGCAAAAGCCTGATAACCAGCATTTTGTACCGCTTTGATAATGCTATCAAGGTTCGTTTTTTCGTGGTCATATTTTACCGTCGCCTCGGCAATAGCAAAATTCACCATACATTCCTCTACCCCCACCACCTTATTAATAGAACTTTCAATTTTTCCCGCACAAGCCGCACAGCCCATGCCCTCTAGTTTTAGGGTTTCTCTTTCCTGTATATTCCTAGGCATTATTTATTATTCTCTTCTATCACTAATTCCACCATAAAGCCTCTAGTGGGCTGGATAGTTTATCGTTTTTTACAAAACTTAATTTTTAGCGAATAAACTGAATATCACATATATTAAGAGGTACAACAGGTTCAAACTCTTTTCTGTCCGAAGTAACTAAGAGACCATTTTCTTGATTAGCAAGGGTTAAAGCAAAACAATCAGCCAGAGAAATTCTTTTTATAGTTGCTTTATAAGTTGCTGCCTGTTGCCAAAAATTTATACTAATATCATCACAAAACATAACATTAGAGACCAGTAGCATATCAATTATGTTATCGCTAAATTTTGCTCCATCACTACGCAAAAATCCGTAATACACTTCACAAAGATTGACATTATGAATCAAACATTGATGACTAGAATTTAATAAATATTCCTCAACAATTTCTCCGCCCACTTCGTCTTTAACCAAAGCAATCACCGCACAAGCATCTAAAATAATCTTCATCGATGACGCTCTTCCCAGTCAATTTCTTCCTGTTTTTTTTCGGCAAATTTATCACTAGAAAACGAAGATTTACTTGCCATACCTCTTAAACTTTTTGTAAATGCTTGTCTGGTTTCATAATGAGATTTACTGTTTTTCTGCTGATTTTGAAAAGATAGAGACGCATCTAAACTATCCAAAAAATCCATAACAGCGGTTAATTTTTCCGCCTCCATGGTTTCTAAACGTTGCCAAATATTTTGCTTTAATTCAGTTGGAGTCATTATTCTACCTCCAAAGTAAAATTTTTCTACTCAATTGTATTTTAATCTTTTTATTTCTCTACCTTCTCATTGACCTACATTTAATTATCCATGATCAATTCTCAATTGTTCCTGCTTTTGTTTTTGTTGCTAAGATCAAAAAGACAAACCCGAAATATATACTCACATAATTTTACGAGTAGCAATGTTTGGTCAAAAAAAATCCCATAGGAGGAAAAAATGACTAATTTATTAGAACAATTACGCCAATATACCATCGTAGTAGCCGATACAGGTGATATAGGGGCGATCGAAAAATTTACTCCCAGAGATACCACCACCAACCCCTCCCTAATCACCACCGCTGCCCAAATGGCAGAATATCAAACCATTGTGGATGACACCTTAGTAAAAGCCAGAGAAGAATTAGGGGAAAAAGCCCCCGTGGAAAAAGTTATAAAACTAGCTATCGACTGGTTAGCGGTATCTTTTGGCACAAAAATATTAGAAATTGTACCGGGTAGAGTCTCCACGGAAGTAGATGCCCGTCTCTCCTACGACACCGAGGGGACTATTGCCAAAGCCCGTTACCTCATTTCCCTTTATGAAAAGGCAGGTATTGATAAAGAGCGAGTTTTAATTAAAATTGCCGCCACTTGGGAAGGCATTAAAGCCGCTGAAATACTAGAAAAAGAAGGCATTCACTGTAACTTAACTCTCTTATTCGGCTTCCATCAAGCCGTTGCCTGCGCTGAAGCTGGAGTAACTCTGATTTCTCCTTTTGTGGGTAGAATTCTGGATTGGTACAAAAAAAATACGGGTAAAGAATACACAAAAACCGATGACCCCGGGGTACAATCAGTTACAGAAATATATAACTACTATAAAAAATTTGGTTATAAAACCGAGGTGATGGGTGCTAGTTTCCGTAACATTGGGGAAATTACTGAATTGGCAGGATGTGATTTACTGACTATCTCCCCTCAACTGTTACAAAATCTCAAAAATACTGAAGGGGAATTACCCCGTAAACTATGCCCAGAGGTTGCTTCTTCCCTTGAGATAGAAAAAATTACCGTTGATAAAGCCACTTTCGATGAGATGCATGATAAGGACATCATGGCAAATGATAAGTTAGATGAGGGTATTAAAGGATTTACCAAGGCTCTCGAAACCCTTGAAAATTTACTTACTGCTCGTTTAGCTAGGATTGAGGGTAATGATACATTAAACCATGCGATCGAAGATATATTCCATGTTTATGACTTAGATGGAGATGGTTTTATCAGTAGAGAAGAATGGGCAGGGGCAGACGCTGTATTTGATGCCATGGACATTAACCATGATGGCAGAATCTCTCCTGATGAAATGGCATCTAGTCTTGGGGCAGTAGTCTATCTCGCTAAAGCCAGTTAATTTTGTAGGTTAAATTATCATAGAAAAGGTAGGGCGATGTACTGCCCGCCAAGAAAAAGCCCCTCGTCCATGGGGAGAGGGGTTTGGGAATAGAAAAAAAAGATTCTAAGAAGCTAAAGCCACTTCAATCATTTGTTGTAACTCACCACTTTGATAAAGTTCAATTAAAATATCGCTTCCTCCCACAAGTTCACCATTAACATATACTTGAGGAATGGTAGGCCAGTTTGAATATTCTTTGATGCCCTGACGAATATCATAGTCAGCTAAAACGTCAAAAGTTTCAAAAGGTACACCTAAAGTATTTAAAATCTGTACCACATTGTTAGAAAAACCACATTGAGGCATTAATTTATTACCCTTCATGAAAACGACAACGGGGGAATTTTGGATAATTTCGTCAATACGTTGTTTTAGTTCAGGTGTCATAGTTATGTTATTAAATAATTGGTCGAAGTAATTGATTCAAAAGGTAGTGCTATTTTCTCAAACTAAAAAAGTTAGAACAAGTAATACTTATTTACTAGCTATTGCCCATGTTTCGGGGGTAAAAGTTTTGAGGGCGAGGGCGTGGATTGCTTCGGATTGTAATTGAGAATTTAAGGCACCATAAACTAGCTGATGTTGCTTAACTCTAGTTTTTCCTTCAAATTCTTTAGAAACAACGATCGCTTCTAAATGGTCTCCTCCTCCTGTCAAATCCCTTACGACAACCTCTGCATCAGGTAATTGAGACTGAATCATTTGTTTGACTTGTTCCAAACTGACCATAGATTCTACTGTGATTTAATGAGTATGCAAAAAAAATAAATAGCAAATATTTTCACTACTGAATTTTATTATATCACTCACATCTACCAAGATTTTATCTTTAATGGAGGTTGCGGACGGGAATTTTTTGACCATGGAGATAGTCTTTTATTTCCCCTACAGTTAATTGTCCGTAGTGTAATAAGGATGCAAGAAGGGCTGCTTCTGCTTTACCCTCACTAAATGCTTCATAAATATGGTGGCAATTTCCTGCCCCTCCTGAAGCGATAACGGGGATTTCTACGCTATGGGCGATCGCCCTTGTCAACTCTAAATCATACCCAGCCTGGGTGCCATCAGCATCCATACTGGTAACAAGTAACTCTCCTGCCCCCCTCGAAGCCACTTCCTTTGCCCACCAAAGAGCATCGATACCTGTGTTTTCCCTACCCCCACGCACATAGACATCCCAACCAGGGTTATCAGGATTTTCCCTTTTCCTTGCATCAATGGCCACCACAATACATTGACAACCGAAGCGATCGCTGGCACGATTAATAAAATCAGGATCTTTTACTGCTGTAGAGTTGATACTAATTTTGTCTGCCCCTGCCCGTAATAAATCTTTAACATTATCAAGGGTTTTGATTCCTCCCCCCACAGTTAAAGGGATAAAAACTTGCTCGGCGGTGCGGTAAACTACATCGATGATGGTGTCTCTGCCTTCATGCGTAGCAGTAATATCCAAAAAAACTAACTCGTCTGCCCCTGCGTCATTATATACTTTTGCCAACTCCACAGGATCTCCTGCGTCTTTCAAGTCCACAAAGTTAACTCCTTTTACCACTCTTCCTGCGTTTACATCCAAACAGGGTAATATTCTTTTGGCCAACATAAGATTTTAGTTCAATAACTGACAATTAATATTAATGTACAATTAACGGTGAAAAGTACAAAATTATGGAAGACTGAGATTGTAAAACTTCATAATTATTCATTGCTTATTGCTTCCCCTGTAATAGCATCAAAAAAGAACATGTTATTTTCATCTAATTGAACTAAACTAACATCATTAACATCAATATTATAATTAATAGGTAGTTGAAAACTTAGGGTAATATTACTATTTAAAATCGTTCCTCTCACTAACATTTCTTTGCCTAAAGGCTCAATAATATCGATTCTAATTTTAAGATTATTAATTAAATTTTCTGAGGTATTAATTGTTATAAATTCGGGACGAATACCCAAATCCCAACTTTTTTTTGAGTTCAAAGGAAACCTTTGTAAGATGTGAGGAGATATACTTAAAAATTGTGTTTCACCTATTAATAATTTTTCTTCGGTATAGGTAAAGGGAATAATATTCATGGGGGGACTGCCGAGAAAAGTTGCTACCATGCGATTAGCTGGATTATTGTAAATTTCCTTCGGGGTGCCTATTTGTTGTATTATTCCTTGATCTAATACTACAATGCGATCGCCCAGAGTCATAGCTTCAACTTGATCATGGGTAACATAGATGGTAGTGATACCAACTTGGTGATGGAGTTTTTTTAACTCAGTGCGAGTTTGTTCCCTCAGTTTAGCATCAAGGTTGGATAAAGGTTCATCGAGAAGAAATACTTGGGGTTGCCGAATAATTGCCCTACCCAATGCCACCCTTTGTTGTTGCCCCCCTGATAGCTGTTTCGGTTTACGTTGCAGAAGGTGATTGATATTGAGAATTTGAGAAACAAAATTAACTTTTTCCTCGATTATGGAAGGGCTAACTTTACGCATTTTTAAACCAAAACCCAAATTTTGAGCCACCGTAAGATGGGGATATAGGGCATAATTTTGGAATACCATAGCTACGTCTCTTTCCCTTGCTGGTATCTGATTTACTAAAACATCATCAAAATATAAATTTCCGTCACTAATAGCCTCTAAACCAGAAATACACCGTAGTATGGTGGATTTTCCACAACCAGAAGGCCCTACTAATACCCATAATTCACCATCGGGAATGTCAAAACTGATATTTTCGACTATGGTAGTTTGATTAATTTTACGGCTGATATTATCTAGTTTTACTTTTGCCATTTTGTAATAGAAAAATTAAAGAATTGTAGGTTATAAATGATTAATTATATATGTATGAAAAGTAAACGAGACTCTACGAATAAAACTGTCAATTAAATAATTTATTTACTATAAACTAAAAAAGTGTGAAAATTAATTGACTCTGAAGGTAAAATAAAAAAGTTGTTTAACAAAAGGTAAAAATTCTATGACAATTTTGGTGACGGGGGGGGCTGGTTATATTGGTTCTCATACGGTAAAGTTATTGAAGGATCAAGGTTATGAGTTAATTGTTTTAGATAATCTGGTCTATGGTCATCAAGATATAGCAGAAAAACTCGACGTTAATCTTATTATAGGGGATTTGGGCGATCGCCCCTTACTAGATAAACTATTCCAAGAGTATGCCATCGAAGGGGTAATCCATTTCGCAGCCTATGCCTATGTGGAAGAATCCATGAAAAACCCCGCCAAATATTATCAAAATAACGTAGTTTCTACCCTCAACCTCCTAGAAGCCATGGAATCAGCGGGAGTAAGAAAGATGGTATTTTCTTCTACCTGTGCCAGTTATGGAATGCCCGAAACTATTCCTATTCCTGAAACCCATCCTCAAAATCCTATCAATACCTATGGTTATACCAAATTAGTCATCGAGAAAATGTTGGCAGACTTTCAACGGGCTTATGATTGGGAATATGTAGCCTTTCGTTATTTCAACGCTGCAGGGGCAGACCCTGATGGTATGATAGGAGAAGACCATCATCCAGAAACCCATCTTATTCCCCTAGTCTTATACACAGCCCTAGGCAAAAGAGACAGTATCACCATTTTTGGGGAAGATTATGACACCCTCGATGGTACTTGTATTCGGGATTATATCCATGTTACCGACTTAGCCCAAGCCCACCTTTTAGGGTTAGATTATTTATTACAGGGTGGCAAAAGTGACATCTTTAACCTGGGGAATGGTAGTGGTTTTTCCGTCAAAGAAGTTATTGAGGCTACTAAAAAAGTTACCCAACGAGATTTTAAAGTGGTAAAAGGCGATCGCCGAGTGGGAGATCCACCTATACTGGTAGGAAGTAGTGCTAAAGCCCATAAAATCCTTCATTGGCAACCCCAATACCCCGACATTGAAACCATCATCCACCACGCATGGCAATGGCATCAAAAAAGACACAGTAACTACTGAGAATTAACTAAATGGCGGAAGTCTTCCCCTCGTTCTTCAAAACTGTTATATTGATCGAAACTAGCACAGGCCGGGGAAAGTAACACCACCTTGGCACAGGTTGCTTTCGCTAACTCTTGGGCTTTAACAATGGCGTTACCCATATCACCCACTTTGTAAAAATAGTTATACCCTTCTGCTTCTAAACGAGAGGCAAACAAATCCGAGGCTTCCCCAATGAGTAATACCGCTTTACACTTTTGCTTAATGACATTAATCCAAGCCTTGTCATCCCCTTCCTTGGCTTTTCCTCCAGCGATGAGGATAACGGGGGATGCTACAGACTCTAAACCCACTTGGGCTGCATCATAATTAGTGGCCTTACTATCATTAATGTAATCAACTCCATCAATGGTTTTGATTAACTCTAGGCGATGGACTACCCCAGAAAAAGAAGTGATGGTATGGGCGATCGCACTTTTGCTCACCCCTGCTAATTTAGCGGCAGCCACCGCCAATAACAAATTTTGTTGATTATGACTTCCCACCATTTGAAACAGTGAAATGGGGGCAATTAATTCTCCGAAAGCCACAATCCAGCTATCTTGAAGAAAAACTCCCCGACTCTCATCCCCTAGTAAAAAATCTTTTCCCCTTACACTCGTCCAATAAGCATTTTTCCAATCCCTTTCCAATCCTAAATTACGTATATAAGCATCATCACCATTAAAAATTTTGCTCTGGGAACGTTCCAAAAGTTGAGCTTTAATGGAAGAATAGTTATTCAGGGTTTTATGACGCTCTAAATGATCAGGGGTAAAAGTAGTCCATATTCCTATTTTAGGGGCTAACTCCACACTGGATTCAATTTGATAACTACTAATTTCTGCCACTACCCATTGGGGGGGATTATCTAAGGATTCTAGGGCTAATTCAGAAGCAGCATAACCGATATTACCACAGGCGCAAACGTTAATCTTACCGGCCTTCAACATCGCTTCTATTAAAGCTGTAGTAGTAGTTTTACCATTAGTGCCAGTAATGCCAATCCAAGGAGATGAGTTGAGATAACGCCATGCCAATTCCATCTCACCAATGGTAGGAATTCCTTTTGCCCTTGCTTCTTGCAAAATAGGAATATCCCAAGGCACTCCGGGGCTAACTACAATCAATTCGGGGAGTTTATGGGGATTTAGAGGGAGATTTTGCCCTAACGCAACGGTAATGTTTTCTTCGGCTAAGTTATGCTTAATTTGACGAAAACTATCAGATTCACGGGCATCATATATGGTTACTTCTTTGCCTCCTTTTCTGAGTAACTTTGCAGCGCCGATGCCTGATTTGCCTAAACCGATAATCTCTACTTTTCCCATGCAAGTGATAATGGTACGATGTCAATTTATGATCGTATCATTTTATCTGACTTTTTTTCTATTTTTCTCCCATGCCCGTTGGGCTTCTTTTGTCCATTTTTTGATGCGTAAATCGAGGGAGTATCCTCTTTTTGTTTGCACTATGATAGTGTTAGAAATGCGATCGTGTAGTGCTTGATTATAGTCTTCGTCGGTAAGGGCTGTAAAACCATCAATAATTATAGGGGTGAGAAATAATAATAAGGAAATAAAGTTTTGAAAGTTTATTTTCAGCCCTATCATTGCCAAAAATGAAACTATACTGAGAATTAGTTCTCTTTTGGTGAGGTTAAGAAGAGATGGACGACGACTCAATTTTACATCTATTATTTTCAAGTCAAAAGCCCACTTTCCTAAACTTTGACCTTGATTTTTGTCCACCACAATCACCCTTAAAACCAACCATAGGAGTATAAAAACAAGAAATTTGGCAAAAACATCGGTGACAAGGGAAGAAATTAACCATACCAAGATAAAATCCACTAAAAAAGCATATGCTCGTCTTTCTGGAGGGGCTTTCGGTTTTCTCTCTATTAGAGATTCTTCTTGATACATGGTGGGGTTATTTTCGTTACTTGCCATGTACTTAGTATATGCGATTTTTTCCTTGTGTTGATAATTGGTAATCTTTATATTTTCTGACTGTTTCGATTTAGAGAAAAGGGGGTTAAATCCCTTGTTAAACAATGAAATAAGATTGTGGCGGCGTTACTGAAAACTCGAAACCTTTGGCAAATATAACAGATACGAATACGATAAATAATTGACCACAAAAATTGTAAAATATTCCCGAGCCTAACTAAAAAAAATTTCAGAGCACCCTAGTTATGCTGAGGTTTTTTGTTGGGTTTTGTTACCTCCACCCAACGGACAAGAAATTCTCCTTAAAATTTAAGTCCTTTTATTTCCAGCCTTTTTCGGCTTGGGCTAAAACGTAACTGGCTACATCTTCGATTTGTTGCTCATCTAAACGTCCTAGGAATGCCGGCATAGCTGCTTTTCCTTTATTTACTTGATATATAATTTTTTCGAGGGAATACATATCATATTTTTCTAGGTCTTCTTTTTGTAAGGTTTTGGCTGCATTTACTACATTTCTGCCACCCATGTGACAAGCGGCACAGTTAGCACTAAAAATGGCAGCACCGTTGCCAACATCTCCAGCAAGGGCTGGGCTGGTGAAGGAAAAGCTAAGGAAGGTTGTTAATAATAAGATTAGGCTAATAATTTTCTTCATTGTGTCTTAAGAGATTTTTTGTTTCTTTTCTTATTTTTTCCGAGTGCAACCTTTGCTGTCAAAAGACAATTTGTCAATTTTAAGGGGTTTGTAATTATTCTTTACAATTTAGGAACAATTCTCAGTACCATTAAAATAGTAATTTAGCTAAATTAATCATCATTTTAATAAGTAAATTGTGGCTGTAAGACTTAATAAAGTAACTAAAATATATAATAAAGTACCTGTAGTTAATGATTTGTCCTTTGAAATTAAATCGGGAGAAATCTTTGGTTTATTAGGGCCTAATGGTGCGGGAAAATCAACGACTATCAAAATGTTAATTACCCTTGCCCGGCCTAGTCGGGGTACCATTGAGGTGGCAGGATATGATGTGGCAAAGTCTCCTGAAAGGGTAAAGCGTAATATTGGGGTGGTTTTGCAACAAACTAGCGTTGATGGGGAGTTGACGGTGTGGGAAAATCTCGAATTTCATGGCAGAATGCATCATATCCCCAACCCCGAAAGACAGGAATTGATTGACCGTTGGTTAGATTATGTGGAGTTGGGCGATCGCCGTTTAGACTTGGTTAAAACCCTTTCTGGGGGCATGAAAAGAAGATTACAAATTGCTAGAGCGTTATTACACAATCCCCAAGTCTTATTTTTAGACGAACCTACGGTAGGATTAGATCCGCAAACCCGTCGTCGTTTATGGGAAATTATCAAAGATTTGAACCGTCAGGGTATGACTATTTTACTCACCACCCACTATATGGAGGAAGTAGAATTTTTGTGTGAAAGGGTTGGTATCATTGACGCTGGGCAGTTGATCGAATTGGGTACGGTGGACGAATTTAAACAAAAATATGGACAGGGTATCATGGTAACTCAGAAGGGCGATCGCATTGATTACCAATTTTTCCCCACCACTCAAGAAGCCAACGAATATGTTAATAATATTGAAGACAAAACAGGAATTATGATTCGTCCCTCCAACCTAGAAGATATTTTTGTAAAATTAACGGGACACCAACTTTAAACAGTTGCTCATTGAGAATGAATAATTCTGGGTTCTTCTCATGCCCCATTGCCATAACATCTAGTCTATAGCTATTTATGAAGAAAAGTAAAAAACTAATTCTGCCTCTATCCACCATCCTACTGTTTATCGTGGGTATCATTGGTGCCACGGTATTAACGCCCCAGTTGGGAAATTTGTGGGATAATGTCATAGCCCCTCGCCTAGAAGAGAGACCAGAATATCGCCTTGATGCGCCTTCTGAGGTATTGGAATTGGCGGATGTTAGTCCAGAAGACAGAAAAGCAAGATTAGAGGAAATTGCCAATGGCAGTGAGGCGAGTTTAGATAGGGCGAGGGCAAGATATTTACTGGCTAATGATTTAATTCGGACGGATTTTGATGGGGGACAGGCGTGGAATTATCTCAGGAATTTAGAGAATCAATATCCCATTGTTGCTCCTTACATTGTTCTACGTCAGGGCAGGGCATTGGAGTTAACTAATGATAATTTAAGAGCGAAACAGCATTGGGAAAAATTAATTAATGATTATCCCGACTCCCCGGTAAGTGTGGAGGGTTATTTTCGTCTGGGGCAAGAAGAGCCAGAATATTGGCAAAGGGCGATCGCCCAGTTTCCCCAACATCCACGCACAAAGGAAATTATTTACGAACTATTAGCCCAAAATCCCAACCAAAAAGAACTATTATTAACCATCGCTCAATACGATTTAAGTCCCCGTAGTGATAGCTTTCGAGACAAACTAACCAGTGACTATCAACAAGAATTAGAACCAGCCCAATGGCAGATAATTGGTGATGGTTATTGGGCAAGGGGACAATTTAGAAAAAGTGCCGAAGCCTACGAAAATGCCCCCTCTAGTGCCGAAAATCTTTATCGTATCGCTAGGGGTTATCAGGTAGGAGAAGCCGAAACCCTTGCTATCCCTGCTTATCAAAAACTGATTGAAGAATACCCCAACGAAACTCAAACCGCTCTAGGTTTGCGTCGCTTAGCCACCCTTGTTTCCAGTGATCAAGCCATCGGTTATTTAGATCAAGTGGCTCAAAATTTTCCTGATGAAGCCCCCGAAGCCCTAAACCAGAAATTTGCTCTCCTGAGTAGTGAAAATAAAGGGGATGAGGCAAGTGTAGTGCGAAATCAAGTTATAAGTCGTTATCCCCAATCCGATGAAGCGGCCGATTTTCGTTGGCAAATTGCCCAAGATTTCGTGCAAAATAATGATTTAGTTTCCGCTTGGCAGTGGGCGCAAGAAATTGGTATTAATAACCCCGAAGCTAGTATTACTCCCCGTGCTTCTTTTTGGGTGGGTAAATGGGCGCAAAGTTTGGGGCAGACGGAAGAAGCCCAAAAGGCCTTTGAATTTGTTTTAGAAGAACATCCCCATTCTTACTATGCTTGGCGTTCGGCTGCTAATTTAGGTCGTGGGGTGGGAGATTTTACCACGGTGCGAGATTTAACCTTTGAGGTGGAAGCCTCCGCTGTTCGCTCCATACCCCCTGGAGGTTCAACGATGTTTAAGGAGTTATATTTGCTAGGGGAAGATGAAGATGCGATCGCCCTTTTTGAAGCTGAATTATCAAATCCAGATAATGTAACGGTTACGGAACAATTCACCCAAGGATTGTTAAAACAATTGGATGGGGAATATTTACAAAGTATCAGTCTCATTTGGAGTTTAAGCACCAGAGAAAATCCTGATGACTTGCGCCAATGGCAAATTCTACGCCGTAGTCCTGAATATTGGTATGCTCTTTTTCCCATGCCCTACAAAGATTTGATTGTGGAATGGTCATCCCAAAGAAATCTTAATTCTTTCCTGGTGACGGCTCTTATGCGTCAAGAGTCAAGGTTTCAGCCCCTGATTCAGTCGGCGGTGGGTGCCACAGGATTAATGCAGGTGATGCCCGACACGGGGGAATGGATAGCCCCTCAAATTGAGTTGGAGGAATATTCTTTGACTGACCCCAATGATAATATTAATTTGGGAACGTGGTATTTAGATTATACTCACCGCAAATATGACAATAACTCTCTCTTGGCGATCGCCAGTTACAACGCAGGACCTAGTAATGTAGATAGTTGGATGGAAAGATTTGATCTCAGTGATTTTGATCAATTTGTGGAAAATATCCCCTTTCCCGAAACCAAAGGTTATGTAGAAACGGTTTTTGGCAACTATTGGAACTATGTCAACCTCTATCAACCCGACAGCGAAACCTCTGGTTTAATTAACTTTGGCGATGAAAGTTAAAGCCCATCACCATTGCCCATTGCCTATTCCCCATTCCCTGTTCCATGTTATACCTTAATTCAAGAATTATCCCCATGAATTAACGTTCGCCGTGCTACGATCATTAGGTGATAGAGAAATGAAGAATAAGGAAAAACTTGAATGGAAGAATATGATAAGTCAATATCTTTTTTTGAAGGAAGAGATATAAAAATAAAAGTAGGGTTGTTAGCACCTCAAGCAGGAGGATCAGTATTAATCGAAGCAGGGGAAACATCCGTTTTCGTTACAGCCACTCGTTCTCAGGGCAGAGAAGGCATAGATTTTTTACCTTTAACCGTTGACTATGAGGAGAGATTATATGCAGCGGGACGTATCCCAGGAGGTTTTTTACGCCGTGAAGGAAGACCACCCGAAAAAGCGACTCTTACCAGTCGTTTAATTGATCGCCCCATGCGTCCTCTCTTTCCTTCTTGGTTAAGGGATGATTTACAAATTGTGGCGGCTACCCTATCCATGGATGAGAATGTTCCTCCTGACGTTTTAGCAGTAACGGGGGCATCCATTGCTACTTTGGTGGCTCAAATTCCTTTTGCAGGCCCCATGGCGGCGGTAAGGGTTGGTTTAGTAAAAGATGAATTTATCATTAATCCCACCTTCGAGGAAATTGAAAATGGCGACTTAGATCTTGTGGTGGCAGGTACTCCTGATGGGGTTGTCATGGTAGAAGCAGGGGCAAATCAGCTTCCTGAACAGGACATTATCGAAGCCATCGACTTTGGTTATGAAGCAATTTTAGAACTTATTCAGGCTCAAAAGGATTTAATCCAAGAGTTGGGCATCGAATTGGTGGTGGAATCTAAACCAGATGCGGATTCTAATGTGGATCTGGAAAAGCTCATCGCTGACAAATGTACTAACGAAATTAAGAAGGTTCTTTCTAATTTTGACTTTGACAAAAAAGCCAGAGATGAAGCCCTCGATGTGGTTAAAGCTAATGTGGTAGAAAGTGCGATCGCCCCTTTACCAGAGGAAGATCCCATCAAGGTGGCCATTACCGAAAATCCTAAACTATTAGGCAACCTCTTTAAGCAGTTGACCAAAAAATTAATGCGTCTGCAAATTATTGAGGATGGCGTTAGGGTTGATGGACGTAAACTTGATGAAGTGCGCCCCATTTCCTCTCGGGTACGTTTATTGCCCCCTAGGGTTCATGGTAGTGGTCTTTTCCAAAGGGGTTTAACTCAAGTCTTGTCCATTGCTACCCTCGGTACTCCAGGGGATGCCCAAGATTTAGCCGATGATCTTCATCCTGATGTGGAAAAACGCTATCTTCACCACTACAACTTCCCCCCCTATTCCGTGGGTGAAACCAAACCATTGCGATCGCCCGGTCGTCGGGAAATCGGACATGGTGCCTTAGCCGAAAGGGCGATCGTTCCCGTACTACCCCCCAAAGCAGAATTTCCCTATGTGATTCGAGTTGTATCTGAGGTCTTATCCTCCAATGGATCAACCTCCATGGGGTCTGTGTGTGGCTCTACCCTCGCCTTAATGGATGCCGGAGTACCTATCACCAAACCCGTGAGCGGAGCCGCCATGGGCTTGATAAAAGAAGGGGATGAAGTTCGCATCCTTACCGACATTCAAGGCATAGAAGACTTCCTCGGCGATATGGACTTTAAAGTGGCAGGTACCGATGAAGGTATCACCGCCCTCCAGATGGACATGAAAATCACTGGTTTAGAATTAGAAACCATCGCTAACGCCATCAGACAGGCAAAAACCGCCCGTTTACATATCCTCCAAGAAATGCTCAAACCCATCGGCGAACCTCGCAAGGAATTATCTCCCTTTGCCCCTCGTTTGATGACCATGAAAATTGATCCTGAAATGATTGGTTTAGTCATTGGGCCTGGGGGTAAAACCATCAAGAGTATTACCGAGCAAACTGGCTCAAAAATTGACATAAGCGATGATGGTACTGTCACCATTTGTGCGGTACAAGCCGAAAGAGCTAGTCAAGCCAAGCGTATCATCCAAACCATGACTCGCAAACTCAATGAAGGGGATGTATATTTGGGTAAAGTAACTCGTCTCATTGACATCGGCGCCTTTGTGGAAGTTTTACCTGGTAAAGAAGGAATGATTCATATTTCCCAACTAGCCGAACACAGAGTCGGTAAAGTGGAAGATGAGGTGAACATAGGTGATGAAATTGTGGTTAAAATCCGTGGTTTTGATAACCGTGGACGTTTAAACCTCACCCGTTTAGGCATTCACCCCGAACAAGCTGCGGTAGCTCGTCAAGAAGCGGAAGCTTAATAATGGGATAGGCAATTAGATTTAAAATGTTTTTTTGCCTATTTTTTTCTAACAATTAAAAGTTTAATTTCAAAGGGTTGAAAAGTTTTCAACCCCTGTTTTTTTAGGTGATGATAAATGACCATAGCGGAACAATTACAAAAAGGAATTAATCAATTAAATACAGGAGAATTTTATGCCTGTCATGACACCCTAGAAGAAATTTGGATGGAAGCCCCTGAGACGGAAAAAAAGTTTTATCAAGGTATTCTACAAATTGCGGTGGGTTGTTATCACCTTAGTAATGGTAATTGGCGCGGGGCTGCTATTTTGCTGGGAGAAGGCATTCGCAAGTTAGCGGAGTTTGAACCCACATACTATGATTTAGATATTCTGGCTTTTACTGATGATAGTCATGCTCTTTTGATGGCCTTACAAAAAATTGACCCAGAAGACACAAAAACATTTTATGGGCAATTGTTGGAGAAAAAGGGACGTAATGGTTTAAAGTTACCTCAACTTCATGGTATTTAGGTGAAAAAGCGGAGTAGTTAGGGCAGGGAATAGGGAATAGTTTTTTGTTTTAATTAATCATTATCCCACAATTTATATTTTGGTCTGCGACTATACCATCGAATCAGGGCTTTACTTAGTAAAATAGGGTCATGACGAATGCTAAAGTTATCTGGATTTTCACTCATCACGTTAACCTGTACGATTCTTCTGCCCAATTTTTTTACCTCCTCCCTGTCCAAATATACGGGATGGGAATATTCATTGGCATATACTCTCAAGGCATCGGCAGATGGCGATCGCCCTTGGACTAATACTGCATCAAATAATTCTACTCCACATATAGTATCAATGGCACGAATATGATCTGCCACCGTATAACCATCGGTTTCTCCGGGTTGGGTCATGATATTACATACATATATCTTAGGCACAGAACTACGGGCGATCGCACTTCTAATTTCAGGTATCAATAGATTAGGAATCACACTGGTATATAAACTTCCCGGGCCTAAAATAATATATTCCGCTTGTTCAATAGCCTTTAGCACCGATGGTACAGCTTTCGGAAACTGAGGTTTACAGCCAAAATCAACTATTTTTTGTCGTTTTTCGGGAATTTGTGACTCTCCATGAACCATGGAACCATCGGCATATTTTGCCCATAAAGTAACATTATCTAGGGTAGCAGGTAACACCCGCCCCGTAATAGCCAACACCTTGGCACTAGCATCAATACCCTTTTCCAGATCGTGGGTAATGTCCGCCATAGCCGTCAAAAATAAATTACCAAAACTATGATTTTTTAACCCCTCCCCCTCCCGAAAACGATACTGAAATAACTCCGTTAATAGGGTTTCCTCATTAGCTAAAGCGGCAATGCAATTACGAATATCTCCGGGGGGCAACACCCCCAACTCCCGACGCAAAATCCCCGATGAGCCTCCATCGTCAGCCACCGTTACTACTGCGGTAACATTACCACTATACTTTTTGATTCCTCGCAACAGAGTTGATAAACCTGTACCACCCCCAAGGGCAACAATTTTCATACCCTTATTTCGCTGACGACGATTCCACAACACATCAATCAACTGTTGATCATTTTCAGGTTGTAGGACATCTGTAATAGAACCAAAAGCACCCTTTTGTCCCCAGTATAAAAGAAGAATACCGATAAAAAAAGCCAGTGGCCCAGAGATATAATTGGGAATTACATTGGTGATGCCATTGAGTAAATCAATTAAAAACTCGATCAAACGATTCACAGGGGTTAGCTTTACCCAGATAGCCAATCCTAAGAGAGTGAATAGCACACCTAATAAACTGATAACTAACCAACGTTTTACAGAGATGCCTGGAGATAGCCATCTATACCAGCCCTTATTTTTTTTGCGATCGTTGTTTTTACCCATATCAGTTTATAAGTTCAGTGGTGGAAGGCTTTGAGGATACTAGGGAGAAAAATCAACTTCCTTCCGAAACAGGCTTGGGAGCATCTGAAAAATTATTATCTTCAAAACTCATAGTAGCCGATAAATGAGAATCTCCCAAATATATACCTAATGATAGGGCAGTGCGCACCATAAAACCTTCAGGATCCACAGGAGATGGGCAGGTTTTTTCTTGGTGACACCATTTAATTAAGGGCATAATCTGCTCTAGGGATTTACTTTCTACGGTGCCATTTTGCCAAATAATAAGGCGATTATATCTTTCTTCCTCAATCAAATGTAGGGCTTTGATGCCGAAAAGGGTGGCTAAAATGCGATCGAACGAGCTAGGCACCCCACAACGTTGTAAATGCCCTAATATCGTTGCTCTAGTGTCCACTTGGTCTAAACCACAATAACGCTCATCTCCTGTGGCACAGAGGCGATGACTAGCTTCTTTTAATAAGTGGGCAAGGGTTTCGGCAATATAAGAATCCTTTTCCCCTTCTAATCCCCTTACTCCTTCAGAAATCACTATCAGGGCGAACTTGCGGCGATCGCACCTTAACTTAGCGATATACTGAGTCATACCATCAATAATATTATCCGTTAACTGGGGGGTTAATTCAGGGATTAAAATACAATCAGCCCCCCCCGCAATGCCCGAATGAAGTGCTAAATGTCCAGCATCACGCCCCATCACCTGCACCACCATAATGCGCTCATGACTAGCCGCAGTGAAAGTTAAATCATAGAGGGCTTGGGTGACAGTATTTCGGGCAGTATCAAAACCTACTGAACGTTCGGTAAATGCCACATCATTATCAATAGTTTTAGGAATTACCACCAAATTCCAATCACCCTTTTTCGCCAAATCATAAATAATATCTAAACTGCCATCTCCCCCAATAGCTATGAGGGCATCTAAACCCAACTGACGATAACCCGCCAAAATAGACTCCGTCACATTCTCATTTTTAACATTACCGCGACTAATAGAGCCTAAAACACTACCACTCATAAATTGCAAAACGTCTAACCCCTGCAACACTCCAGGTACATCATAACCATGATCTTTTAATCGTAGATCTTCAATTTCTAAATCTCCTTTGACTATATCAACAAATCCATCCGTACCCCTAGGAATACCAAACACCTCCCAACCTTTTCGGGTAGCATACTTAACCACAGCTCGGATGATAGCATTTAATCCTGGGCAATCTCCACCACTGGTTAAGATACCAATTCTTTTTTTCTGAGTCATTTTTTATTTATTTTTAAGAGATTCACAAATTAAGATCATTCTAAATTGCGTTTAAATATAAAACCCAAAAAAATTGATGGGAGATGGATAAAATCAAGTTTGGATTAGAAAATATATCATCACTCCCCTTGCAATGAATTACAAGGCTAACAATTTATCGTTCAATAAATTGAACTAAGATTATCACCCCCATCCCCTAATCTCGTTATATCCTCATCCCCTCATCTCCCAACACCAGAGATGTTTTAAAATGCTTGTATCCATTCTTTTACTTCATAATCTGTCCAAATACCATTCTGCCAATAGGGGTCAGATTCAATCAAGTTTTTAACATTAGCTTCAGTTTCTGCTTCATAAATCCCAAATACCTTAGTGTTATCCTTCGTAGGGCCTAAGGTGATCAAAATTCCTTCTTCTTTTTGTTTTGCCAAACCGTCTAAGTGTGCCTGACGATAGGGAGTTCTTTTTTCCAGCGCATTTTCACAATAACTACCGAATAAAATGTATTTTGCCATGGTTATTTATTGAAATGATAATCAGACTGTTTATTTTATCAATTAGTGGAGAGTACTTTTCAGAATATAATGTGTTTTCCGTAAGGAAATGCCTTTAGTTACTAATCTATCTCTACCATCAGCTTATTCAGTGCACCCTATTTATAAACCTTTTTCTTATCCTTTCAGTCTAAAGGGTCAAGAGTTTTGATAGCTTTTAAAATCAATGTGTTAAGTTAATGTTAAGTTTTTTAAACTTTATCCCCTCAAACAATGAAATCAAACACAAATAATCCCAGTCAAGGCTTCAGTATCAGCGGTGTTGCCATTCGCCGTCACATAGGTACAATCATGCTGACATTAGCACTAATGGTAATAGGTTTATTTTTCATAAACAACATCGCTGTGGACTTATTGCCTTCCATTACCTATCCTCGCATCGGGGTTAGGGTAAGTACCAACGGTATCGCCCCAGAGGTTGCCATAGAAGAGATTACTCGTCCTCTTGAAGAAGCATTATCAGCTACGGAAGGACTAGAACAAATTTACTCTCGTACAAGGGAAGATAGCGTAAGCCTTGATTTATTTTTTAGGGTAGGAGGCAACATTGATCAAGCCCTTAATGATGCTACGGCTTCTTTTAACCGTGCTAGGGGAAGATTACCCGATAATCTGGATAATATTAGGCTATTCAAATTTGATCCTTCTCAACTACCTGTATATGAATTTGCCATGACATCGGAGAATCTGGATGTTTTGGATTTAAGGATTTTGGCAGAAGAGGAAATCGCTAGAGAATTAACTATTGTGCCGGGGGTTGCTTCGGTGGATGTTTCTGGAGGTGTCAATGAGGAAGTAACAATCGAGATTGATTTAAGCCGTCTTCAGGCTCTTGGGGTGAACTTGAACACAGTTTTAAATGAGCTTGATTCTGCTAACCAAGACATTACAGGGGGAAGGCTTCTAGGGGAAAATAATGAACCTTTAACCAGAGTAGCTGGTAAGTTTTCTTCGGCAGAAGTTTTAGATAATCTTTCTTTTAGTAGCGGGGAAAATGGTCGTAGGGTTTATTTACGGGAGTTTGCCCAAGTGGTTGATGGTAGCCAAGACCAACGGGTTTTTGTTACTCTCAATGGTGTACCTGCGGTAAAAGTAAGTGTGCAAAAGCAACCTGATGCAAATACTATTGAGGTGATTGAGAGTGTCAAGCAACGCCTTGAGGAGTTACAAAGGGGTACCATTTTGCCCGATGGCATTGAGTTTTTACCTACCCTCGATGAGTCGATTTTTATTGAGAATGCCATTGATAATGTGATTATGGCAGGGTTAACGGGCGCTGGACTAGCGGCGATCGCCGTTTTACTTTTTTTAGGCTCTCTGCGTCAAACTTTCATTATCGTAGTATCTATTCCCCTCGCTACCCTTGCCGCCATTATTATGATGCGCCTTTCTGGTTTTTCCCTTAACGTTTTCAGCCTCGGAGGGTTAGCCCTTGGAGTGGGTATTGTGGTAGATAACTCCATTGTGATGCTCGAAACCCTTGTGGGGGGTACAGAAGAGGTAACAAAAGTTCCTGCCAATCGCAGAATTAAAAAGTCTGGTTTTTGGAAAAATCAAGTTATTGAAAAGTCCATCGCCAGTGCTTCTACCGTAGAATCTGCCCTCATTGCCTCCACTAGCACCAACTTGGTAGCGGTGTTACCTTTCCTTTTAATTGGTGGTTTACTTTCTTTACTCTTCAGTGAATTAGTGTTAACCATCAGCTTTGCGATCGCAGCGTCCATTGTGGTCGCCTTAACTATTGTACCCATGCTCACCTCCCGACTTCTTGCCGTGCCATGGAGTAGCAACATTAATAGATTCTTTGTCATTTATTGGTTTAATAAAACCTTTGACAAACTCAACCGACAATATAAATCAACCCTTGGCTTTTTAGTCAACATCCGTTGGATATTCGTCACCATCATCTTTTTAAGTTTAGGGGGAGTTAGCTTCAACCTCGCTCAACAATTACCCCAAGAAATTTTACCATCCATCAACACAGGACAAGTTAACGTTAGAGTTGGTTTTCCTACCGAAACCACCCTCGCCACCAACCGCAGGGTAATGGGTTTAGTTGATGAAATCATCCAAGCCCAACCAGAAACAGAATATGCTTTTACCACCGCAGGGGGGGGGCTATTTGGAGCAAATACCTCAGAAAACGTGTTAAGGGGTTCTAGTGATATTACCCTCAAACCTGGTACAAATGTAGAGGAATTTGCAGGGAGAATAAATCGGGAATTTGCCCAGATGAATTTAGTAGATATAAGGATTCGTGCTTTTCCCGGTAGCGTTAGGGGGCTAAACCTCAACAACTCCCCCGTTAGGGCAGATGTAGATGTTGTTTTACAAGGAAGTGATCAAAACACCCTAGAAGAAGCAGGATCACAAATTATCAATACTTTAGACCAAGAAGCAACCCTATCAGACTTTACTCCCGATAGTGATCCCCGTCAACCAGAAGTAGTTATTCGTCCTAATCTGGCAAGATTAGCCGATTTTAATCTGACAATCCAAGACTTTACCAACTCCCTACGCACCTCCGTGAGTGGGGTGACACCCACCCAACTACAAAGGGGTACTCGGTTGATAGATATAAATGTACAATTGGATTCAGACCAAGTTAGAAATGCTGATGACTTAAGGGATATTCCTATTTTTACCAACGATAATCGCCTTATCCGCCTTGGGGAAGTGGCAACCATCGAAACAGGGGAAGCCCCCTCTGAAATCCGAAGAATTAACCAAAGACAGGTATATATTATTACAGGCAACTTGGCAGAAGGGGCAAACCTAGGTCCTGCCCTAGATGAAATTGATGCCATTATTAATAATATTGATTTACCCCAAGGAATCAGAATTTTACCTAGTTATGCTAGACAGAGTAATGATGAGTTACAATCTTCCCTCCCCATTTTGGGAGGTTTAGCTGGTTTTCTCGTCTTTGTGGTGATGGCAGTACAGTACAATTCTTTGATTGATCCTTTAGTGATTATGTTTACCTTACCCCTCGCCCTATCTGGGGGGATTTATGGATTATATTTCACCGAAACCCCTGTGGGTGCTACGGTAATTGTTGGGGCTATCTTATTGGTAGGAATTGTGGTTAATAACGCTATTGTCATGGTGGAATTAGCAAATCAACTATACGAAGAGCAAAAAGTAAATCCCAATATTTCTCAACCCAGTCGCCATGATTGTGTGATTCAGGCGGCATCCCAGCGTTTACGCCCTATTATGATGACGACCATTACCACGGTATTGGGGATGTATCCTCTGGCTTTAGGAGCAGGGGATGGAGGGGAATTTTTACAGCCTCTTGGCATAGTAGTTTTTTGGGGTTTATCCTTAGCAACTTTGTTAACTTTATTCCTGATACCTTGCTTATATATGCTCTTACATGAGCCTCTTAATTTCTCTTTTGTGGGTTCTAAACAAGAATCTGAAACAGAGGAGGAGTCTGTGCCATCTGAGGAGACGGTTTTAACTTAGGCTTTAACTTCTCTCCCCTGTCATTTTTGTATCAACAAATCATTTTAAGAAGGCGGGGGTTTGTGCAGATTTAATTAAGAAAAAATAAAAAAACTTAAACAAAAGTACATTCTCCAGCCACTTCCAAACGGCGATATTCGTCAATTTTAAGGAATTTATCTCCTAATCTATCAGCCACATCAGGGGAAATCCAGCCCATTTGTTTACATACATGGATAGCGGCGGCATATTTTGCCCGTCTCGCCCCATCTAATACCTTGATGGCTAATCCCATATCTTGGCTAATATTACCAATACACTGTAACCCTTCTGCCCCAGATTTACTAACCAAAGCCCCTTCGGTAAGAGTCATAAATTCCGTATCAAAAGCCCCTTCCCCTGCTATCATTTGGGGATTGTGGGTCATAGCTCGTAAAATCCTTTCTAAATCAATATTACTACCACAGGCAAGTTTGGCATAAAGGGTAGCAATTTGGGACAAGGGTAGGGCATAGGTGGGTACACCGCAATCATCCCTAGCGGCCATCAATTCATCGGGGGGCATGGATAATAATTCAGAAATTTTCTTTAAAACTAAACCCTGTATGGGGTTAGAGCGATGAAAATAGTTTTCTAAACTCCAGTTACGTTGCTGACAGGCGGCTAACATTCCAGCGTGTTTTCCCGAACAATTATGCTGGAGAGGGCTATCTTTTCCCTCTGGTATAGGGCATTTGAGGGCATTGGGATCAATATCTGCTTTCCAAAGAATATTAAATACTTGTCTAGCTTGTTCTATGGTACCTTTGTGGGAAGCACACATAATGGCCAAATCTTGATCGTTGAGGTCAAATCTTTCCAATACTCCCGTACTAGATACCGCTAGGGCTTGGAAGGGTTTGAGGGCAGAGCGAGTGAAAGCAACGGTTTCGGGATCTCCTGCTGCACACAGGGTGCGTCCTTTATCGTCAGCAACGGTAACTTCTACTTGGTGGACAGATTCGACGATACCTTCTCGGAGGAGGTGTACTTCTAGGGGGGGAAATGGACTACGTTTTAATCTACTCATTTATTATTTTGTCTAATTTTGTGTGTCGATTTTTGCTTACATTAACCAAAATAGGATGATACCACTCACCATCAGGGCGATGAGTAATAAACCGCTTTTTTCTAATCTTTTTAAAACTGGTTCTACTTGATAGTTGAATATCAATCTGTCTCTATTATAAATTTCTAGGGGTTTTTCCCATACTTGTCCATCATACCAGCTTGATTCTTCGTAAACTATTTTTGTTTTCTTGAGGCGATCGCCTATATACTTCCATCCAAGATATAACCTTATCAAAACAAAGGCGACGAATAAACTCGAACCTAGAGCGCTAGCAATAAGGAAAGGAAAAGTTTGCTCATCGGGGGGAAAACTAGCACTAGAAATGGGGGCGGTGAGTAATAAACTTAAACTCCAAACCCCTGATAATTTAGAAAAAAATTTAGTTTTGGGTAATGTTACCCACTGAAAAAACCACGATTGAGCTAATTCTTGATACTCGTTAACGGGTTGTTGTTCAACCGGTACAGGACAAAATGACATGATAATGAGTAATGGATAATTGATAATGGATAATTAATAACGGAAAAAATTAGTCATCAATCATCAATTGTAAATTATTATTACGTTACCTGTTTTACACTGTGACAGGGAATTTACTGTTATGGCAAATAAAAACTAGGTTGTGTGATGCTCACTACTTATTGATAAGGGGTTTAGAACCCCTTGCCTTTATTTTTTCAAAAATCATTGATGCTGACTATTTATTCATCCATTCGTGGTTGTCGATGGTTGTGGCTCTGCCCCAAAATGCTTCTAGCCCATAGTATTCACGGGCTTCGGGTAATAAAATGTGGGCAATCACATCACCATAATCATGTAAAATCCAATTACCTTCGCTTTTTCCTTCTATCCTTACGGGTTCGATGGCCATTTTGTCGCTTACTTGTCCTTCAATAGATAGGGAAATCGCCCTTAGTTGGGGAACAGAAAAACCAGTGATAATCACGAAATAATCAGCGAGATATGATAATTCGGATACATCTAAAATTTTGATGTCTGTACCCTTGCGATCGTCCGCGGCATCAGCAATAATAAAAGCTAATTCTTTACTGTCAAAAGGTCTGTTTACATTGTCGGTGGGTGGATTTGATTGATGCTCTATTTGTAGATCAGATTTAGTCATTCAAAAATAATATACACTCTATTTTTTCTTATTATAACCATCCTTTGCAGAAGGTGAACCGTTGCTATAATTAGGGGATAAAATCCATTCATAGTGCCTCCATGAGAGAAAAAATTACCGCCCTCCAAGAAAATTTAGCCCGTGCGATCGTGGGTAAAGAAGAACCGATAAAATTAGTTATGGTAGCCCTCCTCAGTGGTGGTCATGCCCTGCTTGAAGACGTTCCAGGGGTTGGTAAAACCTTATTGGCAAAATCCCTCGCCAAGTCCATTAATGGTAGGTTTCAGAGAGTCCAATGTACCCCTGATTTATTGCCTAGTGATGTGACGGGGACGAATATTTGGAATCCTAGCAGTAGGGAATTTGAATTTTTACCAGGTCCGGCTTTTGCTAATATTTTTCTTGCCGATGAAATTAACCGTGCTACCCCTCGAACTCAATCATCTTTACTAGAGGTCATGGAAGAAAAACAAATTACTGTAGATGGTGAGGCTCGTAATGTGCCTAATCCTTTCTTTGTCATCGCCACCCAAAACCCCGTGGAATATCAAGGGACATTTCCTCTACCAGAAGCACAAATGGATCGTTTTACCATCTCCCTGAGTGTGGGTTATCCTTCCCCCGAAGAGGAGCTTTTGATGTTACAAAAACAATTGGATAAGGGTTGGATAGGGGATGATTTAACCCCTTGCCTTTCATTGGAGGATGTCATCGATTTACAAAAATCCTGCCAAAAAATTAAGGTAGCCCCTGAGTTACAAAGATATATTGTTGATTTGGTAACTACCTCTAGGAATGATGATGAGATTAGTTTGGGGGTAAGTCCTAGGGGTACGTCGGCTATGCAAAAGGCAGTCCAAGCCCTTGCTTTTATTGAGGGTAGGGAATATGGAACCCCTGATGATGTGAAGTTTTTAGCCCCCCATGTGTTGGCTCATCGTTTGATTGCTAGGGGGGGAAGAAATCCCAAGGTAATTATCGATCGCCTTTTACGTACTGTTCCTTTATCTTAGTGCTTTGGTGGGCCTGGCCCACCCTACCCCATGGCTTTTTGTGGCAACCCTATTTGAAGAAACTGCTTTTCTTTTTCTTTTTTTTCTTGCTTTGCTCAAAATCAATTTCTTTCACTTTTTTCATAATACGAGTGAAGTATTCTTGTAAATATTCTTCTAATTTGGTAATATCATCTCTATCAACCTGTAATGTCTCATATACATTGTCCATAGGGGCATTCATGGGTTTACCACCAGCTATTACTTCGGCAAAAGCGAGACGGTCTGAAGCGTTCAATGTCCAGCCAAAACAACGAGTCAAGCCCCTTAAAAATCTGAGTAATCCAATAGGAATACGGGATACTTTGGCTTCTTTTCCTGATAGTCTTTCACATAATGATATTATTTCTTCTCCGCTCCAGGCGCGATCGCCCATAATAGGGTAAGTTTGCTTCTCGGTGCCCGGAATCTCAAGGGCTTTGATTACAAATTTTGCCACATCCTGACTATTCATATAAGCAATGGGAGTATTTTCTCCACTCACCCACACAGGTTGATTATCCAAAATAGGAATACCATACTGAGGAATCAAACCCTGCATAAATCCAGCTAATTGGAAAATAGTATAATCTAACCCAGATTCTTGTAAAAATAACTCAGTACAATATTTAATATTCATCAAAGGAACATTCTCAAATTCCTTGGCATTAATAATACTGAAGAAAATATAACGTTTAATATCAGCCTCTTGGGTAGCCTGAATTAAATTCACCTTACCCTGCCAGTCCACCTGCTTAATACTCAATGAACTTGTTGCCCTTGTGGTAGCCGCATCAATTACCGCATCCACTCCTTCCAAAGCTGGTGGCAAAGTTTCTGCATCGCAAATATCACCGATAATTAAGTCTGCACCCCACTCCTTGAGAAAACTAGCTTTGCTAGTATTTCTCACCAAACAACGTACTTGATAATCATTGTCGAGGGCATGGCGCACAATTTGTCTTCCCAGTGTGCCTGTTGCTCCAACTACTAATATTTTCATTATAATTGTTAATTTATTTTACATATTTTAAACTTTCATTAAGATTTTATCAGAAAAGCTCTTATTTAATTTTTTTAATGAAGTAGGGAACAGGGAATAGGGAACGGGAAATGGTATCGCTAGATATTTACCATTAATCATATTGATTAGGTCTAATGTTGTCCAAATAACCAGCCCGTTGTCCAAGCATTTTGAAAGTTAAAACCTCCCGTAACCCCATCAATGTCTAATACTTCCCCCGCAAAATAAAGCCCTTCACATTTTTTACTCTCCATAGTTTTAAAATCAATCTCTTTGAGGGAAACACCGCCACAGGTTACAAACTCATCTTTAAAAACTCCCTTGCCTTCTATTTTATAAGCTCCCCTTGTTAACTCCATAGCTAACTTTTCTAGTTCTTTTTTAGTAATTTCTGCCCAAATTTTATCGTTATTTAATAAGCTATAATCAACTAAACTTTGCCATAATCTTTTAGATAAATTATAACCATTATAATTAGTAACTTTTTGTTTAGGATGACTTACTTTAAGTTGATTTAATTCAGCTTTTATAACCTCTGGATTCTTCTCAGGTAGCCAGTTAATAATTAACTCCATTTTGTAGTTATTCTCATACAATACCCTTGCTCCCCAAGCCGATAACTTAAGCACAGCAGGGCCACTTACTCCCCAGTGGGTAATTAACAAAGGGCCTTGTTGTTCTAACTTTTGACCTTTTTTTTGTTTTAACTGAATATGGACATTTTCAGAACTAACACCTGGCAAGTTTTTAATTCTTGGATCACTAATTTTGAGGGTAAATAACGATGGAGTAGGAGTTTTAATACTATGTCCTAAAAATTCTGCCCATTGATAACCTAATTTGTTACTGCCTGTAGCAATTAAAACTTTATCTGCTTGAAATTCAGCCCCTGATTTGAGAGTGATAATAAACTGATTTTCGACTTTTTTAATACTTTTAACAAAAGTTTGGGTTTTGATTTTTATACCCAATGATTTGGCGGTATTGACAAGGCAATCAATAATGGTTTGTGAGTCATCGGTGATGGGAAACATCCGCCCATCCGCTTCGGTTTTTAATTTAACTCCTTTATCGGTAAACCATTTAACGGTGTCTTGGGGTTGAAAACGGGAAAATGGACCTCTTAATTCTCTACCTCCACGGGGGTAGTTAGTAATTAGTTGACTGGGGTTAAAGCAGTGGTGAGTAACGTTACATCTACCGCCCCCAGATATTTTTACTTTGCCTAGTAGTTGCTTGCTGGCTTCTAGGATGGTTATTTCTGCTTGGGGTTGATGGGTGGCGACACTAATAGCCCCAAAAAATCCCGCTGCCCCTCCGCCAATGATGATTATTTTTTGATTCATTTTGATCCCCCCTAGCCCCCCTTAATAAGGGGGGAAGATAATTTGGCGTTGTTTGTTAAATCTGACTAAATTACATTAAAAGTTGTCTGGTTAATATATTCTTACCAATGCTCATTGCCCATTCCCTAATCTACTAAATTACATTGTGCATGGTGGCGCATAAGATGATCACATAGTACAAGGGCAACCATGGCTTCTACCATGGGTACTGCTCTGGGTAGTACACAGGGATCATGTCTTCCTTTGGCGGCTAGGGTGGTTTCTTCTCCTTCTTTACTGACGGTTTTTTGCTCTTTGCCGATGGTGGCGGTGGGTTTGAATGCGGCCCTTATGACGATGTTTTCACCGTTGCTGATGCCCCCCTGAATGCCCCCTGAGCGATTGGTGGTGGTGCGGGGGGTGCCGTCATCGTCAAGGTAAAATTCGTCGTTGTGTTGGCTTCCTGTGAGGGTGGTACCTGCAAAACCAGAACCAATTTCAAAGCCTTTGGTGGCTGGTAAGGACATGATGGCTTTAGCCAAGTCTGCTTCTAGTTTGTCAAATACTGGCTCTCCTAGCCCTCTGGGAACGTTTCTGACGACACATTCGAGGGTACCTCCGAGGGAGTCTTTTTCTTTGCGAATTTCGTCGATGAGGTTGATCATTTTTTCAGCAGTGACACCGTCGGGGCAACGAACTATATTACTTTCTACTTGCTCTTGGGTGACGGTATCTTGGTTGATGTTGGTGGCTTCTATGTCTTTGATGCTTTTAACGTAGGCGATGATTTCTACCCCTGCTATTTGTTTGAGTATTTTCTTGGCGATCGCCCCTGCGGCTACTCTACCAATGGTTTCACGGGCAGAAGAGCGCCCCCCGCCCTGCCAGTTACGGATACCATATTTCGCATCGTAGGTGGCATCGGCATGGGAAGGACGATATTTTACCGCCATTTCATCGTAATCTTGAGATCTAGCATCTTTATTTCTGACTAAGATTGCGATGGGAGTGCCTAGGGTTTTACCTTCAAAAACCCCTGATACGATTTCGCACAAATCCGATTCTTTGCGGGGGGTGGTAATCTTACTTTGCCCAGGCTTTCTACGGTTCAAATCCTCTTGAATTTCTTCGGCACTAATCTCGATACGAGGGGGGCAACCATCAATGACAACGCCAACTCCGCCCCCATGGGATTCTCCAAATGTAGAGATTCTAAATAATTCACCAAAGATACTGCTCATTTATAAAAAGGTAATGTAAAGGTTGTGGAATAATAAAGTTTTTATATGCTATATCCATTGTTCATGGTTCATTGTCCGTTGTCAATGGATTTCGATGGGGCTATATAGGGGAGTAGTAGAAACTATTTCTAAGTTTTGATTCACCCACAGAAGGGATATGTCTGTGATCTTATTTTGTTCATAGGTAACGATAGAATAGTTATGGGCTTTGATACCGTCAAATTCTTGGATGCGGGGGGTGGAAGCAGCGTTAAGATAGATGGTATTATGTTGATCTCGGTTAACAATGGTTCTCAGTCTTTCTTTGGTGTGTCTTAGGCGATGGTGCATATGTCCAAAGGTAACAAGGCTGATATGTTTGTCTAATGGACGGCTAAGGGCGATGGCACTTTGAAAATCAGGATCTCCAAAATCACCCCCAATGGGATTCCAATCCTTACCGCAAGTATCCTCTGGATTTGCCCCCAAGCCAAAAGGGCCATTATGCCCGATAAAAATTACATTAGATTCAGTAGTCTTTTGACATTGAGCAAAAATCTTTTGACTAGAATCTTCAAAACTAGATACCCCATACCGTTGAGCATAAAACTCTTTACACTTCCATTTTGAGCCACCCCAGCTAAAAGGACGACTCCCCACCACCGACAACCCCAAATCAGGAAAATCTAACTCCCCATAACCCACATGGACATTCCCCAACAAATCTAACTGTTGCTGTACCCGATCCTCTTTGCTATGATCATAGGGAGACTTTTTTCTGCCCCATTCCGTCGCCGAATACCAAGCATCGTGATTACCCAAAATTACCGCCTTCGGAATTTCCAACTTTGCCACCTGCCCCACAACCTCAAGGGATTCATTACCAAAATCCCCCACAAACAACACTAAATCAATCCCTAAAAAGGCAAGAATTTGATGGTCTATTTCATTCCATTGATCATGAACATCTCCAATAACTGCAACTTTTATTTTTTTATTCACCATTAAATTAATATACTTTTCATTTACCTTTCTTAATATTGTTACTTAAAATTAACAAAAGTTGTACCCTAATTCTCAGGATTATAAAAATGTCTGAATGTGATAATATATCAAAGTAATAAAAATGAATATATTAACAAACTTTTACTATGAATGAGAATCTTCCAGTAGTTTATATTTCTATTTTACTTGGAATTTTGACCATTGTTGCGGTTCTTTTATTAAGGCAAATTATCAAAACAAGAAAAGTAGAAAATAGATTTTCTAGCTTACAAAAAAGACTCACAAAAGAAAGAGGAACTCCCGAAGAATACTATGAATTAGCTGGTATTTATCTGGATAAAAAACTCTATGTTCAAGCAGTACAATTATTACAAAGAGCCTTAAAAGCCTCCGATGATATTGAAGGAGAAAATAAAGCCTTAATCTACAATGCTTTGGGTTTTGCTCATTTTTCCCAAGAACAATATGATATTGCTATTCGTAACTATAAAGAAGCCATTAAATTGTACCCTGAATATGCGATCGCCCTTAATAATTTAGGTAACGTATATGAGAAAAAACAATTAACAGCCCAAGCATTAGAAGTATATAAAGAAGTATTAAAAATTGATGCTAAAAACTCTGTGGCAAAACGTAGGGTAGAATCCCTCGAAAAAAGATTTGTTCCTCAATAACATTGTTTAAAAACTTAAATATAATTAACTGATAAGTTGGGTTTTGTTTCCTAAGCCCAACAAAAATAGAATAAATATTAGGAGTTAAGTATTTGGTTTTTTAGTAACAAAAATAGAAGATAATAAGGTGATTAACTTTAATCTCTTACGGTTAATTGTTAATTATCTTATAACTCTTTTAATATAGCTTGAATTTCCTTCTCAAGAGTAGGAATATCGTCCATAATCACATCCCAAACCAAATTATAATCTACTCCGAAATATTCATGAATTAATATATCCCTCATCCCCGCCATTTCTTTCCATGAAATTTGTGGATATTTTGTCCTAAAATCATTAGATAATCTTTTTGTAGCCTCTCCAATAATTTCCAAACTGCGAATAATCGCTCTTGTTAAAACAGGATTTTGCAAAAAAGTTTCCTTATCTATGTCCTTTGAGGCATCAAGAATAAAAGAAGTTTCAAGCAAAATATGACCTAAATAATCTTCAGGAAAATATGACATACTCTACCTCTGCTAATATTCTATGACCAAAAATAGGACTTAATGATTCTGGAGTTAAAACATCTACTTTACGCCCAAATAAATCTTGCAAGAAAAAGGCTAAATTGATAAAGTTTTTAAATTTTTTTAACTCAGGTTCAAATTCTACTAACAAATCAATATCACTATTTTCCGTAGCCTCTCCCCTACTAAATGAACCAAATAAACCACATCTTTTAACACCATAACTTTTAATGGTTTCTTGATGTAGTTGTAATAGAGTAAAAATATCTTTTTTACTATTTACTACAGTAGTCATATTTTTATATTATATATTTATTTGGTGTGTAACATTTTTGGTTGGGTTTCATTTTCTAAACCCAACCGACATGAAAGAAAAACTAATCCACAGAAAAATTTATTTCCCTCTTATTAAAAGGTAAATCATTATTGATAGCGTCAATTTCTTCCTGTTGAGCAAAATTAATTTCGTCAATATAATGTTTTAAAATACTGCTCATACGCTGGTTATAAAATCGGTGCATACTATAATTTGCCTTGGCAGGAAAACCTCGACGGCGTTTGTGGCTACCCCCAGCGCCGGGGTCATACATTGTTATCCCTTGACTAATAGCCCATTCAATGGGTTTATAATAACAAGTCTCGAAGTGTAAACAATCATATTCATCAAGACTACCCCAATAGCGCCCATAAAGGTTTTCTCCCTTACGGATACAAAAAGACATTCCCACGGGTTGATGTTCGTTGCCTTCTTCAAAAGCAGCTACTACCATGAGACGATGGCTATAGGATGGGTAGAGTTGTTCAAAAAATTGTTTAGTTAGGTATTTACTACCCCAATAAAATTTACTACAAGTGCTATTGTAAAACTGATATATGTAAGGGTAGAGGTAATGGGGTATTTCTTCACCCACAAGGTTTTTAGTGATTAACCCTGCTTTTTGGACTAATTTTCTTTCTCGTTTGATGTTTTTGCGCTGATTGGAGTTAAATATTTTTAGGTAATCATCAAAGGTGTTAAAATCCCGACTTCCCCATACATATCCGTGGTGCATCCATGCAGAGAAGCCGAATTGCTCAACCATGGACTTCCATTCAGGA
Organism: Cyanobacterium sp. IPPAS B-1200; assembly: GCF_001747005.2. Lineage (NCBI taxonomy): Bacteria > Bacillati > Cyanobacteriota > Cyanophyceae > Chroococcales > Geminocystaceae > Cyanobacterium > Cyanobacterium sp. IPPAS B-1200. The sequence continues at coordinate 1,974,461 of NZ_CP182899.1, forward strand.
TCAACAAAAAGAAAGTTACACCCTGATAATTTATTTTTAACACAAAAATGATCGATCGCACTTACCATCATTTCTGTAATTTCTTCTTCGTTTTCATCGGGGGCAACCAAAAAACGATAACCTACCGCTGGGGTAAAGGGAGTCATGCCGAGGAGTTTAGGATAATATTGTATTCCTAATCGGTAAGCTAAATCAGCCCATTGATGATCAAAAACAAACTCTCCGTAACTATGCCCTTTGATGTATAGAGGCGCCCCTGCCACCAATTTTTGGTCATGCCATACAGTTAAATGGCAAGGTTGCCAACCTGTTTGAGGCTTAACACTGCCGGAGGTTTCTAAATTGTGTAACCACTCCCATTCTAAAAAGGGGGTTGCCAAGGGCATCGCCATTTCATCCCATGCTGATTGGGGAATTTCTGCTATTTGTTGATGCCAACGGATAGTATAGGGGGAAGTGTTTTTTTTGCGAAAAATTTTATCCATCATAACCTTGACAATAAATTCTAGTTACCTTGTTTTTCTTGGGGTTTACAGAAAAATTCGGATATAAGTCCTAATTTTTTATGATTCCTTTTTATAGTGTAATTCGTTATCTATGGTTGTTGAGGATGAAATCTTGACTTATCATATGAGTAAAAATGATTATCTATTAGTAAATTAAAGAATTTTATTAAGTTTTTTTATTATCTTTTGCTATTGATTATTTACTTTTTTCTTCTTTGTTTATTTTAATCCTTTTTAATCTACATACTAACTAATGTCTATGATATACAAAAAATGGGTCTTAAAATTAAGTTTATCAATAGTTTTTCTGAATTTATTTCCGAGTTTATACCTCCATAAAAATTATACAACAAACAATGCTTTAAGGGCGATCGCCTCGGAGACCGAAAATAATCAAAATTCGGCTGTTTTGTACGATGAAAATATGCAACAAGGCTATGAAGCTACTAATAACCGTCAATATGAAGAGGCTTTAAACTATTTTCAAACAGCCCTTTCCTATCGTTCTGATGATGTCTATGCCCAACGAGCGATCAATAATGTTGAGAGGATGTTGGCTAATAGAAATAATAATAGTTGGAGTATGGATAATCTTATCTTTATATTACTTCTTTCTTTGATTATTTTAGTAATGATTATTAGTTTAACTTTAATTATTGTAGGGTTGAGAATACTCAATAATAACAAAAAAAATCCCAAGATAAATTACGAGAGAAACTTAGAACAAATACCTTTAAATAATGATGATACCTTAGAAGAAAATAAACTCTTAAATAAGGGAGAGTTAGCAAAAAGAATTAACCCAGAAGTTAAAAAACCTGAAGATAAAACCACACAATTAATCCAAGAATTAGTAGAAGGGGAGGCAAAAAATAGGAATAAAGTTATTTGGCACCTAGCTTCCGAAGCTGACTCAAGGGCGATCGCCCCTCTTCTTGATATGATGATGACAGGTAACTCTCAAGAAAAGACTCTAATTTTAGAAGCCATCTCTCAAATAGCCTTCAACAGTATAAAACCCATTAATCAAGCCTTAATATTAGCCCTACAAAACGACCATGGAAGCGTCAGAAAAAACGCCCTCAGAGACATTACCAAAGTCTATGAACTAATTACGCAAATCCAGCCTATCATAACTCAAACAGCTTATCATGACCCTGATCCTGAAGTCAGAGAAATTGCCCTTAACGCCCTAGAAAAAATCACCTCTAACCGTAATTTATTACCCGAAGAAAATAACGATGATTACGCCCAAGAAGTCGATGCGACTCTAATTCAAGACACTCCCAGTTTTGACTCTAATTAAAATACACTCCATAAAGTCTCAGACTTCATACCACACTATCGATTTATCGACTATCAATTTGTTATCATAAAATTATAATTATTTTAATGTGGCGTAAATTATGCCCTACGAAAAACTAGAACTTACCACAAAAAAACCCATCCTATCATGGGCGAGTCATGAGTTGGGAGCAAAAGAAACCCAAATGGCGAAAAATGTCGCCTCCCTACCCTTTGTTTACAAACACGTCGCCCTCATGCCTGACGTACATTTAGGGAAAGGGGCGCTGGTGGGTTCAGTAATTGCCACCAAAGATGCCATTATCCCCGCCGCCGTGGGAGTAGATATTGGTTGTGGTATGTGTGCCATACAAACATCTTTCAAAGCAGAACAATTGGAAGGAAAATTAAAGAAAATTCGTAGAGACATTGAAGCTAGTATTCCCGTTGGTTTTAATCAAAATAAAGAGATAGAGAAACAGGTAAGTAATTGGCAGGGTTGGAAAAACTTTCGTCATCTTCATGATGGAGTACAAAGACTAGAAGACAAAGCCATTAAGCAAGTAGGCTCATTAGGCGGTGGAAATCACTTTATTGAGTTGTGTTTAGACACCGAAGATCAAGTATGGTTGATGTTGCACTCGGGTTCAAGACATATCGGCAATCAGTTGGCAGAATGTCATATTAGGACAGGAAAAGAGTTAGCGAAAATGGCCAATGATAAATTACCAGATCCTGATTTAGCTTATTTTGTCAAGGGTACAAAAGAATTTGAAGACTATTGGCGAGATTTACAATGGGCGCAGGAATATGCTCGTTTTAATCGAGAAGTGATGATGAATCGCTTTAAAAATATCGTTGATAAGCATTTGGCCGGGGGAAAACCAACTAAACCTTTACTAACTGTCAATTGTCATCATAACTATGCGGAAAAAGAAACTCATTTTGACGAGGAGGTATATGTTACCCGTAAGGGCGCTGTGAGGGCAACCCAAAGCGATTATGGTATCATTCCAGGCTCTATGGGGGCTAAGTCTTTTATCGTCAAAGGGAAGGGCAATCATGAGAGTTTTTGTAGTTGCAGTCATGGGGCTGGGCGTTTGATGTCTCGTGCCATGGCGAAAAAAAGTTATTCCCTTGAAGATTTAATTGAGCAAACGGAGGGCATAGAATGTCGTAAGGATAAGGGAATTATTGATGAGATTCCCAGCGCCTATAAACCCATTGAGGAGGTAATGAATCAACAAACTGACTTGGTGGAAATTGTGGCAACTCTGAGACAGTTGATTTGTGTCAAGGGATAGATAATGGGGCAAGGGAAAAACGCCCCATTTTGAACTTTAACCGAAGTAATCGGGTTCGTTACCTTTTATCCATTTTATGTTGCAACCGAGGCTAGGTTTTTGATTTTCGTCAATTTCTTTTCCTGACAAAAGGGCTTCGATGGCGTTGCGCATATCAACTCCATTGACGGGAATATCAAGGCTAGGGCGACTGTCGTCTAGTTGCCCACGGTAAACTAATTTTAAATCACTATCAAAAAGATAATAGTCGGGAGTACAAGCCGCACGATAAGCCTTGGCTACTTCTTGGGTTTCATCGTAACAAACAGGGAAGTTAAAATTTTCTTCCTCTGCCATTTCTTTTAATTTATCGGGGGCATCATCAGGATAATTTTCCACATCATTGGGGCTAATAGCAACGATACTTAAACCTTTAGAAAGATAGTCTTTACTTAATCTTGCATATTCTGCCCTCACGTGTTTTACGAAGGGGCAATGACAGGATAAAAAGATGATAAGTAAGCCTTTAGAGTTTGCGAAGTCTTGTAAAGATATGTTTTTGCCCGATACGGTGTCAAGGAGACTAAAATCAGGGGCTTTTGTGCCTAATTCCAACATTGTGGAGGGTGTACGTGCCATAGGTTATGTTTTTCTGTTAGTTTACACTGGTCATTATCTCATGATTTTTTATTTTTTTTGCTGGGGGTAAACCGAAATGAGGCAATGTTTATGGGTGTTAAAATATAATGGGTATATGTGTTTCTTAACGTTCAATTTTTTCTTGGAAAAAAGAATTTTTTTATAAATAAATTGTCTTATTGGAGTTATAAATATGAAATTATCTAGCAAAAATTACGAGTCTCGCCTTGATACGGTTTACGATGCCATTGTGGTAGGTGGTGGTATGGGAGGTTTATCTGCGGCTATTTATTTGGCTAGATATGGTCTAAAATGTTTGGTAATTGAAAAGGGTAAGGGGCGCTCGGTATGGATGCAGGATTTACGTAATTATCTAGGAATTGACCCTGATGCCCCTGGTAGGGATTTGATTAAACACGGTACCCAACAAGCCCTTGACTGGGGCGCCGACTATCTTCGGGCGTATGTCGAAGATGTGAAGGATGAAGGGGATACTTTTGCGGTAAAGGTAAAAGTTGGGAAAAAGGACAGTGTTTATCCTGTTTTTCGTAGTAAGTATATTATTGCTGCTTCTGGGGTGATGGATGTGTTACCTGAGTTGGAAGATATGCAAAATGTTTATGACTATGCTGGTTATACTCTCCATGTCTGTATGATATGTGATGGGTTTGATATGTGGGATCAAAAAGCGGTTTTAATCGCTGGGAAGGAGTCCCAAATTAATGCAGCTTTTGTGCTTGACTGGTTTACTCCTTACATTACGGTATTAACTCATGGTTTATTTACTGTAAGTGACGAGATGAAGCAAAAATTGGCAGAGCGTGGTTATCCTTTATACGAAAGTGCGATCGCACGTTTTGTGGGCGAAAATCATAAAATGCAAGGAGTAGAGCTAGAAGACGGTACATTTATCGAAGCGACCACAGGATTAATCAACATGGGTTCAATCTACTATAATGACTACCTCAAAGGTATAGAAGCCTTGGAATGGGACGGAGAAAACCTTGTTACCAATGATATGGCACAAACTAGCCACGATCGCATTTTTGCCCTAGGAGACTTGAAAAAAGGTTTAAACCAAGTATCCATTGCCGTCGCCGATGGCACACTTGCCGCTACCCAAATCTGGCGCAACATTCGCCGTAAAAGTGAGCCTAGAAAGTGGGAAGAAAACATTAAAAAATAAAAAACACAAAAGTTTGCCTTCTAAATTTTTATGCTATACAAAATTTAGGGGGTAAAAATCTTTTTAGAAACTTTTAAGTTTTAGTTAAAATATAAATAAAAAGTTATGTTAAAGAGTTATGAAGCTATCTATGAAAACGGACAAGTACGATGGCTCAAAGATAAACCAAAAGTTAGTTCAGCTCGTGTTATTGTCACAATTATCGAAGAATCGTTAACCCCTGTTGCACGTCGTCAACCTTCTCCGTTAATAGCAGGTAAAGGTAAAACATTAGGGAATATTGTTAGTCCTATTGTTGATGAAGATGACTGGGAATGTCTGAAATGATTATTCTTGATACGCATATTTGCTTAGAAAATTATGATTAATATTCAAACTAGAATATTAAAATTAATTCTTTCTGGTTTAAAGTGCTTTTTCTGATTGCACCATTCGATAATAGGAAAACCAACCACTCATAACCATTACCCCAGAAAAGATAAATAAAAACCAAAAATGGTTTTGTACATCTTCAAAATTACTACCCCCTGCCCACACACCAATTAAAGCCTCATTCATGTGAAAAATAGGGTTAAATTGTGCAACTCTTAATAAACCATCGGGGAAAAGAGAAGTTGGTAAAAAAGCACCCCCAATAATTAACAATGGTACTCCAAAAGTCGCCACGATCGCATTTACATCCTCAGTGCGTTTCGCCAACTGAGTACCTAAAATAAATCCTACTCCCACATAACCAGCAATACTAAGAAACAGAATAGCAAGTCCAAGGAAAAAAGAACCCTCGATGGTTTCTCCCCTCAAAAAAATTACCCCATACACCAAAATAGTTTGCCCGACACCTATTAAAGCATGGGCGAGAAAAATGCCGATAAAGTAAGAAAAACCACTCAATGGAGAGATAAACAAGCGCTTTAAGGTTTTTTGCTCCCTTTCTGATACTACCGTGGCGACACTACCCCCCAAACAACTAAAAAATAGAGCCGCCCCCACAAGGCTAGGAGGGGCTGCCATTTTTAGGGCTTCTGATAATTCTAAATTTGCCCTTTCTCCTAAGATGTAACCATTAATAAATAGAATGGAGATAGGAAAAATTGACCAAAAAATCAGACTTCTTCTTCTCTTAATTAATTCCGTTAAAATTCTCTGGCTAACTGCCAAAGTTTCGTCCCAATATTTCATTTTTTAATACTTAAATTAATGTCCTAATATATTTTTTATTGCTAGTATTTACTTATAAACCCATTTAGTATATTTAAATTATCCATTACTCCTCACTGCCTTGGGAATCTTGACGACCCAAAGCATACACCCCACAGGCGATCGCCCCTAAAATACCCATGCTAATTTCCCAATTTTTCCCAAAACCTAATCCTACTAAATAATTAGTTAAAATACCAAAAATAAAGAAAGGAATAATACTCATTAAAGAAGCTAAAAAAGCATTTTGCGACTCCCTTCCCTTGCGAGTACGTTCAAATTCTTCTTGGGAAGTATATAAATATTGTTCCGCAAAATTAAACCATCTTTCTAACCCATTAATGATTTTTTCCCGTAAAGAAGCAAAAGCTAAATATAAAGCTAATGACCATAAACAGCTACCTGCAATTATTGCCATATCAAAAGAAAAATAGAAAGGAAACATATCGTATATTATGAATGACTTTTATAAAGACCTTATTATCTTACCTCAGTTTTATTGAACATTTTTGGTCAACATAGACAACAAAAAATAATTACAGAAGACAAAATGGGGGTGTAACCGAACCTAAATCAGGATATAATTTTGCTACCTTAGAATTAAATACGATAAGCTATAAATTAAGATTTTGAAAAGTTGAATCTCCGATAATTGAAAATTCGCCGTAAAATCTTGATCATAAAAATACCTTCATCACCGTTGAAAGTATCTAAAACTTACCTGTATATTTATAACTTATTGTTTACTAATATTAATTTTATTGTTAATTGTAAAAGCATAAAAAACCTATGGCAAGTACAGATTTTAAAGATTATTATTCAGTTTTAGGAATTAATAAAAGTGCCACAGCAGATGAAATAAAGAAGGCTTTTCGTAAATTAGCAGTAAAATATCATCCAGATCGTAACCCTGACAATAAAGAAGCTGAAGAAAAGTTTAAAGAAATAAGTGAGGCTTACGAAGTATTAGGAGACGCAGACAAAAGAAAAAAATATGATCAATTTGGACGATATTGGCAACAGGCAGGGCAAAGTAATCAATCTCCTTGGGGAAATGCTGGTGCGAGTGCGGGAGTAAATTTTGATGGTTTTGATTTTAGCCAATATAGCGGATTTGATGACTTTATTGATCAATTATTAGGACGTTTTTCCAATACATCCTCTGGAGGTTATGGTGCGGCAGGTAGTCGCCCTAGTGGAGGGGGTTTTGGAGATTTCGGTGGTTTTGGGCAACAAACCCCTAACAATACAGCCAGTGATGTGGAAAAAAATATTAGTCTCACTTTTGCCCAAGCCTTTAAGGGAGTAGAGAGTAAAATTAATTTAGGCACAGAGACTATTTCCGTAAGAATTCCCCCTGGTGCTAAATCTGGTACAAAAATTCGTCTGCGGGGCAAGGGAAATGTTAACCTCATGACTCAGCAAAGGGGAGACTTATATTTAAAAGTAGATTTGAAACCCCATGATTTCTTCTTTTTTGAGGATGATAAGTTGGTGTGTGAAGTGCCTATTTCCCCTGTGGAAGCTGTGTTAGGCGGTGAGATTTTTGTGCCTACTCCTGATGGTGGTGTAAGTGTAAAAATTCCTGCTGGTATTCGTCATGGGCAGTCTCTAAGACTAAAAGGGAAGGGCTGGAGTAGTGCAAAAGGTAGTCGAGGTGATTTGTTTGGGCGCGTTGCGATCGCAATTCCTGCTAATATTAGTAATCAGGAAAAAGAATACTATCAAAAAATAAAAGAAATTAGCACCTATAATCCCAGACAAAAGTTAGAAAACATAAAACTTTAAGTTAGGTTTTGGGTGTTAGGTATTGAATAATTAATTGCCCCCTGTCAGTTTTTTCTTTTGTGCAATTTTTGCATTTTTCAACCCATTCCACAGACAATAACGTGGATTCTAATTGCCGCAAGTTGAGTCAATGAAAGTATGTAAAAATGCTAAGATTCAGAGGGCGATATTTGCTATTAATGTTAGTTTTTGTCGGATTTTTATGACCTAAACCCCCTTTTCAGTTATGACAACAATATTAGTAATAGACGATGATGCAAACATTCGGGATAGTATGCGAGAAATCTTAACTACCCTAGATTTTCAAGTCATAACCGCCAAAAATGGCAAAGAAGGGTTTGATTTAATCAAACAAAATTCATTAGATTTAATCATCTGTGATGTTGCCATGCCCACCATGTCGGGCTATGAGTTATTGGAAATAATCCAAAAACAAGAAAATATTGCCTCCATACCTTTTATTTTTTTAACGGCTAACTCTAACACCCGTGACATGAGACGAGGTATGGAATTGGGTGCCGATGATTATTTATTCAAACCCTTTAGTATCCATAGCCTTCTCAAAGCTATTAATACCCGTCTAGAGAAAACCGCCCGATTAAAAAAACAGTCAGCAAAAAAATTAACGGAATTAAGACAAAATATCAGTTTTGCCCTACCCCACGAAATTAATACTCCTCTTAATGGTATCAATAGTTCAGCCCAACTTCTCAAAGATTATTCTAATAACTTAACTAAAGAAGAGTTACAAGAAATTGCGGATTTAATCTTGGATAGTAGCAAAAGACTGACTCATCTAATGCAAAATTTTCTACTTTATGCCGAGTTAGAATTGATTACCAAGGATAATGATAAAGTGAAAAGTATCAGGGAGTCGGATAAATCAGAATGCAATGTTCAAAATATTATCCTTGCTGTCAGTCAAGAAATATCAACTCAATATCATCGTCAGTCAGATTTATCTCTACAGGTTGACAGTGTGATGGTAAAAATTGCGGAAAATAACTTAGAAAAGATATGCCGTGAGTTGATAGATAATGCTTTTAAGTATTCTCAACCTCAAAATTCTATTAAAATTGCCTGTCACAGGCAAAGTCATCAATGGTTAAAAGTATCAATTTTCAACGAGGGAAAGGGTATGACAAAGGAAGAGGTGGAAAAGGTAGGGGCATATATGCAGTTTCAACGGCGAAAATATGAGCAACAAGGAAGTGGTTTAGGTATTGCTATTGCTCAAAAAATGCTAGAAATCTATGGTGGTAGTTTAGTTATTAGTAGTATTTATCAACGACAAACCCAAGTTGATATGATATTACCTATCGCTTAATTGCTATTCTCCATTATCAATTACATCCAAATAGCCTATAATTTTATCATTACCGAAAATATTCTTTCTTAATTTTGAGATAAGAAATCAGGTAATTTAAATAATTCCTTCTGACACTTATCTTAGGAAAAATAAGTCATTTTACAAGTGATTTATTAAAATAATAATGTCACTTATTTTTATTCTTATATCTTAGTGAAATATAAATGTTAGTAACCGAAAAAAATAGCGCCGAAAAGTTTGTTTCTGAATTTAGCCCTAATTTATCTCCCAATCAACAACTTTTACCTCTCAGTGCAAAAATAAATAACCGAAATCATTTAGAAATCGGTGGTTGTGATGTAATTGATTTAGTTGAAAAATTTGGTACATCTTTATACATCGTTGATGAGCAAACTTTACGCACTAGCGCCCGTCAATATAGAGATGCTTTTAGAAAATATTACCCAGGAGAATCCCAAGTTATTTATGCTTCAAAGGCTTGGTGCTGTATGGCGATCGCATCTATCTTAGCCAGTGAAGAAATAGGCTTTGATGTAGTTTCTGGAGGGGAACTATACACTACCACAAAAGCTCTTGAGATGAGCAACCTAGGTCAAGAATATATCCAAAACAAAATTTATCTCCACGGCAATAACAAATCCATCGCCGAATTAGAACTTGCCATCGATAGCCAATGTAAAATCATGGTAGATAACTGGCTAGAATTAGAAAACCTCGCCAAACTATCCGCTCAAAAACAAACCCCCGTTTCCATTCTCGTGCGCCTTACCCCCGGCATTGAATGCCATACCCACGAATATATCCGCACAGGAAGCATCGACAGTAAATTTGGCTTTGATGCCAATCAACTAGAAGCCGTATTCACCTTTGCCAAAGAGCAAGAATTCATCAACTGTGTCGGCTTACACGCCCATATCGGCTCACAAATTTTTGAACTACAACCCCATCATGACTTAGCTGGAGTCTTAGCCGACTGGTACAAAAAAGCCCTCGACTATGGCTTACCCATGGCAGAATTAAACGTTGGTGGTGGCTTAGGGATTCGTTACACCGAATCAGATGATCCCCCTAGCATTGACCAATGGGTAGAGACTGTGTGTAAATCCGTTCTCAAAGCCTGTCAAGAGCGTGATATTCCCCTACCAAAATTGATTTCCGAACCGGGCCGCTCCATGGTAGGTAGTAGCACCGTAACGGCTTATACCGTAGGGGGAAGAAAAGAAATTCCCAATGTAAGAACTTATATTTCCGTAGATGGTGGAATGTCTGATAATCCTCGCCCTATTACCTATCAATCTCTTTATGAAGTCGTCATCGCCAATAAAATGACCAGTGCCACTACTGAAACCGTAACTGTTGCGGGGAAACATTGCGAATCAGGGGATATTTTAGTAAAAAATGTTGCCCTTCCTGAGACAAAAGAGGGAGATATTCTGGTAGTATTAGCAACAGGAGCTTATAACTATAGTATGGCTTCTAACTACAACCGTCTAGCACGTCCTGCCGCTGTTTTAGTAAATGAAGGAGAGGCAAATTTGATTATTCGTCGTGAAACCTATGACGATTTGGTAAAACAAGATTTATTACCTAGTCGTTTGGCATAGGCTTAAATTGAGTAACTATTACTAAATTTTAATTACTCAGATTTGTTTTTTCTGCCATAGTATCAAAGATAAACTTCTATGAAATAGTATTTATTGTCGGGGTGTAGTGTTTTATGCCCCCCATGGAAAATCTTATCTTTTGAGGTCAATTATATTTCAGTAATACTATTTATCAAATAAATAGTTCAAGGCAAGGGGTTAAAATACCCCTGTTATCATAAAAAAAGTGGGATTAACTATTAAAAACCATAAGGAGTAATCTTTCGAGAAATAATCACTATGTTTTTACTCTCTTTATTTCTTCCCCGGAATGGTGATAAGTAAGTAGGCATAATTAAATCGATTTAGGCAAGGGGTTTAAACCCCTTGTTCATAAGATTCTTAATAAAATAAGAGCTATAATTAATTTCGCCAACCTACTTAATAATTTTATTTCAGTGGTTGTTAGATAATTTAATGACATATCAGATGGTTGTTGATTTAGAATTAAAATGTAGTTATTAGCTTTAGCGTAAACAACATAATAAAACGGGTTAGAATTTAATGTTTTGGTCGGGTTTTTTTCCTGACAATTTAAAAATTTTTTTGCTATTTTTTCTCGATGTCGGTTTAGTTAGTCTTTTTTTCTATCTAATTATAACCCTTCTCCAAGAACGTCGAGCGCAAAGAATGGTAAGGGGTTTACTGTTTTTAATTATACTTTATTTACTGTGTGATCGCCTCTTACAACTAACAATAATTAGCTTTTTTTTAGAACAATTAATATTAATTTGTTCCCTATCCATGGGGGTAGTTTTCCAGTCAGATTTTAGACGTTTTTTAGAGCAACTAGGAAAAGGGGAAATAAAATCACTGTGGAAATCCGATAATATTATCCCCAAAGGAGATACCATCATTGACGAAATAGTTGACGCAGTCAAAGAATTATCCCAAAATCGTACAGGGGCGTTAATTATCATCGAAACCTTTAATACCGTAGAAGAAAGGGTATTCCTAAGCCCGGGGGTACCATTAAACGCCGAAATTACCAAGGAATTATTACAAACCATCTTCCAAACCAAAACCCTCTTGCATGATGGCGCCGTTTTCATTCGAGGCTCAGAAATTGTCGCCGCTAGTGTTATCCTACCCCTATCAGAAAAAACTGCATCCAAAAGATTAGGTACCCGTCATCGGGCAGCCATGGGCATCACGGAGTTAGTGGAAAACTGTGTCTGTGTGGTAGTTTCCGAAGAGACAGGCTCAATTTCCCTCGGAGAAAAAGGAGTTTTAAATCGTCCCCTCACTAGCACAAAATTGAAAGAGTTATTAGAAGAGAAGTTGAATGTCAGTCAAGACACCGAAGTGGTAACAGGAGTAACTCGCATCAGTCGTCAATTGGGCTTTACAGGCTGGAATTTGATTACTGGTTTATTTAAAAAGAAAAAACTATCTCCTAAAGATAATTACTATAGTCAATTACCTAAACCAAAAGATAAATAGGGGTTGATGAAAAACTGGAGTCGTGAGGGTAAGCAAGAAGCAAGAGATAATAATTCTGAATTGGTGTTGTTCAATTATTGTATGAAATACTATCGAATTATGATCAGTATTTCATATTCAAAAGATGATTACTATTCCCCGTTGCCCATTCCCTACCTCAACAAAAAATGGTATCTAAATTCAACAATGCTATTTATAATTGACGGGTAATATCCCTTAAACGACTTCTCAACTCATCATCTTGTCTAACCTGTTGGGTTATTTGGTTAAACTGATTCATACTTAATCCATTACGTCTAACAATCACCTCAGAATTTTGACAAAAATCATTCATCAATGTACGGGCATTGCTCGGTAAATCATTAATAGTATCTTTTTGATGACAGGCTAATTGACTACTTCTTTGTTGTCCGACGATGCTTTCAATATTAGCAAAGGTAGAGCGTCTCAATCTCTCAATATCTACGGCGGCTTGGGCATATCGGCTTAATTCGGCATCGGAGAAGTTTTGAGCTAGGGCTTGATTACTGATTTTAATAGTATTAGACTGGGTATTATATTCGGGGGTTAATCCGGCAAGAATACCGAAGGTGCTTAAACCTACCATTAAAACAATTTTACTGGTTGATAATTTAATTTTTGATAAACTGTTAGCTTTACTGATCATAATTGATAAAAAATAATAGTATTTATTTTATTGGCTTCAAGAGGGTTGATAGTGACACGGTAATTTTACGAGGGATAATTTTAAACAATAATCCCATCTATACAAAGGGGCATGATTTATGAATTTATTACAAGTTGCCCCATGATTTTAACTATGCTAATGCTAAAAAAGGTAATGTCCCAGTTGTTAATTATGATTGATTTGTTTAATTTTTAGTTCCCCGTTTAGGGATTTTGGCTTAGTTATTTTTTGAGGGTGAGAAAAGATGTTAACACCCCTCCTCCCACGGAAGATAATGCTAAGATTATCAAAACTCCTTGCAAACCTAATAATGTCTCGGCAATTCCTGCGAGGGCAAGGGGTAAGGAAAGGGCTATATTGACGGCATTATTTTGTAAGCCAAACACTTTTCCACGCATATCTGGGGGGGTTTCGGCTTGGATAGTGGTTTGCATTGGCACTCCCACTAGGGCAGCAAATCCTCCCACAATAGCTATCATTAGTAAAGCCCAGGCCAGACTACCTGTAGAAAATGATAACCCCATAAGGGCGATCGCCATTCCCATAGAGCCATAAAAACTAAGTCTTCCATGACTGATAGATTTTCCCCGCTGAGTAACAAAAGCTGCCCCTACGGCAATGCCAACCCCTGCAGCGGCTAGTAAATAACCAAACTCCTCGGCTTCAAGGCCAGGAATTTCCTCCGCTACACTTACGGCTAATACTGCTAGGGCAGCAAAAATAGAAAAAAGAATTATCAATTGAAATAAAGCGTTGCGCACCCGATGATTTTTTTGTAGATAAATTAAACCATCTTTTATGTCTTCAAAAATGTGATTTTCTTGGGTTTGTTTATCTTGTTCCCTTTCTTTGGTATTGACTACTATAAGGATTAAACCCGCCATGGTGTATCCTCCCCCTACTAACAACTCCCTTCCGTAGTTAAAGGAAAAATTATTACCCCAGGTAGTTACCAACTCTAACAAAGGATTACCGATGGCAAAACCAATGATTAACATTACCATCATGGTAGTGGTATAAAGAGAATTGGCAGCCAATAAATTACCCTTTCTCACGATTAAAGGTATAGAAGATTGTTCAGCGGGGGCAAAAAACTGAGTTAAAGTAGAAACAAGAAAGGTGATGGATAATAACAACCAAAATTCCCACGGTAAATTAAACCAACCGACTCCTAAAGTTTGTTGATAAACAAAAAAAGGAATTATAAAAACTAATAATCCTCGACCTAAATTAGATATAACTAAAACCAGTTTTTTTGACCAACGATCTACATATACCCCTGCTAATGAACCAAATAAAATTGCAGGAATAGTAAAGGCAATCATAATGCCAGATACCCAACTACTAATAGCTTCACCGTCTCGATGAAAATCATTACTAATAATTGCAATCATTAAAACTAGGTATATTTTATCTGCTAATTGGGAAAAAACTTGACCTAGCCATAAGGTTAAAAAATCGCTGTTTTTTAAAACACTAATAAAGCCATATTTATTGACGATTTGCATAGAGCCTTCCTCGTCTTTTATTGAGCTTGACTCTTCCTCTTTATTATTCTCTTTTTTCTGCTCAAAAAGTTGCATCTATTCTATTAAATATCAATTATTGAAAAGCACTATCCCTTGATCTTACCTTAATTGGAGAAGTAATAGTTAAGAGAAAATAAACAATTTTAGTTTCCTTCACAAGAATTAGATTATTATTTAATATGCTCAGAAAACTTCCGAGAAGAACATAAAGCCAATCTGCTCAAATTTACATCATTTTTTGTCGCCCTTGTCGCTGCGTTGATGATAGTTAAGTCAGAAAAGGCGATCGCACAGTAAGAATTTACTAACGAAAGATCCACCTGCGATGCCCATCTCACCGCTTCTTTTGGAGCATCAAGAATTAATTAGGGGTGATTTTCTTAATCTAAGTTTCTCCCCTAGACTGTAACATAACCTCGTCCTCTCAAATAACCCGTACTAGCCCCCGGGCAGATGTAGGTTAAAGGTTGCATTTTTTCCATAATGGTTTTTGCGTTGAGTTGTTGTCGGCGCCAATGGAAGGTTTTTTTCAACTTCAGGGGAGCGACTTTACCATCTTTTGTGGGTAATAAATGTCTTCCTGTAAATAATACCCCTTCATTACCTTGATAGTATAAACAAGATGAACCGGGAGAATAACCCGATGTCCAAATTAATTTACAATCAGGGCTTAACTCATATTCATCCCCAAAAGAAAGAGCATCTAAGTGGGGTAATAAATAAACTTCTTGCTCTTGGGAAATTAGCTGACAATCAAACTCCTGTTTTATTTTACCAATATGCTTACTAATACCATCTCGATTGGTGATAAATAAATATTTTACTCCTCCTTGTTGATTACAAAAATCAATGGTTTCGGGATGCCAAGGGGGAGAATCGATGAGAATATTTCCAGTGGTGCTAGTTATCAAATAAGATGTACCCCCCAAAATATCTCGATTCGGTGGAAAAGCCCAGATATTTTCTAAAATCAATTTGGGTGCTTTGGGAGTTGAGATTTTCGCCGTTTGCTGGTTTTTTTCTGTAGAATTATGAATAGGGGTCATCTTTATAGGTTAAATAGTCCTCTGGATGTGGTGATTGTCAATCCCATATTGTAGTTATATAGAGGTATCCTAAACAATCAGGATAGACTCGTTACTGTAGGTAAAAAATGGAATCAATCGTTCTTTTTCTATTATTAAGTATTTTTGTTTACTTTGTCATCAATCGCACCGTAACTAAGATAACAAATACTCCTCCTTTGTTGTTGTGGTTTGCCCTGATGATTCCTAGTTTTATCTGGTTGATATGGCAATTATTAAACCCAGGAGAAAGTAACCCCCCTGCTTTATTAATTTATGTACCTCTGATTATTTCCCCCATTATCTACATTTGGTTAATTCAAAAAGGAAAGCCGAAGCACAAAGAAGAAAAAGAAAAGAAGGATTCTCAGCCATCACAACCTCTCAATTTTATGACTAAACAAGATTCCCCAGACTTTAATCCTGATAATTTACCTTTTCTGAGTAAAAAGAATGTTAAACGCCCTATTAATGCGGAGGAGGAAAAAGCCCTCAAAGATTGTTTCCCTTGGGGGGTTTATTATCTACAAAAAATTGACTATCTACCCCAAGCTATCGTCTGTGTGGGCAAGTTGCGCACTGAACCAGAAAAGGCTTATCCTACGGTAAAGAAGAATTTAGAAAGGGTATTTCAGGATCGATTTTTGGTGGTATTTCAAGAAACCATGCAGGGAAAACCTTTTTTTGCCCTCGTGCCGAATCCGTATTCTGAGGAAAACAAGAGTAAACAAGCCCCTGAAAAATTAACGAAACCCCTAACTGCGATCGCCCTTTTACTGTTAACTTTAATTACTACCACCATCATCGGTGCGGAAATAAGTGGCGTTACCGTGGAAGAATTAGAAAACAACTTTAGTTTAGTATTCCAAGGATTACCCTACAGTCTGTGTTTACTAGGTATTTTGGGAGTACATGAATTAAGCCATTATCTTTTTGCCGTTTTTCATCGCATCAAAACTACCCTACCGTACTTTATCCCCCTGCCCTTTTTCCTCGGTACTTTTGGGGCATTTATCTCCATTAAATCTCCCATGCCAAACCGTAAAGCTGTATTTGATGTCGCCTTAGCAGGCCCTGTGGGCGGATTTCTAGTGACTATTCCCGTATTAGTTTGGGGTTTGATTTTTTCTAGGGTAGTACCCATGGCACAAAATGCAAGTATGCTCGACTTTAGCGCCCTAGATCCCCGTTTTTCGATGATTTTTGCCATAATTAGTAAAATAATTTTTGGCTCTGAATTGGGAACAGGAGATGCCGTAGCGTTACATCCAGCGGCGGTGGCTGGTTATATTGGTTTGATCGTGACTGCCCTGAATCTGATGCCTGTGGGGCAACTAGACGGGGGGCATATCGTCCATGCCATGTTTGGGCAAGGAAAAGCCGTGGCGATCGGGCAATTTGCCCGTTTATTGGTCATTCTCCTTGCTTTTATTCGTCCTGAATTTTTGTTGTGGGCAATTATTTTAATTTTTATGCCCATCGCTGATCAACCTGCGCTCAATGATGTGACGGAGTTGGATAATACTAGGGACTTTTTGGGGTTAATGTCTTTACTGCTACTGGTTTTTATTCTTTTACCTGTGCCTCCTGTTATCGCCCAGTGGATGAACCTTTAAAAGAGCAAAAACACCCTAGTTACTAGGAGGTATTCCCTTAATGCGGATCAAAGATTTCATCACATCTTTGACGATGGGAGCGGCCACGGTGGAGCCAAAAAGGCTGTCCCCTTGGGGTTCGTCTATGACGGCAAGGACCACATAACGGGGGTTATCGGTGGGCAAAATACTGACAAAGCTAGTGATACGGGCAGTGGCAGAATATCGTCCTCGACCATCATGTTTTTGAGCGGTTCCTGTTTTTCCGCCAATATTGTAACCTTCTATTTGAGCAGCGGCACCCGTGCCATTTTTTACCACTGATTCCATCATTTTCACCACGGCATCGGCAGAACTTTCTTTAAATACCTGAGTTTCTTCTATTTCTGGGTAAACTTGAATTTGACCGTTAGAATCCACTAAACCTTCTACTACATGGGGAGTGATCAATTTACCACCATTGGCGATCGCCCCTTGTATTTGTGCCAGTTTCATGGGGGTGAGGGATAAACCCTGACCAAAAGAAGATACTGCCATTTCAATATCTCGGGCGGTAAAAACTTCCTCTGATTTGAGAAAACCGACCCCCTCAAAAGGCAAATCTAAGCCCATGCGCTCATTGATACCCAACTCCTCCAACCTCTCAAAATAACGAGCGCGAGGAATGCGACGCATAATGTCAATCATGGCAGTATTACTCGAAACATCCAAGGCTTTGGTAATAGTTACTCTGCCTAGCCCCGTCCGTGAAGCATTGGCAATGGGCCACCCATCCACCATTACTTGGGCGGGATCCGATACATAGGAATCAGGGTTAATAACTCCCTCATCAAGGGCGATCGCCACGTTCACTGGTTTAAACGTTGAACCAGGTTCATAGGTATCCGTAACAGACCAATTTTTAAACAGGGCAAAATCATAAGCAGAATAATTATTCGGATTATAAGTAGGCTCACAGGCAAGGGATAATATTCCCCCCGTTTGAGCATCCAAAACAATCACCGCTCCTTTTTTTGCCTTAAATTGATCCATTTGTACCCGAAGGCGATCGCGCACAGCCCTTTGCAAACGAGAATCCACCGTCAACTTAACACTTAGATCGTCCAACTGAGTAGCCTTATCTGGTAAACTAGCTGGGATAATCGAGCCTAAGGCATTCCTCCTAACCTGAAGCATCCCCCGAACCTCAGGAGAAGATAAATCCCTTTGCAATAAATCTCCTTGGCTATGCTCTATCCCCGCCTGACCATTATGATCCATATCCACATAACCGACCACATCAGCCCATAAATCATCCTGAGGATAAAAACGACTATAACGTTGGTCCAAATCAACTCCGATTATACCCAAACCCCTGACTCGATCAGCCTGATTTTCCGTTAAATTACGAGCAACTATTACCCCTGTTTCTTGGGCATTAATTCTTTGCACTAAACCATTCACATCTAACTCAGGAATAATCTCCGCTAAATCTCGGGCAACACTATTAATATCTTTTTCCAACAATAATCGATGGGCATACACATCATAAACCAGTTGATCCGAGGCGATTACACGACCATCAGAGTCGATAATAGAACGTCTGGGAATATAACGTCTTAAATTGGTCTTTTGTTGACCTTCTGCCCTATCAAAATATTCTTGACCCTTAACTATTTGCAAATGATAAAGCCGATAGCCAATGCCCACCATACCCATGATTAACACAAGCCAAACCAAAATAATTCGGACGACGCTTCCCCATGACTTTCTCAGAGTAAAATTTCCTCTCTTGACCTTGTGAGACTTAACTCGGCGAGAGTTTTTTTTTCTGAAAGGAGGAGAATCAAGGGCATTTAAAAAATTAGGCTTCAAAAACTTCATTACACCATACAAAAAAATTAATAGGCGATGGGAAAAATAGGTTCAATCTTTTTAGGAGAAGAAATCACAGGCTCTTCTTTTGGCAAAGGTTCAACATCAGTTTGAGGTAAAAAAACAGGAGATTGGCTTAAATCTGGAGTGACTAACCCCGAATTTGCTTCATTCGCTTCTTCGGCTAACTGATTTTTCAAAACTTCATTATTAAAAATAAGTTGTCTTTCTCTTTTTTGCAACTCTTGTAAATTGCCATATTTTTTTGTCCATTCACTAGGGGCTGATACTGTTAAACCATAAACCACAAAACAACCGATGACGGTGATAATCGAGAACCCGCTGGATGTATGGGTCACAAAGTTAAAACACTTTAACCAAAAAGGAACTTCAACTTTTTTCGGCGTAATGACAACGGGTTTAATCTCTGACCTTTTCCGACTTTCAATCTTTTTCGTGCTTACTGTATTTTCCCTAGAATAAGTCACCGATTGAGAACTCACATAATTCCTCTGTTTAATAGAACTCAATGGTTTTCGTGGAGAAGGTCTATCAGGAGCTAACATACATCTATTCTCGATTAAAATTGAACTTACTAATACTAGCAAATATATCAAAGATTATTCTTTTTTTTGATGATTTTTTTTACCATGGAGAAGTTTACGGCTTTCACATCAATATTTTAAGGAAATACTCCAAATTGGACGAAATCCCTTACTTTAAAATTAGTTTCTGTTAGGTTACTGATGTAATCACAAAAACTATATTCTCGTGGGAATATCTTTAATTTTTCTGCCATGGCAGTTCATGCTCTGCCATGATAATATTAGCTAATTTAAAAAATACTTACGTAAAATTTTATGAAAATTACTACAACTTTTACCTCTCTGGCACTAAAGTTAGTGGGGGTTATTATCTTAGTCTCTGCTTTGATTGACTATTTATTTCTTGCTATCCCCCTTCAATTGTCAAATAGGAACTGGCAGATCGATTTTACGAATACCATTGTTGATCGGGGGGTTGTACCCCTCTTGGCGGTTAGTTTATTGGTGCTCGGATGGTGGATAACTGATAATACCCCTAATTCTGCTCCCCCTTCAAAGGCGGTTAGATTACCTGTATTTATTATTTCTAGTCTTTTGGGCTTACTTTTCTTGCTTTTAGTACCTATTCATTTGAGCAATATTAGTAATGTTAGCGCCCAGTTTATTCAAGAAATTGATCAAAGAGCTTCTGCCCAAGAAGAAGAAATTCAGGGTTTTATTGAGCAGTTAGATGCGATCGCCCGTAACCCTGAACAAATCCAATCAGAAATTGAACAAAGAAACCAAGTTATCAATAGCGGCGGCAACATTCAAGGAAGACAACTAAACCCAGAAGAATTACAAGCCATCACCTCCCAAAGAGATCAACTCCAAGAATTACTAACACTATCCCAAAGTCCTAGCGACTTAGAAACTAGACTAGAAGAAACCAGAACCCGTTTACAAACCGAACTAAGAGACTTACAAAGACAAGAAAAACAAAGAGCACAAACCCAAGCCCTCAGACAAACCCTACGCACAGGAATAAACAGTTTTATGTTATCAGTGGGTTATATTGTTCTCGGTTGGCTAGGGATTAAAAACTCTATGTATGGAAGTCCTAGAAAGCCCTCTAGTTGACACTAAATAAGCAAAAGTGGATAATGGAAGATCAATAATGGATTCATACCATCATTTATAAATAACCCTCAAAAAATAAGTAGGTAGTTTGTGTTAGAACGCATAAAACAAGACTTAAAAAATGATTTAATCGCTGGTCTATTAGTGGTCATTCCCTTAGCCACCACCATCTGGTTGAGCTATCTAATGGCTAACTGGGCGATTAAATTTCTTACCAGAATACCGAAGCAAATTAACCCTTTTGACGGGTTCAATCCCCTTTTAACCAACTTCCTCAATTTTGCCGTCGGTTTAACCGTCCCCCTAGTGTTTATCATGATTATCGGCTTGATGGCTCGTAATATTGCGGGACGATGGTTACTTGACGTCGGGGAGAGAATTCTTCAAGCTATTCCTTTAGCCGGTTCAGTTTATAAAACTTTGAAGCAAATTCTGGAAACTTTATTTCAAGATTCCCAAACGAAATTTCGCCGAGTCGTATTGATTGAATATCCCCGAAAAGGATTATGGACCATGGGATTTGTCACAGGAAAAGTAAGTACAGTTATTCAGGGCAATTTTCCGAAAACTATGCTTAGTGTATTTGTGCCTACTACTCCTAATCCCACTTCTGGCTGGTATGTCATCGCCCCAGAGGATGAGGTTAAAACAATTCCTATCTCCATCGAAGATGCTTTTAAGGTTCTAATTTCTGGAGGAATAGTCAGCCCTGATGATAAGTCTTTGACCGTTAATAGGTCTAGAAATATTAAAACGAAAGAAAATCTAGTTTCTACTCCCCCTACCCCCGTAACTTTAGACCCAGAAAATAATATGGGTTAACCTTTTAAATGTTTTTGGGCTGATAAAATCTATTTTGTGTGGGTAATAGTTTCACTTTATAAGGGCTTGAGCCCTTTTTTAATGAGTATTTTTTTGTTTATGCTGAACAATTTTGAGGGAACGATGACAACTACATTGGCAAAATATGTACTTTTTGTTACAATTAAATGTAAAGAAATCTAAAGACGACTTGGATAATCGTTACAAAGGTTTCCTCAAGATTATATGACAACAAAGATTTTACCGACAGCGCTGTCGGTTTTTTTTTCCTCAATTTTCGGAACGCTCCTTGATAGCCCATTCGGCTTGGCGTAATATTCCCCTAAGCATAGCTACTTCTTGGGGTTGTAGTTTGGTTCGATTGATCAGGCGGCGAAATTTTTCCATTTTGGTAGGGGCTGTGTGGGGATAGAGATAGTTGATTTTTAATAAAACAGATTCTAGGTGTTGATAATATCCTTCGATCGCCTCCAGGGAAGCCATTGCTGGGGTGTCTTCCACCTCTTGAGGGTTAGATTGTTCATGGTAGTGTTGATACAGTTCATAGGCGCACACACCCACGGCTTGGGCAAGGTTGAGGGAGGGATATGCTGGGTTACTAGGAATACAGATAAAACGCTGGGCATGGCTCAATTCTTGGTTACTTAATCCTCTATCTTCAGGCCCAAAAATTAGCGCGGAGGATATATTTTGCTCTATTAACCATGGTAACACTTCCCTTGGGGTTTCTAACTTGGTAGGGATTCCCCTCGGACGGGCAGTAGTGGCGATCGCCCTTTGACAATCCTTGAGAGCATCGGGCAAAGATTCCACCACTAAAGCCTTCTCTAAAATATCTGTAGCATGAACCGCCATCACCTGAGCATCTTCGGATAAATGATCACCCTGAGGATTTACCAATACCAAATAAGTTAAACCCATATTTTTCATAACCCGTGCAATAGAGCCAATATTACGCTCTCCGGCAGGTTCAACCAATACAATTTTGACCTCATCACCAAAACTCATTAAAGATAACTCCTAATTTGCCCCTTTTATACTCCCTGTTTATTATCAATTACCTCCGATTTATTGTCAATTAGATCCTTCCCCCCATTCCAAATCAACGGTAACTTTTATTAAAATATATGCGTATAATTACTCATACTCCAAAATACCTCAAGTCCAAATAAAGTATAGAACTAATATCATTATTAAATTGTAGAGGGTGACATATTCTGATATATTTTTAGGTATAGGGAAAAACCTCCTTACATAGAGAATAAATCATCAATTTTTAACAAAATATATCCCACGCAATCATGGTATTAAAAAAGATTTTGTCCAAAAAAAAAGGCCAACCTAAATACTTTTTAGAAGTAGAAGTAAAAGATCAAGCTCCCGAAACCCCTGTAGTGGAGTCCTCGGAAAAAACGCCCGAAACTAGCCAAGCTCAAGGGACAAAAACAGCGCCTTCCGCACCCGCACCCAAAGCCCCTGTAAACAGCTACAGCGATCAGCCTGAATGGGTAAAAGCTATTAAAAATTATAGTACCCCTAACCCTGATAATAGTACCCCCGCAGAAAACACCAACTTTGCAGGGCAATATATCAGTAATGATGTTCCCCAAGCTCGTCGTCGCCCTGGCGGTAGCCTTAAACTTTTTAAAGATATTGCTTCTCAAATAAATAAGTAATATTTCTTGTCACCATAAATCAGTTTTTGGTTTTTATTTTATTAAACTAAAAGCTGATTTTTTATTAAACTTTTAAAATGACTAATAACATAAATACACTTGTACTGAGCAACTTACCATATATCTCTTATTTGAATGATAATGGAGATATAAGTGATGAATTAACAGGAAAAATAGGCTTATATGCTATTTTTAATTATGATAAAACACTAGAATATGTTGGCTATTCTCGTAATTTATTGTTGAGTCTCAAACAACATTTAATTAGACAGCCTGATAAATGTTATTGGTTAAAATATCATGTAATTGAGCGTCCTAGTCGTAGTATCCTCGAAGAAATTAAGCAAAAGTGGCTAGAGGAAAATGGCTCTTTACCTTCAGGTAATGGGGAAGAAGAGAGTATGTGGACTCAACCCATTGACACAAAGACAACCATGAATGATGAAGACAAACAGCAGTATAACTCATTGGATGAATTGGGAAAAATTAAACTGCTCAAAAAAGTAGCCCGTAGATATGAGGAAATTATTAAAAATCAATTGGATGAACGGGGGGTAAAATTTGAAGTGCGTTTTAACCCTAAATTAAAAGAAGATGGTTTATTGGATTTGAAAACTTAATATCCATCGCTACTTCCGAACTAGAGTTATCATGAAATGGATCTTAATTTTCACTTAAAAATATTTTATGTTCAAAAAACTTTTTATTATCTTA
The DNA here is from genome assembly GCF_001747005.2 of Cyanobacterium sp. IPPAS B-1200. Lineage (NCBI taxonomy): Bacteria > Bacillati > Cyanobacteriota > Cyanophyceae > Chroococcales > Geminocystaceae > Cyanobacterium > Cyanobacterium sp. IPPAS B-1200. The sequence continues at coordinate 1,998,366 of NZ_CP182899.1, forward strand.
ACTGTTACTATCTTTTGCTTAGGAGTAAGTGCGATCGCCCCTAGACCAGCCCAAGCCCTAATCCAAATAAAAATCACCGACATTGGTTACAAAGACTGTCCCGAAGGAGTAGGAGAAGGAAGCGTCACCAGTGGGGGTAGTGCCTTACCAGCCACCTGTTACCTAGTCACAGGAAAAACCAACAACACATCAGGAAAAATGCTCTATGATGCTGACGTATTCGGTAGAATATACGACGCAAACAACGAACCCGCCTTACAAAATAGAACCCGTTTGGGGGCATTACCAGAAGTACCCCCCGGAGTGAGCGACTTTGAACTTAGAATCAGTGTTCCCTCAAATCAACCCACCCCCCTTAAACTAAAACAGTTTAAAGCCACAGGATTTTCCAGTAGCGTTTATCCTTCCTTCTAAACTAGAAACCACCGCCAGTGCGTACCAAAGAAGTTAAAAGTCCGGGGATTAATTGTAAAACAAAAATCGCCAAAATAGCTGAAAAATCAATACCTCCCAAGGGGGGTATCACTGAACGAAAAATATTAAGATAAGGATCTGTAATTGGTGCTAAAAAAGAAATAACCTTTCCTGCCCATTCAGCAGTTTGAAACCAACTTAATAAAATACGGACGAAAATTAGCACCAAATATAATTGAATAAAATTAACAACCGTATTAACAATTAAATAACTTACACTAGACATAATTTTTTCCTAACTATTAAAATTCCTATAATAATTTTATTTACTTTCTAATCTTACCCGAAATTATTAAGACAAGTAAAAAAAGAGATTTTGTCCAACCATAAAAAACCATTGACCATGCACAAATATATAACTTTATGCTCACAAATACTATTTTATAACCTTCTTGCCCTTCTGCTGTTCGGGAAATCCACCCTAGCACAGTCCCCAGAATATCGTGACATAGAAGAATGCACCGTTACCGACAACACCCATGACAAATCACTCTTTAGTGTTTTTCCTAGCGGTGCGAATGGTTGTCAATTTGAAGAAGAAATTACCCATGATTCTGGCACTTATCAACTAAAATTTGATGTGGGAAATAATAAAAATAACTCCCGTATCGAAGTATTAGACAGCCAAGGTAGAAACCATACTGTTACCATCGACGAATTTATTGGCATCTCCACCAGCATTACCGTTAGTCTTTTACCCTTTTATAATCAAGAAAACCCGTCCTTACTAATTGACTACGTCACCTACGGCAATGGTTTTAACAACTGTACCGTTAACAACATGATAGTTTTTGATGAAAATATCCCCTCTGGTGCCATTAGAATCAACTCCACTAACCTTAATGTTTCCGAGGTAGATAGACAAAACCCCCATAGCTTTAACGCTTGTTTCAACTTTGAAGACATCAATAATGATGGAATCCTCGAAGCCGTTGCCTTTGATAGCAGATTTGGCTATCAATTTAGCTCAGGGGCCGCTTCCGCTGCACCCACAAGGATTATGAGTTTTACTCCTACGGGATTAGAAGATGTTACCCAACAAAATCCTAGTCATCTGAGACAACAAGCCGAGAGTTTATGGAATACGGTAATTCAGCGTAGCGGCGAGGAAAATGTGGAATATTTTGGCTATATGGCGGCCTATGCAGGGGTAAAAAGTTTGTTGGGGGAATATCAAAGTGCAAAATCCTTGATACAAAGACGTATGGAAATTGATAATACCGCCACGGGTTATTTTAGTAATGATTTTATTACTAATTTAGAAACTTTTTTAAGAAATAATGGCTACAGTCTTTAGATAAGATTTGAAAAAAGAGTAGGTTGGTTTGATCCATAAAATTCAACCTACATAACAATATTTCTTTGCATTTTTGCCAGATATAATCCTTATTCATAATCCAAAATAACCTTGAGCCACTGGGGAGGGCGAGGAATGGGGTTTTTCAGTCTATCCAACATTAATAATGCGACGAGATGGACGGTAAAACAATAAATAAGATTGTTAACAAATACCACCAGTAGAATAAGTAACTGAATGATGAGGGGGCTTGGTTGAGAAAGAATGCCTAGTTGTAAGAACATCCAATCGGCTAACCCTGTAATCTGATTAATGACATAAATCCATAAATCTTCCCCTAGTAGGATGGAAAAAAGCCAAAAACGAAAGAAAAAGCCAAAACTACCGATAATTGACCCTGTAAGTAAAGAGAGGTGCCAATTAGAACCATTTCGCCACATTCCCCCTAGCTGAATACCCATTAAACCGTAGGGAATTATGTAAACGATGCTGCGAGGGGGGCCCATTAAAATACTTAGTAATAAACCTGAGACGATGGTTGTCATGATTGATGCCCGTCTGCCCCTTCTCATATAAACGAGGGCTATGGGTAACGGGTATAGCATCCGCAAAAATGGACCTAGGCGAAAATAGTAGTCAATTAACCAAATTAAACTAGCGGTACTAGCTAAAAAGGCACTTTCTACCAAGGCGATGGTTTTGGGGCTGACGTTGTAGCTTTTTTGGGGAGGTTGATAGGGGCTATAGGTAACAGCACTGTCGGTAGAGTCATCTATTTCATCTACCCAGTTTTGCTCGTCAATATCTAGGGGGGAATCTGAGTTTGGATTAGACAAATGAGTATCAAGATTTAAAGATGGGTTTTCTTGTTTTTGAGTATAGCATTATGTTTAGTAATCAAGATTTGCCAAATAATCGATACAATAGGTAAGAAAATCAAAAGTTATTAGGTTTATGGATGAAATCCCTACCGCCCTAAGAGATACCAGTTCTAATTCTAAGGGTAATAAAAAAGTTTTTTCGGGCGATCGCCCTTTAGTCCAGAAATATATAATCTGGTTTATGGGGGGTATATTGTTAGTAACTATAATTTCTTTCTTTATCAATGGTATTACAAATAACCCTAGTTCAGAGCCTGTAGTGGTTCAAGAAACAGAAATTCAACCTCCACAAGAAGAAATAGAAGAATTAGAAGAAGTAACCATTCCCGAAAATATCCTCGGACATATAGCCTATGAAGAAGCCCCCCAATCAGAATTAAGAGCAATTAGTGCCGATGGTGGCATTCAATTGAGACAAGCAGCCGCTGAGAGATTTAATACCATGGTTAGGGATGCTCGAAACCAAGGAATTATTCTCAACCCCATTTCAGGATTTAGATCCATTTCTGACCAAGAATATTTATTTTTTGAAGTAAAAGAGCAAAGAAATCAGGACGCAAGAAAAAGAGCCGAAGTAAGCGCTCCTCCAGGCCATAGTGAGCATCATACGGGCTATGCGGTGGACATTGGCGATGGTAATAACCCTAGTACCAATTTACAAGAAAGTTTTGAAAATACTGCCGCTTATAGATGGTTAGAGGCTAATGCTTCTCGTTATAGTTTTGAGCTTTCTTTTCCCAGAGATAACTTACAGGGCATTAGTTATGAACCTTGGCACTGGCGTTTTGTGGGCGATCGCCATAGCTTAGAAACTTTTTACCGAGTCAGGGAATTAACCACTCCCCTTAATCAAAGATAATGGTAATATTGATGCTCAGTTTAGCCGACAAGATAAATAATAATCAGATTAGATGAACATATTAGTTACCACTGTTCAAGTACCTTTTATCCGAGGAGGGGCGGAAATTCATGCCGAGTCATTAGTTCAAGCCTTACGAAATCATGGACATAGTGCGGAAATAGTTGCCCTTCCTTTTGAAGCTCATCCTCCCCAGCGAATGTTAGATTTAATGTTTACATTTCGTCTTCTTGATTTTTCTACTTTTTCGGGCAGAAATATTGATTTGATTATTCCTCTCAAGTTTCCTGCTTATTTTAACAGTCATCCTAATCAGGTAGCTTGGTTATTGCATCAACATAGGGATGTATATGATCTTTGGGAACAAAAATTTGGTGGTTTGGTACATAATTCCGATGCGGTGCAGTTTCGAGAAACGATTATTAATGGGGATACTAAGGCTTTGGGGGAATGTCGTCAAATTTTTAGTAATTCCCAAAATGTGGCAAACCGATTGAAAAAGTTTAATGGCCTTGATTCTATTCCCCTTTATCATCCTCCTAAAAATGCTGATACTTTTACCTGTGAGGAGGTTCAAGGTTACTTCTTTTTCCCTAGTCGTTTAAATTTGGTAAAAAGACAACATTTAGTCCTACAGGCGATCGCCAAAACCCGTAATCCTGTCAAAGTAGTGTTTGCAGGTTCATCTGATAACGGACTATATGAAAATGAATTAAAACAAATTGCCGAAAAATTACAAATTACCCATAGAGCGATTTTTATGGGTCAAATTTCCGAAGCTGAGAAAATCAAATACTATGCCGAATCTATGGGGGTTATTTATCCTCCCCTCGATGAAGACTATGGTTATGTAACCTTAGAGGGGATGTTATCATCTAAGCCTATTATCACCTGTACCGACTCTGGAGGCCCTTTAGAATTTATCACAGATCAAGAAACAGGGGTCATTACAAAACCCGATTCTTTCGCTCTAGCTAGGGCAATGGATCAATTATGGGAAAATCATCGTTTAGCTTCTCATCTGGGCAAAAATGCACGAAAACATTATCAAGAGTTAGATATTACTTGGACTAATGTTGTTAACAAATTGACAAATATTTAATTTATTCAAGATATTTTTGATTCGTAAATATAGATACTTTATGTTTTATTTTTTTTTAAATACCTTGTTCAAGAGTAAAGATATTTTAACGATTATTTATTAATCATTACCCATTTTAATACGATGAAAATAAACTGGTTTTCTCCCCTGCCTCCTGCTAAAACAGAAATTGGTAAATATACCTGTAAAATAGTTCCTTTATTACAAGAGTTTGCAAAAGTTACTGTCTGGACAAGTCAAGATTCTTGGCATAGTGAGTTAAATGATTATATGTCCATTAGATATTATCAACCCCATAATATTTCTTGGTATGAAATTAATCAGGCAGATTTGAATATTTATCAGTTAGGAAATAATCATCTTTTTCATGGCGATATTTGGCAAATTAGTAAAAAATCTCCTGGTTTAGTAATTCTTCATGATTACAAATTACAAGATTTTTTCTATATGTTATCAGACGATAAAAAAAATTATCTTAATCAAGTTTTTCAGCTTTATGGGGAAGAAGGATTAGAAAATGCCCAAAAATTTTTAGATGGTTTTGTTTCCATGGCAACCATGGCAGATAAATACCCCATGACTCCCCTTGCCCTTGAAAGTGCGATCGCCCTTATGACCCATAATAGAGAATCATATCAACAACTAAGCCAAGAAAATCACTGGATGACGGGATACACTCCCTTACCCTACCTTGCTGATAACCTAGGGCAAATTCATCGTCGAAAAAGTCAAACTCCCTATCAAATAATCATGTTTGGCTTTATGGGACAAAATCGTTGTTTAAACTCCGTATTTAAAGCCCTTGCTATGCTTCCCCGTCGAGAGCAATTTCGCCTTCATATTTACGGTGAAATGTGGGATGAAGACTATATCTTTAGGCAAATTCAAGAATTAGGATTAGAAAATATTATTACTCTTCATGGTTTTGTCAGTGACGATGAATTACACCACGCCTTAAATAATGCCAATCTTGCCATCAATCTGCGTTATCCTTCCATGGGGGAAGCCTCTGCCAGTCAACTACACCTCTGGAGTTATAGCTTGCCTAGTATAGTATCCCAAACAGAATGGTATGGCAGTTTAGACTCCAACGCCGTGGCTTTTGTACGCCCAAACCATGAATTAGAAGATTTAACTCACCATTTAAATGATTTTTTAAATAATCCCGAAAAATTTGCTCTAATGGGCATAGAAGGTAAAAAAATCCTTGAAGAAAATCATCAACCCAAAATGTGTGCCGAGGCAATTATTAATTTTGCCCAACAGGTGATGAAATATCGCCCTACTCATACCATTCACTCCATGGCAACGAGAATCGGTGGTGAATTAAATTATTTTGACTTACCTTCATCCACTGATTTAAATCGTTATAGTGAAATCATTGACTTTATCTGTACATCGATTCCTGAGAAAAAATAACTATCTTATCTCGTGGCACTGATTCAAGGTAAATCAAGTAATCAGGGTGTTTTTCTTGCCCTAAAAGCCCTCCCCTTGAGTTAAGATTAATTAAGTTATGTATCTGTCAAGTAATCAAAAAGTCTTATCATTATGGAATTTTTCTCATTAGAGCAAATGCAGGAATTAGCTCAAGAATATGGTTACTGGGCAGTTTTTGTGGGTATTGCCCTAGAAAATACTGGTATTCCTTTACCTGGAGAAACTATCACCGTAATTGGAGGATTTTTAGCAGGTAGCGGTGAGTTAAATTATTGGTGGGTTTTATTTAGTGCCATTCTCGGTGCCGTTATCGGTGATAACTGTGGTTATTGGTTGGGCAGGATTGGGGGATGGTCACTTTTTGTGAAGTTTGCCAGAATTTTTCGTCTTGAAGAGACACAATTGGCGATCGCCAAGCATAAATTTAATGAGAATGCTGGAAAAGCGATATTTTTCGGACGTTTTGTTACGTTATTAAGAATTTTTGCCGGCCCCATTGCTGGAATTACCGAGATGAATTACGGTAAATTTTTATTTTTCAACTTTACAGGGGCAACCGTTTGGGCTTCAGTGATTGTTACCTTATCCTATTTTGTGGGTAGAGTCATACCCCTACCCGAATTAGTATCATTAATAGCGAAGTTTGGCTTATTTGGTTTCTTGATAGTAGGAATTTGGATTGGTGCTTCTTTCCTCATCAAATATTACCAACAGAAAAAAAGTTTTAATAGTTAATATTCTCGAAGAGATCTGTTAAGCAAAGCATACTGTAAGATATATCTCAAAGGTTTTGACAATAAAATATTAACCCATGTCCCGTTCCAAGTCTTTACAGTATTATATAGTTGCCCGTATTTTACTCGCTCCATTAATGTTGTGGACTATTGTAACAATCGTTTTTTTGTTGCTAAGAGCTACCCCAGGGGACCCTGCCGATGCTATCTTGGGAGGTAGAGCGCCAGAATCAGCCAAACAGGCACTAAGAGAACAAATGGGCTTAAATCAGCCTTTGTGGGTACAATATCTTACCTATTTAGGGCAGTTATTGCGCTTTGATTTAGGCTCCTCCATTACCAGCCGTGGCTTAGAAGTAAAGGAAGTTATTGGTCAATATTTTCCTGCTACTGTTGAACTATCCTTGTTTGCCATGGTAGTGGCGATCGCCCTTGGAGTGGGAATAGGACTAATTTCCGCCTCAAAACCAAACACAATTTTTGATGTCGCAGGGAGACTATTTGGCATCATCACCTACGCCTTGCCCCTATTTTGGATGGGTATGGTAATGCAAATTGTCTTTTCCGTACAACTAAAATGGTTTCCCCTCGGCACCCGCTTCCCCGTAGGCATGGCAACCCCCACAAAAATAACAGGCTTATACGTCTTAGACAGTCTTCTAACCCTTAATTTCAGTCAATTTTTTACAGCCCTTCACTACGTAGCCCTACCCTCCCTTACCCTCGGCATCTTAATCAGTGGCATTTTTGAAAGGATAGTCAGAGTAAACCTCAAAAAAACCCTGCAATCAGACTACGTAGAAGCAGCTAGGGCTAGGGGTATCCCCGAAAGTCGTATCCTTTTCGCCCATGCCTTTAAAAACGCCCTCATCCCCGTTATTACCGTCATGGGGTTAACCTTTGCTGCCCTACTTGGGGGGGCAGTGTTAACAGAAGTCACCTTTTCTTGGCCTGGTTTAGGCAACAGACTATATGAAGCCATATCCCAAAGAGACTATCCTACCGTACAAGGAATTATGGTATTTTTCGGCATTATTGTAGTTATAGCCAGTATAGCCATTGACATCATCAATGCTTACATTGATCCTAGAATTCGCTATTAAAAAAAAATAAGGTGGGCAATAAATACCCACCAACAATACAATTCTCAGATACCTTTAACTCTTAAGAAGCACTAGCAAACTTAATTTTCAGATAATCATCCTCAATTTTTGCCCCCGAAGGTTGTAAAGCAGCCAAGGCTTGAGGTAAGACCAAATTACGACGGTGATTACCAATTCTCACATTCAACTCATCCCCTGTTTTATTGAGCTTAATTTGATCTTTGGGAATACCAGGTAAATATAACTCCAAACTATAATTAGAATCCTCTTGAATCACCCTAATAGTATTTTCTTCATAATACACTTGACTAGGATCCTCATCTTTATATAAAGTATCCTTCAAACGCTCTAACGCCTCTAAACCGCACATCTCCTCAGAGAATAAAGGCACCTCCTTAACCGGTAGAGGATGGAAATTTTCATGGATTTCCTCTTTATAAACCGATTGATTTTCTTTCCATTTTTGGAAAAAAGGATCATCCACTTGATCAGGTATAATTCTATTAGCTATTACTAAATCCACAGAAACACCATAAAGACTAAGATAAGCATGGGCTCTCAAAGACTCCTTAATAACCATTTTTTCAGGATTCGTCACCAAGCGTACAGAGGTTTGGGTATTATCCGTTAACACCTTTTCCAGCGCCTCTATTTGCTGATAAAACTCATAGGGGGCATCCATCACCTCATTCGTGGGTAAAGAAAAACCCGTAATAGGCTTAAAGAAAGGCTCAAATAAAGGTCTTAAAGTAGCTGACATACTCTGTAAAGGCTTATAAAACCTTCTCATGTACCATCCCCCCACTTCAGGAAGACTAAGGAGTCTGAGGGCGGTGCCAGTGGGTGCAGAATCAATGATTAAAACATCAAATTCCCCTTCGTCATAATGGCGTTTCATCCTTACCAAACCAAAAATTTCATCCATGCCTGGTAAGATAGCCAATTCTTCTGCCTGTACACCATCCAACCCTCTTGCTTGTAAAACTTCCGTAATATATTTTTTAACAGCACCCCAGTTACCCTCTAACTCCATGAGAGCATCTAATTCGGCACCCCAAAGATTTTCTTTCACTTTTTTGGGTTCATGACCTAATTCTAGATCAAAACTGTCTGCTAGGGAATGGGCTGGATCTGTACTTAGTACTAAAGTTTTATGTCCTAATTCAGCGCACCTTAAACCAGTGGCGGCTGCGACGGAGGTTTTTCCAACTCCGCCTTTCCCTGTCATCAAAATTACTCGCATTTTTATACCTAACTATACTTTTTATGATTGAAGATATTATTATTTCTATTCTTTTAGAATATAACGTTTTGTAACGAACTTGTGGGGTGTTTCCCGAAATCTGGGCTTTTAAAAATTAACTCTACTCAAATATTTAAAAAAAAACTAGATAAATCTAAGCTCAACTGATTATCATTGACAGTGGGATAATCATATTAACAGGAATGGAAAATCAAGAACTAAAATACCACGAACTACAAGACAAAATAGAATCAATTAACAAACAAATAACAGAATTAGCAGAAAGCTGTGACGGAGACTGCTTAAAAATATTACACGTTTTAAGAGAATTAGAAGCAACCCATCGTGGCGTTAATGACAATTTTTTGTCCCCTGCGTTACCTACTAATCGCCATCGTCTCTATCTTTTGGTACGTCATATGGAAGAAATGGGCGGATGGCCTTATATTCCCCGAATGAGGCTAAAAAGTTTGTGCGAAAAGCTTTTACAAGAGGATGAAGAGGAGTAGTTTTAGCTTTTTTTGCTGCAAAAAATCCATCCTCCTCCTAATGGAGGAGGATGGGAAAAACTAATTAATTTTGTTTTCCCGTGGGATTACTCACTACTGCTAGACTTTTGGAAAGAAGATTCCATGGCTTGTGGTTGTTTTTGAGAAACTTGTTGTTCTCTTTGAGATTGTAACAGTTGGGTGATTCCTTTTTTCTCCACTAACCCTAGTAAGGTACCGTCTTCTTTGACGACAGCTAATTCTGATTCTTTTTGTAGTTCAAGCATTTTGACTACTTCGAGAAGGGTTTCTGTATCGCTGACGGTTTTTACATCTTCATAGGATTTCATTAATTCTTTGATAGTGGTTTCACCCCAAAGATGGGTAGAAATATTTTTTAAGTCTTCTACTTCTAAAACTCCTACTAAAATACTTTCTTCGTCGGTAACAAGGAATTTGCGCCAAGGTTGTTTACCGATAATGTAATTGTTAGCAAATTCTCTGAGGGTTATATCTTGTTTTACTATAGGGCTTTCTTCGGTGACGGCTTCTGCGGCACTAAAGTGATTTAATTTATCTTCTAATTGGGCTGATTGGGCTGCATTTCCTGCGTTTTGTAGTAAAAACCAACCGATTAAAACTGTCCAAAAGTTACCAAAGGGGAGAACATTTAATGTACCTAAGGCACCGATGATAACCGCTGTCCAACCAAAAAACTGTCCAAAACGTCCAGCAAAGATAACTCCTTTCTGGGGATTTCCTGTAATTTTCCAGACAATGGCTTTTAATACGTTACCACCATCGAGGGGTAAGCCTGGAATCATGTTGAATAATGCCAAGATTAGGTTGATGTAAGCTAATAAGGATACTACCAGAGATAGGGCTAGAGGTAGGGGAGTGGTTGTTTGAATGACGGTGAAGATAGCAAATAATATTATACTTACAAGGGGGCCTGCGATCGCAACGGCAAAGGCTTCTCCAGGAGATTTAGATTCTCTTTCTAAGGATGCTAAACCCCCAAAAATAAATAAGGTGATGGATTTGACTTCAATACCCTGAGAAATTGCCACAAAACTATGCCCTAATTCATGGGCTAATACGGAGGCGAAAAGTAACAAAGAAGCCGATAAACCCACTAACCAAGGGACTATTCCAGGAAGTTGGGTAGTAAATGCCAGTTGCCCTCCATAGGTAAGAGTCATCAAACCTAAGATAAAAAACCATGAGGGATTGATATAAAAGGGAATTCCAAATAAGTTTCCCACTCTAATATTATTATTGTTCATATACTGAATATGTCTCCTGCGTTGAGTTTACATTTTAAATCGCTTATTTTAGAAAGACGATTATTAAAAATAATATTTAATATTGCTATTACTATAGTACGACACTTTTCTAAAAATAAAAACATATCAATAGAGCGGTAATCCCTCTAAGTGTGTTCGGTTAATATTCTTCTTAATTAGGTGTTTATTAGAAGAATAAATGAGGAAATAATGATTAAAATTAATAAGTATAAATGACTGTAATAAAAACCCCCTAAACTCTTCTAAACAAGAATTTAAGGGATGTATAATTCGTGAGAAATAAATTCTTTAGACTGATAAATGATTAGTCACGGCTGTTGATAGCAATGAGTAATCTAAGGATAAATATAAATAAGTTAATGTAGGTTAAATACATCGATAAAGCGGCACTAAGGTACTGGTCATCTTTGTAAGTACGGGGTAAAATGTAAAAATCTACCACAGAAACTCCCGCAAAGAGGAATACCCCAAAACCAGAAATTCCTACCTCTAGCCAACTAGGAGTATATACTCCAAAGAGGCTAAAAATTAATTGTCCTACCAATACCACTACCAAACCAATCATTGCCATTGAGACAGTTTTGGTGAGGGCTAAACCATCCTCTTCTGATAGGTTAGAGCCAATATTTCGAGCAGCAATGAACGTTACACCACAGCCCAAAGCTGCGATCGCAACGCCATTTATTCCTACCCCATCAGTACCCAACGCAACGTAAACCAAACCACTAAGGGTATAACCAGACAAAAGACTATACACAGCCAAAAGAGGTAAAGCAGTAGAATTATTTGCCTTCTCCGCAATGCCTCTCACCACGAAAAATAAGACCAATTCAGCCACCAAAGCCACAAAAAAAGTGGTCATAAAAATACCGGGATTAGAGCGAATTACACCCAAACCCCCATAAGTACCCACAGCGGTCAAAACTAAGCCACCACCCAAGTATGGTAACGCATTGGGGATGACATTAGGGCCTACTAAGGCTTTATTTTGGGCGTTTTTAATAGCCCCACGAAAATTACTACTTGTAGCCATATATTTTGTTTTTAGAACCTAAATATTATTACTATAACTACTATTTTAGTTCAGAATATCTCTCTACGACTTACGGAAAACCGATAACAAAAACTCTAAAAAACTTGATAATTAGTCATCTTCAAAGAAAAGAAAAAAAACTTTTTACAAGATTTTACAAAACGTAACAAAACTATGATATAGTTTATCCACTCAAGAAAATATAGAAAAAGTGTATATGATAGCGGATCAATTTCCTTGGCTCACCGCAATTATAGCCCTGCCCCTAATCGCAGCCTTACCCATACCCCTCATTCCCGATAAGAGAAGCAAAGCCCTTCGATGGTATGCGTTAGGAGTAGGCATAGCAGACTTCGTTTTAATGTGTTACGTTTTTTGGCAACACTACGACATCAACAACCCCAACTTACAATTAGTCGAAAGTTATAGCTGGATACCCAATATCGGGTTAAATTGGGCTGTATCCGTAGATGGTTTATCCATGCCCCTAGTCTTATTAGCAGGATTTGTAAGCACCCTAGCTATTTTTTCCGCTTGGCAAGTAGATCGTAAACCAAAACTATTTTATTTTTTATTATTATTACTTTATTCCGCTCAAATCGGCGTATTTGTAGCCCAAGATATATTATTACTCTTTATCATGTGGGAACTAGAATTAGTTCCAGTATATCTCCTCGTCTCCATTTGGGGTGGTAAAAAGCGTCGTTACGCCGCCACCAAATTTTTACTTTATACCGCTTTTGCTTCCATTTTTATCCTCATAGCAGGATTAGCCATGGCGTTGTACGGCGGAGGAGAAATTACCTTTGATATGGTACAACTAGGAGTAAAAGACTATCCCCTAAGTCTCGAGTTACTTCTCTACGGTGGTTTACTCATTGCCTTTGGTGTTAAATTAGCCATATTTCCCCTCCATACATGGCTACCCGATGCCCACGGAGAAGCCTCCTCCCCCGTCTCCATGATATTGGCAGGAGTATTATTAAAAATGGGTGGTTACGGCTTAATTCGTCTAAATTTAGGCTTATTATCCCAAGCCCATATTTATTTTGCCCCCATCCTCGTAATTTTAGGAGTAGTAAATATCATCTACGGTGCCTTTGCCTCTTTTGGGCAAACCAACATGAAACGCCGTTTGGCTTATTCCTCCGTATCTCACATGGGATTTGTGCTGATTGGTATCGCTTCCTTTACCGAATTAGGTATCAGTGGGGCAATGCTACAAATGTTATCCCATGGACTAATTGCCGCCCTCCTATTCTTCCTCGCTGGAGTAACCTATGATCGTACTAAGACCATGTACTTAGACGAAATGGGTAATATAGGTAAAGTGATGCCCAAAGTTTTTGCATTATTTACCGCAGGGGCAATGGCTTCTTTAGCTTTACCCGGGATGAGTGGTTTTGTCAGTGAATTAGCTGTATTTGTAGGTTATAGTAACAGTGATGTTTATGGTTCAACTTTCCGCACCGTAACCATTCTTTTAAGTGCTGTGGGTTTAATTTTAACTCCTATTTACCTACTCTCCATGTTAAGACAGTTATTTTATAGCTCAGATCAAACTTTGATGTGTAATTTAGGAGTACCTACCAATATAATTAACACTGACGAGGATAATGATGAGCCTGTTTGTTTTGGTAATGATTGTATTTTGCCCATGAATGCAAAATATGAAGATGCTAAACCCAGAGAGATTTTTATTGCCGCTTCTTTCCTTATCCTCATCATTGGGGTGGGTTTATATCCTAAGTTAGCAACTCAGTTATATGATGTCAAAACTGTAGCGATAAATGCCCATGTTACTGAATCTTATCAGCAGGTTGCCGTCACTAATCCTCGTTTTGGTAATAAGTTTGTCAATTCTCCTGATGTAGTGGAAAAGGTGGCAATGAATCAGGATTTAAAGATTAACAATTAATAAAAGGTTTCGTTGTTAACTTTTTAAAATTTTCACCATCAACCCTTCTCCTACGGGAGAGGGGATTTTTTTATGGCAAAATTTAGCAATGCCTTATAAAGCTATGTTTTTCACAACTAAAAATCAAATAAGATGGACTATAGTTATAGTAAAATCTTTGCTTTACTGATATAAATGATAGGGAAAAAACTGATCAAAGTCTTAACCATTAGTCTTCTTTCAGGAATTAATTTGTTTGTTAATTCTTCCGTGAGGGCAGATACGGTATTAGAAAGAATAGAATCAAAGGGTTTGTTAAGAATTGGTATTAATCCCAATGAAATTCCCCTTAGTTATAGGGATAATAATGGAGAGTTGCAGGGGATTTGTCTAGATTTAGTTAATCTAATTAAAAAGGAGTTAAAGCAAAGTTTAAATCGTAATATTATTACCACTCATATTTTTAGCTCTAATTTAAGTAATCGTTTTCAAATTGTGCAGGATGGTATAGTTGACTTGGAATGTGGTGCAAATACTATCCGAGAAGTGGAAAATTATCAGGTATCTTTTTCTCAACCTTTTTTTGTGACAGGTACTCAATTTTTGGTAGCAAGGGATAAGGCGAGACAATTGATTGATGATACAGCCATTGAGGATATAAGAATTGGAGTTTTAGGCGATACGACAACGGAGGAATATGTTAGACAAAGATTTCCCCAAGCCCAAATCAGTTTATATCGAGGGGCGAATGGTAGTGCTTTAGGGGTTAGGGCCGTAGAAAATGACAGGATAGATGCTTTTGCTGATGATGGTATTCTTCTTTTGGGGGCGGCTACTTCTTTGAGTATGTCTTTAACAAGAGATTTTATTTTATTACCTGAAACTCCTGTTACTTGCGAAAGGTATGGTTTAATTTTGCCAGAAAATGATCCTGATTGGAAGGAGTTGATTGATAAGGTTATTAATTCGAGTGAGGAAAGGGAGATAGTTGGGGATTGGTTTGGAGTTGCTGATAGATTTATTAATAATCGCCCTAATTGCAGTATTGACGACTAAATTTATTTTCCTCTAAGCTACATAAAAATTTGTTGCCATGCCCTGACTGTACCTCCACCAATCATAACATCTTGGGTACGTTGGTCTTCCCATACTAGGCGTATTCTCATGTTACCTTCTGGGGCATTAGCGAGCGCACTGGCTAACTCATCAGACACCACCTCCCCATCATATCTATATACTACCCCATTAATAGAAAACAAAATTTGTTTGGGAGTATTACTCACCCAGTAACTACGATAAACAGGTTCTGTTTCCCAATATACTTCTTCTATATATCTATCTTTTCGCCATACTTTTCGAGTGCGTCTGACGTTACGATAGGAGGTTATTTCTTGCTCTCGCCTAAAGTAGCTGAGGCGAATAGAATCCTTTGCCCAACTGCTGACAGTGGCATGATTAGAGCCAAAATCTTTGTCATAGACAATGTTACCATCAAAGGGATCTTCCACTACTTCTGACCATGGTACACGGGAATTTTGATTGATGGGGGATGGTAGAATTTGGGCTTGGGCGGAAATACCCACGAGGGTTGTTAGGGTTAGGGCAAGGGGCAAGATTTTCTTGATCATGGTTTCATACCTCGGTATTTTTTAGCTAAAAATTAATTTCATGAAAATTTCTAACTATTTTGTAGGGTTTATTTTCTGGTAATTGTTGCTCATCTCTGATTACCCAAATTGTTTTCATTCCTGCTTTATCTGCTGATATTATTTCGTCTTCTATGTCTGACAAAAATAATATTTCTTCTGGTTTAAACTCCATTTTTTCTGCTATTAAATTATAAGAATCTACTTCTTGTTTATAGCCTACATTGGTATCAAAAAAACCAGAGAATAAGTTTAGTAAGTTACCATAATTTGAGTAGCCAAAAAATAGTTTTTGAGCATACACTGAGCCAGATGAATATATATAGATAGGGATATTTTCTTGATGCCATTGCGTTAATTTTTCGTAAGCATCTTCATAGATATGGGCTTGGTAATCACCATTTTTATAACCCTTTTCCCATATCATTCCTTGTAATTCTTTTAATGGGGTTAATTTGCGATCGCACTTAATCCATTCCCTCAAAATTTCAGCAATTTGACGGGGTTGACAACCATCTTTTAACCCCTCCAATTCACAAACCATTTTAGCCTGTTCATAAACAAAATCATTATTAAAATGTTGAACAAGAAAATTTTCCATTTCTTGATAAGCATAGGGAAACAAGACATCTTTAACAAAAGAAATAGAACTTGTCGTTCCCTCAATATCAGTTAGAATTGCTTTAATCATAAAAAATCAACAGTTAATTTTCAAGACGAGAAAATTTTGAAGCAATATCTGCCCCTGTAAAATTAGCCACCCACCCTTCAGGATTATTAAACAGACGAATAGCTACAAAATTAGGATTTGGGCCCATGTCAAACCAATGGGGAGTATTTGCTGGTACACTAATCAAATCTCCCCTAGTGCATAAAACCTCAAATACCTTATTATCAAGGTGCAAACTAAATAAACCTTCCCCCGCCACAAAAAAGCGCACCTCATCCTCACTGTGGGTATGTTCGTTCAAAAATTTCTCTCTAAAAACATTTTTATTAGGGTTATCACTGGTTAAACTAACCACATCTACCGCTTGATAACCAGCCTTATGTATCAACCTTTGCACATCGCCATCATAGGCTTTCAAAACTTCCTCTTGGGTAGCCCCTAACTGAATCTTATCGTTAGTTTGCCACTGCTCAAAATTTACCCCCACTTGGTTGAGACGGTAAACGATTTTATCTATTTTCTCCTTATGATTAGTAACTTCGTGGCTATCAAAAATTGGCGCTGTAGGGTTATTTTCGTCAAATATTTTTAAGCTAGTCATCTTTTTCCTGTTATCTTAATCATTTCTAATTCACACTCCATTAAACATTCTATCGCTTCTAAGTGTCTAAGGGCGCTGTCAATATTTTTACCCCAAGTATAAACCCCATGTCCCTGAATGAGATAAGCCCAACAGGGATTACCCTTATCTAAATACTCAATAACTTCTTGGGCGAGGGTAGGAATATCTTGGCTGTTGTTAAAAATGGGAATAGTGATGCAACTTTCATGGGTGTTAATTCCTGTAAAAGCTTTTTGCAATTCATAGCCTTCTATTTCCCAGTAGGGTTTATCTATCAATCTACTCAATATCGTACTATTTACAGAATGAGTATGAAGTATAGAAGTAATTTTTTCATCCCATTTATATAAAGTCGTATGTAACAAAGTTTCTGCCGATGGTTTTTTATCATCCACAGGTACACCATCAAAATCCACCACCATAATATCATCAGGGGTTAATCTACCCTTATGCTTTCCCGATACTGTAATGGCACACAAATTATTACTCATCACATGGGAAAAATTACTACTCGTAGCAGGAGTCCATCCCTTACTATCAAGAAAACTAGCCGTTTGAATAATAGCCTCACTAGCCTTTTTAAACTCATCTATAGAATACTTATTCAATGTTGTTTCAATGGCAATCAAAATTACTAATATATTTTATCCAAATTTATCCATCTTATAATCAATTATAAGGTTAAATAATTTGTCAAAATATGTAATCACATTCCCTTCTTCTTAAAACATAAAGGCAAGGGATGTATTAAAAGCCCAAGCCCAGGGGCTTACTGAAAACATAAAGACAAGGGGATTAAGCCCCTTGTTAATAATCATAATATAAAATAAAAACTCTACTAATATTGAATGAAATTAATAAAAATAAAAGATAATAATAAAGCAAAACCTTTTTTAAAATGGGCAGGAGGAAAAACTCAACTCCTAGAAACTTTTAGACAATATTACCCCAAATCTCTATTAAAAGGTGAGCAGTTTAATTATATAGAACCTTTTATTGGTGGTGGTGCAGTTTTTTTTGATTTAGTACAAAATTATAATATTCGCCATAGTCATTTATCAGACATAAATCCAGAAATAGTCATAGTTTATAAAACAATTCAAAAATCAGTTGAGTCATTAATAGAACAATTAACCGAATTATCTGAAGAATATAAATCATTAAATGTAGAACAAAAAAAACATTTTTTCTACCTAAAAAGAGATATTTATAACTTAGAAAGAATAGACTTTAATTATATAGACTTCTCTGAAGCATGGATTAAAAGATCTGCATTATTAATCTTTTTAAACAAAACGTGTTTTAATGGGTTATTTAGGACTAACAAAAAAGGAGGTTTTAATGTTCCCCATGGAAAATATAAAAATCCCAATATTGTTGATAAAAATAACCTTCTGAATGTATCGAATATTCTACAAAATACAGATATTAAAATTGCTGACTATTCGCAAATTATTCAGCATATTAAAAATAATTCTTTTATATATTTTGATCCACCCTATCGTCCTTTAAATCAGACTTCTAACTTTAACTCTTATTCTAAAATGATGTTTGATGATAACGAACAAAAAAGATTAGCTAACTTTTATAAACAGTTAAATAATAACTATTCTGTTGACTTAATGCTCAGTAATTCTGATCCAAAAAATGAAAATCCTAACGATAATTTTTTTGATGAACTTTATCAAGGTTTTAATATTTACCGAATTCCTGCTACCAGAATGATTAATAGTAAAGGAAATAAAAGAGGCATTATTAATGAGCTTTTGATAACTAATTAACCTAAGTTTTTGTTGTTAGAAGCTTCTATGCAATTAGATTACTTGAGATTTAAGGAGCAAAAGTGCATGGGAATATTATTGTTATCATTCATCAGTTAATTTTTGTGCCAACATTCTTTGTGGACTGAACACACACTCTCATGAGTTCAACAAGCCTACTCTTTTTGTAAAATTTTTTTTCTTCACTCAATCAACTTAATCCGAACTCAGGTTAACAGAATATTTCAACATTAGAACGCTGTTTATTCCCTTTGAATCACTTCATAACTTTTGTGGTGAAGTCTTTACATACTTTTTGTTGCTAGTTATTAGCATTAACATTGACAAATAATAACAATATGAGATAGCCTATAAGATACCTAAATAAGAATTTTTATTAATAAAGAAGATAAACAATGAAAAGAAGAAAAATATTAGGTTTAATCGGGGTTGTATTTGCGTCTAGTGCTTTAACCATTGCTTGTAATGCTCCGAATAATACCGATGTTGGAGGAGGAGGCACAACCACTGGAGAAACCACGGGAGAAGCGGTTGATTTAGCAGGACAGGAACTGACTATTTATTCTGGTAGAAATGAAGAGTTAATTGGACCTTTGTTAGAAAGATTTGAAGAAGAAACTGGAGTAACAGTGCAAGTGCGTTATGGGGATACCGCAGAGTTAGCGGCGGCTATTTTAGAAGAAGGCGAAAATACTCCTGCGGATATATACTTTGGTCAGGATGCGGGAGCATTAGGGGCATTGCAACTAGAGGGTAGAACTAAGCCTATTCCTCAAGAGCTTTTGGATAAGGTGGATTCTCGTTTTCGTTCTCCTGAAGGGCAGTGGATTGGTATTTCTGGTCGGGCGCGTACCCTTGCTTACAATGTTGATTTGGTGGAGGAGTCTGAGCTTCCTGATTCTATCTGGGCATTAACGGAGGAACAGTGGAATGGAAAGGTTGCTTGGGCGCCTACTAATGGTTCTTTTCAATCTTTTGTAACGGCGATGCGAGTAACAGAGGGGGATGAGAGAACTAGAGAGTGGTTACAGGGCATTATCGATAATAATCCTCAAGTTTACCCTAACAATACAACTACGGTGGAGGCTGTGGGACGAGGTGAGGCTGAAATAGGTTTGGTTAATCATTATTATTTAAATCGTTTCACCACTGAAGATCCTAATTTTCCTGTGGCTCACCATTACACTAATAATGATGTGGGTGCGATGATCAATGTGGCTGGGGTATCTATTCTTGATGGTACTGACAGTGAGCCTGTGGCGATCGCCCTTATCGACTTTTTGTTAACGGATGAATCTCAAGCCTATTTTGCAGAAAATACCAATGAATATCCTTTAATTGAAGGGGCCGCACCTCCCCAAGATCAAATTTCCATTGAGGAAATTAATCCTCCTTCTATCGATTTAAGTAGTTTAGAAGATTTAGAAGGTACTCTTAATTTATTGAGAGAGATGGGTGCGATCGAATAACATAAGATCGATTCAAAGAAATAATCTTTCCTAGACAAATTTCTTTTGAACTTATAATAATGGGTAATGGCAGTTAAAAGATCTTTTTGATCTGGATTTCCAATCTCCTAAAACCTTGCCCATTTTTTTTGCCCATTAGTACCAGTAACAATAAACTTTAATTAATTCTCATGACCAATAGTCCTGATTTTCAGACAAAATCACTACCACAAAATAACATTAAGCCCCCATTATTCCTGTTGGTAGTGGCAATCATAACGGTTATTGCCATTGTGATTCCTTTGATTTATCTAATTATCAGGGCAGGAAGTGTTTCTTCGGTTGAGGAATTGCAAGAGTTAATTAACTTTATTTTTAATGTACGTATTCTGAGAATTTTACTTAATAGCATTGGTATGGCGGCAGCTTCAACGGCGATCGCCGCTTTAATCGCCATTCCTTACGCTTTTTTGACCGTCAGAACCGATTTACCATGGCGTAAATTTTGGTCTGTGGTGAGTACCTTACCCCTTGCTATTCCTACCTATGTGGGTAGTTTTGCCCTTATCGCCACCTTTGGGCCTCGGGGTAGTCTTTTACAATCATGGCTAGAACCTTTTGGGGTGGAAAGTCTCCCTTCTATCTATGGTTGGACTGGTACCATTGCGGCTATTACTCTTTTTTCCTATCCATATTTATTATTAAGTGTTCGGGCTGGTTTACAAGGACTTGACCCGGCTTTAGAAGAATCGGCCCGTAGTTTGGGTTATGGGGCATGGGGCATATTTTTTCGGGTAACTTTACCTTTGTTACGTCCTTCTATCGTAGCAGGTTCTTTGTTGGTGTCTCTCTATGCCCTACAGGATTTTGGAACTCCTGCTCTCATGCGGTTCAATTCTTTCACTAATGCTATTTTTACTCAATACCGCTCTAGTTTTAATCGTGGATTGGCTGCGGCTTTATCTATAGTGTTAGTGGTTTTAGTATTGGTAATTCTTATCATTGAACAAAAAGTAAGAACCAATGCAAATTATTATTCCCGTGGCTCTGGGGCGATTAATAAGGGGGTTGTGATTCCCCTTGGTAGGTGGAAATTACCTGCGATCGCCTTTTGTTGTATAGTGTCTTTTTTCTCCTTAGTGTTACCCATTGGAGTAATTGTTCTTTGGTTGACCAGGAGTTCAGATGCGATCGCCACTTTACAAAATATGCTCGTATTTGCCCGAAATTCAGCTTGGGCATCCAGTCTGGCCGCCATATTTGCCACCCTGTTGGCACTGCCTGTGGCCATTCTCTCCGTCCGCTTTCCCAATACTCTTACCACTCTCATTGAAAGGGGAACTTATCTCGGCTACGGTTTACCCGGCATTGTGGTTGCTTTATCCCTGGTTTTTTTCGGGGCGAACTATTTACCATGGATTTATCAAACTATGCCCATGTTAGTTTTTGCCTACATAATTTTATTTTTACCCCAATCCGTTGGTACCAACCGCAGTTCATTACTACAGGTGAATCCATCTCTCGAAGAATCCGCCCGTAGCTTAGGGCGTAGCCCATGGCAAACCCTAAAAGAAGTCACCATTCCCCTTGTGCGTCCTGGTATTACTAGCGGCGCTGTATTAGTATTTGTGACCGCTATCAAGGAATTACCCGCTACCATACTATTATCTCCCATCGGTTTCAAAACCCTCGCTGTGGAAATTTGGGAGTCCACCAATGATGCTCGTTTTGCTTCGGCGGCGGCAGCTTCTTTTGGAATGTTGGTTATTTGCACGGGTTTAACGTTTATTATTTTGTCCCAAGAAAGGAAGCTGAGTAATAAATAGAGTGCGATGTTAAGGCTTTGACACTCCCACCACTAAGCTCCTTACGTCGCTATAGTGGGGGATTCTTTGTTCACCGACTCGCCGTTAGACGACAGCGCGGACGCAATCGCCCAAGAGGGCAAATCTCCCAAAGCGTAAGTTCCTGTGTGCCCCACAGTACGCAATGCTTTTATTAGGATGTTTTTGGCCGCATTCCAATCTCTATCTTCAATGTGTCCACAGTGAGGACATACATGAGTTCTTGATAAAATTATTCAAATTAGATTTTGCTTCGACGTTATTGAACAGGCTAGAATCGGATTAGTATAGCGAACTAATGGAAGAATTATTAGAACTTAAAGAGTGGTTAACCCAAGGAATTGATACTCTTGAAGCCACCTTCTGGACATTTTCTGTTTTTTACCTCACTTTTGTCCTTTTTCTACCATACCCTCATTCACCAACGCCGAAAATTTGCTTGATTTAAGTAAAAGATTCTTGAGAGAGGGTAAATTTTTCTAACTTCTCCTCATCAATATCTACCCCTATTCCTGCTTTTTGAGGGATATTGATGGTAGAGTCTTCGGGGTTTAACTTAATATTTTGAGTGATAATATCTTCTTGAAAATAACGATTGGTGGCGGAAATATCAGCAGGTAATTTAAATTGGGGAAGACTGGCAATATGTAAGTTTGTTGCCCTACCAATACCAGATTCTAACATCCCTCCGCACCATAGTTTTATACCTGCTTTTTCACAAAGATTATGGATTTCAATGGTGTTGGTTATACCGCCGATACGGGATTGTTTTAAGTTTATTATTTGACATGATTTAAGGGCGATCGCATTTAGGGTATCATTAATAGAATTGATGCTTTCATCGAGACATAGGGGGGTTTTTATCTGTGACTGTAACCGACTATGTTCTAACAGATCATCATAAGCCAAAGGTTGCTCAATCATCAACAAATTTAAATCATCTAGTTGTTTGAATAAATCCATATCATCTAAAGTAAAAACAGAATTGGCATCCCCCATCAACATCA
This sequence comes from Cyanobacterium sp. IPPAS B-1200, assembly GCF_001747005.2. NCBI lineage: Bacteria > Bacillati > Cyanobacteriota > Cyanophyceae > Chroococcales > Geminocystaceae > Cyanobacterium > Cyanobacterium sp. IPPAS B-1200. Next base: position 2,021,242 of record NZ_CP182899.1, read on the forward strand.
AATCGGGATAACTTTCACGAATAGCCGTCAAACAAGATAAAGCATTATCAGGGGAGATTTTTAACTTTACTCTTTGATAACCTTCCTCTAAATAACTATTTACCCTGTCCATTAAAGCCTCTATACTAGATTGCAAAGAAACGCTTACCCCTACCTTAACTTTTTCTCTCACTCCACCAATATATTTATATAAAGGTAAGTTTTTTTTCTTGGCAAACAAATCCCATACGGCACAATCAAGGGCTGATTTTGCCATTTGATGCCCTCTGACAAGGGATAGTATTTGAGTTATTTCTTGGGGAAAATTAATATTTTTATGGAGTAATAAAGGAATCAAAAAATCTTTTAAGATATGATGGGCCGTGGTAATAGTTTCATAATTATAAAAAGGTTGATTAAAAGTAGGACATTCTCCATAACCTATTAAACCTTCACTATGGATTTTAACGATTAAGCAATTATGACTATTTACATCAATACCGTTAGTTTTGAAAGGATAAATAAACGGTATTTCCAGATAGTATAAGTCAACTTGTTCGATTTTCATCGTTGATCTTTCGGGTAAGTAGGTTGGTGAAATTAACTATAGTTTTTTTAATGGAGAAAAGGAGCAAGGGGCTTAAGCCCCTTGTTATTATTAAATAGCTGGTAAACAAAAACTTTTGAGAAAAAAAATTATTATCAATTATCAATTATCAATTGATTAACCGCCTTAAGAATATATCGAGATAAAGTAACCCCATCTACCCCTAACACAGATAAATCTTCACTGGCCAAAATTGCGCCCTGTTGATGTAACCAACCAGCCGCTGCAACGGTATCAATTACAGGAGTATCCGTAAAACTATTTTGGGCGAGTAAGCCACCGATAAATCCGCTCAATACATCACCACTTCCTCCCCTCGCAAGGGCGGGAGTGCCATGGGGGATAATCCAAGTATGGCTATTATCGCTAATAACAGTTTTAGCACCTTTCCTTAAAATTGTAGCATTAAGGGCGATCGCCCCTTGTCTTGTTTCCTCGATTCTATCTGCCATACCCACGAAAGAAAAATCAGGAAATAAACGCTCAAATTCTCCATCATGGGGAGTCAAAACCGTTTTACCCTGCCTAGTTTGTAAAACCTCAAGAAGATAATAATTTGCCACAACATTTAAAGCATCAGCATCCAAAAGAATATTACAGTTACTGCTAATTACTTTTTCCACCACCGAAACAGCTTCTTTTGTTAAACCCATGCCACAAGATACCCATTGATATTTATCCCAATCCAACAAAGGCAAAGTTTCGATACTACCGAGGGGAGTTTCTCTACAACCAATCACCAACATTTCTGGTAACTGGGCATTGATAAAGGATGTTAAACTTTCAGGCACTACCATCGTCACCATTCCTACTCCGCTACTCCTTGCCCCATAGGCAGACAATAAAGCCGCCCCAGCGTATTCTTTTGAGCCACAAATTAACAATAAATGCCCCTGTTTATACTTATAAGTTGTCACCTGACGGGGTAAGGGTATGATGTCTTTTACTTTTTGTGCGGTTAATAATTCTGGAGAGGGAGATTCAGATGTAATTTTATCAACATAGGAGGAGGGAATATCAAAATCTATTCTTTCCACCTGCCCCAAATATTCTAAGGCTTTATCCTGCCAAATTCCTTTTTTATATAACCCCAAACAAAGGGTATTTTTTGCCTTAATTGCGACTCCTAAAACTGCCCCAGTATCGCTATTAATTCCTGAAGGAATATCAATACTAATAACAGGTTTATGCCATCCATTAACAGTGTTTATGTTTTCTGCTAAATTATCAATTATTTTTCTAGTTAAACCAAAACCAAATAAACCATCAATTATTATATGACAAGTATTTAAGGCTTCAATATTACTAACAATGGTAATCCCTAAACTAGAAGCATACTTAAAATGATGGGCTGTTAACTCCTTAAACTTTTCTATTAAAGGAGCATAAATAATAACATCATAGCCATGACAATATAACTCCCTAGCAACTACTAAAGCATCTCCTCCATTATGACCACTACCAATGATAAATCCCACTGAAAGTTTCTTTTCTTTTAAAGGGTATAAATCTTTAATTTTTTGAGCCGTTTTCAGGGCTACTTTTTCCATTAAACTAGCTACTGGCATTCCTGCGGAGAAAATTTCTTCCTCAATTAGCCTCATTTCTTGGGCGGTAACTAAAATTGTAGTTTGGTTTGAATACATATTGATGGATAATGGGAATATTGTGGATCAAGACTTGAATAAAATAATTCTTTTTCTTTTTGATTTCCCTAGGGGGAAATATTATCAATTTTTTTGACTAAAAATCATCGTAATGTTATATCGCCTAGTGATTACAGAGAGTCAACGACAGGATAACCAAATTATATTACACCCTGACCAAGAACATTATTTACGTCGTGTGGTGAGACTAAATGACGGACAATCTTTTATTGTTATCAATGGCAAAGGAGATGGTTGGCAAGTGGAATTAACTGCTACTGGGGGAAAGATTATTACTAAACTTGAGGATAATCGAGAATTACCTATTCAAGTTTCTCTCATGGTTGCCTTACCCAAAGGGAGTGGTTTTGATGATATTGTCCGTTGTACCACAGAGTTAGGAGTAAGTAGATTGTACCCCATAATGAGCGATCGCACTTTACTTAAACCCAATGAAAATAAATTAGTAAGATGGCGTAAAATTGCCTCGGAAGCATCGGAACAATGTGAGAGATTGATAGTACCTTATATTGCCCCTCCCTCACCTTTTTTAGAAGCCATTAAACAAATAGAGGATAATTCTCCCCGTTTTATTGCTGTTGCCCGTAACGCCGAAAAACACCTTATCAATAATCTTAATCCCCTCCATTTACCTTCCCAAATTACCATTGCCACAGGATGTGAAGGAGGATGGACTACAAATGAAGTACAAAGTGCGATCGCGCATAATTTTCAACCCATCACCCTAGGAAAAAGAATACTAAGGGCAGTTACCGCCCCCATTGCTATCATGGCATTAGTTGCCTCCCTTGCCGAAAAATAAACTTTTTAAAGTAGCAAATAAAAGTCATTATTCCCTGTCCAATAACCCATGAAAGAGGATTAAATAATGTTTCCAGAAATTATTACCCACATTGATAACCAAGAATATGAAAAAGCCAAAGAATTAATAGATAAATTATTATTAGAAGGGGAAGAATTACTCTGGAAAAATTATTATTATGGACTGATTGCCGAAAAAACCAATCAATTAATAGAAGCCGAAAATAAATATCGTCAAGTTATAAAAGATAGTATTTTTCCTAATCCTGAAATTACTAAAAATATCCGTGATGGACTAGAAAGAATCAAACAGATAAACCTTGCTCAAAAAGATGCCGAAAACAAAAAAAGAGAAGAAAGAAAACAACAAACCTTAGCCGAATTTCAAGAAAATGAAAATAGTAACGAATTAGCCATATTAGTCTTAAAACCCCTCAGCCCAGAAGAAAAAAATATAGTAGGAAAACAATTTGCCGAAATAATAAAAGTTGATCCTTACACCGCCAAATTACAAATTCCCACCAGAAATTTAAGGTTATATCAAACAGGGAATTATGGAGAATTAAGCTACTATCAACAAGAATTTAAAAGTATTAATATTAACTCCATTTGTTCTTCTATAAAAGAAGTAAATCAAACCATAGTTTATCAAGTAAAATATATAACTCAAAATCAAGAACAAATTACAGTAATTTACAACGATAATAAACTATCCCAAGAAATAGAATTTACCTTTAATCCTCAAGAGATAATCAATCAAGTTAATGGTACAGTACCCATATTTGAGATGACATTACATACCAATGTTAAAAGAAAATTGACCAGAAAAAAAGAAACCCTCGACTACATCAATTTTTGTGACTTACACCTGTCAAAAAATAAAACAATACTCAGATTTAGTGATTATATCTATCAATTTGACCAAGGTATTAATACATTTAAGCAAGACAAAACCAGCCGAGATAAATGGTTAACCCTAATTAGATTTTTAAATGATAAAATTGGGGAAGTCAAATCCTATAATAACTTTACTCCCTTTGCCGAAGGCGCCATCCAATTCCCTGAAATGCTAAAACAAGTACAATCAAACATAAACATTTTTAGGAAAGAAGAAACATTATGGGATGAAGCATTTCAACTCTATAGCGCCCTTATTTTGCTCGACAATAAATAATTCACAATTATTGTTTTACCTTTTGTCTCTTGCATTTATTGTCAATTATCCATTCCCCATTATCAAATCTATGAATAGTTCAAAAATTCCTAACTACTCCTCCGATTCCTTTAAACTTCTGCCCTTCCTAACCAAAAGCGGAGTCAGTATTGTTTTTACCATTGGTTTATTTTCCCTTTTCCATACCAGTAACAAGATTTTAGAAGGGTGGAAAAGTTTATTCCCCACCGTTACCAGTGAAATTGATACATCTAGGCTAATCATACAAAAAATTCAGGGAGTGAGTGAATTAACTACCACCGTATTTGTAATGGATGCAGTGGTGCCAACTTCCTCTAGTCGGAAAATAGGAGATTGGGTAGTAGGTGAAACCAACTTACTATATCTTGCCAGAGGGGAAGTAAGGGCTGGATTGGATTTGAGTAAAATTGATGAGGATAACATTATCACAGAAGATAACAACCTTACCATTACTTTACCTGCCCCCGAAATTTTGGACTCTAAAATAGATGTAACTGAATCCCAAGTGTATGATTATGATAGGGGATTTTTGAGCTTGGGGCCTGATGTTGCCCCTGATTTACAAACCCAAGCCCAACGGGAAACCCTCAAAAAAGTGATACAGTCTGCCTGTCAGGCGGATATTCTCAACCAAGCCAATGAAAAGGCGGTATTAACGGTTACTCAGTTAATGGAAAATACTGGCTATGATTCCGTAGATGTAAAAACAACTCCATCGAAACAATGTAAGGGATAAAAATGAAGATTTATTTGTTATAGAGATTAACCACAGCGGCTAAATCTTTTACTCTTAAACCCTCTCCTTTTGCATCCATATCCCAGTCGTTTCCTTTACGGGTTAATTCTGCCATAACCATAGCTGTTTGCCCCGCATATTCATCCCCAGAGAGGGTATAACGGACAATTTCTTTTTGATTGGTTAAATTAACCAAACGGATAAAAGCGTTTCTTACCAGCCCAAAATCCTGTTGACGATTAAAGGGGTCATAAATATTAACAATAATTGCAATTTTATATATATCCTTTGGTAGTAGGGCTAAATTAATCATAATTTGCTCATCATCACCGTGGCCTTCCCCTGTCAAATTGTCTCCTTGGTGCATAATAGCAGAGGAAGAATGTCTTAAATTACCAAAATAAATCACATCTTTTTCGTGCCTCACTTTTTGATTTTCGCTGATACAGATTACCGAAGCATCTAAATCAAAATTACTATTGCTTTCGCTAAATAAGTTAGACAAAAAACCACCTTTTTTTTGCACAACATCCCACCCTAAACCACACATTAATTGTTGCAATTGGGGAGCTTCTTTTGTTAAGGAAATTCTTTGTCCTTTTTGTAAATTAATTGCCATGGTTTTTATTTTTAATCTCTTTTTAGTCTCAATTGTAGCTTACTTATTTTTGAGGTAATTGTTAATTTTCTTTAACCGTGTTTATCTATAATTATTCGATTTATTATTCAAACAAAAACCTAGTCCAACAAAGGTTATAATGGGTATGTGATAAAAAAGATTGTTGCTTGTATAACTGTTCAGGTAACAATCTTTCGTTCATGTTAATAAACAATTTTATTTTAGTTTTTTTAGGAATGCAAGTTAACGACTTTATCTTTAAACAAGAGATTTCAGGCTCTCGCCGTATTGGTAATTATTTAGTGGCGATCGCATCTACCATTGGCGGAGTCGGCTTTTTACTCGCAGGATTATCTAGTTATTTCCACACCGATTTCTTAAAAGTTACCGATGTTTCTGGACTACAATTTGTACCCCAAGGAATAGCCCTAAGTTTTTATGGTGTGGCAGGTACATTACTTGCTTCTTATTTATGGTTAAACATCTTTTTAAATGTGGGTAGTGGTTACAATGAATTTGATAAAAAAGAAGGAAAAGTAACCATTTATAGACAAGGTTTTTTAGGTAAAAATCGTCAACTAAAAATCGTCTATGATATTGATGATATTCAAGCTATTAGGGCAGAAATAAAGGAAGGATTAAACCCCAAAAGAACTCTTTATTTACGAGTAAAACCTAAAAGAGATATTCCCCTAACTCCTGTAGGTGAGCCTATCGCCCTTTCTACCCTAGAAAATCAAGGTGCCCAGTTAGCTCGTTTTCTCACTGTACCTTTAGAAGGTTTATAAATTGTTTAGGCACCATTGCTCATTAGGGAATGGACAATAATTAGACTTTAGCGTTTTGGGTGGGCATTGCTCACCCTTTAGTTTTTCTTATGAAAGATACAAAAAATATATATAGAACTTATATTGTTATTTAGCTTATCCATCGCTACACTAAAAAATAGTTAAGCAAAAGCAATCAATAAATTCTGTCATGATAAATTTTACTTATAGTCAGTTGTTCACGCAAATTCCTTCTGCACCCTTAAATATCATCAAAGAAAAATTGGGTAATTGGGATATTAGGGAAAAAAACATGGCAAAAAAAATTGTTAGTTTGATTCCTAATCAATGCCCTTTTGCTAAAGATATTTATTTCTGTAGTTTAGACTAAGAAAAAATTGTAAGAGAATAAGTAAGCTAACAAAGATTAGCTCAAAAACGCTATAAATGAATTTAATAATGGCTTAAAAGTTATTTTTTTGGTCTTTTTTTAGTCTTAGATAAACGCTTTTTAACCGTAGGATAAACTTTAGCTTTGTTTCTTTTTCGACCTTTAGGCCAGCCATGGGATTTTCCCCGACTTTTAGGAGAAAGGGTAGGACTTCCAATGTCCATCAATAATGAAGTCATAGACAGAGCCACTCTTCCGGGGGTTAAATTCTGTTGAGGTTTTTGCCATGGCAGATGATATTCTTTGACTAAATCCTTGGATAACCATAACTGCCAAGTAATATTGACAATTAAATTGCTCCACCTTTGACAACTCTCAGGGGTGCGAAAATGGGGTAACGTCCAATGTAATCTTTGCTTGGCGAAACGATACCAGTGGTCCACACCAAATCGTCGGCTGTATTGAATCCAAATATTGGAAGAAGATAAAAATTGCTCTCCCACCCAGATTAACCACAGTGGGCGATGTAAAGCACCAGTTTTTTTCTGCTTCAATCGTTCAATTTTAAACAGGGTTAGCTTTTGTGAAGGGGCATTGTAGAAATGAAGTTCTTTCCATTTACTCATCCGTATTGTTCCTAGGGATGAGTCTTCCATTTCTAATATTTCATGGGCATGGGGAAAATGGTCACATTGATTTAATTTCAACTTTGCCCCATGTTTTTTCGGTCTGCCTCTACCGCTATAGGCTGGAGGATTACCATAAAGACATAGATTAGAACGTACTCTAATCAACTTACTGATTTCAATATCTGCGGTTTGCTTAATAAATTTGCCATTGCCATACTCACAATCCAACACCACCAATTTCGGTTTATTTTCTGGCAATTTTCTACACACTTGCCTTAGTTGCCATGTTGCTTTACCCAGAGGATTTTCAAAGGATGTGATTCTTTCATGTCTTAAAGGTAATGCCCAACTTCCTTTCTCATTCAATGGTGGTAACCAAGCGATGGTGCTATATCCTTGTCCTATGACCGATGAATTGATGGATGACGAAGAATATTGATAACCTCTATCTTTCATGGTGGGACTATCTTCAAACTTCCACTGAGTATGATCTATACCTAGTAATGTATATTCTAAGGTGTCTATTTCTTGAATATATCGTTTCATCAATTTGTTGCTGTTCGGACGACAATCTTTTATGGCTTCATAGGTACTACACCATTGCCGATGGAAAAAAGGTGATAAAGAAAAATCTGCCAAACTACGAGCATTTTCCGTGGTCATAACACTATCCATCAATTGAAAAGTGGCATCTTTACCTTTGACTAACATTTCATAGGTGTCATGACGGAAATTTTCCAGTCTGCTATATTTGTTCATAGAGAGAAGATTTTATTTTTGCTTATTTATATTTTCTCTCTATTTTTCTTTTATGTCTTGTCCTTCCTTGCTCCACTTTCCATTTAGTCTAAACTACAGTTATTTATTTAACAAAAAATTATTTACCATTCCTCCCCTATGTAAATTCAATCCTTTGTATGAAGATTTGATGATGTTGCGTTTTCGTGCTTTATCTTTTCTCAGTGAAATAGGGGAAGATATAACCCCTTATTGTCAATAAAATTGGCACACAGATTAATAATATCCTAGTTAATTTTTGCTCATAAAATTGTCAAAAACAATAATTTTGAGGAACTTCTGGGATTAACAAATAAAACATTTTTTTCTTTGAAATTGCATTGTAAAGGAGTAATTAAGATGTTCAAAATGTCTAGTATAAAAGTATGTCGAGTGTGTCAAGGTAAAGGAAAAATTTTAGTAAAGGCAGAAGAATCCGCCTATGTGGGAGTTGATGAATATTATTACAAGATATGTCTTCACTGTCAGGGAAAAGGAGTTATTAATAACTAACTCTTTCCTCCCGTTTTACTAAGCAATTTTATTGATTGAATTGTGATAGTTTTTTCCAGTGCCTTTGCCATATCATATAGAGTCAGTGCCGTAACCGATACAGCTGTTAAGGCTTCCATTTCTACCCCCGTTTTTGCCTCGGTTTTTACTTTTGCTTGAATATGATAACCGCATAAATGCTCATCAGGGGTTATTTCCACCTCAATTTTACTCAGGGGCAGAGGATGACATAGGGGAATAAGGGAGGAGGTTTGTTTGGCGGCCATGATACCTGCAATTTTGGCAGTGCCTAATACATCCCCTTTGGGAGCGTTTCCTGCTTGTATTTGCTCAAAGGTAGATTTGGTCATAATTACCTGCCCAAGGGCGATCGCCTCGCGCACAGTCACTTTCTTGGGGGATATATCAACCATTTGAGCAGAGCCATGTTCATCTAAATGAGATAAACTTTTTTGAGGAAAATCTTGCATTTTAAAAAACTATTCGTTATTATAGATAAGTGCCTAAATTAAGGGTGTGTAGCTTAGTGGATTAGAGCGGCTGACTACGGATCAGCAGGTCGGGGGTTCGAGTCCCTCCACGCCCGTTAAAAAGAATTAAAAAGTGTAAATTATTGTACAAGGTAAGGTCTAACATAATTTATACCTCTGTTTATATAAAATTCTCCAAAATATTGAAGGTAATTATCTTTGATTTTGGTAAATGCTTCGTCCATTCTTGGTTTACCATAAATTAAAAACTGAGCCGTAGAAAGGGCATAAAATTCTTGAGTTTTTCTTACTAAATTCCGTTTAAAGGCTTCAATATATAAATCTCTCCCCGTGTCTATTAACTCCTCAATTTGTGGGGAAAAAGTGATGAACTCTCCGTTAGCAAGGGGGATTTTTTTGTTTTTAATAGATGACATAGAAAGTTGCATACATTCTCTGGTTTGTTCGAGGGAAAGACACTCTTTATCTTGTCTTCTATAGGCCCATTGGGTACATCCATTGGTAATTTCTAAAGCCCTTAAAAAAGCTAATTTGTCAAGATCTTCAGCACTAATTTTTTCCCATTCCTCTACATAGTCTGTTACTTGTTGCTTAAAGTGTTTTTCATCTTTTTCAAAATAAGATTTTAACTCTTCAATTTGTGCTAATTTATCCCAATTTATATTCATTATTTCTATTATTTAAAAGGATTATTTTTTGTCATTATAAAATTTAGTTGGATAAATCCACAAAAACCCTTTCTCCTGAACTCAATCCGCTTAAAATTTGAGTTTGATCATTAACCGATACACCAATGGTTACGGGGCGAAATTCAGGCTCATTATTCTCATCGGGTACCATTACCCCAGTTTCGCCTTCTTCGGTTACGATCGCAACGGTAGGCACTGTTAAACTACTATCTAGTTGCTCCCCTAAAAATGTGACTTCCACATTCATTCTTGATAAAAGTTTTTCTTGTTGTTGGGGGATAGCAATGGTGACTTCAAAGGAGGTTACATTTTGTTCCACGATCGCCTCGGGCGCAATTTTTTGTACAATACCTTCAAACACCTCATCAGGATAAGCATCCGCTACAATTTGCACAGGTTGCCCCATTTCTATTTGGCGCAAATCAATTTCGGGAATTTTGGCAATGATTTCTAAGCCTCTGGCAAGGGCAATAATAGAGCTTGAGGTGGCGGAGGAAGTAGCCGAAGCGGAAGTGGTAGGAGTTACAAAAGCACCCTCTGAGGCAAATTTTTGAGTAACAATACCATCAAAGGGAGCAGTTATAAAAGTATCCTGAAATTGAATTTCAGCTATTTTTAGGTTAGCTTCCGCCGCTTGAATATTGGCTCTGAGACGTTCTAACTCCGCTTCTCCCCTTACCTGTCTTTCCTGAATAGAGGCTTGGATTTCGGCAACGTTGGCTTCTAATCTTCTGATTTCAGGCTCGGCAGTGTTTTCTATTTCCTGAATCCGTTGGACTATTTCTTGGATACGGGCTTGAGCGACCAAAAATTCATTGGCTACACGGTCAAATTCATCTTGGGAGATAACTCCTTCCTCGAGGAGGGCTTGATTTCTCTGGGCTTGAATCTCAGCCAGTCTAAGTCTTGATTCTGCTTCCCTAAGTTGCGATCTCGCTTGCTCAGAGCGTAGGGGGATTCGTCTTCTTGACTCCTCTAAGGTGGCGGCTGCTTGGGCTAGTCTTGTCTCTAATACTTGTAAGTCGGCACGAGTTCTAATATCCGTCTCCTGCGCCCCTGCTTGGGCTTCTGCTAACCTTGCTTGGGCGTTAGCCCCTTGGGCAAAAAGTTCTTCATTTTGCATTACGGCAATGGGTTGCCCTTCTTGAACTATACTACCTTGTTCTACTAATAAACGGGTTAAAATACCGGGGTTTTTGGGGCTAATATTGACACTCTGCACAGGTTGAACTACCCCACTGGCTCTGATTTCGAGGGTTAATGGCCGTTGGGTAACTAATACTGTGTTTTCATCTAATCGACTGGTGGCATTAGGACGATTCAAAATACCATAGGTTGCACCGCCTAGTAATAGTATCCCCCCAATCATCGCTCCGATAATCCAAGGGAGAGGATTTTTTTCTTTCTCAACATTACTGACTGTCATAAATTAGATGCTTTTTTGTATGTAGTTCAATTTTTACACATTATTATAAAACCTTACTCAAGATTGTAAAGTTTATCCCCTCATCTGTTTTTTTTGACAAAAAAGGGGACACTTTGTTCCCCTCTTATCATTGTATTCAAGATTTTTGATCTCGATCGCGCCTACGACGATCCCGCCATTCTAGGGTTGTTAAGTATAATATACCACCACTGACAAGGACCAAAAGGGCGATCGCCACTAAGAATAAAACATTAAGAATAGAGATCGATTCCACAACTTAAAAACCTTTGCGCCCCCATACTACCATTGCAATAGACCATGTAAATAAAGAAAGTACACCAACCCAACCTAGAGTAAGAATATCCATATTTTCTTAATATTAAAGATTATTTTAAATAAACAGCATAGTATATTTTATCATTTATTATCCCTCGAAAACAGTTATTAAGCCAATCATGATCACCCTAGGGGAGTTAGGAGAAAAGATAGTCAGTACATGGCTAGAACCGCAAAACTATCAAATATTGCACCACCGATGGCATTGCCGATGGGGCGAAATTGATTTGATTGCCCTAGATAACAATAACTCTGAGCTAGTTTTTATTGAAGTTAAAACCCGTAAACCACAAAATTGGGATCAAAATGGACTAGAAGCCCTCAATATAAATAAACAGAAAAAAATTTATACTACTGCTCAAATATTTCTTTCTAAAAACCCCCTTTGGCAAAATTATAATTGTCGTTTTGATTTGATTTTATCTACTTATATTATAAGAAAAAATAACTCTAATCAAGGCTCAATAAAAATATTAAACAGCAATCAAATTATATATGAAAACCATATTTTTACTATCAAAAATCATCTAAAAAATGTTTTATAAAATCTATTTATTCTCTTGCAAAGGGAAAAAGTATAAAGAGACAACAGAAAATAATAATAGTGCCTTTTAAAATCTTGTTTAGGTATTTATTAAACTTTTTATATGATATTATAAAAAAATATGAGATGTACAAGTTAATTAACAAAGATTAAAGTTGGATAAACAACAAATCAAAACAGCCATAGATTTATTTGCAGGGATTGGGGGATTTAGACTAGCCCTCGAAAAAAACGGAATACAATGCGTTTACTCCAATGATCATAATAAATATAGTTGCCAAACGTATTCCTGTACTTTAGACTAATTTGAACTGTAAGAAGCTATGATCCTTATATAGCAAGAATTTTGACTATTCTTATCCGTTTAATGTAAAAAATATAAAATATACGTCATATAAGGGTTTCAGCGTTTAAAATTAGATTTAGTCTAAACTCAAGGTATTCAGCAAACTTTGGAGACATCCATTGTGCCGATTTAAATGAGATTCCCGCAGAAACAATACCTAGCTTCGATTTATTATGCGGAGGTTTTCCTTGTCAACCCTTTTCCATTGCAGGGGTGAGCAAAAAACAATCTTTAGGCAGAAAGCATGGTTTTGATGATGAAAAACAAGGTAATTTATTTTTTGAGATTTTAAGAATCATTGACTATCATCAACCAAAAGTAATTTTTTTAGAGAATGTTAAAAATTTAAAAAGTCACGATAAAGGTAATACATGGAAAGTAATTAAAAGTAAATTATCCCAAAGAGGTTATAATATTTTTTCTCAAATAATTGATGGTAAATACTATCTTCCTCAACATAGAGAAAGAATTTTTATTATCTGTTTTAACCAAAGCTATTTTCCTGATCTCGATTTTAGTTTTCCGAATCCACCACAAAAAAGATTGTATGAATTACAGGATATTTTTGAAGAAAATGTAGATAATAAATATACTTTATCAGATAAATTATGGAGTTATTTACAACAACATAAAGAGAATAGCAAAGCGAAAGGAAATGGTTTTGGCTACGGAATTATTGATCACAAATCTGAATACACTAGAACTTTAAGTGCTAGATACTATAAAGATGGCTCAGAAATCTTAGTTGAGCAAAGTAATAAAAATCCTCGACGTTTAACTCCCCGTGAGTGTGCAAAATTACAAGGTTTTCCTGATGATTTTATAATTCCAGTATCTGATAATCAGGCATATAAACAGTTTGGAAATTCTGTCATTGTGCCATTAATTAATGACATTATCACACAAATTAAATTGACGGTAGATCAATACAACACTAAATATTATCTAAAATCAGCAACACCAAATTAACTAATAGGGGCAAAATCTAAGCAAAAACAAGTCCCTTCGTTTTTAAAAGAAGTAACCTCAATTTCTGCGTCCAATTGTTGGGTTAATAACCTTACTAACCTTAAACCCAATGAAGGACTTTCTTCCCAGTTTAAATCATCAGGAAAACCTTTACCGTTATCTTTTACTTCAAGGATAATATGTTGTTCACTTTTGAGAAATAAATTAATGGTTACTTCCCCTTTACCGTGGGGGAAAGCGTGTTTAAAAGCATTGGTAACTAATTCATTGATGAGTAAACCTGCGGGGATAGCTGTTTCAATGTTGAGATAACATTCGGCGAGATTGGTTACGGGTTTGATACCTTCTCGGCTATTGTTATAGGAGAGGAAAAGGTTAGACACAAGGCGGTTGATGTAGTCGGCAAGATTTATTTCGGAAAGGTCATCGGACTGATATAATTGCTCGTGGATGACTGCCATGGTTTGGATACGGTTTTGGCTATCGTGGAAAAGGTTACGCACTTGCTCATCTTCTACATAGCTTGATTGCAGGTTGAGTAATCCTGAGATGACATACAGGTTATTTTTGACTCTATGATGGATTTCCTTAAGTAAGACTTCTTTTTCTTGGAGGGATTTGAATAGTTTTTCTTCGGCTTCGTGACGTTGGGTAACGTCGGTGGAAATTCCGTCAATACTTACAGCCCTACCATATCTATCATAGACTATGTGCGATCGCTCTCTAACCCATCTTTCTTTACCTGTGGACAAAATAATTTTATATTCTAATTCCCAACTCTTATTGGTTTCATTTTGCAAAATTCCCAGTTTATAACCTTCCAAAATCTCCTGCCATGTATTCTCTACATCTTGACGATATTCTGGCGCCACCATATCTAACAACAATCCCCGATTTGCCAAAATAGACGCAGGGGAATGACCATATAATATTTCACAGGCAGGGTTAATGTAACGTAAATTCATATCTGGCAAAGACATTGACCATACTACATCCTGTAAGGAACTAAGAACACTATTTAAACGGGATTCGCTTTTTTGTAAAGATTCTTCCGCCTGTTTGCGATCGCTTATATCATTAATTACAGCGATAAAGTAAGATGGCTCAACGGATACCCACACCACCGACATAGTCAGATATATCCAAAGATAATCATCATGGGGGCGTTTGATGCGAATTTCCCGCTCAAAAGTAGCCCGATTACTAGCCAACAACTCTGATAAATCCGTCAGGGTATCCGAAACATCATCGGGGTGAATGAGGGCATGGAAATCCATTTCCGACAACTCATGACGATTGTAGCCCACCAACTGAGTAAACTTATCATTCACCAAAACTAACTTACCAGGGAGGCTAACCTGCACAATACCAACCGCCGCTTGATTAAAAATACTACGGAATCTTTCCTCACTCAACTTCAGCCTGAGTTGTGCCAGTCTTACCTCCTCAATATCCTGCCCACAGGCAATAATACCAATACCTTCTCCCTTACCATCAGTAAAGCGGTTAACATTCCATAACAAAGTCCTTTCAGTGCCATCAGCCACCATTACCTTACTTTCTAAATTTCTTTGTACCTTACCTTCTACCAAAGTAATATCTAGTTTTTCCCTCAAAATATCCCTATCACTGGGGGCAACAAACAATAAAAAGTAATCTTCTCCTAATACCGACTCCCTCGTCCAACCAAATATTTTTTCCGCCTCCTCATTCCATTCCATGATACGATAATCTTGATTTAGTACCACCAACACTGTCCCTGCGGTTTGCACAAAGGTGCGTAACTGGGTAGTGGTTTGCTCTAATTCCTCCGTACGGTCTTTTACCCTAGTTTCCAACTCTTCATTTAAACTGCGTAACTGTTCCTCGGCTTGTTTTGCCAAAGTAATATCCCGTGCTACAGCGTAAAAGGTTCCCTCCTCGTAGGGTAAACTCTTCCATGCCAACCAACGATATAATCCATCCTTGGTGCGCCAACGATTCTCAAAATTTTGACTAGGAAAACCTCGACTCAGCCTTTCTAATTCTTCGGCGGTGATTTCCACATCATCGGGATGGATAAAGGAGAGCATATTTTTATTAATCATCTCCTCCTCCCCATAACCGAGGGTGGTAGAAAAGCTGGAGTTTACCCGTATAAATGAGCCGTCAACCCCCGCAATACAAAACATATCAAGGGATAAATTGAAAAAGTAGTCTAACTGTCTTTGGGATTTGGTGCGCAGGGTGGCGGTGGCTAAAACGTTGGCGACGGTTTGTAAAAAGTTGATTTCTTCGGGGCTAAATTTCCGTTGATTTTGGCTATATACGCCGATAATACCAAAGTAGTTATCATTACTACCAATATTCACCATCGCCCCACTGATAATGTTGGTGTTGTGCAAAAATGGTGGAGGGCTAAATCTTGTTTCTACGAGCAAATCCTCGGTGATGACAGGCTCTTTGACGGTCATGGTGTACCCCGGCATCCAACGGGGAGAAGAACCGACTCTAGCGACTCCTAGCCACATATCCTGCCATCCTACCCCTGCCTTAAGGACAAAAGCGGCTTGATTGGCTTGTAGTTCGAGGAGGTTACAATATTTGACGTTGAGGGTTTCGGCGATAATTTTGACAGTGGTTTTTTGTAATATTTCTAAGTTGTTGGTGATAAGGGCTGTATTACCTAGGTGGGCGATGGCTGTTTGATATTTCGCCACTTGAAAGGCTTTCTGGGCGGATTGTGATTGTTGAATGGCGATCGCCACTTGAGCCGCTAATTTTTGTAATAAATCCAACTCATCTTTTTGCCAATGACGGGGAGTAAAGGAGTTTTGGGCAGCCAACAAACCCCAAAGATGATCATGAAAAATAATAGGCACAACTAAATTTGCCTGTACCTGAATCCCTAACAATAAATCGAGGTGACAAGGGGATAAATTAGCAGTAAAAACATTGTCTGTGGCTTGGATTCTACCATTTAAATAGGGTTTAATAAAGTCTTTGGCAAAACAATGATCTTGCACTACCCTACCTAAAATGGACATGACGTTTTGTCCTGCCGATTCAGCTATAATCACTCCGTCTCCGTCAGGGTATAATTGATAGATTATCACGCGATCGCAATCTAAAAAAGAACGTACCTCATTGACAGTACTCCCCAAAATATCATCTAACTTCAAAGATTTGCGAATACGAGAACTAAGACTAGATAATAACTTTTCCTGTTCAACTTGTTTTTGCTCTAACCTTACTGCAGTTTTAAGAGAGTCTAATTCTTGCTGTTGTTGTCGTAAATAATTTTGTTGCCAAAGAGGATTCAGCACCTTTATTAAATGGGAAGGGGTGATTAAGCTCAATTTTTCAACAAAACTATGGTGGGAAATATTTCCTATACCCAACTCACAAAAAGACTTCGATAATTCTTGCTCTAAAGTACCATTTTGATGGTGTGCCAAAACAGCCCATTTATGTTGTAAAACATTTACAATAGTAGGGATTTTTTCTTTGGAAGAAAAAGAAGGAATTTCTCCTAAACTTAAACTTTGTAGGTGCGGATTCTCCCAGCTTGTATCAATAAAAGCCTTAATAATATCGTGAGGAGAAACTATTTTTAATTGTTGATCATGATTAATAACAAATCCATGTTGCCCAAGGCTATCAACATATTTTTCAGCTATTTTTAAAATACTATCTCCCTGATCCACTACAATTAAATTAGGCTTGAAAATGCTGTTTAAGGTAACTCTGTGATATAAAGAATCCTTGACAAGATAACGAATTAAACTTTTAGCATTAATATAACCATTAAAATTATCCCTTTCATTTAAACAACCATAAACATCATATTTTCCTTGAAAAATTCCTTGGGCAATGGTAAAAACGTCTGTTAATTCTGTTTCCTTTTGACAGGGAAAACTCTGACAAAAGTTTTTTGCCCGTAGAGAATAAATATTAACCCCAGTAGTAATTATTTTTATTACCCTTTCGATGGTAATAACCCCTAAAGGAATATGACAATCAACAACGATTAAACAATCGCATCCTTGATCAAACTTTCTTAATACTTCTAAAAAGGTAGCTTCGGGGGAAACTGTGACAGGTTGATGATTAATGATTGCCCAATTTTCTATGTGAGGGACATTTTCTACCGTGGGATAATTCATTAGTTTGGAGCTTTATTACCTATCTTCATGGTAGTCTAATTTTCATTGCTTTTATGACATCGTTAAGGTTTTGAGATGTAGAGGTATTATCAATAAATAATTCAGTGATTAATTCTTGATTCTTAATTTTCTTCAAAAGTAATTTGATTAGATTGATAGGATGAAGGCTCAACGTGAATAATAGTGCGGACAGGATGGAATTTTTGTTGTAGTTTTTTCTCTACTTCTTCAGTAACTAAATGGGCGGTTTCTACATCCTTGGGTTTAACGATAAGGTGCATTTCAATAAATACTTGTCTGCCCAATAAACCCCTAGAGGCGATGTCGTGGCAGTTGATAACCCCATCTACTTCCATGACGGTTTGATAAATAGCTTCAGGGGCGATCGCCATTTGATCCACCAGCCATGGTATATTGTTTTGTAACACATCCCAACCACTTTTAAAAACGAGAAAAGCCACAGGAAAAGCCAACCATACGTCAAGGGCTTGAAAAGGAATAAAAAACCCCTGATTAGAAGCCCAAATGCCTACAAGTCCAGCTAAAACGATGATTGTCACCCACACATCACTCATGGTATGACTAGCATCAGCCACGAGAATTTGACTACCTAATCTTTTGCCTACTCTACGCTCATAAAAGGCCACAAAGATATTGATACCCAACACTAAGAACAATAGCCACAACTCTGCCACCTCAATGGTTACAGTGTCACTAGGCACAAAAATACGAGCGATCGCACTTTTAAAAATTTCAAAACAAGCAATCCCCAAAAACACCGCAACTCCCAACGCCCCAAGGGCTTCAAACTTCTGGTGTCCATAGGGATGATCTCGATCTGGAATAGGAGAAGAAAGCTGATTTGTCACCAAACCCAAAATATTATTTACCCCATCGGTGACACTATGAAGAGCATCTGCTTGTAAACTGAGAGAGCCAGTTAAAACACCAATTACCCCCTTAATTATCACCACCGTCATATTTAAAACGAGGGTAATTAACAACACCTTTTTAACTTCTTTTCTGATGTCTTGTGCCATAGTTATCCATTGTCAATGACCCATTGTTCAATGACCAGTTTAGTTATAATTGTTATGGGAAAGCCTATATACTTACTTAATTATATAATTCACGATGCGAAACTATAAGGTAACAATTCATAACCGCCAAACCAACACCACGGAAACTGTCATAGTACCTGAAGATCAATATATTTTAAGAACCGCCGAAAATCAAGATGCCGATGCTCCTTTTTCCTGTCGCAATGGCGCTTGTACCGCCTGCGCGGTAAGAGTAATTGAAGGAGATGTATATCAACCTGAAGCCATGGGATTATCTCCTGATTTACAAAAAGAAGGTTACGCTTTATTATGTGTTAGCTATCCTCGCTCAGATTTAGTGGTAGAAACCCAAGACGAAGATGAGGTGTATGAATTGCAATTTGGACGTTATTTTGGTCGTGGTAAAGTTCGTTTTGGTTTTCCCATTGAGGATGATTAATTTTTGGCTTGATGGTTAAAAATGGATAATTTTAAAGGGTTTGTGCTTTCAATTATTCTTTGTTGTCTATTATCCTCCTGTGGACAAAATGCTTCATCGGATAAGTTCGTTTCTGGGCAACTGATGCGGGTTGTTAGTGGGCAAACCCTTGAGGTAGCTATCAATAATCAAGTCTATGGAGTGCGTTTAACTGGTTTCGATGTGCCTGAACCTCAGCAAGAAATGGCAGAAAAAACCTTAACCAACCTACTCACAAATAATCTTCAAAATCCTCTTAATTCTATCACTATCACCCTTGAAACAGATTTAAGTTCAAAAGATTCATTTGATCGACTTTCTGCCTATGTATGGCTAAATTCTGATTTTATTAACCAAAAAATTATTGAGGATGGAAGTGCGATCGCCAATTTAACCTACACAGACGGGAAATATGATGATATTTTAATCAATGCCCAAAACTATGCCCGAATTATGAATAAAGGAATTTGGGAGACAAGAGATAATTGATGATTGTTATTATCATTTTCCACCTAAACTAAAAATCACAGCCCTATATAGCAACTCCCCATAAATGAAAGATTATCGCAACTTATTATCAGATTTAATCAATCAGTATCAAAAACGAGTAGATTTCCTAAGTATTCGCCTAGAAAACTCTGAAGGTACCAATATTGCCCTGAGAAATGGGGCGGTAGAAACCCTCAGCGAAGGGGTATCCGTAGGGGGGCAGGTAAGGGCTTGTTATAAAGGGGGTTGGGGTTTTGCTACCTTTAATGATTTATCACAGCTTAAAGAAAGGGTCGAAGAGGCGATCGCCTTTGCCCGTATCATAGGAGATGATGAGACACTCCTTGCCCCTGTGGAAACGGTGGAGGCAAATTGTCAGTTGCCCCTCATTGGCACCAATCCCCGTTTAATTCCATTGGGGGATAAAAAAGCATTATGTGACCATTACTATCACATTCTCAAAAATTATCATCCTCACATCAATTCCGCATCCGTCACCTATTACGATGCCCAACAAGAAATCATCCTCGCTACCTCCGAAGGAAGCATGATACAACAGTCTTGGATTGATAGTGAAATGCGCTTCAGTGCGATCGCCAAAAAAGCCCATCAAATACAAACGGGGCGAGAAACCACAGGTACAAGGAAAGGTTATGAAGATTTAACCAACCTTGATAAACAGGTAGAAAGTGCCTCCATTCGTGCCGTAAATGCCCTCAGTTTACCCTCCGTCAAGGGTGGCAAATATCCCGTAGTAATTGACCCTATCTTAACAGGGTTATTTGTCCATGAGGCTTTTGGGCATCTTTCTGAAGCAGACATGGCCTATGAAAACCCCGATTTATTAGAAGTGATGACCATGGGGCGCAAATTTGGCGAGGAATTTTTGCAAATTTTTGACGGGGCAATGCCCGAAGGACATCGGGGCAGTTATTATTATGACGATGAAGGCACCAAAGCAACCACCACCCAGTTAATCAAAGATGGTGTTTTGGTGGGCCGTTTACACTCTCGGGAAACCGCTGGAAAATTGGGAGAAAAACCCACAGGCAATGCCCGTTGTCTCAACTACCATTATCCTCCCATCGTCCGCATGACTAACACTTGGATTGGTAGGGGTGAAACTCCTGTTAAGGATTTATTTAGCAATATTTCCGAGGGGGTATATGCTTCTAATTGGTTAGGAGGCATGACAAACGGAGAGATGTTTACTTTTAGCGCGGGGGAGGCGTGGATGATTCGAGATGGACAAATTGCCGAGCCTGTAAAAAATGTCACCCTTTCAGGAAATGTCTTTAAAACCTTAGCACAAATAAGTGCGATCGGTGATGACTTTTACTGGGATGAGTCAGGGGGTTGTGGTAAAGGAGGGCAATCTGGCTTGGCGGTAGGATGCGCTGGCCCTAGTTTACGCATTGAGGAGATAGTTATTGGGGGAGAAAGTTTGGAGTAATCTATCTTCAGTGATCATAAGCCATCTATCGGACTTGAACCGACAACCTTATCATTACAAGTGATGTGCTCTACCAATTGAGCTAAGATGGCAAGTTTAGTATCGTGAAATACTGTTTAGTAGATATAAAAACTACTTTTTTCATTTGCACAATACATTATAACCAATAGAGTGGGGAGATTGTCAAGAAAAGATTTAGACTAACTGAGATTGAATCGCCCAACGGGATAACTCTGTACGATTATGTAAACCCGTTTTGTTGAGCATATTCGACACATGACTCTCTATGGTGCGCTGACTTACCCCCAACTCAATAGATATTTCCCGATTTGATAAACCTTGAGAAACCAAACTCACTACTCTTGTTTCTGTGGGAGTTAACTCCACCGACTTAGGTACTTGAATCCTTTTGGTATCAGCCCCTACAGCATTACTACTTATCAGACGTTGACTATAATTAAGAGTAGATTTTACTTGAGCAACTAATTCTTCAGGCTCAAAAGGTTTTACTAAATATACATCAGCCCCCTGATTTAAACCTTTAATCCTATCTTGAGTTTGGGTTTTGGCTGATAAAAAGATGATAGGTAATTGATTCCATTGGGTATTTTGACGTATTTCTTCCACAAAGGTATAGCCATCCATTTCGGGCATCATCACATCACAAATAATTAAATCTGGTGTTTCCCTTTCCAAAATACTGAGGGCTTCTCTGCCCTGACTCGCTATCAACACTTGATAACCATTAAATTCGAGATAATCTTTAACCAACAAAATTAGGTTAGGATCATCATCAATGAGAAGTAATTTATTAGGACTAGAGTTTTGTGTGTCTTTCATTATTATGGGATGTTTTTAGGCAACTTCAACGGTACTAGATTGAGATAAGGCAATAAGGGCTAAGTCAATCACATTATCATCAAAACTGAGAATTTTAGCAGTGATACCTGGACCAAAAAATTTAGTAATTTTGTCTAACTTTTCTTCCCATATTTCTCTGGTAATTAAAGGGGTTTGAAACTGTAACACGAGGGTATATTTACCGTCAATTTCTATTTCTTTGAGAGTAGTTAGAATAGGTCTTTCCTCATCTGTGGGGCTTAATCCTATGCGCTCCAAGGCTTCGTCCAGATGGGCTTCTTGCCCGTAGCGATAACGAGTGACATCTTTTCTTAGCTGGTTTTGAGTATCGGTGGCTTGGGCTTCCCTTAGACTAAGGACTTCTTTGGGGGTTTCTTCGGAAAACGGTACGGGTTTCAATTCGGCGGCTTTGAGGGCAAGTCCTCCCAACAAAAGGGGAATTCCGTAGAAAAATCCCGCTAAGTTCAGGGTAGAGTTTCCTTTGGCATAGGCTACAAAGCCCACAGCCGTTAAGATTGAGCCAATGATTAAACCAACTAATGCTAAAGGAATTTTACGAAACATAGATCTATAATTACTATTAAAATAATATTTGATGGAATATTTATTATGTTCATAATATCAAAATAAGAACCATAAAATCTTGGGTATTGGTTTAATAATGGTTAAATTTTAGTGTTCACATCTATTCTAACTTTATCTATTCATTTTTCTAGGGTCTATGTATCCTTTGATTTTAGCTGTGTTAAAGTTTAAGGTTAATGATGGGAGTCCACTTTTGTGTATAATTAGGGATAACAAAAGGCTTCGGTTGGTAATTTGTTTTATGGGTAAAATTTTGTTTAATAATTTTGTTTCTCCCCCATAGTTGTTATGGGATATGCTATCTGACTTGGGGTCGAGTAATATAGTTACGAATACTTGGAATAATAATATTTTGATTTTAGACCGAGAAATATAATTAAGAAATAGTTAGATATTTGAATGATAAAGTTTGCTTCATCGAACTTCCTGACTCTATGGATACTGGGAAGAAAGATTGATTTTTTGTTGTAAATATGAATTAATAAATATATGGCTTTAACGATTGAACAAGAATTATTAAAGGCGGTGGGTAAGCGTCGCAATTTTGCGATTATTTCTCACCCTGACGCTGGTAAAACGACGTTGACTGAAAAACTTTTGCTTTATGGGGGTGCTATCCACGAAGCAGGGGCAGTGAAGGCAAAAAGAGAACAAAGAAAGGTTACTTCTGACTGGATGGAAATGGAGAAGCAGAGGGGAATTTCTATTACCTCTACGGTATTACAGTTTGCTTACCGTGATTATCAAATCAATCTTTTGGATACCCCCGGACACCAAGATTTTAGTGAGGATACCTATCGCACCCTAGCGGCAGCAGATAATGCGGTGATGTTAATTGATGCGGCTAAGGGTTTAGAGCCTCAAACCCGCAAATTATTTGAGGTGTGTAAGTTGCGATCGCTCCCTATCTTTACATTTGTTAATAAAATGGATCGCCCTGGTCGTGAACCCCTAGAATTATTGGATGAGATCGAACAAGAGTTGGGTCTAAAGACTTTTGCGGTTAACTATCCCGTGGGTATGGGTAACTACTTTAAAGGGGTATATAGTCGTCGCCAAAAGGCTTATCATCTGTTTGATAGAGTCGTCCATGGTAAAGATGAAGCCCCCGAAATGATTATTCCTGACGGGGATAAAAGTATCAAGGATTATCTGGAAGCTGATTTATATGAGCAAACCCTTGAGGAATTGGAGTTAGTCAGTGAGGCGGGTTCGGATTTTGACTTAGAAGCTATTCACGCAGGAAAAATGACCCCTGTGTTTTTTGGTAGTGCCATGACTAACTTCGGGGTGCGTTTATTCCTCGATGCCTTTTTGGAATATGCGCTGCCCCCCACCCCCAGAAACTCTACTCTAGGAGAATTAGAGCCTACTTACCCTGATTTTAGTGGTTTTGTCTTTAAATTACAGGCCAATATGGATGCCAGACACCGTGACAGGGTGGCTTTTGTGAGGGTATGTACAGGGAAATTTGAGAAGGATATGTCCGTAAACCATGCGCGCACGGGCAAAAGTATTCGTCTTTCTCGCCCTCAGAAGTTATTCGCCCAGGGGAGAGAGTCTATTGATGAGGCCTATCCTGGGGATGTGATTGGTTTGAATAATCCGGGGATGTTCGCCATTGGGGATACCATCTACCTAGGTAAAAAAATTGAGTATGATAAGATACCTAGTTTTTCTCCTGAGTTATTCGCTTTTCTCAAAAATCCTAATCCTTCTAAGTTCAAGCAATTTCAAAAAGGGGTACAAGAGTTGCAGGAGGAAGGGGCTGTACAAATTATGTACTCCAAGGATGAGTTTATCCGTGATCCTATTTTGGCGGCAGTGGGGCAGTTACAATTTGAAGTGGTGCAACATCGTTTGTTGAATGAGTACAATGTGGACTCAAGGCTTGAACCCATGAGCTACGGAGCGGCACGGTGGGTAATTGATGGTTGGGAAGCTCTTGAAAAGGTGGGTCGTTTATTTAATACCATGGTGGTTAAGGATTCTTTGGATCGTCCTGTACTATTATTTAAGAATGAATGGAATATTAATCAGGTTCAAGGTGATCATCCTGATTTACGGTTAAGTGCGATCGCCTGATAACCCTTTTATGATGAATAAAAATCCCCCAGCAATTTACTGGGGGTCTGAATGTTTGCCACAAACATCTAGCTGTAAATAATACCAAATCCTATTTAGATCTGTAGTTTAGACTAAATGGAAAGTGGAGCAAGGAAGGACAAGACATAAAAGAAAAATAGAGAGAAAATATAAATAAGCAAAAATAAAATCTTCTCTCTATGAACAAATATAGCAGACTGGAAAATTTCCGTCATGACACCTATGAAATGTTAGTCAAAGGTAAAGATGCCACTTTTCAATTGATGGATAGTGTTATGACCACGGAAAATGCTCGTAGTTTGGCAGATTTTTCTTTATCACCTTTTTTCCATCGGCAATGGTGTAGTACCTATGAAGCCATAAAAGATTGTCGTCCGAACAGCAACAAATTGATGAAACGATATATTCAAGAAATAGACACCTTAGAATATACATTACTAGGTATAGATCATACTCAGTGGAAGTTTGAAGATAGTCCCACCATGAAAGATAGAGGTTATCAATATTCTTCGTCATCCATCAATTCATCGGTCATAGGACAAGGATATAGCACCATCGCTTGGTTACCACCATTGAATGAGAAAGGAAGTTGGGCATTACCTTTAAGACATGAAAGAATCACATCCTTTGAAAATCCTCTGGGTAAAGCAACATGGCAACTAAGGCAAGTGTGTAGAAAATTGCCAGAAAATAAACCGAAATTGGTGGTGTTGGATTGTGAGTATGGCAATGGCAAATTTATTAAGCAAACCGCAGATATTGAAATCAGTAAGTTGATTAGAGTACGTTCTAATCTATGTCTTTATGGTAATCCTCCAGCCTATAGCGGTAGAGGCAGACCGAAAAAACATGGGGCAAAGTTGAAATTAAATCAATGTGACCATTTTCCCCATGCCCATGAAATATTAGAAATGGAAGACTCATCCCTAGGAACAATACGGATGAGTAAATGGAAAGAACTTCATTTCTACAATGCCCCTTCACAAAAGCTAACCCTGTTTAAAATTGAACGATTGAAGCAGAAAAAAACTGGTGCTTTACATCGCCCACTGTGGTTAATCTGGGTGGGAGAGCAATTTTTATCTTCTTCCAATATTTGGATTCAATACAGCCGACGATTTGGTGTGGACCACTGGTATCGTTTCGCCAAGCAAAGATTACATTGGACGTTACCCCATTTTCGCACCCCTGAGAGTTGTCAAAGGTGGAGCAATTTAATTGTCAATATTACTTGGCAGTTATGGTTATCCAAGGATTTAGTCAAAGAATATCATCTGCCATGGCAAAAACCTCAACAGAATTTAACCCCCGGAAGAGTGGCTCTGTCTATGACTTCATTATTGATGGACATTGGAAGTCCTACCCTTTCTCCTAAAAGTCGGGGAAAATCCCATGGCTGGCCTAAAGGTCGAAAAAGAAACAAAGCTAAAGTTTATCCTACGGTTAAAAAGCGTTTATCTAAGACTAAAAAAAGACCAAAAAAATAACTTTTAAGCCATTATTAAATTCATTTATAGCGTTTTTGAGCTAATCTTTGTTAGCTTACTTATTCTCTTACAATTTTTTCTTAGTCTAAACTACAGTTAGATAGTATATGTATTTACTCGAAATGATTGAGGTTGATGATAGTTATTAGTCTACTCTTAGTTTAGGATTTGGTATAATTAATTACTTTTTATCTTTTCTGCGATAAATCCCAAAGTCTGATATGATAGAAGAGCTATACTAAAAATATTAAAAACAAAAGTCGTAGGGAAAAAAAGCGCAATCAAATATGGGCAATAAGCCAACCATCGCCGTCTCTCATTTAGGATGTGAAAAAAATCGTATCGATTCTGAGCATATGCTCGGTTTACTAGCACAATCAGGCTATCAAATTGATAATACCGAGGAATTAGCCGATTATGTGATCGTCAACACTTGTAGTTTTATTGAATCTGCCAGACAAGAGTCTGTCAGAACCTTAGTAGAATTAGCCGAAAATAATAAAAAAATTATTATCTCTGGTTGCATGGCTCAACACTTCCAAGAAGAGTTACTAGCCGAACTACCCGAAGCGGTGGCATTGGTAGGTACAGGAGATTATCAAAATATTGTTGATGTCGTTGAAAGGGTTGAAAAAGGAGAAAGAGTAAAAGCTGTTTCTGCTCAACCTACTTATATTGCCGATGAAAATATACCTCGTTATCGCACCACTACCGAAGGAGTTGCCTATTTACGGGTAGCCGAGGGGTGTGATTATAGTTGTGCTTTTTGCATTATCCCCCACCTGAGGGGCAAACAAAGATCCAGAACCATTGAATCTATTGTTAATGAAGCCAAGCAATTGGCAGATCAAGGGGTTCAAGAATTGATTTTGATCTCTCAAATTACTACTAATTATGGCGTTGACATATATGGTGAACCCAGATTAGCAGAATTGTTAAGAGCTTTGGGGAAAGTGGATATTCCTTGGATTAGAATCCATTATGCTTATCCCACAGGTTTGACGGACAAAGTTATTGAGGCTATCCGAGAAACTCCCAATGTATTACCTTATTTGGATTTACCCCTACAACATTCTGATCCAGATATTTTAAAAGCAATGAACCGCCCTTGGCAGGGCCAGGTAAACGATCGCATCATAGAACAAATCAAGATCGCCCTTCCTGACGCAGTAATGCGCACGACATTTATTGTCGGATTTCCGGGAGAAACGCAACAAAACTTCAAACATTTGTTACAATTTGTAAAAAGGCATCAATTTGATCATGTGGGAGTGTTTACATTTTCCCCCGAAGAAGGAACCAAAGCCTACAACTTAGGTGAACAAGTTCCCGAAGAGGTAAAAATCGCTCGAAGAAATGAATTGATGGAAGTACAACAACCCATTGCGGCAGCAAAAAATGAAGCCCAAATCGGTAAAGTAGTTCCCGTTTTAATCGAGCAGGAAAACCCTGCCACTGGAGAATTAATCGGTCGTTCTCCTCGTTTTGCCCCCGAAGTAGATGGCATAGTCTATGTCCGTGGTGAAGCCAACCTAGGTTCAATAACATCAGTCAGAATTACTGATGCCGATGTCTATGATCTCTATGGTGAAATTGAAATAAGTCAGTAAATATTTATAGTCCAGTTTTATTCACTGGGTTGACCAACCGTTTACGGCTTGTATATCAAGGAAGAGTTTACTATGAAGTAAGAACAAAAAAGTAGGGAATAATTACATAACATTATGAAATTATAGATTCCGTAAATCCTTTGATCCCGTACCCTTAACCAGTTTTGCTTCATTTCAGGTTTTCCCCCAATTCATCTGTGGAGACATCTTTACAGTTCACAATTAAAATAAAATACAGATGACAACTTCTTTCGCAAGTTTAGGACTTTCAGAAACTCTCGTTAACCAATTAGAAAATATTGGTTTTGATACTCCTACTAAAATTCAAACTCTCGCAATCCCTGAATTAATTGCAGGTCGTGATGTTGTGGGACAATCGCAAACTGGTACGGGTAAAACCGCTGCTTATTCTCTCCCTATTTTGGACAGAATTGATAAAAGCGATAAAAGTGTACAGGCTCTCATTCTTGCCCCTACCAGAGAATTGGCTCAGCAGGTAGCCGAAGCCTTTAAGGATTTAATTGGCAGAGAGAAAATCTTTGTTACCACTGTCTATGGTGGTCAATCTATGGAGCGTCAAATTCGCTTTTTAGAAAAGGGATCTCACATTGTGGTGGGTACTCCCGGACGTATTATTGATTTACTCAATCGTAAACACCTTAAGCTCGATAATTTACGCTATGTCGTATTAGACGAAGCCGATGAGATGTTGAGTATGGGCTTTATTGATGATGTTAAAACCATTCTCTCCCGTACCCCTGATTCTCGTCAAACCACTTGTTTCTCGGCTACTATGCCCAAAGAGATTCAACTGTTAGTAAAAGAGTTTATGACAGATGCGGTAAATGTCACTGGGGAAAAACCTCAGGATACTCCTTCTCGCATCGAACAAGTAGTTTATATGGTGCCTCGTGGTTGGTCAAAAATCAAGACCATCCAACCTATCTTAGAAATTGAAGATCCCCAATCGGCGATCATCTTTGTACGCACCAAACGTACTGCTTCCGAGTTAACTTCTAAGTTACAAGAAGCGGGGCAAAGTGTGGATGAATACCATGGTGATTTGAGCCAACAACAAAGGGAACGTTTGATCCAGCGTTGGCGCGATGGCAAAATTAAGGTGGTGGTAGCAACGGATATTGCTGCCCGTGGTTTGGATGTGTCGGATTTAACCCACGTTTTCAACTTTGATTTACCCGATAACACTGAGACTTATATTCACCGTATCGGACGTACGGGAAGGGCTGGTAAGGAAGGTAAAGCTATTGCATTGGTGGAACCTAGCGATCGCCGTTTATTACGTCAAATTGAGCGTCGTTTAAAACAGACTATCACAGTGGAAGTTGTGCCTAACCGCTCTACGGTAGAAGCAAAAAGGATGGTTAAGCTCAAAGAGCAAATCAAAGAATCCCTCAGTGGAGAGCGTTTAGCTTCCTTCCTTCCCATGGTTAAGGAACTAAATGGAGAATATGACCCCAGTGCGATCGCCGCAGCAGTCTTACAGATTCTCTATGACCAAAACTGTCCCGCATGGTTACAACAAGATTGGGAAGTTCCCCCCCCAGCTACTCCTAAACCCAACGTTGGCGGTAAAAAATACGGCCGTGGCGGTGGAAAATATAACCGTGGCAAATCCAGTTATGGCGGTGGAAAACCCAGTCGTAAATACGATCGCCCCCAAGTAAGATAATTTTAAATACTTAAAATTGTTCTTTCCCCCCTTTTTTTAAGGGGGGTTTTTTGTTTTACACAAAGCTGAAAAGTTTGATCAGCATACCACTTTTAAATATCTATTTCACTATTTAATTTTCGCCAAAAAATCATAGAATAACTGCCAATTATCCTCATCATTAATTGGTTGCCAAATTTGTTCAATAAGAGGACGCACAGGAATATTGTTGGGATTAAACCGTTCCAACATTGAAATTATTTGTGTTAAATCTTCTCTCTTAAAATAAGATAAAGCCTTATGATATAAAACTTTCCATCCTTGAAAATTATGAGAGCTAATACTTTGATTTTCCAAAATTAAATCAGCATTATCATACCAACCATCATTAAAATCATTGCTCAAACTAGCAAAAAAATCATGATAACTATACTGAGAATCCTTTAATAAACTTACAGTTTCCGTGACTAAATTTTTGCCCAAATCTTCAGGTAAATCCGTAAAACCCAACCTTCTTAACATAAACTGTTGATAGTATTGATCATAATAACCATCAAAATTTTGTAACCCCTCCTCCAACTCAGAAGAAGCCATTACCAACGATAAAGGTATTTGTAACTTCTCCAAATTCAGACGACAAATAATCGGCTGATTCCCATAACTATATCGTCCACCATAATCAAAATAAGCAGCGATAAACTTAGGATCATAACTATTAATAAAAGCATAGGGACCATAGTCAAAACTTTCCCCCGTAATAGACATATTATCCGTATTCAAAACCCCATGACAAAAACCAGCACTCATCCATTGAGCTGCTAATTTTGCTACCCTTTCCACCAATTCAGCATAAAATTTTCGATAGGGGTTTTCCTGCTCACAAAGATGAGGATAATAATAAAAAATCACATGATCTAATAAATTTTTGATTAAATCAGGTCTTTGAAAATAATGTAACCGTTCAAAGCTACCAAAACGAATATGAGAATGGCTAAATCTTACCATCACCGACGAACGAGTAGGGGATGGCTCATCTCCTCGCCATAAAGATTCCCCCGTTTCAATCAGACAAAAACAACGAGATGTATTTACCCCCAGACGATAGAGAGTTTCTCCCGCAATAACTTCTCTTATTCCCCCCTTCAAAGTCAATCGTCCATCAGCCGTGCGAGAATAAGGAGTACGTCCAGAACCCTTGGTACCAAAATCATAGAGCCTACCATCTTTCCCCCTTACCTGTCCATATAGAAATCCTCTACCATCCCCTAGAGAAGGATTATATTGTCCAAATTGATAACCATGGTATTTGAGAGCGAGGGGCGGACATAAACCCTTAAACTGCCCAAATGCTTCAATCCAGTCCTTTTCTTGCACCGAATCAGCATCAATTCCTATTTCGTGAAGGAGGGATTCATTGGCAAATCTCAGTATGTGTTCGGGAAACTCTGCAGGAGTAACAATATCATAATAATCCTCCCCCAAGTTTTCCATTGCTGGTTCATATTCAAGATTAAAAAAAGGATTGGTCATTGATCAATTCATAGTGATTACAATCACAATTATACGAATCAATGGCGGTGCAAATACTGTTTAAGTAGGTTGGCGAAATTAATTATAGCTCTTATTTTATTAAGACTCTTATGAACAAGGGGTTTAAACCCCTTGCCTAAATCGATTTAATTATGCCTACTCACTTCGTGAAAAATCATTATTTAACCCTTTCATTATCAACTTTTTAGTTACCCTAGTATGATTCTAAAAAAAAGTTTTTCATCCTCCACCCACCTATTCAAAAATTCCCTTAATAAATAACCATTCTGCTCCAATTGCTCAACATCCTCGGCTGAAAATTCTGTATAATATACCTTAAACCAAAAAATAGCTCATGTTTGATGCTAAGCTAGATAATTGGGCTTGTCGTTTAGGGGATTAACCCAAATCCCACACAGTAGAAAGTGAAAAACCAACAGTTTAACACTGAGGGAAATCATTTCACCAAAAACTGTGTCAAATTCAATAATAGAAGTATTAAATTTTTAAATTAATCTCTATGTTTATTTTTTCCAAATCACTTATAAATCTCCTTTGTAAGTATATGGGAAATATTTGTAATTATCAAAAAACTAAGTAAATTGAACACCTTTGAAAATATGCCTATGGTCAGTCAAACAGAAACCGCAAAAACCGATATTGGTTTTACCCATGAAGATTTTGCCGCTCTTTTAGATCAATATGACTATCACTTCAGCCCTGGGGATGTAGTACCAGGTACTGTATTTAGTATGGAGCAAAGAGGCGCTTTAATCGACATCGGAGCAAAGACTGCCGCTTACATTCCTGTACAAGAACTTTCTATCAACAGAGTTGATAACCCCGACGAGGTTTTACAACCCAACGAAACCAGAGAATTTTTCATCCTTACCGATGAAAACGAAGATGGACAGCTAACCCTCTCTATCCGCCGTATTGAGTACATGCGCGCATGGGAAAGAGTCCGTCAGTTACAACAAGAAGATGCCACCGTTTATTCCAACGTATTCGCTACGAACAGAGGTGGTGCTTTAGTCAGAGTTGAAGGTTTAAGAGGCTTTATTCCAGGTTCTCACATTAGTGCAAAAGATGCTAAAGAGGACTTACTCGGTCAAGATTTACCTTTAAAATTCTTAGAAGTTGACGAAGAGCGTAATCGTCTTGTACTAAGTCATCGTCGTGCGTTAGTAGAGCGTAAGATGAATGGTTTGGAAGTGGCTCAAGTAGTAGTTGGTTCTGTTCGTGGTATCAAGCCATACGGTGCCTTTATCGACATTGGCGGTGTTAGTGGTTTATTACACATCTCCGAAATCTCTCATGATCACATTGATACTCCTCACAGTGTATTTAATGTTAACGATGAGTTAAAAGTTATGATCATCGATCTTGACGCTGAAAGAGGACGTATTTCCTTATCTACTAAGCAATTAGAGCCTGAACCTGGTGATATGTTAAAAAATCGGGATTTAGTGTTTGAAAAAGCTGAAGAAATGGCTGCTTCATATCGTGAAAAATTATCAGCGGCTAGTGAAGCTCGTGAAGAGGCAGCGGCTGCCGTTGAAGAAGAAACGGTAGAAGTTGAAGTAGTAGAAAATGTTGCGACGGAAGAAACCAATGAAGTAGTGGAAGAAACTACCACTACCGATGAGGAATTAACTTCCACTGTAATCGAATAATTTAGTTTTATTATTTGCAAAATTATTTTATTAATCTTTATTGCAAACTAACTTAAGTATTATAGGAGGGGTCATCCCTCCTTTTTTTATTACTCACTTTTAACTCGCCGATTACGCCATACCTGCCAAGAAATGTAGATTAATAATATGGTAGCACCGATAACATAAACTCCTCCGCTGGGAAAACCAGAAAAAATCAGGGCAAAACTACCTACCCATAAGGTTAGGGAATAGATAAATAAAACAGTGAGTCTTTGAGATATTCCTGCGTCAAGAAGACGATGATGTAAGTGTCGTTTATCCGCTAGAAAAGGTGATTTACCTTGAATAACACGAGAAAGAATGACAATGGACATATCCACAATGGGCACAGCCAAGATGATATAGGGTAAAACTACAGCAGTCACGGCGGCGGTTTTGGCTAGTCCAATAACTCCAACCCCTGCTAAAAGAAACCCCATAAAATATGCTCCCCCATCTCCCATGAAAATTTGAGCGGGATTAAAGTTATATCTTAAAAATCCTAAAGCACCTCCTGCGAGGGCCGCGGCAATGAGGGCCGCGGCGGGTTGATTCATAAAGAGACTGACAATTAACATCACCACGGCGGCAATACCACAGACTCCTGCGGCTAAACCATCTAAACCATCAATCCAATTAATGGCGTTTACCATGCCCACTAACCAAATTATAGTGATAGG
Organism: Cyanobacterium sp. IPPAS B-1200; assembly: GCF_001747005.2. Taxonomy (NCBI): domain Bacteria; kingdom Bacillati; phylum Cyanobacteriota; class Cyanophyceae; order Chroococcales; family Geminocystaceae; genus Cyanobacterium; species Cyanobacterium sp. IPPAS B-1200. Next base: position 2,054,554 of record NZ_CP182899.1, read on the forward strand.
CAGACTAAGCCACCATTGATCTATCTGTACTAATCCAAAAAAAGGAATAGTAAGAAAATCAATTCTTACTCCTTGCCACCAAGCAAAACTAGAGACTACGGATTGTACAATTAACCTAAAACCAGCAGAGAGGCTGAATAAGTCATCAGCAAAGCCAATCAAGAAGAATAAACAAGCCCCAATAGTTACACCCCAAATTTCGGCATCTTGGTCGGGGGGTAAAATACCAAATCCTCCCATCCACCACACAATAAGGAGGGAACAGGTAACAGCGGCAAAAATGGCAACTCCTCCTATTCTGACGATAGGTTTACGATGTACTTTTCTGGGATCAGGTTTATCGACATAACCACTTTTAAAACCAATAGTTTTGACAATAGGAGTTGACCATAAGACAAGGTTCATGGATACCAAAAAGGCAACGAGATGATAGGTTTCTTGGGTAGGGGCAAATTCATAATTCATGATTGACGGTTAACGGTTATAGAAGGATGACAATCTTCGTTTTTTTGAGGTTGTGTTACTTCCACTAATTTTAAGTCATTTGCGATCATTATTTTAGAGATAGTTATTTTGTTCTATATCCTCTGTGTTTAAAAAAAGTAGTTAAGGTAAAAAATGTTGGAGGTTATGTTGTAATATTGATTCTTCACAAAATATGAAGTTGCTTAATAATGTCATAAAAGTATGAGGTTTTGAATGCTGGTTTTTGTGCTTCTATCTAATCTACTTTATCTGTGGCATGGTTAATTTATATTTGTCCATATTGTGGGTTTTTAATTTTTTCAAAATTTATGTTGACATTTTTATTGAAGGTTAGTTACAATATATAACTGTGAAAACAAAGGGGTCGATGCCCGAGTGGTTAATGGGGGCGGACTGTAAATCCGCTGGCTATGCCTACGTTGGTTCAAATCCAACTCGGCCCATATGCCTTTGTAGCTCAGTGGTAGAGCACACCCTTGGTAAGGGTGAGGTCACGAGTTCAATCCTCGTCAAAGGCTTTGGAAAAGTAATAATATAGGGTAGTGGTGGACAACGATGTCCACCATAATTTTTATTAAGGGGAATGCTGTAATGGTATGGAGTAATTACCATGCAAGGTTACATCAACTTTTAAAAAATAGACAAATTTTACCGAAGTTTAGCAAAATTTTGGTCGGGTTATCAGGGGGACAAGATTCTCTTTGTTTGACTCGTCTTATGCTAGATTTACAGGATAAATGGGGGTGGAAGGTGGCGATCGCCCATTGTGACCATAATTGGACCTTGGATGAGGGTTTAGCGGAACATATCGAAGCCATAGCCCATGATTGGGGTTTCGATTTATATTTGGAAAGGGCAAAGGAGAAAATACCTGAAAAAGAAGCATCAGCAAGAAAATGGCGTTATCAGGTGTTAAAGGATGTGGCAGTAAGTTATGGTTTTGATTATGTTATTACGGCTCACACTAAGAGCGATCGCACAGAAACATTCTTATATAATTTAATTAGAGGTTCAGGAAGTGACGGTTTAACCTCTCTATATTGGACAAGAAAATTAGCTGATGAGGTGGAGTTGGTGCGCCCCCTGTTGGGTTTTAGTCGTCAAGATACAGGAAACTTTTGCCAAAAATATCACTTACCCATTTGGGAAGATAGCTACAACCAAAATAACAAATTTGCCCGTAACCGCATTCGTCTTGATTTGATTCCCTATCTACAAAAAGAATTTAATCCCCAAGTAGAAAACCACATTGCCCAAACTACCGAAATTTTGAGGGCTGACCGAGAATTTTTAGATTCCCAAGCTCAATTAATTTTAATAGAAGTAGCTACAAATCAAGATACCATTGACCGTAAAAAGTTACAGGATAAGCACCTAAGTTTACAAAGAAGGGTGATAAAACTATTTTTAGGACAAAATTTAGCTAAGATGCCAACTTTTGAGCAAATAGAGGCAGTTGTTAATTTAATTGATGCTCCTAATGGTTCTCAAACCTCTAGTTTTGGGGGAGGAAGGGCGATCGCCGTTAGACAAAATCACATTGTTGTAATTAGGTGTTGATGACAAAGTGGGGTTATGGTGTTAATTGATAATGGTAAATTGTTTCTTGATTCCCCGCGCGACCCCAAAAATTTTACCCTCAACGGAGGTAATCCTTTAATGATATACTCTAGGGCAAACGGTAGTAAAAATATCTCATGTTAGCAGTAGCAATACTTGCCGCAGGCAAAGGAACTAGAATGAAATCCCAACTTCCGAAGGTGTTACATCCTTTAGGAAATAAAACTTTGGTCGAAAGGGCGATCGCCTCTTGTGAACTGATAAAACCCGATCGCACCGCCATCATTATCGGCTATGAAGGAGACAAAATAAAAGAAGCCCTCCATCACCTTCAAGGAGTAGAATTTGTCGAACAAAAAGAGCAACTAGGCACAGGACACGCCATTCAACAGTTACTCGAACCCCTCAAAGACTTTTCAGGGGATTTATTGGTTTTAAACGGTGATGTACCCCTATTACGCCCCGAAACTGTCCAAAAATTGATCGCTACTCATAAGGAAAATAAAAACCAAGCAACCCTCCTCACTGCCAATTTATCCAACCCCACGGGTTATGGAAGGGTATTTTGCGACAGTACCAATATTGTTAAACAAATTGTAGAACATCGAGACTGTAGCTCTGCCCAAAAACAAAATCCCCGAGTCAATGCAGGAGTATATTGTTTTAATTGGGATGCCCTCAAAGAAGTATTACCCAAACTCAGCACCAATAATGACCAAAAAGAATATTATCTCACCGAGGTAGTGGACTATTTAAACCCCGTCATGGCTCTGGATGTAGATGATTCTTTAGAAATTAATGGTATTAATGATCGTCGTCAATTGGCCGTGGCCTATGATATTTTACAAGCAAGGGTAAAAGAAGCGTGGATGATGGCAGGGGTAACCATGATTGACCCTGATAGCATTACCATTGAAGATACTGTCACCCTTGGTAGTGATGTGATTATCGAACCCCAAACCCATTTAAGGGGTAATGCAGTTATTGGTTCAGGGTGTCACATTGGACCAGGTAGTTTTATCGAAAATAGTCACATTGGCGAAAGTGTTAAGGTGTTTTATTCCACCATTACCGATAGTCGGGTGGCTTCGGGTAGTAAAATAGGTCCTTATGCTCATTTACGGGGACAGGCAAATATTGGCGAAAATTGTCGTGTCGGTAATTTTGTGGAGGTAAAAAAATCCACCATTGGTAATAAAACGAACGTGGCTCATTTATCTTACATTGGCGATGCAACCCTCGGAGATCAGGTTAATGTGGGGGCTGGTACTATTACCGCTAACTATGACGGGGTTAATAAACATCCTACGGTTATAGGCGATCGCACGAAAACTGGTTCTAATAGTGTCTTTGTGGCTCCCGTTACCATCGGTGAAGATGTCACCATCGGTGCAGGTTCAGTCATTACCCATGATGTGCCTGATGGGGCATTGGCGATCGCCCGTCAAAAACAAAAAAATATAGACCACTGGAAATCGAGAAGTAAATAAATGACATTTCAAGATAGTTATGGGGTCTGTCTTTTATTTTTAAGTCCCCCGAATTCACGGGGGATTTAGGGGGATTATTCTGTATTGCATTGTGAGCATAACTAATTCCCTCCAAGCTACTTTGAGTTCCTAGTCTTCTAGTAAATTGTCTAACATATCTCGATCAGTAGAGTAAATCATCTCATCTTCACTGAGAATTTTTTGGGTGGCAAATTGACGGGCATAATTAATTTTAGGCTGTAATTCTTGTTTATTTTCTATCAATAAACCAGCCCTCTCTTGTCTATTTTCATTACGCTTTTCAATTTTATTATTGCGAGTTTGAAGCCAAAAATAACGAATTAAAGGTACTGTTAAATAAGCCACGGAATAACTTACAAGAATAGGATAAATAAAACGTACAAAATCCACAAAGGAAACTAAATCGGGAGATAAGGCTGATATATCTTGTTGTGTGAGGGAATAAAATACTAGCACCAAAATAAAGTAAACAGCACCTAGTCCAAATGCCATAATTTTTTGAGAACTAGTAGCAATACTAAACTGCCATTTATTTTCTTCGAGATAAGGAGCAATAGAGCTTTTTCCCTTGACACTTGCCTTAACCTGTAACTCAGGGAAGTAGTAAATAATATCTCCTGTTTCCGACACTTCAGGATAACCATTAAAACGAGTGAGGACAGGTAACATATAATCTTCATCCCTTTCGTTATAGATGTTGATATTATCGAGATAAGGGGCAATTTGTTCGGCTATTACCGCACCTTGATTATTTTGAATTACCGCCCCAATTTCTTGCCATCTTCTTTCCTCTAGATTAGGGTTGGGGTTACCGTCGCCAAATAAGAATGAATAAATACTTTCAAGGAAATTTAACTCACTTTCTTGTTTTTGTTGGGGGGGTACATTGCCCTGATAGGACTGTTGATAATAGTAATTATTGCGATGGTATCGAGGGCTAAAAATAGAGAAAGAATTAGGCATCAGCCAAAAATTTGGCATAAACATCATTCCACCGCCTCCCCGAGAATTACTACTGCGATTATCGTTATCTCCCCTAGATGCAGAAAGACCAATCACGATAAGGGCGATCGCAATGGCTAAAATTACAATAGATGCTATCAACAGAATACCAAAAGAAATACGAATCAGATAAAAAATAACCTCCCATGCCTTAGAAAGCCACTGTTTTGCCCTCAACTTCCAGTAACGATTCCGTAATATAGTCCGAAAATCGTTGGGGAAAGCGTAAACCATATCCCCCGTTTGGGCTACCTGTAAATGCCCTCCTGCCTCCGAGGCAAGGGCTAACAACTCCCGTTGGGCAAGGGCAACATCTAAGCCACTCTCCGAAGCGACATCACCCACCGTGACACGATAATCTAATTTTTCTACAGATTTCATAATGGCGGGATTGGGGTTCATATTTTGTCTCCTAATAACTTTTGCATCCTTTTTTTAGTATAGAAGTTTTAATACAAAGTCGTTGGCTGAGAGTCGAGAGGGATAAATGTCTGTTTCTTGATGCTTTTAAAGATTTGAAAATATCTCATAGAATGATTTGAAGTAGCAATTCAAAACATCATCTTTAACAATTCAATATGCGTAAATTTATTTATTTTGCCCTAGCATCCTTTTTCCTTGTAATATCTTTTGCAATTTTCAACATCAATAAACCTACCCCCGCCACTGCTTCCGACTATGTTAATTATATGGCAGAAGCTCACAAGGGCGATCGCCCCGTACCCACAGGCATCATCTCCGACACGCCCAAAACAGAGGTAGTGGGGGAAATGGTAGAGTATGCCCAAATTGATGGGGAGATGGTATCAGGTTATATTTCTCGTCCTGCGGGGGTTGAGGAGCCATTACCAGCGGTTATTTTGATCCATGAATGGTGGGGATTAAACGATAACATTAAGGCCATGACAGACAAAATGGCAGCCGAAGGTTATGTCGCCCTTGCCGTTGACTTGTACAAAGGAGATGTAGCCGAAACTCCTGACGAAGCCATGGAATTAGTACAAAATGCGATCGCCTCTAGCCCCGAACTAGAAGACAACCTCACCCAAGCCTACGACTACCTCAAAAACGAAACCAACGCTCCCAAAGTAGCTTCCATGGGTTGGTGTTTTGGCGGATTATGGTCATTAAATACAGCCCTCCTGTTACCCACCCAATTAGATGCCACCGTAATTTATTATGGCGGTAATATCACCACCGATCCCGAAAAATTAGCTACCCTAGAAATGCCTATCCTCGGTATTTTCGGCGAACTAGATCAAAATCCCTCCGTGGAATTAGTTAGGGAATTTGAACAGGTTTTACAAAGTCTTGACAAAGAAGTAGAAATCCACATCTACGAAAATGCAGATCATGCCTTTGCCAACTCATCAGGCAATAGATACAACCCTGAAGCTGCCCAAGACGCTTGGGAAAAAACCACCGAATTTTTAACAACCCATCTTCAACAATAAATTTCAAATCCTAGGGTGGGCATTGCCCACCATCACAAAAAAAATAGTCAACTATAATATCACTGTAATTATTTATACTGCCCTATGTCTAAGCAAAAAATATTAGTCGTCTTAACCAGCATCGAAAAATACCCCAGTCTCAACCGTGCCACAGGATTATGGCTAGGGGAAGCCGTCCATTTTGTCAAAAAAGTGGAAGAAGCAGGTTACGAAGTTGACTACGTCAGCCCCCAAGGAGGTTATACTCCCATTGACCCTCACAGCTTAGCCATGGCTGATGATACCGATTGGCAATGGTATCAAAACAAAGATTTTATGAATCGTTTGGGCAATACCCTTAAACCTAGTGAAATTAACTCTGATGATTATGTTGCCATCTATTATGCTGGTGGGCATGGGGTTATGTGGGATTTTCCTGACAACAAGGAATTACAGACTATTGGCCAAAAAATTTATGAAAATGGCGGTTATGTTTCGGCAGTGTGCCACGGTTCAGTGGGTTTATTAAATACTAAGTTATCCGATGGCAATTATTTAGTCAAAGGTAAAAAAGTAACAGGTTTTTCCAATGAAGAAGAAAAACAGGTGGAATTGGATAAAGCAGTGCCATTTTTGACGGAAGATGCTCTAGTAGAGAAGGGGGGAATTTATGAGAAAGCAGCTGAGCCTTGGGGTGTTTTTGTGGTAGAAGATAATAGAGTTATTACTGGTCAAAATCCCGCCTCTAGTGCGAAGGTAGCTGATTTATTATTAGAAAATCTTGCAAAGTAAAATTTTGATGAGGGTAGGTGTTAGGTAAGTTTAACCATTCGTTATCCATCTATTATTAATTCCTTAAGTTGTACATTGCCCATTGAATTGGTAAACTACGTAATGTAAATGTAAAATTGTTGGCTCAGGGTTGGACTAATCCCCAAGAGATATTAAATTAATAGCGATGAGTGATTATATTTTTGGTCGAGTTTTGACGGCAATGGTGACACCTTTTAATGAGGATGGCTCTGTTAATTATGGTGTTGCGGAAAAATTAGCTAGTTATTTGGTGGATAATGGTAGCGATGGCATCGTTGTATGTGGTACTACGGGAGAATCTCCAGCCCTTGAGCATGAAGAAAAAAATGAACTTTTAAAGGTCATTAAGTCCGCTGTTGGTAATCGGGGTAAAATTATCATGGGTACGGGTTCTAATTCTACCACCAGTGCGATCGCCCTTACCCGTGAAGCTGAAAAAATAGGCATTGACGGTTCTTTACAAGTGGTGCCCTATTACAACAAACCCCCCCAAGAAGGCTTATACCGTCACTTCGGTGCGATCGCCTCTGCCTGTCCAGATGTACCTATCATGTTATACAACATCCCTGGCAGAACAGGAAAAAATCTCGAATCTACAACCATCGCCCAACTAGGTGAAAAATTTGATAACATAGTGGCAGTGAAGGAAGCTAGTGGAAATTTGGAACAAGCAGCCCAAATCAACGCCCTTTGTGGTGATGATATGTTAATCTATTCAGGAGAGGACTTTTTAACCCTACCGATGATGACCGTGGGAGGTGTCGGAGTAGTTAGTGTTGCTAGTCATCTAGTGGGTAACGATATTCAAGTCATGATTAGAGCTTACGAATTAGGTAAAAATAAATTAGCTCAAGAAATTCAACAAAAATTACATTCCATATTTAAAGTATTGTTTTGCGACACCAATCCTATTCCCTTAAAATCAGCCCTACAACAATTAGGATGGAACGTTGGTGGTGTTAGATTACCGTTATCTCCTATTTCTGAAGACCACGCATTAGAAGTGAAAAAGGTTCTTCAGGAATTAGATTTATTATCAAGATAATTTAACAATTAATAGACTAAGTATTTTAAAATTTTAAAGTTTTTCTACCTAGGAAAAAGAGTTTTCGGTTCATAAAAAAAGGAGGTCATACCAAAAATCAACATATTCCATACAACATTATCAATAAATAACAGTACACTTTTATGCATTTCAAAAAACTACGGACTTAAGCGTCTGTAAAAAAGTCAAGCTCAAAAGCTATGGTTATGTTAAATAAATCAAAAATAAAATTTTTCTAGATAAAATTAACTCATGAAGAGCTTTAAATATCTAGTAAAAAATCCTCATCTATAATGAGAAAAAAGGATTATTAAACAAAATTAATTCCTTACAAAAACACATTTTTAGCAAACAAATAATTTATGAATAAAGTTTACAAAATTCAAGGCAGAAAGAGAAAAACAAGCGATACTACCCCTAAACCCACAAAAACATTGAAAGATACCCCAAAAATTAAAGTCAAGACTGGCGAAAAAAATAACCAAGAAATCCAAAGCAATAAAAACGCCCTCAGAGTAATTCCCCTAGGTGGACTCCATGAGATTGGAAAAAATACCTGCATTTATGAATACGAAGACGAAATAATTTTGGTAGATGCGGGAATTGGTTTCCCCACCGATGGAATGCACGGTATTAACGTGGTATTACCTGACATGACCTATTTACGGGAAAATAATCATAAAATTAAGGCTTTTGTGGCTACCCATGGTCATGAAGACCATATCGGCGGTATTCCTTATCATTTAAGACAAATTGATACTCCCATTATCTATGGGCCTCGTCTTGCCATGTCTTTACTCAGAGATAAATTAGAAGAAGCAGGACTGAGCGATCGCACTATAATTAAGACTGTAGGACCCAGAGAAGTTGTTAAAATCGGCAAACACTTCCAAGTAGAATTTATCCGCAATACCCACTCCATCGCTGATAGTTTCACCCTTGCTATCCATACCCCCGTAGGTGTTCTAATCCATACAGGGGATTATAAAGTAGATCACACCCCCGTAGATGGCGAATATTTTGACCTCCACCGCCTCGCCCAATTAGGAGAAGAAGGAATACTATGTATATTCGGAGACTCCACCAACTCTGAAGTACCTGGCTTTACCCCTTCTGAGAGATCCGTTTATCCTAACCTAGAGAAAATCTTTTTACAATCCCACGGGCGCTTATTACTTACCACCTTTGCCACCTCCGTCCATCGGGTGAATATGGTCTTAGAATTAGCTCAAAAATATAACCGTAAGGTTGCCATCGTCGGGCGCTCTATGTTGAACGTCATCGCCCATGCCCGTAATCTAGGATATATCAAATGTCCAGAAGACCTCTTTATCCCCTTGGGGGCTATGAATCGGCTTCCCGATGAACAAGTATTAATCCTCTGTACAGGCTCTCAGGGTGAAAAATTTGCTGCCATGACAAGGATTTCTAGGGGTGAACATCGCCAAGTAAAAATCCGTCAGGGAGATACTGTCATTTTCTCCGCCAATCCTATTCCAGGTAATACTATTCCCGTAGTGAACACCATTGATAGGTTAATGATGCAAGGGGCAAATGTACTTTATGGCAAAAATTTAGGGATTCACGTATCTGGCCATGGTTGCCAAGAGGATCAAAAATTAATGTTAGCCCTCACCAAACCTAAGTTTGTTGTCCCTGTCCACGGGGAACATCGTATGCTGGTTAAACACGGACAAACTGCCCAAAGTGTGGGTATTCCCCCTGAAAATATCGTTATCATTAACAATGGTGACACCATAGAATTAACCCCTGATACCATTCGCAAAGGGCCTAAGGTGCCTTCTGGTATTGAATTAGTCGATAACTCTGGTATTGTCCACAGTACCCATGTGATGGAAGAAAGAACTCAAATTGCTCAAGATGGTGTCATTACCGTAGTTGCAGCGGTTAACTATCAGGGCAGACTATTAGAAGAGCCTCAAATTAATCTTCGTGGGGTTGTTAGTAAAATTGAGATGTCCATGTTGAAACGGTTGATTAGCCGTAATGTTGATAAGACTATAGGCGATCGCATCAAGAGTGCTTTATTATTGAATGGTAATGAAGAAATCAACTGGTCGAGTATTCGTCTTGATGTAGAAGCTAGTTTAGACAGATTAATTCAAAGGGAATTAAGAAGTAATCCTTTGGTTGTCTTCATGTTACAAGTACAACCAGACATCAACGACAACAACAGCGATGATGATGATGATAACAGCGATGGGGAAAATAACGGTGATGGTAAATTTACTCGCCGTCGTCGCTCTGTAGTTACCACCTACTAATAATAATTAGGTAGATAATTCCACGATATTAAATGGGGACGTAGTACATAAACTATTGCGTCCTCATTTTATGTAAACAAACAAAAAATAAATAATTGTTTTTACTGAATAATCATAAATATACCCACACAAGTTATGATACAACCTGCGGAAATATTTATTATTTTACCCATTTTTTGATCGATTAAAAACTTTGACTTACCCGCAATAAAAGCATAAATTAATTTCACGCCTCCCACGCTCAAAATTGTTATTAAAATGATAATAAGGGTGTCAAAAAAAGAAATATTACTGACATCTACAAAAGCAGGTAAAAAACCTAGGTAAAAAAGGGTTGCTTTTTGATCTCCAAGGGTAATAAATAATCCTGTTAAAAAACTGGAAGAAAGAGATTTTATATCTGCTTTTTCGAGGACTTGATTATTAGTTTTTGCTTTAAAAATAGTAATCCCAATAAATATCAAATATATTCCGCCGATATACTTTATCAACACAAAAAAGTTTCCCATGGTGTCTTCCAAAAAAGACAATCCCCAGAGGGTAATTATGATAAAAATAATATCTCCTGCAACAATACCAAGGGTAGTAAAAAAACCATGGATAAAACCACCCCTAGCACTCTTGGCAGACACAGTTAACACACTAAGACTAGGGATTGATGCTAGTATTGTCATAGCCCCAAATAAACCCAGAATGTTAGCCCAAGTCATATTAAAAATTGATATTTAAAAATAACGTTTTTTTGACAACAACACAGTTAAAACGAAAAAATTATAAATACAATACTGAGATATTAAAACCTCATTATTCTTAATATCTGGAAAATTGAGCCAAACTCCAATCAGGGCGCAAATTTTGGGCTTTGCGTAAATAAGGGTGATAAATTTCGCTAGGAGGTTTGGTGGTGTTGAAGTAAATTAGAACTCTGATACAACGCTCTAGGCTACCTTCTACCTTCATTTGTTGTAAGTCGAGGAGGGGTACATTGGCCCAGTGGGGACGCTCCCGTGCGATCGCAGCAGGGAAGGCTATATCTAAATCAGGGGTAGCAGTAAAAATAACACTAATGACATCATCATAATCAAGTTGATTGCGAGTCTCAATTTCCATCATCAACTCACTGATAGCATCTCTCATGGCATCAATAGTATTACTCTGAGCTGTAGTTGCCCCTCTAATTGCCCGTACTTTCCACATGGGTGACATTACTCCTTTCCCGACTGAATGCGAATGATCATAAACTAAGGACGATATAACCATAAAGGTTGTCCATTGGTTGCAACTTCAAATTCTAACCAATTAATAGCTGAACCTACACCTGATTTTACCTGACTACGACCATTAAGCAAACGATTAATTAATGGTTTTGGTTCCTCGATAGTGTCGCATTCGGTTTTTTCAGGATCCAGTTTAACCAACTCACAAGCCCAACGACGGGCATCTTCTTCTCCACCGAGTCTATCTACCAATCCTAATTTTAAAGCCTGTTCTCCGCTAAAAATACGACCATCAGCAAAACTCTTCACTGTTTCTACAGATAGATTACGTCCTTCGGCAACGGTTTGCACAAACTGTTCATAACTGCTGTCAATCAGTTGTTGTAAAATTTCCCTTTCTTCTGGGCTTAAATTGCGATCAAAGGACAATATATCTTTATAAGGGCCAGATTTTATCACCTGAAAAGATACCCCTACTTTATCCAACAACTTTTCTAGGTTATTACCCCGAATGATAACCCCGATACTGCCTGTAATGGTGCCAGGGTTGGAAACAATGTGATTTACCCCTACCCCAATATAAACTCCTCCAGATGCAGAGATATTACCAAAACTAGCAACTATCTTGATTTTCTCTCCCAACTTTCTCAGGGCTGAATATATTTCCTGAGAGTCCGCAACAGTACCTCCGGGGGAGTCGATGCGCAATAGTAGGGCTGGATATTTTTTCTCTTCAACAGTTTTTAATGCTTCTAAAACCTGTACACGGGTACTTGAGCCGATAGCTCCATTAATTTCAATTTTGGCAATTTTCTTTTTTGTGTTGGGTTTAAAGGGCCAGATCATTCTTATTTTTTTACGGATTCTTTGATGGTAGTATGAAAACTCCCCTGATTATAGCAAGGTTAAGGATGGGATCAACTTATCTTTGGTTAAAAAGTCCCTTATTTTCAGTTACTTATTAATAAATCCCACTACTTTTCATCGTTACAAAATAGATCCTCTTCTACAATCATCACAGATTTTATTTTATTTTCCGATTTTTATTGATCCACAAAATCGCATTCTGAATATTTCATTCTTTTTTTTTACCCTATTCTTCTTTCCCACAATCCCCTACCCTTATTCAGCAACAGTAAATTTCAATATCAATCATAGAGAAAAGTATGCGTTTTTATCATTTTATTTTAGCATTTAATTCATATAAAACTGCGGATGGTAACAATTGATACCGAGAAATAATTGTAAAGAAAATATAAATTTAACAACGATTTAATTAATATGTCTTAACGTAGCGAAGAAAAATGAGCAGATTATCCCGCAGAAAATTCCTTGTCACCAGTGGTTTAACAGCCGTAGGAGCGGCCATATTACATGGTTGCGGTGCAGACAATGGCACAACAACCGTCGAACAAGTAGAAACCATTGACATGGGAGAAAACGCTCCCGAAACCACTTCTGCCAAGTTTGGTTTTATCGCCCTCACCGATGCTTCTCCCTTGATTATTGCCCTAGAAAAAGGGATTTTTGCCAAATATGGTATGACCGATGTGGAAGTATTAAAACAAGCCTCTTGGCCCGTTACTCGAGATAATATTGAGTTAGGTTCGGCGGGTGGTGGTATTGACGGGGCGCACATTCTAACTCCCATGCCCTACCAGATGACATTGGGAACCACCACTAATCAACCTGTACCGATGTATATTTTGGCTCGTCTCAATACCAATGGTCAAGCAATTTCCGTTAGTAACGCTTTCCCTGATATAACCTTGGATTCTGCCGAAAGATTACAAGAGGCGGTGGCTCAAGCTACTGCGGAAGGTAGGGACTTCACCGCAGCGATGACTTTTCCTGGGGGGACTCACGATTTATGGATGCGTTATTGGTTAGCAGCTAACGGTGTTAATCCTGACGGTGATGCTTCCGTGGTACCTGTACCCCCTCCACAAATGGTGGCAAATATGAGAACGAATACCATGGATACCTTCTGTGTAGGAGAGCCTTGGAATGCTCAGTTGGTAGGACAAGGGGAAGGATATTCTGCCCTTGTGACTGGGGAGTTATGGAACAATCATCCCGAAAAAGCCTTTGCGATGCGTAAAGATTGGGTTGACCAAAATCCAAAAGCGGCTCGTGCTTTGTTGATGGCGGTTTTAGAAGCTCAACAATGGTGCGATCGCCCCGAAAACATCGAAGAAATGTGTCAAATAGTATCCCAAAACAGATGGTTTAGAGTACCTTACGAAGACATCGTCGAAAGATCTAAAGGAAATATTGATTTTGGTACAGGGAGAGTAGAAGAAAACTTTGAATATGCCATGAAATTCTGGCGCGACAACGCTTCCTATCCCTATAAAAGTCATGACCTATGGTTTTTAACCGAAAATATCCGTTGGGGTTATATTCCTGCGGATACCGACACCCAAGCCCTCGTAGATGAGGTTAATAGAGAAGACTTGTGGAGAGAAGCCGCCGAGGCGATCGGCACTCCCGCCGATCAAATCCCCACCGAAACATCAAGGGGAGTGGAAACCTTCTTTGATGGCACTACCTTTGATCCCGAGAATCCTCAAGCCTACTTAGATAGTCTCGAATTCAAAGCAATTTAAAAAAAAGGTTTTAGGTGTTAGGTATTTATGGGAGTAATAAGACATTTATGAAAGTCAAACTCCCCTGTTATCAATTATCAATTATTAATTAAATATCATGGTTGCTCAAACAGGTTCACTCAAAAAAAATAATCCGATCAATTCTGTCTTAAAAGCTGTTTTCAAATCTCCTCAAAAAATTATCGCGCCTATTGTCGCTTTATTTATTCTGTTAGTTATCTGGCAAATCCTAGCATCCCCCGAAGATATGGCATTACCTACTCCCATCGAAGTAATCCAAGACACTTGGGATCCCTACATCATTGATCCTTTCTTTGATAACGGCGGGGTTGACAAAGGATTATTTTGGCAAATTCTTGCCAGTTTAAGAAGAGTCGCCATTGGTTTTTCTCTCGCCACCGTTGTGGGTATTGCCTTGGGAATTTTAATTGGTAGTAACAAATTATTTTACTCCGCCCTTGACCCCATATTTCAGGTACTAAGAACCATCCCCCCCCTTGCATGGTTACCCATTTCCCTCGCCGCCATGCGTCAGGCTGATCCTAGTGCTATTTTTGTAATTTTTATCACTGCAATTTGGCCCATCATTATCAACACCACCGTAGGAGTGCAACAAATTCCCCAAGATTATCGTAATGTTTCTAGGGTATTGCATCTTTCTAAAATTACATTCTTTTTCAATATCCTTATTCCTTCCACCCTTCCCTATATTTTCACTGGCCTAAAAATCGGTATCGGCTTATCTTGGTTAGCAATTATTGCCGCAGAAATGTTGGTAGGTGGTGTGGGTATCGGTTTCTTTATCTGGGATGCCTACAACAGCGGTTTTATGTCAGAAATCATTATTGCCCTCATCTATGTGGGAATTATTGGCTTACTTCTCGATCGCCTCGTAAGTTTTATTGCTTCCTTAGTGGTTGCCGAAGAACAAAAGTAGAGTTTAGGGAATGGGAACAGGGAATGGTTAAACGATATTTAAAATCAACACTTCTCTGTTTTTAGCTCCTCCAGTGCATATAAAAGTTTTTATTATCAATAATCCATTATCCATTATCAATTATTATCATGTCTTCATTTATAGAAATTGATCAACTAGACAAAGTATTCCCCCTCCCCGATGGCGGTCAATATATCGCCCTCAAAAATATTGATTTAAAAATCAAAAAAGGGGAATTTATCTCTCTCATCGGACACTCTGGGTGCGGTAAATCCACCCTTTTAAATATGGTATCAGGGTTAGACTTGCCTAGTAATGGCGGGGTAATCCTTGAGGGAAGACAAATTCAAGGGCCAGGGCCCGATCGCATGGTAGTCTTTCAAAACTACTCCCTCCTGCCATGGTTGAGCGTAAGGCAAAATATCGCCTTGGCAGTCAATGAGGTGATGAAAGATTTATCCCCCGCCGAGAAAAAAGCCGTAGTCAATCAGGCCATTACCATGGTGGGTTTACGCCATGCTGCCAACAAAAAACCTGGTCAACTATCGGGGGGTATGAAACAGCGCGTTGCGATCGCCCGTGCCTTAGCCATTAAACCCAAAGTATTACTACTAGACGAACCCTTTGGAGCATTGGATGCCCTCACCAGAGGTAACCTACAAGAAAAGTTAATGGAAATTGTGGAGCAGAACCATGTAACGACCATTATGGTAACCCATGATGTGGATGAAGCCCTATTATTATCAGATCGGGTAGTGATGCTCACCACAGGACCAGAAGCCCATATTGGGCAAATCCTCGAAGTACCGATCCCCCGTCCACGACACCGCCTAGAGGTAGTAAATCACCCCAGTTACTACGCCCTACGTAACGACATGGTCTACTTCCTCAACCAACAAAAACGATCCAACAAAACCAAAACTGTGGTGGGTCCTCTTACCATCGCCGCCAATGGCTTAGAAAAAATCAACCTCAATTTGGGCTTTATGCCCCTTACCGATTCTGCACCCCTCATCATTGCCAAAGAAAAAGGTTTCTTTGAGGAGGAAGGATTAAGCCAAGTTACCCTTAGCCGTGAGAAAAGTTGGAAAACTATCTGCTCTGGGGTAGTCGAAGATCGCCTTGATGGGGCTTCTATGTTGGCAGGAATGCCCCTGAGTATGACCCTTGGGGCAAGGAATAAAACTCCTGTTTCCGTGGTGACAGCCATGGTACTAAGTCGTAATGGTAACTCTATTACTTTAAGTAAAAAATTCGCTCAACAAGGAGTAAAAACCCTCGAAGACTTACAAAGAGCGATCGCCTCTACCCCCGACGCAGTCCACACTTTTGGCATGGTTCACCCCTCCTCCATGCACAACCTCATGTTACGTTACTGGTTAGCCTCTGGAGGCATCGATCCTGATCAGGATGTGGCTCTTTCCGTCATTCCCCCTGCCCAAATGGTAGCAAACCTCAAGGCAGGAAACATTGATGGTTATTGTGTGGGAGAGCCTTGGAACACCCATTCCGTGTTGGACGATTATGGATATGTCATCGCCACCGACTTAGATATATGGGCAAGTCACCCCGAAAAAGTGTTGGGAGTCAAAGAAGAATGGGCCAATAAATATCCCCTTACCCATATCGCCTTGATTAAAGCCCTCATCAGAGCCTGTGAATATTGCGATGATCGCCGTAACCGTCAAGAAATTTTAGAAATTTTGGCAAAATCAGAATATTTAGGAGTATCCCCAGAATACCTCAAACCAGGTTTTACAGACCCCTATCGCCGTAACTTAGAAGATGAACCAGAAAATCTTTTCCGTTACAATCAATTTTTTGTAGATCAAGCCAATTACCCCTCCCGCTCAGAGGGATTATGGGTACTAACCCAGTTGGCAAGATGGGGTTATATATCCTTCCCTCGCAACTGGATCGAGGTACTAGAAAGGGTGCGCCGTCCCGATCTTTTAGGGGAGGCTTTACGTCAGTTAAATTTACCTGATTCTGCTCCCAGTCGTCAGAATATAACCTTCTTTGATGGTATGGTATTCAATCCTGATGATCCCCTCGGCTACCTTGAAAGACTTAGTATTAAACGAGATTTTCGAGTCTCGGAGGTACTTTTGGATCAACCAGTAGGATAGTTTTTCAACCATGATCTTTCTTAATAAGGCAAAAGAACTAAGAATGGACAATTAATTTTTTTCTTTCCTTATTTTGAATAATAAAATTTCTATCACAAACAAATTAGGTATAAGGACAATGCAAACCGTGGCAAATTCTCAAGTTAAATTATCAAAAGAAGATCAGGCTTTTTTAAATATCAGTGGCGTTTCTAAGGTATATCCCACCGAAAAAGGTGAATATGTAGTTTTAGATGGGGTAGATCTTCAGGTTAAAAAAGGTGAGTTTATCTGTTTAATCGGTCATTCTGGCTGTGGCAAATCAACCCTTTTAAATATGGTGGCAGGTTTTCATGGCCCTTCTAGTGGCACTGTCACTCTCCATGATAAAGCCATCACCGAACCAGGACCAGACCGCATGATGGTGTTTCAAAACTATTCTTTGCTACCCTGGAAGACTGCTTATGAAAATGTTTATCTGGCCGTGAATACGGTATATGGGGATAAGTCAGATTTAGAGAAAAAGGAAATTGTTAATCATCACCTAGAAATGGTGGGTTTAACGGAGGCTGCCCACAAAAAACCAGGACAAATTTCGGGGGGGATGAAACAAAGAGTGGCGATCGCCCGTGCCTTAGCCATCAAACCAGAAGTATTAATTTTAGATGAACCTTTTGGAGCGTTAGATGCTATCACCAAGGAGGAGTTACAGGAAGAATTATTAAAAATTTGGGCTGATAATGGTTTGACGGTGTTAATGATTACCCATGATATTGATGAAGCCTTATTTTTAGCTGATCGCATCGTCATGATGACCAATGGTCCTAGTGCTAAAGTTGGAGAAATTATGGAACTTCCTTTTGATCGCCCTCGCATTCGGGATCGTGTCACCGAAGATCCTCGTTATTATGAATTACGTAACGAAGCCATCGACTTTTTGTATAATCGTTATGCTCATTCTGAAGATCCCAGCGATGCGGAAGAGATTGAGATGGAAGAAGAGTCGAGTAATAAAGGTAAAATATTTGGGGCGATCGCAGGGGTTATTTTAGCTAGTATTGTAGGGATAACCATGTGGCAATCCTTTTCTAATCGTCCTACTGCCACTCCAAACAGTGTAGAGTCCGTTAATTAGGTTTTGATGAATAGGTGATGGGGCAAATTTTTCAGAACCCATTACCAACTATTGGGCTGAAAACTATCCCCATGGAAGATGTCCACAGTTTTTCCATAGAAAGTTTGAGCCATGACGGTCTCACTTAAAATCTACTAACTAATCTTCTGAAGTACAATAAAAATTTGGAAGTAAAAATTAATTTTAGTTAAACATCTATTTAATGCTTAAAATTTTAGTAACTGGGGCAACGGGTAGAACAGGCTCATTAGTAGTCAAAAAATTGCAAACCCAAAGTAATGATTTTCAAGTAATAGGTTTCGGGCGATCGCACGAGAAAGTACAACAAATTTTTGGCACCACAAAAGATTTTTTAATCGGAGATATATTGAGCGAAAACGACCTAGAAAAAGCCATGGAAGGATGTCAAACCTTAATTATTCTTACCAGTGCTACCCCCCAAATGAAAGGCATTCCCCAAGAAGGAAAACGACCAGAATTTGAATTTCCTGACCATGGGACACCCGAAATAGTTGATTGGCAAGGACAAAAAAATCAAATCGACATTGCCAAAGAAGTAGGCATCAAACATATAATTTTAGTCGGTTCAATGGGTGGAACAAATCCGAACCATCCCCTCAATAGCCTAGGAAACGGCAACATCTTATTATGGAAACGTAAAGCAGAAGAATATTTGATTGGCTCAGGCATCGACTACACCATTATTCGAGCAGGAGGCTTATTAGACAAACCCGACGGACGCAGAGAATTATTAGTTGGGAAAGACGATAATTTCTTAAACTCCCCTCCCGATGGTGTACCCACTTCCATTCCTCGGGGTGATGTGGCAAACACTGTTATAGCGGCGCTCACTGCACCTAATGCCCGTAATAAAGCCTTTGATTTGATTTCGAAGCCAGAAGATTTTCCCCATAGTGAAATAACCAAAGATTGGGATAAATTATTTTATCAAACAACTTCCTCGCTTTAGAGTCTATGACCGAGATTTTTTTTTCTTTTTCTTATTAAAACTCCAACTGTGGTGAAAGAAGTAGTTAAAAGGGGTTAATATCGCTGTACAAAAAATATTGGCCAATAAATAGCCGACTTTTGCTATATCTACCAAAAAAAATACCCCTAGTATATTAATAAAGTGACTGGAAGCCATTACGCTGTAAAATTTCCATAACTCTCGCCAAAATAATTTTTTTCTAGTTCTAAAAGTTAACTTTTTATTTAAATAAAAACTAACAAAATTTACTAAAAAAATTGCAATCATAGTTGAAATTAAGTAGTTTATTTTTAATATAGAAGTTAAACTGTATAGTATTCCTAGATGTAATAAACCACATAGTCCCCCAATAGCTAAAAAGTTAGTGATTTTTGTTTGATTTAAACTTTTTTTTATTTTTTGTATCATTGCAAATGAGTTTTAGATAGGGGCCACGGCCATCTTTTCTTTTCTTATTTTATCTCTAACCTAATTTGTAATCTCGGATACCGACTAATCTTTGTTTTCAGAATACTTATGGATGATTGATAAAACAACTGTATTAATATTTATTGATTTTTTAATTAATAATTTATATTTGCCATTTTCTAACTATACAATGGGAAAAAAATACTTTGCAACGTAAGCCCTAAAATGCGATCGCCCCGTAACCCTTCACAAAGGAAAAAAAAAGGTAAACTAATCCGCCTACAGTGGATTATTATTATCCCCTTTGTATGTCAAATTTTTGGAGTAGTAAGCATCATTGGATACGTTTCACACCGTAGCGGACAAAGAAGCATCAATAACCTAAGTAATCAATTGATGACCAAAACCGCTGACAAAGTAACCAATACCCTAGACGAATACTTTCAACAAGCCCAAGAAATAAATCAGCTAAATCAGAGATTAATAACATCAGGCTTTCTTGAGCCGAACAACCTTGAACAACTAGGTACATACTTTTGGCAACAACAACAAACCTACGACTTTAACTACTTTAGTTACGGTAATGGCAACGGAGAATTTGTAGGGGCAGGGCATGGCAAAATAGACAACGAAATTAGTATCATTCGTTCACCAGAAATCAATACCATTTATCGATACCAAGCCGACAATCAAGGCAACCTCACCGACGAATATTTAGAAGAATATATCCCAAATATCAACTCCGAACCATGGTTTACAGAAGCCGAAGTACAAAAAAGAGCAGTGTGGACTCATCCTTATCATTGGACAGAAATCCCCTCTGATTTATACATCAGTGCCAGTACCCCCATATTGGAAGATAATCAAGTTGTGGGAGTAGTATCTGTAGATATTAGCCTATCAAAAATCAGTGACATACTTCAACAAATTAGAGTCGGTAACGCAGGTAAAATAGTTATTCTCAATGAATCAGGTTCTTTGGTAGCTAGTTCCCATGGACAACCACCATTTCGCCTTAATGAACAAGGAGTGGCCCAAAGAATTACCCCCTCAGACATAGGAGATACCACGGTTGATTCTGCCCTAGAATTAATAGATCAATCCCAAGGGGCAGGATATAACCTCACTGAATTAACAGAGGATCTTTTTCTTTATGATTCAGAGGTTTTTGTTAAAGTAACTCCCTATCAAGATAATTATGGTTTAAATTTTGCGATTCTTACCATTGTTCCTACCCAAGACTTTACCGCCGAACTTCAACGCAACCTTGAGAATACCTTCGTCATCTCTTTTTTAACCTTTATCAGTGCTGCTTTTATTAGTATTTTTACCACCAAAAAAATTAGTCAACCCCTATCACGGTTATTAAAAGCTAATGAAAATTTTGCCCAAGGAAATATAGTCAAATATCCCCAAAAAAATCATACCAACATTATTGAAATAGAAAAATTATCTAGGTCTTTTTTTTCTATGGCGAGTCAGATTCAACAAACCATGAATCAAAATGAAAGTCGTTATCGGCAATTAGTAGAGCAACAAACGGATTTTGTAATTAGATCGCACCTTATCAATAAAAATACCAACCCAGACTGTACCATTATCTTTGGTAATAACTCATTTTCCGAAACCCTCAACCTCTCCCCCCAAGAAACCGTTGGCAAAAAATGGTCAGAAGTCGTCTTCCCCGAAGACATGGACAAAATTATGGCATTGGTACTGAAAATGTCCCCTGAAAATCCAGAATTTTATGTTGAAAATAGAAATGTGATTAGTAGCGGCGATATTATTTGGACACAATGGCTTAACCAAGGATTTTTTGATGAGTCAGGAGAATTGATCGAAATTCACTCCTCTGGCAGAAATATTACTCAACTCAAAGAAATAGAAATAGCCCTGCGACAGAGCGAAGAAAAATTTTACCAATTAGCCCTCTCTTGTCCTGGTATTATTTATGTCTATGTACAACCTGCCAATGGTAATCCATACTTTGAATATGCTAGTCAGGCAGTACAAGATATTTTGGAATTATCCCCTGATGACCTTTTGAAGGATGTCGAAAACTTTTCTAAAGTAATTCATCCTGATGACATTCAAAAGTTTGAAGCAATTACATTAGAGTCCATGAGAACCATGAAAGCCATGGTGTTTGAGTTTAGATTTATTACCCCCAGTGGTAAATTGAAATGGTTACAAGCCCACGATCGCCCCGAAAAAAGAAGAAATGGTGATATAGCTTGGACAGGAGTAATGATAGATATTACCAAGCAAGTGGATTCCCAACATCGCCTCGAAAAAATAGCCGACAATATTCCGGGTATGATTTATCAATACACTCTCAAACCTGATGGCACTTCCCATTGCCCTTATATGAGTTCGGGCATCACTAATTTATCTGGTTTGCACCCCCTTGATGTGTACGACAGCGCCGATCCACTCTTTGAACGTATTCACCCTGATGATATTAATAAATTATTTGATTCTATTTTAGAATCCGCCAATACCATGAATCCTTGGATTTGTGAGTATAGACTTTGTCCCCAAGAAGATAAAGTTATTTGGGTATTGGGTAATGCTACTCCCCAAAAAGAGTTAGATGGTAGTACCACATGGTATGGATATGTACATGATATAAGCGATCGCAAAGAAGCGGAAGAAGCCCTCCGAGAAAGTGAGCAACAATATCATCAAATCCTCGATTCCACCTCCGATATAATTTTAGTTAAAAATCCCAGTGGAGAATTGATGTGGGGAAATAAAGCCTTACGAGACTTTTATAATATAGATTTGGAGGAGTTAAAAGGCATCATCGATGTCCCTTACAATAATCCTGCATATACCGCACAATATATAAGAGATAATCAGACTGTTATCACCACAAAAAAATCTTTGATCATTGAAGAAAAATCTATACGTCATGATGGGGTAGAGCGATCTTTTTCTACTATTAAATCTCCCATTTTCGATGACCAAGGTAACGTTATCATGATAGTCGGGGTATCAAGGGATATTACCGAAGCACAACAAATCGCTTTTGCCCTTGCTCAAGCCAAGGAGGATGCAGAAGCGGCCGCCCGTGCCAAAAGTAGTTTTTTGGCTAATATGAGCCATGAAATTAGAACCCCTATGAATGGTGTCATTGGGGTGGCTCAACTTCTCGCTCTTTCTTCCCTTTCCCCTGAACAAAAAGACTTGGTAGATACCATCGAAGAAAGTGGCAAGGTACTATTAACTATTATCAATGATATTCTTGACTTTTCTAAAATCGAATCGGGTAAATTAGAGTTAGAGCAAGAGCCTTTGTCTTTCAGGGAGTTGGTGAAATCTATCACCCTTCTTTTTTCTAAACAGATTACCGAGAAAAACATTGATTTTCAGTATGACATTGATGATGCTGTTGCCTCAGATTTTGTGGGGGATAGTTCTCGTATTCGGCAGGTTTTTCTTAATTTAATCAGTAATGCTTTTAAGTTTACTTCTGAAGGTTTTATTAAAATTAATATTCAGCTTGATAGTGATTTTTTGGGGGATAATTCTCGCCAAGGGTTGATTGTCTCTATCCAAGATACTGGTATTGGTATTAAGGGCGATCGCATTTTACAATTATTTACCCCCTTTACCCAAGCCGACACATCCATCAGCCGTAGATATGGCGGTACAGGGCTAGGATTAGCTATTTCTAAAAGTCTCATTAACCTGATGGGAGG
Source organism: Cyanobacterium sp. IPPAS B-1200 (assembly GCF_001747005.2). Classification (NCBI taxonomy): domain Bacteria; kingdom Bacillati; phylum Cyanobacteriota; class Cyanophyceae; order Chroococcales; family Geminocystaceae; genus Cyanobacterium; species Cyanobacterium sp. IPPAS B-1200. The sequence continues at coordinate 2,077,798 of NZ_CP182899.1, forward strand.
CACAATATGGGTACAGAGTCGGGGCAACATCGGCGGAAATCCCCCAGAAAATTGGTATCCATCCCCAGAGATTAACCAAGGCTCAATCTTTTATTTCACCATTAATCTTCCTATTTATCAGCAACCTGATTCATCGTCTCCACCTAGCTCTAGTCTATTGCCCATAAACCTTACAAAAGATAAATCTGAGCTTAAAATTCTCCTCGCTGAAGATGATCGAGTTAATCAAAAAGTCGCCCTACTCATGCTCAAAAAATTGGGTTATCAAGCAGATGTTGCCCTTAATGGGTTAGAGGTTTTACAAAAGGTTGCTCAAAAGGATTATGACGTTATTTTGATGGATTTACAAATGCCTCATATGGGTGGTATTGAAGCCACCGAAGAAATTAGAAAGGGCGATCGTCATCAGCCTTATATTATTGCCCTTACTGCCAATGCCCTCCCCGAAGACCAAAACCAGTGTATCTCTGTGGGGATGAACGATTTTCTTACTAAGCCCCTTCAACTAGAACAACTTCAAAGGGCGATCGTCACAATATTGATAAATAGGGTTTGATGAAAACAGCCAAAAAATATTGTTACGGTAAATCAAAATAGTTTCACAAACTATTGACTTAAAATATAATCTTCGTTAACATAGTATGTTGGAAAGTCAAAATATTATATTAATTTGGCCAAAGCCGAAGACAGCAGGAGCAAAAATGCTTAAAATCCCTGCCTAGGTTGATGCAGATACTTATAAAAGGTGAAATTCAATACCAAGAATTAAACCAACTATATTAAAAATTATCTCAAAAATCATCAACCAAAAACCCGGCTAGAAATAGTAAGGGTTTTTTATTTTAAGTTGGTGTGTGACAATTCTAGGGTTTAAAAAACTCAACCATTGTCAAAGCCACAAAAAATTAGACACCTCAGGAGGTGAGAACAATATCTAAATCCCTTGAAAGCAAAAAGAAAGAGGTAGCCGATATTAAAGGCTTACTCGCTGAATCCCAACTAGCATTAGTCATCGATTATCAAGGGCTTAGTGTAGCTGACATTAGCGATTTGCGTAATCGCCTAAGAGAACAAGGCGGAAGCTGTAAAGTGACCAAAAACACTTTAATGAGCAAAGCCATCGAAGGAGACGCAACTTGGGAACCCATGAACGAATTTCTCAGTGGTTCTTCCGCTTTTATTTTAGCTGACGCAGAAAACCTCGGCGGTACAGTAAAAGCCTACCAAGCATTCCTCAAAGATCGCAAAAAAAGCGAATGTCGTGGCGGAGTGATGGAAGGCAAAGCCCTTACCAAAGAAGAAGTAAAAGCCCTCGCTGACTTACCCACCAAAGAAGAACTCATCGGTCAAATTGCTGGTTCTATCAATGCTATTACTGCAAAAATCGCTCGTAGCATTAACGAAGTACCTAGTTCCTTGGCTCGTGCGGTGGATGCCGTTAAATCACAACAAGAAGAAGCGGCCTAGGTTTTACCCTTGTGACTGTATTTTTTCTAATTAAACAAAAATAGGAGATCGAATTTAATCATGTCTGATAAAGTAGCAAATATTGTTGAAGAATTAAAAACCCTAAGTCTTTTAGAGGCTTCTGAGTTGGTTAAACAAATCGAAGAAGTATTTGGTGTAAGTGCCGCTGCTCCTGTCGGTGGAATGATGATGGCTGCTCCCGCTGCCGCCGCTGAAGAAGCTGAAGAAAAAACCGAATTTGATGTGGTTCTCGAAAGTTTCGGTGATGCTAAAATGGCTGTTCTTAAAGTCGTTCGCGGTATCACTGGTTTAGGCTTAAAAGAAAGCAAAGAGTTAGTAGAATCTGCTCCTAAAGCTATCAAAGAAGCTACTAGCAAAGAAGACGCTGAAGCTATCAAGAAACAGTTAGAAGAAGCTGGTGCTAAAGCATCTATCAAATAATTTATGTTAACGCCCTTGGGCGTTGGGCAAGGGGTAACAAGCCCCTTGTTTTATCTCAGAAGGAGGCAAACAGTTTGCCTTCTTTTTTTATGCAAAAAATTTATGATTAAAACTAGATACCATAATATTTTCTTACCCAATACCTAATACCTAACTAAGATAATTGATACTTTCCATCGGCTTCGGGAGCATCCACACGGGGTAAACCCATACTATAGTTAAGAACCCTTGCATCGAGGTTATAACTAATCTCCCCTTTGGTCAACAAGTCACGGATTAAATGTTCTAAATCAGAGCCAATACGACGAAGGTTATAGTCCGTCAAATCTTCTCCGCTATAACTTTCTACTAAGTCATCAAACTTACGATATACCTTTTGTAAAGTCACTTCATCCCAGTTAAATTCATTATCGGGATCAACATCTAAGGTTAAAACCTTCTCTGAAGGTACTAGCTCATTATTTTTTACCTCTGCTGAGTAAATTCTAATGTGTCTGGTGGTTGCTTTAATTATCATAGGGTTAAATTATTAACAGTTATTTAGTCTTAATTTTAATGGATTCCTTTCATTATCCATTGTCAATTGTCCATCGTTAATTGTCAATTCCATCAAGATCGCTTTTTTTTTGCCTTCCAAGTACCCCCATAACGATACTGGGGATTATTTTGTGATACTTTTTGCCAACAGTTTAGACAAACTTGATACCACTTACCACTGCTATCCCATTGAATACGATAACGAATTTCTACGATGTGATTACATTTCTCACAGGGTTTTCCTTTTAGAGCCATGGATAAAATTAAGAAAATTTAAAAACAAAAAAAGGGCAGACAATCTGCCCCTTAAAATTATGTCAATTTAATTATTGAGAAAGAGTACGACGTTTGAAGACCATTTCATAAGCCTCAATGATGTCTTTTTCTTTCCAGTTACCAAATTTATTGATACTAATACCGCATTCAAATCCCGATGCTACTTCTTTAACATCATCTTTCACACGGCGTAAGGAGTCGAGATTACCGTTATAAACAATCTCTCCATTACGTAATACTCTGATAAAGCGATTACGAACTACCTTACCAGATAAAACATAACAACCTGCCACAGCGCCTTTACCCACAGGGAAGACAGCACGGACTTCCGCTTTTCCTAGGGCTTCTTCTACCTCTTCAGGATCTAGTAAACCTTCCATGGCACCCTCAATTTCATCTAATAGTTTATAGATGACGTTGTATTCTCGAATGTCCACTCCTTCTTGTTCAGCGGCTTGACGGGCGTTAGGAGCGAGGGTGGTATTAAAACCAACAACTACGGCACCACTGGCAGCTGCTAAATCGACATCTGTTTCAGTAATTTCCCCAGCGCTAGAAAGGAGTACACGGATTTGAACTTCTTTTTGAGGTAGTTGTTTCAGTGAACCGAGAATTGCCTCGATGGAGCCTTGTACGTCGGCTTTGAGGATAATGTTCAATTCTTTGAGTTCCCCTTGTTGTGCTTGAGCAGAAAGGGTGCTGAGGGTTACCCGACGAGAGGATAAAGCCTGTTGTAAACGGCTGGTTCTATCTTCTTCGGCACGACCTTCGGCGATCGCCCTTGCTTCTTTTTCGCTAGGATAAACATCAAACTCATCCCCTGCTTGAGGAACTTCATTTAAACCGAGTACCTCCACCGCAAAAGAAGGACTGGCCGCTTCTACTTTATCTCCACGGTCATCGATCATGGCACGGATTTTACCAGCCACAGAACCAGCTACAAAAACATCTCCAACCCTTAGGGTACCATTTTGAACCAACAGGGTAGCTACAGGGCCTCTGGCTCTGTCTAAATGGGCTTCGATCACTGTACCTTTCGCGGGGCGATCGGGGTTAGCGGATAAATCTTCCACCTCAGACACAAGAACAATCATCTCTAGTAAAGTATCAAGATTTTGACCATTCAAAGCACTTACCGGCACCATTACCGTATCACCACCCCAATCCTCAGGAACTAACTCTAATTCGCTCAACTCCTGCTTAACTCGGTCGGGATTAGCCTCGGGTTTATCAATCTTATTAATGGCTACCACAATGGGAACCTTCGCCGCTTTAGCGTGACTAATAGCTTCTCTGGTTTGAGGACGAACACCATCATCAGCCGCTACCACGAGGATAGCAATATCAGTAACTTTTGCTCCCCTTGCCCTCATGGCGGTGAAGGCTTCGTGACCAGGAGTATCTAAAAATACAATTTGCTGGGTAGTTCCTTCATGTTCCACATCCACATGGTAAGCACCAATGTGCTGGGTAATCCCTCCAGCTTCTCCCTGTACTACCTTGGTATTACGAATTGAATCAAGGAGGGTGGTTTTACCATGGTCAACGTGACCCATAATAGTGACCACAGGGGGACGAGTCGTTAGATTATCTAAATCGGCTTCGGCCAACATTTCTGTCTTGGTGGCACTAGCTTTTTCTTCTTCTGTGATTACCGTTACACCCAATTCCTCGGCCACCATTTTAGCAATTTCGAGGTCAAGGGTTTCGGTGATATTAACAGCAATACCCTTAAAGAAGAGCATTTTAATAATTTCAGTATCTGGGGTATTAAGATTATCAGCTAACTGTCGCAGGGTTAGACTTTCTTTGAGGACGATTTCTTCGGGAACTTGTTTTTCTTGTTTTACTTTTTTATTATTATTGTCGTTAGACTTGCTCGAAGAACTGTTGTCCGAGCGATCTAGCTTCGGTTTCTGACGACGGGGGGACTTGATACGATCGGCTGGTTTAGGAGATTTACTGGCAGGTTTATCAGGACGAGCCAATGCCAAATTGAGAGGATTTTCCCCTTCATTATCATCATCAAGGTAGTCGATTAAGTCTTCATCTTCATCTTCAAGGACAAAAGAACGACGTTTCTTAGCCGCTTTTTTATTTTCTTTTCCACTATCATCTTCATCTTCCCACACCGCAGGAGAGTCTTTAACCAAAGGTTTTTTGACTTTTTGTTTGGTGCGTTTTGGTTTTTCTAGTAATACTGGTTCATTATCAAAATCATCCTCATTATTGGAGGTGTTATCAATATCCTCGTCCAAATCAGGCTCTTGCTCTACCGCCGCAGGACGTTCGGGGGGTTTTTGTAATTTGGGTTTAGGGGGAGATTTTAGACCCGGAGTTTTCCTCTCTCCATCATCTTTGGTTGCAACGGGGGGAGTTACTTTTTTCTCTTGAGTATCTAAATCAGGAGATTGATCTTGTTTTGTTTTTCCTCCCCGTGAAGGTTTACCCTTAATTTTTGGTTTTGGTTTTCTATCCCCTTCGATGGAATCCATTAATTTTGCCACGGAGCGAGGTTTACCCGATGAGGATTTTTCCTCTTGATCCGAGCTGGATTTAGGCGGTGCTGGGGGGCTTTTTAGTTCTGGTCTGGGAGCATTTTTTTCTTCCCCATTATTTTTATTGCCGTTGGGGGAAGATGGTCTTGGGGGAGGATTTCTGAGGGATGTTGATTTCTCTTGTTTTTCCCCTGATTCTGATTTTCCTTGATCTGCTGAAGGGCGCTGAGGACGAGGAGGAGTTAAAAGAGTAGGAGCATCCTGAGTATCATTTTGGCTTTCTTGAGGTTGTCCAGGGTTTTGCTCTTCGCTACGATTTTTTTTGTACAAGGCAACAATTTCTAATTTCGGTTTATGGGATTTGGATTCAGGCACTTGATTTTTATTTTTTTGATGGTCGTGGTTTTTCCCTTTCTTATGGTTTGACGATGTCATACGATAATTTTTTGCTGCTTCTTTGATACTCTGTGCTTGAGATTCAGATATGGTACTACTATGAGTTTTTACATCTATCGATAATTGAGAACATATTTCTAATACGTCTTTATTTTCTAATGCTAGTTCTTTTGATAAGTCGTATATTCTTATTTTTCCGTTTTTCATCCAAAAATTGCCCTAAGTCTAATATATTATAATTTATTTTATGTTGGTTTATTCTTTATTTTAATTGAGATTTGTTTTCTTCGTTGTCTCCATGGTTTTTAGGTGACAAAAATATATGTTACATTTTCTTAATATTTATCTCCTGAGTGAGTGTATTTGTTTGTTTTTTTTACCCTAACATCTACTTTTTAATTGGTCATATATTTCTGGGTCCACGGAAGTACGTAAGGTTCTCCCTAGACGTTTTTTTTTCTGGGCAATGGTAATACACTCTAGGGTGGGACAAACATAAGCGGATCTACCCATGCCCTCGTTAATGGTTATTTGATGGTGGGGAAAATTTCTTACCACTTGATAGAAATAATTTTTTGGGGCTAATAATCCACAGCTTACACAACGACGATAGTTTTTTGGAGGCATTTTTCCTTTTAAAATCACAATACTAGGGTAAAACTAATATTTTCCCCATCAGGGCAGTTACATGGGCTTTTTTATGGGTTATAAAACTGCTGTAGTTTCAGCATTTTTAAGTGTTATTCTTCTTCGGAGGATTTTACTATTTCTGGCTCAGATTCGGGTTCGATTTCTGATTCTGGATCTATTTGTTCTTGTTGCATTTTTTTGTAGTCACTTTTTGATTTGATGTCGATGCGCCATCCTGTTAGTCGGGCGGCAAGGCGAACATTTTGCCCATCTTTACCGATGGCGAGACTAAGTTGATTGTCTGGCACCACTACCATGGCTTGACGTTCTTCTGGATCTAGCAATTCCACTAGGTCAATTTGGGATGGGCTAAGGGCATTGGCAATGTAGATGGCAGGGTCAGGGGACCAGCGGATTACGTCGATTTTTTCTCCTTTTAGTTCGTTGACTACGGCTTGAATACGAGAACCCCTCGCTCCGATACAAGAACCCACGGGATCTACGTCTTTATCAAGGCTGTCCACGGCTATTTTGGTTCTGGCGGTGACATATCGGCTCATGGGATTGGCTTCACGGGCGATCGCCACTATTCTGACAATTTCCTCCTCAATTTCAGGCACTTCATTGGCAAATAAATATACCACCAATCCAGCATCCGCACGAGATACCATCAGTTGAGGCCCTCTTTGGGAACCTTCACGCACCTGCTTAAGATAAACCTTAAAAGTAGCATTCGCCCGATAATTATCACTATTTACCTGCTGAGAGCGAGGCAACTCTGCCTCCACCTCTGGTCTGCCATGGGCGCTTTGAATGGTCATAATAACCGACTGACGCTCAAACCTCTGTACCTTCGCCTGAAGTACCGTCCCCTCCAAATCATTAAACTCTGATTGAATCATCAACCTTTGTTGATCTCGCAATTTTTGTTGTAAAACTTGCTTGGTTTGAATAGCTGCCATCCGTCCAAAATCTTTTTGTTCGGGAGTCACATCCACCACCATTTCATCCCCCACTCTTGCCTCCTGATTAACCTCCATCACCTCAGCGAGGGGAATTTGATGATCTGGGTTTTCCACATTTTCTACCACGGTCTTAAGAGCCAAAACTCTAAATCCCTCATCATCAATATCTAACTCCACTCGGAAATTAGCAAAATAATCGTCCCCAAAACTGTGTTCAGGATTGGTATTCTTGGCACGACGAAAACGCTCATAACCCTTAAAAAGAGCTTCTCTTAGGGCTTCTTGTACTGCACCCTGAGAGAGGTTATGATTCTCACTGATTTCTTCGATTAAAAAACTTAGGCCTGGTAATTGAACAATACTCATAAATATTAATTAATAATTGATCTGAAATTTTTATAGGGAATTTTAAATCTATTCGGTAGCACTCTCCAATGTCACCCGTTGGACCAATTCTCGAGGAATTTTCACAATGCGTCCCTTACAATTAAGAGAAACAAAATCTTCATCCCGACTGCGAAGCGTTCCCTGAAATTGAGTTTTTTTCTTGTGGGGAGTATGGGTTTCTACCATCACAGGAAAACCTTGAAAACTGATAAACTCTCGATCTGTAGTTAACACATCCGCAATGCCAGGACTAGAGATTTCCAGAGCATAGGCTTCGGGAATAATATCTTTTGCTTCTAATACTTCTTCTAACAAACGGCTCATTTGTTCACAGTCGTCAAGACTGGTATCTCCTTGTTTACTACGAATATCTACCCTCAACAAAGAAGGGTTTTTGTTCGTTTGAAAAGCAATATCAGCTATCTCAATATTGAGCTTTTCGGCAATGGGATTGGCTAACTCTGTGATTTGTGGTATCAAAGGATGGGTCATAAAAAAATCAGCGTTAAAATCTAGTTGATAATGGGTGGAAAGCAACAAAAAAAGCGGGTATCACCCACTTTTAAGAGATTATTCTCGTCATTGGCGCTTTAGGCTCTAATTACTTTTTAGCCAATGTAGTCCTTACTTTAACGATGATTCCAAAATTTTTATGGACTCAATCAATTGGCTACTCAATACAAGACACTTGTATTTTTTGTTCTCAAAGGAAGTTTTAGAACCTTACAAAATCGATTATAGTCTATTTCTTTTTATAATTCAATTTTAATCCAGAGGCTTAAGAATAATTAAGCCAACACATGTGCAGGGAATACCATCAACAGATAATTTAAGATGCACACTTTGATTCACATCTTGCCAAGATTCTTTGTTTAACCATCCCTCTCCTACAGCATAGGGAGGAACATCGATGAATCGGTCTAAAACGCCATCACCCACACTAAAATCCAATGGAGCAACATCATAGCCATTTGTTTTCAATTCATTGGCTAATTGTTCAATATGCTTTTGCTGAAAAATAACGGTTACCCAATCATCAATAGTTTCTGGTTCGTTAGTGTAATTAAATTCGGTAGTGTGAACAGCAATTCCTCCCGGTTTAAGTACATTCATCGCATTTTTCACAAAGTCTAATCCTTTTTGAATTGAGCCTAAATGTTCAAAGGCACACACAGACCAACAATAATCATATTGATTATCAAAAGAAATAGGAATTTCATTCATATCGACGTATTGTAAGCTGACATTTTTTTCAAACGTTTCTCTATCAATTAAATCTTGACGATATGCTTTTTCCAAGCTATCTGTGTGTTGTGCTGTTTCATCCCACCCTAGTCCCTTTACTTTTTCTGGGTGTAAATCCGTTACGGTCACATTGTGTCCCCACGAAGCAAAAAGAGAGGCTAAAGGCTCTTCTCCACAGCCAAATCCTAATCCTTTTTTGGGAGGATTATCGCCAATATTTTCATAAATGGCTTGAGTCACATAACATAATTCCCAAACTTTACGATGGTATATGGGGCGCATATGTAAACATTGACACCAATATTTCACCCAGTCGCTCTCTATATCTTCTTGGGTAGTGAGTTTTGATGTTAAGCCAACTTTTCTTTTGTTGGCAGAGATATTACTACTTTCTTGACGTTCATACATTTCGGTGGCTAAAAGATAGCCTAAGTTTTTGATATTTAATTGAATTGCTTTCGCTTCCCGTAGTGTTATGTATAGTTCGTGTACGTTTGGTTTACCTTTAATGACAGGATGTAATAAACTTGATAAAAATTCTTTTAAGTCTTGATTTTGTCTAATTTTTTGAATTAAAGATTTTTTTTGAGAGTCCACTCGATAAATTTTGTCTGAAGTTTGGTCAAGGAATTCTATTAATAGAGGTTCTAAGTGTATGTCACCTACTTTCAAAGTGCGTATATTGTTATGGCTGGTCAATACCACGAAAACTTCGTTGGCAAATACAGCGGATAGTTGTTTCAGGGCCTTATGTACCAAAGTTATATCTAGCTCATTGGTCATACCTTTGTGGATTACAACCCATTGAGCATCATGAATATCAAAAGTATCAGTTTCTGAATAAATAATAGTATTCTTAAATTCTTTTTCAAAGGGATGTGGAGCGATTATTATATCCCCCCTTTGATAGTTTTTTTTAATAAACTGATAAGTTTTATTCCAATATCTATCATCATTAAAAATTGACATCAAATTACCTATTTTTATACTTTTTCAAATCTTATCTTATCATTATTTTATATTTCTGTTTAGAAGATAGTTAATATTTATTTTTTCTTTGATTGATATAGTTTTTATTTTTAAAATTCATTACTTACCCTATGCTTTCTTATCATTATTTTTCAATTACAAATACTACTAATATTAATTTTCAAAGTGCGATCGCCCTTTATAACCAATCTTTTCCTGTCAGTGAAAAACTACCAATTTCAGTAATAAAAAATAAAATTGAAACAGATATTTTCCAATTGTGGATTCAAAAAGATCAAGAAAAAATTATCTTGATGGCAATTTTATGCCCCTTACCTAACAGCGATTTTACCCTACTAGGATATTTAGCTACTGATCCAGAATATCGAGGGCAAGGACTAGGCAAACAATTTATGACATTCATTAAAAATAAACTACAAAAAGAAGATCAATGGTTATTATTAGAAGTAGAAAATCCTCACTATCCACCAGAACAAGAATTAAAAAAAAGAAGAGTTAATTTTTACTTAAGATTAGGAGCAAAAATTCTTAAAGATGTTGCCTACTTATTGCCTGATTTATCTGAAAAAAACTCCCCAGAAATGATTTTAATGATTTATCCTGACTATCCAGAAGATAAATTACATCCTTTATTAATAGAAAAACTAATTAAATCAAGCTATCAATATTTTTATGATCAACCCAACCACAAAAATGCCCATACTTTAATCAATAAACTTCCTAAAAAAATAAAATTAATAGGTAATTAAAATAACTATTATTCCTCTAAAAACCTTATGCTACCATAAAAAAAATAGTAATTATTAACCATGAAAAAAAGAAAATTAGGTAGTACAAACATTGAAATTACTCCCATTCTAATGGGTACATGGCAAGCAGGTAAAAGAATGTGGTCAGGAATCGATGACAATGAGAGTATTAAAGCCATTCGCGCTGCCGTAGAAGGCGGCATTACCACCATTGATACCGCCGAAGTATATGGAGAAGGACACTCAGAAAGGATAGTGGCACAAGCCCTTAAGGATATTAGGGACAAAGTAGTTTACGCCACCAAAGTATTCGCTAATCATCTCAAATATGACGAAGTTATCAGCGCCTGTGAAACGTCCCTCAAAAATTTGAGTACCGATTACATTGACTTGTATCAAATCCATTGGCCCTCTGGTACATGGAATAGTGACATCGTACCTATCGAAGAAACCATGAAAGCCCTCAACAAACTCAAAGATGACGGCAAAATCAGAGCCATTGGGGTATCTAATTTTTCGGTGACACAGTTACAAGAAGCTAAACAGTACGGAGAAATTGTTAGTATTCAGCCTCCTTATTCTTTATTTTGGCGTGGGGTGGAAAAGGAGATTCAGCCCTACTGTGTGAAAAATACTCTTTCTATTCTTTCTTATTCTGCCCTTGCTCAAGGTATTTTAACAGGAAAATTCGGTGCTAATCCTCAATTTGAGGAAGGTGATCATCGGGTAAATAATCGTTTGTTTCAACAACCTCACTGGGACAGGGTACAAAAGGCGTTGGATTTACTACACCCTATGGCGAAAGGGTATGATTGCACCTTGGGACAATTGGCGATCGCATGGTTAATCTCTCAACCCCAAACCCATGCCATTGTAGGAGCTAGAAATGTCGAGCAAGTGGAACAAAACGTAAAAGCGGGGGATATAAAAATTAGTGACGAAGATTTACAGAAAATTAGTGATATTGGTAAAGAAGTTAGCAAACATTTTGACGATAACCCCGTTTTATGGAATTTTGACAATTAAGCTGCGCTCGCTGGATTTGCCGTATCAAGAAAAATGCTCAACATATAATATTTGGTCACTATTGCCCACCCTGAAAAAACGACTTTCTTCCTCAACCGTGGATTTTTGTAAACAATAATTACGACAAGTTGTAAAAATTCTTAATACAAAATGACATTAATTCAGTTTAAGGTAGAAAATTAGGAATTAAAGACTTTTTGTAAATTTTTATAAACAAAATATTAACTTCATAATTAGGAATAGATAAAACATGACTGTAAATTTAGCCACAATGTTAAAAGAAGGTACCAAAAAATCCCACTCCATGGCGGAAAACATGGGATTTATCAAGTGCTTTTTAAAAGGAGTCGTTGAAAAAAATTCCTACCGTAAACTGGCAGCTAACCTGTACTTTGTATATGGTGCCATGGAAGAAGAAATGGAGCGTCTCAAAGATCATCCCCTTATCAAACCCATTTACTTCCCTGAATTGAATCGTCAACCTAGTTTGGCAAAAGACCTTCAATTCTTTTATGGTTCTAACTGGAAAAACGAAATTGAGATCACTCCCCACGGACAAGCCTATGTAGATCGTATTCGTGAAATTGCTCAAAATTCTCCCGAATTATTTGCAGCGCATTCCTACACTCGTTATTTAGGAGATCTTTCTGGGGGTCAAATTCTTAAAAATATTGCTCAAAAAGCCATGAATCTTGATAGTGAAGGTACCGCTTTTTATGAGTTTGAAACCATTGATGATGAAAAGGCTTTTAAAACTGAATATCGTCAGTCTTTGAATGATTTACCTGTGGATCAAGAAACCGCCGATCGCATTGTACAAGAAGCAAATGATGCTTTTGGAATGAATATGAAAATGTTCCAAGAGTTGGAAGGTAATTTAATAATGGCCATTGGTAAAATGCTATTTAATACTCTAACTACCCGTCGTCGTCGCAACCAAAACAACGAAGGAGAGTTTGTTACTGCTGAGTAATAAATCTATTTTCCCTGGATAAAACACTATAATATTTTTCTGCTATATTCCCCTTTTTTGGGGATTGTTTTTGTTAAGAATCTTTACAAAAATCGTTTTTTTATTGCTTTTTGAACCTAAATCGCCGATACTAAGAAGTAGCTTGTTAATAATAGAAATCTTACTGTTTGAAATAAAAAAAGTTTAGCTTTCAATTATCTAATAATAACATATTTGGAGCGGAAAAATCAGCCCCAAAATCCTTTTTTTATCATCTTGGAATGGCAGAAGATTTGATCTAACGCCACCCCAGAGAAAATCTTTAAGGTACTTGAAGTCTAATTAAATGATTTTCAGGTAAAGCCTCTTTAAACTTACCTTGATCGGCAAGAATGGCAATTAAATTAATTTCCATATCAGGGTCTAAATGTAAATCTTGCCAAGGGACAGCGATTTCAATACAGCGATCAAGAGCTATCTTTGTACCTGTATAACGGGATTGCCACGAAAAATTGGCAACCGCTTCTTGTAACCAATAAGTTTTGGTAACGAGGTTAACTCCTAAATGATGACGATAGTTGTAATTGAGGGGATCTTGATTTGGTACATGGGCTAAGGGTATGGGGCTATTATCCCCAAAGCGATTGGGATAGTACCACAAAAGATGAAGTTCGGGAGGGAGGTCTTGCCCCGCGACGGCTCCTGATTTGAGGTCAAAACGGAAATAAAAGTTAAGATGATCCCAACCATAATGAATCATGGGGATGATACTAGCTCGGTGCATAGTTCCCCGTGAACCTCCTATTTTGATTTTTCCTGCTTTTTCCCAATCTTGTTCGTCTCCTCTGCCGTCCACCAGAGGGCTGATATAACTACAAGGGTTTTGTTGTTCCCCTGTGGGGCTTTGATTGGGATTGGTTACGGGACGATAAAGATATTTGGGTACAGGTTCATTGAGGGCTTGATAAAGAGCTATGAGATGTTCTCTAAATAGCTGATCAAACATATCATTATGGGAGGAGTGATGGGGTTCTCCAAACCACCAAAACCAATCTGAACCTTGGGCGGCGTAAAGGGCTTCCCAAGCAGCTGAGTTATTTTCTTCGGTGGCTTCGGGATGTTTGGCGAGGGTTTGTCTGGCGGCAGTAAGATAGTCCCATGCTCTGTTTTTGGTGCGATCGCCTATCCACGTGGAAAAGTTACCGTCAATCCAAGATCCACTATGTAACTGAGTGTTAGAAATAGTTTTGGTGGGGGGGAATTGATTGGTAAATTCGGAAACTGTTACTAATTGAATATCTTGGGCTTGGGAGAGGTTGCTGTAAAGTTCATCAAGGAAGGGTTTACCATCCTGCTCATAAAATTCCCAACAGTTTTCTCCGTCGAGGGCAATGGTCACAAGCCAAGGTTCATCTAAGGTGGTGTTATCACTCGGCTGTCTTTGCGCAAGGGTACGGGCGATCGCCTGTAGGTGAAAAATCAAGTCTCGGGCGGCTTCTTGGGGTTTCATTGCTCCATAGGTAAAGCCAATTAAGTCGGATAAACGGTGATCACGAAATATGATACTTAAATCTCCGTGCTCAGTTTCTAAACGGTAGGGACGATATAATACTTCTGGTTCACAAATATTACCTGTTTCGTCACGGTGGAAAAAGTGGTTAAAACTCCAACCTAACACCGCTTCATCAGAACAAATCCATTTAAAACCCTGTTTGGCAATATAGGGTAATATTTGTGGACTGATGGACTGTTCACTGGGCCAAAGTCCTCGGGGCGATCGCCCAAAACGCTCTTGATACATATTCCATGCCTTGCCGAGGTGACGGGGTACATCTTCTTCCCACTGAAAACGGCTCGTGGGTAAGTCCATATGAGGTAGGGCAACCTTACCCGCATTGGTATCGTGAAGTAAGGGCAAAATGGGGTGGGTATAAGGGGTAGTGGTGACCTCCAACTGTCCCTCATCCTGCATTTTTTTGTGTTCAGGAATAATCCTTGCAATAATTTCCTTTTGTTTAGTATACATTCTTTGGCGATCGCTCAGGGTAAAATTACGACCTTTTTCCAACCAACCAGCAATGTCCGTATCATCCCAAAATAAAGGATCAAACCATGCTAAGTTATGCCACGCTAAAAGATCACTAAAATCTTGACCCGTCCAATTATCCAAACACCACTCTTTACCCTTAATATGTTTATGTTGAAAAAGCTCTTCATAACGGACATGGGGACGAATCATGTGGTGATGATTTGCGTCAAAAAAATTGTCAACAATATAGCCCTTTTGCTCTCGACTTAGCATACTGACAGGAGTTAAAGTCAAAGCCAAATAAGGATCCAGAGCATTCCCTTGGGCGTAATCTTCTAACTGCATTATCAAAGAAGGAACTAAGTTTACCGTTTGATGAATAGCGGGATACTTCTTTAACATCAAAATTAAGTCCAGATAATCCTTAATACCATGAAGCCTTACCCAAGGAAGACGATAATCAGCACCAAAATTATCCTTTGAAAGACGGGATTTGTAGAGAGGTTGGTGTTGATGCCAAATAAAAGCGACATAAAGAGGGTGAGCCATAAACTTTAAATTAATTAATTTTTTCTTTCCGCAATGGTAACAGTGAACGACCGACACTGAGTCAAAATTAAAGTGTTGGCTTCCTACCCAAGGAAATGGTTTTTATTCCAAGAAGTAATGAGTCTTAACTATCTGGCTATAAGCTTTTACTAACGTTTCGTAAGTTCAAATAAGCAGAGCCATAAAATTATATCCATGTATTTGGCTTGATTATTGCCATTCTTCATTCCTGTGTGATTATCCGTATGCTATCACAATCCACACAAATTTAATGATATTAGAGGTTTATGTTACTGAAATTCATCTGAAACTTATTCCATTGCATTTTGAGTAATAATGATGAAATCCCCCATAAAGAACAGCTTAAAAAAGCCCACAAAAAAAGAACACATCTAGCGTTCTTTTTCTTTTTATTAATGGAACTGAGCAGAGTCGAACTGCTGTCCAAATCAGTTATTTACCTATCGCTCATTCACAGGTTTAGCCCTTTTTATCCGCAGGGCGGGAACCACCAATTATCCCTGATGGCAGGATTTTCCAGTATTATCTTTTCTCCTTAACTGACTGAAAACAGTACCAGAGAGCATCCGTTGGGGGTTGCCTATAATGTTTAACGGAGTCACACTATAAGCGCTCGAACCAAGTTTTTTGGTCTTAGGCAGCTACAGGAGCGGCTTTACGAGCAAAAGGAACAATGTTGTTCGCATTTACTATTTTTTTTGAATCTTTTATTTACGAGAGGAGATTCGCTCTCGACCTGTATCACGGGTCAGCTTTCACTAACCTGTCGAAACCGTTACAGTCCCTTGATATACACTTATCTTAACTTTTATTTGCCCCATTGGCAAGGGGTGAAGAATCTTTTTTGTTATTTTCTATGGGTTTTACCCTAGGATCCAGGGGCGATCGCACTTAATCTTTGTGGTGTTATATTGGAATGTATATGTATTAACTATTTAAAAAGGTTTCTTAGAAAAACGTTAAAAATCCGTAACATAAGTTAACATAGAAATAACAAATAAAAAAACAGTAGCAAAAGCTCTCATTAATTATCAAGACCCATTGATAGAATAAGAATATAAATTTAAAGGAGGCTATCCATAAGTGAGCAAAGAAAATAAAAAATGGCGTAACGTAGGACTATACGCAATACTTGCAGTCGTAGTCGTTGCGTTAGCCACAGCGTTTTTAGATCGCCCACAGGAGCAACAGTCAAGCTGGAAATATAGCCAGTTCATCAACGAAGTAGAAACCAACCGAGTAGAAAGGGTACAGCTAAGTGCCGATCGCTCCCAGGCCATGGCCACAGCAAGGGATGGACAAAGATTCTTAGTAAATCTACCCAACGATCCTCAATTAGTAGATATTCTTTCCGAAAACAGAGTAGATATTTCCGTTGTCCCCCAAAGTGATGAAAGTTTCTGGTTTAGAGCCATTAGTAGTCTTTTCTTCCCTGTACTGCTCTTAGTCGGTCTATTCTTCCTCCTCCGCCGTGCATCCAGTGGTCCTGGCTCCCAAGCCATGAACTTTGGTAAATCAAAAGCCAGAGTGCAAATGGAGCCTCAAACCCAAGTTACCTTCGCCGATGTAGCGGGAATTGAACAAGCGAAATTAGAACTTACCGAGGTGGTGGACTTCCTCAAAAACGGTGAAAGATTCACCGCCATCGGCGCAAAAATTCCTAAAGGTGTTCTTTTAGTAGGACCTCCAGGAACAGGTAAAACCCTTCTGGCCAAAGCAGTAGCGGGTGAAGCTGGAGTACCTTTTTTCAGCATCTCAGGTTCCGAGTTTGTAGAAATGTTTGTAGGGGTTGGTGCATCCAGAGTCCGGGACCTATTTGAACAAGCAAAACAGAGCGCCCCTTGTATCGTCTTCATCGATGAGATTGACGCAGTAGGTCGCCAAAGAGGAGCTGGTTTAGGCGGCGGTAATGATGAAAGAGAACAAACCCTGAACCAACTTCTAACAGAAATGGATGGTTTTGAAGGCAACACGGGTATCATCATCGTTGCGGCCACGAACCGCCCTGATGTTCTTGACTCAGCTTTATTACGCCCCGGACGTTTTGATCGTCAAGTGGTAGTAGATCGCCCTGATTTCGCTGGTAGATCTGAGATTTTGGGAGTTCACGCCCAAGGAAAAACCCTAGCCAAAGACGTTGACCTTGACAAAATCGCCCGTCGTACCCCCGGATTCACTGGGGCTGACCTTTCTAACCTACTCAACGAAGCCGCTATTTTAGCCGCTCGTCGTAACCTCACCGAGATTTCTATGGACGAAATCAATGATGCCATTGATCGTGTATTAGCAGGTCCGGAGAAGAAAAATCGTGTCATGAGTGAAAAACGTAAAACCCTCGTGGCATATCATGAAGCTGGACACGCCCTAGTGGGTGCATTAATGCCAGATTATGATCCTGTACAAAAAATTAGCATTATTCCCCGTGGACGTGCTGGGGGACTAACTTGGTTCACCCCTAGTGAAGATCGCATGGAGTCTGGGTTATATTCTCGCTCTTATCTTCAAAACCAAATGGCTGTTGCCCTTGGTGGACGTATTGCCGAGGAGATCATTTTCGGTGAAGAAGAAGTAACCACTGGTGCTTCTAATGACTTACAACAGGTGGCAAGGGTTGCCCGTCAGATGATTACTCGTTTTGGTATGAGCGATCGCCTTGGGCCTGTAGCTCTCGGTCGTCAAAGTGGTAACGTATTTATGGGAAGAGACATCGCTTCTGATCGTGACTTCTCCGATACCACTGCATCTACCATTGACGAAGAAGTAACTCAATTAGTTGAAAGAGCTTATCAAAGAGCCAAAGAGGTTTTAGTTCAAAACCGTCTTATCCTCGACAAAATAGCAGAAATGTTAGTAGAAAAAGAAACCGTTGAAGCTGACGAATTACAGGAAATCCTCAATAGTAGCGATATAAAAATGGCTGCGATCGTCTAATCACGAAATATCTTCTAAGTTAATTAAGTAATATGGGGGCTTAACACACCGTTAAGTCCCTTTTTTTGACCAAAAATTTTTCAGAGATTACATTGGCATGAAATCAAATTGGCAATAACTATAATATTTCAATTACCATGTGCTTATTGTAATTCAATAATATTTCATACTATTATTTAAAACTGTTGTAATCTAATGCCTAACACCTAAAACCTAACACCTCCTCATGAGACTGACAAAAAAAAGAAAAGCCCAAGAAATTCTTTCTATCCTAAAAACCCTTTATCCCGATGCCACCTGTAGCCTTGACTATGAAACCCCCGTTCAACTCCTCGTTGCCACCATCCTCTCTGCCCAGTGTACCGATGAACGAGTAAATAAAGTTACCCCTAACCTGTTTGCTCGATTTCCCGATGCACCCAGCCTTGCCCATGGCCATAGGGAAGAAATAGAAACACTGATCCACTCTACAGGTTTTTTTCGTAACAAAGCCAAAAATATCCAAGGTGCCTGTCTCAAAATTGTCGATGAGTTTAACGGAGAAGTACCTCAAACCATGAAAGAATTACTAACCCTTCCAGGAGTAGCCCGAAAAACAGCTAATGTAGTGCTTGCCCATGCCTTTGGTATTATTGAAGGTGTTACCGTGGATACCCATGTAAAGAGACTTAGTAACCGCTTAGGGTTAACCAAAAATAGCCAACCCGTACAAATCGAAAAAGATTTGATGAAGCTATTACCCCAACCAGAATGGGAAAACTTTTCTATCAGTATTATCTATCACGGTAGGGCCGTATGTAACGCTAGAAAGCCCCAATGTGATATGTGTCAACTAGCCGAACTATGTTCGTCTTACAAAAAAAATTATCAAAAAGTATCCTAAAACAAGGGGCAAACCCCTTGCTTCTTATTACCATTCATTAATCTATACTAAACCAAGCCAGGCGAGTAAGCCTTGTCCTGTGGCGTATTCGATACCTAGGGTAATAATAAAACCAATCATTGCGGCTCTACCGTTTAACTTTTCTGCGTAACCGTTAAAACCGAACTTAGGCTCTTGTACATTAGGGGTGGTAGTAGGTTGAGTCTTTGCCATAATTTAGAATCTCCTTTTATATTTATTTTATTTATTTATTAAGTTTCGTAAACATCTTAACATCATATCTTTTATAACTGCCACTAAAACAATTTATGAAATTGAGAAAAACAAAAATTTCTCTGCAAAGCCTAATTAACAATAACTTTTGCTTAAAAATATATAATAATGAGATAACCAAAGAGAATAATAAGCAACAATGAACAGTAGGGAGTCATCCGCCGAAAATTTGTTAGTGCAACGCTATCAACTACTGGAAATAGTAGGCTCAGGAGCTATGGGCAAGGTTTATCGTGCCAAAGATAAAGCCTCCCGACAAAGCACTGTGGCCGTAAAAATATTGGCGAAAGCTCTCGATGATATGAAAATGATAGATAGGTTTCAGCAGGAGGCTACCATTAGCGCCTTACTGTCAGAAATTTGTCCCAATATCGTTAGAGTAAGTGACTATGGTATTGACCAAAATAAAATTCCTTTCTATGTGATGGAATTATTAGAAGGGGAAAACCTGGCTGATTTTATGGAATTTCATAATATTTCTCTCGAAACTTTTTTTCATTTGACTCGTCAAATTTGCCTTGCCCTAGAAACTGCCCATAATGGCATTATTTTCCATGGTAAAGTATGCCCCGTTATCCATAGAGACTTAAAACCTACTAATATTTTTGTCATTGATGGTGATGACGGTAAAGAAAAAGTAAAAATTCTTGACTTTGGTATTGCCAAGTTGGCCCAAGAAGAGGAACATAATAACCAAGAAGAGTTTGTTGGCACTCCCCGTTATGCTTCCCCTGAACAGTTACAAGGTTATGATGTGGATAATCGAGCCGATATTTATAGTTTGGGTATCATCATGTATGAGATGTTAACCAAAAAATTACCTTGGCAGCTAGAACATAACTCTGTGGGAGAATGGTACGAGGCTCATGTAGAAATTCCTCCCAATGATTTACCCCCAGAGTTGGATATTCCCTCAGAGTTAAGGGAGTTAATTATGCAATGTTTAAAAAAAATTCCCCGATATAGGCCGCAAAATGTGGGAGAAATAAGACAAAAGTTAGATTTAATGGGTCGTAAAATTTTTAATTTTCGTCCTTTTCCTGATTCAACTTCTAGTGGTAGCAGTCAAACTACTTACTTATTAACTAATACAATTGAGGAAAAGAAAGAAGACTTAAATTCTTTTTTATTAAAAAGTAAATGGCCAGCAAATAAACCTCAACAGAAAATTGTCTTTCCTCGTGTCACAAAATACGAAAATGAACAAGTCCTTACCCTGTGTACTATGTTAGATGATGATGATATTGACCATAGAATGACCAATGTTCGTTACAGTCGTTTTATTTTCCAAAGTTATCCTTATCCGATGATTTTGTGGTTGACTGTTTTGTATAGTCATGATTTGGGCGCTCGTTGGCTTCCTTGTTATTTGGATTTAAAAACTAATATGGGTCAGCAAATTGCTAATTTATTGAGTGATTCAAAGAAATATTATCTTCTGTTTTTTCCTCTTAATAAATCTAATAAATGTATTAATGTTTTACCTTTTAAGGTAATGCTTAAACAACGTACTAATATTAAACAATGGGTTTCTGTAAGTAATATGCTTAATATTGAAGATAAACGTCAAGCTCTAGTTAGTAAGAAAAAGTTACAGTCAGATTTAGAGGCGATGAAGGTAGATATTTTAAAGGATTTGGAGGTTAATAATGATGATGAAATTAATGCTTAAAATACTAATAAAATAATAAGAAGATTAACAACGTTTACTTTTTGTATGTAAGATAATTTTTCGAGAAACTTTGGAGGATTGTTATACTAAGATAATTGCGTTAATTAATTTGTAAATTGATGAACTTAGTAAAAATTATTGAAGAGGATTATAAGAGATTTCCAGAAAATCAGACTTACAGCATTTATGCTGAGGATGTTCGTTTTAAGGATCCTGTTTATGATTTTCAGGGCTTAAAAAAATATCAGGAAATGATTGCTTTTTTGAAAAAATGGTTTCTAAATTTACATTTAGAACTTCATGAAATTGAACGGGATGGAGAGCAAATTAATACTCGCTGGACGATGTCATGGAATAGTCCTTTACCTTGGAAGCCTTTTATTTCTGTTTCTGGTCGTAGTGAGCTAAAGTTAAAGGATGATTTGGTTGTTGGTCATTATGACTATTGGGATAAGCCTTTTTGGCATATGATTAAGCAACATTTTCCTTTTCAATAATTATTTTTTAATACAATTTTTTTTATGAGTGATAAAGCGAATCAACGAGATTTTAATGAGAAGAATACTGGTGCTAGTTTAAAACAAAGTAATCCCGAAAAGTATGCTTATTTAAAGGCTGAAGCAGAAGCTCCTTATCGGGGCTTACGTCGATTTGTTTATATTGGTTTTGGGGCTTCGGGGGCTATTGGGGCTTTTATTTTTTTTACTCAGATTTTGGCGGGTAGAAGTGTGGAAGAGAATGTTGGTAATTTGTTGGTACAGATAGGGGTAATTGCTTTGATGGTTTTTTTATTCAAGTTGGATAAGAAGAAAGATGCTTGACATTTTGTAATCGAATAGCCTTAGGATGGGGAGTGTTGAAGAGCTTTTTCGCCGATAAATTCAACGAGGGGCTTAAATTCGTTAATGAGTTTGGGGTGAGCGACACAGAGGGAGGGAAATCCTCTATGGCTGTAATCAACTCCTTGGGGAAGGGGAAAGACGGGGTCAGGTTCTAGGTGTACTAATTGTCCTCCTGCGGCTCTGAGGATGGGGTAGGCTCCTGCGATGTCCCAAATTTTGGGGGTGGCTTCTACGGCTCCTAGGGCGGCTCCACAGGCAACGAGTAGCATATTATAACTGGCTACTCCTGTAAGTCTGATTTTGCAGGGGAAGTAACGGGTTAATACTTCGGTGCTTCTGGCACAGAGGGTAAAGATGTGGTTCATACTAGCGTCGGCGGTGCTGGTGTAGATGCGATCGCCATTTAGATATGCACCTTTTGGCCCTGTTAAGCCCGTGTTGTCGTAATAATAACCGTGGTAGGTTTGTTGGATTTGGGGAAAATGAACAAAACCAAATACAGGGGTACCTTTGAAGAGTAGTCCGATGGAAATACCCCAGATGGGAATTCCTCTGGTAAAGTTGGTAGTACCATCAATGGGATCAATTACCCAACACCAATCATTCATAGGCAGTAGATGCTCGGTTTCTTCGGTAAGAATACCATGGGTAGGGAAACATTGCTTGATGGCGTCTCTAATTTCTTTATCTGCCCACTTATCAGCGGCGGTAACGAGGCTACCATCGGCTTTGCGGGTGGGTTCTAATTTGGCAAAGTCTTCTAATAACTTGTCTCCGATACGGGTGGTAATGTGCTGACAAAAATTATATACTTGTTGCCAAAAGTAGATCATGATTTTTTGCTGGGTTATTTTTGGTGTGGGTTGAATACCCTTTAATTTTTGATTATTAACTATTGATTTTTTAATGGTAAAGTATAATCGGGTTTTTGTAACCTAGTAATAACCCTTAACTGTTAGTTCTTTGGTTTACCTCGGTATATAGCAGTTAAGATTTTTATACCTGCAAAAACTTTTACTGTTGATTATTAATTATCTTGATTGTGTCTGATCATAAGTCGAAACTGTTAATCGCTGCCAGTGGCACTGGGGGACATTTATTTCCTGCCCTTGCTGTTGCCCAAGAATTGTCTAGCTACGAGATTCAATGGTTAGGGGTGCCAAATCGCCTTGAGACTTCCATAGTGCCTGATTTTTATCCTTTACGCACTGTTGATATTGATGGTTTTCAAACTAAGTTTGGGGTTAAAACTGTTTTTCTCTTTGCCAAAATGCTAAGGGCGATCGCCTTTACTTATAAACTAATAAAAAGGGAAAAAATAGACTTAGTATTCACCACGGGGGGTTACATATCCGCCCCAGCTATTTTGGGGGCAAAACTGGCAAAAGTTCCTGTGATTTTGCACGAATCAAACTACATACCAGGGAAAGTAACCAAATTATTAGGAAAGCAATGCAACTTAGTGGGCATCGGCTTTGAAGGCACAAAAAAATATTTACCAAAAACAAAAACCCAATGGGTAAGCACCCCTGTGCGCCAAGAATTTTTATCCCCTGAACCCCTAGATTTTAAAATCCCTGACAATGTACCTGTAATTGTTGCCATGGGAGGCTCTCAGGGAGCCGTAGCCCTTAATAAATTAGTGAGGCAGTGCGCCCCTCATTGGTTAAAAAATGGTTGGTACATAGTCCATTTAACGGGGAATAGAGACGATGATTTTGGTACCTTTGAACACCCTAACTATATCGAAATGACCTTTTATGACAATATGGCAGGGTTGTTAAATCGGGCAGATTTTGCCATTAGTCGCTCTGGGGCTAGTGCTTTGACGGAATTGGCAATCACGAAAACTCCTTCGGTGTTGATTCCTTTTCCCTTTGCTGCTGAAGACCATCAATTTTTTAATGCTCAAGTCTTTGCCCAAGAAAATGCAGCGGTATTATTTCGTCAAAATGATTTAACTCCCGATGTCTTAGAAAAAACCGTTACGAACTTAATTAAGGATAAGGTTAAGTTAAAGCAGATGAGTAATAATTGTAAAAAATTAGCCTTGTTTGATAGTGCGAAAATTTTAGCAAGAATCATCAAATCAATGGATGTTTCTCGGCATTAAAAAAAGAAAAGTATACTAATAAAACGAACAATGGGCTTAAGCCCATTGCCAATCAATAATAAATAAAAGTACAGTTTGCAAATCTGATTTAGTATGATTTATTTAGCTGGAAAATTGCTCCATAAATTTTTTATCAATGTAATCTTTGAGATACCAAAATAAACTAGATTTGTACGTAAAATTTCCCCAAACTGCCACTGCTTTTTTATCCCCTGTACCAATCAAACTTAAATAAAAGGATTGGGGATAATAAGAATTAAGGTTTTTTCCTTCTAATAATAATCGCCAGTTGTTATATAACGGTTTACCTTGTCTAACCGCAAAAACTCCCGCCTTGGGGCTAGGATTATCTTTGATGGTGGCGATGTCTCCTGTGGCAAGAATATTGTCATGGGATAGGGTTTGTAGGGTATTTTTGACTAGAATAAATCCTTTTTTATCAATACTTAAACCTGTATTTTTTAGCCATGATGCGGGGGAAGCATTTGTAACCAAAAAGGTATAATCTCCTTTAATAATTTTTCCTTTTTTTGTAATAACTTTATCTGGGCAAATTTCTACTATTTCTGTCTCTAAGATGATATTAATATCTTTTTTGTCTAAAAGGTTATTAAAAAGTTTACTAGCACGTATGTTATGACTATTTAATAATACTTGACCTCTATTGATAATATTAATATTTACTTGTTTTGCTGTTACAATATCCGTTAATCTTTTGTGCATATTCAGAGCAAGTTCGACTCCTCCTGCACCCCCTCCAATAATATTTAAGGTAATATTTTGATTAGGATTGTTATTTAAATCATTAATAATTGCCTCCCATTTTTCTAGTAAAATTGGCACAGGTTTTGCCCTAATGGCATATTCTTTTGCTCCTTTTATTTGACTATCATCGGGGGTACTGCCAATGTCTATGGATAAAAGGTCATATTTAATGGTGTTTCCTGATAAGCAATAAACTTTTTGTTGTGTCGGATTAATGTCTATTACTTGATCAATAATTAAGTTACTGTTAGTTTTTTGGGCTAATTTTTCTAGGTTAATATGGGTTTGATAAAAGTTATAATACCCTGCTATATGAGCAGGAAGCATTCCTGAATAGGGAGTATTTTTTACTTCATTAATTAAGGTTATTTTAACATTTTTAATAGGGTTATCATAATACATTTTAAGGGCGATCGCATGGCTATGTCCACCGCCAACTAAAACTAATTGTTTCATAATTCACTGTAATAAATTTTGGGAATATTGATACTAAATTTAGTACCTTTATTTTCTTCACTTTCCACAGTAATTTCTCCCCCATGAATTTCTACAGCTTTTTTGACAATGGATAAGCCTAAACCATTCCCTTTAATTCCTGCCACATTATCAGCCCTTTCAAATAACTGAAATAATTTATGTTTATAATTATCAGGAATTCCGATACCATAGTCTTCTATGGTCAGTAAAATATTATCTGGTTCACAACATAAAGTTAGGTCAATATCTCCTCCATCGGGAGAATATTTAATAGCATTAGAAATTAAGTTATTGAGGATATGATGTAACATTTTCCTATCTAGGTAAGCCTCGTAAGCAGACTCTTGACAATGAAAATTAATAGTATGTTTATCGGTTAAATTATTCTGTTCATCTATCAAACTTTGTAGAAATTGTACTAAATCAAATTGGTCTGGATATAGGGTTATTTTTCCTTCTTCTGCTTTACTAATTAGTAATAAATCTTCGAGGGAATCATTCATTTCGACGATCGCACTTTTGATAAAATTAAAGTACCTTTCTTTTTTATCAGCGGATAATTTATCCCCATAGTCTTTTATTAATTCGGTATATCCCAAAATACTGGTAAGAGGCGCTCGTAAATCATGGGAAGCCGTTGCTAAGGCTTGGGTTTTGATTTGATTTAATTTTTGTTGCTTTAGTAAATTAGACTCTGTGCGGGAATCTTCTTCAAATTTAGATAAGGCGATGGTAATAGTAGTAGTAATGTCAGCAATCTTGTAAGGCTTGACTAGGTATCCATAGGCTGGAATTTTTTGCGCCCTTTTTAAGGTTTGAGCATCGGCATAGGCGCTTAAATAAATGATGGGAATTTTGAGGAGGCGATAAATTTCATGGGCCGCCGTAATACCGTCCATAGAGCCTTTAAGCATTATATCCATCAAAACTAAGTCAGGTGAAGAATCTTGCGCTTTTTGAATGGCTTTTGGTCCAGTGCTAACGATACCAATTACTTCGTATCCGAGTTTTTTGAGATCGAGAGAAAGACTTTCGGCCGCAATTAGCTCATCTTCAACTATCAGAATTCTATACATGACCCTTTGAAATGGTAAATAGTTTGAAATTTTCGCTCTTTGAAGAGCTTATTTAATCTATGACTCCTTAGTTTAAATTATATTCCTTTAGGTTAATTTAATTTTAGAAATTCTGTTAAATTTCAACAAAGTTTACTTTTGGATATAAAGTTGTGTGTAACAATGACACCACAATATCTTACTATCTATCAAAAATTTAGTTTTAAATCTATATTAATAGTTACTTTTTTCGCCTTATTTGCTGCAATTTTTTACGGGATTCTAAAACGATGGGATAAAAGTTCAAGTGAAACTATCAATTAACTTAATTATACTAAGAAAGAAGTTCTTTTAATTGAGGTAATAAATTTTCTAAGGCAAGTCCCCGATGACTAATTTGATCTTTTGTTTCGGAAGAAATTTCGGCAAAAGTTTGCCCAATTTTTGGCACATAAAAAATAGGATCATAACCAAAACCTCCTTGTCCTTTTCTTTGGGTTAAAATTTCCCCTCGACAGATTCCTTCACTTTGCAAGATAATTTTACCATCCCCAGAGGCGATCGCCACGGCGCATACAAATTGACCTTGACGATTATTTTTCCCTTCTAATTCCCTTAAAACTCGGTCGATACATTCTTCTGGTGTGGGGGCATACCGTGCCGAAAAAAGCCCGGGTGCTCCGTCTAAAGCATCAATCATTAAACCAGAGTCATCGGCGATCGCCCATTCTCCCATAGCCAAAGCTACCTGACTCGCTTTTAAGATAGCATTTTCCATAAAAGTTGAGCCAGTTTCTTCTACTTCTAAATCTTTTGACTTTAAAACCAATTCAATATCTAACCCCTGCAAATAACCTTCTATTTCCTTTAGTTTTCCCTGATTACTTGTCGCCAATACTAACTTTCTCATAAATAGCAGAATACTTTTGAAATCTATAAATAATTATTTATATTTAAAATAAAACGAAAAAATAGCTATTAGGAATCAGCCATCAGTCCTAAATAAACACTGAGAGCCGATCATTCCTAGCTAATGGCATTGATAAAAATTTCCACTAATCAAAGTAAAACAACGTAACAACCTTTCTTTGCTCCTCCGCTTCTTCGCAAGTTTTCATAAGAGTATGACTGTCATGAAAAGCAAAACAGATTAGCTGTTGACAACGAGAAATAATTTCTCGGTTACAATCCGCACTCGCTTCCCCCAAAGAGAGATGATTATGATCTGGATTTTCTACCAAGTGAATTACCTTCTGTAGTTGTTCTTGAGACTCCTTGGGCTGACGATCTAGGCTCTGAGGTAAAATTACCGTCAAAAGATTAGGGTCAGCCCTCATGGCTCCTCTAATAGCGGCAGAATTGGTTCCTGCCGCCCCAGAGGTTATCAAACGGTTACCACCCAATACAAGGGCGTAACTCATCATCTCAATTAGGTGTAAATGAGTTATTGGAACATGGCGTGAACCTAGCAAAGCGATTTTTTTTGAGCTAGTTTGCTGAATAGCTGCTAGTTCTTGTGCTAGGGTGTCTAAATTTGGAATTTCTAATGCTTGACTCAAAGACTATTAATTTATCCTTAAATTTCCCATGCTATTCTAGCAAATGATTCATCATTCCGATCCAGTAATCTTTAATTTTTCTGTTTTTTTTTGAAAACTTGCCTTTTATGGTGGCTGATGATATAATATAAAGCTGTTGTAACAAGGACGTATAGCTCAGTTGGTTAGAGTACATCGTTGACATCGATGGGGTCACTGGTTCGAATCCAGTTACGTCCATATAAAGGTTTATAAAATTGGTGTACAGTGTTAAATTAATTAATTGTCACCAGCGGTAATTTTTTGTGCCGTGAAGAATGTGTTACGGATTCTTTTTTAATTTATAGTTATGACAAAAAAACGACTTAACTATAAAGATAGTTTACAATAAATCACTTATAAGAAATCATAAAGATTTTATAAAAAAATAAACTTAGTAGTTTTTTAAATTGAGAAATACTGCCTTTATCCTAATTTTTAATAATGAGCAATAACAAGGTAAATTATGAATTATTTAAATATTGACTACTAACTATCCTCCCCCATAATAGATAATAGTTTATTTTTTTTTATTTTTTGAATATCAAAAATGCTTAAAACAGACTTGTTAATGTATCGTTTTGATGGGGAAACGATTATTCCCAAAAAATTACCTCTTAATAAAAATAATCTTTTTCTAGCTTGTGAGCAAATAGATTGTTTTCAAACCTGTATGGGAAAAACTCAAGCTTATCTGGATAATAAACTAAAAGAGTTGGAAGGGGATAGCCCTGATTATCGTCTAAAAAGGGGTTTGGCTCATCTTTTAAAAAATCACTTTAGTACCTTTGAAATCGTTAGTCCTTTGATGCCTTCTAAGTTGCGAGAAAGGGTTTTTTCCTATAGTGCTAATTCTTTGCCTATACCTGATAATAAAGAATCTGTGCTAAGTGCGATCGCCCTTAACCTAACCAAAGAGGTACAAAGGGAAGTATTACCCCAAGAAATCGAACAAGGATTGTACGCCGACTTACAAGAAAATCGTATCCTCACAGAATTTGAAACCCCCCAACCAGAAACCCTCATCCACCGCTACAATCTTTCTCAAGTACAAGGTATTTTTTACAGAGCAAGTGAAATCACCATCCACGCCCACCGTAACCAACCAGGGGAATATAAACAACTATTCCGTTACCTCAAACTATTTGAGTTGATGGTATATGTAGAAGGAGATGCCGACACAGGTTTTACCATCTCCATTGATGGGCCTACCAGTCTTTTCAAAGCCAATACCCGTTACGGTTTAGCCTTAGCAAAAATGATTCCTGCCCTGCTTCATGTGCGTAAATGGAGTTTAGAAGCCACTCTGAGAATGAAAGATAACTACACCAACCGCATCAAAGAAAAACGCTTTCATCTTGATGATAGTTGCGATTTAGTAAGTCATTATGGGATTAATACCACCTATGACAGTTTACTAGAAGAATCCTTTGCCAAACGGTGGGAAAAAATGGATACCCCATGGCGCTTAGAAAGAGAAGTGGACTTGTTGCCTGTGCCTGGTAGTGTGATGATTCCAGATTTTCGTATTGTCCATCCTGACGGGAGAGATTTTTTATTGGAAATAGTTGGTTATTGGAGTCCTCAATATTTGCAAAAGAAATTTTATCAAACTCAGAAAGTAGAAAGGGATAACTTGATTTTAGCTATTTCCGAGCGTTTGAATTTGGCGAAAGCGGGAGTTAATTTTAAAGATTTACCGAATCAAATTGTCTGGTTTAAAAATAAATTGTCACCAAAGGATGTACTAAGTATCATCGATCGCCCATAATAACCTAGACTATATACATTATGGCGAATTCTAGTAATATATAGGTTCAGAGAACGAACTTTTATCCATGACTAATCACGAACCTATTACCCCCAGCGAAAACCAAAATCCTGTCCTCGATACTGAGCCTTGGTTTAATCTGAGTAAATATAACCAAAACCATTTTGATAGGGGAAAACCTCTATGGTTTATCTTGTTGTGGTGGATAGTAGAAGGGATTATCTTTCCCCTGACTCCTCACAATTTTAATGGAGTGAGACGGACATTATTAAAACTTTTTGGGGCAAAAGTTGGTAAACAGGTAGTTATTCGCTCTAGTGCTAGATTTTTATATCCTTGGAAGGTGGAAATCGGTGATTATAGTTGGATAGGCGATCGCACTTACTTTTATAGTTTAGATAAAATTATCATTGGCTCTCACGCTGTCATTTCTCAACATAGCTACCTTTGCACAGGAAGCCATGATTATAACCAAACTACCTTCGACTTAATAACATCTCCTATTATGATCGGTAATGGGGTTTGGGTTGCCAGTGATTGTTTTATTGCTCCAGGAGTCCACATTGGTGCTAATACCGTCATCGGCACCCGTAGTACTGTTTTACATAATATTCCCAGTGCTAAAATCGCTTGGGGTACTCCTTGCAAGGTAAAGTGCGATCGAAAACCTCCCCATAATGTTAATGGGTAAATTTTTTCACTACCACGATCCATTATCAATTATTTAAAAGTGTCTTTCGTAGGCTGCCACAATTTTTTGCACCAAAGGATGACGAATTACATCAGCTTGGGTAAGGTTACAAAAACCAATTCCTTCCACATCTTGCAAAATTTTAGAAGCGACAATTAACCCTGATTGCTGTTGATTAGGTAAATCCGTTTGAGTTATATCCCCTGTTACTACCATTTTAGAACCAAAACCAAGACGAGTTAACACCATTTTTAACTGGGCTGGAGTGGTATTTTGTGCTTCATCAACAATAACGAAAGCATTACTTAAAGTTCTACCCCTCATATAAGCAATGGGGGCTACTTCTATTTTTCCCTTTTCGATTAGTTCAGGAATTTTGATCGGTTCAATGAATTGATATAAAGCATCATACAAAGGACGCAAAAAAGGATCTACTTTTTGTTGTAAATCCCCCGGCAAAAAACCTAGTTTCTCTCCCGCTTCCACCGCTGGGCGAGTTAGAATCAACCTTTCACACTCATCATTCAACAGGGCTTGCACTGCTAAAACCGCCGCTAAAAATGTTTTTCCTGTACCAGCCGGACCAATGCCAAAGGTAATATCATATTTTTGAATAGTCTGGACGTATTGTCTTTGTTTAAAAGTTTTAGCACGGATTGACTCACCGTTACGGGTACGGGCTAAGACTTCTTTTTGTATTCCCTCATACTCTTCCATTTTGTTGGTATCTAGGGCATGAAATACCACTAATATATCGGACTGAGTAATGGGTTTTGTTTCTAGCCACAAGGTTTCCAAGGCTTTGACTATTTCAATACTTCTGGCTACGGGTTTGGCTTTACCATAAATGGCTAAATCTTGCCCCTGCAAAGAGAGATTCGCTCCCGTCATTCTAGCTATATATTTTAGGTTTTCTTCTTGTTTACCCGCAAGGGCGATCGCACTTTCGATACTAGGAAGGGAAATAGTTTGAGAATCTTCTGACATTTAGTAATGAATAATTAGTTAAGAATTTATTACACTTTAACATCTCATTTTACTCTTATTTTTTCTTCTCAACTGCCTCATAACCCAAATAAACTTTAAAATATAAAAAATCTTAGACTTTGCCTCTTTTTTATTTTATGAGATCATTTTCTAATGTGATAGAAACTTATGTATTTTCAGTGCAAACAAAAGCAGTTTTATTATTTCAAGCTACTTTTAACGGGTACGAGTAGGAAGTCCCTAGTTTCAGTGTAACGAACTAGGGATGAAAACGAGTCCTAACGTGTTATAGTATAGTTGGTCATTGACCCACCTAGCTGACTAAGAGGCCCCGCAAGTCGGATAAAGTATGTACTCGGCAGAGACTAGGGACGCAACTACCAGTAATATAAAAGGTCGCAAGACGCTGGGAGGAAGCAAATAGAATTTTAGTTCTATGGGTCTGCGGAAGGTGGACTCCTGCTCGGGTTCTAGTTTAGGCTAGATAAAGGTAGCAATACCAGAAATGCTGAGTAAGACTCGACAACACTTAGATTAGGTTCGGAGTATTGTAAAGCATTGGCAGATGAGACGAGAAGCACACATTTCAGCAAAGCGAATGTGGGTACTTCACTAGTCCCTCATAAGAGAGTAGAAGTCAAGAAAAAAGAAAATTTGCTGATAATTTGTAACATCAGAATCATCAGACAGTAATAAAGAGGTGAAAAAATCAGTATGGACAGTTTAGAATTGATAATGTAATAAAAATGTAAAAATTCACTGTCAACTGTCAGCTAAAATCGGAATATGAGTAAATACGATGTCATAGTAATCGGCTCAGGTATTGGTGGCTTAGTAACCGCTACTCAATTGGCCGCCAAAGGTATAAAAGTATTAGTTTTAGAACGTTACCTTATCCCGGGAGGCAGTGCAGGGTATTTTGAAAGGGAAGGTTATCGCTTTGATGTGGGTGCTTCGATGATTTTTGGTTTTGGTACTGAAGGTACTACCAATCTATTAACCCGTGCCTTGGATGCAGTGGATATGAACATGGAAACCTATGCAGATCCAGTACAAATACACTATCATTTACCTGATAATTTAGACCTAAAAGTTCACCGAGACTATGACAAGTTTTTACAGGAATTATACGCCCGTTTTCCTGATGAGGAGGAGGGCATCAAAAAGTTTTATGATGAATGTTGGAAGGTGTTTAATTGTCTCAACACCATGGAATTACTTTCTTTAGAAGAAGTTCGTTATTTAACGAGGGTATTTTTCCAGCATCCTCTTGCCTGTTTGGGTTTAGTCAAATATTTACCCCTCAATGTGGGAGATATTGCCCGTAAGCATATCAGAAACCCTGAGTTGTTGAAGTTTATCGATATGGAGTGTTATTGTTGGTCGGTGGTACCCGCTGATAAAACTCCCATGATTAATGCTGGGATGGTATTTTCTGATCGTCATTATGGTGGTATTAATTATCCTAAAGGGGGAGTGGGACAAATTGCCCTCAAGTTAGTGGAAGGTTTAGAGAATCATGGGGGCGAAATTCACTATGGGGCAAGGGTTACAGAGATTGTTACTCAGGGCAACTGTGCGATCGCCGTTAGACTAGCCGACGGTACAGAATATCAAGCCGAAAGGATAGTTTCCAATGCCACCCGTTGGGATACCTTCGAGAAATTAATAGAAAAAGAAAAACCAGCCAAAGAAAAAAGATGGGAAAACAACTATAAACAATCCCCCAGTTTCCTCAGTCTTCATTTAGGGGTTGATGGGAAAGTGTTACCCCATGGCACAGAATGCCATCATATCATCCTTGAAAATTGGTCAAACTTAGAAGCCGAACAAGGTACCATATTTGTATCCATTCCCACCCTTCTCGATCCCAGTTTAGCTCCTGAAGGTTATCATATTATTCATACCTTTACCCCCAGTTACATCGACTACTGGAAAGGCTTATCAGGGGAACAATATGAGTACAAAAAAGAAGAAGCAGCAGGAAGATTAATTGAGCGTTTAGAAAAAATATTCCCCGGTTTAGACGCAGGTTTAGACTATATGGAAATAGGTACTCCTCGCACCCATCGACGCTTCTTAAATCGAGATAATGGTACTTATGGCCCCATTCCCCGTCGTAAATTAAAAGGTTTATTATCCATGCCCTTCAACCGCACCGCCATTAAAAATCTTTATTGTGTGGGAGATAGTACATTCCCCGGGCA
The DNA here is from genome assembly GCF_001747005.2 of Cyanobacterium sp. IPPAS B-1200. Taxonomy (NCBI): domain Bacteria; kingdom Bacillati; phylum Cyanobacteriota; class Cyanophyceae; order Chroococcales; family Geminocystaceae; genus Cyanobacterium; species Cyanobacterium sp. IPPAS B-1200. Next base: position 2,111,200 of record NZ_CP182899.1, read on the forward strand.
GGGTTTAAATGCGGTAGCTTTTTCTGGTTTTAGTTGCGCTCACCGCATCGCCGTTGATTTAGGTTATTAAAAAAGACTGTGGTTTTGCCCCAAATCCCGCAATTTTGGGGACTTATCTTATAAGAGTTGTTGGGGTAAAAAGGTGGGCAATGCCACCCAACTCATTATCAATTATCCATTCTCAATTAATAACTACCATCCCCAACTACCAGGCTCCCCTTTAAAAGGACCTACAATATTAGAAGTAATCCAACCACCATAGAAATTACCTGGCTGGGGAGTAACTTTTTCTCCGTCAACATAGCATCCATCCATGGGAAAGGCATAGAAAGCCACATAATTTGTTATTTCCTTAAATGCTTCCGTGGGCTGGGAATAATACCATGCCACTTTTGTTAACATTTTATCTTCTACTTGGACGGTGTAATATTGTGCCATGCCTTTCCATTCACAAAAAGACTGTCCAGGGGCGGGGGTTAAATATTCCATTTTAATGTCTGCGGGGGGAAGGTAATAAACGGGGGGATGACTGGTTTCCAAGACACGGTAAGCGCTTTTGGTATCGGCAATTTTTACGCCATTGCAAATGATGTGGATGGGGGCTTCTACAGCTTCTAGTCTTGGGGGGCGAGGGTAATCCCATACGGATTCTTGCCCGGGCTGAGGGGTTATTTTTTCTATTTTGTTAAACATGATTATTTATTTTTTGAGAAGAATTTATTAATTGAGGCTTAGTTTTTAGATAAAAATGCTATAACTAATATTATAATTATCAACACAATAACTAAGATTATGAAACAAATAACTAAGATTATGAAACAAATAACTATTAATGTTGATGAGCATATTTATAAGGCTTTTCATTTAGCTTCACAGACAAAAAAACAAGAGTTAAGTGATTTAATTTCTGTTTATTTGGATTCGTTTTGGAAGCAAAAAAATTTAATTGAAGTGATGGAAACCATTGCTGATAATGCCGAAAAAAGAGGTTTAACCTCCGAGATTTTAGCTCAACTCTTGGAAGATTAATAGGCTACGCTTAGTTTTAGATACTAATATCTTTATTAGTGCTTTATTATCAAAAAAATCTTTACCTTTTCAGGTTGTTAAAAATGCCTTTTATCATCAGATTTTATTAGCTTCTGATGAAACTTTAGGGGAGTTAAAAAGGGTTTTGATGAGGAAAAAATTTGATAAATATTTATCTAATGAAGAACGGTATATTTTTTTTGGCGCGGTTCTTGACTACGGTGGAAAAAATTACTATTACACAATATTTTGATGCTTGTCGTGACTCCAAGGATAATTGTTTTTTAGATTTAGCCGTATCAGGAAAAGCTGATTTCATTATTTCAGGGGATGATGATTTATTGGTATTAAATCCTTTTGAGGATATACCAATTATCACTGTCCAAGTTTTTGCTAATAATTTTCTGGAAATTTGATGGTTAGTTGCATAGTAGAGTTGTTGCGAAATAGGTTTTTTGAAAGATTCAGTCCTAATTTAACAAGGGTTTCAGATACGCAGATATTTAATTCGCAACAAGTCTAGTATTTAGTTTATTTCTTGCCTAAATCCCACTACTTTACCGATAACTGCGATCGCAGGGGCTTCAAATCCTGATGATTCTATTTTATCAAGAATATTCTCAAGATTACCATACAACTCCTCTTGGTCGGGGCGTGTACCCCAACGAATAAGGGCAATTTGGGTTTGCGGTGTCAACCCTGCTTCGATTAATTGAGGGATGATTTGATGGAGGTTATGGATACCCATATAAATAACTATCGTTTCTGAGCCACGGGCGATCGCACTCCAATCCACATTAGGACGATATTTTCCCACCGATTCATGACCAGTAACAAAAGTAACCGATGAACTATAACCCCTATGGGTAACAGGAATACCAGCGTAGGCAGGAGCCGCAATGCCCGAAGTAATACCAGGCACCACCTCCACAGGTATCCCCGCTTTGATTAAATCTGTCATTTCTTCTCCTCCCCGACCAAAAACAAAGGGATCTCCCCCCTTTAGGCGCACCACGATGGCGTGTTCACGAGCTTTTTCGATCAAAATTTCATTGGTTTCGTTTTGGGGTAAAGAATGACGACCACGGCGTTTTCCTGCGTTAATTTTTTCGGCGTAGGGACTAATTATATTTAAAATTTCTTCGCTAACCAAAGCATCATACACGACCACATCTGCCAATTCTAACAGGGATTTTCCCTTAACCGTAAGCAATCCAGGGTCTCCAGGACCTGCACCCACTAAATAAACTGTTCCAACAAAAGAATTTTGACTCATAAATTAAGGGCGATCGCCAAGGGAGTTAATACACAAAAAAGCACTCTAACTATTAAAACAATAACTAAAGCAAAAATTATTATCCGTTAATTTTAATACATTCTCCACCCCCTTGGATTAAGGTCTGGTTTTTATATACTCTTGATATGAACCTTTTTGCAAAACCATCGTTGCGAGAAGGGGAAGTAAAGGAGGAGAAAAGAAATAACCCTGCCCAAATGAACATCCGTGGCGTTGTAACCAAATTTTTTGCTCCACAGCCTCAACTCCTTCCGCGATTACCGACATACCAATGGATTTTGACAAAACAATAATAGATTCTGTAATTAATTGATTATGACCATTTAACTCTAAATTATGGACAAAACTACGGTCAATTTTGAGAATATCCACGGGTAAACGATGTAAATAACTAAAACAGGAATACCCCGTACCAAAATCATCAATACTAATAGAAATATTTCTTTCTTTTATTTTGTATAGTAAATTAGAAGTTGACTCAAAATTTTCAATTAACATACTTTCAGTAATTTCTAAAGTCAAAGTATTTGGCAATATTTGATGACGAAAAAGAATATTATCTAAAGTCTCAATTAAACAATAATTTAACTGTTTTACCGATAAATTAACACTTAACTTTAAAGGAGAGTTAAATTGCTTTTGCCATATGGATAGTTGTTGACAGGCTGTGTCTAAAATCCATTCTCCAAGGGGAATAATTAACCCCATTTCTTCGGCAATGGAGATAAATTTTAGGGGAGAAATTAACCCCTTTTGTGGATGTTGCCAACGAATTAAGGCCTCAAAACCTTCAATAGAGCCAGATTTTAGGTTAACCACTGGTTGGTAATTTAAAATAAACTGATTATTTTCGAGGGCATTGCGCAAGTCATTTTCCATTTGTAGCCTTTCAACGGCTTGGGAGTGCATAATAGGATCAAAAATAGCATATTTTCCTTTGCCACTTTGTTTTGCCTTATACATGGCTATATCAGCGTCTCTTAGGATACTTTCGGCATTTTCCCTTCTCTCACTACTTGTGGTAATACCAATGCTGGTTTGAATAAAAACTTCTTTATTATCCAGCACCAAAGGGGATTTTAAGGCTTGAATAATTCTTTGGGCAACCACGATGGCTTCTTGAATACCATCAATATCTTCTAACAAAACTACAAATTCATCTCCTCCCAATCTAACGGCAATATCTATTTCCCTGATAAATCCTTGTAGTAATTTTGCCATGGCAACTAACAATTTATCTCCTGTAGAATGCCCTAAACTATCGTTAATTATCTTGAAATTATCTAAGTCTAAAAATAAGACGGCAAATCTTACGTTGTGATCACGTTTTTGTTTTTGTATCGCTAATTCTAGTCTTTGGGTCAATAAATCTCTATTGGCTAAGCCTGTTAATTTGTCATGGAAGGCATTGTGTTTTAATTGTTGCTCGGCTAAGATGCGATCGCTTATATTTGTTACAGTACCAATATAACCCCTCACTTTCTGATGGTCATCATATTCTGGTAAACATTGCCCAAACACCCATATAATCGATTTATCAGGGCGTTGAAAACGATATTCTAAATCAAAAATCACACCTTTTTTAATGGAATTTGTCCAATGGATTGTTTTTTCCTTGTCTTCAGGATGAATACCCATTAACCATCCTTCTGTTTTGATTTGTTGCTCTGATAAACCCATCAATTCACAACAGTATTCATTGACGTATAAACAATTAAAATCTTTATCTGTTTTAAATACTCCCACGGGGATATGATTGGTCAGATGAATATAACTTTCTTCACTTTCTCGTAAATTCTGTTCTACAATTTTTCGGCGATTTACCTCTTTTTTGAGAAAATAATTCCATAAAACTACAAAAACTAATCCAAAAAAAGGTATGTAAATAATAAAATCCATGATAATTTTTCTTATGTCTTGCCAACCAAACACTTTTTGAGGCTCAAGCCATGTATTCATCGCTTGATAGTAGCTAGAGTTGGGATCATCTATTAATTGTTCCATAACCAGATCTAATTCTGGTAATATATTTTTTGAATCATCATTCTGAGTAATAAAGTGTAAACGGGCTGGATTAATTAAAATATTAGTTTTAACAATACTATATTTATTAGCTTCCTTCGTTGCAAAAAAATTATTAACTATTCCTGCATCTATCTCTCCCTTTTCTAAAAGAGCAAAAACTTCATCAAAACTATCGACTTCTACAAGGGTTGGATAGATTCCAAAAGCCTGTATTTCTTTTTCTAAAACATCTTGTTGAATGCTTGATCTTAATATTCCAATTCTTTTGTTATCTAATTCTAATATTGAGTTTAATTCTAATCCTTGTCTGGCGTATATTTGTGACCAACTGGCTAATACTACGTTACTATTAAAGCTAAAGGTGCGATCGCGCTCAGGGGAATAAGCCACATCAACCATCAAATCTAAACCATCTTCTTCTACCAGATTTAAACATTCACTCCAAATACAGGGTACATAAACTATTGACCAATTATTTATTCTCGCAATATCATCAACTATATCAACCCAAAAACCAGCAGGATTACCACTATCATCCACAAATACTTTTGGACTATTTTGATAAATTCCCACTTTTATATCTCTTTCTAAATTATGGGAAATTTGTTCTGATAAAGTTGCTTGTCCTACTAGCATAAGACAACAACAAGTTACTAAAACGATACTATACCTTAAACTTTTTAAATATTTCCAAGGATTTTTTTTCATTTTATAGTATGTATATAACTCGGTTTAATGTAGTGATCCATAGATATGTATTTTGGCTATATTTTAGATATAAATAGTAACTATTTTTATTTATTTACTCATAGGATTTTTCTGGTTAAAAAATGAATATACTTTGAATAATTTAAGCAATAAATCCAAAGAAATAATGCCTTTATAGATACAAAAAAGCAGTGTTATTAGGTAGAAAGTTATTCAATAATTGGGAATATTCTAACCTGTTGGACAGTGCCATAAAGATAATATATCTTTACAAACTGATTAAATTTGATTATTATTCTCTTCTTCTTTTCTTAATTATTATAGTCCTTCAAATATGAAAGCGGTTACTCAAAAAAGAGTAAACAAGGCAAGGACTGAATTCTTGTATATTAGAGATACGCAAAAATTTATTATATGTTTAATTTTTATTGAAAATATGACCAACAATAATCGCCGATATAATATCATTACCTTCGGTTGTCAAATGAATAAGGCAGACTCCGAGCGCATGGCAGGAATATTGGAAACCATGGGTTATGATTTTACCGAAGATCCTAACGAAGCTAATGTGATTGTATATAATACTTGTAGTATCAGGGATAATGCTGAGCAAAAAGTTTATTCCTATTTGGGCAGACAGGCAAAAAGGAAACATAAAGAAGACGATTTAACCCTTGTGGTAGCTGGTTGTGTCGCACAACAGGAAGGAGAGCAACTTTTAAGGCGTGTTCCTGAAATTGACCTTATTATGGGGCCTCAACATGCCAATCGCCTTGATAGTCTGTTGGATCAAGTATTTGCAGGAAATCAAATCGTAGCCACTGAGCCTGTGCATATTTTTGAAGATATTACCAAACCCCGCAGAGAAAGCAGTGTTTCGGCTTGGGTAAATATTATTTATGGTTGCAATGAAAGATGTAGTTATTGTGTAGTGCCAAATACTAGGGGCGTGGAGCAATCTCGCACCCCCGAAGCTATTAAGGCGGAAATTGAAGAACTTGCCCGTCAGGGTTATACGGAAATAACTTTATTAGGTCAAAATATTGATGCCTACGGCCGTGATTTACCTGGTACAACGGAAACAGGCAGAAATAAGCATACTTTGACGGATTTACTCTATTTTATCCATGATGTGGAAGGGATCGAGCGCATTCGTTTTGCTACCTCCCATCCCCGCTATTTTACGGAGCGTTTAATCAAGGCTTGTCATGAGTTGCCCAAGGTGTGTGAACATTTCCATATTCCTTTTCAGTCGGGGGATAATGATGTTTTAAAAGCCATGAAGCGCGGTTATACCCATGAGCGTTATCGAGATATTATCAATAAAATTCGTGGTTATATGCCCGATGCGGCTATTAGTGGCGATGCCATTGTAGGTTTTCCTGGGGAAACGGAGGAACAATTTGAGAATACTTTAAAGTTAGTGGAGGATATTGGTTTTGATCTGTTGAATACGGCGGCTTATTCTCCTCGTCCTCAAACTCCTGCGGCAGAATGGGAAAATCAGCTTAGTGAGGAGGTAAAGGGCGATCGCCTGGCGCGCCTAAATCATTTAGTATCAGTCAAGGCGGCGGAACGTTCTCAACGGTATCTTGGTAAAATTGAGCAGGTATTGGTAGAGGATGTTAATCCCAAGGATGCTACTCAGGTAGTGGGTAGGACAGATGGTAATCGTCTTACTTTCTTTGCAGGGGATATAAATGAGTTAAAAGGGAAAATTGTCCCCGTGAAAATTACTCAGGTAAGGGCTTTTAGCCTCACAGGGGAAGCACTAACTTTGGTGGAGGCTTAATTTAGGTTTTAAGGGTTTAGGAGATAGTTAAACTATTTTCTATTCCCTATTTCCCTACTGTGGTTGAATAGCATCGATGATATTCAAAAGTTCGATGAGTTTTTCCTTAACAGATTCGTGAGAATATTCGTCTTCAGGATGGGCAGGTTGTCCTGGTTTTTGGAAGTAAGGGCGATCGCCACTTATTTGTCCAGACTTAAGATCAACCTGTTTCACAAAGTCATAGTATAGATTATCATTGCCCATAATCTCCTCAATAATAGCTCTCAGAGCCGACAAAGGATCCGTTTCATGACTACCAATGTTACTATCTCCCCCATTCACCAAATCTTGTAAAACAGCTTGCAATGCGCCAGAATTATCCCGTAAATTATTACTAATAAATAACTTAATTTCTGTTTTTAACCTGATAATAAAAGGCACAGGAGACTCCCCCTTCAAAAATCCTCCTCCTTCCTGCCCAATTAAATCCGCTAAAGAAAATTGTCTGCCCTGCAAAGCATCCCGACGCAATTCTAAATCTCTTTCTCTATCTTGGTCTGATTCACTCATAATAATAATCTTAAATTGATCTTACTTGTTTTAATCATCTTGTGTTACTGCTACCAAACTAACTAGCCTGAGTAAGTAAGTGGGCATAATTAAATCGATTTAGGCAAGGGGTTTAAACCCCTTGTTCATAAGAGTCTTAATAGAATAAGAGCTATAATTAATTTCGCCAACCTACTTAACTATTTTTTTAAACCAACTCTCAAACCTATCTCCCCACACATCCAAAGAATACTCCTTTTCCACCACCAAGCGACAAACATAACGGTTAATGGTAGATAACTTATTAATAGCCTCCACCAAACCATCCACACTATCAGGAGTTACCAAAAATCCCGTCTTACCATCCTCCACGATTTCCGAAGGGCCACCCCTAGCATAAGCAATGACAGGAACACCACAAGCCAAAGCCTCAATGGCCACATTCCCAAAAGCCTCTATCCAGCGAGGAGTCATTAATAATCCTTGACATTCCCTTAATTCTTGTTGTAAATCTTGGGTAGATAAAAAACCTCGATAATCAATGGGGGCATCAGGATATTGAGCGAGAATTTTTTGCCAATATTCCTCATCTTGAATTTTACCAAAAATTAATAAAGGAATTTGGGTAATATCACAGGCTTTTACCGCATCTTCCAGGGCTTTTTCTGGGGCAATTCTTCCTAACCATGCCAGTTTTTTATCAAATTTTTCACTATATTGATATAACGACAAATCCAACCCACTGCCCAATATTTCGCACCTCTGACTAAAAGGAAAAGTATCTGCCTGAGACTTGGTATAGACTCCAAAATTGTGGGGATATTGTTGGGCAGTTTTATCCATAATCTCATCAAGGCTATCAGATAAAGAACCCATGCTGATAAATTGAGCGATGGGGGTAGAGAAAAAAGGTGTTAAGTAAAAAGGAAGCCAATCAAAGGCAAAGTTAACAATCAAGTCATAATCTGACTGTACTTTTCTGGCATATTCCCACATATTCGCCAAAACGGAGTTTTCGGGCATGATAGTAGGAATATCTCTAGTTTGGGTTTGGGCTGGTATATGCACACTACCTTCTATTTCGATAATTTTGGCATTGGCAAAGTAAGAGTCTTGGGGGGCTACGGTGGTGATGTCATACCCTCTTTTTTGCATCTCTTGGATGAGGTTGTATAGGGTTAATTCTACACCGCCCCCAATGCCTGAGCTTAAAGCACCCACAGGGGTTGACATAAATAACAGTTTGTGCATTTTAATAAAAAATAATAGCTAGTTTTTTGTTTGCCTATGGTTAATTGTTACATTGAGGGAATTTTTAATCAATTGCCATGGAAACTTCCTCGTAAGGGTCAGTATTTGTAGAAGAAAGAGTGGTGAAAGTTAATTAAATTTGGAAAAGTGGCATTAATGAGACAAAATATTGCAGAATGTTAAATAGGTAAACCAAAAGTTAACAATGATTCCGTGAACAACCAAATATTAGAAACAAAAATTAATAGACCAGAAGTCAGGAACGTGATCATAACCATTTCCAGTGTTATTTTGTTAACAACGGTAATAATTCTCTCATTTTGGTTGTTACCTTCTAAAAATCCCTACATCATCGAAGTATTGTCTTATCAAGGTAATGGGGAAAGGGGAGAGGCAATTTTTAATGTTAACTGTGCTGGGTGCCATGGAATACAAGGGGTAGGAAATGTGGGCCCCACATTAACCAATGTTTCTAAACGCAAATCGGAACAGAGTATTATTAATCAGGTAATTAGTGGTAAAACTCCCCCTATGCCCAAATTTCAACCTTCTGCCGAGGAGATGGCGGATTTATTGGCTTATTTACGAGAGTTGAATTAATCGGAATATTATTCTTTAACAAGGGGCTTAAGTCCCTTGCCTATTTTCTGCCTCCATGGTCGCCACATATTCCCTTGTTTGTAAATCAATACCTGTGATGGCAGTACCCACAACCACCGCAAAAGCTCCCATTTCGAGGGCTTTTTTTGCTTCTTGGGGGGTTTTGATACCTCCTTCACAAATAATAGGTTTATCGATGGTGGTTACTAATTGTTTAAGAAAGTCAAAGTTAGGGGGAGTTTTGTGGGCGGTATCTTCTGTATAACCGTAGAGGGTAGTACCGATAAAGTCTGCTCCTGCTTGGCTAGAGGCGATCGCACTTTCCATGGTATCAATATCAGCCATCACCAAACGACCTAAATTTGATTTAATTTTAGCAATAATATCGATCATTTGTTCCCCACGAGGACGAGGGCGCAAGGTGCCATCCACCGCAATTATATCCGCCCCCGCTTCGCTTACTGCCACGGCATCTTCATATCGGGGGGTAATATATACTGAAGAATTAAGCCCCATTTGCTTCCATAAACCGATAATGGGAATATCAGGCGCTAATGAACGCACTGCCTGGATGTGGCTTGGGCTATCGATTCTGACTCCTTTTGCCCCATTCATAATGGATGCAAGGGCGATCGCACCTATCATCTGGGGTTGATGCAAAGGAGAATCACTAGGCGCCTGACAAGAAACAATTAAACTCGATTTAAGAACATCCATCAATTTTGAAATTATGATTTATCGACTATGGGTTACCACTAAGTTAATTACTCAAACAATCAAAAATGCACAAGATTAGGTGAAGTAGACTCTAATTGTCCATGGTTCATCGCCCATTGTCAATTGCTTAAGTTATCAATTATCAAATTAAGCTACCATGGATAGGACGTTATCATAATTTCAAAAGAAATTATCAACAAAATACAAGGCGTATTATCTAAACCTCTGGTACCATGGAAGACTCTTTCACTCTGACTTTACTGATCATCATAACCGTATTTGCAGGGATTAGTTCTCAAGTATTGGGAGAATTTTTTAAAATACCCAGTATCGTTTTCCTGCTCATATTTGGGGTGCTATTAGGTAGAGACGGTTTAGGCATATTACAGCCAGAACTTTTAGGAGTAGGATTAGAAGTATTAGTAGCCCTTGCGGTGGCCATTATTTTGTTTGAAGGGGGCTTAAACCTAGAACTAAAACAGCTAGACAAAGTATCAGGCAGTTTACGTAACCTTGTCACCATCGGCACCCTAATTACTTTTATTTTGGGTGGTATGGCCGCCCACTGGTTAGCCGAATTTCCTTGGGAAATCGCCTTTTTATACGCATCTTTGGTGGTTGTTACTGGCCCCACGGTAGTCGGTCCATTATTAAAACAAGTGGCCGTAGATAAGCGTGTGGCTACCTTATTGGAGGGGGAAGGGGTATTAATTGATCCTGTGGGTGCTATTCTGGCTGTGGTAGTACTAGATACCATTCTCAATAGTTCTGCTTATTCCTTTGAAATTGTCACAGGATTATTATTCCGTCTGGGCATTGGGGCGGTTATCGGCGGTGTCAGCGGTTGGTTATTAGGCTCATTTCAGAAAAACGCCAATTTTGTGCCAGAAGAATTAAAAAATTTAGTAGTCTTGGCGGGGGTGTGGGGTACTTTTGGACTATCCCAGATGATTATTAGTGAGTCAGGGTTAATGGCAACGGTGACGGCAGGGATTGTGGTAAGGGCTTCTGACATTCCAGAAGAAAGGCTATTGTTGCGCTTCAAGGGGCAGTTAACAGTGTTGTGTGTGTCGGTTTTATTTATCCTCTTGGCGGCGGACTTGTCCATTGACAGTATTTTCGCTTTGGGATGGGGTAGTGTTTTTACAGTATTGGTACTGATGTTCTTGGTTCGTCCTCTCAGTATTTTGATTTGTACTTGGAATAGTGACCTTAATTGGCGACAAAAAACCTTTCTGGCATGGATTGCCCCCAGAGGTATTGTCTCGGCTTCTGTGGCTTCCTTATTCTCGATTCTGTTAACCCAAAATGGCATCAACGGGGGAGATTCTATCAAGGGTTTAGTTTTCCTTACCATCATGATGACGGTTTTTGCCCAAGGTTTGAGTGCGGGGGCGGTGGCAAATTTACTCAAAATCAAGTCCAATTATGCGGGGGGGGCTGTGATTGTTGGTTGTAATCAGTTGGGGCGTTTAATTGGGCGCATTTATCAAAATGAAGGGGAATCGGTGGTTTTGATTGATACGGATAAGGATGCTTGTGAGAAGGCTAAACAGGACAATTTACCTGTGTTTGAGAGTAGTGGTTTGGATCCTGAAGTGATGGAAAAGGCTGATATTACGTCCGTAGGCACTTTAGTTGCCCTTACAAATAATGGGGATGTTAATTTAATGATTGCACAAAGGGCGATCGAGGAGTTTGCACCGCCGAAGGTATTGGCTATTTTCCCGTTGCAAAATGATAATAATGTTAAGGCAAATAAGCAAAAAATTAATCAACCTTTTATCAATGAGTTGCCTGTGAAGGTTTGGAATCAATATCTCCAAGATGGTTTATTTAGGCTTGGTAAAACGGTGATTAGGGGTAAGGGTGATGCTATCGATTTTCAGCAGGTACATATCCAAGCGTTGATTACTTCGGGGGAAATGTTGCCTTTGTTGGTACGTCGAAATGGTAAGTTAGATATTATTCAAGCTAATGAGGAATGGAAGTTAGGGGATGAAATTATTTATCTTCTTCATGATCCTCGTCCGCAATTATTAAAACGTTTATCGGGGGTAAGTGCTTCTTCCCGTCTCAATTTGGAAAAATTACCGAAGGTAGAGGAGATTCCTTTGTCGGTGAACATCAAACAAGCATAGTTAGGTAACAATTGATAGTTGATAATGGGCAAAGCAAGGGGCAAGGAGTCATGGATGGGCGCAAGGGGTAATGGATGAGGCAAGGAGTAATGGATGGGGGCAAAGGGCTTAAGCCCCTTGTTAAAGAAGGGTTGCAGGGTTTGTGTATTTAAAGGGCTAATTTATTATTTTTATTAATTTTTAAATTTTTTTATGGCAATTAGAGCAAAAAAACAGTTTGGACAGCATTGGTTAACTAGCGACATCGCTTTAAATAATATTATTCGTACTGCTCAATTAAGTAAGGGCGATCGCATTTTAGAAATAGGGCCCGGTACAGGGGTTTTAACTAAAAGAATGTTGCCCTATGTAGATAAATTGTTAGCCATTGAAATTGACCGAGATTTATGTAAATTATTGGTCAAAGAGTATGGAGAAAAAGATAATTTTTTATTATTAGAAGGAGACTTTTTAGAGTTAGATATTCCTGATATTTTAGGTAATTTTCCTCATTTTAGTAATTATAATAAAGTAGTTGCTAATATTCCTTATAATATCACTGGTCCTATTATTGAAAAACTCCTCGGGACTATTTCTAGTCCTAACCCCAACCCTTTAGAATCAATCGTTTTACTCATTCAAAAGGAAGTGGGCGATCGCCTCGTAGCCGAACCCAACAACAAAATTTATGGAGCATTATCTGTCAGAGTTCAATATTTAGCAGAGTGTGAAATTGTCTGTGAAGTACCTGCAAAAGATTTTCGTCCTCGCCCCAAAGTTGATTCAGTGGTAGTCAAAATTACCCCCAGAAAGTTAGAAAAAGAAGTTAATAATTCTAAGTTTTTGGAAACTATTATAAAACTAGGCTTTTCTAGTAGAAGAAAGATGTTAAAAAATAACTTAAAATCTATTGTTGATAACGATAAATTAGAAGAAGTTTTAACAAATTTAAACTTAAATACCCTTGCAAGGGCAGAAAATTTAAGCCTTACTGATTGGATTTTATTAAGTGATGAATTAGAAAAAATTTAAGTAGGGTGCGCTGAAAAATCAAGTCATAGGGCAAGGGGTTTAAACCCCTTGTTAAACAATAGTAAAATATAAGCTGTATGTAAGAATTATATTTATTAAAGTTTTTTAAGCCCAATGCGTTTAAGTTTTTGATTAACTTCCAATACCCTTACCCTGACAACCTCTCCCACTTTTATCACCTCATTGGTATCCTCAATAAACCTATCCGCCAATTGAGAAATATGAATTAACCCATCCTGATGGACACCCACATCCACAAAAGCCCCAAAATTAACCACATTAGTCACAACCCCTTCCAACTCCATTCCCTCTTGTAGGTCACTAATTTCGTTGATACCCTCCCTAAAAGTAGCATACTTAAATTCGGCACGGGGATCTCTACCCGGTTTTTCCAATTCTTGGCGAATATCCTCTAGGGTAGGTAAACCAACGGTATCGGTGACATATTTTCGTAAGTCTAACTGGTGAATATGGTTACTGAATTTATTAATTTGGTCTAGGGAGATGTTAATATCTTGGGCAATGGCTTCTACGATGGTATAACTTTCGGGATGTACCGCTGTATTATCTAAAGGATTTTTGCCCCCCTGAATTTTGAGAAAACCTGCCGCCAATTCAAAGGTTTTTGCCCCTAATTTTTTCACCTTGAGCAATTCTTTACGGCTTTTAAATGCGCCATTTTCATTACGATAATTGACGATGTTGTTGGCAATGGTGGGGTTAATGCCAGAGACGAAGGTTAATAATTCTTGGGAAGCGGTGTTTAAATCTACTCCCACATAGTTAACGCAACTTTCCACGGTTTCTTCTAGTTTTTTCTTGAGCAATTTTTGGTCAACGTCATGTTGATATTGTCCGACACCGATGGATTTAGGGTCAATTTTGACTAACTCCGCCAAAGGGTCTTGTAATCTTCTGCCGATGCTAATGGCGCCCCTAACGGTAATGTCCAAATCTGGAAATTCTGATATGGCTATGTCACTGGCGGAATAGATGGAAGCCCCCGATTCATTGACCATCACCTTAATGGGTTTGGGGTTCAAAGGGGCGATCGCCTCGGTAACAAATTGCTCGGTTTCCCGTCCTGCTGTGCCGTTGCCGATGGCAATTAATTCTATACTATACTTTTTTATAAGATTTTGAATTGTAGTCGTGGAAGTCTGTCTTTTTTGAGCCCCTGTGTGGGGAAATATGGCTTGATAGTCGAGAAATTGTCCTGTTTCGGAGAGAATAGCTACTTTACAACCTGTTCTAAATCCGGGATCAATGGCCATGGTGGGTTTCATACCTGCAGGGGCAGATAATAGTAATTCTCGCAAATTCGCTTCAAAGGTTTTGATGGATTCACCGTCAGCCCATGCTTTTTTTTCTGCCCTTACGTCTCTTAATAAAGTTGGTTTCATGAGGCGATTAAAACTATCTTTGATGGTATCTTGATAGAAATTGCGTAGGGTTTTATCTTTGGTTTTGATGATTTTTGATTCTAGGTAATGGAGGCTTTTTTCTTCATCAAAGGTAATATCAACGGTCAATATTTTTTCATGCTCTCCCCTATATAAGGCAAGAATATTATGGGGGGCAATTTTGGTTAGTTTTGCCTGAAATTTACGATACATTTCATATTTTGTGGTGCCTTCTTCATAGTCTTTTTTTACTTGAGAAACAAACCAACCATCATTTAAAATAAAGTCTCTTAAATAAGCTCTTAAATTGGCTTTTTCTCCTATTTCTTCGGCTAATATATCCCCTGCCCCTGTGATGGCTTCTTCGAGGGTTTTTACTTCGTCATTGAGATATTTTTGAGCTTCTTTTTCTAGGTTAAAGGATGTAGTTTGAGGTTTATTATTTTCTTTGATTAATTCGGCTAGGGGGGTTAATCCTTTTTCCCTTGCCATGGTGGCACGGGTTCGCCGTTTGGTCTTGAAGGGTAGATATAGATCTTCTAATTCATTTTTTTGTAAACAAGCGGTAATTTGGGCTTTTAATGAGTCGCTCAGTTGATTTTTAAGGGCGATCGCCTCTAGTATTACTTGTTTCCGATTTTCTAATTCTTGTAAATAGTTAAAACGCTCTTCAATATCTCTCAACTCTATTTCATTAAGAGAATTTGTCACCTCTTTACGGTAACGGGCAATAAAGGGAATTGTTGCTCCTTCTGAAAATAGGTTTAAAGCACTATTTACTTGGCTAATATTTAGGGATAATTCTTGAGCGATAATTTGAGGAATGTTAATCATTTAGCTTGATAATATTTGCAAATAATTTTAGTAATATTTTATGAAGTAAGACACTATTATTAATAGTTGGGTAGTGAATTTTTATTTTATTTGGACAATTTTTTATGTTGTTATAGCAAACCAGTTTAACAACTTAAACATGAAAAATAAGCAATGCTAGTTTTATTAATATAAAGATTAACCATTATTAGCCGTGTAATAATTTACACGGCGGGAAAATAAATATTAATCATTACACTAATGAGACAACAGAAAGACGAATTTCATCATTACTTTCCTCTAATTTAAAATCAGAGATAAAAATATCAAACTCATCAAAATATTCTAGTTTTCTTTCTACAAAACTGCTTATTAATTCCCGAAAAACTTTGTTAGAAGAATCATCTATCTCAATACCTTTAGTGATATTTAAACTCTGAATTTCTTGGTCTCTTTCTTCCTCTGGTAATAAGGCTAAATTCCATCCCATTACTGCAATATTAACTATTACATGAGCCTTTTTCATATCTTGATGAATTAACTCTTTTTCTGGTTCTAAAAAATCCCAAAATACTGCTGAAACTTTAAATTGTCCGTCTTTTTTCTGATGATTTTTCTATCAGGATATGTTTCTTTTAACTCTTTTGCATAATTATCTAAATAGTCATAGTTATTCTTTTTACGATTAATTTTAATTTTTCCTTTTACTTTTGTTGGTGGTAAACTTTGTAAGTCTCGAAATGCTTTAGATATTTTTTTACCCATGATAAACTCTCTATAATAAATTAAATCATTAATTAGTTTATTCCAAGTTTTCTAACTTGATACGAGGATCAACAAATTTTAATAATAAATCTGCCATTAAATTACCGACAATTAACATAGTAGCCCCCATCATCAAACTAGCCATCACTAAATATAAATCCTGTGCTTGTACTGCTTGTAATATTAATCTACCCAATCCTGGCCAATTAAAGAAAAATTCCGCAATGAATGCACCGCCCAATAAACTGGCAAATTCAAATCCTAGTAGAGTAATCAAAGGGTTAATGGCATTACGCAAGGCATGGACATATAATACTTTATTTTCAGGAAGTCCTTTTGCCCTAGCGGTTTGAATATAATCTTGTCGCAGTACATCTAAAAGTTGTCCTCTGGTTAACCGTTGTAACCCCGCAAAGCTGGTAATACTTAGGGCGATAGTGGGTAATATCATGTGCCAACCAATATCAAGAATTTTACCAAAAAAAGATAGTTGATTGTGATTAATACTTGTCATACCTCCCACGGGAAATAAAGGGGATAAATTTTGAGCCACTACTAATAAAATTAGGGCGGTGATGAAACTGGGGAATCCTTGCCCAAAATAGCTGATTACTCTTAAAGTTTTGTCGATGGGTTTATTTTGATTGACAGCGCTGATTATACCGAGGGGAAGGGCGATCGCCCATGTTACAATAATTGATGAAATGGCTAATAGTAAAGTGGCGGGAATTCGCTCAATAATAAGGGAAGAAACCGAGCGAGAATAAACAAAACTTTCTCCAAAATCAAATCTAGTAACTACTTGCCTTAACCATAATAGATACTGTTGTAGGGGTGGCTTATCTAGTCCAAAACGAATTTGTAACTCATCGATGGTTTCAGGGGAGATTGTAGGATTTTGTCGTAGGTTATCAAGATAATCCCCTGGTGCCAGTTGAATAATAATAAAACTAAGCATAGAAGCTAATAAAAGAGTTAGTAACCCTTGGGATAGTCTTTTAACAACATAGATTAGGTTTTCATTGAAGAAAAAACTTTTCACAGGTATATTTTGCGTCATTCATAATGTCAATTAATCCCATTTAGATTAACATTTTTCTACTATAGTAAGCAACTTCCTGAGTTATAGAACACTTTAATTTATTATATTTTTAGCATATTTAAACTTAAAATAAACCTTACAACAATTGCTTAAAATAAATTTACTTAATATAACCATAAAATCATAATTAATAAAGGCAAAATAACTAATTCACAGAAAATTTGCAAATAAACATAGAAAAAAACTTAATAGAATCTTTATTGAAAATAGCATATACTTACGTATGCTTTAGTTAAAATCATAGAAACAAGAAACATTATTAGAATAATCTCTTAAAATGTAAGGGGTTAACAATGATTTATTGACAATGTATAAAAATGGCACTAATTAAGACTAAACAGAATTATCTAAACGAACAAACAATCTCCTATCTAATACTGGGATTTTTATGTTTGATGTATTTTCCTTTAATATGGCACTGGTATGATGGTTGGCTAAATAAAACCATCGGTATCGAACATGAATACTTTAGCCATGGGGTGATTGGTATTCCTTTTGCATTTTATCTTTGTTGGCTTGATAAAAAAAAGTGGCAAAAATTACCGAATCTATTTCGCCCAGAAGGTTTTTTCCCCCTTAGTGTCGGTGGTATTTTTTACCTCTCAGGAGTGCCAGAGTTTGTTAATCTTTCATTTCCCCTGATTTTGTTGGGAGTTTGTTATTTTTTGAAGGGTAAAGCGGGATTAAAGTTATTTTGGTTTCCCTTTGTGTTGATAATTTTGGCAACTCCCAACTCTATCCCTTATTTAATAACTCCTTATACCCTTTGGTTACAAAGATTTATTGCTTCCCTTTCGGGATTTTTACTATTTCACCTGGGTTTTGATGTGGCGGTGAATGGTATATATCTCTCGGTAAATGGTCGATTGGTGGAGGTAGCCCCCTATTGTGCAGGGTTAAAGATGCTTTTTACCAGTTTATATGTTTCTTTGATTTTACTATATTGGCGGGATGTTTTGGGCGATCGCACTCGCTCCCTATGTTTGTTGGTAGGTGCAGTATTTATTAGTGTCATGGGTAATGTATTTCGTAATGCAATTTTAGCGTTTTTCCATGGTGCAAGACAGGATTCCTTGTTTGTTTGGTTTCATGATGATTGGGGCGGAAGTCTTTATTCTACCGTCATGTTAGGGTTTATTTTTGCTTTACTTCTATGGATTGAAAAAATAGATTTTGCTCCCAAATTTGATAATCAATCAGAACAATTAAAATCTGATGATGATGAATTTAATTTTAACTTTTAGCCATCAGTTAATATAAATTAATCATGTATTTTCAGAATAAATAAATGTAAAATAGATTAATAAATAAAATGGCTGATAAAAAAGGAAAAAAATCTTCTTATTTAGGTTTAATAATTATCCTAATATTATTGATTGTTATAGGAGTTTTGCCTGGCTATTTAAGAGGAGGAAACTGGAGTTGGAGTAGTGAAAATGAACCTAGTAATATGAGGTTAATTAATAGCTTGAAAAACGACTCTATCTCATTGGAAGGTTGGAAAACAGTAGAAAGACATAGAGTAAGACTAAGTGGCAAAAATTGGTACTGGGAAGTCATGGAAAAAGACAATCTTACTGCTAGTTTATTAATACAACCTCAGCCTTATTTTAAAGATAAACCTAGCGTTGAATGGACTGATTTACAAAGTTTAAATGTAAATGCGTCTTTCTGTCTGCAAGAAATCTCCGAAAAATTATCTTTGACACCACAGGAATTAAATATTGAATCATCTGTTAAAAATATAGGCACATTAATTGAGCAAAAAGATGTGGATAAAAATACCTTAAATATTATTTTAGGCTCTCTACCATCCATATGTTCTCGTGCCTTTACCATTAGAAATTTAGATAATCAGAATACAATAATTCCTTTAGTAGATCCTCAAGATTGGTCAACAGACTCTCAACAAACCATCACCTTTAATACTGAAGATAATCTTACTATTACAGCCCTATTTCAAAGGGGTTGGAATCAGAATAATACTGTAGCGATGATGAATTGGTACACATGGAAAGATGGAGGACATTATAAACCTTATCGTTGGTTTATGAGTGATTTAAAAAGTCAAATTAAGGGCGATCGCACTGGGTGGGTAGCCATAAGTTTAAGGCTATATATAGACCCTTTAGAAGAAATAAAACCAAGACAAGAAGAAATAACAACCATAGCAAAACAAGTGCAAACAGCAATTACAAACAAAATTAGGTAAAGTTAAACAAACACAAAAATTAATATTAAGTAAAAGAATTGATAACCAACTCTATTACAATTATTAAAATCGTTATAATCTGAAGCATAAAAATTAATTAAGATCACAATGACTAATAAGTTTCACCCCCTAAAAATACTCTTATTTCATTCTTTCCTCGTGATTCTTATACCCCAACAAATAGCGTGGTCACAAAACAATTTAAACCTTCAAACCAACGACCCATCAAACTTTCCTTCAGTACCCAGAGGTTATGAACCAGAACCATTCAACGAAGGAAACGCCCAACATTTAAACGATTACCGTCTTGACTTTGGCGACTCCATTAATGTTTCAGTGGCAAGATTTCCAGAATTTAGCTTTTCGGGGACACTAGATGCTCAAGGAAACGTAGTCGTGCCAATTTTAGGGCGCATATCCCTTCGAGGTTTAACCACCGAAGAAGTAGAAAATAAAATTAGCTTTGAACTGGGAAATCGTTTTTTGCGTGAACCCCCCCAAGTTTTAGCTGTATTAACAGGACAACGCCCGTTTAACCTTACAGTAATCGGAGAAGTCGTTAGACCAGGCTATTATACCGTCAGTGATGGCATACCCATGAGCTCCCTCCTCAACTTAGCTGGAGGTACTACCAATAAAGCAGATATGCGATCTATCATAGTCCGTCGTCGCCTCGCTGATGACAGTTTAATCGAAGAAAAACTAGATCTCTACCGTCCTCTAATCGAAGGAGCAGGAGAGCCTCGTATTCGGCTTCAACCCGGAGATACGATCGTTGTTTCTGCCCTCGAAGTTGGAGAAGATCAAGATTATGATCGAGCACTCATAGCCCGTACTAATATTCCCCAACCTCTTATCAGAGTTAGAGTGGTAGCACCCACGGGTGCGGCAGGAGTAACCCTCAGAAATATTAATATTCCTAACGGTAGTTCCTTCCTCGATGCAGTGGCACTTCTACCTGAGTTTATTCCTCTAATTACCAACAATGAAGTAACCCTAATGCGTTTTGACCCAGAGTTGGGTAAAGTAGTCACTCAATCTCTTAACGTTCGTCAAACCATAGAGACAGGAGATATGGCTCAAAATCTTCCTCTACGGGAGGATGATGTTATTGTGGTGAGTCGTACTCTCTTAGGGCGTATCTTGGGAGGTATCAGAATTATCACTCAACCCATTAGAGATATTTTTGGTTTTACTAATTTCATCCAAGATGCCATTGATGGCAGAATATTTGATAATAATCGGAATAATAATAATATCCGTTTCTAAAATAATTTTATAGATAGCTACAATTTTTTATGGCACCTCCTATTGTTACTCGTTTTTTTATTTCCCTCAATGAACATAAATGGCTAGGTATTGTGGTTTTTGCCGTAATTACGGGGGGATCTTTTCTTTTTACCCTTGTTCCCGAACCAGAAAGACAGGAAGATAAGATTCTTGCTTTTGGGCGTTTATCGGTAAATAGTCCTTTACCCACTTTTACATCAGCGGGAGAAGAATTACGCAACCAGGGCAGATTAACAAACATTCAGGATATTATCTCTCAACAGGTAATACAAAATATTGCTAACCGTATTGATTTTAATTTAAGACAAACAGAAAGAGCCGTAGCGGATCTAGTTTTGGGTTTACCAGAGGAACCAGAAAATCAAACAAGGGAAAACAGTGATACGAGCGCTCGTTTAATTACTTTCCGGTATGACGGGGGTAGAACCCCTGAAGAATCGAGAACCGTTTTACAAGTATTTTTGGAGGAAATTGTTAATGAAAGCTATCGTGTTAACACTGTAAGATTACAAAATAAAATTACCGATTTACAAAGAAGACTTGCGGAAGTTCAAGAAGATGTAGAACAAGCCGAACAAAATTACTATACTTATATTTCCAATGAAGGTGCTTTACTCTTATCGGTTCAAGATGGTAGTTTATTTGGTGGAATTACCAGTTCTGAACAACAAAAAAGACAATTAGATGTGGTATTGTCTGGCATTGATGCAGAAATAGAAACTTTACAACAACAATTGCAATTAACTCCGGAGGAGGCTTATGTATCCTCGGCTCTGAGTGCAGATCCTATCATTGCTAATTTAAGGGCTTTAATTTTACAAAATGACTTGGAGTTACAGCGATTACAAACTGATTTAAGGGAAGATCATCCCACCATGGTAGAGTTGAGGGAACAAAAAGCACTTAATGAGAGGTTAATAGAGGAAAGGGGAAGGGAAGTTATTGGTACGGATAGGGTTTTTCAACCGATAACAGGTAATGTGCGAGACGCTAGTAACTTGGATCAAACTAGGGCGCAGTTGGCTGCTAGATTAATAAATTTAGAAGGACAAAGAAATGCCGTGGCAGGGCAATTAGCAGCAGTAGAACAGGTTCAAAATACTTTACGCCAAGAGTATGAGCAGTTCCCGGAAAGACAGACTCAACAAACTTCTTTAATTCAAGAGGTTCAGTCTCAAAGGGTTCTCTATGAAACGATTTTTGCAGCTTTGACGGATGCCCAGTCGGCGGAGGCAGAGGCGGATAGTAGCTTTACTATCATACAACCTGCTTTTTTAATTCGTGAACCTAGCCCCCCTGTACCTCCTGCCACAAGTCCTATTCTAATTGTGGGTGTGGGGATGGTGATTGGCTTCGCATCTGCTATGGGGGTGATTTTCCTCTTTGCTACCCTTGATGAGAGATTGCATACTCCGAGGGAATTACAAGACTTTTTTGCGGAACGGGATGTTCCTTTGTTGGCAGAGTTGCCCATGGTGGAAAATCCTGAGCCTTTTCGTAAGGCAATGCCCATTATATTTGAGTCTGATTCTCCTTATTCAAAATTTTATGAGCGTCTTCGTAGTAATATTCGCCGTTTGGGGGGTGACAATACTAAGGTAATTCTTGTTTCTAGTGTTATTGCCGATGAAGGGCGTACGGTGACAGGTTATAATTTGGCGATCGCCTCTGCTAATGCTGGAAAACGTACTTTATTAATTGAACTAGATTTACGGGATAAAAACCCCGGTTCTCGCAAATATTTTCAGTTACAAGCCGATCCTGCCCTCAGTAGTAATCCCATTAGTTACTATGATTTTCAAGGGGTAAATAGTGGGGATTTAAATTTATTGATTCAGAGAGTACCTGAGATTCCTAACTTTTCCATTGTTCCTAGCCCTGGTTTTCAAAAACAAGCTCCTGCCATTTTGGAGTCGGCAGAAATTAAGGCTTTTTTACGATATGCGCGATCGCAATATGACCTTGTAGTAATCGACACTCCATCCCTCTCTAGTTGTAATGATGCTTTATTATTAGAGCCTTTTGTGGATGGCATTATTTTAGTAACCCACCCTGGTAAGAGCCTTAGAAATCTTCTTGGCACTACCATTGATGATTTTATCGAGGAAGAGTTACCACTAATCGGGGCTGTCATTAATAATGTGGGCTATGATAATCAAATTATTGAGCCACAGGATGATGATGAATCTAATTTTTTAATTAGAAATGATGATGAAGAAAATTTATCTTTTGGCGACAATGTTGAGAATGATGCTAAAGATTAAAAATTTAGGCATTGCCACTCTTACTAAACTTCATTTTGCCCCATGTTAGTTTTTGTTGTAATGCTTTCACGTCACCTTGTTGGGCTGTTTTTTTTATATCTCTGATATATTCCGCATTGGCGATCGCCTCTTCGGGAGAACGAGAGCTAGTATGAAAACACTTTTCAAGGGCTTGATAAATACCCACCCGACGAACCTTTGTCAAATACTGTCTCTCAGTATCTAATAGACGAGTCATCAACTCTAGGTGCATGGTGTCTCCCTCACACAACTCCTCTAGGGTTTGCCATTCCTCCGAACCTAATAAGGAATTACCTGCCCCAATGCGAGGATCATTAAATTCTTCCCCTGTCACCTCTTCATAGATGCGGGGTAAACTATCATCAAATTCATGTTTTTCCTCCAGCCAAATTCTTCTAATCTCGCTCAACTCGGCAATGGAAATTAAATCTAAATCCCGAAACTCTGGGGGGGCGTTTTCCCTAATACTCATTTGGGCTTCTAGTACCTTTGTTAACCAATATTCTCGCCACTGCTTCAGATATGGGCCTGGAATATTATGCACGGTGGTTTCCCCATCCACATTACGCTCAAAAAGTTCTACCTTACCGTAAATACGCCGAAAATCTCTTTTATCTCGATCATCCCGAATATCTAACTCGTTTCTCAACTCTAGCAAGGGTTGTAACCATTCTTTCTCTTCATCATTTTGAATCATCGCTTCCATGGATTTATCTTTGCTCACCATGGTACATACCCAACAACCAAAGCGAGAATCCCCACAACTGGGGGTTGAGGTATCCACCACCAAAGGACATTCATTATCAGCGGTAGCCCCCCGATACATGGTAAATAAGTCTTGATTATCTCCCCCCCAAGGATTTTGCCATTGTAGTAAATACATCCACACTTCATCGGTGCGCCAATCTTCTATGGGGGTATAAATGTAGGAGTTAGGTAAACGGGAGTTAATGCTTAATCTGGCTCTAAATCTACCTTTCTCGTGTTTTTCCATGGTTCTTTTTCTGGTGGCACTCTCGGCTTTACGAGTACCTAGCACCAAGATTACTTCCCCATTGGCTCGTATGGTTTCACGGATAAATTGATTAGCTGGTTGAATTTTCATCCGTTCAGTACACCAGCGAAAGCCCTGACGGGGGGCGGGGTAGCCTTTCCCCATCAAACATACCCAAAAGGTGTCTTTGGTGGCAGGATGGGTAAGATGAGCCATGAAGGGCATATTTTTCTCTTGGGCAGATCGATTTATTTTATCGATACAACCCCTCACCCAGTGGGAAACGATGGGATTTTCCACAAAGGTATCGTTGGTGATGACATGAACTGTTTTTCTTCTTTTTTCGGGGGGTAAAAGGGCGATCGCCCTCCAGATTAGTTGTAAAATACAGGAACTATCTTTACCTCCACTGTATCCAATAATCCAAGGGACTTGATCTTGACAATATAATTCTTGAATTTCTGCGGTTAGTAGGTCAATATCAGCTACTAATTCATCAATGGTGCGGGGTGGAAAAAGCGGAATTTGGTTGTTAGTAGTCATTTCGATAAAAACAGAAAATCAACAATATTATGGATAGTACAAAATGGAAGAAAGTTTGAGACTAAGAGATCCTACAACTTTGAGATGGAAATAATTTGTTATTATAATCTTATAAATAAACTTTTTATATCTATATTTTGTCTATATATATACGTAGCTTAAATGTCCATTTATATTATAGCTCAATGCTAAAAAATAAATCAAAATCTATAAGTAACGATACTGAAAAAAGATCTATTCCTTTGAAAAACAGAAAAAAAATATCGCCCATTAAACGCTACTATAAATATTTTATTTGGCGTCTTCTTAGTTTAAAAGAAAAGCCAGAGGCGATCGCCCGTGGTTTTGCCATCGGTGTTTTTACAGGTAGTTTTCCGTTTTTTGGATTACAAATGATCGGGGCTTTATTACTAGCTATTATTCTTCGGGCAAATAAAGTTACCGCCATGATGGGAACTTGGATTAGTAATCCTTTTACCTATGTTCCCATCTTTTTATTTAACTATAAAATCGGCTCATTTATCCTCGAAAAAATCTTTAAAATCCAAACCAATTACTTGGATGAATTTAATTCTGAATCTTGGCAAAACTTAGCTGACTCAGGAGCAGAAATAACCATTACTCTGTTGCTAGGTTCGGTTTGTGTGGGTTTAACTTTATCTATAATAGCCTATTATTTTGTATTAACTATTATTAAAAACCAAAATAAAACTTTACATAAAACCTCTTTGAAAAAAAAGGATAAATGTTAAAATCAAACTATAGTAAATTGAGGTTAGTGATATGGGCGAAAAAAAAATCGAAAAACTATATAACCTCGAAAAAAAAGCAAACAAAAATCTTTTTATCACAGGACTACTAACTTTTTTCTTCTCCCCCATTGGCTATCTTTACACTAATCGTTATTGGGGAGCGGCTATCACCTTTTTTATCTTCTTCGCTATGGTAGATGAGCCAGATTTTGAAGAAGTTTGGGGAGTTATTGCGGTGGGTGGCACCATCGAAAATATTATTGCGGTGCGTCATGCTCGGGATAAACTGGCGATCGCCTCTCGTAACGAAAATGGAACTCTACCCTTCCAACCCATAGCAAGCCCCGTACAAAATCAACAACCAGCTTTCCCCCCAAAAGCAAATCAACCCCAAAATTTAGAAATTCTCATCCTCAAGGCTATTAAAGAGCAGGGAGAAATGACCGTTTCCGATGTGGTGATTGCCACCGAATTAAGCCCAGCTATCGTCAAAGAAACATTATTGCAACTAGAAACAGAGCAGTTAATTTGTGGGTACAATAGACACAGTGATGGTGCAGTAGTTTACAAAAACATCTAACTCAAAAATAACTCCATGAATCTTGCCAACTTATCTTCTCCCGAATCTAATACTGTTGTTGTTAACAAAATCAAACTGCTCAGTTTTCCCATCGGTAAACTAAATGCAGCCCTTCACATAGATGTAGTGCAGAAGGTAGTTAATTTCGCCACTGTCTATGGTAGTGGATTGAATCACTATGGCATGGCAACCATAGAGGGAGAAGAAATAACCGTAATTGATTTACACAAAAAGTTTTTTAATACTCCAAGTATCTTTGAAGGAGAGGACAAGAAATATTTACTCCTTGCCGAAAATAGTACAGGGGAAAGATTCGGCATCATTGTTACTAATACCCCTAGTTTATATGATATTGCCATAAAGGATATACGAGCATTACCCCCATCCTATCGTCAGGTTGACACTTTTAAAATAGCTTCCCATGTGACAATGGTGACCGAAGAAGAACAACAAAAGACGATCTTTATTTTAGATCCCGATGAGTTAATTGCTCCTATTAATCCTTAAGGTATAAACTAAATTTTCATAATAATAACAATTATGACGACATTATTAGAAAAAGCCTTTCAACAAGCTCAACGACTGTCTTCTAATATTCAAGATGAAATTGCTCAACAATTGATGTTCGATATTGATAATGAATTAAAGTGGCAAGAGAGTTTGTCAAATTCCCATACGAACTCAGATGCTCTAGTAGAAATGGCTAAAATGGCAATAATCGAAGACAAGGAAGGAAAAACGGAAGATAAAGGATTTGGTGAGGATTAATGAAATCTTCAAGAACACAAAACTTTCGTAAACAGTTTTTGCAATTACCGCCGAGAATTCAACAAACAGCCAAGAGAAATTACCAGATTTGGAAACAAAACCCTTTTCATCCTAGTTTAGAATTTAACTGTAGTTTAGACTAAGAAAAAATTGTAAGAGAATAAGTAAGCTAACAAAGATTAGCTCAAAAACGCTATAAATGAATTTAATAATGGCTTAAAAGTTATTTTTTTGGTCTTTTTTTAGTCTTAGATAAACGCTTTTTAACCGTAGGATAAACTTTAGCTTTGTTTCTTTTTCGACCTTTAGGCCAGCCATGGGATTTTCCTCGACTTTTAGGAGAAAGGGTAGGACTTCCAATGTCCATCAATAATGAAGTCATAGACAGAGCCACTCTTCCGGGGGTTAAATTCTGTTGAGGTTTTTGCCATGGCAGATGATATTCTTTGACTAAATCCTTGGATAACCATAACTGCCAAGTAATATTGACAATTAAATTGCTCCACCTTTGACAACTCTCAGGGGTGCGAAAATGGGGTAACGTCCAATGTAATCTTTGCTTGGCGAAACGATACCAGTGGTCCACACCAAATCGTCGGCTGTATTGAATCCAAATATTGGAAGAAGATAAAAATTGCTCTCCCACCCAGATTAACCACAGTGGGCGATGTAAAGCACCAGTTTTTTTCTGCTTCAATCGTTCAATTTTAAACAGGGTTAGCTTTTGTGAAGGGGCATTGTAGAAATGAAGTTCTTTCCATTTACTCATCCGTATTGTTCCTAGGGATGAGTCTTCCATTTCTAATATTTCATGGGCATGGGGAAAATGGTCACATTGATTTAATTTCAACTTTGCCCCATGTTTTTTCGGTCTGCCTCTACCGCTATAGGCTGGAGGATTACCATAAAGACATAGATTAGAACGTACTCTAATCAACTTACTGATTTCAATATCTGCGGTTTGCTTAATAAATTTGCCATTGCCATACTCACAATCCAACACCACCAATTTCGGTTTATTTTCTGGCAATTTTCTACACACTTGCCTTAGTTGCCATGTTGCTTTACCCAGAGGATTTTCAAAGGATGTGATTCTTTCATGTCTTAAAGGTAATGCCCAACTTCCTTTCTCATTCAATGGTGGTAACCAAGCGATGGTGCTATATCCTTGTCCTATGACCGATGAATTGATGGATGACGAAGAATATTGATAACCTCTATCTTTCATGGTGGGACTATCTTCAAACTTCCACTGAGTATGATCTATACCTAGTAATGTATATTCTAAGGTGTCTATTTCTTGAATATATCGTTTCATCAATTTGTTGCTGTTCGGACGACAATCTTTTATGGCTTCATAGGTACTACACCATTGCCGATGGAAAAAAGGTGATAAAGAAAAATCTGCCAAACTACGAGCATTTTCCGTGGTCATAACACTATCCATCAATTGAAAAGTGGCATCTTTACCTTTGACTAACATTTCATAGGTGTCATGACGGAAATTTTCCAGTCTGCTATATTTGTTCATAGAGAGAAGATTTTATTTTTGCTTATTTATATTTTCTCTCTATTTTTCTTTTATGTCTTGTCCTTCTTTGCTCCACTTTCCATTTAGTCTAAACTACAGATTTAAAATAGTCAAGGCAAAGGAAAATATTTGGTCTGTTAGAATTGGCATTGGATGGAGAGCATTAGGAGTAATCAGAACCGATGAAGATAAAATTGTGTGGTTTTGGGTTGGTTCTCATGCTGAATACGATAAGATGTTGGCTAAAAGATAAAAGTGCGATCGCACTGAACTGTAAACATAAAAATACCCCTTTTCCATATAAGAGAAGGGGGTTTAATCGAAAAAAAAGTCAAAACTATTTAGTTTCTTCGGTTTTAGTCTCTTGAGCTTGGTTGCCAGAGAGCATACCGTATTTACGTAAGAAACGATCTACACGTCCTTCGGCGTCAATAATTTTTTGGGTTCCAGTATAAAAAGGATGATTTCCAGACCAAACCTCAACGTTAATTTCAGGCTTAGTGGAACCGATGTGCATAACCACTTCACCGTTACAAATTACTTTGGCATCGGGGTACCATTCGGGATGAATTCCAGCTTTAGGCATTATTTTCTCCTAACTATTAGGTTGACAAGTGAATAATTAAAATGGATACAAATATTAAAATGGGGCTTAAGTACAATTCGATTAACTAAACTGTTAATACACCAGTACCTAAAACCTCCGTAAATAATATTAACGTTTAGAGAATTGAGGAGCTTTACGAGCTTTACGTAAACCGTATTTTTTACGCTCTTTAGCACGGGGATCTCTGGTTAAATAACCTTCGGCCTTGAGGGGCTGACGATTTTCGGGGTCAAGTTCACACAACGCTCTAGCTACCCCTAGTTTAACGGCGTCAGATTGACCTGTTAAACCACCACCATGGGCATTGACTAAAACATCATATTCATTTTCTAAGCCAAGGGTTTCGAGGGGAGCTTTAACTGCCTGAATATAACCTTGAATTTGTTGGAAATAGTTGGTGGCATCTTGACCATTAACGGTAACGGCTCCAGAGCCTGGAATTAAGCGAACACGGGCAACAGAAGCCTTACGGCGACCAGTTCCTAAGTAAACTACTTTATCAGACATTTTTATTTACCTCCTGCGGGAATGGTTTGGATATTTAATACTTCGGGCTGTTGTGCCTGATGGGGATGATTAGGACCAGTATAAACTTTTAGTTTGGTAAAGAGGCTACGTCCTAAGCTATTTTTAGGGAGCATTCCTTTTACAGCAACTTCGATAATTCTTTCAGGAATACGATTTTGTAGTTTTTCAAAGGTTTCGGTTTTCATACCACCGGGGCGGCCGGAGTGACGACGGTATAATTTCTGAGAGCTTTTGTTACCTGTGACAACGATTTTCTCGGCGTTAACTACGATAACGAAGTCTCCAGTGTCTAGGTGAGGGGTAAAGTTGGGGTTGTTTTTGCCTCTTAAAACGTTAGCGATTTCGGTGGCTAAACGTCCTAGACGTTGGTTTTCGGCATCGACAACGAACCACTTTTGTTCGATGTCTTCTATTTTGGGTACTGTTGTTTTATTCATTTTATTTGATGGTCAATTTTAACTAAAAGTAAAAATAGGTTGACTGTTATACCACACTGCTTTGGGAATGGGAAACTCTGGATAATGAACTCTTAAAAAGCACAGTCCCTTGGCTGGTGCTGAGTATTTGACGAGATCTCGACGTTTATTTGCCCATATATCGTTAAATTCTAAGGGCGATCGCACCTCGGCGCCTACTTCTACCAACAATCCCACTAACAGGCGGACCATACCGTACAAAAAACCACTGGCTTGAACCTCAATATGGATCAAGTCTTCGGCTCTGTGGCAGGATACCTCTTGCATTTCTAAAAAAGAATGGGGACGGGGAGAACCAGCACGGCGAAAAGCACTAAAATCATGAGTCCCTAACAAAGGTTGTAATGCCTCTGCCATGATTTCCGCATTTAAAGGGTGATGATAGTAATGCCAAGTAAAGGGTTTTAAGAATAAATTGGGAACTTTCCCAGTATATATAGTATAACGATAACGACGAGCTAAGGCGGAAAAACAAGCGTGCCAATGGGGGGCAACTTCGGCGGATGCTCTGATAAAAACATCATCCCCAAGGCGAGTGTTTAACACTTTTGCCCAACGTTCGGGAGGAATGCTAGATGCCACATCAAAATGGGCTACCTGAGCTGCTCCGTGAACTCCACTGTCTGTTCTACCTGCCCCATGAATGGTCACATTATGACCAAGGGTAAGGGCGATCGCCGTTTCAATATCTTCTTGTACGCTACGATGATGGGGTTGCCTCTGCCAACCGTGAAAATTAGTACCTACATACTGAATCACCAAAGCAATTCTTTTCACATCAAGGTTAGAGGAAGTCATCAGATTAGTCGCCAAAGAAATAACTACACTAACTGAAGGATAGCCATTTCAGCATTATCCCCACGACGGTTTTTAGTACGAACTAGACGGGTATAACCACCATTACGGTTGCCATAACGTTCCGCCGCTTTAGCAAAAATATCGTTAACTAAATCTTTGTCATAGATATAACCTAAAGCTCTTCTACGGGATGCCACAGAGCCATTTTTAGCCAAAGTGATCATCTTGTCTGCCGTAGAACGTACAGCCTTAGCACGAGCTTTGGTGGTAACAATCTCCCCTTCTTTTAATAACTGAGTAGTCAAAGCCCTTAAAAGAGCCTTTCTTTGATCAGCAGGTAAGCCTAACTGGGCTACCTTACGACGATGTCTCATAAATTTCCTCCTTGATAAATTATAGATAGAGATCCTTCGATCCTTAAATTATTGTCCAACGACAACAGTAATAACACTAGGGAGTGGCAACAGGCTCTTGACTATCAATCAAATCCCCTGCCACATCTTTAGCCTTTCCTTCCGCCAAGGTAATACCAAGACGCTGTTGTAGAGCCTCAATGACTTCCTCCGCAGACTTCTGACCAAAGTTTTTGATTTCTAGTAAATCATCTTGGGAATACTCCAATAAATCCGCCACGGTATTGATCTGAGCCCGTTTGAGACAGTTGTAAGCCCTTACAGATAGATTTAACTCCTCAATAGGAATTTGACTGGTAGGATCTTCCTCAACGGGTTGAACCTCAGTTTTTCCTCTGATATTATCCACATCTTCTAAAGGAGTAAATAAACCTACTAAAATAGAGGCCGCCTCAGAAAGAGCCTCCTCTGGTTTCATACTGCCATTAGTCCAAATTTCTAAAGTCAAGCGATCTGCTAATTTTCCTTCATGGCGTACTTCTTCCACCGTGAAATTAACTTTAGAAACAGGCATGAACACTGAATCTATTTGCAGAAAGTCCAAAGAAGAGTTTTCATCATTACCTTTTTCAATGGCACGATAACCTCTACCTTTTTCCACTTTAAATTCCATTTCCAATTTTGCACCCTTACCCAAGGTACAAATGTAATGGTTAGGTTCAATTATCTCAATCTCTGATGGTAAACTAAACTGAGCGGCAGTCACCGTGTCAGGTCCTGTTGCCACCAAACGACCGATTTGGGGTGTGTCACTGTAGCTTTTAAACACGAGCTCTTTCATGTTTAGCATAATTTCCAACACATCTTCCCTCACCCCGTCAATCACAGCAAACTCGTGGTTAACCCCCGCAATTCTTACGGCAGTCACTGCTGCACCCTCTAAGTTAGATAAAAGAACCCTTCTCAAGGAGTTTCCCACGGTGATGCCCTGACCTCTTTCTAAAGGTTCTAGTACAAACTTACCGTATTGCCCTTGATTTTTTTGAGTTTTATTTTCTAAACAGTCTATTTTAAACACAGCCACAGTGATTATTTCCTCGATGTATGAAGTCAGGTTTTATTTGATTCTTGATCAGCAAAAGTTTTGTCAAGATGTAATGTGCTTGGTTTATGGATGAAAAAGTAACTAACATTAATTTATTTCCCACAAGAAGCACAGATGAGCAAAACTATACTCTTCTTCTTTTTGGAGGACGACAACCATTGTGAGGAATGGGGGTGATGTCACGAATTAAAGTAATTTCTAATCCTGCTCCTTGTAATGCTCTGATGGCGGTTTCTCTTCCTGCCCCAGGACCACTTACCATTACTTCAACTTGTTTCATTCCGTTATCCATAGCGGTACGAGCTGCACTATCGGCTGCGGTTTGAGCAGCGAAGGGAGTACCTTTTTTAGCACCCTTGAAACCGCTAGAACCAGCGGTGGCCCAAGAGATTACGTTACCAGTGGTGTCGGTGATGGTGACAATGGTATTATTAAATGTGGATTTAATATAAGCTGTACCACTGGGGATATTTTTCTTCTGTTTTTTTGGACCTCCCCGTTTTGTGGGTTTTGCCATGGTTTTTTTTACCTCTTTTACTGAATTTGTTTAATTTAGTTTTGGTTGTTAATTAATCTAATTTCTACTTTTAGGCAGTTAATTTTTGTGAGCTAGGAAGTGTTGCTAAGGGAAGAATAACAATATTTGGATGCAACGTTTTTCCGCCTAGTTGTTTTTGCTTCCACCTAACTAAGTTTTTATTTCTTAGGTGCTTTTTTCTTCCCAGCAATGGCAACTTTGCGTCCTCTGCGAGTTCTACCGTTGGTTTTGGTTCTTTGCCCTCTTACGGGTAAGCCTTGACGATGACGGCGACCACGATAGGTGCCAATGTCTCCTAAACGCTTGATATTCATCGCTTCTAAACGACGCAAATCCCCTTCGATTTGGTAGTTCTCTTCGATGTTGGCTCTTAGTTTAGCAATGTCTTCGTCACTTAAATCTTTAACTCTGGTGTCAGGATTTACTCCTGTGGCGGCTAAGATTTTCTGAGAAGTTACTAAACCAATGCCGTATAGATAGGTTAGTCCTATTTCTACTCGTTTATCACGAGGTAAGTCAATACCGGATATCCGTGCCATGTCTAATAGTTTCCTTTTGTTTCTTTATTTTTTCCCAATTTGGTCAACTTTTGCGTTTCTTAGGTTAAACTTATGGTTAAAGTTTATCCTTGACGTTGTTTATGTTTTGGGTTTTCACAAATTACCATAACCCGACCTTTACGACGGATTACACGGCATTTGTCACAGATTTTTTTGACTGATGCTCTAACTTTCATAGTATTAGTTTACACTGCAAGCCTTTAATTATAACAATATTTTATTTTTGTGTCAAATATCCTAATTTGCTTATTTTCAGTACTTTTCAACGGTTTGGAGGTGAATGTTTTTGTTATCAATTCTTGACATTTTTATAGAAAAAGAAATGACAATTTTGGCAATTTTCCTCTTGATGGGTTGAAATGACACTGTAAAATGGTAATTAGTTCTTTTTGCCTTTGAGACGATAAGTAATTCTTCCTTTACTTAGGTCGTAGGGGGTAAGTTCTACTTTGACACGATCGCCTGGTAAAATTTTGATGTAATTACGTCTAATTTTTCCTGCGATGTGGGCAAGGACGTTGAATCCGTTATCTAAGTCCACGCGGAACATGGCGTTAGGTAGGGATTCAGTCACTGTGCCTTCCATTTCAATCAGATCTTTTTTTGACATACAATAGTCCTCTTTATATTTTTAATCCTTGTTGATCATACCAAATGTCTTTGTTTTAAGAAATTACGGTTACGGTTAGGATTTTACTATTGTTTGCAATTCGGTACTGATTTCTTCTAGGGTGCGATCGCCATTAACTGTTTGTAATAACCCCGTGTTTTGATAAAAATCAATGAGAGGAGCAGTTTTTTGACGATAAACTTCCAAACGATTGGCGATGGTTTCCTCGTTGTCGTCTTTTCTGCCACGACCTAAAAGCCTTTTCATCAAGGTAGAATCAGGTACTTCGAGGTTAATAGCTGCGGTACAGTTTTGATCCAATTCTGTTAACAGAGTAGAAAGAAACTCCGCTTGGGCAACATTACGGGGAAAACCGTCTAAAATCCAACCCTTTTGAGCGTCTTCCTGACCTAGTCTATCTTTGATCAAATCAAGGATTAACTCATCGGGTACCAAGTCGCCGTTATCTACAAAAGATTTTGCTTTAATCCCTAAAGGGGTTTGCTGGGCGATCGCACTTCTTAAAATTTCTCCAGTGGAGATGTGGGGGATACTCAAATGAGCTGCCAAGATTTCGGCTTGAGTACCTTTCCCAGCGCCAGGGGCGCCTAAAAAAATTAATCTGGTCATGTTTTCGTGGTTGATAATTGATAATTGATAATTGATAATGAAATATTTACTTATCAGAACCAAATATCAGATGGTGTTAACTCACACCAAGACATGGTAAAAAGTGATGTGGAAATTCCCCCCCACAGGAGGGATAAAAACCTAATCTTTCACCATACCTTCATAACGTTGAGAGATAACATAGGTTTGAACTTGTTTCGCAGTATCGATGGCTACACCCACAAGAATTAAGAGGGAAGTAGCACCAAAACCTTGGAAAGTTGTTACCCCAGTAGCACTTTCAACAAAAGTAGGAACCGTTGCTACGATAGTTAAGAAAACCGCTCCCAATAGGGTTAAGCGATTCAAAACCCCTTCAATATAGGCTACGGTTGCTTTACCAGGACGAATCCCTGGAATACTAGATCCCATTTTCTTCAAGTTTTGGGCAATGTCTTCTGGATTAGAAATCAGAGAAGCATAGAAATAACTAAAGAAAACAATGAGTAAGGAGTAAACTACTACATACCAAATAGAACCAGGGCGCAGTGCCAAAGCAACATTATTTAATAAGGTATTAAAAGGAGTACCATCGGCAAAACCTGCCACAGAAGATGGTAATACTAATACCGCCGAAGCGAAAATGATTGGCATTACCCCACCTTGGTTAAGTCTTAGGGGTAAGTAACTGGTGCGTTCACGATATAAACGGCGCCCTACTTGACGACGGGCAGAAATAATAGGAATACGGCGAGTACCTTCTTGGACAAACACGATACCCACAATCATTACTAAGAATACAAGGACAAGTAAAACGACCTGTGCGATCGCCTCTCTGCCCCCAGACTGAGCATAATCGATGGTATTACCAAGGGTACGGGGTAAAACCGCCACAATGTTGACAAAAATCAACAAAGAAGCACCATTTCCTAAGCCTCTCTCAGTAATCAATTCCGATACCCACATCACGAACATAGATCCCGCCGAAATGGCGATAACCGTTTCAATGATGAAAATAGGGCTATCATTAAGAGCATAGGGACGCAATAAACCGATAGTAATACCAGTAGATTGAATTACCGCCCAACCAAAAGCTACATAACGGGTAATTTGAGCAATTTTACGACGACCTGCTTCCCCTTCATTTTTCTGTAAATCCTCTAGGGCAGGAATAGCAGAAGTTAAAAGTTGGATAATAATAGAAGCATTAATATAAGGCAAAATTCCTAACGCAAAAATTCCCACAGTAGCTAAACCGCCTCCTGTGAAAAGATCTAAGAACCCTAGAAAAGGTAAATTTTGAACCGCCGCCTCAAAAGCATCACGATCAATACCTGGTACAGGAATGTAAATTCCTAATCGAATTAAAATTAATAAACCTATAGTAATAAGCAAACGACCACGAAGCCCTGCAGCCTGTGCCATTTGCATAAAGGTTTCTTGAGCAGTTGGAGTTTTTTCTCTGCTGACAACCATGATCTAAAATATCAATACAATAATGGTGAATAAATTAAAATTAAGGGTCAAAAAACTGATAAATAAAGATAAAGACGTTAAACCCCTAACTTTAAGTAAAAGTAATTAACCGTCAATTGTCAATTACTTCCTATCAATAATTTGACCTCTCCCCTTAGTATCTTGACATTTATTGATCAGTATTACCATGGTCAGGAGCAGAAATTGAACCACCAGCGGCTTCAATTTTTTCCTGAGCCGATTTAGACCATGCAGCCGCTTTTACATTCAAAGCAACTCCTAAATCGCCATTTCCTAAAACTTTTAAAGGACCATCATTGGTGGTGATGATACCAGCATCCATTAAGGATTCGATGGTTACATCAGAATTAGCAGCAATACCAGCTAATTTCTCCACATTGATAATGGTGTATTCTTTACGATTTAGTACAGTAAAGTGTTTTAACTTAGGTACTCTTCTGTAAAGGGGCATTTGTCCCCCTTCAAAACCTGGTTTAGTACCAGTACCAGAACGAGATTTTTGACCTCTCATCCCAAAACCGCCACTAGCACCCTGTCCAGCAGAGATACCTCTACCGATACGGCGACGACGCTTTTTAGATGAAGGTTTGGGTCCAATGTTATGAAGTCTCATAGTTATTACTAATTAGCAATGGGCTTATGAATAAATTTGTTCTAAGGGAATCTCTCTTTCTCTTGCTACTTCAGAGAAGCTGCGGATTTGCTCAAGGGCATTAACAGCTGCACGAGCATTATTAAGAGGATTGTTAGATCCTTGTTGTTTAGCTAAAATATTTTTAATTCCTGCTAATTCTAAGACGGTACGCACGGCACCCCCTGCAATTACCCCAGTACCAGGTGCTGCGGGACGCATAAATACTTTTGCTCCTCCAGCGATACCGTTACTAACGTGGGTAATAGAACTAGCTTTGTTGATTTTAACGGTGACAAGGTGCTTTTTACCGTCGGTTACAGCTTTACGAACCGCATTGATTACGTCTCCGGCTTTACCTACACCTACACCTACTTGACCTTTTTCGTTACCAACGACAACGATGGCACGGAAACTAAGTTTTTTACCACCTTTAACCACTTTGCTAACACGACGGATTTGTACAACCCGCTCTTGCCAAGTGTTGTCTTTTTCTCTACG
The DNA here is from genome assembly GCF_001747005.2 of Cyanobacterium sp. IPPAS B-1200. NCBI lineage: Bacteria > Bacillati > Cyanobacteriota > Cyanophyceae > Chroococcales > Geminocystaceae > Cyanobacterium > Cyanobacterium sp. IPPAS B-1200. The sequence continues at coordinate 2,148,153 of NZ_CP182899.1, forward strand.
TTTTCTTTGTTTGCCTTTGCGTTGATCTTTTTGTTCGCGCTCTTTTGCCATGATGATTTCCTCTTAAAAGTTAAGACCTGTTTCACGGGCGGCATCAGCTAAGGCTTTGACACGTCCATGGTATAGATTACCACCACGGTCAAAAACTACTTTTTCAATGCCTTTGGATAATGCTCTTTGAGCGACTAATTTACCAACTTCAGCGGACGCATCACGGTTAGAAGTAGAATCAAGTTTTTCTTGTAGTTCTTTATCTAAGGTAGATGCACTAGCCAAAGTGTGTTGGGATACATCGTCAATTAATTGAGCATAGATATGTTGATTGGAACGGAATACGGCTAAACGAGGGCGCTCAGCAGTACCTGTGACTTTTTTGCGAATCCGAAGATGGCGACGTTGGACTAGATTTTTACGGTTAATAGTCATAATTATTTCTTACCTGCTTTACCTACTTTACGTCTTACATATTCACCAGCGTAGCGAATACCTTTTCCTTTATAAACTTCAGGAGGACGAACCGCACGGATTTTCGCCGCCATGTTGCCTACTAATTCTTTATCAATACCGCTGATGACTACCTCAGTGTTGCTGTTAACGGCAACGGAGATGCCATCGGGCATTTGCATTTCTACGGGTTTACTGTAACCGACGTTAAGGGTTAATTTTGAGCCTTGGGCTTGGGCACGATAACCTACCCCTCGGATTTCGAGTTTTTTCTCGAATCCTTGACTGACTCCGTCAATCATATTTGCTACGAGAGTACGGCATAAACCGTGTCTTTCTCTAGCTTTACGACTGTCGTTATCGCGGTTAACTTGGAGGTTTTCGCCTTCGTGGGCTACGGACACAAGAGAAGGTAATTCTCTGGCGAGGTTGCCTTTGGGGCCGGAAACGTTGACGTGTTGACCGCTAATCTCGACGTTGACTTTGGGAGGTATCGCTATAGGACGTTTTCCAATACGAGACATAATTTGATTTTAAGTTCTAAATTATTAGTTTATGTAGCCAATAAACAATCAATAATTCTCAATTTTTTGTTTACAAAACCATCAAGGTCAAAAACATTTTGTTGGTAATTGTCAATTGTTCATTGTCAATGGTTATTACCAGATGTAGCAGAGAATTTCTCCACCGATACCTTGTTTTCTAGCTTCTCTGTCGGTCATGATGCCGTGAGAAGTAGAAATGACTGCCACCCCAATACCGCCGAGTACTCTGGGAAGGTCTTTTTTCTTGCTATAGACTCTTAAACCAGGGGTACTTACTCTGCGGATGTTATGGATAATGGGTTGGCGATTTCTGCCTTTGTATTTTAAGGAGACAACGATGTCTTTTTTTACTCCTTCGCCGACTTCTTCGTAACTGCCAATAAAGCCTTCGGTTCTTAGTACGTCAGCGATACTGCGAGTCATGCGAGTGCTGGGGATTGCCACGGTCGGGTGGCGGACGGCACAGGCGTTACGAATACGAGTCAGCATATCTGATATAGTGTCGTGTGCTGGCATTCTTTCTTCTTTTCCTCTATTACCTTATATTATTTGTCACGGAAGGGCATTCCCATCTCTTTGAGTAATGCGCGCCCTTCTTCGTCGGTGTTGGCGGTGGTGATGATGGAAATATCAAAACCTCGAATTTGATCGATACTGTCGTATTCGATTTCGGGGAAGATCAATTGTTCACGCACCCCTAGACTGTAGTTTCCTCGACCGTCGAAACTTTTTGGGCTAATGCCACGAAAGTCACGAATACGAGGTAATGCTAGGCTAATCAGACGATCTAAGAAAGCGTACATTTTATCAGATCTTAGTGTCACCATGGCTCCTACAGGCATTCCTTGACGGATTTTGAAACCTGCGATCGCCTTTTTAGCACGGGTAACGACGGGCTTTTGTCCAGTAATAATCGCTAGTTCACTAAGTGAGGACTCTAGTGCTTTAGCGTTCTGAGAAGCCTCTCCTAAACCTCTGTTAACGACGATTTTATCGATCTTAGGAACTTGGTGGATATTAGTATAACCAAATTGCTCCTTAAGTTTAGGAGTGATCGTTTCTTGATAATAAGTTTTAAGTCTTGACATTGCTTTGGTTACTGATGGTTGTGAAATAGTACCGTTATGGTCATCGAATTAATCAATGATTTCGCCAGTTTTTTTCAGTTTTCTCACCTTTTTACCTTCTTCAGTAATGACATAGCTAATGCGACTAGCTACTTTTTCTTTTTCAGAGTAAACCATTACTTTGGAGCTATGAATGGGTGCTTCATAGGTGGTGATTTGACCGGATTCCCCTTGTTGACGGGGTTTTACGTGCTTGGTTCTGATGTTAACGCCTTTTATGATAACTGTGCTATCTTTAGGGATAGCTTTGAGGATTTCTCCTACTTTACCTTTATCTTTGCCAGAGATTACCTGCACGGTATCACCTTTTTTGACGTGCATTTTTTGTCTGACAGGGGCTGTTTTGGTTTGATTTGCTGATCTCATGGTTTAGAGTACCTCCGGAGCTAAAGAAATGATCTTGGTGAAGTTGCGATCGCGCAATTCCCTAGCCACTGGGCCAAATACACGAGTACCTCTGGGGTTGTTGTCCTTGTTGATAATTACAGCAGCATTGTCATCAAAACGAATGCTCATACCGCTTTCACGACGTAAGGAGTGTTTGGTGCGTACGATTACCGCGCGAACAATGTCAGATTTTTTCACTGCCATGTTAGGAATTGCATCTTTGACAACGGCAATAATTACGTCACCGATGCCACCGTAAGTACAGTTACCGGTGGATAACACTCTTAAGCACATAATCTTACGAGCGCCACTGTTATCGGCTACGTTTAGGTAACTTTGTTGTTGAATCATTTTTATTAGTGAATTGATTGCAAAGGGTCGAAAACCAACATTAAATTGCTTTAGTGCTGATAATGTCCGCCAATTCCCAGCGTTTGGTTTTACTGAGGGGACGGGTTTCTCTAATTCTCACGCGATCGCCCTCTTGGCATTTATTTTCGGGATCGTGTGCTTTGTACTTGGTAGTTTTGACGACAATTTTGCCGTACTTGGGATGGGGAGAACGGTTTTCAACGGCAACAACGGCGGTTTTATCCATTTTGTTGCTCACGACTACCCCTACTCTTTCTTTTTGTGCCATGGGTTATTTACTCACTCCTTATGCTTGAGTAGTGTTAGCAGCTCCTCTTTGACGTTCACCTTGAACAGTCATTAATTGAGCAATCCAACGTTTAGTGTGCTTAAATTGATGAGGGGTTTCTAGGCGACCAGTGGTTTGCTCTAATCTAAGTTGAAAGAGCTTTTTCTTGGCATTAACAATCTCTTGCCCTAATTCCTCATCATTGAATTTTCTTGCATCTGCGACTTTAGGAAAAGCCATAATTTTCTAGTATTCCTCCGATCTGGTAATAAACTTAGTTTTGATAGGAAGTTTTGCCGTAGCTAGGCGCATCGCTTCTCTAGCGGTAGCTTCAGGGATACCAGCTATTTCAAACATAATACGACCGGGTTTTACTACTGCTACCCAGTATTCGGGATTACCTTTACCAGAACCCATACGGGTTTCAGCAGGGCGCATAGTAACGGGCTTATCGGGAAAAATGCGGATCCATATTTTACCACCACGGCGTACATAACGGGTAATTGCCCGACGAGCGGCCTCAATTTGGCGGGAGGTGATCCAACAGGGTTCGATAGCTTGTAGAGCGTAATCCCCAAAGTTAATGGAATTACCTCTATAAGCGTTCCCCGTCATTCTGCCCCGATGTTGTTTACGAAATTTCGTTCTTCTTGGACTTAACATAGTTTTCAGTTAATAGTTCAGAATTGCTCTATGAAAGAGCTTGGGCTTAAAATCAAGACATGAAACTTGGACTATTGATGTTTATAAGAAAGACAATTATCCATTCTCAAACCATCAATTACTCAGATCTGTCTTCAAATTTTTGGCGACGAGGTTGTCTGCGTTCACGATTACCTCGGGGTGCAGGGGTTTCTAAGTTTTCTTCACCGGGGATAACTTCACCTTTAAAAATCCAGACTTTTACGCCTAAAATTCCGTAGATGGTAGAAGCAGTACGATAACAGTAATCAATATCCGCACGGAGAGTATGAAGAGGAACACGTCCTTCTCTAATCCACTCACTACGGGCGATTTCTGCACCGTTCAAACGTCCGCTGACCTGAATTTTAATTCCTTTTACTTCTGCTTTTTCAGCTCTTTGAAGAGCTTGTCTGACTACACGGCGGAAAGATACCCTTCTCTCTAGTTGAGATCCGATAAATTCTGCCATAAGAGCGGCATTAGCATCAACGTTAGCTACTTCGATGACATTAACACGAAACTGACGTTGATTTTTAAGTAAATTTTGTAAGTCGGTGCGTAGTTTTTCAATCCCAGCGCCACCTTTACCCACTACCACTCCAGGACGGGCGGTATGAATGGAAAGGTCGATCTGATCGGCTTTACGATCAATTTTGACTTCAGCAATGGAAGCATTACTGAGGTTTTTGTCAATGTACTTACGAATTAGGTGGTCTTCTTGAAGAAGTTGGGGATATTCTTTCGGATCTGCATACCAACAAGATAAATGATCTTTGGTAATACCGAGACGAAAACCCACTGGATGTACTTTTTGTCCCATATTATTTTTTTAGTTCTTTTCTTGTGGTTTACTATGCCTGAGGTGCTACTGCTACGGTAATGTGGCAGGTGCGTTTACGAATTTGATATGCACGACCTTGGGCGCGGGGGCGGTAACGTTTTAAGGTAGGTCCGCCATCGGCGTAAGCAGAGCTTACTACTAAGGTGGTGGGATCTAATCCTTGGTTATGCTCGGCATTGGCAACCGCAGAACGAAGAACTTTAATGATAGGTTCACAAGCTCTGTAGGGCATAAATTCGAGAATAATTAACGCTTCTCGGTAGCTACGCCCACGAATTTGATCTAATACCCTTCTCACCTTGGAGGGTGACATTCTAATGTAACGGGCGATCGCTTTTACTTCTTGGCTGGTATCAACCTCGATTTTTTCCTGTGTTTTCGGCATGATAGTTTGTTCAATAATTAATATTGCTAGTAGGAAAATTGATGATAGCTCATCAAATAAAATCCTGAACCGACTGCTTTATCTTCTTGCCTTTTTGTCACTTTTAGCGTGACCTCTAAAGGTGCGAGTCGGAGCAAATTCTCCCAATTTATGACCAACCATTTGCTCGGATACAAAGACGGGTACGTGGGTACGACCGTTATGTACAGCAATGGTATGACCAATCATTTGAGGGAGAATGGTGGAAGCCCTTGACCAAGTTTTAACTACTTGCTTCTCTCCTTTTTCGTTTAATTTTTCGATTTTGGAGAGCAGACTATCGGCTATAAATGGTCCTTTTTTTAATGAACGACTCATAAACTTGTTTTACTCTAATAGTGAAAATATCTATTTGTATCTTCCTAAACGTCTTATTTTCCTTTATTGGAGTTACGACGACGGACGATGTATTTGTTGCTGAGTTTCTTCTTCTTACGAGTTTTCTTACCTAAAGCAGGTTGACCCCAAGGAGAAACAGGACCGGAACGACCAATGGGGGCGCGTCCTTCACCACCACCGTGGGGGTGATCGACAGGGTTCATCGCACTTCCTCTTACATGGGGTCTAATACCCAAATGTCTTGTTTTACCAGCTTTTCCGAGTTTGAGGTTTCTGGCTTCGATATTTCCTACTCGACCGATAGTAGCGTAGCATTCTTTACGAATCATACGTACTTCCTTAGAAGGTAGCTTGATGGTGACATAATCACCTTCTTTTGCCATTAACTGAGCAAAACCACCAGCGGCACGAACGATTTGACCACCTTTACCAGCACGCATTTCAATGTTATGAATTTCGGTACCGAGGGGAATTTTCCCTAGGGGTAAGGCGTTGCCAATTTCGTAAGGAGCTTCTTCGCTAGCAACAATAGTTGCTCCGATTTGAATTCCCGCAGGGGCTAAGATATATCTTTTTTCGCCATCTTCGTACTGCACAAGGGCAATACGGGCGTTACGGTTTGGATCGTACTCAATGGCTAAGACTTCGGCATTAATGTCACGCTTGTCTCTTTTGAAATCGATAATACGATATAGTTTTTTGTGACCGCCTCCACGGTGGCGACTGGTGATAACCCCACGATTATTACGTCCTTTTTTTCTGTGAACGTATTTCGTTAAGGACTTTTCTGGCGTACTTTTAGTAATTTCGGAAAAGTCAGAGGTTACTGCTTGTCTTCTTCCGGGGGTATATGGTCTGTATGTGCGAACACCCATAGTTCTGTTATATTTATCAGTTTTCGGTGAACAATTCCCTTAGAGATCAGGGAAGAATGTGCTTTGTAATGAATCACCTTCAGCGAGGGTGACTATTGCTTTTTTGTACTGTGGTTTGTAGCCTACATTTTGACCAACTCTACGTTTTTTGCGAGGTTGATTCATGGTGTTGACTTTGACCACTTTGACTTCAAATAAGCTCTCGATGGCTGCTCTGATTTGAGGTTTAGTCGCTTGTTTTACGCACTCAAAAACATACTTATTATCTTCCATCATATAAGTAGCTTTCTCGGTAACGATAGGGCGAATAATCAAATCGGCGAGTTCAGCTTCGCTTTTTCTTACTGCGGTCGTTTTTCCGTATCTTTTATTCGGCATTGTAAACCTCCTGTAGTTTTACTAATGCGTCAGAGGTAACAACTATTGTATCAGCGTTAAGAATGTCATAAATGTTTAAACCATCGTGGTTAATCATTTTGACATTGGGAAGGTTTCTGACGGACAAATAGACATTGTCGGAGGTTGGCTCGGTTACTACTAATAAAATTTTGCAGTTTTGGTCAACTTCCCAACGGGTGAAGGCTTCTAAGATAGTTTTAGTTTTAGGAGCTTCGATTTGTTGGTTGAAGTTTTCTACCACAACTAGAGCCTCTGCTCTGCTGATGAAGGCAGTACGAAGGGCTAACCGTCTTTCTTTACGGTTCATTTTTATGTTGTAGTCTTTGGGTTTAGGTCCAAAGATAACACCACCGCCACGCCATAAGGGTGAACGAATGGATCCGGCTCTTGCTCTACCTGTTCCTTTTTGTCGCCAGGGCTTACGACCACCACCACGCACTTCTGCTCTGGTTTTGGTGGATGCTGTTCCTTGACGCTGATTATGTAGTTGACGGACTAGGGCGCGGTGAACAATATGTTCAGCGTTTTCTTCCTTAGCAATTTTCATTTCCAAGGTGGCTTCGCCGATTTGCTCTCCTTGCCAATTTTTTACTACACAATTAACCATAATTTTTAATTTGATATTTTTTGTAACTGTGTGTTAATTTACTGTTGCCCAACGATGGTGGCGGGAGTAATACTAACTAAATTTCCTGTTTTACCAGGGATTGCTCCTTTTATGAGGAGTAGATTACGTTCTGCGTCAATTTTGACTACAGTCAGCTTACGAATTTTGACGTTGGTGTTACCGTAACGTCCTGCCATTTTCTTACCAGGATATACACGACCGGGGGTTGTACCTGCTCCAGTAGAACCAGGTAAACGGTGGTTCTTAGAACCGTGGGTCATGTTACCTCTTTTGAAGTTATGACGTTTCTGATAACCGGAAAAACCTCTACCGATGGTTTTACCACCAACATCTACTAAGTCTCCTTCATTGAACAAGTCTGCTCCGATGGTTTGTCCTAGTTCGTAGGAAGCAACATCATCAAGACGGTATTCTTTGAGTTGACGTAAAGCAGGAAGTCCTTTACTGGTTAAGTGTCCATCTTCGGCACTGGTCAAGTATTTATTAACTTCTTTTGCTTCTTTAGTATTTAGGCTACGTTTGCGATCTGGCAACTCGTCATAACCGAGTTGAAGTGCTACATAACCATCTTTTTCTTTAGTTTTGATTTGAGTAACTCGACATGGACCTACTTGGACTGCGGTTACAGGAATTGCAACTCCTGTTTCCTTGTCAAAAATGGTGGTCATGCCTAGTTTTGTACCTAGTATGCCTAAGCTCACGGGATGTATCCCTCTAAATTACTAAACAACAGGGTTATTTTCAGTGAAAGATGTTCTTTCTTACTGATGAGTAACTGTCTGCAGGGTAAAAGTTAATTTAATTAGGCTGCAGAGCAACTATCATTAAATTCGTTCTTCTTTCCATGATGAACAGACATTCTTTAAACTTACTAACCTGCTTTAAGGTGTAGTAAAGAGCCTTTGTTTCCCTAACAGACTTAAAAATTTTACAAAAAATTTTCAGTATCTTTAGGAGGCTAGTTTATCTTTTTCGTCACAAACAAACATTATAAACCATTAACGGACAATACCGCAATAGTTTATTTTCCAATCAATTTTACGGCGGCAATGCCACCAAAATAAAGGGCTAGAACGGCTCCCCCTAATAGGGATTGGGTGAGGGGGTCGGTGGATGGGGTGACGATCGCCCCTATAATTACGGCTCCTAATATGACGATGCGCCACCCTGAGAGCATTTGTTTGGATGACACGAGATTTAACTGCCCTAGCAATAACTGAATGACAGGAATTTGAAAGGTTATCCCTGTACAGAACATCAATAATAAGACAAATTTAAAATAATTATCAATGGACCAAGATTGTTCTACTACGTCTCCGCCGTAGCTGATGAAGAAGTTGAGAGCCGCAGGAATAAGGAGATAGTAAGCAAAGGCAAGTCCTGCAAAAAAGAGGATACTAGAGCCAAATACCACTGGGGCAAGGAGTTTGCGCTCTTTTCTGGTCAATCCTGGCACCACAAATTGAATTATCTGATAAATAATAATGGGACTAGCTAGTAAAATGCCCGTATATCCTGCCACTTGGAAAGAAACAAAGAAAAATTCTCCCGGGGCTAGTTGTAAAAATTTGACTCCTTGGGCGGGAATCTCTAGCCAACCTACAATAGGACGAACGAAGGCAAAACAGGCGATCGCACTTACCAACACAGAAATAAGACCAATAAAAAGACGAGTCCTTAATTCTTCGAGATGGTCAAAAAATGACATCTCCGCTGGTTGAGGAATTTGCTCCCAATAGTCTTTATTTTCTTCTACATTGACAGTTGCTGATTCTTTAGTTGCCATGGATGATTATGTAAAGAGCTTTATGTCTAATAAATTATTTTAACCTTTATTTTGTTCAATCGATAAACAATAGAACATTGAAAATTTATAGAAGCATAGCCTAATCAGTCCATCACTTACGGTTATTTGTTAAAAATTAAAAATATTTCATCAAAAAAATTAATAGATTGAAAAGCAATTGTTATCATAATTAATGACATCCCCAGTCCTTTTTTCCCCTTCTGAAAAAAACATATAAAAAGAAGATGAAACCCTGTTATTGCATCAATCCCCGTTGTCGTCAACCTGATCATCCTGATAATAATAATCCCACTAGCCGTTATTGTTATAGTTGTGGCTCGGAATTACTTTTACACGGCAAATATAGAGTTAGTCGTTTACTCAGTGATGATAGTGGTTTTGGTATTGTGTATGAAATATTTGAGGGATTCGAGCCAAAAATCCTCAAAGTTTTACAAAGAAGATGGAATAAGCAACCCAAGGCAGTGGAATTGTTTAAAAGGGAGTATGAAGTTTTACTTACCCTCACCCAAGAAAATATTAAAGGAATACCTCAAGCAAAAGATTTTTTCGAGTATCAACCGAGGGACGAGAACAATTTATATTGTTTGGTGATGGAAAAAGTAGATGGGATGGATTTGGAAAAATGGGTACAAAAAAATGATAAAATTACCCAAAAACAGGCAATAAAGTGGTTAAAAGAAGTTACTTTAATTTTACAAAAAATACATCAACATAATTGGTTTCATCGAGATATAAAACCCGCTAATATTATGATGCGTAATAGCGGTGAATTAGTACTCATTGACTTTGGAACGGCGAGGGAAGAAACCCAAACTTATTATCAAAAAATGCAGGGGCAACAGTTAACGGGTATCGTATCCACTGGCTATACCCCCAATGAGCAACAAAATGGGCAGTCGGTGGTGCAATCGGATTTTTTCGCCCTAGGGCGGACTTTTGTTTATTTGTTGACAGGACAACATCCTTCTTCTATGTATGATCCTTATAAGGATGTTTTAAGTTGGAGGCAGGAAACGGAAAATGTTGATAAGCCCCTTTTAGATTTTATTGACCATTTAATGGCAAAATTTCCCCAAGATAGACCGAATAATACTGATTCTATTATTCAAAATTTAGAAAATCTCCATCAAAGACTACAAACTAATTCCGAGAAGGTCAGTTTGGTACAAAAAATCTTGACTTCTACTCAGGGAATTATAACTAAAAAGGTTGCACCAGCATCAGCAGATCCCACCAGACAGTTAGGTAATGTCAATTTTAGCAAGGGAGTTGCGGGGGGAGGATTAGTTCGTCATCGCAATAAACTAATTATTGGGGGCGGAGTTGTGGTATTGACGGTTGTATGGTGGGTGGGGGATTTTAATTTTCTTCGTTTTGGTTCATTAAATTCTGCTAATACTGAAACCAATGGTGTGGAAAGTGCGGCGACATTGGAAGGGGGGGAAAACTCGGAAAATGCCGTTATCGAAATGAGTGAGAATGAGTCGGTGGATTTGACGGATGCGGAAAATTATTATAATCAGGGTAATTTACTTCGTGAGAGGGAAGAATATGATCAGGCCATAGAAGAATATACTCGGGCTATTGAAATAAATCCTAATTATACCGATGCTTATTATAATCGTGGTTTAACCTATGCTGATTTGGAACGCTATCAAGAGGCGATCGCAGATTATACTAGAACTATCGCCATTGATCCTGAGTATTTAGATGCTTACAATAATCGAGGTATCATTTATGCTAGTTTACAGGATTTTGATCGAGCGATCGCTGATTATATTAAAGTAATTGATTCTGATCCTAGTTATGTTTTGGCTCATAATAATTTAGGGGTGGCTTATAATAATTTGGGACGATTTCAAGATGCGATCGCTAGTTATACCAAAGCCATTGAGCTAAATCCAGACTACGTTTTGGCCTATGCTAATCGGGGTATTTCTTATAATAGTCTCGAAAGTTATGAAAATGCCATCAGTGACTATACCAAAGTCCTTAGTATTCAACCCGATAATGCTGATGCTTATTATGACCGAGGAAATGCACGTAATAGTTTAGGGCAGTATCAAGAAGCCATTGATGACTACACCAAAGCCATTGAAATCAAGGGTGATAATATTCTGGCTTACAATAACAGAGGGATTTCTTATTACAACTTGAACTCCTGCGCCCAAGCGATTGCTGATTATACGAAAGCCATTGAAATCGATAGTGAGTATCCCAACGCCTACTATAATCGGGGTTTATGTTATGGTCAATTGGCAGAAAATCAAAATGCCTTGGTGGATTTTAACCGTGCTGCTTTACTGTATCAACAACAGGGTAATGAAAATAGTTATCAAAATGCGATCGCCGAAATTGAAGCATTATCCTCCAATTAACCATTTTTATAAGGCCATTTCCCAAGCCATTCTCCGCCCCGAAATCTCCAGCTAGTAAACAAAAGACGCATCAATACCCAAGCGGAAATATAATTACTGAGCCAAACTAAGCCATAGTGAGCAATAAACACAGGTACATCGAAACTATAACCATCTATGCCTGGTAAACCCACCACCTTAATCAAGAAAACTAAAAATATTCCTTCCACAACCCCCGCAATTAATTGTAAAGCCCCGGGCCAATCATGATCCCATAAAAACCTTTGTAAGTAGTTATAAAGAATATCCCAAAAAATTCCGAAAATGGCCACATATAGCACCACCAAAAAATAAACTAACGCTCCCCCATGTCCTCCCAAACCAAAGTAAAAAGGAAGACTAAAAAGGATTCCCATGGTAGCTAAAAGGAATAATCTAGTTTGCCAACGTCCGAGTAGTGTAGGTGTCATGTTAAGTACAATAATAATTAAAATATTATGGTGATGGGCGATCGCACTTAAAAAAAGAAAAAATTTTAAGGCTTTTGATTATTAGCCCACCGAAACCATTGAGCCAAAGAATAAATTCCAGAAATATAATTTACATCAGGGGCATTCAACAACGCCAAACTTTCGATGATACGATGGGCAGAATACTGTAAACCCAAAAAAGTATCCACCGCCGCATAAGGGCCACCAAGAGTTATGATGCCATTGGCATAAACCTTTCCATTACCATTGCGCATTTTCTTGATTTCAAAATCATTCTCCACATGAAGCCTACCTTGAATATTCAAAGGAATTTCATAATGGGTAATTAAATCATCCAATAAAGGATTGTGCCGTGGATCAGAAACCAATCCAGTACAATCAATAATAAAATCAGCATGGACAATGTCTTCCCCTTTATTGGTCAATAAAGTACTAATCACCCCCCCATTAGAATCAGATTGCACCTCCTTCACCAAACCATATCTAATTTCATACCATCCCTCTTGCAAACCCTGTTGAACAATTCGGCGCCAAGGTTTACGACTACTGGTAGTCGTGCCACCCCAGCTTTGCAGCAACTCTCGCCGTAGAGGAGGACTAGCCTCTTCTAATTTTTTACGCATATCACCCCCCCAAGTAGCCTTGGGCCAGTTGTAAGGTTGAAATTCCCAATCATTTTCCACCTCTCTTTGGGCTTGTTCAAACTGAAACCCTTTTCGGGGTTCTCGATTCATGTGGATAATTTTTAGTTTAGAACCTGTTTTATGCACTAGATATAATCGATCCATAATTTGTGAAGCAACAATACCAGAACCTCTAATAATGACCGTACCTCCTTTTCTTTCTAATTTTTCATAAACATGATCATGGGACTCATATCCTTGCACAACAGATTTTAAATCTCCTGTCGCATCCCGATAACGTTGCAAATCAGGAAGAAGTTTAAGGGCAGGATAACCCGTACAAATATGTAAAAAATCGGCAATCACAAAACGGTGATCTGTTTGCCCTGGCTTACTAGCAGAATAAGCAATACAATACCGTCCATCTTCCGTCTTACGAATTGCCCTCACACTACCTTGGTAAAACATTTTTTCCCAACCGATACGCTTTGTTTCTCTATCGATAGAATTAAAAACATTATCAGCAATAGGAGTATAAGTATCAGCAAACACAGGCTCAGCAAAAACTTGCCATAGGCAGGTAAAGGCTTCATTAATATGTCCTAAAAATAATTCTTTCCATGCTTCTCTTAGGGCATAACCCGGCCACCCCCACAAATTATCAGGGCAAGAGTCAGAACCTGATCTAATTCTTTTGTAACGGAATATCTGGCAATTACGCAATAGTCTTTCATACCTGCCATAGGGAATAGGGTTTAAACCCACCACGGCTATATTTTCCGTCGGTACTCCTGCTATGCGAAGATGGTCAGTATATACGAAGCTACCTAATCCCCCACCAATAGAAAGATAAGTGGTTTCCTTGATGGGTAAATTGGTTTTTTGAAGGGCAGAAACAGATATTTTTTCCTCAGCAAAAATGTCGGCAGGAGGGAAAGAATTACTAGAAATAACAGGGGTAGGAGTGGGGGTAATATTTCCTTGAGGTTGAACTAAATCAGTTTCAGGGTCAAAGATAATGGTTGAGGCTCGATAATCTTTGTTTGTGGGGGAATAAATTTCGGGGGGAGAGCTTAAAATAGTAGATGGACTAGAAGTTATGACAGTGGGGGGCATTCCCCAAGCAATGGTAATGCTATAGTTACCAATGGTGATAACATCTCCATTATGGACTGTTGTTGATTCCTGATAAACCCTTTGGTTATTAATAAAAGTGCCATTACTGCTTTTATCTTCTAAGATGACTTGATTTTCAGATTCTTTGATGATGGCATGGAAACGAGAAATGAGGTTTTGGGAGTCTAGTAGTACAATAGAACTAGATTCTTGATTGTCGATTGTAGTTGGTAATTGACTACCATCCCTACCGAATACAATAGGAAGGGAAAATGTTTCTTCTTCTTGTTCTTCGGTGACGGCATTTTGAGTAATTAGTTGAATTTCCATGGCTTTTAGGTCTGTTATTTTTTATTTAAGGGTTGTTCCTGTAAAAACGACATAGCCACAATAGGGGCAATTTAAACCTTCATGTTCTTTACTGAGGATATGTTCTTTGGGGCCTGAACATTTTATTATGTATTCTCCGCAATGATCAGGTAGTTTTATATTTCTGACCACCATGGTAATTTTGCCTAATTTTATGACAGTATTTTCATTTATTTCTACAGTGTCACTAATAACTTTTTTCCTGTCAATTATGAGGGGATTAGGTTTTTTTGGTGTTTGACGATTTTGAGTTAAGTTTTTGGCTAGAAATTTATTTTTTCCTTGGTCATAAAAAATTTCTAGGTGAGCTTGGGAAACTGTCCGAATGATCATAGGATCGGAGTGTTTTAAAGTTATATCACATTGTTTTTCATCTCCTCTACCAATAATGATCTTTTGAGGATAGAGGGTGTAATCATCATCAGCGATAGTTCGACTGCGAATTTGCCTATTTTCCTGCCAAGCAAGGGTGATTCTATACATAATATGGTTTTACTTAAATGTTAAACCTAATTTAATGTTATGATTATGCCATTCTATATATTATATGCAACATTATAAGCTCAATTTTAACCGTAGATAAATCATTTTTTTGTAATATTTATTCTTTCCATAAAGTGACAAAAGAAAGTACATTAATGCGGATTACCGTAATTTTATACGATGGCAAAAAAAATATGTTTTATCTATGATGAAAATGAAACATATTTTTGGAGTAATTCACAATTATGGAAAATAGAGAAGTTAAACAAGGACAAATGGAAAACACCCTTAAAGAGTGGGGAGCCAAAATTGATTCTCTGAAGGCAGAAGCCGATAAAGTAGGGGAAGATGCTCAGGCTGATTTACAGAGCAAAATAAAATATTTAGAAGGTAAAAAAGCGGATATGGAGGCTAATTTGCAAAAATTAAAAGCCTCTAGTGATGATGCTTGGGAAAGCGTTGTGAAGGGCTTTCAAGGGGCATGGGAAGAATTAGGCACTGCCTTTGAAGAAGCTACATCTAAATTTAAGTAATTAACTGCTTTTTTGGGAAGTAATTTTTACTTCCTTCGGAGTTTTTTTATATGCAAAATAAATTACTACTGAACTACTAAGTCATAACTTTGAAAGATTTTTATAACTTTCTCCATTAGCTCTTGACTTGGAGGTTCGGTATTTTTTAGTTTATAGTCAAAGCCTAGTTGTTCCCATTTATATTCTCCCATTTTATGGAAGGGCAGTATCTCAACTTTCTCTACATTATCTAGTTGGGATACAAACTTGGCTAATCCTAAAACATTATCTTCTACATCTGTTAATCCTGGAACCAGTACAAATCTAATCCAAGTGGGTTTTTTAATTTCGGCTAAATATCGAGCAAAATTTAGGGTAGGTTCTAGGGATACACTGGTTACGGTGCGATAAATGTCGGGGTTAAAAGATTTTATATCTAATAATACTAGATCGGTGTGTTCAAGAACGGGTTTAGCTGCATTGAGGGTGACATAACCAGAGGTGTCTAGGGTGGTGTGAATGCCGAGTTTATGGCAACTTTCAAAGATTGACTTTACAAATTCTGGTTGCATTAGTGGCTCTCCTCCTGTCACGGTTACGCCTCCGCCAGAGTATTGAAAGTAGGAGCGATATTTTTTGATTTCTTCGATTAATTCTTCGGTGGTTACTTTTTTACCTTCTTCAATATGTCGGCAGTCGGGGTTGTGGCAGTATAAGCAACGCAGGGGGCAACCTTGGGTAAATATAACGAATCGGATACCCGGGCCATCAACGGTGCCACAACTTTCGAGGGAATGGATTAAGCCTTCTGTCATAGGTCGTGGATTGACAATTGATCTTTGTCAACTGACAATTAATAAGGGTTTTCTAGTTCTATTATAGAAATTTTTGGGGATGGAGTTAATAAAAGATTTGGGGGAACATGAGTTATTAAGACGGTTAAAAAACTATTGTCATCCTAGTTTGGTGGGGGATGATGGAGCGGTTTTGGATGTGTCTGAGGGAAAGCAGTTGGTGGTAACTAGCGATATGTTGGTGGAAGATGTGCATTTTAGCGATCGCACTACACCCCCTTATATGGTAGGTTGGCGCAGTGTAGCGGCGAATTTGTCTGATTTAGCTGCCATGGGGGCTTATCCTTTGGGGATTACGGTTGCTCTTTCTCTTTCTCCTAATACTCCTTGGCATTGGGTAGAGTCCCTTTATCAGGGCATGAGGGATTGTTTAACCCAGTTCGACACAACCATTGTGGGGGGTGATTTGACAAGGGGTAAGGTAAGGGCGATCGCCATTACGGCCCTAGGAGAGGTAAAACCAAACCAAAAAATTTTTAGAAATACCGCTAAAACAGGAGATGTCATCGTTATTACAGGCATCCATGGGTTATCACGGGGAGGGCTAGAAATCCTTTTATCCCCTGAAAAATATCGAAATTTGGACGAACAGAGCAAAGAAAAATTAATTCTTGCCCACCAAAAACCACAACCTCGTCTCGATTTATTACCCCAAATCCATCAATATACAGGTATCACGGGGATGGATAGTAGCGATGGATTAGCCGATGCCATCATGCAAATTTGTCAACAAAGTAACAAAGGTGCGAAAATATACTTAGACAAAATTCCCATTGCCCCAGAAATCCTCAAAATTACTGACAGTAAAACAGCTTTCAAATGGACATTATTTGGGGGAGAAGATTTTGAATTGGTCTTATGTTTATGTCCAAAAATGGCTCAGCACTTAGTAAAGGAAGCTCACGGCAAAATAAAGATAATAGGTGAAATTACCGACGAAAAAAGAGTAATTTTGATAGACAATGATAACCCAGATTCCGAAGTCTTATTAGATGTTGACGAAATATTTAACCATTTTTAGGTATAATGAACCGTAAGGCTCAGATTCTTTAATTGATCTACTCTTCTTAACTATTTATCATCGATCAAATCATGATTAAAATCTTAGTAGTTGATGACAGTCATGCTCCCCGAGAGGTGATTTGTGATACACTCAAACAATTTAATATTCAGGTAGCAGAAGCAACTAACGGGGTAGAGGCGATCGAAGTATTAAAAGCCGAAAAATTTAACCTTGTTATCACCGACGTAGTCATGCCCGAAATGAATGGCTATGAACTTTGTAGATGGATCAAAGAAAATCCTAGCACCAAAAAAGTTCCCGTCATCTTTTGCTCCACAAAAAACCAAGACTTTGACATTCACTGGGCCCAAAAACAAGGAGGAGATGCCTACATCGTCAAAGAAGAATTTATCAAAGACAGAATGCAACTCCTCAAAACAATCAAATACTTGCTAAAACAAGTAAAATAGAAACAAACAAACTCTACAGACAAGGTTACAACAAGCATAATGAGCCAAAAAGGTATTATCGTAATTGGTGGTGGTTTAGCAGGAACAGAAGCCACATGGCAAATAGCCCAAGCAGGGATTCCCGTCACACTCTACGAAATGCGCCCTGTCAGACATAGCCCAGCGCACCATAGCGAACACCTAGCCGAATTAGTATGTAGCAACTCCTTTGGAGCCGATGCCACCGATAGAGCCGCAGGATTACTTCACGAAGAATTACGCCGTCTCAACTCCATAATTATTCAAACTGCCGACAAACACAAAGTCCCCGCAGGAGGGGCATTAGCAGTGGATAGAGGGGTATTTAGTCAAGATTTAACCCAAACCCTAGATAATCACCCCCTAATCACCCTTAAAAGGGAAGAAATCAAATCAATTCCCCCCGATACCATCGTCGTTTTAGCCACAGGACCTCTCACCACCGAAAGTTTAGCCACCGAATTGCAAGGCTTAACAGGTATGGAATATATGAGCTTTTTTGATGCCGCTAGCCCTATCATTGTCGGTGAATCCATCAACCAAGATATCGCCTTTTTTGCCTCCCGTTACGACAAAGGAGAAGCTGCCTATCTCAACTGCCCCATGAATAAAGAGCAGTATATTAATTTTTGGCAAGAATTATCAAAAGCCGAACAAGCAGAATTAAAAGACTTTGACAGAGAAACCTCTAACTTTTTTGAAGGTTGTTTACCCATCGAAGAATTAGCTCAAAGGGGAGAAGAAACCATGAGATATGGCCCCCTCAAACCCATTGGCTTATTTGATGCTCGTCTTGGCGACTTTCGGGAAAACAAAGATAAACGTCCCTATGCCGTGGTACAACTCAGACAAGAAGACAAAGCCGGGCAACTTTGGAATATGGTCGGTTTTCAGACTAACCTTCGTTGGGGTGAACAAAAAAGAGTATTTCGTCTTATCCCAGGTTTAGAAAATGCCGAATTTGTGAGAATGGGAGTAATGCACAAAAACACCTTTCTCAATGCCCCTCAACTGCTCCATGCTACCCTACAATTTAAAACAAATCCTAACCTTTTGGCCGCAGGGCAACTAATAGGCACAGAAGGCTATACCGCAGCCTCTGCAGGGGGTTGGTTAGCGGGGACAAACGCCGCTAGGGTATATAAAAATCAAGAGCCATTGGTCTTATCCCCTGTTACTATGATGGGAGCATTATTTGATTTTATTAGCTCGGCTGATGCCAAGCATTTTCAACCCATGCCCCCTAACTTCGGGATTTTGCCCACTTTCGAGACAAAGATCAAAAATAAACGAGAACGTTATCAAGCCTATGGTGAAAGGGCTTTAACGATGGTTGACTCTTTACTAACTCAGGTTTAGTATTATTTCCCATGAAGTTAACCTATGATTTAATTATTCTTGGTGGCAGTTTAGAAGCCATTTGGGGAGCTAAATATGCCGCTAATTTTGGGGCCAGGGTTGCCTTGATTATTGATGTTAATTTTGGAGCGGAAGAAGGTAAAAAATATTTATTTCAACAGTTGCAAACTGAACTTTTATCTCCTAATAGTTTTCATAATCGGGAAGATATTTTGGAGGAAAAAAAGAGATTAATTGAAGATGTATTATTACCTGAATTAGACAGTTTGGAAGTTGATGTTATTTTTTCTGATTTTCAATTTACTTTAGAGGGTAATAAAACAGCTATTAAAACTAAAAACGATATTTTAATGGCTAATGGTTATATCATTACCACTCCTTTATATAATTATCAGCATCCTGATTGGGTTGGTATTGAGGATATTAATTATTTAACTGGTTATGACGTTTTTACATCATGGGATATAGATTCATTACCCAATAATTTGGTGGTGATAGGTGATGATGAGATGGCGATTAACATTAGTAGTTTATTGATTCGTCATCAAAAAAAGGTAACTTTGTTAACCACACAGGGGCATATTTTGCCTTGGGAGGATGCCGATATTGCTTTTTTGATTCAATGTCAATTGGAAAGTATGGGCATTAATGTATTAACTAATTATCAAGTTACTCAGGTGAAATCTATTGATAATAGTAAATGGATTCAGGCAGGAGATAAAGCTATTGAATATGAGCAAATTATTATTAGTGATGGTTTTTTAAAAAGACAAGTTAGTTTTAATTTTGATGGTTTAGAAGAACAAAAACAGTCTATATTTAACTTTAATGAGACTAATCTTCTTGTTAATAAGAAGTTGCAAACATATCATAGTCTTATATATTGTGTGGGAGGTTTGTTAGGGGGATATAATCATTTAAATATCGCAAAAGAAGAGATAAGGGTTGCTATTAATAATATTTTGTTTTTGAATTTTAATAAAATTAACTATGATGAAATTCCCTATGACATTAATATAATTTCTGGAGTCTCTCGGATTGGTTATAGTGAATCTCAAGTTAAAAGTTTGTATGGAGATAGTTGGGACAGTTTTGTTATTAAAGATACTTTTCTATCTCCTTTTGATTTAGAACAAAAACACTTTTATATTAAGCTAATAGTTAGCAAAACAAATGAGATTTTAGGATGTCATTGTTGGGGATATAAGAGAGAATTATTAATGAATATTATCGGAGTGATGATAAAGACAAATAATAATATTAAGTATTTATTCACTATAGCTATTAGTGATGATTTTGTCCGAAGTATTATTAATGAATTAGAGATAATGTTTGCTAAGAAAAAATATTCTCGCAAATTTAGTTTGTTAGAAAGTTGGTTTATCTGGAGGAGAAAATAACTTTATTAAAGTACTTATATTTCACTTTAAAAACTTGACAAAATTAGCATCATGCTACCTCCTTTATCTAAAAAATTCCAGCACTAAACCACTTTTTGATTACTATTGTAAATATTGTTCTAAGTCTTCGATTAAACGGGTTAATTCAGCTTCAGATGTTACCCTTAAACGCTCATCTCTGATGGTAATTAAAACTTTGGCAGCGAAAGGACTAGGATAAATATTAGGGTTGCAAAAAACTTCTAAAAATACCTCTCCTGTGTGTTGATATTCCATGGCTTTTTTAGCACTAGGTTTTGCACCTGCTTGGGGGTTATCTTTTAAACTTTGTATTAATAAATTGATTTCTTGTCTGAGTTTTTGGGCGGCATCTTGGCTAAAGTTAAAGGAGACGGAGCCTTGGTTGAGGTTAATGGTAAACTGGTTCATAAGATTTTTCGTGTTACTTCTAGGATTTTACATTGACAGGCATACTTTATCTAGTGGCAACTCCCATCGGCAATCTTGAGGATATGACTTTTCGGGGGTTAAAGGTTTTGGAATTGGCTGATTTGATTGGGGCGGAGGATACTCGCCATACGGGTAAGTTGTTACATCATTTTCAGGTGAAAACTCCTATGGTTAGTTATCATCTCCATAATTATCAGAGTAGAATTGCTGAGTTTATTCCTCGATTGAGAGAAGGGGAAAATATTGCTTTGGTGACGGATGCGGGGACTCCTGCCATTTCTGATCCAGGATACAATTTAGTTAGGGCTTGTGTTGAAGGAAATATACAGGTGATACCGATTCCAGGGGCTAATGCAGCTATAAATGGTTTGATTGCTTCTGGTTTATCAACGGAAAGATTTGTTTTTGAGGGTTTTTTAGCCACTAAGAAAAAGTTGCGGGATGCTTTGTTGTCTGAATTGAAGGACGAAAGACGTACGATAATTTTTTATGAGTCTCCCCATCGTCTCAGGAAGACTTTAGGGGATTTTTTAAGGGTGTTTGGTGCTTCTCGACAGATTACCCTTGCACGGGAGTTGACTAAGCTACATGAGGATTTTTGGCGGGGTACGGTGGAAGGTGCGATCGCCCTTTACCAAGAAAAAGAACCGAGGGGGGAATATACTATTATTGTGGCGGGAAATAGTGATCAACAATGGGAACAATTATCCCATGAAGAGATTAAAAAAAGATTGAGTGCATTAGTACAAGAGGGCATGAGCAAAAGCGAAGCGAGTCAGCAATTAGCAAAACTAACAAACCTGTCTCGCCGTGAAATTTACCGTCTATCCATTGATATGGACGATTAATCTATATTGCTTTTTTTGATAAGTTACCTACTTACCCCGTGGGGTAATAAAATTAAGGGAACCAATACTTTATTGCTAATAATTATATATTAAGCATCACCTATTTATTTATCAATACCTGTTGCTGTGTAAAGTGTCGGTGATTACTAAATTAAATTATGAATTAACTTCTATGAAGTTTTTTGTCAAAAAAAGTTATCATTATCATAATAATTCCTAAAATTAAGACAAAATAAGTATCATTTCATTCACAAATTAAAAGCAACAATAAGATATTGTTACACTTAGTAAAGAAACTTAAAAAAAATCAATATTAATATTATGGCTCGGACAGGAGTATTATTGTTAAATTTAGGTGGACCAGAAAAATTAGAGGATGTACGCCCTTTCCTCTATAACTTATTTTCTGACCCTGAAATTATCCGCCTACCTTCCCCCTTATTACAAAAACCCCTTGCGTGGTTAATCTCCACCCTTAGAAGTAAAAAATCTGAGGAAAATTACAAGGAAATTGGGGGAGGCTCACCATTGTTGCAAATCACAGAAGCTCAGGCCGAGGCTTTGCAAAGTAGATTAAAAGAGCATGAGGGCGACATTAAAGTGTATGTGGGTATGCGATATTGGCATCCTTTCACCGAAGAGGCGATCGCCCAGATAAAAGCCGATAATGTGCAAAAATTAGTTATCTTGCCCCTCTATCCCCATTTTTCCATCAGTACTAGCGGTTCTAGTTTTCGGGTATTAGAAGAAATGTGGGCAAAAGACCCCGAACTACAAAACATTGAATATACCCTAGTACCCTCATGGTATGATCACCAAAACTATCTAGCCTCCATGACTGACTTAATCAGACAGGAACTAGAACAATTTGAAAATCAGGATCAAGTCCATATCTTCTTCAGCGCCCATGGTGTGCCAAAAAGCTATGTAACCGAAGCAGGAGATCCTTATCAGGAAGAGATTGAGCGGTGTACAGAGTTAATAATGAAAAATCTTAACACCCAAAACCCCTATACCTTAGCTTATCAAAGTAAGGTGGGCCCTGTGGAATGGCTAAAGCCCTACACCGAAGATGCTTTAATCCTGTTAGGCGAACAAAAAATAAAAGATTTATTGGTGGTACCCATTAGCTTTGTCTCTGAGCATATCGAGACATTGCAAGAAATCGATCTCGAATATCGGGAAATCGCCGAAGAGGCAGGAATCAGCAACTTTAAAAGAGTACCAGCGCCCAACACTCACCCTGAATTCATTGATGCTCTTTATAACCTAACCACCGAGGCTTTGGATAAAAATCCCCTTCGGTTTGACCAAGTTACTCATCCCAAGAAAAATATGAAAATGTATCCCCAAGAAAAATGGGAATGGGGTTTAACTACCGCAGCGGAAGTGTGGAATGGACGTTTAGCCATGTTAGGCTTTGTGGCATTATTATTTGAATTAATGAGTGGTCATGGTCCTTTACATTTTGTTGGCTTATTATGATCTAATGAGGGGCGGAAAATTGCTAAAATTTTCCCTCCTTCTATCACAATTATTTTTTCTTTTTATAAGCCTTAGCTGAAGCCCTAATCCAAATAAACATAGCAGTGCCGAGGGGAATTACACCGAAAATAATCCCCGTAGTGACGGGATTATCTTGGGCAACATTAGATGTCATCATCACCCCTAAAATGAGGAAACAATAAATCAGCCCCAAAAAGGGTAAACCGATGACTAAAAAAGCGAAACGGGTATCTTTATCCATGGTTAATAGTCTTTATCACCGCTATCGTCATCATCTGGTTTGTTGCTAATTTCTTCTTTAAATCCGCGCAAACTTTTACCTAAAGCATTGCCCAATTCTGGTAGTTTTTTCGGCCCAAAGATTAAGATTGCCACTACCAAAATGACCACTAATTCGGGAATGCCTAAGCCAAACATAGATTAATTCTCCTATTGTTACATAACGAAAAGGTTGGGAGATCAGTTTTTTTGTACACTGATAACTGCATGATAACGAAAAACTATTATAAAAGTACAAATTTAAGATGACTCAAGTTTTTAAATCTGACCTTAAACAAAGGTTACACCCTCTTATTAATCAACTAGGTGATGGCATTGTGGATACATGGCGATCGCACTTAGAATTATCCCCCTTCCAACTACCAGAAGAATTAGGCTATGTAGAAGGAAAACTAGAAGGAGAAAGACTAACCATTCAAAACTGCTGTTTTCAGAGCCGAGAATTTCGCAAAATGCACCTTGAGTTGGCAAAAGTAGGAGAAAACCTTGACATCCTCCATTGTGTAATGTTTCCCAAATCAGAATACCCCCTCCCCATGTTTGGTTGTGACATCGTGGCTGGTAAAAGAGGCATCAGCGCCGCCATTGTTGATTTATCCCCCACCAGTGCCGATAAAACTCTCTCTCCTTCATACCAAGAAAAACTATCAAATCTGGAAAATCCCAACTTCCAAGATGTTCGAGAATTACCCCCATGGGGAGACATTTTTTCCCCCTACTGTCTTTTCATTCGCCCCTCCGATGCCCAAGAAGAACAAAAATTTTTACATAGAGTTATCAACTTTTTAACTATCCATTGTCAAATTGCGATCGCCTCTAATGCAGTTAGCGACACAGAAAAATCAACCTATTTACAAGGGCAAAAACATTACTGCCAACAGCAACAAAAGAACGATAAAACCCGTAAAATCCTCGAAAAAGCATTTGGAATTGATTGGGCAGAAACCTATATGAACAAAGTATTATTTGATATTCCTGAATAGTATTTCTTGCCAAAATAATAAATTAAATTACTATAACTATCCATCGTTAATTATCAATTATCAAAGTTTTGCCCTAACCGCAAAATGATAATCGCCCCCTACCTCCAACTGATAATCACAGTGTTCAAGAAAACGAGCTAAAGGCTCTTGAATCAAACTACGTCCAAGGGTAGGCTTAACCGATAGCTTACCCTGCAAAAACTGCCATTCAAACTGCCATTGATAGCTACCTGCTTCTATTTCTCCGAATATTTTCCCACTTTGCCATGATTGATTAGTTATTCTAACTTGGACAATGGTTTCTGCTAGTGCCATAAACTGTTTTAGATAGATTGAAAAAATACTAGAACTATGTAAATTATGAGAAAAAAAGTTTAACTTTTTTAACACTGTAATATATAAAGAATTGTTACGCCAAGGACAAAATCCAGATAAAACAAAAGACCATAGAGACTAACAACTGTAGAAACATAATTTTAATGATAAAATCTTTTTCTTAGGATTATGATATAATTTACTTAACAGTACTTAATCATCGAGTCAAAAGAGTTCAAATATAAACTCAGCAGAAAATAAACAAGAAAATCATTGTTTTATTTGCAAGAGTTATTCTGAGCAAAGGTACTTGGATATAGTAAATTAGATAAATACATTTAACTAAAAAATTATTTTAGGAGGAAACAATTTCCTATGGCAGGAGATACTGGAGAACGTCCATTTTCTGATATTGTAACCAGCGTGCGCTACTGGGTAATCCATAGTATTACCATCCCCATGCTATTCATCGCTGGTTGGTTATTTGTCAGCACCGGGTTAGCTTATGACGCATTTGGCACCCCTCGCCCTGATGAATATTTTACTCAAACCCGTGAGGAATTACCCATCGTAGATGATCGTTACGGTGCAAACCAACAGATTGAACAGTTTAACAAGTAGTTAATATTTACAAGATAAAAAATAATTATGACTAGCAGCAACAACCCTAATCAGCCCGTATCTTACCCCATTTTCACTGTTAGATGGTTGGCAGTACATACCCTTGGTGTGCCTTCTGTCTTCTTTGTGGGTGCTATTACCGCTATGCAGTTTATTCAAAGATAGGAGTTATCCATGGAAAGAAATCAAAACCCCAATAAACAAAGAGTCGAATTAAACCGTACTTCTTTATTCTTAGGTTTGTTGATGATTGCCACCCTTGGCGTTCTATTTTCTAGTTACTTTTTCAACTAATATCAATTACTTTATTTTTTAGGAGGCTCGGATTATGGGAGACGCAAGAATTCCTTTATGGATTGTTGGCACCGTCGCTGGAATGGGCGCTTTAGCCGTATTGGCACTATTTTTCTATGGTGCTTATGCTGGTGTTGGCTCTTCTTTATAATTTCGTTTAATAATAAACTAATGTTATTCGGCCTTGAGTCGTTGTAACTCATTAATAGCTTTTTGAACAGCTTTAATGTAGATACTACTTCTCAAGGCCACATTTTTGTAAATATTGATCAATGAGTTTTGCATCATGTATTTTCGATCATTTCAGGGCTTCACGTCGGTTGCTTAATCAAAATACATTAGAAAA
This sequence comes from Cyanobacterium sp. IPPAS B-1200, assembly GCF_001747005.2. Classification (NCBI taxonomy): domain Bacteria; kingdom Bacillati; phylum Cyanobacteriota; class Cyanophyceae; order Chroococcales; family Geminocystaceae; genus Cyanobacterium; species Cyanobacterium sp. IPPAS B-1200. The sequence goes on from NZ_CP182899.1 coordinate 2,173,993, forward strand.
TTTAGCAATAAATGATACATTTAAGTTATATTGATAACTGTTGAGAAGTATTCTTATCTAAGTCCTCACAGTTTAGTTAAAGTTTTTATTAATAAGATCATGTCCGAGTCAGTCATTCTTCGAGTCAGTGAAGTCAGCAAACAGTTTAATCAAAACCAAGCCCCTGCGGTTAATCAAGTGAGTTTTGAGTTACGCAAGGGCGAATTGTTAGGATTGTTGGGGCCTTCTGGTTGTGGTAAAACCACTTTATTGAGAATGATTGCGGGTTTTGAAAAGCCGAATGATGGTCAGATTGATTTAGCTGGAGAGGTTGTCAGTGGTGATGGTTTTTGGGTAGTTCCAGAAAAACGGCAGACTGGTATGGTCTTCCAAGATTATGCTCTTTTTCCCCATCTCACGGTGGCTGATAATATTGCTTTTGGCTTAAAAAGTAAAAAGCCTCGTTTTAGCCGTGTAGATATTAAACAAAGGGTTGCGGAAATTTTGAATTTAGTCGGTTTGGGAGGGCTAGAAAAACGTTATCCTCATCAACTATCTGGGGGGCAACAACAGCGCATTGCTCTGGCACGGGCGATCGCCCCTGAACCCGAATTAATCCTTTTAGATGAGCCGTTGAGTAATCTTGATGTGCAAGTAAGAGAAAGGTTACGCCATGAAATCAGAACGATTCTCAAGAGTACCAATACTGCTGCTATTTTTGTCACCCATGATCAAGAAGAAGCAATGGCGATCGCTGATACCATCGGTGTAATGCATAACGGTAACTTAGAACAACTAGACACCCCAGAAAACCTTTATGTTAAACCCCAGTCAAGATTTGTCGCCGAATTTGTTACTCAAGCCAATTTTGTAGAGGCTAAAAGAGGAAAAGATAATATCTGGAGTACAGAATTAGGAGAACTAGAGTTAGATATAACAAGCACCTACGACATCGGAGAATTGATGTTTCGCCAAGAAGATGTTATCTTATCGCCCGATGATAAAAGCCCCACCATAGTACAAGAAAGGGAATTTTTGGGTAGAGAATATCGCTACTGCTTACAAACTCCCTCTGGCAAAAGAGTCCATGCCCGAACTAATGCCTCTACCCAGTTGCCCGTGGGTACAAAAGTTAAATTGAATATTTCCCCTGAATGCGCTCGAATTTTTCCAGCAGCATAAAAATAATTACGCTATAATGTAAGGTGCTTATTGTCAGGAAAGGTGGCAGAGTGGTCGATCGCGCTCGACTTGAAATCGAGTGACTGGCAACAGTCCGTGGGTTCAAATCCCACCCTTTCCGTATTTTTCAGCTCTTAAAAGTCATTGGTGCAAAATATTACCGCTAAAAACTTATTAAGTATTGGCAAAAAAATTATTATATAGTCACATAAGCTATAATTGTTTATCTGTAAAGATTTAAAAGCTCTTAAGTTTATAAAATAACAATATAATCACTTCATTTAATAATAATCAATCGCAGCTAGACAACAACTTCAGTTAACAAAACTATTTGTTATGGCACTAATTCAATGGTATCCTGGACACATCAGCAAAGCAGAAAGACAACTCAAAGAACAATTAAAACGAGTTGACGTTGTGCTAGAAGTACGAGATGCCCGTATTCCCCTCGCGTCCCATCACCCCCAAGTAGCAGAATGGATTGGCGAAAAACCTCGTATTTTGATCTTGAATCGAGAAGATATGATTAGTAACGCTCTAAAACAAGAGTGGCAAGATTGGTTCAAAGCCACGGGAGAAACTCCTTTTTTCACTAATGCTAAAGATGGGAAAGGAGTAAAAGCTATTAACAAGGCTTCTCAAAGTTGTAGCTCAACGGTAAATGAAAGGCGTAAAAGTAGGGGAATGCTACCCCGTCCTGTGCGCGCAGTGGTGATTGGTTTTCCTAATGTTGGTAAGTCTGCGCTTATCAATCGTCTTCTTAATCGTAAAATTGTCGCTAGTGCCAGAAAAGCAGGGGTTACGAGACAGTTGCAATGGGTAAGAATTTCTAAGGATATAGAATTGTTAGATGCCCCTGGAATTATTCCGCTTAAACTAGAAAATCAAGAAGATGCTCTAAAATTGGCTATTTGCGAAGATATTGGGGAGGCTGCTTACAATAATCAAGAAGTAGCCCAACAATTTGTCGATTTATTAGTAAATCTTGGTACCGAAAATGTTTTAAAGGAGCGTTATGGTTTAGATGCCTTAGATTTGACGGGTGAGGAATTTATTATTAAGTTAGCAGAAATTAAGTATAAAAATGATCAAGAAAGGGTAGCACGTCAAATTTTACAAGATTTCCGCAAAGGTTATTTAGGTAAAGTTTCCCTTGAATATCCCCCGGTAGAAAAGTTATAGATAAATCAATATCCTAATGAACTTAAAAATAAAGAAAATGGCAATATTTTGTTACAATCTACACAAGTCCAAGCAAATTTAAAATAAACTACTTATGAGTAAAAAAGATATAGTTATTTCCCCTTCCATTTTGTCCGCCGATTTCGGTCGCCTAGGAGAAGAAATCAGAGCCGTGGACGAAGCAGGAGCAGATTGGATTCATGTAGATGTAATGGATGGTCGTTTCGTACCTAATATCACCATTGGTCCTTTAATTGTTGATGCCATTCGCCCCCATACAAAAAAACCCTTAGACGTTCATTTAATGATCGTTGAACCTGAGAAGTATGTGGCTGATTTCGCTAAAGCAGGGGCTGATATTATTTCTGTCCATGCAGAGCATAATGCTTCTCCCCATTTACACCGTACCCTCTGCCAAATCCGTGAATTGGGTAAAAAATCTGGAGTTGTGTTAAACCCCTCCACTCCCCTTGAGTTAATCGAATATGTCATCGATGTATGTGATTTAGTTCTCATCATGAGTGTTAACCCCGGTTTTGGTGGTCAAAGTTTCATTCCTGGTGTTGTTCCCAAAATCAAAGCCCTTCGTCAAATGTGTGATGAAAGAGGTTTAGATCCTTGGATTGAGGTTGATGGTGGTTTAAAACCCAATAACACTTGGCAAGTTTTAGAAGCTGGTGCAAATGCGATCGTTGCTGGATCTGCCGTATTTAAAGCCCCTAACTACGCAGAGGCGATAGAAGGTATCCGTAACAGCAAACGCCCTGAAAAAGAGTTAGTAACTGCTTAGTAGCTATTTTTAAAACAAGGGGTTTAAACCCCTTGCCCAATTTACTCTGTTGATTAAACTTACTTTTGGGACACAAAACGAGAGCCGAAAGTAAGTAGTTTAAACCATAACTTAGGATTACTTTTTTTTAACCACTTACTCTGATTTTCCAACCAAGGATTAAACCAACGACTAAAAAGCAGATTCTTGAGAGCATCAAAGGTAAACTTAGCATAAGAACCCATCCAGCGAAATATATCTCTAGTTCCAGCCATTTCCCATATCCACAACAATAAGGCTGGATTTTTACGAGCCGCCTTAAGCGCTAATCGGTTAAAAGTAAACCAATCTGTGCGATCTTTAATAAAAACTTCTGCGGTATCAGGTTCATCGGCCAATAAACCAAAAAAGGTATTTAACATGGAATTAACTCTTTCTGGGGGTAAAGTTTTGTGGGTAGGCACCATCATCCCTTTAGAGAATAGCCATGTTACGGCAATATTACTTTGATAGGCTTTAATGCGGTTTAATGATTCCCCATCCAAAAGATCATTTTTTAATGCTTTATCTAGGAGATTGGTTAAACGACCCAAATTACGCACCAAAGAGCCAAAACCGGTAAATACCAAAGGAGACTGTAAAGAAGCCGCATCACCGATCGCCATTACCCTATCCGTAGCGATTTCACGGTCATTTTCCCCCACGGTAAAACGTCCAGGAATATAACCAAAAGTAGGCTTTTTCCACACCAGTTTATCCATATCACAACGGCGATATTCAGGAAGAATATTAAAGAAATCCTCATACATTTCTAACAACGAGCCAGGGTTATCAGGATGCACTTGGTGATAATGGAATAGATAAATAGTCAACTCATCTCCCTCGGCAGGAAACAACTCCCAAATTAACTGACGACCTCGGGAAATATCTCCATGGGAAAATAAAACATCCCCGTAAGTTTTATCCCACACTTCGGGATCAAAACCCTCTAAAATAGCTCCCACCGTAGGACAGACACTATCAAATGTTCTTTTACCTGCCATTTGCCAAGCAATGGGGGAAGCAGTACCCATGGCATCTATTAACAGTCTTCCTGTGGCTTCCCTTTCTTCTTCTGTCACTAAATGGGTTCCTTTAACGGTGACGATGTCTTTGCCGACGGTAGCTTTTTCAAAATCTGTTTCATCCCATATATCAGCACCATATTTAATTAATTTTTTCTGACATACTTCTAATAATTTATTAGTATCAAGGGCAATATTTAAAACGGTGGGAGTGTGTAAAACATTAGCCTTTAATTTCTCAGGGTTATTAGCGTCAAAAAACTTACTAAAACCGTCTTTATATTCGGCAGCAATACAGTGTTCAAATTCTTTTTTGGTAAATAATCCTAGGTCGATGAGTACCTGAAATTCATCCCTAGAAATATTCCATTCTCGGTTCATTCTACCAAATTTTAAACGCTCAATTACCAAGACGTTATAGCCTATTTTTGCCATTAAAGCCGCATGAATTGCTCCTAAAGCACCTCCTACGTAGATGAGATCATAATCAGCTTTTCCCTTACTTTGATCTTTAAATAGTACAGGTTTAACTTGATAATTACTAGAATTTTCAGCATTATTTTCTACACTTTCTCGCCATTTTTTTTCCCACCAATAAACTCTATTGAGATCATATTCCCCTTGGGGCATTTTCTGAAAATATTTAACAGTTTCAGGATAATGGGGTTTGAGGGCTTCAAAAATGGATTGATTCGTTAAATCAATGTCTGGTAATTGGGGATAATTTTGAGGGAATTTTTGATAAATCGCTTTTTTTAATTCTTTTTTTATTTTGTTTTCTTTACTTGATAGTTTTTTGCCCCAACGGTATATTTTTAGATAGGTTGTCCGTTGCAATGACCAAAGGAAAATAGATAGTTCGCTATTTTCGCCCAGTTCAATCTTTAGTCCATCTTGGGTAAGAGTTTTTTTACCGATGCTTGGTTGCCAAGATTTTTGTAACCAGTCGAGAACTTCTTGGGTTTTTGGATGGGGAATTTCTATATAAAGTAAAGGCTTTACGTCCATTTCACTAAATTTTTTACAGGATTTTTTTATTTACTATCTATCTATTATTGCCGATTATTGAGTTATTGGACGATGAGGGGTAGAGGTGATGAGAGGGAAACCATTGTTAATTAATAATTATCAATTGTTTTTAGTACGAGTGTTCTTTAATACATTAAAATAAAAAATGTCATCTAGTCTATATAAAATTACAGAGATGGAAAATTTAACTCCCGCACAAAAAGAATTATACGATTGGTTGGTGGAATATATTAATGTTAACAAGTACTCTCCTTCCATTCGAGAGATGATGAAAGCGATGAATTTGCGATCGCCCGCACCCATCCAAAGCCGTTTAGAAAGAATCAAAGCCAAGGGTTATATCGACTGGATAGAGGGACAAGCAAGAACCATGAAAATCCTTAAACCCCATGACGGCTTACCTATTTTAGGCACCATCACAGCGGGAGGATTAGTCGAACCCTTTACCGATGACCACGAAAAATTAGATGTTGTATCCATGTTCAATCAGCCTAATTGCTTCGCTCTGAAGGTGGTCGGAGATAGTATGATTGAAGACTTTATCACCGAGGGAGACTATGTGATTATGAAATCAACCAAGGAAGCCAAGGAAGGAGAAATAGTGGCAGCCCGAGTGGATGGTTATGGTACTACCTTAAAAAGAGTTTATTTTAACCCCGAAGAAATCATTTTGAAAGCATCTAACCCAAAATATGAACCTATCAAAGTCAGTCCAGAAAATGTCGAAATCCAAGGTACTTTATTAGCGGTGTGTCGCCTCGGATATTAGATAAGGTAATGGAGATAATGAGCATCAATTCAAGAATAACTTAATTGTCCATTACCCATGGTTCATTATCAATTTTCCTGTGCTATGGTTGATAAATACAAAAGAAGGATAAGGTAAAAATCATCATGGAAACTGTTGGACATCAGCCCAAAACTTCGATCATTTCTTTTTCGACCACCAATCATTCCCACGAAACAGAAAGTCGCCCTTGGGGTACATTTACCACCCTAGAAGAAGGACCTGGTTATAAGATAAAAAGAATTGAAGTTAATCCAGGTCATCGTTTAAGTTTACAGATGCACCATCATCGTAGTGAGCATTGGATTGTGGTGTCTGGTACTGCGAAGGTGGAATGTGGGGATGAGGTTAAAATTTTGGCTGCCAATCAATCTACCTATGTGCCTCAGTGTACTAGCCATCGTCTGGAAAATCCTGGAGTTATTAAGTTAGTTTTAATTGAGGTTCAAAATGGCGAATATTTAGGAGAAGATGATATTATTCGTTTTCAAGATGATTACGCCAGAAAATAATTTACATGATTAATTTAACTGAAAGTGCCATTGCAGAAATTGCAAGGCTAAAAAATTATAATTCTCAACCCAATTCATATTTACGTATCAAAGTAGAGCAGGGTGGTTGTGCAGAACTTCTGTATCAACTTAGTTTTGATGAGCAGGTATCAAAAAGTCAAGATGAAATGGCATTGCTTGACCGCACTTTTAACCACCATAAAGAAATTGCGATCGTTGTGGATGAACAAAGTTACAATTATGTCCAAGACTTAGTCATCGACTATGCCGAAGATTTGATGGGGGGTTCTTTCCAATATCAAAACCCCCAAGCCAAAAGTCATTGCAATTGTGGTATTTCTTTTTATACGGAAACTAATTAACAGGACTAAGAATCGGGCTTAAGCCAATATTTCGTAAAGGTTGTGCCGCCTGTTCGGCATTTTGGCGGGTACTAAAAAGCCCGACTTGCCAGACGGTATTACCTTGATAATTAGCACGAAAAGCCTCGGGGTAAATATCTTTTACCCTGTTTTCTTCGTTGGGGTTAGTTGCCCTCACAAACACTCGGAATGCTCCGCTGTTGGTATTTACAGGAGTATTATTAGAAGGAATATTAACGGCTGTGGTGGTGCTGGTGCTATTATTTGAGGGGGATATGGGACGATCAAAAACTAAAATTTCCCTCATACTTCTTCTCCTTTGAATAGTAATATTCTCATTACTTGTGGGGGCGGAATTGTTTGTGGTAGTCGTATTATTAGAACCACTGTTGGGCGTGATCGTTATGGTAATAGGGGAATTGTTGGGGTTTGAATCAGTATTACGGGGAGTGTTATCATTAGGGGAAGTTACCCTATTGGTAGATGTGGGTGTTTGATTGTAGGGAGAAATATTTCCTGAATTATCAGGGGCGCGATAAGGCTCAGAAAGACTGGGAGGAGATGGTAGATTTTGACTAGAGCCGATGCCTTTTATATTAGTAGGTACAGGCATTCTAGCAGGGGTTGGATTTCCATTGATAACAATGGTGTCTGTGGGGGGAGTTTTATCAGGCAAGGGAGGAATGGAAGTGATGGCGTTAGAATCGCTCTGATTTGGGGTTTCATCGAACGGAGATACCCCAATTACTTGGATTTGCTGGGCGATCGCCTTTTGGTGGTAAATACTCAAAAACAGGAGCGTACAAAAGGGAAGGAGTAGGGTTATATTTTTCTGCAATAATCGAGATGGAATCATAGTAACAATGGTGATTATTAAAAATAAGGAATAGCTAAAAATAATTTTTATTCTGCCCTATGATAAGGGCTATTTTACAGAATTGACAAACCGATGAAAAGTTTCACTAATTTTAACAATTAAAATAAGGGTATTATATAAACATTAAAATGTCCATTACTTCTGCTTACATTCATATTCCTTTCTGTCGTCGTCGGTGCTTTTATTGTGATTTTCCCATCACGGTTTTGGGTAATAATGCAGGGGGAAAATATTCCCCTTGGCAACGGGAATATGTAGATTTTTTATGTCAGGAAATTCTCACAATAAATAATATAAAATCTGTGCCTTTAGAGACAGTTTTTTTTGGGGGTGGTACTCCATCTCTTTTGGCAGTAGAAGGGTTAGAAAAAATTTTAGTGACTTTGGAAAATCATTTTTCTTTTGCTCAAAATATTGAAATTTCCATGGAAATTGATCCTGCTACTTTTAGTTTAGAACAGCTTAGGGCTTATCAAACATTAGGGGTAAATCGCATTAGTTTGGGGGTACAATCATTTGATGATTATTTATTACAAGAATGTGGGCGATCGCACTCTACAAAAGATACATATCAATCAGTAGAATATATCCACCAAGTAGGTATTGATAATTGGAGTTTAGACTTAATTTCTGGACTACCCCATCAAACCATTACCCACTGGGAAGATTCTCTTTTAAGGGCGATCGATCTCAAGCCCAAACATTTATCTTGCTATGATTTAGTCATAGAGTCAGGTACAGTATTTGGCAAAAAATACCAAGCAGGAGATAAACCTCTCCCCCAAGATTACACCACCGCCCAAATGTATCGTTTAGGCTCTACTATCCTTCAGGAAAATGGCTATAACCACTACGAAATATGTAACTATGCCCAAAAAGATTATCACTGTAAGCACAACCTAGTTTACTGGCGTAACCAACCCTACTACGGCTTTGGTATGGGCGCTGCTAGTTACACTCAAAAACAAAGATTCAGTAGGCCGCGCACCCGTAAAGAATACTTTGAATTTGTCAATCAATTAGTAATCAACGGAGGCAAAATAGATTGCGAAGCCACTACTGCCACCGAAGAATTATTAGATACTTTCATGTTGGGATTAAGATTAAAAGAAGGAGTAAATCTACCACTCATCGAGAAAAAATTTGGTACAGACACTGTTTCTCAGATAATAAAAACCCTTCAAGCATCCATAGAACAAAAATTAGTGATTTTTTCCAACGATAAAAAAAATTTAAAATTATCAGATCCCGAAGGCTTCTTATATTCCAACTCCGTTTTAACAGAACTGTTTATGGAATTTGAATGATGTTAACAAATTGTATCCAATCAATCTTCATGACAACTAAGCCATGAAATAATGTCAAAATATATAAATAGCGATTATTATTGAGTAAATAGAGGGTGAAATCATGGCTACTTTTATCGCTCAAGTAAAAGACAAATCAGGAAACATACTACAAGAAAGAGTTACCGCCGAATCAGCCGATGAAGCAAGAAGAATTTTAAGGAAAAGATTCGCCGCCATTGGTAAAGTCAAAAAAGCGGGGATGGATTTTGATTTGGCGAGTATTGAAGCTGCCTTAAGTAAAGTTACCATCAAAGACAAGGCTATTTTTTCTCGTCAATTCGCTGTATTAGTTAATGCAGGGGTAGCAATTGTTAGAGCCTTATCGGTTTTGGCAGAACAATCTTCCAATCCTAAATTTAAAAAAGCATTAAGTGCTATTAATGAAGACGTACAACAGGGAACAAATTTATCCGAAGCCCTTGCTAAACACCCTGATTGTTTCGATCAACTATACGTCTCCATGGTAGAAGCGGGAGAAATTGGGGGGGTTTTAGACGAAGTAATGAATCGCCTAGCAAAACTATTAGAAGATGTGTCAAGGCTACAAAACCAAGTAAAATCCGCCATGGCTTATCCTGTTACCGTAGGTTTATTTGCGGTAGTAGCTTTTTTGGGGATGACAATTTTCTTAATTCCCGTATTTTCAGGCATTTTTGATCAACTAGGGGCGGAGTTACCTGCCTTAACTCAGTTTATGGTAACCCTTAGTGCGTTTCTACGTAGCCCCGCTGCGGTGATTCCTGTATTGGTAATAATTGGTTTTGTGTTTGGTTTTAGGCAGTATTATAAAACTCCTGCCGGAAGGTTACAGATTGATAGTATTGCTCTTAAACTTCCTATTTTTGGAGATTTGAACCAAAAAAGTGCCGTGGCTCGTTTTTGTCGAGTTTTTGGGACTCTTACTCGCTCTGGAGTACCCATTTTACAGTGTTTGGAAATCGTGGAAGAAACTATTGGTAATAGGGTAATTGGGAATGCCATCGGGGCTGCAAAAAACTCTGTATTGGAAGGGGGTATGTTAAGTCTTGCCATTGAAGAGAAAAACGTATTTCCTGCCATGGCGGTTCAAATGATGAGCATCGGAGAGGAAACGGGAGAATTGGATGCCATGATGATGAAGGTAGCCGACTTTTATGAGGATGAAGTGGAACAAGCCATTAAAGCCCTTACCAGCGTAATTGAACCTTTAATGATGGTGGGAATTGCGGGAATGGTTGGTACAATTTTGTTATCGATGTATTTACCTATGTTCTCTATTTTCGATCAAATTGCTTAAACAAAAAAATAATCTTTGTCCACTGTTGAAAGTGAATTTTAATTAATGTCTATAAATCAATCCGATTATGAAACGGCTTTGGCTGACTATACTGATAAAGAAAGAATTGTGGCTTTATTGAGTCAGTATAGGGAATATTTAGCCATGGTACCGAGTATGAGGCGCCCTAGTGACAGTTTAATTACAATTCCTTTACCTTTGGCCAAGGTACGTCATGTTAATAATATATCTTCCATGGGTTCTCGTTCCTATGCGCCTTCGGGAATGAATCAGATGTCTATGGATGAAATGGTATCGATTCCCTGTGATATTGCGGTGTTAATGTGCGATCCTGAGTGGAAGATTAAGATGGGGGTGGAAATTTTGGTTTTTATTCATCGCCCCCAAGAGGATTTTTCTGATTTACTACTGCGCTGGCGCAATGCTCAAACTGCTTTGGCTAATGAGTATGAGTGGATTATGCCTGAGATGGAGGATCATATGTTTAGTGATAGGGCGGAAAAGATTCACCCTATTTTTGTGGTATTTCCCCATACTAATGCTCGGATTTTGAAGGGGTTAAAGGCTTCTGGTTTACCCTATATTTGTTATAATACCGTAGAGGCGATCGCCGATAACCCTGAATTAAAGTCTCTCAGTGGTAGTGTGGATAATTAATCATCAAACCCCATGGCATCATCAAGACGTTTGAGGGAATGAATATAAGCGGCGGTACGCATGGAAACTTCATACTCTAGGGCAACTTTCCAGATTACCTCAGTTTCTCTCTCCATTCCTTCCTTGAGGTGTTGTTGTACTTTTTCTAAATCCCAATACATCCCATTACGGTTTTGTACCCATTCTAGGTGACTAACGGTAACGCCCCCGGCATTGACCAAAATATCAGGAATTACTCGAATACCCTTTTCTTCTAAAATCAAATCAGCAGAAGAAGTAACAGGGCCATTGGCAACCTCAAAAATAAATGGGGCTTTAATTTGGTGAGCATTTTCCTCGGTAATTTGGTTTTCTAAGGCCGCAGGAATTAAGACGTCTACCTCAAGGGTTAATAACTCCTCATTGGTAATTACATCATTTTCTCGCAAATCACAAACCGTTTCTTGGCAATAAACATCCTTAACAGTGCTATTACTTTCTTTATATTCACGAATACTAGGAATATCTAAACCATCTTCACAATAAATCCCTCCCCTGGAGTCACTGACTGCCACTACTTTATACCCTGCTTGATATAGTAATTGGGCTATTTGCGCCCCCGCATTACCAAATCCTTGGACGGCAACGGTGGTTTGCTCTGGTTTTTTCTCAAATTTGGGTAAGATAGTTTGGATGACATGAAAAGCCCCTGTGGCTGTGGCGGTACTTCTGCCCTCACTTCCCCCCATGGTTAAAGGTTTTCCTGTAACTACTCCCCAGGAAATTTGTCGGGTGATGTTGCTATATTCTTCTACCATCCAGCCCATAACTGTTTCGTTGGTATAAACATCAGGGGCTAAAATATCCCTATCTGGCCCGATATAATCGGCGATCGCACTAATATAATTTTTAGAGAGTCTTTCTAATTCTCCCTTCGACAACTCCCTTGGATTCACCTGAATACCCCCCTTAGCACCCCCAAAAGGAAGATTTAACACCGCACATTTAAACATCATCCAAAAAGCAAGAGACTTCACCTCATCGAGGTTTACAGAAGGATGATAACGGACACCCCCTTTACCTGGGCCTCGGCTATCATTGTAAATTACTCGATAACCCTGATAAACTTTTAACGAGCCATCATCCATTCTCAGGGGAATAGATACAGCCAAACTAGATTTAGGGTATTTTAGTTTTTCTTCTGTGGAGGGAGAAATTTGAATATACTTTAAAGCCCTTTCTAGCCTGATATTGGCATCGGCAAATAAGGAATTAGTCATATGTTGAGATTTTGATTAATAATTCCATTGTAACCATTTTTGAGGTTGAGATATTATGACATTTGCCTATGACAGAAAAATTCACTTTGCTGATACCGACAGCGCAGGAGTGGTTTATTTTGCTAGACTTCTTTCTATTTGCCATGAAGCCTATGAACATTATTTAGAAAATTTGGGGGTAGATTTACGCAGTTTTTTTCAAAATCCCACCATGGCTATTCCCATTGTCCATGGGGAAATTGATTTTTTTAGCCCTCTTTTTTGTGGGGATATTATTCAAGTATATTTAAAGCCCATGTCCCTTAACCCAAAGGCTTTTGAAATTGAATATACCATCGAGAAAGAAGATGAAAAAGTGGCCACTGCCAAAACTCGCCATGTGTGTATCAACCCCCAAACCAGAAAAACTCAACCTCTACCCTTCTATTTAGGGTTTAATAATTCAGAAAAATGAATGATGCTTAAAAACCATTCCTTATTCCCTACCTAAGATTTATAGCTATTTTTCAGCTTAGAAAGAATCACGGGCTTTAACTTATTAAATTCATCCCTCAATCTTTGCTTACTCATTTTTGCATCTCCTTGATTGGGCGTATTTTTACTATTTTCCAGCCACTCTGCCATGATTTTACATTGATTAGAAGCAATGGTGGAACCTGTGACGTGTTGACACCTCCCCGGCTCTTCTACGGCAAAAAAGAGGATTTTATAACTACCAGTTTTGGCAAGGGCAGCTGTTACCTGACGGGAAGTTTGGGATTTTAGATCAAGATAACAAGGCAACCAACGGGGGCCTCGATGGGGATTGTAAATCACCGTAATCCAGAGAATCATGGGATGGGGAGAGTTGAGAAAAAGAAACTGATTGTATCTCATATCCTTGATACGACTAAGAATATCATCTCTTTCGATCATCACCCAAAGACTGGGAAAGGTTTGCCCAGAGCTAATTACCACCTTGGGGAAAACAATTTTTTGAATTGGTTTATTATTGGGCCAAGTGAGATTTTTAGAAATCATTGTGGCACTAAGATCCATTTTGGGAGCGACTTCGGTGCGATCGCCCTGAGAACCTATATCATCGGAATCATAGGTATCCGCCACAATGGTTTTTTGACCACTAAAAGCCGTCATACGATCAGGGCTATGATGATTAGATTTATTATCCTTCTCCAAAACCTCAATTACCCGTAAAATTTCCGCCACCGTTTGAGGACGATTATCCCGAGACTTTTCCATACACTTCATGATCACATCCTTCAATTCTTGGGGAATTTTGAGATGGGCATCAAAAGGACGAGGTTTAAAATCATGGTGGGCTTTGTACCAAGCCCCAAAAGAAGAAGTTTCAGGTAAAATGGGCATTTCAAGGGTAAGCATTTCATACATCATTACCCCCAAACTGTAAATATCAGAGCGATTGTCCAACTCTTTACCTTCCATTTGCTCAGGGGAACAATAAGCCAAAGTACCCATAAAAGAATGGGTTTGAGTAGCGTTTGCCTGTACCAACTTGGCAATCCCAAAATCAAGAATTTTGACTAATTCCCCCAGGGTAGGATCTTGCATTACCAATACATTACTCGGTTTTATATCTCGGTGAACCACCTGACACAATTCCCCTTTGAGCATAATACCACTGTGGGCAGCATCCATTCCCACACATATTTGACGACTGAGGTAGAGAAAACGTTTAAGGGGCAAAGGCTGAAACTTAATTACCTGACTTAAACTCTCCCCCTCCAAAAACTCCATCACATAGTAAGGTACTTCATTTTCATCAACACCATAATCCCTTACCCTGATGATGTGGATACTTTTTTCTCCCAAAAGGGCGCTGATGGTCGCTTCGCGCTCAAAGCGATGACGCATCTTATCATTGAGCAAGGTTTGAGACAAAAACTTCACCGCAACCACCACGCCACCGAGCAGTTTATCTTCTCCTCGATATACCTGACCCATAGCACCACTACCGATTAATTCAATTAACTGATAGCGATCTGCTAATATACGCTGATTTTGTTGATTTTGTTTGCCTTTCCCTAAACTCATGATTTAATTGCCCATCAAATCTTGTTATATTTATATTTTGACTTATACTATCTAGTTTTATCCATGACGTTCTAAAATACCTTCTGTCACATTAACGATATTATTACCTGCTACCATGGTGCTAGAGAAATGATAATGGTCTTCATCTAACTGAAACATTGTTTCGAGTACGCTACGACGACGACTATCACCCAAAATCCAATAACGCTGAATGATGGAGTTTTTTGTAATCCATCCTTCCCCTTCTATTTTATCGAAATCACTTCTTTTTAAGACATAGCTGTAACTATATTTATTATTGGGTAAAAAACCTTTATATTCAAACTCTAAATCTTTGGCTATTTCTGGGGAGGATTGATTGTTATCAAATACTAACTTTGTTTTCATAATGAACCAACTACTTTGATCCCAAGTAATAATAGTTGCTCCTTTAAAAGGAATAGAAATGTGATTTTTTTCAGTTAGATTCCCTTTAATAATCCAGCTACTTGGTTGCAATAAAAAGGTGTGACTCATTAATATTTTTTATTAAAAATAAAGGAAGTTATAGGGAAATTATGGATTATAATTTATTAACTAATTGCCGATTTTATTAACAGACAATAGATAGATAAATATAAAAACAAATTATTTTCTTATCAAAAAAGTGATGACTAAGTGTTGCTACATAGCTTAAGATTTAGAGTCATTATACATGGTTTTTGTCAACTTTCTACGTAGTTTTGAAGACACCTTAAGGTTTTGGGAAGGAATTTTTTAATTTGAATGAGATTCTTGATCTTGCCAATCGGGGCAATTTTCATCATTCCATCCATAGGGATGAATACCACAAACTAAAAGATTACCGTTATATCTTCGTCCGTGATAATTTTTACAGCCGATACAAGCAGGGTGAAATTGTGCGTCGGGGGTGATTTTTTCCTCGTCAAACCAGACAATGTTACTGTCGAAGTCTGAATCTTCTTCTGATGGTGGGTTAGGAGGAAAATCCTCTAGGATATGGGGAAGTATTTCATCGGCAAGAAATACGGCACATTCTTCTAAAAAGTAATCGACTTGTAATAAAAAATCGTCTATTTCTTGGGGGATTTTATTATCTATTTCTTGGGTTAGATTATCAATAAATAACTCGGTGTTGTGGGCAGTTTTTTCTAATTCTTGAGTCACTTCTTCACAGAAGTTATTAAAATTGTTTTCTGCCTGATTTAACCAATTAATTAACTGTTTTTCCCAATTGTCCATGAATTATTTTTGGTAATGGTTAGTTTTTGAGCTATTAATTATCATTGTCGTCATCATCGGTAATAATTTCAATGGTGCGAGGTTGATTTGATGATGAATCGGGAGGATTACCGTTCATTTTTTGTTTATCTTTGGCTTGTTGGATGGTTTCATCCACAAATTTTCTGGCTTCTTCGGCGGTGATTTTACCTTTGCTCACCATTTCATCGGCCATTTTTTGCAACTCTTGGGGAAAGTTGGGATTATTAATTATTTTGTCGGTTTGTTGTTTCAATTCTTGGAGGGTATCTCCTGCTTTTTCGGCGGCATATCCTGCGATACCAATACCTAGATAAAGGGCTTTTTGAAAAATATTTTCTGATTCAGCCATAAATTGTTTTATCTCAAATCTTCAATGGTTCTTTTTTTATTGTAAGGGTAAATCAAAAAAACGATGGCAAAGGGTACCTTGATTGGATAAAATGAGCAAAAATAACTTTTTCGCCACTAACTGATACTATAAAACTTTGAACTTTACTCCTCCTTTGCCTGATCATTTCGATGTTATTATTGTGGGCTCTGGGGCTGCTGGTTTATATGCTGCCCTCAAACTCCCTGCTGAGTTACGTATTTGTTTAATTACTAAGGATAAGCTGAAAAAGGGAGCCAGTGATTGGGCGCAGGGGGGCATTGCAGCGGCGATCGCCCCTAATGATTCACCTGTACTACATTTAGAAGATACTTTAAAAGCAGGGGCTGGACTGTGCGATCGCATAGCGGTACAATATTTAGTAGAAAATGCGGTGACTTCCATTCGCTCATTGTTGGAAATGGGGGTAGAATTTGATCGTCACAATGATGAATTAGCCATGACATTGGAGGCTGCCCATTCTTTTCCGAGGGTACTCCATGCAGCGGATACCACGGGGAGGGCGATTGTTTCTATTTTAAGACAAAGGGTAATGGAAAGTGAACATATTTCCATTTATGAACAAGCCTACGCCCTTGACTTGTGGCTAGATGAAAAAAGGGAAAAATGTCAGGGGCTTTGTTTATTGCATGATAATAAAATTACTTGGTTGGGAGCAAAAGCCGTTATTCTTGCTACAGGGGGAGGAGGGCAGGTATTCGCCCAAACCACTAACCCCAAGGTAAGCACAGGGGATGGGGTTGCTCTGGCATGGCGTAGCGGTGTGCTGTTGCGTAACCTCGAATTTGTGCAGTTTCATCCTACGGCTTTGAAAAAGGAAAATGCCCCTCGTTTTTTGATAAGTGAAGCGGTGAGGGGGGAAGGCGCCCACCTAATTGATAGGGAGGGTTACAGATTCGCTTTTGATTATCACCCCAAGGGGGAATTGGCACCCCGTGATGTGGTTAGCCGTGCTATTTACAACCATTTACACAAAATTAGCTCTAATCCAGCTTTAGATAACGTATTTCTCGATTTACGTCCGATTCCTCATCCTCGCTTGGAGTATCGTTTTCCTAATATCATCAGACGTTGTCAGGAGTGGGGCATTGATTTATTTTCCCAGCCGATTCCTGTTTCCCCTGCTGCCCATTATTGGATGGGGGGTATTGCGGTGGATTTGCACAATAAAACTTCCATTGATGGGTTATACGCCATCGGAGAAACGGCAAATACAGGGGTACATGGGGCGAATCGTTTGGCTAGTAATTCTCTTTTGGAGTGTTTGGTGTTTGGAGAAACTCTCAAGGATTTGGATTTTGATTCCCTGGTTTATCCTCCTTTGAATACTGATAATATTATTCCTTTGGAGGATAATCTCTGGCAGGATGATATGGCGGTAGTTAATAAGATTCGCACAGAGTTACCTCTTTTGATTTGGGAGGTGGCGGGAATTTGTCGTCGTGATGATATGTTGCTAAGGGCGATCGCTCTTGTGGAACAATGGCATAATGACATAGACAATCTAAAAATCGGTCAATTTCTCAAAAACTTAAATCCTCAGCACTCATACAGCCTACAATCTCCTATTTTAGAACAACAGCTAAAACTAACCGCAGAAACCCTCAACCTTTTAGAAGTCGGATACTTAATTGTCAAATCTGCACAATTCCGCACCGAAAGCAGAGGAGGGCATTATCGTCTTGACTACCCAGAAACCAAAGAAAATTGGCAATGTCATACCCTAATTAAACATCATAACTGGTGGTCAGAAGGAGTTAACAATGGATAATTAGGAATTGATGAAAAAGTGCTTTAGTTGAGCCGAAAAATGGGAAATAGGGAATGATTTTCTAATTAAATTCAATTACAGTATCGCTAAATTAGTTTTTACTAATAAAGAAAAATAGCTCCCGTAGGTTGTAAATTAAAAGTACGATTTCCCCTACTAATTTCCTCGATAACACTGACAGTTAAATTAATCACATTATCCTCACTAACCTCCACCGAATATTTAAGATTCATACGAGAAGCATTAGGGGTATTCAAATCAGGATATATAACTAAGTAAATTGAGCTTTCAGGATTTAAACTTCTAATAGTAGCATTATCATCAGGCCTTAAAACCGTAGGGGTAAGATTTTCATTGGTGAAAGAATAGTCAAGAAAAATACCTGTTTGATTGATAATATTTAAACTAATAGGTTTTTCTGTATCTACCCTTGCCACTGGTTGCCAGAAACCAGGTTGATAAGTTTGTGCAGGAGGATTGTTATTGGTTTCAGTTTGGGCATCTACCTCAGAAAGAAATAAAGTTACGTTAGCGGTTGTTATCAACAACGAGGAAGCAATCAAAGATTTCCACATAGATTTAAAATTTTTGAAAAAAATTATTTTAAGTAAGTGGGCATAATTAAATCGATTTAGGCAAGGGGTTTAAACCCCTTGTTCATAAGAGTCTTAATAAAATAAGAGCTATAATTAATTTCGCCAACCTACTTATTTATTAATCATACGTCAACTTTTTAAAAGTTTTATTTTCCATTGCTACCTAATCATTGTCTCTTGTTTTAACCATCAATTTATAAATATCGACAATCTCTTAGCCATAACCTTACTGCCTCACCCACGACTCCTGAAGTAGTATCAACTACAGGAGAAACCAAACCATTATCCCTCGCCTCTCCGAATCTCGTTAATAACATCACCATATCCCAACCCCTATCCGTGGAGGTTAATAACAACCAATGATAATTATTTGTTTCCTCCAATCTTGTATCACTCAGATACTGTCTTTCACGGGTAGTAAAAAAAATTTGCTCGATGTGAGATGAATTATTTGCCCCATAACTTTTTTCTGATAAAGGTAACTCCTCAAACTCTACCTGCCCCGCCGTGACAATATATATGGGCATAATTGTAGAATTTGCCCCTCCCCTACGAGTTTTTTGGATTATTCTATTGCCGTAATCACCAATTTCATTTACTAATTTATCTCCTAACTGAGTAATATCTCCTCTACATTGATTTTCTGAAGAAATATGATTTCTCCCATAACTTTCTTGACTTAACAAAGTACTTATTATCAAAGTAAAAATAAAAATAAGTTTATTCATAGCAATATATTTTGTTATTTTTTAATTGATTAAATGTAATAAATAAAAATGGTGATTAGTAACTCATAAAATAAACTATAAAGAAATAATATTGTTAATTTCTCCAATGAAGTGAAATGACAAGTTATAAACAAAAAAGTATTAATTTATCGTTATTATTCATGGTCAATTGTTAGACTGCGTTTAATGAAACGTACCGACTGTTATAATAAAGTAGTGTCCATTTTACAACTTAACTGCTCGATGACTTCTAACTCTGACTTTCTCGACCATCTAAACTCCGCTCAACGTAACGCTGTAGAACACTTTAATGGACCTTTATTGGTAGTTGCGGGGGCAGGTTCAGGAAAAACTAGAGCTTTGACATATCGTATCGCAAATTTAATCAAAACCCATCAGGTATCCCCAGAAAATATCTTTGCTGTAACCTTTACCAACAAAGCAGCGAAAGAAATGAAGGAAAGAATTGAGTTGATTTTTGCCCAAGAGATGGCAGACAGAAAGCATCAACAAAAGTTAGAATCTCTACCAGAATTGGAGCAGAAAAATATTAGGTCAAAAGTATATCGTGGCACCATAAAACCCCTTTGGATTGGGACTTTTCATAGTCTTTGTGCCAGAATTTTACGATTTGATTTGAATAAATATCAGGATGAGAAAGGGAGAAAGTGGGAAAGGAATTTTACTATTTTAGATGAGTCTGATGTTCAAAGTATTGTCAAACAAATTGTTGTTAAAAAGCTCAATTTAGATGATAAAAAGTTTGACCCTAAAAAGATGCGTTATGGCATTAGCAATGCCAAAAACTTGGGTTTTTCTCCTTCTCAATATGCTATCGAAAAACCTGATTATCGAGGTAGAGTTTTAGCAGAAATTTATGAAGAATATCAAAATGAATTAGCAAAAAATAATGCCTTAGATTTCGATGATTTATTGTTAATTCCTGTACGAATTTTTCAGCAAAATGAATCTGTTTTAGGTTATTGGCATCAACAATTTAGACATATATTAGTAGATGAATATCAAGATACAAATCAAATTCAGTATCAATTAATTCAACTTTTAGCTACTAATAATGAGCCTGATAAAAAACACTGGAATTGGAAGAATAGGTCTATTTTTGTGGTGGGAGATGCTGACCAATCTATCTATTCTTTTCGGATGGCAGATTTCACAATTTTGCTTAATTTTCAGCAGGATTTTGGGGATGGTTTGGCGGATGATGATACTCGTACTATGGTCAAGTTGGAGGAAAATTATCGCTCTCGAGAAAACATTTTACAAGCGGCTAATTATTTAATTGAAAATAATAGTCAAAGGATTGATAAGGTATTACGGGCAACCCGTGCGGAGGGAGAGGCTATTTATTGTTATCGGGGTAACAATGAAAGGGAGGAGGCTTCTTTTGTTATACGAAAAATTGAAAGTATGGTAAAACAAAACCCCAGTTTGGATTGGGGTAAGTTTGCTATTTTATATCGTATTAACTCTCAATCAAGGGCTTTTGAAGATGAGTTAATTAGACGTAGTATTCCTTATAATATTGTGGGGGGTTTCAAGTTTTATGAAAGAAAAGAAATTAAAGATGCTCTTGCATATCTAAAGTTGATTGTCAATCCGGCGGATACGGTGAGTTTATTGAGGGTAATTAATACTCCAAAAAGGGGTATTGGAAAAACTACCACAGAAAATTTAATTACGGCTTCTCAAGAGTTAAATATACCTCTTTGGGAAATAATAAGCGACCAAACTTCAGTAAATACCATTGCGGGAAGGGCGGCTAAAAGAATTAGTCAATTTGCGAGTCTTATTAGTAATTGTCAAGAAAAAGTAAAAGATATTCCGGGGACACAAATTTTGGAGGAGGTGCTAGAAATATCTGGTTATTTGGATGATTTGAAGCAACAAGGCACCGATGAGGCGGAAAATAGGCAGGAAAATTTGAATGAGTTGTTAAATGCCATGATGCAGTTTCAGGAGGATAATGAGGATGCTAGTTTGGAAGGATTTTTGAGCAATGCTTCTTTAGCTTCTGATTTGGATAATTTGGATGAGGGAGATTCGGCGGTTTCTTTGATGACTCTTCATTCTGCCAAGGGTTTGGAGTTTCCTGTGGTGTTTTTGGTAGGTTTTGAGCAAGGTTTATTACCCCATAACCGTAGTTTAAATGATCCTTTGGATTTGGAGGAAGAAAGACGTTTGTGTTATGTAGGGATTACACGAGCGAAGGAACAATTATTCCTTACCCATGCACGGGAGCGTTATTCTTGGGGTAATGTGGATTTTTGTGCTCCTTCACAGTTTTTGGCTGAGTTGCCCCAAGATTTGATTTCTACTAATTTAACCCCCAGTTATGCCACGGGAAATATTATTACCGAGGAGAAGGAGGAAAAGCCTAAATGCTCTGAAAATTGGCAAGAGGGCGATCGCCTGTACCACCCAACTTTCGGTAATGGTGTAGTCACCCATATTTTAGGATTAGGCAAAAAAAATACCATTGTGGTTAACTTTGAAGTGGGCAGAAAGATTATTAATCCTAGTCATACCAAGTTATCTAAATTGACTTAAAACAGGGTTAATTGTTGATGGGGAAATTAGGCAAAGTTTATCTGTGGAAAAATTCATTTGTGTTTGTTGGGGTTTCATATTTCAACTTCTTCAGCGCATCTTACTTTCCTTCCCCTTACAAGAAAAAATTTACCTCTCAAATAAATTCATAACCTGCCTAAACAAATCAGGGGCATCAGCATCAAACCAATTAATCTCAGGATAGGCATTAAACCATGTCCTCTGTCTTTTCGCAAACTGACAAGTATGGGTAACAATCAAATCTTGTGCCTCATCCAAAGATATATCTCCCAATAAATATTGCTTAATTTCCCCATAACCAAGGGTATTTAGTAACGGTAAATCAGCCCCATATTTTGCCATCAAAGTTTCTACCTCCTGCACCAATCCTTCCTCCAACATCATAGAGGTGCGTTTACTAATTCGGGTGCGACTCATTTCCCCATCACAATGTAAACCTATTTGTAAAATGGGATAGGAAGGGGGGCATTCTCCCTGTTGCTCAGAAATGGGCTGTCCTATGACATAATAAACCTCTAAGGCTCTAATGGTTCTAGTTTCATCGTTAGGGTGAATTTTTTTAGTAGCTTCGTCATCAACTTGTTTTAACATAGCATACCGCTGTTTTTGGTCATAAGTCATCAATTGTTGTCTGAGTTGCGGTTGAGGGGCTACACGGGGGATTTTTAGCCCTTTGGTAATGGATTTGATATACAATCCTGTGCCACCAACTAAAAGAGGAGGAAGATGATGATTTTGTTGGATAAGGGCTTGGGCTTTTTCTTGGTAGTCCGCAAGGGTAAGGGTTTCGGTGGGGTGACAAATATCAATGAGGTGATGGGGGACGGTTTTTTGCTCTTGGATACTGGGTTTGGCGGTGCCGATGTCAAATTCTTGGTATATTTGGCGGGAGTCGGCACTGATGATGATACTGTTTAATTTTTGGGCTAGTTTGAGGGCAAGGGATGATTTTCCACTGGCGGTGGCACCGCACACAACAATAAGGGAATATTTTTTCATTTAATAATAAAGTTAATTTATAGCAATTATCATGGTTACGGGGTAAAAAATGATCCCCCTAAATCCCCCTTAATAAGGGTGATTTGAAAATCATAAATGTATCTCATAATTACAAAAAACGCTATAGTTTGTTCCGTTTTATATTTTTACAATAAAATATCGTATTTTACAAGGTAGTTAATTACCTATAAGTATAAGTTTTGTTGTGTAATAAATTTTATAGCTAATAGTTGACATTTAATATAGCAATTATTATGATTACGGGGTACAAAACGATCCCCCTAAATCCCCCTTAATAAGGGGAACTTGAGAATAATAAATGTACCTCATACTTATAAAAATGCTATAAATTAGACTAATAAATAATATATAACTTCATTTTACTTTTGTCTGTAGTTTAGACTAAATGGAAAGTGGAGCAAGGAAGGACAAGACATAAAAGAAAAATAGAGAGAAAATATAAATAAGCAAAAATAAAATCTTCTCTCTATGAACAAATATAGCAGACTGGAAAATTTCCGTCATGACACCTATGAAATGTTAGTCAAAGGTAAAGATGCCACTTTTCAATTGATGGATAGTGTTATGACCACGGAAAATGCTCGTAGTTTGGCAGATTTTTCTTTATCACCTTTTTTCCATCGGCAATGGTGTAGTACCTATGAAGCCATAAAAGATTGTCGTCCGAACAGCAACAAATTGATGAAACGATATATTCAAGAAATAGACACCTTAGAATATACATTACTAGGTATAGATCATACTCAGTGGAAGTTTGAAGATAGTCCCACCATGAAAGATAGAGGTTATCAATATTCTTCGTCATCCATCAATTCATCGGTCATAGGACAAGGATATAGCACCATCGCTTGGTTACCACCATTGAATGAGAAAGGAAGTTGGGCATTACCTTTAAGACATGAAAGAATCACATCCTTTGAAAATCCTCTGGGTAAAGCAACATGGCAACTAAGGCAAGTGTGTAGAAAATTGCCAGAAAATAAACCGAAATTGGTGGTGTTGGATTGTGAGTATGGCAATGGCAAATTTATTAAGCAAACCGCAGATATTGAAATCAGTAAGTTGATTAGAGTACGTTCTAATCTATGTCTTTATGGTAATCCTCCAGCCTATAGCGGTAGAGGCAGACCGAAAAAACATGGGGCAAAGTTGAAATTAAATCAATGTGACCATTTTCCCCATGCCCATGAAATATTAGAAATGGAAGACTCATCCCTAGGAACAATACGGATGAGTAAATGGAAAGAACTTCATTTCTACAATGCCCCTTCACAAAAGCTAACCCTGTTTAAAATTGAACGATTGAAGCAGAAAAAAACTGGTGCTTTACATCGCCCACTGTGGTTAATCTGGGTGGGAGAGCAATTTTTATCTTCTTCCAATATTTGGATTCAATACAGCCGACGATTTGGTGTGGACCACTGGTATCGTTTCGCCAAGCAAAGATTACATTGGACGTTACCCCATTTTCGCACCCCTGAGAGTTGTCAAAGGTGGAGCAATTTAATTGTCAATATTACTTGGCAGTTATGGTTATCCAAGGATTTAGTCAAAGAATATCATCTGCCATGGCAAAAACCTCAACAGAATTTAACCCCCGGAAGAGTGGCTCTGTCTATGACTTCATTATTGATGGACATTGGAAGTCCTACCCTTTCTCCTAAAAGTCGGGGAAAATCCCATGGCTGGCCTAAAGGTCGAAAAAGAAACAAAGCTAAAGTTTATCCTACGGTTAAAAAGCGTTTATCTAAGACTAAAAAAAGACCAAAAAAATAACTTTTAAGCCATTATTAAATTCATTTATAGCGTTTTTGAGCTAATCTTTGTTAGCTTACTTATTCTCTTACAATTTTTTCTTAGTCTAAACTACAGTTTTGTTTGATCATGGGAAAATATGATCACTTTTAACTCCTCTTAATAAGTGAGGAACTCAATTTAAAATGTCACAAATAATTTAGAATTGCTATAGTTTTAATTAAATGTATTTAATTAAATTTCCGAGGTTTGAAATCTCATATTTTTTAACTCTTGTAATTGTTGTTCTGTGATAATTATTTCTTGGTAAAAGTGTTGCATTTTGTCTAAATTATTTTCCTTTTCTAGTTCAGGAATTTGTTGCTGACAATATTGCTTATATTTTTCTAGTTTAATGGATTGGAGAGAGGCGATCGCACTTAAAAAATTAGCTTCTGGTGCAAATAGTCGCTGACTTACGTTTTCGGTAGGATACAAAACTGGGTTTAATATCGGGGACATTTCTGGGGGAATATTCATATTTTCTTGCAACATTAACAATAAATTATTATTACTGTTGTCTAATTGTTCGATATTTAAACTATGAATTTGTTGCCACAAAAAACGATAGGGTTTGAAAGTAAAAACTAAATCTTTTTGGTCTAATTGCTCAATTATATCATCTCTCCACTTAGGACAATGAAGGTAAATTAATAAAATTAAAAACTCTGCTTCCTCTATTTTTATATTCTCTGAACTTTTGCCCAAAAAAGTACTTGTCTTACGGTAATTTTTTTTCTGATTATAGGTTTTTGTTGCCGTTTGTAAACTCTGATAAATTCTTTTAAACTCTTGGGAATTAAGACTCTTAGCTTCACTTCTGCCACGACATAGTAACTCTGCACAACTGGATAAATAATAGTCTTTTGTCGAATCTTTACTAATTTTTTTTATTAATCTGACAATTCCTTGAAAAGCTAACTCAAAATCACCACTTTCCCGTAAATTCCTACTAACTAAGATTTGCTGTATTTGCCAATCTAACCATAACGGAGCATTTTCCATCAAAGTAAGATACTTTTCCTTGGCTTCCATATCCATAGCCAAAAATTCATCAGCATCTTTACCATCAGGAATATTAACAACTTTTAACTTCATTTGCCCTGAATAAATCAGAGTTTCTACTTCTTTTATGGCTCTTTCTGTTGCTTTTAAACCAGCTTTATCCGCATCAAAATTGATAATAATTTCCTTAGATTCAGTGTAACGAGAAAGGAGTTTTACATGGCTTTGAGTTAAAGCAGTGCCTAACACAGCCACAGCATTTTTTATATTATAACGGTGAAGGGCGATCGCATCAAAATATCCCTCAACAACTATGGCTTTATCCTCTTTAACAATGGTTTTTTTTGCCTTATCAAGGGCGAATAAAGTTTTACTTTTAGAAAATAATTCCGTCTCAGGGGAGTTTAAATATTTTGGCTCATTACCATCGAGACTTCTTGCCCCAAAAGCAATTACCCTTCCCTCTTTATCTGTAATAGGAATCATTAAACGATTGCGAAAATAATCAATATATCCATCTCCTTTTTGTCTTTCCTTGATTAACCCGGCTTGGGCTACCAACATGGCAGGAAAATTTTTGATTTCTACCAAATAATTATAAAGAGTTTCCCAATTATTAGGGGCATATCCTAGTTGAAAACCTTGGATAGTTTCTTCATCTAAGGCTCTTTTTTCGGTTAAATATTTAAGAGCTTCTTCTCCTTCCTTTTGTCGTAAACTATGTTGATAAAAACTAGAAGCCACTGCCAAAATTTCGTATAATTGTTCCCTCAAAGAAATCTGTTTTTGGATCTCCTTTTGCTGTTCAGGAGCTAAACTTTTAACAGGTATTTGATAACGGTGGGCAAGATTTAATACAACTTCTTTAAAAGACTGTTTATTAATATCCATCAAAAATTTGATGGCGCCTCCTCCAGCCCCACAACCGAAGCAGTAGTAAAGTTGTTTGGTGGGGCTAATGGTAAAACTAGGGCTTTTTTCGTCATGGAAAGGACATAAACCGCTAAATTCTCGCCCTTTTTTCTGTAAAACTACATAGTCAGAAACTATCTCCACAAGGTCAATTTTTTCCTTGACTTCGTTGATGGTGTCGGGATGAAGACTTATTTTTTCCATGGTTAAATTATAGAAAATTTCGGAACGAAAAGAATGAATTACGGGGATTGGATCGGATATAGTGGGTATAAATCCGCAATTTCAATTTAATATGTTTAAGTCAATTATTGTCACTATCCTTGTCTTGTGTTTTCTCTGGATTTCTCCTCCTCCAGCCTTTGCCCAAGAGCAAATTACTATCACCGAAGAGCAGTTGGCAGAAGGTGAAGCCATTGCCCAAAAAGCCATAGAAGCCACTCAGAAAGGCGATTTTGTCACAGCTCAAGAATACTGGACGCAGTTAATTGAGGCTTTTCCTACCAATCCTGCGGTATGGAGTAATCGTGGCAATGCCCTTGTTAGTCAAAATAAGTTGCCAGAGGCGATCGCAGATTATGACCAGTCTATAATTTTAGCACCTGATGCACCTGATCCCTACCTCAATAGAGGTGCTGCCTATGAAGGTTTAGGAGAATATCAAAGGGCGATCGCAGATTACAATAAAGTATTAGAATTAGATCCTAACGATGCCATGGCATACAATAACCTAGGTAATGCCAACGCAGGATTAAAAAATTGGGAAACGGCCGTGGAGTTGTACCACAAAGCCACCGAAATTGCACCAAATTTTGCCTTTGCAGGGGCAAATGAATCCCTTGCCCTCTACGAATTAGGTAGAAAAGACGATGCCCTTAGAAAGATGCGCAACATCGTTCGTAAATATCCTATGTTTCCTGATATGCGTGCCGCCCTCACCGCCGCCCTCTGGGAAAATGGTAAACAAGGAGAAGCTGAAAGTAACTGGGTTGCCACCGTGGGTATGGATAGTCGTTACAAAGACTTAGACTGGTTAAAGGAAGTCAGAAGATGGCCCCCTAGCATGATAAAAGCCCTCGAAAGTTTTATTAATCTTGACGGGCAAACTTAAATTTATATTCGGGTGGGCGATACACAGCCCACCATCAAGAAATCTTCAGAAAATCAAGACTAATTTTATCAATTCCTATCCCATCAAGGAGTTTTTGTTGCTCTGCCAACATTTCCCTTAGAGAATCATTGTTAGGATGATCCCAACCTAAAAGATGTAAAAAACCGTGAGAAGCTAACCATGCTAGTTCGTTCTTGAGAGAGTGATTTTGTTCTTTTGCCTGTTTTTGGGCTGTTTCTATGGAAATAATCACATCACCGAGGGGAATCGTATCCACCATGTCGGGGGGTGAAAATTCATCATCCAGACTTGCGAAGGCTAAAACGTCCGTGGCTTGATCTTTTTGTCTAAATTGACTATTTAATTCTTTAATATCTTCATCATTGGTTAACACCAAACTAACTTCATAGTTTTTATCTTCTTCAAGGTCATTATCTGTCATGGCTAACCAAGTAGAAAACCACGATCGCCATTGTTCCTCCATAATAGGCAAAGATTCATTTTGAGGAGCAAAAAAATTATCTTCAAGATAAAGATCAATATTATATTTATTCATAAAGTGTTTTATTTGGCATTGGGAATGGACAATTAATTATTTTTATTATCCATTCTCAACTGTCAATTAAGTTATCGCCTGATCATTTTTACTTGCAAGATATGCCAAACCGAAACAGATAAG
The DNA here is from genome assembly GCF_001747005.2 of Cyanobacterium sp. IPPAS B-1200. Lineage (NCBI taxonomy): Bacteria > Bacillati > Cyanobacteriota > Cyanophyceae > Chroococcales > Geminocystaceae > Cyanobacterium > Cyanobacterium sp. IPPAS B-1200. The sequence goes on from NZ_CP182899.1 coordinate 2,202,185, forward strand.
GGCATTGAAAATTAAAAAGCCTTGCGCAGTGATACCCATACCCAAACCCCAGACATTAGGGTTATAAAAAGCAGAAATACCGAGGCAGGAAGCAACCCCCAAACAAGAGCCAATGGCAACCCATTTCAAAGTATCATGTCCCAAAAATAGAACAATTAAGATAAAGGGAATTAAGGCACTGGCAAAGATAGGATTAAGACTACTGGTACCCACTACCACATTACCCAATTCGGGGAGAGAACTTCCTATTAAACGCAAAGGCCATTGGGGTAAATCAAAGATATATAATCCCTGTAAAACAAATAATCCTGAACTACCAAACACCATGCCACCCGCAAGACTCATGTTAAATACAAGGTAATTACGGATAAACCAAGCAAGGAGATATGAACCGATTACCATGCCTAATTTAGGTAGTAGTAAAATGGTGCCACCATCAATCCAGAAACCGGGGTTTAAATAACCGCTATCCCGTAACCAGCGCAAAAAGTCTTTGACGGTAATTTTACCTTTGAGGGCGAGTTGTACCGCACCACCTGCATCTAAACGTCCTGCACCGTAATGGTTAAAGGGATCTTCGGCTACCTCACGGGCAGACTCGATCAAAATTTGTCGTACTTCTTCAGGATCTTTTATTCCTGTGGCTTTGATGAGGGCTGCTACCCCTGCCACGTGGGGGGATGCCATACTGGTACCTTGATACCCTTCAAAGGAGGGCTGTTGATTGCTTCCTGTGATGGTTTCTTGGATGATTAAACCTTTTTCGCTCCCCCCTGGGGCGCTGATGTCAATACCTGCTCCAAAGTTGGAATAGGGGGCTTTTTCGCCGATCGCATCTATGGCTGATACACTAATTACTTTGGGATAACGGGCAGGATAACTAGCGGAGTTTTCGTTTTCGTTACCAGCGGCAGCAATGATGACCACACCTTTGTTATGGGCATAATCGATGGCTTCTCTCATGAGGTGACTATCTCCCCCACCACCCAAACTCATATTGATAACATCGGCGCCATTATCGGCGGCAAAGCGAATGGCTTCGGCAATGTCTGCCACCGTACCACCGCCATAACCCAACACCTTGAGGGGCATTATTTTGGCTTTGTAGGCGATACCTGCTACCCCATAGTTATTGTTGGTAGATTGGGCGATAGTACCGGCCACATGGGTGCCATGTCCTACATCGTCAGGGGCTTCGGTGCGATCGTTTATAAAGTCATATCCTTCTACAAATTCCGTTTGCTCCAAATCAGGAACAAGGCTTACCCCTGTATCAATAACAGCAACGGTAACACCTTCCCCTTTACTGTCAGCCCATGCTCTTTCAACATTAATCGCTCTTAAATTCCACTGCTTACTATAATCTGGATCATTAGGAATTTCGAGGGTGTGATAGATATAGTTAGGCTCTATATATTCTATTTTTTCCCGAAGTTCAGATCTTCTCAATGTTTTTAGGGTTTCTTTGTTTCCTTCCAAAATATAGACGTTTCTATCAGTAGAAAATGGACTATTGAGGGTAGGAGTCTGATTAACTTTGAGGGAAATATTGTTTAAACCTTCTTCTAATTGGGTAACGGCAATATCATCTTTGAAGTTGACAATAATTGATTGATATTCCCCCCCCATATTAAATATTTTAAAGGTGAAAACTGCTAACCACAGTCCTACCAAAAATGCTGAGAACAGAAATAGTTTTTTCATGGGCTTAATGTGGGTCAGTAAAGGAGTATGAAAATTATTATAACAACAGGTATCTAGTAATCAATCATTGAAACTTAGGGCAAAAGGCAGAAGATTGTAGATACTATGAAAAAACTTTTAAGTTTAAAATATCTTAACCTAATGCCTGAAGCCTAAACGGTAGCTAACATTTGTAATTTATATAAACTGGCGTATAAACCATCCTCTCTCAACAACTCATCGTGATTACCCGACTCAATCAATTCCCCTTGTTTGAGAACCAAAATTTTATCCACATTCCGAATGGTAGAAAGTCTGTGGGCGATGATAATGGCAGTTTTATTAATCAACAATTCGTCTAACGCCCTTTGGGTATCTGCTTCGGTGGAAACATCAAGGCTGGAAGTGGCTTCATCCAATACCAAAATATTAGGATTACGAATAGCTACCCTTGCAAAGGCGAGTAATTGTTTTTGCCCTGCGGATAGATTTGCTCCCCTTTCTCGTAATTGGGTGTTGTAACCTTGGGGTAATTCTTCGATGAGGGGCTTAATGTTGGTGAGTTTGACGGCGTTTTCTATTTCATCAAAATCATAGGTTTCCCCTAGGGTGATATTTCTTTTCACATCCCCCGCAAAAATAAAGCTCTCTTGTAATATGACTCCGATATGGCTTCTTAATTCTGCCTGATCGATGTCTCTGATGTCGATACCGTCCACTAAAATTCGTCCTTGGGTGGGTTCATATAAACGACATAGAAGGCGGATTATGGAGCTTTTACCTGCTCCTGTGGGGCCGACTAGGGCAACCTTTTCTCCGGGGCGAATGGTAAAGTTAAGATTTTTGAGGACGTATTCATCCGGTTTATAACCAAACCAGACATTTTCAAAGCGAATTTCACCCACTGCATCTTGATTTGCTTCGTTATTATGAAGACTAATATCATTATCTCTGTCTTCGATTTCGAGGGGAATATTCATCAATTCGGAGATACGCTCGATCGCCGTAAATCCTGCTTGGAACATGGTAAACTTATCAGCAAATTGTCTGAGAGGATCGAATAATCTTTGGGAATAAAGAATAAAGGCGGATAATGTACCATAGTTGAGGTTATCTCCTAATATTAGTACCCCTCCTATCCAAAGTACAATTGCGATCGCCACTAAGGACACCCATTCGAGGGTAGCTGACACCGCAGAATCATGGAAAATAGTCTTATCTACTGCCACCCGATAACGCTCATTGACGGTGCGAAATAACTCGCTATTATGTCTTTCACGGCGAAATAACTGGACTATATTAATACCTACTACGTTTTCTTGTAGCATGGCGTTTAATACTGACAATTCTTCCCTCGCCACATAGTTAGCTTTACGATACTGCTTTTGAAAATAAATAATTAATGCAGATACAGGAATCAACATGAATACCAACAGTAGTGCCAACTGCCACTGAAGAGAAAACATAGTAATAATAATGGCGAGAATATAAATTACATCACTAACAATACCGATGGCACCCGTGGCAAAAACATCCCCCAACGCTTCCACATCGTTGATTAATCTAGTAACTAATTTCCCTACAGGGGTTTTGTGGAAAAAGTTAGAGGATAAAGAAGTAACATGATTAAATAAATCTTGACGGATAAAAGCAGTGATTTCTTGCCCAACTTTTTGGACTAAAAAGCCTTGCCAAGCCAGAAAAATTGTCCGAAAAATAATTGTTCCGAGTAAAATAAAAGATAGTAAATTTAAACCCTCAGCAATGGAATAAGACTCTAAAAAGCTCCAAGTGTCTTCTCCTTGTAATAAGGAAATACCTTGTCCTACAATTAAGGGTTGAATCGCCCCCGCCACGGACAGGGGTATCAATAAAATAAAAGATAATATTAAAACAGGTGATTTTCGTTTTGCATAGGGTAGTATTTTTAGAACTAATCCCCAATCGTTATTTTTAGTGCGTAAATTCATTCTCTATATTGTCAAAGAAGATTTAACTATTATAACAAAGGTGTATGCTCAAATTATTTTCCAAAAGCCATAAACATCAAGTTGTGTGAATTATTTCTCAGCTCAAAATGTTAGCAAAAGATGCCCAAATATAAAGATTATAATGTTATGAATTAATTATTTGTATTGGATTTATTATAATTATTTATCCAATCAATATGTATGGAATTTTAATAAAAAAACATATAAAAAAGGGGATAAAACCCCTTTCGTAAAACTATAAAAAAATTGTAACTATTTAGTATAGAATTTCTTAAAAGTATTAACGATTTTGTCACTGTAGGGAGCATAACGCCATTTTAAATCACCCCAAAAATAACGAGATAAGACAGCTTTTTTGTGAGAAAAGGTATCAAAGCTAGTTTTGCCATGGTATGCCCCGATGCCGCTATCTCCTACCCCCCCAAAGGGTAAGTCTTTTACGCCCACTTGCATGATGGTTTCGTTGAAGCATAATCCCCCTGATGAGGTTTCATGGAGGATGCGTTTTTTGTTTTCGGAGTTGTTAGAGAAAAAGTAAAGGGCGAGGGGTTTGGGTTTACTGTTGATGATGTTGATGGCTTCGTCAAGATGATTGTATTCAAGAATGGGCATGATAGGCCCAAAAATTTCCTCTGCCATGATGGGGGAGTTGAGGGGCACGTTATCGATAATTGTGGGGGCAATATATTTATTTTCTCGGTTGGTTTCTCCGCCCACGATAATATTACCACTACCTAATAATTGCTCTAGTCTATCAAACTGCTTTTGATTAATAATACGGGCAAAATCCTGGCTTTGAGCAGGGTTATCTCCAAAAAAATCATGGACACATTGTTTGATTTCTTGGATAAATTCTTGTTTGATGGCTTTATCTACGAGGATGTAATCGGGGGCGATGCAGGTTTGCCCGGCGTTGATAAATTTACCCCAAGTGATTCTTTGGGCGGTAATTTTTAGGTTGGTTTCTTTGTCAACTACACAAGGGCTTTTTCCTCCTAATTCGAGGGTGACGGGGGTTAATTGTTTGGCGGCGGATTCCATGACAATTTGACCAATTTTTGTGCCTCCTGTAAAGAAAATATGATCAAATTTGGTAGCAAGTAATTCTTGGGCTACTTCTACTCCTCCTTCTTGAATGCAGATATATTCGGGGGGGAAAATATCTTTGATTAATTCGGTGATGAGGGCGGAGGTATGGGGTGCTAATTCTGATGGTTTGAGCATAGCACAGTTTCCTGAGGCGATCGCCCCTAGGAGGGGAGAAATCATCAGGGTAAAGGGATAATTCCATGGTCCTATGATTAATACTACCCCCAATGGCTCGGAATGAATCTTGGCACAGGCGGGGAAGTTTTCAATTCCTGCACTCACCCGTTTAGGTTTCATCCATTTTTTGAGGTTTTTGATGGCGTAGCTGATTTCGGAGATGACGGCTAATTCAAAACAGCCTTCTAGGCTTGGTTTACCTAAGTCTTGATGTAGTGCTTCTAATATCTTATCTTGTCTAAGGGCGATCGCCTCTTTTAATTTTTTCAACTGTTGTAAACGAAAATCATAGGATTTAGTTTGCCCACTAGCAAAAAATTTCCTCTGCTCATCCACAAAGGATTGCATAGAATAGTTAGTAATAGTCATAAAATTAAAAAAAAATTAAAATAGCAATATTGTTTCTAGCATAACAACAAAAAAATTAGACACGGGGATATGTAGAGATTTTTTCTGACAAAAGGCAAAAGCTAATAGCTATTTATCCCTAACCATACTTTCTGATTTCTTCGGCACACCCTATTTACTTAAATTTTTATTCTTCATAGTATAAAAAAATGTAGGAATGGGGAAAACTTAGTTAAAGTATAAGTGAATTTACTTTAGTCAAAAAAAGGAAAATAAAAAACAATGCAGCTAGAAGGGGCAACCGAAAAAACTGTACACTCCCTCAAAGATGCCCTGAATCGTTGCCAAGAATTGGGCATGAGAGTATCTCGGCAAAGAAGATTTATCCTAGAATTATTGTGGTCACAAAAAGAACATTTAACCGCCAAACAAGTTTATGATTTTTTGAGCCAACAAGGTAAACATATTGCTCTAGCCTCCGTATATCAAAACCTAGAAGCCCTTTCTCTCCATGGCATCATTGAATGTGTAGATAGACACGATGGCAGGTTATACGGTAATGTTACAGATGGACACAGTCATGTCAACATCATTGATACAAATAAAATTATTAATGTCAATGTAGAATTACCCCCAGAATTGATTGAACAAATAGAACAGCAAACAGGGGTAAAAGTAGTAAATTATCGTGTAGACTTTTTTGGCTATCGCAATCAAAATTAATCATGAAAAATGATGTTAATGTTAATATCCTATTGATAGATGATGATCCTGTTTTTCGTCTTGGTTTAATTGCCCTAATACAAGAACAAAGTAATTCTAAAATCAGAATTTTGGCACAGGGCATAATGACGGAAACTTTGCCTTTATTAAAGGAAAATTCAGTAGATTTATTATTAATATCTTTAGATTTAGCAGTAGAGCCGAATAAGTTAACAAATTTGGTAAAACTAAGCCGCAAACTTACTACTAAATATCCAGATTTACCTATACTTTTAATTACCCCTTGGGGTAGTGATGAAAACATCAAAACTATCGAGAATGTTAAGGGCTGTTGTCCTCGAAATATTAAAATTTCAGACTTAATTAAGGGAATCAAACTATGTGCTAATGGTAAAACTTATTATGTCAACATTAAAAATAAAAACCGTAGGTTAATTGGTGGTTGGCTCTATCGTCAATGTGAGCTAGGATTAAGAGAAATAGAAAGAAGCATTAGACAGGTTAATTTTCATTTAAAAAATAGTAATTTATCTGCCCTCGATATTCTTTTTTGGCAGGGTAGAAGAAGGGAGTTAAAGGTTGTAAGGTGGTTAGTCAATCAATTTGTGGCAAACCCTAACGGGATGTTAAACAGTTCCATGGATGAGGAAGACAACTCTCAAGAAGATCCTGATTCTATGGTTAAACTGCCCCCCTCTGAGGTGAATCCTAATATTATTCTAGCTTCTGATAGTGGTTTAGATTATGAAGATATTATTCCTAAAAAAATCCAAGGTTCTTTAAAAAATACGACGGATATAATTTTGGAATTAGATATTCTCAAAGAAGATAAAAAAAGAGACTTATTATTATTAGTATTAAAAGAACTTAAGCAGTTAGTTTCAGAGTTAAAATTCCTTAAATTAAATGAAGACCAGCTCATAGAAAGAAAGACATCTATCGTCAGAGAATTGTGGCAAAATGTCGCAACTAAGTTTTTAGGGCGTTATGTTTCTTTGGATAGTGGGGATAGGTTGATTAATTTTAAAGACAATATTTTTAAACAAGGACAATTTTTAGTCGAAAATAATTTTATTAATCTTCCTTTATTTCAAGATTTATTATGTTATTTAGTGCTAGAAAAAGAGTTTTTTATTGACGATCAAATTTATCCTTATCAAAGTAAATCAGCCTCAGAAATAGAACAGATATTAACAGAAAATGTTTTAATTACGATCGCCTGTAGCACTATCCAATTTACCCTAAATAACCTCTCAGAATCCCAACCCGTCAAACATAACCTCTTCAAAAACGAATGGAAATCATCCCGAAAAATCGCCATGTTTCGTAATAACCTAGCATGGAGATATAAAAGGGAAAAATATTGGCAAATTCCCCGCAACATCTTTGAAGACGAATACCAAATTTTAAAATTAGGCTATCAAGGCATTATTATCGGCAAAATTAGCCATTCACGACACCAAGAATTAAACTCCCTCACAGGCATCCCTTGGTTTATCACTATTATGATCGAATTTGTAGATAGTGTTACAAGAGGGTTACAGGCGATCGCCGATATACTCGGAAAAGCAGTAGTCTTTATTCTCACGGAAATTATCGGTAGAGGAATAGGCCTAATCGGCAAAGGAATATTACAAGGAATCGGCAAAAAAATCAAAAACTAAAACAACTTCCACCAACGGCGCCCCCCATCAGGAAACACCGTCGCCCAATTTACCTTAGCCTCCTTCAACTGATTTTGAGTAATTTTGCTATTTTTCAAATTAGCCCCACAAAAATTAGTATCCGCCAAATTAGCATTAGTAAAATCAGCCCCCTGTAAATTAGCCCCCCGAAAATCAGCATCCCTCAACTCACTTTTAGCAAAATAAGCCTGAGCCAAATTAGCATTGGAAAAATTAGCTCCCTGCACATTAGAACTATAAAAATTACTTTGAGCTAAATTACTCTCAATAAAAATCGCCCCCTCCAACTGAGCATAACGAAAAATAAACTTACTTAACTTAACCCCCGTCAAATTAATATTATTCAACTCCTGCTCACTAAAATCCTTTTTTCCCCCATTATAAGCAGCCCGAAAACTCTCATCATCCCACTTAATCGTAATCGTATTAGTTTTTTTCTTTCTCTTTTGAATCGCCTGTCTTAACTGTTGGGTGGGAGACATCGTCACATCCCCCGTCTGAGTCACAGATAAATCCGTCGTAGAAATATCATCCGAACTCTTATCCGTAGACTGAATAACCGTCACAAAACTTTGGTTTAAACTCTGCTCAAAAGGTGCAACATCCAAAGCCTTTAATAGCTCATCCGCCGTCTTATAACGCTCTTTCACATTAGGCATTAACATTTTACTCAACACCTTTTTGAAACTAGGGCTAATATTAACCTCACTTTCCCAAATAATATCCCCCGTATCAGAATCCCGTTCAAACTTTTTCGGTGATTTACCCGTTAACAGATAAAGACAAGTAGCCCCAAGGGCATATATATCACTGGCATATATAGGACGCATAGCCATTTGTTCAGGGGGGGCATAACCCATAGTACCCACCGCAAACTGAGTCAGGGCAGTTTGTCCATAGGTTTGGGCTAACTGAGTATTAACTTGATCTTTTACCGCCCCAAAATCAATGAGAATTAATTTACCATCTTTTTTGCGTCGCAGAATATTAGCAGGTTTTATATCTCTATGAATTACCTTTTGAGAGTGTAAATATTGCAAAATAGGGGTAATTTCTGCCAAAAATCTTTTTACCCCCAACTCCCCATATACCCCTTTTTCCTTCACTTCCTTTTGCAGATTATCCCCATTAATCAACTCTTGAATGACATAAAACTTCTCATCATCCACAAAATGATTAAGTAACTTAGGTATTTGAGGATGATTAATTTTAGCTAGGGTTTTCGCTTCCCTCTTAAACAAACTAAGAGCCATTTTGAAGGCTTGAGGATCATCTACAATGGGGCGTAACTGTTTCACCACACAAAGGGGATCATCCTTATTTATTAAATCTACCCCAACGAAAGTAGCACCAAATCCCCCTTTACCCAATCTTTTTATAACTCGATAACGTCTATTCAGAATTAAATTAGAACCACAGGCATTGCAGTTTTTGAGCTTAGGATGGTTTTTGGGGCTAGGACATTCTGGGTTAACGCAATAACTAATAATCATCTGCTTTGGTTCATTTAGGGAAAATTTTTACGAGTAAAATAAAAAAATCAAGAACATATATACTACCACCATTTCCTTTTACCATTGGGCAAAATTGTTCTCCAATTGGTTTTGGCAAGGCGTAACTGTTCATCGTCAACTTTAGCTTCCGTAAGATTTGCACCGCAGAGGTTCGCATCCTTGAGGGTAGCTTCTGTAAGATTGGCTTTTTGTAAATCGGCCCCTTGTAAGTCAGCATTTTTTAAGTTAGCTTTATATAACTCCGCTCTTTTTAAAATAGCTTCTCGTAGGTTGGCTTGGGCAAAGTTTGCCCCCATCAAATTACTACGATACAGATTTGCTTTTTGTAAGTTTACCCCAATTAATTTACTTTGAGAAAAACTACAACCAGGTAATTTTAAGCCTTCTAAATCGAAACCACTCAAGGTTTGTTGACTAAAGTTACGATTACCCCGTTGATATTCTTGGACAATCATTTCTGGGGAGTTTATTTGTAGTTTTTGAACTTGCACACGGGGAGTGGCTACCTTGGGGGTATTTTGAGGTTGATTTTGTTTTTCTCTTCGACGACGGATGGCATCGGCTAGGTTTTGGGTGGTTAAATTTGAACTAGAATCGCTATCTTGTTCATCGGATTTACTTTCTTCTTTAGGGGCGGTGGTGGTAAAAAACATACTTTCTGCCAACTCCTGCTCATAGGGGACTAAATCTAGGGCTTGAATGACATCTTTGGCGGAGTTAAATCTTTTTTTCACGTCTATTTCTAGCATTTTATTCAACACTTTGGCAAAGGTTGCACTAACAGTGGTGTGATTTTCCCATGCTAGTTCCCCTGTTTCTGGATCGCATAAGTCTTTGGGTGCTTTCCCTGTGAGTAAAAAGATACAAGTTGCCCCAAGGGCATATATATCACTAGAATAAACAGGACGCATGGCGAGTTGTTCAGGGGGGGCAAAGCCCATGGTGCCCACAGATATTTTGGTAAAGGCGCTCTGGGGATTGGCGTTCATGAGCTTGGTGTTGACTTCTTCTTTTACGGCACCAAAGTCAATGAGAAATAGTTTTTTGCTTTCTTTTTCCCTTAATATGTTGCCTGGTTTGATGTCTCGGTGAATTACTTTGCGAGAGTGTATATATTGCAGCACGGGAAGCATACTACGCAGGAAGTTTTTGGCGGATGATTCTTGATAGATTCTGCCTTTTTTTACTTCTCTTTCTAAATCCCGTCCGAGGATAAAATCTTGAATTAGATAAAATTGTTCTTTTTCTTCAAAATAATCAATTAACTTGGGAATTTGGGCGTGTTCTAGCTTTGCCATGGTTTTCGCTTCCCGATTGAACAAGTCGAGGGCGGTGCTGTAGGAGTCGGGATTGGCGGAGGCGGGATCTAGTTGTTTGATGACACAGTATTGATTTTTATTGCCCATATCCACGGCAAGATAAGTGGTGCCGAATCCTCCTTTGCCAATTTTTTTGATGGCGACGTACCTTTTATGGAGAATTAGATTAGAGCCACAACTCCTGCATTTTCTCGTTTTGGTATCATTTTGGGGATTTTCACAATGGGGATTAAGGCAATAAATAACACTCATTCACTCTGGTTCTCTTTTGAGCTAATTTTGATTATTCATCAGGAAGTTCAATTTCAGTGTATCTTAATTTTTGATAATCGAGACTTTGTGGTTAATAAAAAGTTTTATTATGGCGCGTTTAATCGGGAATCCTTAGTTAAAAGTGATAACATTTGATTTTAAGGCTATATTTTCCTTATGATCTCTTTATTTATTAGTTTTTAATTAATATTCTCCTATGAAAGCAATGATTTTGGCGGCGGGAAAGGGAACTCGTATTCGTCCTATTACTCACACTATCCCTAAACCTTTGATTCCTATTTTACAAAAGCCTGTGATGGAGTTTTTGTTGGAGTTGTTGAGGCAACATGGTTTTGATGAGGTGATGGTAAATGTGAGCCATTTGGCGGAGCAAATTGAGAGTTATTTCCGTGATGGACAACGGTTTGGGGTTCAAATCGGTTATTCTTTTGAGGGAAGCATTGTGGATGGAGAGTTGGTGGGTAATGCTTTGGGTTCGGCGGGAGGAATTAAGCGTATTCAAGAGTTTAATCCTTTTTTTGATGATACTTTTGTGGTTTTGTGTGGAGATGCTTTAATTGACCTTGATTTGACTGAGGTGGTGCGAAGACATAAGGAGAAAGGGGCGATCGCCACGGTGGTCACAAAATCAGTCCCTAGGGAAGCGGTACCAAGTTATGGGGTGGTGGTAACGGATGATGATGGCAAAATTTTAACTTTCCAAGAAAAGCCATCGGTAGAGGAAGCCCTCAGCACAGAGATTAACACTGGGATTTATATTTTTGAACCGGAGGTAATTGATTATATTCCTCCGAATCAGGAATATGACATTGGTGGTGATTTATTTCCCCATTTGGTGGAGTTGGGTTTGCCTTTTTATGCAGTGAATATGGAGTTTGAGTGGGTGGACATTGGTAAAGTACCAGACTATTGGCAAGCGATTCGCTCGGTATTATCAGGAGAAATCAAAAATGTTGAAATCCCGGGCAAAGAGGTTAAACCGGGGGTTTATACGGGGGTTAATGTCTCTATTAATTGGGATAAGGTAGATATTACTGGGCCTGTGTATATCGGTGGCATGACTCACATTGAGGATGGGGCAAAAATTGTTGGCCCTGCCATGATTGGGCCTAATTGTTGGATTTGTGAGGGGGCGACGGTGGATAATAGTGTTATCTTTGAATATTCCCGTTTAGGTAGGGGAGTTCGTCTGGTGGATAAACTGGTATTTGGTCGCTATTGTGTTGATAAAACAGGAAGTTCTATTGATGTCAAGGAGGCGGCTTTGGATTGGTTGATTACGGATTCTCGTCAAAATTGCCCTAGTCATTTGGAAAGAGTGAAGGCTATTTCTGAGTTGATTAATTTTAGGTATTAAATTAATTGATAATGGATCATTGAGAGTTGATAATGAAAAAACCAATTCTTCTCGTTGGGTTTTATTTCAAAACCCAACCCACTGTAATGAGGTAATATTTTAGTGACTAATGAGTTAGAGATAAGCCAAGCATTTCGAGATTTTGTAGTAGATACTGGCAAAGTGAGGATTGATGTTTGGTTGGCAGAGAATTTAGTAGATTTATCGCGCTCACGGGTGCAAAAGTTGATTGAGGATGGGCAAGTGTATTTAAACGATCGCATTTGTACCCAAAAAAAGGAGGTACTAAAACAGGGGGATTCAATCCATGTCCATATTCCTGCCGTTGTGCCTTCTTCCATTGAAGCCCAAGATATTCCCCTCGATATTCTCTATGAGGATGAGTTTTTAGTAATTATCAATAAACCTGCGAATTTTGTAGTACATCCTGCCCCCGGCCATGGTGATGGTACCCTCGTTAATGCGCTGTTGGCTCACTGCCCCGATTTACAAGGCATTGGAGGGGTGGAACGCCCAGGGATTGTCCATCGTCTTGATAAGGATACCACAGGGGCGATCGTGGTGGCAAAAACGGAACTGGTGTTAAATGATTTACAGGCTCAAATTAAGGCAAAAACTGCCCGTAGGGAATATCTAGCGGTGGTATATGGTTCTACCCATGAGGATAGTGGTACAATTGATCTGCCCATCGGTCGTCATCCTACCCAAAGAAAAAAAATGGCGGTGGTACCCGTGGAAAAAGGGGGTAAAAATGCTGTCACCCATTGGCAGGTAAAGGAAAGATTGGGTAATTATTCTTGGTTACATTTTCAGCTAGAAACGGGGCGTACCCACCAAATTCGGGTACACACAACCCAAATGGGGCATCCTATCATCGGTGATCAATTATATGGCTCCGGGCATTCGGTGGGTGTAAACCTTACTGGACAAGCATTACACGCCTTTCGTCTTACCCTGACTCACCCCATCTCAGGAGAAGAAATAAGTGCGATCGCACCCATCCCCCCAGAAATGGAAAAATTAGTTAAAGTCCTAAAAAACCGAAGAAATAATGGCTAAACATTGACAGCAAAACTTACCGCCTCATAGGGCTTTGGCTCAATGACTTGAGTCGATAAATTTGCTTCCTTCAACATCGAGCGAAAACTATCTAAACTACCCTCTTCTTTAAGTAAATTAATTAAAAATCCCTTAAACTCAATATCTCCCCCTGCCGCCGTGGGTAAAATGTACTCAGGTTTGAGCCACTGACACACTTCTAAGGCACTTTTTTGCCCTTTAATCACAGGACCAACCAAAGGTATCTTGACATTGGTTAAAGGGGTGATAATGGCTTTGATACGCTCCTCTGTTTGCAGATTTTGACTGTGGAAACCATGCGGCTCATAATAAAGGGAATCACCGTTAGTTAAATCCTTGATAATATAGCCATTTTCCACCAAAGTAGGGCCCACAGGAGAGCCTTTTACCGCCTTGATTTCGATTTTGTCATCAATAACATAACTCTCCCCATGGCTGAGGGTAGTAATTTTTTCATAGCCAAATTCTTTACAAACCTTACCCGCATTTTCCGAACCAATCACAGGAATACTGTGGTCTAATTCCTTTAAAGTAGGAGGATGGGCATGATCTTCTAACCCTTGGGAGAGTAAAATAAAATCAATATTTTCAGGGATGGGCTGAGGGTTAAGTTTTTTACCTTCAAATAACCAGTCCAAATTACCAAAAGTCAAAGATCCCACGAACCAAGGATCTAGTAAAATTCTTTTATCCGCAATCTCGATTAACCATGAATTACTATCGAACCAAGTTAATTGCATAATATATTTTTAAAATAAATAATAGCTTCTGTAATAAATTGTAACAATAATTAATTAGGGGTTGCTGAAAAAGCCGAATGATTTTATTGCTTTAATTAAACAGTAATATCGAGATGGTGCTGAACAATCATGATATGGGAAGCACATTGTTTGGCATCTTTTTTGCTTCTTCCGTAGCCTACGGACTGAATAACTTTATCCTTATAGTAAAGACTTATAAAACACTGGAAAAAACTATCTATTTTTAGATATTTATGTTCGGGAAAATCTATCTGATTAATTTGACAAAAATCATGGATTAAGGAAACATAATTTTTTTCTACTATTGGTTTAGTATCAGAAGATGGTTGAGTTACTTGAGAATCAGTTGGACTATTTTCTTCTGAAGTAATTAATGTAGGATTATTCGTTAATTCATCGTTCAAAAAAGCCTTAATATATGCTAGGGCTGATTGTTGTTTAGCCTTACTTTTTTTTGGATTAACGGCAGGTTGTGGGGTGGTAAAACCATCTACATAGCAAAAGCTAAAATAACCACTTTCACGAGGATGACTTTCTATGACATATTTTACCTTTACATGGTCTAATTGCGATCGCACTAACAACACAGAAACAGCGTCAATGGATGGCTCAAAAAAACGATTTACCCTAGCCACAAACCATAACTTATAAAAGTCCTTTGGTTGTAAAGAATCAATCCTCTTTTCCACTTCCTTCAAAAAATCATTAGTTAAGGAATTTTCCTCTATGGCTTGATGTAACAAAGCAGAAAAATTTTCCTCTTTGACAGTGTTTTTATTAATATCTTGAGAAGAAGAATCATCGGAAGCATCAGAGTTACCTTTTTTCACCAACCCATGAGTAACATAACCCCAAATAGCCATAACTGCCGAGGTTTGTTTTGCTACCATTTTTTTGACATTTTCCGCAAAATCAGGGGTAGTTAAACCATTTAAAGAACATTTTGCCTGATAAGTTTTATTTTTACGGTTATATTTAATGTCATAGTCAACGGTTATATTTTCAATTTGAGAAGCTATTAACAGTATCGATATTCCGTCAATATTTTCTAAGTAAAATAAATCATTTATTTTGGCGACAAACCAAATAAAATAAAAATCTTTTAAAGATAAATCATTAACTCTCTCTTTGACATGAGCTAAAATTTTTGGTAAGCGATTTCTATAAGCAAAATATTCTAATAATTCTGAAAAATCTTCAGTAGATAATTCTTTAATTTCATTATCACTAATCTGATTATACTTTTTAGCAATATCTTCTTTTCTCCTCATTCTTAGATGATGGGATTTATCTTCTTTATACTGACAATGAAAATCATTAATATAGTCAGCAATACTTTGTAATTCATTTCGATGATAAGGAGAAGAAACACCCCTAATAAGTGCTTTAATAATACGGTGATTTACTAAATCTACAAAACGTCTAAGAGGGCTAGTAAAATGGCAATAGGTGTCTAGGGCTAAACCAACGTGTTGTAAAGGGCAAGGGCTATAAATAGCAGGTACTAAACAATGCCCCATTTCCTTGATAGCTTTGTTTAAATCCTTAATACCCACATCCTGAGTACGAAAGAGAGCAGGGATTTTTTGTTGCGCCAACAAATTAGCAATGGTAGTGTTAGTTAAAATCATTACCTCGGCAATTAATTGATGGGTATTAACATTATCTGCGATGAGATTACCATCTTCATCAATGTAACCATCTTTAGTTAAGATACCTGATTTTCCTTTTCTTTTACTAGCTAATATTTGAGCAATAGTTTGGATTTTTACTAATAGTTGATCGTGATTTTCTGGAGTAGGATTGTTTAAAATATTTTCTACTTCTTCATAACTAAAAGCTCGTAAATTTTTGAAAATAGTTTCTTTTATTTCAAAGCTAACTATATTTCCTTTATTATCGATAGTAAAAAAAAATGTAATAGCTAATCTTTCTTCGTCTTCTTCTAATGAACCTAAATTGGTACTAATATTAATGGGTAACATGGGGGTAGGGGGCTTGGTATGATATAGCGTCACCACCCTTTTTAAGGCTTCTTTGTCAATGGGAGAATCTTTGGTAATTAAAGCACCAACATCTGTAATACTTACTTGTAACTCAAACTGTCCATTATCCAACTCAATCATCCAAATAGCATCGTCTCTGTCAACGGTGGTAGCGTCATCTATGGTAATTCCAAATACACAGGGGCGCTGTTGAGATACGATGGTCATTATCTCTTCTAAATTGACATTAGAAGCCTGATTGATATGTTCAGAGCGAAATTTTCTGGGTGTAATGGATGGTTTCATGGGTGACTAATTAAACTAACAAAGGGAAGGGATATGAATAAAATATGTAAGGTTGGCAACAAAAAATATCAGAAGCCTATAAAATAAAGAGTTTAGATTAATTGCCTTTTACATCTTCTTAATTCCCTTAGTTTTTATTATCAATTATCCATTAGTAATTATCAATTTTTTTCTTATAGTATG
The DNA here is from genome assembly GCF_001747005.2 of Cyanobacterium sp. IPPAS B-1200. NCBI lineage: Bacteria > Bacillati > Cyanobacteriota > Cyanophyceae > Chroococcales > Geminocystaceae > Cyanobacterium > Cyanobacterium sp. IPPAS B-1200. The sequence goes on from NZ_CP182899.1 coordinate 2,218,659, forward strand.
ATTAATAAAAATCCATATGATGAGCAGCGATTATGAAGCGTAAACCTTGGCAAAAAATACTCTCAATCCCTCTAGTCCTCTTTGTTACCAGTCCTGCGATCGCAATGAATAACTTCCCTCGAAACCCTGAACAAATAGAAGAATGTGACATCCTCGTTATCGGCGGAGGATTGGCGGGGGCAGGGGCAGCCTATGAAGCATTGTTGATGGGTAAAACTGTGTGTTTAACAGAGATTACCGACTGGGTAGGGGGTCAAATTTCTTCCCAAGGTACATCGGCTTTAGATGAGCGTAACACCCAAAGACAGGAGTTATTTTTTCCCAAGGGTTATTTAGAATTTCGAGATCGTATTGCTGATTTTTATGGCAAGTTAAACTTAGGAGAGTGTTGGGTGAGCGCTTCTTGTTTTTTGCCCAAGGATGCGGATTATATTCTTGAGCGTCAGTTGCAAGATGCAGCCAGAAAGGGAAATGGTACTCTTAAATGGTTTCCCAATACTGTTATTAAAGATGTGCAGATAGAAAGGGTGGAAAATGGTGGCACAGGGGAACAGATAGTAAGTGCGATCGCCATTAGCCACCAACCCCAACCCAACACCCCTCCCCTCAATAGCGAACCCCTTTCCCAAATTATCGAGGATGCCTATACCTACGAAGATTCCTCCAGACTCAAGAAAACGGTCATCAAATTTGTTCCTCCCCAAAACGACAATTTAGAAGCAAAAGCCCGTTGGATGGTCATAGAAGCCACAGAAACAGGGGAAATCATCGGTTTAACCGACATCCCCTATCGTCTTGGCATCGATCCTCTTTCTGCCTATGAACCATCCTCATCCAGTAGAACACCTGATCCCTACTGTACCCAAGGTTTTACTTACACCTTCGCCATGGAAAAAACCGAAACCCCCCAACCGCAACCAGAGCCAGAATTTTATCAACAATATGCTCCCTATTACAGCTACGAGTTAGAAAGACTAGCCGATTTTGACCTCGTCTTTACCTACCGTCGCATCTACAAAGCCCAACCCAGCGAGAGAGTAACCTTTGGGGGCATCGGCTTCACCACCCCCACCCCGGGGGATATTGCCATGCAAAACTGGACTTGGGGTAATGACTACCGCCCCGGCACATCCGTAGATAACTTGATTTATAGCAGAGAGCAACTTCAGGCTAGTGGACAGTTACAGCCCCATGGTTGGATGGGCGGTTTACGCACTGAAACCCTCTTTAAAGGGGAACAAAATGCGATCGGTTTTTACCATTGGTTGGTGGCCGGTACAACGGATTCTCAACTGGGAGATGGAGTAAAAAAACCTCACCCTGATCACATTTTTCTCACAGGATTTGACTCCCCCATGGGTACAACCCACGGACTTTCCAAGTATCCCTACATCAGAGAAGGAAGAAGAATTATTGGTCGCCCTAACTATGCCCACCCCGATGGTTTTACCGTCAATGAAGTGGATATTTCCCGGGTAAACTATGACGATGATTATTACAAAGAAACCCTCACCCCCCAAGAATATCGTCAATTAAGGGCAATTTTGGCAGGATTAGAAGGTTTTGGAGTTATTAGCGGTGAAATTTCCCCTGATCAAGCCCCCAAAAGGAGCCGTTCCACTGTTTACGCCGATTCAGTGGGTATTGGACATTATGCCATTGATTTTCACCCCTGTATGACAGAAAGCCCCCACGAAAAACCAGGTAACACCGAGAGAGAAGGAGAAAGAAGAGGTCAAGGACAGGCTTATCCCTTCCAAATTCCCCTTTCTGCCATGATTCCCCAAAAAATTGATAATATGATTGTAGCTGGAAAAAGTATCGCCACCAGTCACATTGCGGCGGCAGCCTATCGGGTACATTCTTTTGAATGGTCATCGGGAGCAGCGGCAGGTACAACAGCAGCTATGGCTTTAGATAAAAATATTTTGCCCTATGAGTTTACCGAAGGTTTTGCTTTCCGTAACCCCCATTTACAAACACTGAAAACGATATTGGATAGTAATGGTAATCCCACGGCTTTTCCTAATACTTCCATTTTTAATGAAGACTGGGATAGATGGAGGTAATTAGGAATAGGTGAAAAAATAAAACAAGTAAGATAAATTGAATTTTTCTTGTGAGTTTGCTGTTATTTAATGATGATAGGAAAAATTGTTCAATAATAAAAAGTATTCAATGTTTAAAATATGGTTACTCTTGCCTATTTCTTAAAAAGAACATAGCAATTATCATGGTTACGGGGTAAAAAATGCTCCCCCTAAATCCCTCTTAATAAGGGGGACTTGAGAATAATAAATGTATCTCATAATTATACAAAACGCTATATCTAAATTTAGTAATGTTATTAGTCTTTTAAGGGTATTATTCAGTAAAGGCTTAATTTTTTTGAAGTTAACGAAAGTTTTCTCTTATTTTCCATTGCTACAGTGAGTTTAACCTCTTTGAAATATCCTTTTCACTAACAAAATAATCAAGTAACAGTGATGATTAAAAAACTATTATCCATAGGATCTTTAACTGCAATTTTATCGGTTTCATTGTCACCACAGATGGCACAAGCTAAAGAGGCTACCTGTGTTATTAGAGGAGAAAATAATCAAGTGGTTTTTCGTGATAAGTGCAACTTTAATCAGTATGGCGGTAATGGCAGTTTTTGGATCGAGGCTAAGTCTGGATTAATTTACGGAAGAGAGTCGATTAGTGTTTATATCACCAGTCCAGGGGTAGCAGAAGTTTCTGGTTTAACCACTGGTGGCATTAGCTCCCGTTGGGGTACTGCAAGGCGATCGCAATCTGACCGTGCTTGTTGGGTTGGTGTTGGTTTTACTATTTGCGCTTATTAGTAGAATAAAGATTAAGACAGGAGGCAACTGTTACGGTACTGTTTTCGTGTCAATCCTCCCCTTTAGTTTTTTATCAAACCTTGTTCCATTGATAAATGGTTTGTGGTTGTAGTGTGGGGGCTAGTTTGGTGATGGATGTTTCGGGAGATATTTGTTCTCTCTCTAAACGCACCTGTAAGCCTAACATGGGGTCTTCTCCTTCTGCTATCAAAAATTGCATTTTTACCAGATCTTTCCCTTTGCTGAGGGTTTCAATGATGCTGAGGATACTTTTTAGGTAGGGATGATTATGATTTTTGTACCATCCATGTTCTACCATGGCAGGTTTATCAAAACCAAGGTGTAATATCATGGTTGGTTGGCTAAAAAGGGCGATCGCCACGGGTCTTGTTTCCTCCTGTGTTACGAAATTATTACTACGAATTAGATGACGGAGTTTTTCTAACTTCTCATAACGAGCAGTGGGAGACTGGCTATTTTCCCAAGTAATGGCGATGCTACACAAAAAAGTTTGTAATAGTAAATGACCTAACTTTTCCGCCTTGGTGTTGAGATAATTAAAGTTATAATCATTGGCTTCAATAAACAAAGGCAGACGCTCCACAATATCGATGCCATAGCCTTTCAACCCTGCAATTTTTCGAGGATTATTAGTAATCAGACGAATATTTTTAATGCCCAAATCATTAAGAATCTGAGCCCCCATACCGTAATCCCTTAAATCTGGGGGAAAACCTAATTTTTCGTTGGCCTCCACCGTATCAAAACCCATATCCTGAAGGGTATAGGCTTTTAACTTATTCACTAAACCGATACCCCTGCCCTCCTGACGCAGATATACCACCACCCCTAAACCTGCATTTTCGATCATCTTCAAGGCCGCTTGTAGTTGCATCCGACAATCACAACGCAAAGAGCCTAAAGCATCCCCAGTCAAGCATTCCGAGTGCATCCGCACCATAACGGGTTGATCCTTAAACTCCTCAATATTTCCCTTCACAATGGCGATATGCTCTGTTTTATCAAGGGCATTACCATAGGCGTAAATTTGAAAATCCCCAAACTGACTAGGGAAATTACAAACGGTTTCCCGATATACAAAACGATCATGTTTGAGGCGATAACTAATTAAGTCTGCAATGCTAATCAGTTTTAAATCATGTTTTTGGGCATATTTATATAATTCTGGTAAACGAGACATACTACCATCAGGGTTTTGAATTTCACAAATTACCCCCGCAGGGTACAAACCCCCTAAACGGGATAAATCCACCGCCGCTTCCGTATGCCCTGCCCTTTTGAGAACACCACCCTGGCGCGATCGCAACGGGAAAATATGCCCCGGCCGTCCCAAATCTTCGGGGCTAGTGGTAGGATTAATGGCAATTTGAATGGTTTTAGCTCGATCTTCTGCCGAGATGCCCGTAGTAACCCCTAAATGTTTTGCCCCATCAATACTCACCGTAAAAGCCGTTTGATTGCTGTCGGTGTTTTTTGTCACCATCAGGGGTAAATCCAACTCGTCTAAACGTTCTCCCGTCATGGCTAAACAGATTAATCCCCTAGCCTCTACAGCCATAAAATTAATCATATCTGGGGTAGCAAACTGAGCCGCACAGATTAAATCCCCTTCATTTTCCCTATTCTCATCATCCACAACAACTATACAACGCCCTGCTTTAATGTCGGCGATCGCCTCTTCTACGGTATTAAAGGTAATATTTTCTGTGGTCACAACAGCTTTTTTTTCCTGATTATTCTTAATCCTATTCTAATGAGATTTTGTATCAACTTGCACAAATCAAGGGAAAATAATCAACCACCAATAATAACAACCATGTCCCATTCTTTTCCCTCCAAACCACCGTAATCCGCAAACAAATGGATTAGATCAAGCAAGAAAGACAAAAATGATATATGATGCTGTTAAATATAAAAAACAAAAGTTACCCTTACAATCCCCAAACAGGAATCTAGGGTAAACATGATATAATTTTGAAGATTTTAACCCAATAAACTGAGCAATGGCATCAACACGAGCAAAAATAGCGGTGGACGCAATGGGCGGAGATAGAGGCCCGGGAGTAATTGTTGCTGGGGCTATCAGAGCGGCCGCAGAATTGGACATAGACGTTCTCTTGGTAGGAGATCCGCAAATCATCGAAACCGAACTGGCAAACCATGATGGAGCTAATATTTCCAATATTGAAATAGTACCCTCAGAAGGGCTTGTTTCTATGGATGAAGGTGCCTTAACGGGGGTTCGTCGTAAGCCGAAAGCGTCTATTAATGTCGCCATGAAACTGGTAAAAGAAAAACGCGCTCAGGGGGTTGTTTCCGCAGGACATTCAGGGGCAGCTATGGCGGCAGCTTCTCTTTCTTTGGGAAGAATCAAAGGTATTGATCGTCCAGCCATTGGAGCCGTATTCCCCACTATGTATGCCAATAAGTCGGTAATTGTTTTGGATGTGGGTGCCAATGTGGATTGTAAACCCAAATATTTGGAACAGTTTGCCGTGATGGGTACTATTTATAGTAAGTATGTATTAGAAGTAGAAGAACCCAAGGTGGGATTAGTCAACATCGGAGAAGAAGCCAAAAAGGGCAATGAGTTGGCAAAGGAAACCTATAAACTCTTGAGCAATAATCCTGCCGTTCCTTTTGCGGGTAATGCCGAAGGCAGAGATGTTTTATCGGGGGATTTTGACGTAATTGTTTGTGATGGATTTGTGGGTAATGTTCTGCTCAAGTTTGCGGAGGCAGTGGGCGAGATTATGCTACAAATTATCAAAGAGGAATTACCCTCGGGGGTTAGGGGTAAGGTTGGTTCCGCTGTTCTCAAGCCTAATTTAAAACGAATTAAACAAAGAATTGATCATGCCGAGCATGGGGGAGCGTTATTGTTAGGAGTTCCTGCGGTGTGTATCATCAGCCATGGTAGTTCGCAAGCTCCTTCTATTTTTAACGCCATTCGGGTAGCCAAAGAAGCCATTGATCATGAAATTGTCGATCGCATTCAGCACTATCAAACGGGTGGCTCGTTGGGTAAAAGTGATAGTTTGGTATCAGAAGTTAAAGAGTAGTAAAGTAAGTTATAAGGAGATAAGTCATTGCAATCGGTTAAGGAGTCGGCTATTAACGCCAAAAATGGCATCACAATTATTGGTAGTGGTTCAGCCATTGCTAATCAGGTGATTAGTAATGAAGATTTGAGTCAGATAGTCGATACTTCCGATGATTGGATTAGTTCTCGTACGGGTATTAAACAGCGTCATATTGCCACTTCAACTACCCTGAGTGAGTTGGCAGCCCAAGCAGGACAAAAGGCGATCGCCAATGCCCATCTAACACCCCTCGATATTGATTTAATTATTCTGGCTACCTCCACCCCCGATGATTTATTTGGTAGTGCGGGGCAGGTACAAAACCTTATCGGTGCAACCCGTGCGGTGGCTTTTGATTTAACGGCAGCCTGTTCAGGCTTTGTCTTCTCCTTAGTTACAGCTTCTCAGTTTATCCGTAATGGGGTATATCAAAATGTCCTCGTTATCGGCGCCGATTGTCTTTCCCGTTGGGTGGACTGGGGCGATCGTACTACCTGTGTACTATTTGGAGATGGTGCAGGGGCGGTAGTGTGTCAGGGAAGCGGAGAAAAAGACAACCTTCTTGGCTTTGAAATGTGCAGTAATGGGGCATTGAATAATACCCTCAATCTTTCCTATCAGGGCAACTTACAAGACATTGGCGAAGACAAAAAAATTAACCACGGTAGTTTTAGTAACATCACCATGAATGGTAGAGAAGTATATCGCTTTGCCGTGAATAAAGTACCTGAAGTGATTGAAAAAGCTCTCTTCAGAGCAAATTTAACCACCGATGATGTTGATTGGCTAATTCTTCACCAAGCCAACAAAAGAATCATTGATGCGGTAGCTAGTCGTTTAAAAATTCCCGAAAATAGAGTTATTAGTAACCTCCAAAATTACGGCAACACCTCAGCTGCCTCCATTCCCCTTGCCCTTGATGAAGCCTTGAAAGAAGGTAAAATTAAATCAGGAGATGTGGTTGCAGTGTCAGGTTTTGGGGCCGGATTGAGTTGGGGGGCTTCTATCTTCCGTTGGGGAAATTAATGATACGAAGATTAATTTTTTTGTATAATTAAGAAGTCCTAAAGCACTGGACCAGTGGCTAATGAAAAATGAACTTACCTTAGTCATATCCTATAGACAAAGACAATTAGCATTTTATTCCTTTTATAGTTGGTTTACTTCTCTTGATTGTGAATTAGAAGACTTACCAGAAGTAATCTTTATTGAGAGTGATAAAAAACCTAATTTAGCTATCCAAGAAAAGCTAGAAAAAATAGGAATAAAGTATTTTTATGTCCAAAATAATAGTGTATTTCACAAAACTTCACTGTTAAATCATGGACTTAATTTAGTTGATACTAAATTTTTGATGGCTTTTGATATTGATTTAATTCCTTATAGAAATAGTCTTTTACGCCATTTAGAAATAGCCAAAAAATCTTCTTCATTTTTAGTGACGGGTTATCGTTTGATGGCACCACAGCCATTTATCGATAATAAAAGTGATTTAGATTCTATTATAGTGCGAAGTGCGATCGCCCCTGAAGATGAATCTAGCGCCCTAAAAAAACACCTTACTAGCCATGAAAAATTTGGAGTGCTTCCCCTCTTCCGTACCGAAGAATTAAAAAAAATTGGTGGTTGGGACGAAAACTTTATTGGTTGGGGAGGAGAAGATCAAGATATTATCCAAAGATACTGTAGTTTAGGTTATACCCTTTGTCGAGTGCCAGACTTATTATATCTACATCTTCATCACAACCATAATCAAGATTGGTATTCTCCAGAAATTATTAACAAAAATAGGGAATATTACTACCGTAAATATAAGGATAATGAATAATAGTCTTGAAGTATTAATACCCCTTAAACAACGAGTAAGTATTAATAAAACTATTCTTAGTTTACTAGAAATCAAAGAAATAAGTCTAATAACTATTTTATCAGGGGATATAAAATCAAATATTGATGACAAGATAAAAAACAATTCAAAACTAAGAATTATTAATTGTTCCCAGTATCCCTTTAGTAAAACAACCTATTTAAATTATGGTATCAAAAATAGTGTCGGTGACATCTTGCTTATGTCCGATGCCGATATAATTTGGAACCAAAATACGATTACAAGTATTTATACAACTATAAATAATAACCTTCACAAATCCCTTATTGTTTATATTCAAGAAGTAAAAGAAACCGACATAGATAACAACGCCCTCAAGCGTCCTCGTCTTAAGCCTACGGTGACAAAAGTGGGTAATAAGATTCACATAAACATAGTAAAAGAATTATCGCCATTAAAACGCCCTGGGTGTGGATTGATTTGTGCGACCAAAAATAATTTACTGTCTCTTGGGGGTTATAATGAGCAACTCAAAGAATGGGGATGGGAAGATCAAGATTTATTGATTAGGGCTAATATTTTGGGATATGCCATAAAATCTATGGGGGCAGTGTCACATCAAAGTCACGGAGATGATGTGAGAAACTTGTCTCAAAAATCTCTTCTCATAACTCGTAATCGTAATATAGCCATTTCTAACCAAATGATTTTAGCCCGAAAGTTTTACGGTAGTTTAAGAGAAGAAATTGCCCTTATCTCTAATGATATTTTGATTACCGTTGAGGAGATATAAGTAAGTAGGCATAATTAAATCGATTTAAGCAAGGGGTTTAAACCCCTTGTTTATAAGAGTCTTAATAAAATAAGAGCTATAATTAATTGCGCCAACCTACTTATTGACATTTGCAAATGAATAAAATAAAAATAATTCAAACAGGTTTTAATGTAAGGTATTTGCCAAAAATATTGCTAACATATACACAAAAACAACGGCTATGATAAATTCACAAAAAACAGAGCAAATAACGACTCTATCCAAATTGATACAGGATGCTAAATTTTCCCATTATCTGGATTTTAGCCGTAAGACGGGGATTTCTGAGTTAACTTTACATCGTATTGATTGTGGATTGATAGATCAAATTCCTCTCAAATATATAAAAACTATAGCGAGGGAGTTAAATTTATCGTTGGAAGATTTTTTAAACCACATAGACGGGAAATTCTCAGATTCATCTACTACGCAGACTTCCACAAATGGAGATGATAATTTACGGGTTCAGATAACCCAAGAGGTGCAACAGGGGGTTATGGACACCTTAGAGTCGTTATTATTGCAGTTGCCGACTTTAGTTAAGGTGGTAGAAAAAAAACCTGATTTACCTGCTTCTCGTTTGATTCCTTTACTTAAACCTTTGAATAATTTGCTATCTGGTTGGGATATAAAGGCGATCGCCCCAGTGGGTGCTATAGTAAAGTATGATCCTCAACAACACGAATTAATGGCAACAACCCAAGAAAAGGTTGAAAAAGTAGAAATTCGTTATGTAGGCTATCGTCAAAAAGACAAATTGCTATATCGTGCCAAAGTAAGCCCCGTAGAAACAAAAATTGAAGAAGGTAATTAAATCAAAAAGTGTAAATTTCCGTAATGTAGTATTCGGAATGTACTCCTATAGCTTTGTTAAAGGAAAATGGTATGCTCAGAAACGAAGACACATGAGGAATTCTTATGGAACTTTTATTACAAATTACCGCAGAAACTAGCCACTTTCCCGTCACAGCGGTGTCAGTGCTAATTGTGGGATTTATTGCTGTTATCGGTGTAGCCTCTTTTACTTGGTCTAAATCTAAGGAGTCCACAGACAACACAAGCTCGACAAATACTCAATCTGTTGACGATTCTCCCCAAGAAAAGAAAGACAAGTCTGCTAACTATGATCGTAACATCATCTCTGCAGAAACCGCAGCCCGAATGGAGAGAGAAGGAGGAGACTTTAAAAATGTTCCTGAATCTGATGACGATAATACAGGAGGTTATACTGTCAGCCGAGAAGGATTAGTCAATAATTATGCCGTTGAGCCTGAAATGTATGTGGAAGAGCGCGGAGACTTAAGGGAAAAACAAGAGGCTGAAAAACAAGAAAGAGCGGAAGAATTAAAGGAAATAAATAGTGAAGACGGAGATAAAGGAGTCGGGATTATCTAGTTTTAAAGTTACTTAGAAAACGTAAAAAATTCAACCTTTTTCACTCTGCCCTTTGGGCAAGAATGGGGGAGGTTTTTTTCATGGGACAAAAACAAAATGTTACTTAATTATGGTGTGAAATATTATGTAAATTACAATTAATATCTAAGTAGGTTGGCGAAATTAATTATAGCTATTATTTTATTAAGACTCTTATGAACAAGGGGTTTAAACCCCTTGCCTAAATCGATTTAATTATGCCTACTTACTTAACATTTTAACTATTATTCCATTGCCCATCTGAATTAAAAATGATCTTACCAAGAAATTAATTGGGATGCTCCTTATTACACTTTGTTTCAAAGTTAATCAAATGAATCAAATCATTCAGGAAATAAAACATACCAGTGTAAGAATCCCGTATAGAGAATACTATCTCTTAACTATAAAGGAGCAATCGCCAATGTCGATAACACTAGAAGATAATAAACGCAAGGCCATAGCAGTCAAATTAGCAGACATGAAAGCGACTCAGAATCTGCTCATTGCTAATGACCAAGCCCTAGTTGAAATGTGTCGAGATCAAGAAATTTCTAATCGTTTAGAAGGTTTTCTTAAAGATGATCAAAAGAATTTAGGCATCATTGATACCGTGATCATTCAATATGGCATTAAGGCTGAACCCAAACCCTCGATGGTGAAAGAAATAAAAGAGATCGAGATGATGATGAAAGATGCTGAAATTTCTTTATTTGAAAAGATGGCAAAGCATGAACTACTCAAGCATACCCAATCTATCGCAGGAATTCTGGTTCATAAAGCAGGTCAAGTGGTTGGGGCTGATATTGCCGTGGCGATCGCCCCTTTAAATGCAGTAAATTTTGAGAATCGGGGTCACGAAGAGCAATTAAAAGGAATGATGGAATGTCTAAGCACCCTAGAACTGACGGGTAAGCCTTCGGACAAGGGATTATGGTCAAGGGTACAAGATAGCCTCGCGGCCCTGAGTGGTATTGCTGGGGGCATCATAAGCCATACTGATGATGAAATAAGTATCTGTGACTTGATTCGGTTAGATCATACTAAAGTAAATACCCTCTTTGGTCAGATAAAAGCAACGAATAATCCTCAAAAACTAGAAGAATATTTTGGGCAGGTTTACCAAGACTTGTCTGCCCATTCCCAAGCGGAAGAAAAAGTAGTTTATCCTATGGTGCATCCCTATTCTGAAGATGTTCAACAACTATACGATGAACAAACCCAAATGAAACAAATGCTTGAACAGATTAAAGCCATGAATTGTGAAGATACAGCGGCATTTAAAGCAGCCATTGAAAATTTAATGGATGTAGTAAAAGCCCATGTGTCAGAGGAAGAAAAAGATATGTTTCCTCTTATTCAAAATAATTTGGGTGACGAACAACAAAAACAACTAGCCACGGACTTTAAAACCGCCAAAAGCCAAATTCAGGATCAGCGACTAGTCGCTGCTTCTCATTAAATTTTCCAAGAACTTATGCCCTCGTAAGTTCTGTTAGTCAACTTATTCTTAAATTACAGGAGCAAATATCATGGTTTATACTAATCGACCTTTAGAAACTGATTCAGACCGACGAGTTAATAATACAAGACAATTTGGCGATCGCATTAATTGGGGTGCAATCATCGCCGGATTAGTAATAGCAATCAGCGCCCAGTTATTACTCAGTGGCATAGGTGCTGCCATGGGATTAACTAGCATTGCTGGTTCCGATGCCCCTCGCTCCAATGCCGGTGGAGTGGCTCAAGCTGTAGGCATCTGGGCTATTATTAGTCTGTTTATTTCTTTATTTTTAGGGGGCTGGATAACTGCACGAGCTTATGGCTCTGTCAATAACAACACTGCCATGCTTAATGGTGCGGTACTTTGGGCAACAACCCTTGTGATAAGTTCTTGGCTTCTAGCCAGTGGAGTATCTGGTACTTTTGGTTTACTTGCAAATAATGCGGATATTATCGCTGACCAAGCACCACAAAGTGGGATTATTATGCCTGGTGAGAGTGGATATCCGAACGATTCTTCTGGAACGACCATAGATCCTAATTCTCCATCTGGAACACAGGATTCTATGCCAAATTTAAGTGCAGACCAAACACGAGATATTGCTGGTAATGCGGCAAAAGCTGGTTGGACTTTTACTTTTGGAGCTTTTTTGGGATTAGCTGCTGCCTTAATTGGTGCCAATGTGGGCGCTCGTAATGTCCATACCAACAGACGGGAGTCTAATGAAGAATATCAAGCCCAATCCTAAATCATTTATTTATGAAATTAAGATTGGCCGGGGCGAACAATTTTCGCCCTAGCTTTTGTCACCAATCATTTATCCCACAACTACCAAAATACCCATGAGTACTTTAACTGACAAACAGACTTCTTTTTGGATTGATTCTACTCCTAAAACATCCTACCCTTCTCTGGAAAATAATATTTCTGTTGATGTTGCCATTGTGGGAGCGGGGATTGTGGGTTTAACTGCCGCAATACTGTTAAAACGTGCTGGAAAGACAGTGGCAGTGATTGAGTCAAGAGAAATTGTCACAGGTGTAACTGGTTATACCACTGCCAAAATAACATCATTACATCAATTGATCTATGCTGATTTAATTAAAGAAATCGGTGAACAAAAGGCACGACTCTATGCGGAATCAAATCAAATGGCTATTGAGTGGATTGCTCAATTGGTAGAACAAGAACAAATTTATTGTGATTTTAGCCGCCAAAGTGCCTATACTTTTGCAGAACCAGACGGGGAGCTAGATAAAATTAAAGACGAAGTGAATGCGGCTCTTAAGCTAGGACTTCCTGCTACCCTTGTTCAAGAAACATCACTACCATTTACGATCGCAGGAGCCATCAAACTCGAGAATCAGGCTCAGTTTCATGTTCGTAAATATCTACTCCATCTTGCTAGAAATATTCTTGGCAACGGAAGTCATATATTTGAAAAGACAAGGGTTGAAAAGGTTGACGAAAAAGATAATCTTTGTCAAATTGTTACTAATCAGGGAATAATAGAGGCTCAAGATGTCATTGTTGCCACAAATCTACCGATCCTCGATCAAGGACTGTTTTTCGCCAAAACCTATCCCAAACGCTCCTATATCATTGGTGCGATAATTGATCCTGCAAAAGCACCCCAAGGAATGTATATCGGCAGTGGCAAAAATTCCCATTCCATTCGCACGACACCCTATGAGGATGGATTACTTCTGTTAGTGGGCGGTGAAGGACATAAAGTCGGTACTGTGAATGACACCAAAAAACTTTACCAAAACTTAGAAACTTACGCCCGAAATCACTTTGGCATTGATTCGTTTGCCTATCGTTGGTCAAATCAAGATATGACGTCCTTTGATAAGCTACCCTTTATTGGCAAACTTACTCCCTTCAATAATCATATTTATGTCGCCACAGGATTTAGCCTTTGGGGAATGTCGAAGGGTACAATGGCTGGAATACTACTTTCAGACTTAGTTCTAGGGAAAGAGAATCCCTACACAGAGTTATATGATGCCACTCGTGCCACCCCATTTTTAGACCCAGAATTGATTAAAAGTAATATTGATGTTGCTTCTCGGTGGGTGGGCGATCGCCTTAAAGGTATTCAGCATTCCTCTTTTGCGGAGGTTAGCAAGGGTGAAGGGAAACTAATAACCATTGACGATGAAAAGGTGGCCGCTTATCGAGATGAGGAGGGAAAAGTTCATGCTGTTTCTGCTGTGTGTCCGCACCTCGCCTGTATTGTGAGTTGGAACAATGGCGAAAAGAGTTGGGATTGTGCTTGTCACGGTTCTCGGTTTGGCTGCGACGGCAAGCTAATCCAAGGCCCTGCGGTAAAAGACTTGGAAAAAATACTTGACGAAGGGTAAACTTTCTGTTTTTCTCAATCCTATAAACTTTATTAAAGGAAAGGATAAATTCATGGGAAATACCTTACTCAATCAAATTTTTCACGATGACCAAGGCAACATTGTCATCGCCCAACCACCAAATTTACCCCTTATTGTGGGGATGGTCGCCAGTTTATTAAGGCTAATTCTGACCACGGGTAGAGTTAATATCGCACTAGATTTAATCGCTTTCGGTTCTTTATTTACTTGGGCTTGGCAAGAATTATTTCAAGGAGTAAATTACTTTCGTCGGGCATTAGGTTTGGTGGTACTAACTGCTTTGATGGCTGGGAAACTTTTATAATTTTGCTCACCCTATTCCCCATTCCCTCAAATGCAAATTAAGACAAAAGTCGATACCCCATTACCTATGGTGAAAATATCTAGTTATCAGGAGGCCGAGCAACAATTTTGTTGGCTTTTGACACTGGATGGTTTAAGCCAACGGGTAAAACAACAACCTTCTCTGAGTAAAGACTTTGAAGAATTTGTTTCTTTAGCTTTAATAGAAGCATATACCGTAAACCCAAACACAGAACAAGCAAACTGTTTTTTACAGCGGTTGCTCTATCGAATTAATCGGCTCAAGTTCTTTTGGTATGATGCTTTAGAGTCTTATAACAATGAGCATTCTAACTATATCAAAAATCTGTGCGATCGCATCGAGTCTGTGTGGCAAACATGGGAATATACCCAAATTGATCTAAACATTATCAAGCAATTAAACGTTCAAAAAGCTCTCCAAGAACGAGCAAATCTTGACCTAAATCCACCCTTATCAGTAGCAAAACGTTATCTACGAGAAGACATGGACTTAGAGGGCTATCGAGTATTATTGGCGATCGCCTCTTTGGATGGATTAGTAGAAGCAAGTCGTCTTTCTCGTATTTTGGGCGGTGCCAGTAACGAAATTCAAGCAACCTTGATTCGGGTACTCCTAGAAGAATATGGTAACGGTCGCCTGGCGAAAAAACACTCTACTTTCTTTGCCCAAATGATGGGCGAATTAGGTCTAAAGACTGAACCAGAAGCCTATTTTGATCTTGTCCCTTGGGAAGTTTTAGCCAGTATTAATCACAATTTTTTATTAACAGAGCGAAAACGAAATTTTCTTCGCTATAACGGTGGACTAACCTATTTTGAAATAGCAGGACCAGCAATTTATACAGATTATATGCAAGCGGCGCAACGATTGGGGCTTTCCGATGGGGCTATGGGTTATTGGGAGTTGCACATTCGTGAAGATGAACGCCACGGACAATGGATGCTGACTGATGTTGCTCTGCCCCTAGCCGATAAATATCCCGATGATGCTTGGGAATTAGTCCTCGGTTATGACCAAGAAAAATTACTTGGCGATCGCGCTGCTGCTGCGGTTATGGTTTTAATTCAAAATGCCAAATCATTCCAAATTTAAAGGAAATCTATGATTATTAACCCAACTAAAGAAGCAATTAAGGTCTATCCATCAGATAGCGTATCTCAGGAGATATTTTTCTGTCCCGAAGAATCACTGTTTTATGCTCAATGTCTGGAAAAAATGGTTTTAAATGTCGAGCAGGACTTTACTTCTGTTATTGAGTTTGGGGCAGGAGATGGTACACCCGTGATCAATTGTTTACTAAAGAAAGAGTTTAATGGCTTTATTAATGGTTATGAGTTAAATTCTGAGGCTTGTGAGGTGGCAAGGTTTCGCATTGAACGCCACAACCTTAACCGTAAGTACGTTGTTCACAACACTTGCTTTTTTAAAAATAGAAAATTTAAAGATAACTGTTTAATCTCTAATCCCCCTTACCTTCCAGCGGTGGATAATAATATTTATCTCCCTTCTTTACATGGTGGAATCGATGGCTCATCTATCACTAAGCGACTTCTTTCCCTAGATTGTCATAGTGCCATGTTAATGATTTCTGCTTATTCTGATCCCGTTGGCATTATTGAATATGCGATCGCCCAAGGTTATCAAGTTGATGATTTTATCGCTTCACCCATGAGCTTTGGTTATTATAGTTCTGAACCTAAAGTGAGCCAAAGAATAACCGAACTTCATAGGCACTACAAAGCCTTTTATTCCCCAAATATTTATATTCTTGCTGGTGTTCTCTTCAAAAAGTGCCATAATTTAAAAGCGGATTTATCTACAGAATTAATTAAGATAATGACTGCCTTGTAAATTGGGGTTAATATTTAAAATTTATTGAGACAAGTTCTACTTTTTTATGACAGATGAAACACGATTTAATTCATCTTTACACAACTCCAATCCTTTGATTTCTTCAGGAATTGCCATAAAGGGAGTGGCGATCGCCCTTTTGATTATTTCCCTATGGGGGTTCAGTTTTGGGTTTCTTTTGAGTGCCGTAACTGTAAAGCAAACCTTAATCTGGTGGACATTGATAGCAATATTGTGGCAAACATTCCTCTGCACGGGGCTTTTCATCACTGCTCATGATGCCATCCATGGATCAATTTTTCCCAAGCATCCTCAAATTAATTACTTTTTCGGCTCCCTAACCCTGTTACTCTATGGTTTTTTCTCTTATGATTGGTTGCGAGAAAGTCATTTGCAGCACCATGATTCCCCCGCTAGCGAATCTGACCCTGATTTCCATGACAGCAACGGTCAAGCTGAAAATCCGTTTGCGTGGTATCTCTGCTTTATGCAAGGGTATTGGAGTTGGTGGCGATTTGTGGGTTTAATTGTCACTGCTGTGAGTGTGCATGTTTTTTTGAAGATCAACTATACTAATTTGATCTTATTTTGGGCAGTTCCTACCCTTTTAAGTTCGTTTCAGCTTTTCTATTTTGGAACTTTTCTGCCCCATCGCAAACCCATAGACGGTTATCAAGATTCTTATCGCACCCAAAGTATTTATCGCCCTTTTCTTTGGTCATTTCTTACCTGCTATCATTTTGGCTACCATAAAGAACATCATATATATCCTGATATACCTTGGTGGAAACTCCCCGCAATAGTTTTGAAATAGACCAATATACCTACGTGCTGCACTTAAGTGTTATGTATTGAAGACAGCAAAAAAACCTTGATTACAGACTGAATAAAAACTAAAAAGATCTTATATTTATCCATGTTTATATCCTTAAATCTTTGTTAAGCAATGGTTTTAACTCAATACTTGCCACTAATATCTATGTTTACGTTTGTTACAAAAATTTAGACTTGGCGTTGATATACTTAAGTAAAAGTGTTAACATCGAGCGGTCAGACAAATTTTTGATTTTATAAAATATAAAACTTTGTATTCTGAGTCTAAATATGAAAGTTATATCTTTATTATGGTCAAACGATCGCTCCAGGCATCCTCTTCAGGAATTCAAAAAGCTAAACGAGCATTTGCTCTAAAGGGTTGGACACAGGAAAATTTGGCAGCGGAGGTGAACTTAAAGACTCGTCAACCAATTTGGCGATTTTTTTCTGGACGACCCGTTGATCGCTGTACTTTTACAGAAATTTGTGGAATACTCGATTTAGAGTGGCGAGAAATTGCAGATAATCCCCCAGCAAAGTTTCTGGAACCAGGAGAAACCGCCCCTATAAATATTGATAATCTGGTAATACAGGTGCGATCGCAACGTAAAGAAACCATACAAAACCAGTGTGGCATCTTGCAGTTATTAGATATTAATCATCCCGTCAGCATTGACGAAATCTATGTCGATGTTAATATTTTGGAAGAAATTGCCAGTCAACAATGGTTTGAGATTTCTGATTTACAAAAATTAGAACCCACCGAATTTAATCGCTTTGGTTTGGGAGAGGTAGAGCAAAAACAAATATCGGGAATGGAGGCAGTGCAAACCTACTCCAAAGTTAGGTTACTAGGTAAATCAGGGGTGGGCAAAACCACCTTTTTGAAACATCTGGCTATTCAGTGCGATCGGGGAGAATTCGCCCCCCATCAAGTGCCGATTTTTATTACTCTCAAAGACTTTGCCGAAGAATCTAGTCGGGAAGATGCGAAATTTAGCCTCTTAAATTACATTCATCAAGAATTTATCATTTCAGGAATTTCAAGCCCATCTGTACCTGAAACTTTAGTCAAAGAGGGACGAGTTTTACTATTATTAGATGGCATGGACGAGGTTCTAAAAAAGAACATGACACAGGTTACTCGGGAGATTCGGAGGTTCTCGAAAAAATATCATAAAAATCAATTTGTAGCCACCTGTCGCACCGCCGCCCAAAAACTGCAACTACAAGGCTTTACCGATGTAGAAATTGCCCCCTTTACCCAAGCTCAAATCATCATCTTTGCCCAAAAGTGGTTTGCAGCCTTCACTCCCAAGACTCTTACCTCTGGACAAGAAGATCCCTCTGCTCAGTTTATGGAGAAGTTGAACTTGCCCGAAAACTGGCAGTTTCGTCAATTGGTGACTACGCCTCTGTTTCTTCATCTCGCCTGTTGGGTATTTCATGGACAGGAAAAATTTCCTGCTAAACGCTCTGATTTTTATAAGCAAGGGCTAGACTTATTACTGAGTAAATGGGATGAAACCAGAGGAGTTGAAAGGGATGAGGTTTATAGAGGATTTTTGTTGCCACAAAAACTTAAACTGTTGAGTCAACTTGCAGCGGTAACTTTTGAGCAAGGGCAGTATTTTTTCGAGCAACGGGTGATTGAACAATATATTGAGGATTATCTACGAAATTTGCCTAGTGCAACCTTAGAGCCAGAAGAGTTTCAACTTGAGAGCGAGGCGATCTTAAAATCCATTGAGGCTCAACATGGGTTACTCACAGAACGAGCCAGGGGAATCTTTTCCTTCTCCTATCTTGTGTTTCAAGAATATCTCACGGCTCGAAAAATTGTTGCTAGTTATAATTTGCGGGCATTAGAACAAGCCTTAGGAGGACTGGTGAGCCATATTAGTGATCCTCACTGGCGGGAAGTCTTTTTATTAACGGCAGCTATGTTACGGAGTGCCGATTCTATGGTGCAGTTGATGAAGCAAGAAATTGATGCTTTGGTGGCTCAAGACCCATATTTACAAGAATTTTTGATGTGGGCCAGTGAAAAGTCCCAGACTATTCCCACTCAACCTAAATTTGCCACCTCACGGGCGTTTTATCTTGCCCTTGCCAACTCACCTCATACTGCGGCTAACTTTGCCCTTGCCACTACCCTAGACCAAGGAATGTTTTTGGATGCAGCCTTAGATAACTTGTTGTTAGAAGTTGCGATCGATCATAGTCAAGATTTTGCTTATGTTAATGCTTGTAGTGAGGCACTCAACAATATTTTGACAATGGTTTTGGATGCTGGATTTTATAAGTCCGTGCAACAATTAAAAGAACAATTACCACCTTCGAGCCAAAACCAAGAAATGCTCGAGAAGTGGTGGGAAAGGCACTACTCGGCTTGGGTAGAACAGTTGAGAAAAATGATCATCAAATATCGAAATATTAACCACCCTTGGCAGTTTAGCCCTGAGCAACAGCAAGTATTGCAACGCTATTATGATGCAAATCAACTGCTGATCGATTGCTTGAATAGTAACTGCGAAATTACCACGGTAATTCGACAAGAAATTGAAGCTACCTTGTTGTTACCTCAAAAGGAATTAGAGGATCGAGAATGGCAATAGTTGCTACTCTAATTAATATTATATAACTGTGTTTGTAACTCACGAACTGCTTGAGAATAACCTTTTGTACTGCCAAATAACTGGGCTATTTCCATAGGTGTACCCATTTGGGAAAAAGGATCAATTTTTAAGATTTGTGGCTCAATTACCGCTTCTATGCCCTCATCGGCATATTTATCTAATAACCCATCTAATACTTGTCGTGCTTGTGCGCCATATTTGCTAAAGTAATCCCGTTTTTTAACTTCTCTTGCTCTTTCTTGACGAGTTAAGGGGGGTACATCCCAGACGATATGACAGATTAGGTCAAAGGGATCATAATTTTTGCCCACTTCTTGGGTTAAGGCAGGGAAAAATACTCCTGCTTGGGCTAATTCTTGGATGATGATTTCTTTCTTTTCTGCTTTACTCCATTGACGCAAAAATTCAGTGAGAGATTGATATTTTTGATTAACGGTTTTGCGGGTATAGTCTTTTAAGGATTCGGTGATTAATTTTCCTTCTGCATCGTAATATTGCACTCTTTCGGAAGCAACTCTTACTTCTACATCATTGACTACATATCGCTTAATTTCATCTTCGTTTGTCCATGTTCCCCAGTGGGCTGATGGTTCGGAGGCTTTATTGTTACCCTTATTTTTATGGTTTTCTGGATACTTGTAAGGCTCATCGGGGTTATCAAAATCGTCGGGAGGTACGGGGGAATCTTCGAGGTTTTTCGGCTCATATATCTGCACTGGATCGCCGTCAAAGTCTGGATCTGCAAAGAGTTCGGTAGCTTTTTTAAAGTCGATGATGGTAAAGTAAAATTTATCGTATTCTTCGTTTATCCTTGTACCTCTACCGATGATTTGTTTAAATTCGGTCATGGATTGGATGCGTTGATCGAGTACGATTAGTTTACAGGTTTGGGCATCTACTCCTGTGGTCATTAGTTTGGAGGTGGTGGCGATGACGGGGTAAATGCTTTCGGGAAAGATGAAGTTATCTAATTCTGCTTTACCTTCTGGGTTGTCTCCTGTGATGCGCGTGATGTATTTGAAGTTTTGGGCAACCAAATCGCTATTGGCGTTGGCTAGGGCTTGGCGCATTCTTTCTGCATGGTCTATATTTTCACAAAAAACGATCGCCTTTTGATACCTATCAGTGCTTTTAAGAAATTCAGTAATTTTTTGGGCTACTAATTCGGTACGTTTTTCGAGGATTAAGGTTTTATCAAAGTCTTTTTGGTTATAAACTCTATCTTCGATGGGGTTGCCATATTTATCGATTTGTCCTTTTTGGGGGCGCCATCCTGACAAATCTTTATCTATATCAATTCTCACGACTTTGTAGGGGGCAAGGAAGCCATCATCGATGCCTTGGCGTAGGGAATAGGTGTAAATGGGTTCGCCAAAATAGTCGATATTGGATACATTTTTGGTTTCTTTGGGGGTGGCAGTCAAGCCGATTTGGGTGGCTTCGGAGAAATATTCTAAAATTTCTCGCCATGCAGAATCTTCGGCGGCGCTACCTCGATGACATTCATCGATGACGATTAAATCAAAAAAGTTGGGGCTAAATTGTTTGTAGATATTTTGGCTTTCTTCTTTTCCTGTGATGGCTTGGTATAGACAGAGGTAAATTTCGTAAGATTTGTTGGCTTGGCGTTTTTGAATTTTGGTCATGGCTGACCCAAAGGGTTTAAAATCATTACTCATGGTTTGATCTACAAGGATATTGCGATCTGCTAAAAAGAGGATTCTTTTTTTATGTTTTGACTTCCATAGGCGCCAAATAATCTGAAAGGCGGTGAAGGTTTTACCTGTGCCTGTGGCCATTACTAATAATATTCTTTGTTGCCCTTGGGAGATGGCTTCGATGGTTTTGTTGATGGCTAAAAGTTGGTAATAACGGGGGGTTTTTCCGCTTCCATCGTTGTAATAGTCTTGGGTGATGAGTTTTTGTTGTTGTTCGTTTAACCCCTGAGATTTTGACCACCAGCCCCACAATATATCAGGGCTAGGCATTTGCTCAAATTCGATTTCCTGTTCTATGTTGCCGTCTGTATTAAGTTTGTTGTGAAATAAGAGGCGATCGCCATTACTACTAAAAACAAAAGGTACTTGCAATAAATCAGCATACTCCAAAGCCTGTTGCATTCCATCCCCCACACTATGCTTATTATCTTTGGCTTCGATGACCGCAAGGGGAATATTCGGTTGATAAAATAATACATAATCAGCACGTTTTTGTTGCCCACGGGTGTGAAGTTTGCCCCGCACAATGACACGTCCTTTGGTAAGACTAAATTCTTCTCTGACTTGGGTTTGCAGATTCCATCCTGCTTTGATGAGCGCTGGGGTGATAAATTTTGTACAAATATCTCTTTCTGACAACTCTTTTTTATTCAAATCTCAGCCACTCCATAATCAGTATAAAAACATTGAAAAAGAGGTTGTAATTCTAAAACAATATCTTCTTTTATATTAATAGTATAACGACAAATTATATTTGAATCATTGCACCTAAACCCCATACAAACATTAAATGATTAACTTTTAATATCGCCGTGCAATAAATTTCACGGCTACCGCAATTTCGTTTAATAAATTAAACTTTTTTGTTGTTGATTATTAGTGAAACAATAAATTTTCCTTGTTAAAATTATTGTTATTGAAAAAGCTAACAGTCAAATGGCATACTGGCACTTATACTATCATATTGTTTGGGCAACAAAAGAAAGAATACCATTAATTTCAACATCCATAGAAGAAAAACTATATAAATACATTATTGACAAATCCAAAGCACTAAAATGTAAAATACATATAATTAATGGTATGCCAGACCATGTCCATTTAATAGTATCAATTCCACCCACCATTACTATCTCTGAATATGTTAGAAAAATTAAAGCTAGTAGTTCTAATTTTATTGGTAAAAATTACAATAATAGCTTTTATTGGCAAGATGGTTATGGGATATTTAGCGTCGGAGTTCAAAATTTCCCCATTGCTATTAACTATGTAAAAAACCAAAAACAGCATCATCAAAATAAAACTACCATTACTGAATTAGAAAAATTTAGCCCTTAAGAATAATATCTTAGTTCAATTCATTGAACGTAATTCTATTAGCCGTGTAATTTATTACACGGTGGTATAAAATCACCCTTAACCCTTCTTAATAAAACAAAAATTAACCTTAAATTTGGGCAATAAGGGCATTTAAAAGGCTAGTTTGTTTTTCTGTTTGGTTGGTTATTTTTTCCTCTAATTCGTCACATAGTTTCATCAATATCTCTATTTTCTCTACTATTCTCTTTTGTTCTTCTAATGGTGGTAAGGGTACAATAGTATTAATAATTTTAACTCTTGAAATATTTGGTTGTGCTGCACCTGCACCTTGTAAAATAAAATTTTGCTTAAGTGAAATTAATAATTTACTCAAAAAAATATTATCTATTTGTGAAAAAGTTTGACAAGCACAAACAGCTTGATTTGTTGTAGCTTCAATTTCTAAAATTCCTACATCTCCTATATTTGCCCCATACATAGCGATTAAAATAGAGCCAATAGGATTTAAATCTAATGAACATTTTTGTAAAGCCTTTAATGTTATTGTTTCATCTGTTTTTGAAATTAATCCTTGTTTAACCTCACCTGATTTTATCCAAGGAATATTGCCGTTATAAAAAGAAGGATTTGTGCGACTAGGAGTTGAACCAGATTTCCAAAATCCAAAATCATTAAGTCTCGCCCATTCCCAACTGTCGGGAATATTATAGGGAATTTCATCGGCAGTAATTTCTGGGAGGGGTTTTGATTTTTTGAGCTTTTTCTCATCAATTAACCGTTGCTTTTCCGTTTCAATGTCCTTTAATAAATCCCGTGCTGGTGTATCGTCAGGGTTTTGGGGTACAAGTTGCCCTTGCATTGCCAAAGAAAGAATCAACTCTCGTAACTTGGGTATGCCTTCGGGCGCGGAAAAAGCGGTGGTGAAATATTGATCTAAAAGTTTGATCGTGGCAGTTTCACTTTTAGAGATTGTCATAGAAATTTTTGTACCCCATAACGATTGATTCTGTAACTATACCAGACCCTCACCCATTGTCTTTTCCCCCCTTTAGTAAACAGGGTTTTTGAAAGTCGGGGTAAAATTGTATTTCGTAAGTTCAATTCATTGAACGAAAACTGTTAGCTTTGTCAATTTATTGCAAAGCGAGATGAGGATTCATAACGATTATCTCAACGTGTAATGAATTACACGTCTAATAGATACCGTTCAATAAATTGAACTGAATTTGCCTGAAAAATATCATGGTTTTTCATGAAAATTGATTTGTTAATCAGTAAAAATGGCTAGATTTTTTATCAATTATAGTTTTCAATTAAACCAAATTTTGAGAATGAAAAAAACCTGTTTAATAAGGGTGTTAGGGGGGGTCAAATATAACAAATTTTATTTTTTTAAAGATTCTGTTAATTCTGTTTTTAGTTCATCCTGAATTTCTTTAACCTGTTGTGATAACTGGGTAAATTCTTCCATCAAATCTTCGGGTTTACCATGATTAATAGATTCTTGGTAAGGATTTTTAGAATCAATATTATAATTTTTGGCGATAATTTCCTCCACAGATACCGCCCAAGCAAATTCGTTTTCTTCCCGTTTCTGCCACCATGCTTTTTCCCTGTCAAACTCTTTAATGGTTAGGGGTTTTGAGCGAGAATAAGATTTATAACCTTGAGGATAGGGATGTTCAAAAAACCAAATTTTTTCGGTGGGTTGGGTGCGGTCAAAAAATAAAATGTTGGTAGAAATGCTGGTATAAGGACTAAATACCCCCTTGGGTAAACGGATGATGGTATGGAGATTAAAATTGGTTAAAAGTTCTTGTTTGATGGCTGTTTTCACCCCTTCCCCAAATAAAAACCCGTCTGGCAAAACGATCGCACCTCGCCCCGTATCTTTTTTTAATAGGTGCATAATCAACGCCATAAATAAATCGGCGGTTTCTCTGGTTTGGTATTTCTTAGGAAAATTGTTCTCGATGCCGTCTTCTTCTACCCCTCCAAAGGGCGGATTGGTGAGGATGACATCCACCTTATCTTTGGTTGTATAATCTCTGAGAGGACGAGAGAGGGTGTTATCGTGGCGAATTTTGGTAGGTATATCAATACCATGCAACATGATATTGGTCATGGCCAACATGTGGGGTAAGGGTTTTTTCTCTACCCCTTGGATAGTATTTTCGATGGTTTTTTGATCATCGGGGTTTTTGACTTGTTTTTGTAAATAGTCGATGGCACAAGTGAGGAAACCACCAGTACCACAGGCAGGATCGAGGATTGTTTCCCCCAACTGGGGTTTTAGTATATCCACCATAAATTGAGTAACGGCACGGGGGGTGTAATATTCCCCTGCATTCCCCGCTGATTGTAAGTCCGCAAGGATTTTTTCGTAGATGTCATTGAATAAGTGGCGATCGTCTGAAGAGTTAAAATCTAAGTCTTCTTGGATGGTGTTGATGACTTGACGTAATAAAGTACCCGATTTCATGTAGTTATAGGCATCTTCAAATACCGAACCGATTACCCTGCCCTGCTCAGAAACGCCCGAAGCGGTGGCCAATGCTTTGAGGGTAGGAAATAACTCGTTATTGACAAAATCGATTAAGTAGGTAGGTGTAATTAAATCGATCTAGCCAAAAGGTTTAAGCCTTTTATTAATAAAGGTTTTGGTAATACTAAACCCACTATTAATAACGCCAACTTACTTAACTCATCCCCTGTGATGCCTTCGTCATTTTTGGCCCAAGATGACCAACGAAAACGCTCTGGTAATGGGGATTGGTAATGGTCTATGGTAAATTCCCATTCTTGTTCTTTATCATCAAATATTTTTAAAAATAGCATCCATACTAATTGACTAATGCGCTGCGCGTCGCCGTCAACCCCCACATCTTTGCGCATAATGTCTTGGATACTTTTGATCAAAGTTGCGATCGCCATATTTTTTTTGATAAATTGATAAGATAACTGTACTTTAGACTAATTTGAACTGTAAGAAGCTATGATCCTTATACAGCAAGAATTTTGACTATTCTTATCCGTTTAATGTAAAAAATATAAAACATACGTCATATAAGGGTTTCAGCGTTTAAAATTAGATTTAGTCTAAACTCAAGAAGATAAAGAAACAATCTTTTACCAAAAATTTGGGTTTAAAGCCATTGATGAGGGCATCGCAATAAATATTTTCATTATGGGATATACCCTCAAAACTTTGGTAAAGCTAAGATTATACATATACTACTTTAGGAAAGGACTTTCCTTTTGTAAAGGCTCTTAACTCAACCATCGGAAATCAGGAAAATTTAATGGGGGGAGTTTTCAATGGTGGGTGAAGAAGAGAATTGACCAATATTCTTTTCGGCAAAATAAGTATTTAAGAAGGTACTAGCAAATGATAGGATAACTGGCCCTAGGATGAATGCCAATAAACCACTTACCATAAAACCAGGGGCGAACAAAGAGGCTAACCAAAAACAAAAGCCGTTGACAACTAAGGAAAATAGCCCTAATGTCACAAAATTAATGGGTAGTGATAGGGTAGAAAGCACTGGTCGAATGACGGAGTTGACGAATCCGATGACAACCCCTGCAACTAATGCGCTGGGAAAGTTGGCAATGTTTACCCCTGGTACAACCAAATCAACGATCAGTAAACCTAATGCTGTTGCTAAAGTAGTAACTAGATATCCGATGATATTATTCATATTTTTAATCCAATAAACGACGTGATAACAATGAGTTTTGCTTGAGCAGTTTTGATGTTAAGCGCTCACCCATTAGAGCTTTTAGATAGATTAACTGCTTATTTTTAAACAGTTCCGTTCAGTTCTTGGTCTTCTTTTGCGATCGCCCATACTGCATGAATACTGCCAGGAATCCAACCGAGTATGGTTAATCCAATGTTGATAAATAGTGTTGAGCCAACCCCAAACTTTAGGAAAACAGCCACAGGGGGAAGCAGGATGCCGAGAACGATATATAGTAATTTCATGGTTTTTAATGTAAATTTTATTAAATGAATAAGAAAAGGAATAGATAAATTGTTATTTAGCCTTGATTTGATTTTTCAAAAAGTTTTTTAACTTTTGTTTAATAACGTCTTCTTGACGAGCCGTCTTTGATCCAGCTTTGGCAAATTGATCCGTTGTTTCCTCCTGCTTTTGCTCGAGAGGGATGGTGTTACTGCTTTGGGCTTCAGATTTTGTGGTTTGATACCACTTTTTTGCCTCGTCCAATTGATGCTTGATTTTGTCGTAGCGATCGCCATGGCGCAACGCCAATTTTTGATCTAGTTCAGCAATTCTTGTTCTGATAAGTCCCAATAAATCGACAGTTAGTATCATGGGTTATGTTCCTCCATAGTTGGGTGGTTCAATGTCTTTTGAGAGTCAAAAGGAGTAGTTTCCTAAACCCCCACGGCTTTTTTGTCCACCTTAGGCTTTTTACCATTTGTTTTGAGCGTTTCTCCCTCAATGAAAGAACGCAACATCCAAGCTATTTGTTCATGTTGTTCCATCAAGCCTGTGAGAAAGTCAGCAGTCCCTTCATCCTTAAACTCCTTGCTACATTGCTTAACCTGTTCACGCAAATTTCGCACGACCTTTTGATGATCTTCTAGCAGTTGCGATACCATCTCCGTCGCACTAGGAACATCACCAGGATGCTCTTTGAGAGAACAAATTTTGAGAAATCCTTTCATGGTTCCTACGGGATAACCACCCAAGGTTCTGATACGTTCGGCAATAACATCTACATTGATAGTGAGAGCTTCGTAATGAGCGTGCCATAGCTTATGCAGAGTCATAAACTGCGGCCCCACAATATCCCAATGATATTTCTTCGTTTTGACCAGTAGTACATAGGTGTCTGCCAAACTTTGATTGAGCAAATTGATCACCCCTTGACGTTGTTTATCTGTCAGTCCGATATTGATTGTTTCCATGGATAAATCTCCTTAATTTCATGATGGGCGAAGTGCTGAGCCATACTGATTGCAAAATAAAAATGATAATGCAGTCAGTGGGAAAGTCTTTAAATGGGGCGGTTTTCAGCGCGATTAGAACGGTTGTCAATAGCAGGATTTCCCTGAGTATCCACATCTAGTTCTTCCCGACGTAGATTTTCTTCGGCGTTAATGGTTTCTTGGTTCACCTCTTTTCCGATGGTGACTTCCTCATGAACAAAAACTTCTTTACGAATATCTGGGGTATCTTCATAAATTTCCATGCGAACAGTATCATCATCATGAAAGGCATCAACATTATCCGTAGCAACCGTCTCGCCATTCATAGGAACCCTTTCAATCACAATATGCTCCTTTTCAATGGGCATGGAAACACGGGCGGTTTCTGATTCAGTGTGCTTATCAATGACCACCTCCCCTGTTTTGATGCGTTCTTTATCGGCAATCATGCGCTCTTCGTACAACTTCACTGTTTCAGCATCAGCTAGTGAAACGGGTTGGGTCCTAACTTCGTTAGGATCAAGGGGTTTTTTAATCTTTGGTGCGTTATTTTTCATCATTGTTACTTCAAAATATATTATTCTGTTTAGTCTTCTGACTTTCTACACCATTACATTGGGGCGGGTTAAATCGTGTTTGATATGTTATGAGAATGTATATCTTGTATCAATAAGTTTCAACTCTTAACTTTTTAGGGGGTTACAGTCATAAAAATAGGAAGTCCAGCAATTATGCACTGAACTCCCTTTTAATTTGAGTTTTTCTTTAATTTAGGGGGTTAACGGCGAGGGTTATCACTGCCATTAGAACTATTATCCATAAAAGGATTGCCCTGAGTATCCACATCTAGTTCTTCTCTACGTAAATTTTCTTCTGCGCTAACCGTTTCTTGAGTTACTTCTTTTTCGATGGTGACCTCCTCACGAACAAAAGTCTCTTTATAAATGGTAGGAGTATCTTCGTAAACCTCCACCCGAACGGTATCACTGTTATGAAACGCATCAATATTATCGGTGGAAACCTTCTCACTGCTTGGGGGAACTGTGACAATCACAAGACGCTCTTTTGTGAGTGGTACCGCAACGTTAGCCGTTTCTACTTCCACGCGCTTACCAATTTCTACCTCACCTATTTTTTGGCGGTCTTTATTCATAACCATACGTTCTTCGTGCAATTTCACTTTTTTTACATCATTTGATGAAGTGGGCTGATTGCTTTCTGGTGAATGAGTAACTGGTTCGGAGGGTCTTGGAGTGACTTGATCATTCATTTCAAGGGAAGGGGCCGTATCATCAGTATGGTTTGCGGTAGCCGATTCCTTTGTAGGAACGTCATATACCCCCCATTCTTCAATGCCTCGATGATTTAAGATGGCTTTTGCCTTGGCAATTTCCCCATCTGTGCCATCAATCATCACTAAATATTCCCCTGCAGATACTCGATCATTATAAACTTTGGCTCGTTCTTCAGGAATACCTAGCCCAATTAATGCCCCTACCAAACTTCCTGCAGCGGCTCCGATCGCCCCTCCTGTAACTGTGGTCGCCAAACTGGTGGCAACGGCTCCAGCCATCAAAATAGGGCCAATACCAGGAACAGCCAAGACACCAAGACCCACCAGTAATCCTGTCAGAGTACCTAAAGCTCCACCAGACAAGGCACCCATTTTTGCTCCATCATCGGCTTTGTTCCCTGTGCGATCGTTGCCATCGGTTTTGCCCCGTGCCATGGTTTCATTTTGCTCTAAGTCTTGAGCCACCACAGACACCTGATCCATGGGAAAACCAGAATCTTTTAATTCATGAAGGGTCTTTTCAGCGGCCTTACGAGTAGGAAAAGTACCAATCGCCCGTTTATTTCTGTTGTTATTTGTATTCATTTTTATGTCCTTGTAATGTTTTTGGTTTATAAAATGGCGAACCGAGTAACCGCTAGATAACCAGCGATCGCCGAGGCTGCCAAGGATGATAAAGCCGAGCTAAATACCCACCAAGCAGCACCAGCCGCCATTTTTCTGGTTTCTCGTACTTGTTTTTGTGCTTCCTGTTTGACAGAATCAAGGCGTTTTTGTGTTTCCTGTTGAATTTTTTCAATTTTGTGTAAAACGTTATCCCTTGAGCTTTCTACTTGATCGATAACTCGGTGAACATCTGCTTCAGAGATGTCATCACGGGAACTTAAAACTGCCACGAGGGTTTCTCTGTCGAACTGAGTCAAGCGATCGCGCAGAGCCTCCAAACCCATCTGAGGGTCATTAAATAGTTTGCCAAAGTCTTGCTTGATGCCTTCATAGTTGAGTTCAGGGAGTTCTAAACCATTGAGATAGCTGCGAACACTATCAAATCCTTTATCAATCTTTGACTGGATGGCCTGTTGTACTTGCTGGACTTGTTCAATGATGGCCTTAAAGTTAGATTCCACCTGATCAGCAATTTGATTGGCTTCTTCCTCGCTCAAATCTTCCCGTTGAGCCAAAAGGGCGACAAAGGTTTCACGATCAAACTCGGAAGTGCGATCGCCCAGACTACTTAACCCCGCACGAGGATGTTGCAACAGAAGTTGTAAATCACGCTTAATGCCATCAGGATTTAATTCTTCTTTATCAGTGTTTTGCAGATACTCTTCTAAATTCGTTTTAAAATCAACCGCCTCTTTTTGGACACGGTTTGCCAAACGACGGGGAGCTTTGACTACATTACGAATGGCAGATTGTATCTGGTCGATGGCTTGATTGACTTGTTCTTCGCTCAAATCTTCTCGCTGACTCAGTAGTTTGACTAAAGTTTCTCTGTCAACGTGAGACAATCTTTCTTGCAGAGCAGAGGCTCCAGCTTTAGGATCACTGAGCAAGGTTGAGAGATCCTGTTGAATCCCTTCGGGGTTCAGTTTCTCTAAGTTGGCATTGCGGAGATATTGAGAGAGAATTTGCGTTGTTTTTTCATGCTTTTCTTTAGGTCTATTTGCCAGTTTATTCGCTACTTTAACCCGTGCCGACTCCATTTGATCTAACACCTGATTAACCTGTTGTTCGTTCAGATCTTGACGCTGACTTAGTATCTCCATAAGGGTACCTCGATCAAATGGAGAAAGCCTTACTCGAAAAGCATTTAACGTCACATCGGCATCATGAAATAATATTTTTAAATTATCATGAATATCTTTTGGTCTAAATTCTTCCTTGTCTGTATTGCGCAAGTAATCTGATACTTTGTGATGTAATTCCTCTGCTCGAGCTTGAATGTGGTTTTGCAACTCTTTGGCTTCTGACAGAACCTGATCGCGGGTGCTTTCGAGTTGATTCAATATTTGAGCAACTTCTTCAGAGTTAATTTCCTCCCGTTGGCTTAGAATTTGCTTTAGGGTGCTACGGTCAAACTGACCAAGATGCTCTTCCACGTGATCTAAATCTGTGTCGGGGTCTTCTAGCAAGGTTTTAAAGTCTTGGGCGATCGCCTCGGGATTTAGTTCTGCTTTATCCGTAGAGCATAGATAGTTATCCACACGACTGCGGAAATTTTGCAATTTTTCTTGATTTTCAGCGGTTTGGACGGTACTAAAAACCTCGTTACGAATGTCTTCTAAATAACTAGCTAAATCTTGGCTTCCTTTGGAGTTAAAGTCATCTCGTAGGCTCAATTCATGCACAAAATAATCATGATCAATCAGTTCCAACTCTTTGCGAATAATACCAGGATCTGCCTGTTTATCATAAATCACATCCCTAAATTCTTGCTTAACTGTTTCCCTGTTGAGTTTCCAGCGTGGGGAAAACAGCAAATAGTTTTCGAGATCTCCCTGAATTACACTAAAGTTTTTTGGTTCTTGAGCGGATTTACCATTTTGATGACCGTTGGACTCATGGTTTATGTCCAATGAGTTATTTACAAATGTCTTTAGTTGCCCACCGATTTTCTCTACATCCACATCGGAAAGATCAACATTTTGCAAAGCTCGACTCAAAAGTGCTGTGGAGCCAAACTGAAGCGCACGACTGGTCAAATCTTCTCCAGGAGTTAGCTGAGTTGAAGTTTTTTTAATCAGTTTATTTAACTGCTCACGGAGTTTACCTGATTGGAGGTCTTCTGGTGCTGCAGACTTCAACTGTTTAATTAATTCTTGAGGATCGCTTTTTCCGTGGGAATCAATAACCTTTTTCCATGCCGATTCAAGCTGGTCGGTAATACGATTGATGTCTTTTTTTGAAAGATCTGTACGGGTGCTAACTAATTTAACAAAACTTTCTCTATCAAAGTTTTTCAGCAAATCACTATCGGCGATCGCCTCTAGGTCTGCATCTTTAAATAATTTCTCAAACTGATTCCCCAATTCCTCAAGATTCAAGCCTGATGACTGTATCTTGTCTAAGGAATCTTTTACAGTTTCAATACTATCAGGGTCAAAACCTACACTCAACTCACGACGAACCGCCGCCGTAATATCCTCTGCGGTAGAAACCATTTGATTTTTAGCACTGTTGGCTCCTAACATGGCTGTGCCAGTGCCTACCAAACTTTGAACCCCCGTGGTGGCAGTATTGATCATCGATCCTAGTAATGAACCCATGGCGGTAGAACCCAACCAAGTCAGTAAGGTAAAGAACACTGACCAGATAGTTATACCAATAATTGCCCCCAGTATAGGGCTAACCACTAGACTCAGTTTTACAGCTAGAAAAGAGGCGACAAATAGGGCAATACTTACACTAATTAATAGTCCAAATCCGACTTTTGTTTCAATGGCGCGAACGTTGTCACCAAAACTTTCTGAGCCGCTATCACGAGAAGGACTATCAGGCCCTGTCACCACTGCGATGGCTAGGTTAGTAAAGAGCAGTTGAAAAGCAAATGCCATGACAACCCCTACCACCAATGCTAGTAAAAATTTAGGACTCGAAAACAAAGTAACTGCTGGGGCGATCGGCAATTGTCCTACAATTTGGTTAGGCTCGAGTGCGTTAGCCCAACTATTTGAAGAGCCAATAGCCAAGGTTCCTGTAACTGCCACTGTTACAGCTAAACTCATAATCATAAAAAATCTACGAATGTGTCGAAATGAAATCATTTTCTTTACCTCAAAAAAATTATGATTTTGTGTAGTTGA
Organism: Cyanobacterium sp. IPPAS B-1200; assembly: GCF_001747005.2. Classification (NCBI taxonomy): domain Bacteria; kingdom Bacillati; phylum Cyanobacteriota; class Cyanophyceae; order Chroococcales; family Geminocystaceae; genus Cyanobacterium; species Cyanobacterium sp. IPPAS B-1200. The sequence continues at coordinate 2,251,284 of NZ_CP182899.1, forward strand.
CATCTAACCAACAGATGGGCAAGTCTTCCCCAGAAGGAAAATTCAAATTCTTCTTTTTCATGGGTTCGGGATCTTGCTCTTCTTCCCCCGCTTGTATTTGGATTAAAATCCTACTGTCATTGGGGTCAGTCAATGATTGAAGATCTATGACTTCTACTAAGTTTCTTGTTCTTTTGTTCTGTAACAACATAAGTATCCTTCTATAAATTTATTTAGTTTTGGCATTTGTCTTACTCTCACATCTCCATGGTGGAAATCATGTTTCTTTTGTGGTCAGGGTGTATGATTTGTTTGAATACGTTTCAATTCTTAAAGGGTGGCATCAATGGAGTAGGCAATAAGGAATATTATTTTGTTTTTCTTGAAAGGATTAAGAGGTAAGTTGTCTTGACAGCTTGTCATGTAATATGGGGATTAGAGCATAAAGAAGAAAAAAGACAATATTTTGCTGATTTTGTCAATGTTTATTCTCTTTATATATATAGTTTGGTTTTGCCCCCTACCCCCTAAAGACATTATTTTGATTGTAAATATAATAAATTTTTAAATTATGGTGTGGAAATATAAAACTTCAGGCATCCCCGATGAACTTTTTGAGCGTTTACCGGGAATTCCCCTGACGAAAAGAGAGGTCAGATTATTGATTTTGTCGGCTTTACGGTTGGAGGATAAATCAGTAATTTGGGATATAGGTGCCGGTACTGGTACAGTGTCCATTGAAATGGGTTTGTTATGCCCCCAGAGCGAAATTCTTGCCATTGAAAGGGATCCCGAAATTGTTTCTTTAATTAAGAAAAATAGTAAAAAGTTTAAAGTAACTAATGTTACAGTAATGGAGGGTTGCGCCCCTGATTGTCTTGGGGAGATCAAATCTAAACCTGATCGAGTTTTTATTGGGGGTGGTAAGTCGGTGAAGGCTGTTTTGACAGAAGTTTGGGATAATTTACAAGGGGGTGGTCGGGTAGTGGCGATCGCATCTAACCTTGAAAATCTTTACCAACTCTCCGAAGGTCTAGCCCAATTACATGCTCGAAATATAGAGGTAGTACAATCATCTATTAATCGCCTAGAAACAAGGGGTATCAGTCAAGTTTTTGCGGCGATCGCCCCTGTATTTATCCTCAGTGGGGAAAAGATTTAAAATAATATTAATAAATAATATTTATCACTATCATCTAAAGTTTAATCAATAATTAATATGATTAAATGTTACCCTAAAATAAATAAAATAAAATATTACTAAAGAAAAATATATGCTCCAGCGTTGCCTGATTTGTACAGACTTAAAAGATGGATTACAAAAACTAGCCCGTTTTGTAAATAGTTTTGAACATAGTGGTCTAAAGGAAATTACCTTTTTACATAGTGTTCCTCTCTGGACAGAAGGGGAAATTCCTCGCATCGATCAAGACAGAATTGATGAGGTTAAAAGTTTTCTATCTTCTCAATTAGAGAATGTTCCAGACTCCATTAAAGTCAATTTAGAAGTGGTATCAGGAGAACCTACCACCAATATAATTGAAACTGTAGAAAAATATAATATAGATTTTGTAATTCTTGGTACCACGGTAAAAACTGCTATTCAAGAAGGTATATTTGGCTCAACCGCTACCAAATTAACCAAAAAATTAAAAGTCCCTTTTATGATTTTACGCCCTCAATTAATCTCTGTTTATCGAGATGAGGAATTAGCCCTAAGATGTAAGCATCTCAATCGTTTTTGGCTAGTACCTTACAAAGGTGGTAAGTCTTCTCGTTATCTTATTAATAAAGTCAAAGAATATTGTCAAAAAGAGTCTCTGAAAACTCAACATCAAATATTATTATTAACTGTAGTAGAAGAGGTTTCTCGTTCTTCTTTATTATTAGAAAATAGGCTTGAAAATGCCCAAAAAGATTTAGCAAAAGTGGAACAAGAATTAAAAGATTTGGGTTTAGAGGTTCAATCTATAGTGAAAAAAGGCGATCCCATTATGGAAATCCTTGATATTGCCCTTAATTATGATGTAAGTGCGATCGCCATTGCTGATGATCGTGATAATATTTTGCTAAACTGGACAGTGAAAAGTTTTGCCCAAGAAATCCTCCATCGTAGTTGGTTTCCCCTCGTTTATTTCCCCCTAGAAAAATAATATTTATTATTAATTTTATAGCGTTTTTTATAATTATGAGATACATTTATGATTTTCAAGTCCCCCGAATTTCCGGGGGATTTAGGGGAATCATTTTGTACCCCGTAACCATGATAATTGCTATATCTCCGAAAAAACACAAATAATTAACGGTGGGCATCGCCCACCATATAAAAATTAATTAACACATAGTTTTTGTGAATTTTTAACAAGGGGTTTAAACCCCTTACCCCCCCTCATACCCAATACCTGACACCTTTACAAGACTATAAATTTTATCCCGAACTCAAGTTATATGTAATACCCTTGAATATGCCATAAACCATTAAAGATTACTACCACTAAAAATACCAACCATATCCCTGTCACATTTACCTGACCATGAACTTCAAAAGTTTAATATTAATTATCTTTTTCCTAGTTTTAATTTTATTATTAATACAAAATTCTCAAGCTATTCCCATTATCATATTAGGAAGCTCACCTATTAATATTCCCCTATCAATTATTATTTTTAGTGGCTTTTTTGGAGGAATAATTTCTACCCTAATTATCAACTTTTTTATCAAATTATCTACACCTAAAACTCCTAAATATTCCAACTATAATCCTAATAACCCCAACAATCCACAACCCTCTGGGGAAAGCCAATATTCAAAAAAGATAGAAGAAAAATATCACCCATACTATCAACCAAAATACAAAGAAGATCCCATTTATCCCGATGATTTAGATAGAGAGCCAGTACCCTATCCAGAAACTACTAAATCAGAAAAAATTGAAAATAAAGAAATAGAAGATATTAATAATAATACTCCTCAAGAACCAATTATATTAGAAAAAAATCAAGATAAAGAAGAAGATAAAACCATAGATATAACTCCCGAACCAGAAATTATAGAAAAACCAGAACCAGAAATAAAAATAGATCCTGCCGATAAACCAGAACCAGAATTAGAAACCAATCAAAAACCCCGTCAAGCAGCCCCTTACTCATACCAATCCAGAGAGAGGACAGAAATAGTACCTAAAAGTGCCAAAATACCTCCCCGTCAGCCTTCTCGCACCATGGAAGGGGGAATTTATGACGCCACCTATCGAGTTATTACCCCAGCCTATGAACAAGATCAAGAATTTGATGATTTTGAAGAAGACTGGGATATTTAATTTTTCTAAACATTTATGAATAATTGTTAAATAATCATCACTAGATTTTGAGAAAAATAGCTAAAATAAACTTACTTCAATTATGAAAAAAAGTCAGTTTACATTGATTAAAAATAAAAAATAGCTACCTCAAAATCCCCCTCTTTTCATTAAAGAAACTGTCATGATTAATCTAACGACTAGCGAACAACAATACCACGAACAATATGAAATTAGGTATCCTGGTTCGATTCAAGCCCACGGAATCTTGATAGTTATTGACCTTGAAAGCCTGAAAATTATTCAAATCAGTAATAATGTCCAAAATTTCCTAGATGTAGCGCCTTTAGATCTATTAGAAAAGCCCTTAAAAGAGTTGCTTTATCCTAAGCAAATAGAAAATATTTTAGCATCCTTAAAAGACAACAATCATGATTTTTTTGAGATTATTAAAACCAAAAAATCTAAGGATAAAATTAAATTTCAAGGTACTATTCACACGATCCAAGATAGTATTATCTTAGAACTTGAACCTCTACACTTTGCTGAACAGAAATATTTACCAGATTTATATAGTCTTTTAAATAATGCCATTCTTAATACTAGCTATAGTTATAGCTTAGAAGAAACCTATCAAGTTATTACCAAAGAAATCAGAAAAATCACTCAGTTTGATCGGGTTTTAATTTATCGTTTCAACTTTGACAATAGCGGAGTGGTAATTGCCGAGGATAAAAAAGAAGGTATTGAAAGCTATCTAGGTTTACATTATCCCTCCTATGACATTCCCTCCCCTGCCCGTGAATTTTATGAACGAAGTTGGTTAAGGATTATTTGTGATGTGTCTGCCCCCCCTGTTGATATTATCCCTCATCAACATCCCCTCAAAAACCAAGAGTTAGATTTAAGTCACTCTATCCTAAGAAGTGTTTTTCCCTGTCATATTGAATATCTAAAAAATATGGGAGTAAAGGCTTCTATGTCCATATCTCTCCTCAATCAAAATAAACTTTGGGGGTTAATCGCCTGTCATCACTATTCTCCGAAGCATATTAATTACGAAACCAGAAAGGCGGGGGAATTTTTAGGGCAATTTTTGTCAGCGCACCTATTCTGTAAACAAGAACAAAAATTTAAAAATTATCGTTTGCAAATACAGGGAATTCAAAATCGACTCAGGCAGGGTTTATTAAGGAGTCCAGACTTGATAAAAGAAGTTTTTATGCGAAATAAAAATAGTTTAATCAACCTTACTAAGTCCCAAGGTTTAGCGGTTTGTTTAGATAATGATGTTCACCTGATGGGAAATACCCCTAGCCAATGTCAGGTAAATAATTTAATCAAAGAATTTCTTAATCAAAGTCAACAAGAGATATTTTTTACAGACTCTTTGTCTATGATTTATCCACTAGGGAGAGAGTTTAAAGATACAGGGTGCGGAATTTTAAGCATATCTTTGTTTTTAACTAATCATACCTATCATTTAATTTGGTTTCGACCTGAGCAATCTTACGAAGTGCCTTGGGGTGGTAATCCTTATGATGTGAGTATTGAAAAGATTGATAATATTTCCCAGTTTACCCCCCGTAATTCCTTTGCGATGTGGAAAGAGACGGTAAGAAATAAATCTTTTCCTTGGGAGTCTGTGGCAATTGAAGCGGCGCAGGAGTTAAGGAAAGTATTACTACTAACAGCCCTAGAGTTTTCCCAATATTCTCAACATATTTTGGAGGAGACAACAAAACAAGCCAATGCGGCTAACTTGGCAAAAAGTCAGTTTCTGGCAAAAATGAGCCATGAATTGCGCACTCCCCTTAATGCAATTTTGGGCTTTACTCAAATGATGAATCGAGATTGCTCTCTTTCGGAAACACAACAGGAATATTTAGGGATTATAAATCGTAGCGGGGAGCATTTGTTGTCTTTGATTAATGATGTTTTGGAAATGTCTCGCATTGAGGCGGGGCAGATTACTCTCCACCAAACTTGTTTTAATCTTCATGATTTGATTAAATCGGTGCAGGAGTTGTTAACTATAAAATCTAACTCTAAGGGTTTATCTTTTCGTGTATATCAGGATGATGATTTACCACAATTTTTGGAGGGAGATGAGAGTAAGTTACGCCAGGTTATTGTTAATTTGGTGGGTAATGCCATTAAGTTTACAGATGAAGGTCATGTGGATTTATTTTTATCTTTATTATCGTCGGATAATTTGGTGGGCAGACAGGTGCAATTGTTGATTGAGGTTAAGGATACGGGAATAGGCATTGAGGAAGATAATTTAGAGAGCATTTTTGAGCCTTTTAAACAAACTGATAATAATGTTCATTCTCGAGAGGGTACGGGGTTAGGATTGTCTATTAGTCGTCAATTTGCCCGGTTGATGGATGGTGATATAACGGTTAGAAGTAGGTGGGGAGAAGGTTCTATTTTTACTTGTCGTATTGCCATGACTCTTCCCGAAAAGATTGAGCAAAAATCCCAAAGTAATTCTCGTCAGATAATTGGTTTACAACAGTCACAACCTGTTTATCGTATTTTGGTAGTAGAAGATGTGGAGGATAATCGCCTGTTGATGGAAAAAATGTTGCAGTCCATGGGTTTTGATGTGCAAACTGCTTGTAATGGAAAAGAGGCGATCGCACTTTGGCAAACATGGCAACCCAACCTAATTTGGATGGACATGAGAATGCCAATCATGGACGGCTATCAAGCCAGTCGTCATATCCGTAACCTAGAAACCATGGAAGACAAACCACCAGTACCCATTCTCGCCCTCACCGCCACCGTCTTCGACGAAGAAAGAGAAGCCATTCTTCAAGTAGGATGTAATGATTTTGTGAGCAAACCCTTCCAAGAAAAAGTCATCTTTGAAATGATGGAAAAATATCTGGGCGTTAAATACATCTATCAAGAAAAGCGAGACAAAAACCAAAATAAAATCCAACATCCCACCCCAGACACACAACAAACACAAACACAGTTACAAAAAATGCCCTCCCCATGGATAAATCAACTCCATCAAGCGGCATTGAGTGCCAGAGAAGCAAAAATTAAAACATTAATAGCCGAGATTCCCCCAGAATATAATTCCCTTGCCCATCATCTTAATCATATGCTCAACAACTTATTTTTTGATCAAATAATCAACCTAACCCAAGGTGATACTAATGAATAATTTAACCTCTAAAAAAGGAGACATTCTCATCGTCGATGATGTCCCCGAAAACTTGCAATTATTATTTACCATGCTCACAGATCATGATTATGATGTACGAAGGGTTTTAAGTGGGCGACAGGCTTTGCAGGTAGTTGACATCGAAGCCCCTGATTTAATTTTGCTAGACATCAAAATGCCCAAATTAGATGGTTATGAAGTATGTAAAATTCTCAAATCCCAAGAAAAGAGCAAACATATCCCCGTCATCTTTCTGAGCGCCCTTAACGATACCTTTGACAAAGTACACGCTTTTAATGTGGGCGGTGTTGATTACATCACGAAGCCGTTTCAAATTGAAGAAGTAGTTATCCGAGTCGAAAATCAATTGCGTTTACTCAATATGCAAAGGGAAATTGAACGCAAAAACAAGGAACTAATGCTATTAAACCAAGATTTAGAAGCATTCAGTCATCGAGTATCCCATGATTTAAAGAACAAAATTCATGTCATCAATGGTTTTAGTCAACTAATAGCTCAAGAGTTTGCCCATAAATTTGATCCCGATGTTAAAGAATATTTTCAATATATCCAAGATGAAGGAAAAAGAATGGCGGAGGTAATTCGAGATTTATTGCGTTTATCTCAAGTACAAAATATCGATATAGAATACTCTAACTTCAACATCAGTGAAGTAGTTTCCGAAATTAGCGATAAGTTTAAAGTCAAAAATTGCGATCGCACCGTTGATTTTATCATTACTCCAAACCTTTACTGTCGAGGAGATCTTAATCTTATGAGAATTGTTTTAGAAAATCTCTTGGAAAATGCTTATAAGTACACTGCCAAAGTAAAAAAATCCCGCATCGAATTTGGAGTTATAAAAAAAGCTACTAAAAACATCTACTTTATCAAAGATAATGGAGCCGGATTTGATCCCCAAACAGCTGAAAAACTTTTTACTCCCTTTCATCGCCTACATACCGACAAAGAATTTCGAGGTACTGGGGTTGGTTTATCCACCGTGAAGCGAATCATTCAACGACATAACGGCGAAATTTGGTATGATGCCCAAGTTAATCAGGGAGCAACTTTCTATTTTTATTTATCGTGAAAAATATAAAATTATTGGCATTTTTTGTTCCCTATTCTCTGCTTCAATGAGAAACTATATCTAAAATCAGCAACGCCCAATTATTTTTTACGAGCCAATGTTACACCATCTCCGATGGGAATTAAACTAAGATCAATACGATCATCTTCCTTTAAAAATTGATTAAATTCCCTAATTTTGTTTGTCCTTTTATCATCAATATTTTGGTCTGCAACCCTACCATACCAAAGCACATTATCGATCGCCATTAGCCCCCCTCTACGCACCAACCACAGACACTTTTCATAATAATTAAGATAATTACTCTTATCTGCATCAATAAAACAAAAATCAAAAGTTTCCTTTTCCCCTTGCTCTATTAAATCATTCAGAGTATCAAGGGCAGGAGCCAAAAAAAGCTCAATTTTATCCTCCACTCCTGCCTTACGCCAATACTTCTTGGCAATGTCCGTATCCGCCTTACAAGTATCACAACCAATCAACTTACCATCGTCAGGCAAAGCCAAAGCCATAATGGTTGAGCTATAACCCGTAAATACCCCTATTTCTAATACCTTCCTTGCACCCATCAACTTTAATAATAAAGCCATAAACTGCCCTTGTTCGGGGCAAATTTGCATCCTACCCACAGGATGACTTTTCATTTCCTTTCGCAACTCCCCTAAAACGGGATTTTCCCTCAAAGATACAGACAACAAATAACTATATAGCTCAGGACTTAGGTTAATGGTTTGGTCAGTCATTCTAAAAGAAAAATGGTATTGCTGAATTTAGATCTTATTTTTAGTTTAGGTGGATAAGGGGCGATCGTAACAATATCATAAGATATTAAATGTTTATGATAGTTTAATAATATTTGAGTATTAAGCAACCCCCGAAAAATTATCTCTAAACTCAACAATGTAAAAAATAATTATCTAATCAATGTCAAAATTTCCCACTACCATGGCACAAAAAGCAAAAGCAAAAACTAAAGGCATCGGAGAATTTAACCCATAGCTAAATATAACCCCCAAAAAAGTAACTATTAAAGTAGCAGATACCCAAATTTTTTCTTGATCAGAAAATCCTTTTTCTGCCTTAATATCTAATAATATCTCCCTCGGAATAGGTAAAGGCATTACCCCATTAGGAGGAAAAGCCCAGTAATCTCGGCGATTTAAAAATAAGTCCGTCCAACCATTTTCGTTACACCATTCTTTAATCCAATCTTCTGAAAAATGTTTGATCATTTTTAATCGTCTTTGTTCATTCACTCTTTATCTAAATTATCAAAACTTTTTTAGTAAAAACACCTTTGTTTATTAAATGTAATATTTCTCCTTTATTATTAAGTAAAAATACTCACTGTATTGGCTCATATTTTAGAAATAATTAGCAATTATTAAAACATTAAAATAATATAAAATAATTACACATACTACAAATAATAGATAAGTAGGTTGGCGAAATTAATTATAGCTCTTATTTTATTAAGACTCTTATGAACAAGGGGTTTAAACCCCTTGCCTAAATCGATTTAATTATGCCTACTTACTTAGAATACCAAAGAGATTTTTCCTGAGTAAAAAAACAGTTAAACACGTAAAATTACCGATATTTGACGAAAGTTCATTACTAAATTTAGATATTATTTTTAGTTTAAGTGGGTAATAGGGAATGGTGACAATATTTTCAATCCCTGATTATCACCAACACTTCCAAAAAAAGCATTTTTTCAACTCATCTTAAATAGTCAAGGTTTTGATTGTTATAATTATTGTCATCACTATGAAGTATCAATCAAATAAAATCAGATAATGATTAAAAGAAAGAAAAAAATAAAAAGAATATTAAACTTTTCCTTGTTATTTATTGTTAGTTTTTATTTTTCCCTACAGAAACATAACCCCGCTACGGCACAAAATAACACTAATACAGAAATCATCGAACTTATTACCAGAATTGATGTTGCTAGTAATAATCAAGACATAGAAACTTTACAGCAGTATATTTCTCCTCAATTCAGTAACGAAGATGGCTTAGATAATGAGACTTTTTTAAGTTCCCTTGCACAGCTTTGGAATACTTATCCTAATCTGAAATACACTACCACCATCAACTCCAGCGAACAAAATCAAACACAGTTAATTCTCAACACTACCACCACTGTAGAAGGTAGCAAACAAGAAAATGGGGAGACTGTCAATATGGTTTCCGAAATTACAGCCCTTCAAACTTTTGAAAATCAACAACTAATTTCCCAAGAAATTCTAACGGAAAAAACCCGTGTTACTACAGGAGAAAATCCCCCCGAAATTACTTTCAGATTACCTCAAACAGTTAGATCAGGTCAAGCATTCGATTTAGATGCGATCGTGGAAGATCCCATCGGTAATGGTTTAATATTAGGAGGGGTAAAAGAAGAACGAGTAAATCCCGCTTTATTTACGAATCCACAACCCATGGAATTAGATGCCCTATCCGCCGGGGGAATCTTCAAACGAGTTACCATCAGGGAAGGAGATCATTGGTATTCTGCTATTTTTATCCGTGAAGATGGCACAACTATGATTACCCAAAGGGTAAGGGTTGAATAGTAAAGAAAAATATACGAATAAAAGAAACAATGGGCTTAAGCCCATTGCCAATAAATGATAAATAAGACTTTACTTTCAAATTTGAAAGTTTTATTCTTAACTATTCATTCTCAATTATTTTGTAGGGTGGGCATTGCCCACCATTATGATTTGTGGAAAGATTAACCCACTGTGCCTTCTAATTTGAGGCTTAATAATTTATCAGCTTCAGCGGCAAATTCCATGGGTAATTCATTGAGTACATCTTTACAAAAACCACTCACCAACATCGAGATAGCATCTTCTTCGGAAATACCCCTTTGAGCAAAATAGAACAGTTGATCTTCTCCAATTTTGGAGGTAGAGGCTTCATGCTCCAGTCTTGCGGTATTATTATCTACCTGAATGTAAGGGAAAGTATTGGCTTCGGCATTGTCACCAATAAGCATGGAATCACATTGAGAGTAGTTTCTTGCGCCTTTGGCTTTGTTACCCATTTTCACTAAGCCACGGTAACTATTTTTGGAGTTTCCTGCGGAGATACCTTTGGAGATGATGGTGCTACGGGTATTTTTGCCGATATGAACCATTTTTGTACCTGTATCTGCCTGTTGCATATTGTTGGTAAGGGCTATGGAGTAAAATTCGCCGACGGAGTTATCGCCTACTAATACACAACTGGGATATTTCCAAGTAATCGCCGAGCCTGTTTCTACTTGAGTCCAAGAGATTTTGGAGTTAACTCCTTTACATAATCCCCGTTTGGTTACAAAGTTGTAAATACCCCCTTTGCCTTTTTCATCCCCGGCAAACCAGTTTTGGACGGTGGAATATTTGATGTCTGCATTGTCAAGGGCGACTAATTCTACCACAGCGGCATGGAGTTGGTTACTGTCGTACATGGGGGCGGTACACCCTTCTAAATAACTTACTGATGCCCCCTCTTCTGCTACGATTAAGGTGCGCTCGAATTGTCCTGTATCTCCGTTATTGATCCGGAAATAGGTAGATAATTCCATGGGACATTTTACCCCTTTAGGAATAAAAACAAAAGAACCATCACTAAATACGGCGGAATTAAGAGCCGCGAAAAAGTTATCAGCGGTAGGTACAACAGTACCCAAGTATTTTTGAACTAAATCAGGATGGTCTTGTAGTGCTTCAGATATAGAACAAAAAATAACCCCATCTTCTGCTAATTTTTCTTTGAAGGTAGTACCAATAGAAACGCTATCAAAAATAGCATCAACGGCAACATTGCTCAATCTTTTTTGCTCTGATAGGGGAATACCTAATTTTTCAAAGGTATCAAGTAAAGTAGGATCGACATCATCTAAACTTTTGAGTTTTTCTTTACCCTGTTTTGGAGCAGAATAGTAAATAATATTTTGATAGTCAATTTTAGGATAGCCCACATGAGCCCACTGTGGTTCAGTCATTTTCAACCATTGACGATAGGCTTTGAGGCGAAATTCCAACATGAATTCAGGTTCGTTTTTCTTGGCAGAAATTAACCTAACGACTTCTTCACTTAATCCTTTGGGAATACTATCAGATTCAATATCAGTGATAAATCCGTATTTATAAGGTTGATTGACTAAAGTTTTTACAGTGGCACTCATGTTAATTAGTTTTTATAGACTGACTACTTATATAGTTTAACAACATTTTTGTTGTTAAAGTCTATTTTAGGACATTTAAACAACATTTTTGTTGTTTTAGTTAATTTTTTATTGACAATGGGCTTAAGCTCATTGTTCGTTTTATTAATATACTCTTTAGAAATCCAGTATCAGTTGTAAGCCACCAAAAAAGCAAGAGGAAATGTATCCCCTTGCCTGATGAATTTTAATTTCTTCCTGATAATTAAGAGAAACTTAAAAATTACCAAACATTTTTAGCCGCTTCAATTAAAGGCTGTAAGTAAGAGGTTTGGCAAAGGAAGAAAGCAAAGAAAGCACCACCAGAAGCACCAAGAAGGAATCCAGAAGCAAACTCGCTCCAACCTTCCTTAGTAGCCAATTCGGCGGGAACTTGAGGAGTGGTCAAGGTTTCAGTAGGTTTACCAACACCCACTGCACTATAAATAGATAAACAAATTGTTAAGATGGCAACTAAGCCAATGGTTGCGAGTAAACCTGCCTGAGCGCCAAAATCTGTGTCTCTTAAGGGTCCTAGTAATGCAAAAGGTCCATAAAGAAAATAACCATGGGCCATGCCAATTTCTAAACCACGACGATTGGGGGATAAACCTTTGCGATAAGCAGGTAAACCGTTAATAAATGCTTTTGTAAAACCAGATCCGTTGATCGGAGTGCTAAGATTTCCTACTTGAGGATCGCCACCAGAATGAACTACGTTAGTACTCATGGACTTTTATTCAAGCTCCTTATATTTTTTTTACAAAAATTGTTGTTTGTAGCTTACTCTAACTTGAGATTTGATTCTCAAAGTTTTTTTGTTAAGAATCTTTATATTTCGCCCCTTTTTGCTTAGGTTCGCTGTAATATCCATGGTAGTTAATTTTATTGTTTAGCATAAGGATAATAACAATCATGCTTGGAGAATACGCAGCTTCTTTCTTACCATCTATTTTAGTTCCTGCTGTTGGTTTAGTTATGCCTGCAGTGGTTATGGCACTATTATTTTTACAAATTGAAGCAGAGGCCTAATCAACTCTTTCAATAGTTGAAAAATCCTATTACAAAATACCGTAGGGATGTGGTATATGTATTGTTTTTATACAAAATATATTGCTTCCCTACCCCACACAATAAGGCAAACAGAAAATTAAGATATTATTTATTTTAAATAAATATTATCCTAAAACCTAACTAGGGTCCTGAAAAAATAGCGTCTTCTATATCTTGTCGGGAAAGGGAGTAACGAAAGGCTCTTTTTATGTCTGTGCCATCGGCTCCTGCTTGGAGGTAGTTGATGTTAATGTCTTCGGTTTCGAGGGTTATTTCTGCTTCCCAGTGTTCTTTGCTTAGATACCAGCAATTTAGTTGTTGAGTATTTTGTTGACATCCCATGGATTTTAACCAGTCTTCGATCGCAGGTAGGGGGTAACTATAAAGGGGGCTAGTGGGTGATAATGAAGCCATGTTTATCAATATAATTGGAATTTATTGCATCACAATTTTACCAAAAAAAAGTCAGCCTCTCAGCCAAGCGAGGGATAATGCAAGGATAAGACAAGCAAAAAGAGTGATACCCATAAGTAAGAGGGCAAATAATTCCCCCGATGATAAAGGTCTATCGGTGGGATCCAGATAGGCAGAACTTTTATAATCTTCCTCTTGATCATCTTGGTAAAAATTGAGGGGGGATTGAATTACATTCCAACGGGAGTAACCTATTTGTAGGTCATAGAGCGATCGCCTCTCAGGACTAGCTAATACCCCATAGGCTTCATTTAAACATTGAAATTTCGTTTTAGCCTCCTCAAGGGGTAAAGAAGTGGTATCAGGATGATAAAACTTACTCAACTCCCGATAAGCACGACGAATTTCCACCACCGAAGCAGAAGGATGTAAACCCAATAAACCATAATAGGTCTGAGCAAAAAAACCTCCTTGAGAATAAGCTGATCTTTGCTTTTTATCCATGCTCCCTTACTACTCAACCTTAAACATATCCACAGAGGCAATTAAATCCCTAGCAATGGTAACTAAATTCTGTAAAGAACCCGCCACCCGTTGAGACTCTTGGGAGGTTTCCTGCGCCGTTAACTCCACATTCTGCATAACCTTCGCCACCCCCTTAGAATTTTCCCTTTGCTCATCGGTATCCGCCGTAATCGATCGCACCAAAGCATCAATACGGTTAGCAACCTGAATAATATCCTCAAGGGAACGTTTTGCATCTTCCGAACGGCGAGTAACATCCATTACCTGTTGTATCCCCTCCTCCATAGCCGTCATTACCGAGCCAGTTTCCGTTTGAATTTGTAGTACAATCTGCTCAATTTCTTGCAAAGACTTAGCCGATCTATCTGCCAACTGTCGTACCTCCGCCGCCACGATAGAGAAACCTCTACCCGCCTCCCCTGCCCGTGCCGCCTGTACCGAGGCATTAAGCGCCAAAAGGTTAGTACGAGAAGCGATGTTAGAAATCACAGCCACAATGGTAGAGATCTTTTGGGATGCCTCAGCCAACCTTTTTACCTTCCGAGTAGTTTCCGATACCGTCTCCCTAATCTGTAAAATACCAGCTACAGTGCGCTCTACCGCATCCCCCCCCTTGAGGGCGGTAACACTAGAAGAACGGGCCACCTCTTCGGCTTCTCGAGCATTTTCTGCCACCCTCTGAATAGAGTCGGTCATCATCTGCACCGAGTTAAGAGTTACCGCCAACTCCTCCGCCATTCTCAAAGCATCACTAGACTGACTACGGGCAAACACTTCACTATCGGTACTACCTTTGTTTACCTGAATTGCCGCCTGTTTCACCTGAGTTACGATGGTACGAACATTTTTGATGATTAAGTTAAAAGCATCTGCCACCGCCCCGAGTACATCGGAAGTAACCTCCGCTTGAACCGTCAAATCACCCCGTGCCGCTCCTTCCACGTCATCAAGGAACTTAACCACTTGTTTTTGGAAATCTTCCCTAGCCTTTTCCGTATCCTCTGCCCGTTTTTTCGCTTCCGTGGTGGTCATCTTAATCATTTTTGCCATGTGATTAAAACTAGAAGCAAGGGTACCAAATTCATCTTGGGAATAGACGCTAGTTTTTACATCATAATTACCCTGATAAATAGAATCAAACTGGTTTTGAAGATCGTTGGTATAACGTTCCACGTGTTTTGCCATCACCAAACCGGCCCCCGCCGTAGTACCCCCAGCGGCGATGCCCGTCAACAAACCAAGGATAAATTTATTTCCCCATCCTAAGCCTTGTCTTTCTCCTTCCACAGCCCCCCCCTGAAAAGAGGTAATCAATATTACTGCGACAAAAGAAACAGCTCCTGTGAGTAACCCATGAAATAGTTGTTTGTTAAAAGTCGAGAGATTGTAGTATTTACCAAATTTGCTGGAATGAACCTCTAACTCCGAAGGCATGGCTTGGTAAGCAGGGGTAGTGTAAGGGGAGAAAGAAGCACTGGTGCCGATGCCGTCTTCGCCGCCTAAATCGATGCTATTGAGATCGGAGGTGTTAAAGGTAAAACTACTGCTTTCGTCTTCCTCATCAAAACCATCATTGGCTTGGGCTTGTTGAGGTTGGGGAAAGATGGAGGAAGGAATACTATCGGATGAAATGTCAGGAATATCGTCAAGATCATCGGGAGCAAGGAAAAATTTCTCGTCATCTCCAAATGCTAAGGGTTGATCCTCATCATCCTCATCCATGGAGTTGGTTTGATTTTTGGTGGCAAAGGAACCTGACGGGGTGGTTAAAGGTTCTAGGGCAGAACTATAGTCTCCATAGTCATCATCACTCAAATCATCGAGAAAATCTCCTCCCGTGCTGGTGAGCATTTCTTCTAAATCTACTAGGTCAGATTCTTGGGATTTTGCTTGATTTTCGGAAGATACCACAAAGGTAGGGCTACCTGTTATATCATCTGATTCGTCATCCTCATCGAGATTAAGAGGGGGTAAGTCGTCATAATCAATGTCCGAACTGCTTAGATTAACGTCTAAATCTTTGAGATTGGTTACTCCAAATTCAAAGTCATCGTCATCGGTACTGTTGGTGGGGTCAAAATCAAAGGGTTGAGAAAGGGAGTCAAAGTTGGTGGCGGTTAACTCCTCTTCATCAAAATCATCATCTTCACTGATTTCAAAGGGATTATTTTCGTGACTAGATAGTTTGTCTTGATTGTTGGTAAAGGAGGGGTTTTGTTGTAGGGTTGGATCTTCTATTTCTTCGTCTTCTAAGTCGGAGGGATCCCAGTCTAAGTTATCTAAGGAAAGACTATTGGTCCAGTTTTCGCTTTCATCTTCTTCAAACTCTTCTACCTCATCTCCAAAGTTGGGATCTTCTAGTTCCATGGGATAAATGTTATTTTCTTGCTCGTTGATTTGTTCTAAACCTTGATGGGCTAAATTGATGATGTCGGGGCGATCGCTCAGTTTCAACACTTTCTCATAACTGGCTTTAGCACTATCATGCTCATCTTGTTGTAAGCAAATATGACCTTGGAGTAATAAGACAGCAGGATCTTCAGGGTAATCATTAACAAGAATATCGGTAATATCACGAGCCTCTGGCAAATTTCCCTCTAAATATGCGTTTTGTGCTTGAGCGTATCTTTTTTGATAATCAGTTTCTGATGCCATCTTTACTTCTCCGTCAGTTGCATTCTAAGTTTAAACTCAATGTGTCTATCATATAACGACTCTCAGATTAAGCTACCCAACGAGCCGAGCGTAAAATCGCAATGTGATCTAATACCCTAATATGATGATTTCTTCCTTCTACCCATTCCCCTTGAACATAAGGCGCAATGTGGTCCGGAATATTTTGGGGTATTTGCAATTTATCCACCTCAAGCCAATGAATTGCTCCTAGGGATTTTACTGCCAATCCTAAGATTATGTCCTGCTCTTCCACCGCAATCACGGGCACCTCTCCCCGATCAGTGTTTAACATATTGGGATAGCCCAGGAATTGTCCGAGATCTGCTACCCAGATAATTTCACCTCGAAGGTTGATTGTCCCGAGCAGTAAAGGAGAGGCATTCGGTACAGGGGTAATATTCCCTGGTTCCTGTTGCATAATTTCTCTAATTCCCATGGCAGAGAGGGCAAATTCATTTCCAGATGGAAGAAAAAAACGAAGATGGGATTCTCCCTCTAAGGCCTCCACATCTTCGGTAAATTCTGTATCAAGGGCGAGGGAATAAGGCGATTCGTCAATAGATGGGGATTTGTTTTGATTATCTACCATTTTCGATGCTGTTGAGATGAAATTAGAGTATAACTTCTGTAAATATTATGGGAATTAAACAATAAAAATTAGGAGAAGTATAACTAACCATTAATTATAGTGTATTATTCCCATTAGAAAATAAATTATAAACAATTATTTTCTGAGTAGTTGCTTAATCATTTTCATTAGTTCACTAGCTTGAAATGGTTTACTAATGTAAGCGTCGGCACCTTGTTTCATACCCCAGTAACGATCAAATTCTTCTTTTTTTGAGGAACAAAGAATTACGGGAACATTTTGAGTTTTTTGTTCAGATTTAATATGACGACAAACTTCATAACCATTCATTTTAGGCAAGATTATATCTAAAATTACTAAATCGGGAATAGTGCTTTTCATGATCGTTAGAGCATCCTCACCGTTAGTGACGCTTTGTACTAACAATCCTTGTTTGGTGAGTAAATTACTAATTATTTCTCTGGTGGTTTTACTGTCTTCTACGAGTAAAATTTTTTTCATAGGAACGTGATAATTGATAATTAATTTTTTATATTTTTTTTAATTACTCACTATCCATTATTCATCACTTTGTCGAGTTTATTGGATCGTTGTCATTGAATCAAAAAAAATTAAAGCGTTTTGCTTTCAGTATCACTCTGTAGGCTCAACGCTCCAAAAACAATTGTAATGTGTAGGAAAAAAAAATCTAGCTAAGATACTGAATGCGCTTAATTTGGGCGCCTAGACTTTGTAGTTTTTGTTCAATATTTTCGTAACCCCGATCAAGGTGTTGTAATCCTTGAATTAAGCTGGTACCGTCGGCCGCAAGAGCCGCAATAACAAGAGCTGCGGATGCTCTCAAATCCGTTGCCATAACAGGGGCTCCAGATAAACGATAAATACCTTTTACCATGGCACAGTTACCTTTTACTTTGATGTCTGCCCCCATGCGTTTTAGTTCGGCTACATGACGTAAACGATTTTCAAATACTGTTTCGGTAATCAAACTATTACCTTGGCTAACGGTAAGCAGTGCCATAAATTGGGCTTGCATATCCGTAGGAAAACCAGGGTGGGGGGAGGTTTCTATATCAGTGGCACGAAGTTCTCCTGGTACTACCGTAAGGCTAGTAGGAGATTCCTGTTTAACTTTTACACCAATTTCTTCTAGTTTGGCGATAACAGGAATTAAATGCTCATGGTTGACGGCGGTTAGGGTAATGGGAGAGTGAGTAATGGCCCCGGCTACTAAAAATGTACCTGCTTCGATGCGATCGGGAATCACGGCATAATTGGTACTATGAAGACTTTTTACTCCTTCGATGATAATGGTATTTGTTCCTGCACCTTTTATTTTTGCTCCCATGCTGTTGCAGAAGTTGGCAAGGTCAACGATTTCGGGTTCTTGGGCAGCATTTTTGATGATGGTTTCTCCTTCGGCGAGGGTAGCTGCCATCATGATGGTTTCGGTGGCACCGACGCTAGGATAATCAAGAAATATATTTGCCCCTTGGAGTCTTTTTTTATTACCTTTTACGGAGGCGTTAACAATGCCGTGATCGATAATTACATCAGCGCCCATGGCTTGAAGTCCTCTGACGTGAAGATCTACGGGACGAGAACCGATCGCACATCCCCCTGGTAAAGGCACATGGGCAACCCCTAAACGGGTGAGAATAGGTCCGATGACAAAGAAACTAGCTCGTAGTTGAGACACTAATTCGTAAGGGGCTTGAGCGTCTTTTAGTTGACGGGCATCAATATCCCACATATCTTGATTTTGTTCGATTTTTACCCCAAGAGCATTTAATACCTGACCCATAAATTGCACATCTTTGAGGGTGGGAACGTTGGTTAAACGACATTCTTCACTGCATAAAAGAGTACCTGCCAAGATGGCTAGGGCCGAATTTTTTGCTCCACTGATTCTTACTTCCCCTTTGAGGGGTTTTCTACCGATGATTTCTAGGGCAACATGATTGTAGTCTTGGGTAAATGTCGCTGATGAATTTGTCTGAATAGAAGTAGTGATAGCCTTGACCTCCCGATTTTATTTAAAAATAAAGTTTAATCATAATATTTCGTTATGATTCTACCTGATAATTTATGTTTTGTTCGTTTTTTCTTTAAATTTAGATTTTTTTAGGTATTTTCACACACAGTTAGGGCAAAATCACGGCTAAGGTGGCAACCTCGTAAAAAGAAGCCTATGAAGGTCAATTTTTGAATGTTTATTATCCATTGTCCATGGGTTTTTAGGGTATAATTTAGGGGATTATTTCATCATTTTCAACCATTGGGTTGGGTGAGATTGTCAAAGAATATACATATTTATGAGGGGACGGTATTTGTGGTAAACACCATCAGTAAGCCAGAACAAAACATTAAGAATATTTCCACCGATAATAATAATTCTCTTGCTGTATGGTTAAGGGAATTGGGCGATCGCATCATAGGGGGAGATAAAATTACCAAAGAGGAAGCCCTACAAATTACCACCATTGAGGGGGAGGAAAATATTCTCCTTCTATGTGAAAATGCGGATCGTATTCGCCAAGCCTGTTGTGGTAATGTGGTCGATCTATGTAGCATTGTCAACATAAAATCGGGTAATTGTTCAGAAAACTGTAGTTTTTGTTCACAGTCGGTACACCATCAGGGTAAAGATTCCCCCGTTTATGGTCTCAAAAGTGAAGATGAAATTTTAGAATATGCTAAAGCAGCGGAAGCGGCGGGGGCAAAAAGATTTTGTTTAGTGTCCCAAGGACGGGGTGTAAAATATAATAGTCCAAAAAGTAATGAGTTTGCCGAAATTATCTCTACAGTTCGTCGCATCATCACCGAAACAAACGTTAAGCCCTGTTGCGCCCTAGGGGAAATTACCCAAGAACAAGCTCAGGAACTAAAGGAGGCTGGAGTAACCCGTTATAATCATAACCTTGAGGCATCAGCCAATTTTTACGAAAAAATCGTCACTACCCACACTTGGCAAGATCGAGTGGATACGGTGAAAAACCTTAAGGCTGTAGGGATCCAAGCCTGTACAGGAGGTATCATGGGTATGGGCGAAAGTTGGGAAGATAGGGTCGATTTAGCCCTTTCTTTGCGAGAATTAGAAGTAGAATCGGTGCCTATTAATCTCCTCAACCCCAGAGAAGGTACTCCCCTGGGAGAGCAGAACAAACTTACTCCTTTACAAGCCCTGAAGGCGATCGCCCTTTTCCGTTTTATCCTACCCCAACAAATCCTCCGCTACGCAGGGGGCAGAGAAACTGTCATGGGAGAATGGCAAAAACAAGGTTTAATTTCGGGAATTAATGCTATGTTAATCGGTAACTATTTAACTACCCTAGGACAATCTCCCCAAGAAGACCAAGCCATGTTAAAATCTCTAGGCTTGGAAGGGGGAGAGGCTCCTGTTCCCTACCAAGATGAATCCATTGGCTAAAGACGACCAAGAAGAACTCAAAATTAATCCTATATATGAGTTTGTGTGGGCATTGACAGGTTTAATGCTCACAATCTTTGGTACGTTCGTAGAAGTTTTTTTCGTTATTCCCCAAGGCACTGCCCTAGAAGATTTTAACCCCACTTCCCTTGGTGTTACCTATCAATTAGTGGGGGTTTTTTTAACTGGTTGCTTGGCTGGAAAAAATGCAGGAGCTTATGCCCAAATTGCTTACTTGGTTTTAGGTTTATTTAAGTTGCCTGTTTTTTATCAAGGGGGTACTTTTGAGTATTTAGATCAACCTAGTTTTGGGTATATCCTTGGGTTCATTCCAGGGGCTTGGCTATGTGGTTATCTAGCTATTCCAGGTAAAAGAAAATTAGAAATATTTGTCTATGCCATCTTTTTTGGTTTGTTGGTAGTTCATCTTTGTGGGATTCTTTATCTGGTGGGCTATACTTTCATTACCCCTATATTTGGCAATGATTTAGACCCAAATTACCTTACTGATGCCATTAATCTTTATACCATCACTCCTTTTCTACCTCAAATACTCCTTATTCCCCTTATTGCAATAATTGCTTTTATTATTAGAGTTATTTTGTTTTATTAATTTATTACAAAACATTTATTATTAATTTGTAGCAGGTTAAAAACATACTTAAAAGCATAACAAAAAGAGTTTAAAGATATTATAAACAATTTAAAGCATTTTTTAAAATAAGTTATAAAAACAAATATTTTATCCATCAATGGTTTCTAAAAAACCGTCTGAACTATGAAGAAAAACTTTTATTTTTGGTCAGTGGCGATCGTTGGTTTAATAATTGATCAACTCACTAAAGTTTGGACTATTTTAACCTTTGAAAATGTCAATGATACTATCCCTATTTGGGAGGGAGTATTTCATTTTACCTATGTACAAAATACTGGAGCCGCCTTCAGTTTTTTTAGTGGTGGAGCGTTTTGGTTAAGGTGGTTGTCATTGTTTGTTAGTTTGGTATTGATTGTTTATGGATTATGGGAAAAGTTGCCCAATCCCGAACAGTGGGGCTATGGCTTGATTTTGGCAGGAGCTTTTGGGAATGGTATAGACCGTTTTATTTTTGGTTATGTGGTAGATTTTTTCGATTTTCGTTTAATTAATTTTCCTGTGTTTAATATTGCGGATGTTTGTATCAATATCGGCATTGTGTTTCTGATTTATGGGATGTTTCAAGAAAATTGACAATGAACAATGAACAATGGACAATTTAATTAGTCAATAATTAATCATTTATAAATAAATATCGAATATTCTAAGATCGAAGGATAGAAAATTTAAGATACTGATATGGTAAAAACCGAAAAAAAACGTACTTTCCTGTTAGAGTTTGAAAAGCCCTTGGTGGAATTACAGGCGAGAATTGACCAAATTAGGGAGTTAGCAGAGGAAACCAATGTTGATGTTTCTGGACAGGTAAATGAGTTGGAGTCCAAGGCAGAGCAACTGAGGTTAGAAATTTTTAGTAGTTTAACCCCTTCTCAAAAGTTACAGATAGCTCGTCACCCTCGCCGTCCTTCTACCCTTGATTATGTTCAAGCCATGACCGATGATTGGTTTGAACTCCATGGCGATCGCCGCGGGAATGATGATCCAGCCCTTATCGGAGGCATTGCCCGTCTTGATGGACGGGGGGTAATGATCATTGGGCATCAAAAAGGAAGGGATACCAAGGATAATGTAGCTCGTAATTTTGGTATGGCTTCTCCGGGGGGATACCGTAAGGCGATGCGGTTGATGGAACACGCCAACCGTTTTTCTTTGCCCATTATTACCTTTATTGATACCCCAGGGGCTTATGCTGGACTGGATGCAGAAAAATTAGGGCAAGGAGAGGCGATCGCCTATAACCTGCGAGAAATGTTTAGTCTCGATGTACCTATTATTACCACCGTCATCGGTGAAGGAGGCTCTGGGGGTGCTTTGGGCATTGGGGTAGCCGAAAAGTTAATGATCTTTGAACACTCTGTTTATACCGTCGCCAGTCCCGAAGCCTGTGCCGCTATTTTGTGGAAAGATGCCAAAAAATCGGAACAAGCAGCCCTCGCCCTCAAGATTACCGCCAAGGATTTATTGGAATTGGGCATTGTAGATCAAATTTTACCAGAACCCCCCAACTGCGCCCATTCAGATCCCCTTGGGGCAGCGGATATTCTTAAAAAAGCCATTTTAGATAACCTAGAATATCTTTCTAGCCTTAGTGCAGAGCAACGGAAAAACCTCCGTTATGATAAATTCCGCCAAATCGGCGTATTCCTAGAACATTAAATTTAAGAAATAGTGTTCTTAATTCCATTATTAATTTGCACAACTACCCATGAGAGGATCATAAAAATAAACTAATTCTTCATTATCCATTCTCAATTATCAATTACCTCCGTGTTTTCTGGGATCAGAAACTGTTATAATTTTAATTGTGAATTTTGTTACAAAACTTCATAAAAGCAGTTTCGGTGTAACCGTTGCTGTGGATAGGGTTAAAAGAAGATGAAGCAATCAGGGAAAGTAATATCAGCCCACCTGAAGGATCATCATTCAACCCAAATGTTGTACAAAGATTAAATAATATCATGGAAAATTCCCCCAATCAAAAACGAGCTATCATTACGGGTGCTAGTAGCGGGATCGGAAAAGCAGTAGCCATCAAATTTGCCCAGGCAGGCATTGATGTATGTTTAATAGCTCGTTCTACCGAAAAACTAGACGAAGTAGCCAAAATAGTTGCCGATTATGGGGTACAAGTAAAAACTCATCCCTTTGACCTGGAGGAGGTATCACAGGTTCAAGGGGCGATCGCCAATATTGTAACCCAATGGGGTGGGATCGATATTTTAGTCAACAATGCTGGTATTGCCTACACCAATTTATTAAGGGAAACCCCCCTAGAAGATTGGCAAAGAGTAATCAATCTAAACCTAACCAGCGTCTTTCAATGTATCATGGGAGTATTACCAACCATGAGAAAACAACAACAAGGAACAATTATTAATGTGGCATCCATCGCCGCCAATAGTCCTTTTCCCGAATGGGGAACCTATGCCGTCAGCAAAGCAGCCATGGTAACCCTAGGGCAATCTTTAGCCATGGAAGAAAGAAGTAACGGTCTTAGAGTAACCACAGTTTCCCCCGGAGCCGTAAATACTCCCATTTGGGATACTGACACCGTTAACGCAGATCTTAACCGCTCTGCCATGTTAACCCCCGAAATCGTTGCCGAAACCATCCTTCACGCCGCCTTACTACCTCAGTCAGCAGTAATCGAAAACCTGACTGTTACCCCCAGTTTAGGCGCGTTGTAAACCCCTGTAGATTTAAAGAATTATTTATAAAAATCAAAACCTATCTTTAAATCAAAATCTAACTTTGTTTAACTATTTTGTCGATAGTTAACCCAAATAAAACCATACAGTAATCTTATAACTTTAATCATGACAGTATTTTCCAACGGTTCTGACTCTCTTAAAGAAAATTCTCTAAACTCTCAATCCATCGTCACTGAAGTATTTAACAATGTTGGCAGTCGTCCAGATCGCAACACCCACGACGGCAAAGAAGCTCAAGTTCAAGCCATCAAAGAAGAAAACAAGCAGAAAATGATGGATTCGGTACACCAAATGTTAGAGTGTCTGGGAGAAGATCCAGAACGGGAAGGATTGCTCAAAACTCCTAAAAGGGTAGCTGAAGCTATGCAGTTTCTCACCCAAGGTTATAGTCAATCCTTAGAACAGCTTGTTAATGGAGCTATTTTTGACGAAGGACACAATGAAATGGTCTTAGTCAGAGACATTGACTTTTTTAGCCTTTGTGAGCATCATATGTTACCTTTTATGGGACGAGCTCATGTTGCTTATATTCCTAACCAAAAAGTAGTGGGATTGAGTAAACTTGCTCGTATTGTGGAAATGTATTCTCGTCGTTTACAGGTACAAGAAAGACTTACCCGTCAGATTGCCGAAGCGGTACAAACTATCCTTGATCCCCGTGGAGTGGCTGTAGTCATGGAAGCTAGTCATATGTGTATGTCTATGCGTGGGGTACAAAAACCAGGCTCTTGGACTGTTACCAGTGCTATGATTGGGGTTTTCCAAGATGAGGATAAAACCCGTGAAGAATTCTTGAACTTGATTCAACATCAACCTCGATTCAGATAATTTTTGTAGGGCGAGGCGATCGCCCTTTTTTCTATTTAGTTCACCCTAAAAAGCCAATTATTGTTTGAGTTAAAACGGACAAATCTTCTATGGGTGCTGGTATCATTGCGCCCCGTGAGTCCAACAACTGCACTAAAACTAGGTAAACAACCCCTAGTAATACCGACATAATTCCTGTGATTACGGCTACTAATTTTTTTCTTTCCATTTTTGATTTAATTATTTTTTTAGCTTTAAATTAACTAGATATATTATTGATGGTTTATGGCTTGATGATCAGAGCTACAGATTTAAATCTTCAGGCATTTCGGCATAAGTTCTTAAAAATGAGCTATGAAGATTAATATTTTCCCACTGATTAGAATTTCCCATCAGAATAATTTGGGGTACATTTTCCGCTCCGTAGGCTGTGATAGATTCTATTTCTAAGGCAAAATTACCAGCCTCAAAGGTAGGGTTATAACTTCCGTCATATTCAAATTTACTAAGCATTAATTGCATAGAGTACATTTGGCTAGAGTCAAATTTATCAGCTTCTGGCACAGTTTTGGCTCTGAATACGGGAATTAAATCATTAAATTTAATCTCAATTATATTGTCATTACCATCAGTATCAAAAGAGTAACAATAACTCAAACCATCCCATTTTCCTTCGCAACGGCTAATAAATTTATAGCGTTTGCCATCTCCTCGCACTTTTAGGCGAATACCTTGATAGTTTGACAAATCCCAAGGTTGGGAGAAGTTTTTGGTACGTACCGAGGCAAAGCCGCCATTATTGGCGGTGGATACCATGCCAGTAAAGATTATGTTGCGATCGCCCATTTTTACGCTACTTTGACTCACTCCCCCCATAACCACATCATCCACTGCCCCCCATAGGTTTTTTATTTCTTGGCTAGGGTTATGAAAGTCAAAAAGGAGTGTTTCTTCTGGCTTTAAGTTATTATTAATTAGGTCAAATAATGATTGATTATTATTTTCTGAAAAACAGATTATATTAGTAACTCTTTCTAGGTCTGATATTTCTATTTTCTCTATATTATTTATAGTCGTAAAGTTTAAGTTTATTTCTCTGAGATAGTTAATGGTTTGTTGTGCTAAATTGCTTTGTGAAGGAATAATTAAAATTAAATTCATGGGTACATTAGGTTTAGTATTGCTTTTTTCTGAAAGATTAAAAATATTTGTTAAACAGTTTAACCACGGAAATATCTCGAAATAATTTATTGTTTCCCACAGTCTTTTTATTTCCATTTTAATTTAATTTAATCCTCTGTGATTTTTGCATGAAAAAATTAGCTAGAAAACGCAAAAACATCAACCATAATTGAGTGTTGAGGCGATGGATTATTATTAAGCATTAAACGAATATTTTCTGCGGTTTCTGCACTAAAAATAATTTCCCCACAACAAGAGCATATTTGAGCTGGAATATTTTCCACCACAACTAATTTACCATCAAGATCAAAGGTCTGATTAATTAATTTATTTTCCCAACTATTGGCATTACAAACATGACATTGATCCATTATTTCCTCCTTTGTTGAAAGTTAATCCATTCTTGGGGTGATGGCTCATATAAGGTAATAATTATTAAAACTTCTGCTTCTTTTCTGGATACTTGTAAATGTAAAACTCGATTATTGAGAGTTAGTCCTAATATTAAACAACTGGGAGAATATTTATCATCAGGGTAATCTTCGATGATAATAGCATTTTTTCCTGTTTCTTGAATTTTTTTTAAGCTAATAAATAAGTAGGTATAATTAAATTGATTTAGGCAAGGGGTTTAAACCCCTTGTTCATAAGAGTCTTAATAAAATAAGAGCTATAATTAATTTCGCTAACCTACTTATTTCCTGTAGTTTAGACTAAATGGAAAGTGGAGCAAGGAAGGACAAGACATAAAAGAAAAATAGAGAGAAAATATAAATAAGCAAAAATAAAATCTTCTCTCTATGAACAAATATAGCAGACTGGAAAATTTCCGTCATGACACCTATGAAATGTTAGTCAAAGGTAAAGATGCCACTTTTCAATTGATGGATAGTGTTATGACCACGGAAAATGCTCGTAGTTTGGCAGATTTTTCTTTATCACCTTTTTTCCATCGGCAATGGTGTAGTACCTATGAAGCCATAAAAGATTGTCGTCCGAACAGCAACAAATTGATGAAACGATATATTCAAGAAATAGACACCTTAGAATATACATTACTAGGTATAGATCATACTCAGTGGAAGTTTGAAGATAGTCCCACCATGAAAGATAGAGGTTATCAATATTCTTCGTCATCCATCAATTCATCGGTCATAGGACAAGGATATAGCACCATCGCTTGGTTACCACCATTGAATGAGAAAGGAAGTTGGGCATTACCTTTAAGACATGAAAGAATCACATCCTTTGAAAATCCTCTGGGTAAAGCAACATGGCAACTAAGGCAAGTGTGTAGAAAATTGCCAGAAAATAAACCGAAATTGGTGGTGTTGGATTGTGAGTATGGCAATGGCAAATTTATTAAGCAAACCGCAGATATTGAAATCAGTAAGTTGATTAGAGTACGTTCTAATCTATGTCTTTATGGTAATCCTCCAGCCTATAGCGGTAGAGGCAGACCGAAAAAACATGGGGCAAAGTTGAAATTAAATCAATGTGACCATTTTCCCCATGCCCATGAAATATTAGAAATGGAAGACTCATCCCTAGGAACAATACGGATGAGTAAATGGAAAGAACTTCATTTCTACAATGCCCCTTCACAAAAGCTAACCCTGTTTAAAATTGAACGATTGAAGCAGAAAAAAACTGGTGCTTTACATCGCCCACTGTGGTTAATCTGGGTGGGAGAGCAATTTTTATCTTCTTCCAATATTTGGATTCAATACAGCCGACGATTTGGTGTGGACCACTGGTATCGTTTCGCCAAGCAAAGATTACATTGGACGTTACCCCATTTTCGCACCCCTGAGAGTTGTCAAAGGTGGAGCAATTTAATTGTCAATATTACTTGGCAGTTATGGTTATCCAAGGATTTAGTCAAAGAATATCATCTGCCATGGCAAAAACCTCAACAGAATTTAACCCCCGGAAGAGTGGCTCTGTCTATGACTTCATTATTGATGGACATTGGAAGTCCTACCCTTTCTCCTAAAAGTCGGGGAAAATCCCATGGCTGGCCTAAAGGTCGAAAAAGAAACAAAGCTAAAGTTTATCCTACGGTTAAAAAGCGTTTATCTAAGACTAAAAAAAGACCAAAAAAATAACTTTTAAGCCATTATTAAATTCATTTATAGCGTTTTTGAGCTAATCTTTGTTAGCTTACTTATTCTCTTACAATTTTTTCTTAGTCTAAACTACAGTATTTCTTTTTACCAAGCATTGTAAAGGGTGACTGGTAAATTGAATTTTTCCTGTGGATAGTTGTATCCTAATTGTTTTTAGGGATTTCATCCAAATTTCTTTATTTTTGGTTTAATTTATCCCAATCTAAATTTATTAACAAGCTTTTCGTTAAACCTTTCTCCCCTTGTTTATTATGGGGAGAAAAGACAATTTATTTAAACTATTATGATGTAATTAATTAAGCGAAAATGTAGTCATATAATTCGCTGGGATCTGGTTCTGGACTTTCTTCAGCGAATTTAACAGCATCATCGATGGTTTCCATCACTTTTTTGTCGATCGCATCTAGTTCCGCCTGAGTAACTATGTTATTATCAGTCAAATACTGAGCAAACTTTTTGATAGGATCCCTAGCATTCCAAAACTCTTTTTCCTTCGCATCCCTTAATTCATCAGGATCAGCGAGGGAGTGTCCACGGAAACGGTAGGTTAACGCTTCGATGAGGGTGGGGCCTTCTCCTGCTCTAGCACGGGCGATCGCCTTTTGAGCCACATCACGCACCGCCAAAACATCCATGCCATCTACCTCATAACCTTCCATATTAAACACACTGGCTTTTTTGTAGATTTCAGGTTGAGAAGTAGCACGCTCGTGAGCCATACCAATCGCCCATTTATTGTTTTCCACCACATAAATCACAGGCAACTTCCATAAAGCAGCCATATTGAGACATTCAAAAAACTGTCCATTATTACTAGCCCCATCACCAAAGAAACATACCGTTACTTGATCAGAACTTTCATCACCCAAGGCTTTACGGCGATACATACTTTGATAAGCCGCGCCCGTTGCCACAGGAATTCCTTCCGCCACAAACGCATATCCACCCAACAATTTATGCTCCGCAGAAAACATGTGCATAGAGCCACCACGTCCTTTACTACAGCCTGTGGATTTACCAAATAACTCCGCCATCACTTCTCTAGCAGGGACATTGCTACTGAGGGCGTGAACATGATCTCTGTAGGTACTACAGACATAATCCTCATTGGCTCTCAAAGACTTAACAATACCGCTCGAAACCGCCTCTTGTCCATTGTAGAGGTGAACAAAACCGAACATTTTGCCCCTGTAATACATCTCAGCACACTTATCCTCAAATAAGCGTCCCAAAACCATATCTTCGTAATAAACTAAACTTTCTTCTTTAGATATTTCTACCGTAGAATGATCAAATTTTGGTAAGATTCTTTCTTCTGCCATATCACATTACTATATTTATTTATCTTAATTATCAAATATCCTTGTTCAATTAGCAATGAACAATAGCTTTCCTCAATAGTTATATTGTCAGCAAAAGTTGATTGAGAATTTTCACAAGATAATTCTACTCCTCTTTTACCTTGCCAAAACGGCGATCGCGCTTTTGATAATCCAGAAGAGCTTGATAAAACTCTTGACGGTTAAAATCAGGCCAAAGAGTAGGCGTAACATACATTTCCCCATAGGCCATTTGCCACAACAAAAAATTGCTTAGACGCATTTCTCCGCTCGTGCGAATCAGCAAATCAGGATTAATAATTCCCTTCGTATAAAGATGACTCTCAAAAATTTCCTCATCAATATCCTCCACCTCCAACTTACCTTCTTGCACCTGACGGGCAATATGACGACAAGCGTGGATAATTTCTTGACGACCACCATAATTAGTGGCTACATTAAACTGAATACCCGTATTATTGGCCGTGGTATCCATAGCGTGAGCAATTTCCCGTTGTAAAGAAGTTGGTAAAACGCTCAAATCTCCTACAAATCGAATTTTTATTTTCTCTGTCATCATTTCCGCCAACTCTCGGCGCAAAACCCCCTCAAACAAAGTCATTAAAAAATCTACCTCTAAACGAGGCCTTCCCCAATTTTCCGTAGAAAAAGCATAGGCTGTTAAAACATCCACACCCCAATCATCACAACACCTAAGCAAATTTTTGAGAGCATCAACACCCTTTTGATGTCCCACTACACGGGGTAAGGCACGTTTTTTTGCCCATCGCCCGTTACCATCCATAATTACTGCCACATGACGGGGCATTTTTTCGGGAACTAAATCAGAAGGTAATTCGATCAAACTTTGCTCCACATTCATTCAAAGTTAACTCTCAAGCAATTATATAACGTTCATTACTAATAAGTAAAAGTACCAGAAATATACGTAAGTTGAACATATATTTGAATTTAATGAGGAGATTAAAAATTTTGTAAAAAAATTATTGGTATCCCTTTGACTACGATAAAAGGATTCTGTGTAGGGTGGGCAAAGCCCATCCCCGTTAATCTACATTCTGGATAGAGAAGATATTTGTGCTAATTTGCCTTTATCCAATCCAGCTAATTCTTCTAGTTTTATCCAACCCTCTTTAAGAAGTTCGGCAAAAGTAAATACTAACATGGGTTCTCTGTTATCGTATTTCCCATCAAGATCATAGCGTTTTGAGCTAAGAAGATCATGGACTTGCCAAAGTTCTTCCATATCTTCGAGATTGTTTATTTTATCTTTAACTTGTTGAACTAGAGTTTTTGTTTCTCGCTCGTAGGCTTTTTTTAAAACTTGTTCAGTTATTTGTATTTCTGCTTTTGTCCATCCTGTTGTAATAGTGGTTGACATGAGTATTTATAACTAAAATATATGATGTTTATTAGTGCTTTTAATATCATATCAATATCTCGGAACGAATGGGCATCGATAATTTGAACAATTGACCATTAATGATGGACTTTTTTAATGAACTATACAAAATTGCAAAGGGATAATAAAAATTAAATTGATATTGTCTTGTTTATTTATCATCTTATTTTCTATTATCTTAATTTTTTGAAGGTTTGATCTAATTGGAAAATGGGTTTAATGCTGGTAAAATCGGATAGTGTAAATAATAAAACAATATTAGATAATTTTATGATTATAAAATCTTATTTTTCTAAGCTACTAGCTCTTATCCTCGTTGTAGTTGTAGGTTTAGTTGGTTGTGGTAGTACCACTGGTTTGACTGGTAATTATACCCAAGATACTATGACTGTACTAGAAAAAGTCCAAGTTGCGATCGCCCTTCCCACTGAAATCAGCATCGAAGAAAAGAAGGAAATCCAAAATGAAACCAGAGCGCAAATTAACGATTACATTTCCCGCTACCGCAAAAATAGTAATTATGGTGGCTTAAAATCTTTTACTACCATGCAAACTGCCCTCAATTCCCTTGCTGGTTATTACACCTCCTACGGAAATCGCCCCATTCCTGATAAATTACAAAAACGCTTAACTCAAGAGTTTAAACAAGTGGAATTTGCTCTAAACAAAGGATACTAAATCAATTGAGAATTGATAATGAATAGTAATGAGGCAGGAGATGTATTTTTCCTGTCTATTTTTTTGCCGATGTTTCATAGCTAATCAACCTTAAAATTATCATTCAACCATAGGTATCAATTGTGTATTGTCCAGTGTCATTGTAAAATTTGCAAAGAGTAAGATTTTTTACTTTAAATATATTAAATTTCTGATAAACAAAAGGACATATATCCATGGCAAAAAAAACTATTGCGAATTTAACCGCATCAGATTTAGAAGGAAAAAGAGTATTAGTTAGGGTTGATTTTAATGTACCCATGGACGGTGGAAAAATCACCGATGACACCCGTATTAGAGCCGCTTTGCCCACCATTAACGAGTTAACCTCCAAAGGTGCAAAAGTTGTATTATGTAGTCACATGGGGCGCCCCAAGGGTGAAGTTAAAGACAGTTTACGTTTAACCGCTGTCGGTGTACGTTTATCTGAATTGTTGGGTAAAAATGTTGTTAAATGTGATGATTGTATCGGTGATGCTGTAACCACTGCTGTTAATGGTTTAAATAATGGTGATGTGGCATTACTCGAAAATCTCCGTTTCTACAAAGAAGAAGAAGCCAATGACGCTGAATTTGCCAAAAAATTAGCTAGTAACGCTGATTTATATGTAAATGATGCTTTTGGGACTGCTCACCGCGCCCATGCTTCCACTGAAGGGGTTACTCATCATCTCTCTACCTCTGTAGCTGGTTTATTAATCGAGAAAGAATTAGAATTTTTACAAAAAGCTATTGAAGCCCCCAAACGCCCTCTAGTAGCCATCATTGGTGGTTCTAAGGTTTCTAGTAAAATTGGGGTAATTGACACTTTATTAGAAAAATGTGACAAACTCATCATCGGTGGTGGAATGATTTTCACTTTCTATAAAGCCCGTGGTTTGGCTGTGGGTAAGTCTTTGGTTGAGGAAGATAAGTTGGATTTGGCTAAGGCTTTGGAAGCTAAGGCAAAGGAAAAAGGTGTGGAATTTTTATTACCTACCGATGTGGTAGTAGCTGATAATTTTGCCCCTGATGCTAATGCGAAAACCGTTGCCATTGATAGCATTCCTGATGGTTGGATGGGCTTAGATATTGGGCCTGATTCTATCAAAACTTTCCAAGATGCGCTGGCTGATTGTGGTAGTGTTATATGGAATGGGCCTATGGGTGTATTTGAGTTTGATAAATTTGCTCAAGGTACAGAGGCGATCGCCCATACCCTTGCAGGATTAACCGAAGGTGGTACAATTACTATCATCGGCGGTGGAGACTCCGTAGCGGCGGTAGAAAAAGTCGGTGTAGCTGAAAAAATGAGCCACATTTCCACAGGTGGTGGTGCAAGTTTAGAGTTGTTAGAAGGTAAAGTATTACCTGGTATTGCTGCTTTAAATGAAGCCTAATTAATTAAATAAACAGTAATTAGTTTTCGATATTCACCATTATTTAACAAGGGGTTTAAACCCCTTGCCTTTGATTAATAATTATTCCCCATTCCCTTAATCATCAATTATATTTATGGAATCTACATTAGATTTTGCCACTTATACATTATGGTCTGCCTATGGCACCATCGCATTTTTTGTTTTAGCCATCGTTGGATTTATCTTTAAATGGGGTTTTCGCTTTCGCTTTATCGGCGCAACGGGTTTTATGATAGTCTTAACTATTGGTTTATTTGGTCTAAGTTTGGGCTTATTTGGGCGCCCTAGCATCCCCAATGCCGTCAGATTTAACGTTGTTTATGATAATGGCGCAAATCAAGCGGTGATTGCAGTATCTACTGATATTACTAAAGAGCAATTGGAAGCTACCCTCCAACAAGCCGCTGTAGATTTATTTTCCTATGGTAGAAGTGCCACCGATGGAGATGCAAACTTAACGGTTAGGGCTAGGGCGCAATATCATGGAGATGGCTTTACTTATCCTATTTATTTGGGGCAGTTAAGGCGATCGCTCTTTGAGCAAGAAGATGATAATATTGACTTACAAATATTTGATCAAGAATTTGCCCGTTTGCAGTCCTTACAGAGTTAAGGTACTGAGAGTTAGATGGTAGAGGATTTAGCATGGCTAAGTCCTCATATTTTTTTAGGTTAGAATGCTTTTTACCCTCACCTATATTTTTCGCCTTCATAACTCTACTTTTTCATCACACTCTAGTTTATTGATTCCATTTTTCAATAAAAGTATCCGCCAGAGAAGCTCCCATTGGCTTAGAATAATAGTATCCTTGACCATAATCACAACCAATTTCCTTCAAAATTTCTTCTTGAATAGGTAACTCAATACCCTCAGCAACCACATCAAGGGAAAGATTATGAGCAAGAGATACGATGGCTTCTACAATGGCGTTTTTGGGTTTTTTACCGTTTATTGGCTCAATAAATGCTCGATCAATTTTGAGAGTATTAAAAGGCAGAGTATGTAAATAACTTAAAGAAGAATAACCCGTGCCAAAATCATCCAAAGAAATTTTAAGATTTCGTGCTTGAATATTATCAAGAATATATTTAGCAGTGTGGAAATTATCCATTAAAACACTTTCTGTAATTTCTAACTTAAGCCTATTTGGATTTACTTCTATCTCCGTCAAAAAACGGTCTATTTTAGCAAGAAAATCAGACTCTAATAACTGCTTACTAGAAACATTAATAGCAATGGATAGATTAAGATTAGGATACTTATCTTGCCACACTTTTGCCTGACGAGCAGCGGTACAAAATATCCAATCCCCAAGGGATACAATCAAACCATTTTCTTCGGCGATAGGAATAAATGTGACGGGAGAAATAAATCCTAATTCGGGATTAAACCAACGAATTAAGGCCTCAAAACCAGCTATCTTATCTGTTTTTAAGTCAATAATTGGTTGATAAAATAATTCTAATTCATCATTTTCTAATGCCTGTCTAAGATAGGATTCTAACTTTAATTTTTGCACCAATTCTGTGTGCATAATAGGCTTAAATAATTGATAGCAATTTTTGCCCATGGTTTTGGCTTCGTGCATGGTTAAATCAGCATCCCTTATCATTTCTTCGGCGTGTTTATAACCAATAGAACTTAGGGTAATACCTATACTTACAGATGAAGCTATGTAGTTATTTTCTAAATGATAATTGGTATTACAAATATTGATGATATTTTCTGCTATTTTCTGTGCTTGATTAGGTGAGTCTAAGTCTTCTAAAAGAATGGCAAACTCATCACCACTAATTCGGGCAACGGTATCTTTTTCGGTGACGGAGGATGCGATTTTACTGCCGATAGTTGCTAAAAGTTGATCCCCAATATGATGTCCTATGGTATCATTTACTTTTTTAAAATTATCAATATCCACCAATAGTATGGCACATAATTCGCTCGGATTACGATGGCACCTTTTGAGAGTTTGAGCTAATCTATCCATCAATAGAAAACGATTTGCCAATCCTGTTAGGTCATCATACATACTATTATGCAAGATTTGTTCCTGCATATTTTTAATTTCGGAAATATCAACAATTTGTTGAATTAATTGTAAAATCTCTCCATGACTGTTGCGTAAAATAGTAGTGTCAACAATACTATGAATTACAGTACCGTTTTTACTGATATATCTTCTTTCTTGGGTGTATTGTTTTTGATTATTTTTGAGAATATTTTGTAGAAAAAAATAATTTGTAGAAACGTCATCGGGATGATGAAGGATTTTTTCGTCTTTATCAATTAATTCTAAGGCGGAATAATTCAGTAGTTTACATAGAGAATTATTAGTTTTTTGAATGATACCTTTTTTATTGGTAATCATCATACCAATGGGAGCCAATTCAAAGATTAGTTGTAATTCTTGCTGACTTTTTTTGAGGGCTTTTTGAGTTAAATATTTTTTGGTTATATCAGTTATTATGCCGTCAATTCTAATAAGATTATTTTGATTATCAAAAACTAAATAGGCTCTATCTCTTACATATTTTTCTTCTCCATTATAAGAAATAATGCGATATTCTATGTCATGGCTATTAGCATCATTATCTAGGATGGCAATATTCAAAATTTTACTATAATAATCCTTGACTCTTTCTTTATCTTCGGGGTGTACTAAGTCTAACCAAAAACATCTTTTTTGAAAAAATAATGACAATTCACACTCATATAAAATAGTGGCGGCGGTGTTAATATAAATTAGCTGTAATGTCTTAGGATGTATAGACCAAATTACGTCTTCTAGGGAAAATAAAACTCCTTTTAATCTTTCTTGACTTTCTTCTAGGGCTATTCTAATGTGTTCTTTTTCTAGCTCTTTTTCTTCGGCAATAATTACTTTTCCAAGGTTATGCGCGATCGCCTCTAATAGATACTTTTGTTCTCTCAAATAATGTATATTATTTTCTGTATCAAAAAGATGAATAGTGCCATATATTGCACCATTAATCCAGATAGGAGTAGCTAAATAATTAGTAACGGTAAAATTGTTAATAAAATTATTTTCTGTAAGGGAATTAAAATGAATTGATAAACCATTATAAATAGTATCTTTGGCATAACATATTTCTTGGGAAAGAATATTAATCAAGGAATTATCTTGGTCAAAAAATAAAGTATCTGAAAAAGAAAAATATTGACTAGCAATAAAAGATCTATATTCTGATACTTCCATTACTACGCCTATTTGCATTCCCAATATATCACAAGCATTGATTAAACATTCCCTTAAATTGTAACTAAGATCTTGGTTTAAATCATAACTAATAGTATTAATTTTTTGTAGTTTTTCTTCAAATAAATTAGACTGTCCTGTTTCAATGTTAAAAGATATTTGATCATGATATTGGTCAGTAACATCTTTTTCAATGATAATAAAATTAGTTAAAATTCCTTGATTATAAATAGGATGTAAATTAATTTCACCCCAATAATTTCCGTCATTTTTACGGTTTTTTTCAACAATAATTCTTGTTTTTTGTCCAAGGGCGATCGCATTTTGTAAATTTTGTAAACCGTATTGTTGAAATTTTTGATTAAAAAAAGAAAGATAATTTTTACCTAAAATAGCATTGTGACTATAGCCCGTTAACTCCAAAAAATAATCATTAACATAAACAATAGGATAATCTATTTTTTGAGCATCCATAATAACGATACCATGGGAATTAAAATTAATTCCTTGCTCTAATAAATATAAAGTTTTATTTTCACTAAGAAAGCTAATATTTAGCTGTAGAAGAATGATTAAATTTTGAATTAAATCTATTTCATCTTCATTAAACGTATCTTGTCTTGGACTATAAAATCCTAATATACCAATTCTTTCTTGGTTATCGGGATGAGCTACAGAAAAGATAATTCCCGATACTAAATGATCTTGTTCTAAAGGGAAACTTAATTTAAATTTATTGTCTTTTTTTAGATTATCAATAAACAAATAATTACAATCAGATTGCCATAGATAAGCCAACTCATTATCATTATTATTTACCGTCAAATTTTTATATTTTTTTTGACTCCAACCCGTGAGATGCTTTAATTTGAATACATTATCTTTCGGATTATATTTGAAATAATAACTATGGGAAATATTCAGGACATCATTAATAACTTTGATGAGATGACCATAATAATAAGGACTTTTGATGAGGGCAAGATTTTTTGACTCTTTGACAACTATTTGTTGATATTGATATTTTTTACCTAGTAAATCATTTTTCTCCTGAAAAGATAAAACTTCATAGGATTTTAAATCTAGTTTATGTTTTAGGGTTGTACCTTCTCTTTTTTGTTTTACTAAAAAGTAAGTTAAAAATAAATTAATAACAACTAACGATAAAATTAATGACCAAAAGAAATACATAAAACTAAAAAAAGATTTTGATAGCTAAAGGAATAAAATAATAATCTATCGGATAAGGTATATTTTTCATTAATTTTAGATTTTTAGAACTATATTACTTGAGTTTAGACTAAATCTAATTTTAAACGCTGAAACCCTTATATGACCTATGTTTTATATTTTTTACATTAAACGGATAACAATAGTCAAAATTTTTGCTGTATAAGGATCATAGCTTCTTACAGTTCAAATTAGTCTAAAGTACAGATATTAAGTAAGTAGGCATAATTAAATCGATTTAGGCAAGGGTTTAAACCCCTTGTTCATAAGAGTCTTAATAAAATAAGAGCTATGATTAATTTCGCCAATCTAATTACCCAGTTTTATTGTTCAAGAATGAAGTCGATATAGATGATAATTTTAGAACCCTTTACCAGTAAAAACTATACCTTTTTTGTGGGTAAATAAATTATAAGTATTTCTTGTAAAAAGAATACTCAAAATAAGTAATAAATTATTTATTTATACAGGGTTATAAAATACTAAATAAATTCAATAATAATATCTAACAGAATATTGAAATCTCTTATCCTAAAACTATTGATGGTAATTTATTGATACATAATTTATCATTAATATATTATTGAGCAAGGGGATTAAACTGCTTGTCTGCGAATAGTTAGGGGTTTTATTTTGTCATAAATGATTTAAGACTACTATATTGAACAATTATAGTTAATAATTATTAGGCACATATTAATAATTTACTACATTCAATGAACTATAATCGACTTACAGAAGTTGCGATCGCATCTATCCAACAATCAGCGACATTATGCGAGGAAGTCAGAAAAAATATTCCCAAAGCCATAGAAAAGGAAGATAAAAGCCCCGTAACCGTTGCTGATTTTGGCTCTCAAGCTCTAATTTGTAAAGCATTGAAAGAGGCTTTTCCCGATATTCCCATCGTCGGCGAAGAAGATGCCACGGAATTACGAAAATCCGAATCCAAAGATACCATTAACAAAATTACAGGATATGTAAAAAATATTATTCCCTCTGGTACCACCGAGGAAGTTTTGAACTGGATAGACTATGGTAATGGTACTGTAGGAGATTGTTTCTGGACACTAGATCCCATTGATGGCACAAAAGGGTTTTTACGTCAAGATCAATATGCGATCGCCCTTGCCCTCATTGTGGAAGGAGAGGTGAAATTAGGCTTCTTGGGTTGCCCTGCCCTTCAATTAAGCCAAGGGGATATGGGATGGTTATTTATCGCCCAGAGAGGCAAAGGGGCTTATAGAATGCCCATAGCAGGGGGTGAAATGACCAAACAACAGGTAGTCACCAAAGAAGACGTTAGTCGTTTTCGTTTCGTTGAAAGTGTCGAAGCCAGTCATGGAAACCAATCCCGGCAAAATACCATCGCCAAATCCGTAGGCATTACCACCGAATCAGTGCGGGTGGACTCCCAAGCCAAATATGGCATCGTCTCCTCTGGGGAAGCTGCCCTTTATTTACGCCTACCTTCTCCAAAATATCCTAATTATAGAGAAAATATTTGGGATCATGCCGCCGGGGCGATCGTGGTGGAAGAAGCAGGGGGCAAAGTAACCGATATGTATGGTGAACCCCTAGACTTTGCCACCGCCTCCAAAATGAATGATAACCGTGGGGTTGTAGTAACCAATGGAGAAATCCATGACACCGTTATCCAAGCCATTAGCCAAGAAAACAATTAAATCCCGTTACGGGGCAAAGGATTTATATTAGTAGCAGTGCGATGGGATTGACGGGGAAATAGCGCACGGAAATGGGATTTTCTCTCGGCTTTTAGTTCAGGAGTTCTATTCCACATACTACCGTAGAAAAAGAAAGCAATTCCTAACCTTTCCCGTCTAGCTGCCAAGGCTTTTTCTCTGATAAATTCAATGGGTTTAATACGATTGCCTAACCCCGTTAAAATACCAATTCCCACAGGAATTTTTTGTCTTGCTTCACGAATTTCGGGGGTGGTAATTTCTCGAAGAAAAGCGGAAGAATCTGCCCGATAGACTTGCACCACCAACTCATTGATTAAGTCTTTTCTTACCCAGTCTAACCAATCTTGCAAAAACGAATTGTACGCCGTAGTGTAAGGATTGGGAGACACAGAAAAAATGGCATTGGGTTTTCGTGCCTTAATTTGCCGATTCAGTTGTTCTACAAAATTGGTTATTTTATCCGCCCGCCAGCGCACCCAGGCCGCATCCCGAAAATTAGTAGGGGGATTTTCGTTGGTTTCTTGGCGATAAAGATTACGAGTATAAGCGTCATAACCCAAAGCAACAGGTAAAGCTAAATGGTCATCAAATTGAATGCCATCAATATCATAACGATTGACTACCTCCATCACCAAATCAGTGATCAATTTTTGTACTTCTGGATGGAATGGATTGAGCCACACAACCTCCCCCGCAGCACTAGAAGTGGTTTGACTACCATCTTGGGCTTGAGTTAGCCAATGGGGGTGATTTAGGGCTAATTCCGAGGTAGGAGGCGCCATAAAACCAAACTCAAACCATGGTAACACCAGTAATCGATGACGATGGGCTTCTTGTACCAATTCTGCTAAAGGCTCTTGTCCTTGAAATCCCCTATGGACAAAAGGCTGTATTCCTGCTCTTTGTGCCACGGGGCTAGGATAGAGGGCGTAGCCTGAATTCCACACCACAGGATAAATAGTATTAAAATTCATGGAGGCTAAATTGGCGATCGCCTCTTTCATTTTTGGACGATCAAATATTGTATCCGTATCGCTCGTGGTTAACCATACCGCCCTAATTTCCGATGTATTTTGAGAAAACACAGGAATACTCCAACCACCGATCATAAGAATTGTGAAATAAGAGGCAAAAAACAAAGATAATAGTTTTAATGGACGAAAAGAGAACCATTTATGGGTAAAAAAAACTTGATTCATTGATAGATTATTGGCTATAGATCATGTAAATATAATTTGCTTTATTCTATCAGGATGGTTGTGATTTGTATGGCACCAGAGAGAGAAATATTTGGCTAAGTTACCACGCACCATTAAAATAAGAACTTGCTAAGAATATAAATTAATCTGACTCTACTTCGGCTCAGAAGGACAGACTATATATTAAATTTTTATGATAACTGAACAAATATTTGGCAAAAAAAATCCCATCATCGGAGTAGTACATCTATTACCTTTGCCTACTTCTGCCCGATGGGGGGGAGACTTAGAAGCCGTCATGGAAAGGGCAGAGCAAGAGGCGACGGCGTTGGCTGCTGGGGGTGTTGATGGTATTATTATTGAAAATTTTTTTGATGCTCCTTTTACTAAAGATAAAGTAGATCCTGCGGTGGTAAGTGCCATGACGCTTATAGTTGACCGCATTATGAATTTGGTTATGTTGCCCATCGGGTTGAATGTTTTGCGTAATGATGCTATGACCGCATTGGCGATCGCCTCTTGTGTGGGAGCAAAGTTTATCCGAGTCAATGTCTATACAGGAGTAATGGCCACAGACCAAGGTTTGATAGAGGGTAAAGCCCACGACATCCAACGCTACCGCCGAGAATTGGGGCAGGATATAGCCATTTTTGCTGATGTGTTGGTAAAACACGCCCGTCCTTTGGGTAGTCCTAATTTAACCAACGCTGTTAAGGATACCATTGAAAGAGGTCTTGCTGATGCGGTAATTCTTTCAGGTTGGGCTACGGGTTTACCCCCTAATCTCGAAGATTTGGAACTAGCACAACAGGCGGCTAATGGTACTCCTG
This sequence comes from Cyanobacterium sp. IPPAS B-1200, assembly GCF_001747005.2. Taxonomy (NCBI): domain Bacteria; kingdom Bacillati; phylum Cyanobacteriota; class Cyanophyceae; order Chroococcales; family Geminocystaceae; genus Cyanobacterium; species Cyanobacterium sp. IPPAS B-1200. The sequence continues at coordinate 2,292,247 of NZ_CP182899.1, forward strand.
TATTAATAGGTAGTGGTGCAGACATAGATAATATTAGTGAATTGATGGGGTGTGCCGATGGAGTGATTGTGGCAAGTTCAATCAAAAGAAAAGGTGATATAAATGAAACCATTGACCCTACGAGGGTATCTCAATTTGTGGAAGCGGCCGGGGAAGTTGTAGAAAAAAAGCCCGAAAAAGTTAAGGAGATGAGGAGTTAATAATGGACAATGGCTTTATTGTCTTTTGCCCCTTGACACCTCAAATTAAAAATAATTGCTAAAATTCAGATCTAAATAAATATAGAGAAAATATTATGATTCGTCGTCGTCGCAATGTACCGTGGATACAAAAAAATTCACGTTTAATTATAGGTGCGATCGCCCTTGTAGGTCTTATATTAACTTCATACTTAACCATCACCTCCCTTGGTGGCGGTGAAGTGGTTTGCACAGGAGAAGAAGCTGGGGCTTGTGGTAGCGTCCTAGACAGTGCCTATGCTTATCCCCTCGATCCTGCGGGGAAAACAGGACCTCCCCTCAGTGTATTTGGTATGCTAGGGTATCTTACCATGAGTATTTTATCCCTTGCTCCCCTCGGTATTTCTTCAGAAAATCAGAAAAAATTAAGACAAAAGCTAGAAGCCAATAGCTGGTTACTAATTCTTGCCCTAAGTTTCGCCATGGCTACCTTTAGCGGTTATTTAATGTATGTTCTCGCCTTTGAGTTACAAACTGCTTGTTATTATTGTATTGGCTCGGCAATATTCTCCCTCAGTTTCCTTGTCATGACTTTTGTGGGACATGATTGGGATGATTTAGGGCAAATTTTATTTGTCGGTGCTATTGTCGTTCTTGTAACCATTGTAGGGGCGATCGGAGTATATTCCAACGTTAATGCCCCCATTGCCAATCAAGAAACCCCTGTTGCCCCAGGAGAAAAAATTCCCATTTCTCGACCCAACAGCGCCCCTCAACCCCCCACAGGATGGGATATTACCACCACTTCAGGACCAGCGGAAATTGAACTGGCCGAACATTTGGCCTCCGTAGGCGCTACTAAATATACTGCCTACTGGTGTCCTCACTGTTATGACCAAAAACAACTTTTTGGGGAAGAAGCCTATAATATCGTACCCCACGTGGAATGTACCCCCGATGGTTTAAATGGTGAACCTCAAAAATGCGAAGGAGTTGTGAGAGCATTTCCTACTTGGTTAATTGATGGGGAAGTTTATGAGGGTACTCAAACCCTTGAGCGTTTAGCCCAGTTAACGGGATACACAGGCAACACCGATTTTAAATACACTTTACCTGGCCGTTAAATCTAATTTATTTTATTTTCCACCTAACCCCTCCCCCACAGGCGAGGGGCTTTTTCTTTGTTATTTATATTGTGTCTACCTATTACTTGATCTTTTGTTAACAACTCCTGATTACCGGAGCATTCCTTATGCCCTATTTCCTCACTTACTAACATACCAATAACCAATTAACTTATAAATCAACTTAGCCGCGGTAAATTCTGATACCACTGAATCTTTAGTAGGGGCTAATTCCATCACATCGCAACCAATTACCTCAAAACCATTAAAAATCGCCTTCATAAATGCCAAAATTTGATACCAATCAAGCCCCCCTGGTTCAGGGGTACCAACTCCAGGCATAAAATTAGGATCTAAACCATCCAAGTCAATGGTTATAAATACTTTTTTGGTGGTGATTTTTTCTAAGGCTTGGTTAATCCAGTGGGGGTTGTAATAAATATCCCTTGCCCACATCACAGGAACATTTTTCTCTTTAATTAAATCTGCTTCTTCTTGACAAATAGCCCGAATGCCCACAGGTAAAGTAGGTAAACCTAGTTCTAATACTCTCCTCATCACACAGGCGTGATTGTGAATAGAGCCTTCAAATTCATGGCGCATATCTCCATGGGCATCTATTTGTACTACTGTAAAAGGTTCATTAATACTTTCTAAATAACCTTGTACTAATCCTGTGGTAATGGCGTGTTCTCCCCCAATACCAATAATAAATTTACCGTCTGCCACCATTTTTTTTACCGCTTCTTTGGTGGCTTCTAACATTTGCTCTGCGGTTAGTTCAGGATTTTTTCTGGTGTCCGCAATGCGATCGCCCGTAAAAATTTTAGTACAAAAACAAGTTTCAATACCTAACTCCTCATCGTAGCATTCCAATTGATCAGAGGCATCTAACACCGCATCTGGACCATATTCACAACCTTTACGATAGGTGGTAGTTACTTCATAGGGAATCGGTAAAATAACTACTTCTGATTCTTGGTAATTAGATATAACCTCTGATTCTAAAAACTGCTTCATTCTATTTTGTTTCGGGGAAATTAATCAAATGATTTAGGCAATTATCTAGTTTTGCCCGAATTTGATTTTATCCTAAAATGTTCGTCCCCTTTTTTCTGTTTTTTTGTGTATCGAATTATTAAATTTTTCAGGAAAAATTGATTATTTATTATTTAGGGGCGCTTTTATGTTATGCTGTAAGATAATGGGAGTCTATACTTTTTTAAGTATAAACGCAAAGACTTCCATTATATAAAACATACTTCTATAGTAACTCAAAAAAAGCCCCAAAGCAAGAAGGAAAGATAACTTTGTTACAAATCGATACACAAAAAATCCCCTCCAGTGAAGTAGAGGGGTAAAAGACTTGCCTAATCAGCGCACTCATGACCAGCTTGAGCGATCGCACCTTTAATAACATCCACACTAGCTTGGGTTTCCACATTAACTATTTTATTAGGTACATCCACCGTAACTTGAGCTTTTGGTTCACTATGGAGAATCGCCTTGGTGATGGTTTCGGCACATACTTCACAGGCAATGGAGGGAACTTTTACAGAAATCATAATACTAATGAATAATGGATAATTAAGAATGGATAATTAAATTTTACTTTCATTCTTGCATTTTCCCAAAACCTAACACCTAATTTCTAATACCTAAGCATCAAAAGAAAGGGCTTTACCTCTTACCTCAGTATTAATAATACCTTTTTCCATGGCGACTTGACCGCCAACGATGGTATAAACTGGGAAGCCTGTTAAACTCCAACCTTCAAAAGGACTCCAACCGCATTTAGTTTGGAGATTTTCTCGTAACACAGGACGATGATTTTTTAAATCTACCAAGATTATATCGGCATCATAATCAAGGGCGATCGCACCTTTATTGGGGATATTATATAATTTAGCAGGGGCACTACACATCCATTTCACCACATGGGCAAGGGTACACCGTCCTTTTTTATGCTCCGTCAACATCAAAGGCAAAGAAGTTTCTACCCCCGGCATTCCTGAAGGGCTGTTGGGATATTCCTTCGCTTTTTCCTCTAAAGTGTGGGGTGCATGATCCGTGGCAATGCAATCGATTACCCCATCCATCAAGGCCTTCCATAATATATCATTGTTTTCGGGCGATCGCAATGGGGGATTCATCTGGGCAAAAGTGCCAATGGTTTCATAGGCATCGGTATTTAACAATAAATGTTGGGGGGTTACTTCCGTAGAAACCCAACTGGGTTTATGTTCCCGTAAATATTCGGCCTCAATGCCCGTACTCAAATGGAGAATATGTAACCGACGCTGATACTTCTTGGACAACTTCAAAGCCAACTTAGTGGCATTTAACGCCGCCGTCTCATCCTGAATGGTGGAATGGATAGCAGGATTAGTAATACCATGAAACTCTTTTTTTCTTTCTACAATTCTACCCTGATCCTCCGCATGAACCGCAATTAAACGGCTTCCTTTGGCAAAAATCGGCTCAATTTGTTCTTCCGTACTCACCAACAAAGCCCCATGGGATGAACCCATAAAGATTTTAATACCACAACTGGGGTTAGCATCCCGTAAATCATCCAAATTATCCGCCGTGGCGCCCATAAAAAAGCCGTAATTCACCAAAGACTTTTGAGAAGCCCTGTATAACTTATCATCCAAAGCCTCTTGGGTAGTGGTTAGGGGGCGAGTATTGGGCATTTCCAGAAAAGAGGTAACTCCCCCCATCACACAGGCACAAGAAGCCGTAAATAAATCCTCCTTATACTCCAAACCAGGCTCTCTGAAATGTACTTGAGGATCAATTACTCCAGGTAAAAGAGTTAACCCCTGAGCATCGATTATTCTCTCGTCTCCCACCTCTAAATTTGTGCCAATTTCTGCAATTTTACCTTGTTTTACCCGTACGTCTCCTAGTAAAATATCCCCATCAGGTAAAAATATTTCAGCTTGTCTAATCAATAAATCTGATGTCATAAGTATATTGCTCAATTTTTTTTCTTTATTCCTTGCTATGGCTAGTATTTAGATTGTTATTTCTCAGCCCTAACAGGAGACAACTATTGATTAAAGCATATTATTTTATTATCTACTATAGAGTATTTTCTTTAAAAACTTTATAAAGTGTAATAAAACATTGCTATGTCAGTAGTGAAATCTTTAAAGGTATCAAATGGGATTTGGTGAAAAAGTGCTTTAATGGGGCAAGTGGTGGATGAGCCAGAATGCTAAATCCGTGCAGGTATTAGGTTGAAATACTTGTTTATTAAGGGTTATAGGATAATATTTATTTTGAATAAATTATTATTTATCAACAACAATTATCAAAACCAATGAAAAGTCCCATTGTTAAAAATATCAAAAAAACCACCAAACCAGTATCTTGGATTTATAATTTCTGGTTTGATAATATCTATGTGGCTAAACTAATGGCGCTCGTTTCCCTTGCTAACTTGGGAGTAGTTGCCTTTGATTTAACCTACATTCCCTTCCGTGATATATGGCTAAATGGAGTGATTACGGTAGGCAATTTCAAAGTTGGCCCCTACGAGTACGACGGTTACAGACTTACCATTGTGCCAAAATCAGTGCGAGAAACGGTAATTGAGTATGATGCTGTCAAAGGAATTGAGCCTTATCGAGATACCCAACAATATTTAGATACCGTTGTTGAATTGCAAAATACCATTGATGCCTCTGGTTTAGATTCTCCTCAAACAAGGGAAGTATTGGCAATGTTACGGGAAATGAGTGCCGAAATGATTTCTCAAGACCCTTTTCAGTTAGCCAATAAAAGTGGTAACTTAGAAAAGATTAAAAATATAATGCGCGATCGCATGGCAGATCCCATTTTAAATCCTCGTGACTCTGCCACCGTAGCCTTTGAAAACTTTTGGAACTTGGATCACCTAGAAGGACAAATAGACGAAGAATTAACCTTTTTTGAAAGAGAAATTGCCCCCTTAATTAACACTAATTATTATCGTCCCATTGGTGAAAATGGTCAATTTGTAGATTATTTCGGCTTAATAGATTTTCCCTTTATTGTCATAATATTTGCTGACTTCTTGCTAAGGTCATTTGTCATTAGCCTACGCTATCACGGAATCAAAATCCAAGACGCAATTTTTTGGCGTTGGTATGACCTAATATTCTTTTTACCAACCCTACGATGGTTAAGAATAATCCCCGTAGCAGTCAGACTTGATGAAAGTAAATTAATTTCCTTAAAATCTATTAAAAGACAAGCCAGTCAAGGATTTGTTGCCAGTATTGCAGGGGATATTACCGAAGTAATTATTTTAAGAATTCTCAATCAATTACAAAACGTTATCAAAGATGGTTACATAGAAAACTCTTTATCTCCTGAAAATACCCAAAAAGAATATATCGACATAAACGATACTAACGAAATTGGAGAAATTTTCAAATTAGTTATTGAATTAGTAGCCAATCAAGTATTACCAGAAATCCGCCCCGAAGTAGAAGACTTACTAAACTACCTTATCGAAAAAAGTATTACCGAATCTCCCGCTTATCAAAGTGTTGCCCATCTTCCTGGTTTAGCAAAATTTCCTCAAAATATTAGTCAAAGAACATCTACCCAAGTATATTCAATACTATTAAAAACTATTCAACAAATGTTAAAAGAAGATCCCGTATTTGATGACCATGTGGAAAAAATTATTACAAAATCAGGCTCAACTCTAACCCTTTCCGTAGGTGCAAAACATAACCTTGAAGTTGTAGAATCTCTATTATACGATCTACTCGAAGAAATAAAAATTAACTACGTCAGACAACCCTCCGACGAAGAAATTGAAGCTCTCCTTGACGAAACTAGAGCATTAAGGCAAATGGACAACTAAAAAATTGAATAATTTTTGTTACGCAAAACACCACAAAATAAAATTGAATCTGTTAATATTTCTTGTAGAGAAAGTCAGCCTAGTCCTTAGATAAAGTAATTATTAATTTTCTCAAATCAAGAGGAGCGGGGGAACCAATTTTGGGGCTTATTTTTAAGGATAACTTAAGGAAGGACATCTCTCAGTCCTAGCCCGTCAGCTAACCTCGTAGGCATTGGGAGGAGACCAAAAAAGTAGTTTTTAGACAAAAAACTAAAATTAATTTAGGTATCCGAATAAGACGTATCTCTTCATTAAACTATCCTTATTCAATCTAAAAGTAAATAAAATAATGCCCAACTTGTCTAGTTTGGTGGCAGGAGGCGTTTTTGTCGCCGTTATTGCCCTTATTATGTCCGAAAAAGTACATTTAACTGTAGCTGCCTTATTAGGTTCTCTAGTTCTTGTATTTGCTCATATTATGACATTAGGAGAAGCAGTAGGATACATCGGTGAAAGTCATGTCACATTGGGTTTATTTTTTGGTGTAATGGTATTAGTAAGAGCTTTCGAGCCTACTAATATTTTTCAATACATTGCCACAAAAATCGTTTTATGGTCAAAAGGTAGGGGTAACTATTTACTTTTGGGTATCATTGCTATTACAGCACCCATTTGTGCCATACTGCCCAACGCCACCACAGTAACTCTCCTTGCCCCTTTAATTCCTCCCTTGGCAGAGGAAATCGGCATTAACTTTGTCCCCTTAATTATTTTAATGGTTATTGTTTCTAACAGTGCGGGACTATTAACCATAGTAGGAGATCCTGCTACTTTTATTGTCGGAGATTCTATCAATATGAGTTTTTTTGAATATCTCACCTCCATGAGTTTTGCCGGGGTTTTAGCGGTGCTGACAGTGGTTATCATGACTCCTTTTTTGTTTAAAGACATATGGCATAGTAAATTTACTAACTTTGAACAATTACCTATCCCAAAAATTAATCATCCCCGTGTTTTACTAGCAGGTGCCTTTATCATGGTTTTTGTTCTGCTATTCTTTGTTTTTGGTGATTTATTACCCATTCCTCTTTCTCCTGCTGCCGTTGCCTTGATGGGGGCTGCCCTTGCTTTACTACTGGCCCATGAAAGTAAAATCGACACGGTACAAAATATTTTAAAGGATGTGGATTGGAGTACTTTAATCTTTTTTATGTCCGTCTTTGTCTTGATTGGTGGACTAGAAAAAACGGGTATTATTAGTCAGATTTCCCTAGTTTTTGCTTTTTTATTAGGTCAAAATATTTTTGTGGCTTCTATTGTTTTAATTTTTGTGGTAGGTGCTTTATCAGCGGTAATACCTAATATTCCCTTGGTGGTGGCAATGATTCCCCTATTGAAAGAATACTTATTTAACACGGGATTAATAGGGGCGGAGGTTTTACAAACAAACTTTAGCGGTAATTATCCTGCTGTGGTATTGCCTTTATTTTTTGCCATGATGCTTGGGGCTACTTTGGGGGGAAATGCGACTCTGGTAGGGGCTTCCGCTAATATTGTAGGGGCAGGGGTTGCCGAGTTGCACGGCAAAACTATTTCCTATGGTACTTTCCTCCGTTATGGTTTACCCATTACCATGGCTCAATTAATGGTTTCAGCTATTTATATTAGTATTTATTATTTAGTGAATCGTTAGATAAAGCTCAAAAATCATCCCTGTGAAAACCGATAAATGATTTTACCTTATCTTTTTCAACCAACTCTCTTTAATTTCTGAATTACTCCCAAAAATTCTTCCACACTGTCAATTTGACTATAACACCCCCGTTATGAAGGGAAAGAGTTACTCAAAACCTTTATGGCTACTTCTGCCCCGATGATACAACCCTAACTGATAATACTTCATGGCGTGTTCGATTAATTCTTTTTGCTGAGTGGGGGTGACATCTTTCGCTTTTTTGGCAGGAATACCCACCATCAATGAATGGGGCGGCACGTCTTTGGTGACAATACAACCAGCACCGATGATGCTACCTTCTCCCACGGTGACACCGTCTAAAACCACTGCCCCAATACCGATTAGACACCCTTTACCAATGTGGGCGGAATGGATAACTGCACGATGTCCCACGGTGACATATTCTTCTAAGATAGTAACTTTGCCAGGATCTCCATGCAATACTGCCCCATCTTGAATGTTGGAATAAGCCCCTATGATAATTTTTTCTACATCTGCCCTAACTACGGCAGAATACCAAATGCTTACTCCTTCTGCTAGGGTTACATCTCCCATTACTGAAGCATTATCGGCAATAAAGGCAATGTTGGGGAAGTTATTTTGAGTTAATGTTTGCATAGAGTTAATGGTTGGAAGATTTACGCAGATTGATTTCTAAATCAGTAAATGTTTCGGGTGGTTTTCCTTGATTTCTCACCCTAATTAAATAGTAGCCTTTGTTTGTTACTGGTTTGGTTTTTTCTGTCAAATCTTTTAATTGAAACCATTGTATGGGAAGGCTAGTGCGATCGTAGATGGTAATATAAATACCATATTTATTAAGGGTATTTTGATTAACCTCAATGGTAAGAATTTCCCCTTTATCTAAAGCATCATAATAAAATTTGGTATCGATCGCCCCTACGGGTAAAAATTCATACTTAACAAAAGATTCAGGCAAATATTTTCTTAAACTTAAAACCGTGTAGATATAATAATGTATCGCTAAAAAATACCAGTTTTTTTTGCTAATTATACTATGGTAAAATTCATTGCTATCATTGGGAATTTCCTTGCTAGAAGTAAACTCTTTCCTATCTATTTTTACCGCAGGTAAAGTTAATTTATCACCATAATTATAATATCTTAAACCAATGGTATATTTTCCCTTTTTTAGTTTAATTGATTGCCATTTTTTTCCTTGATTATCAACCTTTGAGGCAATGGTATCGATGGTATTATAATTTGGAAAATCATAAAAAATCGCAAACCAAGACTTAGCCGAAGCATTAGCCGAAGCCACCTCCAAACTTAGCTCATCTTCCACAAAAAAAGGGCCTAAAGTTCCGATAATAGCGTGGGTATTCCAACGGGGAGCCTTAGTCATTAACACTCCCATATTAATAGGAGAAGACACTAACTGATTATCAATTACCCGCCATTGATTAGCTTTTTTTTGATTAACCTTTAAATAAATAGTGTAAAGATTGCCGATTAAAAATTTATTAACCTTAGCAAAAATAAAAGAAGAAATAGCCAAAGGAATTTCAATAATTAAACCGACATTTTTAATGGACATAACACAAAGAATAATATAAAAAAATAATCAATAATTGCTACCGATACAAAAAACAAGCAAACAATATGCATTAGAAATTAATTGTCCATTGTCCATTGTCTATTGTCCATTGTCAATTATTCATCATCGTAACTGGAAAATTTGAGAATGAATCAGTCCTGCTGATATATTATGATCTTGTAATCACGCAATTTATAACTTTTGATAAGGCAACCGAATATGTTTGAAAAATTGACCCCCCCTCAAGAAGGTACTAAAATTAAGTTTGAGAATGGTAAACCCATTGTTCCTGATGATCCCATTATTCCCTTTATCCGTGGAGATGGTACAGGGGTAGATATTTGGCCTGCCTCAGAGAAAGTTATTGATGCGGCGGTGGCTAAGGCTTACGGCGGTAAACGTAAAATCAACTGGTTTAAAATCTATGCAGGGGATGAAGCCTGTGAAAAGTACGGTACTTTTCAATATTTACCAGAGGACACTTTAACGGCTATTCGGGAGTATGGTATCGCCATCAAAGGACCCCTTACAACCCCCGTAGGAGGTGGTATTCGCTCTTTAAACGTTGCTCTACGACAAATTTTTGATTTATACGCCTGTGTACGCCCCTGTCGTTATTATCAAGGTACTCCTTCCCCTCACAAAAGCCCTGAAAAATTAGATGTAATTGTATATCGGGAAAACACTGAGGATATTTATTTAGGGATTGAATGGAAAGAAGGTTCGGAAATTGGTCTAAAGTTGATTGGCATACTCAATGATGACTTGATTCCTGCGACTCCTGAGCATAAAAATAAAAAAATTCCCCTCGATGCAGGGATTGGGATTAAACCCATTAGTAAAACTGGCTCTCAGCGTTTGGTACGTCGTGCCATGGAAAATGCGCTCCGTTTACCCAAGGAGAAACAAATGGTTACTTTGGTGCATAAGGGTAATATTATGAAATACACTGAAGGGGCTTTCCGTGATTGGGGTTATGAACTTGCGATGACGGAATTTCGTGATGTGTGTGTAACGGAGAGAGAGTCTTGGATTTTGGGTAATAAGGAGGCTAATCCTGATATTTCCACTGAAGATAATGCCCGTAAAATTGACCCAGGTTATGATGGTTTAACCCCTGAGAAAAAGGAAGCTGTTTGTGCTGAGGTTGAGGAAGTTTTGGCTTCTATTTGGGATAGCCATGGTGATGGAAAATGGCAGGATAAGGTAATGGTAAACGATCGCATTGCGGACAGTATTTTTCAACAAATTCAAACTCGCCCTGACGAATATTCTATCTTAGCTACTATGAACCTTAATGGGGACTATCTTTCTGATGCGGCAGCCGCCATTGTGGGTGGTTTAGGTATGGGGCCTGGTGCTAATATTGGGGATAATTGTGCTATCTTTGAAGCTACCCATGGTACTGCTCCCAAACACGCTGGATTGGATAGAATTAACCCTGGTTCGGTAATTCTTTCTGGGGTGATGATGCTGGAGTTTATGGGGTGGCAAGAAGCTGCTGATTTGATTCGTGATGGCATTAGCCGTGCGATCGCCTCCAGGCAAGTAACCTATGATTTAGCCAGGATGATGACTCCCCCCGTCGAACCTCCTTTAAAATGTTCTGAATTTGCCGATGCCATTATCAGCAACTTTGAACGCTAATTAACCTGTAGGGGTTGAACAACCTTCAACCCTGTTATAACTCAAAGCTAATGAGTAACAATCCATTGCCCATTGCCTTTTGCCCATTGCCCATTGCCCATTCCCAAGAATGGTATATTTACTTATAGGGGAATGATTTAACATTTCAAAACTATAAGAAAATATTTATTGAACCATGGTTGATACCCAATCTGTTTTAGAAGTTTTAAAACCAGTTCAAGATCCTGAACTACAAAAGAGTTTAGTGGACTTGAACATGATTCGTAACGTAAAAGTAGAGGGGGGAGAAGTAAGTTTCACCCTCGTATTAACTACCCCTTCTTGCCCTCTAAGAGAGTTTATTGTAGAAGATTGTGAGAAAGCCGTTAAAACCTTGTCAGGGGTGGAAAAAGTCTCCGTAGAAGTAACCGCCGAAACCCCTGCCCAAAAGCCTTTACCCGATCGCACTTCAGTGGATAAAGTAAAAAATATTATTGCTATTTCCAGCGGTAAAGGAGGAGTAGGAAAAAGTACTGTGGCAGTCAACGTGGCGATCGCCCTTGCCCAAGCAGGATCAAAAGTAGGACTCCTAGATGCTGATATATATGGGCCCAACGCCCCCACCATGTTAGGGTTAGTCAATGCCCCCATCAACGTCACCAAATCCCCCGCAGGAGACATTTTAGAACCCCTCTTTAACCATGGCATTAAAATGGTATCCATGGGCTTTTTAATCGATCCTGATCAGCCTGTGATGTGGCGTGGCCCTATGTTAAACGGCATTATTCGTCAATTTCTTTATCAAGTCAACTGGGGTGAATTGGATTATTTAATTGTGGATATGCCCCCCGGCACAGGAGATGCCCAACTAACCCTCGCCCAAGCTGTACCCCTTGCAGGGGCTGTCATTGTTACCACCCCTCAAACCGTATCTCTTCAAGATGCCCGTCGTGGTTTAAAAATGTTTGAGCAGTTAGGCACTAATATTCTGGGTATCGTTGAGAATATGAGTTATTTTATACCACCCGATATGAGCGATCGCACTTACGACATTTTTGGCTCTGGGGGAGGAGAAAAAGCATCAAAAGAATTACAAGTACCTTTACTTGGTTGTATTCCCATCGAAATGTCCGTCAGGGAAGGAGGAGACAATGGCATTCCCATCACCGTTGCCCATCCTAACTCGGAATCCGCCAAAGCCCTCGTCAAAATTTCTCAACAAATAGCCGCCAAAGTATCCATGATGGCACTAAGGTAAACCCTAACAAGGGGTTTAAACCCCTTGCCTTCCAATGAATAACCCTTGTCTTCCAATGAATAACCCTTGCTTTCCAATGAATATCATGACAATGAGTAAAAAACCCACAATAACTCTAATTATTCGTTACTATTTATCTATTAATTTTTAACTGTAAAATATTCAGTTGTAAGGGAAAACTATTCATTCCCATTCCCCAAAGATAAAATGATAACTTCTCAAAGATCAAAAGATTGGTTTTTAATCATCCTGACAGTAATTTTAACCGCCATTAGCTGTGTCACTATCTACACCACTCAAGTTTATGAACAAGGGGATAACTGGCAACAACAGTTAATCATGGGCATCATTGGCTTAGGCTGTCTCATTGGTTTAAGTCGGTGGCGATATGACTCCCTCTTGAAATTTCACTGGCTACTATACGGATTGACCAATATATCATTGCTAGTGGTTATTTTTGCGGGGATAACCGTCAATGGTGCCCCTCGTTGGATTAACATTGCTGGTTTTAATGTGCAACCTTCCGAATTTGCTAAATTAGGTCTTATTATCACCCTTGCCGCTATCCTCCATCATCAAGATGCCTCGAAGTTATCTAGTATTTTTAAGGCATTGGCAGTGGTAATAGTGCCTTGGGCATTAATTTTTATTCAACCAGATTTAGGTACATCCTTAGTTTTTGGGGTGGTAACTCTGGCGATGCTTTATTGGGCTAATGCCAATTTTGGTTGGATTCTTTTGATGATTTCACCTTTATTTTCTGCTTTTTTGTTTAACTTGTTTTTGCCTGGTTGGGTAATTTTTACGGCTCTAATGGTTTTAATTGCTTGGTTTACTTTACCTGATCGCGCCTTATGGAGTATTTTAGTATTATTTATTAACTACAGTGCTGGAAAATTGGGCGGTTTTTTGTGGAATCTGCTCAAAGATTATCAGAAAGCCCGAATTACGCTCTTTCTTGACCCCGAACAAGACCCTTTAGGGGGGGGATACCATCTGATTCAATCCCGCATTGCCATAGGTTCTGGGGGCCTATGGGGCAATGGTTTTATGAATGGCAGTCAAACTCAACTTGATTTTGTTCCCGAACAACATACGGATTTCATTTTCAGTGCGATCGCCGATCAGTTCGGTTTTGTCGGTTCTGCGGTAGTATTAGTGTTAATCTGGCTGGTATGTTGGCGTTTGGTGTACATTGCCACCAGAGCAAAAGATAATTTTGGCTCTTTAATTGCCATTGGGGTTTTAGCGATGATTGCTTTTCAGGCTATTATCAACATTGCCATGACGGTGGGACTTGCCCCCATTACGGGGATTCCTCTACCCTTTCTTAGCTATGGGCGCTCGTCTTTACTTACCAACTTTCTCGCCTTTGGCATCGTAGAATCCATTGCCAGTTTTAAGGTATCGAAGAAAACTAAGAAGACGGCTAAAAATAGTTTTCCATCATTGATGATCAGAGATTAATTCCTTACATTGTAATTGTTCAAAATTCATTATTGTTTTATCGTCCATCTAAATAGTGAGTAACCAAGATTTTAACCCTCAAACCCGAAGAGCTTGGGTAAAAATTGACCATCAAGCCCTAGCTCATAACGTACGCACCCTTAAAGGTATCCTTGCCCCTGAAACTAAGTTAATGACTGTCATTAAAGCTGATGCCTATGGTCATGGAGCGATTACTGTGGCTAAAACAGTTTTGGAGTCTGGGGCAGACTACTTGGCGATCGCAACTTTATCCGAGGGCATAGAACTTAGAAAAGCAGGAATTAATGCACCCATCATGATTTTAGGTGCAATTAACACGCTTGATGAGATTAAAGATATTATTCAATGGCACTTAGAGCCTACCATTTGTAACCTTGAGCAGGGGGCTATTTTTGCTCAGGCGCTTTCTGATTTGGGCAAAAATCTATCTGTCCATCTAAAAATTGACACGGGGATGTCCAGATTAGGGACACTATGGCACGAAACTGTTACTTTTGTCAAGGAAATTAAAAAATCTGCCCATTTAGAAATCAAAAGCCTTTATTCTCACCTTGCCACGGCGGATGATGTGGATTCTACGGTGATGAATTTGCAACATGAGCGCTTCAAAGAAGCTATTAAAGCCCTAAAAGCCCATGAGATTAAAATTCCCATGGTTCATTTAGCTAATTCGGCGGGAACAATGGTGGGTAAAGAGTTGCACTATGATATGGTTAGGGTTGGTTTGGCGTTGTATGGGTTATATCCTGCACCCCATCTTCGAGATAAAGTTTCTCTCAAGCCCGTGATGGAGGTAAAAACCCGTATTACCCACATTAAACAAGTTGCCAAAGGTACAGGGGTTAGTTATGGTCATAGTTTTAAGTGCGATCGCCCTTCCACCATTGCCGTCATTGGTATTGGTTACGCTGATGGAGTTCCCAGACTTTTATCTAACAAAATAAAAGTAATAATTAATGGTCAATATGTACAACAAATCGGCAATATTACCATGGATCAAATTATATTAGATATTACTGATTTTCCTGACTTTAAAGTAGGAAATATAGTTACTTTAATTGGTGAAGATAGAAATTTAGCAATAAATGCAGATGATTGGGCGAACATACTTGGAACAATTTCATGGGAAATATTATGTGGTTTTAAACATAGATTACCTCGAATTTAAAATAAAGAAAATTATTTGCTAGTATTAAATATTCACTCCTATTCGTCATCACCCACCGCCAAAATTCCCTCATCCCCATCAATGTGTGCTATTTGCCCAAGGGGTAAACAAGCATTATCACCATCATGGCCAAAAGGTAAATCACTGACAATGGGAATATTTAACCCACCTAACCTCTCTTTTAAAACTTCTGGTGCTGTCCAACTAGGAATGTTATCAGATACATCACAACCACTAAAACGCCCTAGGGCAATACCTTTTACTTTTTCCAAAACTCCCATCAAACGCCACTGGGTTAACATTCTGTCAAGGCGGTAGGGTGCTTCCCCCACATCCTCCAAGGCAAGAATCACCCCGTCAAAATCTGGGCATAAAGAAGTACCCAAAATATTAGTGGCAACGGTTAAATTACCCACTAACAATTTTCCTTTTTGTTTTCCTCCACCCCATCCATTACCCTTCAAAGGTGCTATTTTTTTCCCTTCTAAATAGTCAAATAATCTTTTTAATGATGATGGAGATTCTTGGCTAATGGTAGTTATAACTGGGCCGTGAAGGGCGGTAATATTTTCTTGGTAAAGACTCCATAATAGGGTGGTGACATCGGAAAAACCGATTAACCATTTGGGGGTATCTATGGGCATCCATTGCCAATTTTCCAACAGTCTTGCCCCTCCGTAACCTCCTCTGACGCAAATTATGGCTTTATATTCTGGATTTGTCCATGCTTTGTAAAGGGCTTGTCTGCGTATTTCATCACTCCCTGCTAGGTAACCATCCTGGGCTTGATAATTGTCTTCTAAGTCGATATGGTAGCCTCTATCTTCCCAGATTTTTAGCCCTGCCAAAAACTTTTCTTTTTCTCTTTTTCTTAATGTACCACAAGGGGCGATCGCCATTAATCGATCATTTACTTTCAAAGGAGGAGGCAACAACATATTGACAAAAATAAAAACAAAATAATTAATAATTGTCAACAATTAATAGAGTAATTGTCAATTGTAAAGAAATATAGCAAAATATAAACCTTCTTGACAAAAAAAAGTATTAATTAAGAGACAATGTTATCTTAGATACTTAATGATTAAAAACTTTTTTTAAAAGCTATGCAAAGACCTCAAGAAAAAGATCTATTAAGTGCTGGACTAACCGCTGCCGTGGGTGCAGGAATCATTACCTCTTATGCTGTAAGTCATGGTCAAAATCCATTGATAGCCACCGCCATTACCATATTTTCAGCTGTATGTGCGGTTATTTGTCATCAGGCTGATTTGATTTAATAGTAGTAATTAATACTCATTATAAAAAATATAATTACTCACTTTAATAAAAATAAAAGATTGTCATATAAAGTCTTCTTAAAAAATAAAAAAAAATAATATTAAACAAGTTTTGATATATAGCAATTATCATGATTACGGGGTACAAAACGATCCCCCTAAATCCCCCTTAATAAGGGGGACTTGAGAATAATAAATGTAGCTCATACTTATAAAAAACGCTATGAGTAGGTTGGGCGAAGTTAATTATAGCTCTTATTTTATTAACTGTACTTTAGACTAATTTGAACTGTAAGAAGCTATGATCCTTATACAGCAAGAATTTTGACTATTCTTATCCGTTTAATGTAAAAAATATAAAACATACGTCATATAAGGGTTTCAGCGTTTAAAATTAGATTTAGTCTAAACTCAAGTTATTAAGACTCTTATGAACAAGGGGTTTAAACCCCTTGCCTAAATCGATTTAATTATGCCTACTTACTTTCCATTTATACATAAGAGACTTTTTTATTTAATATGTGGAAAAGATGTTTCTATGATGAACCTAAATATCAAAGATTCATAGCCAATTACTAATTATTTCTCCTTCTTCCAAAAATAATCGTACCCAAACGAATCATTGTAGCCCCCGCCTCAATAGCTAAAGGATAATCCCCTGACATTCCCATGGACAATTGATTAAAATCAGAACCAAAATTAGTCCTCAATTTATCACCCAAAACCTTAACATTCTTAAAAGCCCCCAGAGTTTCATGTTTCGATAAGCCCAAGGGTAAAATAGCCATTAAACCCCGTAAGTTTAATGAATTAAGCTCTTTAATCTCCGGCACATCTTGCCACAAAGCATCGATATCCCAACCATACTTCGATTCATCTGGTAATATTTTTACTTGTAAACATACCTGCGGTAACTGTGTAATCACCCCTGCCGATAGTGCCTCTTCGGCTAAACGATTGACTCTTTTGGCAATTTTTAAGCTATCAATGGAATGAATCCAAGGAAAATTTTCTACCGCCCTTTTTGCTTTATTACTCTGTAAATGCCCGATAAAATGCCAACAAATATCTGATAAATCTTGCAACTGCTCTTTTTTGTCCAAAGCCTCCTGTAACCGATTCTCTGCAAAGTCACGAATTCCCACACTATAAGCTGTGCGAATACTCTCCACTGGCATAGTTTTACTCACCGCAATGAGACGAATATCTGAAGGTATTGTTTTCTTAATCTCCTCTATTTGAGTCACCATTGAACTATCCATTGAAAAATCTATTTTAATACCACTACTAATGATTAATCTTAGGACATTACGACTCATTTATTATTGCTGTCATTAAGAAAGGGGCTTGGAACCCCTTTTATGTATTAATTTTCGTCTAATCAAACCAAAACCATTAAGTAGTATATTCAGCATTAATTTTGACATAGTCATAACTGAGATCACATCCCCAAGCGATGCCACTGCCTGAGCCACCGCCCACGGATACAGAGATTAAAACCGTATCTCCTTTTAAATATTCCCCTTGGGAGGCTTGTTTGAGGTAGTTACTGGCTGCCTGACGCTCAAAAGTTTGGGGTTGCCCTCCTTCCATGAGTAGGAAATCTCCCAATTTAATGATCAAATCTTCTTGGTTAAACTGTACCCCTGCCCTACCTGCTGCTGCGGCAATTCTGCCCCAGTTGGGATCTCGGCCGAAAATGGCGGACTTGACGAGGGATGAGCCCACAATGGTTTTAGCAATTTTATTGGCGGAGGAATCATCGATCGCCCCTTGTACCTGGACTTCGATCAAACAGGTAGCCCCTTCCCCGTCACGGGCGATGGCTTTGGCGAGGTGCTGACAAACAGCGGTTAACATGGCCTCGAGTTTCTGCCCATTTTTGTCCATGGTGGTAATGGCAGGGGTGCGAGACTGCCCATTGGCAAGGGCGATTAAACTGTCATTGGTGCTGGTATCACCATCCACAGTAATTTGATTAAAACTTTTATCAGCGGCTCTTTTGAGCATTTGTTGCCATAACTGAGTGGATACCGCAGCATCACAGGTAACAAAACTGAGCATGGTTGCCATGTTAGGGTGAATCATTCCCGAACCCTTGGCAATGCCCCCGATGCGCACAGGACGACCATCGATGGTGGTTTCGAGGGCGATGGACTTGGTCACTAAATCGGTGGTGATAATGGCTTGGGCGGCTGATGCACCCCCATCTTCGGAGAGTTGATCTACTAATTGAGGGATTGCCCCCATCATCACATCCATTTTAATTCTTTGTCCGATTACCCCCGTAGAGGCGAGAAGAATAGAGTCAGGAGAAATATTCAATTTTTCCCCAAGGACTTGGGCGGAGGTGACAGCATCTTGCCACCCTTGTTCTCCTGTGGCGGCGTTTGCCTGTCCTGCGTTACATAAAATTGCCCTCGCACTGGCTTTTTTTTGCAAGTTTTGACGACAATAATCCACACAGGCAGCCCTTACCTGAGAAGTGGTAAACACCCCTGATGCGATCGCATCGGTTTCCGACCATATAAGGGCTAAATCAGGGGCTTTAGAAGGTTTTAGACCTGCGGTAATCCCTGACGCTTTAAAGCCTTTGGGAGCGGTGATGCCCCCCTCTATTTCTTGCCAATCAGTCATAGGTAATTGATGATAGATGATGGATAATTAAAAAAAATGGACAGTTGACTTTATATTAATTTGTCAATCCGTCCTGTGTTGATATTATTTAAACGTTATTTCTTAGGAGAAAGAAGCATAATCATATTACGTCCTTCTTTTTTTGGTCTTTGCTGAATTTCAGCCATTTCCCCTAAATCTAGGGCCATGCGCTCTAACAATTCCTGTCCAAGATGAACGTGTTGAGCTTCCCTACCTCTAAAGTTGATGGTGGCCTTAACCTTATCTCCCGAATTAAGAAAGCGTTTCGCCTGACTGACTCGCACCTGATAATCATGCTCATCAATTTTGTAGCGCATTTTTACTTCCTTCACATCGGCAGTATGTTGCTTTTTCTTGATTGCCCTTGCCTTTTTCTCTTGCTCAAACTTGTATTTACCATAATCCATAATTCGGCAGACAGGGGGATCAGAGGTTTCACTAACCAATACTAAATCCAACTCTTTCTCATCCGCAATCCGATTGGCATCTCTAGTGTCGAGGATGCCCAATTGTTCTCCATCGGTATCGATGACACGAACTTGAGGAAAGCGAATATTATCGTTAATTTTTGGTAAATCTCTTTGATTTCTTTTATTGTTGCTATAGGTCACAGGCTTTGATTAATTTCTCCAATATGCGAATACAACTTTTATACTTACTAAGGGTTTACTTGTGAATGATTACATTTTAGCGGACATATTGATCATTATAATGTGTCCTTGTCAAAGTAGGTCATTTTTTGTCTATTCTACTGCTAAGATTTAAACCTGATACAAAATGCAATATTTTTTTAATAAAGATTTAAGATTTAATTAACAAATGGATACAATTCAAAATCTTTTTAACGGCTTGACGGTGGGAAGCATCATCGCATTGGCGGCGGTGGGTTTAACCCTAACCATGGGAATTTTAAAGTTATCTAATTTTGCCCATGGAGATTTTTTAACGGCGGGGGCTTACGTTACTTGGCTAGTTAATACTAATGGGGTAAATGTTTGGCTGTCTATGGGGGTGGCGGTGGTAGTAATCACGGGGTTAATGTTACTCAGTGAACAACTGTTGTGGAAACCGATGCGCCATCAACGGGCGAGTAGTACCAGTTTGATTATCATATCCATTGGTTTAGCATTATTTTTGCGTAATGGCATTTTGTTTATTTGGGGTGGTAGTAACCAAAACTATGCTTTGCCGTTGGTGGAGGCTCTTAATGTGGGGGGAGTAAGGGTTGCTTATTATCGTGTCATTGTGATTATTTTAACGGTACTAGCCATTGTGGCGTTACATTTTATTTTACAAAATACCAAAATTGGTAAGGGCATGAGAGCGGTGGCAGATAACATTGATTTAGCGAGGGTTTCAGGAATTAATGTGGAGCAGGTAATTTTATTTACGTGGGTGTTAACGGCGGTATTAACGGCTTTTGGGGGCGGTTTATATGGCTTGGTGACGGTGGTACGTCCGATGATGGGGTGGTTTTTGATTTTGCCCATGTTTGCGGCGGTAATTTTGGGGGGGATTGGTAATCCTTATGGTGCGATCGCCGGGGGTTTAATTATTGGTGTCGCTCAGGAAATGAGTGTTCCTCTAGTGGGCTCAGAGTATAAGTTAGGGGTTGCTTTGGTGGTGATGATTGTGGTGTTATTATTTCGTCCCCAAGGAATTTTTAAGTAGGGTGGAACAGGCTTTAAAAGCTACCACCCAAATACCTAACTAACTGAGAGTATTTTTATAAATTTTGCCATCTTTAACGATAACCTTAAATTTGTTGGCATAGTCTCCCATAATAGAAAGATCTTCTAAGGGATTACCATCTACTAAAATTAGGTCAGCATAGGCATCTTTTTCGATTACCCCTAAAGCACCTCCCTTATAAGGATTACGCTCCCCTGATAGTTTCAATAGTTGAGCATTATCATGGGTAATAAGTTTTAGGGCTTCAAAAGGAGTAAACCACTCTGTTAGGTTGACAATATCTTGATTTTGTCTTTGATTACGTTCTGGTACAAATAAATAATCCGTACCCCACGCCAACTTGATATTATATTTTTTTGCCCAATTAAAAGCATTGGTTACCCCTTGTACCACCAAAGTCCTTTTAGCTTTTTGTTCTTCGGTAAAACCGGGGGTTTCTCTTTCCTCAAATACCTGAGCGCTGAGCCAAATATCTTTTTCGGCTAAAATTTTCATGGTGTCTTCGTCCAACAGTTGACCATGTTCGATACATTTTACTCCCGCCTCAATGGCTCGTCGGACGGCTCTGGGGGTGTAGGCATGGACAGTTACGTATGTTCCCCAATCAGCGGCGGCCTCAACGGCGGCTTTCATCTCATCGAGGGTATATTGGGTTACGTCAATGGGATCATAAATGGAAGAAACTCCCCCCCCTGCCATCACTTTGATTTGGGATGCTCCTTGGCGTAGGTTTTCTCTGGTGGCGGTCAGTACGTCATCTCGTCCATCAGCAATAAAGGTGGCTCCCATCTCTTCTCCACGGGATATGGTGCCTCCAAAGCGGCGAGAGCGTTCGTTGAGGGTACGAAAATCACCATGGCCTGATGTCTGGGAAATCATGGCACCACTGGGATAAATGCGAGGGCCTGGGACTTGTCCTTGGTCAATCTTTCTTTTCAATGGAAAAACCGGGCCACCTAAGTCTCGGATGGTGGTAAAACCTCTTAATAACATCTCCTCGGCTTGTACTTCTGCTCTCGCGAAAATGGTTTCTTCGGTGACGTTGGGGGATAAAAGTTCGGGGAGGGTGCTAGATGTAAAGATTAGGTGAACGTGGTTGTCAATCAATCCTGGCATCAAAATCCGACCGTTACCATTAATTCTGGTGAGGTTTGCCCCTGATGGTGGGTTGATTCGGTTGGTGTTAATTTCTTGAATTTTGTTGTCAATCACTAAAACATTGGAGGGGGCAGAAAGTTGTTCTGATTGACCGTTAAAAATACGTACATTTTCAAAGAGAATGCTACTGTTTTGCCCTGAATTTTGAGCCATGATAGTTGATTGGCTCTGGGCTAGGGTTTGTTGGGCTGTAAATGCTAATACAACGGTTAACAATAATCCTATGATTATTTTATAAGGCGATCGCATGGGATCTGGTTCTCCTTTTTTGGTTACATTTTAAGCCTACATTTTTTTTGACTATGAGTATGAATTTTGTTACATGAATTTTATACTTGAGAAACAATTGTTCTCATTTTTGTAATAAACTTTGACTTTTTTCTTTTTTGTCTTTTACACTTACGATTATCTATTTAAAATTTGGTGTTGAGGTCAGTTTCAATGTGCAAAAAAAGTTTGTTGCTATGTCCTTGGGTTATGGTTGGTGGGTTAATGGCGATCGCCCCTTATGCCCAAGCCTCTGAAGTACCGATAAATCCCATCATAGTTGACGGTAATGAGGAAATCATCACTGATTCTGAGAGGGAAATGGAAGACATTACAGTGACTCAAAAAGGAATTGACGCTGGATTTGAATTTACACAAATCAATGCAGACATAAACTTTTTTTGGGATGCAACCATGAAAGAAAATGGACTCGTTAGTCAGAGTGCATCGGATTTGGAAACCGAAGAAACTAGCTCTGCAAATTCTTGGCATTTTCTCGTGCAACCTTCTATTTATGTTCCTTTTACCATTTACGGTGATGCCGCCGCCGGTAGTGTGAATGGTGATTTTTCCCTAGATGCTAGTCAGATCAGAAAAAGCATCAAAGATGACCTCAATTTTGCCTTTTTTGGCAGAGTAAAGGCTTGGAATCCTGATTATCGCTTGGGATTTTTTGCCGATTTTGATTACTTGTCTTCCGATAACAGTGCTTCGGTAACTCGTACTTTGCCCCCTTCCTTTGGCGGTATTCCCATCACCTTAAATGGTGAGGTTGACAGCACATTATGGTCTTTATCTTTGGGGGGGGCTTACCGTTTTTATGATCCATCGAAGGTTAATCCAGAAGGGGTAGAAACGGAATTTGACCTGGGGCGATCGGTTTTTGATGTATTTGGGGGACTGAATATCACTGGGGTTGACCTAGGATTAAACTTTAGTAGCCCTGGTTTGGGTAGGGCCAGTTTTAATGGTGATACAACGGTGGTATCGCCTATTATCGGCGGACGGGCAAGGGTTAATCTTTCTCCTCAGTGGGCATGGGTTACGGGAGGCTCTGTATCTGGTTTTGGCATTAGTGGCTTAACCCAATGGAATCTTGGTACGGGGGTTGATTGGAAATTTTCTGAAGGCAAGACTTCTTTAGGTTTGGGTTATCGCTTTGGCTATACCAGTTATACTTCTAATTTAACTAGATCAACGGATTTTGATGTGAATGTTAACCAAAATGGGCCCTATGTAAATGTTTCTTTTAGGTTTTAACTGACGTTACGCACTCATTTATAAGTTAAGTTTTAACAAGGGGCTTAAGCCCCTTGCCTAACTCCTAGCCCCTTGCCCAACTCCTAGCCCCCTAACCAGCACGTGTACAAACACAATATGAACATCCAACGTTTTTACCATCTTAAACTAATTATATTTTTGCGTAACATCAGTTTCTAACTAAAGACAATTTTGTAGAATACAAGGGGTCATTCGTCTTATAATCAACAACTACCCCCATTGCATCTCCATAATGAATAAACTTTTTCAGCGTATTTCCTCTGCAATTTTTTTAACGGGACAGATTGTAATTCATCTTATCCAATTGAAAGTATATCGTCTCAATACCATCGAGCAAATGTCCTTCGTCGGGCCTGCTTCTTTACCCATTGCCCTGATAACGGCGGCCTTTGTGGGGATGGTATTTACTATTCAAGTGGCACGGGAGTTTATTTATTTTGGAGCCACTAGCGCCGTGGGGGGAGTATTGGCGATCGCCCTTACCCGTGAACTAGCCCCTGTACTAACCGCTGTAGTCTTAGCGGGAAGGGTTGGCAGTGCCTTCGCTGCCGAAATTGGCACGATGAAAGTTTCTGAACAAATTGACGCGCTCCAGATCTTAAAAACAGATCCCGTTGACTATTTAGTGACTCCCAGAGTTTTATCCTGCTTTTTTATGCTCCCTATATTAACGATGTGTTCTTTGGTGGTGGGTATTACGGGAGGATTGATTATTGCGGAGTCTTTGTACGATATTCCTAGTAGGGTTTTTCTTGATTCCATTCGCAACTTTTTAGGTACTTGGGATGTAATTGCTTGTATGATAAAGTCCGCTATTTTTGGGGCTTCCGTAGCCATTATCGGCTGTAACTGGGGTTTAACCACCAGTGGAGGTGCCAAAGGAGTGGGGCAATCTACCACCGCCGCCGTGGTTATTTCTTTGATTACCATTTTTATGTTAAATTTTATTCTCTCTTGGCTTATGTTTCAGGGTACGGGAAGCGCTGTAATAAGTTAGGGGGAACCATTCTCTTCTTTTCTAAAAACATATTAATAGAATAGAATTATTAGAGAGGAAATTATTTTTCTTTAGCTTATTGCACGATAAAACTAAGGGAAGATACTTTCAAGCCTATCAAGAACCTAATAATATTTTTCTGTTTTAACCAAATGTTATCCCTGCATTTTCTAACCCCAAATTGTTAAATGATGCTTTAAGATTGTTAATTAATTTGGCTCAATTTTAAACCAAAACTTAATCAATCTGTAAATGTATGAAAAAAACTATTTTAATCTTGTCTACCCTTAGCTTTTTCCTTATAGGGTGCGATCGCGCTGCCCTCGATGGTTTAAACTTAAAAATCAATGCGGATATTAGGTCAGATTATGATGAACAAACCCAAACCATAGAAAACTCTTCTGACAACAATAATTCTGCCAACTCCCCATCCAATACCAACACTAGCACCAATTCCAATCCTCCTACTTCTTCTAATAATACTAATGCGGTGGATGATTCCGATAGTCCTAGAAGTTTATCTCCCATCGCCCAGTGTAGTAACTCAGATATTACCATGAGAGCGAACCAAGAGTTTTATAGTAGTAGAGGACAAGTTAAATCCATTGACTCTAAAAATGAGGAGGAAATGAAAGCATGGAAGGAAATTCGTGCCAATATTGAAGCAGAATGCCAGAGCAATTGACAATCAAGAATTAACCATGGACAATTAGGATCAATCAATATTTTCTTGTCCACGAAACAAAACCACCTTTTATAATTCATAATTTCTCCTCATTTTTTACCCCTTATGACAGAAAAAGAACCTATTATTAAACTGCGAGGAATCAAAAAATCCTTTGGTAAAAATACAATTTTAGATGGAATCGATCTAGATATTTATCAGGGAGATGCTCTGGTGATTATAGGACCTAGTGGTACGGGAAAATCAACGGTTTTACGAATAATTGCCGGGTTAATGCTTCCTGATGAGGGAGAGATATATATCCATGGGGAAAAGCGAGAGGGGTTAATTGATGATCATGATGATTCTATGGCCATTAGTATGGTGTTTCAACAGGCGGCGTTGTTCGACTCTTTGACGGTGAGGGAGAATGTCGGTTTTTTCCTTTATCAACATTCTCATTTATCAGAGGATAAAATTAGCAGTATTGTGGATCAAAGTCTGGACATGGTGGGTTTACCGGGTAGGGGAGATTTATATCCGGCGGAACTTTCGGGGGGAATGCGAAAAAGGGTCAGTTTTGCTCGGGCGGTTACTTTTAACCCAGATAATCCGTTGCAATGTCCCGAGGTTATTTTATATGATGAACCTACAGCGGGGCTAGATCCCATCGCTTCCACGGTAATTGAAGATTTGGTGACAGATTTAAGAGTATCTAGTGAGGCTTGTAAAACCTATGTTATGGTAAGTCATCAGGAGAGTACAATTCGGAGAACGGGCGATCGCCTCGTATTCTTATATAATGGTAAAGTTCAATGGCAAGGTAAAGTTGGGGAAATTGATACTACTGAGAATGAATTAGTCAGACAATTTTTTAGTGCAAAAAGAGAAGGTCCAATTCAAGTAGTTTAATGAGGTTAGATTAAAATGGCAAGTTCAAGGTTAGTAAGGGAAGGTTCTCTAGGTTTATTTATAATTTTAGGATTTGTGGTATTTGGTGGTGCTATTTTTTTCTTGAGGGGAACCCAGTTTCGTCAACAGAAATATGAGGTTAAACTACAGTTTGACAATGCGGGTGGCTTAAGGGAGGGCGGTAGAGTTTTATATAGAGGGGTAGAAGTAGGTACCATTGAGTCTATCACCCCCAGTACCCAAGGGGTAGAAGTTATTACTCAAGTGGATCAGGATTTAAGAATACCGAAAAATGTTGTGGCTCAAACTACCCAATCTGGTTTGTTAGGGGAAGTTATTGTCACCATCGTACCCGAAGAGCAATTGAGCGCCACGGCTTTAGAAATTGATCCCACCAGCCCTGAATGCCAACAACAGCAAGAACTTTTATGCAGTGGTGATTCTATTCCGGGAGAGTATAGCGGTGATTTGATTGCTAATATGACAAGGCTTAGTACCGTGTTTGCCGAACCTGTTTTTATTAATCAACTTAATGATGCTATAGTTAACATTGCGATCGCCTCTGAAAACGTAGCCGAATTAAGTAGTGAGTTGTCAGAATTTACCAGAAATGCAGGGGATGACATCAACAAACTCTCCTCCGTTGCTGATAGCATCATGACTACCTCAGAATCTTTTAACACCGCCGCCAACAGTGCCACCTCTCAAATCAATAGACTAGCCAACGATTTTAGTCAAACCAACAGAGAAATAAACCAACTCGTCCGCAACACAAACCAACTTATCGAAAGTAACGAATCAAATCTCAATAGCACCATTGCTACCCTCACCGACACAACCCAAGAAGTTGCTACCCTCGTCAGAAACGCCAATGCCGTAGTCACCAAAGTAGATCAAACCGTTGATAGTATTGACGTTGTTAAATTTGGACAAGATATAGAAACAACTATCGCCAACCTCGAACAAGTTACCACCAATTTAACCGCCCTTTCTCAAGAATTAAATAACCCCACAAACCTTGTAGCCCTCCAACAAACCCTCGACTCTGCCAGAGTTACCTTTGCCAATACTGCCAAAATTACCTCAGATATTGACGAATTAACAGGAGATCCCCAATTTAGGCTTAATATGCGTCTCCTTATCGATGGTTTGAGTAATCTTGTATCCTATACCGATGTGTTAGAAAAACAAATCGAACTCGCACAGCTGCTTAATCAAATAGAAGAATTAAATCAAAATCAGTCTCAAAATTCTCCTACAAGAACTTTTAATGTTACCAATGGTCAATTACCTAAAATAATGTCTTCTAATACCAACGAATCCTTAAATAACGTCAACCTAAAAAACATTGATAAAAAATAACTAAGTAGGTTGGCGAAATTAATTATAGCTCTTATTTTATTAAGACTCTTATGAACAAGGGGTTTAAACCCCTTGCCTAAATCGATTTAATTATGCCTACTTACTTATACCAAATCCTAAACTAAGAGTAGACTAATAACTATCATCAACCTCAATGATTTCAAGTAAATACATATACTATCTAAATAGGATTTGGTATTAACCCCCTATTTGAGACATAGTACGACTATAAATATTATTAGTCCCAGATTCTCTTTCCTTAAAATTAATCTCAGGTTTTAATAATAATAAATCCTGTACTTTTTTTTGAATAAAATTAATATTTTTTCCCGTTCTTAAAGCCTTTTTTAAGTTTACCTGTCCAGTCTCATTCAATAAACAAGGACGTAGCCAACCATCAGCGGATAATCTTACCCGATTACAGCGATCGCAAAAACACTCTGACATCTGCGAAATAAAGCCTAAAGTTCCCTTTGCATTGGGTATTTTGAACACATCCGCAGGCCCATTTCCCCTGATATTACTTTCCTCCAAACCCCATTTTGCCCTAATTTGTTGTCTAATTTCCTCCGAGGGAATCCATGCTTTTTTAGTAAATAATTGACTATTTCCAATGGGCATAAATTCAATAAATCTAATGTGCCAATTTTTATTAATAGTCAACTGGGCTAAATCCAAAACTTCGCTATCATTTACCCCCGGAATTACTACCACATTTAACTTAAGAGGATTAAAACCCACGTCATAAGCCCTTTGTATTCCTAACCATGTTTGATGCCATCTACTTTTGCCATGATTACCAATAATTTCATCAAATGTATCTTGATTAAGAGAATCTAAACTAATATTTATTCTCTTTAAACCAGCATCATATAAAGATTGGGCTTGATTAGCTAATAAATATCCATTGGTAGTCAAAGATATATCCCGAGTAGCAGACAAATTATTGATTTCGGCAATAATATCTACTAAATCAGGACGCAATAAAGGCTCTCCCCCCGTAAGTCTAAATTTAGTAAATCCCAAGGGAATAAATACCTGTTTTACTAAGGTTAATAACTCTTGTTTTGTAAGAATATCCTCCGACAAAAGATAGTTTAATTCTTGTTCTTCTGGCATACAATATTGACAGCGAAAATTACACTTATCAATTAAACTAATTCTCAGATAGTCAATGGTATTCATAAAATAGTTTTTTGGGAGGAGAAAATAAACTTTCTCTTATTATTAAATAGAGTGTTCTTGTAACACTTCTAAAGGTACAAATTTTAAGGCTTTTTCGTGGGTAGAAGCTAAAACAATGGGGGGGGCAACTCCTGCTTCTAAGGCTTCTTGCCAACGGGATACACACAAACACCACTTATCCCCTGGTTTTAGCCCCGGAAAGTTGTACATGGGCATGGGGGTAATTAAATCATTGCCTTTATTTTTGCTATATTCCAAAAATTCCGCTGTCACCTGCGCACAGACGACGTGTAAACCAAAGTCTTCTGCCCCTGTATCACAGCAACCGTTACGATAAAATCCTGTCACGGGAGATTGACAACAAATTTCTAGGGATTTTCCTAGTACGTTTTTTGAGTTACTCATTATTAGCTTTTTTTCTGTAGATTTTCTACGGTAATAATGCCATGATAGTTGTTATTATACATTCTTCGCCCTCAGAGCTAATATTCTTCCCTTCCTTTTTTTGCAAGACTTACATTTCTTATATTCTATTTTAGAATTATGTCATCAAATATGGTTCAAGTAGCGTGCTGCGCAGCAGATCCCTTTGGGATCGCAATTATTTACCAAAACAATAAATATTTACTGCAATTGAGAGACAATATTCCTACCATAGTTTATCCCGGATGTTGGGGGTTATTTGGGGGACATATCGAAAAAGGAGAAACCCCAGAAAAGGCTTTAGTAAGAGAGATAAAGGAAGAAATTGATTATGATGTGGTCAACTTTTCTAAATTTGGCAACTATGAAGATAATAAAGTAATTCGTCATGTTTTCCAATTTCCCCTCACTGTTGATATTAGTCGATTAACCCTCCAAGAAGGGTGGGATTTTGCCTTAGTTTCTGCTGATGCCATAAGAAAAGGAAAAATTTATTCCCATAAAGCCAATCAGATTCAACCTTTAGGAGACATTCACCACAAAATATTACTAGATTATGTAAAACTTTTTGAATAATTCTATGTTGTAAGTTAAATTAAACCATAAAACCTCAAGTGTGCTTTACTAAAAGTTACATTCTAAGTATATTTTCAATATTTTCAGGTAAATTAACTAAATCTTCTGGTCTATCTATATCAGCTAAGATGGGTAAATTAAATATAGATAAGTTATAGTGTTTAGCAATATTTAGAGTATCTTGATAAATGGTATTAGTTCCCCATTTCATATTTTTAAATAAATATTTTACAGGCTCTTTTAAACCTATTAAATAATAACCTCCGTCTTTAGCTTCTCCGATTACTAAATCATGATTGTCCATAGCTAAAAATGCTTTTTCTAAAATATCTACTGTTAATGATTGACAGTCAATACCGATAATAACAACGGGCATTTTAGTAATGTTAAAATTAGACTCTATGGCGGAGAACATCTTTTCTCCCAAATCTCCTTCTCCTTGGGGAATAAACTCCCATTTATCGCCTAACCATTCTTCCATTAAAGTTTGATTTCCCCCTGCATAATATATTTTTACTTTAATATTAAGATCAAGTTTTTCGGCTTTTTTAAGGGTATTTTCTGTCATCAATTTTTGGATTTTAGCAGCTTTTTCAGCACCAATAGCAGGGATTAATCTAGTTTTTGTTTTCCCTTTTTCTGGATAGCGAGTAAAAATAATTAATGTTTTTTCTGACATTTTAAGTTATGCTTTCTGCCACCCTAGTTTTTGGGTAGTTTGCTTAATAAAGTTGTTTAAAAATGCTTGTTTTTGATTTTCCTTGAATACTTTTTCTATCTTATTTTTAATAATATTTAAGTTAAATTTAGAACTGTTTTCTTCTATGGTAATATCCTGTTGTTCTAAATATTCAATTAGGCTAAGACTACAAATTCGGGTCAAATAAGCGGCGCTGATGCCTTGAATCACTCCCCCTGCAATGTAGGTAATAGTATTAGTTTTTAGGATAGTGGCGATCGCCTGGGAGGACAATTCCACAATACCTAATTTCATCATTAATTTAGCTAATTCTAAAGATATTTGTTTGCCTTGATTGAGGGTTATTTTTTGTTGATAAATACTGCCTAAATCGATAATCATTTGAGTGTTAATGGCACCCACCGCAAGAAGATCTAAACTAGCAACGGGATTGGCAAAGGTGGCTGATGCGGCTATCCACTGATACTTTTCAACTATGGGTAAAGCCTTTTGTTTTCTGATGATGTTGAGTTGTTGATGTATTTCTTTTTTTAGTCCTAATAATTGTCTATAGGTAGTGGCTAAAAATAAATCTTTTTGATGATTTTCTAGGGTTTGTGAGAGAGAATTAATAAGATTATCGCATTGAGGTTTGATGCTTTCTTGCCATTCTTGATAATTGTCTTTATCTTGATATTTTTTAACTTTAATTACTTCGCTTTTTGTAGAGATAATAAGAATTTCTGTGGGGTCAATTATTCCTTTTATTCTTGTTTCTAGTTGCTTTTGGATGATTTCTTTTTCTTCGGGTAAATTATAGTCAGATTGATTAAATACTAGGATAGTTTTTTGTTGCTTTATGATTAATTTTTGGATTATTTCTTTTTCTGATTCCGTCAAATCCCCTTGAACTACAAATAAAATGAGGTCATGATTAAAAAGTAGATGATCAAATTTTTGAGCATTGAGGGAGGATGGAGTAAAGGTTGCAAATTGACAGTTATTATTTTTTATCTCCTTTTCGAGAATATTTTTCAGGCATTCGCTATTTAATTTATGGTTACTAACGATCGCAACTTGGGCTATGGTACGATTAGTTTCGATAATCTCATTAAGCCTTTGAGCAAAAGGAGTTTCAGAAGATTCCGATTCCTGAGCAAAAATAGTAATTAATTTTTTTACCTGAGCTAAACTCCGAGCGAAAATTTCTGGGGTAACAGGATTAAAAACCACTGGAAGATTATCTTCTTTGCCCTGAGGATTGAATAACCAAAAAAAACCACTAACTAAAATTAAGCCCCAAAAACTGTACTCCCCTAGATGGGGAAAAGAGAGAGAAATTTTTTGCCAGAAAAAAATAAGGAAAGAAAGCCCAACACCAGAAATTAAAATTGGTTTTTTAATGGAAATACTCATAACAAAAAAGAAATAAGAGACAAAATTATCATAAAATTTTTCTCCCCCCTTGTCATCTTAAAAACTGGTTTGCTCTAAAGTTGGCTCTGGAGAAATTTCTGTATCTGGGGTAATGGGCGTTGATTCTTGGTCAGAATCATTATTAGGGGGAGTTATATTACGGGGGTCAACATTATTAGGGGGATTGGTGGGAGTTCTACGGGGGGCAGGAGGAGGGGCTAAACGGGCGCGCCACTGCTGAATATCTCGACGGGCGGCATTGTAAGCTGAGGTGCCAGAAGGAATCATGTCGGCGATATTTATAGCTTCTTGTAAAGAGTTGGTGCGTCTAGCGATGGCTAAAAGTTGCTCAGACCAACTGTTAACCGCATTTCGTCCTTGGGCAGAAACATCGGTGGAGGAAGGTATGCGACGGGCGATGGTAATGGCACGGGAGAGGGATTGAGCATCTCTATTTTGGGCAATTTGAGAGGCTTCGTTAAAGTTTTGTCGGGCCGTAATTTCTCGGCGCCATGTGCGAATCCTTGACTGAGCTTCGGAGTGTAGGGAGCGATTGCTACCGATGGCACTGGCTACGTTAATGGCTTCTTGGTATCTATTTTGGCTACCGAGGGAAATGGCTCGATCTAGGGTGGGTTGATCTTCTACCCTTTGAATATTACCTCTCCACTGGGCGATGAGGTTTCGGGCTTCACTGTGCAAGGCTCGGTTGGCTTCAATCATCTGGGCTTGGGCGATCGCCTCTTGCCACCCACTGACGGTATTACGAGAAGCCAATTCCCTTGCTCGATTGAGGTAGGGTTGATCTTCTTTAACTTGAATTTCCCTTCTCCATTTTCTAATTTCCTGTTGGGCTTCGGAGTGTAAGGGATTTTCATTACTGATAAATTCGGCTCGGGCGATGGCCTGTTGTAAACTATCAACATTACCAGGTTTTGCCAAATCTTTGGCTTCGGTAAGGTAAATCAGATCCTCTTTTTGTAAGGTCCAACGATTTTTTAATTTTCTGGTTTCGGCATAAACCCCACTGCTAGAGGAGATTTTATCTAGTTGAGAGATGGCTAGATTTAGACCTGATACAGTGTTTAGGTTGGCGTTTCTTCCCGCACTAGCTAAATTTGACCAATCATCGGCTTTGTCTCGTATGGGGCTACTCCGAGGTATTTGACGGGCGATAGTGCTAACTTCTGCCCAGTTACGATCATCAATTAAATCTTTAACAATATCGATAATTTGTCCTTCTGCATCCCTTGCTAATTCTGTGGCACGATCATAGGAAAAACTAGATTTAGAAATTCGAGAGGCAATTTCAATGGTTTTGATTAAGTTATCTATTCCCCCCCTATTGATAGAAGCAAAGGCTTCGTCTAACTCGCTACTTTCTTCTTGGGCAAGGGTAATGGTTTGTACCATTTCATCATATTGGGTGCTACTCCAATAAGCGTTGTCTAATTCTAATAATTGTACAGTGGCTAAAAAGGCTTGATTCCACTGCCCACGGCGCAATTTTTCTTCGATGTCCGCCACGATACTTTCTCCTTCTTCCCAAACACTTTGCCATTCTTCTATTTTTTGGGAGATTAAGTCTTCGTTGGCTTCACGGGTGGGGATTTTTTCAGCAATGGCGATCGCCTCTTCCAACTCCCCTTGGTGATATTTTTCCTGTGCAATGGCTAAAATGCGATCGGACCAGGTGGTAATGTAGCGATCTACCTCACTAATGAGAGGATGATCTTCTGGTAAGTTAGAAATTAAATCAATGGCTCCCAAAAAACCTTCCACCGTATCTTCTTCTGCTCGTAGCTGAGCGCAATACAAGCGATTAGTTGCTGAACTAAATAACAAAGACAAATTATTACAACTGTTATTAGTTGGTAATCTTAGTAACATGGCGGTAGCCGCAAAACCTACCCCTCCAAAAAAAAGTACCAAGAAGACAGATATTATTTGCCAGGAAAACAAATTGTTTTTGTTATCAGTTTTTGTCGTCATAGTTTGACTAGATTAATAATTGAAATAGTGTATTAAAATTTATCCTTATCAGGTCAAGATTAACTTTTTTTCTATATGTAAAATATATTGGGGATCATTCGCCTTGAGAGCATCGTCCTTAAAATTCAATTGATATAAAAAATACTTTTATGAAGATATTTTAACATGGGAATTAAAATAAATAGTGACAAGGTCTAAATCTTTACTAGGGGCATTGTTAAGTTTAGAGATCTGCTCTTTAGTTTGGGTGAGGAGTGATAACAATATTAGAGTTGTTGCGAAATAGGTTTTTTACAGAATTCAGTCTTTATTTGATAAGGGTTTGACATACGCAGATATTTAATTCGCAACAAGTCTATTTTAAATATTTATTGAATGTTTAGAATTTCATGCTTAAATCTAGCCATGGTGCTTTGGTAATGGTGGCACTGGTGGAGATAAAATCAATTCTTGTCTCGGCCACTTGGGCGATATTATCAAGAGTAATGTTACCCGATGCTTCTATTTTTATTCTCTCATTAGCCTGTCTGATAATGTTTACCGCCTCAATCATTTTGGGAATGGCCATATTATCTAACATGATAATGTCTGCTTGATGATCGATCGCCTCTTGGACTTGCTCTAGGGTATTCGTTTCCACTTCAATGGTAAGAGGGTAAGGTATATTACCACGAATAAGGGCGATCGCCCTTGCAATACTCCCCGCCGCTTCGATATGATTATCTTTGATCATCACCGCATCATCTAAACCCATACGATGATTTAAAGCACCCCCCACCTGAGTGGCATATTTTTCCAAAATTCTGAGGCCTGGAGTAGTTTTACGGGTATCCACCAACTGAGTCGGAAAATCGGCAATGGCTTCCACATACTTCCTCGTCATTGTCGCAACACCGCTAAGGTGCATCACCAAATTTAATGCAACCCTTTCTCCTGTCAATAAACCATCCATTTCTCCATCCATTTCTACCAAAATAGTACCAGAAGAATAATATTCGCCTTCTTTCACTTTCTCAGAAAAAATAACCTTTTCATCTAATAGTTGAAATACTTGTTTGGCTATGGGTAAACCTGCAATTACTCCATTTTCTTTCAATAACCAGTGGGCTTTTTGATACTTATTTTCATCCGTAAAAATAGCGTTTGTAGTGCGATCGCCCCTACCAATATCCTCTAATAACCAACCTCGTAACAAAGGTTCTAAAATTAACTTTGAAGGTAAAATTGCCATAAAATAATATTTTGTATAAATAAAAAAAGTAGTCTCCCCTTTGTGAACAAGGGGGCATTTAATCTAAAAAGATGAAAACGCCATAAACTTTGTTAAATAAAGAATATAGCGTTTCATTAGGTTCGAGTTAAAGAAAGAGTAAAAAACATTCAGATTCTTAATCTACAATCATAAAAACCATACCCTATTCCTCACCCCAACACATAATCATTAGTAAATTGATGCAACGAACAACTATCTCATCGCCGCCACAGGTAAAGACAACTGGTCTTTTTTACTAGGACTCTTACCATTACCATTATTATTAGAATTATTATCCAATAATAAATTACGAATCAATCTTGCCGTAGCCTTTTGAGCCAAACCCCCAGCAATTTGTTGACCCAATTTTTGAGTCTCAGAATTTTGTAAAATCTTCGTAATAATCGGTACCAACTTCATAGGATCATAACCATCAGTTTCCTGTAAAATTTCGATAATATTCTGTAAATGTTCCATAGATTGACTATCCACCGAACCATTATTCATTACCGCAGGACGTTGAGGAGAATCCCAACCCACAACCCGACTCACCGAACTAGAAATATTAAACCATGTTTTTTGTCCCATCTTATCAAGATAATTAACAATTTCAGTGGCTAATCTTTCCCTGATAAATTTACCTCTTTCAGAAAGTAAATATTCCATACCCTGATTCATCACCCTATCAAAGTCATAATCAGGAGAATCTTTGGCATTACGCAACAAATTTTCTAAACGATTCCAACGGAAACTACCATCTTTAAACAGTAAATCCCTTAAACTAGCCTGTAATTGCTCAGATTGATCCGTTAACAACCTTTTGGCCACATAGGGATAAGCCTTACTCAATACCTTAAACTCAGGGTCAATATTAATAGCAATCCCTTCCAATGTCACCATAGAACGAATAATCAAAGCATAATAGGCAGGAACACGAAAAGGAAACTCATACATCATCGCCGACATTTCATCGGTAATCTTTTTGAAATTTAACTCCGCTACACTAGCCCCCAAAGCATTATTAAAAACTTCCGCTAAGGCAGGTATAATGGGCGTTAAGTCCGTTTCTGGGGTCAAAAAGTCTAAATTAACATAATCTTGAGCTAATCCATCAAAATCACGATTGACAAGGTGAACCACCGCCTCAATTAACCCATATCTTTGGTAA
Organism: Cyanobacterium sp. IPPAS B-1200; assembly: GCF_001747005.2. Lineage (NCBI taxonomy): Bacteria > Bacillati > Cyanobacteriota > Cyanophyceae > Chroococcales > Geminocystaceae > Cyanobacterium > Cyanobacterium sp. IPPAS B-1200. The sequence continues at coordinate 2,328,191 of NZ_CP182899.1, forward strand.
GGCTTAATATTACTCATCATCCCAAAATCGAGATATGCCAATCTACCATCCCCCATGGCCAAAAGGTTACCAGGGTGAGGATCTGCATGGAAGAACCCATGTTCTAGTAATTGTCTCAAAGAGCATTGCACTCCCACCTCTACCAAATGGGTAGCATCGATACCTTGAGCTTGGATTTTCTCAATATCCGTTAACTTAGTACCCTCAATCCATTCCATGGTCAATACCCTTCTGCCAGTATATTCCCAATAGATTTTTGGCACATAAATCTCCTCTAAATGACCATATAAATCTTTAAATTTCGAGGCATTTTCCCCCTCCTTCATATAGTTCATTTCTTCAAAAATTCTGGCGGCTAATTCATCGGTAATAGCGACTAAATCCGAGCGAATGCGCTTCACATTTTCTTTTACCCATGTAGCAATGCTACGCATGATGTATATATCAAGGGTAATTCTTCTCACCAAATCAGGACGCTGTACCTTAATAGCAACTTCTTCCCCTGTCTTTAATCTGCCACGATATACCTGCCCCAAGGAAGCTGCCGCAATAGGATTTGGAGTTATTTCTTGATATACTTCCTCTGGTTTGGAGCCTAATTCTTCTTCAATAAACTGATAGGCGATTTCATTAGGAAAAGGGGGAAGTTGATCTTGTAAACTGGTTAATTCTTCTAAATAAGCAGGAGACACCAAATCGGGGCGAGTGGAGAGGGCTTGACCAATTTTGATATAGGCAGGACCTAGTCTGGTTAAGATTTTTCTTAGTTTTTCTGCCTGTTTTTTCTGGTTTTTTTTCGATGTACCCAAAAGGGAATGCCACCAGTTAGTCAGCATGAATGATGCAAAGGGAAAAGAAATATTGATTAATCGACCTAATACTTGTAAAGGTTTGCCCCGATAATACTTGATAATAGTATCCGGATTATATTCCCAATCTTCGGGGGAGATGTCTGGAATTGGGCCTAAATTTTCCTGATGTGTCTTGGGAGTGGCAACAATTTCTGACGGGACATCAATTATCTTTTCTTCTTGATTAGATAATGGTTGGGAGGAAGTAGTTTGAGTCATGAGATCCGTACTATATTATTTAGTATCTGGGGTTGTTAGTCATTGTAACAATATCTTAACATTTTTCTCACTATTCGCCCGAATGCTTAATGGAGGGAAATTTGTAATTGACACGAGTGGATAACTTAAGACGTTGTTTTGGGCATCATATATTTAGAGAGTTTTTGATGATGTCCCTATAGTAGTAAAAGCAATGAAAAAATTTATTAGTAATATAACCAGTTTTTGTTTTCAAAATATGCTTTTTTTGCTCAGGACTAGCCCTTTATTATTGATCGTTTTTATCGCTTTTGGAGATCAATTTTTACCTGAGCCGTTGAGTAAGACAAGTTATAATCTCCGTAAATCTATCACCAGCGCGTTATCTATCGAAGAAAAATCCGATGTTTTGGATAATAGCAAATATAATAACAGACGTGGCGATAAGATTGTCGAAGAACTTTCTCGATAATTTTAATTGGTAGATAATATTTGAGGGCTAAGTTCTTGTTTTAAGTTACCAATAAGATATAGTAAAGCCATCCTCACGGCTACTCCGCTAGTAACTTGGTCAGAAATCAAGCTGAGTCTTTCATCGTCCATTAAGTCTGAACTTATTTCTACTCCTCGGTTTACAGGGCCTGGGTGTAATACTTTAACTTCTGGATTACACCATAAGAGGCGATCGCGCGTAATCCCAAATAATTGATGATATTCCCTTAAACTAGGTAATAAATAATCTGCCATACGCTCTTTTTGTAGCCTTAAAGTCATCACAAAATCAGCATTTTCAAGGGCTGGTTTAATGTGCCAATGAATAAATAAACGATCCCTATATTCAGGTTTAACCGTGTCAGCAAATAGGTGGGGTAAAAGGGTTGGAGGGGCGCAAAGATGCAATTGTACCCCTGAAGCCAACAGACTGTTAATATTAGAACGAGCTACCCGAGAATGGATTATATCCCCCACAATGGCAATTTTTTTTCCTTCTAACAGGGCGGTGCGAGGATTTTTTGGATCTAATAAATTACAGATAGTAAATAAGTCTAATAACCCTTGGGAGGGATGTTGGTGTAAGCCATCCCCCGCATTAAAAATACTTACCCCCGTTTTTAGTCGATCCATTTCTTGGGCAATGTTTAAAGGTACTCCCGATTGACTGTGACGAATTACCATGATATTCGCCCCCATGGCCAAATAGGTTTTGGCAGTATCAAGGATGGTTTCCCCTTTGGTGAGGGATGACGAGCTTGGGGCGAAGTTAAGAATATCCGCCGATAATCTCTTAGCTGCCAACTCAAAACTGCTACGGGTACGGGTGGAAGGCTCAAAAAACATATTCGCTACCACTTGCCCCTGTAGGGCTGGAACTTTTTTAGTTCTGCTTTTTAGCACATCTCGAAAACTAGCAGCGGTGGTTAAAACGGTGTCATATTCTTCCTGGGTAAAGTCTTCGAGGGAAATAATATGTTTTTTTGTCCAGTGGGTTGTGGTAGTCATAATTTTGAGTTTTTGTTGATGTTGTGGGTGTAGGTAGGGAATAGAGAATCGGCAATGGTTGTGTATTTCTCCAAATTTATGGGCAGAGGTGATTCATTCTAAATTGTCCAGTTAAGGCAGAAAGGAAGCAAGGGGCTTAAGCCCCTTGTTAAAAAAGTAGGCTTTTTTGTATCTCTACTTTGAATCATCCGTGCTGGGGGGAGACAGGGGGGCTTATACCGTTGGATTTTGCCCCTAAATCCCTCAATTCTGGGGGGCTTTCTATTATCCATTCTCAATTATCAATGGTTTTAACTATTAATTTGTTGCTCAACAACAATTTGATTACCATAAAGAATTACCGAGGCTTCGGTTTTACACCATCTCAGCATCCAATCTGGTTGTAAGCCAAAGATGATAATAAGTATGGCAAGGGCGATCGCAGGTATTCGCTCAGACCACATCACACGGGGCAAACTAGCCAACTCAACAGTTAAACGACCAAAAAAGACTCGATTAACCATTAATAGGAAGTAAACAGCCGTTAAACCCGTTCCCACTAAACATAATAGGGTAGGTATGGGAAAAATGGGAAAACTGCCCCGAAATACCAAAAATTCGGCGATAAAACCAATCATTCCTGGAATTCCGGAACTAGCCATCACCGCCAAAATCATCAAACTACCCGTTACAGGCAATCCCCTTTCAGGATTCAATAAACCACTGAGATAGTTTACATCACGGCTACCCGTTTTCTTGTACACGATACCCACCAAGATAAACAACAGGGCGGAAATTAAACCATGGCTTACCATCTGTAAAATGGAGGCTTCTAAACTTAAACGAGTGGTGGCAGCCGCCCCCAATAAAACATAAGCCATGTGGGCGATAGAAGAATAAGCAACTACCTTTTTCATGTCCTTCTGGGCGATCGCACAGGATGCTCCATAAAGGGCGCTAATGGCGGCCAAAAAGGCTAGATATGGAGCTAGTACCAGCCAACCATCACGAAATAAACCAACCCCAAATCTGAGTAAACCATAGGTTCCTAATTTCAACAACACCCCTGCCAACAACACCGATACGGGGGTACTGGCTTCCACGTGGGCATCGGGCAACCAAGTATGAAAAGGGAAAATAGGAATTTTAATAAATAAACCAATCAACAAAGGAATTAACAGTAATACCTGACTAGCCACGGGAATAGAATGGGATTTTAAAGGCTCAAACGCAAAAGTTGATTCTCCACTCAACCACACTAAACCAAGGAAAGAAACTAATACTAAAAATCCAGATAATACGGTGTAAAGTAAAAACTTCATCGCCGCATAACCCTTTCTTTGTCCTCCCCAAATAGCAATTAAGAAATATAGAGGAGCAACTTCCACCTCATAGAAAAGGAAAAATAGTAATAAATTTTGTGCGAGAAATGCACCCATTACCCCAGCACTAAGTAACAAAACTAAAGAATAATAAAGTCTCGGACGGGGTAAATCTTTGGGGGTGATATAAATTGCTGTTAAAGTTAAAAAACTATTCAGACAAATAAGAGGAAAAGATAGACCATCTAAACCCAAATCATAGCTAAGTCCTAGCCAATCCAACCACTGATAATGCTCTGTAAACTGTAAACTGAAAGTATCAGTTCTAAAATTAAAAGCAATATATAAATTAACCACAAGGGTAATTATCGCAAACACTAAAGCGATATTACGATAGATATTAGGGTTTTTATTTTTGGGTAAAAAGCCCACCACTAAGCCCCCTAATACTGAAATCCAAATTAACAAACTCAGCATTTTTTTAAAAGTAAATAATCATAAATTTTTTCTTACAAGGAGCTTAAGCCCCTTGCCCAAAACCAACGCCAGATCAACAAGTACGGTGGGCATTGCTCACCAACTAAAAATTCCAATAACTAAGAATATTACCCCATTGACCACTCACAATTGACCACATCAAAAGACTTACCCCCACTAAGATGGTAAGGACATAAAACTGAGATTGTCCAGAAGTGTTGTACTTTAATGCGTTACCGCTAAAAATAGCGAATAAACTAACCAAGTTTACCGCCCCATCAACTACATAACGATCAAACCATGTCGTTAGACGAGATAAGGCAGTGACAAAAGCCACCACGGTATATTGATAAATTTTGTCTAAATAGAAGTCGTAGGCCAGTAAATCTTGGGTAAAACGGACAAACTTGTTTAAAGGACGATCCCATAATCGATGTAGTGGTAAAGTAAAACCAACAATGACTCCCACCGCCCCAGAAATAATTAATGCGGGAATGGCAAAAGTCAATACCTGACTATTATTATTCGTTAGGGGAGATATGGGGCTTAACCATAGAGAGTATTTAATAGGAATTAAAGGACTTAGTAAGGTGAAAATTGTTAATGTCACCATGGGTAAAGCCATGGACCAAATAACCTCTGGCGCTCTTTTTGTTTTCGGTTGGGTTTGTCCTAGGAAAACAAGACGAAATACACGGGTGAAGTTAAGGGCATTAATTAGATTTACCGTTAACAAAATTCCCAATAACCACCAAGGGACATCTAATCTGCCGTCAAACCAACGGGAAAGGGTGAAAAACATTCCTAGGGGTAATAAGCCCACAATTCCTGCACTACCAGTCATAAAGGCGATCGTTGTTGCGGGCATTTTTGACCATAATCCCCCCAACTCAGTAATATTTTGAGCCGTGGTAGTAAGAATCACCGAAGCCGCACTCATGAACAATAAAGCCTTGGCAATGCCATGGGTTAAGACAATCAGAAAAGCAATATCTACATGACCCAAACCCACTGCAATAAATGCTAAACCTAAATAGGCACTGGTAGAATGGGATAAAGTTCGCTTTAAATCGACCTGTGCCAAGGCAATTAACGAACCACCAATGGCAGTAATAGCACCGATAATAATTAAAGCATCCGCCGATACAGGAGAGAGAGTAAAAACAGGCTCTAACTTAATCAATACATAAGCCCCCGCCGAAACTACCACGGAATTTCGGAGAATACTAGCAGGGCTAGGCCCTTCCATTCCTTCATCTAACCATAGGTTAAGGGGAAATTGAGCGCACTTACCCGTAGGCCCAGCAATAAGAGATAAACCCAACAAAGCGGCGGTAAAATCAGATAAAGGATGATCAGCCGCCCAAGTGGTTAACTCAGAAAAAGTCAACCCTGCCCCATAGCTAGAGAGGGCAACTAATCCCATTAAAAGAATAATATCTCCCACTCTTTTAGTAAGAAAAGCATCTCTGGCCGCTGTAACGACGAGGGGTTGAGCATACCAAAAACCCACTAATAAATAGGTAGAAAGGGTTAATAGTTCTAATAAGCCATAGCTAAGGAGTAAAGAATCACTTAGGGCTATACCGCCGATAGCTGCCTCAAAGAAACTCATGATACCGAAAAATCTAGCCAAAGACCAATCTTTCTCCATATAACCGATCGCAAATACCTGTGCCAATAAGCTGATTAATGTAACCAAACTCAGGGCAGTCATGCTAATCTGAGAGACTTCCACCGCAAAAGATAAATCTAAATCAGCGATGGTAAACCAAGGAAAATTTAAATTAAAAGAATCATGGTTTAAAACATAATTAAAAGCCACACTACCATGAATAAATGATAGTAAAGTCATCAAAATATTTATATAAGCCGCCGGTCGTGGCCCTGTGCGACGCACAAACCCTAAAGCCCAAGGAAGGGTAAATAATGCCCCAAGTAAACTATAAAAAGGTACTAACCATACATATCTAACCAGAAATTCTGTCATCACCTTGAATTTTTCTTATCTGCAACTTTAGCTCAATCAAAAATTACCTAATTCCATGACAATAATCGAAATTATTGATAAACAAAAAGGCAAATTAATATAAAAACGTTTTCTTAAATTTGTATTGACTGTACCATATTTTAGACTTCTCCCCAGAATCACCTCATCAATTAGAAGTTACCGAAAAAATGGTCTAGGGAAGGTGAAAAACCGAGAATATTATCCTTGCTTCACAACTTGATTTTTATGGAAAAACCATGGTTTTCCCTTGATTTCTTAATTTTCATTCTCAAAAACCGCATACTTGTAACAATTTGTAACAAAATACTACGGATTACCGTAAAGATTCCCAAAAATATAGGTAAAAGAGCTTATTTTCGTGGTACAAACAATAAAGAGCGTATATTAAGCTCTGTAATAATTCTTAACATATCCCGTTTAAATTCACCTAAATAGGAGAAAAAACATTAATGTTTACAAACGTAAAATCCGCCATCAGACACATAGCACCAGAAAACCTAGGAGATCGTGCTTTAATGAAGGTGGTTTATGTTGTTTTAGAACCTCAGTATCAAAGTTCTATTTCTGCGGCCATCAAATCGATTAATGCCCATAACCCCAATCTTGCCATTGAAATTAGTGGTTATCTCATCGAAGAATTGAGAAGCCCTGAAAACTATGAAGAGTTCAAAAAAGATGTCTCAGAAGCAAATATTTTCATTGCATCTTTAATTTTTATCGAAGAATTGGCTCAAAAAGTGGTGGAAGCTGTGACTCCCCACCGTGACACCCTAGATGCGGCAGTAGTCTTTCCCTCCATGCCCGAAGTAATGCGCCTAAATAAAATGGGTAGCTTCAGCATGGCGCAACTAGGACAAAGTAAGAGCGTCATCGGCGACTTTATGAAGAAGCGTAAGCAAAAGTCGGGGGCTGGTTTTGAAGATGCTATGCTCAAACTTTTACGCACCCTTCCCACGGTATTAAAATATTTGCCCGTGGAAAAAGCTCAAGATGCTCGTAACTTTATGTTAAGTTTCCAGTATTGGTTGGGTGGTTCTGCTGACAACCTCGAAAACTTCTTCTTGATGTTGGCTGACAAATATGTCTTCACTGGGGAAAAATCTTTACTCAACCGTAACGCTGAGTATGCCGAGCCTATCGTTTATCCTGATATGGGTATATGGCATCCCCTTGCTCCGAAGATGTTTGAGGACATCAAAGGGTATCTAAACTGGTATAACAGTCGTGATGATATTAGTGATGATTTAAAAGATCCTCTCGCCCCTACCGTTGGGTTAGTATTACAACGGACTCACTTAGTAACTGGAGATGATGCCCACTATGTGGCGATGTTACAGGAGTTTGAATATCGTGGTGCAAGGGTAATTCCCGTTTTTGCTGGTGGTTTAGATTTTTCTAAGCCTGTAAATGAGTATTTTTGGGATAAGCCAGTCCAAGGGGTTGAGCCTTTACCCATCGTTGATGCGGTGGTTTCCTTAACTGGTTTTGCCCTTGTGGGAGGCCCTGCTAGACAGGATCATCCCAAGGCGGTAGATTCGCTCAAGCGTCTCAATCGTCCTTACATGGTGGCTTTACCCCTCGTATTCCAAACCACCGAAGAATGGGAAGAAAGTGATCTCGGTTTACACCCCATCCAAGTGGCTCTGCAAATTGCTATTCCTGAGTTGGATGGTGCTATTGAGCCTATTATTCTTTCTGGTAGAGATGGTAATACTGGACGCTCTATTACTTTACAGGATAGGGTAGAGGCGATCGCCTCCAGGGCTTTAAAATGGACTAACCTCCGTAAAAAGCCCAAATTAGACAAAAAACTTGCCATTACCGTCTTCAGTTTCCCCCCCGATAAAGGAAATGTGGGTACCGCCGCTTATTTAGACGTATTCGGCTCCATCCATGAAGTCTTGAAGGGGATGCAACACAACGGCTACGACATCCAAGACGTACCTGAAACTGCCAAAGAGTTGATGGAAATGGTGATCCATGATGCTCAGGCACAATATTCCAGCCCTGAGTTGAATGTTGCCTACCGTATGAGCGTAGAAGAATACGAGCGTTTGACTCCCTACTCTCAAAAACTAGAAGAAAACTGGGGCCCACCTCCAGGAAACCTCAACAGTGATGGACAAAATCTCTTGATTTACGGTAAGCACTTCGGTAACGTGTTTATTGGGGTACAGCCTACCTTCGGTTATGAAGGAGATCCCATGAGACTCTTATTCTCTCGCTCTGCTTCCCCCCACCATGGTTTTGCGGCTTACTATACCTACCTCGAAAAAGTGTGGGGTGTCGATGCGGTACTCCATTTCGGAACCCATGGCTCATTGGAATTCATGCCTGGTAAACAGATGGGGATGTCTGGGGATTGTTACCCCGATAGCCTCATCGGTAATATTCCTAACATCTATTACTACGCAGCCAATAACCCCAGTGAGGCAACCATCGCCAAACGTCGTAGTTATGCTAATACCATTTCCTACCTAACCCCTCCCGCCGAAAATGCTGGATTATATAAAGGTTTGGAAGAATTAAGTGAGTTAATTGGTTCTTACCAAGGCTTAAAAGAAGGTGGTCGTGCGGTGCAAATCGTTAATACCATTGTAGATCAAGCCCGTATCTGTAACCTTGATAAAGATATTCCCGAAATTGCTACCCCGGAAGGACAAGAGCCTCAATTATTCGACTCTAGCACCCTCACCGAAGAGCAAAGAGACACCATCGTTGGGGCGGTATATCGCAAGTTGATGGAAATAGAATCTCGTCTTTTACCCTGTGGGTTACACGTCATTGGTAAACCTCCTACCGCTGAAGAGGCGATCGCCACTTTGGTAAATATCGGTAGCTTAGATCGTGAAGACGACGGTATCTGGAGTTTACCCACCATCATCGCCAGAAGCATCGGGCGTAACATGGAAGAAATTTATCGTAACGCCGATAGGGGTGTACTTGCCGACGTAGAACTATTACAACACATCACCGAAGCCACCAGAGCAGCCGTGAGAGCCTTAGTAGAAGAGCAAATCAACGCCGAAGGCAGAGTTTCCCTTGTGTCCAAACTCAACTTCTTCAACATGGGCAAAAAAGAGCCTTGGGTTGCCAAACTCCATGAATTTGGTTACACCAACGTGGACGAAAAAGCCATCAAACCCCTATTTGAATTCCTCGAATTCTGCCTTGAGCAAGTTTGTGCCGACAACGAATTAGGCGGTTTACTCAAAGCCCTTGAGGGGGAATATGTATTACCCGGGCCTGGGGGAGATCCCATCCGTAATCCCAATGTATTACCCACAGGGAAAAACATTCACGCCCTCGATCCTCAAAAAATCCCCACCCTAGCCGCTGTACAATCAGCTAAAATCGTGGTGGACAGACTCCTAGAGCGTCAAAAGATCGATAACGGCGGTAAATATCCTGAAACCATCGCCTGTGTATTATGGGGAACGGACAACATCAAAACCTATGGAGAATCCCTCGCTCAAATCATGTGGATGATTGGGGTGAAACCTGTACCTGATGCTTTAGGACGGGTAAACAAACTCGAATTAATTCCTTTAGAAGAATTAGGCAGACCCCGCATTGACGTAGTGGTAAACTGTTCTGGGGTATTCCGTGATCTATTCATCAACCAAATGAATTTATTAGATCAAGCGGTGAAAAAAGCCGCGGAAGCCGACGAACCTGTTGAGATGAACTTTGTGCGCAAACACGCCTTAGATCAAGCAGAGGAAATGGGTATTAACCTCCGTCAGGCGGCAACCCGTGTATTTTCCAACGCTTCTGGTTCATACTCCTCTAACGTTAACTTAGCGGTAGAAAACAGCAGCTGGGAAGAAGAGCAAGAATTGCGAGATATGTACTTAAACCGTAAATCCTTCGCTTTCAACTCTGACAATCCTGGGGTAATGGATGAAGGCAGAGACATTTTTGAGAAATCCTTGAAAACTGCTGATGCCACTTTCCAAAACCTAGACTCCTCCGAGATTAGCTTAACGGATGTATCCCACTACTTCGATTCTGATCCTACCAAGGTAGTTGCATCCTTGCGTGATGATGGTAAAAAACCCTCTGCTTACATTGCAGATACCACCACCGCTAACGCCCAAGTGCGTACTCTCTCGGAAACTGTGCGTCTAGATGCCCGTACCAAATTATTAAATCCCAAATGGTACGAAGGGATGTTATCCCACGGTTATGAAGGGGTAAGGGAATTGTCCAAACGTCTTGTAAATACCATGGGCTGGAGTGCCACCGCTGATGCTGTGGATAACTGGGTATATGAAGACACTAACACTACCTTTATCCAAGATGAGGAGATGTGTAAACGTTTGATGGATTTAAACCCCAACTCTTTCCGTCGTATGGTTAGTACCTTATTGGAAGTTAACGGACGTGGCTACTGGGAAACCTCGGACGAGAACATCGAGAAGTTGCAACAGTTATACCAAGAAGCGGAAGATCGCATTGAAGGTATTGATTAATCACATCTGATATTCTATTTTTTGTGAATATTACATAATATTGCTGGGGACGTTCCATGGAACGTCCCTACGTTATTTTTGAACGTTCCCACGTTGTCTTAATCACATTAAAATCAATGGTTATGAATAATAATCGAAAATCTATCCGTTTAAAAAATTATGATTATCGATCAAATGGTTATTATTTTGTGACAATTTGTACCCATGAAAAAATATGTTATTTTGGCAATATTGAAAATCAAAAAGTAAATCTTTCTAAGCTGGGCAAAATAGCGAAACAATTTTGGTTAGAAATTCCTGACCATTGTGATTCTGTAGAAATTGATAGTTTTGTTGTTATGCCTAATCATGTTCATGGCATCATTATTATTAATAAATCAATGACCGAAAATGTAGGGATGTTTCATGAAACGTCCCTATCTGTGGCAAATAATGAAGATGATTTATCCAAAATAATGTCTGATTTATCACCAAAAAAAGGTTCTTTAAGTTCAATTATTAGAAGTTATAAATCAGCAGTAACAAGATGGAGTAAGTAGGTTGGCGAAATTAATTATAGCTCTTATTTTATTAAGACTCTTATGAACAAGGGGTTTAAACCCCTTGCCTAAATCGATTTAATTATGCCTACTCACTTAAATTAAATAATTATGATGGTTTTAAGTGGCAATCTCGATTTTATGAACATATTATTCGTGATGAACATTCATTAAATAGCATTCGGGAATACATTGTTAATAATCCTAGAAAATGGAAGCAAGATAGTAATTATAAAAAAGAATGATCGTACCGAAAATATTTAATAATAATTATAAATTCAGTAAATATAGCGTTTTTTATAATTATGAGATACATTTATGATTTTCCAAGTCCCCCTTATTAAGGGGGATTTAGGGGGATCATTTTGTACCCCGTAACCAGGATAATTGCTATATACTGATTAAGTTATAAAACTTAATAAAAAAATAAGCTCAAAAGAACAATTTAATCTACAATTAATTTATTGATTTGATTTAATAAGAATCCTAAAAAAGTGACTAAAAAAGAAGTGCGTATTTCTTCCCCCCCCCCTACAAATATAAGGCTTTAGCAGTCGGTACTGGGTTATTGGCGACCCTTTCTGTTTTCGGTGTCATGGATAGTGCGAATGGTGCTAGTTTGACCACTTTATTTAATAGAAACAACAACGGAGATCCTGGTGGTGCTGTTTACTTTAATCTATCTGTAGGAGCAAATCCCATTACTATCACGGGTTTTGATACTAATACGGAGGAAACTTCTACTGCAACTTCAGGGTTTGAGGTTTACACCCGTTCAGGTACAGCACAAGGCTTTGAAACCAGTTCTACTGGTTGGACTTTGGCTAGCAATGGAACTATTACTCCTCTGGGAGTAAATAATTCTAGTCCTGTGACATTAAATAATAACATTACTTTGGAGGCTAATACCCTTTATGGTATTGCTTTAAAAATGCCTTCTACCGTAATACATTCCTATACTGATGGCACTTGTTCAACTTCATATACTTTTGTGGGTAATTGTGGCTATCAAAATGGTGACTTAACACTCCTTCTCGGTAGTGCTAACAATACTCCTTTTAGCAGTTCTGCTTTTTCTCCTCGTATATGGAATGGCACGATATTTTACGATGTATCATCGAATTCTACCACCACCCCCGAACCATCATTATTGTTCGGTTTAATCGGCTTTGGGACTTTGGGTTTAGTGGGTAAAGTGAAGAAGAATAAATAAGGTTTTTTGGGTGGACAATGTTCACCCTATTACACAGAATAGGGGCGATCAAGAAGTGATAGTATGCGATCGCACTTTGATTTTTAAGCAAAAATCCTTAGTTTAAATCTTGTGTAATTAAATCTAAAGCATCGGCTATAAGCTGATCATAATCAATCATCTTAGCTAATTTCGCACTAGAATAACGCCCTTCAAATGCCTCGAGAGAAGCCCCATCTAATGCAGAATCATAAGCCTCTAAGAGAGTATTTTTTAATTCAGAGCTAGTCAAATAATAGCCATTTGCCTTGCGTCGTTTATTGGTGCGATTTATCTGACGAACCGCATTACGAATCGAAATATTCCACGAGCGAGTTGTCCGCTTTTCTGCTTGTTGTTTAATTAAATGCAGTAGAAGAATAACTCCATAGCTATAAATTTTGTTAATCTTGTCATCCTTACTCATCTCTGTCATTTCCTCCACCAACAACAAAGCATCAGAGATATTTCCTTGGGTTAACAACGTCTTGAGTTCTAGTAATTCTTCCATTGCTTTTTCTCCCATCAGTTGGCTATATTATTCCGATTCTAACCTGTTCAATAACGCCGAAGCAAAACTTAATCTGAATAATCTGTGGTCACGAAATGACAGGTTATGCCTGATAGCATTTCTACATCATTGTACATAATAAGGGCGATCGAACATTTATAAGGATACTTGTAAGATAAAAAAGATGAAATGTCCAGAATGTGGTTGTGAGCGTATCAATAAAAACGAAAACAAAATCATATTTGTGTTCATTTATCAGCTAACAGTCTCTCGTTGATCACAACCCCTTCAAGAGCCTTACTAGCATTTTCTCCAAGACTATTTTTGAGTAACTCATACAAACCTAAATCCATCGTCGCCCCTTCAAACTGACACTTTCCCACAAATTGGGGCATAATTTCTTCATCGGGCAATTGTTGAAGTCCAAACTCCTCAGCCAAAAACCTGTCTCGTTTGCTCGGGGTGATAATAGCCCCCGAAAGGTTTGCTCCTCTAAAGTCCACATCAATAAAAGTACTACGTATCAAAAAGACTTCTACTAAGCTTGTATTACGCATAGAAAACTTATTTATAATAGCTCCCCAAAAATCGAATCCATCAAGCATCAGTCCATCCAGAATAGAACCTTCCAACTTCTGAACAATTTTCTTATCTCCCAAATCCACAACCTGAACAATACTTGAACTAAGAGGATCTGCACAACGACAACAAACAGGATTACCTTTTTGATCAGTGTTGATGGAATTAGACTGGGAAATCAACAAAATGGGAGATGTAAGATTATTTTCCAATAGTTGTACAAACACCGTATGTAAATCATTACTACTTCCCATGCGAATCCCATTTATGGTGGAAAAAAGAAGCCCTCGAATAGCATTTATTTTACCTTTACGGGGATCCATTACTCCATCAGCCGTAATAATCGTTTCAATTAACTTAACACTAAAACTTTGAGTATTTGCCGCCGCTGCCGCCGCACTTTGATTTATCGATTGTCTTGTCTGTTCCTGAGTGAGAATATATAAACTATAGGTAAGAAAGCTCTGAATAATCAATCCTGCCCCCTGTAACACTGTGTTGATGGCCTCGAACCATGAACCAGCTTCATTTTCATCACGAACAGTAGCCGCCGCCAAAGCATGAAAAAAACCTGTTCCAGCTAATGTGGTAAAAACAAAGCTGATAATCAGCGAAATCTTCAAAGCCCTAGGGGAAGATAAGGTATTGACAATCTTTTGGGTAGTTTTTGGAAAAGCGGTTCGAGTGACAAACAACGAACCGATGATACTAGATAGGGTAAGGAGTGGATTTGATGGGAAAAACCCTCTGATAAAGTTGAACTGTCCTGGCGCTATTTGTACAGGTCTTTCTATGGAAAGATTAATGGCCACAAAAGGGATGAGCAATGTAAGTAGGGCAAGTATCAAAGAGCTTCGTCTTTTGCTAAAGTCTTTGTAGTTCATTTTTGTGTAACCTTAACCTTATACTGGTTTTTTTTGGGTATTTTATCATTATTTTGAAGAGTAAAGATCTAAATCTCGTTACCACATTATTAAAAATATGATTATGACAGCAATAATTTATTAACTGAACAACACTATTGTTTGGAAGAAAAGCTGTGTCAACATTTTACATACATTTTCTCTCTTCCCATGATCAATTAATTTGGTCCTACCATAGAAGTACAAAGAAATTCATCCCGTAAATACTTATTGGCGACGTCCCGAATTTGTGCCACTGTAATGTCATTGATATTGTCTTGGAAAGTGCGATCATAGTCAATACCCACCCCAAGGGTTTCATACCAACCAAAAATTTGGGCAAACTCCGAATTAGTCTGTTTCCCAAGGGCATATTGACCCAATAACTTATTCTTTGCAGTTTGTAACTCCTCAGCGCTTAGGGTTACTTCCCTTAAACGTCTTATCTCCGCTTGTAAACCTTCCGCCCCAATTTCTGCATTAGCAGGTGCTGTACCCATATAGACAACAAACTGCGATTTGTCTAAACGAGTAGGATAAAAAGCCGAAACATCATAAGCCAATCCTCTTTTTTCCCTCAACTCCACAAATAGACGACTAGACAAACCATTGCCCAAATAGGTGCTAATCAACTTTAAAACAGGGTAATCTTTGCTATCCATACTAGGGGTAATATAACCCATCATGATAATGGACTGTTGGGTTTGTTGGTCAATTTTTTTATAAGCAGATTTAGCTTCTATTTGAGTAGATATTAAAGACTCCATGGCATCATCAGGATTTTCCCAATCACCAAATATCTTGTTTACCATCAAAGTAGCCTGTTCAAGATCAATTTTTCCAGCTAGACTAATAACAACGTTATCGGGACGAAAGTGTTTTTGATGGCACCGCTTCAAATCTTCCACCGTTAAACTACTCACACTCTCTTCTGTGCCAAGGATAGAAAAACCATAGGGATGTTGTGCATACATCATCTCTCTTAATTGACTAAAAGCTAGGTTAAAAGGTTGTTCTTTTTGAGAGAGAATATTCTGTAGGGTGATACTCTTTTCTAGTTCTAACTCTTGCTCTGGGAAAGAAGGATAACGTAACATCTCCGCTGCAATCTCTAAAATTGGCTCAAAATCATCGGTAACAGTTTTGATGCTGGTTAAAAAATAATCGCTAGAAGTATCTGTGCCAAGGGCTGCACCTATGGTTTCTACTTTTTCGGCAATTTCCAGGGATGATAAATTTCTGGTACCTTTTGCCATGACACTGGCTAGGAGATGGAAAATACCTGCGGTTTGAGGAGATTCCCAACGGCTTCCTGCGTTACGGCAAAATATTCTCCCTGCAATGATTTCGGTGGTAGGATTTTCAATTACTACTAGGGTAATACCGTTGGAGAGTTTGGTTTGTTGAATGTGTTTCTGTTTAGATTTCACCGTTAATTTTTGATGGGGTTAATAAATAGAGGTTGATGAAAAAGTGAAGTTGCGAAAGCTAGGAATGGAGAATAGGTGATGACAGTTTAATTATTAAATTCTTATTGTAATTCCATTATATTTTGTCTTATTAAGCAACATGGAATGATGTATTTTAGCTAAAAATAAATTTAATTATCAATTATCCATTCTCCGTTATCAATTATCTAATATATGGTTGATGACAGGCAACGGTATCTAATTCAAAACTATTAATCACGTTAATCATTTGATAAATGCGACTAAATTTTCTTTCATTGAAATAAAAGCCAATGCTTGGTAAGTCGTCAACGGTGCCACTACTTTGGGAATCAGTAGATTCTATTTTTGTAATGTTTCCTTGGGTTAAAATATCGCTAAATTTATCATTTAAAATTTCGATTTGCTCATCTTTTAATTCAGTATTTAACCTCATCACAAAAAAGTCTTTGCGATACAAACTAGAGTGATAAATTCGATAAAATTGACTGATAACTTCGTAGGCGGTTTCAACGTTATCGGTAATGGTATATATTTCTTTGTCTTCGGGGTTAATATATCCTTCTAGTAGCAGATTTTCGAGGATATATTTTTGCCAATTTTGCCAATAGTTTCCTCCTGGTTTATCGATCAAAATTAGGGGAATGGGGGGTTGTCTACCCGTCTGACAAAGGGTTAGGGTTTCAAATGCTTCATCTTGAGTACCAAACCCCCCAGGGAAAAGTGCGATCGCATCTGTTTCTTTTAAAAAGAATAACTTACGAGTAAAAAAGTATTTAAAATTAATTAATTTATGGTCATTTTCTATATAATCATTGGCACTTTGTTCAAAGGGTAACTTAACATTTAAACCAAAAGAATTATCCGTTCCAGCACCTTTATTACCTGCTTCCATAATGCCACCACCAGCCCCCGTAAGCACCATGAAACCTTCTTCAGAGACTTTCTTGGCAAAATCTGAGGCAAGATCATATTCAGGGGTATTGGGGGAAGTTCTAGCAGAACCAAAAATAGTAATTTTTCTGGTATCTCTATAGTTAGAAAAAAGACGAAAACCTTTTTCCAAATCCTTTAAAGTAGCACTTAAAATTTTCCATTCCAAACGATCAATTTTTTCTCTTTTTACCAGTTTAGCTAAAGATTTTAAAGATTTTTTTAGCCATTTATTATGGTCATAGGGAGGTAATTCTTTGAGTAACTTTTCAATGTGTCGAGAACGATAAAATAAATCTAAATCTGACTTATTAGACAAAATATAAACCTCTTGAAAACAAAAAAAATATCCCACTATTATAATACAGTGGGACGAGCATTAGGTGAACATAACAAGTTAGATATGTTGCTCGAGAGTCTTTGCCAAACTGGTTTTAGGTACAGCACCAACTAACATATCTTGTTTTTGACCACCTTTAAAAACCATTAAAGTAGGAATACTACGAATACCATATTGACTGGCAATTTGTGGATTTTCATCAGTATTTAATTTAACTACTTTAACTTTACCTTCGTATTGTTGAGCAATTTCTTCTACCACGGGGGCAACCATACGACATGGGCCACACCATGGAGCCCAAAAATCTACTAAAACAGGTAGTTCACTATCTAAAACTTCTGCTTTAAAATCTGCTTCTTTTACTTCTGTCACTTCTGACATCTTATTTTATTCCTTACTTAAACAATGTGCTTTTTGATTACTATCAGATTTTACCATAACAAATAATTAGTCCTTAACCCTTAATTATTTCTATAATTTTACAATTCTTCTAGCTTTTACCTTATCAATCTGTACAACTATCTTTAAGGATAAGTTACAATGAAGTTGGGTGAAAAGCAATTTTCGCTCACTCCTCACACCATAACCCGCTCTTACAGCGTAGGGGCGGATTCTTTTTGACTTTATTTAACTCACTTAATAGCCATAACCTCTCTGCCTAAAGACATCTCCCCCTTAAAAAAGAAGAACAGGAGACTTTGATCTAATTTTCAATTCTCAATTTGAATGGTGGTATTGTTATCAATAAACTGGGGTTTGCCGTCTATCATATCTACCCCAAAGCGTTGAAAGTGTTGATTGATTTCTGGGGGTAATTGAGGATAGTTTAACTCACTATCTCCTTTGGCGATGTCTGCCCAAAAATATCTCATGGGGGGGGCATATTCACTGGCTTGTTTTTCTTCGAGGTTAAGGGGGGGGGAGGTTAATAGTTTCATTATAAAGGGGAAAGAGCGATCGCCCATCCACTCCCGACAAAATTGGTCATATTTTTCTTTTTCTGGTAAATCGGTTACTTGATGACTATTGATTTTAACGGTATTTATTCCCCCATGATGGCGGTTTAATTCGATGATGCGGTACGGACTCGGATAGGTAATTAAAGACCCCGTAGTGACTTCGTAAATGCCCTTATATTGACTAATATCTTGGATGTGTAGATGTCCTGTAAAAATCAACTTGACACTATACCTATCTAAAATTTCTAACAACTCCAAGGGATTATCTAACATATATCTACGCCCAAGGGGATGTCTCCATTGTTGGGGTAAATGTTCGATGACGTTATGATGTACCATCAATAGGACTAATTTATTCCCTAACTTCTCAAGGGTTTCTTCTAACCACTTCAATTGAGAAGGTTTTAACAACCCCTGTTGTTGTCCATTTTCATCAAAATGGTTGGAATTGAGGGCGACTAACTGAAGATTTGGGGCAATTTCACAAGTATAATCAAGGGTTTCGGTATAATTTTGATAACCACAATCTTGATAAAAGTAGGGAAATTTATCACAGGGAATTTGTTTCTCATTACCCTTTAAGCTGGGAATGTCATGATTACCAGGAATTACATAAACAGGATAAGGCAAAGAAGCGAGTTTTTCCTGTAACCAGCGGTGATTTTCAGGTTCACCATCTTGGGTTAAATCCCCTGGTAAAAGCAAAAAATCGAGATCAAGATTGTTTAAATGTGCTAAGACAGTGTCAAAGGCTGGTATGCTAAATTGGGTCAAATGAAAACGATTCGGTTTGTTTTCGATGGTTTCTGGTAGGGCTATATGTAAATCAGAGGCAACGGCAAAACGAATATTCATGGCATGAGAAATCATAGGAGGATTATATCACGGTGGCTAGAGTAAGAGTTCGTCAACACGTTAACCCATTAAGTAGTAAGTATCAACAATCTCTTTCTTTGCCCGATTGGAGTCAAATATATTCTAATCTATCTCTTCCCCTTCATCTTGACATTGGTTGTGCTAGGGGGCGTTTTTTGTTGGAAATGGCTCCCCAAAATCCTGATATAAATTTTTTAGGCTTTGAAATTCGAGAGCCTTTGGTAATAGAAGCGAATCAATTACGTGATGAAGAAAATTTAACTAATTTACATTATCTTTTTGGCAATATTAATACTTCTTTGGAAGATATTTTAAACTCTTTACCCGCTGATAAAATTGAGTTGGTAATGGTACAATTTCCAGATCCTTGGTTCAAGAAAAAACACCACAAAAGAAGGGTTATTCAACCTGAAACGGTGGCTACTTTAGCAAAGTTTTTAAAATCTGGTAGTCAAATTTTCTTGCAATCTGATATAAAAGAAGTAGCCGAGGAAATGTGCGATCGCTTCTTAGCCCATCCTAGTTTTAATCCACTACAATCAGAAATCTGGCTTACAGAAAACCCCATTGGTGTGATGACAGAAAGGGAAATTGCCACCCTCAATAAAGGAGAACCTGTATATCGTACTATGTTAGTGAGAGAGTAATGAAATTATTACAATTTTGAGCCAAATTTTAATTTCCAAAAGTAACAGTCACTTTGGCTAGCAAACACTCTTGCCTAATTAATTGGCGTTGTTTTGCTGATACTATTCCAAAAAGATGAATACATCTTTCATGATTGGGATAAGGTTGTTTTCGGGGAGAAGAAGAGTTGTTTTTTTGTAACTCTTTTAATACTGGAGTTAATAAGGGAATATTCTCCCTAGATGTATCAATAATAAATTCTCCTATTCTTTTAATTATATCCCTCTTTTGTCACTTTCCATTTTTTCTTACTATTAATTAATTTCATAACTCCTTATAAGCAAAAGATTACATATACTACAATTTACTTTTCTTAATTTTGAGTCATCTTTTATTTTAAAGTAACAAATAATCGGGCGATCGCATATAGAGAAAGACTTTTAGAGTTTAGCAATTTCAAAGATTATCGGAGACTGACAAAAGAGGGGTAAAATGTAGTCGCAGTTGGAATTTAACAACAATAGAATATGTCTGAAAATAATAAATTATCAAGAGATTCAGTCCGATGGGGCTACAGACTTTTTTTGAACAGAGAAGCAGAAAGCGAAGAAGCGATCGCCTATAAATGTCAAAATTTACTAAATTATCAAGAATTGAGACAAGAGTTTTTATAGTCTCCTGAATTTAAAGAAAAGAATCCCAACATTTACATTGGTTAGAAGTTAAGGTTAAAAGCAAGGTGTCAAGGGGTTTTCAAAGAAAAAGTTTGTTCGATTTTTTATCTCATCTGGAAATGGTGCAATAATTAATTTTTGCCTCGGTTTTCTTTGTCTTTTGACAATTCCTAAATCTCTATTTTCTGGTACTGAAAAATATTTAATTAGGTCTTTTGCCTCTCCTTTGTTATAGGCAACTATAAAATGATATAATCCTCTATATATCATCTCTAATGATATTGAATCAAATGGTAATGATAACTCTTCTGCTACCCCATCTCCTAAGTCTATTAATACTCCGTAAAATAGCCAAGTTCCCCATATTTGTAACTTAATTCCATTCAGGGAACCTGTCCATAAATAACTCAATCCTAATAATCTTTTTACTGTATTAAATGCTTCCTCTATTCGCCAACGTTTACCATATAAATTCGCTACCACATGGGGCGGTAATATATCAGGATTTGTTACTGATGTTAAGTAAGAATGCCATTTATTTTTTGACCTAATTTCAATCAAGCGTAATCTAACAATTGCCGTTCCGTTTTTGCCACAACCTATATTTATTAGACTATCTCTTAAATCGTGACTATTTGTAAATCTTTTCAATATTTTTATCGATGCTCCTTTCTTCATTCTGGTTATAAAATCAATCTTTCTCTCTATTAATTCTTGCCAAAATAGAAAATGATAAAATCCTCTATCCAACAATAAAAGAGTTTTACTTTTAACTAAATTAATGATATTTTCCTCAAATTTAACATCAGAAATACTTGGATTTTCTTCTACCCAAATTTCTACAGGTAGTCTCGTTGCTAAATCCATCACTACTGCCATTTTCCCCGCTAATTTTCCTGTAGGAATATCTTTTAAACTCTCTAATTTTCTAAACAATGCTTCTAATGTTGAGCCATCAATAATCCAAATATGATTAAATTTTCTCAGAGAAAAACAGACACTATCAGGAAGTGGACGATTTGTTCTCATGACCCATCTTTCCTTTAATTTTGGTAATAATTCTTTGAATACTTGTTCAAATAAAATGGATGGAAAAGTTAAAAATCTCTCTGAAAGTGCTTTTTGACTGACTTTTGTGGCCTGTACTTTAGACTAATTTAAACTATAAGAAGCTATGATCCTTGTACAGCAGGATTTTTACTATTCTTATCCGTTTAATATAAAAAATATAAAACATAGGTCATATAAGGGTTTCAGCGTTTAAAATTAGATTTAGTCTAAACTCAAGTGTGGCATTTACCCACAAAAAACCTTCCCGATTCAAAATCCTCGTTAACTCATTGACACTGGGAACATTTCGCCATAACAGAGTCAAGATTGCTGCCGTCATTAACGATAAATTAAGAATGCGATTTCTCATTGCCAAATTACGAAATAAACCTTCTTGAGCAAAAATAGAGGGGGTTAAAAGTTCAGATAAATGTGAGACAATAGCATCATTTTCCATCAAAGGATGATGTTGCTTCTTGGCATGATCTCGATTAATTTTTTTAGTCATTAAAAGTCAGAGAAAGTAAAGACTATTAAATACTAGCCTTAATAAGGTTTCCAGCTATTTATTAAGTTTTATTGCTTTTATATTGACTTTTTACTCATTTGTCTAACTTCTTACCAATGCAACATTTATAGTTTATCAAGGCTTTGTTGCATGAATGAGTAGGAAAAAAGGTTGGTTGTATATAAAGAATGTCTTAAATCCCGATAATACTATGAAACAAAAATATCGTCTGAAAAATTGGTCAGAGTATAACCAAGGTTAAAAAAATAGGGGAAGTTTAACATTCTGGATTAGTGAAGCAGCAATATCAAACTGGATACTCAGAGAAAAATCAGGAAAAAAAGGTGCTAGTAATTATTTCTCATCCCAAGCCATATTAACTTTTTTGATGGTTAAATCACTGTTTAATCTACCAGGAAGACAAACACAGGGATTTATAGAATCCTTATTTTCCCTGATGAATATAGATTTACCAGTACCAGACCATAGTACCGTTTCTCGTCGAGCCAGAAAACTAGAGGTAGTATTACCAGTCAACAAAACATCAAAAGGTCGTCATGTGGTAGTAGATTCCACAGGAGTAAAAGTCTATGGAGAGGGAGAATGGAAAACCAGACAACATGGCATTAGCAAAAGAAGAACATGGCAAAAACTACACTTAGCCATAGACGAGGAAACAGGAGAAATTTTAGTAGCCGAAGTAAGTACCAATGATTGTCATGATGGCGATATACTCGAAAGTTTATTAGAAATCATTGATGGTGATATTGAACAAGTATCTGCCGATGGGGCTTATGACAAAAGAAAGTGTTACCAAACCATTGAAGCCAAAGGTGCACTTGCCATTATTCCACCTCAGAAAAATGCTCGAAAGTGGGAGGATGAATGCCAAAGAAATGAAAATATAGATAGAATCCAAGAAATCGGTAGACAAGAATGGAAGCAAGAAAGTGGTTATCACAGACGCTCCATATGTGAGACTACCATGTTTCGATTAAAAACCATATTTACAGGTAAACTAAGTAGCAGAGATTTTGATAATCAAGCGGTAGAATTGTTCGTCAAATGTTTGTTACTTAATATTATGATACAAACTTCAAAACCAGATAGCTATATCGTTAATGAAGAATAAGTTACATTCTTTTTCATTAACGATATAGCTATCTATTTTTTTATTCATACAACAAAGCCGATTGTTATTATCAAAATTATAGGGTAATTGACCCGTGAGCATTTCCACTAACATAATACCCAATGACCACATATCCCAAGCAGAAGAAATTTCACCATCGAAGGCTTCGGGAGGCATGTAAATTATAGTACCTGAGGTGTTGATAGTTTGAGTATAACTGTTATTATTTAACTGACGAATTAGCCCAAAATCCGACAACTTCCATTGTTGATTCACTGAGAGAATATTGGCTGGTTTTAAGTCACGATGCACTCGACTATTTTCATGGAGAAATGTTAAACCACTGGCTACTTGTATCGTAATGTCTTTGACGGTATTCGTTGTCAATTTGCCTATGGCAATTTTCTCATCTAAACTACCATTCGCCAATTCCATAGCTAAATACAGCATTTCAGTATTGAAAAATTCACATTCACCGACACTATAAGAACGAATTAAGTATGGATGTTCTAATGCTCTGGCTGTTAGTAATTCTTGTAATTGCTCATCACTACTTTCGGGAATAATTTTGATAGCAACTTCTTTAACGGGGGTATTGCGCACTATTTCACTAGCTTGAAAAACTCCCCCAAAGCCACCGACACCAATGAATTTATCGAGACGATAAGAACCTATTTTTTCTCCCACTATTCCCCATAACATCTTCTCTAAAATAGGATTCATCTTATTTAATCTGACTGTTGCAATTACATTTTATTTTTAGTTTACCTAACTTTTTCTTATAGTTTACGTTAAATTTAGTTGCCACCACTTCTCATCACTGATTTGGCTGTGCTTCTTTAGTAGTTAAAGTTGGCATTAATAATTAATATAGCAATTTCAAAGATCTTTTTTATTGAAACCTATATTTTACCGTACATTCGCCATGGATCACGGAAACATGAAAGGAACAATAACTTTTTGATCTTTTCTCCTAAAAACAAACTATCATTTCATAGACGTAAATTGAATAACTTGAGTTTAGACTAAATCTAATTTTAAACGCTGAAACCCTTATATGACGTATGTTTTATATTTTTTACATTAAACGGATAAGAATAGTCAAAATTCTTGCTGTATAAGGATCATAGCTTCTTACAGTTCAAATTAGTCTAAAGTACAGTGAATAAAGCCATGAATAAAAAAAATATGATATTCGGTACTCTCCTAATTTTTATACCCATGTCCATTGCTGGTCATTTCCTCCATTGGGGAGAAACCTTCATTTTTATCACCGCAGCCTTAGCGATTATTCCCTTAGCGGCTTTTATGGGGGAAGCCACCGAAGAAATTGCGGTAGTTGTAGGCCCTAATTTAGGGGGATTACTAAATGCTACCTTTGGTAATGCGACGGAATTAATTTTGGCTTTTATTGCCCTCAAAAGTGGATTGGTAGCGGTGGTTAAAGCAACTTTAACAGGTTCTATTATTGGTAACTTACTATTGGTAATGGGTTTTTCTATGCTGTTGGGCGGACTACGCTTCAAGGAACAAAATTTTCAACCCACCACTGCGCGTTTAAATGCTTCGGTGATGAATTTAGCTGTCATTGCAATTTTACTACCTACAGCGGTGCAATATACTTCTACGGGAATAGAATCTATTACCTTACAAAAATTATCGGTAGCAGTGGCAATAGTATTAATTCTCGTTTATTTGCTCACATTACTTTTTTCTATGAAAACCCATTCCTATCTTTATGATGTGGGCATAGCTGAAAATGAGGAGGAAGGAGAAGAAGCCTATCAACCTAATCTATGGTTATGGATAGGAGTTTTATTAATTGTAACAGTGGGCGTGGCGATCGAGTCAGAGTTGTTGGTAGAATCTTTGGAAGTTGCTACGGCAGATTTAGGATTACCCACTCTGTTTACAGGGGTGATCTTTTTGCCTATTATTGGTAATGCAGCAGAACACGCCACGGCAGTAACGGTTGCCATGAAGGATAAAATGGATTTATCTGTATCCGTTGCCCTCGGTTCTAGTTTACAGATTGCTTTATTTGTTGCTCCTGTATTGGTCATTGCTGGATGGTTTATGGGGCAACCTATGGATTTAAATTTTAATCCCTTTGAATTAGTTGCGGTTATGGTATCAGTATTAATTGCTAATTCTATTAGCTCTGATGGTAATTCTAATTGGTTAGAAGGGGCTTTACTTTTGGCTACCTATGCGGTGGTTTCTCTTGCTTTCTTTTATCATCCTGCCATTGAAGGATTATAAATTTTTTTTATCGAGGAGTTGGGAAAGTTGGCAATTTTGACCTTAAATAAGATATTCATTAGTCGTAAATATCTTAGATGAAGAGGTTAGTTTTGTGGTAATTTTTGATTTAATTCAGTTAATACAAGTACCGTAAGGATTTCCCACCTTCGATACTTCTCTCATCATATTTTTGTCAATAAATGATTTAGGATTACTATATATTTATTTCTTTATTCTTAATCATTTACATGATCCAGTTTCTGTTTGGTTTAGTTATCGGATTAAGTTTTTTTTTCTGGAAACAACGTCAAGTTGATAAGCAGTTAAATAATGTTCTCCACTCCTTATCTCACTTTGAACAAATTCCGTCTTTATCAAAAGTTAGTCAAGTGAGAAGAACTGTTAATTTATTGAATGAAGATTATACGTTATTACTCAATGAACGAGATTTATTTAAACAAATTCTTGATAAAGCTCCATTTGGCTATCTTAGAATAGATGCAGACAATCATTTGATTGAATGTAATAAACAAGCTAAAAAATTACTTTTTATTCAACGATGGAATCCAGAAAAGTCAAGACTTTTTTTAGAATTAGTTCGATCTTATGAACTAGATCAATTAATTCAACAGGCGAGGAAAACAGGTCATAAATTAAGTATTAAATGGAGTTTTTTCCCTACTTCTAATTACATTTTAGATGATGCAAATATTAATAATAATATTGAAAGTTATGAACCTATTTTTTTAAAGGCGATCGCCCTCCCTGTAGAAGATGATCAAGTAATTATAATTATTGAAAATAGACAAATAATTAAGGAATTATCCCAAAAAAGAGAACAGGCTTACACTGATTTGAGTCATGAATTAAGAACTCCCCTTACATCTATGTCTTTGTTAGCCGAAACACTAATTAAGCATAATGAAAACAATAATAAAATTTGGGCAGAGCAAATTTATCAAGAAATTAACCGCCTCATTAACCTTGTAGAAAATTGGTTGAAAATTGCTCAATTAGATGGAAATCCTTATGATAATTTACAATGGCAAAAATTAGATTTACAGCAATTAATTATTTCTTCTTGGCAATCTTTAGCAATTTTAGCAGAAAAAGAACAAATTTCTTTAGAATATAAAGGACTAGAAAATTTAATTATTGGCGCTGATTTAAACTGCTTAACTCAGGTTTTTGTAAACTTATTTGACAATAGCATTAAACATACGAGTACCAATGGCAAGATTACTGTTAATGTCACAGAATCAAACCTAGATCAGCCAATAATAACTATTGATGTCATAGATAATGGTAATGGTTTTAACCCTAAAGATTTACCTCATATTTTTGAAAGACTTTACCGTGGCGATAAATCTAGGGCAAGAACATCGAGAGAGGGCAGTGGACTAGGTTTGAGCATTGTGAAACAGATTATTAATGCCCACGGCGGTTCTATTTCCGCTCAAAATCACCCCACAACTAAAGGGGCTTGGTTTCAGATATGTTTCCCTAAAAATCTTTCGAAGACGGAAGAATCATTTCTATAATCTGATTTCAAGATAACAAAAAAACAAATACTAACCTACTAAAAATGCTAAATGGCGAAGTTACAGGAATTGAGATTTAGAAGATAAAATCGAATGGTGGGCAATGCCCACCCTACAGGTTAACTTTTAACAAGTTTATCCCAGCCTAAGTCCTTCAGATTATTATTACGACGTAAAGGACGAGTTACCAACTCTAAAATATCACGGGCGTTAGTAAAACCATGGATTTGAGCAAAAGTGAATTCTACTGACCATTTTGTACTAATTCCTCTCGCTTCCAAAGGATTAGCGTGTGCCATACCTGTGATTACTAAATCAGGTTGTAATTCATTAATTCGTTGTAACTGATTATAGTTATCAGGTTTTTCTACGATGGTAGGTACATCAACCCCCATCTCCCGACAGGTTTGAGCGAGGAAATCTAGTTCGGCTTTTTGGTAACGTTTATCCATGTAGGGGATACCAATTTCATGGACTTTCATTCCGCATCGGGTGAGGAAACGGGCAAGGGATACTTCTAACAGATTATCACCCATAAAAAAGACTGATTTACCTTTTACTAAATCCACATAATCTTGTAAATTTTCCCAGATTTGGGCTTCTCTCTCGTCCAAGCCCTGAGTCTCAACCCCAAGCACAGAACAAATTTTCTCAATCCATGCCCTAGTGCCATCGGGCCCAATGGGGAAAGGGGCGCCAATGAGTTTACATTTACGGCGACGCATCAGGGTGGTGGCGGTGCGACTGAGGAAGGGATTAACCCCTGCCACATAATAACCCTCCTCGATAACGGGTAATTCGGTATAGCGTTTGGCAGGTAGCCATCCATCAATTTTGACCCCTTGTTTTTTCAATTCTAAGGTTAAATTGGTGACAACGGGATCTGGTAATGAGCCAAATAATACTAAAGGATGATGTTGTTTATATTCGCTTTCGGTGGCGGTGTCTTCTTTTTTCTTACCAAAGTTTAATAGTTTTTGGATGCCGTTGCGTTCTTCTTTTTCTTCTGTGTTAACTTCTGCTTCTTTGGGGCAACGATTCGCCATAGATGCTAAAACGGTGTCTTCTCCTTGGGTGAAGGCATAGTCTAAGCCATTGGCACGGGCAACCACGATGGGGATGCCGATTTCGGCTTCTAGTTTGGGGGCGATACCTTCTAAGTCCATTTTGATGATTTCTGTGGTACAAGTACCAATCCACACTATAACGGATGGGTTGCGATCGCGCTTAATTTGTTCACAAAGTCTTCTCAACTCGTTATAATCATTAAGCTGCGCTGAAATATCCCCTTCTTCTAACTCTGCCATAGCATAGCGAGGTTCAGCAAAAATCATCACTCCCATGGCATTTTGCAAGAAATAACCACAGGTTTTTGTACCGATGACGAGGAAAAAACTATCCTCAATTTTTTGATATAACCACGCTACACAACTAATGGGGCAGAAGGTGTGATAATTACCAGTTTCACATTCAAAGTTTAATTCTGGGGTAACGGGTGCTTGGGCTAATGTCATTTTTATTTACTCCTATGTATAGATTTTGGGGTTAGTGAATTTAACTATAATTTTTGGTTTGGGTGGGGAATAGGGAATAGGCAATGGTTTTCGCATTTTCATCCCTTCAATTCCCCAATTCTGAATACTTATATTCTTATATCTCTTAATATTTCATCAAAGAAGAGAATTTAATTATCCATTCTCAATTATCAATTAACCTAAACCATCATCAAATCAAGCTCATCAACTTCTTGCTTAGGTGCATCGGCAGGGGGATTGAGATAATAATCAGAAAGTAAAGTAAATAAATCCCTGTCTTGAGCTTCACTGGGTATGACTCCTTCAGGCATTGCCAAAATTTGATCGGCAATATTGAGATAATAATCGCATACATAACTTAAACTAGGGTCTTTTTCGGTCATTTCAAACAAGGTTTTACCCTTAACCCTTGATACCCGTATATCTTCAATGAGGGGTAATACTTCTAATACAGGCATGGCTACATGGGAAATGTACTTATCAATTAAATCGCGCTTGGATGTACGATTTCCAATTAAACCAGCTAAGCGTAAATTGTGGGTACGCGCTTTTTCTCTGACGGAGGCGGCGATACGATTGGCTGCAAAAAGAGCATCAAAACCATTGTCGGTGACAATGAGGCAATAATCAGCATAGTTAAGGGGCGCTGCAAAACCACCGCAAACAACGTCTCCCAATACATCAAACAAAATTACATCATACTCATCAAAAGCGTTCAATTCTTTGAGCAGTTTAACAGTTTCACCCACTACATAACCACCACAACCAGCCCCTGCAGGAGGGCCTCCTGCTTCGACGCAATCTACTCCTGCATAACCTTTATAAATTACATCTTCAGGCCAAATATCTTCGTAATGAAAATCTTTTTCTTGGAGGGTGTCAATAATAGTGGGAATTAAAAAGCCAGTAAGGGTAAAGGTGCTATCGTGTTTCGGATCGCAGCCTATTTGTAGTACTTTTTTCCCTCTTTTGGCGAGGGCTGTGGAAATATTACAGCTGGTGGTGGATTTACCGATACCGCCTTTTCCGTAAACTGCTAATGTCAATGTCATTTTGTCAAACTCCAGAATTTTGCTCTGTTTGCATTATTGACTAATTTTTTATTTTTAACAGGATAGTTTGTATCGTAATTGCCTTTAAAAGAGATTAAAAGTTTTTTTGAGCTTAATAAAGACGTTTAATGTTGTTAAAAATCTCTTTAATCTTAAGTAAATGATTTAATTAAGTTTTTTATTTATAAAATATTATAATTACTACCAAAAGCAAAAAAATATAATCAAAAATATGTAAAAGAACTTATTATGTTGAAAAGGTATATGGATAAAGGTTTTTGGCTTTTTTAAAATTTAGTATCATCATAACGGTTTGGTTTTGTTTATAATTAATTAAGATTGACCTTGTAACCTTTTGATTAATAGGCTTTTTGAGTGTTTACTGGGTTAATATGTGGGAATTATGATTGGTTTTCTCAAACGGAATGTTAACATTTGCTACGATTTGATTTTTAGATGGGAAAAATGCGTATAAATACTCAGACTGTTACCAAAGTATTAAGAATTCTAACGATTACCACTGTCCCTTTATCGATGATTGTTTATTTGTTGAGAGGTTTGGGGTTACTTGGTTTTTTGTATGGATGGGTGGTAATTTTGTTGATTATGACAGCTATATTTAGTTCTATTTTCTTTTTCATCGAAAAAACTTATTACTAAATCAAATAACTGATGTTACGCAAAAATATAATTAGTTTGAGATGGTAAAAACGTTAAATGTTCATATTGTGTTTGTACACGTGCTGGGTAAGGGGCTAGGAGTTGGGCAAGGGGCTAGGAGGGCTAGGAGTTGGGTAAGGTGCTTAAGCCCCTTGTTAAAATTTACAGATAAAACTTAACTTATAAATGAGTGCGTAACGTCAGTCAAATAATAGAGTTATTGAATTTCATTACTTTAAGTGGGGTTACAATTTTATTGTTGTTTTTTCTACCTTTGCTAAGTTGATGGTCTTTTAAAGAGGGTTTAATGTATCGGCGACGACTCTGTTACGACCATTTTTTTTTGCTTTGTATAATGCTTTGTCTGCACTGTTAAGCAAATCTTCGGGAGAATAGTTGCAGGAAGGGGTGACGGTGGCAACTCCTAAACTGAGGGTGATATACTGACTAATTTTTGATTTGTGGTGGATAAGATGAGCGTTTTCTACTTCTGTTTTAATGGTATTGGCAATGATGAGGGCGCCTTGGGATGGTGTGTTGGGCAAAATGATGGCAAATTCTTCTCCTCCGTATCTTGCTAAAAAATCCGATGACCTTTTTGCAATGGTATCCATGATACTGGCGACGGTTTTAAGACATTTATCCCCTGCTTGATGTCCATAGAAGTCGTTATATAGTTTAAAGTAATCTACGTCACACAATATTAATGATAAAGGTTTTTGGGCGCGATCGCACCTAAACCATTCATTTTTGAGACGAAAATCAAAGCTCTGTCGGTTATAGACATTTGTTAAACTATCGATAGTTGCTAGTCTATTTAATTTTAATTCCAAATTTTTTCGAGCGGTAATATCCCGAATAGTAATGGAAAAACCATCTCCTAATTTAACAGCGGTAACGTGAAACCAGTTTTTCTTTCTATTATGAACGAGCTTAATATCTTTTTTGATGATACTATCATGTTCTACCACTTTCACAAGATATTTTAATAAATCATATTTTTTTTTATTGATAAGTTCTTTAAAAAGTAATTTATCGATTAAATTTTCTGTTTTTAAATTAAAAAAGTTAGCTGTAATAGGATTAACTAAAACACAACGAAAATCCTCAATTTCCCCTGTTTTATCATTTCTTACTGCCTCAAGGGCTGCAATACCATCAAGGGAAGAATTAAGAATACTAAAAATAAAAGCCCGTGATTGAGACAAAATTAATTCAGCTTCTTTTCTTTGTTTAATTTCTTCTTCTAATTTCTGCTGCTTAATTTGTAATAATTTTTTGTCTTTTTCTAATAGTCTTTTTTGAGCTTGAATGGTTAATTGACTATTTATTCTGGCTAAAACTTCTTCCTCTTGAAATGGTTTTGTTATATAGTCAACTGCTCCTATTTCAAAGGCTTTTATTTTATCAAAAACATCGTTTAAAGCACTAATAAATATTACAGGAATGTGCTGAGTAAGAGGATTCGATTTTAGTTTTTGACACACTTCATAACCATGCATAATGGGCATCAAAATATCAAGTAAAATTAAATCAGGCGGATTTGATAGAGCCGCCATAAGGGCGGTTTCTCCATCTTGGGCTTTTTTTACCTTATACTTTTTACCCTTCAACATAGTAGCTAACACCCTTAAGTTAGCAGGTTGATCATCAACGATCAAAATACTTCCAATTAAATCATTTTCTGTTGATAGTTCATCGAAAGTCATTTTTTTTAAGGGTATCTATAATAGTATATTTTAATGGATTTTTTCAATTAATTTTCTGATTTGTGATAGTTGAAAATTATTTACTAGGTAGATCAATTTTTTAGCTAAATTTTCAAAATTTTGAGGAATTTCTGAAATTAATTCTAAAACTAAATCATCGTCTAAGTCAATTACGGCTTTATATAGTTTGTCTAACCAACTAGAAGGCATTTTTTCTAATTCTTCAATGGTTAGGGGTTCATGAAATTTTGATGATGGGGCGATGGTTTCTTGTTCATAAATATATTTAATACCGAGATGTTTTGCCATGACATCAAAGATAACAGACTCTCTAAATGGCTTTCTGACAAAATCGTCACATCCCGCGGACATGACGATCGCCTTTTCTTCTTCTAGTACACTGGCAGTAAGGGCGATAATAGCGGTGGGATTTCCCCCTACACTTTTAATATACTTGGTGGCTTCATAGCCGTCCATGACAGGCATTCGCATATCCATCCAAATCAGATGAGGTTTCCACTGCTGCCAAATTGCGATCGCCTCTTGACCATTAACAGCTTCTTGTAATTCAAATCCTAAAGGTTGTAATAATTTTAGTAGTAAAAGTCGGTTTAGAGGGCGATCGTCAACTACTAAAATACGATATGAAGGTTGTTCCTTTTTTAAACCAATGACCCTTTTTGTATGATAAGTTTCTGATACTTCTACCTCATTAATATTAATAATTTTAGCGACAGTATCAAAATTAAAAATAGTACCTTTTCCGAGGATACTTCTAAGATTAATATCTCCTCCCATCAGCTGAACAAATTTGCGACTGATAGAAAGTCCTAACCCTGTACCTTCTTGACTATTTCTGCCCACCTCTGTTTGAATAAAAGCATCAAAAACCTTGCTAATATCCTTTTCTCCAATACCGATGCCCGAATCTTCAATGGCAAAATCTATTCTAATATTAGGATAATCTTGATAATCTATATCATCATAAAACATAGACTGATTAACATGATTAGTATTAACTACTTTTACAGTGATTTTTACTCCTCCTTTCTCTGTAAACTTAATGGCATTATTAATAATATTAATCAAAACTTGACGTAATTTAGTTTCATCCGTACGAATATATCGAGGTACATTATCATCAATATTAAAAGTTAATTGTAGATTTTTTTCTTCTGCTTTTAAATGTAATAAATCGTCAACTTCATCAAGTAAATGATATAAGTCAATATTTTTAAGATTGAGCATCATTTTTCCAGCCTCAATCTTCGACAAATCCAAAACATTATTAATTAAATTTAAAAGATAATTACCACTACGATTAATAATACTAATATTTTCTAATTGCTCAGAATCAAGACTTTTAGAGCGCATCATAATTTGAGAAAATCCCAAAATAGCATTCATGGGAGTACGCAATTCATGGCTCATATTTGCCAGAAAAATACTTTTAGTTTTATTTGCCACCTCAGCCCTTTTCTTGGCTTGGGCTAACTCCAAATTATTGGTTTGTAATGTTTCCGTAGATTTTTCTAAACTATCAATTAATTGATTGTAACGAAAAGCAATATGTCCTACCTCCGTAAAAGGTTCGATAGGTACTCTTAAACTCAGGTCTTGGGTTTGGGTTTGTTGATCTATGATATTCATAAGATCATAAACCTCTGTTTTTGCCTGATGCTCAGAAACATTTAACCCTGTAATTTCCTCCTCCACCGATACTCGCAGGGGAAAAAAACGATTAACCCCCGAAAGAATTAACCAACTGATTCCAAAAGCCCAGATAAAACATACCAGCGCCCCTAGTAGTTGTACTAAAAATTGATGAAAAGGAGATAACCCCGTATTTAATAATTCTGGTTTAGCAAAAAGTGCCACGGCTAAAGTGCCCCAAACCCCAGCAGCACCATGAACAGCCACTGCATCCACTGCATCGTCTATGTAATGATATTCTATGCAATTTTTGACTATGACCATCAAAATACCTCCCACCCCACCAATGATTACCGCCTCAGAGGTGGATATGATATGACAAGAGGCGGTGATGGACACCAAACCTGCGATCGCACCATTCATCAAAGATTCTACTTGAGGGATTTTTTCTCGATACCATGTAAAGATGCAACTACTAATCATTCCAGCTACTCCCCCCATGAGGGTATTAACTAAAATTAGAGCGACTTGGTTATTAAACACCAAGACACTGCCCCCATTAAAACCAAACCAAGCAATCCATAACAACATTACTCCCAACACCGAAAGAGGTAAATTGGCCCCATGGATTTTATTTTTCTTTCCATCAGAGTTAAAACGTCCTGTACGAGGCCCTATAATCAATAAAGTTGCCAATCCTACCCATGCACCAACACCATGGACTACACTACAACCAGCAAAGTCGACATAACCTAATTTTCCTAACCATCCCATCATTGTGTCTAATTCAAGTCCATTCCAAACCCAATGACCAAAAAGGGGATAAATTAACCCTGAAACGAGGATGGCAATGATAATATAAGAGTCAAACCTGAGCCTCTCTGCCACGGCGCCAGAAACGATGGTGGTAGCAGTACTACAAAACATGGCTTGAAAAAGGAAAAAAGCCCCTAATTCCATGTCTATATCCACATTGAGAAAAAAGTCCTCTGTGCCTATCAATCCTAGGGAGGATGCCCCAAACATGATGGCATAACCAAAACACCAAAAAAGGGCAACGGAAATGCCAAAATCAGCGAGGTTTTTAACGGCTACATTGATATTATTTTTTGAGCGAGTTAAACCCGATTCTAGGCACATAAATCCGGGTTGCATCAAAAAGACTAACCCAGCACATATCAACAGCCATTGTAAGTCCGTCATGGGGCGATTAAGTTAAAAGATAAAACCATTATAAGATGCCCTGAATAAAACGAAAATTACAGATGTGGTAATAAATTAATTGACATCCAATGAATCCCAATAATCCCTAACACCTAGTCCTTGAGAAAAGGGCAAAAAATGATAAGATTAGATGTGCTATAGCTAGAATTAATAAAGGAAAATAAATGGCAGAAACTTTGATGTTTAACGCTTTGCGTGAAGCTATTGACGAAGAAATGGCAAGAGACGAAAGCGTATTTGTCCTCGGAGAAGACGTAGGAATTTATGGTGGATCGTACAAAGTTACTAAAGGATTATACGAAAAATACGGTGAATTTAGAGTATTAGACACCCCCATCGCCGAGAACAGTTTTACTGGGATGGCCGTAGGTGCTGCCATGACAGGGTTACGCCCCGTTATTGAGGGGATGAACATGGGCTTTTTGCTCCTTGCTTTTAACCAAATTTCTAACAATGCAGGGATGATGCGCTACACCTCTGGAGGAAATTTCAAAATTCCTACGGTCATCAGAGGGCCCGGGGGTGTGGGTAGACAACTAGGGGCTGAACACTCCCAAAGACTAGAAGCCTATTTCCAAGCGGTACCTGGTTTAAAAATCGTTGCTTGTTCTACTGCTCATAATGCCAAAGGATTATTAAAATCAGCTATTAGAGACGATAACCCCGTTCTATTTTTTGAACACGTTTTATTATATAACCATAAAGAAAATCTCCCTGAACACGAATATACTTTACCTTTAGATAAAGCAGAAGTTGTCCGTAAAGGAAAAGATGTTACTATTTTGACCTATTCGAGAATGAGACACCATTGCACCCAAGCTCTCAAACAGTTGGAAAAAGAAGGTTATGATCCAGAAATTATCGATTTAATCTCTCTCAAACCCCTGGATATGGAAACCATTGGGGAATCTATTCGTAAAACCCATAAGGTTATTATTGTGGAGGAATGTATGAAAAGTGGTGGCATTGGGGCAGAATTGACCGCATCTATTAATGATCAACTGTTTGATGAGTTGGATGCGCCTGTGGTGCGTTTGGCTTCCCAAGATATTCCTACCCCCTATAATGGAACTTTAGAAAGATTAACCATTGTTCAACCTAATCAAATTGTAGAAGCGGTTCAAAAAATCATGAATGGTCAAATTTAAAACTCTTATTTTCTATTCATGACTTGAGTTTAGACTAAATCTAATTTTAAACGCTGAAACCCTTATATGACGTATATTTTATATTTTTTACATTAAACGGATAAGAATAGTCAAAATTCTTGCTATATAAGGATCATAGCTTCTTACAGTTCAAATTAGTCTAAAGTACAGATTCATGAAGATTAGGTTTAATAATTAGGAATTAGGGGCGAGGTATTAGTTAATTTATGGGATTTATTCCCGTTGCCTATTCCCCATTCCCCATTTTCAAGGATTAGCATTTAAAAAAAACTTTTATTTTAATTTTATTGTGGAAAGACAAAGAGCTTTTATCATATTAATTATAGTCATGGTGGTAACGGCGATCGTCACCCTTGTAAATTTACCCCTACAGTTGGGATTAGATTTAAGGGGAGGGTCTCAGCTAACCATTCAACTACAGACCACTGATGAAGTACCAGAAATTACAGAAGATCGTCTCGAAGCCGTTAGACAAGTAATTGATAGACGGGTTAACGGATTAGGTGTTTCTGAAGCCGTGGTACAGAGTGTGGGAGAAGACCGTATTTTGGTACAACTGCCGGGGGTTGATAACCCTGAACAGGCAGAAAGAGTCCTCGGAGGTACTGCCCAGCTTGACTTTAGAACCCAAACTGATGATCCTCAAATACAGGCTCAAATTAACGTTCGTCAACAGGAATTACAACAACTTCTCGTTACTTTTCAGGAAATAGAAGATCCCGAGGAAAGGGAAAATCAGTTGAGTGTGATTGAGGAAAAACAAGAAGAACTTCGCACCCTTTCTGAAAATTTGTATGTTAGAAGTGAATTAAATGGAGAAAAATTACGCCGTGCTAGTTATCAGCCCACCCAACAACCGAACGTGTGGGAGGTGGTTTTAGAGTTTGATAATGAAGGGGGACAGTTGTTTGCAGAGTTAACCAAAGATATTGCTGGTACGGGTAGAACATTGGGAATTTTCCTTGATGGAGAGTTAATCAGCGCCCCTAGTGTCAGTGCGGAGTATGCTAGTACGGGTATTATGGGCGGTAGAGCGAGTATTTCTGGGGGTAGTCCTGGATTTACCCTTGATGGGGCTAAGGAGTTGGCTTTGCAACTGGAGGGAGGAGCTTTACCTGTGCCTGTGGAAATTGTGGAGAATCGCATTGTGGGTGCGACTTTGGGCCAAGATAGTATTCGCCGTAGTGTAATCGCTGCTTTGGCTGGGTTGGGGTTAGTTTTGGTTTATATGGCGGTTTATTATCGTCTGCCGGGGATATTAGCGGATTTTGCGCTGATGATTTACGGTTTATTAACCCTTGCTTGTTTTTCCCTTGCGGGAGTAACTCTTACTTTACCTGGAATTGCGGGTTTTATCCTTAGCATTGGGATGGCGGTAGATGCTAATGTACTGATTTTTGAACGTACCCGAGAGGAGTTGAGGGCTGGTAAAACTTTATATCGCGCTGTAGAGTCGGGATTTTCTAGGGCTTTTTCTAGTATTTTGGATAGTAATGTAACTACCCTCATCGCCTGTGCTGCTCTTTTTTGGCTCGGTGCTGGTTTAGTGCGAGGTTTTGCTCTTACCCTCGCCATTGGGGTGGTGGTAAGTATGTTTACGGCGCTTACTTGTAGTCGTACTTTCTTGTTAATTGCTGTGTTGGGATTTCCTTCTGTGCGTCAAAAACCTCAACTATTCTGTCCTGATTTGAAAACTAAAAATCCTTAAGAAAAAAGCTTTCCAAGCCGCCCTTAAAAGGGAGAGGTAATAGTTAAAACATTATCAATTATCAACTATCAATTATTAATTATTTATCAAATGATTCAGTTTAATGTTGTCAAATGGGAGAAGATATGGTGGAGTATCTCTGCTGTGTTGTGTATCCTCAGTGTGGTGGCGATGGTGGTTTCCTATACGACTATTGGTACTCCTTTACGTCCTAGTATCGACTTTGTGGGGGGTACTAGATTACAGTTGGAGTTGGATTGTAGTGTGGAAGGTAATTGCGATCGCCCTTTAACCACTAACCAAGTCAGAGAAGTATTAGAAGGTCAAAATTTAGCCAATAGTAGTGTCCAAATAGTAGGAGATGAGCAAAGAAGTTTATCCATTCGTACCCAAACCCTGGATGTAGAGGCAAGAACCAGATTGGCAGAAGCCCTAACCCAAGAAATAGGGGCTTTTAATCCAGAAAGTCAACAAATCGACACCGTAGGGCCTAGTATCGGACAGGAGTTGTTTACCTCTGGGATTTTGGCTCTTTTGGTGTCCTTTTTTGGTATTGTGGTATATCTGAGTATTAGGTTTAAAACTGACTATGCTGTTTTTGCGGTTATTGCCCTTCTCCATGATGCTTTAATCGCCCTTGGTTTCTTTGCAGTCCTAGGTTTAACCATAGGTGTGGAAGTTGATACCCTCTTTTTGGTGGCAATATTAACCATTATCGGTTTTTCTGTTAATGACACTGTGGTAATCTACGATCGCATCAGAGAAATCAGCAAAGATGAACACATCGACGCAGAAACCATGAACGAAACCATCGTCATTGCTGTTAATCAAACCCTTACTCGTTCTATCAATACCAGTTTAACTACGGTTTTACCCTTAGTTGCCATTTTCCTTTTTGGCGGAGAAACTCTCAAATATTTCGCCCTAGCTTTAATTGTCGGTTTCTTAGCAGGTTCTTATTCTAGTATTTTTGTGGCTAGTACCCTTTTGGGATGGTGGCGTAAAACCATTAACAAAAACAAATCCGTCGCTGTGAGTTAAAAAAAGTCCAGGGTGAGCAATGCCCACCCTCAATCATTTCTCTAGCAAGGGACAAACTAAAATGTGTCCCACAAAAATTTAACTATCTACGGCTACTTGTTCGGTAGAAGGATCAAGACTTTGTTTTGCTCTGACAATGTTTAACCCTTCTTGTAAGGCCGTCAGGCGATCGCCCATCCAATGGTGTCCAGGAATTAATCCTGCAATACCAAGTTTTTCGAGACGACGTTTCACCTTCCCTGTAGCCCCCACCACAATAACTTCACGACCTAGATCAATGGCTTCATGGATAGCATTTTCAATGGCAAGGGAAGAAGTTACCCCCAACACAGGCACTTCACTTAAATCCACCAAAAATACATCATAATTATCAATGGCACTGTGTTCCCGTGCGATCGCCTTTGCCACCCCAAAAATCATTGGGCCACTGAGATGGAAAAGTAACAAACGATTATCCGCCAAATCAAGAATTTGTTTCTCCTCATCACTCAACAGAATTTGATCATCATCATCCGTAATAGTCTTAACCGCCGTAGATTGTAGCTCCGATAACTTCTCAATGGTTAAGATATTAGCAATAAATACCCCCACAGCCACCGCAATCATCAAATCTACAAATACCGTTAACAAAACCACCACATAGACAATTCCTGCCGCTTTCCAAGAAATTTTGTGAACCCGTTTGAGAAAACCAGAATCAATAACGCTAATACCTACCTTCAACACAATACCCGCCAACACAGCTAAAGGAATATCAGCGGTTAAGGGCGCTGCCCAGATAGCAATAATGAATAAAACCCCTGCCCTCACCACACTCGCTAAAGTCGAACGTGCACCTGCCTGAATTGCTACCACACTAGGGGTTGTAGCCCCAGAACCAGCAATACCCCCACAAACACCAGTGATGATATTCGCCACCCCTTGACCAATTAACTCTTTATTCGATTTATGCTCACCACGGGTTAAACTATCACACACCAAACAGGTTAATAAACAGTCAATACAACCTACCGTTGCCAACACTATGGCATTGACAAACATAAGTCGTAAATTTTCCATATTCCAAGTAGGCATTTGTAACTTGGGTAAACCAGGGGTAATTTCACCGATGGTGCTGATGGTGCGTATATCATAGTCTCTCAAAAGGAAAACAGTGATTAATGTACCAATCAATAAAGCCGTTAACTGAGGAGGTACAATAGCTTTCCATTTGCGAGGATAGAAAAATAAAATGGCAAGGGTAATTAAACCCAGTGCCAACTCTTGAGGATTAATATTTGTGATTAATTCAGGAAGATTCCTAATAACTCCAATAACCCCTCCTGCTGGGGTTTCTTGACCCAAGAATGGGGCAATTTGTAAGAAAATGAGGATTACCCCGATACCCGTCATGAAACCTGAGATGACGTTGTAGGGAAGCATGGTGATATATTTTCCCAGTTTCAATACTCCAAAAAGAATCTGGAAAACTCCTGCCATCATAATGACAGTAAAGCCCATGGCTAGACCTGTTTCTGGATTTCGGGCGATCAATTCAGCCATCACCGCTGTGACGATAACTGTCATTGGGCCAGTAGGTTCAGAAATTAGGCTTGGTGTACCCCCAAACAAGGAAGCAAAAAACCCCACAAGGATAGCTCCCCAAATTCCAGCTGAAGCCCCAGCACCAGAAGCAATCCCGAAGGCTAATGCCATGGGTAATGCCACCACTGCTGCGGTTAAACCTCCAAAAATATCCCCTTTGAGGTTATCAAATTTGATTGGATTGATTACTTGCATAGTAGTTATTTTTTTTGGCGAAAATGATTATTTAGTTTGTTGTGTTTTTTGTTTTCATAGAATTGTTAAGTAGGTTGGCGAAATTAATTTTAAACTCTTATGAACAAGGGGTTTAAACCCCTTGCCTAAATCGATTTAATCATGCCTACTTACTTATGATTATTTGTGAGAAAATTATCACCAATAATTTAGAGGTAATAAATTTTTACCTTTTGCTAAGTAATTGATTTTTAAATAGTTCACAAATTGATTGAGAATTCTATAGAACTTTTTAAGTTGAATAAGTATAAAAAAGTTTTTTTAAGCAACAACTAATATATTTTATTAATGGCAAAAAACAAGAGAATAAAGACTATAAACACTATTATAAATAGCGAACTATTGTTTTAGTCATTAACTAATTATTTAATTGTTACGGTATCAAATCTTTTGTAATAAAAGAATTAACAATAACTCTCTTAAAATATTAGAGATGATATAAGTTAAATTTTTGTTAAGAAAATATTTCTTTTTATCGCTATGATGCGATAGTTTGGATTGTGCAATGATGCCAAACCCGTGACTATTTAACCTAATTTACAGTAAGAAGTGATCAAATTATACCGAATCACGAGGGAATATGGTTCATGGTGCGAGTTTTAATCTATTTTGTGTAACCTAGTTATTATTTATCATATAATCTGCACAAAAATGATTTTGATCAATTTTTATTACCAGTGATTTGCTTACAGATAAGGTATTGATGAATAATTCTGGGTGCAGGGCTTTCCAAAAATACTCGACAAATTCTTTGATTTCTTGATTACTCATGCCTGTTTTTCCTTGGGCTTTCATTTTTTGTTCGGCTTCTTGGCGCCAAGGCAAACTGTAGTGATAATCAATGGGGTTTAGGATTATTTGATAGTCTATTAATTCCCAAAGAGGTAAATATTCTTTTAGTCTTTGGTTACAGTCTTTGGCAAATTGTTTGTCGGCTTCGGTGATGATAGGATGGGGAGGGTTATTAAATTTGTCTTCTGGAATGGGCTTTACTCCTACAAACCATCCTTCAAACAAAATTATATCCACTTTATTGGTTGTTTTATCAGATTTTAAATCACGAAGTGGTATCTGATCGCCCTTACCCCCATGTAAGGATTTATCAAAACGAGGAATAACCACGGGGCGACATTGCAATAGAGATTGTAGGACTTTTAAAGCTAAGGATACATCATGGGTGAGGGGAGGGCCACGCCAAATTAAACGAGGATCAAATTTTGCCAACTCTTTTCTTTCTTCATAGGTTTTATAAAAGTCATCTAAAGAAATAGTTTCACTGTTAATATTTAACTGGGTTAATAAATACTTTAAAATTTTAGTTAGAGTCGTTTTTCCTGTACCTTGTCCTCCTAAAATTCCCACTAATAATGGTTGAGATTTTTCTTTAAATTGATTTGCCAAGTGGATAGTAAGAGGCATCCATAAATTATTATATAACTTGCTTACTTGTTGGTCATTTTTCAAGTCTAAATCATTACATATTAGTTTAATATTTTCTTTTATAATTAGATCATTATTCATGATTAGTTATTCATTATTTTTAAAACTAGATGCGATCGCAATTACCCCTAAAACATCAATTTTTAGAGCCTTTAAAACTTTAACTGCTTCCTGTACCGTTGCTCCTGTAGTATAAATATCGTCTAAAACTATAACAGAGTGTTGATGATTAAACCGAGAATAATCTTTCCCAATGGTAAAGGCTTGAGTAATATTAGAGTTGTTGCGAAATAGTAGGAGATAGCTTTAATGTTGAATATTAAATAAAGTTAATGGGATTTTTCTTATTCCTGATTTTATTTTATGCTACTTCCAAATATAAATTCCATAATCCACAAGCTGTTACCATTAGTTTGTCATCAAATTCTGGCGTTCTATTTCTATAAACTGATGATACAGCATAGTATCTTTTTACCCCTGCAAAAGCGTTCTCACATCCTACTCTTTCCCTTGATAATTCTCTATTTTCCTCTTTTTGTTCCACCGTCAACTCTCCCCCTCTCGGTTTTTTTTGAGGTAAAAAGACATTATCATACATTTTTTGCACTCCTTGAAATCCCGAATCTGCTTGTACTTTCACCATATCTGGTATTCCCCCAATCAAGTCAAATTGATCATGGATTTTTTTATCATGAATTTTGCCATTACAGGTGGGTGTTAACTGTAATATCTTTTTTTCTGGGCTTACTACCGCTAGATTTTTACGGGTGTGTCTTTTCTTTTTTCCTGAGTAATTTTCTTTTTGTTTTTTCTTGTCTTGTGGTCGATTAATCGGTCTTTCCACCCCGTCAATCATCACTCTTTCCACATCGGGAAAATATTCCCTGAACTCTTGAATTGTGCTAATTTTCCTTTTTGGCAATACCTGTTTTTCATTTAATGTTTTTTCTAAAACCTCTTGTAGTTTATGACTCCATCGATAAGCTTGACTTCGGTCACAATCAAAGAGAATAGCAGCTAAATCAAATGTTGGATAACATTTTAAATAAAATAGAATATAGAAAAGTTTCTGCTCAATGGTTTTGAGATGAGATTTTCGACCTCCGCCAAAGCGTCTCTGACGAGAAGAGTCACTTTTTTGTGATAATGAAAGATAAACCGACTCAAAACTGACTAATAAATCATCAAATGCCTTGCGATTCAATCCTGTGGTGGCTCTGAGGAGTCGATCTTGATTAAGTATTTTGTCAATATTTAACATTCTACTTCTTTTTACTTAGTCAGTTTTCTCTATTATCTCCTATTTCGCAACAACTCTATTATTTTGTCTTTCCAGAGGATTTAAGCCAAACATAGCATCAGTATTTTTTATCCTTGCTAATAAATGGGGAAGATGATTATAACTTGTTATTTCACAGAAAGATTTAGCCACTAATTCTGCCTGATTAAAACCTCTTTCTTTTAACTTTTTTTGATGCAGAGGTATAGGTGTGATCGTGATTTTTTGACCTTTTTTTAACAAATTTTGAGCAATCCATTCCTTCGCCAGTAACTGCCCAAAAACTTCTCCCAATTTTGTTTGATTTTCATATTTAAAAGTAAAAATAGCTCTTTTTATATAGTTTTCATATCTAGCCCAAATAAACAAAGGATATTTTTTATTCTTCTGAATTACTGGATTAGCTACTCTACAAGTAATTAACTGATTATGGCAATATTCACAAATGATACTATTACTTTTTCGCTCACACAATGCACAACTAGGTTTAAATAA
The DNA here is from genome assembly GCF_001747005.2 of Cyanobacterium sp. IPPAS B-1200. NCBI lineage: Bacteria > Bacillati > Cyanobacteriota > Cyanophyceae > Chroococcales > Geminocystaceae > Cyanobacterium > Cyanobacterium sp. IPPAS B-1200. The sequence continues at coordinate 2,371,881 of NZ_CP182899.1, forward strand.
AAACGAAGAAAGAATATCTATCATAATAATTAATACAAAATATTTAACATTTGTTATTTTTTTTATAATGCGTTACCACAAAAATAATAAAACTTATTTAATATCTTTCAAACTATAAGAAATTGTTGTTTCTACTTTTGTCTCCAAATCATCTAAACTATTACCTAAACTTTTTTGAATATTCTTAGTTAAATTAATACTAAAATCTATACTATTACCTTTCTCATTAATTAGCCTTACTAAATTTTTTATAGTAGTTTTGATTGTATTCATCTTTCTTTCAGACAACTTAAAATAATCATTTTCCTTAAGATTATTATCAAGCATTTTTGCTTTAATATTATCCTTTAAAAATTTGATTTCAGAATCTAACAATAACCATTGTTCTCGGATTTCTATATATCTTTTACAAAGATCTTCCAAACTAATATTATCTTGATTTTCTTTCATAATTTTATCTAACTTTAATAAATGTTGATAAACTTGAGCTAAATAGACACAATCCATTTGAGCATAATATAACTGATTTTTCTTTAAAGGACGAACTCCCCAATCTCCGCTCTGCTCATTTTTGTCAATGTCTTTGAAATCGGTAAAATACTCAGTTAGTGTTTTTAAAGACTTACTTTTAACAGGTAAAATATGATAAGGAATTGTTTTAGCGAGCTCATAAGTACAAAAAACATTTTTAGTTTGTTTTCCTCCCAAAAATCTTAGATCATATTTAGCATTATGAAAAACCTTTGTGATGCTTTCATTCATCATAATATGGTCAACAAAATAACCTACCAATTCTTCCTGATTTAAAACATCAAATAAATAAGTACGACTACCATCAATATTATCAGGATAAGCCAACACTTGAATAAGGGAAATTCGAGGAGTTTTGGTTTTATAGTCAGCGGTTTCTGTATCAACCCATAATATATCTATATCTCTCAAATCAAGAATTACACTTTTAATCTCATCTTTGTTTGTTAAATACATAAACTTAATATTAATTTTTTTAGACAAGGCTTTTTTAACCTTTTTTCTATAAAACTACCACTTAAGTAAGTGGGCATAATTAAATCGATTTAGGCAAGGGGTTTAAACCCCTTGTTCATAAGAGTCTTAATAAAATTTCGCCAACCTATTTATCAGTAAAAAGAGTAAGTAATAGAGTTGTTGCGAAATAGGTTTTTTGAAAGATTCAGTCCTAATTTAACAAGGGTTTCAGATACGCAGATATTTAATTCGCAACAAGTCTAATAAACAATTCGTTATCCATAACTTATTTGAATTAATTTACATTACCTAACACCTTATCCCCTAAAGCAAGCAATTCCCTGTAGATGTTGTTACTTAATAGAGTTGTTGCGAAATAGGAGATAATAGAGAAAACTGACTAAGTAAAAAGAAGTAGAATGTTAAATATTGACAAAATACTTAATCAAGATCGACTCCTCAGAGCCACCACAGGATTGAATCGCAAGGCATTTGATGATTTATTAGTCAGTTTTGAGTCGGTTTATCTTTCATTATCACAAAAAAGTGACTCTTCTCGTCAGAGACGCTTTGGCGGAGGTCGAAAATCTCATCTCAAAACCATTGAGCAGAAACTTTTCTATATTCTATTTTATTTAAAATGTTATCCAACATTTGATTTAGCTGCTATTCTCTTTGATTGTGACCGAAGTCAAGCTTATCGATGGAGTCATAAACTACAAGAGGTTTTAGAAAAAACATTAAATGAAAAACAGGTATTGCCAAAAAGGAAAATTAGCACAATTCAAGAGTTCAGGGAATATTTTCCCGATGTGGAAAGAGTGATGATTGACGGGGTGGAAAGACCGATTAATCGACCACAAGACAAGAAAAAACAAAAAGAAAATTACTCAGGAAAAAAGAAAAGACACACCCGTAAAAATCTAGCGGTAGTAAGCCCAGAAAAAAAGATATTACAGTTAACACCCACCTGTAATGGCAAAATTCATGATAAAAAAATCCATGATCAATTTGACTTGATTGGGGGAATACCAGATATGGTGAAAGTACAAGCAGATTCGGGATTTCAAGGAGTGCAAAAAATGTATGATAATGTCTTTTTACCTCAAAAAAAACCGAGAGGGGGAGAGTTGACGGTGGAACAAAAAGAGGAAAATAGAGAATTATCAAGGGAAAGAGTAGGATGTGAGAACGCTTTTGCAGGGGTAAAAAGATACTATGCTGTATCATCAGTTTATAGAAATAGAACGCCAGAATTTGATGACAAACTAATGGTAACAGCTTGTGGATTATGGAATTTATATTTGGAAGTAGCATAAAATAAAATCAGGAATAAGAAAAATCCCATTAACTTTATTTAATATTCAACATTAAAGCTATCTCCTACTATTTCGCAACAACTCTAATAATTAACTTGTTTTAAAACAAAATCACGCATCACATTAATCTCTAAGGGGATAATTTCATGAGCCATTTGATACTCCTTATATTGTACATTTATACCCACATTTTCTAACTTTGTTTTGGCATCTCTCGCCGCTTGAATTGGTACAATAGGATCATTTGTACCATGGCAAATCAGAGTAGGAGGAAAAGGATTTCTCTCGGTGCTAGGCTCAAAATGCAGATAGCCACTGAGACTGCATACCCCAGCTATGGGTAATTGTAATCCCACATCTAAACTCATGGCACCACCTTGAGAAAAACCGCCCACGATGGTTTTACTGAGGGGAATATTAGTCTTATCTTCAAGGGTTAGTAACCAACGATAAAAAGTATCGACACTTTCTCTGATACCCTGATTATTATTTTCTAGGGCATACCATGCTTTACCTTCTGGCACATGGGGATGAGCATAGGGGGCATTGGGGAAGATATATTGACAGTGGGGTAAGTCTAATAGTGGCGGAAGGGAAGATAAATCATGATAGTTTGCCCCCCAGCCATGGAGTAACACAAAAACATACTTGATTTCTTGCCCAGATGGAGGATTATGGATAATGGTATCTAAATTCATTTTGTATCTATGCTGTGATAAATTAGATGCTGTTTAAACAGTATTTTATCTTTTTGTTGGTGAAAATATTATTAATTAAAATTACTATTGCTTGTCTTTTTTTTGTCCCTGCTTTAGATTTATTGACCAAAGTGTTTGTTAATTCAGATTTATCTTATCGTTTCCTTTGCGGAGGACTTTTACTTTTTTGCTTAGAACAATGTAAGATGGCAATCATTGATTTAAGGGATTATTTTGTGGTAAAAACAAATATAAAACATCATAATATTTCTTTCTATCTTACCATTTTGTGTTCCACGATCGCCCTTGAATTGATAGGATTTTACTATATGTACTTCTATATAAATATTGGAGCAATCATAACTTTAATAAGTCAACTATGGTTTAATAGTTTAGCAAAAATAAAAATAAACATATTTAGAGAGCAAATAACTATCATCCCTTGGGGAATAGAAAAAAGAATAGGGGAATTAATTGGGGCTATATTAGGAATAACCTTAATCATTTTATGGTCACTAAATATTTATCCTTTAACCATGGGTTTCTTAATGCTAACCATGATGATAGCCTTTCTCACTATAAAATATGGATTACCAATTGTGATGAAAAATTCCTAATACAAAAAATGGTGTTTTATGATGAATTAATATCTATTCTATTATGAAAAGAATAGTTCAAAAAACAAAAAAAGACAATCAAAAAACTGTCACCGCCATAGCCAAAGAAATTAATAATAGTTTTAAGCTAGAGAGAATAATAAAATAATAAATTAATAAAAAACCATGATTAATGAGCAAAAATCAACAAATTTACTTGCTAATAGCCACTCTCCAACTATTATCTCAGAAGTAGCCCCTTGGCTTAGTAAAATAGTTTATCCCCTCGGAAAACAATTACTCCTTCCCTTTTTCTTCAAAAAAGTAACTATTACAGGGCAAGAAAATATTCCCACCGATGGGGCAGTCATCGTGGCACCCACCCACCGCTCTCGCTGGGATGCTATCATAGTGCCCTATGCGGTAGGTAGATTGTCCAGTAGTGGTAGAGATCCACATTTTATGGTGTCTGCCAATGAAATGAAAGGAATACAAGGTTGGTTTATTCGCCGTCTAGGGGGGTTTCCCGTTAATACCGAGCGCCCTGGAATGGATAGTTTAAAATACAGTTTTGAGTTGTTATGTCAAGGGGAAATGGTAGTTATTTTTCCTGAAGGGGGCATTTTTCGCACCAAGGAGGTACAACCCTTAAAAAGGGGAGTTGCTAAAATAGCCCTCGACACTGAGGAGGTAAAACCAGAAGTAGCCACAAAAATTTTACCAGTTAAAATCACTTATGATCAAGAGATACCCAAAAGGGGAGCAAGTGTTGAAGTTAACATCGGTAAGCCTTTAATGGTCAAAAAATATTGTTCTTCTTCTCAAAGTGCAAAACGAAATAGTCTTGATTTAACCCAAGATTTACAACATTCATTAGTAGCTTTGTGATTATTATTTGAAAAGTAATTATTTTGGTAATTATATAGATAATGAAAAAAGTCTTATTTCCCGTTACAGGTGCGATCGCAGGTAGTTGTATTCCTTCCACAATGGGAGGCATCGGTATAGTGGGAAGTTTTGGAGGTATAGGCTTAGGATTAGGCTCAACCGCAGGGCTAGGTTTTATCACAGGTGCGGCTTTATATGGTGGCATTCATGGCATCAACACAAAAGATTTCTCTGCAACTGTTAGCACTTGTGTAGGGATTTTAAGCGGAATTACAACCCATCAAACCATAGGAAACATAGGTATAGCGATGGGTGGCAACGCGTTAGGAGTGGGAATTGGTGCCATGGCTTTTTCTGGCGGAATTTTAGGTTTAGGAATATATGGTTTAGCCAGAATGTTTGATAACGGTAAGACATGCCCAGAGTCTTTTACTCAAACTTATTCTAGGATAGAAGACAAAGTTTTATGTTTAGAAGCCTATAACGAAGTGATGATGGAAGTTGACCCTACCCTAGCACAATTATCATGGGAGCATCGATGGGCAGAAATAGAAGTAGATTATGAATTAAATGACCTCAAGAAAAAATTAGGTTCTAAAATTGATTATGTAAGGTTAAATAAGCTGAAAATATTAAAAGCAAAAAGAGATAATCTAATGAATAAATTAAAACAAACTTTTTCAAGCTATCAAAAATTTAATCTGTTACAAGAAATCGATAACATTGAGAAACAAATAAAAGAAAATAGTCTTTTCAAATAGCCTGACGAAATAATTCTAAAGTTTATTTTATCTATTTTATTAGATGTTAGTATTAATCAAACTTGCGACTATAAAAAATTTTGTCAGCGCAATGTATCATGGTTTCTAAAACAATATTTTTCATCTATATTACCTCTCTAGGATATTATTCTATGGAAGTATCGCATCAACAAAATAAATAAACTTGGCTAATCGTAGCAATTCTGAGAAAATAATCAGAGAACAAAATTTTAATGAACGTTATAAAAACAAGATGATGAAAAAAATACGTCCCATTCTATCCCTTCTTTTGGTACTGGTTACTACCTTATTAGTCAGTTGTAGTAGCCCTACTAAAGCCAAAATTCCTACAGTTTATACCCCAGAAAAAATTGAACAACTACAGTTATACCGAGCCCCCATCGCCGAAGCACGGGAGAAAATGGCTACCCTCGAAGAGTTTATCAAAACTGAAAATTGGGTAGATACCAGAACCTTTATTCATGGTCCTTTAGGGGGCTTACGTCAGTCTATGGCTAATGCTTCTAGTCGTTTACTTCAAAAAGATCAAAAACCTGCTCAAAACCTTGCTAGAGAGTTATTTGGTCATTTTGAAAGAATAGACGCTGCCGCCAAGGAAAGAAACTATAATGCAGCAGAGGCTCAATATTTTGAAGCCCTCAAAGATTTCGATGCTTATCTTGATATTATTCCCAGTAACAGCTAATTAGTTTTAGGGAATAATTAGGGTGATGGTTATTGGTGTTAGGTATTTAACAAATTAATTTTTCTGATTTTGGAGAGTGGGGCAATATTGATGGTTAAGTTTCCTTTGGCTTTGGCGGTAGCAACGGCAAAAATTGTCACTGGCACAGTGCGTATGTTGGGTTTGGGGGCAGCGAGTGTCTTACCCGGAGCGATTGCTAGACGTTTCCATCCCCGTTTATTGGCGGTTTTGTCAAAGCAAATTACGGAAGGGGTGATTTTGGTAGTTGGTACTAATGGTAAGACTACTACTTCTCTTTTGTTGAAGGAAATTTTACAAAATGATGGTTATAGGGTAATTCACAATTCCACGGGGGCCAATTTAATCAATGGTTTGGTTACTTGTTTGATTGATAATAGTAATCTATGGGGCAACATAGAGGCGGATTATGCCATTCTTGAAGTAGATGAAAATGTTTTACCTTTGGTGTTAAAGGAGTGCAACCCTAGTCATATTTTAGCTCTAAATTTATTCCGAGATCAATTAGATCGTTATGGGGAAGTTGATACCATTAGTTATCGGTGGAAAGAGGCGATCGCCCCTTTATCCCAAGCGACTACCATTGTTATTAATGGGGATGATCCTACCCTTTGTTATTTAGGACAAAATATTGATAAAAAAGTACTCTTTTTCGGCTTAAATGAAAGAGATTTATACTTAGAGGAAATTCCCCATGCAGTAGATTCTATTTATTGTCCAAATTGTGGTCATTCCCTTGACTATGAAGGGGTTTATCTTTCTCATCTGGGAGACTATGACTGCCCAAAATGTGAATTTACTAAGAGTAAACTAGACGTAAATAGCCAAGAGTGGGGACAAATTTTAATCGGGGTTTACAATAAATATAATACTTTAGCCGCTGGATTACTAGCCCAATCTGTGGGAGTAGAAAAAGAAGTAATTAATCAAACTATTATTAACTTTAAAGCAGCCTTTGGTAGAGCAGAAGAATTAACCATTAACAATAAGCATATTCGCATTCTTCTATCTAAAAATCCTGTGGGCATGAATGAAACTATCAGGGCAGTAAATGACTTAAAGAAAATTAACCCCCATTGTACTACCATGATGATTTTAAACGATCGCACTCCAGATGGTACCGATGTATCATGGATATGGGATGTAGATACTGAAAAATTAGTGGAGTCGGGAGGCAATATAGTGGTTAGCGGAGACAGGGTTTATGATATGTCCTTAAGATTGAAATATAGCCTAGATAATATAGACAGTGACTTGAATTTAATTGTCAAAGAAAATCTACCTGAAGCCATAGAAGAAGCTTTAAAAATTACTCCCGAAAATCAGACACTATACATAATTCCCACCTATTCCGCCATGCTAGAAGTGAGAAAAATTTTAGTTGGTAGAAGTATTTTATAGCAAAAATTAATATACCTGACCTCTATAAGTTTTCGGTTTTTTCTTTATTTTTGTGGTGCTTTGTTCCTTACTTTTTTCTTTTTCTTCATGAATAAAGGCGGCCCCTCGATAGGTTTCATAACTTTGAACTTTTCTTTGAGGAGGAGAACTTGGGGTTGTGGTAGTAGGGGAATTTTTGTCACGAACACTAATATTCCATTGGACATTATTCTCTAGCTCTGTAATACTAGCACTCATGATATGTTCTTCCCTGTTAGTATTATTAACTATTTTTTTATTTGAAGCTCGGAAATTTTGACTAGAAAATTTTTGACTATTATTGTTGTCATTAATTACTCTATTATTTCCACTATTTACCTGCTTAGAAGGCACAAACTTTTTGCCCATCACTTCCACTTTTTCTTCCATCCATACGGTATAGGAAAATTTAGTTTCAGTGACAAAACTTTCTTCTCCCTTACTTAACAATTCAGCAGAAAGAAAGAGAGCTTTTTCTCTAAATCTTTTAGGGACATCAGATTTTCTGAGGAAACTTTTGCCAAAACATTTTATTTTAAGACCTTTTTGTATTTCTTCTGCTTTAACTCCGTGGGTTTGTAAATGTTCTAAAGACAATATCTCCATAACTCTATTTTTTCCTTGAACTGAAGTTTTTATTTAAACTATTCACCTATTACTGATTCCATGGTAGGGGATAGATTCAGGTCGTGATGTAAAATAGCTTACATTTTAGTTTATTTGATAAGCAAAATATTTGTCTTCTCCATCTTCTTTATATTCTTTTAATAATCTCCAAGTTTCTCCTTGTTTTCTTCTTTCTATATCTAACTGAAATTCGTTTTTAATGGTTTTTGTTTTATTGTTATTTAGTTTAAGTTTAATGTTATAGATCCCTTCTAAATGATAAACTGACAAATTATAAATTATTCTTGGTTCTATGCGTTTAACATCTATCTTACTAAGCTCAAATGTAGCTGGTTTTGTCTTTAATTGATCACCTAAATTATTATAGCTTGATTGTAGGGTAAGGGCGATCGCCTTTTCAACGATAGAAGGAGGCGGGGCAAATTCTAGGGGAGTAGAAATAGAGGAACAACCCACACAGATAAAAAATAATGATAAATTAATAATGATAAGTTGAATAATATTTTTCATGTCCTAGCTACAATACGACCAAAATTGAATTTTTATCTAATTTAAAACAACAACTATCTTAAAATATAATTTATATTTATAAAATTAATGGATAATCAAAAACCAGAGAATAAACCTGCTGATATAGAGATAAAAGAGGCTATTATTAGTTTAAAAAAGACTATAAAGAAACTACAATTAACCCTAGAAAAAATTAATCAATCAGAAATACAAAAGTTTCCCACCATAGAAGTTACCAACACTTTTATCGAGTCTAGTAACAACTTAATTAATAATATTAAACTAGCCCCTCGTTTTAAAGTTCAAGATAATTCTGAAACTATACCAAAGAATGTTCCCGAAAACCTACCCCCTCGCAAAAAAAGGCTTAGCTTTGATTTTCGTTTAGGAGCGATCACAAAGTGGCAGACCTTGGGTCTGATCGCCCTTGCTTCAATTATAATTGTCTTGGGAATATGCTGGACTCTCATCAACCCCAACCTAGAAACTGATAATATTAAAGACAAAACAACGATTATAGCCATCGAAACACCCCCAAATAAACAAAACCCCCCCGACATAGACAACCCAGACAATCAACCAAAAACAGAAAATATCATCAACTCAGAAACAAATATCAAAGAAAATGCCGTTAACGATAAAGCTGAAATAGAAACATCACCAGAAAATAATTCCACCCAAAAAGAAATAGTAGAAACTCCCCCCGCTATTATTGCTGATGATACTCCCCCTCAACCAGAAAAAATTGAACAACCAATTCCCGATAAAGAAGTAGAAATAATTATCGAACAAAAAACCGTTAGCGCCCTTACTATCGAACAAACATTATACGATAACATTCAAGAGCAAATTGACCAAATTACTGATAAATACGGCAAAAATTTAATTATTAATCTAAAAGCTAATTTTAGTGAAAACAATCTTCTTATCACCCTTACTCAAAATTGGTATCAAATGAATAGTAATGAGCAAGATAATTTCGTCAATGATGTTTATGACATTGGCAGACTGCTTTATTTTAATAAAATTAATTTCCAAGATAGCCAAGGAAATTTAGTGGCAAGAAATGCAGTTATCGGAGATAAAATAATTATCACTCAAAGATAAATATATTATTAAAAATAACTTTAAATATTAATATTAAATCCATGAAATAATTTAATACTTTAGTTTTTTAAATCTCCCAATTATGGGAGATTAATAGAGCTAAACTGATAAGCATAATATGGAACTAATGTTTCTGATCAATCAATTCAAATTAGGATTAAATTCAGGCTTTACCTTACTAGGAATAACTCTAATAATTTCTGTAACAATATCATCCGTAGATTGTTCTCTAGTAACCGAAATAGTTATATCAGCTTGTTGATAGAGACTTTTTCTTTGCTCTAAAATATTACTTAATTTTTCTTTTAAATCAGTTTCTTTTAATAAAGGTCTAGTATTGTCATGTTGTAATCTATCCACTAAAGTATCCACAGGCACATCTAACCAAATAACCATGCCATCTCTTAAATGAGCCCAATTATCGCTTTTCAAAACGATACCTCCCCCTGTACTAATTACAGTATGTAGATAACTAGAAACTTCCCCTAAAACTCGATTTTCTAAAGTGCGAAAAACGTCTTCTCCATCCTCCTCAAAAATTTTATTAATACTTTTTTGAGCCACCACTTCAATAGTATTATCAGTATCTAAAAAACGGTATTCTAATTTATGAGCTAAAAACTTTCCTACAGTAGTTTTTCCTGAACCCATCATCCCAATTAAATAGATATTTAAGCCTCGTAATAATTTATCCATAAATATTTTGTTTGATAGTTAATAATTAGTAAATGTATCAATTTTTAATAAAAGTTAAGTAGGTTGGCGAAATTAATTATAGCTCTTATTTTATTAAGACTCTTATGAACAAGGGGTTTAAACCCCTTGCCTAAATCGATTTAATTATGCCTACTTACTTAGCAATCTTATTTATATGTAAGTAATTAGATTTTAAAGTTAGCATATTGATCCATATCTAAAAATTTAATCATTAGATAGTTTAATAATCTCATCATGAGCATAATGAAGATTATTTTTTAATATTTCTACTGTTAATTTTGTCACAGGATCAATCCATTGGGAAGCAATTTCAGCCAAAGGAATTAAGACAAAAGCTCTTTCTCTCATCAAAATATGGGGAACTTTTAAATTAGGTAAATCAATGAGTAAATCATCATATAAAATAAGATCTAAGTCAAGGGTTCGCGCACCCCATTTTTCCTTTCTTTCCCTACCAAATTTTTGTTCAATTTTTAGTAGAAAAGACAATAACTCAGAGGGATTAAAAGAAGTATTAATAGTAATACAACCATTAATATAATCGGGTTGAGCAGGGCCAACGGGCTTGGTTTGATACCAACTAGAACATCGGATTAAATCGATTTGGGGGGCTGATTGGATAATTTCCACCGCTTTTTGTAAAGTATCTTTACTTTTTCCCAAATTACTGCCCAAAGCAATGGCAGATTTATACTTTCTGGTACAATGATTAACTTCAGTAGCAATAGACACTTAAAACTGTTTACCTGTGCATTAAGATAATGTATCATTATTTCATATGAATGACTCTAGCTTAAGTAACACTGCCATAGATTTTGACAACCTCGACCCTTTAGATTTAATCGAGGATAACGAACCCGAAAAGCCAGATCCTGATGTGATGCTGGGTTTGTTATCTAGCGACAATTTACAAGAACAGATTGAGGGAGTAAGAGCTTTTTGTGAAATTTCTGATTCTAGGGCTGTTCCGTTGTTAATTGAACGTTTGAGTCACAATTGTCCTTTGATACGGGTTAGTGCTGCTTATGCGTTGGGTAGAAACACAGATCCATCAGCGGTACAGCCCCTTATTTTCGCCCTTCAGAATGATTGGAATGGTTATGTACGTAAAGGAGTGGTGTGGGCTTTGGGGAATAGTGGCGATCGCACTTCATTCCAACCATTACTCCATGCCCTCAAACATGATATAGCTGCCGTGCGTCTTTGGTCAGCTAGTAGTATCGCTAATATTGCCAAATTGAATTACGAAGATATTATTACCTCCGTACCTTCCCTAATTACCACTTTACGGCAAGATGCGATCGCCGCAGTGCGCAGTAATTGTGCTTGGACAGTGGGCAAACTATGCCAAGAATTACCCTTTAACGTAGTTTATAACACCGCCATAGATGCCCTCATCGAGGCCCTAGTGGAAGATGAAGACTTAGGAGTGAAAGAAGATGCTAAAAGCTCTTTGCTCAAATTAGGAGATCCTAGAGGCTTACAAATGATCGAAGAGTTAGAATTTGAAGGACTGATTTAACTATCTTGTTTAACCTCAGCAATAGAAAAAAAATTCTTTATTGATTGCTCTTTTCGCCATCCATTGCCCATTGTCTATTCCCCGTTTCCCTTACTAATTGTTAAAAAGTATTAAGAAAATGAATAAAAATGATACTTGATACTGCACAATAACATTCGGAAGGGAACATAACGATCTCAACCAAATAAACAAAGCTAATCAATATAACAACATTAAGTTATACTGGTTCTCAGATTGACCATAAAAAGTCAAACAAAATTTAAATACCAGAAACATCAAAAAACTGGTTTAATAAAAAAAACTATCTAAATTAATTTACTTGGAGGAATCCATAAATGAGTATCGTCACGAAATCCATCGTGAATGCTGACGCAGAAGCACGTTATTTAAGCCCCGGCGAACTAGACAGAATCAAGTCCTTCGTCTCTTCTGGTGAAAGCCGTCTAAGAATCGCTCAAACCTTAACTGATTCTCGTGAGCGCATCATCAAAGAAGCTGGCGATCGCCTCTTCCAAAAACGCCCCGACATCGTTTCCCCTGGTGGAAACTCCTACGGCGAAGAAATGACCGCTACTTGTTTACGTGACATGGACTACTATCTACGTCTAATCACCTATGGAGTAGTAGCTGGTGACGTTACCCCCATCGAAGAAATTGGCTTAGTTGGCGTAAAAGAAATGTACAAATCTTTAGGTACTGACATCGGTGCAGTAGCTCAAAGTGTACGTGAAATGAAAGAAGTTGCAACTTCCTTAATGTCTGCAGAAGACACCTCAGAAGCGGCTTCGTACTTCGACTATGTAGTCGGAGCATTACAATAGGTTTTACTCATAAATCCATAAACCTATCAAGTCTAAAATTCTCTTAGTCCTGCAAAACTAACACAAAGTCAATTAATTAGAAAGGAAAATAACCATGCAAGACGCAATTACTGCAGTAATCAACTCCTCCGACGTACAAGGTAAATACCTTGACGCATCCGCTTTAACCAAATTAAAAGGCTACTTCCAAAGTGGTCAACTCCGTGTTCGTGCCGCTAGCGTAATCAGCGCTAACGCCGCTACCATCGTAAAAGAAGCTGTAGCTAAATCCTTATTATACTCCGACGTAACCCGTCCAGGTGGAAACATGTACACCACCCGTCGTTACGCTGCTTGTATTCGTGACTTAGACTACTATCTTCGTTACTCCACCTATGCTATGTTAGCTGGTGACGCTTCCATCTTAGATGAGCGCGTATTAAACGGTTTAAAAGAAACCTACAACTCCCTAGGAGTACCCATCAGTTCCACCGTTCAAGCTATTCAAGCTATGAAAGAAGTAACCGCTAGTTTAGTAGGTGCTGACGCTGGTAAAGAAATGGGTGTTTACTTCGACTATATCTGCTCTGGCTTAAGCTAAGACTTAAGGCTTGTAGATAAATAAGGTAAAACCTTAACCCACAGGTTAGGAAAGTCAGGAGTAAGTGCCAGTTTGACTTCATCGTTTAGTTAATTTAGTATTGACTCTTGGCTCCTAACCGTAGCTTTTCATTGCATAAGAAAGAATTATATATATCTCTCTCAATATAAAAAAATCCGCTTAATAAATTTTTCCAAACCAAGGAGACTACCTCACATGAGAATGTTTAAAGTAACGGCTTGTGTACCAAGTCAAACCAGAATCAGAACCCAAAGAGAATTACAAAACACCTACTTCACCAAATTAGTTCCCTACGATAACTGGTTCAAAGAGCAACAAAGAATTCAAAAAATGGGCGGTTCCATTGTTAAAGTACAATTAGTAACTGGCAGACAAGGTACTAACACTGGTTTACTTTAATTTATAGTTAGTAAAAAAGAAAAACAAATTTAGGGGAAAATAAAACCATGGAATTCTCCCCAAAAGAATAAGAAGGGGTGTTAAATATAACATCCTTTTTTTTATGCTTCCTTTACCTCATAATTGAAAGGGAAAGAAGTTTGTAAATTAATCAACTCATCCCGATGGGCTTGAATCGTAAAAACAGTTTCCTTTTTCTCCTCCTCATCAACAACATTATCAATGCGAAAAGCTACCTCCTCCACTCGTTTAGAACCTTTCCAGTAAAAGAAACCAGCTATGGGGGATAAAATAATTAAGCCGAGAAACCAGTTAATTTCAGGGTGAAATAACATTTGTAAGACAAGGGAAAAAGAAAATAAACCACATCCCGCCAAAAAACTGAGAAGGACAGCCAAAAAGATACTCGGAGAAACTAAACCCTCCAAAGTAACCTTATTTCTTTCCCCATCGATCGCCTTTACTTGGTAAGATCTTTGTTGAAAGTAATCCCGAAGATATGCCAAAATACTATCCTCACTTTCAGGACAACGAAGAGTTACAACTTCAATTCTATCCTTAGTACTAGCACGAATAAAGAAAAATAAACCGATCATTAATAAAATAGTCAACAAAAAAGTAGAAACCATAAAATTTAAAATATAAGATAGCTAAAATTTATTGTATAGCACCAATGACTTAAACAATGGAGAATGGGGAATAGACATTAGTAAGTCCATAACAAAAGTGTAGAAATTGGCAAGAGATTATCTTTTCATAGAGGATTACTCGAATATCAGTTATCCCGAATTTAAGTTAATTAACTTTTTTTATTATCAACTATCAACTATCAATTAATTTCCTGTGGCACAGAAACAAAAATTTCCTCATCTTTTAGGCTCAAAATGGACATCAACCCAACAAACTTGGGGCTGGAGACACTTTCAAGTAATTAACCGTAAAAGTAAAGATAAATGGGTGTTTGCCGAAATGACAGCATCCTGCGATGATAATGTGCGTTTTTGGATAAATGCTAAACAATTAAAAGATAGAGATTTATGGCTACCAGGCTGGAAAACCTTAGAAGACATCAAAGAAATGGGTTAGCTCTTAATCATGGTAAGAAGTATGACTGAATTATGTAAATAATATTGAATCCGTAGAGAAAAGTATGCTAGTACAACGAACAATGGGCTTAAGCCCATTGCCAAAGACAATAAATAAAATTACAGTTTATAAATCGGACTTAGTATAAATTGGTATTTGAGATATTATAACTATTGCCTATTACGAGAAGTCATCTCTAAAATCAGCAACCCACGATATTAAACAAGTTGCCCCAAAATTAAATCAATAATTTGATGACTAAGGGAAAACTTTGAAGATGGTTGTAAGGTTGTTTTTTGCCCATCCGCAGTAATAAATATCGCCTCATTGGTATCAGTGCCAAATCCTACATTTATTTTATCAATAGGATTAGCAACGATCGCACTTAACCGTTTACGAGTTAATTTATCCAGTGCAGGGGTAACAATATCCCCCGTTTGAGCAGCAAAACCAATCAAAAGTTGTTCAGGTTGCTTCATTTTGCCCAACTTCGCCACAATGTCTGTAACGGTATCCAATTCTATGTAGGGAGGTAGATTCGCTTTACCCAGCTTCGTTTTATAACACTCCCTTGGTTTCACATCCGCCACCGCTGCCGCCATAATCGTCCAATTCGAGGTAGAAAAATTATTCACCATGGCTTTTTCCATTTCCTCTGCCGTGGTGACATCAATAAGTTGTAGAGGAGGAAGATTTTTTAACAACTCAGGGGCAACATTTGCACCCACCAAAGTAACCTTTGCCCCCCGATGATGACAAGCCATCGCCAAGGCAATGCCCATTTTACCCGTGGAAGGGTTGCCGATAAAGCGCACGGGATCAAAAAATTCCCTTGTGCCTCCTGTACTAATTAAAACATTTTTATCCTTTAAATCTTTTTTACCCCCAGTATGTATCACTGATTCGAGGGCGGCAATGATTTCTTCAGGCTCTGCCATTCTTCCCTGCCCAGTGCGATCGCACGCTAACAACCCCGTATTGGTGTGGAGAGGAATAAAACGATTATTTTGACCTAATTTTGTCCAGTTTGCCTTCACAGACTCTTGTAACCACATCTCCGTATTCATAGCAGGGGCTACCACCACAGGACAATTAGAAGCAAGGATAGTATTAGTTAAGAGATTATCCGCCATGCCATATACCAACTTGGCGAGGGTGTTGGCGGTGAGGGGGGCTATCAAAATTAAATCTGCCCATTCTCCTAAGCTAATGTGTAGGGGGCGAGGGTGAATAGGTTGCCAAAAATCGGCATCGGTGTAAGCCTGTTTTCGGGCGAGGGTGGAAACTGTGAGGGGAGTAATAAACTGTTGAGCGGAGTCGGTGAGGATGACTTCAACTTGCGCTCCCTGTTGAAACAATTGGGAGATAACAGTGCATACCTTATATGCGGCAATGCCTCCCCCAACACAGATTAAAATTTTTTTGTCTTTAAAAGATTCTAAAAATCCTTTATGATTCGTCATAGGCTTCGATGTCGAGGAGATAAAAGTAAGGTTCAATTAAATCTTCACGGTGAAATGCGATCGCCCTTAGTTTATGCCAATCCTGTAAACCTTCAAAGGGAGTCTTATAATCATCATTTTCTAACCTTGACGCAATTTGCGCAACATCTTCCATGGTCATAGCTGCGAAATCTTTGTCGGTATATGTTAATGTTGTCATAACGAAACCTCCGTACATGGTTTGTTTGTTTACCCCAACTACATTTTAACCTGATTTGGTTTTCTTCCCAAAATGTACAAGAATGTTAACAATTTGAGCATAGGGAATGGGGAACAGGGAATGGGCAATGGTTTCTAATTGTAGATGGACAAAATTTGGATGATATATGCAGATAATAGAAAATCAACATGGCACCATAACCCATATAGGGGAAGTGATTGAGACTTCTACTACAGAATTTTTAGCTCAATGTTTAGAGCCAGAGGAGTTGAGTTTTCCTGTGATGCCTCCCTTTGGTAGTTGGGTAAAATCCATTGATGATGAGTCGGGAAACAAAATCTATGCCATCATTACCAATGCTACCACTGCCCCCATCGATTCTATCCATAGGGCAAGGGCTTTGGGCTTATCTTTAGCTGAACTAAAAGAGCAACAACCGCAAATTTTTGCCATGTTAAAAACCGAATTTCGGGCGGTAATAATCGGTTTTGAAACCCCTGCACAGGGAAATAATGGCGTTAATCCTCCCCATGGGCGAGTTTTTCAGTATTTACCCCCTCGTCCTCCCCAAATCCATCAGGGAGTATTTAGCTGTACCACGGACGAAATAACTAGATTTACCGAAAATCCTGATTTTTTGCGAGTTTTACTGCAAGTTAGTAATACTCCCATTGAATCCCTTACGGCGGCTACCCTGAGAGAAGTATATAACATTCGAGGGTGCGATCGCCCTTGGTTAGTCAAAGCAGGAAGGGTATTGAGTGTTTTATTAAAAAATGACTACGATAGTCTTAAATTTATCCTAGGACAAGTCAACGTTAGGGATAATTGATAATTGAGAATTGATAATTGATAATTAACAACTATCACTTGTTAACCATTATCTCTTGTCTTTTGCCCATTGCCCATTGCCTATTCTCTAAATATTAATTTATTTAACAAGAGAGGGAGAAAAGCCGAGACTCTCTTATAATAATATGTTGCCAATGTTTTGATGAAAAACTTTTATAAAAAATGCCCTTATATAATTTAACAAACCGTCCTCGCCGTTTGCGTCGCACTTCAGCACTACGGGCGATGGTACAAGAAACCCAGTTAACTGTTAATGATTTGATTTATCCCGTGTTTGTCATGGAAGGGGAAAACCTCAAACAAGAGATTGTTTCCATGCCCGACTGTTATCGTTATAGCCTTGATTTATTGATCAAAGAAGTAAAAGAATGCTATGAATTAGGTATAAAGGCGATCGCCCTTTTCCCCCTAGTCACGGATGATAAAAAAGATAACGAAGGTACCGAAAGCTATAACCCCGATGGCTTAGTACAACGCACCATCAAAGCCATCAAAGCAGAAGTACCCGAAATTACCATTATTACAGATGTTGCCCTTGATCCTTATTCCCCCTTCGGTCATGATGGTATCGTAGTAGATGGGCAAATCCTCAACGATGAAACCGTGGCAGTATTAGCCAAAATGTCCGTATCCCAAGCGAGGGCAGGTGCCGATATGGTTGCTCCCTCCGACATGATGGACGGTAGAATTGGGGTAATTCGTGAAGCCCTTGACGAAGCAGGATTTACCCATGTGGGTATCATCGCTTATTCTGCCAAATACGCATCAGCCTATTATGGTCCTTTCCGTGATGCCTTGGAATCCGCCCCTAAATTCGGTGACAAAAAAACCTATCAAATGGACATTGCCAACTCCCGTGAAGCCATTACCGAAGTTGAGTTAGACATTGCTGAAGGTGCAGATATGGTGATGGTTAAACCAGCCCTTGCTTACCTTGATATTATCCGTCAAGTAAGAGATTATACCAATATTCCCGTAGTTGCTTATAACGTCAGTGGTGAATATGCCATGATTAAAGCGGCAGCTGAGAAAGGATGGATTGATGAGAAGAAAATTGTCCTTGAAACCCTTACCAGCATGAAAAGAGCAGGTTCTGACCTGATTTTAACTTACTTTGCTAAACAAGTGGCTTTGATGTTGAAATAGTTTAGCTTATGGGGAATGGACAATAATTAGGTTATGGGCAATGGGCTTAAGCCCATTGTTAGTATTCAATTTTTGCCTTTTATTGAACACTCTACTTTTTCATCAAGCTCTAATTAATTGCAATATCTCTTGGGCAACGGTATTATTTACAGGCATTACAGATAACCGATTACCTTTTTTTACCACCAAGAAATCATCAGAATTAAAGGTTTGTTTAAGGGTTTCGAGGGATAATGATTGAGCAAACTTTTCTTTAAATTTTACTTTCACCGTATGCCAACGGGGTTTTTCAGGGGTTGATTTGACATCAAAATAGGCTGAGGTGCGATCAAACTGAGTCGGATCAACTATATTGGTTTCTATTACCTCCATTAATCCCACAATGGCAGGGGGTTTACAGTTGGAATGATAAAAAAAAGCTAAATCCCCTTTTTTCATTTCCCCAAGGATATTACGGGCTTGATAATTCCTCACCCCATCCCAGATAGTAGTTTTTTCCCTTTGCAAATCATCAATACTATAAGCGCTAGGCTCAGATTTCATTAACCAGTAATTCACGATAACTATTGATAATTGAGAATGGATAACTGATTATAACCCAATGAATCACACCATTCCTCTATAAAATCCGATTAATCATCCCTTGGGCTTGACTGGCATATCCACCCCCAAAAAGGTTGTAATGGTTAAGAATATGATAAAGATTGTAGATAGTTTTTCTTTGTGCATAACCAGAGTCTAACTGCCATTGTTGGTTATAACCTTCATAAAAAGCCGAGGGAAAACCGCCAAAAAGTTCTGTCATAGCTATATCTACTTCCCTATCTCCATAATAAGCCGCAGGGTCAAAAATTATGGGCATTCCTCCCGCCAAAAAACTAGCATTCCCGCCCCACAAGTCTCCATGGACGAGGGATGGTTGGGGGTGATGGTGAGATAATTTTGCTCTAATGGCTTCTATGATATTATTTTGATTACCGAAGGTTGCCCCTTTTCTACTGGCTAGTTTTAGTTGATAACCGATTCTTTTTTCGGCGAAAAAGTCCGCCCAGTTTTCTACCCAGTCATTGATTTGAGGGGTTGAACCTATGGTATTATTATCATCCCAGCCAAATTTATCGTCTTTACCTTGTTGATGGAGTTGGGCGAGGTGTTTACCCATGGTTTGCCATGATTGATTGTTTGCCCTACCAAATTCGAGCCATTCTAAGACGATGTAGCTATGGTTATCGGTGTAACCTGTGCAGATGGGTTTGGGTACTCTAATAGTATTTGTATCATACATTTGTCTAAGGGCGATCGCCTCTACCCGAAACATTTCCCATTGGTGAGGAGAATTTAATTTCACAAAGTAGCTATTATTTTCCCCTATCAGTTGATAGGCTTGGTTTATACAACCTCCCCCCACACTACGAGAGTTTTTTAGTATAAATTCTTTTTTAGTATGGTTACTAATGGCGATCGCAATTTCTTTCCACATAATATAACATTCCATAAAAAAGCCTTGTTGTTAAGGTAGGCAATGGGGAATAGTGTAATGATTTCTCCTTGCCGTTTATCTCCTGTTCTCAACAGTATAACTAAATGTTCATTATCAATTATCCATTTTCAACTATCAATTATTCATTAATCATCTTCGGTTTGAGGCTCAATAATTTCCATGGGTAAAGGCTTTTTCTGATGCTTTCTATTTTCCAACTCTGCCTTTAATTCCACCTTAGAAGAATTATTAAAATTAACAGGTACTTTTTCCAACTCAGGTAAAGCAACTAACTTGCGACGGGATAGAGGGCGTTTCTTCTTAGCAAAATTAGGTAGGGGCTGTTGTTTATCCTCTTCATCTAACCAATAATTCGCCACAGGTAAAGTATGCTCTAAATCTTCCAATAGACGAGGAATAATCATCACCGAATTTAACTCCCCAATCCTTTCCGCTTCTGCCATTCCCGCCTCGATGGCTACCGCCACATTAGCCACAGTACCCCGTATAATGGCAGTACACAAACCACTACCAATAGTTTCGTAGGAAGCCAATTGTACATCCGCAGATTTTAACATCATATCCGCAGCCCCTACCATGGCAGGGAAACCCCTAGTTTCAATTAAACCAATAGAGCGATTACTCAGACGACTGTAACCCCTTTCCTGTTGGGCTAATTCTATCAAACGACTACCAATGGGAAAAACAGCCTCTAAATTGGGCATAGGACGGGCTATCACTAGCTTAGTGTGTAATTGTCCTATTTGTGCCGCCATTCTTGCTCCTTCTTCCACCGCAAGGCGTACATCCGCAATATTACCCCTAACAATAGCAGTACAATGTCCACTACCGATTTTTTCATAACCCACCAAAGTTACTTCCGCAGACTTTAACATCATGTCTGCCGTGCCAACGATGGCAGGGAAGCTGAGGGTTGAAACTAAACCGAGGGCGCTATCTGGGCTAATATGCTTTTTTCTCATTTAAAATATTTGAGAAACTGTTAAATTTCTGTAACTATATGAAGATTAAGATTTGCAGTAATCTTGTGTTAATCATACCATTAATTTCACGTAAGTTTCCCTAATCGTCCATAGAAAAGAAAAATACCACTAATACAAAATTTTTATGAATTTATTCGCTTTCCGTTTCCAATCTCCTGGTTCGATTTTATTTGAATTAGGGCCTGTGGCTGTGCGTTGGTATGGTTTTTTGATTGCCATGGCGGTGATAATTGGCTTATTTATAGCCCAAAATTTGGCTAAGAGAAAAAATGTTGATCCTGAAATGATCGGTGATTTAATATTATGGTTGGTGATAGGGGCGCTACCTTTTGCCAGAATTTATTATGTGTTGTTTGAGTGGGAAAGGTATGCGGGGCGGCCAGGGGATATGATTGCCATTTGGCAGGGGGGCATCGCTATCCATGGG
Organism: Cyanobacterium sp. IPPAS B-1200; assembly: GCF_001747005.2. Taxonomy (NCBI): domain Bacteria; kingdom Bacillati; phylum Cyanobacteriota; class Cyanophyceae; order Chroococcales; family Geminocystaceae; genus Cyanobacterium; species Cyanobacterium sp. IPPAS B-1200. The sequence continues at coordinate 2,393,234 of NZ_CP182899.1, forward strand.
GCAATTATCGGTGGTACCATCGCCACGATACTATTTGCTAAGGTTAAAAAGCAGTCTTTTTGGGCGTTGATAGATGTGATAATGCCTTCTGTTATTTTAGGTCAGGCTATTGGTAGATGGGGTAATTTTTTTAATTCCGAAGCCTTTGGGGTGCCAACGAATTTGCCTTGGGGTTTATATATTCCTCCTAATCGTCGTCCCTCTGAATTTTTACAATTTGAATATTTCCATCCTACTTTTTTATACGAGTCTGTGTGGAATGTGATGGTTTTTGTGTTGTTAATGGCTCTTTTTTTCTGGGGTTTACGTCGCAAAAATAATCTAAAAACAGGTACTTTGGCTTTTGTTTACCTAATTAGTTACAGTTTGGGTAGGGTATGGATTGAGGGTTTTCGCACCGATAGCCTTATGTTGGGGGATTGGCGGGTGGCTCAAATTATTAGTATAAGTGCGATCGCCCTTGGACTTTTTGGTTTATTTTGGTTATATATTGCCAAGCGCCCTTTACCTTTTCAATTTGATAAATAAATCAAACCATGGACAACTGATTTTTAGTATCCACCCTAACCGATTAACTAAACCCTAATTTTGTTAAAAAACCACCAAGAATTCTGCTCTAAAGTTGGAATTAGATTAAAAATAGAGCTTTAAACTTTAGTGAATAAGAGGAAAATCAAACATCAAAAAATGTGAAACAAAATAATTTTGGGTTCTTTATTTTGATGTTTTTGAACTATCAACAGGAGGGTAAATAGCTTTTGTTTATAATGCTTTGGGTGCTATAATTCCGATCATCATAGTTATTTTTATAAATTGATTCCGATGAAAAAATAGTCAATTTCCATTACTAATTTATTTTGAAATGTCAGAGCAAACACATCTTAATAAGCTAAGTCTTATCATTCCTGTTTTTAATGAGGAGGTTTTTTTGAAAGAAAATATATCTTCTTTTACGTCTTTACAAAATATAGAAATTATTTTTGTCGATGGTGGTAGTGGTGATAGTACCAGACAAATTCTTGAAAATCATGGGCTAAAAGTTATTTTATCTCCTGTTGCTAGTCGTAGTTATCAGATGAATTTGGGAGCAAGATTAGCCACAGGAAACATTTTATTATTTCTCCATGGGGATAGTCTTTTACCTAATAATTATTTTGAAGATATTAATTTTATTTTAAGTCAAAATAGAGTGATAGCCGGAGCTTTTAATCTTAAAATTAATCATGATTCTTTATCTTTATATTTGATTTCTGTTTTGGTTAAATTGCGATCGCATTTATTTTCTTTACCCTATGGAGATCAGGGATTTTTTTTAAAAAAAGAAACTTTTGAAACCGTCGGAGGTTTTCCTGAAATTGCCATTATGGAAGACTTTGCCTTCATTAAGAAGTTACAAAAAATGGGCAAAATAAAAATTGCTCATTCCTCCGTCACAACCTCTGCCCGTAGATGGCAAAAACTAGGAATATTTAAAACTACTATGATTAATCAAATTATGATTCTTGGTTACTATCTAAAAATAAATCCTGATAAATTAGCTCAATTTTATAGAGACTGGAAAAAGAGTTAACGTTTATAAATTATTGTTAATATTAACCATAAAAAGCAATAAAGCATTTAACAAAAAAAAAAGCCTAGTTTATAATTGATGATATACAGAGCTTGAGAGGTAATCAATTATGTCCATTGCCTTTTGGAGAGAAGAATATATAACGGGAGAAAATGTAATTGATCAACAGCATCAATACCTGTTTAAATTGATTAATCAATTACATCATGCGATGATGGAAGGTCACGGGAAAGAAGTCATTAACAATACACTAGCAAGATTAGTAGAATATACTATCAAACATTTTGATGCGGAAGAAAAATTTATGATTGATTATAATTATCCTGATTATGCTATTCATAAAGAAAAACATGAAATGCTAAAAAATGATGTAATTACTTTACAAAAAGAACTTTTAGAACATCAGCAATTTATTACAGCAAAAGTATCAAGATTTTTAACTGACTGGCTTATTCATCATATTAAAGGAGAAGATCTAAAGATGATACATTACATTAAGGAGAAAAAAATAGAAATTAAACAACACTAATTTGAGGATAGAAAAAGTTAATGATTCAAAATGCTCAAAATAGACAATTATTTATATTATATAACTAATTAATTGATTAATTAATTAGAGTATAATAAAGATTATATTAGGTAGCTTATGTTAAGATAAATAAGTAATAAATAATTGAAAAATTTTCTTTTCATACCAAGATGAGTAACCGTATAATTAATATTTTACGCCAAGGACAACCCCAAGAAAAAGTAAAAATTCAAGGGTGGGTACGCACCAAAAGAGAATTAAAAGAATTTACTTTTATAGAAGTCAGTGATGGCTCATCTCTTGCTAATTTGCAAGTAGTTTTAAACCAAGACTTAAGTGACTATAATAATATCGTTAAAAGACTAAGCACGGGGGCATCTTTGGCAGTGGAAGGAGTCTTGGTAGAATCCCCCGCCAAGGGGCAAAGAATAGAGTTACACGCTGACATAGTAACCGTTTATGGAGAGTGTGACGGAAAAGACTATCCTCTACAAAAAAAACGTCACTCCCTTGAATTTTTGCGTACCATTGCCCATCTTCGGGGGCGTACTAATACCCTTGGGGCGGTGATGCGGGTGCGTAATGCTTGTGCTAATGCCATCCATCAATTTTTTCAAGAGAAGAGTTTTCTATGGATACATACACCTATTATTACCGCCAGTGACTGCGAAGGGGCAGGGGAATTATTTACGGTGACTAATTTTAACCTTGATAATATTCCCCGTAACGATAATGGTAAAACTGACTATAAGGAAGACTTTTTTGGTAAGAAAGCCTATTTAACGGTTAGTGGGCAACTTGAGGCGGAAATTATGGCCATGTCTTTTGAAAATGTCTATACCTTTGGCCCAACTTTTCGGGCAGAAAATTCTAATACTTCCCGTCATCTAGCTGAATTTTGGATGGTTGAGCCTGAAATGGCGTTTTGTGATTTGGAAGGGGATCAAAATTTGGCCGAGGAGTTTTTAAAATATATCTTTAAATATGTGTTGGATAATTGTCCTGAAGATATGGAGTTTTTTAATCTGCGCATTAATGATACAGTTTTAGCTAATGCCGATAATATTATTAATAATGAATTTGCACGGGTTACTTATACCGAAGCTGTTAGTTTGTTATTAAAGTGCGATCGCACTTTTCAATTTCCTGTAGAATGGGGTATCGATCTACAATCGGAACATGAAAGATATTTAGCCGAAGAATATTTTAAAAAACCCGTCATCGTCACCGACTATCCCAAAGACATCAAAGCGTTTTATATGCGCATGAATGAGGATCAAAAAACCGTCGCTGCTATGGACATTTTAGCACCCAATATTGGCGAAATTATCGGAGGTTCTCAAAGAGAGGAAAGATATGATCTCTTGGAAGCTAGAATTAAGGAAATGGACATCAACCCCCAAGATTTATGGTGGTATTTAGACTTAAGGAGATATGGCACCGTACCCCATGCGGGATTTGGCTTAGGATTTGAAAGATTAGTACAATTCATGACAGGCATCGACAATATCCGAGATGTAATTCCTTTCCCCCGTACCCCCATGAGTGCTGAATTTTAAGACAAAAAATATCCCCTCTCCTTTCTTAAAGGAGTTAGGGGCAAAATAATCAAGAATTAGAGTTTAACTTTCTCTGTTTTGCTGTAGATTAATTATGAAAAAAAATGCTTAATTATTAATATTGATTCTAAAAGACGAGTTGGCTAATTGTAGCCGATACAATTGAGACAATTACGGAACCAAATAAGGCATTTAGAAATCCTCCTACTCTGAAGCCTGGGGTAAAGTAGCCCACCAAAGAAAAACAAATGGCATTTACTACTAACAGAAATAAACCCAGAGTAACGATGGTTATGGGGAAAGTAAAAAAGACTAAAATAGGTTTAATGATCCCATTTACCAAGCCTAGTACAAAAGCTCCAATAAATGCCGCCCCTGCACTTTCCATGATGATGCCTGGTATAATCACGGATGCTATGTACATAGACACCGCTGTGATGGATAGGGTAATAATGAATTCTACCATAGTTAATTTGTAGTTAGATTTATCGTGTTTTGATTATAATCAATTTGATTTTTTCTTAACATTTTTTTCAGTATCATTTCTTAAAAAACTTGATCTTCTATTCCTTGCCACCATTCTCCGAGTTTCATTAAATCATCATAAATTTCTGCTAATTTTTGGTCATAATCTTCAGCCGATATATTCTGTCTATTTTCTTGCAACTTTTTCAGTCGTAGTTGCACCAATAACCAAGGCTTAGAAATACTTTCTGTTTGCTCAATATACTTTGCTAACTCTTCGCTATCCATAGTTACCCTTTTTGCTCAGATAATAACACATCAATTTAATCAAGAAATATTCCTTTGCCTTCCTTGGGTCTTTGCGAGATATAATCAAAGATTAGTTAACCAACCCATAAAATTGATAGCTAAAAGAATTATGAGCGAAACCATTTTTAGTAAGATAATTCGCCGTGAAATACCAGCTGATATAGTGTATGAAGATGACTTATGTTTAGCTTTTCGGGATGTGGCCCCCCAGGCCCCCACTCACATTCTTGTTATACCCAAAAAACCCATTATCAGGATAGATGATGCTCAATCTGAGGATGAATCTTTATTAGGACATTTACTTCTTACTGTCAAAAAAGTAGCCGCCCAAGAAAATTTAATCAACGGTTATCGGGTAGTAATTAACAATGGTAATGATGGAGGGCAAACTGTCGATCATCTACATTTACATATACTAGGCGATCGCCCCTTAAAATGGCCCCCTGGTTAAATAATATTTACCTTTTCATTATCCAATTTTTGTTTATTAGCAAAATTGCCATACCCCATTTAATTTTCTGTTTTTTCTGAGGCTTTTTTAAATCTTTCTTTTGCTTCTTGAAAAGCATTTTGCATTACTTTTTTAATCTTATCGGGATCGGGTTTTTTGCCCCCCACAACATCTCCAAAATAAGCACAAGCCCCCTCCCCCAATCCCCAAGTATAGGCGGCAGCCCATGAAGCGGCGATAACACTACCGAAACCAGGTATAAACTTGATTAATTCTCTACCGATAGCTTGGGCTAAAAATCCCCCTGCGATCGCACTTACTATGCCCCCCGCCTGAGAAACGCTAATATTTTGACCATATAATTTACCTAGAAGCCCCACCATAGAAACCTCTAGGGCAGTCAATACAGGCATTGTCGCAAAAGGTAAAGGCACCGCTGCCACAGTACCAGCAATGATAGAAAAAGAGAGAATATAACGCCTTGCCACTTCTTTATAGATGTTCCCTAACTGTGAACCTGCTTTTTCATCCAACAGTTGATAAATAGTCTTGGATTCCGCCTCTGGTAATAGTTGAGCAAGGTTATCTACCATGGCATCTAAACCATAAAAAACAGGATTATAACCATCCTCCTCTAGGGTAAAATCAATTAAAACCCCTCGATCATATAAACCTAAAAAACTATTTTTAATCTCATTAAAAGCCCTTGCAATATCAGGTAAATTCGGAGGATAAGGGGGATGATTTTCCATGGCCATGGGGTATAACTCATGGGTGGAAGTTACCGCTAATAAGCAGGGAATTTGAGGGTATTTTTTTCGTAAATTTACCGCCACTTCTTTAAGGCTATCGGTGGCAAAATCATTAATTTTTACCGTTAAAATAATAATCCTTGCCTTGCCTGTTTCCTTATCTAATTCTTGGCTTAATTCCTCAATAATTGCCTCAGTATTTTTTTCCACATCCCCCAAACCTACAGTATCAGTAAAAATTAGGAGGGGTAAATCTTCCGAAGGATAAGCATATCTTTCCGTATATTGGGTATGGGGGCGAAAACCTTGCCCCACAATTTCTGCCCCTACCCCAGTTAATCCCCTGACAATGGAGCTTTTTCCTGCTTGGGGTTTACCAATCAAAAGGGCTTCGGTGGTGGGAAGTTGCGATCGCACTGACTCTAAAATTTCCGCCACCTGAGTTTCATCTACACGGAATAGGTTAACGGTTTTATGGGCGATACGTTTTATTGGTCGAAATTTCATCAATTATTTATTATGTATTATTATTTATGAATTTATTATCAATTATCCAGACTCTAAACTGTGATATAATAATTGTGTAAGTTTAAGTAAAATTACATAAAAAGCGAAACAATAGACAAAAAAAGCTATACAATACCATTAAGGAAAAAGCGAAAGTTAACTTTTTCTATATAAGCAATTGCTTTGAGCATCCTAAAAGATTATCATGTTACCAAAAACATCTCACCCTCTTCATCCTTTAAAACCCATTCTAAGAAGTGATAGCCTCGAGTGTCCCTGAGACAACCAAAAACTTCTACCTTCCACTGCTCAATCAATTATCGGGAGATATAAAGACATGATTTCCATGACAATACCCCTTCACACTGGGAAATGGCAAACCGTAAGTTTTCCTTCAACCCTCTATCTTTGTCCTGTGTTAGATTTATTATTAACCAAAATACCTAAAGAATTACACCCAGAAATTAGATTAGGTTTACAAGAAGCCCTAGTTAATGCGGCAAAACATGGCAATGGTTTGGATCCTAGTAAGCCTGTGGTGGTAAAATTTGCTTATAAAAAGGGCGAGTATTCATGGTTAATTTGTAATCAAGGTACGGGTTTTTTCGAGTGTGAATGTTACAGCAAAAGTGATAAATTTCCCCCCGAAGAATCAGAAAATGGTCGAGGGTTGTGTATGTTGCACCACATTTTTGATCGAGTTTTATGGAATAAACAAGGTACTCAGGTAAAACTGTGTAAACAAGTGCATCACCACTTTTTTCCCCGTAAAGCCGTTACAGCTTTTTAGGGGATTTTTTTTGAGCCTTAAGATTGCTTATGATTGCCATGGGTTGGGCAAGGTAGGGGGTTGATGGTTTTATTTAACCATCCTTGGGCTTGATTAACTCTTGCGAGGGCTTCTTCTGGTTGATTATTTAAAAGAAATACTAAGCTAGAGGCTAGTTGTTGCCCTGCTTGGGCTTTACGATTATTTTTTTGTTTATGCCAATCATAAGAGCTAATGGTCATTTTTTCGGCTAATAGTTGGGCTAATTCGAGGGTAGTTAATTCCGAAATAGTTTTTGTTTCTGATGAGATAGTCATGTTGTACAATTTAATGGATCGTTTACTTTTTATTTTAGAATGTCTGAGCGTGAAAACTCTTCCCCTGATAATGATGATTTTGATTTAGGTGGTGCTATTTTTGAGCTTGAAAGTGCGATCGCCCAGCTGAAACAGCGTTATAATCAGGTAGAAAAAGATCAAATCCGTCAAAAAGTATTAAAAGAAGAAAAAAAAGAACTGGAAAAACAACTCAAAAGAAATTCCCAAAATTCCATCAAAACCGAAATAAACCTAATCAACCAACAACTAGAAGAAATAGAAGTAAGACTAGAAACTCAGTTGTTTAAATGGAGTAGTCTAAACGAACCCTTTTGGCAAATAGTCAGATTTGGGGGTTTCGGAATCATTATCGGCTGGATTCTCAAAAGCCTCAGCACCTAACCCATGGATAAAACACTCGGTTAAATATCTTGTTAATAAAAATATGTAACCACCAAATAATAAAAATGATATAATAATTGCCAAAGACAACATCATACTTGAAAGGGCGAACGATGGGACTCGAACCCACGAATGGCGGAACCACAATCCACTGCCTTAACCACTTGGCTACGCTCGCCATGTCATTACGATTATTAATTATAACATAAAAGTATTAAAATAGTCTAGGTAATCTGCGGATTTTTTTTATGAACCCTCTTGCACCATCAAAAAGTCTCTCGTTGTCCACCATTGCCATTGTCAGCGGCACAACGTTGGCGATATTTGGGGGTATCTTAATGTTTACAAATCCCAATCAGAAACAATACGAAGAGTTTGCGGAAGAAAAACTATCTCTTTATGCCAAGGAAAATCTTTGTCAGGCTGGGGCTTCTGGATTAGACCAAGTGGTCAAAAGCCAAGTATGCCATATGATGGTAGAAGCGGGTAAAGGTCAAATTCCGAGGGTGGTAAGAGAAACTACCCAGAAAAAAGATTATATGGTGTTAAGCATTTACGAAACAAATCTTTATCTTTATAAATTCAGAACCATTGGAGTTTTCAACAATTTTTATGTCCTAGACGTGAATCAGTTGTATGATCAAAATTAATAATTGATCTGCTTAATTTTTGATAATCAGCCATGACAGAAACCACTAATCGAGATCAAGAAGCCCAAGAATCAGAATATACCCGTAACCCTCCTTGGGGTACTGTTACTCTCTTGGAAGAAGGCCCTTATTACCGTATCAATCGTATTATAGTCAAACCAGGTCATCATATCAGTACCCAAATGCACTATCATCGCAGTGAGCATTGGGTGGTGGTGGCGGGTACTGCCAAGGTTATTTTTAATGGGGAGCAAAGATTATTGTTACCGAAGCAGTCAACCTATGTACCCATGAATATCCGTCACCGAGTGGAAAATCCGGGGGTGATTCCTCTGGTGATGATTGAGATTCAAAATGGAGAATATTTAGGAGATGATGATATTATTCGTTTTGATGATGCTGAAAGAAATTGATAATATTAGGTGAAAAAGTGGAGTAATTAGGGCAAAGAAAAGAGAATAGTTAAATATTTCTAGTTAGAGCGTTTCCACCAATCATTTTAGGCAAGGGGTTTAAACCCCTTGTCTTTTGGCGAATAATGAATAATTAGTCCTCAGTGGTCAAAATTATGATGTAAGGGCTAATCTTTCATCCTCTACTGTGACATTAATAGTGTTTCCATCCTTAAATTCTCCTTTGAGAATGGCCTTGGCGATCGCAGTTTCGAGGTATCTTTGTACTGCCCGTTTAAGAGGACGAGCGCCATATACAGGATCATAACCAATGTCAGCAAGGAAATCGAGAGCCTCATCAGTGATATTTAAAGACAACTTTTGCTCCGCCAATCGCTCCTCAAGGCGGTTAACCTGTAACTTGACGATATGGCGTAACTGGGATTTTTGGAGACTGTGGAAAATAATAATCTCATCAATACGGTTAAGAAATTCAGGGCGGAAACTATCTCGCATGGCATCCATAACCCTTGTGCGCATGGTTTCGTATTGGGCATCATCCCCCGCCAAATCAAGGATATACTGAGAACCGATATTACTGGTCATGATGATGATAGTATTTTTAAAATCTACCGTGCGCCCTTGGGAATCCGTCAAGCGTCCATCATCCAAAATTTGTAACATGACATTAAACACATCAGGATGGGCTTTTTCAATCTCATCAAATAATACTACCGAATAAGGACGACGGCGAATAGCTTCCGTGAGTTGTCCCCCTTCCTCATAACCCACATACCCTGGAGGCGCTCCCATGAGACGGGATACCGTGTGTTTTTCCATATATTCTGACATATCAATACGTACGATCGCATCTTCCGTGTCAAACAAAATCTGGGCAAGGGCTTTTGCTAACTCCGTTTTACCCACCCCTGTAGGGCCGAGAAAGATGAAACTAGCAGTAGGACGATTGGGATCTGCTAACCCTGCTCGAGAACGCTGTATGGCATCAGAAACAGCGGTTACAGCCTCTTCTTGACCCACTACCCTTTCATGGAGTTGATCTTCAAGGTGCAATAATTTTGCCTTCTCCGATTCCACCAACTTACTAATAGGAATACCCGACCATTTCGAGATAATTTCAGCAATGTCCGACTCCTGCACCTCCTCCCGCAACAGAGATTTTCCGCTAGTTTGCTTTTCCGCCAAGAGGGCTTCTTTTTCTTTTACCTCTTTTTGTACATCCGCTAACTTGCCATACCGTAATTCAGCAGCTTTATTATAATCATAATTTCTTTCTGCCTGTTGAATTTCCACGTTAATTTGCTCAAGAGATTCGCGCAAAGTACGAATTTTATCGATGATTTCTTTTTCGCTTTGCCACTGAGCATTAAAAGTGCTTTGTTTTTCCTTCAAATTTCCCAATTCTTGCTCTAATTTTTCTCTTCTTTCCACAGATGCTAAATCTTCCTCTTTTTTGAGGGATAAACGCTCCATTTCTAGTTGTAAAATTTTGCGATCAATTTCGTCTAATTCCTCTGGTTTTGAGGTGATTTCCATCTTCAATTTAGCGGCAGATTCATCTACTAAATCAATAGCTTTATCGGGTAAAAAGCGATCGCTAATATACCTATCCGAAAGCATGGCAGCGGCTACCAAAGCACCATCGGCAATTTTGACCCCGTGATGGACTTCATAACGTTCTTTTAAACCCCTTAAAATAGATACCGTATCGATTACATTGGGTTCCCCCACAAATACCGATTGAAAACGTCTTTCCAACGCCGCATCCTTTTCGATATATTTACGGTATTCATCAAGGGTAGTCGCCCCGATACAACGCAATTCTCCCCTCGCTAACATGGGTTTGAGAAGGTTTCCTGCATCCATGGCGCCTTGGGTTGCCCCTGCACCGACAACGGTATGGATTTCGTCGATAAAGAGGATAATATTACCCTCGGACTCAGTGACTTCTTTTAAGACGGCTTTGAGTCTTTCTTCAAATTCCCCCCGATATTTTGCCCCCGCAATCAGCGCCCCCATATCCAAGCCGATGAGGGTACGATCTAATAATGATTCTGGTACATCACGGTTAATGATACGTTGGGCAAGTCCTTCCACAATGGCGGTTTTACCTACTCCTGGTTCGCCTATGAGGACGGGATTATTTTTGGTACGACGGGAGAGTATTTGAATAGTACGGCGTACTTCATCATCACGACCAATAACGGGATCGAGTTTTCCTTTTCTAGCTAATTCGGTTAAATCTCTGCCATATTTTTGCAAAGATTCGTATTTTCCTTCGGGGTTTTGATCGGTCACTGTTTGAGTTCCTCTAATATCTTTAATAATAGTTTTTAGTTTGTTTTCATCTAGGTTGAATTCTTTTAATAAATTCTTCCCAAAACGATCATCTTTTGCATAGGAAAGAATGATATGTTCTATGGAGATAAAATCATCTTTAAATTCTTTGCGATAGTTTTCTGCTTGGTCTAAAAGACGATCTAATCCTTTCCCTAAATAGACTGATTCTCCAATGTTTTTTACTTTAGGTTGACTAGCAATAAATTGCTCTGTTTTTTCTAACAAACGATTAACATTAGCATCAGTTTTGTTAAAGATGCTTACGGCTAGTCCTTTTTGTTCTAATAATGCTTTTAATAAATGTTCGGTTTCAATCTGTTGATGGTTGTTTTCCTTGGCTATATCTGGGGTACGGGCGATCGCACTCCAAGCCTTCTCCGTAAATTGTTGTGGGTTATTAGGTTGCATTTTCTTTATAAAAAATTAAATATAAATAAATCCTTAATTTAATTTTAATGGCACAGATGAACTAATAGAGGACGGAATACCCTACATAAATAATAGGGAATGGAGAATTGATAATGAATAATTGCAGTACATTACAATGGGATTGGGATTCAGTTTAAAGGGAACATGAAAGACATAAAAACCATCTTCACAGGTTTAGGAAAAAAAGTTTTATGGATTGTAAATCCTATTGAATATATGCGTCAGGCAGTGATAAAATGCCCCGACATTTTTATGAGTAAACCAGCAGGATTTGATGAACCATTAGTTTTTATCAATCATCCCCAAGGCATTCAACAGCTATTGACTAACGATAGAAAGACATTTTTTGCAGGGGGAGAATTAAATTCCCTTTTAAGTCCCATTGTGGGCAATTCTTCTCTTCTTTCCCTTGAATGATCTATAAAAAGGGAAAAATAGATAATTAATAATTTTATTGATTTATGCAAAATCTACGATATAGTAATGAGTTAAATTAACGATCTATGAATTAATCCTTTTTTTTATGCGTATAGCCTTATTCACCGAAACATTTTTGCCCAAGGTTGACGGTATCGTAACTCGTTTAAAACATACCGTTGAGCATTTACAAAAACAAGGAAATCAAGTTTTAATCTTCTCCCCAGAAGGTGGTTTAAAAGAGTATAAAGGGGCGAAAATTAACGGTATAAAAGGGATTCCTTTACCTTTATATCCTGAGTTAAAGTTGGCGATTCCTAATCCCTCCATTCGTTTTGCATTACAAAGATTTAAACCTGATTTAGTCCATGTGGTAAATCCTGCAGTGTTGGGAGTAGGGGGTATATATTACGCAAAAAAATTAAATATTCCTTTGGTTGCTTCATATCATACCCATTTACCGCAATATTTGCACCACTACAATGTAGGTGCTTTGGAAGGTTTATTGTGGGAATTATTAAAATTAGCCCATAACCAAGCAAAATTGAATTTATGTACCTCTACAGCCATGGTGGATGAGTTGGTAAATCACGGCATCGAAAGGGTAGATTTATGGCAGAGGGGGGTGGATACAGAATCGTTTAACCCTAGTTTAGTGTCTAAAGATATGCGCGATCGCCTCTCGCAGGGTAATCCTGACGCACCGTTACTTTTATATGTGGGCAGAGTATCAGCCGAAAAACAAATTGATAAAATTAAACCAGTGTTAGAAAGCATCCCCAATGCAAGATTGGCGATTGTGGGTAATGGGCCAGCGAGGGCCGAGTTAGAACAGTTTTTTGCGGGTACAAATACCAATTTTGTGGGTTATCTCCATGGTAAAGAGTTAGGGGAAGCCTATGCCTCGGCAGATGCTTTTATTTTTCCTTCTTCCACGGAAACCCTCGGTTTGGTATTACTCGAAGCCATGGCGGCAGGTTGTCCTGTGGTGGCGGCCAGAAGGGGTGGTATTCCTGACATTGTCACCGATGGGGTAAATGGTTATATGTTTGAACCTGATGATCCTCAAGGGGCGATCGCCGCTACCCAAAGATTATTAGCCCAAAAAGACGAAAGAGAAGCATTGAGACAAAATGCTCGTTTAGAAGCAGAAAAATGGGGCTGGGCGGCTGCTACTCGTCAATTAGAAAACTATTATCAAGGGGTGCTATCTTCTTCTGATAAAGGACTTTTGGCAGCTTAACTATAGATATTTCTGGTTCTGTCATTGGATAAGTTACTTTTATTTATGGGAGGATTTGCATGATTTGTTTGTCAATTTCTATCAAACCTCCTACTTTTTAATACTGTAACCCTTATTGTTTAATATTAACCAGAAGGGGATGGATAATTATTCACATCATCAAGAGCCGTAGTTACGGGTTGTTTCGTAGCACGAAGAATACTAAGACTACCATCTGTTTCTAGGATTACAGCTTCAACTTCACTCATCTGACTGATACCTTGGCTACGAATGGCTGCCCGTACTTCTTCATTGGTTACTCGTTGCGATCGCAATGTACTCTGTAACATTTGTCCTTGATGAAATAAAAGCGTTGGCTCTGACTTGACTAGCTCTTTTATGGTAGGAAAACGCACAGATAGCCATGTTACGGAAAATTGAAGTGCAATCAATAAAAATAAAGCAAGTAAACCCTCAGCAAGAGCGACATCTTTTGATAAGAGAATTGTTGCCAGTGTTGAACCAAGAGCAACTGTTACCACTAAGTCAAAAGCATTCATCTTTGAGAGTGTACGTTTCCCCGAAAATTGAAGAAAAATTACTAGGGTTGTATAAGCCAAAACTCCAACGATAATGACTCGCCCTAATCCCTGCCACGTATTAAAGAACATTAAATCTCCTGATGCAAAGTGATTATTTTACCTTGTAGCAGAGTATGTTAGGTTGCACATTCCCCTCTATGGTCGTTATGCTAACACAGTCAAATAAATCTAATAGCCTAGAAGGATTTTGCTGGTAGTATTCGTAAATCTTGTTTAGGTGATGGTAAATGGCAACTACAAAATAAAAGGTTTCTCTTGCCAATCAACAGTCCATCCTTGCTCATTGAGATATTTTAATAACTTCGTAGTCGTAGGTAAATCCCGGCAAAACCAGTAATCAGTTCTAATGTTTGGGCTAGTATAAATAATTTGATAATCATAGGCATGACCCAAAGTTTTTAACAGCCCAGGGTATTTATACAACTCTCTTTTAATCTCCTTGTCAGAATAAGTAATAATATCGTTTTTCTGAAAATGATACGGTATTTTAACTAATCTTTTAGGTCGTTCTTTTATGGTGGGAGTAGGAGGAGGACTCTTTTTTTTAGAAAATTTGGGACGAAAAGAAAACATTTTATTAACTATTCTTTCACTAACGAGGCAAGAGGAAAAAGTCTAAACTTCCCCCCCTTAATATTAACATGAGTAAATAATATGAGTGGGGGAGAATAGCCATCATCAGATTTTAAAATTCTCGAACGTTGGGTTTCCCGTCAATAATTTCACCGACTAAAATGATATTTGCAACACCGACAAATAATCCATTCTCTAATACTCCAGGAATATTATTAATAGTAGCCTCAAGGGTTGCAGGATCTGATATATCATCAAACTTAACATCAATAACTAAGTTACCTTGATCTGTCACCACAGGACCTGCTTTTCTAACTCCCATTCTTAGGTCAGGTTTACCTCCCAACTCTTCTAATTTGCGCATGACAGGGGTAACGGCCATGGGAATAACCTCTACGGGTAAAAGGAAGGTAGAGCCTAGTTTATCAACTAATTTACCGCTATCTACCACCACAATAAACTCTTTGGCAAGACTATCAACTACTTTCTCACGGGTATGGGCAGCACCACCACCTTTGATCAGGTTTTTTTGAGGATCAACTTCGTCAGCACCATCAATGGCGACATCGATATGGGCGATCGCATCTAGAGTAGTCAAAGGAATACCATATTTTTTCGCCAATACTTCTGCCTGAAAAGAAGTAGGGACTCCCACAATATTTTTTAAATCTCCACTGGCTAACCTTTCACCAATATATTGAATAGCAAAAGCAGTGGTAGAACCGGTACCCAAACCTACAATAGAATCAGATTTTACCCGAGCAGCGGCGGCTTTACCCACTTCTTGTTTCATTAAAGTAGCTGGATCTGTTGTCATAATTATTTCTTAATTTCTGTTTTATTTTAATAGTCAATGCTCAATTATCAGGGATCAACCATTCATTAGGCAAATATTTTCTTTATGGATAAAATCTGGCAGCAATATCACACATTTATCTAAAAGACTTGGTGCAAAATCCACACCTTAACTTTAAATTTATCTTAATGACCCTGTGTTAAATTGAGACTATATAGTTAGTGAAATGGAGCAATTTATGCCTTTTACCATTGATTCAGCCAGAAACATTTTTCCCAGTACTCTCTCCGCCGATGCAGTTCCTGCAACTGTGGCCAGATTTACCCAATTAAATGCAGAAGATCAACTTGCTTTGATTTGGTTTGCATATTTAGAAATGGGGAAAACCATTACCATTGCAGCCCCTGGAGCCGCTAGTATGGTGTTGGCAGAGTCCACCCTTGAAGAAATCAAAAAAATGAGTTTTCAAGAACAATCTCAGGCAATGTGTGACTTAGCCAACCGTGCGGATACTCCTTTATGTCGCACTTATGGGGGATGGTCTCCTAATATTAAATTAGGTTTTTGGTATCAGTTAGGTAAGTTTATGGAGGAAGGTATCGTTGCACCCATTCCTGAAGGTTATAAGCTATCTGCTAACGCTAATTCAGTTTTAAATACTATTAAAGGTTTAGAATCTGGTCAACAAATTACTGTTCTACGTAATGCCGTGGTTGACATGGGTTATGATGTCAGTAAGCTCGAAAACTATACTCCTGTATCTGAGCCTGTTGCCCCTCCCAAGGATATGAACCAAAGAACAAACGTATCCATTGAGGGTGTTACTAACAAAACTGTCCTTGATTACATGGACAATCTTAATGCCAATGATTTTGAGACTTTAATTACATTATTTACTGCTGACGGAGCGCTTCAACCTCCTTTTAAACGTCCTATCGTAGGTAAAGACAATATTTTCCGTTTCTTCAAAGAAGAGTGTCAAAACCTCAAGCTAATTCCTGAAAGAGGTATTACTGAACCTGCGGACGATGGATATACTCAAATCAAGGTTACTGGTAAGGTACAAACTCCTTGGTTTGGTGGTAACGTGGGAATGAACATCGCTTGGCGTTTTCTACTTAATCCTGATGGCAAAATATTCTTCGTTGCGATCGATTTACTCGCTTCTCCTAAAGAGTTATTAAATTTAATTCGTTAATTTTTTCTAAGGTTTAATTAGTTGATAAAAGAGTTTTCTATTAGGTGGGAAACTCTTTTTTTCGTTTGACTTAATTTCTCAAATATAATCCATTTTGTAGTAACAAAAATTTAAACAATACCATCATAAATATCTTTCAAAATAAGCTCTACAGGCACTGAGTTTAAGTTTAATTTATCATCAATATTTTCAAGGATTGTTAGTGACCATTGTTGATTATTATTTTTGCTATAACTCATTACCAAGGGTTTTTCTGGATCAATTAAAATATATTCTTGGAGAGAATTTAAACTACGATAATATTCAAATTTACGACCTAAATCATAGTCTCTGGTGGATTTAGATAAAACCTCGATGATAATAATGGGATTGGTTACAGTGGTTTTGTTTTCTCCATGGTATTCGGGATTTTCGGCTATTACCATCACATCAGGATAGGTAAACATTTCCGCCGAAGCAATCCATAAACGTACATTTTCTGTATATATTTTTCCTTTCAGTTTCCGTAACGATGGTTTGAGTATGACACACAGATTTGTGATAATTTCATTATGATTTGTCGTGCCTCCTGCCATTTCTAGTATTTCTCCATCTATATATTCATGTCTAATTTCCGCTTGGCTTTCTAATTCTAAATATTCCTCTATGGTATATTGCTGTTTGGTGAGTTGGGCAACCATACTTATATTCTCCCTTGTGCCTTTTATCGATTATAAAATAACTAGGGTGAGCCATGCCCACCCCATAACTAATTAACTAGCGGTGGCAAGTAATCCACTATGTCTTAATAATGCCTCCGTTTGTGGTTCACGTCCTCGGAATTGTTTAAATACTTCCATGGGTGATAAACTACCCCCCAAGCCTAAGACGGTGTCACGGAAACGTTTACCGATAAGGGCGATCGCACTTTCATCCTCTAAATTTGCCTCCTCAAAAGCCGAGAAAGCATCAGCACTAAGCACCTCAGCCCATTTATAACTGTAATAACCAGCGGCATACCCCCCCGCAAAAATATGCCCAAAAGCACATAAAAATCTATCCTCAGGTAAAGGAGACATCACCATGGTTTTTTGTGCCAACTTCCGTGCCACATCATGGGGGGAAACCTCATCGCTAGGAGTATAACGGGCGTGTAACTCCAAATCCAATAAACTAAAATGTAACTGACGTAACATCGCAGTAGCACTCATATAATTCTTGGAATCCACTAACTTCTCATAATAATGAGTCGGTAAAGTCTCCCCAGTCTCATAATGTTTCGCCATACCAAACAAGGTACTTTTTTCCAAACACCAATTTTCCATAAACTGACTAGGCAACTCCACCGCATCCCATTCCACATTATTGATACCAGAAGCCCCAATATAGTCAATTTTAGTTAACATGTGCTGTAAACCATGCCCAAACTCATGGAAAAGAGTTTCCACCTCCCCAAAAGTCATCAAACTAGGTTTACCATCCACAGGGGGAGACTGATTACAAGTAAGATAAGCCACAGGTAAACGGGTAGTTACCACCCCATTTTCCTCAATTCTTGCCCTACCTACGCAATCATCCATCCAGGCACCCCCTCTTTTTTCCGCAGGGCGCGAATAGGCATCAAGATAAAAATAAGCCATGGTTTCGTGATTCTCATCCGCCACTTCAAAATATTTGACATCCTCATGCCATATAGGTGCCATACCATCAGCAGGGGTAATTGTCACCCCAAAAATCTTTTTCGCCAAACCAAACAAGCCATCCAATACCCTCTCAAGGGAAAAATAAGGGCGTAACTCTTCCTCGGTAAAATTAAATTTAAACTCTCTTTGTTTTTCCGCCCAAAAACTCAAATCCCAAGGCTTCAAATCCTCAGTTTTGGCAAAAGCCTTTAACTCCTCTAACTCCTCTTTTGCCACATCATAACTAACCACCCTCAACTCTTCCAAGAGTTTCTCCACTGCTTCCACACTGTCAGCCATTTTACGAGTAAGGCTCACTTGCGCATAGTTATCATACCCTAGAATTTCAGACTGTTCCTGTTTTAGGGTTAAAATCTTCGTAATTAAAGGATTATTGTCAGTGTCTCCCTCACTAGCACGGGTAACAAAAGCACGGTAAACCTTTTCTCTCAAGTCTCTTTGGGTACTAAATTTAAGGAAAGGGCCAAAACTAGGATAATCTAAAGTTATAATCCAAGGACCTTTTTCCGCAGTAGCTTCTTCCTCTCCTTCCATCCTTGCGGTTTGGGCAGCTAAACTCAATAAACTAGCTGGTAAACCATCCACTTCTTCTGGTTTAGTTAATTTTAATTGAAAGGCTTTGGTAGAATCTAAGACATTATTAGAAAATTTAGTAGATAACTCCGCTAGTTGTAACTGAATTTCATTGAAACGCTCTTTTTTTTCACCATCAAGGGCAACCCCTGACAATTCCGCTTCTTTGATGGCAGACTCAATAATTCTCTGTTGGGCGGATTCTAATTTATCCCAGTCTGCACTAGCTTGGATTTTGGCAAAACCTTCATAAATGGGTTTACTCTGACTCAATCTACTGGCAAATTGTACTAATTTTGGTTGTACCGTTTCGTAAGCGGTGCGCAACTCAGGGCTATTTTTTACTCCCATCAAATGCCCGATAATGCCCCAACTCCAGCGCAGTCTTTCTTCTATGTCGTTAAGGGGGTTTACTAAGCCTTCCCATGTGGGGTTTATATTTTCTTCTAGCTTAGTTAATTCAGTCTCTAACTCTGTTAATAATTCTTCTATGCCTGGCACGATATGCTCAGGTTTTATGTCTGCAAAGGGGGGTAATCCTTTACCAATTAGCAGGGGATTTTTTACCGTTGTTGTGGTCATATTTTAATTTTCTCTTAATATCTCTTTACATTCAATATTAAGGGATTTGGGCGGTTGTTTGGGTGTAGATTGTACTACACAATTGGGAATTGACGGTTAATATATATAAAGTATAACCATAATAAGATATATTGATATGTAAGAAAATTCTAAAGATTCAGAAATTAAGCATTTTATTAAACTGAAAAAGAAGTATAAGGCACAAACCTATAAAAGTGAGTCACTATCTAGCCCTCTGTATCCCATTCTTATAAAAATCGATTCAGACGATGAACTCATGAGAAAAAATCATCATCAAAATACTACCGATGTTGACGCCATTGATGAGATTAAATGGCTAGAGGATCATAGGTTATATGAAACTTTAGTGATTTATTACGAAAAGCTATATGAAAAGACCAAAAAGACTTGGATTATCACACAAATATGTGGATGTTTGCGAAAGCTCGGAAATCCTGAAGAAGTTCTTAAATTAACTGATGAGTTCTTAAAGAAAAAAGTCTATGCTGATGCACGGGTAAAAAGTGCTATTTTAACGACAAGAGGGGGAGCATTTCTTGATTTAGGCAATTTATCAATGGCTGAACAGTGTGGATTAGAGGCTATGAAGCTATATGAAAGTTATCAAGCGCATTTTTTCTTAAGCAATCTATATGCCAAAAAAAAAAGTGAACAGGATAAAAGTGAGGAAAATTTTATTAAAAGTGAAGAACATTTTAAACGTGGAACGGAGATAAAAGATCGGATTGATCGGAGAAGAAAGAAATAGCCCAAAAATCAAGATGAGGAATCTTAATAAAGTATTTTGAGATATTGGTGGGCAATGCCCACCCTACATTTATTTGACAAACAAAGGCATTACTTCGGCGGCGGTTAATAAACCATTAATGCCTTTCTCCCTTAATTTTACACCTGCCTTGAGATAACCGAAGGCGGGGCCACATACATTGGCTGCCATGCTGGTTTCATCTCCAAGGGTGAAAGTATGGGCGGAGATTTTGCCCTCGAAGGTGCGTCCAGTGATTTTTATATTGGTGCTGATGGGTTTTTTGGGGTTACGGGTATCGACAACACCCCCCACGGATACCTGAGTGCGATCGCATATACCCGCCAGTTCTAACATAATATCATCGGCGTGTTCCATGTTTTCGAGGGTTAGGATACCGTTGGTTTTATCCAAAAAGGCTTCTACCTCCGCATCAGTCATGGCGTTGGCTTTATCCACATCAAACCCCGGCATATGGGCAATATCTTCCCGAATGGTGGCGCGATAGGATTCCCAATGGGCAATACCTACCCCAAAGGTAATTTTAACATTATGAATTTCGGCAAAACTTTGGGCAGCAACGGCAGCCGCAGCGGTGAGTAATCCGGGAGTAGCACCACAACCAGTGAGGTAAGTAATACCAGACTTTTGCAAATCTTCTTTTAGGGTTAATAATTGTTCCACGGCGCTGGTACGTTTGAGTGCATCTACTAATACCCCTTGCCAACCACTCTTAATAAATTGACGGGTAACATCTGCCATAAATGTATTGGGCAAGTTGGGCAAAGCGAGGAAATAACCATCTACATCAGCTTGATTAATTAATTCTTCGATGCTGTTATCACTAATTACCCCACCCTCTGCGTATCCTGTAGAGCCTTTTTCGTGGTAGGTGTGAATTAATTGATCAATGTCTAACCCTGAGTTATTATAAGCGTATCCGTGGCGATCGGCAACCGCTACTAATTGCATCTCGGATTTAGGCTGTAAAATTCTTCCCGCAGCTTGTCCTAAACCACCAAAACCTAATAAACCTACTCTAATCTTTTTATTACTCATAAAATCTTTACTTTACACAGTCAACCTCTAATCATAATATTTTCTGGGTCATTTTTATGTCCTTAGGGTATCTTGCCCGAAAAAACAGACTTAAACTGCAAAATTGTTGTGAAAAGTTCAACCCCTAACCTTAAAATGATAAAACTATAAACTATCAATCACTAACTATGTTCAAAATCGAACTACCAAAAATCCCTCCCCAATCTTGGCAATGTGAAATCGGCAAAAAATGGGACAATCCTTATACTGTACGCTACGAGAGTAATTTGGATGATGGACCAAACCATGGGATGCCTTTGGGGGGTTTTGGGGCTGGTTGTATTGGTAGGGCGCCTAGTGGTGATTTTAATTTGTGGCACATTGACGGGGGAAATCACACTTTTCAAAGTATTCCAGCCTGTCAGTTTGCAGTATTTGAGCATCCCGAGGGGGAAGATGCCCAAGTTTATGCCCTGAGTACCAATGCCCCTGAAGATGGTAGTTTATCGAGTTGGTCATGGTATCCTCAAGGGAAAGGTACTTATTCGGCATTATATCCCCGTAGTTGGTTTAGTTATGAAGGGGTGTTTAAATCCCAGTTGGTATGTGAAGAGTTTTCCCCTGTGTGGGCGGGAAATTATCAAGAATCGAGTTATCCCATGGGGGTATTTGAATGGAGTATTCACAATCCTACGGATAAGCCCATCACCATGAGTATTATGGTATCTTGGCAAAATACGGTGGGTTGGTTTACCAATGCCATTAAATCTCCTACGGTGAAGGTGAGGGATGATGGTAGCCCTGAGTATGATTATCAACCTTGTTTGGGTAATAGTACGGGCAATCTTAATCAGTGGATACAAGACGGCTTTAGGGTAGGTTGTTTATTCGATCGCATTAGGTTAAATGATGAGCCTATGGAGGGAGAAGGACAATGGGCGATCGCAACTACAACAAATCCCACTTTAGAAGTATTTTATCATACCCGTTGGAATCCTAAGGGAGATGGGAGCGAAATTTGGGATAAATTTGCCATGAATGGCTCTCTACCTGACTTTCAAGACGAAACCCCTGCTGAACCGGGAGAACAAATTGCGGGGGCAATGGCGATCAGATTTACGATTCGCCCGGGTAAAACCAAGAAGATTCCTTTTATTTTAGGGTGGGATTTTCCTGTAACCGAATTTGCCCAAGGAGTTAACTATTTTCGTCGTTATACAGACTTTTTTGGCAGAAATGGGCGTAATGTGTGGTCAATGATTCGCACGGGGTTAAAACACCATGATATGTGGCAAAATAAGATAAAAATGTGGCAAGAGCCGATTTTGAGTCGTTCTAATCTACCTGATTGGCTAAAAATGGCTTTGTTTAATGAATTATACCTGCTCACCCAAGGGGGTACATTGTGGACGGCAGCCACGGAAGATGATCCTGTAGGACAATTTGGGGTGTTAGAATGTATTGATTATCGCTGGTATGAGAGTTTAGACGTCCGTTTATACGGCTCTTTTGGACTTTTACAACTTTTCCCCCGTCTCGAAAAATCGATTATGGAAGCCTTTGCCCGTGCTATTCCCACGGCGGATGATACCCCCCGTATTATCGGCTATAACGGTGCTTCTGCCATTAGGAAGGCAAAGGGGGCAACTCCCCACGATTTGGGTGCGCCCAATGAGCATCCTTGGATCAAAAGCAACTATACCAGTTACCAAGATTGCAATTTGTGGAAGGATTTAGGTTCGGATTTTGTGTTGTTGGTATATCGAGATTATCTTTACACGGGCAAAAATGATCAGGATTTCCTCTGGGAATGTTGGGATAGTGTGGTGGAAACTTTACATTATGTGAAGGAGTTTGATTTGGATAATGATGGTATGCCCGAAAATTCGGGAGCTCCTGACCAAACTTTTGATGATTGGCGCCTACAGGGTATCAGTGCCTATTGTGGTGGTTTATGGATATGTGCATTAGAAAGTGCGATCGCCATTGGCAATATTTTATTAGATAATCCCCCTGTAAATCCTGCTTTGGAAAAGGAAAACGCTAGGGAAAATATCGAAGGTGCGATCGCCCTTTTCCATCAATGGTTACATCAATCAAGGGCAATTTATCACGATACTCTCTGGAATGGTGAATACTATAACCTAGACAGCAAGAGCGGTTCAGATGTAGTCATGGCAGATCAACTCTGCGGACAATATTACGCCCAACTGTTAAATTTACCTGATGTGGTGGAAAAGGAATATGTCACCGCCACCCTCAACAAAATTTATGATGCTTGTTACCTCAAATTCCATAACGGCACCCTCGGCATCGCTAACGGTGTAAAACCTGACGGAAGCCCAGAAAAGGAAAATGATACTCACCCCCTCGAAATTTGGACAGGAATTAACTATGGTATTGTTGCTTTTATGATTCTCAATGGCATGAAAGAGGAAGGTTTACAGGTAGCGGAAACGGTGGTTAACCAAGTTTACAGCAATGGCTTACAATTCCGTACCCCCGAAGCTATTACGGCGGTTAATACTTTCCGAGCTAGTCACTATTTACGGGCGATGGCGATTTGGGCTATTTATCAGGCTTTGAGTTAAGGGATAAGGGGCGATTAAATTATTGATGAGTTTCTATCTAATCTAATTTAACTTGTAACCAGAACATTAGACTTGTTGCGAATTAAATATCTGCGTATCTGAAACCCTTGTTAAATTAGGACTGAATCTTTCAAAAAACCTATTTCGCAACAACCCTATTAAATATGGGTACCCACTGATTTAGGAAATATGCTGAGAAATTTTGCAATCATTGTCTATAGTGTCATTATTCTGAAAATTTTCGCTTTTTCTGACCCTGCCACTAACAAGACAGAAAACTTCGGTACCATGAATGGTAATATGATTCGTGTACCCCTAGGATAAAGTTCCTAAACGAAGATTTCTGAAAATTCAAAGATTTACTAAATTCAGGGTTTATTAACTTGTTACTATAATTAATCAAACTAGATTGCTATTTTATGTGATATGAGTGATTTAGATAAAGCATTACGTAAATTTGAAGCTGTTGAAGCTAATTTATCTAAGCTTGAAAAATGTTGGAATACTTTGGAGAAGCAAATTGCCAGAGGAATTATATTTGAGATTAATCCAGTTTATGAAGATGCTTGCCGCTCTTATAAAAATCTACTCGGTGGTTTACCACTAATTAATGGCTGGCAACCCACAACCCTGCCTTTAGAATTGGATGATATTGCTCAATCCCACTCACATGCTTTGAAAGTTGGGGAAGTTTCAATTGAAATAGAAGTAAGCAGTAGAGTAGAAAAGCTTGGTAAAGAATTACGAAAATATAGATTTCTTTTTGATCAAAAACGACGGCAACTCGTTCAAAACATCATTATCCAGACTTTTAATGAAATTGATCATTTACTTGACCAACTTCAAGTGATTTTTCCTATTGACGAAGCCAGCCTTGAGTGCCGTAGGAAAATTGATCATCCAAGCTGGCGGAAAATACGAGAGAAAGTTCGACAGATTGATGTCTTACTGGGTAGTAGTATTTCACGTCCTCCACGTTGGAGTGATATGGAACGGCATTTATATTATGCAGAAAGTCATGATTTGAGAGACATTGTTTATACAGATTGGCCATCGGTAAAAGCAGGACTTACTCAGTCTCTATACGCTTCAAACGAGCCAATTCCCTTACAAGTTGAAGAGGATCTAGATGATTTAGTAGCGTCCAAACCGTCTGGTTCTGTTTTAACAAAGTTGAAATGGGAAAAATTATCTCCTGAAGATTTTGAGCGCTTAGTTTTCAATCTAGTCTCTTCGGAACAAATTTATGAAAATCCTCAATGGTTGATGTGTACTAATGCACCTGATCGAGGTCGTGATCTTTCTGTCTACAAGGTTTATCAAGATAGATTAAGTGGAATATCTCGTAAGCGAGTCATTATCCAGTGTAAGCATTGGCTTAGCCGCAGTGTATCAAAAAATGATTTCAGTATGCTAAAAGAGGAAGTAAAGCTTTGGGAACCACCAAGAATTGATATTTTAGTAATTGCTACTACAGGTCGCTTTACAGCCGATGCTATAAGTCTCATAGAAAAGCATAATCAATCAGACTCTGCTATGGTAATAGAAATGTGGGCAGAAAGTAATCTTGAAAGAGTGTTAGCGTCAAATCCTGCGGTTGTTGCTGAGTTTGGTTTGCGCTGAGGCTGCAGACTTACTATGCTAGGTATTAAAAGAAAGTACCTCTATGCAAAATCGAAAAGGGCATGGGAAGGAAAATATAGAAGGTACAATCAGACGACACCTACCACTTTGCGATCGCCTTTATTTCTCAACAAAGATAGTTGGAAAAATATTTTTTTCTGTCTACGACGGAAGACAACAATTAATATTAATCTAAGATAAAATGATTTTTAGAATCAAAATACTTATTTATTATTGTATTTAAAATTTATGTCCAATAAACTTTTAGAAATACAAAAATCAATTAATTCTTTATCTTTAGATGAGAAAAAATCTTTATTAAACCATTTGACACAAGAAATAAACCAAAATATTACTGAACAACAAATGCAAATAATGGCAAACCATCCAGAAATACAAGCAGAAATCGCTTTAATTAATAAGGAATTTATGACAACAGAAATGGATGGAATAGATAATTAATGAGTGTTAAAAGAGGAGAAATTTACTTTGTTAATCTTAATCCTGTACAAGGAAAAGAACAATCAGGTTATCGTCCTGTTTTAATTTTATCCATAGACACTATCAATAAATTACCTTTAGTTGTAACTGTAATTGTTGGAACGAAAGGAGAAAATATTACACAAAATTTTCTCACTAATGTAAGAGTTTCTACAGAAGAAAGCGGCTTACCATTAGAAACAGTTTTTCTTTGTTTTCAAATTCGTTCGTTAGATTCTAGCCGTTTTACCCAAAAACCAGCGGGAAAACTATCTGTTGCCAAAATGCAAGAAGTCGAAATCGCAATAAAATATTGTCTTGGACTGTAGTTATTGATTTAATCAACACAATTTATATTCTCAATGTCAAGTTTTTTTATTTTCTAGTTACTAACTCAAAACTTTTTTCTAAAATAGGAATAGTTTGCCCAGAAACGCTATAAACTAAAGCCTCTTTATACAATCTTTGGGCAGTGTTATTTTGTAAATTTGCAGAGCCTTTACTGGTGATTATAGCCCCTTGAGCACAACGAAAAGCTAAATCGATCGCCTTTACCCTTAAATTGAGTTGTTGCTGAGGAGTTTTTGATGGGGTGACAATTTCTGTCAAGATATTTTCTTTCAAATTATCTAATTCTATGCTTAATTTTTCATAGTTAAAAAATACTGAATCTAACTGTAATTTTTGAGCGTTTTCTTTTATTAAATCAAGGCTTCCCTCTGCACAACCAAGGGCAAAAGCACTATTATTTAATACTTGTTTTTCACTATCTTTAATAATAGTTTGAGGAGGATTTATTTTGATAATATTATCAGGGTGAATATACCATTTTTCCATGGTTGCACTTACCGTATTAGTTGATGCCATTGCCCCTAATTTCATGGGTTTATTAATAGTTATTTTGCCCCCATCTTTGTTTATATTAGCAAAAGGTGCGATCGCATATAATTCCCTACCATCCTCTAAAACAGCCCCCACAATAAAATCTTTAAAAATATTAAACCCTGTAATCCAGAAGATATTCCCCGTCAATCGATAACCTTCCCCATCAACCATTGCCCGTAAAGGAGGATTTTCTACCCGACGTAAATGGGAAAAAGCTACCCCACAAAAACTTAATCCCTTCGCAATATCTTGTAAGTACTTTTGTTTAATGATTTCGTTATCACACCCTCCTAACATTCCCACCGCTGTTTGATGCTGTGCCTGCAAAAAAGCCAAAGCACCCGAATATTTTGCCATCATCATTTTGGCCATAAAACAACCTGTTTTATTAATCTCTAAACCGCCCCATTCCCTAGGTAATTTTAAACTAAGCCATAAAGGATTGTCTTTTGCCAAAGCAAAAAACACTTGTTTTAATAAATCACTATCTTCATCTAAATGACTCGCTTTTTCTCTAACATTTTTTTGTAAATAGTCTTCTAAATTATGAATAAAATCAATATGTTTATTAGATTCTTTCTCAACAATAGAATTATTAGTAACTGAAACTAACTGTATTCTTTTGTCAAATTTTCCTTTTTCTTCTGCTTTTTCTTTCTGTACTTTTTTGATTTCTTCTTCGTCTAAATCATAAGCCTTAATTATTGCAGATAAGACTTCATTAACATCAGCTATTTCATTGACTAAGTCTTCCTTCTTTTTTGCTTCTAAAACTTCATAAACTTCTTCTAATAATTTATCTTTTAGAGAGTTTTTATATTCAGTAAATGACTGCTGTTTAATCTCATATTGTTTATTATCGCTCTTAATAATGTCGGGAATATTGTCTCTAATAAGTTTATTATAAATAGTCATTGATTGTTATATTTGTGGTTATCATATATTAATTTTAAATTATTTATCCTAATATTAGGATGATATATTAAACTTATTTTTTTTTGATAAAATTGTAAATAAGCTAAGACAATTTATAAACTAGCCTATCTAGTGAACAGATACTTTTCAACAGTGAAAAACCGTAAATATAATGAATAGCTACACCAATACTATTCTAACCGTCATTGCCATTTGTCTTGTCATTATCATCATTGAATTAGCACAACCAATAAACGCACAACGTTCTATCCTTGATGTTAATATTAAAGGAGTAGGGGGTTCTAATGTATTTCGTAAAGTACCTATGAAAATCAAATAGTTATTGTGGTTGTGCCAAATAATCAGTTTTCAAAAAGAGCATATAATAAAATAAGACCAAAATTAATCAAGCTAACTCAATCATGACTCATAGAGCAGAAAATGATCCCATTGATTCTGTCTTAGCAAATTTAACTAATCAATATCAAAAAAAATCTCCATCAATTCCGAAAAAAGACGAGCTATCGGAAGATTTATTGGCAGATATAGAGGCTAAATTCCAACAAAAAAAATCTGTTAATAATGTCTCTAATAAACCTTTGGCAGTAGATGATGCTTTAGCATCCCTAACTCAAAACTTGCAAAGGAAAGTCACGCCCCGTGAACAAATTTCGAGCAATGATTTTGAGGAAATTAAACGTCAAGAGTTAGAAGCCCACAGAAAGGCTAAAGCTGAGGCAAAAAGAAAAGAAGAGTTAGCAAAGGCAGAAGCTAAAAAAAGGGAAGAATTAACTAAAAAAGCTCAAATATGGCTCAAAAATCTTAATCCCAATTCCGATGAGGGCTTCTGGTTTTCTCAATTTGCCATGTCTTATGACTCAAAGTTACAAGCTGCCATTGACTATCTCAACGCATTGGAAAATTGATATATAAAAAAGTAGGGACATACCATGACACATCCCTACAGTTATGGGGTTTTATTTCCCTATCTATTTCCAGCTAACGGCGGGAATATCCGCTTTTACTTCTCCTCCGAGGTTAAAGGCTTTATGGACGGCTTTGAGGGCTTGTACCCCTTGCTCTTGGGATACCACACAACTGATTTTAATTTCTGAGGTGGTAATCATGGAGATGTTAATTTTTTCTTGGGCAAGGGCGGTAAAAAATTGGGCAGCAATACCAGGATGTCCTACCATTCCTGAGCCTACGATGCTCACTTTGGCGATGTTATCATCGATCGCAATTGCTCGGTACTTGAGAGTATCTTTTAATTTATCAATAGCTTGAACAGCTTGGGAGGCATCGGATTGGGCTACGGTAAAGGCGATGTCGCGCATGGGGACACCATCGACTAGGCGACAGCGTTGGGATTGGATAATCATATCAACGCTAATGTTTTCCTCGGCAAGGGTAGTAAAGATTTTGGCAGCCATACCGGGTATATCTGGCACATAGAGAATGGCTACTTGGGCTTGATTTTTGTCGAGAGCAACTCCTCTCACGGGGACGAGATTGCTATGATTTTCGTTTTCTTGGTTGTGGGTAATATTGGAACTATCGATGTTAAAAGTATTACACAAAGAGGTGATCGCCCGATCGCACTCATCCTGATTAACAATACAACTCACCTTCACCTCGGAGGTAGAAATCATTTGAATATTTACCCCCGCATCCGCCAAAGCCCTAAACATCTGGGCTGCAATACCAGGACGACCAATCATTCCCGCCCCTGCGATGGCGATTTTAGCAATTTTTTGTTCTACTAAAATATCTGTAGTGCCGTTTTCATCTAGGATAGGGGCGATCGCATTTGCCACCGCTTCGGCATGGGGTAACATCCCCTTTACCACCGTAAAAGCAATATCATTACTATTACCCTCATGGATAGACTGAATAATTAAGTCCACATCCACATCCTGACGGGCTATTTCCCCGAACAACTTGGCAGCAACTCCGGGGCGATCGGCAACCCTCAGAAGGGCTATTTTAGCTTGATCTGAGTCGAATTGTACCGCATCCACCGCCTTAGTAATTTCCAAACCCACCAACGAGCGCCCCCGATTTGGGGGAGAGATCACCATAGTACCCACATCATCCGTCCAGCTAGACTTGACCACCAAAGGCATCCCAAAATTACGGGCAATTTCCACCGCCCGAGGGTGTAACACCTTCGCCCCCAAACTAGCTAACTCCAACATCTCATCGCTGGTAATTTCTGACAATAACTGAGCTTCAGGGACAATTCTAGGGTCAGTGGTTAAAATACCAGGTACATCCGTATAAATCTCGCAACAATCCGCCCCAATGGCCACCGCCAAAGCCACCGCAGAGGTATCAGAGCCACCCCTCCCGAGGGTAGTAATCTCCCATTGCTCAATGTTACTAATGCCTTGGAAACCAGCAACAACAATTACTTTACCTTCCCCAAGGTGCTTATTTACCCTTTCGGTTTTAATTTCTAAAATCCGAGCCTTGCTGTGATGGGCTTCTGTAACAATACCCACCTGCGCCCCCGTCAAAGAAATAGCGGGTTGCCCCATTTCCTGTAGTGCCATACTAAGTAAAGAAATTGACACCTGCTCCCCCGTAGAGAGCAACATATCCATTTCCCGACGACAAGGGTTACTGGAAATATCTTGCGCTAACTTGACCAAACTATCCGTAGTCTTACCCATGGCGGAAACTACCACAACAACCTGATTTCCTTGTTTGACGGTTGCACAAATCCGCTTACTAACTTCTTTTATTCTCTCCGTAGAGCCTACAGAACTACCACCATATTTTTGGACAATTAGCGCCATATCTGAACCTAGGTTTTTATTTCATCACAACAGCAATAACTAATCAATATTAACCTAGATCCTGTTTCTATGCTATTTGGATAATTGAGAAATAAATAATTAATTATTTTCTATTCCTTCTCTAAATCCACAATTTTTCATCCAACTAGGGTAAAATTTTGTTGTCACTTAGTTACCTTTATGGTTATTTATTATGGTAAGTGAGCAAACCATCATCATCTTAAGTTAGGTAAACCGTGCAAATACCCCTAGACTATTACCGCATCCTTGGTGTGCCTCTACAGGCAGAGGATGATTTGATCAATCAGGCGTACGAAGATCGTATGCTACAATTACCCCGTAGTGAATATAGTCAATATGCGATCGCCTCTCGCCAAAACTTAATCAAATTGGCTCATTCAGTGTTAAAGGATGAGGAAATTCGTCAACAGTATGACGATGAAATTTTCCCTTCCCATGGCTCTGCCATCATTAACGGTGACGGTAATATGGATATGAGCATTGATGATGCCCTCAGTCTTTCAGAAACATCCATTGCCAACCCCACCATTGAAGTAGATGGAGATTTACTCCTTGGGGCTTTGATGATGTTGCAGGAGTTGGGAGAGTATGAATTATTACTCAATATTGCTCAGTCTTTTTTGGAAGGAAAAGAGCCTCTCGAAGAAATTAGCACCGACACCAATCAACTACAGTCATGGTGGCAAGATTTAATTTTAACGGTAATCAGTGCCTATTTAGATCTTGCTAAAGAAAAATGGCATCAACGGGAATATGAAAACGCTAGTCTTTATCTGTTAGCCGCGGATGCTATCCTAGAGCAACAAAATGTATTTATGGCCATTCGCCAAGAAATTGATAGCGACTTACAAAAAGTTCGTCCTTACGAGGTTATCGAGTTATTATCCAAATCAGATTCTCAACTGGTGGATAGACAAAAGGCGATCGCCCTGCTCCAGAAAATGCTAGACTCAAGGGAAGGTATAGAAGGAAAAAAACAAGATCAATCAGGGTTAAACACCGACGACTTTCTAAGATTTTTACAAGAAGTTAGAACCTACCTAACCCCCCTCGAACAAGAAGAATTATTTAAACAAGAATCATCGCGCCCCTCCATAGCTGCTACTTATCTTACCGTTAACGCCCTCATCGTCAGGGGTTTTGTGGAAAGAAAACCAGAGCTAATTATTCAAGCCCAAAATATCCTTGATCATCTTAACCAATATCAAGACGTATACCTTGAACAATCCATCTGCTCATTATTACTAGGAAATATCAACCAAGCCGAAAAACTACTTAACCATAGTTATGAAACTGAAAAAGTTAAGTCTATCAAAAAACTTTCCCAAGGCGCTCCTGATTTAGTACCAGGGTTAATTGTCTATGCCGAAAATTGGTTTAGGGAAGAGCTTTTTCCCCAATTTAAAAACCTTGACAAAGAATCTTCATCCATTCAAGAATACTTTGACGATAACAGACTACAACGCGCCCTCGAAAATATAGCCCCCCCCGAAATTAGTCCCATGGATGAGGAAGATCCCTTATCCTTATTAAAAGACTATCCCTCGGAATTTGACCAACAAGAAACACCCTTTCAGGCTTCAGAAAATAACCCTCCCAACATTTCTACCCCAGAGATAGAAAAAACGGAAGAAGATTCCTCCCTCGTGGGTTTCTCATCCTTCCTTGAGGCAGAGATTGATGATAATGATGAGCCAGAAGAGCCTAAAAACGATAATTTAATATCAGATACCCCAGAAGATGAAAAGGAAACGTCATCATCCCAGAATTTTTCATCATCACCGATGATAATATTGTTCGTATTGCTGATTTTATTAGGTATTTTTTCCGCCCTGTTTTATCGGGTTTTTAATCAATCGGGAGATGGTAATCTCGAAATATCGTTAAGTCAATCTCTGATTGAGTTGCCCGAAGAATTAGCCGCTGCAGACTCATCTTCCCAGCCTTTATCCCCAGAAATGGCTTCAGAAATTATCAATGGGTGGTTGGAGGCAAAAGCCTTGGCAACAGGGCCAGATTATAACCTAGGGGCTTTAGACAACGTTTTGGCAGATCCTTTTTTGTCCATTTGGCGTGGTAATATCAACACTCTACGCAATCAAAGTGCTTATCGTCGCTATGAGCATGATGTCACCATTGAGGAAGTAAACGTTAACCCCCAAAATAATATGGAGGCAAATATCACCGCACGGGTGAGGGAAAATTCTCAGTATTTCAACAATGGACAATTAAACAATCAACAATCCTATGATTCTAATTTATTGGTTAGATATGACCTTGTGAGGGTTAATAATCGTTGGTTAATCGCCAATAGTCAAATTATCAATTAATGGCAATTTATGAGTAAAATATATTCCTTAGAGCAGTTAAAATCTATTATTGACCAAAATCCCCAGCAATGGCGCCCCCTTGTATTTACCAATGGTTGTTTTGATTTACTCCATGTTGGACATATTCGTTATCTCCAAGAGGCTAAAAATCAGGGTAAAACTTTGATTGTGGGAGTAAATGGCGATCGCAGCGTACAACAAATTAAACCCCCCACCCAAGGCAAACCAGAGCGCCCCATCATTCCCGAAGCCCAAAGGGCAGAGCTTTTAACCGCTCTGAGTAGTGTGGACGGAGCAGTTATTTTTTATGAAACCACCGCCACCAAAATCATCGAAACCCTACAACCAGATATATATGTCAAAGGGGGAGACTATCAAGTTGAAACTTTGCCCGAATCCCCTGCGGTATTCGCCTATGGTGGTAAAATTAAACTGGTTGACATTGAAATACCAACTTCAACCACTAAAATTATCAATAAAATTTTAGATATTAATAAATAAAATATAGCATTAGTGCAGATAGGTAATTAAACTTTAGTGAACATGAATGAATTAGGGACTCTCACCGAAAAATTTAATCAGGCATCTAACAAAAATCAACTAAAACTTATTGATGACATTATTGCAAAAGGGGAAGAAGGATACCAGTTTTTAAGAGAGTTTTTATCTTCATCTCAAGAACAAGTTCCCAATCCAGTTTTAGGTAAAATATATCAAGCCTTAAAGAATAGTGATAATCAAGAAAATAATAGTTTTATCGCTGATAAAATACCCCAAGGAATAGTCCAACCAGAATCATCATCCAATATAGATTACTCAGAATTACAAGAACTTTTAATAGTCAAAGAATATCAAAAAGCCGACGTACTAACTAGAGTTAAACTTTGCGAAATAGCAGGACAAAAAGCAGTCCAGAGAAAATGGCTTTATTTTACTGAAATTGCTAAATTTCCTATCAAAGATTTACTTACCATTGATTTATTATGGAATGTTTATTCTGAAGGAAAATTTGGTTATAGTATCCAAAGAAAAATTTGGCTTTCTCAAGGAAAAGACTATATCGAATTATGGGCAAAATTGAAATGGAAAGATGGTAATCGGTGGACAAAATACCCCCAAGAATTTGTTTGGGATTTGAGCGCGCCCCTCGGACATCTACCCCTATCTAATCAGTTGAGAGGAGTTAGGGAAATAGATGCTTTGTTTGCCCATCCTGCGTGGACTGCAGAAAATGCTCTTACTACTAACCGTAAATAACCTAAGTTCGGGATAACATTTTCTCGTTAAGGTCGGCAATAGGGAATAGGCAATGGGCAATAGTGAGGTGAATATTTTTCACCATTTTTGGGTGTTATTTAGCAATTTGAAAACCGCCGTAAACTTTTCACCGTCAAGCTTGACACTAAATGATACCCACAATTATTATCCCGAATTGAGGTTAAATAGTTTTTTCATTATTTATTCTTTTTAAACTGTTTTTCTACAGCTTTTAAAAGTAATTCTCTGGGCAAAAAGCGGGGTAAATTAACAATGATTTGATTGACTAATCCCCCCGTGACACTGTTAGATTTTTTCTGACTAAGGGCATCAAGGGCATCTTTGACAACATCTTCAGCTTTGGCTAAGGACATATCATCACTGTTTTGGTTAAGTTCAAACTCTGCTACCTCGCCAAAATTAGATTCTGTGGGGCCTGGGCAAAGGGCTAATATAGTTATACCAAATTCTTTGTTTTCTGCCCATAGTGCCTCGGAAAAGGACAATACAAAGGCTTTGGTGGCGGCATATACAGACAAGTAGGGTAAGGGTTGATAACCTGCAATAGAGCCTACATTAATAATGTCTCCTTCTTTTCTCTCTCTCATATCCTGTAAAAATAAGTGAGTAAGGGTAACCAAGGCGCTAATATTTAACTGGATCATTTTCAATTGTTTATCTAAGGGGCGATCGCAAAATAACCCATAATCACCAAAACCTGCATTATTTATCAACAAGTCAACGATTATATTTTCTTGTTTTAATTGCCCATAAATATCTTCACAAGCATTAGGTAAAGTTAAATCTTGAGTAATAACTTTTACGCTTATTCCATGTTTAGTTTCTAGGTCATTTTTTATATTATTTAATGCTTCTGTAGTTCTAGCAATAATAATTAAATCATAACTTTTTTGGGCTAATTCTTCAGCGAATGCCTTACCGATTCCTGATGATGCCCCTGTAATTAGGGCTGTTTTGTGACTCATAGTGATAAAGTGATTAAAATAATATAGCTATGTTTTACCATAACAAATAAATCATCATACTTTCTATTTTTGTTGTTATTAATTTTAACTTTTACCTAACTATGGTATTAAACATTATTAAACTTATAATAAACACTTAATATTTAAAATATTATTACTGCCCATTACCCATCTAAACTAAAAATCATATTTAAATTTAGCAATGCCTTAATTTTAAATAGCTATTAAAAAAATAATTAAAAATCACCATCAGCACCACCCCCTCCGCTTTCTCCACAGCCAAAGTTTCCACCATCGTAGGAATCTGCACCGCCAAAATCATTACTATTTTTGTCATCAAAATCATTGTAAATTACATCCCCAGAATGATAGCTATTATTATTTTGTTGATGCCTTTTTCCTTTCCTTTTCGTCTTAGGCATTTTCACTTGAAAGATAACTAATAAAATGAAGACTATAAATAATATATAAATGAAAACCATATTTTTGTTTCTCAATAATTTATTTTTTTCATTGTAACTAAATCTTAGGGTGAAAGTAGCTAAAAAGTGAGGGGTAAAATATTTTGTCAGTGAATCCTAAATACTTTATCAATATTTTAGGGTTGTAAAATAAGTCACTTTCAATATTTAATATTCTAATGCTACCTGACAATCCATCGTAATTTGTTCTTTCAATTCATCAAGGGAATTAAATTTTTTTTCTGGTCGCAAAAACTTCAATAATTCTACTTCTAAAACTTTATTATATAAATCCCCTTCCCAATTCAAAATATGAACTTCTACGGTGGTTTTTGTACCGTCAACTGTAGGGCGATCGCCTATATTCATTACCCCCAATAATTGGTTATCATAGATATTATTTTGGTGTACTATAACCTTATATACTCCTTTTTTCGGGAGAAACTTTTGTTTATCTATATCTAAATTTGCGGTGGGAAAACCGATTGTCCTACCTAATTGTTTCCCTTTTATCACCTTTCCTTTGAGGGTATATTTTCGCCCCAACATTCCCTCTGCTAAAGAGAGATTTCCTTCCCCTAAAGCCCTTCTAATATCTGAACTACTAATCCTCGTAAAACTATCATTAACATCAATTTTTTCTTCAGCGGTAATATTGACATAAATATTATTTTCTGCCGTTAATTCCTGTAACTTATGGGCATCCCCTTGCCGTTGATAGCCGAAACGAAAATCTGAACCAATACTGATATATTTTGCGTTTATTTTTTCTACTAAAATATCTTTAACAAATGCCCTCGCTGAAAGAGTAGCTAATTCTCGATCAAAAGGTAATAATATTAATTGTTTTACCCCCATTTTTTCTAATAATTTCGCCTTCTCAGGAATAGGAGTTAAAAGTTGTTTTTTCTTCCCTGTAAAATACTCTTGGGGATGGGGAGTAAAGGTAACAAGGGTAGGATAGATGTCTGGATTATTAATTTTAAATATTGAATTTATCACCCTCTGATGTCCTCGATGAAGTCCATCAAAATTGCCAAGGGCGATCGCATTTGGTGTGATAATATTTTCTAGGGAAGAAGTTACAAGAATTGTCACTGAAAACAGGTGTGAATAATTGATAATTGACAATGGATAATTGATAACTAACGGTAAGAGTTAATCATCAACGGAAAAATCTTAATATGTCTTAATTTTCTATGGTTAATGGTGTATTGTCAATTTGTCACCGATACCCCATCAATCACCATAGAAGGAGTATAACAAGAACCACTCCACATATTATCGTTACCTAAATCTTTCACTCGCTCTAAAAGCTGATAAATATTACCAGAAATCATCGTATCTTTTACCCTACCAATTACTTCTCCCTTTTCTACTACATAACCTAAATCCACATTCAAGGAAAAATCCCCTGAAATATCTGCATCGTTACCCAAAAATTGATCCACAATCAAACCATAGTCCATACTTTCCACCAACTTATCAAAGAGCGTATTGCCACCATCCACCACGAAATTAACGAGGCTAGGGGTGGGATAACTACCCAAACTGGGGCGGAAGCCGTTACCCGTGTTTTTGATGCCCAATTTTTCAGCGTTTTTTTTGTCGCAGTAGAAGTTGGCTATCTCTCCGGCATCAATTAGTTTATAACTTTGAGTCACACTGCCTTCATCGTCAAAGGGGCAATAGTAAGGTTGTAAATGGGAATTTTGAGCAATGGAAACGGCGGAGGAAATAACTTTTTTGCCGTGGCAATCATACCAAGGGGAAGATTTATCAACGATGCGCTTACCATCTAGGGCATCACTGACGGTTTCCCAAAGACTGGTAACGGCATTGGGGGTAAACAACACGGGCAAAGGGCGAGATTCAATGGTTCCCTGATTTTTTGCCCATTCTAGCCGTTGGAGAATACTTTTGATTATTTTGCTCAAATCTAGCTTTTTATTGTCATAAACGCTGTCATAGATAGCGAGGAAGTCATCTTCTCTTACCCATTCCACCCCCACCGAGGCACTTAAACTGGTGTCGGTATATTGGCAATGCAAACCACGGGAGTTGATGATAGTGGTGGTTTCGGTTTCCCATTCCAAATCAAGGCTACAGAGGATTTCGGGTTGTGCTTCCCGTAAAAGGGCGATCGCCCTGCGTCCTTCTTCCATTAAAATATTTATATCCGCTCTAACTTCAGAAGCAGGATAAATTAAACGATTTTGACCATTAAGTAAAGGGGTTTCAGGCTCATTGAGAGCAGAGATAGCCAAAGCCTTATCAATCAAATCATCTCCATCAAAATCCCCATAGGCAACCGCCAATCCAGGGCAACCATTTCGCCATAGTCGTAAAGCCATACCCCCACCCTGAGAGCTTTCTATTTGCTTAAGTTTGTTAGCCTCAAAAGAAATGGGCTTAGAGTGCGATCGCACC
This sequence comes from Cyanobacterium sp. IPPAS B-1200, assembly GCF_001747005.2. Classification (NCBI taxonomy): domain Bacteria; kingdom Bacillati; phylum Cyanobacteriota; class Cyanophyceae; order Chroococcales; family Geminocystaceae; genus Cyanobacterium; species Cyanobacterium sp. IPPAS B-1200. The sequence continues at coordinate 2,430,925 of NZ_CP182899.1, forward strand.
TGATAAACCTCCAAATCACCAACCCCACGCCTTTGCGCTAAATCCAATAGTGCTTCTGCTTCCACCTTTTTTCTTACCCTTATCAACCCCTAACATTATCCACCATCCACCCACCATTATCAATCCAAACATCAACTAAGGTGCGCTGAATAAAAAGTTACACATACAACATTGCCATAATAAAACCTCATTATCCTTAACTCTCAAATCCTAATTACCCTCACAACTCCATTTTTTCATCACAGCCCAGTTAATCAAAAACAAAAAATAAATAAGCCATAAAAAGTTAAAAACAATAAATTAGTGTAAAATAATATGTTTGGGTCAAAACTCGTAAAAATAAAGAAAACTTAACTAGAATTATGTCTCGATATACAGGACCTCGCTTGAGGGTAACACGTCGCCTAGGAGACTTACCCGGGCTAACACGTAAAAACGCACGTCGTCAATATCCCCCCGGACAACACGGACAAAGCCGCCGTAAACGCTCCGAATACGCCATTCGTTTAGAAGAAAAACAAAAACTTCGTTACAACTACGGTGTAAACGAAAAACAATTAGTTCGTTATGTTAAAAAAGCTCGTCGTGTAGGTGGTTCCACCGGACAAGTATTATTACAATTATTAGAAATGCGCCTTGACAACACCGTATTCCGTCTCGGTATGGCGCCCACCATTCCCGCTGCCCGTCAATTAGTAAACCACGGACACATTAACGTTAACGGTAGAGTTGTGGACATTTCCAGTTATCAGTGTCGCCCCGGAGATGTAATCGCCGTAAGAGATCGTGATAAATCCCGTAAAATTGTAGAAGGCAACCTTGCCAACCCCGGACTTGCTAACCTTCCTAGTCACCTCGAATTCGATAAAAACACCTATGTTGGTAAAGTCAACGGTGTCATCGAACGTGAATGGGTAGCATTAAACATCAACGAACTACTCGTAATTGAGTACTACTCTCGTAAAGCATAGAATATACTTGGAGTGGTGTTGTATGGTTCATCAAACTTGTCGGCATACCGACATCAACGACACCACTTGCTATGTTAAAATAATCAATAATCACGTAAACATTTAGTAAATAAAAAGGAGGACATTACATGACCCAAGTGGTTGTGGGACAAAACGAAAACATCGAATCCGCATTACGTCGTTTTAAAAGACAAGTTTCCAAAGCAGGAATTTTTGCCGACATCAAACGTCTGCGTCACTTTGAAACCCCCATCGAAAAGAAAAAACGTAAAGCAGTTGCTCGTCGCAAAAAACGTTTCCGTTAAATACAGCCAAAAAAGGCACTAGACGACAACAACAAAAATTGTATATATAAAAAATTTAGGTAGGTTAAAAGGGGGTGAGTATCTAAAACCAGCCTATCCTAAACATTCTCATTAACTTTTCTGCAGAATATATTTTTACAAGATTTACACTAGCTAAAAACTGCCATGGCTTCTCCCAAAAACAAAAAAGTCGGACTCATGGTAGTGTATTCTCAGAAAACAAAGCGGAAGGTTAAGAAAAAGATATATTTTTCTCAGCCTAGTAGCAATAAGGCTTAAAGCTATGTTACATTTTATAAAGAGTTGTTAATAAACAATAGCTCTAATTATCCATAATATTATTACATTATTGACGGCTTATTAATGTTTACAAAACAAGTAACCGATTCTTCCGTTTATAAATGGTTTAACGATCGCCTCGAAGTAGAAGCGATTTCCGATGACATTAGTAGTAAGTACGTTCCTCCCCATGTCAATATCTTTTATTGCTTAGGCGGAATCACCCTTACCTGCTTTCTAATCCAATTTGCTACCGGGTTTGCCATGACATTCTATTACAAACCCACCGTAGCCGAAGCCTTTAGTTCCGTTCAATTTATCATGAACGAAGTAAACTTTGGTTGGTTAATCCGTTCTATCCATCGTTGGTCCGCCAGTATGATGGTATTAATGTTAATCCTCCACGTATTCCGTGTTTACCTAACTGGTGGTTTTAAAAGACCCCGTGAGTTAACCTGGATCGTAGGCGTTACCATGGCTGTAATCACCGTATCCTTCGGTGTAACTGGCTACTCCTTACCTTGGGACCAAGTAGGTTACTGGGCGGTTAAAATCGTATCTGGTGTACCCGCAGCAATTCCCGTTGTAGGAGATCAAATGGTAGAACTTCTCAGAGGTGGAGCAAGTGTAGGTCAAGCAACCTTGACTCGTTTTTACACCATCCATACCTTTGTATTACCTTGGTTAATGGCAGTGTTCATGTTATTACACTTCCTCCTAATCCGTAAACAAGGTATCTCTGGACCTTTGTAAATCATGAGTAACGGAAAACGGCGATTAGCTCACAGTTAATCGTCTTTTTAGTATTCAATAACTTTTACAAAACTCTCAGATATAATCAAGATACAATGGGAATTATCCCGTATCAATTTCCACTATTCCCTACCATAGAGGAGACAAACTTTAATCATGTCTAACCCAAATTCTCAATTAATCAAAAAACCTGATCTTAATGATCCCAAACTCAGAGCCAAACTAGCTCAAAATATGGGTCATAACTATTACGGTGAGGTCGCATGGCCCAACGACATTCTCTATATGTTCCCTGTCTGTATCTTAGGAGCATTAGGTTTAATCGTTGGTTTATCTATCTTAGATCCCGCTATGATTGGCGAACCAGCAGATCCTTTCGCAACTCCTTTGGAAATCTTACCCGAGTGGTACTTATACCCCGTATTCCAAATCTTGCGTGTACTACCTAACAAACTTTTAGGCATTGCCTGTCAAGCAGCAATTCCTTTAGGACTAATGTTAGTACCTTTCATCGAAAGCGTAAACAAATTCCAAAACCCCTTCCGTCGTCCCATTGCGATGACTGTATTCCTATTTGGTACTTTAGTTACCCTTTGGTTAGGTGCTGGATCTGTATTCCCCATTGATGAGTCTTTAACCCTAGGCTTATTCTAAATCATGGCTTCTGGTCATATTTTTGAACTAAAATTCAAAATTTAATAAAACACAAAGTATCTCCGATCGCCCTTAGACTTGTTTTTTGATAGGTTTATAGATGGTCGGAGATATTTATTTAGTATTTAAAACACTATATAATCAAGTAGTAAAGTAATATTTTTAGATATGGTCGAATTTAACTGGATTACAGGCTTAGGAGGAGGAATCCTCATTGGTATCAGTGCCACTATTTTACTCGCCTTTGATGGACGCATTGCGGGGATTAGCGGAATGTTAAACGGAGCAGTAGATTGGAAGTCAAAAGAATATTGGCGCTGGTACTTTTTAGGAGGAATGTTATTAGGAGGGCTAATTTACGAATATTTTTTACCCTTTCTTCCCTCTACCCCCATACCCGATGCTAAACCATTAATTATGATTGTTGGTGGCTTATTAGTGGGCTTTGGCACAAGAATGGGTAACGGATGCACCAGTGGTCATGGAGTCTGTGGATTAGGAAGACTCTCGGCTCGTTCATTGGTGGCAGTCATCACATTTTTAATCACTGCCATGGTCACAGTTTTTATTACTAATTTAATTACTTAACTTTTTACAAGACAAAATATATTATCCCTTTTTTTAAAAAGTAATTTATTTCAAGTTATTGTAGACTAATTTAGTAAATAAATAAAAATCAAAAATATTAATAAACAAAATAAAAAATGAACAATAAATTTAACTTAATAGCCTTAATTAGTGGCTTATTATTCGGTTTAGGACTAGGTATATCTCAGATGGTCGATCGCACTCGGGTTATCGGATTCTTGGATATAACAGGAAGTTGGGATCCTACCCTAATATTTGTGTTGGGTGGTGCTGTAGGAGTCACAGCCATTACCTTCCGATTTGTTTTACCCATGAGAAAACCTATTTTTGCCGAGAAATTTTATCTACCTACTCGCAATGATATAGACTTATTTCTAGTTTTAGGAGCTGCAATTTTTGGCATTGGTTGGGGAATTTCTGGTTACTGTCCAGGACCTGCCGTTACATCTTTAGTTCAACAAAATGTTAATCCTTTTATATTTATAATTGCCTTTTTTATTGGCTCTTTTAGTTTTAAATATTGGCAAAAAAACAATTAATCATCTTAATTTATAAACTCAGTGGGGTGATAATCACCCTATAGAACCCATATAATATACTAAGAAGCAGTGAGTCTTTTTAAGAGTAATGACGACGAAAACGATGATCTAATTTATCTCGTTTTTTTTGATTACAATTAGCACAAAGGGTTTGTAAATTACTCATATCATTACTTCCTCCTTTGGCAAGGGGTATTATATGATCAATATTTAAGGTCGTTTCTTGGCTTTGTTTACCGCAACTTTGACAGCGATAATTATCCCTTTGATAAATATATTTTCTCACTTCTGAAGGAATGGGAATCCTTGGGGTTTTCTTCTTTTTCATGGTTATTTAGGCAGGAACAGGGAATAGTGATAATATTTTTATGTCTTAATTTGTAGCATCATTCAATTATGTTTGATACCATGATTAGGCGATGCCTTTAAAATTATCTCGTGACAGATGATGATGGAGGAAAAGCACCTCCTAATCTGGTGGGTTGTTGATATACTTTGATGAGGGTGTTTAAATCTCTGGGGGATATGGTGGGGATATTACGAGTTTGGGCATGATACATTATATCGCCTTGGTGGGGGCTATGTCCCCAAATTCCGAGGGCGTGTCCTAATTCATGGGTGATATTATTAACCCAGTAGTCAAAGGTTTGATGGGGGCTAACTTCGATTATCATTTGATGTTTTAATTTTGCTGGTTGGGTTTCGGTGGCATAAAATTGGACGGTGGCAGTGGCAGAGGTAATTCTGGGCAAGTCAAAAAGCCCTGTTTCGGGGTTAAATTTTCCTCTAATTCGGGGCGGTTGACGACGAATGAGAATATCTGCACCAACTTCTGTTTCGACTATTTGTAAAGGTATATAAGGATGCCAAGATGCGATCGCACTTTGGGCAGCTTTTTCCCATTGTTGGTATCTTTGATAAGCGGATTCAGAAAGATTATTTTCAGGGGGGGCAATATACACCTTAACGGGAAATTCTGACCAAATCAAATGTCCTACTAAATGAGGTTCAAGGTTATCAAAATAGTCTTCTTTTATGTCTATATTAAGGGAAGCTAGGGAAGGGGGCAAAGGAAAAGTTTGGGGAGTTGGCAATCTATTAGTAATATCTGAAGCTGTTACTAATTCTGAAAAAATAATAAGAATAAATATGGTTAATAAAAATCTGCTAAAAAAGTGTTTAATATTAGTTATGAATTTCATCAAATGTTTCTAAAAAATAATTGCATAAAATGACGTAAAATCTGGAACAAAGTTCATTTTTCCATCATCATATTATCAGTTTGCTTCATTATTTTCTCGAATGTTTCACAGGGTTTACTCACAAGGGGAATGGTGGAGGGGATTTTACCCTGTTTCACCATGCCATAGTTATTATAGGCGATCGCCTTTAGGGTGTGTAATAATTTTTCTCGGTGAGGAGTGCCTAATCCTGTGATGGGAGAAGTGGTTAAGGAGTTGTTTCTTTTCCTTCTAAAATAGCCAAATTCAGGGCTATTATATATCTTAAGGTGAAAGTGAGATCTCAGCAAAAACTCTGTGTCAGCACCATATAAAAGGGCATTGGCAAAGCCATTTACCCGTAAAAAAGCTGAACGTTTAATCAAAGAGGTGGGATGCAATAAGGGATGTCCTGGTTTTTCTTGTAGTGCGCCATTCACATTCAAAGGATAAGCCACAGGATTAACAATATGGTTAATATCATCCACACGATATTCTTGAGTGCCTACCATATCCGCCCCCATTTTATCCATTAATTCTATACTAATCCTGAGGCGATCGACCATAGACCAATCATCAGCATCTTGAAACAGATAATAATCATAATTACTGTCGTTAATTACCGATTGAATTATTTGATAAGGACCTACTTTTTTATTACTTTTGAGTAAGGTTACTTCAGGATAATTTGAACAAATATTTATAGGTACGTCTGTTGATTTGTCATCTATTACTACTATGTCTGTTAACTTATAACTTTGATTTATTAAGCTAAATAAACAATAATCTAACCACTGATTACAATTGTGATGGGGAATAATTGCCATTATTTTTTTAGGCAAAATATTGTCCTGATAATTTCCTATTAAATCGAGTTTTTGACTTTTTATTAATTTAGTGTGACATAATATCTTATTGTTAATAAAGTAGTTTAACAGTTGATAATTATTACCTAAAATACTGTTATCTTCTTGTGATATTTTTTGAATAAAGTCAACTTTTCCTATCCAACTTATACTATCACTTGATAATTCGTGTGCCGTAAGCTCGGGGAAGCTAAAGTTTTGCCAAATTAACCAACAAAAATCTCTCTGATGAAAAATATTATAGTTATCAATAACTTTTTTTTGAATAAAGTCAATTAAGTTATCTTCTAAGGTAAAATTTGAGGATAGATTATCGCTACAACTTATAATCCAATTATTATTATCTATATTTTCTAGTACCTTGATTAAATTTAGATTACTGTCATTAATCTTATTAATAGAAACATGATTATATTTACAAAATTGAATAAGATAAAACAACATACATTAAAATACTTTTTGCTTAAAATTATATAAACGACTCACTGCATCAAAATTATTATTGATAGAAGAAATATTTTCAGCCATTAATAAACATTGATAGGCTTTTTCTCTTTTCCCTTGTTGAAAAAATAACTGAACAAAATAATTCATAAAAGGAATAAAAGCAATACTTTTTGTTATCTCTTTCTTTGTGTTTTGATTTTGTCTAGTTTTAATGGTATCTAAAAATAAATCAGCATCAATGGGAATGTCAAAACATATAATCTGGATTAATAGTTCTTTTAATTCTAAAATAGTTACATCAGATAACCAATTAAAAGTGATATTAACATTTTGTTTACCTAGTAAATAATTTTCTCTTTGTTTTAATTCTGGGGGGAAATTATCTTGATGCTCACTACCAGAGTAACAGTTTAATATCTTTGCCCAATGGCTAAGAATAGAAGGTAAACAATCAATCCCATACTTCGGACAAAAATCTAAATCGGAAATAAATAAGGGTAATAAAGGATTTAGTTTATTAATTAAACAAGAGTCTTTTTGTTTTCTTATTTTTTGAATTCCTAGAGAAACTAATTTTAACAGTAATTGATAATCAAAACTATCTATTTTTATTTTAAAAGAAAGATTTCTCTTTGTTAATAAACTCAGTAATTCTTGATTATTAGTAAAAAGTGCGATCGCCCATAAATCGATATATATTAAAGATAGTTGATTAATATTATTATATTTATGAAAAAGATTATTTAACTGAGTATGAATTACACTTGCTTTATTACCTAAAGCCATTACAAGTAAATAAAGTTTATCTAGTTTAACTTGTTCATCTAGGCAATAGTTATGATTATTTAATAATCGCTCAGACTGTTCCAAAATAATGTCAGGAATATTATAATATATCCATCGATCGCCCTTAACCACATCAAGAAATAGTTGAGAATAATTAACGATGATTAGAGGAATAAACTCCGCTAAATATTTATCCTGCATAGGGGGATTTGTAGCCTTATACATATTCAAAGGAGATGTAAACTTTTGGATAAATAATGGAGGATTATCGGGAAATATGTGCTTCACCTCCTGAGCAAAAAATTGATCAACTTTCCCTGAATTAGCCTTCTGAAGATAACCCACTAATTTTTTATCATCCCTTGTGGAAATAGAGCGATAATAATCAACACCTTCCATAGGGTACATGGATTTACTATGCCCAAAATTATCACTATCTCGCCCCAAAATAGTTAAATTCATTTTGCCATGGGGACAAAAATTATTATTTTCTAAAGTTACCAAATCGCCGTTATAATACCTAATCATCGGCATCGTATAACTATACAAATCAGTCACTAACAATCGATTGTCTTTTTCTTCTATCAAACACCGCCCTTCATCAATGTGAAGATTTCCACACACAGGGCAAGTAAAACCATATACCCCACATTCTTGACTCCCATATTCTATGATGATAGGACACTCAAATATATCCCGTAAAAGTTGTTTTTGATGGTCAAATAAAGGCTCTCCTGTGCATATTATGGCCTTAACCTCATCAAAATTTATCCGATGTCGGGCTATTAACCCTACTTCACACAACCGACTAGGATAACCCCGCAACACAATGGGTTTTTGCGTAATAAAATTTAGCCACCGTAAAAAATGGTTATCAATACCCCCGATAATGGCATAATCTTGATGACGAAGAGGAAATAGACGGCTGTTAACATTTGCGATCGCCCCTTGTTTGTCAATACCCCACCATGCTAAAAATTTATTTAGACTGGCTAATCTTTTCTGATTCCATAAATCATCCCGAAAAAAAACAAAAGCTTCCCCAGTGGTGCCACTGGTAGCACCACGATAGACAATATTTTGGGTAGTTGCCAATAATTGAGAGGGGGCTTTTCTGATGTCTTGTTTTGAGATTGGGGGAATATTATAAAAAGCCGAGAATAATTCAGCATCGCTACAATTATCCAAAAAATGATCAGTAATAGCCACAGAATTTAATCTTTGAGTGTAAAAAGGAACATTTTTAGCTATCCTTAAAAGCTCCTTTATTTTTTGAGATAAACTAGACACTTTAAATTTATTTTTGATTTAATTTATCTAAAATTTCTGTTTCTAAACTTAAAGCAATACCATTAGAAAAAGAATCTTTTGTCATCTCCAAAGCATTGTTGTTTGGCACCAATGATAACATCAAAGGTTTATTACAAAATTGCCCTAAATATTGCAAATAATCAACACTTACCCAACCATCAGAGCGAAAATTAGGGGCGCTCGCCCAACCATATTGAGTATCATAATATGGGGAATACCTGTCTCTGACATAAGCCCATCGCCCAGAGGAATCAAACTTAGCCACATAAACTTGCCAACCGCTAGGAATTGAGCCGACAATTCTTCCCCCCGGATTTGCCCTCAATCTTAAGTCTCCTGCGGAGGTAGTCACTTGATAATATCTTTGAGGATAATCATGGACAGAAAAAGCGGTATCACCGCTTCTTGTGGGTATTCTTTCGGGACATCTCGAAGCAAATAAATTATGAGGAATAGAGTCATGTGAGTTATTTTTAACTTCAGGCTTTTGTGCCGCTTGGCTATTTTCTGCCACCATTAAAGACGCCATTAATGCAAGGCTATATGGCAATTTATTATTGTTCATCTTTTTTCCGTGGTTATTATCAACTATATAATTATAGATAACAAAAGTTATGTAAGATCTTTTTTTTATTAATTCTTAATCTCAATAAACGACTGATTTTTGTGCCAAAAAGTTCCAATATACAGCAAAAAGTAAATATTGATAACGTTGTTTTCATCAAAATAGTATTAGACTTAGCTAATAATGCCACATCTTATTCCATCTTTTCTTTACTAGCCATAGCTTGAAAATTATCATCACCATAAAAAGTTGCAATCCCTTCTTGAGATAAACCACCTTTTCTTTCTACATTTTTTCTGGATGGTTGTAGCCTTTAAATGGTTACGGAATGAGATATTTTGCGGCTTTGATACGAAGCCATGGGGAGATTTGCACTCATGATGGATGATTGATTAAAAATATCTCAAATATCTTGGTAGAATATTAATAGAGTTAATCATCAATCTGTTAAAAATAGAAATACAATTTTTATTATTACTGCAAAGCGTCTAATAACTTAAACAAAACCACGTAAATATTTTTACTAATCTTTTATTCCAATAACAATGTCGGATATTAATGAGTCTTTTAAAGTCGCAATTCCTCAATTTGTCGGCACCCGACAAGCACACTTATTTAAAACCTTAAAAGTTCCTCAGTTTACGGGGAAACTTATTTTTACTGCCAAAAACGGTACTCAATGGGTATTTTTCATGTATTTGGGTAGAATTTCTTATGCTACAGGGGGAATACATCCATGTCGTCGTTGGCGTAGAAACGTCCTAAAATACGCTCCTGAAGTTCTACACGTATTAGATACTTTTGATCCTAAAATCTTTAACAATAAACAATTTGTTCATAATTGGGAATATAATTTATTTTCTTTATTAATAGATGAAAAGATTTTAAATCCCTCTGTTACCAATAAAATTATTCGTGGTATTATCCAAGAAATTTTGTTTGATTTAACAAGGGCAATGGAGGTAAATTTTGATATTGTTGAAGATAAAAATCCTTCTTCACCCTTAGTTTTTATCGATACTGAACCTATTATCGTAGAAGTTTGGCAAGATTGGCAAAGATGGCTAGGGGCAAAATTAGCAGATAGATCTCCTAATAAAGCTCCGATAATTCGTCATCATGGAGAGTTAAATCGGCGTACTTCTCCCCAAACTTATCAAATTATGAAGAAGTTATTTAATGGCAAAAATACTTTACGAGATTTACATATTCAGCTAAATCAAGACATTGTTTCGATGACGAGAATGATGATTCCTTATTTTCAGTTAGGATTAATTGAATTAACTCTTACTGAGGATATTCCTTTGCCTTGGTTAGTTAAGTTTAAGCCTTCTTCTATTCATGGGAATAATATTAAAGCTCTATGTATCACGGAGCAAGAGCAAGTGGTAAAAGATGTTAAAACTACGGTAACAGGTCTTGATTATCAGTTTAATTCTTTTAGTCGAGGTGATTTGGCGATCGCATTTGCCCAACAAAACAATCCTCAAGTAATTTTTGTGGATAAGGAAATATCTTCTGTAAATGCCTATGATTTGATTAGTAAATTCAAAAAAACCACTGCTTTTCAACAAATACCCATCATTTTAATTACCGATGATTTGAGTAAAATAGAGCCTGAAGACTATAAATCCGTAGGTTTTTGTGATGTCTTGATTAAACCATTACATGACCAACATATTATTAAGATTCTTAATAAAAACGTTGCCTCCACCCCTTAAACCCATAATGTGAAGAGAGGAATCAATGTTAGACTAGATATGGTAATTCGGATGTGATAGAGGTTTTTGGGTAAAGGTAAAAGGCACAAGAAACAAAAGCCAAACGCCTTTATTAATTAAATATAGTAAATTAGATATAGTATTTAGTGCCTAAAATAAATTAAATAAAATATTAAATAAGTCAGAGATAATTAAATTATGGATGGTTTTTGGGAAAATGTATTGCGTTATCCTCGCTATATGGTGAGCTTAATTTTAGGAATATTTATTTTTTTATGGGAACAAATAAAGCCTTTATTTAAAAATCCAGTGACAGGAATTGCTATTTTTGGGGTATTGATCGGTATTTTTTCTTTCCTTTATTTTACCCTAGAAGCAATGTTAGGACTTAGTGTCACCTAACACAAAAACTTGTATATTAAAAAAATTTAAACAATAAAAAAATGGCTAATAGTCGTCGTATCGAAAAAGTTTCATCTCTGATTAAAAGAGAAGTAAGTCAAATGCTCATCAATGAGATAAAAGATGATCGTGTGGGTGCTGGAATGGTGAGTATTACCCATGTAGAGGTGTCAGGAGACTTACAACACGCTAAAGTTTTTGTGAGTATATATGGTACTTCGGAGGCAAAGAAAGAAACCATGGAAGGTTTAAAAGCCTGTACTTCTTTTGTTAGGCGTAGTTTGGGGCAAAAAATAAATTTACGTCATACCCCTGAAATACGATTTATGGAAGATTCTTCTTTGGAAAAAGGAGATCAACTAATTCAGCTAATCAACCGTATAACTCCCCTAGAGGAAGAGGAAGTGGGTGCGGAGGAATGATGTTTTTTTTGGGTTAGGGTTAATGCCCTATACCCTTGATTTGATAATGATTAAAGTAGATCATCATCTACGTCGGAATCTTGCTCTTCATAATCATCATCGTCATCATCATCGTCTTCGATGAGCTCGGAGATTTCTTCGTCTTCAGATACTGGTAGGATATTGACTTTTTCTTCTTTTTCCTCCCGGTACATAATTTTATTATTGCTTTCTAACCACTCTAAGATTGAGCCTTCCTGTTTTAAAGGAATTACAGGCGCTGGTTCGTAGCGCTTTTCTTTACGCAGTGCAGGATTTTTCATAAACTAATATTACGAGCCATATAAATTTCGTCGAGAACATACATTTTACCAGATTATCCATGAATGCGAAAACTAATTTGTTAGGGGCGATCGCCCGTTATAACAGTAAAAAAAATAGGTCTGATAGTGATAAAGTAGAGATTCTCAGTGCCATAGAGGAATTAGAAGACACCAACCCTAATCCCTGCCCCATGGAAAAAAAAGAACTTCTCGACGGAGATTGGCAACTACTGTACACCTCTAGCAAAAGTCTCTTGGGATTAAATAATATTCCGTTGGTAGAAATAGAAAATATTTATCAATCAATTCATACTTCCACCAAAAAAATTTATAACATTGTGGAAATCAAAGGGTTACCCCTTCTCGATAGTGTCATGGTGGTAATTGCTAGTTTAAAAGTAGAATCAGAAAAAAAAGCTGGTGTAAAGTTCGAGCGCACCATAGTCACTCTCAAAAATTGGCTCAAATATTTATCACCCCAAGACATCATCACCCAAGTTAGTAACAAAAAAAATATCTTTCCCCTTGACATTAAAATTAACCGAGCCTTAGAAAATATGACCAATGCCAACGGCTGGTTAGAAATCACCTACCTTGACCATGATTTACGCATCAGTAGGGGTAATCAGGGGAACATATTTGTTCTTTCCAAAATCTAATCAATGGTATTATCTTTTATTAAATAGCTAAAGTGCGATCGCCATGAAAAACATTATCCCCCGCCCCAAAAAATACTATCCACTGCTGATTACTACTGCCATCATTAGCACCTTAATAGCTACCATTAGCCCCAACCTCGAAAAAAATTATCCCCAAGCCCAAGCCCAAAACAGCAGACAACCCATCACCGTAAGGTCTGATGTACAAGAAGCCAACTCAGAAACAGGCATCATTACCGCCAGAGGGAACGTCTATATAGAATTTCCATCCCGTAATATTCAGGCGACATCAGCCCAAGCCCAATTTTTTAGCCAAGAAAGAAGGCTAGTATTAAACGGTAACGTTCAAGTAATCCAAGACGGCAACACCATGAGAGCCGAAACCATGACTTATTTGATTGATGAAGGAAGGTTTATTGCTACTCCCCAAAATCAAAGACAAGTAGAATCAGTTTATCTCATCGAAGAAAATACCCCCTAAAATAGACCCATAGACTGGTTTTTGTCAAAACAAATTCAATGCAGTTAACATTAAAAAACATCCATAAATCCTACGGCAAAAGAGTGATCGTCAATCGAGTTAACCTCAAAGTAAAACAAGGGGAAATAGTCGGCCTGCTAGGGCCCAACGGAGCAGGGAAAACCACCACATTTTATATCACCACAGGGCTAATCATGCCCAACCAAGGGCAAGTAAACCTAGATGAGCAAGACATTACCCCCCTTCAACTCAACCAACGAGCTAAACTAGGTATCGGTTATCTTACCCAACAACCCAGTATTTTCCGTAACCTTACCGTCCGAGAAAACATTGAATTAGTCCTCGAACAAACCAACCTATCCTCCCGTAACCGTCAGATTAGACTAAAACAGCTCATCGAAGATTTTCGCCTAGAAAAAGTAGTTAATACCAAAGGTTCTCAGGTATCAGGGGGAGAAAGAAGACGCACAGAGTTGGCCAGAGCCTTGGCAGTGGGTAGAGATGGTCCTAAATTTTTGTTGTTAGATGAACCTTTTGCGGGGGTTGACCCCATCGCTGTGTCAGAAATTCAAACAATGATCGAAGGTCTGAAAAATAGAGGTATGGGCATTTTAATTACGGATCACAATGTTAGAGAAACCCTTGCCATTACGGGGCGATCGTATATCATGCGAGAAGGGCAAATTTTGGCTTCAGGCACCGCCGAAGAACTTTATAAAAATTCCCTTGTGCGACAATATTACCTAGGAGATAACTTTAAAATCTAACTCTGATGGAAGAAAAAAAAACAACTCAACCGCTAAAATTCCATATATCTCTGATGGATAAATATGTTTTAGGAGAAATAATCATACCATTCCTGTTTGGTATTGGTTTATTTACCGCCCTAGGACTATCTATCGGTACATTATTTGAATTGATTCGTCGAGTTACCGAATCAGGATTATTTGTGGGAGTAGCGGCTCAGATTTTTTTGCTCAGAGTACCAGAGTTTATCGTTCTTGCTTTTCCCATGTCATTGCTTCTGGCTACCCTGGTGGCCTACAGTCGCCTTTCTAGCGACAGTGAAATTATCGCCCTTAGAAGTGTGGGCATTAATCTGTTTAGGTTAGTCATCCCTGCCTTGATATTTAGTCTTTCTATTACGGGAATTACATTTTTTATTAATGATGTGGTAACCCCTTCCACCAACAGACAAGCAGCTGTTACTTTGCAACAAGCCCTCAATCAAGTGCAACCCAACTTGAGCCAAAGAAATATTTTGTATCCTGAATATGCAGACATTGTCAGCAATGATGGCTCAGTGAATTATGGTTTGGCTCGACTTTTCTATGCCGAAGAATTTAACGGTAATCAAATGAAATACCTTACCATTCTCGACTTTTCGAGGGAGGGAGTAAATCAAGTTTTAACCGCTGAAACAGCCGAATGGAATATTCGTGAAAATATTTGGGACTTTTTTAATGGCACCATATATGCGATCGCAACGGACGGTAGTTCCAGAAATGTAGTGCGCTTCCAACATCAACAACTAGCCCTCCCCCGAGCGCCCCTAGACTTTGCCAATCGTCCTCTAAGTTATAACGAAATGAGCATCAGTCAAGCCCAAAGTTACCTAGAAACAGCCAAACTAGAGGGAAATCAAAATGAAGCCCGTAAACTAGCCGTAAAAATTCAGAGTAAAATCGCCTTACCCTTTGTCTGCATCGTTTTCGCCATGATGGGTTCTGCCCTAGGCATTCGCCCCCAAAATACAGGAAAGGCCAAAAGTTTTGGGATCTGTATCGCCATAATTTTAGCCTACTACATTATTTCATTCATGGGAGAATCCTTAGCGATATCAGGGATTCTTAACCCCTTTATGGGAGCATGGTTGGGTAATATTATCGGTTTGACCCTAGGAAGTTGGCTTCTTTACATGAATATCAAATAAAGCACCACCGCTTAACTTTTTTACGTTGCAGGGGTGGAAATTTTGTATTGATATTTCGTTAAACTCCATGTCCAAAAGATGATGATATAATAGAGGTGCCGACAATCATTTGGTATTTTCATTATGGCATCTCCCTCTCGAAAAAACTCCCCTGACTATCTAAAATCAAGAATGGGTACTTTTCTAAACCCATTATTCTTGTCTGCGGTCGTAGGATTAGGGGTCATCGGAATTGTAGCTTGGCAATTAATCGTAATCAACGATCAATTTAGACAAAGTAGCCGAGAAGCCTCCCCCCCATCGAGTACAGGAGCAACCGTTGAACTAGAAGAAAATAATAACGGGGTTGAAAATTCTGCTAACGGTAATGGTACTTCAGAAACCACATCACAAAATACTAATGAGAATCCATCAACATCCCCTCAAAACTCTCCCAATAATGGGGATACATCGGAACTAGACATTAAAGAATTTGATATATTAGGCTCTAGGAATACCATTGAAGGTGGCGATCGCAACACAAATAACCAAACTCGTTTATACGATCAAGTTTTGTCCTTACCTCGTATTTCTCCCCAAGTAAGACCATCAGGGGGCGACGGTAGTGGAGCGGTTAACCAAGGACTACTAAGCCCCGAATTCAATCAACAAAGACAGTCTTCCCAGATTCCTGTTACCCCTAGTCCTCTAAATCAGGCCGTAGGCAATGTCATGAGCAACTACAACCCCAGTAGCAATATTTATCGCTCCCAAAATCCCCAAAGTAACATCCCCAGTTCAGGGGGGCAAATGTATCAATCCCCTTCCCTTCAGAATAATTATAATGTAGGTAATAACATTAATGGAAATGCTAATACTTGGGTTCCTACTCCTCAAGGGGTCAATGTGAATCCCAATCAGGGGGGGGTAAATATTCCATCCAATAGACCCGCTCAAACAAATCAATCTCCCTTTTAAGTTTCGGTAAACCGTTCCATCCGATGAGTTCAACCTAAGAGATAATAAACCTAGTAGAAATTTTTACCCCATAAATATAAAGTGCTATCATCAATCATTTCTGATTTCAAAATTATCTTTGAGCGAGATCCCGCCGCCCGTAATTGGTTAGAGGTCTTATTATGCTACCCTGGCTTACAAGCAGTTATTTTACATCGTCTTTCCCATCGGTTACATCGTCTTGGTATTCCTTTTATCCCTCGTTTTTTGTCTCATTTGGGTAGATTTTTTACAGGTATTGAAATCCATCCAGGCGCACAATTAGGCAATGGTGTATTCATCGACCATGGTATGGGGGTTGTCATCGGGGAAACAGCTATCTTAGGGGATTACTGTCTAATTTATCAGGGCGTAACTCTTGGGGGTACAGGGAAGGATACGGGTAAACGTCACCCTACCCTCGGGGAAAATGTGGTGGTGGGTGCCGGGGCAAAGGTGTTGGGTAATTTGTCCATCGGTAATAATGTTCGTATCGGTGCTGGTTCGGTAGTATTGCGTGATGTGCCTTCGGAGTGTACGGTGGTGGGTATTCCTGGGAGAATTGTTTATCGTTCTGGGGCGAAGGTAAATCCTTTGGAGCATGGAAATTTACCTGATTCTGAGGCAACGGTAATCAGAAGTTTGATTGATAGAATTGAATCTTTGGAGCAAGAAATTACGAAATTAAAACAAAGAGAGGGGGTTATGGTTGATCGTTAATTTTTTTAATTTGATAGTGTAAAAAAAGTTCTTCTCCTATTTGTTTAATCTCTTTTAATTCTAAGGGAACTGGTGATTTTAGATGAACTCCTGCCACTGGAGTAGGGGCTTTTTTCCCTCCTAAGATGACGGGGCAAAGGGTTAACCAAAGGTCATCGAGGAGATTTTCGGCAAGGATGGAGGCTATTAGTTCTCCTCCCCCCAAAATTCCTATACGATTAATATTAATGTTTTGTAGGTAGTTGAAGGTATCTTGCCAGTCTATTTTCCGCTGATTATTTTTTGTTATTATGTACTCATTAAAGAGTATTTTTTTATCAGTATGATTAATACTATTTAGCCAGTTTATTTTACCTTCTTTTGTGGTTAATAAAATTCGTTTAATGGGTTGTTCAAAAAAACGATAATGATCTTCTAATTTTCCTGATGAAGAACATACAATGTTGATGGGTTGGGGGGTTTGTTTTCTAGCTTCTCGCTGGGCGAGGAGATGGGCTTGTTTGATGGTTAGGGTGGTTCCATAGGCTCTGAGGGTATTTGCCCCGAAAATAATGGCATCACAGAGGGATATTTGTTCTTCTAGGTGTTCTAAGTCTTGGGGGCTACTGAATCGGGCTGGTTTTTCGCTGTCGGTACTGATTTTGCCATCGGCACTCATGGCGAGGATGGCGGTGATGTGGAGGGGATTAGCCATTGATTTCTCTCAGGTTTTGGAGGTGCGGTTTTACTTCTTCAAAGTCAGGGGCGATCGCACTTACCTGTTGATAACATTCTAGGGCTTCAGCGTAGCGATCGAGAATTTCCAAAACACGGCCCTTGTTGTACCATGCCATAAAATAATTGGGTTGAATACCGATCGCCCTTTCCCAACTCATGAGGGCTTCGGGATACTGTTGCAAATTATAAAGAGCATTGCCCCGACTATTCCACGATTCCAAATCATTGACATTTATATCAAGGGCATGGTCAAAAGATTCGATAGCCTCGGCATACCTTTCCAGATAAGCAAGGGCGCAACCTCGATTGTGCCATACCTGTCCCAAATTAGGCTCTAATTCTATTATTTTATCCCAAGAGGCGATCGCCCCTTCCAAATCTGCATTTTGTGCCTTTTCCAAACCCACATTAAACCAATGCTCAACCCACTGCACATCAACTAATTCTTCCTCCTCCTCTTCCATGGCAATGGATTCCACCTCCAAAAGAATTTCCTTACTAGAACTACTAGCCTTAACTAGCTTTTCAATAATTGCGCCTGGCTCATGATTTTTTAAGCCCAACTTACGGGCAGTTTTCCTTGCAAAATTTTCATCATCCTGAAGGAGTTTTAATAAATCTGCCAAACTACTGGCTTCCGAAGACTCATCCTCATCACCATCCCCGTTGATAGGCTCTAGTTGAATGCCATCTTTTCTGGCCAAAATTTCATTGCCAAACTCATGGGCTAAATCTCCCACGGGACGATAAAATGGTAGAGAAGAAGTTTTTTCTCCCAAAATTACCATCCTTGATGCGATCGTGTAATGGGGGGCAAAAGAGTTTACTAAACTTTCGCCATATTTTTGTAACCATATCAACCAATTATCAACGGTGATTTTTTTTGGTTCTAAATTTTGAAAAAATTTCTCGATGCGGTTTTCCGTCCATCCCTTGGCAACCCCTTCTAATAATTGATTAAAAAGGTACTCCAAAGTTTTATCATCGGTAAACCCTTTTTCTTGGGAGGAATCTTGCCCTTCTTCTTGGTCATAATCCTGTGCTAATTCTTCCTTTTTTGCACCCCAACGCCATATTTTGTTAATCATTACCTTTGAGAACGAAAACCCTTATTCTATTGATATTTAATAATAACTGATAACAATTGACAATGGACGACACAATGGATAAAACCATAGACATAAAAATAATAGACCATTAAACTTGATTGAGTAGCCCCTAAATATAATCCCTATTCTCCATTTCACCATTTTCCCCATAGATAATAATTGCCGTGACTTACGAGCCTTTACACCACAAATATCGTCCCCAAACCTTTGCCCAATTAGCAGGACAAGATGCGATCGCCCAGACTCTGAGTAATGCCCTCACATCGGAGAAGATAGCCCCTGCCTATCTATTTTGTGGTCCTAGGGGTACAGGAAAAACCTCCAGCGCTCGTATTTTAGCCAAATCATTAAACTGTATGGCTACCGATAAACCTACCCCTACTCCCTGCGGAAAGTGTGAAGCCTGTGTAAGTATCACCAACGGTTCGGCCCTTGATGTCATTGAAATCGATGCGGCCAGTAATACGGGGGTTGACAACATCAGGGAAATTATTGAGCGGGTACAGTTTGCCCCCGTGCAGTGTCGTTATAAGGTGTATGTGATAGATGAATGTTTAACGGGCGATAGCCAAATAATCACCGATGAAGGATTGATGAGGTTAGATAATCCCAAAATAAAAGGTAAAAAAGTCCTTAGCTATAATGAGAAATTAGGCAACTGGGAATATAAAAAAGTTGTCAGATGGTTAGATCAAGGAATAAAAGAAACTTTAGCCATTAAAACCCATAATAGGGAAATTCGCTGTACAGATAATCACCTAGTTAGAACTCAGCAAGGATGGATAAAAGCAAAGGAACTTCGAGAAGGAATGAAGATACTATCCCCTGTGAGTGTGGATGCGGAAATCTCATCTACAAATACAGTATGGAATACAAGTTTAGAAGTCATCGAGAAAATTAGTGCTGTAGGGAAAGAAAATGTTTATGACATAGAAGTTGAAGATAATCATAACTTTGTTGCTAATGGTTTATTGGTTCATAATTGCCATATGCTTAGTACCGCGGCATTTAATGCCCTCTTAAAAACCTTGGAAGAGCCACCAAGTAGGGTAATTTTTGTCTTAGCAACCACAGATCCTCAAAGGGTTTTACCCACCATTATCAGCCGTTGTCAGCGGTTTGATTATCGTCGTATCCCCCTTGATGCCATGGTCAAACATTTGGGGTATATCGCCACGGAGGAGTCCATAGACATCGATTCTGGGGCGCTGAGTTTGGTGGCACAACTTTCCAATGGAGGGATGAGGGATGCGGAGAGTTTGTTGGATCAACTAAGTTTGTTATCAGGTACTATTACCACCCAAAAGGTATGGGATTTGGTGGGTTCGGTATCTGAGCAAGATTTACTGGAGTTGTTAAATGCGATCGCCTCGGACAATTCAGAAACAGTAATCGTACAATGTCGCAAACTCTTGGATAGGGGTAGAGAACCTTTAATACTGCTACAAAACCTCGCTAACTTTTATCTTAGCCTATTGATAGCAAAAACAGCCCCGGGGCGATCGGATTTAGTCACCGTCACCGAAGAAACATGGCAAAAACTATGTCAAACTGCCCAACATTGGCATATTGAAACCATCCTTCAAGGGCAAAAAAAATTAAAAGACAGTGAAATTCAAATCAAAAACACAACCCAACCTCGCCTCTGGCTAGAAATTACCCTCCTTAACCTCCTTCCCTCCGCCAATAGAGTAGTTACCACAACTAATGCCGTAGTTACTCCAACCCCCATTGTACCCTCATCCCCAGCCCCCACCGCTCAAAAAACTGTTTCTCCTCCTCCCCCACCAGCCAAAGAATCTCAAGCCCCAACCATTGAACCCCAACAATCATCACCCCCAGAAACGCAAACTGCCCCTATTACCTCTAACGTTGAATTTACTTCCCTAGAGGAATTAAAAGAAAAAGTAGCAGCTACCATTGACAGCGTGATGACAAAAAGTTTTCTCCTACAACAATGTAGTATCATCGACTATCAAAGCACTGTAATTACCATCGGTGTGATTAAAGAAATTTTCCTCAAACTGAGTAAACAACATCAACCCGCCATGGAAAAAGCCTTCAGTCAAGTTTTAGGCAAATCCATTAATTTGGTATTTCAGGTGGACGAAAAAGAAACTAAAAAAAAATCCTCTGATAACTCTCCACCCCCTGCGGTAGAAAAAATCGTAGAATATAGTCCTCCTCCTCCCATTAAAACGCCATCGGTAGAAGAAAAAGAAGAAGTTATAAACCTAACACCTCAGCCAGTGGTTGCTGATAATGACATGGTTAGGGTGGTATCTCCTGCCCAACTAAAACAAGTTGCCGAAAAATTTGCTAAAAGTGTCAACGGTGAAATTATTGATGATGTTGAATCACCACTTTTTATTATTCCAGCCCCAGAAATAAAAGTAATTAATCGCCCTGAATTAGATATAGAAGATGATGACGATTTACCTTTTTAGTCCTAGTTTTTTTGTTATAGCCTTTTTAACTGTCAATTTCATAAACGAAGTTAAAACTTGCCCAGTTACTCAAATCTAAGGCATAAACATCCGATAAATTAGGTACTAAATCGGGAGTAATGCCACTGCCTTCGTGTAAATCTAAAAGAATGGATTGGGCAACAGCCACAGGATTTTCAAGGACAATTACTGATTCTTCTTCTAAACTATTTTTACTGTTTTTATATAGTTCATTAAAAGTATTATTAAAAGGAGATTGAGAGCAAATGATAATTAATTCTCCGATACCTTGATTGCCATTATCTATTAATTTTATTGAACTTTTTTCATTAGGAATTACAAAAGTTTCTTGGGCATTTACCATGACATTTTCCGTGGAAAAATAGGCGATCGCCCTTCCCGAAGAATTAAAACCAATTATTATATAGTAAAGATCATAGTCATTTTCATTATGAATAGAAATAGAAAAAGAAGAACCAGCAGAAATATTAATTAATTGTTTTTGTTGGATAATATTAGGAGTAGTTTTTATATTAGATTTTTGATTCTCTAACGGTAAACTATAAGAAGTTTTTTGATAACTAATATAATTCTGTTTATTCTGAGAATATTCCACCGCTACCCGAACAGGTAAACGAGAAGCATTACCATTGAGAGTCAAATTAACTAACTTTTGAGCCAACTTATTCCTCAAAGGATTACTTAACCTTTTAACCGCCGTTGAAACCGCCTCATTAGGAATTTTTGCCATGGTATTAGGTAACAATACCCCCGCCTGAGAAAATAAACCATAACTACCATTAGAAGTTAACTTCCCTAAAATACAATCCCCGTAAGCATCTCCCAAATTAATCGCCTTAATATCCCCCACAGAAGTCAAAGCGCTAGTAGCATCCACCCTCTCAATTCTTTGTAAACTACTATCCAAACTTACCATCAAATCAATTTCTCGAGGAATTACCCTCACCGCTTCCCGTAAAACTAAACCAGTTTCTACCTTATTAATTCCTTTTAGAATGACTCCTTTAGCCTTATTTCCTATCAAAGAATTAACTTGAATTACCACATTTTGAGAAAGATCAATTTCTGTCGAAAAACAAGAATTTATCCCATAATTAAATAATACTAATAAGGGTAAACCCACTAAATCAAACTCAACATTATTATTTTTATTTACACTTTTTATAACAGTATCCCCATGATGTTCTTCATCCGCTGGAATATAATAAGGAGTAAGATCATTCTTGATAGCTAAAGTAACATTAGTATATTTTAATTCGCCATTAATAAGAGCAATATTAGCCGCTACTTTTTTTGTCAAAATTAGATTATTAATAGGAGCAACATTTTGCCATAAAGAATGAGTTAAACTGTAAGTAAATAAACCCGCATTAAAACTATTACTAGTAATTTCTGTGGCTAATCCCTCTGTCGCCGAAGTAAAAATTGTCCCCCCAGACTTATTTCCTTTTAACAAAGAATTAGAACTTTTATTTTTTTGTTTAATCTCCTTATTAAAAGCTAACTCCTCACTACTAATAACAGGTATATTATCACCGCGATAAGACCTTAACCATAACTTAGTTGACGTAGATACCTCAAAAGGTTGATAACTAGTATCCAAAATGAGCGTATAACGACTGGTTTTCAGAGATTGAAATAAACTAATTAAACTATCTAATAAAATATCTTCATTATCACCATCGCCCTTGAAACTACTACCAGAGGTAATCAAACTTTCTGTTAAACTTTTGTCACCATTATTCAATCTTACCTGTCGTCCATAACCACTAAAATGGAAAACAACCACATCATTCTCCCTTACCTGTTTTGCCAAATGCTCCTCAAAAGCCGTCAAAATAGATTTTCTCGACGCTTCCTTATTCGTTAAAGTTACAATATCTTGCGGATTAAAACCAAAACGAGAAACTAACAACTCCCTTTGTAAATCAACATCCGTCACACAACCCCGTAGATTATTGTTGGTGGATGAATATTGGTTGATACCAACCAAAAGGGCTAACTTTCGGGAATCAGATGCCCCCAAGGCTTGGGCATAACGGCTTAACTCGTGTCGAGGTAAAATTGTCTCACCAAAAAAACCTCCCAAAGAGGCAATACTTAAACCAGCCCCCTGTAAAAAAGTACGTCGATTAAGTTTCATAATTAGGTGTTAGGCAATTGATATTTGATTGATTTCCAAAAATTAAATCTTTTCATTTATGAGGAGTGATTACACTTACCAGAAATTAACTATTTTCTGTCCATGCCTTCATTTTACCTTGATTCATTAAACCATAAGGATCAACCATTTTTTTAAATTTTAGTTGCTCAGGTTCAATGTGTTTTCTTCCTCCATCTTCTAATATATAGGTATGGGGATTGGCAATAAAAGCCCCATTTTGTTCGTGATACTGGATAATTTCGTTCAATCGCTCTTCATTGGTATATCTTACCAACTGCAATCCTGCAGGGATAGCTTTACCTCCTACCCTCATAAATTCGAGGTGTATCATTACCTCATCCTCAAAGTGTTTGTACATTTGCTCTACTTTTTCGAGGCTAAAAAAGAAGGTTTGTAGATAGGTAATATTAGGGTCAATATTACGGGCATGAAAGGTGGTATGATTCCAAGTAAATTCTATTAAATTAAGGCTATTTTTTTTCTCTAAATCTTCTTGATAAGTGATTTTACCTTGATATTCTTTTACTAATTCTAATAAAGAATTTATAGAGTTTTCACTAACTGTTAATAAAGCACAACTTTCTCCCTTTGGTAAGTAGTTTTTGAGAGCTGTAAAATATTCGGGAATAGGACTAGCATGGACACTAATTAACCTCTTTATAATACCATCACTATCCCCTAACTCTTGTCCAAATTTTGCGGCGTCCATAAAGTTAGGAAAAGTAATAATTACATCTAACCAATTATAAGCTGGAGCGAGGGGAATTTCTAGTTCCGTAATAATGCCATTAGTACCATAGGCATGATTAATTTGATTGGTTTCATCTCCTTTTAGTTCCAAAATTCTCGGCTCATCTTCAAGGGTGACAACCTTTACTCGGTGAAGATTTCCCCTATCTCTCAATTGTCCATAATTTATGGAACCAATGCCCCCACTACCACCTCCAAAAAAGCCCCCGATGGTAGCGATTTTATAGGTTGATGGTATCATCCGTAATTCCCATCCTTCCTTGCGGGTTGCCCTTTCTACGGTTGCCATTTTTACTCCCGCTTGTACACAGGCAGAGCCATTTTTTATCCAATGAATTTGCCTCATTTCAGTCATATCTAGGACAATTCCACCATGGAGAGGGATACATTGCCCATAATTTCCTGTACCAGCGCCCCTTACTGTTAGAGGAATTTTGTGTTTTACACAGATTTGAGCAACTTTTAAAACTTCTTCTTCATTGCTAGGTTGAACTACTAAATCAGCTGTTTTATCTGCTAATTTATCTAATAAAATAGGGCTAAAATAATAGTAATCCTGAGATAATTTCTTAACCTGTTCAGAGTCAATTATTGTTTTAATACTGCCTAGTTTATTGATAATATTTTGGTAGTTAATAGAGGACATATTTATAAAAAACAAAAAATAATAACTTAAAGATTGATAGCAAATATATACTTATATAATAACCTTAACAACTCTCCTTTTCACACATCTTTTTCATCAAATAAGCTAAAAGTTTCTCCCCTAAGCAAAATCTAAAAATCTTTTCTTGCCTTCGTGACTTTGCGAGACAACACAAAAAACCATAAATAATCGCTACCACAGATATGCTAACATTAACTATATCGCAACAACTTTGTAGTTTTTTGGAAATTTATGACTTCAAGGGTTTCATCTCCTGCACCTTTGCCTAGCTGGTTAAAAACCCCCATTGGTAAAGCCTCGGAAATTTCTCGGGTGCAAAAAATTGTTAAACAAAGGGAAATTCATACTATCTGTGAAGAAGGACGTTGCCCCAATCGTGGGGAATGTTATGCTAACGGTACCGCTACTTTTTTGTTGATGGGGCATATATGCACCCGCAGTTGTGCTTTTTGTCAGGTGGATAAGGGAGAAGTGCCTATGAATCTTGATCCTGATGAGCCAAGAAAGGTGGCGGAAGCGGTAAAATTATTAGGGTTGCGTTATGTGGTGTTGACTTCGGTGGCGAGGGATGATTTGCCTGATGGAGGGGCAAGTTGGTTTGTGAAGGTGATGGATGAGGTTAGGAAGGTTAACCCCACGACACAAATTGAGGTGTTGACTCCTGATTTTGGTACGGGGAAGGATGCGGAAAATCAACAGGCGCTCAGGGTGGCTACGGTGGTGGGGGCAAAACCTGCTTGTTATAATCACAATGTGGAAACAGTGCCACGGTTACAAAATCCTGTGCGTCGGGGGGGCAAGTATGAGCGCTCGTTGCGGGTTTTGGATTTGGTGAAGGAGTTTGATGATAGTATTCCCACGAAATCGGGTTTAATGTTGGGTTTGGGAGAAACGAAAGAGGAGATTATCTCTACTTTGGAGGATTTGCGCGGTATAAAGTGCGATCGCATTACCATCGGTCAATATATGCGTCCATCTTTGGCTCATTTACCTGTGGAAAAATACTGGACTCCCGAAGAATTTGACGAGTTAGGGGCGATCGCCCTTAAAATGGGATTTAGTCATGTTCGTAGTGGTCCTTTGGTGCGTAGTTCATACCATGCGGGGGAATAAAGAAATAAAGGACACTGGAGATTTTTTAACATGACCATTCCCAATCATCTAAAATTGGGTATTCGTACAGAAATCAGGGCATTCCTAAAACTAGCCATACCCCTAGCCAGCGCGCAGGTGGCACAGTTAACCACAGGATTCGCTGATACTGTGATGATGGGACATTTGGGCAACGAAATTTTGGCGGCTGGGGCATTAGCCTCCATTACCTTTTTTTCTATCATGATAGCCACCAGTGGCATCGTTATGGGTGTAGTTTCTGCCCTATCCCACGCCCGTCCTATTTTTTGGATTGTTACCATCGCCACGGGTTTTAATATTATGGGTAGCTATGTTTTGGGCTTTGGCGTCTGGGGATTTCCTCGTTTAGAATTGGCAGGATTGGCTTTAGCTTCTACTTTCAGATGGTGGGGGATGTTTGGGGCTTTAATTATCTATCTTTCTGTCAATGAGCATTTCAAAGACTATCAATTCTTTTCCCATCTCCACCGATTAAACTTTAGCCCAGCTAATTATGGGAAAATATGACAAACTTTTAGAAACAATACTCAGAGCTACTTCTGATAATAATATCGAATTTGATAGTTTTTGTAGTCTACTCAAAAAATTAGGATTTAGTGAGAGAATTAAAGGTAGTCATCATATTTTTTTACACGGAAAATATTATTGAAATTTTAAACTTATAACCTAATGGCACGAAGGCAAAAGCCTACCAAGTAAAACAAGTTAGAAATTTAATTGTTAAGTATAAACTAGGAGAAAATAATGTCAATTAAATATAAATTAGTTATTTATTGGAGTGAAATAGATAATTGTTTTGTGGTAGAGGTGCCAGAATTATCAGTCAGGATGTATGGCAGACGGAAACACATATCAAGAAGCAGTAAGTAATGCCGAAATTATTATAAAAGAATGGATTAAAACGGCACAACAATTGGGAAGGGAAATTCCTCAGCCAAAAGGACGTTTAATATATACTTAATTTCTATATTTTATAACTGTAGTTTAGACTAAGAAAAAATTGTAAGAGAATAAGTAAGCTAACAAAGATTAGCTCAAAAACGCTATAAATGAATTTAATAATGGCTTAAAAGTTATTTTTTTGGTCTTTTTTTAGTCTTAGATAAACGCTTTTTAACCGTAGGATAAACTTTAGCTTTGTTTCTTTTTCGACCTTTAGGCCAGCCATGGGATTTTCCCCGACTTTTAGGAGAAAGGGTAGGACTTCCAATGTCCATCAATAATGAAGTCATAGACAGAGCCACTCTTCCGGGGGTTAAATTCTGTTGAGGTTTTTGCCATGGCAGATGATATTCTTTGACTAAATCCTTGGATAACCATAACTGCCAAGTAATATTGACAATTAAATTGCTCCACCTTTGACAACTCTCAGGGGTGCGAAAATGGGGTAACGTCCAATGTAATCTTTGCTTGGCGAAACGATACCAGTGGTCCACACCAAATCGTCGGCTGTATTGAATCCAAATATTGGAAGAAGATAAAAATTGCTCTCCCACCCAGATTAACCACAGTGGGCGATGTAAAGCACCAGTTTTTTTCTGCTTCAATCGTTCAATTTTAAACAGGGTTAGCTTTTGTGAAGGGGCATTGTAGAAATGAAGTTCTTTCCATTTACTCATCCGTATTGTTCCTAGGGATGAGTCTTCCATTTCTAATATTTCATGGGCATGGGGAAAATGGTCACATTGATTTAATTTCAACTTTGCCCCATGTTTTTTCGGTCTGCCTCTACCGCTATAGGCTGGAGGATTACCATAAAGACATAGATTAGAACGTACTCTAATCAACTTACTGATTTCAATATCTGCGGTTTGCTTAATAAATTTGCCATTGCCATACTCACAATCCAACACCACCAATTTCGGTTTATTTTCTGGCAATTTTCTACACACTTGCCTTAGTTGCCATGTTGCTTTACCCAGAGGATTTTCAAAGGATGTGATTCTTTCATGTCTTAAAGGTAATGCCCAACTTCCTTTCTCATTCAATGGTGGTAACCAAGCGATGGTGCTATATCCTTGTCCTATGACCGATGAATTGATGGATGACGAAGAATATTGATAACCTCTATCTTTCATGGTGGGACTATCTTCAAACTTCCACTGAGTATGATCTATACCTAGTAATGTATATTCTAAGGTGTCTATTTCTTGAATATATCGTTTCATCAATTTGTTGCTGTTCGGACGACAATCTTTTATGGCTTCATAGGTACTACACCATTGCCGATGGAAAAAAGGTGATAAAGAAAAATCTGCCAAACTACGAGCATTTTCCGTGGTCATAACACTATCCATCAATTGAAAAGTGGCATCTTTACCTTTGACTAACATTTCATAGGTGTCATGACGGAAATTTTCCAGTCTGCTATATTTGTTCATAGAGAGAAGATTTTATTTTTGCTTATTTATATTTTCTCTCTATTTTTCTTTTATGTCTTGTCCTTCCTTGCTCCACTTTCCATTTAGTCTAAACTACAGTTATAAGTTTTAAATTAATTTTTTGTTATTATTAAAATTAAATCTAAGAGTTAGTGACTCATTTTTCACCTAACAAGGGCTTTACACTCCTTGTGTAAAAAAAATATTGATTAATTTAATTATGAACTTAAATATTCTCGAAAATAATCAAAAAAATCTTAAATTTGCTGATCAATTTTGGCATAATTTTCGTAATAGTAATCAGACTATAAAAAAGGTAGTTTATGAGCAAAAAGAATCTATTAATGAAACCGATTTTGATGTGGTAATTTGTGGAGGTACTTTAGGCATATTTTTAGCTACAACCCTTAGAAAAAAAGGCTATAAAGTAGCAGTCATTGAAAAGGGAATATTACAAGGTAGAGAACAAGAATGGAATATTTCGCGAGATGAATTAAATTGTTTAGTAGAGTTAGATTTGCTTAATGAAAAAGAGTTAGAGGAAATAATATTTACGGAATATAATCCTGCGAGGGTTAGTTTCTATCAGGGTTATGAATTATGGATAAATGATGTTTTAAATATTGGTGTTAGTCCTAAATTATTACTAGCAAAAGTAAAGAATAAATTTTTACAATTAGGCGGTTTTTTATTAGAAAAAACGTCTTTTATTTCTGCAAATATTTTTGATAATGGCGTAAAAATAGAGTTAGATAATCAAGTCATAATTAGCCGATTATTAATCGATGCCATGGGGCATTTTTCACCCATTGCCAAACAGGCAAGGGAAGGGCAACAAGCGGAGGGGGTTTGTTTGGTGGTGGGTAGTTGTGGTGATGGATTTGAAAAAAATGATACGGGAGATTTAATTGCAACGATTTCCCCTATCCAAAATCGTTGTCAATATTTTTGGGAGGCTTTTCCTGCAAAAGATGGACGCACTACCTATTTATTTACCTATGTGGATGCCCACCCCGATAGAATTAGTTTGACGGATTTAACCCAAGAATATCTTAGATTATTACCAGAATATCAGAATGTGGACTTAGGGGCGATCGCCTTTAAACGATTTCTATTCGGGTTTTTCCCTTCCTACAATAATAGCCCCCTGAAAATGCCATGGTCAAGAATATTAGCCATCGGAGACAGTAGCGGTAGTCAATCCCCCGTGAGTTTTGGCGGTTTTGGAAGCATGATGCGTCATCTTCCCCGCCTGAATGAAGCCATCAACGAAGCCCTAAAAACCGAAAGTTTAAGCCCAAAAGACTTACATCTAATTCAACCCTATCAACCCAACATATCCGTTACTTGGTTATTCCAAAAAACCATGAGCGTGGGTATTGATAAAACCTATTCCCCCAATCAAATCAACGATTTAATGAGTGGAGTATTCAAAGTGATGGATAAAATGGGTGATGATGTTTTAAAACCATTTTTACAAGACGTAGTAAAATTTTCAGGATTAGCCAAAACCTTACCCCTCGTTAATCCCCTTCTGGTTTTACCCCTTTTACCCCAAGTGGGTTTACCCGTTTTCGCCGATTGGTTTAAACATTTTACTAACCTAGGGCTTTTTACAGGTTTATATCCCCTTGGTAATTCCCTAAAATTCATGGAATTAAAAATGGATGAGCAACAAAAATACTATTACCATCGTTACCTAGATATGTGGAAATATGGGGCAGGAAAGGATAACTAAAGTGGGGTAAATAACTCTTAACCCCTCTAAAACATACTTACTATTTATATGAAAGTGCGATCAGTTAAGATTTCATAACCAGTGTCGGTAACCAACACAGTATGTTCAAATTGGGCCGATAACTGATTATCCTTTGTCACCACCGTCCAGCGATCGCCCATTAATCTGGTATACTTAGATCCAGCGTTAATGATAGGTTCAATAGCCAGAGTCATCCCTGCTTTTAACTGCACATTCGGTAAATCATCAGTGCGCACATTAAACACCGAAGGCTCTTCATGAAGTTTTCGCCCTACCCCATGGCCTACAAAATTCTCCACCACCGTATAACCGTGGGCTTCTACATAATCTTGCACCGCCTCAGCAATGTCCATTAAATAATTACCAGCTTTTACCTGCTCAATGCCCTTATACATAGCAGTTTCCGCCACTTCCAACAGTTTACGGGTACTACGCTTTACCTTACCCACCGGAAAAGTAACACAAGAATCCCCGTGAAAACCATCATAAAAAGCCCCCGTATCAACCTTCACAATATCTCCCATCTTGATTACCTTCTTCGGGTTAGGGATACCATGGACAACCTCTTCATTGATACAAGCACAAATGGAAGCAGGAAAACCATGATAACCCTTAAAACTCGGAATCGCCCCCATTTCCCTAATGCGTTTTTCTGCATACTCATCTAAATCCGCCGTCGTCATTCCTGCCTGAGTAATTTCTTCAACTTCCTTTAATACCATTGCCACAATTTTGGCAGATTGTCGCATAATTGCAATTTCCGCTTCATTTTTAATTTGAATACCCTTACCTGTTTTTTCCATGGGGGGTAATCCTTTGGTTTTGGGCTTGGCAAAAAGTAAATTTTTTAAAATTCTCATCATGGTATTGCTGAATTTAAATATGATTTTTGGTTTAGGTGAGCAATAATTTTAATCAAAAATACAAAAGATTAAGTTGTAAAAAGACTTCATTCTCAATGCTCAATTATCCATTACCTAAAGATATTTTTTGAGTATAGGTAATAACTTTTGTTTCGTTGCCTCTGGGGCTTTATCTAGGGGAGTAAAAATAGAAGTTTTGAGGGCAGAATGGGCTTCGGATTCAAAGGGATTCGCTGTGACTAACTTCACCGTTTCCCTAATGATTTTTTGGGCATTAGCGGCATTTTGATGTAAGTTATTAATCACTGTTTCCACAGTAACATGGTCATGGTCTGGATTCCAACAGTCATAGTCAGTGACAAGGGCAAGGGTAGCGTAAGCAATTTCTGCTTCTCTGGCCAGTTTTGCTTCGGTTAAATTGGTCATACCAATAATACTCGCCCCCCAACTACGATACAAATTTGATTCGGCAATGGTAGAAAAAGCAGGTCCTTCCATACATACATAAGTACCACCTTGATGGAGGTCAACATCAGGAAAATTGAGTTTTTTAATGGCTTGGGCGAGGGTATCTCCTAATTTTTTACAGACGGGATTCCCAAAACCAATGTGGGCGACAATGCCTTCTCCGAAAAAAGTGGCAGTACGTTGGGAAGTGCGATCGATAAATTGGTCAGGTATTACAAAATCAAGGGGTTTTATTTCTGCTTGTAATGAGCCAACAGCGGAAGCGGAGATAATATAATCAACTCCTAATTGTTTCATGGCATGAATATTTGCCCGAAAAGGTAACTCGGTAGGTAGTAGATGATGATTTCTACCATGACGAGCTAAAAAGGCTACTCTAGTACCGTCTAATGTACCGATGATGATATTGTCAGACGGTTTACCAAAAGGAGTGTCTAAACTAACTTCTGTAACGTCTTCGAGGGCTTCCATTTTATATAAACCACTACCGCCAATAATACCAATTTTGACTATTTCCATTTACTATTAAATTTTGAGGATCTAAGGTTATATTCTACAAGAATTTTTGCTTAATCCTAATAGTCACTGACAAAAGTATTAAAACAACGACTCAATTCCTCCAAAATTAGCAGCAAAAGTAAACTACAATCTATTTCACTAAGTGAAAAGTTCTTAAGCTAGACGACGTACTGCTAACATAGTAAGGTCATCAAATTGATCTGCTTCTCCTATATGTTTAATGACTGTGTCTTTAATGGTATTGACTAATATTTCCACGGATTCATAGGGTTTATCTAGCAAATCCTCTAGTCTCTTAGTGCGAAAGAATTCTTTATCAATGGTACGGGCATCGGTTACACCATCAGTATTACCGAAAAGAGTATCTCCAACCTCTAAATAAAATTGTTTAAAATTAAATTTCATTCCTGGCATCATCCCTACTGCCGGGCCAGTAGATTTTAGTAGTAGTTTAGTTTTACCCTCACTATTTTTAACATAGAGGGACTCATGACCACCATTAATATAGGTTATTAAGCCATTTTCAGGATTCAAAATACCTACAAACATGGTAGCAAACATTCCCAAGTCTCCGTGGTTGTTAGCAATATAGTTATTAGTAATACTCACGGCTTGAAGAGCGTTAAGATGAATGAGGTTAATATCATCGTCTTCTCCTATCCATGATGTTTCTAAGGGTTGATGAGTAGCTAAAATATTTCTTGCTTCTCCTTCGAGGCGATGTTGATGGGTAAAAATGCGAATTAAGCTACGGAAAAGTCCCATAAATAGAGCTGCCCCAACTCCTTTATCGCAGACATCAGCTAAAACTAAAACGGTATTACCGTTGGGTAAGGTAAAAGTATCATAAAAATCTCCTGCTACTTGCCGGGCTGGTTTAAAGAAGGTGGCTATCTCCCAGTTGGTTATTTTTAGAGGTTGGGAGGGTAAAAAGTTAAGTTGCACTTCCCTACCTTTCTCCAATTCTTTGTTTAATTTCTCTAAGTATTGAATTTCTCTATCGCGCAGGTTCTTTTTTTCCAAGGATGCTTCTATCCTAGCACGTAATAAAACTTTGTTGAAGGGTTTGGGTAGATAGTCTTCGGCACCTATTTCAATGCAGCGAATGACGTTATCCATTTCATCAAGGGCAGAAATCATGATGACGGGGATATATTTTTTTTGAGGATCTTGTTTGAGGGTTTCTAAGACTTGATAACCGTCTATTTCGGGCATTAATAAATCAAGTAGAATGAGGTCATACTCTTTTTGGGCAATCATTTCTAGGGCTTGTTTACCGTTTATGGCGGTACTAACAGCATAACCTTCTCTGGTCAATTGACTGTATAGTAATTCTCGGTTGTTTTCGTTGTCGTCAACGGCGAGAATATGCCCTGTAATAGGTTGTTTTTTTGCTATCTTTACTATTTTTGGGTGTCGGGTATCTACAAATTCTTGAATCGGAATATTACTGATGTCGTCAGGATTTTCCACTGGAATAATAAACTCAAACCTTTCCAAGTCAATTAAAAAGTTTTTTAGACGGATGGATGATTTATAGATCCTTTCTAAGTCTTTGGCAAAGTCTTCTTTATTGTTGTTTTCGTCAGCTTTTATCAGTTCACAGCTGTTTTCAATAATAGCAATTAAGGGATCTGTATTTGCTCTAAGTAGAGACATTTTTTGAGAAAAATCTTCTTTTGTAAAGGATTGATTTTCCTGTTTTAATAGTTGGTTGATAATGGATAAAATTTCCTTTCCATTTCTTTGAATTATGCTTAGTTGCTTTATTATTGGTTGATTAAGAGTAATCTCTTGTTCTTCTTCTAACTCGCTCAAATCTTCGAGCAACATTTCGCTATATCCTAAAATGGCATTAATAGGGGTTCTTAAATCATGACGAAGATTAGCAATAATGGAAGGATTAAGTTCAGTAATTTCTTTAATATGTTTAGATATTTTACTCATTTTTTTGTCACAATTTTAAGCTGTTATTCTAATCTAAAAAAGCCTTGATTTTACTCAATAAACGGGGTAGTTCAATGGGTTTTGTATCATAATCATCACACCCTGCTTTCATCGCTCTTTCATAGTCTCCTGCCATGGCATGGGCAGTCAGAGCAATGATGGGAGTCATTTTCGTTTCCTCTTTTTGCTTGAGATGCTCTGTGGCTGTCCAGCCGTCCATCACAGGCAAACTCATATCCATGAGGATTAGGTCTGGTTTTTCTGAAATAGCTTTTGCGATCCCCTCTCCTCCATCTACAGCAATAATAATCTCATAGCCTTTGCGTTTAAGACGACGGGAAAGCATATCTCTATTCATTTCATTATCTTCAACTAATAGAATTTTGTGCATAAATTTTATTAAATAGGTTGTAAAAAAAAATTAATGTTATGTAATATTTGAGATGTTAATTGGTAGTGACATGACTGATTAAACGACGCATTTCCTTAAGTAAAACTTGGCGGTCATAATCACCTTTTTGAATAATATCTTGTACGTGAGAATTAAGCTTTTGGCGATCTTCATCATCAAGATCTTTTGCCGTAACAATTATAACAGGTATATCATTCCACGCTGGATTTTCACGTAAAATATTAATAAATTGAAATCCATCGATTTTTGGCATCATCAAGTCTAATAAGATTAACTTTGGAATTTGTGATTTTATTTTTTTTATACCATCTTCACCATCTTCAGCTTCTATGACTTGCCAATCTTCTTTCTCTAGTAAACGACGCATCATTCTTCTTGTGCCTTCATCGTCGTCCACAACCATAACTATATTTTCGGAGGAAGACTGATATTTATTGAGAATATTTTTAAGTTTGACCTGATTCAAAGGTTTAGTAATATAGTCTGTCGCTCCCAAGGTATAACCTATGCTGCGATCGCTAACAATTGTAGCCATAATCACGGGTATATGAGTCAACTCAGGATCAGCTTTTAATTCTGTTAAAACAGACCAGCCATCCATTTTGGGCATAATCACATCTAAAATAATCACATCAGGCATCAATTCTCTAGCTAACTCTAAGCCCCGTTCAGGATCTATAGTTGCAGTAATGGTAAAGTTTTCATTCTTGAGATAACCCTGAATCACATCGTGGGTAGTAACATCATCATCAATAATTAAGATATGTTTATAATGTTCGTTCCCCTCTACAGATTGATTAATAATTTCCTCCACATTTACCTCAGACTTTTTAATATCTTGAACCACTGCAGGTAAGTGAATAGTAAAAGTCGTTCCTACTCCTTCTTCACTGTCCAAATCAATATATCCTCCCATCATTTCACAGAATTTTTTAGTAATAGTTAATCCTAAACCCGTGCCACCATATTTTCTCGTCGTAGAAGCATCAGCCTGAGAAAAGGCGTCAAATAACTTAGCTTGTTGCTTAGGGGTCATACCAATACCAGTATCCTTAACTTCAAAGAAAATCCAATCTTGCCCCTCTATTTGATATTTATTAATGGTCATGGTTATTACTCCATGGTCAGTAAACTTACTGGCATTACTCAATAAATTGAACATATTTTGACGAATTTTAGTCACATCACCCACCATAGAACCCAAATCATCAGGATAATTGACTTCAAGGGTATTATTATTTTTTTCAATCAAAGGCTGAATCGTCAACATAATATCCGCAATAACAGAAGATACTTTAAACTCTTCAAGGTAAAGCTCCATCTTTCCTGCCTCAATCTTGGAAATATCTAAAATATCATTGATTAAGCCCAACAGATGTTTTCCTGCTCCCTGAATCTTCTTTAAATCCTCCACAAAATCATCTTCTTCCATCTCTTCTGCTTCCTCTTGCAAAAGTTCTCCATAACCAATAATGGCATTGAGAGGGGTACGTAACTCATGGCTCATATTGGCCAGAAAAGAGCTTTTTGCCTGATTGGCTTCCTCTGCTAACTCCTTCGCCTCTTCTAGTTCTTGGGTACGCTCTTTGACCCTAATTTCTAACTCTTCGTTGGTTTTTGCTAAAGAATCAAAAGAGTCTCTTAATTTTTCAGCCATCTGATTGAATAAATAACCCAAATGACCTAATTCATCACGACGGTTAATACTCATTTGATACTTTAAATTTCCTTGGGCGACAGTTTCTGTCGCGTACATTAAATCATTAATCGGTTTTTCAATATCATTCCGAATTAAAGAAGAAATGATCAAAATGATTACTGTCAGAGATAATATACCAACCAAAATTAAAGTTCTAGTGACAATAAAGACTTGATTACCAACCCAAGATTCTGGTACGACCGTTACCCAGTACCAATCAGGACCTTCTATTTGGCTAACAATATAATATTCCTTGTTAGTTTGATTATGGATTTTAACAGTGCCATTAATTTTTTGATCAGGATCAATTTCATCCATTAATTTCAGGAAAAAATCTAAATCATAGGTATTACCAATACTATCTAATTCCGCTTCAGTAACATTATCTCGACTTTCCGCTTCTTGAATCCTTTCTAGTAGTTGAGGATGAACAATTAATCTTGCTTTTTGGTCAAAAATAACATTATAAGTACCTTCTATAGCATCATTAATGGTTCTTTCTTGTAATTCCCCAATTAAAATATCATGACCGATATTACCAACTTGTTCACCTTGAGCGTTATCGATAGGAGTAACACTGGAAACCATCCAGTCAGCTTGAGTTGCATCATAATAAATTCTTGTCCAAGCAGTTTCTCTTTCGGGGTTATTTTCTGGAGTACTAATTTGAAAAGATTCGTCTGTGGTGATAATTTTTTCAGCTTCTGCTTCCTCAGTCCAAGGATAATTAGGCATATAAATAACAATGCCATTTTCGGGAATGTGAATATAAGTATTTACAAAAGTTTTTTGCCATGCTAAACCATACGATCGCACATTATCAAAAAATTTAACAACTCTATCTCTCATCTCCTCATCAATATCAACATTGGTACCCAAAAACACTCCAGGGGTATCTAATGTATTTAGAGGAAGAACATTTCTGATGGTACCGTCTTCTCTTCTTTCGACTATTTCATCGAAAAGTTGGAGATTATCAGGGTTAATTGTGTTGATCTCTTGAATCAGTCTATCTTTTAATATTTGATTATTTTTTTCTGCTTCAATAAAAATTTGACTTTCTCTTTGAACTACAATGTCCGTATTTCTGGTCACATAGCCAAGGATACTATCCCTAATCAGATGACGAAGATAAAAATATCCTATCCCATTAAAAATAAGTGTGATAGCTCCCACGCCAATGATTGTTTTAGTCATGGTAATTTGACCAAGGGAGCGATTAAACCTTTTCATAGCCGTACATTTTTTAGGAGTTTCTTCTTTTTTGAATTTCATCGATTTGAGTTAAAGAATGGGATATACAGTGATTGAAATAAATATCTAAAAGTTTTTCATCTACTGGGGGACAAGGTACTTGTAAGTATATTTCTTGTAAAGTTTGATTATCTTCAAATTCAAAAGAACCGAGGGATCTTTGTAAAAAATTCTCAAAATGAAGCAAACTAACAAAGGGAGTCAAAGAGTTATTTATTCCCGTTTTAACCATCTTTTCCAAAGTATCAACCCATTCTTGATGATCAACAATGGAAAATTGGTAGTTTTTCTTTTTTAACCACTGCAAAATATCGGAGAAATAGGCTGGTTTCGGATTAACAATATTAAATGTTTGATTAAAAAATGATGATTCTTTAGATAGGTGTACTATCATTCGACTCACATAATCAACAGGAACTAAATTAACGATCGCATTTACTCGGGGGAATAAATTTAATTGTAAACAACCTTGGAACATTCGGGGTATAAATTCTGTAACAATGTTAGGATCCGACTCACGATGATTAATGATATTACTAGGACGAAAGACTGTTACTGGCAATCCTCTTTTTTGGGCTTGTTGCAATAATTCTTCAGCTACATATTTCGTTTGAGCATATCCCCCACACAGATCATCCCCGTCTGGCTGTTGATTGAAGGATATTTTCCTGATGTCGTGGGAAGAAAAAACATCGGTGGTAGAGATATAAAAAATAGGTTTTGGGTGATATTGACAAGCTAACTTAATAATTTCTTTGGTACTCTCGATGTTTGCACCTCTCATGGAAGAATATGGATAAACAATATTTACCCAAGCACCGCAATGATAAATTAGGTCAATATTTTGACCAAGAAACTTTACTTGTTGGTCAGTTAAACCCAAAGATGTTTTGGCCAAGTCACCCACTAGGGGGATAATTCTGGATTGCCAAGAAAGTTGCCAAAGATCATTTTTTTCTAGTTTGGCTTGAATTCTTTGTAAGGCTTGTTCTTGGTCTTTTGCCCTAACCAGACAATAGATTTGATAGTTGGTATTGTTCAGTAAGTCTGCTAATAAGTAAGAACCTAGTAAGCCTGTGGCTCCAGTGAGAAGGGCGTTATGGTAGGTTTTGGAATAGTTAAAGGGAGTTTGGGGATAAATATCGTCTGGAAGGATTGTATCTATTTCTAGGGTTTGATTTCTTTGTTCTGTTAAGGATAAGTCGTTTTTCTGTTCGATGTTTTTGCTCAAGCAGGAAATGGTTGAGCTTTCTAGGAATACTCCTAAAGAGATATTAGTATTAAATTCAGTGTTTATATCGTGGATAAGGGCGATCGCACTGAGAGAACTACCTCCTAAATCAAAAAAATCATCCTCAATGCCGATAGAGTCAATTTTTAAAACAGATTGCCACATCTGTACTAATTTCTCTTCGATACCATTGCGAGGAGCCGCATAGGTAGAATGTTGAGAATTATCCCAAAGTAAGTGACGCTCTGGGGTGGGTAATGCACGACGATTTATTTTACCGTTGAGAGTTTCGGGTAGTTTTTCTAGAACCATAAATCCTCCTGGCACCTCATGGGGAGGAAGTTTTTGAGTTAAATATTCACGAATATCTGTCAAAGTTTCTTTGCGATCGCTGGTTTCTTTTAAAGTCAGGTAAGCAATTAATCTTTGGTCATCATCGGTAAAATGATGTAGTGTTACCGCTGATCTTTCTACAAGGGGATACTTGGTCAATACAGCTTCAATTTCTCCCAATTCAACCCTAAAACCCCTAAATTTAACTAGCTGATCCTGTCGTCCGACAAATTTCAACTGTCCATCATGTAAATAAACTGCTAAGTCCCCTGTTTTATACATTTTTGATGTACTATCTTCCTCAAAGGGATTGCTTAAATATCTCTCGGCCGTCAAATCGGGGCGATGACGGTATCCGCGAGTAATTCCTGCCCCTGCTAAATAAATCTCACCAATAATGCCTTTTTCGACGGGTTGTAAGTTGCTATCAAGTAAGTGGGCTTGGGTTTGACTAATAGGTTTTCCAATGGGAGGAACATCATCAAAACCTTTCGGAATGAGGGAGACGGTAGAATATGTCGTATCCTCAGAAGGTCCATAGAGATTATAAACTTTTTCTACATGATCAAATTTATAAACTTCCTGAACAATATTATTAGTAAGGGCTTCCCCTGCTAAGTTAACGGTTTTTACGGAGTCAGGAATACCTTTAATTTTAGTTAAAGAGGCGATCGCACTAGGTACGGTATCAATGAGGGTAACTTTATTTCTATGGGGAGAATCAGGCAGATGAAGAATATTATCCACCAAAATAACGGTACCCCCCACGCTCAAAGGTACAAAGATTTCAAATACTGATAAATCAAAACAAACAGAAGTAGAGGCCAATACCCCTGCTAATTCTTCAGAGCTAAAAAAGGCGATCGCCCATTGGATAAATGCGATCGTATTGCGGTGTTCAATTTCTACTCCTTTGGGGATACCCGTAGAACCTGAAGTATAAATAACATAGGCTAAATTATGCTCCAAGGACCTAGGAGAAGGATTCTCTACAGAAAAAGAGGAAAAATTATCTTCATCCCCATTCACTAAATGAACCCCATCCCCTGAGAATAAATGGGTAAAGGCATTTTCTGTAATAATGGCCGACAACCCAGAATCCTCCACCATAAACCTTAAACGATCTTGAGGATAATAGGGGTCAAGGGGAACATACCCCGCCCCTGCTTTAAAAATAGCCCATAGGGAGATAATTAAACTGGCTTTCCTCTCCAAACATACCCCCACCAACATATCCTCTTGAGAACCAATACCCAAAGTTCTCAAATAATGGGCTAACTGATTAGACTTTATATTTAACTGCTCATAGGTTAACTGCTCATCATGGGTCAAAAGTGCTATTTTCTGGGGGTATTGGCACACAATTTCTTGAAAAAAATCTTGAATCCTTTGATTAACAGCCATTATGAAAAAAGTATTGTTTTTAATAGGTTACACTTAATCCCTGTGATGATACACAGTTAAAGTGTTAATATTTTGTTGAGCAACCCTCTGATAAGAAAAATCATCCACCCCATCAAAGGCGAGAAAAATTCCTAAACCACCTATTTTGCGTTCTTCTATGGGTTTTTGCACTACCTCCATTTCCGCATCTATTTTATTGGTGGGATTAAAAGGAATACCATTATCTTTAATGGTAATTATCAAAGAATCTTGAGAAATATTTGATTCTAATGATATATCTTTTTTGTCGTCATGATCATCGGCATAAGCATAATTAGCAATATTGGTCGCTAACTCATCTACCGCTAATCGTAACTTATACATAGATTTTTTGTCTAACCCTGCCATTTTTGCAACTTTCATGACATATTCTGCAATGGGTTTGAGGGAATCTAAGTGAGCGGGAACGGTTAATGTTTCGATCATGACTTTTATAGAAGTAGAGATGGTTTTTTTACTGCAAACTCCGTTACTTTACAAATCTCATTAAATAGGGATAAACAAGAACCTAAAGCCGAAAACCTATTTATATTAAGAGTTGTTCTGTCCAACCCGCATTAACTATTGTCAGTAACTGTTAAAACCATAGAGAAAGTAGGATTAAAAATCTTTCTTTCCCCATGGATAATAATAGCAAATCCGGTGGATAAAGTTGATCATCTTCCACTGTCTAATGAATAAGGGCTGATGGTTCAATAAATTGAACTTTTACTTTAATTTACGGATTTCGTATAAATTAATTATGCAAAGGTTTCCTGAATAATTAAACTGTGATGTAAACCCGTTTTTTCGATGGTTTCGGTGATCATTTCATCGGCACCAACTACATAAACATCAACTCCGGCTCCCATTTTTTGCTTAGAAAAAACTAAGACTCGTAAACCTGCACTGGCCATGAATTCTAAATCATTCATCACAAGCACTAATTTTTTGGGTTCGGAGGCGGCAGCTTCTTCAATTTTGGTTTTAAAATCACTAGCATTGCTACCATCTAATTCTCCCACGAGGGTAATTTTTGCTACATCATTATCAATAGTTAAAGTCAAATCTAAAGCCATGGGTTAAAACTCCTGTAGTTATTATTAAAATTTGGTTGATTTTGGGTCACAGAGGGTGGTTTGTCAATTATTTGCCCACAAGAATCACCGTGGAACGATCGCCCACAAGCATACCGTATTGATCCTGTAATACAGGTTCAGAACCGGGAGTCCAACTATCTTCGGGGGAAGGCATCGCCGTATTAGCAAATACGTGCCATTGAAGTCCTGGAGGAAGTTGGGGAATCTCGAACCAGAGGGCATCCCAATAAACGTTCATGGCAACATAGATGTAATTATCCTCTACGGTGCCACCTTTAGCGTGTTTACCACACAACATAAAGGCGAGGGCTTTGGCATCCTCCGACCAATCGGCGTTCCATGCCTGGGTACCATGCCAAGAAATATCGGCATAGCCACTACCCATATAGTCACGGTTTTGGAAATGCCAAGTATTTCTCAAGACGGGATGGGCTTTACGGAAATTGATACAGTTTTTGGCAAACTGAAAAATATCGTCATTTTTCTTTAGTAAATCCCAATTAACCCAGTTTAACTCGTTGTCGTGACAATAGGTATTATTGTTACCGTATTTGGTGCGTCCCATTTCATCCCCCATCAATATCATGGGTACTCCTTGGGATACCATCAACAGGGCGATCGCATTTTTGATTTGGCGATGACGAAGGGCGTTAATATATTCGTTG
Organism: Cyanobacterium sp. IPPAS B-1200; assembly: GCF_001747005.2. Classification (NCBI taxonomy): domain Bacteria; kingdom Bacillati; phylum Cyanobacteriota; class Cyanophyceae; order Chroococcales; family Geminocystaceae; genus Cyanobacterium; species Cyanobacterium sp. IPPAS B-1200. The sequence continues at coordinate 2,472,886 of NZ_CP182899.1, forward strand.
TCAGTTTCCCCTTCCCAACCACAGTTCCAACTATCATTATCATTACTACCATCATTATTATTTTCCCCGTTAGCTTCGTTGTGCTTCCCGTTATAGGAAACCATGTCCATAAGGGTAAAACCATCATGGGCAGTGATAAAGTTGATAGAAGTAGCAGGCGCCCGACCAGCCCCCGCATAGAGGTCTGGAGAACCCTGTAACCGTTGAGCCATTTCCCCTACAGTAGTATCACCTTTGATAAACTTACGAATGGTATCTCGATATTTCCCGTTCCACTCTCCCCATCTTCCATAGGCAGGGAATGAGCCCACTTGATATAAACCTCCTGCGTCCCAAGCCTCGGCAATCAATTTGCATTTTGCCAGAATGGGGTCAAAGGCAAGGGTTTCAAGGAGGGGAGGATTTGCCAAAGGGGCGCCCCAAGGATCTCTACCTAAAATAGAGGCAAGGTCAAATCTAAACCCGTCAATATGATACTCTGAAGCCCAATAACGGAGACAGTCGAGGACGATACCACGGACGATGGGGTTATTACAGTTAAGGGTATTACCGCAACCGCTAAAGTTATAATAGTAGCCTTCAGGGGTGAGCATGTAATAGGTTTTGTTATCAATGCCTCGGAAGGAGATAGTCGGGCCCCTTTCGTTGCCTTCAGCAGTGTGGTTAAAGACCACGTCAAGGATTACTTCCATGTCATTTTTATGAAATTCTTTGACTAGGGCTTTGAGTTCGTCCACTTGCATGCCGAATTTACCCGTAGCGGCATACCCCGCCTTGGGAGCAAAAAAGCCTACGGTACTATAACCCCAGTAGTTATAGAGGGTTTCCCCTGTGGTGGGGCTAGGACGACTATTTTCAAATTCATCAAATTCATACACAGGCATCAGTTCGATGGCATTTACTCCCAATTCTTTGAGGTAGGGAATTTTATCCCGAATTCCAGCAAAAGTGCCTCTATGGCTTTCTTTCAACCCTGAAGATTCATGTTTGGTAAAGCTACGGACGTGCATTTCATAGATAATTTGATCCTCTGGGGCAATTTCTAAGGGGCGATCGTCTTCCCAGTCAAAATCATCAAAGGCTATGCGCGCTCGGTGATGGTATATATCATCCCAGTCAGGGGGAGTACCCCACACATCCCGTCCGCCAATAATTTTGGCATAGGGATCTAGTAATATTTTACTTTCATCAAACCATTGACCTTCTTGGAAACTATTCGGTCCATCCATACGGTAGCCATACTCAATGTCTTCATAGTCGAGATCAAAGACAATCATCGAGTAAACATTGCCTATTCTAAACTCATCGGGAAAGGGTATCTCTCCAAAGGGTTTTGGGGCGTGTTTTTCAAATAAAACCAAAGTGCAGGAGGTGGCATGACTAGAGAAAATAGAAAAATTTACTCCCCCCGGTACAAAGGTTGCTCCAAAAGGAGCGGGATTTCCTCTTCTTAGTTTAAATTGCCCATGGGTATGGGTTGGGTGGACATCAATTCTTTGCATTTTTGTTTTTGTTATTAATTTTTGCTATGGGGATAATTTTGAGTAAATCATCAACCTTCTAGTTGTTTTTTGGCATCATCAATGGAATCACTGACAGTGAAAAAGTCGAGGAATCCCGTGACAGACATAGTGTCTTTGATGTCTTCTGATAGTCCTACCAAAACTAATTTTGCTTCTTTGGCGGTAGCCTGTCGGTGGGTAGAAAGTAAAATCCTCAATCCTGCACTGGACATATACTCCACCTCTGTCATGTCAAGGATGATTTTGGCATTTTCGGTAACCAAAGGAACTATGGTTTCTGTGACTTCGGAGGCGACGGAGGAATCAATATCTCCCTTTATAGTGGCTATTTGTAGATTATCTTTTTGGGTAATATTTATTTCCATTATGCTGGGTCTAATAGTTTGTTGGACAAGAAAGATTTTTGATAATAAGAAAAAATGACAGGCAAAATACCTGTCATCAAAATCATTTATGCGGGGGCTATGGTTACTTTTACTTTGACTCGGCTATCAGTTTTGGGTAATTTTACCGTCAAGGCATCGGCATCAAAGTTGTTATAGGGTTCACCATCAATTTCTACTTTGGCAATTTTGATACTACCCGGGGGAAGAATGTCAGGGGATACTCTGAGAATATCGTCTTCAAATCCCCCAGGGATAGGTTTAAAGTAGAAGTCCATAGGTTGTTTAACTACCAAAAGATTGGTATAAACGGCGGCGAGGTAGCACAATTCAAAGGAGTGATAACCACTCATGGAGTGACTTCCTTTGCCTCTTTCGTTACCCCCTGCGAGGAAGGGGATACCGTTGGCAAGAACGTTGAAATATACCCCACCGTCTTCTAAATCTAGGAACCACGCATTATAAAAGGCGGAAGATTCACGAGCAAGGCGGTGATAGTCTTGATCATCTAGTACCCCTGCAAGGATGAAGTAGGCGAGGATCATTTGTTCTTGTTGCCACCAAGGTTTGCGATCATGCCATACGTAACGATGGTATTTTTCTCCTTCGGGTACTATTCTTTCTACTACATCATAGCATCCACCCCGCTGGCGATCGCTCCCATGCTCATTCATCAAGTCGGCAATTTTCTTAGCAAGTTCTACATATTCATCTTTTGACTTGAGACTTTGCATCCGCATCAAGTTCCATGCAATTTTGTAGTTATGCCCTACAACTCCTCTGTCCTGTTGCCATCCCCAAGTTTTGTCGGGAGTCCAATCTTGATAAAATTTCTCCTGTACAAAGGGGCTATTTTCAAAATCAGGGAAGTATTTTGTGATGGTATCGAAGGTGTCTTCGAGCATATCTGCATACTCTTGTTTGCCCGTTGCGAGCCAGAGATTGATAAGATAGGCAGGAGCGTGATCCCCCACGGAGTTCCAGTTTTTCCGTCCCTTATTGCGTCCTAGGGTGTCACTGAGGGGATCTAACATGATGGGGTCTAGGTGGGAAAAGTAACTGCCATGTTCCCCTTTATCAAGGAAAAATTCGTTAAACAGTTTGATGGTTTTTTCCGTGTCATCCATGATGCGGGGATCCCCCGTACAACGGTAGGTTTGGATGGGTCCTGCTAGGGCATAGATTTGCTCATAGGCAGGGATTGCGTCGTAATCATCACCAAATTCTGAGGCGAAAATTTTCTCTTCGCGATCGCCATTAACATCAATACCATGATACCAATAAACAATCCCTTCATCGAGATCCTCAAATTTCATATGTTCCCGCAAATATTCAGTACCCCTTTCGGCTGCTTTGAGAAAGCTATCATTCCCCGTCATCATAAAAGCGGTAGCAAAACCATATACCAAGCGGGAGATAGTATCAGTTTCTTGACGGAAACTGGTTTCTGACTGAATCCCACTAATGGAAAGAGAAGTTCTATAATTACGATAATTAAATTCTCCTTCCCCAAATTGAGCCTTAAGATAAAACTTACCCAAAGCATTGATTTGGTTTACCCACCAATTTTGTTTCTCAAAGACAAAATCATTTTTCTTGCGTCCAGCAAAAACGATTTGTTTAGCATCAAAATACTCACTATCAGGATAAAAAACACCGTAAACAAACAAAAAGCGCCCAACCTCTAACATTGAACGCATATTACCAGTGGCATCAGGATAGGCCTCATCAAAATTTTGAATTAATTTTGCATAAGCCATGGCACTGATTTTCACTTTAAATTCTCTTTCATCAGAAGTTTTAAGGGTGAAAGAGTCATCGGAGGAATCATGGCTAGTAACATAGCCAGCGATTAAATCAGAGAAGGGAAAATTAATGGAAAGGGTCATTTTTTCGTTTTAGTTTCAGGTTGATAATTCTATGTTTAACTTAAAGTAAGGCTATCTCAAAATTAAGTTCATGGGATATTTTTTTGCAAATTTATTACTTGTCCATTTCTGCTAAAAAAGCGTCTAAAAATTGATCAACAACTCCCGGATGTTTTCCTGTAATTAAGTTGCCATCAATAACTAAATCAGCAGTAACATCTCCTTCATAGACCACATCACCCCCTGCATTTTCCACATCACAAATAATATTATGGGCGCAGGTGACTTTTTTACCTTTTAGTAAATCAGGATCTGCACAAAATAACCAAAGGCTATGGCAAATTGTTCCTAATTTAACCTGATTTTCATTTACAGCTTTTCTTAAAAATTCTACCGCTGGAGCTGTATTTTTTTGACCCTTTTTTACGCTTACTTGATAGCGTAATCGATCCATGGCATAAGCTCCGATGCAAATAACACCTTTATAGTCCGAAGGCTTAACATCATTAATTTCTGTGGTGACAGTGGCGTGAAATTCGATAACATCATTTTCAGGGTTAGAGCCAAATTTGAGAGACTCATTACCCCATAAATGAGAAATATATTCTACTTCATAACCATGCTCGGGGAAGAATTCATTAAAACGCTTATATTCAGTTGCGTCGAAATGTTCTTCTATAATTACACCAATTTTTCCTTTAGACATTTTTAGAAAATAGCTCTCTATGTTTACGGTTGAAAAGTATTATTGTTGGAATTCTAGTGAACTCCCATATTTTGAAGGGTAGAATTTAACAATTCTTAATCCTTTCTGAAAATCGTGGGAGTTTATTTATGCTAAAAATCTCCTTCTAGTAGCTCGATAAAAGTACCGTCAGGATCTTTAAAGCAAACAATTTTTACAGTAGTACCGGGCAGTAATTTAGGTTCCGAAATAAATTCAATACCCTGATTTTTTAAGTTTTGATAGTCAGCCTCAATATCAGTGGTTTTTAGACACATCCGAGCTATCCCTGTGTGATATAGATGGGGATATGGTTGTCCTGTGGGAGTAGGATTTTTAAATTCCAAAAGATCTATACGGGTTGCGCTAGGATTATTGCCTAGTCGGAGATGAACTCCTCTGATGTCTGCTACTTCCATACCAAAAGCTTGAGCCATCTCTTTACTTTCCATCCCTTCTCCAAAATCGAGAATTACTTGAAACCCTAATTTTTTATAGAAGTCCAAAGCACGCTCAAGGTTGCTACAGTTGATATTAAAGTGAAAAATTCTTTCTATCATATTGAGGGAGGGTGGTTGAGGTGAGATTGGTTCATTTTGTGGTGGATTCTCCTGTTGCTCTCAGGGGTTTTCCTCTGATGACAACATTTGGACTAAGTCACTTATATTTAATCCTTTAAGGTAATTTCTCAGTTGTTGCCAATTAAAATTGTTATTACCGTTATCATGACCGTTATTGTTAGAAATGGGAATATATTGGTTTTCGGGAGTGACAGACCAACGGGGACCGGCGATCGCCCATTTTGGTACAAACCCTTGTCTGACTCTTTCTTGTCCTTGGGGATGTTCGGTAAAAAACTTCTTCATCACATCAGTTGATTTATATCGAGAACCTTCTTTGAGAGTCATGATAGAAGAAGTATCGCTAACGGGAATACTGGCATTACCCACAGGGTTAGCGTCCATAAATATCCTTAGTTCAGCAACTTTTTCCCCTTCAAAGCGGAAAATATCAGCACAGGGTAGAGTCACTAAACTCCCGTCTTTACGCCAATACATAACATCCATTTCCACAATAACTGTGTTTCCCGTTTCCCACATCATTTTAATATCATGATATAGGGCGGAAACTTGGCTAAAGAAATACTTAACGGATTCAAAAATAGCACCCTTATCTAGGCAAGGTTCAAAATTACCAAATTGATACACAGGATTATCCACAAAAAACTCGGTAAATCCTTGGGAGTCAAAAGCCTCTCCTCGGGCAAATAAGGCGGTGACGATTTCTGTTTTACGTCCTGGCATAGTTTCTAATAATCCTGATGGAGGGTTATTGGTGCCACTGTTGAAGGGGGTACGGGTGTCAGTTGCCGACCAACGGGGTCCTGCGATCGCCCACTTAGGCGTATGACCTTGTAAAACTCTTTTTTTGCCGAGAGGATTTTCAATGAAGAATCGCTTCATTATATCTGCTGGTTGATAACGTTGTTGGTTAGCCAAAGTCATCACGGAAGAAGTATCAGAAATAGGAATACTCGCATCTCCCACAGGATTGGCATCCATAAATATCCTCAACTCTGCTAACTTTTCTCCCTCAAAGCGACAAATATCAAAACAAGGTAAAGTAACTTCACTACCATCTTTACGCCAATAAGTCACATCCATTTCTACAAAAACCGTACTGCCCACTTCCCACATCATTTTGATTTCATGATACAGAGCAGAAACTTGGCTAAAGAAATACTTAACGGATTCAAAAATAGCACCCTTATCCAGGCAAGGCTCAAAATTACCAAACTGATATACTGGTGTATCCGTAAAAAATTCGATAAATCCTTGAGAATCAAAAGCCTCTCCCCGAGAAAATAAAGCCTGAACTAACTCAGTTCTTTTTCCGGGGATAATTTCGCTAGTACTGCCCCCATCCCCATACGCCGATTTTCCATCCCCCATCATCAAACTAATAATATTTTGTTTAACCTGATTAGAAGCACCGATACGGGTAATTAAATCAGCAACAAAAGAACTTCTTTGTCCTGCCAAAGTTATCTTGTCATCATGAACAAAAGTATACGCAGTTCTTTGGGGAAAAGGTTTAAAATCCTTAATATATGGACGAGATTCTTGAGCTAAATTTTGATAGGAGTTCGATTCTAAAAATAAAGCGGCATCTAGCTGATTGGCAAAAGCAATCTCTAAAGCAGCATGATATTGTTGACCGGGTATTTCGCTATGAATTACTTGTCCTGCAGAAGGACGAGAACTATCAATTTCCTCAAATAGATGCAGGCGACATTTAGTAATTTGAGGGCTACTAGAGAAAACTGGAACCAAACGTTCCTTCATAAACCTTCTAAATTCAGCAACCCCTACCCCGTCAGCCTTGCGTATCATCACATGATACTTAAGTATATCTTGCTCTCCATTCGGACAACCATCAGGAATTTTATCCACATAAGTAATGGAATTACCTGGGTTTGTATTATACCCGATCGCCTTACTAAATATATTATGCTCATCATCCATCAAGATACCAGCGGCCTTAAACCAAGTTTCTCTTTGGGTAGGGGAAGTAAAGGTCAATTCTGCAATTCCATCAAACTGTTCTTCGGGAGCGGATGTATTGATGGGATCATCGGGCATATACCAAAAGCCCCCTTCATTATGAGCCACATGAAACTGCCAATACTGATGCTGCCCTGGTAAACGAGCGCACACAGGACCATGAACATCTTTCCAATAATTATCAAATAATTCTACCGATATACCCTTTCTTTTCCAAAGCAGTACATAAAAAGAAACTTTACCTTGTTGATCTCGACTTGAATAATCCATTGATACCATTAACTTTATCCTCAAAATTTACTAGAAACTATTTCTTCTTTATTTTTTAGATTGACCTGAAATTAAGCCGTAGTGATTAACTCAATTAATGACTCAGGGGCAAACACATCTCGATAAAAAGTTAACTGCTCAGTTTTGAGATAACACGCCCCCCGATGACCCCGACGAACCCAAGTTACATTGCCCTTGGCAAGGGTTTCATTAGTTTCTAAATCAATACATTTCCATTCAAAGAAAGTATGTTCTCCCGAGAACATCACAATGGGCCAACACATGGTGACACCTGGCTGAGCAATTAATGCCCACCAGTGTTTCTCCCTCTCTTTTTGCTCATCTAAACCATAATAAGGACCATCTTGACAAAAATAAATTAAATCTTCTCTGTACTCTTCCGTCAGAATGTCTCCCCTTCCTTGTCTAAGAGCCTCACAGTGGGTTGGCCACCAATCTTTATTCTCTTGCTCAATTTGCTCTAAGGTATAATCAGCATTAATTTCAGGTAAGGTACTTTCTTTAAGGCTGACTATTCTTTCAGCTTCAGCGACTAATTTAGCTCCCAATTCAGGGGAAATTAAACCAGGACGAGAGTAATTAGCGGATAGATCCTTATAGTAATTGGTTCTTTTCTTTTGCGGCATCGTTTAATTTTTTACTCCATTTTCAAATCATGATGATTGACAATCAAAACTACTCAGCAAACATTTCTTCTAGTACCCCAAAACAACCTGCTGCTTTATTAAAACCAGCATAAACACACATAAAAAGTAGTAGTTCTTCTATCTCTTCTTTTGTTGCTCCTTGCTTCATGGCCATGTTTACGTGGGCTCCAAAGGGATTACCTGGTCCTGTCTGATCTTGATTGACGACGTCAATGGCAATGGTTATTAAAGCTTTGGTTTTTTGGTCTATCAGCGGTAAACCCCAAGCCTCTCCTGCTACTCTAGTACAAAAATCACCAAATTTAGGATTAATACTTTTTAATCCTGCTTGTAGCTCTTGATCATCTAATACTGCATTGTTGTATGTCATAAACTCTAACTTTATCTCAAAATATTACTTGGACTTTCGCTCAGATTTCTTTTCAGTGGGGAGGAAAGAATCTGAGCATATTCATACTTACTTACCTTTTATGCTTGTTTATCATAGTAAGGTTTCATATCAACATAAACACGCCATTCATTCACTTTGTTGTCTTTCATTCTGAGAACGTCTGTACAGGCAAAGTTCAAAATTGAATTATCTGCTAAGTATTTATAGTGTGCTTCAAATTCAAAAATAACTTGGTCAGAATCTGGTAAATCAAGAACCTGTCTGACGTCTGGAGCTTGCATTTCTACTTGAGAGTACAGTCCTTGAAGAGTTTTGGCGACATTTTCTTTGCCTTTTATTTCCTCTCCTGAACCAATACGGTAAAATACGTCATCTGTTAAACAGTCTTGAAAAGAATTCCAATCTTGAGCCAACATAGATGAAAACATTTTTTCACAGGTTTCTCTATTTGCTGATTTTTGTTCGGACATATTAACCTCGTTTTTGATAAATGTTGAATGCTAAAAGTTATCTACAACTCTGGCTATAATGATAGAACAGTTTTTTTGTTTTTTCGCATTAAAAAAATGTTAAGACAATGTTATTTAAACGTTAAGAAAAAATAAGTTTTGTATCACTTTATTGCAAGTGATTTACCTGCAAGATCTGCATAAATCCTATGTACTTATTGAAAGAAACATGGTCAAGTTTACTCTTCAAAAAAAAAGACTTTATTTCATAGGTTTGATAGTTATGTCTTCTCTCTCAAGGATTATGTATAGGGTTGTAATCTGTAAAACATTGTAAGGAAAAACTTCCTTTGAAATTAATCTTTACCTATAAATATTCTATTCTATACACTCAATATTCTACTATGGTTTCAATTTTATAAAAGTTTACTGGTTACTTTGAAAGTAAGAACCCAATTATTTATTTTTTACAAAATTTATGGTGAAAACAAGCTATATTTTTTGTGTTATCTTTTAGAAAGATCTGAAGTATTACTGATTCAAAAGTTTATTTATTATGACTAATTCAAATAAAATAGAAAATAAAAATGATAACCTGAAAGTTGTTCAAGACTTTTATGGAGCTTTAGGTAAAGGAGATATCCCAACGGTTCTTAGTATGATTACGGATGATGCGGAGTGGGATATGCCCCATCCTCGAAATGTTGTTCCTTTTGGTGGCAAATGGAAAGGAAAGGAAGAAGTAACGAAATTTTTTCAAGTAATGCATGATACTGTGCAGGTTAAAGGCTTTGAATTACAGGAGTTTCTCGCCGATAAGAATAAGGTCATAGTTATCGGCAAGATGAAAGGGGTTGCAATTTCGACAGGAAAGGAATATGAGAATGATTTGGTTGCAGTGTGGACGGTAGAAAATGGAAAGATTAAAGGAATGCGAGATTTTATGGACACTGTCCAAGGTATTGATGCTTTCAGTTCTTAAAAAACTTGGGGCAATGGGAAAGCATTTCCTAGGAGTTGTGGTTCTTCTATGTACGAAAAATGATAGATTCGCTCTAAAAATAACCATTGATTATCTCGCCAAATAAGTTGGTCTTGGTAGATTCCATAGTTTTGAAATCCTTTTCCTTGATGACTTCTCCCTATTTCGCTCATACACCAACGGGCGATCGCCTTTTCACCTTGAATTTCCACAACTCCTGTGTGTACCATCTGTACAAAAAATTCCCAGTTATCGAGCAAATCAGCAAAAAGATTACCAATATTATCCTTACCTGTCACCGTCATATTCATCGGAGGATTCAATTTCCAGATTCCTTCAGGTAGCCATAAAGAAGTAAATAACTTTTTATTTCTGAGGTTAACAGCATCCGCAAATTTTGCTACCTGTTGCTTTATTAACCATTCTTGGTGATTTAAGTTAACTGACATAATTTTCTACCCTAAATCTTTATTAATCCGTAAAAAAGGACTCATTGATTGCCATTTATCCTTCCATTGATTAGGAATTAATTCCTGGGTAATCACTGGAGGAAAAACCTCTGCCATAACTTCTCTTTCCTGGGTAGGTAAATTAAATAAAATAAAAGGAATTACTAAATAATCAGGATTAATATGTTTTCCTGCATATTGACCAAACTCAAGACATAATTTTCCTTGTTCTTCTAAACTAATTAACTGAGCAATATTTTCATCATTTAAATACTCCTCTTCTAATTTGTAATGTTCATCCCAAGCACTCTGAATATGTTGCAAACATATCTTAACAAATCCAATATTCTCTACATTACTGAAATCACTATTTAATTGCTCAATGGAACTTTCTAAACTGTCTAATAAAGGTATTAAATCCTCATGTTGCTTTGCTAAATTTTCGTAGGGCATCGAAAAATTAGAACTTTTAAAAAAGGGAAAAATCTTATCATCTTCTACTGTGTGATGAGAATGAAACAAATTAACTAAACTTTTCAAATAATTAATAAATCCTTCTTTTTTTTGCTCATCAATATCACAATCATTCTCTTCTAATTCTAAGCATTCATCTATACTATTTCCTATAGCGTAGGTCAAGACAAAATGAATTCTCTGTATATCTTGAGCAACAGTACTTTTAGTATTAAGTGTCATAACGTACTTATTTCAATTTATTTAAAACTTAAAACATTTTCAATGCCAATATATTACCACAATAATCTTAATAATTTCTTTAAAATTTATTCTTAATAATTTCTTTAAAATTTAGTAGTAACAAATAGTGATTAGCTATAAGATAATTAAAGAAAGCTATAGAATAAATAGAAAAAAAATGGCAAACCTAGATAACAAAATCATACTAATTGCAGGTGGTTCAGGAAATGTCGGTGAGGGGGTTGTACCTGTATTTTTAGAAAAAGGAGCGACAGTTATTGTTCCTTCGAGAAGAAAAGAATCTTTGGATAAATTAGCCCAATCATTAGGAGATTTAGCAACAGACAAATTTGTTCCAATGGTGGGCAATATCGGAACATTGGAAGGAGCAGAAAAGCTCAAAGATGAATTATTAGAGAAATTTGGACATTTAGACGGTGTACTAGTGTCTCTTGGGGGTTGGTGGACAGGAAATAAACCATTAACAGAGCTTGATTTAGCTACTTGGGAACAATACTTGAATAGTAATCTAACTTCTCATTTTCTCTGTGCTAAAACTTTTCTACCTGTTTTAGCAAAAACTGAAGGAAGTTCCTATACTCTTTTAGGGGGTACAGCGGCAGAAGTTCCCTTACCTAATGTAAGTCCAGTGGGTATAACGGCCGCAGGACAACTAATGATGGCAAAAATTGTCATGGCAGAGATGAAGGGAAGCGGAGTTAGAATTAATGAAGTTATTATTCAAGGTATGGTTAAAACTAAGGTAATGGAAGCCTATAGTGAACCTAATTGGATTACGCCAAAGCAAATCGGACAATTTACTTCGTGGTTGGCTTCTGATGAAGCGGAAATGATAAGAGATAGCGTTTTACATATTAATCAAAAGTAATTTAATAAAACCAAACACTATTAGTAAAAATAAAGGGCAAACTTTAAAAAGTTGCCCTTTATTTTGAGTAGTTATGATTTAGCCAAGAAAACTACTACTAGCCACTAGAGGAGTAGTTTCTGCTCCAAAAGAGCTGTCAAATCCAGCGGGTACTAATGATGGTGATGAACTAGCACCAGAACTTGAGGTTCTACTAAAGAGGGTCTCAAGCAAAGAAACTTCATTGTCGGGGACTAAGGCTACAGAAGGCTCGGAGAAAGCAATACCTCCTGGATTATTCAAACCTCCGCTACCAGAAGGAACAAATATTCCTCCATCCACAGGATTTCCATTGGAGTCAAATTTAACTATCTGACTACCATTAAAGTCACTAACATACAAATTTCCTTCCCCATCAAAAACCATTCTTGAAGCAGAAGTTAACCCTCCATTATTAGTAGGGGGTACAAAAAAACCTTCTGCTTGTCCAGTGAGTGCATCAAACTGTTGAACGGTTACAGGACTACCATCAAGACTAACAAAAGTACCATTGAGGAATAGTCTGTCATCAGGGGTAAAGGTAGACCCAGAAGGAATTTGAGGGGCAAATTCAGGAGAAATGAACTGGTCAACTTCTTTTGTTTCTAAATTGTAACGTATGATGCTGTTATCGTTTAGAACGCTACTAATGTATAAATTACCATCAGGTCCAAAATTTAAACCAGCAGCAATTAAGTCTCTGTCAGTAAAAGGATTTGTTTCAAGAATAGTCTCTTTATAAGCACCTGTTTCACCATCAAATCTTTGAACTCCACCGCCACCGAGTCCGCTAATGTATAAGTCTCCATCAGATCCAAATAATAAGTCCTCTGGGAAGTTCAAACCATTCGCAGTTAGGTCAAAACCAGAAATAAATTCCCCTAAAAATTCTCCTGTGGTGGCGTCATATTTTACAATTCTGCCATATCGGGTATTTTCGGGGTCGTTGGCGTTCACTTGATAGCCTTGATCGTTGGCGTAGAGAATGCCATCTTTGAACGTGATACCAGAGGAAAAGAAAATCGATTCTTGATTTTGAAATCTTTGGGCAAAGGCTCGGGCAAATACCCCAAAGTCTGACTCTACTTCTGTGCCTTGGGGTACAAAGTCTCTGATAAATTCTCCCGTGGTGGCATCGTATTCTAAGATACTTGAATAAAATGTACCTGCTTCAAAGTTTGGGGCTGCGGAGGCGATGTTTAAGTCTCCATCAAGACTAATTAAAACTACTGGTCCAACCCCGAAGGTGTTGTTGACGTTACTGACATACAAGGACAATTCTAGATTCATATGGTTGAATTCCTTTTTATTTATGCTGATACTAAATTTTAATGTGTTTTTTCTAATACAAAATATTTTTTTATTTTTTCTTTAAAAAACGAAATATTCTAATAGGTTATTAGGGGGGTTTTGCCAAAGTGGGTGGGGTTTGTTAGTTGTTTAAGGATAAAGTCAGCTACGTCTGAACGGGAGATGTTTCCTGCTTTGATTCCTGTTAAATCCTCAATTACTTTATATTTTTGGGTTCTTTGACCGTCTGTGAGGAAGCCAGGGCGAACAATTAACCAATCTACGTTACTTTTTTTTATCATTTCTTCTTGTCGATCTTTATCTTGGTAGATTGTTTTGAGTAGTAGGGGGTTTAAGATGCGATCGTATAAAAAGCCTCCATGTCCTTTTGTTTCTCCTGCTCCTATACCACTGACGGAGATTAATTTCTGATGGGATGATTCTAATGCCATAGCTTGTAAGACATTTTTTGCACCGATAGAAAAGACATCTACGGGTTTTTGGGTGGGAGGAATACCAATACAAATACAGATTGCATCTTGATTTTTGACGATGGATTGAACCGCTTCAGGGTCACGAATGTTTCCTTTAATAATATTGAGATTATGGTTTTCAATGGTAATCTTGCTTGGATTTCTGAGAAGGGCTGACACTTGGTGATTTTCTTCTAGGGCAAGGGTTAGAAGACTGTAACCAACTCCTTTGGATGCTCCGATAATTCCTATTTTCATAATTATTTATTAGGTATTCATTGATTATTCAAGTGAGTGTTAGACATGAACAACACCGTCTAGGGTAATTTTTTTTATTTGTGTAGCTTCGTAGGCAACGGTGACTAAGTCTGTTTCGATTATTTGGTGGGGATTCATTTTTAAGGAACTACCGTTTTTAATAGCGGTATCAATACCTGCGGGGGGATAACTGGTGAATGGTTCTATTCCTAGGTTATAGGTTCTACCATACCAAGGATAGTCGTCATGACCTTCATAGACTTGCCACATCCAAATGTATTTGAATAAGTTGTGATCCCATGCCATTCCTAGGCCGAGGTTAAGGTTATGGTTATTGATACCATACCAGCCTTCTTCAAGCTCTTTTAAAAATAAGACATCCACAGATTTTGAGTCTTTTCCTAAAATATTGGTGACATCTTGCATTTTTCCTGTGCGGCGATTTTTAGCTTGGGGAAAATCAAATTCTTGATCTGTTTCCCATAAACCATTGGGATGATATGCCATGGCTTCTACTTTTTTGGCGGGGGCCTGAACGACACAACTGGAGTCGAGAAATGGCTCTCCGACAACGGGGTGATGTCCCCACATAATTTCAAAGTCATGGGGTGAGGTATTGGTTAGTTTTTCTTTAATGAATAGGGCAGGGATGCCTTTTTTTAAGGATAGGTGCTTTTCTAATTTTAGGGGTGATCTATAGAGAGTAACTTCGGTTTTTAATGTGATTAACTCTGGGGTATCAGTAACTATTTGAGCGGATACGGGTAATAGGGATACTTCTCCGTGTAATCCTTGATAGGTTCCTTTGTAGGGTTCTGATGACCATCCTGCGGAGGGTAAAATTTCTTGCCACCCACCATAGTAGTAGTCATGATATGCTCCTTCGGCTAGGGCACTTGTGGAAACGAAGGGGCTACGCATGGGGATGGGGGATTGCCAAAGGAAGTCTATATCTTTTGGTTTGTAGGTAAATTCAAAAATATCACCACCTTTATCTATTAAAACACCAACTCTAATGAAATCATTTTCTAGAAATGCGACACGCATTCCTTTGTAAGTGTAGTCGAGGGATATTCTACAGTCTTGTTTTCTGCCGTGGGTGTACATGATAGTTTTTTAAGGGTTAGAAAATATAAATAGGTTTTCTTTTGGTAGCTTGAGTGGAACTGGAGACAGTGAGATTATTATTAATCTCACTCAATATTTGATGGAGAGAGAAGAGTGATATAGTGTAGATTCTAAGTGTTAGTTATTACCAATCTTCTAGGATGGCGGTTAGTCCTCCATCAACGAAAAGTTGGGTTCCTGTGATGAAAGAGGCTTGATCGCTCGCAAGGAAGGTACAGGCATGACCAATGTCTTCTGGGGTGCCGATTCGTTTCATTACTTGGCGCTCTTCTATTTCTTTTTTTACTGCGATGGGATCATCATAGCTGTTGAATAAATCTTCAATAAGGGGGGTTAGCACCCATCCAGGGGCGATCGCATTTACCCTGATAATAGGACCATAATCCAGAGCCATATTACGAGTTAGGGCAGTAATTGCTCCTTTAGAGGCACAATAAGGGGCTGTACCTTTAGCAGATGCGTGGGCATGAACAGAAGACATGTTAATGATAGAACCTTTCCCAATAGCTTGCATATGGGGAATACAATATTTTGAGAAGAGAAAATATCCTTTGAGGTTAACGGCTAAACATCTGTCCCACTCTTCACTGGTACAGTCTAAGACGGATTTATAAGTACCAATGCCAGCGTTATTTACTAATATATCAATGTGAGTGTATAGTTCAATGGTTTCATTGACAACTGCTTGAACATTTTCTTCATTGGAAACATCACATTTCATAAAAGTAGCATCTCCACCCTTGGCTTTTATTTGAGCTACAGTTTCTTCTCCGTCTTTAGCTCCATTGGCAACAATTACCACTTTCGCACCTTCATCACAAAATACCTCCGCGACTCCTTTACCAATTCCTTTAGAGCCTCCAGTGACTATTGCTACTCTGTCTTTTAACTTCATATTAATTTTATAGCCTAATTAAAATCCTTTTCACCTTAACTTTTAACTCAAATTCATTACTTTGGGTCAAAATTTACTTAATTTTTAATATTTGTTTTATCTTTACCTCTATTGTGAGGAGGAAATATCTTTATGCTAAGAATATTTAAATTACTTGAATTGATCAAATTGATTTGAGGAAGTAACCTTATTTCAGTAATAATTTTCTAAGGATTAATAATTAATGATTTTGCTTACAATAAATAAAAAAGATGCTTAAATTTCTATTTACTAAGTAGGTTGGTGCAATTAATTATAGCTCTTATTTTATTAAGACTCTTATAAACAAGGGGTTTAAACCCCTTGCCTAAATCGATTTAATTATGCCTACTTACTTATATATGTAAGGCTATTTCTTGCCCTTATGTATAGTAGCTAGGCTGAGTATTTTAGGCAACACATAACAAATTTTACTATCAGCTAAGAAACCTTATCTATTAAAAAGAATGAAGAAAACAATTAAAATTATTATTTATTATTTGATTTTAAGTCTCATTGCGATCGCCATGCTTTTCCCCTTGTTATGGTTGTTAGGAACTTCTTTCAAATCAGCAGGGGAAGACATTTTCAGTTTTCCCCCCAACTTTATTCCCGAGCAATTCACCCTCGAAAACTTTATTTCAGTCTGGCAAAACTATCCCTTTGAAACATATCTTTTAAACAGTATAGTAGTTGCTGTTTTAACAGTCACCTTTAACCTTTTATTCTGTTCCCTCGCCGCCTATCCCCTTGCAAGATTAGACTTTAAAGGAAAAAAAATTATTTTTATCCTCATCGTTGCCACCATCATGATTCCCTTTCAAATTGTGATGATTCCCCTTTATATTTTGACCGTTAACTTTGGTTTAAGAAATAGTTATTTAGGCGTAATTTTACCCAACCTTGCCTCAGCTTTCGGTATTTTTCTGTTAAAACAAGCCTTTGAAGGAGTACCCAAAGAATTGGAAGAAGCTTCAAGGATTGATGGCTGCACCGAGTTAGGTATTTGGTGGCACATTATGTTACCCGCCATTCGTCCTGCCACCGTTACCCTTGCTATCTTTGTTTTTATTGGGGCATGGAGTGATTTTTTATGGCCCCTAATTGTCTTAGATCGACCTTCCCACTACACTTTACCTCTAGGGGTGGCAACCCTTGCTAGTTCTCTTGATCTCAACTGGCGTTTAATTGCCGCAGGTTCCATTATTTCCATCGCCCCTGTGATGCTTTTGTTTATCCTTTTACAAAAATATATTATCCCTAGCGATGCCAGTAGTGGAGTCAAAGGGTAGGTATTGGGTAATTAGTGATGGGGGTAGGCTAAATAAAACGAAAATTATAAATACGGAGATAATAAAACCTTATTATTCTTAATTCTCAATTACCCTCACGACTCCACTTTTTCAGCAAGCCCTAAATACCATCCGAGCCATATTCTCCCACTGCCCTTTGTAGGCTGTTTAGGGATTGATTGTAACCAATAATGGCTTGTAAAAAATTTCCCCTAGCCTCTGTTAAAGCCCTTTGGGCATTGATCACATCGGTTTGGGTGCCTACTCCTGCTTGAAAACGTAGTCTAGCCAATCTAAGGCTTTCTGTGGCCGTGATAGCGGCTTGTTCGGTGGTGGAGATATTTTCTTGGTTTGCCATTAAATCATTAAAGGCGGTTTCTACTTCTAATCTAATGGCACTTTTGCGATCGTCAAAATTATTTTCTTCAATAATGGTCGAAATTTCTTCTTGTTGTGCATTGGCTTTACTTTCTCCTCCATCTACAAAACGCCATTGTAGTCTGGCGCCAATACTATAACCATCATTGTAGCCAGTGGTGCTGACGGGGCGACTGTCGGCAAAGGTTGTATTAAAATTATAGTTAGCAAATAGATTTACTTGAGGTCTTTTTTCCGAGAGGGCAATTTCTCTATCTTGTTGATTAATTTCCCTTAAGGCTAAAATTTGGTCTAATTCTTCCCTATTTGTATAGGCTAAAACGATACTTTCTTCTAAAGATAAATCCCACTCTCCCCTTTCTTCTACTTCGTCGGCGGATGAATATTCTACGGTTTCAGGTACTCCAATAACTCTGGCTAATTCCCTACGGGCATTTCTTTGATCCGCCCTAGCTCTAGTGAGGGCTTGATTGGCATTGGCAAGATCCACTTCTGCTTGTAATACATCAAAACGAGTTCCTAAACCAGCCCTTTCCAAAAGTTGAGCGTCTCTGAGGGTTTGAGTAAAATCTTCTACGGCGGCTTGGGCAATATTTACCTGAGCGTCACTGTTTTGTAATTGATAATAAGAAGTGGAGACTGTAAATACGGTATCTTGGCTAATTTTATCGACTTCTAATTCACTAACTCTAATTTCTTCTTGGGCTCTGTTGATGGTGGCGGTAATACGTCCCCCGGTGGAGAGTCTGTAGCCAACTTCAACCCCTGCCCCTGCTCCAAAAGTATTGGTATTTCCTAAAAATCCTTGGCTTTGATTGCCATTTTCTGTAACGTTAGCAGTACCATCAACAAATACTCTTTTTCTGGCTTGGGCAGCTCTTAAGGATTCATTAGATCTTTGTAGTTCTAGTTTTGCTCTTTGTAAGTCTCTATTGTTTTCTAGGGCTATATCAATGGCTTGTTCTAGGGTGATGGAAGTTAAGCCTTCTATGCGTACTTCTTGGGGTTGGCTGGGGCGTAATAATAAGTCACGACTGGAGTTTGATATGTTAGTGTCGGAGGTGCTATCTGATTCTTGAGCGGATGTACTATTAGCCCATCCAAAACCTATAATTAAAAAACTTAGAACAAAGTTTAAACCCTTTTTATAAAACATTACTATCTAAAAATGACTGTCCACAGTGATTATATTTCATTTTAGCTGGTTTGGTGTTGATTAATTAGGGGTTATTGGTAAGAGCAAGGGACATTAATATTTTAAAACAGAAGGTTTGTTTAATTTTTTTGGTAGTAGTGATTTTTTTTTGAGATGATTAATTTTTTGGTGAATCGTTTTTCTAAAATTATTAGTTTTGTTATTTTATCGGTGGGGGCGATAGTTATTTTATCTCCTCTTTTTGTGGTTTTATATACTTCTTTTTCGGCGACGGGAAATCAAGATTTTCGTTTTACTTTTGAGTATTATCGTCAGGCGTGGGAGATGGGAGATTTTGTTTTGGCTTTTTTTAATTCGGCTCTAGTGGCGATCGCCGTTACCTTTTCCCAAATAGTTACTTCTGCCTTGGCTGGGTATGCTTTAGCTAGAATGGAATTTCGAGGCAAAAACTTTATTCTTCTGCTGATAATTGCCACTCTGGTTATCCCCATTCAACTATTAGTAATTCCTATCTTTTTAATTCTCAGAAATGCCCATTTAATCAACACCTATGGGGCTTTGATTTTACCTAGTGCCGCCAACGGATTTGGCATTTTTTTGATGAGACAATATTTTCGTACCATACCCATTGAACTCGAACAAGCCGCGGAATTAGACGGTGCCAATCGACTACAAGTTATTTGGCATATTCTTTTACCCCTTGCCAAACCGGCGGTGATTACCCTGTTTTTATTCACCTTTATCGGTGAGTGGAATGATTTATTTAAGCCCCTAGTATTTACCAGCAATCCTCAATTAAAAACTGTGCAGTTAGCCCTTGCATCTTTCCAAGAACAATTTACCAGTAATTGGTCACTATTAATGGCGGCGGTGGTTATCAGCACCATCCCTGTGATTTTCCTATTTATTTTGGGGCAGAAACAGTTTATAGAAGGTATTGGCACCACAGGACTGAAAAATTAAGGATTTTTGCGGTTAATTTTGGTTAGAATACTCATAGAGAGTGTCTATAAATTAAAAATGCTACCTAAAATCAAAGTTTTAAAGCCTGAAGGAATTTTTGATGGTGTAAAAGCGAATGAATTTCGTCAAAATATTAATCAATTCGTTAATGAAGGAATAATCTATATTCTGGTGGATTTTAAGAAAGTAACCTTTATGGATAGTTCGGGTTTGGGAGGTTTGGTACAGGCACTAAAAAGCATACGAAGTGCTAATGGACGCTTGTTTCTCATGTCTCTTAGTGAACAAATTACTATGTTGTTTGAGTTAACAAACATGAAACAGGTTTTTGAAATTATTAATGATAAGTCTGAGTTAGAGTCTAAATTTTCCAATCAATAAAACTTTTCATCCTCGAATATCTTTATCATTTTTAGGGGTGGATATTTCCCTAGTGTGATGGTTGCGTCTTCGCAAAACTCTATCCTAGAATGAAAGTAGATACAAATCTTTACAATTTATAATGATTGATAACCAAGAAAATCAAGAAATTCATTCTACAGATAACAATGAGCAGGAGGAGGAAATTCTTTGTCCTCATTGCAAGAGAACAGCTACCAATGCTATTCAGTGTAAGGGAATATGTGTGGCGGATAGTGATTATTAAATAGGGTTTCGTTGGTGTGCAAATTCTTCACAAGCCCCAATGCTTACCCAACTGGTGGCACCGTCGGCGAAATGTTCTTTTTTCCAAATGGGGGTGTTATGCTTGAGGGTGTCGATGGCGTAGCGACAGGCTTCAAAGGCTTCTGTGCGATGGGGGCATCCCACGGCGACTAATACGCTTATATCTCCGATGGCTAGTTTTCCTGTGCGATGGTGGATGACGATGGTTTTTGTGTCTTTCCATTGGTCATAAATGCGATCGCAAATTAGACGAAAAATATTAATTGCCATCGGTTCATAGGCTTGATATTCTAAATATTTAACGTTTTTTCCCTCAGTTTGATTGCGCACAGTGCCACTCATTAAAACTACGGCTCCATTTTCGGGAGAATCAGCCAATTTATAAACATCCTCGACACATAGGGGAGCAAAAGTAATTTTTAGAGATTCAGAATGACTAGAAATAGTCTGTGATAATTGCGCCATAAACAGAGATAGTAACTTCAGAATATATTTGCTTATTATATATGGTGATGAAGGGGAGCCAAAATTGATTTCTAGCAAAGCTGGTTTAACAACGGCTCGTTTCTTTTAGTTAAGATAAAATAAAAACAACCCACCGCCAAAGATGACTATGAAAACTCAATTAATAGGTTTAAAAGCAGATGATTTTAGACACCCCCTCGACTTACAAGCTACTACAAATCTGAAGCAGTTACCCGGACTAGACATCGCCATGAGGGGAATTTTAGGCTCGGTGGCAGAGGATTTTTTTTATATGAATAATATCGCCTCTAGTATTTTGATTGGTGAAAAGCAACTCCCCCATCTTCATCAACTTTTGCTCAATGCCTCTTCTATCCTTGATATAGAAGCCCCTCAACTTTATTTAAAACAAAATCCTGTCCCCAATGCTTATACCCTTGCTATCCGAGGTAAAAAGCCTTTTATGGTTATTCATACATCTTTGTTAGAAATTTTGACCGATGAGGAAGTAGAAGCGGTAATTGCCCATGAATTGGGACATTTGAAATGTGAGCATGGGGTATATCTTACCCTTGCAAATTTAATCGTTTTGGCCACGGGGTTATTACCTACTTGGGGTAGTATTTTGGCTCAGTCGATGCAAAGTCAGTTGTTGCAATGGTTACGTTGTGCAGAGTTTACGTGCGATCGCGCAGCGTTGTTGGTGGCTCAAGATCCTAAAATTGTCATGTCAGTATTAATGAAATTAACGGGGGGCTCACCTTCTTTGGCTTCTAAGCTCAATTTAGATGCTTTTATGGAACAAGTAAAGGACTATCAACAGATGAGCAATACGGACATCGGCGAAATGCTTCAGGATATGCAAACCGCCCAACTCACTCACCCTTTACCTATACTAAGAGCCAAGGCAATCCAAAATTGGTCTAGCACTCCTGAATATTACAACTTGCTAGAAGAACAAAAAGTTGGTTATAATAGTGAAGGTCACACCAAGGGCGGATGGCGAAATTGGTAGACGCACCACACTCAAAATGTGGCGGCTTCGGTCGTGCGAGTTCGAGTCTCGCTCTGCCCATCATATATGTTAAAGGTCACCCTTTATTAGTTTACGGGGTGTGTACATTAACAAATTGTTTGTCATCGGTAACAAATTAGTGTCGCTTTAACAAAATAAGTGACGTGATAACAAATTACTGTCGTTGAAATTAGCTAAAATCAGTAACATTAGGAGAGGAGTAGCATTTAAAATTCTACTGTATGTGAAATAAGGACAGAGCGAGACTCGCTTTCAATTCTCTTTGAGAATTCTTCTTTGGTCAGAAGTGATTCACTAACCACTATGGCAGGATACCTGCACCCTTATTGCTGGGAGTGCGCCTAGTTTCTCTATCTGAAGATAGACAGCATCAGGGCAAGTAGTTAGCAGGAGCAGAAAGCAGACTTTTTGTAAAAAGTAAACTACTCCTCATTTTCACAGAACAGGGGTCGTGAAGACTTACTCCGTGGCACTATTAATATTATAAACCCTAGAGAAGGTATTTTTTTCAACAGCAACATTGCTTATTTCTCAGTACACGATGGAACCTTTCAATCCCTAAAGAAGGTATTTTCTTATTTCAACCTACCCGTAATATGGAGTCTAGGTCAAGATAATGAGGCTCTTTCAATCCCTAAAGAAGGTATTTTCTTATTTCAACTGCCCCTAGTCAGAACCCTTATATAATAAGGCTTGTAAAAGCAGTTTGCGTAAGCCTCCCTTAAAAACACAAAAATTCCGATTTTTACTCGAATTTTGTATTTCATTAAAACGCTATCTTTCTCTATTCGTAAGAGCTTCAGCGATTGCGTAAGGCTAAAATCAGAGTTTGTGTAACTCGTACATTTTAACTAACGCTCAAACGGGGATTCCTCCTTGATCGGAGGTGATTCGATAACCACTACATTGGTAAACCCAAACTCTTGTTGCTGGGAGTGCCCCTTCTTTCCACACTTTTTTCAGTGCGCAGCATCAGAGTGAGTAGTTATCAGGGACAGAAAGCAAACCTTGTTATAGGCAAACTACCCCTTACTTTACACAGAACAGAGGTTAACAATAACTTGATCTGCGGCACGATTTTTTTCATTGTAGCTCAGGAATTTATCTTTGTGGGATTGGCTTTATGATTAGTTTTTGAGGTACTTAAGGCTAACTGTAATGCTTTATCCGTAAATGTTCCTTGTTTGGGTTGTGTGCCTTCTTCTACTACGATGCCCAATTTAGAAGAATTCCCCTTGATATTATCAATTAATCGACCATAGCTCCATTGATGTACTTGGACACGATAATCCTTGGCATATTTTCTTTGTCCCTCCTTATACTCAGGTATTCTTTCCTCGGCCCTCAGTTGTATTTCTGCCTCAGTAATTGATCGCATCTGGCTTAACCGAGGAACAATAATAGTTGAAACTTCATACTCCTGAGCTATTTTGAGAATAGATTTAGCAATGAGACGATCAACGTATTCCCCTAAATTAGACTCTCCTTTCTGTTGAAAATTAGCTCTTTTCCTTGCTTTATGGTTCTGGTGATTCAATTTCTGCTTTTCATTTCTTCTTCTTCTTAGTAGATGGTAATCATCTCCCAACAATTGTTTAATGTTACGGTGTAAGATGGCTTTCCCTTCACCAACATCAACAACAGCAATGGTAACAGGTTCTTGTAAACCCATTGCCACTCCCATATAGAGGTCTGGATTACCTTGATAAATAGATTTGCTAGGACGAGGAAAAATATTATTAAGTCGGGCAAGAGTCGTTTGTTTGCGTTGGATAAATTTTTTTTGAGTATCCCTTAAATCATCTTTTTCTTTCATCCCATCAATAATATTTAAAACTTCCTTTTGCTTTCTTTGAGCAACTACTTGTGTACCTTCAACAGTCCAATAATCAGTATCCAACGTACAGTGTAGATAGAGTTTATGTTTATCCCATAACTCCCCTTTTCCGTCATCTTCTTTCCAAATAATCATCGCTGAACGCAGAGTGAATAAAGCACTAGAAAACTTATTTTTGTTCGCCTTTTTCAATTCTTGATCTTTGTCTGTACTTTAGACTAATTTGAACTGTAAGAAGCTATGATCCTTATATAGCAAGAATTTTGACTATTCTTATCCGTTTAATGTAAAAAATATAAAATATACGTCATATAAGGGTTTCAGCGTTTAAAATTAGATTTAGTCTAAACTCAAGCTTTGTAGAAGCGCCGAAAATAAGGAAGTTGACGAGAATCACAATAGATTTTAAAAGTATGGTCACTTAAACCATTAAATCGAACATGGAGACGGTTTTGATCACTTAGACTCCATTTCAAATCTTCATTGGTTTCGTAAATGACAGGATAAGGAATAGAAGGGGAATTTTTTTTCAGGGCAGAAAACCAACTATTACTTTCACTTTCATTGATGGGCATGGTGGTAGAAGCAAGGATCAAGGTTTCTAACCATTTTTTTCCTTCTAAGTCTCTCCCCGAAGGAATAGACATTTCTATTTGTCTTTTCAGCCTGTGAATTTTGATCTCTAATTTTCGTTTTATCTTTTGATACTTCTTCCTTGTCTCAACTTTATTTTCAGGAATGCGACAACCATGTTTGATGAGATAAACGATCACCTACGGTGGCGCTACGCGATCGCACTTTGAGTCTGAGGATCTTTCGTCTTGTTATACTCTTGAAACAAAAAATCAGCAGTACGGTTTTGAGTAGAGGTAATGTCAACACCGCTCAGAATCTGTTGGGCTTGATTTTGCAGTGCTTCTATTGAACCATCAAAGGATTCTATCAGCTCAGCATCTGATTTCAACATTTTTAACCAACGGGTATTGCCTTCTAGTTTGAATTGATTGATTCGTTGAATTTGGAACCAGGATTTATAGATGTAATCAATAATCTTGCCCACAGAGGCATAAAACCGAGATGGTTGCCCCTGAAAACAAGAATCATTTTTAAGTTCGGCAATTTGTTGAGAAATAAAGTTCTTGGGTAGCTTCCCTTTCTCTTCCCATTGAGAAAAATCAGGATTCTCCCTAATTCTAGTCAGGATTTCATTGATTAAAGGGGTGTTTTTCTGACTCATCAACATCCAAAGAAATTGACGGGTATCAGCAGAAGCGATTAAACGACATTGAATAGTTATCTGAGTCATGCTATACATTACTGTTTAATAAAACATAATTGTATAATAACAAATCATTTTATAATTGTTGCTATGGAACAGGAAATATTTTTTAGTAGCAAAGATATATCAAGGATTACGGGCTGCTCTCTCCGACAATTGCAGTATTGGAGGGATAAGGAGGTTGTTGTGCCTTTTATTGGTGCTTCGGGTACAGGAAAGACAATCTACTATTCTTTTGTGGGGTTGGTGGAGGTATCGGTAATGGTGTATCTCCTCTCTGTGGGTTTAAATCTGGAGATGGTACAAACGATCCTCGGTGATTTGAGAACAAAAGAGCCTGACTTTACCAATATCGGCTTTAAAAAACGTTTTATGGTTGTTGCTAGTGATGGTACTGTTAATTTATTGCCTTATGAGCGGGAAGGGGCGATCTCACTTCTGGAAGAGGGGAAGGCGATCGTTCCTTTGTGGATTGATCAAATCCATAAAAATCTAATATGAAAAATAGCAAAGTAGATATTGATAAATTCTTAGGGAAATACTTAATTAGGAAGAGTTATTATGAAAAATGTACTCGTTTTAGTTAAATATGCCCAAATTTAGAAAAGACGCTCTTTCCAAATATATTCGTACAGAATGTCAGCGACAACTTAAGTTGAATTTATCTCCTGACAATAATCAATATAAACTCGAACGTACTGTTCAAAATATGCCTGATCCTCAACCACCACGACCTGGATTAGATACATTAAGAAAAGAAGGGGAAGAATGGGAAGCACAAGTTATTGATTATTTAACTCAAACTTTTAATCAAGTTACAGGTCAAGCTGTAATTATTGGAGATTCTTCTCAACATAATTCTGGTCAAACAAGATACAGAAAAATTCAATTAATAAAATATTTGTCTAATGTCCAACCAAATAGTTTTCTGATTGAGGCAGAATATAATGTTAGTCAATCTTTTAAAGATGCTCTAAATATTGCAGGATATGATAGTACGTTTAACTTAGATTATGCAGAAGTCCGTCCCGATATTATTGAAATTTTACCGTCAAATACTTATGAAGAATATGTAACTCCTAACGGTGAGATTCAAAGTTTACCAGAAAATGACAAAAGATTACAAGTAAGAATTATAGACATCAAACTAACAGCAGAACCATCTCCAAGCTATTTTGCTGAAGTGACTTATTATACTATGGTTTTAGCTGGATGGTTGATAGATAATAATTTAGATGATCAATTTGTTGTTGTGTCTAATGGTGCTATTTGGTCTGGTTCTTATGATGGTTCAAATCTCGTTGCTGTTCATAATGAACTTAATTCAAAACGAATTACGCCCACATATAAACAGTTAAGAGAAGCAATGCAAGAAGATTTGGAAGAAGTTCCTTTTGGTGTGTTTGTTCCTCGTATTAAAAGATTTTTTCAAAATACATTATCAGATATACTTGCAGAAGCTAATTGGCAAGCTCTAGATTGGCATGTTGATAATCGTTGTAAAGGTTGTGATAACCTAGGATATGAATGGGTTAATAAAAAAGGCAATCCCACTTGGCATCCAGATCATTGTATGCCTACTGCTCAAAAGTTGGACCATTTAAGTCGTGTCGCCTTTGTTTCTAAGGGTTCACGTTCAGCTTTGGAAAGTCAAGGAATTACAACTGTTCAATCATTAGCACAATTACCCAGCTCTCATTCTTCATTTGATGGTCATCAAAATTTAAGAGCCACACGCACAGTTATTGGGGGACGAGCTAGCTCTTTACAGAATCAACAATCTTTTATTCCTGCTAATAGTGGTACTTCCGCAATTATACCCAAATGGACAGATTTACATATTTATCTAACTGTTGATTTTGATATTGGAAGTGCCATCACTTTTGCTTTTGGCTTACAAGCATTTTGGTTAGAACCTCGTCCATTTGGTTCAACTAACCAAAATCCTCGTACTCAGAAAACATGGAATACTCCTAAAAATTTTATTATTGATCGTAAAAATTTACAAGATGAACAAAGAGAACTATTAAACTTTTTAGAAAGAATTAATACTATTTTGATGGATGCTCAAAATCTTGATTCTAATACAACAATACAGTTTTATATCTGGGATTCAATACAGTATGAGCATTTAACACGCATATTCAGTCGCCATCTTCAAGCAATACTAGCCAATCAAAACATTTGTAATTTAGCGTGGTTATTTCCACCTGAACAATTACTTCCTAATTCTAATCTTGTTACGAAACGTTCTCCCATAACAATTGTTAAAGAAGTAGTGAAATCGGTCGTGGCAACACCTGTTCCCCATTATTACAGCTTGCTTCAAGTTGCTCGATATTACAACTGGAATAATAAGGTTATTAATTTAAGTGTTCCTTCTTTATTTGAGGATATTTTGAGCGATTTAATTCCGTCAGAACGAGCGCATGATATTTGGTCAAGATCAAGAAAACCCTACTGGCGAGACCAAATGGATACTCTTGGAGAAACCGTTGAAAAACGTTTAAATGCTTTAAAAATCATTGTAGATAAATTAGAAAATGATTTGCAAACACAACTGGATCAAACAGCACCAAAAGTTAATATAATTCCACCGCCACGCCAAAATCGCTTAAGTTGGGATAGCCAGTTATGGTATATGTTTGCCAAACTTGATGCAGCACTTTCTGAACTTGAAGTGCATCAAATTCGAGCCATGCCACCCCATGAGCGTGAAGCAAGATTTTACAGCGCACGTTTAACTCGTAAATTAACAGGACAACAAGAGCAGCAGGTATTGCAAGAACTAAGACTTCAACCTAGAGCTAATCGCCGTGTTTATGAAATTCAACCAGACTCTAGGCATATCAAAGTACGTGATGGGGATTTTAATTTTGCTCTCGCTCCTGAAAATAATCAAGGCTTTTTAGATACTAAAGTTTGGAATGGTTTACAAAACACTCCTCTTGCTCAAATTCTTCAAAATTTCGATAGGCAAGCATTAATGGAAGACATTACAGGAGTTACAGTTGTCAAGTTAGATCGAGATAATTGCTGGATTGTCGTTGATCAAAATAATCGCTGGTCTAATAGAATAAGCCTCAATGACTTAGAAATACATGGGATTGCTAATTTAAGTAGCGATGTTATCCTTGACCGTACATACTCCGATTTCTTCACCAAAAAGCTTTACAGTAAAAGCCCTCCTGTAGGTGGTGTGCTTCATGCGATCGGGAATCCTCAAATAGCTAGAGACAATGCATTAGTGAGACAAGCAACTGGGATGACTTGTGGTAGAAATGCAAGAACAACCAGGCATACTCCTGCTGCTGATTTACTGTGGGATGCTGTCAATATGCACAAACAGACGGTAACTCGTAATCTTGCACCTGTCAGAACTACTTTAGAAAAAAATGGTTTGAACTTAAATCAAACTCAATGGTTAGCGTGGGAACAAGCTTTATCTCGTCGTTTGCAGCTTATTTGGGGACCACCAGGAACGGGAAAGAGTCGTACTGCTAGAGCAATTGTTGTTGGTGCAGCATTAGAAGCATCTCAACGCCAACAAAATCAAAAAATTCGTATTTTAGTTTCAGCTTCTACATACACTGCCATTGATAACATCCTACTTGATATTTATGATGATATTTGCCGTCTTTTGCTATCAAATATAGTGGAAGTCTATCGTTTGCGCTCATATCTTCAACCTGACCCAACAGATACTAGAGCCTTACACATAGATGCTCCTCTTAACAAAAGGAATCCTTCACAACAAATTCAAGGTATTCGACAAAGGCTAGAACAAAAGACTGGTATTACCATTGTTGGAGCAACATCAGAACAAGTCTACAACTTATTAACTGTTAATGATAGTCCAGCACAAGCTGAATTTTTCGACTTAATTCTAATCGATGAAGCGTCACAGATGGATGTAGCCCATGCAATTCTTGCCTTTTGTTCTCTTGCTGACGGTGGAAGCGTAGTTTTAGCAGGAGATCCTTTACAGCTTGCTCCTATCCATCAAGCTGAACCGCCGAAAGATTTAGAGGATATGGTTGGGTCGATCTACGCTTTTTGCCGAGATTTTCAGCTAGTACCAGATGTAATGCTTGATGAAAACTATCGTTCTAATGAGACTTTAGTTGGCTTTGCTCGCAATTATGCTGGTTATCGTCAAAGTTTATCCAGCTATTCACCCGATTTGAGACTAAATCTACTTAATCCTACTCCTACACAACAACCGTCGAACTGGTCTCACAACCTCTATTGGACATCTGAGTGGGCAGAATTTTTAAATCCAGAGTATCCAGCAACTTGCTTTGTTTATCCAGATGGAAGTAGTAGCCAATGGAATCCATTTGAAGCTGATACCGTAGTTGCTTTAGTCAGCTTGTTACATGATCAAATGGCAAATCAACTTTTAGATGAAAATGATCCAGCTACGGGTCAAATAAAGTTATTAACTCAAAAACCTTATACCCTTACTGAGTTCTGGCAGAAAGCAGTTGGTGTTGTAACTCCACACCGAGCTCAACAAGGATTAATTGTCAGTCAATTACAGCAAATATTCGCAAATCCGAATGTTTCTCCCAATGATATTCGTGATGCTGTAGATACTGTTGAGCGTTTTCAGGGTCAACAACGAGATGTGATAATAGCTTCTTTTGCGATGGGAGACCCCGATGCCATTGCAGATGAAGATGAATTTCTAATGAGTCTAAATCGCTTCAATGTAATGGCTTCAAGGGCAAGAGCTAAACTGATCTTACTTTTATCGCAGGAAGTTGTAGATCACTTATCATCGGATTTAGCTACCTTACGTGAATCTCGTTTACTGAAACTTTATGTGGATTCATTTTGTGATCAGTCTCGGAGTATGACACTAGGTTATTTGGATGGTAATGCTGTTAAGCAAGTTAAGGGAAGTTTTAGATGGAGATAAAGTATTATCAAATTTCTAGAGTAGCCCCAAATTACTACAAGCTAAATCGTAATAATCTTTATTAAGTTCAATACCAATAAAATGACGGTTTAACTCTTGACAAGCTAATGCAGTTGTTCCACCACCAATGAAAGGATCTAAGACAACATCTCCTTCTTGAGTAAAGAGTTTAATAAACCATATCGGTAAATCAATGGGAAAGGCTGCAGAATGTCCACGGTTTCGACATTCTGTCGCCAAATGTAGTACATTACTAGGATAAACCATATCTCGTTCCTTCCAGTTAGAAACGTTTCTGCTAAAATCGTTTCCTAATGAAGACTTGTTTCGTTCTCTATCTGCTTGGCTTAGATTTTTAAATCGTTTTTTTTTCCAATCTCCGACAGGTATCATTACCGCATCTTGATACATGGCAAATTTTTTTTCTTTTGTGAAATGTAGACAACGTTCCCAAGAATCACGAAAACGATTATTCCATTTACCTGGATGAGAATTTTTTTTATGCCAGCAATATTCGTCTACCCAACGCCAACCATCTTGCTTTAATGCTAAAGTTAGTTGAATTACAAATGTATGACGTTCTCCATTGATAGCAGGTTCTTTTATATTTAAAATAAAAGACCCTGTCGGTTTAAGTACGCGCTTTAATTCTTGTGAAATTGGAAAAAACCAATCGACGTATTCATCAGGATTAATACCCCCATAGGTTTTACTTCTTCTTTTTGCATAAGGAGGAGATGTCATTATCAAATCGATGGAATTAGACGGCAATTTTTTTAATAGAGTAGAACAATCACCGTATAGTATCTGATTTTTTATTGGTATTATCGTCATTGTTAAAAATAGGTTTTTGTATATTTGATATTACTTAAAAGTATCAAATTATTATTTTATGGTCCAGTATTTTCTGTGATTATAAAAAATAATCATGTAATCATCTCAACAAAAGGGGTAAAACATCGATGACACCAACCATCAACCCAAAGAGCAGGAATCTTAAACCTAGCACCACAATTGGGGCATTCCGATAAAAGTTTTAAGGAGTGCCGATCACGCAGTGGCAGGGCTTTGCCCTGATCGCACTTGTAAACCTCTTTATACTGCCATTCCATCCGATGATAAGGGTTTTCACCATAACAAGCTGAACAAAGGCGAATAGGAGTCATTTTCATTGGTGCAGAAGGACACATAGTTTGTAAGGTTGCCATGTCCACTTGTACGATCTCACTTAACTTGTCCAATTGTTCAAGGGAAGGAGGAGGATTAAAACGGAACTTTTCCCAACGGGCGATCGCACCGTACAGTTTAGTTATTTCACCCAAACCAGAAACAGTAAGCACATTCTCCCGTCGAAAACGACCTAAAAAATGACTGATACTTTCACCCTCATAGGGTGCGATCGTAAACCACCAAGGCTGAATTTCCATCACTTATACTCCTGAACAACTTCTTTTAAGGTGTCATGATCAATTTTGCTGAATCCTTTCTTGAGGGAACGAACAGCAGCTTCACGCAAAACCATGTCCATAATCCCGATATAACCTTGAGTCGCCTCCCCAATCAATTTCAACATTCTTTTATTGGTCAAATTAGAAGCCACAGGTAACTTCAATACTTGCTTTTCCCAAATGTTGACAGTACGAACAAACTCCTCTCCTGTTAACTTCCCGAAACGGTAACAAGCACGAAAACGATTATAAACCTGCTCATCCTTCTTAATGACAGCGTCCAAACGATCCGTTCCCACAAGGACAATAGCAATATTACTTGAGTTTAGACTAAATCTAATTTTAAACGCTGAAACCCTTATATGACGTATATTTTATATTTTTTACATTAAACGGATAAGAATAGTCAAAATTCTTGCTATATAAGGATCATAGCTTCTTACAGTTCAAATTAGTCTAAAGTACAGATATTAAGATGATCAAAAATATCCCGAATTTCCGCAAAAGTTTTTGGCTTACAACGATCCGCCTCGTCCAAAATAATCATCTCCACACCACATCCTTGCAATATGGTCATCGTTCTTTTTCTGATTTCAGCCACCGTCCCCTTAGTCATTCGGTACTTCAAATGTTCAATAATTGCTTGAAACAAATCCTTTGCACCACATTCTTGAGGTACTTGTACGTAAATCACTGGTACTTGAGGAGGTTTTCCACTTTCTTGCTTTGGTTTATGTCTCAAGCGAGAAGAGTTACAGGCGATCGTTTTTCCCGTACGAGATTCTCCTACCACTCGACAAGACTGCTTCGATTGACGCTTACTTTCCAGCCACTCATGAAGAATTCCAACTTGTTCTAAACTTACTACTGTTTTACGTTCTAGTCTGTTAATTTCTTGCTGTAAATTTGCTTCGGGCGCATCAATACGACCTAATTGCTCTGCTACATTTTCTGCTTTCATGGCTAACTCCTAAAAATCAAAATCTTCTTGTAATTCTTCATAGTCAATAATCTCCACCAAATCATCATCTGAAAAGGAGGAAGACAAAATCGACTCATCTTCTAACTCTGTTTCCCGTTTTGAGATTGGCGACGGTGTAAAAGGTTTAACTCTTTCTTGTTCTTCTTTCTGCCGTTGTTTTTTGCTTTTCTTCCGAGTAAAACGAGAACGATCTTCTACTTCCCTTAAAATTGAACGGTTACTCAAATTTTTCCCAGCATCCCTAACTCTTCTGGCACTGGCCTTTGCATCTATCAAAGATAAAGATTCTCCTTCCAAGTCCATAGCATGGGCACGAGTCAGAAAAACCTCTTTATTATTTTCACGACGATATATTAAAATACCCGTAATATCCCTGGGGTCATAACGGATAATGACAGTTTCTCCTTCATAACCCCCCAAATATTCACCTTTGTAGATTAGATTTTCAAATTGAAGATGACCGCCCTTCTGAACCCTTCTTTTTGACTGCTTCGCCAAGCAAATATCTAATTCTCGTTCAGAGATAGTATCTGGAATAGAAAGTAATCCAGATTCCCAACGTTGAAAGCGAGTTTGTTCTCCCATACGGGCATCAAGGCGTTGGTTATAGTTATCCACAATGTAGCGAACAATCAGTTTCTCCAAATCTTTCAATGTCAAACAGGCTTCTTTTTCCGCCTCTTCTGGACGTTCTTGGACATTTGACCCTGTATATCCAGGCAGTGTAGAAAATACCTCTGTATTCAACGTTTTAAAAGGACGTTCCACCACACCTCCCTCACTGGGACGACTGCGCAAATGACAAGTAAAGCCCAGTTGTAAACCGATTTGCTGGACATGATTAGAACGAAAATCCTTACCACCATCAGTATAAAAATATTCTGGTTTACCATAAGTTCCCCACTCCTCATGTAATCCATAATCGGAACTATAACTTTTGGGTAAAATAGCATGACGTAAAGCCAAAGCAACCACTTGGGAACTAGAAGCATCAAAACCAAGATGGATACCCATAATACAGCGAGAATAAGTATCTATCACTGTAGTTAGCCAAGGTCTGCCCAACAATTCACCAAATTGATCGACTAGAAGAATATCAGCACGGGTATGGTCACATTGCCAAACATGATTACTATACTCCACATTAATGTCCGTTCCTGACCTAGTTGATACTGCTAACCTTGTACCCCTCCAACCAGGACTTCTAACCCTTTTTTTATTTTCTTTCTCTTCAACAATCGGATTGAGAATACGATAAACCGTCATGTGAGAAGGAGGTTTGATACCCCAATTCTCGGCTTGAGCGAATGCCCGTAAATAAACTTGCTTGGGAGTAATTCTTTGACTACCTTTATTACCTTCCCGATAAGTCTTAACAATAAAATCCTGCAATCGTCTATCAATCCTATAAGATCCCTTGTCTGCTCGATTATTCTGAGCAATACCAAGTAAACCATTATTTTCCCATTGCTTTACATATCGTTGAATTGTACGAACAGACTTATTCAATTGGATTGATGCTCGTTTTAACTTTTCCCCATAAGTTTTGCGATCGCACGGTTGAAGTAAGTCTTCAATGACATCAGCGATTTTCTGTTCTTCAGGAGAAAGTTGAGATATTAAATCTGGAAGATCGGAAAAATGATTATCTATATCCATTGTTTATACATAAATGTTTTATTACTACATAGTAGATTAATACTTATTGTATGACATATAATTTGTTAATGACCACTTTTCAAACAAAAAAAATCGCCTAATTGGAAGGCGACATATAATTTGTTATATTTCAGGAAAGCGACACTTAATTTGTTAACTTAATTTGAAAGACTGTTAAACCTGATTTAGGGAAAATATGAGTTATAATAATTGATATACAAGGATTTGAAGAGTCTTAAGTTTTAGATGACACTAATCTGTTATCACGTCATTTAATCTGTTACTGTACAGGTGATTTTTGTTTTATACATTAAATACCACGACTTGATAAAATTTATTTATTAACTTTGTCGAGTGTTCATGTTATGCAATCTTATTCATTATTTGCCCCTGCGAAAATAAATCTTCATTTAGAAATTATAGGCGATCGCCCTGATGGCTACCATGAATTAGTAATGGTAATGCAAAGTGTTGCCCTAGGGGACGTTATCGACATCAGAGCCAATGGAAAAGAAGAAATCCGAGTTTTTTGTCAAAATCCCCAAGTTCCCCTCGATAACACCAATTTAGCTTATAAAGCAGTGCAGTTGATGCAAAAAAATTATCCTACCCAAGCCAGTAACTTTGGGGGGGTTGATATTCATATCGAGAAAAACATTCCTGTGTGTGCAGGATTGGCAGGGGGTTCAACTAATGCGGCGGCGGTTTTGGTGGGGATAAATTTATTATGGGGTTTAGGCTTAACCCAACCTGAATTAAGAGATTTAGCAACCTATCTCGGCTCTGATGTGCCTTTTTGTATTGCGGGGGGAAGTGCGATCGCCACAGGGAGAGGAGAACAAATTGAGCCGTTGCCCCACCTCGATAATATTTGGGTGATTTTAGCAAAGTATAGTAATATCAGCGTTTCTACCCCTTGGGCTTACAAAACCTACCGAGAAGAATTTCATGATCTCTATATCCAAGATAGCCATGGAGTCAGTCAGCGCACCCATGCCGTCCACTCAGGGGAATTGGTACGGGCGATCGCCCATAAAGACTCAAAACAAATCGGCAAACTGCTATACAACGACTTGCAAAAAAGCGTCTTGCCCGAATATCCCGAAGTCAAAAACCTGATCGACCAATTTAAAAGCCAAAATGTCCTTGGTGCCATGATGTCAGGCTCAGGCCCCACCGTATTTGCCCTCTGCAAAAATCAAGAACAGGCTAACCAGATCAAAAATACTATTAGCAAAGAAATAAACGATCCAAACCTTGAAATGTGGGTAACAAAAATGTGTTCCCATGGCATCATCACCACCCAACACAAATAACCATGGAAATCAAAAATCTAGTAGAAAAACATCTTCAGAAAAATCAACCATCAGGATGGTTTGAGGAATTGTACGCCCAAGCCCATCACAATCCAGAGCAAATTCCTTGGGCAACCCAAAAACCTAGTCATCAGTTAATAGAATGGTTAGAAAATAACCCCCTCAGTGGTAAAGAAAAACCCCAAGCAATAGTCATCGGTTGTGGGTTAGGAGACGATGCCCAAGCCCTTGCAGAAGCAGGATATGATGTAACAGCCTTTGATGTTTCCTCCACCGCTATCAACTGGTGTAAGCAAAGATTTCCTGATAGCCCCGTTGATTATGTTACCGCTGATATTTTTGAGCTTCCTCCCCACTGGCAACAAAAGTTTGATCTTGTCTGGGAATGTCGTACCATTCAAGCCCTTCCCCTTGATGTGCGTCATCAGGTTATGGAAGCCGTTTCATCCCTTGCAAAACCCTCCGCTACTCTCCTGATTTTGACCCATCTTCGAGACACAGAAGAAGCCCCTAGCGGCCCTCCTTGGGCTTTATCCGAAGGAGAATTAAATCAGTTTAATCGACTAGGATGGCAAGAAAATCATCGCTTTATCAACACATTGAAGGATAAACGAGTATCTGTTACCATGATTGAATATCAACATAATTAGATTTTGATAAAAAAGTGGAGTAATGAAAATGCAGAATAGGCAATGATTTTTGATTACTTGTCATTTTAAATTCTTCATTCTAAATTCTCCATTCCTTTCCCTATCCTCCTAAATATGCTTCTAAAACTTGTTCATTAGACTGGATAAATTCAGGGGTGCCATCAGCTAAGTTTGCACCTTCTGCCAACACCCAAACATGGCTACACAAAGACATAATCACATCCATATTATGCTCAATGATTAAAAAAGAAATGCCTTGTTTATTCCACGTGACAATATGTTCACAAATTTGATTAATCAGAGTTGGATTAACCCCCGCCGCTGGTTCATCTAATAAAATCAATTTAGGGTTAGTCATCAAAGTTCGAGCCATTTCTAATAACTTTCTTTGCCCCCCAGATAAAGCCCCCGCATAATCATGGGCTTTTTCTAACAAGCCTACAGACTCCAAAATTGCGATCGCCTTTTCCTTGCTTTCCCTTTCTTGTTGTCTAATTTTATGAGGTTGCACAAAAACCCGCAGTAAATTTTCCCCTTTCTGAGTTTGACTTGCCAATAACATATTCTCCAGCACCGTCAACCGAGATAAAACCCTTGCTACCTGAAAAGTGCGAATAAAGCCTTTTCTTGCAATGCGATGGGGAGTCACATTATTAATAACCTGTCCATCAAAAATAATTTGTCCCTCATCAGCCACCAAAAAATTAGAAAGAAGATTAAATAAAGTACTTTTTCCAGCGCCATTAGGCCCAATCAACCCTGTAATAGTACCCCTATTAACTTGGATACTAGCCTTATCAACTGCCTTTAAACCACCAAAACTTTTAGATAGATTAGTAGCCTCCAAAATATAATCAGACTCATTGACTATCCGCCCTTGACTCATCAAAAAATCCCCTTTGCAAATCAGTAGGTAATCATTATATAGCAAAGCATCTATTGATATAGGTATTTTTCAAACTTTGTGGTTTATTTCTAAAAATCATTGGCTAATATGTAATGGATGAAATATGAGGAAACAAATTACACTAAAACAACATGAACGTTTTTGTTTACGGTACTCTCAAACCCCAAGAAGTAAACTACTATCTATACTGTGCACTGAAAACCATTAAAGAACAAAAATGCTGGACTCATGGAGATATATATTCTTTATCTTTAGGTTATCCAGCTATGATTAAAAGTGAAAATAAAGTAAAGGGATATTTGCTAACCTTCCCCGACTCATCACCATTAGAAAAAATAGACCAACTAGAAGGTTACCAAGAAAATAGAGAGCCTCATTTGAATGATTATCAAAGGGAAAAAGTAACCGTATATGATCATAATAACAATCCGATAGATCAAGCATGGACTTATTTTATGAGCCAAGATAAGATCAACTTTTATAAAGGAATCTTAATCCCATCAGGGGAATGGAAAAGCCATTAAACTAACACCATAACAAACAAACCATAACATTATGTTTTTTATTCAACCCATAAACAAAACTCTTTTGTCCTTAGGTATTTCAACCCTAATGCTAACATCTCCAGTTATTGCTCAAGAACAAATAGTCAAAACTATCACAGTGACAGGGCAAGGAATCGAATCTATCCCCGCCACCATCGCTACAGTGCAGATGGGAGTAGAAATAGAAGGGCAAAATCCAGCCCAAATTCAGCAAGAAGTGGCCCAACGTACTACCGCTTTACTGGAAATATTAGGTTCTAACAATGTAGAAAAGCTACAGACTACAGGTATTCAACTACGTCCTAATTATAGATATGACGATAATCGCCGTCAGTTAGTTAACTATACTGCCACAAACTTAGTTAGCTTTGAAACAAGTATTGACCAAGTGGGTACTATTTTAGATGAAACCGTGAATGTTGGTGCTACACGTATCGATAGTGTTAGTTTTACCGCCACAGAAAACGCTATCAATCAAGCCCAAAGTCGAGCATTGCAAAAAGCCACCGATGATGCTCAAAGACAATCTCAGGCTGTCCTGGGTGCCTTAAACTTAACCCCTCAAGAAGTTATTACAATCAATATCAATGGGGCAAATACCCCTCGTCCTTTGATGATGGAAAGTATGAGCGACAGAGCGGCACTATCTAGCGCCCCTTCAACTCCTGTGGTAGCTGGGGAACAGGAAGTGAGGGCATCTGTTACTCTACAGATTAGATATTGAGAATAAAAAATGAAACTAGTTATTTCCCAAAGGCATTAAAGAGGGATCGTCTTTTTGTGAATGAAAAATAATCAGGGTGGACATTGCCCACCCCATTTAAATTACACAGATGTTAACTCTTTTTGAGCCTTTACTTCAGGATTTTCCGCTTCCGAAGGAGGTACAACCTGCCAGAATTTGGGTAAATATTCTGACCAATTATCAAGGATTAATTGACCTTTTTTACTACCTGTTTTCTCGACATGATTAGTAACTAACTCTTTTAATTGAGCTTCCCCTTCTGGGGTAGAAATGCGCTGAATAGAAACAATTTCAGGATTAACTTTAGCTTCAAAATTGCCTTCTTCATCGAGGAAGTAACCTAAACCGCCAGTCATACCAGCGCCCACATTACGCCCAACGCTTCCGAGGACAACGATTAAGCCCCCTGTCATGTATTCACAACAGTGATCTCCTGCACCTTCAATTACTGCAGTAGCGTTGGAGTTACGTACCCCAAAACGCTCTCCTGCCCGTCCATGGGCGTACAACTCTCCTCCCGTGGCACCATATAAACAGGTATTACCGAGGATAACGTTTTCTGAAGCCTCAAAGGTGACATTACTAGGAGGTACGATGACAATTTCTCCACCATTGATACCTTTACCGACATAGTCGTTGGCTTCCCCTTCTAGGTGAATATTCATTCCTTGAACGTTGAAAGCACCAAAACTCTGTCCACAACTACCAGTGAAGTTGAGGTTTAGTTGTCCTTTGAAGCCGTAATCGCCATGTTGTTTGGCTATTACCCCCGCAATTCTGGCACCTACGGAGCGATCGGTATTTATGATCTTAATCTCTTTGGTGACACTACCATGGTTGTTAATAGCTTCCGTAAGGTTACTATCAGCGAGGATTTCATCATCCAAAACGTTACCGTTGGTGTGAGTATCGCCATGGTTTAACCAGTCACGGTTGGTTTTCACATCAGGGAGATTGGTTAGACAGTCTAATACCAAAGCCTTGGTTTTGGTGAGTTGGGCAGATTGACGATAGGTTAATAAGTCACCCCGTCCAATGATTTCGTTTAAACTGCGATAGCCTAATTTAGCAAGAATAGAGCGCACTTCTTCTGCTACAAAGTAAAAGAAGTTAACCACGTCTCCAGGTACTCCAGAAAAACGTTTACGCAGTCTTTCTTGTTGGGTGGCAACCCCCACAGGGCATTGGTTGGTATGGCAAACCCGCGCCATGATACAACCCTCGGCAATCATCGCAATGCTACCAAAACCGTATTCTTCAGCGCCCATTAAGGCAGCCATGATAATGTCCCACCCTGTTTTTAAACCACCGTCGGCACGGAGTAAGACGCGATCGCGCAGTTGATTCTCTACTAGGGTGCGGTGTACTTCTGTAACCCCCAATTCCCAAGGACATCCAGCGTGTTTGATGGAACTTAAGGGAGATGCACCCGTACCGCCATCATGGCCAGAAATTTGGATAACATCAGCGTTGGCTTTGGCTACCCCAGCGGCGATGGTACCGATACCGATTTCAGCCACCAATTTAACGGATACATTGGCAGTGGGGTTGATTTGGTGTAAATCGTGGATTAGCTGGGCTAAATCCTCAATGGAGTAGATGTCGTGGTGAGGAGGGGGAGAAATGAGGGTGACACCTGGTTTAGAACGGCGTAACATGGCGATATATTCGCTCACTTTTTTCCCTGGTAACTGTCCTCCTTCCCCTGGTTTTGCACCTTGTGCCATCTTGATTTCTAGCTGTTTACCACTCATTAGATATTCAGGGGTAACGCCAAAACGTCCAGAGGCAATTTGTTTGATAGCGGATGCGGCGCGATCGCCCTTTTTCAACCCATGAAGGTGGGGAAATAAAGCACTTTTACCGTCTTTATCTACTTCATCAATGATATTGTAACGGTTAGGATCTTCTCCTCCTTCTCCAGAGTTAGATTTTCCACCGATACGGTTCATGGCGATCGCAAGGGTTTCGTGGGCTTCTTGGCTCAATGCACCCAAGGACATACCCCCCGTACAAAAACGCTTTACAATGTCCTCCACGGACTCCACATCATCAATAGAGATAGAATCTCGGTCAGAGTTAAACTCTAATAAATCACGCAACGCAGTTACGGGGCGCTGTTGTAAATAGTTACTGTACCAGTCATAGTGATCATATCCCTCCTGAGTACCATAGGTAGATACCGCCTTATGCAAAGACTTCGCCATTTCAGGGGAGTTCATGTGATACTCACCGCCTTTTTTGTAGTTGATATAACCGTAGTTTTCCAACTTCTTGGCTTGTAACTCAGGGAAGGCTTTCTGATGGAAACAAATTACCTCATTAGCCACCTCAGCCAAGTTTAAACCACCCACACGGCTAGTGGTACCCTTAAACGCCAATTCGATGACATCTGGGCCTAAACCGATACACTCAAAAATCTGAGCGCCATGGTAGGAAGCCAAGAGAGAAATTCCCATTTTAGAAAGGATTTTGAACAATCCAGCTTCCACGGATTTACGATAACGATTAAGGGCTTCTACCTCAGAAATTTTTTCAATTTTCTCATTGTTCATCAACTTCTGAGTTTTGCTGTCGTGCCACCAACTAGAAATGGTTTGTAAAGTGAGATAAGGACATACCGCCGAAGCCCCAAAGCCCACTAGACAAGCGTAATGATGGGTACTCCAACACTGAGCCGTATCTACCACCAAAGAAGTGTTAAGGCGTAATCCTTCTTTAATTAGATGTTGATGCACTGCACCCACCGCCAACAGAGGGGGAATATAGGAAGTTTCTGCACCAATTCCCCCCTTATTAACTGGAGTGCGATCGCTCAGTACAATTACCTGATGACCTTCATTAACCGCCTGAGTAGCTTGATCACATAATCTTTCCAAAGCAGATTTTAAACCGTCAGGGCCATCAGTGATAGGGAGAAGAGTAGATAATTCAACCGTAGCCAAATCAGACTTTTTGATAAACTCTAAATCCGATTCCGACAACACAGGAGAATCAATCACCAAAGTATGGGCATTTTCTGGCTCGATGTGGAGTAAATTACCCCTTTTCCCTAGGTGCATCTCCAAAGACATGACCAAATTTTCCCGTAAAGGATCAATAGGGGGGTTAGTTACCTGAGCAAAACGCTGTTTAAAGTAGTCATACAACAAACGAGACTTATCAGATAACACTGCCAAAGGAATATCGTCACCCATACAGAAAGTAGGCTCTTTTCCATCCCTTGCCATGGCAGTAATGATCATTTCTACGTCCTCTTGGGTATAACCAAAAGCCGTCTGCAACTGTACCAAATCTGTTCCCCCATTATTAAGGGAGGTTAGGGGCGCTCCTTCCCCTGTGGTTTCAAATGCTTTTCTATCAAGATGTAAACGATACTCTTTTAACCATTGTCCATAGGGTTTTTGAGAAGCAATTTCCTGTTTGATTTCCCAGTTTTTGAGCAGTTTATTATTTTCTAAATCTACCACGATCATCTGACCAGGACCGAGCTTACCTTTTTCGATAATTTCTGATTCATCTAAATCAACCACCCCAGCCTCTGAACCTACCACCACATATCCATCCTTAGTGATAGCATAACGGGCAGGACGCAAACCATTACGATCTAAACAAGCCCCTACGGTTTTTCCTTCACTAAACGCCAATAAAGCAGGACCATCCCAAGGCTCTTTTAACCCTGCATAGTAATGGTAAAAGTCAAGAATTTCGGGATATTTTTCCAAGTCAGGTTGATTTTCGTAGGCTTCGGGTACCAAAATCATGAGGGCTTCGGGAATACTACGCCCTGTACGCACCAATAATTCGAGAGAACTATCAAGGTTATAGGAGTCACTGTTATTCATATTTACGATAGGGGTGACACCTTCAAACTCTTCTTTTGTCCACCCTGGAAGTTCTAAATTTGCTTCCCGTACGCTCATCCAGTTAATGTTACCAATGAGGGTGTTAATTTCCCCGTTATGTCCTAATACTCGCATGGGTTGAGCAAAGGGCCATTTGGGTACAGTGTTGGTACTAAAACGACGGTGATATACGGCAAAACGACTTTCGTAGGCGGGGTTACTTAAATCTCCATAGAATGTTTCTAATACATCCCCTTGTACCAAACCTTTATAAACGATGGTACGACAAGAGAAAGAACAAATATAAAAATTATCGCTTAATTTCTTACCAACACGGGAACGCGCAACGTATAAACGACGGTCTAATTCATCTCCTTTATAATGTTTTGTGCCAGAAGTAACGATGATTTGCTCAATGCGGGGTTGATTTTCCTTTGCCTGTGGCCCCAACACATCAGGATTTACGGGTACTTCTCTCCATCCAAGGGTTTTGAGGCTTTCTACCTCTACCATTTCCTCTACAAATTTACGTCCTTCTTGGGCTTCCTTCTCATCTTGGGGTAAAAAGACCATTCCCACCCCCCACTCTTCGGCAGGAGGCATTTCAATATTATTTTCATCAAACCATGTCTTCAAAATTGCTACGGGAATCCCTGTTAAAATCCCTGAACCATCCCCTGTTTGTCTATCAGCGCCACATCCTCCCCTGTGTTCCATACAGGCTAAACCTTTTAACGCATCTTTTACTAATTTATGGGATTTACGATTATCTTGGTAGGCAATAAAACCTACACCACAAGCATCTCTTTCTTCTACGAGCCAAGGTTGTCCTTGAAATGGTGTTAAATTGCTATTATTGTAGTCGTTCATTATATATTGACCTTATACGCTTAGATTCGTTATATTACTTCATGATGGTTATCATAATTTAGCACTTTTGTAAGACAGGGCTTTACCTTACTCAATAACCATGGTGATATATTTCTACTATTATAAAGAATTGTTAAGGCTTTTTCGGCTTTTGTTATCAATATTTTACTTATTGCTTGGTAAGTTAATTCTCACCTCCGTCCCACTATATTGAATATCGTTCATGTATCCGTGACTTGATCTCAAATTTCAAGAAACCACCAGTTTTTCTTTTAATGAATTAATGTTTTTTTCTCCTTACTGAATAAATGAGAAGAATGCAATTCTCAAAAACGGATGTTAGTATTTGAAGTAGTTATATTTGGAAATAGTTATAGGATTTTGAGCCTATGGAAATTTGCCTTAATCAACTCTCCAATGAAGTACAAAAGCTAATTACGAATGTTAAACTTAGTAATCAAA
Organism: Cyanobacterium sp. IPPAS B-1200; assembly: GCF_001747005.2. Lineage (NCBI taxonomy): Bacteria > Bacillati > Cyanobacteriota > Cyanophyceae > Chroococcales > Geminocystaceae > Cyanobacterium > Cyanobacterium sp. IPPAS B-1200. The sequence continues at coordinate 2,516,247 of NZ_CP182899.1, forward strand.
CTTTAACTATCACTGAAGATGGAATACCGTTAGTAATAATTTCTCCCATGATTGAGAAGAAACGACCATCATTTGGGTGTATGGGAGACAGTTTAAATATTCTTGAAGATATAGTTTCTCCTGTGGTATCGGAGTCGGACTGGGAAGCTAATCAATAATGAAAATTCTCTTAGATACTCATATTTGGCTTTGGTATTTACAAGGTAACGAGAAATTATCTGAAAAGTTACAGTATGCTATTGGTGATGAAAATAATGATTTATGGCTAAGTCCTATTAGTATATGGGAAACAATAATGTTGGTTGAAAAAAATAGAATTAATATTGATGGAGATGTTGAAAAATGGATAAATTCTGCACTACAAACATTACAAGTAATAGAAGCGAAACTTAATCATAACATCGCTATTCTTAGCAGAAAAATTCAACTTCCTCATCACGACCCAGCGGATAGATTTATCGGTGCAACAGCGATTTATTACGGTCTTATTTTAGCTACAGTAGATCGTAATCTTATTAGTTGTCCTGAAATTAAAACTATTAGTTAAATACCAAGATAGTCATCAAGATTTAACTTTTTGGTAAAATAGGACTCTGCTTAATGATCATGTTAATATATTTTTACTATCATGAAGAGTTGTTAAGATTTTTTTGTTTTTGCTATGGATACTTTCGATATTCGAGGAATCATCGGAAAAAAATAGAGTTTGAGTCCGAAATAATTGATCAAAAAAACTTCTATTCTTGTTATTATTGAATTTTTCCTCTTAAATCAATTGAGCAATTGAGACTATAATGGGGAATAATTAAGAGAAACAACATAAAAACTCGACCGATAGTATATAGTTAATTAGGTTAGGAGGACAAAGCAAAAATGAGTGATTTGAGTCCCTATGACACCCTTGGAGTGGAAGAATCAGCGTCTTTTGAAGAAATCCAGAGGGCAAAAGAGATTTTGTTGACAGAAAATGAGGGCAATGCTCAAATCAAGGAAGATGTGGAAATAGCCTATGATGCCATAATCATGGATCGGTTAAAGTTAAGGCAAGAAGGAAAAATTAAGGTGCCTGAGCAAATTCGGTTTCCTGAGAAGGTGGTAGAAGCAAAAAAATCTCCTATTTCTTTTAATTATTCTGGCGCGAGTAAAAGATCTCCTAATTGGTTAACGGATTTGATAGATCAACCTTCGATGCAGGAGTTGAGTATTAGTGGTTTAATTTTTTTGGCTTTAATTTTACTTAGTGTGTTTAGCCAAGATTCTCAAATTTTACCTTTGCTATTAACTTTTGGATTGGGAACAAGTTTCTTTTTTGTATTTAGAAAGAGTAAGGCTTTTTGGCGTTCGGTGGGTGTTAGCTTTTTTGGTTTTGTGATTGCTATTTCTCTTAGTAGTTTATTGGCGACAGTGATTGCTAATTCTGGATTGAGTTTAGGTTTTTCTAATGAGCAATTTGTGAGTTTATTAACTTTTTCTTTGTTGTGGTTATCTGCTAATTTTACTCGTTAATTTTAGTGTTTTAATTTAGTTTATTTTTTTATTTCAAAAAACTAATAAAAAATCAATTTTCTTTTTAGAATTTAAAATGTTTGATGGTGGGCAATGCCCACCTTACGAAATTGGTTATTTATTCTTCTTCTAGGGGTGAAAAGTGAGGAGGATAAAATTTATTGACTAATAAAGCCACAGGAATCATTGGTAATAAGGGAATTAGGCAGATTAACCATTGATTTATGCTTAAGGGTGCAGTGCGAAATAGAGTATTCATGAAGGGAACTTGACTGAATACGATTTGTAATGCCACAGCCCCTATAATGCCGTAGGAAATGGCGGACACGTTACCAAGGGAAATATCTTGTCCTTTCAATTTGGCAATGAGGGAATTTCCTAGTTCACTGACGCTGATAAGGTAGATAATTCGGGCTAAAACAAGGGCTTGAATGGACATAGTACGGGCGATCGCCAAGGTGTTGTCAGCATCACTATAAAAATCTAGCGCCCATTCAAACATCCCAAAAATGAGAATCCAGTTAAAGGCGGAGATTGCCAAAACCCGTTTAAGTAAATTACCCGAAAGTAACCCTTCATTGGGATCTCTGGGAGGACGTTTCATGGTGTCAGGGGATTTCGGCTCAAAGGCGAGGGGTACTGTCATGGTGACGGAGTTGATCATATTTAGCCATAATACTTGTAAGGAAAGAATGGGCAAATCTCTGGCGAGTAATGCACTAATAAGGATAGTCATGGATTCTCCCCCGTTGACGGGAAGGAGGAAAGCAATGGCTTTTTTGAGGTTTTGATATACCGTGCGCCCTTCTTCCACGGCGGCCTCGATGGAAGCGAAGTTATCATCTGTCAATAACATATCCGATGATTCCCTTGCCACATCGGTTCCTGCTTTGCCCATGGCGATGCCTATTTGGGCTTGTTTGAGGGCGGGGGCATCATTGACCCCATCTCCTGTCATGGCGACCACATCCCCCTGAGATTGGAGGATTTCAACCAGTTGTAATTTTTGTTCGGGGGCAACTCTTGCAAATACGGAACCGTCAATGACCGCTTGTTCTTGTTCATGGGGTTCCATTTTGGAAATTTGTTTCCCTTCAAAACTGAGTAGATTACCGTTTTTGTTGATGCCAAGACGATGGGCGATCGCAGTGGCGGTGGCAATGTGATCCCCTGTAATCATTTTTACCTGTATTCCTGCATCCTGACAGGCATGGACAGCGGCGATCGCCTCGGCACGGGGAGGATCAATCATACCCTGTAAACCGATGAAAATAAGGTCTTTCTCAAGGTCATCATGGTCGATGGAATGTTGATGGTCAGGGGCTACCTTACGGGCAAAAGCCAATACCCTTAAACCTTTTGATGCCATGACTTCCACCTGTTCGAGGATCGCAGTGCGATCGAGATCAACAATTCGCCCTTCGAGATCATAGGCTTGGGTACACCGTTCTAGCATTTTTTCCACCGAACCCTTAACATAAATAACTCTGGGGGTATCGGGATGATGTTCGCTAGTATCATGGAGAGTCGCCATATATTGATAATCCGACTCAAAGGGAATGGAATCAAGACGAGAAAAAGTATTATTAAAATGGGATTGACTATAACCAGCCTTAGAAGCAACGGTGATTAAAGCTCCCTCCGTGGGATCTCCCATCACTATTTTATACTTATCCTTACGCTTAAGTTGAGAATCATTACACAGTAAACCACACATCAAACATTCTTGGAGTGCAAAGGGTAAATCTTTAATAATTTCCTCCCCTCGTTGAATTTCACCCTTAGAGCTATACCCACCCCCAGTAACCTCATAATTTTCTTGCCCTACATAAATTTCCTGTACCGTCATCTGATTTTCCGTCAAAGTACCCGTTTTATCTGAGCAAATAACGGTAGCCCCTCCCAAAGTCTCCACCGCAGGTAATTTTCTGACGATCGCATTTCTCGCCGCCATACGATTTACCCCAATAGCCAAAGTAATGGTTACCACCGCAGGTAAACCTTCAGGAATAGCACTCACTGCTAAAGCCACCGCAGCCTCAAACATCTCCTCGGGAGGCTCTCCTCGCCCAATACCGACGAAAAAGGTAAAACTGGCTAGTGCAAGGATGATGTATAACAAGACACGGCTAAACTCAGCAAATTTTCGGGTTAAAGGAGTCATCAAATTAACGCTTTTGTCCATGGATTGTGAGATTTTACCCACTTCCGTATCCTTCGCCGTTGCCACCACTAAGCCTGTACCCTGCCCAAAGGTGACAAAAGTTCCTGCATAGGCCATGTTGATTCTATCGGCTAGGGGAGTATCTGAGGGCAAAATTTGGAGGTTTTTTTGGACGGGTACCGATTCCCCTGTCAAGGCAGATTCATCTACCTGTAAGTTACGAATATCCAACAATCTCACATCAGCGGGTACTTTATCCCCCGACATTAACTGTACTAAATCCCCCGGCACTAAATCCTTTGAGGGTAAACGAATTTTTTGTCCTTCTCTAAATACCGTGGCTTCGGTGGTGATAGATTTAGATAAAGAGTTGATGGCGCCTTCTGCCTTGGCTTCTTGCACATAGCCGATAATAGCGTTAATTAAAGTGACACCCCAAATCACCCAAGCATTCGTCCAAGAGCCTAAAAAAGCCTTAATAGTTCCTGCAATGATGAGGATATATAGTAAGGGTTGATTAAACTGTAAGATAAATTTCAGCCATTGGGGCTTCCCAGCTTTTGCCTCTAGCTCATTATATCCATATGTTCCATAACGGTTTGCCACTTCTTCTGGGGTTAAGCCTTGCTCTAAATCCGTAGCAAAAATAGTACCCAATTCATGGTCAGGTACATCATGATAGGTATTCTTGGTAATAGAACTCATATTGTCACCAAATATAGATATTATTGAACCTATTCTATATGAGTCATGAAGTGATGAGCGGATGAGGATATAAAAGTAAAAGTTAACTATTAATTATCCATTTTTAATTATCAATTATTGAATATATCCAAGGGCGATCGCCACTACAGCCCCCACAAAAGTATTAATAATATTAACCACCTCATTAGTTAACCAATCAAAATTTTCCTGAAAAGTAGCCCCCACAAAGCTCTCAAAATTTGTCGCCACAAAAGCCGAAATGACACATATCAAAATTCCCATAACACTAATCAAACCCAACACATAAGCCAAAAAAGCAATAACTACACTAGCCAAAACCCCCGCCAAAGTACCCTCAAGACTAACAGCCCCCTCCGTACCCCTAGGCACAGGTTTAAAAGTAGTAATCAAAAAAGTCCGCTTACCATAAGCCTTTCCCACCTCCGAAGCACAAGTATCCGATAACTTAGTCGCAAAACTCGCCACATAACCCAAAACCATTAATGGTTGCCACACAGGAGAAATAAAAAAATAACCAAGGGCGCAAAAAGTCGCAATCGAAGCACTACCCCACACATTTTCAGGGCCCCTTACCCCATCCCTTTTTTCCGCAATACCTTGCTCTTGTTTTTCCTTCATGCCAATGCGAGTTACACTCGAACCCACAAAAAAGTAAAATAAAACGACCACATAACCCTGCCAATTTAGACAACCCCAAACAATAACCCCCAACAACCAAGCATTCAGATAACCAGCCACCGTTAAGAGTTTTTTCGGCAAGATAAAAGCCAAGCTGATTAACACTGTATTAATAGCAATACCCACTAACCAAGGATTTGACCAATCAAAATTGATACTCATCTTAAACTCTCCCATTCAGGTTGTTTATTTGAACAAAAAAAGGTGGGCATTACCCACCTAAAAGGAATTATTAATCAGCTAAATAACCTAAATCCTTTAGCCCTTGTAAAACTTTATTAACACTCTCATCCAATTCCTCTAAATCTGTTCTACACTCAATTTCAGGATTTAAAGGAGCCTCATAAGGATCACTAACACCCGTAAACATTTTAATTTCCCCAGATCTTGCTTTTTTATATAAACCCTTAACATCTCTTTCCTCACAGGTAGCAAGGGGGGCATTTACAAATACTTCCGCAAAATTACCTATTTTGCCTCTCACTTCATCTCTAACTTCACGATAAGGAGAAATGGCCGAGACAATAACAATTACACCATTACGAGTCAACAGGTTAGACACAAACCCAATACGACGAATATTCTCGTCTCTATCTTCTTTACTAAAACCTAGTCCCTTAGTTAAATTAGTCCGTACAATATCACCATCAAGAACTTCTAATTTATAGCCTGCATCCTTAAGTTTTTGTGCTACTACTTGGCTAATGGTGGTTTTTCCTGCACCACTAAGCCCTGTAAACCAAACTGTTACGCCTTTATGCTCCATTACTTTGCTAATTTATTAATTTTTATAGTCAATTTTTGCTTAATGTATTCTACAGGGTGTGTTAACAATTGACAATGAATAATTGATAATTGATAATTAAAATACGTTGAATTATTCTTATTATTTTATATTTAATTTTTATTTTGTAATAAATATTTTATGATTAATGTAAAGCTATATTTTAGCTTATATATTTATTTTATTGCTATCCTAAATATAATAAAAGTATGTATAATAAATTAATATATTTTAATTGCAATCATACTTTTTGACTCATGAGTAATATTTTAATTTGGTTTCGTAATGACTTAAGATTACATGACCAAGAATGTATATATAGATCAGTGTCAGCCGAGCCTAAACACATAATTCCTTTTTACTGTTTTGACGATCGCACTTATACCAAAACATCATTTAGCTTTCCAAAAACAGGACAATTTAGAGCAAAATTCATCATAGAAAGCGTAACAGATTTACAAAAATCTCTAAAAAAAATAGGTAGTAACTTAATAGTAAAAAAAGGAAAAACTGAAGATAAAATATTAAAAATTGTTGAACAATATCAAATCTCAGAAGTTTATTTTTCCGAAGAAGCCACCGCCGAAGAAATCGCCATTGAGAAAAAATTGACCACAATTTTAGAAAAAAATCAAGTAAAAGTAAAAACCTTCTGGCAAAGCACCCTCTATTTTCCCGATGACTTACCCTTTAGCATAAAAGAATTACCGGATTTATTCACCCACTTTAGAAAACAAGTAGAAAAAAAAGCCGAAGTATATACCACCTTCAAAACCCCCTCATCCTTACCCCCTCTACCAGCAAATATTGATGTAGGTAAAATTCCCACTCTTTCCGACTTAGGCTTGAAAGAATTTGAAAAAGATAACAGAGGGGTATTAACCTTTGTGGGCGGAGAAACTGAAGCCCTCCATAGACTGAAATATTATCTTTGGGAAACAGACAATATTAGTAGTTACAAAAAAACCCGTAACGGTATGTTAGGGGGTGACTACTCCTCCAAATTTTCCCCATGGTTAGCCCAAGGTTGCCTTTCCCCCCGTCTAATTTATACCGAAATCGAAAAATATGAACAAGAAAGAGTCAAAAACGACTCCACCTATTGGCTAATTTTTGAACTATTGTGGCGAGACTTTTTCCGCTTTACCTGCCTAAAATACGGTAATAGTATCTTTCACAAATCAGGATTGCAAAATATTGATATACCTTGGCAAGAAAACCAAGACTTATTCGAGTTATGGTGTGAAGGTAAAACAGGTTATCCCCTCGTAGATGCCAACATGAGAGAATTAAAAACCACAGGGTTTATGTCCAATCGAGGTAGGCAAAATGTTGCCAGTTTCCTGACAAAAAACCTCGGTATCAATTGGCAAATGGGCGCTGAATGGTTTGAATCTCTGCTGATTGATTACGATGTGTGTAGTAACTGGGGTAACTGGAATTACACTGCCGGGGTAGGTAACGATGCCCGTGGATTTCGTTATTTCAACATTCCGAAACAATCCAAAGACTATGACTATCAAGGAGACTATCTACGCCATTGGTTACCAGAAATTGAGACTATCAAAGGAGAAAAAATTCACGAACCGTGGAAATTATCAAAGGAAGAACAAAAACAATTTAAGGTACAATTAGGAGTAAATTATCCTCGTCCCATGGTGGATTTTTTTAAATCTGTCAAACACAACGAAAAAGTTTATTTGGCTAATACTCCATGACCACAGTCCTAATTGTAGAAGATGATCCCATTAATTTAAAAGTTTTCTCCAAAATTCTCACCAAAAGAGGAGGATTAAATGTTATTGGCACAGAAAATGTTGATGAGGTTTTGAAGGTAGCAAATTCTGGGGTAACAAAAGTTGTTTTAATGGACGTATCTTTATCCAACAGTTACTATGATGGTGAGCCAGTGGATGGTATTAAGATAACTCAATTACTAAAAGCCAATCCCCTCACCCAAGATATTCCTGTTGTTTTAATTACCGCCCATGCTATGGAAGGAGATAGAGAAAATTTTTTAAATCTCAGTGGCGCGGATGGTTACATTACAAAACCTATTATTAATCAAGATGAATTTGTTAGAGAGGTAAAAACTTTTATTACTGGGGAGTGGAAACTTCAAGAAAAAGATTATTAATTGAGAGTTATTTAAGGTATTGAAAGGGTAGTTTTTTGGTGGACAGTTGTATTTATGTCCTATGAATTTACCTTTTCTTTTTTTTGATTAATATTTATCTGATGAGTATTTCTCAAAAATAGAGTTTTTTGTTTTCATAGTATATTTTATGACTGTAGTTTAGACTAAATGGAAAGTGGAGCAAGGAAGGACAAGACATAAAAGAAAAATAGAGAGAAAATATAAATAAGCACAAATAAAATCTTCTCTCTATGAACAAATATAGCAGACTGGAAAATTTCCGTCATGACACCTATGAAATGTTAGTCAAAGGTAAAGATGCCACTTTTCAATTGATGGATAGTGTTATGACCACGGAAAATGCTCGTAGTTTGGCAGATTTTTCTTTATCACCTTTTTTCCATCGGCAATGGTGTAGTACCTATGAAGCCATAAAAGATTGTCGTCCGAACAGCAACAAATTGATGAAACGATATATTCAAGAAATAGACACCTTAGAATATACATTACTAGGTATAGATCATACTCAGTGGAAGTTTGAAGATAGTCCCACCATGAAAGATAGAGGTTATCAATATTCTTCGTCATCCATCAATTCATCGGTCATAGGACAAGGATATAGCACCATCGCTTGGTTACCACCATTGAATGAGAAAGGAAGTTGGGCATTACCTTTAAGACATGAAAGAATCACATCCTTTGAAAATCCTCTGGGTAAAGCAACATGGCAACTAAGGCAAGTGTGTAGAAAATTGCCAGAAAATAAACCGAAATTGGTGGTGTTGGATTGTGAGTATGGCAATGGCAAATTTATTAAGCAAACCGCAGATATTGAAATCAGTAAGTTGATTAGAGTACGTTCTAATCTATGTCTTTATGGTAATCCTCCAGCCTATAGCGGTAGAGGCAGACCGAAAAAACATGGGGCAAAGTTGAAATTAAATCAATGTGACCATTTTCCCCATGCCCATGAAATATTAGAAATGGAAGACTCATCCCTAGGAACAATACGGATGAGTAAATGGAAAGAACTTCATTTCTACAATGCCCCTTCACAAAAGCTAACCCTGTTTAAAATTGAACGATTGAAGCAGAAAAAAACTGGTGCTTTACATCGCCCACTGTGGTTAATCTGGGTGGGAGAGCAATTTTTATCTTCTTCCAATATTTGGATTCAATACAGCCGACGATTTGGTGTGGACCACTGGTATCGTTTCGCCAAGCAAAGATTACATTGGACGTTACCCCATTTTCGCACCCCTGAGAGTTGTCAAAGGTGGAGCAATTTAATTGTCAATATTACTTGGCAGTTATGGTTATCCAAGGATTTAGTCAAAGAATATCATCTGCCATGGCAAAAACCTCAACAGAATTTAACCCCCGGAAGAGTGGCTCTGTCTATGACTTCATTATTGATGGACATTGGAAGTCCTACCCTTTCTCCTAAAAGTCGGGGAAAATCCCATGGCTGGCCTAAAGGTCGAAAAAGAAACAAAGCTAAAGTTTATCCTACGGTTAAAAAGCGTTTATCTAAGACTAAAAAAAGACCAAAAAAATAACTTTTAAGCCATTATTAAATTCATTTATAGCGTTTTTGAGCTAATCTTTGTTAGCTCACTTATTCTCTTACAATTTTTTCTTAGTCTAAACTACAGTTATGACTTTATTTTAGTTTTTGCTCAATATCTATCCATTAAGTATGTTGGCGAAATTAATTATAGCTCTTATTTTATTAAAACTCTTATGAACAAGGGGTTTAAACCCCTTGCCTAAATCGATTTAATTATGCCTACTTACTTAGACTAAATTGTAATGTTCTAAGAATAATATATTGTACTATTATTCTTAGATTATATTGAATAATTTAAAACTGTTTCAAGTTACTATTATAAATACTTTAATCTATAGCTGAATATTTTGCTGCGACGAAGAAAAAGAAACTATCTCTTTGCTTTTGCTTATTCTTTATCAACTATTTATCGGTACTTTTTATGTTTACCTTAAATTTCCTATTCTTTTTGCTTACATAAGTAAGTAGGCATAATTAAATCGATTTAGGCAAGGGGTTTAAACGTTTTGTTTATAAGAGTCTTAATAAAATAAGAGCTATGATTAATTTCGCCAACCTACTTACACTAGCCTTAAATAAATAATAAAAAGATAAATCTCAATAATTTGAAAGAAAAGTTTTTCAACTACTTTTTTATTAGTAAATATATTTTTAAAATATGTCTAAATATTTTTTATATGAAATATAATAAAGACATTTTTTCTTTTATAAAGTGTTTTAATATGTATGTTTTACATATATTATTTTTTTCTATTTTGTTCATATTTACTTGCCATAAAATTAGAAAGACTTTCTCTTCATAAAAATTGCGATTATTAAGTGACAAGATATTTATTTTTGCGAAGAACTAATAGAAGAAGATTTTTGTATATTTCGATACACTATTGTTTTAATACGGTTTTATATCAATTTTAGATTATTTATCCTCGTTTAGAGTGGTGACCACTAAAAACATATAGATTATTATTTATATATGATTAATAAAATATGTGGTTAATAAAATTAAACTTATCTTTATAAAATCTTTATTAGATCTTCATAAAAAAGGTCGATAATGTTTATTATATTAATATGTGAATAAAAAATAAATTATTCTCAATATTTAACTACATTTTATATAACTTAAGAATGTCATCAATGCCAACCTCAGATTTGAGTGGTATGTTAAGCTGTTTTCGTGCTTTGTCAGACCCCATAAGACTTAATGTGATAAATTTATTACAGGAAAAAGAGATGTGTGTGGGAGATATTTGTCTTGCTTTGAAAATTGCCCAGCCAAAATTATCTTTTCATCTTCGAGTGTTGAGGGAGTCTGGATTATTACAAACGAGACAGGAAGGCCGCTGGATATATTACCGTCTTAATCCGCTTCAATTTCAGGTTTTAATGAAGTCTTTAGCTGATTTTGCCATGGACTGATAAAATCAAAATGAAAAAAAGGGAGTTGAACAATGGTTGCGATAGTGAAGAATGAGATTGCTTTCCTAGGTTTAGGCGTTATGGGGGCACCTATGACTGTAAATTTTGCCCATCATAACCTATCTATCAAAGCATGGAATCGTACTATCGATCGCCCCGGGCTAGAAAGTGTTAGGGAATCGGGGGCAACCATAGTCAACTCAATTCAGGAGGCCGTAGAATCTGCCTCAATTATTTTTACCTGCTTAGGAGATATTCCTGACGTGGAGGAAGTTATCTTCGGGGATAATGGTATTGTCAATCATGCTTCTCCCCACAGTATAATCGTTGATTTTAGCACCATCGGTTCTCAGGGGGCAAGGGCGATCGCCCTTAAACTACAATCCCATAACATTCGTTTTATGGATGCACCCGTATCAGGGGGAGACATAGGCGCAAAAAATGGCACCCTTACCATCATGGTGGGAGGAGACAAACAAGACTTTGAAGAGATTAAACCCTACCTCGAAATAGTCGGCAAAAATATCACCTACTGCGGAGAAGTCGGCAGTGGACAGGCCGTAAAATTGTGTAATCAAGTATTAGCATCCCTCCATATGGTTGCCCTCTGTGAAGCCCTACAACTAGCCAAAACACAAAATATTGACCCTACCCTTATTGTAGATGTTTGTAGCACAGGCGCTGCGGGTTCATGGGCATTAAGCAATCTTGCCCCCAAAATCATTAACCAAGACTATCAACCTGGTTTTATGATAAAACATATCCTCAAGGACTTACGGCTAGTCAAAGAAGTGATGGAAGACATAGACAATTATCCAGGCATAAACCTAGCCCAACAACTATTTAACCAAGTCGCCCACCTAGACGATGATAATGGTTATTTAGAAGGCACTCAAGCCATGATAAAAGCCTATAACAACTATGATTAAGGTAACAAAACCTGACAAAAACTTTTAAAAAGGATTAATCTCCTCTACTTCTGTTAAATTATTAGGCAACCTTTTCAACTCACTCATAGAATTATTTGATGAACTATCTTCCATCAATGACTGATAATAAGGGCATTTTTTCTCACAGTTTTTTATATGCCCAAAATCTAAACTAAAATCAAAGTAGCTATCCATAGATTCGTCTATTTTATCAAGGATATTATTAATATCTTGACGATTTTTTTCGTGCATAGCCTCATTATATTGAATCGTCATACTCTGGAGTTTGTGCGGTAACTTCACAAACCAATAAGTCATACTCAATTGAGATGGACTATAATTCATCTTCTCCGCTAAAACATATAAATATAATCTTGTCTGCCAATTATTGATTAACTTATCTTTCTTTTCACGTTGCAAAAATGTCTTCCAATCGTAAATAACAGCTCGATCTGGATATAAAATTAAAAGGTCATAAATAACCGTAAAAATATAACTTTTAAACTTTAGTTGTAACTTATATTCAGCCTCCCGTGCCAAAACCTCCGAAGAAGTCCAAATATTTTGAGTCTCATTAACAAGGGCTTGCAAAGACTTTTGAAAAGAAATATCCTCATAAACAAAATCATCCAAGGATAACCCTAGATGATACTGTTGCATTAAAAGGTGAAATTTTTTCCCCCACTCACTTCTTTCCTCCTGGGCAAGGTTAGGAATAGTGCTGATTTGTTCTACATATCTTTTTTGAAAAATAGGGGGACAAGTTTCAAAAAGATTAAGATGAGTTTGCGATAAGGATTGATACATTTTCACTGTGATATAGAAAAATGGACAATTAACTTTTTCATTATCAATTATCCATTGTCAATTATCAATTAACCCACTACGCTTTTTCTAAAATTAACTTAGAACGCTTTATCTCATCAGGAATAGTAATGGGATAATTACCATTAAAACAAGCAGTACAGAAATGTAAGGGATTTTCCTTAGTAACCTTTAACATCCCTTCCTCTGATAAATAAGCAAGGGAATCTACCTCAATTTGTCTTTCAATCTCCTTAACAGACATATTAGCGGCGATAAGATGATCTTGACTGTCGGTATCAATGCCATAAAAACAAGGGTGGGTAACAGGAGGAGAAGAAATTTTCATATGTACCTCTTTCGCCCCTGCATCTCTCAATGCTCGAACAATTTTACGGCTAGTGGTACCCCTAACGATAGAATCATCGATGATGAGAATTTTTTTGTCTTCCAAGACATCTTTGAGGGGATTTAGTTTCATTTTTATTCCATGTTCCCTCATGTGTTGGGTAGGTTGAATAAAAGTTCTACCTACGTAGCGATTTTTGATCAATCCTTCTTGATAAGTAATGCCACTTTGACGAGAATAACCGATGGCCGCGGGAATCCCTGAATCGGGTACACCCATTACCAAATCTACCTCCACGGCAGATTCCTTCGCCAGTTGTTCCCCTAATCGGAGACGATAGGCGTAAAGACTTTCATTGCCCATGATGCTATCAGGACGGGCAAAATAAATCATCTCAAAAACGCACAATTTCTGTTCAGGGGTTGCCCAATGATGGGAGGATAAACCCTCTTCGGTAATCCAAACTAGCTCTCCCGGTTCGACATCTCTAACATATTCTGCACCAATGATGTCGAGCGCACAGGTTTCGGAAGCTAAAACGTAACGAGTAAGATTATCCTCTTTTAATGCCCCAATCACGAGGGGGCGAATACCATTGGAATCTCTGGCACCAATTATCCCTTGGGGAGTACCAATAACGAGGCTATAGGCTCCTTTGCACCAAGCAAAAGCACTGATGGCGGCCTCAACCCAGTCTTTTCCTCTATCAACTTCATTACCCACCATAATAGCAATCATTTCGGAGTCGGTGGTGGTGATAAATTGACAATCTCTCTTGATTAATTCGGTGCGTAAATCTACGGCATTAACTAGGTTACCGTTGTGGGCAAGGGCTAGTTTTCCTAAACGGGTGTCAACAACCGCAGGTTGAGCGTTGGCTTGTAAACTTGATCCTGTGGTGGAGTAACGGGTATGTCCTACGGCTATTTGGCCGGTAAGGTTGGAGAGAATTGACTCGTTAAATACTTGGGAGACTAAGCCCATGTCTTTGTAACAGTAACAGTTTTCCCCTTCAAAGGTGGCTATTCCAGCAGATTCCTGTCCTCGGTGTTGTAGGGCATAGAGTCCAAAATAGGTTAGTTTGGCAACATTTTCTTCGGGGGCATAAATACCAAATACGCCACAGGCTTCTTCGGGTTTATCTGGGCGGTAGTCTAGTTGATGGTTAGAGTTCATGTTTAACTTTTCTCTTCCTACTTACTCGGCTGGGGTGATAGTTATTCTCCATCTAATCTTATCATTCTTTACTCTGTTTCCCACTATTTTCTTTAACCTATTCTTAATCGAAATTCTGAACGGTGTGGGGGCAGTGGGCAAGGAATCAGGAATCAGGAGTCACGAGTCAGGAATTAGGCAAGGGGCCCCGTGCCCCTTGTTAAAGGAAGTCATTTTTTCTAATGCTTTTGAGCTATTACAAATCTTTGGATTTGGGCTAAATCGGCATGGCTTTTGATGGAGTGATATTGGTTGGTTGATTCTAATATTTTACACACTTCGGGGGCTTGTCCTGCCATGATTTCTATGATCAGAAGTCCGTTTTTTTGTAAATATTCTGGTGCTTGATTGATAATAATTTTGATGTTTTGTAGGCCGTCTTTTCCTCCATCGAGGGCACTTTTTGGTTCATGGTTGGCTACTTCTGGTTGTAGGGTGGGAACTATATCAGAGGGGATGTAGGGGGGGTTGGAAAGTATGCCAGAAAAGCTCTTCTTGAGCCTAGAGAGAGGCTGAAACCAACTTCCGTTGTAAAATGTTATTTTTTCGGTTAAGCCTAAGTTTTGGGCATTTTCTTGGGCTACGCTTAGGGCGTTAGGGCTTTTGTCGATGGCGTGGATATGGGCTTGGGGAAATGTTTTGGCTAGGCTAAGGGCGATCGCACCGCTTCCCGTACCCAAATCCGCCCAGTGTCCAGTTTTGAGCATAGGAAAATCTTGGGTAACTTGTAGGGCTATATCAATTATTAACTCCGTTTCGGGACGAGGAATGAGAACATCAGGGGTTACTTTTAACTCTAAATCTCGCCAATAACATTTACCAATTAAATATTGAATAGGATGTTTTTTTTCTGTTCTTAGTTTCCATATTTCTGTTAGTTCTAATAAAGTTTTTTTGCTTAAAATCTTCTCTTTATGTTGATAATTTTGTAACCTAATAGAAAGACTATCTAAAGCAGTAAATTCCTCTAAAATATAATGCAACTCTCCTATAGATATATCTTTATCAAGGGCGATCGCCCTTGCTTCTTTGTACCATGAAAATAAATCACATCCAGAAATTTCTTGTTCAAACATGAAAAGTATTTTTTTAGTTAAAAATAAAGTATCAAAAATCAAAAGTAATTTAATAAGTAAATTTTAGAAAAAATAAATAAGAAAAAATTAACCTGTTTTCCCCTCCTCAATTTATCGTTTTATATCCTCTCCTCTCTCCAATGCCGTTAATAAATTCAACATTCTCCCATTCATTGCCCAACACCTCCGTCCATGGCAAAAACAAATAACCTATTGTAAGATACAATGATTGCCAGACATTTTAACCCTTAACCTTTTTCTAAATTATTTCATGGTTGTAGCTCTCAAAAAGCATTGGATAGTATTACAAAAAACATCTTTTTGGTCCACCGCCCAACGATACCTAGAGTTATTAGCCGTGTTAATACCTCAAAACCTTCATACCCGTTACAGAGGTTCTTTTTTAGGGGTATATTGGTCATTGTTAAATCCTTTAACCATGACGGGGTTATATACAGCTATTTTCGGGGCTACTTTTGCCTCCTATTATGGAGATTCTATTGTTAACTATACCTTGGCGGCCTTTACAGGATTATTAATTACTAACTTTTTTAGTGGCTCTACTAGCCAAGCCCTAGGAAGTATTGTAGCCAATGGAAGTTTACTTAACAAAATTCGTTTACCCTTACCAGTATTCCCTTTGACGATGATTGGGGTTAATGTATTTCAATTTTTGGTAGGCTCTTTTCCTCTCCTTGCTATCGTAACCTTGGTTAACTCCCAGAATATTTTTTATGTACCTTTGTTGTTATTACCGTTTTTTGCCCTTGTGTTAGTGTGTACGGGGGTAGGTTTGTTGATGTCTGCCCTTTATGTATTTTTTCGGGATTTAGGCTACTTTTACGAAATTGCTACTTTTATTGTCTGGATTACTAGCCCTGTGTTTTATCCTGCGGAAATTGTACCAGAAAATATACAGCCTTTTTTACATCTCAATCCTTTAGTACCGATTATTGAAAATTTGAGAGAAATTAGCCTACAGTCAACCATACCTAGCATAGAATCTTTTGTGAGAAGTTTTCTGGGTGGTATAATTATTCTTGCTTTTGGTTGGTTCTTTTTTCAACGGTGTAAATCGGCTTTTATTGATTTACTTTAAATTTTATGTTTTTATTTTTGATCATAAATGGAAATTATTAGATTGGATAATGTGGGGTTGTGGAGAAGAACCCAAGAGGAGTTTAATTATGATTTAAAAAAGACGGTTTTTTCTTTTCTACAGGGTAAATACACTAAACCAAGCAAAAAAAAAGTTTTAGATAATATTGATTTAACCATTCAATCAGGACAAAAAATCGGTATTATTGGCTCTAATGGTGCAGGAAAATCAACTTTACTGAAGGTTATCTGCGGAATTTTACCACCCACAGAAGGCACGGTTAGGGTTAGGGGTAATATTGCTCCTTTGATTGAGTTGGGGGCTGGTTTTAACCCTGATATGACGGTACAGGATAATATCATTCTTTATGGGGTGTTGTTGGGTTATTCTCGTCAAGAGATGAAGGTGAGAATTCGGGCAATTCTTGAGTTTGCGGAATTGATGGATTATGCTCATATTCCTGTGAAGGGTTTGTCTTCGGGGATGATGGCGAGGTTGGGTTTTGCGATCGCAACGGATGTACAACCTGATATATTAATTTTGGATGAGGTATTATCAGTGGGGGATGCCAAGTTTTCCCAAAAATCCCATCAAAGAATTGAATCGTTATGGGAACAAAGTAGCACCATTTTATTTGTATCCCACAGTTTGGAATCTGTAAAGGATCTGTGCGATCGCACTATATGGTTAAAAAACGGTAATATTGCCTTTGATGGAGACACGAAAACCGCCATTGATATGTACCTTGACTCGGTGGGTATTGCCCATTAATGTTACCTAACACCTAACTTGTAATACTTAATGTATTAAAATCATAAAAGATATTATTGCCCTACCTCGAAAATTTGTTCAGCGGTTAAATTAAGTTCAGGAAACAACGGAGATTTGATAACATCTTGAGTTTTAAATGACTCCATAGTGTATTCATATTCCACCAAGTGACAAATAGAAATAGTTGGTTGCTTTGGATTGCCAATGTAACGTCTTCCCCCCAAACCCAAATAATCAATAATCCAATATTCCTCAATTCCTAATTTTTCATACTCCCCTAACTTCGTTAAATAATCATCTTGCCAATTGGTGCTAACAACTTCTATGGCTAATTTAACAGTTTTTCCCTGAGTAATGGTCGAGCGCTTTTTCCACATGGGTTGATCATTTTTGACAGAATCATTGTCTAATACCATCACGTCGGGAATATAAGCAGATTTATCGGTGTCTATGGCTTTAATTAATCCTTGTCGGGGAATAAACAAGGGCAAATTCAAACGCTTAATCTCAACACCAATTTCCATAGCTAGAAAACCAGCTACTTGCTCATGGGTGCCTGTGGGTTGCATTTTGACAATAACTCCATTACGTAACTCAAATCGACCATAAAAGCCATCAGGATACCAGTCAAGAAACTCCTCTAAACTTATTAACTTCTCTTCTGGTTTCAAATTATCATCGACTTTTTCTTGGAGAAACATATTAACCACTCCTTTCAACCTTTTTTTTATTGTATCTTCAATAATTTCTGTTTAATCTCAAAAATAAGATGCGATCGCACTATATGGCTAAAAAAATGGGGCATTTAACAAGTCGTATCTATTTAAAGCATCCTTCGGAATCTGTCAAGGGCATTACAAGCCGATAAATAACGTACTAAATATCTGCCACGATTAGTGCCATAAGTATCACCGTAGCTAAACACATCACCTTTGGCCGAAGCAATGCCGATATACACTAAACCCACGGGCTTTGTATCTGTGCCGCCCCCAGGTCCGGCAATGCCTGTAATACCAATACCCCAATCGGTGCCAAGGCGTTTGATAACTCCCGTTGCCATTTGTTCAGCAACGATCGCACTTACTGCCCCCTCCTTCTCTAAATCGTCCTCAGATACCCCTAGGAGCTTTATTTTTACCTCATTACTATAGGCAATGACCCCCCCCATAAAATATGCCGAACTCCCCTCAATATCCGTGAGCATTGCCCCTAAACTGCCCCCTGTGCAAGACTCGGCAACGGCAATGGTTTCTCCTTTTTGTTTTAAGATATTACCCACCACAGATGCGAGGGTATCACTATCACTACCAAAATAATCTTGCCCTGCAATGGCTTTTATTTCTTCGGCAATGGGTTTAATTATTTTTTTTGCTTCCTCGGCAGTTTTTGCCTTAGCCGATACCCTCAATTTTACTTCCCCATGGGAAGCGTAGGGGGCAACGGTAGGGTTAGTTAAATCAAATAGGTGGTTAACTTTTTGAGCAAGGGAAGATTCCCCAATACCCCGAAAACGCATCATCTTACTATAAATAATTTCCTGTCCCCATCCTTTATTTTTGAGAAAAGGCACGGCGGTATCCTGCCACATTTGCTTCATTTCTGAGGGAACACCTGGAAAGGTTAAAATAATTTTGCCTTCTTTTTCCCATATCATCCCCGGTGCTGTGCCTGTTTTGTTGGGTAATACTAATGCCCCTTGGGGAATAAGGGCTTGTTTATGATTGTTAGGTGTCATTTCCTTGCCCCGACTAGCAAATTTGATTTTTATATCGTCAATAATTTCTGTATCTTCGATCATTTTAGTCTTAAAATAAGATGCGATCGCCTCTGTGGTCAAATCATCAGGAGTAGGTCCTAAACCACCAGTAAAAATTAAAATTGAGGATCTTTCTAGGGCGGTTTTAATCACATTATGAATTCTACTTAAATTATCTCCTACCACGGTTTGATAATAGTGAGGAATCCCTAGATTTGCTAATTCTTGGGCTAAATATTGGGCATTACTATTAAGAATATCACCCAATAAAATTTCTGTTCCGATACAAATAATTTCTGCACTCATGAGTTTAATAATTGATAATGGATAATTATGGTAAATTAATTGTTCCTTTCAGTATTTTGCAATACTTTAAATAATAAAAATTCGGTTTTTTCTGTAGAATACTTGAAGTTGTTATCGCTAACTAAAATTAAACTTTGGCTACCATCAGGGAGTCTAGGCCCGAAAGTTAACCCCTCTAAGTTATCAAAATTTATCTTTAAATCTTTTAAATTTAAAACTAATTGTTTCTTAATTAAATTAATATTATCAATATTTCCTGCCAAACTTTTTTCTGCATAAATATCCGTGGCATTTCCCATAACTATTTGGGATATTTTTGCTCCAAAACCCCTTAAGCCAAAAGTTCTTTCTAAAGATAATAAATAACCTTCTTCTGGCAGGGCATATAATTCATTTAAACCGTTATAAATTACCCCAAAATCTGGTTGATCAACAGGGTATAAATTTTCAGATATTAACACAGGTTGCCCAAAAGGATTTACCACATAGTGCATCAAGCGACTACGTAATACAGTTTCGGGAATATCTTCATCAAAATCTTGAGTTAGGGCTAATTCAGTCCCTGTAAATAGTCGAAAAGGATCTTGAGCCATGGTACCATTGGCTTTGATGGTCAAGGATTCAAAACCCAAGTTATCTTGGATGCCTTTATTTTCCTCCTCATCATAGATATATCTTTTGGGGATGGGTACTTCCGAAAGCAAGTTGCCCTGTAAGTCGTATTCATTGATAAAAGGGGCAACCCCTAGATGGCTAATGCCTTCGCTGGAAATAAAAACGCTGTTTCGGGGGCTAAGGGCGATCGCCTCAGGGTCTATGGTATCATTAGCATATAATTCCCCTTGACTATTTTTTAATAATGTCACATCTTCTATACTGATATTATTAATTTTGTCATTTTTCAAGTCCATCTTAAGGGTATAAAAACGAGCGGGAGAGAGACGAGAACGATCATCAGAAATAACATAAAAAATATTGTTTTGTTGATCATAAGTAATACCTGATAAACCGCCAACCTTAGTATTTTTAAAATCTTGGGTTGTTAATTCATAACTATCTAAATATTCTAAAGATAGATCTAAAAATACCCTTTCTTGGGCAAAAACTACTTTACTATCAATAAATAAAAAACTACATATTAGAATAAATAAAAAACTACATATTAGAATAAATAAAGTAATAACTTTTGAGATTTTATTAAACATACTTTAAACCATATTGGTTGATTAATTTTCAAAAACAAATCACATACTTAAATTATTTTTATCCTCCTATTATCAATTATCCATTCTCAATTAATTACCTTATATTAACGATCATCAGAGAAATTTTTTCATTGCTACGGGCGATCGCCTGTGGTACAGTACCTAAAGCAGACCTACCAATGAGATGATTATCGATAGGATTAACTAAAACCAATAAATCCCCAGTTTTCAACTCCTCCAACACCCTTTTCGTAAAATTACCGCGCATCTGTTGCACAGGTAACTCCGCTAAATCTTTATTCACCATAGGGCTAGGCTTCCCCGACAGCACATGAATAATAAAAAACTCACTTTGCAATTGAGAAGATAAAGCCTCAGTAATATCTAACACTTCAGGAAAACCAGCCATATTATGCTGATTATCGGCAATAGCCAAAATAACCCTCTGAGTATTTTTTATAGGCTTAGTAAAACGAGTAATCAACACCGTCACAGGAGAATAATTAACTAGATTATCAATAATATTGCCGAACAAATTTTCTCGATAAGTAGAAAAACCCTTCCAACCACAAATAACCAAATTTGCATTACGCTCTTGTGCCACATGAATGATACCCTCATCAATAGAACTATCAATACGGGCTATGGTTTCCACAGGAGTAGCCGTAGCATGGGCAATCATCTCCGCTGTTGCCAACAAATTTCCTTGATTTTCTTTGGTATTAGCCGAAATAGGTTCTCCCTGATCCACTAAAATATTCAAGGGTAATAAAGTCCCTTTAGTAGCATTAACTAATAACAAAGCCAAATTAAGTAAATTATCCTCCGTATTGGGATTCGCCACAGGTACTAAAACTCGATAAGACTTTGTTTTTTCTTCCTTTTCCAACGAAGTCGTAGAAGCATTATCACCATCCAAAGCCTTTTGTTGAACTTGTTTCAACTGTCCTCCATAACGTTCCGTTACCCAAGGAGAAACTATACTGGTAACTAAAATCATTGCAATGGTGCCATTTACCGTAAACTCATCCACCAAATCTATGTCATAGGCGACAGTGATGGCCGCCAGAGTAGAAGCGGCTTGGGCTACCGATAAGCCAAACATCACCATAATACTGGGTAAAGCAAATTTAAAATACTTCCCAATTACCCATGCAGGGATAAACTTACCCACAATAGCTGCCACTACCATTACGACAGAAACTAAAATTGACCTAGGCTCTTCTATCAAAGTAGCAGGATTAACCAACATTCCCACAGAGATTAGGAATAGCGGCACAAACAAAGTATTACCTATAAACTGAATTCTATTCATTAGGGGGCTAAGGGGAGGAATAAGAGGGCGAATACCAATCCCTGCCAAGAATGCCCCGATAATAGGCTCAATTTCGATTAATCTTGCCACATAGGAAACCACAAACAGGGCAGCAATAACAAAGGTAAATTCAGCCCCTTCATCTCTACCAAATTTTTTAAAAAACCATCGGCCCACAATGGGTAAACCAAAAAGAGTGGCGAAGGTATAAACTGTTAGGGTGGGAATAAGAAATAACCAAAACCCTAAGGTTAATTCCCCTTGATCTGCTTTTACCACTACTGCTAAAACTAAAAGAGCAATGATATTAACAATTAGTGTACCCCCCAAGATAATCGTTACCACGGGGGTGCGCATGATGCCCTGTTTGATAGCAATGGGCAAGGCTAGGAGGGTATGGGAAGCAAAACAAGAAGCGACTAAAACAGAGGCAAGAAGGCTATAGTCGAGTAATAAAAAGGCCAATGTACCTATTACCATGGGTACCAAAAAAGTTCCTAGCCCAAAAATAGCGGCTTTTTTCCCGTTTAGTTTTAAGTCATCAAGGCTGGTTTCTAACCCCGCCATAAACATCAGGAATAATAAACCTACGGTGCTAAACAGTACAATAGTATTATCTCTTTCTAAAATACCTAATCCATGTTCACCGATAAATACTCCCGCTATGATTAAGCCTACAATGCCGGGGAGTTTTATTTTTTCAAAGACGAGGGGGGCGATTAATAATACCGCCATCATAACTAAAAAAATAGCTACGGGGTCTGTAATGGGGCCTGGCAAAAAGGCAAAGAGTGGGTTTTGAATCATATAAATTTTGTTTAGTAATTAGAAATAGATGAGAAATAATGGGGCTTTGATAAAAAAAATGAAGGCGTTAGGGTGAGATGGTAGGGTAATAAAATTTTATTATTAATTACTTATTTTCTCCTACCTTTTATCTCTTTTTTCTATTCAGTAGAGCCTCATTAATCTAAGTAATTAGGCATAATTAAATCGATTTAGACAAGGGATTAAATCCCTTCTTTGTAAGAGTCTCAGCAAAACAGGAGATGTAATTAGTTTCACTAAAATACTTAGGTGTTGAAAAATATTAATAAAAGGCTAATTCGTTATATTAGTTGTTATTATTTTGCCTTTTTTCTATAAAAGTTTCTGTATTTGTTGTATCTATCAAATTATCAGGACTTATGAAGTTATTGCTAATAGGATAGGCAATTTTTATGTCTTCTTGTTGATAGTTTTTATAAAGGTTTTTAATAAATTCATGGGTGATAATTAGTTTATCAAAGTATTCATTGATTTTTAAATAAACGACAAACTTGATGGCGAAGGGGTCAAATTTTTCATACCTCATAAAGGGTTCATATTCTTTTTTACCTCCTTTCACATTTTCCATGACATATTTTGCTGTTTCTAGGGTGATTTTTTCTACTTTTTCCAAGTCACTATCATAACTAATACCAATCTCTATGGGTAATAGCATGGATGAATCTTCGAGGGTATAGTTTTTAAAACTACCGTTTACGACTTGACTATTGGGTATTACAGTAATATTTTGATAAATGTCTTTGACCACGGTATAACGCAATTCAACATCTACTACATAGCCTTCTTCCCCTTGTCTTATTCTGATGTAGTCTCCTACTCTAATTTTTCGGGCAAGGATGATATTTACCCCAGAGATAAGGTTGCTAAGGGTATTTTGAAAGGCTAAACCGATGGATAAACTACCTACCCCAAAGGCGGTGATAAGGGCAGTAATTTCAACCCCGATGGATTGAATAATGATCAAAAACCCTGTACTATAAATGATTACTTTGGTTAGGTATTCAAATAGGGAGCTAAGGGATACGGTACTTTCGTTTTTGAGGCTATAGGCTTGTATTATGCTGACGGCTAAACGGGAGGCGAGGATAGTGGCAGCACCGAGGACTACGACGATTAAAACGGTTTCTACTAGGGTATTAATAGACCTTGGCAGATCGATCATTGGTAATATAAGAGCGATCGCCCCTGCCACTGACCATATAAATATGATACCATTGAAGGACTTTAGGACAAAACTATACTGCCCTAAATTGGGTCTAGTTTCTATGTTTTGTACAATACTTTTGAGTCTGTTTTCTATTATTAAACCGATAGCAATAATTACTATAAAAATTGATATTGGGGTTAAAAATCTGAGTAGTAAAGCTATATTTAATGATTCCACGATATTGTTTTAGAATAAAGAATTGATGACTATATTTTTTTATAAATTAGCAAAAAATAATAATTTACTAACTATATTTTGGCTGTTATAAAAATCCTATTTTATTAATGAAATATTAAGAGTAGTAATTACGCATTTATTAGGTAATAAAAAGTTTGAAAAACTACTCATAAATCATTAAAGATGGCTATACCATGCCATTTTAAAGGATGAATCGTCAATTTTTACCTATGAATTTTCATGGAATTATTCACTGACTAAATTTAGAAAAACAGTTGCTTGTCTCACTCCATTTTGTGAACCTTCACTGGTAATAGTGAGGGATTGAAGATTATCAAATAAAGGTTTAAAGCCTAATTCCATTACTCTAACAATGGGAAATTGACGGTTTAGATAAGGTTCTAAATCTTGCCACTGGACATATAAATAACCATTATTTTCTGATGGTAATGCCTTAATAGTAGATTGAAATTCTGAATTTTGTAATAAATTTTGAGAAGGGTTGGCTAATATATCACTCAAAACATCTACTGAGTTGGTAACAACCTCATAGGGAGCAATATCAGCATGGACTCCTTTTAATTGCGCTTCTAATTTAGCAAAGCTGTTTTCGGAGGTGGTAACTAATTTTGTCCAAGCGGTAATGGTGTTATCGGCAAGGGGTAAATCACCGACGCTTAATCCTCTGCTTTTGGCTATTTCATCGAGGTTATCGCTCAGGGAGTCGGTTTGAGTATCATTGACAAATAACCAGTTGAGTTGTTTTGTCATCTCATCAATGGAAAGGGAAAGGGCATATTCTCCTTTTACATGGGGGAATATATCTTCTCCGAAGTTTAAACCGCTGGATTGTTGGAGAGGGTTTAGGCTTTGATTAATTATTTGTTGGAGGGGGCTATTGGTTTTTAAGCCGTCGCTAATTTGTTGCCAAAATTGATCTAAATTGATGCCACTGGCGGCAAAAATACTATTTTGAGGAATGTAGTTAAGGGCGCTGGGGGGAGTTTCAAGACTGGGGGCTTGGTTTTCTTCTCCTTCTACCCCAGAAAGGGCGGTGGAGGCGATTAAACCTTGTTCATTTACTGCGAGGGAAAGGGTAAGGGTTTGTTCGATAAAATCTTCTTCAAAAAGGGGTTGATTGGTAATCCAAGCGGAAGCGGAGGGAATGTTGATATAGGCTAGGCTTACTCTGGGTTTGGTGATAGTGGCGATCGCCCTTTGATATGGTTCATAATGTTCTAGGTTTAAATTAATAGCCTGAGCATTATTGATGGCTTCGGTTAATACGCTTAAATCATTGGCAAATAATACATAGTCAGCCACGACAGCGGCAGCCACTTGTTTAATGTTGGGGTTATCTTGGGTTGGTTTTTGGTAAACGATATTTACCCCTTGATAGTCGTCAAAAATTAATTTGGCTTCGGTGGAAACAGCTTGTTTGGCGTAATAATTTTGTAAAAATTCCCTTGCTAGTTGGGAGTCTTTGTTTTTTACTACTAATAAATAACCTGGTTGGGCGCCATTTTCTCGATTATGATCTAAATCTAGGGATGTGACAGCGAGGGTGATTTCATCCCCTAACCAGTTTTTTAATTCCTGTACATCATCTACCTGTACTTTGTTTAGTAACTTTGTTCTTAGTTGTTCAACGGCTTGAAATACTTTTTTCTGCTCAGTTTTGAGGGGTAATACACCGCTGATGGTGCTTAGTTTTTCTGGATTAACCAACAATGACACCATTAAGGGTGATTGACGGGAGACAAAAATTGTCCCCTCTGGGTTATTGGTTACTCCCCCTTTGGCTAGGTAGTTATTAAATTTCTGGTTAACGGTGATGATACTGATGGTGGCAATAAGTGCGATCGCACCTAGCACAAGAATTAATTTTTTCATAGTTAAAGACAAACCCCTTCTCACTTTTCTAATCTATTTTTCCATACTTTCGGAGAATCGATCAGTTTTAATGGGGAATGGGAAATGGGGAATAGTAAAAAATCCTGCCATACTGAATCCGTAACGAATAGTGTACTAATAAAACCAACAATGGGCTTAAGCCCATTGCCAAAAACAATAAACAAATAAATCGAACTTAGTATCAATTATTAATAGTAAAGTTTTTCAATCGTAGCACCTAAAACCTATCTCCCCACATTACCTTTTAATAGCTCTAGCTTCCCCATAATTAAGAAGGTTTTCGATAGCCACAAGGCGATTTTGCCAAGATTCAACCTGTAATGGTCGTGTATTGCCATGCTCTCTGGTATAACTAGCAAATCCAGCCTTAAAACGTCGGAAATTATTTTTAGCCGTTCTTAAGTTGCCCTCCGTGGGATTATCAGCCAATTGTTGCAGGACTTTGTTAAGTTCATCGGCATTGAGAGCCCAGTTTTCTAAATACCCAGAGGCGATCGCCATTTGCTCATTGAGTAAAACAAAATTCCATTCTTGCACTAAAGCCTGATAACGTTGAGCAGCTACCTTAAAAGGTTCACGGTGAGGTAAAAACTGGGGTATGGATGTATCTGCTCCCTGAGTACGTTGGAAAATAGTTTCTAAATCAGAATCTAAATTCTCCGCTGCAAATAGAGCAAAACCAGAAGTAGGTAAATTACGCAATAGTTGCACCTGATCTAAGGCTTCGGTATCAGGAATATTGAGTAAACGAATGCCAGGAATAATTAAACTAGAGCTAGTATTTAAATTTTGATTATTCAAGGATTGTAAACGACTCTCAAAACTACCCGTATCAAGGGCATAGGTCATCAAAACCATCATATCCACAGACTGATTCCGAATCCAATCTTCCCAATTTTGTTGCAAAACATTTAAACGCTCATTTCTATCCATGGGAAACACTGCCGCCGAAATGGTTACATCAGGATCGATAGCTTTGAGGCGATCAGATGATTCTTGTACAAAAGTGTCCACCTGACGAATACGGAAACTGAGCCATTGAGACCATAACGGAGAATTAGGGGTTAAGGTTTGGGGATCAACTCCATGGATGTTCTGAAAAGCACGACGACTCCCATCGGTATAACCAAAGTTTTGGCGAGTGGTACGATCTTGGAAGGGATAGCGAATATAGTCATATTGAATCCCATCAACATCATAATTAGTGACTATTTCTTCTAGGAGTCGATGTAAATATTCTCTGGCTTGAGGATTGGCAGGATCGATAAATGCTTTCTGAAATCCGGGGGTGCGGTTAAAGGCTTGACCATCTTGATCTTTTAAAACCCAGCTTGGGTTACGACTCAACACAGGCCCTAGATAATTATCAGGTTGATTAAGTAGGCGGTTATGACCTTGGTTTGCTCCTGCAAAAATCCATGCCCAAGCGTGTAATTCCATGTCTCGCTCGTGGGCGAGTTCGATGGATGCCTGGAGGGGGTCCCATCCTCTAGTCATCGGGTTTTGTTCGGGTGCTACTCGACTAGGATAAACGGGATAACTGGCGTTGACGGTTTCAAAAAAGATGGTGTTAATTCCTGCTTGGGCGAAACGGTCAAATAATGGCTCTAAATCTGCTTTTGATTTTGCTTTGACGATAGTTCCCCTATCTAGCCAGATAGCTCTTACCTCTGATTGGGCAAAGTGACGATCCACGGGGTAGTTATCCCAAAGACGGCGACGGGCATCTAACCAATTTTGTCGGGCGTTGTTAAAGTCTCGACTGGCCAGTTCAGGAAAGTTCTGAACGATTCTTTGGGCTTCGGTGATGGCATTGTAAGCAAAAATGTTGCTATGGATTAAACTCCTTTCTCTCCCTTTTCCCTGACTTAGTTGTTCGACCACTTGAGCCATGGTAGTTTTATATGTTTCGTTTTGGGAGTCAGCTTTGATGAGAGTGTTTTCTACTCGGTGCAATAACTGATTGAGTTCTGTGACCATTTGATCTACCTGTTGCCTAGGCATATTGGCAGAAAATAGGCTATTTTGGGCGACGGGGGTAGGTTGGGGCAAATTTGAACTATTTTGGTTGGTAGAAGGGCGATCGCTCCCTATAGGTTGCATGGCAGGAACATCACAAGGGGATACCACCCCTGTCCTAGACAGTGAAGTAACATTAACTCCATAGCCTCGGAGAGAATTATTTAACCAAGCCACATCAAAATCGCTGTTGCTGATATTATCTACCCCCCAACGCCACCCAAAGAAAGTGGCGTTATTGCTACTGATTACCGCAGGGGGATTACCATTCATTGACCAGGAAGCCTCTGTTTTGACTCCTGTGTCAGTGGGTACGATAACCCCCCCCCGCAGACTACTAGACGCTAAAATATTAGGATTATTTTCAGAGTTGTTTAAAACCAGAGAAGAGGGTTGGGAAATGGGAAAACCCCAATAACCGCCAAAAATATCTCGTAGGGTATTTTTTACCTCCCCTGATGATGATTCTCCCGTAGGGCCTGAGGCAATGACTTTTCCACCACTATCTACCCAAGTTTTGAGAGCGTTAGCCTGAGCGCTATTAATACTATTAACATTGGGCAAAAATAATACCTTTACTGATGCTAAATCTTGAGAGCTTTCCCAGTCTCTGGTGTCCAACACACAGTAATTGATGGAGGCGTTATCTAATCTTGAGGTGATTTGCTCCCACTGCCCTATATTTTCTCTACTGACTACGACCCCTAACTTTGTCTCCGAGGATTGAGCCATCCTTGCGGGGGAATATACTGTTCCTCCCACGAGTAAAGTTAATCCTATTTTTGAAGCGCAAAATATTTTGTTCAGTTTCAACATTTTCTTTAAATAATCTAATTAACAATATAAGTTTTAAGAAATATTAAGCATAACCGCTCAAATATCATAGCAACTGATAATCCTACATTGCACTGGAACGTTAAGGGCGATCGCCATGGGAACAAGATAAAAAATAATCAAGAGTAATTAAACTTCCCTTAATCTTGATCATTTACACTTTATATCGTAAGCTGTTAATGCTTTTGAATATAACCATTTAATCCAACTTTTACCGTAGGTAAAAGACAATTATGGGGAGTTCAAGTTATGATAACAGATTGTTAAACCAAAAAGGTGTGAGGATTTTTTTAGCATTATGTTAAGAGAAATAAAAAATTACAAAATGGCAACTCCCGCAGTAATCGCCATGGCATTACTAGCAGGAACCAGCATCGAGTCCGTTCAAGCAAACGAATTAAATAATACCGAGTTAACCCTAGAACAAATCAGTAACTATTCTTCTGATACCAACGTTCAAGGTCAAGTTACCTCCGTAAACCAACTTAGTGACGTATCCCCCACCGACTGGGCCTACGAAGCTCTTAGAAGTCTGGTAGAGCGTTATGGTTGTATCGTGGGTTATCCCGATCGCACCTTCCGTGGCAACAGAGCCTTAAGCCGTTATGAATTTGCCGCTGGTTTAAACGCCTGTATGCAATCTATTGAGCGTTTAATCGGTACTGGTGGAGTAGGTGATGAAGATATTGCTGCCCTCAGAAGATTAATTGCTGAATTTGAAACCGAACTTGCAACCCTAGGAGCAAGGGTTGACAACCTAGAAGGAAGAGTGGCTTTCCTCGAAGATCATCAATTTTCTACCACGACCAAACTAAGCGGAGAAGTGCTTTTTGGTTTAGTAGCTCAAAACGACGAAGTTGGTGGTGAAGTCACCTTCAGTAACCGTGTTCGTTTATCCCTTGACACTAGCTTCACTGGTAGAGATAGATTAAGAACTCGTATCGCCGCAGGTAATGTTCCTGGTCTTCAAAGCCTCAGCGGTTCTGATATGACTCGTCTTAACTTCGCCCAAAACACTGGAAATAACGTAGTTTTAGATAAACTTTTCTATCGTACCCCCGTTGGTGACAGAGGAACTTTTGCGATCGGTACAAGTTTTGAATCCGATGATATTCACGAAACTTACAGCCCCTTTACCTCCAGCAGTGGTAGTGGTTCCCTTGCCCGTGGTACCCGTTATAACCCCTTAATTTTCCGTCAAAACTCTGGAGGCGGTATAGGTTTCAAATATGAATTTAGTGACCGTTTCGACATCGCTGCAACTTACCTCGCTGGTGATGCTGAAAATCCTAACGATGGTAACGGTATCTTTGACGGTAGCTATAGTGCGGTGGTTCAACTTGGCTTTAATCCTTCCGATAGTTTCGGTTTAGGTTTAGCTTATGCCCGTAGTTACTTCGCTGATGGTCCTAACCTTACTGGTAGTACGGGTAGTCCTTTCACTAACAGACCTTTTGGTAATGTTGCCACTACCTCTGATAATTTTGGTCTTCAAACTAGTTGGAGAGTTAGCCCCAATATCAATGTAGCTGGTTGGGTTGGTTTTGGTAGTGCTGATGCCCAAGATGGAAGTGGTGCTGATGCTGACCTATTTACTTGGAATGCTAACGTATCATTCGTGGATGCTTTAAAAGAAGGTGCTGTGTTTACTGTGGCCGGTGGTCAACCTCCTAAAGTAACTGGCGGAACTTTTGGTTCTGAAAGAGATAGTTCCTTTATCTTAGAAGGTCAATACAAGTATCCCATCAGTCGTAATGTTTCTATTACCCCTGGTGTATATGCAATCTTCAACCCTAATCATGACGATCGCAACGATACCGAGGTTGTAGGTGTTCTTCGTACTCGATTCACTTTCTAGTCACATCTAATTTTTTGATGACATCTCCCCTAGTCTTTTATAGCTGGGGGGTTTTTTTTGGATAGGGAACGGGGAACAGGCAACGGTGATAATATTTTAATGTCTCAATTATTGATTACTCATTATCATGGGTTTGGCTTTATGATTTTGATAGTAAAAATATTTAAATCCTATAGTAACTGTGACTAAAAAAACCACCTGGAGCGATCGCTTTGAAACCTCTTTACATCCTATCATTGCTGAATTTAACGCTAGTATCAGCTTTGATATAGAATTGATTGAATATGATTTAACAGGTTCTGTTGCCCATGGCAAAATGTTGGCAAAAACAGGTATTATCACCCCAGAAGAAGGAGAAACTCTTGTCAAAGGATTAGAGCAAATTCGCCAGGAATATCGGGCTGGAAATTTTAATCCTGGGATAGAACAAGAAGATGTCCATTTTGCCGTAGAAAGAAGGTTAACGGAAATTGTGGGTGCGGTAGGTAAAAAGTTGCACACGGGGCGATCGCGCAATGACCAAGTAGGAACAGATATTCGTTTATATTTACGGGATCAAATCAAGCAAATTCAAGAACTATTAAGAAATTGGCAACTAGCCCTTTTAAACCACGCTGAAAACCACGTAGAAACCCTTATCCCTGGTTATACTCACCTCCAACGGGCGCAACCTATCAGCTTGGCTCATCATCTCATGGCCTATGCCCAGATGGCCCAGAGGGATTGGCAAAGATTAGAACAAATTTACGATCGCACCAATATTTCTCCCCTCGGTTGTGGTGCTTTGGCAGGTACTACCTTCCCCATTGATCGCCATTATAGTGCCGAGTTATTGGGTTTTGGCTCTGTGTATGAAAATAGCCTTGATGGTGTCAGCGACAGGGATTTTGCCATCGAATTTTTGAGTGCCTCTAGCTTAATTATGGTACACCTCAGCCGTATTAGTGAGGAGATGATTTTGTGGGCTTCCCAAGAATTTAGCTTTATCACCCTCAAAGATAGTTGCTCTACGGGTTCTAGTATTATGCCCCAAAAGAAAAATCCTGATATTCCCGAATTGGTGCGGGGCAAAACAGGGCGAGTATTTGGACATCTACAGGCTTTGTTAACCATCATGAAAGGTTTACCCCTTGCCTACAACAAAGACTTGCAGGAAGATAAAGAAGGTCTTTTTGATACGGTCAAAACCGTTAAGGGTAGCTTAGAGGCCATGACAATTTTACTCTCTGAAGGGCTAGAGTTTCGCACCACTCGGCTAGAGGAAGCGGTTAATGAGGACTTTTCCAATGCTACGGATGTGGCGGATTATTTAGCTTCCAAGGGTGTACCTTTCCGAGAGGCTTATAATTTGGTGGGTAAGGTGGTTAAAACTTCCCTCAGTGCTGGAAAATTGTTAAAGGATTTAACTTTATCAGAATGGCAAGAGTTACACCCTGCCTTTGAAAATGACATTTATGAGGCGATCGCCCCTAAACAGGTGGTAAAAGCCCGTAATAGCTACGGAGGAACAGGCTTTGATCAGGTACACCAAGCCATAACAAATCTTAAAAACTTGATTAACAAGAGCCTTGATTAACAACTGTAGTTTAGACTAAATGGAAAGTGGAGCAAAGAAGGACAAGACATAAAAGAAAAATAGAGAGAAAATATAAATAAGCAAAAATAAAATCTTCTCTCTATGAACAAATATAGCAGACTGGAAAATTTCCGTCATGACACCTATGAAATGTTAGTCAAAGGTAAAGATGCCACTTTTCAATTGATGGATAGTGTTATGACCACGGAAAATGCTCGTAGTTTGGCAGATTTTTCTTTATCACCTTTTTTCCATCGGCAATGGTGTAGTACCTATGAAGCCATAAAAGATTGTCGTCCGAACAGCAACAAATTGATGAAACGATATATTCAAGAAATAGACACCTTAGAATATACATTACTAGGTATAGATCATACTCAGTGGAAGTTTGAAGATAGTCCCACCATGAAAGATAGAGGTTATCAATATTCTTCGTCATCCATCAATTCATCGGTCATAGGACAAGGATATAGCACCATCGCTTGGTTACCACCATTGAATGAGAAAGGAAGTTGGGCATTACCTTTAAGACATGAAAGAATCACATCCTTTGAAAATCCTCTGGGTAAAGCAACATGGCAACTAAGGCAAGTGTGTAGAAAATTGCCAGAAAATAAACCGAAATTGGTGGTGTTGGATTGTGAGTATGGCAATGGCAAATTTATTAAGCAAACCGCAGATATTGAAATCAGTAAGTTGATTAGAGTACGTTCTAATCTATGTCTTTATGGTAATCCTCCAGCCTATAGCGGTAGAGGCAGACCGAAAAAACATGGGGCAAAGTTGAAATTAAATCAATGTGACCATTTTCCCCATGCCCATGAAATATTAGAAATGGAAGACTCATCCCTAGGAACAATACGGATGAGTAAATGGAAAGAACTTCATTTCTACAATGCCCCTTCACAAAAGCTAACCCTGTTTAAAATTGAACGATTGAAGCAGAAAAAAACTGGTGCTTTACATCGCCCACTGTGGTTAATCTGGGTGGGAGAGCAATTTTTATCTTCTTCCAATATTTGGATTCAATACAGCCGACGATTTGGTGTGGACCACTGGTATCGTTTCGCCAAGCAAAGATTACATTGGACGTTACCCCATTTTCGCACCCCTGAGAGTTGTCAAAGGTGGAGCAATTTAATTGTCAATATTACTTGGCAGTTATGGTTATCCAAGGATTTAGTCAAAGAATATCATCTGCCATGGCAAAAACCTCAACAGAATTTAACCCCCGGAAGAGTGGCTCTGTCTATGACTTCATTATTGATGGACATTGGAAGTCCTACCCTTTCTCCTAAAAGTCGGGGAAAATCCCATGGCTGGCCTAAAGGTCGAAAAAGAAACAAAGCTAAAGTTTATCCTACGGTTAAAAAGCGTTTATCTAAGACTAAAAAAAGACCAAAAAAATAACTTTTAAGCCATTATTAAATTCATTTATAGCGTTTTTGAGCTAATCTTTGTTAGCTTACTTATTCTCTTACAATTTTTTCTTAGTCTAAACTACAGTTAACAAGAGTAATGGGGAATAGTAATTGGTTTTAATGGTTGATAGGCGATCGACAAATTAATCTATTTTGCCAAGTATCTTTTGTTAAAGCGGATTGAATAATCATCAATTATCAATTATCAATTATCAATTATCAATTATTTTTCCCCTGCTTTCACAACTAAATCCCCTTTGTTGCCAAGAATCAAGATCAATATCTGCAAGTTTGATCACCTTATCACAAGGGGGGTTAATAAATTGTCCAGCCCATGCCCATAAAAAACTGCGAGTGACATCCAATGATGTTTTTAAATCACTTTCGTGGTTAGCAGGAATGCCATCAACTTCAGGAATGCCATTGACATCCACCGCAATTCCTTGAGCCATTAAACTCATTTTTCCCATAATTCCTGCACGGGGAAGATGGGTATCAGAGGTAATCATTTCTACTTTCTTGACGCCCCACCTTTTGAGAATGGGTACAGAAAAAAAGAAATTATCAAAGGTAGAATCAGCACAGGTTTCTAACCAAGTATTATCAAGTCTTGCCCCCGCCCTCTCAAAAATCAAAAATATACAGGGATCATCAGAGCCTGTGGAAATGATAATAGGAATATCAGGATTCATGGTGGCAACTTTCGCCACATATATTTCCCTTGTGATGCTTCCTCCTAATACGAAGTAAGCGCCGATAGGTTGGGTGGCATTTTTTTGGGCTTGAAAAAGATTATCAACCAAACTGAGGGTAATTATGGTAATTATCCCCAAGGCAAAAAGTAAAATTGCTTTGAGTATTTTTTTCAGATTAAGATTACTTTTTTTAACTCCAATCTTCTTCGTCATTGGTTACTTGTTTTTTACCATATATTTTCCCTTGGGTGTGTAGTTTTCGGACGTGGGAAAAAAGTTCATCTTCCGTCATATCCCACTGTTGCAAAATTACATCTAAATCCCGCTGAATATCCCTTGCCCCTGGAAAGTTGTGGTAACGAATCCTTAACCTAGCAACTTCTGTCATGTGATGATCGGTTTTATCTTCTACGAAAATTTTTTGTACTATTACCCTATCAATGTGGGCTTGGGGATGTTGTTGATCTCTGATCATGGATTTTCGCTTAATAAACCTCTACTTCTTTGCCAAAGGTCAATTCTGGTGTTAAAAGAACCTGTGGCCAAAATATTACCGTCGGGGCTAAAGGTTAGGGTTTGAACCCAATCTCTATTGTAGGGGATAAAGGCAAGTTCTCTGGTAGAGTCAAAATCCCAAATTCTTACTCCGTCATTGCCTCCACTGGCTAGGGTAGAGCCATCAGGGGATAGGGCGATGGTACGAATGCGATCGCCATGGAGTCCATATTCTGCCACTTGTAAACGGCTTTCTAAATCCCACATTTTCACGCTTCTTTCCTCGGCACTGGTGAGAATTCTGTTGCCATCGGGGGTAAAAATTAGCCCTGTAATTCTACTGCGGTGAGGGGTAAATTCTCTAATTTTTCGGGCGGTGGTTATATCCCATAAAGTTACTTTTCCTGAGCCATCGCCACTGGCTAAAATTCTGCCTTCGGGATGAATGGCTAAGGCATAAGTAGGATTGCCGACACTATTTAAAATATAAGATAGTCTTCTAAATTCTAAGTTCCAAACCCTGATACCGTCCAATGCTCCACTCACCAAGGTTTTACTATCAGGACTAATGGCGATCGCCATTACATTATTAGCATGGCTTAATAAGGTGGTTTCATGTTCCCCTGTTTCTCCGTCCCAGATACGTATATCCGAGGCTTGACCTGTGGTAACGATGGTTTTACCATCAGGACTGTACAGAAGGCTACTGACAGCGGAACCATGGGCCCTTTGATGTTTAAATTGTCTCCCTGTTTCTACTTCCCAAAACCTCATACGAGGATCGTTGAAACTGCCGACACTAACTAAGTTTTTTCCATGAGGATCAAAGGCTAAACCATTAACAGGGGATGTATGCTCTTCTAAACTGCGTAATAATTCTAAATCTTGCCAACTGTTTGTTACATTGCCAAGGTTGGGATTACGGAAATATTTGATTTCAGTGTCATCTTGAGAAATTTCAGATTCTGCTTTATTTTCTTGGGTAAAAAAAACATTCCACGACAGGAAAACGAGAAGAAATAGGGGTAACTTTGTCAATTTCATTGCATTTTCAATGATTGGTAATGGTTAGGATAACATTTTATCTTTATATTACTTATTAACAAACAATTGCTTTTGAGATTAGCTATCATTATTTTGATTGACAGATCATTAGTTACGTTTATACTTAGGTAGTAATATATACTCTAAAACTCCCAAGGGAGAATACATATAAAATGACTAATTTAATTGACAAACCCGCCGTTTTTACTCATATTGAATCTGTGGAAAAACCTGATTATAGGATTTCTAAGGCTTGGAAGGTTGCCCCTGATGTATTTTCTAGCTTTCGCTTTGCTTGGACAGGGGTGATTTATACCTTTAAAACCCAACGTAATTTTAGAATTCATACGGCGATCGCCCTTTTAGCCATATCTTTGGGATTAATCCTTCATGTAACCATGACTCAAATGGCCATTCTTGCCCTTACCTGTGCTTTGGTGATGGTCTTAGAATTATTGAATACCGCCATCGAGTCCGTGGTAGATTTGACCGTAGGGAAACAATATCATCAGGGTGCCAAAATAGCCAAGGACTGCGCCGCAGGGGCGGTTTTAGTCAGTGCGATCGCCTCAGTATTTGTTGCCTGTTTTATTTTGTTACCCTATGGGTTACACTTAATATTTTCACTGCTATAAGGAGATCCATAGTTTGATTCTAGTTATCGATAACTACGATAGTTTTACTTATAATCTGGTTCAATATTTAGGGGAATTAAGCACTGAGTTTGCCATTGCCAAAGATCTTGTGGTTTATCGTAACGATCAAATTACCCTCGAACAATTACAAGAATTGAAACCAGATGCGATCGTTATTTCTCCCGGTCCTGGAAATCCTCAGAGTGCGGGGATTTGTCTCGAGCTTGTCAAAAAAATGGGTCAAGATTACCCCATCTTGGGAGTTTGCCTAGGCCATCAAACCATCGGCGAAGCCTATGGCGGAAAAATTGTCTCTGCCCCCAGTCTGATGCACGGTAAAACTTCCCCCATCCTTCACAACAATGCGGGGGTATTTAAAGATATTTCTTCCCCTTTTCAAGCTACCCGCTACCATAGTTTGATAGTGGACAAAAACACCATCCCCTCAGTATTAGAAATTACCGCCTGGACAGAAGATAACATTATTATGGGTATTCGACACAAACAATATCCTTGGATAGAAGGTGTACAGTTTCACCCCGAGAGCATCTTAACGGATTCTGGGTTACAATTGTTACGAAATTTCCTCAAGTCTATTGCTAAATATGATTAATCGTCGTGACTGGATGCGCCTGACAGGGGTAGGGGCTTTAACTTCCCTCCTTACCGCTAAATATTCCCCCCAAAGGGCGATCGCCCAAACCTCCTCCACAGGAGTAAATATTCAATGGCTAGGACACAGTTGTTTCCTTTTTACAGGCAATAACCTACGAGTATTATCCAACCCCTTCGAGCCTATCGGTTGTACCGCCAACTACCCCGCCCCTCGAGTCAGCGCCGATGCCGTCATGATTAGTAGTCGTATGCTCGATGAAGGAGCTGCGGGGGGACTGCCTAACAACCCTCAAATCATGGTGGAATCAGGGGTATATGAAGTAGGCGGAATACAATTTCAGGGCATCAGAACATTTCATGACCGCCAAAGGGGCAGAAGATTTGGTGACAATATCGTCTGGCGTTGGAATCAAGGAGGAGTAAACATCTTACATCTAGGAGGTATCGCTTCCCCCATCGATGTCGAACAAAGAATCTTGATGGGTAGTCCAGATGTTGCCCTCATTCCCATCGGCGGAGGCCCAAAAAACTATAACCCCCAAGAAGCCATGGATGCCATCAGGGTATTGCGCCCTAAAGTCGTGTTTCCCACCCAGTACCTCACCTCCAACGCCGATGCCAGTAGTTGTGATTTAGTACCCCTAGAAGAATTTTTGACCCTCGCCCGAGCTGAAGAATTAAACATCAGCACCATAACAGGAAATCAAACCACTATTCGCCCCCAAGACTTGCCCCAACGAGGTACTCTGATTAGAGTTTTTAGTTAAACATGACCAGTTGACAATAGGTCTGAAATAAAGATACAATGATTGATTGTGTCTCAACTCCTGTTCGGATCAGGTAAAGGCATCATAAAAAAGCAGAAAAATAACTCTGCTACCTGTACGGCAGTATATATTAGGAAAAAATTATGACTTACGCAATAATCGAAATCTGCGGGAAACAATTAAAGGTTGAACCCGGTAGATTCTTTGAATTAGATAGATTTGACCTTGAAGTAAACGAAGAATTAAACATCGATAAAGTATTACTCGTTAGCCATGAGGGAGAAATCCATGTAGGACAACCCTACGTAGAAGGTGCTTCTATCAACGGAACTATTTTAAAACATAGCCGAGGCAGAAAGGTAATTGTTTATAAAATGCAACCCAAGAAGAAAACCCGTAAGAAAAGAGGACATAGACAGGAATTAAGTCGTTTAATGATTAATTCCATCAGTCTAGGGGGCAATGTCATCGCTCAAAAAGAAGCTGAAGCAACTACTGAAGCAGTAGAAGCATAAAATAACATACACTTAAATAAACAGTACACTCTATTAAAGGAAATAGCATAATACCATGGCACATAAGAAAGGTACAGGTAGTACTCGTAACGGAAGAGATTCTAATTCTAAACGCTTAGGCGTTAAATGTTTTGGTGGAGAAACCGTAAAAGCTGGAAATATCATTATTCGTCAACGTGGTACCAAAGTTTACCCCGGAGAAAATGTTGGACGTGGCAATGATGACACTCTTTTTGCTTTAATCCCCGGGATTGTTACATTTGAATTCAAAACCCGTAGCCAAAAGAAAGTAAGCGTTTATCCTTTAGAGGCTAATTAGGTTTTTTCATCAAAATTACTGAAGTTTTATTTCAGTCATCATTAACTAAATTGGGGTAAGTTTTACTACTTGTCCCCTTTTTTTTGTAAAAATAATCGGTACTTGTAAGGATGTAGCATACCATTTGTACGAACGCAGTATGCTACCGTCCTTTACCTTTGATTAAATCTATGGTTTGGTGTTAACGCTTACTTCACCATTGACGATAGTTTGACAAGCTAGACGATAGTTATCAGGTTTTTTCTTTAGTTTTCTATTTTCAAATTCGGTTCTCGGAGATAGATTTTCCATACCTTCGACAATCTCAACAACACAAGTACCACATTGCCCATAACCACCGCAGTTGATTAATTTTCCTCTGAAGCGGTAAATATCGACTCCATTTTGTTTTGCTTTTTCTCTTAAGTTTGCACCGTCAGCGGCGACAACGTCTTTGTTTTCTTTGAGAAACCTAATCGTGGGCATTTTTCTATTTTCTCCTTATTTTTTTTGTTTGTTAAGTTTCTTATATCAATATTAAGAAATCATAAATAACTTTGACCATAAAACCAGAATTATACCAAATAAAGGTTTATTCTCCTAGGGGATTGGCTCAAAAACTGTCACAAATTTAGGTGTAAATGTTTAATTTAAAAAAGAAGCTAAGTCTGGGCTAATTTCCTCAAGAGTTTTAAGTTTGGTAAATCTAAGGGTTTAAGATGGGTAATTGTAAATGATATTTACGGTCAATTTGAATTGATTCAAAATATTAATATAATTTTTACTACTTATGTAGAATCACTATACAAGATGGAAACTAACACTATTAAACCAGAAAATAATCTTACTACCCGTTTTATTAATACTTTGTTGGATATTAAACCCCTTGCTAATTTTGCTAAGAGTCGGGCGAGAAAGATGATTATTAGTCGGGCTGAAAGTATTGGGGTTGATTGGCATGAAAATATTAATACTTTCGAGAATCGGGACTGGAGTGAGGATATGGGGGCGGTGGAAAATAAGGGTATCAGTTATCCTAATTATTATTTAAGGTGCTTTCATGCTTATGATAAGGGCAATCTGGAATGGAAGGCGGCATGGGAGTTGGAGTCGGCGGCTTATAGTGTTCATTCTACCATTTTTTCTAAGGAACCAAGGATAGAGGGCGATCGCACTTTAAGGAATAACTATCATAAGGTATTAAAGAAGGAAATTAGTGGCAATCCTGAGCATATTTTGGACATAGGTTGTGGAGTGGGTTTAAGCACCTTTGCCCTGCGGGAAAATTATCCTAATGCGAAAATTGCCGGGTTAGATTTATCCCCCTACTTTTTGGCAGTGGCAAAACATCAAGCTCAACAAAAAAATTATGATATTCAATGGCATCATAATCAGGCAGAAAAAACTGATTTACCATCAGAATCTTTTGATCTAGTTTCTTCTTTTTTAATGTTCCATGAATTGCCCCAATTAGCAGCTAGAAATATTTTAACTGAAGCCCATCGTCTAATCAAAAAAGGTGGCTATCTTGGTATTATGGACATGAATCCCCAGTCAGAAGCCTATCAAAAAATGCCCCGTTATGTGCTAACTTTACTCAAAAGCACTGAGCCATATTTAGATCAATATTTTGGTTTAGATATAGAACAAGAATTGCTTAGTATCGGTTTTGAGCAACCTAAAATTGTTACTATTAGTAAAAGGCACCGTGCGATCGTAGCCAAGAAAAAATAACAAAAAAGCAGGTCTTTTGACCTGCCTAGTTTGATTAAAATTCGGATTATATTTTCCTTTTAAACAAGAGAACTGATGTTATTAAAATTAAACAAAAACAACCAAAACAATACCTTGTTTTTAATAATTAAATAATAGTATTATCAGCGATGGAAGCATTTTTAATAACAACTACAATTCCGTTACGGATTAAAAATCCTTCATCTTCTCTGTTTGCTTCCTCAACTCGATCTTTATTGATAATTTGCACATTTTGACCAATACGAGCATTTTTATCAACGATCGCACGGCGTACAATAGAATTAGCACCGATACCAATAGGCACACCGCCATCCTTTAACTTTGCTTGTCTGACGGTGTAGGGTTCGTATAAATCAGCCCCCATAATCAAAGTATCTTCCACCACACAATTAGTTTCAATGCGAGTTCTTACCCCTAAAACACAGTGGTTAATGCGACATTCTTTGATGATACAACCCTCACCAATAATAGATTGAGTTACCTGAGAATCAAGCAACTTGGTAGGAGGTAAATAACGAGAGCGAGTATAGATAGGCGCTTTCTCATCATAGAAACTAAAAGAAGGTTGAGGCTGATTCGTCAAAGATAAATTAGCATCATAGAAAGCCTCGATAGTTCCAATATCTTCCCAATAACCCTTAAATAAATAGGCTTGGATATTGTGATCCTTCGCCGCATAGGGAATAATTTCCTTACCAAAATCAGTTTGATCAGGATTTTCGGTTAATAACTTGCGTAGTACCTCTTTCTTAAATACATAGATACCCATAGAAGCAATATAAGGTTGTTCTTGGGCTTGTTCAGGGTTTAACCCCAAAATACTGGTATCTACCGCCATTTGCTTGAGGGCATCACCCTTGGGCTTCTCGCTAAAGTCAGTGATTCTACCAGAATCATCAATTTTCATTAAACCGAAAGCCTCGGCTCTTTTTTCATCGATAGGCACTACAGAAATGGTAATATCAGCATTAGTTTTGCGGTGATGTTCCACAAATTTGCTGTAATCCATACGATAGAGATGATCCCCAGAAAGGATGATATATTCATCAATATCCCACTCATCAAAAAGCCAGATATATTGACGTACCGCATCCGCTGTACCTTGGAACCAGTCGGGATTCTCCTTGGTTTGCTGGGCTGCTAATACCTCCACAAAACCATCACTAAACCCAGAAAAATTGTAAGCTCTACTAATGTGACGATTCAAAGAAGCAGAGTTAAATTGAGTTAATACATAAATTTTTAAAATTTCTGAGTTAATACAGTTACTGATAGGAATATCAATTAGGCGATATTTTCCCGCCAAAGGTACTGCTGGTTTGGCTCTTAATTTAGTCAGGGGATACAGTCTGGTACCTGCACCGCCTCCTAAGATAATACCAAGTACTTTATTCACGCTTTTTGACCTCTAAATAATCACTTTTATAAGAAAGTTTAGGCTTTATTGGCAAAATTAACAATCTTTTCTTCTTCAATGGGCTAAGGGTGAGGGGATGGGAAAATAAACATTTATCATTAATTATCCATTCCCCCTACCTTTCTGATTTATGGGAGCGCACCCTAATTATTTTCTATTTTTTTTAAAATATCTGCTACTAATTCATGATCCCTTAGCTGGGAATCGTCTAAAGTGGGTGAGATGTAATAATCGCAAAAGTCAAAGACGTGAGTTTGGGTATTCGCCCCCCCATAACCAATTACTTTTACTCCTGCTCTAGTAGCCGCTAAGATTGACTGAAAAGAGTCTTCCAGTGCGATCGCCTCATGGGCTTTTATACTAAGATTACTTAGAGCCTTTTGATAACCTTGGGGCGAAGGTTTGCTTTCGGTGAGATTTTCTTGGGTAATAATAGTTTTAAAACTTGATTCTAAACCAGTAATTTGCAAGAGAGTATCCACATTAGTTTTAGAAGTACTGGTCACTAGACCTAAGAATAAATCGTGAGTTTGGGCGTAGTCAATTATATTTTTGGTAAAAGGTCTTATGGAAGGTTTTTTCTCTTGAATTAATTTACAAGCAATGGTTGTTTTTAATTGATGGATTTGCTCAATTTTTTCGGGAGTCAACTTTCTATCAGTGGCATCAGAAAGCATTTCCAATCTCTTTTTTCCGCCATTAATCTCCAACAATGCACGATAAGTTGACAAATCCCAGTGCCAGTCAATCCCTAATTGAGACATGGCCTGATTATAGGCTTCCCGTTGTAATTCTGAAGTCTCTACCAAAGTACCAATGGAGCCAATAAAAATTGCTTTGTACATTTTTTAAATGCAGATTGTTAAGATTAAAATAAGGATATTAGCACAATTTCTAGTAAAGAATTCAAAAACAAGAAAATGGGCAAAAGAACACCACAGGATGGATTACCACATTGGGAAGAAGCTCAACATCTCGATGATATTGTCATGGATAAGCGCGAAGGCAAACGCGCCAACAAGGCGAAGGCAAAAAGACGCAATCGTCGTTATGAGAATCGCCTCTTGAGGGGTACCATAGACATTTTAGATTTGCATGATGAAGATGAGCAATAAAAAATAAATTTTACTCGTTGAAATAGTCTTCTTCTTCGAGGGTTTGATGATTATATAATTCCTCTAATTTTTGATGGCTAAGGCGACGGGATACCCGACGATATTTTTTTGTGTTTAATTTTGGTTCGTTGCAAACTTCCCCAGAGTCTTTGACCATTTTTTTGACGCTAGATTCTGCATCACGGGTATGAGCGATTTTTTCTTCTTGGGCAAGGATTTCTTCTAAAAAGCGCAGATAATATTCATATCTTTCCCATTCTCCTGTTACCACACATTCTGGCTCTTCTTGGTGCAAACAGTCGTTAAATTTACATTGTCCTTGGCTTAGTTTTTGTCGGGCTTCAGGAAAGTAGTTAATCAGATTTTGGGAGGTGCAGTCGAAGTCAGGTTGGTTAAATCCGGGGCTGTCGGCAATGTATCCTCCTTGGGGCATTTCAAATAATTCTACATGGCGGGTGGTATGTTTTCCTTTTTGTAGCTTGCCTGATACTTCGCCAATGCGGATGGTGAGTTGGGGAATGAGTAGGGAGGTAAGGCTGGATTTTCCGACTCCGCTAGGTCCTGAGAAGATGGTTATTTTAT
Organism: Cyanobacterium sp. IPPAS B-1200; assembly: GCF_001747005.2. Taxonomy (NCBI): domain Bacteria; kingdom Bacillati; phylum Cyanobacteriota; class Cyanophyceae; order Chroococcales; family Geminocystaceae; genus Cyanobacterium; species Cyanobacterium sp. IPPAS B-1200. The sequence goes on from NZ_CP182899.1 coordinate 2,559,823, forward strand.
CTTTTAATGCTGTTTTTATGGTTTCGATTCCTTGTTGTTTTTCTACACTAAAAAAGAAGGGATCATATCCCCATAATTTTAATTTTTCTTGCCATTGTTCTCTTTGCTTTTGACTAATTAAATCAGCTTTATTTAGTCCTAATAATAGTTTTAAATTAGTGGATTCTGCTTTGACTAAAAAACGGCTTAGTTGGAGAGGATCTAAGGTTGGCTCTTCGAGGGCAAATACTAACAATATTTGGTCTGCATTGGCGATGGGAGGTCTTTCTAGTTCTGTTTTGCGAGGAGTTACAGAGGCGATCGCCCCTCGTTCAAATTCTGTAGATTTTACATAAATGCGATCGCCCACTAGTACCCTTTGACCCATTTTTTTGAGGCGAGTAGGACGAGTACAAAGGAGGGTTTCTCCCTCATCCAGACGCACCTGATAAAAGTTCGCCTGTACCGCCATCACCGTACCTATTTTAGCATCAGATTTAGCCATAATCATTAACTAAGACTTGACCAGTAAAGTAAAATAATCATCCGATGGAGTAATCGATTCAATGTGATACCCCTCCATCTTAAGACTATTCGGCACTTGTTCAATGGGTTCACCACCATCTAACCAAATTTCTAACAATTCTCCAGAGGGCATTTTTTCTAACTGTAACTTACTACGGATAAAATTTAGGGGACAAGGTGTTCCTCTCAAATCCAATTTATTATTAGTCATTAATGTATATTTGATATGTTTGAAAATTAGTTTTTTTTAATTAAAAGTAATTAAAATTGTTTACAATCTATTTTAGTTTTTGATAAATTTTACTATTAATAAAAATTATTTTATAGTAATTAATTATTACAAACTACTTATGCAGGAGTATCACTCCAATCATCCTCACTCCAGTCAATCTCTTGGGGATTACAAGATATTTCACCGCCATCCTGACTTTCTATCCATTCATTCCAATCGTCAATGTCATCCTCCTCAGGGGCTGGAGTAGCCTCCTCCGCACTGGCATTAGTTTGACTATCTTCCAATAAATCACCCCAATCAGCTTCCTCCTCATCACCACCTTCCGCAGAATCAGTTTCTCCCAAAGCATCAAAATCAGTGCCATCAAAAAGTGCCTCAGATTCATCCTCCTCCGTTGTCACATAGTGATGATTAAGGACTTCGTCACCTACTGTTTCCGTTTCTTCATAGTCTTGAATGACAACATCATCAACCCAACTTTCTTCGCTGGTATCCTCCCCAAAACTGCCATCAAAATCATCGTAACTAGACTCGGCAACTTCATCAGGGGATATAATCTGGGTAAACTCATCCTCTTCTATGTCATCTGGTGCATCAAAGGCATCAAATTCTTTTTCCGAAATAGACTGGTTATCCGCTGCAAAATCATCAAATTTTGCTTCCGAAATTGATTGGTTATCTTGCTCATTATCCGTAGTAAAATTCTCAAATTCTGCCTCCGAGATAATAGAACTATCTTCTTCATTAGATGTAGTAAAATCCTCAAAATTTTCAGGAATATCACTAATATACTCTTGACTTAAATCTTCTTCCTCAAGGGAACTATTGGTGCTAAATTGTAATGGTTCAAGATTAAGATTTCCCCCTGCCATAATATCAAAAGCCTTAAGCAGAGTTTCTCTATTTTGTTCCCAAGTTTGATAAATTTCGGCAGTTTTTTGTTGGTGAAAATTAACTATATTTTCATGGCTATAGTCCAAAAGTTCTGAATCTATATTTGTTGCTGAGCCTTTAACTAAGTCAATCTCTTTGGCGATCGCATAGGTATTATCTTTAGTTTTTAAAGATGTTTTTAATGTAATTTTTAAACTATTACTAAGGGCTATTAAGAGAGCTTGTTTGTAGTCTTTTTGATTTAGGGCTTCATTGATTTGTTGAGAGCTATCCATATTTACAACTATTATTAAATATTATGAGTTTTCTTGAATTAGGGTAAACATATTTTGCAAACTTTGAATATTTTGTAATATTCTTTGGTGGGCATTTTCTACCTCTTGAAAATGTATTTTCTGGATTTTATCGCTATTATTTTGATTTTCAAAAGAGTCTCCTAATTCATTCTCAATTTCGTTTTCGAGGAGATTAACGGTACTACGAAAATGTATATCTTGAGTCGGTTGTTGTTGAGGGGATGAACTGGTAACAATTTCAATTTTTAATGCTTCTGACATGGCGATCGCCATTGCTTGATCAATGTTACCGTCTCTAATTTGTGCTTTAATTTCTTGTATTTTACTCATATCAAAAAGAGACTCTCTTTTAAAATTTCTTCAAATAGCTTAACCCATAAACTGACAAAATTTTACCAAAAATCTGTCACCCGATAATTTAACTCGGTCAACATTTGCCGCAACAAAGGTAAACTCAAACCAATCACATTACTATGACAACCAACAATTTTATCAATCAAAAATCCACCCTTCCCCTCAAGGGCAAAACTACCAGCGCACTTTAATGGCTCTCCTGTTGCCACATAAGCCCGAATGGTATCATCATCCACATTGGCAAAATAAACCTCCGTCATGCCGCATCTAACCACATTTTTACCATGATTAAGATCTAGTAAAGCATGACCAGTGTACAACTTCCCCACATTACCCCGCATACTACGCCAACGATTAATGGCTTCTTGCTCATTTTCAGGTTTACCATAAATTTCTCCATTTACCGCCAACACAGAATCACAACCCAAAATTAACCCATTATTATGATTTTGAGCCACCGTAGAAGCCTTATTTTCTGCCAAGGTATTGACAAGATTGTGGGGGTTGAGTAAATCTATCAGCGATTCATCATAATTACTTACCTCCACTTGGGGATTAATGCCAATCATCTTAAGTAGTTTGAAACGGGCGGGGGAAGCCGAAGCAAGAATAAATTTAGTCATTAATTATTTTCAAAAATATAAAATATATATTACTTGATACCTGTATGGACGTAGTACACTACCTACGTCCTCTACTATCTACTTACCTAACACCTAAATTAATAAGAAGCGAGGGAAAAAGAATTAGCTACTATTCTGAACAACTCCGAGACACTATCCCAACGAGATTCTGTGGTAGAAATATTAAAAGTGAACAATTTACCATTATTTGTCACCACACTAGCAAGGTTATGACGATATTGATCTTCTCCTAATTTTACTTGGTACTCTAGGATGTAATAATCTTTGCCATCGACCTCTCTTTTTTCCGCAGAAATTAGCTCGGCATTTCTTCCCGAATCAGGGCTTTGGTTAACCATCTTCATAAAGCGATAACCAACATCGGTGGGAGTACCTAAATCTGATAATTCTTTGCTTTCTCCTACTTTGCTGATAATTACGCTGAGGTTTTCGGTGCGCTCGATGAAGTCTCGATAAACCACATCAACCCCTTCGGAAGCATTTTGAACCTCCACAGGCATCCAACCGTTAGGATATAAAAATTGATAGCCGTCAATGGCATCCGTATAACGTTGTAACCCCCCCAAAGTGGGAGAACAGGATGCAAGGGAAAAGGTTACGATAATCAATAGAAAGGAAAGTAAGCGTTTTATCATAATTTTTATGTTAAAAATATTTTGTTTTATTTTCCCATGAAAACCCATGATTATGTATTACTAAATAATAAAAGAATAAAAAGTTTGCTAATTCGTTGGGTAAAAATAGAGTTTTATTAAATCTAATTGCTCTAATCTTGATGAGCTGATTACAATTGAGATAACCATAGATGAGGGGAAAAACATGACCAATTCAGCCGATAGACCTAAAAAACCATTACCCTTACCCCCCCTAGTACCTCCTGGCGCTAATGGGAGCAAAAAAAATGTTGAAGATGAAGATGATCAAACCAGAGTCAGTTTAGGGAAAATGCCCCCTCTCTCATCCCGCTCGGCTTTGGGAAATGGGCAAAGGGAGATGATCGATATTGGCAGTAGAAAGCCTCTTTCCTTAGATGATGATTTAGAGGATTTTGATGATGATGGTGTCACCCAAATTAATCCAGGTACAAAAGTTCCTCCTCTGGGTAGTACGACCGCCCGTAGCCCCTCTCCTCTCGGTACGGGGGGCTTACCTGGTAGAACTTCTCCTCCCCCCAGTGCAGGGGGTGCAAACACCCGTAGAATGCCCCCAGAACCTACGGGGGTAAAAAGAGGATCTCCCATTGCCCGATCGCCCTTACACACTCCTGCTACCCCTCAAAAAGAGTATGTTCCCCTCACCCCTCCGGCCCAACGTTCTCCAGGACAACCATCTTTAGAAGAATTAATTAAGATTGCCTATGATGAGGGTTATTCTGATGTCCATTTGGGGGTGGGTGAATTGGTGCGAATGCGCGATCGTGGTGAGATTCTTACCCTTGAGCAGTATCCCGAAATAGATAGTAACACTTTCATGAGTTGGTTACAGGAGATTTTACAACCATCCGACATCCAAAAATTTAAAAAAGAATTAGAGTTTGACGGAGCCACCCAATACGATTTTGCCAGGGTGAGGATCAATGTTTTTGATACTTTGCGAGGTCATGCTTTGGTATTACGTCTGATTCCTCTCAAAATTTTGAGTATGGAGCAGTTAAAATTGCCCCCCATTTTTAAAGATGTTTGTGAGGCTCACAAGGGGTTAGTTTTGATCACAGGACCCACTGGTTCGGGTAAATCTACCACCCTAGCCGCCATGATTGATTATATTAATGCGGAGCAAAATAAACATATCATTACCATTGAAGATCCTGTGGAATTTGTCCACAAAAGTCGTAAATCTTTGATTAAACAAAGAGAAGTGGGGGTTCATACTCTCAAATTTGATAATGCCCTCAAAGCCTCTTTGCGTGAAGATCCTGATATTATTCTAGTGGGGGAAATGAGGGATAAAGAAACCGTTAATACTGCCCTAAAAGCCGCTCAAACGGGTCACTTGGTCATGGGTACTTTGCACACCAACAGTGCTGTTAAAACCCTAGAACGTATTTTTACCTTATATACCGCCGAGGAACAAACCGCCATCCGCAGTGCGCTCGCCGAGTCGTTGGTAAGTATTATCGCCCAAGGATTATGTCGTACCACCGATGGCAGAAGGGCGGCTTACCATGACATTCTCATTAACACGGAAACTGTCAAGGACTATATTTTAAGTAATAAATATGATGAAATTACTACCCTAATGGATGAGGGAGAATTTGACGGCATGATGACCATGAATAAATCTTTGTTTAATCTTTATCAAGAAGGTCGTATCACCGAGGAAACTGCCCTAGAAAAATCCCCTGTACGCAACGAAATGGCGATGATGTTACGGGGAAGAATTTAGCAATGGTGTTAGGGAAATTTATTTCGCAAAAGGTTGTTCTTTAGTAGTCCAAAGATAAGGGATTAAAACCCCTTGTTAGGCAATGGTATTAAAGGTTTGATAATATTTAGGTTTAATTTTTTTGATGAAAATATTACATTTGAGTGATATTCACTTAGGGAGCAGTTTTAACCACGGTAAAATTAGCTCTGAAACGGGCTTAAATACTCGTTTTCATGATTTTGTCAATAATTTATCCATCTGTATGGATAGGGCTTTGGAGGAGTCGGTGGATTTGGTCTTGTTTGGGGGAGATGCTTTTCCTGATAGTACCCCTGTTCCCTATTTGCAGTCGGCTTTTGCTTCTCAGTTTCGCCGTTTGGGGGAGGCTGGTATTCCGACAATTTTGTTAGTAGGAAATCATGATCAACATAGTCAGGATAATCAGAGGGTGGGAAATGCTAGTTTGTCTATCTATCACAGTTTGGGGGTGCCTAATATCACGGTGGGAGAAAAGTTAGAAACCCATGTGATTGATACTAAGTCAGGAGCCATACAAGTTATTACTTTGCCTTGGTTGACTCGGTCTATATTTTTGACAAAGGAGGAAACCAACGGTTTATCCATGGAGAAAATTAACCAGTTGTTAATTCAAAAGGTTGAGGTGGCTTTGGAGGGGGAAATTAGGGCTTTGGATAGTTCTATGCCTACTATTTTGTTGGCTCACCTGATGGCGGAAAGGGCGCAGATTGGGGCAGAGCGTTATTTGGCGGTGGGCAAAGGGTTTCAGATTCCTTTATCGATGTTGATTCGTCCTGAGTTTGATTTTGTGGCTTTGGGCCATGTCCATCGCCATCAAAATTTGAATCTTCGCAATAATCCCCCTGTGGTTTATCCTGGTAGCATTGAGCGGGTGGATTTTTCGGAGGAGAAGGAGGAAAAGGGTTATGTTTTGATTGATATTGATGAGCAAAAAACGGTTAATTGGCAGTTTTGTGGGCTTCCTGCTCGTCCTTTTTGCACCATTGAGGTGGATGTGAGTGATAGTAAGGATCCTTTGGGGGCTATCTTAGAGGCGATCGCCTCTAACACCATTGAGGATGCTGTGGTAAGGTTGATTTATAAGGTGCGATCGGAGCAACTAGAAACCATAAAAAATAAAGTTATTGCGGAGGCTTTAGCTTCTGCCCATACCCACACCATTCGTACTCACCTTGTTAGTATGGAAAGCCGTCGTCGTCTGCCAGAGTTGGGGGTAGGTAAAAATTTAGATCCCTATTCTGCTTTATCTACCTACCTCGACAATCGGGAAGATATTCAAGATATTGCGGATGATATGTTGTTAGCGGCCGAGAGTTTATTGGCGGAAATTGTTTAAAATTGTCAATAAATTATTAATATTTGATGTTACGTAAAAATATAATTAGTTTGCACTGGTAAAGATGTTGGATGTTCATGCTATGTCAGTATATCGGTTGAGCTAGGAGACTAGAATCAGGCAAGGGGCTTAAGCCCCTTGTTAAAATAATGATGAATGAGTGCGTAACGTCAGTTAATATTTAGAGTTTTACCATGAAAAATTTATTCTTTTTTGCCATAGCTGGAGATTTTCCCATTTATTTTGTGGCGGTTTATGCAGTGGGTTTAGTGGCAGCCGTTTCTATCGGTTTGATTGCTTGGTACAATTCCAAACGCCCCGTAGGTTGGGAGGATACGGAAAAACCAGACTTCATTCCCGATCTTAAAACCAATGCTCAATCCCCCCAAGAAGATCAAGATTAGCTTCTATTTTAGCTGATAAGGAGATAGGAAAATTGATAATTACAATTTAGCTCTCAGGTTAAAATATTTATCAATTGTTAATCATTCCCCGTTCCCTATTTCTTATTCCCCATCTAAATCAAGACACTTTTTTATCAAACCCTACTTAGGTTAATGATATATTGGCAGAGGAATATATAAGCAAAATACTATGGATTCAACAACAATAAAAGATAAGGTAATGGCGATCGCATCTAAGCGTGAAATGTTAGTAAAATTATCAGAAAAACCTGATATTGGCAATTTAAAATTAGATGTAACCCAAGCCCTCGATGAATTAGATGAACTCATCGAAGAATTACATATCACCTTTCCCGAAACTGCTAAAAATTAGCAATATGACATAACTAAACACTTTTTGTGGGAAAATAGGAGGGGTACATTAAAAAACCTGTCAATGAGTAAAATCGAAATTGGTGGTGTCGAACATTTTTACGAATTAACCACCCCACCGGATCAAGATTCGTCCCCTCCTACCCTTGTTTTTATCCATGGATGGCTTCTCAGTTATAAATATTGGCAACCTCTCATTGAAAAACTACGGGAAACATATCCCTGTCTGGCTTATGATTTAAAAGGTTTTGGAGATTCTCAATCCAATCTTGGTGATTGTGATGACTCTGCTTTTAGTCTCAAAAGCTACGCCTATGACTTAAAAGAATTATTAACAGCGCTCAACATCAAAAAGGCTTGGTTAATTGGTCACTCCCTTGGGGGTAGTGTCGCCATTTGGGGGGCTGATATGTGTAGTGATGTCATAGAAGGGGTTATCTGTGTCAATGCAGGGGGAGGGATTTACCTCAAAGAAGAATTTGAGCAGTTTCGGGGGGCAGGAGAAAAAATGGTGAAATTTCGTGCGCCATGGCTGGGTTATGTGCCTTTCCTTGATGTGGTTTTTGCGAGAATGATGGTAAAACAGCCTTTGTCTAGGTATTGGGGCAAACAAAGATTAAAAGACTTTTTACGGGCAAAAGAACAAGCTGCGATCGCCTCTTTGCTCGAATCCACCACCGAAGAACAAGTCCACTTACTACCCCAAATCGTGGCTCGTCTAGCTCAACCCTTACACTTTATCGCAGGAAAACAAGACAAAATCATGGAAACCAAGTATGTAAAACACTTAGCCAGTTTTCATGAACTGTTCAAAAACCATCATGACAACATTTTTGAAATCGATAATTGCGGACATTTTGCCATGCTAGAGCAAACCGATTCAGTCCATGAACAAATTTTAACAATTGTTCAAAAATGCGAACAGAATCAAAATAAAGTGCTACCATAATGGGAGTCTTAATAATAATTAGATCTTAAGCCAGACTAAATAAATTTAGAATGATACAAGTAATATTCTCTCCACTGCTAGGGCTTAAACAAATAAGCCTCATCAATGATTTTAAGTCCCAAGCTGTATTGAAAAGTTATTTTTTTCTGAATAAAACAAGTATTAAAAAGAAAGTCAATTTATTGATATTCGGGGCTTAAACCGATGGACTGTTGTCCCATGGGTACGGAAATTAGTTACAATACGATGTTGGACTATTATTTTGTTTCCCCAACATTTCCCCCCGGAAATTCTCATTTACTTTTATCGTAAAAACAAATTTGATCTTTAGGAATATTAAGGGAAAGTCTATGCTAGACCGCAAGATTTATCAAATGTACAAAGAAGGTTGTGATGTCTCTGTGTTCTTGCGGGATCAACAACGGTGGATTGAAGATGCACAAATCATCGGAATTGAAGGAGATGTCGTAACCATTCGCTATGAAATGGACGAAGATTATGAAAATAGCTCTTGGGAAGAGTTTGTTCGTTTAGAAAGTATTGGTGCTGTCAGCCGTAAACTCGCCTGTGTACCCCGTGGCAATACGGAAATAAATGTTTCGGAAGATTGTCCCGAAGCTGAGCAAATTTATCCTCGTCGTCAAGATCAAGATAAATAATTGACAATTGATAATTAACCATTGAAAATTGAGGGGGTTGAGTTTTTCAGCTCCCTTTATCATCATAGTAATTTTTAATCAATGTCATTAGATAATTTTTTAGTTTGTGAAGGGGATTTGCCCCTTGATGTTTTTGAGCAATATAATCAAAGCGATGTATTGGCCATTGATACCGAAACCATGGGTTTAGTTCCTCAGCGCGATCGCCTTTGTCTAGTACAACTGTGCGATCGCAAAGGTTTTGTAACCGCCATTCGCATCAAAAGAAATCAAACCGAAGCCCCCAATTTAGTTAAACTTTTAGAAGCTCAACACATTACCAAAATTTTCCACTTTGCCCGTTTTGACGTGGCCCAATTTTTGTACACCTTTGGAGCAAAAACAGAACCCATATTTTGTACCAAAGTAGCTAGTAAAATGGCTCGTACCTATTCAGGTAGCCACGGTTTAAAAACCATTGTCCAAGAATTGGAAGGGGTGGAATTGGATAAAAAAGCCCAAAGTTCGGACTGGGGTAACGTTGAAAGCCTTTCCTCTGAGCAGTTGAGCTATGCTGCCAATGATGTGCGTTATTTGATACCCATGAGGGAAAAATTGATCACCATGCTACAAAGAGAAGAGCGTTGGGATTTAGCAGAAAAATGTATTAATACTATTTCTTTATTTGTAGAATTAGACCTAAATTATTACAAAGATATTTTTGAACATTAAAAAAAATCCCCTCATTTACGGGGGGACTCTTTTTGTTTAAACGATGATTCATGATTTTTTTGCTAGGTGTAACAATTCAAACACACCTTGTAAAACTTAACTTTTGACAGGGCAAGTATTGTTATAACACCACCGTAGAAGATTACCGACTAATAAATATTTAATGGCTTCTAATACCCAATAACCCTCATGCCAAGAAACCATTTGATGGGGCATTTCGGTGGTGGCACTAAATTGATTGATGGATAAACCCCAAGCGCTCATGTGAGGAATGAAAATGTAGGTATAGGCTAGGGCGATGAGGAGTAAAAGGTTAGCAAATACGAGGAAAATAGTTTGTTTTTCTTCGGGAAATTGATGGTTAAAATAAAACACCAATGACACGGTTAAAATCAGTGCGGCACAAATTACTTCAATGCGATTAAAAACACCAAAAATTAGGAAGCCGACATTGGCAAATCCGCCGTCATTCATCATGCCACTAACGGATAAACTGGGAATCAAAATAAAGTCTAAAAATAGACTACTACAAAACCAAAAGCCCAAGGTGGAGAGAATGATGGCATTCCAATTTAAATCTTTATTGACAAGCCTAGAAATTATGTTCATAATAATAATACCTATTTTTTTCTATATTTCTAGGATAACTTACCCTCTAGGCTATTTATATTAAGTATTTTAACTTTTTTTCTTAAGTTTAATTAAGACAGTCTCTAGTTATTTTTACCTATTCTTTCTTGGGTGATTTTAAAAATAATATTTTAATTTTTCTCATATATTTCTATGAGTTGACGGGCGATCGCACTCCAGCTATAATTTTGTTTGACTAAGTTAAGTCCATTAAGCCCCCTTTGTTGTCTTTCTTCGTCACTTTCTAGGGCAATCATTAATTGTTTAACTAAATCATCTTCATTAAGATTACATATCCATCCTGCCTTAGCTTTTTCTATTTCCTGATAGATATAAACTTGGTCAGAAATTAAAACAGGTGTACTAAATGCGATCGCCTCTACCACGGCAATGCCAAAATTTTCATAGAAAGAAGGAAGTAAAAATAAATCGGCTTTTTGTAGCAAAGCCACCTTCTCATCCCCCGTCACAAAGCCCGTAATGGTAGTGCAATCAGACAAATTAGAAGAAGTAATTTGAGCCTTTATCTGTGCCTCATAACTCCTATCTTGAGGATTTGCCCCCGCCAAAACAAAATGAAAATCATATCCTTGGTTTAACAACCGTTGCAAAGCTGGAATTAAAAACTGTAAACCCTTTTTTGGCTCAATGCGAGACATAAACAACAATAAAGGTTTACCACGGGGGATATTATACCTATCATATATAAAATGATCATCTATGGTGCGATCGGGAATTTCCACCCCCAACGGCACAATTAAACGGTTAACTCCTGCCCCAAAATCCTCAGAAACATCCGCCTCCTGCTGACTGGTAAAATGCACCCCAAAGCTGCCCCTTAAATTGGGCTTCTCCAGTAAATGACCATATATTTTTTTTAAACCCCTCTTTTTTTGCAAATCCTTGGGGTCTAAAGTTCCTAAAGGACGTAAGATATAAGGTAAGCCCCGATAACGACATATAGAAGCCGCCATAGTAGTCACAGGGGAAAACAAAGCATGGATATGCGCCACATCATAATCATTCCCATGCACCCATAACCAGCGCAACAAATCCACGGAAAACTTATAACGGCGAAAAGGAGAGCAATTAAAATAAATTACCTGATAACCGTCTTTGTCAACAATACATTGCAAAGGCACATCCAAAGGAGCTTGTCCTTGATCACCATTAGCATTAGTCGTAATAATAGTAACATCCTGCCCCTCCCTTGCCAAAGCCCTACACAACCCCAAAATCATCTGAGAAGGGCCACCATAAACCAAAGAAATAGAAGGTATAATCTGTAAAATTTTCATAATTAAGCATTATTTTAGTTGTTGGGTTATATCATCCCTTCCATTAGAAAAAGTCTCATAGTAATATTATCCATAATCGATTCTAAGTCTTGAGAATTGGGAGATTTAGGGGCAAATTTTTTTGTAACTAGTTACTTAAAATCTGTTCATAAAACCCTAATAAATTCCTTGCCAAAGCCTTATTAGTATATTTTTCCATAGTCTTTTGATAACCCTTTTCTCCCAACTCCTTAGCTAAATCAGGATTATTCATCAATTGCTCAAGACAATCCTTTAAACCCTTATCATCTTTCTCTTTAAATACTAAACCATCATCCCCTATCACATACGGAATCTCCCCCGAATCAGAGCCAATTACAGGCACTTTACAAGCCATGGCTTCTATTAAAACATGACCAAACTGTTCTTTCCATCCCTTCGCTGACATTGTCTTAAAACTTTCATCGGTTTCTGAAGGTAATACTAAAGTATCCATCAAATTAATATAACGAGGTACTTGATCATGAGCAACACTAGGGATAATAATTAAGTTATCTTGTAGTCTTAATTTACTAATTTCTGTAATAATTTTTTCCTCTAATTCTCCCCTACCTAAAAGTAATAATTTCCAGTGAACATTATCTAATTTTCCCACTGCTTTTATAAGAGTTAAAATACCCTTTTCAGAAACAAACCTACCGACAAATCCTATAATAAAATCTTCTTCTTTTATTCCTAATTCTTCCTTTAAGTAAGGTTCTTTCTTCGGAGAAAATAATATATCATCCACACCTAAATTAGGCATAACAATAGACTTACCATGATAAGCATGATCATTGATAATGTCTAAAGCATCTTGGTTTCCCGCAATAAATCCATGGGTATTATCGAGGTTAAATTTCTCTAGCCAACTAAAGGGGAATTTAAGATCGTAGGGAATATTCCACCAAGTAAAAAAGAAATTTTTAGCTTTTAATCCTAGTATTTTGTTTAGGATAATTAACTGAGCGTAGGCAAAAGATTTTATACCTTGTTCCACATGAATAATGTTGGGTTTAAACTCTTTTAAAAAGCCAATAATTTCTGGACTAAAGGTTAATAAACCTTGATGATTTTGGCTATAATTAGTAATGGGAATAATTTTAAAATTACCTTCATCCTTAAATTTAGATCTAATAATTTTATTTTGCACTCCCCCAGGATTCCAGATTTTAGGTACAACAACCCTAACTTGAATCTTTGGGCTTATTTTAGCTAATTCCCTTAGTTTTTCGCAGTTTAAATCGACTATGTAGGAATGTCCCACTACTAATATATTCATGATAATGGCAAATAGTGACTATGCTTAATCAAATAATAGTGGAAAATAGAAAATGTTTACGGATTTTGTGTGCTTACTCAGATTTTGAACTAGCATTATTTGTAGGGCTAGGAATTTTTTTATCTTCCTTTTCTTTGCTAGATTCTATTTGAGCATTCATCGAAATAGTTTCTTCTATTTGTTGAGCTTCTTTTTTTAACTCATCTTGAAACTCTTTAGAGGCATCTTGAAAACCTTTGAGGGTTTTTCCTAAAGTTTTACCAATTTCGGGTAATTTTTTGGGGCCAAACACCAAAAGGGCAACCACAAAAATTACGATTAATTCAGGAAGTCCGATGCCAAAAACATTCATAATAATATTGTCTTAACTAAAGAGTTTTGTGTAAATCAACAATCAACCTTGTACAAACAGAGTAACAATTATCTTCCTAAACTTGACCAATCAACAGTGATGCCATCAAGAATGAGGGAGGAGTTATAAATTTGGAGGATGATTAAAAGAAATACCAAAAATAAGATCATGAAAACACCCATTAAAGGGGTGGTACTCCAACCGGGGGCTACTTTCCCGTATTCGGAGTTAAGGGGTTTGAGTAAATCGCCTAAACGGGTACGTTGTGACATATTGAATCTTATATATATTTAAATTTTTTCTATGGTCTTTTTTGACAAGACGATTATAGCAAAATATGGGGGTATTTTTTGCAACTGACCTCGACATTTGAAGGAGAGTATTGGTTTGGTGACTCTGTTTGTTACTCAAAACAAATATTAAACTCGAAATCAGGTTAGTGAAAGAGTAAGTTTTTCAATAACCTATTTTGCAACAACTGTATTTTAAAATTAATTTTTTTTGGATCTTAAGATTACTATAGTGGTTGATCATCAAGCCAAACACCATCAATTACAGCACCATCACTGAAAGTGTATATTCCTTGTCCGTTTTTCTTGCCATTGGCAAACTCCCCTTCATAGGTATCACCATTTTCATAGTCACACAGTACTTGTCCATGGAGTTGATTGTTTTGAAATTTTCCCCGACAAACATCACCATTGGCAAAAATAAGGGCTCCCTGTCCTTGAAATTTACCGTCAACAAATTGACCCTCATAACGATTACCATTGGTAAATTGATAAGAACCTCTGCCAGACTGTTTACCATGCTCAAAGTTTCCTTCATATACTCCACCATTGGCAAAGGTAAATTTTCCCTGTCCATGGGGAATTCCATCTCGAATATCTCCTTGATAGGTATCATCACTGCTATATTTTCTTTCTCCTACTCCTGTTAAATTTCCTTCGGTGAAAATTCCCTGATAACTACCACCATCAGCAAAGGTGTAAAGTCCTTGTCCATCAGGTTGATTATTTACTAATTGTCCTTCGTAGCGATCGCCATTTTCATATTCACAGATACCCTCTCCTTGAATTTCGCCATTTTCTACAGTACCTTCACAAATATCTCCATTGGCATAGATAAACTTGCCTTCCCCTTGGGGATTACCATTGACAAATTTCCCCTCATATCTACTCCCATCAGTTGAAATATAAACCCCTTCACCGTGGGGTTGCCCTTGTGTGAATTCTCCTTCGTAGGTATCTCCTTCTTTATAAGTTCTTTTACCGACTCCCTCAATTTGATCGTTTTTAAATTCCCCCTCATAAACATCACCATTGGCAAAAGTATACTTACCTTCGCCGTGTTTTTCCCCATGGACAAAGTCTCCTTCATAAATGTCACCATTACTGAAGCTACATTTTCCTTCGCTGTCAAGATTACCATTCCTTATTTGCCCTTCACATTTACTCCCATCGGGAAGATTAATGGTGTTTGCCAATACAGGGGAAAGAAAAAATAAGCTATTGGCAATGGTCAAACCAAAAAGACTAATGAATAAATGTTTTTTGTTCATGATTGTCTGTAATGTAATTCAGATTCTAATTGTATATTTATTCAGACTTTTATTGACATTTAAAAGTTTCTTAATTAACAAAAAAAATAAATGTTTACACCTGTTAAATATTAAATAAAAGCTATTAAAAAATAAGAAAAATTATGATTTTATACTTTGCTTTATAAGCAATTTATTCTAAAAAAAATAAACATTTTTTCCTTTAACTTAATGTTACTATTACTTGCTAATAAAATATAGATATTACCCTCAAAAAAGTATATTAATTCATCAAATAAACAAGTTTACTCAGTAGCATCACTTTCGGTCGACTCTTGCTGTTGCAATTGTTGTTGACGTTCCTTTTCAGCCTGAGCTTCGGCTTCCCGTTGTTGACGTTCCTTTTCAGCCTGAGCTTCGGCTTCCCGTTGCTGACGTTCCTTTTCAGAATTGTTCTGTTGTAAAGGTTCTTGCTGTTGATTTTCTTGCTCTGCCTGACGTTGGGCTTCTCTTTCTTGCCGTTCCCTTTCTAGTTGTTGCTGTCTTTCCAATCTTTCTTGTTCAAGTTGGGCTTGACGTTCTTCCCTTTCTCTTTGTTCTTCCAGTCGTGCTTGTCTTTCCTGTTCCTCTTTTTTCTGACGGGCGAGGCGATCAAAGTCTGAACCTGCCACGGTAAAATTGATACGAACCTGTACTGATGTGTTATCACTACCAGGAGATGAAAATCTCATTTTTTGAGCTGCCAATAATGCTTGTCTGTTCACCTGACCATTACTATTTCCACTGACAATACTAGCTCCGACAACATCACCGTCACCATTGATATTTACCCTAACGGTGGCTTGACCTTCTACTCCGTCTAGGGTCGAGGGATAGGAGGGTTGACAATTACTAATACATCTGATACTGGCAGGGGGTGTATTACGGTTGGATTGAGGACGTTCTGGTCGAGATTGGTTACTAGCGGTCAAATTTTCAGGAACTGAGTTGGTGGGCGGATTGTTGTTGTTATTGCTACTGCGGTTATTGTTACGACTGAGGTTATTTCTGAGGTTGGAACGATTTTCCTCAGATTGATTGTTGTTTACAGAACTAGGAGTACGGCTGTTATTTCGAGCAATTCTACCGCTAGATATTTCTTGCTCGTTGTCAAAGGAAGTTGGTCTTTGATTGGAATTGGCATCCTCACTTTGAACTCTGGAGGGTTGACGTGATTGGTTACGAAATGTGTTGTTGAAATTGTCATTTTCTAAAGGTTGTACTGCATTGGGAGAGTTGTTCCGTGCCAAGGTGTTGTTATTGTTGTTCGATTCTGATTCGAAAGCCTGGGGAATAGTGTTGTTATTTTCTGGATTTCTGGTGGGACGATTGGGGGTATTAATTTGTGGTCTGGTGGGTTCGGGAGTAATGGCACTAGGATTGCTCTGAGGTTGGCTAACTTCTGGTTGTTCGTTAACGGGGGTTTCAGGCTGAACAGGATCAACTACTGTGGGGGTAGGTTGAACAGGGCGAATGGGGGTAAGATTAGCGGAAACAGTGGGATTACTAGGAGGGGGTGGAGAGTTGGTAGGGATATTTTGAACCTGATTTTGTTGAGGAGTTGGAAGGGTGACAGGTTCTGGGGGAGATTCGGGTTGTTCTTGGGGAGTGGTTTCTGGAGGTTTTTCCTGAACTAAAATTAGCTCGATGGGTTTTTGTTCTTCTTTGGTTATGGAATTGGGTCTAGTGGTAATGACATATAACAAGGCTCCATGAACGGCGATGGAGCTTATGATTCCGAAGGTAAGTAATTTTTTTGTTTTTTCTGCTTCTTTTTGTCTTTGCTCTAAACACGCAGAGGAATAGGTCATGATGAATGATTGAGTTTTATTTGCAAAAGAGTTGCATCTGAAAGATTATTTCGCTATGTTGATATGTTAGTGTAATTAATAAATATTCGCAACTATTTACCAGAAGTAGTAAGTCAATGTCACTAGACAATTTTTTTGACGGTGGGGGGTGTTGTCACAATACCACTGTTGACTTTTTCGTTGATTACGGTGCGGTTAATTATAGAACGTTTTTGGTTCTGGACAAAAGTCAAGTCTAGGGAAAAGACGTTGATCAAGGAGGTTCTTAAAATTTATTCTTCTGACAGTGTAAAGGCGATCGCCCGTTTACGCAAAAACCTTGATCTACCTATGGCAAGAATCTTTTTAGAGTCGTTGGAATTACAGGAGGTAAATGCAATAGAATTTCGTTTAGTATTAGAAATGGCAACTCAAGCAGAACTGCCCTTATTGAAAACTTGTTAAATTTTTCAATAATCATCAAAATTAGTAAACAGAATACTTAATTGACTATAAAACTTATTTTATCAGCATCAGATTTTCAGGCAATAGTCATAATGTATTAATATTATTGTAAGGCTTAATACATCAGAGTTTTAGTCTAGTAGTTATTTTGGTTTGCGTAAATCCTGATGTAGTTAAATTACATTTTGTTCAGTGTTAATAACTTGCTCGGTGGTTGAGTTGTTATTTAAAGATTGAGTGTAAGCATTAAATCCCGCATTTTTGAGGGCATTGACTGTGTTTTCTGCATTTTGAACCCAATAGTTATTACCCAAGCGGATAAAAATTCGTTCTTGTAAATCATGAAGTAGTGCAAAAACGGGTATTTTTGCTTTATTTTTTTCTCCTGATTGTTCTTGTAAAATACTTTTTAATTTTCCTTGCAGTTTAGGTTCATCAGCTTGATTAAAATTCAGGCTAATTAATACCATTTTGACCTGTTCAATTACTTCTATATAATCTACTATCATTTGTGGTTTATCATCTTTTTTATTCTTATCTGCTTTACCCCAAATAATTACAGGAGTATCTTCCCTGAGTTGATTTTTTACTTCATTATAGGTACTAGCAAAAACGATCGCATCTACCTGTCCTGAAATATCTTCAGCGGTTAAAAATGCCATAGTATTACCATTTTTGTCGATGTGAGGCTTAATCATGGTGAGCATTGCCACCACACAGATTTTTGTCCTTGATTTTTGTTGACCCAAATCACTAATATTAATAGGGGCAAGTATTTTCGCTGAATCCACAAAGGGTTTTAGAGGATGTTCAGATACATAAAAACCTAGATATTCTTTCTCTGATTTTAACTTTTCTTGGGGAGTAAAATCTTCAATTTTAGGTAGTTGGGGAGCATTGGCATAAACAACTTGATTCGAGTTATCTTCTGGGGTAGCTGATAGTAAATCAAGCATATTTAACTGTCCGCTTTCTTTTTCTTGATGTCTTTTTTGGGACCAACTGATTAATAGTTCTAAACCTTCTAATAATTGCTTACGATTGTCATGAATAGTATCAAAAGCCCCTGCATATACTAAGGTTTCTAAGGCTCTTTTGTTGACTGTTTTAAGATTAATCCGAGCCATAAAGTCACCAATATCTTCAAATATTCCCCCTGCTTCTTCCCTTGCTTCGAGGATGTTATCGATCGCATTTTCGCCCAAGTTTTTAATGGCAGATAGTCCAAAAATTATTTTTTCCCCTTGGGGAGTAAACTCTTTTTGTGAGAAATTAATATTAGGAGATAAAACATCTATCCCCATTTTTAAACAATTTTCCCTATATTTTTCTACTTTTTCCTGATTATCACTACTAGCACTCATCAGAGCAGACATATATTCGACAGGATAATTTGCCTTTAAATATGCTGTTTGATAAGTCACATAAGCGTAGGCAGTGGAGTGAGACTTATTAAAACAATTAGAAGCTACCAAGCCATTTTGGAGTAAAAAATTATGATCTTTTCCTACTCCTATATCATATACTTTCTGGATACCGTGCGATCGCCTTTTAACTATTTTTACCATCGTTCATATTTAATAATTAATTTAATTTATTTTGCTTCTTTATTTTGCCTCACTCCATTACCTCATCTTCCCACAACCTAATTACTCAAAGCATTAACAATAGTTTCAGTATTAGCTCTCATCATACCAATATAAGTACTAGCGGGGCTATTCTCCGCTCCAAGGGAATCAGAATAAAGCTCAGTAGGTGCCACCTCAATACCAGCCTCTTGGGCAACGGTTTCAATAAGTGTAGGATTGATAGTCGTCTCTGCAAAAATAGCCCGTACCCCTTTTATTCTAATGGTTTCCACCAAATCACGCACCGTTTGGGCGCTCGGTTGTTCCTCAGTACTAATGCCTATGAGAGTGCCAGGTATCTCCAAACCGTAAGTTACTCCATAATATTGAAAAGCATCATGGGTAGTAATCAATTGCCTTTGGGAAGGAGGAATTGTGTCAATTTGCTCTTGTATCCAGATATGTAACTCTTGTAATTCTTGGATTAAAGTTTCCGCATTCTCACTAAAAATTTCCTGCCCATCGGGTTTTAACTCAACTAATTTATCTCGGATACCTTCCACCATGATAATTACATTTTCTACATTACCCCACACATGGGGATCTGGCACCATTTGACCTTCTTCTTCAAAATCGAGGGGGGGTACTAATTCTCCCACGGCTAGGGTTTTAGCATTTAGCCCTGATGAATTAATTAGTCTAATAAGATTTGGTTCTAAATCATAGCCATTATAAATTACTAAGTCAGCATTTTCGAGGGTGATATTATCTTGGGGTACAGGTTCGTACACATGGGGGTCAGATCCTCGTGGTAATATACCTGTATGGTTAATTTTTTCTCCACCAATTTCTTCTGTGAGGTTGGCAATAATGGTGGTAGTGGTAACTACATTTAATCTATCATCGGAGGAGTTTTGATTATTGGTTACTTCCGTTGCACCGCAGGCGGTAATGGTAAAAATGGTTAGAGCAATTATTTTTATCTTGGCTATTTTTTTAAACATTTTTTATCATAATCTTTTCATAATCATATTTTAAAAGTTTATCATAATCTTTTCATAATTGCTATGTGATAAAAAAAAGAGGCATCATATTAATGACCTCTGGGGTTGATATTTTACGATTTTGAAGTACTTAGATTATGTGAGTTGATTTTCTTTGGTGATTTTGATTAAAAACCTTAATGCTTCATTCACAGACTCGGAAGTAGAAAAAACTTTTGCCACATCAGAGTCTAACTTAACTATATTTTCACCAACTTTTCTTTTTTCTCCAACTTTTCTGATTTGTAATGATCTCAAGTTATATTCTTGTCTTAGTTCATCATTCATAGTCTCAGCCCTCTTGATAAGCTAGTTTTTCATTTTTAGTTGCTTTTCGACAACTGATAATTCTTATTTTATTCTTTCTTTCAGTATAAGAAACTAAGAGTATTTTTCCCGTTAAAGATTCCCCTATTATGATGTAACGGTTTTCTTGTGTGGAATGATCAGGATCAAAAAAATCAATGTATAGTGGATCATCGAAAACTGTTTTTGCTTCATCAAATGATATTCCATGTTTGGATAAATTCGATCTCGCCTTGTCCTCATTCCATTCAAAAATCATCATTAATTAAATCAACTAACCGTATCTATTAACTGTCAATTATCAATTATTCTTAAATCTTGCCGATATTAGAAAAAGGGTAAAAGCGGAAAATGGCTTTGCCGATAACGTAGTCTTGGGGTAAAAATCCCCAGAGGTGAGAGTCGTTGCTGTTGTTGCGGTTGTCACCCATGACAAACAAACTTCTCTCTGGTACTGTGATTGGCTTTAGGGTATAGTTAAGGGCTTCTAAGATGTAGTCTTCTTTTTGAGGAATATTATTGACATATACTTGTCCATTTCTGACTTCTACTATGTCTCCTGCGGTGGCGATGATACGTTTGATAAAGGCTTGACTAGAATCGTATCCAAGGATTTGTAGCTGGGGTGGGGGGGTAAATACGACGATGTCTTGAGCATGGGGAGGGGTAAATTTGTAGGATACTTTTTCGACTACGATACGATCGCCCGTCTCCAAAGTTGGTATCATTGATTCTGAGGGAATATAACGGGGTTCTGCTATAAATATTCTAATGGCGATCGCCAAGATTAACCCTACTAAAATAATAAGAGAGTTTTCCTTAATTTGTTGTTTTTTGATGGATACCGTTTCAGAGGATGATTTAGTCATAAAAATGTGATTTGTAAACAGTTATTAAGATTGACTTCAAAGAAACTAAAAAAAGTAAAATAATCCGCCAAATCTAGTAAAGTGTTAAAAATTGGGAATAAATAATTGACCTAATAAATAAAAAATGAACTAATAGTTTATTATTAATAAAGTTTTGACAAAAAAACAAACACTCAACACCCAACAAACTAATTATCCCTTATTGATTGTGAGTTTTGACCCATTTACAAGGTAAAATCATTAATCATTCATAAGAAATTCAGCAAAAATTGGCAAAAGTGTTTGATAATATGAGCAAAAGTCAGTAAATTTAATAATTGGGTTATTCTGACTGTAACATTTTTCATTTAAATAAAAATCAGGGAGAATTATTATTATGGAATCTCAATATAAAGATACCGAATCAAAAGCAGCAGAGACGATAGATAACGTAGATAACGAAATGGGTGGTATCATTAGTGCGAGTCAACCAGCTTCCGGGGCAGAGCAACCTTGGCAAGAATGGGTTGATGTAGCCGTTGACTTTCTATCTCAAGTGCCTGAACAATTAGGCAACTTCTTTGGAGAGTATAAACAACCTTTAACCACCGTAGGCTTAATTCTTACCGCAGCTATCACAGTTTATATCACTCTTTCTGTGTTGGATGCCATTGGAAATATTCCTTTACTAGCATCCATTCTCGAGTTGGTAGGTTTGGGTTATACCGCATGGTTTACTACCCGCTATTTACTCAAGGCTTCTACTCGTGAAGAATTATTTGCCGAATTTAATGGTTTGAAAAAACAAATCTTGGGTGGCAAATAGATTTCCAGATTGGGTTAGAGCGATTATAATGATGGTTAAATATTAATCAATTATTTTTTTGCCTAACCCGTTTTTTATGGCAATTTTTGGGTATTCATCACCAAAACTAAGAACCAATTATGGTTTATTTTCAAATTCACTCCGATAGTGAAATTCCCCCCTCCCAACAACTATTTGACCAAATCCAATTTGCGATCGCATCTAGGCAATATCCCCCCGGGCATCGACTTCCTAGCACCCGTCAACTAGGGCAAATCACAGGATTACATCGCAACACCATCAGCAAAGTTTATCAAAAACTAGAAAAAGTAGGTTTAGTGGAATCCCTCACCGGCTCAGGTATTTACGTAAAAGCCCAAGGAAATGAAGGTATCATCGAGAAAAACAATACCCTTCCCACCAAATACTCAGAAATTCAAAAGATTATTAGCCAGAATATAGATCAATTAATTCTTTCTGGATTAAACCTCAATCAAATAAAAGAACTATTTTCCACAGAAATTGACTGGCGACTTAGTTGTAATGCCCTTGTATTAGTTACCGTGCCTTCCGCCGACATTGGGGCAGGAAAACTCATCGTCTTAGAATTGCAACAAGCGCTGATGATGCCCATTCAACTAATTCCCCTCGAAGAATTAAGCAAAGTTATTCTCAAACAAACCTCCGCCACCGTTGTCACCAGTAGATATTTTGTCTCTCAAGTATTAGACATTATTTCCCAAAAATCCATCCGAGTTATTCCCATCGATATATGTGACTATGCCAAAGAATTACAAATTATTAAACAACTACCCCCAGACTCCTGTTTAGGAATAGTTAGTTTAAGTACGGGTATTTTGCGAGTAGCAGAAATGATGGTACAAAGTTTACGAGGTAATGAAGTTGAGGCTATTATCGCCCAAGCTAGTGATAGTCGTCGTCTCAAAAATTTAGTCAGTCGCGCCCATACTATTATTTCCGATAACCATAGTTATGTTGCTGTCAAAAAAATGATTTTAGCTCTACGGGAGGACTTAATTCGCCCTCCCAAACTAATTTGTAGTGACAACTACATCGGTGAAAAGTCAATCCAACTATTAAAACAAGAATTAGGCATTGCTTGATAATATCTAACTACTAGGTTGAGGAATAGTAATATCAACGGTTTGAATTTCTTGATTTAACGGGGTTAAAGTTTGTCTAACTTCATTGCCATTACCCACCACTAAAGTGACAAATTTATCAGGTTGTAGGTAGTTTTGGGCAGATTTAAATACCTGTTGGGCGGTAGTATTAGTAACCGCTTTTTGGTAGTTAAAAATAAAATCTTGGGGATAGCCGTAATACTCATAGGTCATAATACGGGAAAGAATTTGATTAGGGTTTTGGAATTGGAAGACAAAGGAATTGAGAATAGAGTTTTTGGCATACTCTAAGTCTTCTGGGCTAATAACGTCGGTGCGCAACTTTTCTATTTCTCCTCTTAGGGCTTGAATAAATTGCCCACTGCTTTCGGTGTTGGTTTGCCCTCCCGCTAAAAACAGTCCCGGATGATCATAATTTGCTCTCCATACCCCATACACTGAATAAGCTAGTCCTTGGCGCGATCGCACCTCATTATGTAATCTACCCCCAAAACCATTTAAAACGCCGTTAATAACCGTTAAAGTGGGGTAATTGGGGTCATCTAATCTACCGCCGATATGTCCTAATAAAATATTACTTTGGGTTAACTGGGGTTGATCAACTAAATATAATCCCGCAGAAGCTAACTGGGTAGGGGTAGCAATCTCTTGATTAGGTGCAGGAGTAGTAACTTGCCAATCTCCGAGGGTTTGGTTGAGGAGGTTTTTTATATTTTCGGGTTCAAAATCTCCTACAATACCAAGGATAATATTTTCAGGGCGGATATGCTGTCGATAAAAACTAACGATGTCTTCCCGTGAGATGTTTTCCAATGTACTATATTCAATAGTACGGGCGAAAGGACTATCATCACCATAAATTAGTTTTCTAAATTCCCTTTGTACTACATTTCCGGGGTTGTCGTTACGGCGAGAAATAGCACCTCTAAAATTATTTTTTTCAAAGTCTAAAAAGTTTTGTTCAAAAGCAGGATTACGTAATATATCTGCAAATAAAGGGAAAACTTCTTCTAAGTCGTAGCTAAGGGTGTTAAAACTGGCGCTACCCGAATTTGTGCCGATGGATGTCTCGATGGAGGCGGCTTTTTGTTCGAGGATAGTATCGATTTCGCTTCTACTATGGTTGGTGGTGCCCCCTGTGCGTAGTAAATCCCCTGTGAGGGTGGCTAATCCTATTTTGTCATTAGGCTCAAATTTATCCCCTGTCCTCAAGATGGCACTACCTGTAATAAGGGGAAGGCGATGATCTTCCATTAAATATACTACCATGCCGTTATCCAAGGAAAGGCGATCGTATTCTGGTAGTTCAACTTCGGCAAGGGTGGGGTATTCTAAATCGGTATAATGGCTGACGGATTGAGCGATGGCTGCATTACGACTAATAACCGTCAGAGTAACCGCTACAAGTCCTATGGCTAACCATTGAAAGAATTTTTTTAGTTTATTCATATTAGTATTTTTATGTTTTGTTTGCTTACAAGCAATGGCTAATAGTGTCTATTTTAGGTGGGGAATGGGGAATAGGGAATGAGGAATGGTCTAATTTTTTTTATATACTAATAGTTTTTTCTAGTTGTTTAGCACACCTTAACTAATATCAATAGTCAGAAGTTTTTTATCTTTTAAGGGATAATTATTTTCTTTTATTAATCTTTCTAAGTTTTTAACTCTTTTTCTAGGGAGAGGATGACTAGACAAAAATTGAGTAAATTTTGGTGTTTTTTCTTCTTTCTCTAAACGCTCAAAAAAATCTGTTGCTCCATTGACATGGCCATAATATTTGTATAGTAAATTTATCCCAAATATATCAGCTTTTTTTTCTTGAGTTTGACTATATTGGGCATTGACTACTAAGTTAGTTAAATCTGCCCCTGATTGCAAAATTTCAAAGCCTCCTAAAAAATAGTTAATTACCATTTTCATCAAAATAATATTACCAATACTTCTTAAATGATCTCGGTTAGCAAAGTGTCCGATTTCATGGCTCAGAATCATTACTAATTCATTTTCTGATTCTATTTCTTTTAGTAGTCCTTCATAAATTACTATTTTATCTCCCGGAAGAGCGATCGCATTTACTGTATCTTCTGCAATATAAATAGTTTGATAATCTCTTTTTTCAAGACTATCATTAGACAATTTTTGTTCGATATTATCTAATAATTGATTTAGTTGTTTTTCGGTGTTATTTGACTTACTTTTTTTCTCAAAACTAGGAACTACTAAAGACCCTATTTTGGATTCTACAGAGATAGGAATAAAATTAACTAGATTATTAGCAAGAGAAAATAAACCATACAAAAAGAAAGTAATAATACTCCCAAAAATGATTAATAAAATAATGATTTGTCTTGCTTTAGGTTCCGAAGTGCGATCGCTTATAGGAGAAGAATAAGGCATATTTTTTTATTAATTAATCGCTTTTTGTAGGACGGAAAGGATTAAGAAAATTCATCAAAGGATAAAGACAACGAGACTGAATCCACAATTTACCATTGCCGCTAAAACGACATACCAAACCCTCACCCCCTAATATACCCGTGCGTAAATTACGAAAAGATAAACCCCCCATAACCTCCACATTATAGTTAAGGGTATCTTCAAAAGCCACAATGTAACCTGTATCTACCACATAACTACCTTTTACATCCACCTCCAAAATAGCACCATAGGAACTAAACCAGACATCACCCTGCCCTGTTGCCTTTAACAAAAACAAAGATTCCCCACTAAAAAAACCCTTAAAGCCTTGAAACTGAGAATCAATTTCCACCGTAGAAGCACAGGCCACAAAATCCGATGATTGTATCACTAAGCTATTATTTCCTGTTAATAAATAATGACCAATATCCCCCGGCACCCCAGGAGATAAATACAATTCTCCTGATTGATTTTGAGCAGTAAATTCACTTAAAAATAAAGATTCTCCCCCCAACATTCGACTAAAACTTTTACCGAGTCCTCCTTTCATTTTTGACTTCATTTTAATGGAAGAATCCATGGCCGCCATAGCCCCTGCTTCTACCATTACCATCTGATTTGCTTGTAATTTGAGGATTAAAAAAGCGTAAGCTGGATTATGCTCAATACGATAATTTATTGCTGATTTATTTAACATCGTTTTATTCTATTTTTTTAGTTTTTTGGTGATCTATTTATTCTTAAGGAATAACAAGGGGCTTAAGCCCCTTGCCCCTCCTAGCCCTTATCTCCCCTTGCCTTCTTTCTGGTTTATAAGAAGACTCTTCGTACAATAAAACCATCATAAATTTCGCCAACCTATCCATAAATCATTACTTCGTTGTTTATCGTGGTGGCAACTGAGTGCCAATAATTTTCCCTAAAGTCAGGGGGCTATGGGTTTGACAATACAATTTTCCTTTGCCATAAAAGCGACAAACTAAACCTTCCCCTCCCAAAAATGAACCTAGTAAACTAGAACTAGCTTTGGTAATTTTGAAATCCAAACTTTTCTCAAAGGCGACAATATGCCCCGTATCTACGACATATTCACCATCCACATCTATTTCATACACTCCGCCAAAGGAGGTGAGGATAACAGGCCCATATCCGCTAACACTGAGCCAAAACAGTGCTTCTCCTGAGAAAAATGACTTTAGCCCCTGAAAACCCAAATCAATGTCAACCCCTGAGCCACAGGCTAAATATGAGCCAGACTGCACCACTAACTCATTACCTGTCATTTCATAAACGACTATGTCACCCATGAGATGGGGTGCAAGATAAAGTTCTCCGTTGGGTTGGTAGCAACGAAAGACGCTCAGAAATAGGGATTCCCCTGCCATCATTCTCTTTAAACCCCCCAAAATACCTCCCCCTTTACCCTGTCGGAGGGTGGTGCTGACGTTGATAAAATCACTCATGGCAATCATGCTTCCTGCTTCGGCGAGTAATTCTTCTTGGGCATCTAGGGTTATCTTGGCGATCGCACTGTCGGGCTGTTGTAATACTTCAATATTCATAAAAAAATGGATTATCAGAAAAAAATTAACGAACTTTAGGACGTAAAAAGCCCACAAAACCAGAAATACTACGAGACTGAAGATAAATGGTCCCCCTACCCGTAATTTTATTAACAAAACCCTCCCCAGAAGTCATAGAAGAAATTAAATTACCGGATAAAGCAATATTCATTTTTACATCCCCCTCATAGGCAACCAGATGACTGTTATCTACTACAAAATCACCGTTCACCTCCCTTTGAGTCAAACCGCCATAACAACCAAATAAAACCTGCCCCTTGCCAGTAAACTGCAACTTGAATAAACCTTCCCCCGCAAACCAACTGGAAAAACCAGCCCAGCGCACCCCCATTTTTGCCCCTGGGGTATGGGCAATGTAAGCACCTGGTTGTAAACAAAAAGGTTTTGAGCTTAATTTTTTATGTTCAATATCCCCAATCATCGACTGGGAAAGAATTACCGTTTGAGGCATACTGGTGTTATTCTGAAAAACATTGACAAATAAAGATTCTCCCCCAAAAAACTTACGCATCAACGCAGGAAAAAATCCCCCTGAAAATTCAGTTTTCATAGTTATTCCTGCATCCATACTAATCATTGCCCCTGCTTCGGCGGTAATTTTTTCCCTCGGTTGCAACGTCACAAAAATAGTTGCAAAGGCAGGACGATAACGAATACTACACTCCACAAAATTATCTCTCTTTTCTAACTTTAGTAATAAAGCTAATTTATTTTTGAAAAGGAAAACATACTACATTACAAAACTTTTTATAATACAAAAGAACATGTTAAATTTGAGGGATAGTAAAACTAAATTGTGAGCCTTGATTTAGCTCAGAGGTGACTTTCAAAGAACCACCATTTCTATGGACAAACTCTTTACACAATAATAATCCTAATCCTGTTCCCCTCTCCCCATCGGTGCCTAATTTACTAGCACTATATTCCATGTCGAATAAGCGGTTGATTTGCTCTTGAGTCATGCCTACCCCTGTGTCCGTTACTGTAACGCGCACTAGGTGATTGTCTTCTTGGGTACAGGAAATAGTAATTTTATCTCCCGTATGACTAAATTTGATGGCGTTATTAACAATATTTTGAAGTACCGACTCCAACATGATTAAATCACCATAAACATTCATCTCTGAGTTGATGTCATTGACTAAGGTAATTTTTTTTAGAGAAGCTGGCCCATATAGTAAATTTAAGACATCTTCTACCACCCCGTAAAGATATAGCCTTTTTGGGCGCCAAGATAGATTTCCTGTTTCTAACATGGACCATTGTAAGAGATTGTCTAATAATTTCAGGGTGGCTTTTCCTGTATTGTAAATATCAGAACTAATTTCTTTAATTTGCTCTGGAGGTAAATCATCTACATCATTAGTTAAAATATCAGCAAATCCCAACATGGCATTAAAAGGGGATTTTAAGTCATGGGCGATAATGGAAAAGAAGCGATCTTTTCCAGCATTAATTTTTCTTAATTCTGTGGCGTAATTTTGTAATTTGTTGAAGGATAATCGAAGTTCTAATTGGCTAATGACTTGTTTTGCCAAAATTTGCAATGCTTTTTCCTGTGCGGGAGTTAAGGTTTTGGGTTTGGTATCAATGGCGCATAAGGTACCTAAAGCAAACCCATTGGGGGTAATAAGGGGCGCTCCTGCATAGAAGCGAATGGAGGGATCTTTTAATACTAAAGGATTATCCGCAAACCTTTCATCTTTGGTGGCATCCTCCACCACTAAAACATGGTCTTTTTGTAAAATGGCATGACTGCAAAAGGCGATGTCTCGATTGGTTTCTCTGGCATCTAATCCAACTCTTGATTTAAACCATTGTCTTTTTTCGTCGATAAGACTGATGAGGGCGATGGGAGTTTCGCAGATAGAGGATGCTAATTGGGTTAATTCATCATAGACTGTTTCAAATTCTGTATCCAAGATGTCGTAAGCGAGGAGGGCATTGAGGCGCTCTTTTTCGTTGTCGGGCTTGGGGGGGATTTTCATGATGTCACCATATTTCCATGATTGTCTTCTGTTAATCTTAATTTTATTTTTCCCAGATTCCCATTAATTTTGCATAACGCAACAATCTTTAATTTGATTATGATGGTTAATGAGGGAACTTGTAGTTTGTAGTTGTAGCAGAGTTTCTGAGAATTTTTTGAATATAGCGAGGATAGATGTCTATGGCCATGGAAACTTTAGAATTTATTATTTATCCTGATGGTAGGGTAAAGGAGAAGGTTACTGGAATCGTCGGAAAGTCTTGTGAGGAAGTTACTAGGGCGATTGAGGAACAGTTGGGAGTGGTGGTTTCTAATCAAAAAACATCGGACTATTACAATCAAAACTTAGAGACTGAGAATCAAATTCAGAATCAAAATTGGTAAACTTTTATATATAAATCTCATTTTTCCAAATCTTTAATTTACTGTATCAGGATAAATTTATGTCACACTTTAGTAGTATCAAAACGCAAATCCGCAATCTAACTTCCCTTAAATCTGCTCTCAAAGATCTCAACATTGACTGGAAAGAAGGCCCTTCACCCGTTCGTGGTTATCAGGGGCAAACTAGCCAAGCTGATCTCGTCATTGAACAGGAAAACAATTATGATATTGGTTTTAGCTGGAATGGTCAACATTATGAGTTGGTAGCTGATTTACAATACTGGCAACAGCCTTGGACTGTTGATGGTTTTTTACAGCGTGTGACTCAAAATTATGCTTTACAGACTGTTTTAAGTGAGTCTGCACAACAAGGTTTTGCAGTGACTGAGCAACAAAAAAATGAGGATGGCTCTATTCGTCTGGTGGTACAGCGTTGGAGTTAATTTTTAATTGATGATGGTGGGTGATAATATGTTACCCACTTTCTTTGTTCAGTGTTATCAGCCATAGGCTGGCGCCGTGCGATCGCACATTATATTTTTTGTAGAGGTTTTTTATGTTTGATGAACAAAATATTTCAGAAAACAATGGTTTTGAGCCTGAATTAGGGGGCATTTGGCGTGATAACCCTGAAAGAAGTGGTTTTGAGCCGGAGTTGGGGGGCAGTGTTCGTCAAAAGGGTGTTTATGTGGATGAGGTGACTTGTATCGGTTGTAAAAATTGTGTTCATGTGGCCCCTAATACTTTTTATATAGAGGACAATTTTGGACGCTCTCGGGTTTATAACCAAAATGGTGATGAGGAAGACATCGTGCAAGAAGCCATGGATACTTGCCCCGTAGATTGCATTCATTGGTTGGATTATACAGAAGTGAGGGAAAAGGAGGCGGAAAGAAAAAATCAAGAAGTGCGGCCTCTGGGTTATCCTCAAGTTTTTTATCCTAAAAAGAATAGGAAAAAGATGAGGAAGTCGTTAAGATTTGATAAATAAGGCTCAATTCTCTCTAAATAATTTGATGCAGAGCAAAATAGATTTGGTCATGATTTGAGGAAAATTCCCGTTCAAAAGTGGTGTTTTCGTACTAAAATTCTGCAAAAGTGGGAATTATATATTAAATCATTAAGATTATGACTGAGTCGCAAAAAGTTGCTGTGGGAATTGTCGGTGCTTCTGGTTATGGTGGAGTGCAGTTGGTTAAGCTACTATCCGAACATCCTGAGATAGACATTGTTTATTTGGGGGGAGATAGTAGTGCAGGAAAAGATTATGCTGATTTGTATCCCCATTTAGGTCATTTAATCAAAAATAAAGTCGAGGCTATTGATTTGGATGAGATAGCTTCCCGTTGTGAGGTGGTGTTTCTCGGTTTACCCAATGGCTTGGCTTGTAAGTTTGCCCCTAAGCTGGTGGAGAAGGGTTGTAAGGTTTTAGATTTATCGGCGGATTATCGTTTTACCGATCTCGATACCTATACCGCATGGTATAAAACAGAAAGGGATGACAGTGCGATCGCATCTACTGCTGTTTATGGCTTACCAGAATTATACCGTGACCAAATCAAAAATAGCTCCCTCATCGGTTGCCCAGGATGTTACCCCACCGCCAGTTTACTTGCCCTCTCTCCCCTTATTAAGCAAGGATTAATACTTCCTGAAACCATCATCATTGATGCCAAATCAGGCACATCAGGGGGCGGCAGACAAGGCAAAATTGGTCTTCTCTTAGCCGAAGTCGATAACTCCCTAGGGGCTTATGGAGTCGCCAAACATAGGCACACCCCCGAAATAGAACAAATTTGCTCAGATTTAGCCCGTAGCGATGTCAAAGTTCAATTTACACCCCATCTAATTCCCATGGTTAGGGGTATTCTTTCCACAGTTTATGCCACTTTACGAGATCCAGGATTAGTTACAGAAGACTTAATCACCATTTATAATGCCTTTTATCGTTCATCTCCCTTCGTCAAAATTTTACCTAATGGCACTTATCCCCAAACCAAATGGGCTTGTGGCACTAATTTAGGTTACATTGGTATAGAAGTTGACCCTCGTACGGGTAGAGTTATCGTTATGTCTGCCATCGATAATCTTATCAAAGGACAAGCGGGACAAGCCGTACAATGTCTGAATCTCATGATGGGATGGGCAGAAGATTTAGGCTTACCTAAACTCGGATTTTATCCTTAACACAAGCTGTAAAACAATCCTATCGTTAAGTGCTAATGGGGACAAATGTTAGGTAGAGGACGTAGCATGCTACGTCCGTAAAGGTTTTCGGCTATTGACTTATTAAAGAATGGACGCTAAATCTTTATTGTTTGTTATTTTTTCTGGATAAACAGATTCAATAAAAGAAGCATTATAAACCCTAAAAATCTCCTCAACAATTGCCTTAATTACATTCACTACCACACTATTTCCAAACTGTTTATAAGCAATATTTTTTCTTTCATGGACAATAAAATTATCAGGAAAACCCATTATTCTAGCACACTCTCTCGGTGCTAATTTCCTCACTTTATTGTTAATTAAATATAAACCTGTTTTTGCTCCGACTCCTCCCCCATAAGCAGATAAGGTAATGGCATGACCATTTTGGTGATAAATTCTTTCTCCTTGTCCTCCTTTATTTACCGTACCTATTCTGATCGGTTTTTGAGGATAATTACCCATAATATCTGGAAGTATATTAATATTTTCTTTAAACTTTACATCTTTTCTATTAATTACAAATTCTTTTATTTCACTGTCATCTAAACAATAATCAATCAATTTAATTGGTGTATTAAGACCATTTGGAAAGTAAAAATTATTGATTTGTAAATCTTTTCTAAAAGCAACTATATAAATTCTTTCTCTTTTTTGAGGTACTCCAAAATAAGAAGAGTTTAACACTTGAGAATAAACTTTATAACCTATTTCATCTAAAGTGTTAACTACTATTTGTAAAGTATTACCATCATCATGTCGGGCAAAATTTTTAACATTTTCTAAGATGATAAATTTCGGTTGATGAAATTTTATTATCCTAGCCACATCAAAAAATAAAGTTCCCCTCGTATCGTTAAAACCTAACTGCTTCCCAGAAATACTGAAGGCTTGACAAGGAAAACCTGCACACAACAAATCATGGCTAGGTATGGCAGATTCAGGTATTTTAGTAATATCTCCTTGGGGTAAAATACCATAATTCTTTAAATATATTTCCTGAGAATATTTATCCCATTCTGAAGCAAAAACACAATGGGTTTGATAATTTTTTAGGGCTTGATGAAAACCACCGATTCCTGCAAATAAATCGATAAATCTTAATTCTTTAATGGAAATCATTGAATAATTGTAAAGGATTAATTTTGAATTGTAAGCTAGTGGGGTCAGGTGTTCCACCTTTTCTTTGCATGGTTATTTGTCCTATATATAAACTACCTTTTGGAGATATTTTTACTTCTCCTTGAGCAAAAAAAATACAAGCCTTATTAATGTCTTGTAAAAGCCAATCAAGTTGATTCTGATTTTCCGTGTCTTTTCTCGTTACAAGTAACCATTTAGCACTAAATCCGCCTCTACCTTTTATTATGTCACTGATTACTACAAACTTATGTTGCTCAAAAAAATTAACAATTTTGTTCACTATACTATCTGGCATTTCTGTAAAAAATAATCTTCGTTGATCTTTTATCGATGTCAATTGATTAGAGTTAACAAAGTTTTTTGGCAAATTTTCTCCCGTAAACAATTTTAGCCACATTTCTATTTCATTATCAAAGTTCCACATTCTTTTATAAGTAGAAACTGGACGTTTATCAATTTGATTAAACCCCGCTGATTTATTAGATTTTTTAAGGGAAATATTTTCTATATACAAACTGTCATCTATTTGTCTTTTTAACTGAACCTGTATATCAGCTTTTTTGTGTTTAGTACTATCCTCATATTTTTCACATAATAACCCTAGCTCTTGTATTTTTTGCTGGGAAACTTGAACGGGAATTCTTACAGCATTTATGTGGCTTATTTCATGTGGACTATAGCCCATTATAGATAGCCACTGTTTGGCATCTTCGTCGGTAGACCATGAATTAAATTTATCACAAATATTTTCTTCATTTAGAAAACCGTCTTTCGCTGTTAATGAACCTAATTGAGCTTTATCCATCAAAATCAATATTTTTTATACTTATGAAAATCAACAGAAAGGACGTTTTGTTAAACGTCCCGACTTAATCTTAGTTTCTCAAAGCCAAAATTTGAGCGGTGACATCCATACTTTCTTGATAAAGAGTATCCTTGCCCCCTCCTTGTAACTGTTGACTTAAAAGGTGTTCGGTATCTTGATCTGCCAAAGATGTTACCTGTTGAATACGGCAGGCTTGGGCGCCCCCTCCTGCTTCCATGCGCATACAGCCCGTGGTATTGGAGCATAATACCGTACAGCAATCGGCTTGTAGGTTGGTAGAACTTAATTTTAAACTGATTAAATCCCCTAAAATATCACCCCAATCTGCTAGAGGTATTCCTGCTAATTCTGTATTAATTTCCTTGCCTTCAGAACTAAGAAACTTAATTTTGGTGATGTCATAGTCCCCTGTTTCGTTACTATAGGCTACGGGTTGCCAATTGAGACGACTGGCTAACCATCCGAGATACATCAGTGCTTGGGTTTTATTCCCTTTTTCGTAGTCCACTGTCACCTCATCTACTTCCCAAATGGCGCTACGACGCTCTGGGGGATCGAAGGCTTCGGCGGTTAACTCTTGCCATGGGGCGATTCTAGCCCAATTTAGGTCGATGATAGGAGTATCTTGGGTAATAAATTGAGCGATACGTTCTAATTCTGCGGTTGGCTCTACAAAGGTGCTAGAGTCGATGATAAGCCGATCGCACTCTGAGCGTAACCGTTGAAATAAACTATAATCAGTATCAATTCCTGCCTTCCACCAAACGTATTTAGGCAAATCAGGAATCATCAACTCCGAAATCACCCCGCCGATGCGCTCGAGGGCGGAAGAAACCCCCGTCACGCTGATATATTCACAACAAATCAAACTCGTAGAAGAGCGTTTATTAACAGGACAATAAGCAGATACTTGAGCCTTAACCCCCCTATCTTCCCCAGTGGTGGGGCATAAAGTAATAATTCTACAGGGGTTTACAGAGGCGATCGCATCGGCCATCCCAGCACCCTCCCCATCAGGAGAATACTGCTTGAGAATAGATTGATCTCGTAAATTAACCTTACCCTCCGCCTCAATAGTCTCGTATTCCTGCTGTAACCGTGCTAATAAATCAGAGTTAGAAACCCCCGTCACCTCAAAACCATATTCCTTTTGCGCTCCCCTAATAGCCGAAGTCGTGCGAGGGCCAGCAATGCCATCCACAGGCCCAGTATAAAAGCCCAAAGCCGCCAAAAGGGGCTGAGTTTGCTCAGGCTCATAAACCAAAAAACTGAACGTAGAAGCCCTAGTGGCCGCCAACCCTTCACTATTCCCCGTATAGGTTTGCCAAATTTGCCTCAGCTCACTGTCAATATAATCGAGATCAACATCTTTCGGAGCTTGTAAAGAAACTAAAGGAGTAGTCATAATCAATAATTGCTAATAATAATTGGTCATCAAAAAAAAGAAAAAAAATTTCTCTACAAACGGCGCCATCTTCTACCATCACGGTTAAGTAAAAATTCCGCTTCGGGGGGTTGCCATGTACCAGCTTCATAGAGAGGCACAGAATCAGGAGCCGAAGGCGCATCCCAAGCCGTCAGGGCAGGGGTAACAATACGCCAAGCCTCCTCCACTTCATCAGCCCTTGTAAACAAAGTTTGATCTCCCAACATACAATCCAACAACAGACGATGATAAGCATCAGTGGTGGCTACCCCAAAAGATGAACCATAACTAAAGTCCATATCCACCGTACGAGTGCGCAATTCTGCCCCCGGTACTTTCGCTTCAAACCTGAGAGAAATTCCCTCATTAGGTTGAATCCTCATGGCCAAAATATTGGGGTTAGTTTGGTGGGCTGCCGAAGGAAAAATTGTTAAAGGTACGTTTTTAAATTGAATAGCAATTTCTGAAACCTTTTTGGGTAATCGTTTTCCAGTCCGTAAATAAAAAGGGACACCCTGCCAACGCCAATTATCAATCATTAACTTAAGTGCCACAAAAGTAGGAGTAGTAGATTCGGGATTAACTCCATTTTCTTCTCGATAACCCGGCACAGGTTTGCCCTTCATCCATCCTGGGGTGTATTGTCCCCTAATGGCACTTTTTTCTAAATTTTTAACATCCGCTAATCGAGTGGATTGTAAAACCTTCACCTTTTCTCCCCTAATGCTATCGGCATTAATACCATTGGGGGCTTCCATGGCGGTAAGGCAAAATAACTGTAAGAGGTGGTTTTGTACCATATCTCGCAACGCCCCTGCAGATTCATAATAACCTGCCCTTTCTTCTACCCCAACGGTTTCGGCTACGGTAATCTGGATATTATCGACAAAATTACGATTCCATAATGGCTCAAAAATGGCATTAGCAAACCTAAATACCATCAAATTTTGTACTGTTTCTTTCCCAAGATAATGATCGATACGATATACTTGCTCCTCTCGACAAACTTTTTGCACAATGCGGTTTAGTATTTGCGCACTGCTCAAGTCTTTGCCAAAGGGCTTTTCAATAACCAAACGATGCTTGATGGGATCATCTAACATCCCTGCGGCGCCTAGCTGTTTGATAGCTGGGGGAAAAAATTGGGGTGATACGGCGAGATAAAAAACTCGGTTTCCCCTAGTTCCTCTTTTTGTGTCTAATTCTTCGAGAAAATCTTTTAACTTGGAATAGCTTTCAGGTTCGTCCATATTGCCAGGACAATAGTACAAACCCTCCGCAAAATCGTTCCATAACTCTTCATTGGCGATGCCATCGGAAAATTCTTCGATACCTTGTTTCATTTGCTCACGGAAATAATCATGACTCCATTCCCGTCTAGCAACCCCCACAATGGTCATTTCTCCGGGCAACCTACCCTCTTTTTTTAACTGATACAGAGCCGGTACTAACTTTCTTTGGGTCAAATCTCCTGAAGCCCCAAAAATCGTCAGAATAAGAGGCTCTGGAGTTTTAGCTTGTTTTAAACCCGCTCTTAAAGGGTTTTCTTGTAATGTAACCATTGTACTTTTGTCCTTGAACAACCACCTACATTCTAGTTTCTCTCTTTGAATGTGGGTCAATTTGTTTGGCTATGTAAAGTTTTGTTACGTTGTTATTTGATTTGATTTTCTAGTCCACAATAGGCAGCATAACCAATGGCGATCGCATCTACACTATCATCAATGGGCAAAGAATCCAACTCAAAAATACTTTGTAAAGCCTCCGCGACTTCTTCCTTTGTGGCTCTACCATGGACTAAATGAGCTTTCCAGCTTGATTGATGTAAAAAACTGGGGATGATATTTCCCTCTCGATAACACACAAGATGAATTACCCCCAACGCCTGTAATACTCCCCCCGCTGCCTTGATTTGGCGACTAAAAAAAGGCATTTCAATGGCCACATGATTCGGCTTAAACTCGTGAAATAAATCATTAAAATCACTTTCTATCTCTTGCAACCTTTCCCCAGTGGGTTGTTTTTTGCTCGTTTCGATAATGCCATAATCGACTAAAGAGGGACTAACCATATCATCGCCCTCCAATATAGCCCAACCGATAATCGCCAACCCTGGATCAATTCCTAGCCAAATCATGATTAATTATAACCCTCTTTTGCCACTTTTTCTCTCGGAAAGTGACAAAAGAGGGTTATAGTCACTCCAGATAAAAATGAGACACTACCAAATTTTAAAAGATTTATATAATAGGGGTTTTAGCTAGCCAAACTGTCTGAAAACTTACTTAAATAACTATATTTTTTAGGGGTAGCTGTTAATTGTTTATTTCCCCTTTAACAACTTAGAGTGATGCATTCCCCACTAATTTTCATTTATTAAACATAAATAATTACTCCACAAAATTATTATGAATGTAGCTAAAATACGGATAACTAGATAGCAATTCAATTAACTTAAAATTAAAAAATGTAATAGAACAATGGCTACTCAAGAAAAGATACTCAATCAACTTCAAATTTTAACTTTTATCTCTAAAGAAGGTTCTTATAGTAATAGCTTTATTTTTGCACTGAGAAACGTTTTTTGACAGAAATTGACAACATTGAGCAACAATACAAAATGTCATCGGAGCAATTTTATGAACAATTTAAAAAAGGAGTTTTGGGTGACGATATGGATTTTGTCGAATGGAAAGTATACTATCAAATGTGGCATTCATTAGACAAGTGACTAAATCTCCTCAAATCTCAGTATTGAACTAGAAATTTTATAGAAGCCATTTGGTATCTAGTAGAATATTGAGAGGAACAAATTGATAAATGGAATAATGGCTTACTCTAGCAGTCTAAGTGATCAAGAATGGGAAATAATTAAACCTCTATTACCAAAGAAAAAAAGAACTTGTCCACCAAAGTGGTCTAAAAGACAAATTTGGGATGGTATCTTTTATCAACTCAAAAATGGCTGTAATTGGTCTGATTTACCAAAGGATTTACCTCCTTATTCTACCGTTTATTGGCATTATAAAAACTGGAAAAAAGAAGGTGTCTTTGAAACAGTGATGTGTGAACTTCACAAGCAATTAAGAGAAAAAGTAAAAAAAAATCCACTTGGACTCGATTAATTATCATCGATTCTCAAGCAGTGAAAAATACTTGTAATGCGGGGGTAGAGAGTAGAGGATTCTGTGGTTATAAACTCACCAATGGTATAAAAAGACATTTAGCAGTAGACAGTCTTGGCTTTCCCTTTTTCACTTATTAGAGTTGTTGCGAAATAGGAGATAATAGAGAAAACTGACTAAGTAAAAAGAAGTAGAATGTTAAATATTGACAAAATACTTAATCAAGATCGACTCCTCAGAGCCACCACAGGATTGAATCGCAAGGCATTTGATGATTTATTAGTCAGTTTTGAGTCGGTTTATCTTTCATTATCACAAAAAAGTGACTCTTCTCGTCAGAGACGCTTTGGCGGAGGTCGAAAATCTCATCTCAAAACCATTGAGCAGAAACTTTTCTATATTCTATTTTATTTAAAATGTTATCCAACATTTGATTTAGCTGCTATTCTCTTTGATTGTGACCGAAGTCAAGCTTATCGATGGAGTCATAAACTACAAGAGGTTTTAGAAAAAACATTAAATGAAAAACAGGTATTGCCAAAAAGGAAAATTAGCACAATTCAAGAGTTCAGGGAATATTTTCCCGATGTGGAAAGAGTGATGATTGACGGGGTGGAAAGACCGATTAATCGACCACAAGACAAGAAAAAACAAAAAGAAAATTACTCAGGAAAAAAGAAAAGACACACCCGTAAAAATCTAGCGGTAGTAAGCCCAGAAAAAAAGATATTACAGTTAACACCCACCTGTAATGGCAAAATTCATGATAAAAAAATCCATGATCAATTTGACTTGATTGGGGGAATACCAGATATGGTGAAAGTACAAGCAGATTCGGGATTTCAAGGAGTGCAAAAAATGTATGATAATGTCTTTTTACCTCAAAAAAAACCGAGAGGGGGAGAGTTGACGGTGGAACAAAAAGAGGAAAATAGAGAATTATCAAGGGAAAGAGTAGGATGTGAGAACGCTTTTGCAGGGGTAAAAAGATACTATGCTGTATCATCAGTTTATAGAAATAGAACGCCAGAATTTGATGACAAACTAATGGTAACAGCTTGTGGATTATGGAATTTATATTTGGAAGTAGCATAAAATAAAATCAGGAATAAGAAAAATCCCATTAACTTTATTTAATATTCAACATTAAAGCTATCTCCTACTATTTCGCAACAACTCTATTGTACAAAGGCAAGTATTTCCGATGATCGAGGATTAATCATGATGTTGAGTGAGAACATAGATTATTTTCGTGCCAAACCCATGAATGTTCATAAAATTACAATCCTCGTGGATTCGGGTTATCATCCTGATTTTATCATCAGGGAATTAGAAAAAGTTTATCCACAAATGGGAAAGAAAATTCATATCGAAAAATCAAGCAAAATCTCTTCTGAACAAAAAAAATCAGAAGGAAAAAAAGGATTTGTGGTAGTCAAAGCAAGATGGATCATTGAAAGATAATGGTGCTTGGATGGAAAGATGTAAAAATTTGGTCAAAAACTTTGAAAGAACCTTATTCAACTCCACCCAAAAAGTCAACCTATGTTTTATTCGATTACTTTTAAAAAGACTCACTGCTTCCTGAGATACCAAATGGGTTCTATAAAAAGATAATTAACAGAGTTTAGATGCTCGATAGTCAACAAATCGAGTCAATCAACAATGTACGGTAGAATATAGGTTTGATACATTAAAAGTGACCATTTCAAAAAGCTATATTAATTATTAATGCCAACATTAACCACTAAAGATATAAATTTTCCTTTAACGGCAGTTATCGGACAACAAGCCATCAAAACGGCTTTGCTTTTGGCCGCCGTTGATCCTGGTTTGGGGGGAGTGGCGATCGCAGGTAAGCGAGGTACAGCCAAATCGGTTATGGCGAGAGGAGTTCATGCCC
Source organism: Cyanobacterium sp. IPPAS B-1200 (assembly GCF_001747005.2). Taxonomy (NCBI): domain Bacteria; kingdom Bacillati; phylum Cyanobacteriota; class Cyanophyceae; order Chroococcales; family Geminocystaceae; genus Cyanobacterium; species Cyanobacterium sp. IPPAS B-1200. The sequence goes on from NZ_CP182899.1 coordinate 2,599,725, forward strand.
TTTTACCCCCCATTGAAGTGATCAAAGGCAGTCGCTTTAACTGTAATCCTGATAATCGAGAGGAATGGGATAACGAAACCCTCGAAAAATATGGAGACACTCCTAGGGAAGAAATTCCTACGGAAGTAATAGCGGCACCCTTTGTGCAAATTCCCCTCAATGCCACCGAAGATCGACTTTTGGGTTCGGTGGATGTGGAAGAATCGGTAAAACAGGGTGAACCAGTATTTCAACCAGGATTACTTGCCAAAGCCCATCGAGGGGTTTTATATATCGATGAATTAAACCTTCTTGATGATCAAATTGCTAACCAACTTTTAACGGTGTTAACCGATGGCAGAAACCAAATTGAGAGGGAGGGCATTAGTTTTTCTCATCCTTGTAAACCTTTGCTCATTGCCACCTACAACCCCGAAGAAGGTACCCTGAGAGAACATTTACTAGACCGCATTGCGATCGCCCTTAGTGCCGATGGAGTCTTAGCCCTAGATGAAAGAGTCCAAGCGGTAGATCAAGTTATCGACTATGCTTCTTCCCCTATCAAATTCCTCCAACAGTATGACGAAGATATGGATGCCCTACGCACCGAGATAATCTTGGCAAGGGAATGGATAAAAGAAGTACAGATCAGTGCCGAACAAGTAAAATATTTAGTGCAGGAAGCTCTTAGAGGAGTAGTAGAAGGACATAGAGCCGAAATTTTTGCCGTCCGAGTAGCCATGGCTGCCGCCGCCCTTGAGGGTAGAAATAACGTTAGTGCTGATGATCTACGTAAAGCCGTCGAGTTGGTCATTGTACCCCGTTCCACCGTGATGCAGGAGCAACCCCCCGAAGACCAGATGCAACCCCCCCCACCGCCACCACCACCATCTCAGGATCAAGGGGATGAAGGAGAAGACGAGCAAGAGGATAATCAGGATGAGCAGGAAGAAGATAAACAAAATGAAGATGATAATCAAGACGAACAGGAAGCTCCCCAAGTCCCTGAAGAATTCGTCTTTGATGTGGAAGGGGTAATTTTAGATCCCAGTGTGCTTTATTTTGCCCAACAGATGCAACGACAAGGGAAGTCGGGCGCTCGTAACATGATTTTTTCTGATGACAGAGGACGCTATATCAAGCCCATGTTGCCCAAGGGTAAAGTAAGACGCATCGCTGTAGATGCGACCCTCCGAGCTTCTGCACCCTACCAAAAAAGTCGCCGTGAACGCTATCCAGATCGCCGTGTCATCGTCGAACAGAGCGATTTGAGGTCAAAACGTCTGGCGAGAAAAGCAGGGGCTTTAATCGTCTTTGTGGTGGATGCGTCGGGTTCTATGGCTCTTAATCGGATGCAATCGGCAAAGGGTGCTGTAATGCGTCTGTTGACCGAAGCCTACGAAAACCGAGATCAGGTGGCTTTGATTCCCTTCCGAGGAGAACAGGCAGACGTATTGTTACCCCCCACCCGTTCGATTACCCTCGCTCGTTTACGTCTTGAAACCCTGCCCTGTGGCGGTGGTTCACCCCTATCCCATGCCCTTACCCAAGCGGTTCATGTGGGGGTGAATGCTCAAATGTCTGGGGATATTGGACAAGTAGTTATTGTCGCCATTACCGATGGACGGGGGAATATTCCCTTGGCTCGTTCTTTGGGTGATGAAATTCCTGAAGGGGAAAAGCCTGATATTAAGGCAGAATTGCTGGAAATTGCGGCTAAAATCCGAGGTGTGGGCATGAAGTTGTTGGTCATTGACACAGAGAAAAAATTTGTCTCCACTGGCTTCGGTAAGGAGTTGGCAAAAACCGCAGGGGGTACTTATTATCAGTTACCTAAAGCAACGGATCAGGCTATTGCGAATATGGCTAAAGGTGCTATTTCTGATATGAAGTAGTTTATTTATGCGGTGGATAATATTCGTGTTATCCACCACAAAAAGCGAACAGTAAATTAGATGAAATGACGGATATAATTGACCAGAAAGCTATTATAAGTAGAAAAACTTAGGTCCATAAAATTAAAAACAGTGGGGTTTAAAAGTAAGGAATCTATCTCGTAGTCCTCCTCTTTAAACAAAGAATCAAATACGATATAATCGTGTAAGGATAGATTGAAAGGCGCACTTCGTTCGGGACAATGTTAAACATTGCAACTAATGATATTCATAGAATGAATATTGATTTCCAGAAGAAAAACGACAATAATTTGTCACTGGCAGTTCAACGACAAGAATTTGTCGTCACGTCACTTAATGTAGCATCACGACAAGAATCTGTCACCGATGACAAATAATTTGGCACTGTACAACTGTACATCGGGATGACAGGATTTGAACCTGCGGCCCCTTCGTCCCGAACGAAGTGCGCTACCAAGCTGCGCCACATCCCGCTAACTAACAATAAGATATGATAGCATTTTTCGTTATTCTTGGCTAGAGTCTTGGTCTTGGGGTAAAGATGAATAATTTTTCCATGTGTTAAATCCGACTTTTAACCCTGTCCAAAAACTTCGGCTTTTGAGTTGCACATTTTTAGCTTGTTTTTTGGCTTGAGTAAGATTATTGTCTATTTGTTGAGTGACGGAGGAAACGCTTTTTACTCCTTGTTTTACTTCCCCTGTTAATTCTGTAATTTCGTGGTTGGTGGCTTTTAGGGATTCAAGGGTATCGGGAAATTCTTGGTTGAGGGTATCGATTAGTTTTTCAGCACTACGGGCTGTATTGCTTAATTGTTGAGCGAGGGGAATGAGGGCAACTAAAACGGCACAGAGGCTAATGGCTACTAGGGCAAAGGATAATCCTAACCAGATGATGGGATTATTCATAGATGTTTATTTTTCTTCTTCTTTTTCTGTTTCGTTGGGATTAGTTTCTTCCTCACTGGCTTCTAGTCCTGCGGCGATCGCAACTTTTAACCGAGTGAGAGTATTTTCCCAACCATCGAGAGCAGAGGCAGACAGACGACTACTATTAATTTTGAGGGTAGAGGATAAATCTTCCGCCATTTCGGGTAGGGCTTGGGCAGTTTTTTTTAAGATTTGACGATTTTCTTTACCACTTCTAGGAGCTAAAAAAATAGATGCGATCGCACCTATACTTCCCCCCAATAACAAACCACCAATAAAAGCCGTCTTATTCTTCTCTTCACTCATTACGCAATTAATAAATAACAATAAACCTCTATCTTTTAGTTTAACTGAGATCGTCAAGTGTCAAACAGTGAAACACAAAAAAAAGGAGCGAAATGAATCGCTCCCCATAGACTATACTACAGAGTTAAAACTATACAGCTACGGTTTTCTTGGTAGTAGCACTTAATTCACCCTTAGCATACTTAGCCGCAAACTCATCTAAGCCAATTTGCTTGATTTTACTTGCATTACCAGCAGTCCAGAATTGCTCATAACGATCCAAACATACTTGTTTCATGTACTTCATAGAAGGTTTCAAGAAGTGACGAGGATCGAAGTTAGAAGGATCTTTAGCTGCCGCTTCACGGATTGCCGCAGTAATAGCTAAACGGTTGTCAGTGTCAATATTTACCTTACGAACACCACTCTTAATACCTTTTTGGATTTCCTCTACAGGTACACCATAGGTTTCAGGAATTTTACCACCGTATTCGTTAATCATATCTAACCACTCTTGGGGTACAGAAGAAGAACCGTGCATTACTAAGTGGGTGTTAGGTAACTTAGCGTGAATTTCTTCGATACGGCTGATAGCTAGGATTTCCCCAGTAGGCTTACGGGTAAATTTGTAAGCACCGTGGCTGGTACCAATGGCAACTGCTAAAGCGTCAACTTGAGTGCGCTCTACGAATTCCACGGCCTCTTCAGGATCGGTTAGTAATTGAGAATGATCTAATTTTCCTTCAAAACCATGACCATCTTCTGCTTCACCCATACCAGTTTCGAGAGAACCTAAACAACCTAATTCTCCTTCTACACTAGCACCTACAGAGTGAGCAACTTTGACAACTTCTGCAGTTACATTAACGTTATACTCAAAAGTCGCAGGGCTTTTAGCATCTTCTTGTAAAGAACCGTCCATCATAACGCTGGTAAACCCATTACGGATAGCAGAATAACAGGTTGCAGGGCTGTTACCATGGTCTTGGTGCATAGCAACAGGAATATGAGGGTAGGTTTCTACCGCTGCTAAAATTAGGTGACGAAGGAAGTTTTCTCCAGCGTATTTACGAGCGCCACGGGAAGCCTGTAAAATTACAGGACTATCAGCTTCGTGAGCTGCTTCCATGATAGAAAGAATTTGCTCTAGGTTGTTAACGTTGAATGCGGGGATGCCGTAGCCATTTTCTGCTGCATGGTCGAGCAGAAGTCTCATAGGAACTAAAGCCATAAATTGCCTCCGTTAAAATTTTTTTATAGTAATTTAAGATTTTCTATGTTAAGGATCTTAACTCATTATGGTTGGATCTTCAGATATTTTTCAGATTTTTCTGTGATCTCTGTTATTATTTTGTCTAAGTTATCGATTGCTCTTTCGAGGCTATTTTTTTACAGGAAATCTCAAAATAGAAAATGTAATGGTCTGATTTGTTTTAAGGGGCGCTGGGGTTAACAAATTTCTGCACAGATTGTCTATTATTCCTCGGTAGTACGGGCGAAACTCCAAATTTTCCAAGCACCTAAGCAAAGGGTACAGTTGCCGATAACGGTGGTTAAGGCTTGAATAGTAACCAACCACTCTAAACTAGGAAGATTGTCGTAAAAATGCCAAGTACACGCACACATGGCACTAATTAATGCAGGTAACATACCCCATGCCAACCAACGCCAACTATCTTCCCCTGTCACTTCGGCATAACGCCAGATAAACCAAATAGCGACAATCCATTCAATGACACTGGAAACATGAACTATCCAAGTGGGAATTGATAATGCGTGCATAATTTCTGTTTCAAAATAGTTACTCATGGCTGATTATTTTTATACTAACTCTTGTCTTACTTTTTCCCCATCTTTTTTGATAATATAAGCTGGTATTCCTACCACTACACAGTTAGGGGGAACGTTTTTAGTCACTACGGCATTGGCACCGATTACTACGTTATCACCGATGTCGATATTACCGAATACTTTTGCCCCAGCGGTAATTCTGACATTATTACCAATTTTTGGTCGGCCTGTTTTATCTTTGTAGCCGATGGTTACTTGTTGGTTTATCCAGCAGTTTTCTCCTATGTCTGCCATGATAATCGTACTAAATCCATGTTGAATGAATAATCCCCCACCAATATTACAGGATTGGTCTAGGAAAAAATAACCACAGGGACGATAAATTATCTTCAAAATATACATGGCTATTTTGGCGGATAAATTTCCTTTGGATAAACGAAAGTAATATAAGTTACGATATTCTGGAGCGTTTTGAAGTAGGTGAATTAGTTGAACATTTGAGCTATTTGCTTCTATGGATAAGCATTCAACCCACTTTGTTATATCCTGTTTTATTAATTCTTTTTCTGTGGTCAAATAATAAGAAATTAATAGGGGAGAAAAAATGATAAATTTAATATAAAACCATATTGTTTTGATGATATTTTTCATCTATTTTTTTACATAAATAATTTATTTCTAGTTTATTTATTTTTCGATATTAGATCCCATTACAGAAAACTTGAACAACAAAATTATCTCGTCAAGTTCCCATAATAGGGAACTTTAATGGTTATATTTACTGATGATAATTGACTGTTAATTGGCTAGGTATAGTGAGTCCTGCGGAGCCGCTCCCTTTGCGATCGCCCTTAAGAATTATTCCTCTATTATTAGCTTCTAAATGGCGTAAAATTTTATAAATAGCTTCTACTTCTTGAGGATCAACTTTATTAGCAATATCAGCAATTGTCAAAGAATTATTAGAGCTTTTAACTACTTCTAAAACTCTCCTTTGTAAATCTAAAATAGAAGCAGCTGCCTTTTTACCAGCCTCAACCCCAGGTTGATGATAGGCATTCACATTAATTAGATAAGCGTAAATACTTACAGCCCTTTCATAGAGTGCAATTAAAGCACCTACCATTTTTGGTGTAACTTCATTAATGGTTACTGTAATGGAGTCCCTACCATTGTCATAGAGAGCTTTTCTAGTACCCTGTAACAAGCCCGAGAGATAATCACCACTGGTGATGTTAGGCTCTAATTCCAAGGAATTTTCAGCCCTATCTTTTAATACCTCAATAAAAGTAACAAAGAAATTAGCAACCCCTTCCCTCAACTGTTGTACGTAAGCGTGTTGATCCGTTGAACCTTTGTTACCATATACAGCAATACCCTGATAAACCTTATTACCGTCCAAGTCTTCTTCTTTACCCAAAGACTCCATCACCAACTGTTGTAAATAACGGCTAAACAACAATAAACTATCCTTGTAGGGTAAGATTACCATGTCTTTCTCCCCTTTACCATTCCCTGCATAATACCAACCAAGGGCAAGGAGGGCTGCAGGATTCTTTTTCACATCAGGGATACGGGTAGCCATATCCATTTCTCTTGCCCCGTCTAACATGGCTTGGATGTCGATGCCTTCGAGGGCAGCAGGTAACAATCCCACGGCGGATAATTCTGAGGTGCGCCCCCCTACCCAATCAAACATGGCGAAACAATTAAGCCATTTTTCTTCTTGAACAACTTTATATAATTTACTGGTATCATCCATCATGGTAATAGCTACAGCATAATCAGCAAAGTTTAATCCTTTAGTTTCGTAGGCTTTTTTGGCTTCTAGCATCCCGTTGCGGGTTTCGGGGGTGCCACCAGATTTACTAATTACTAACACTAGGGTAGTTTTTAGTTTGTCTCCAATTTCGGCTAAAGTGCGATCGATTCCTGCAGGATCTGTGTTATCAATGAAATGAATCTTTAAAGGAGGATGGGTGTCTGTCAGGGCAGAAGATACAAATTGAGGACCTAAAGCTGAACCTCCAATACCAATAGATAGTAAATCAGTAAATTTTTCTCCGTTGGGGGTGGTAATCTTGCCTGAGTGAATATCTGTGGTAAATGCTTTTATTTTTGCTAAACTATCGTTAATTTCTTTTTTGATTTCTTGATTAGGTGCTATGTCTGCATTGCGTAACCAATAATGCCCTACCATTCTTTTTTCGTCGGGATTGGCGATCGCCCCTTGTTCTAATTTCTGTACCGCATCAAAAGCATCAACAAATTTGGGTTGCAGACTATTATAAAAATCATCATCAAAACCCATGCGACTTATATCAATATAAAGCCCCAAACCTTCGTGATAATAAAGCCAATCTTGATAACGTTGCCACAATTGTAAATTATCCATACATCTTTTATTTAATCTGATTCTGTCCTTATTATGATCGACAATCCATAAAAAACAACCCTGTTTTAGATTCTTATACATTAAGAATTGATTGTTAATTATTAATTTACGGCTATACCTACTCTTAATCTCAGCCTAATTAAACTTGGCTTTTGCCCGTTGATAAACTTCTACGGTAATAGTTGTTTCTCCATTTTCTTGGGCAAACTTTTCAATCTTTTTCCTTGCTGCGGGGCGTACAAAAAAGGGTATCTCTTTCAATTTTGCTTCTGCTTCTGATGTCCATTCCATAATTTTTCTTTTTATTACTGATTATTTTTGTAAGGCAATTGTACCTTGAAAAACATACAACATAAAAGTTATAGTTGTCACTTTTTTCTTATTCACAGCTAAAACTATTATTTATAGTAAGTAGGTTGGCGAAATTAATTATAGCTCTTGTTTTATTAAGACTCTTATGAACAAGGGATTTAAACCCCTTGCCTAAATCGATTTAATTATGCCCACTTACTTATAGTAATACTAAATAATTTATTAAAAAATAATCTTCCTTAATGAGAAAGCATTCTATTTAATGTATTTATTAGAAAATAAATTTATTTTTTGATTACTTTTACACTTTTTTGAAGTAAATACAAATACTTTAATAATACATATTATTTGTCTATTGACACTGATAATATATTTTTAGAACATCGCATAAAGTCTAATTTATGATTTTTGAAAAAATGTATTGACTATTACAACAAAACCAATAAATATCTTTTAATATGTAGCTAAATCTTAAGAAAATATTAAAACCATGAATACTCCAACAAGTCTAATCCTTTCTAACAGTATTTTTGAGTGGAATCAATGGAGAAAAGAAAATCCCGATGTTATCCCAAATTTAAGCGGAGTTGATCTAACAAAACAAGATTTAAGGAATATTAATTTGAGTTGGGCAATTTTATCAAGAGCAAATTTAGCTGGTGTTAATTTGAGTAATGCTAATTGTCGTAATGCAAATTTTGAGGAAGCAAATTTAACCGAAGCGATTATTGATAATAGTAATTTTAGTAAAGCTAATATGGCAAATATCAATTTAGAAAAAAGCCATATTAGTAACACAGATTTTAGCGGAGTTGATTTAAGTCATAGTAATCTTACTAAGGCTAAGTTGATGGAATGTTATTTGATTAAAACGAATTTAACTGTAGTTTAGACTAAGAAAAAATTGTAAGAGAATAAGTAAGCTAACAAAGATTAGCTCAAAAAGAAGATAAACGAATTTAATAATGGCTTAAAAGTTATTTTTTTCGTCTTTTTTTAGTCTTGGATAAACGCTTTTTAACCATGGGATAGACTTTAGCCTTATTTCTTTTTCGACCTTTAGGCCAACCATGGGATTTTCCTCGACTTTTAGGAGAAAGGGTAGGACTTCCAATGTCCATCAATAATGAAGTCATAGACAGAGCCACTCTTCCGGGGGTTAAATTCTGTTGAGGTTTTTGCCATGGCAGATGATATTCTTTGACTAAATCCTTGGATAACCATAACTGCCAAGTAATATTGACAATTAAATTGCTCCACCTTTGACAACTCTCAGGGGTGCGAAAATGGGGTAACGTCCAATGTAATCTTTGCTTGGCGAAACGATACCAGTGGTCCACACCAAATCGTCGGCTGTATTGAATCCAAATATTGGAAGAAGATAAAAATTGCTCTCCCACCCAGATTAACCACAGTGGGCGATGTAAAGCACCAGTTTTTTTCTGCTTCAATCGTTCAATTTTAAACAGGGTTAGCTTTTGTGAAGGGGCATTGTAGAAATGAAGTTCTTTCCATTTACTCATCCGTATTGTTCCTAGGGATGAGTCTTCCATTTCTAATATTTCATGGGCATGGGGAAAATGGTCACATTGATTTAATTTCAACTTTGCCCCATGTTTTTTCGGTCTGCCTCTACCGCTATAGGCTGGAGGATTACCATAAAGACATAGATTAGAACGTACTCTAATCAACTTACTGATTTCAATATCTGCGGTTTGCTTAATAAATTTGCCATTGCCATACTCACAATCCAACACCACCAATTTCGGTTTATTTTCTGGCAATTTTCTACACACTTGCCTTAGTTGCCATGTTGCTTTACCCAGAGGATTTTCAAAGGATGTGATTCTTTCATGTCTTAAAGGTAATGCCCAACTTCCTTTCTCATTCAATGGTGGTAACCAAGCGATGGTGCTATATCCTTGTCCTATGACCGATGAATTGATGGATGACGAAGAATATTGATAACCTCTATCTTTCATGGTGGGACTATCTTCAAACTTCCACTGAGTATGATCTATACCTAGTAATGTATATTCTAAGGTGTCTATTTCTTGAATATATCGTTTCATCAATTTGTTGCTGTTCGGACGACAATCTTTTATGGCTTCATAGGTACTACACCATTGCCGATGGAAAAAAGGTGATAAAGAAAAATCTGCCAAACTACGAGCATTTTCCGTGGTCATAACACTATCCATCAATTGAAAAGTGGCATCTTTACCTTTGACTAACATTTCATAGGTGTCATGACGGAAATTTTCCAGTCTGCTATATTTGTTCATAGAGAGAAGATTTTATTTTTGCTTATTTATATTTTCTCTCTATTTTCCTTTTATCTCTTTTCTTTTCTCATTCCTCTCTACATTTAGTCTAAACTACAGATTTAAAATTAGCAATTTTGCAGAATACTAACTTAAGTAACTCTTATCTCACTCAGGCTAATTTAATGGATGCAAAGTTAGTCCAGAGTAATTTAACTAATGTAGATTTAAGTAATGCTAATGTTGTGGGTGCAGATTTTGCAAAAGCAGATTTAACGGGAGTAACTATTGAGGATTGGGTGATTGATAGAACAACAAAACTTGATCAAGTTTATTGTAATTATTTTTATTGTCAATCAAGACAGAAAATAATTAACGATAACGGTAACTTGGTTAATTTTGAAGTCTTAATCAGTAAGATAAATCAAGAGAATGTAATAGAAGTAGAAAATAATGTACTTGATTATAGCTCTACCCCTGCCCTACTTAATAAAAACATTCCTTATAACCAGAAAAATAATAAGCAATTTAATCCTAAAAAACAATATCTTGACTCATCTATTAAAAGACTACAAAGTAGGTGGAAAAATCCTCAAAATCAGTCTTTTGCTTAAACAATGAATAATATTACACAAGGGGTTTTTACCCCTTATTTTTTCTTGTATTTTTGTCACAAAAGACGAATATTAAGCACACATTGAGATAAAGTCAATTACTTTTCTGACTAAGTCTGGTTTTGTTACCGCAAGGATAGTTGATCCTTTTTCAAGGATAGTATTACCATTCGGTATCATTAAATCTTCGTGGGGGTGAGCTTGATAACCAATAATAAGGGTTCCAGCTGGGAAACGAGGGTCTTGTGCTAGTTCGGCAAGACTACGACCTACAATATAACATTGATCTGGAATAGAAAGTTTTACAACCTCTACTTGTCCTTGTTCAAAGTGCATCATAGCATCGACTTGGGGATATTCGATCGCATTTATCATCCGATTAATAGCTAGTTGAGTGGTACTAATGATATGGGTAGCACCGGCTAAAAGGTAAGGCTCATAAAAATCACTATCATTCATCCTCACTACAATTTGGGGTACTCCATAATGTTTAGAGAGAGTTACCATGGCTAAATTTAAGGCGTCTTCTCGCAGGGCAGCAATGACGGAGGTTGCTTTACGGATACCTGCTTCCATTAGTAAGGTGGTATTTACTGCACTACCTTCAAAAGCCATTACCCCGATTTTTTCTCTGGCATATTGACAAGCAAGAGGATCAGCGTCTATAACTGCTACAGTATGATTTATGGCTAGTAGGGCTTTTGCCAATTCTAAGCCCGTCATTCCTGCACCACCAATTAAAATGTACATTATTTCCTCTTTTTCTCGACACTGTCAGTTATGATAGCTTATGTTTTTACCGTACATGAGAGAATGTTATTGGTGAATTTAAAAATTGTTGAGTTAAGTTAAACGTAATATGCCTGTACCAGCAGAATATCAACGAGCTTCTGACCAATTTTACGACTATCTTGTGGATGCACGGGATACGGCAGGTTTTTGGAGTACCCATGTAACATATACTATGACTCAGGGGGTTTTTCAAGTATTTCGTCGTCGGCTTTCCACGAAAGATGCGATCGCATTTGCCCATGTTTTACCCATTTGTCTAAGGGCTTTATTTGTGAGTGATTGGGATGTGGATGAGGAAAAGAAGCCATTTGCAAGTCTTGAGGAAATGACAGAGGAAGTAAAGTTGCTGCGAAATGATCATAATTTTTCTACAAAAACAGCAATTAGAGATGTTGCCAAAGCATTGAGAAGACACGTAGATGAAGAAGCCTTTGATAATTTACTAGCACAATTACCAGAAGGGGCGATGGAATTTTGGCAATCATGATTGAGACAGGGGGCACTGAATAAGAAACTGGAAGTATCGAAGGTGAGGGTTATGGATGATTGAAAATAGATAACCTACCTTCTACCTCTTGCCCCCCTCACTAAAAAACTTTTTTATTAATCCCTATGTAGAGACTAAAACTTTTCCTTTTTTAGCAGTTTTTTCCCGTAGGGCAACCAACAAAGAATCAACGTTAATTTTGGCATCACCAAAAAGCATTTTGGTATTTTCTTTATAAAATAAAGGATTATCTACCCCTGCATAACCTGTGGCTAAACTACGCTTCATGACTACGCAATTTTGAGCTTTCCAGACTTCTAATACGGGCATACCTGCGATCGCACTTTGAGGGTCTTCTAATGCGCTAGGATTAACAGTATCATTAGCCCCAATCACTAACACTAAATCGGTTTCGGGGAAATCTTCGTTAATCTCATCCATTTCCAAAACGATGTCATAGGAAACATTGGCTTCGGCTAATAGTACATTCATATGCCCTGGTAAACGCCCCGCCACGGGATGAATACCAAAACGCACATTTACCTTACGACTTTTAAGAATTTTGGTAATTTCTGATACCCCATGTTGGGCTTGGGCTACTGCCATACCATAACCGGGGGTAATAATAACGCTTCTGGCTTCTACTAACATATCCGCCACCTCATCGATGTTAGTTGCCACCGCTTCTCCTACCTCTTGTTTTTCTCCAGAGGCAGTTTTATTACTATTACCTTCCCCAAAACCACCGAGAATCACACTGATAAACGAGCGATTCATGGCTTTACACATAATGTAACTGAGGATGGCACCACTACTGCCCACCAAAGCCCCTGTAATAATTAACAAGTCATTATTTAACATAAAACCAGCGGCGGCGGCTGCCCATCCAGAATAACTGTTAAGCATGGAAATCACCACGGGCATATCAGCGCCGCCAATTCCTGCCACAAGGTGGATACCTAGTAAACAAGCAATCCCTGTCATGATGAGGAGGGGTTGCAATCCTGTTTCGGTGTTAAGAAAGTTATAGCCTAAGTAAAAAGTCGCCCCCAACATACCAAGATTGAGAAAGTGTCGGGCTGGTAACATGAGAGGTTTGGAACTAATGATAGCGCGTAATTTCCCAAAGGCGATAATTGAGCCTGTGAAGGTGACGGCGCCGATGAATACCCCTACATAGATTTCGATTTGATGGATAAATTCTTCGGCAGGGAGTAGCCCTGTTTCGGGTTGTAGATAGTTGCCGATGCCCACCAATACGGCGGCTAAACCCACAAAACTATGGAGCATTGCCACTAATTCGGGCATAGATGTCATGGCTACCCGTGAAGCTAATACTGCACCGATGATGACGGCGGGAATGATGGCGCCGATTAAAAGGCTATAGTTGCTTACTTGTTGGCTGAATGCGGTGGCGATAAATGCGATCGCCATTCCAGCGATGCCATATATATTACCTTTTCTAGCGGTTTCTTGTTGAGATAATCCTGCCAGACTGAGGATAAATAAGGAGCTAGCGCCGATATAAGCGACGGTAATCAAATTGGAATTCATATTTTTACAATGTATTTTGTATGTTTAATTAAGTTAATTGTTTGATGTAAGGGATTATGGATTTATCAAGGGGCTTAAGCCTCTTGTTAATAGGTAGTTAAATCTTCGAGCATATCTTCTATGATTGGTTTTAAAGAAGGTAAATCATTGTTGATGGTGTTCCAAATAACCAGCAAATTAACCCCAAAATATTCGTGAACGATTAAATTACGCATTCCTCTGACATCTTTCCAAGGAATTTGAGGATACTTATTTTGTAAATCTATAGATATTTTGTTACTAGCTTCGCCAATAATTTGGATAGCATATATTACAGCAAATTTAGTTTTGTCATCCTCACAAAAAGAATCAAAATCATATTCCTTGGTAAACATTTCAACACTATTGATGGCATTGAGAATATCAAGAATATAGTCTTTTAATTCTCTTTTCATAGATAAATAACCTCATCTAAAATATATTTACCTATGTGAGTTTTGATAGAATCTTTCATTACCAAATCTACTTTTTTTCCTAATTTTTCACTCAACAAATTTTGTAATTCACAATATTTAAACAAGCCAAGATTATGATGGGAATGGAATTTAATTAGAATATCAATATCACTGTCTTCGGTTTCTTCTCCCCTAACATAAGAGCCAAATAAACCTAGTTCTTCAATTTGATATTTGTCTTCTATTTCCTTTTTTATTTCCCTAATTTTTGCTTGTAAATTAGTTAATTTTTCTGTTGAGTTAACCATTTATTCTCCTATCAATTATCAATTCGTCTAAACATTTTGAGCATTCTTTGAGTTACTAAAAATCCCCCACAAATATTGATAGTACCCACCAAAATTGCGATCGCCCCTAAAATAGTAGTAGGAGAAAAAATATCTCCAGAAATTTGTAACATACCACCGATGATAATAATGCCACTGATGGCATTGGTGACACTCATCAAAGGAGTATGTAAAGCAGGGGCAACATTCCAAATCACCTGCCAACCCACAAAACAAGCCAAAATAAACACAGTGAAATGGGATAGGAAAGACGTTGGCGCCCCGATACCAATACCTATTAAACAGGCAATTCCTAGTATCAGCCACACTAAACCACTAGCACCCTTTTTCTGTTGCTTTTCAGAAGAAGAAACAATTTTCGCCTCAGATTTTACGGCAGTGGCAGGGGAAGGTTGAGCAATTTTTGGTGGGGGAAAAGTCACATCCCCTTGATAAGTAACTAATGCGCCCCGAATTACTTCATCCTCAAGGTTAACTGTAAACTTATCATTACCCCCCATATCCTTAAGCAAATGCCATAAATTAGTACCATACAACTGGCTAGATTGACTCGCCATGCGACTGGGTAAATCTGTCAAACCAATAATTGTCACCCCATGATATTGATAGATTTCATTGGGTTTTGTCACCTCACAATTTCCCCCCTGTTGGGCAGCCAAATCCACAATTACCGAACCTTGGCGCATGGTTTTCACCATTTCCTCGGTAATCAATTTGGGGGCAGGTTTCCCGGGAATAAGGGCAGTGGTGATTATTATATCTACTTCCTCCGCTTGTTCGGCAAATAAAGCCATTTCTGCGTCAATAAATTCCTTGCTCATGGTTTTGGCGTAACCCCCTTCCCCAGAGCCATCTTCAGCAAATTCTATCTCCAAAAATTCTCCCCCAAGGCTCTCGATTTGCTCTTTTACCACCAAGCGGGTATCAAACACCCTAACTATTGCCCCAAGGCTTTTGGCAGCCCCAATAGCGGCTAATCCTGCCACCCCAGCCCCAATTACCAAGACTTTGGCGGGGGGTACTTTTCCTGCGGCGGTAATTTGCCCTGTGAAAAATCTACCAAAATTATTGGCGGCTTCGATGACGGCACGATAACCAGCGATGTTTGCCATACTAGAAAGAGCGTCTAATTTTTGAGCCCTACTAATACGAGGCACTGCATCCATGGCGAATACGGTGGCTTTTTTTTCGGCTAGTTGTGCCAACAAATCGGGGTTTTGGGCCGGATATATAAAGCTGATGAGGGTTTTATCTTCTGTTAATAATTCTATTTCTTCTGGTTCGGGAGGACGTACTTTGAGAATTATGTTTCCTTCTTGCCACAATTTTTCTCTATTTTCAACTATTTTACATCCTGCAGAGGTATAAAGGCGATCGTCAAAACTGGCTTTTTCCCCTGCCCCTGTTTCTACTAACACTTCAAAACCGAGTTTTTGCAATTTTTGGACGGTGTCGGGGGTGGCAGAAACTCGACATTCATTGGGGTAAATTTCTCTGGGAATTGCTATTTTTAAAGATGTTTTTTTGGCATCAACTTCTTGATCATCTACTAATGTTGCTGTCATATTTGCTCCCAAATAAGTCGTTAATTTGCATCTTATGGCAGTTTTTCTATTTTGGGGGCGAATTTAAACTTATCTTAGGAATCTCAAGGAATTAGGTTAAGTTTTTTGAAGTGTTTAAAAATATTAAGATAGACGGATTGCTATGTTTATTAACATAGTTAGTATTAATTCAATAATAAATAATGATCAAACAACTCGAAGACGTAATTGATAAAGTATCTAAGTTGTCAGAATCAGAGCAAAAAGCGATCGCACAGATGATTTTGACAACCATAGAAGTTAGAAAAAAATCAAATACTTGGGATACCTTGGAAGAAATGGCTGGAATTATTGAAGAGCCTGAAGATTGGTCAGAAGAACACGCTCACTATCTTTATGGTACACCGAAAAATAAGATTGATGATGAATAAAATATTTCTCGATACTGCATTTATTCAAGCCATTTTAAAGTTGTTTGAATCCCGTCAAGATAAACAATGGGGATTAATTGATTGTATTTCTTTTTCGGTTATGGATGAACACAATTTGAAAGATGCTTTAACTTCTGATCGTCATTTTATCCAAGCTGGTTTTAATGCTTTACTATTGAATTAATCGATAATAAAGCGATCTACAACACTACTAAGATTTGACTGAACCTGCTAACAAACCTCTGACGAAGTATTTTTGTAGGGCAAAGAACACCAATAGAGGAATAATCATACTAATAAATGCGCCAGCGGTGAGAATGTGCCAGTCTTGACCACGAGAGCCTATCATATTACTTAATTGGATGGTAACGGGGGCAACATCAGGAGTACCTCCTAGATAGACAAGGGCGACTAATAAATCATTCCATACCCAGAGAAATTGGAATACGGCAAAAGAGGCGATCGCAGGGGTTGAAAGAGGTACAATTATCTTGGTAAAAATTTTAAGATGGGATGCACCATCTACTGCCGCCGCTTCGATTAAGTCTTTGGGCAATGCACCGATATAGTTTCTAAGTAGATATATACCCAAGGGCATTCCATAGGCTGTGTGGGCTAACCATACCCCCAGAAATGAGCCTGAGATGCCAAAGATACGGTAGGCGTTGAGAATGGGAATTAGGGTCATTTGTAAGGGTACTACTAATAGGGCAACCACAATGATAAATAGTAGTTGTCGCCCAGGAAATTTCATCCAAGCGAAGGCATAGGCGGCAAAACAGGCGATCGCAATGGGGATGATAGTAGCAGGGATAGAGATAGTTAAACTATTTAAAAAAGCGTCTCCCATACCCTCGGCGGTTAATACAGTGATATAGTTACCCAAATGATATTGAGTAAAATCGAAGGGATGTTGAAATACTGTCCACCAACCAGTCCTCAATAGGTCATCTTGATAGCGAAAAGAGCTAATTAATAAACCAATACTAGGCAATGTCCAAATGAGGGAAATTATTACTAGGGTAATATGAATGGGAGTTTTTTCCCAAAATTTTTGCATTTTACTTTTTTTCTTTCTTCTTTTCATAATAGCTAATATTTGTTACTACAAAAGTGTTTTTGTTAGGAAAGGCAATAGGGAATGGTGCTTTATTATTCATTCTCAATTATCAATTATTCATTCATTACCTGAGCCTTTCTTGTTCTTTGAATCGTTGAATATTTGTTACCATCACGGGAATAATGGCGAGTAAAAGGATAACGGCGATCGCACTGCCAACCCCCACATTACGATAGTTATACGTTTCTTTGATCATGCGACTAGCAATTACCTCCGTGCCTTGATTTCCCCCCGTCATTACAAAAACGATGTCAAATACCTTCAGCACCAAAATCACCACCGTAGTAGCCACCACCGTAATGGTAGAACTAATCATGGGTACAATAATTTTCCAAAAAATTTGCCATTCATTGGCTCCATCCATTTTCGCCGCCTCGATGACATCCTTAGGAATACCTTTCACCGCCGCTGATAAAATGACCAAACAAAACCCCGTTTGCAACCAAATCATGATGGCAATAAGGGCAAAATTATTAACACTTTGTTCCACTAGCCATCCCACAGGCTCAAATCCTAGGAAAGTGATGATGGCATTCAATAAACCAATTTGAGCCTCATCAGCAGGGCGATAGGCATAGATAAAACGCCAAATCACACTCGCACCCACAAAGGAGATGGCCATGGGTAAAAAGATTAAAGCCTTAGTCCATTTTTCGTACTTGACTTTATCCATCAATACCGCCAACACCAAACCCAAGGCAACACTAACCCCTGTTACCAATACCAACCAAAGAATATTATTGCGGAAGGCAATTAACATTGTTCTATCGGTAAAGGAAAAGATGTAGTTGTCCAAGAAAACAAAATTTTCTGACCGACGATCAAAAAAACTCAGATAAAAAGTATTAATGGTGGGTAATACCAAAAAGCCTCCCAATACTAAAATAGCAGGGGCTAAATATACCCATGGCAGTACTGGCGATCGCCACTTTTGTGGTAAAAAATTGACTGCGTAATTGAGCGCATAAAATATGGCAATAACCCCCCCACAACCGAGGAGGATTGCGACAATAACAGTGAATAATCGTTGTAGCATAAGTAATTAAGATGAATAACGGTATTTTATTTATGAATCAAGCTAGTGAACCCTTAAACCCTGATGATGTTGTTAAATTGAAAAATGATGACGATAAATGGGTCATGTCCCATACGACATTTACAATTAGCGATTTTAGTAAAACTTTGCTGGAAGATTACAATGATGATTATGGACAATGGGCTAAAGGAGTTGAAGACGAGGTTTTAGTTCCGGGAAAATCTTGGAGAAAAGGAAAAGTAAGAGTTACATTAGAGTTTATTCCTGATGTACCCAAATCCCCGTTAGATGATTTTCGTAATAAACCAGTTGACTAATATATACGGGTTACTAGGTTTTTATTTAAAGAACATACTCTAATTTAAGGCAAGTTTTCTAATTGAGGCAAGGGGCTTAAGCCCCTTGTTAACGAATTTCATTCTCCCCCTTTATTAAGGCAGGGGGGGATCTAAAGCTCTGGAAAACTATTCTCGATATAATCCAAAACCCCATCCAAATCAGCGCCCCCTAGATAGTCCACCATACCAGTCCAAAAAGTACCCGTACCCACGGCACCGGGCATCATATCCGAACCATCAAAACGTACCACATCGGCAGATTGCAAAATCTCCGCTACTTGACGGGTAAGTTCATCAGGATAGACATCTAGGCTAACCTGTCTCTGAGGACTAATAAAACCTCCTAACCCTGCCCATATCTCGTGGGGAACTTTAGAGGCTAAATACTCCATCAACTGCCTTGCTTCGGGGGTATCATTAAACATGGCAAAGGCATCCCCCGCCACTAGGATAGGTTGCCCCTGTTCAGGATTGATGGGGGGTAAGGGAAAGATTGCCACATCCTCCCCTAACGTGACATCATCGGGGAAAAAAGAGGCGATAAAGTTCGCCTGACGATGGAGATAACAACGGGGTGGCTCTTCAAACATAGGGTTAATAGAATCTCCAAAGGGGGTACTAAGTACGCCAATTCGTCCTCCCCTGACATATTCTTCATGGAGAGCAATTTCCCCGAATTTTTCAAAGGCTTCTTGTACCCTCGGATCATTAAATGGTATTTTGTTATCCACCCATTGATCATACTCTTCGGCACCGATACTACGTAATAAAATATCTTCTACCCAATCAGTACCAACCCACCCCGTAGCGTCACCGCTTTCGATGCCTAAACACCATGGTCTTTTGCCTTCGGCAACTATTTGATCGGAGAGGGCAATCATTTCTTCCCATGTTTGGGGGATAGTGTAACCATTTTCAGCAAAACTGGTGGGAGGATACCACACTAAACTTTTAACTGAAGCTCGATACCATAAACCATATACATTTCCATCCACTTCTCCTAGGCCTACCCAATCTTCTCCGTAGGCATCAATCAAATTTTCTAAGGACATGAAAGTTTCGAGGGAGATTAATTCTCCTTCTCTGGCAAAGTCTCTCATTAACCCGGGTTGGGGAAACATGGCGATGTCGGGGGGATTACCTCCATCTACTCTGATGGGGAGAAGGGTGGCGAAAGCGTCTGTACCTTCGTAAACTACGTTAATACCTGTTTCCTGCTCAAAGGGTTCTAGGGCTTGTTCTAGTTTTTCTTGTTGTTCGCCGATGATTACTCCCATTAGTCTTACTTCTGGGGGTTCATCATCCCCATTTACGGTACAGGCCACGGTTAGGCAAATTAAACTGAGAAAAATAATTATTTTCTGAGTTATTTTCGAGATTTTCATAACATTTTTTGGATAGTGTTTGGATCCCCCCTACCTTAATAAGGGGGGGAGTGAATTAAAAGTTTTTCACTTGAGTTTAGACTAAATCTAATTTTAAACGCTGAAACCCTTATATGACGTATGTTTTATATTTTTTACATTAAACGGATAAGAATAGTCAAAATTCTTGCTGTATAAGGATCATAGCTTCTTACAGTTCAAATTAGTCTAAAGTACAGTTTTCAACTAAATTGATAAAATAATTTTTGAAAAAATATATTAGGGATTGTTTAATATCGGTAGAAAATATTTGGAACTTAAAGAAGCAATAAACCTTAAAATTAATAAAACTGTTCCCCGTTTCCTGTTCCCTTACAAAGTGATATTAACCTCAGTTTCGGTGTCAAATAAGTGAATATGACTCATATCAAAAGTGAGATTAATTTTGTCTCCTGCTTTTAGGGGCGATCGCGGATCAACCCTTGCCACAAATTCTTCACCACCCATGGTATTGACATAGAGAATAATTTCATTACCCATCATTTCCCTTACTGTAACCTCAGCCTGGACAGGAATGGGCATAATGTCGGCTACCTCATATTGAGGATCATGGATACTTTCGGGACGGATTCCAAAAATATATTCTTTTTGGGGAAACTGCTCATATTTTGTTGTTAAAGACTCAGGAATAGGCAGGGAAAAATCTTCATTTTCTAAAAATAATTGAGCCTCTTTTCTAATCAAATTTACCCTAAAAAAATTCATCGCTGGACTACCAATAAATCCAGCGACAAATACATTTTGAGGATGATTATAAAGATTTTCTGGGCTATCAATTTGTTGAAGAATACCATGATTCATCACCGCAATTCTCGTTCCCATGGTCATGGCTTCCACCTGATCGTGGGTTACATAAACAAAGGTTGTTTGCAGTTTTGCATGGAGTTTACAAATTTCTGTCCTTGCTTGAACTCTCAATTTTGCGTCAAGGTTCGATAGGGGTTCATCCATTAAAAATACCGATGGCTCACGGACGATCGCCCTTCCCACTGCTACCCTCTGCCTTTGTCCGCCAGAAAGCTCTTTGGGCTTACGTTCTAGCAAATGGGCAATCCCTAATTGATCGGCGGCCGTTTCTACCCTTCTTTGAATGGCGCTTTTACTTTTTCCCTGCAGTTGCAGACTAAAAGCCATGTTTTCATATACACTCAGGTGAGGATAGAGGGCGTAGGATTGAAACACCATGGCGATGTTACGCTCTTTGGGTGGTAATTTGTTTACCATGCGATCATCTAAATATAGATGACCTGATGTAATGGTTTCTAACCCTGCCAAAAGACGGAGGGATGTTGTTTTTCCACACCCAGAAGGGCCCACAAAGACCAAAAATTCACCGTCATCGATGCTTAAATTTAAGTTTTTAACCGCAGTAAAATCATCAAATTGTTTACTGACATTTTCAAAAGTTATACTGGCCATTTTGATTGTAGATTACTACTTGCTATTTCTACCATAGCTTGATTTTCTATTCTATGCAAATGTTTAACTAATCCGTAATATCTTTTTTTTCTCGTTTTAGTTAATGGTTAAACTACTAAAAAGCCGTTGAATAAATAACCCACTAAAATGATTCCGAGGGTAGTTATACCAATAAAAATACCTAATAATTTTGGGCGTAAAACTTTCCTTAAAATAATCATTTGAGGTAAGGAAAGCGCTGTTACTGCCATGGTAAAAGCCAACACTGTACCAATGGGCATCCCTTTATCCACTAACACGGAAGCGATGGGTAACACCCCTGCCACGTTGGTATAAAGAGGTACACCGAATATCACCGCCAAAAGTACCGCAAAAGGATTATTTTCCCCAATCCATTGGCTAATAAATTCTGTGGGTAAATAACCGTGAATGGCTGCTCCAATGCCAATACCCACCACTACATACAGCCACACTGATTTAATGATTTCACTAGCTTGAAACCAACCTATTTTGGTGCGATCACGTAGTGGCGCTGCGCGATCGCCCCAGGTCATGTTACTATCATTATCATAGCCCACATCATCCATAGAATCATCATTTTCATGGGACTTTTGTAAATCCCAAATGAAAGATTCTACCCATTTTTCCAACTTCAAAGCACCGATAATATAACCAGCAATAATAGCTAAAGTAATTCCAAAAATTACATAAACTAAAGTTACCCTTAAACCAAATAACGCCAACAACAAGAATACCGCCACCGCATCCACCATGGGAGCAGAAATTAGATAAGAAAAAGTAATGCCCAAAGGAATTCCAGCCTTTAAAAAACCGATAAACAAAGGCACCGCAGAACAAGAACAAAAAGGGGTAACAGCCCCCAACATCGCCGCCAAAATGTTACCACTTAACTTTCTTTTTCCTTCTAAATATTCCCTAACTTTTTCTGCTTCTAAAAAACTTTGTAAAGTACCAACTACAAAGCTAATTACTAATAATAAAGTTAATACTTTAGGAACATCATAAAAGAAAAAATGAAGGCTAGAACCAAGGGGAGAATCAACAGACAAACCAAATAATTTAGTAACTATTTGAGTTGATAACCAATCAAAAGGATAAAATAAATCAAACATTTAAAATTCTCTTTTTATATTTTAATAGTTATTAAATACTTTGTTTGTTATAAAAGATTTAACAAAATAAAAGCTATACAGTTAACTGTAGCAATTTGCTTTAAAAAAAAATTAGATAGGGGATTTTAAGCCCCTATTATTCATTAGATAAGATCAATTAGTTAAGACTAAATAAGCAAAAATAATTTATAAAAATTTCTCCACCTCCTGCGCACTCAATACCTTACCTTTACTAACAATTTTTCCATTAACAGCCAAAGCAGGAGTCGTCATCACTCCGCGGGTAGCAATCTCAACACTATCTGTGATGTGGCAAATTTCTGCCTCAAAGTTTAATTTATTAATGGCTGTTTTAACATTGGCTTCTAATTGGTGACATTTTTTGCAACCAGTACCAAGTATTTCTAATTTTAAAGACATAGTTTTTTCTCCTTATTTTTGAAAGTAATTATGGGCAAAATCCATAATGATTTGTTTTTTGGGTAAGTCTAATTTTTCAAACTCTTCCAAATATTTTTCCTCTGTCCAATTCTCTTTATTTGCTAAAGTTAAAAGAGTAAAAACTCCTGCTCTTAATCCTGATGCACAACGAATATAACTAGGTTGAGGTAAATTATCTAATTTTTCCATAAAAAGATTAAGGGTATCTTGATTTAAGGTTTGAGGGGTAACGGGGATATTTGCATGATGAAAGCCAATATCGGTGATTGTTTGACTATCTAATTGATTTCCTTCCCCCGATGAGCATAAATCAATGACGGTGTTATACCCCTGCTGTTTTACTTTTTGTAGTTGTTCAGTTTCTGTAATCGAACCAATGGCAAGGTTTTCAGTAATTTTATTGAACATATTTTCCTAAGTTTGACTTATATTTTGCTTTAACTATCTTTAGCTTAAAGTCTATACCTAGGTATAATGTCAAGGGGTAATTAATTGATAATTGATAACTTGAGTTTAGACTAAATCTAATTTTAAACGCTGAAACCCTTATATGACGTATGTTTTATATTTTTTACATTAAACGGATAAGAATAGTCAAAATTCTTGCTGTATAAGGATCATAGCTTCTTACAGTTCAAATTAGTCTAAAGTACAGTGATAATTGATAATTGATAATTGTTTACAGGACTTCACACTGATGATTAGGGTTAGTGGTATCAATTTTGGTTTGGCATTCCTGTAATAAGGGGATTAATTCTTGTTTGATGGACTCTAATTGATTAATCTTTTTGTTAATTGTGTCTATTTTCTGTTTTAAATGATTATATACTGCTTGGCAGGTGAGCGATCGCCCTTGTTTTAGTTCTAATAATTGCTTAATTTCTTCTAAGGTTAAACCAAGAGATTTTACTTTAAGAATAAACTTTAATATTTTTATATCTTCGGAGTCGAAAATACGATAACCTGATTGATTTCTTTGTAAACTAGGTATTAAACCAATACGCTCATAATAGTAAATAGTTTGACTATTAATATTTAATTGTTTACAAACTTCTCCTACTAGAAGCATATTTTTTATCTTATAGTAAAATAATATATTTATTTTTTATATAATTAAAATTCTTTTTTATGACTGTAGTTTAGACTAAATGGAAAGTGGAGCAAGGAAGGACAAGACATAAAAGAAAAATAGAGAGAAAATATAAATAAGCAAAAATAAAATCTTCTCTCTATGAACAAATATAGCAGACTGGAAAATTTCCGTCATGACACCTATGAAATGTTAGTCAAAGGTAAAGATGCCACTTTTCAATTGATGGATAGTGTTATGACCACGGAAAATGCTCGTAGTTTGGCAGATTTTTCTTTATCACCTTTTTTCCATCGGCAATGGTGTAGTACCTATGAAGCCATAAAAGATTGTCGTCCGAACAGCAACAAATTGATGAAACGATATATTCAAGAAATAGACACCTTAGAATATACATTACTAGGTATAGATCATACTCAGTGGAAGTTTGAAGATAGTCCCACCATGAAAGATAGAGGTTATCAATATTCTTCGTCATCCATCAATTCATCGGTCATAGGACAAGGATATAGCACCATCGCTTGGTTACCACCATTGAATGAGAAAGGAAGTTGGGCATTACCTTTAAGACATGAAAGAATCACATCCTTTGAAAATCCTCTGGGTAAAGCAACATGGCAACTAAGGCAAGTGTGTAGAAAATTGCCAGAAAATAAACCGAAATTGGTGGTGTTGGATTGTGAGTATGGCAATGGCAAATTTATTAAGCAAACCGCAGATATTGAAATCAGTAAGTTGATTAGAGTACGTTCTAATCTATGTCTTTATGGTAATCCTCAGCCTATAGCGGTAGAGGCAGACCGAAAAAACATGGGGCAAAGTTGAAATTAAATCAATGTGACCATTTTCCCCATGCCCATGAAATATTAGAAATGGAAGACTCATCCCTAGGAACAATACGGATGAGTAAATGGAAAGAACTTCATTTCTACAATGCCCCTTCACAAAAGCTAACCCTGTTTAAAATTGAACGATTGAAGCAGAAAAAAACTGGTGCTTTACATCGCCCACTGTGGTTAATCTGGGTGGGAGAGCAATTTTTATCTTCTTCCAATATTTGGATTCAATACAGCCGACGATTTGGTGTGGACCACTGGTATCGTTTCGCCAAGCAAAGATTACATTGGACGTTACCCCATTTTCGCACCCCTGAGAGTTGTCAAAGGTGGAGCAATTTAATTGTCAATATTACTTGGCAGTTATGGTTATCCAAGGATTTAGTCAAAGAATATCATCTGCCATGGCAAAAACCTCAACAGAATTTAACCCCGGAAGAGTGGCTCTGTCTATGACTTCATTATTGATGGACATTGGAAGTCCTACCCTTTCTCCTAAAAGTCGGGGAAAATCCCATGGCTGGCCTAAAGGTCGAAAAAGAAACAAAGCTAAAGTTTATCCTACGGTTAAAAAGCGTTTATCTAAGACTAAAAAAAGACCAAAAAAATAACTTTTAAGCCATTATTAAATTCATTTATAGCGTTTTTGAGCTAATCTTTGTTAGCTTACTTATTCTCTTACAATTTTTTCTTAGTCTAAACTACAGTTATGAAATAAAAAACAAAATTTGTACAATTTATTCTCCACAAAAAGCCACATTACCAACTACCTTGATATATTATCAATCAAATCAATAGTTAAACATTTTTTATCTAATTGAGGAATTAAAGACGATATTTCATCTTGATATTGAATAACATTACAAGGATTTTTTTCATCTCCTAAACTATTCAAAACTACCATGGCAGAGTCAAAATTTTCATCTTTGGTATAGTCATTAATAGTAATAATTGCTTTTATATTTGCTCTGGTGGCCGCTACCAAGCCTTGGTTAGTATCTTCGATGGTTACACATTCATGGGGGGAAAGGTTTAATTTTTTGAGGGCTAATTCATATATATCGGGGGCGGGTTTTTTGTTTTCTACCATATCCCCTGCGGCTATCACTTCAATCCATGAAATTATTTCCGAACTACAAGTTCCATCCAGTAAAGCTTTTACGTTTTTAACTGCCGAAGTAGATGCGATCGCAAGGCGCACATTTTTTTCATGGGCTTCCGTCATCAATCTTGCTACTCCAGTACGCAATTTAATGGTTTTATCTTGCACTAATTGGGCGTAATATTGATTCTTTATTTTATGAACATTTAAGATAAATTCATCGAGAGAAGCAGGTAATTTAAAATCCTGTTGATAGTTATTTATATAGTAGGTAAAACGTTCTTTTCCTCCTCCAATTTTGAGTAATTTGCCATAAAAATCTACATCCCATTGCCAAGGCAAATTAAGTTCATCAAAGGCAAGATTAAATGCTACTCTATGACCATCTCTTTCGGTTTCGGCAACGGTGCCATCGACATCGAATATAAGTGCTTTAAGGTTCATTTTTTCTTGCATTGGTAAATTTAACTATGATTTTTAGTTTAGTTAGGAAATAGGAAATGGACAATAGTGAAAATATTCTTAGGAGGTTCAATGATTGAAAATTAAGTTAAACTTCCCCCTTATTAAGGGGAGTTAGGGGGGATCATATAATTATTTAACGATCGCACCGAAATCGGCTAAAATACGACTATGGTTGCGTAATAAACCTAAAAGATTAAGACGATTTTCTTTAACACTCTCATCTTCTGCCATTACCAAAACACTGTCATCCCCATCAAAAAAGTTACTGATAGTAGGGGCAATGTCCACTAAAGCATTGGTTAACAAATGATAATCACTATTAGCTTTTGCTTTTTGAGAAATAGGTAATAATTTTTCAAGAGCTTTATATAATTCTTCCTCGGAATTAGACTCAAATAATATGGAATTAACTACATTTTCGGGAACTAATTCTGTAGTATTTAAACCTCCTTTTTTAGCCAACTTTGTAGAACGATTTACAGTTTCGTAAATATTGCCCAAAGTACCATTATTCCTAATTTCTTGTAAAAATAAAGCACGATTACGTACATCTAAAACACTGCTTAAAGCCCTTTGTTTATATTCTTCGTCCCCTTCTCCCAAGACAGCATTAACCAAATCATAGTCAATATTTAACTCATCTTGGAGTAAAGTTTCAATCCGTTGTAAGAAAAAATCGGTGACAGTTTGTAGAGGAGATTCTTGATTATGTCCTGCTAAGAAATCGTTACAGGCTTGTTCTATTAATTGAGTTAAATTAATGGATAAATTGCCGTGCCATGCAATATTAATAATACCATTTGCTGATCTTCTGAGGGCAAAAGGATCACTAGAACCCGATGGTATCATACCCAATCCAATTATACTAACAATGGTGTCGAGGCGATCGCTAATACCCACTACTTGACCATTGAGGGTATGGGGCATAATATCATCAGCATTACGGGGTAAATAATGTTCAAAAATTCCCTTTGCTACCGCCGCCGACTCTCCACTGACGAGGGCATATTTTTCCCCCATCACCCCTTGTAATTCGGGAAACTCATATACCATCTGGGTAACTAAATCGGCTTTACAAAGAGAAGCAGTGCTTTCAATTTCCGCTTTTTGAATCTCATCGAGGTTTAATTGTTCGCTAATTTGTTGGCTAATGGCAAGGATGCGGTTAACCTTGTCATACATTGTGCCTAAATCTTCTTGGAAGGTGACGTTTTCTAGTTGGGGTAAATAAGTTTCTAAATGCTCATCACAATCGGCTTGGTAGAAGAATTGAGCATCGGCAAGTCTTGCCCTAATTACCTTGGCGTTACCTGTGGCGATGATGTCGGACTTTTGGGGATCTCCATTACCGATGGTGATAAAGTAGGGTAATAATGCTCCTTTTTCATCTTTGATGGGGAAGTAACGTTGGTGTGTCACCATGACGGTGGTAATTACTTCGGGGGGAAGTTGCAAAAATTCCGCCTCAAAACTACCTAGAATGGCGGTAGGATATTCCACAAGGTTAGTTACCTCGGCGAGTAAGTCGGGATAGATTTCTGCTTTACCCCCTACTTTCTGGGCAATTTCTTGGATTTGTTTTTTGATAGATTCATGTCTTTCATTGACATCTACTTGTACAAAGGCTTTTTCTAAAGATGTTTTATAGTCTTTGGCATTCTCTATGGTTATTTCTTCGGGATGTAAAATTCTGTGTCCAGTAGAAAAGCGATCGCCCTTAATTGTTGTGTTACCGTTAGGTAATTGGAGGGGTAATATATCCTTATCCCAAAGTGCCACTAAATGACGAATGGGGCGAGGAAAACGCAAATCTCCATCAGCCCAACGCATAAATCTTCTTCCCTCTAATCCCGTTATCCACTGAGGGATTAATTGTTGTAATATTTCTGGAGTATTTTGACCAACAAACTTTTTATTGACAAAGATAAAGTCTCCTTTGGGGGTAGTTTTTACCTCCACCTCATCCATACTTACTCCTTGCTTACGGGTAAAGCCTTCTAGGGCTTTGGTGGGTTGCCCATCCTTGTAGGCGGCGCTAACGGGGGGGCCTTTTATTTCTTCTTCTCTGTCGAGTTGTTTATCAGCAATGCCTTCTATTAGTACGGCTAAACGTCTAGGAGTGCCATATATATTGATTTTTTTAGGTTGCAGATATTCTGATTCTAAATGATTTTTTATTTTTTCTTGCCACTGTGCGATCGCACTATCCACAAAACTAGCGGGTAATTCTTCTGTTCCAATTTCTAATAGAAAATCAGGCATTTTATACTAACTTACTCATAATATTATCGATTATCTAATTATATAGGGAATGGGGAATGAGCCATAGGGAATGAAGAATGAGTGATAAATAATGGGTAATAGGTAATTAATTATTAATTAAATATATTATTTGATGAGGGTTTTAAATTTCTACAATAAATGATATAGCGTTTTTTATAATTATGAGATACATTTATGATTTTCAAGTCCCCCTTATCAAGGGGGATTTAGGGGGATCATTTTGTACCCCGTAACCATGATAATTGCTATATATAGATTAACCAACACCATATTTTCAGTTTATAAATATTTACTTTTAATATCCTGTAACCTATTAGATAACATCTCCAATCTTTCCACCCCCTCATGCAAAAAATCATCACCTTTTTTTTGGTTATTTTCTCGGTTCATGGGCTTCCAATTGGTACAATCAAAAGTTAATTGAGGAAACCATTTTTTTGGTAATTGATGATCAATTGTCATGTCTGCATGATTATATTTCCAGTGTTTATAGGTGGGGTATTCTATATCACTAATCTCCAGATAACCACAGGCATATAAAGAATACAATACCGAAGCCCTGCCATAGTCAGTGCCACTATTATTATCATCATCAATAAAATTATCTAAATCTTGCTTTCTAGCAAAACTTATCTGATGAATTTTATAACGTTTTTGCTTTTGCCCTTTAAAGTTTAAGCCATATTCCACGAATTCAAAGTCAAAACAAAATAATTCCGATAATTCCTGCAATATTACTTCGTAACTTTCATACAAATCAATAAGCATAGGTTTTCAGATAAATATTATTTATTGATACTTCATTTTTAAAGCACTAATTACTTTTTTCCCTGATTTTAAGACTTCTATCAAATCATCACCTTCCTTTGCTTTTTCATAATTTTCTTCAGCTTTTTGAATAGCAAAATCAACAAAGTCAATGGGTTTATTTACCATGTTGACTTGTAATAATTTCCAAGATTTAATAACATTTTCCCAACCCACATTACGATAACCTTTTTCTCTTACTATTTTTTGTTCAGATTTTTGAAGGTTATTAAAATGCTCGGAGTTTCTCTTTTGAGCTTGTCTATAGTTTAAATTATCGAAGCTATTTTGTTTTTTCATGCAATATCTTTGTTTCTTGAATCTCCGTATTTTTTTCTATATGCTTCAGCAATTTTGAGAGCATCATCAACAACTTTTTCAGCTTTTTCTAAATCTCCTTTTACTGTTTCTGTGGATACTGCACCAATTTCTTTGAGAAGGGTGTCATCTTCCTTTTTAACCTTTCCAAAAATATTTTTAAATTGTAAGACAATCTCACTTTTTGACCAATCAGTCATATTTTTAGTAATAGATTTAACCTTTGCCCTTAGCCCAAAGTTATCATTGTTGAGTTTTTTATTTATATCTGCTCTCTCATTTCTTTCTGCTAAAATTCTTAGTAAACTTTCCCTGGAAATAATAAATTGATCATTTTCTAAAAAGTTGTTAAGCTCTTGTTTTTTGAGATTTGTTAAATTAATTAATCGAAGTTCACTATGTCTTTCAAGAATCTGAGCCTCTAATTCTTCTCTTTTAATCATTTTTCTCGTGAATCAACTTGATTTAATATTTTACTAAATTTTCACTAAATTAATAAACTATGCTGATATTTTGACAGCAAACTTTACTAATCAATATAGTTTTATATATATTTATTCTTCCCAAAAAATAAAAAATCCCCTCACTTTTAAGTAAAGAGAGAGGGGAAATGATATATTATTCAGAAAGCCAAGGTTTCATGGTGTTTTGCCAAGAGCAAAGTTCTTCTTCTTTAAACCAAAGGCTGATTTCTCTTTGGGCAGTTTCAATGGCATCTGAGCCATGGATGAGGTTTCTACCGATATTAACGCCATAGTCTCCTCTAATGGTACCTGGTTCAGCACTTAAAGGATCAGTGGCACCGATAATTTTACGGGCAGAAGCCACTACTCCTTCTCCTTCCCATACCATGGCAACCACGGGGGAAGAAATGATGAATTCGACTAAACTACCAAAGAAGGGGCGCTCTTTATGGACATCGTAATGTTTTTCGGCTAATTCTTGGGATACGGCCATTAGTTTTAAGCCAACGAGGGTAAATCCTTTATTTTCTAAACGTTTGATTACTTCTCCTACGAGGTTGCGTTGTACTCCGTCGGGTTTAATCATTAAAAAAGTGCGTTCCATGGTATTCTCCTAGCAATAATTTATTTTTATTTCCCTAAAAAAGATTACCTTAGATGTTGCACCTTTTCACAAGTTTTATGGATTATTTTGCTCGGGGTGTGTAGTCCATTGACCGTTGTTGTAAGGATTTTTGACAAGGTTAGAATTATAGTAGCGTAAATCCTCGGTTACTTCCTTATCTATCCATGGGGGTAAGGAGATGGTTTGATTTTCTGAGGTTAGTTCTACTTCTGCTAATAGTAAGCCTTGATTATCGCCAAAAAATTCGTCTATTTCCCAAATTAGTTCTCTGATTTTGATTTTATAACGTTTTTTTTCGATTAAAGGGCGATCGCACATAATTTGTAACATTTCCTGGGCATCAACCAAGGGAATAGGGTATTCAAACTCAGGGCGAGTGATTCCTTTTGTTTGACCCTTGAGGGTAAGAAAACCAAGATTACCAGCAATGCGAACCCTCACGGTGCTACCATTTTGGGTATAAATATAACCCTGTTGATAAACCACCCCATCATCAGGGGGTTGCCAAAGCTCTTTATTAACTAAAAACTTGCGTTCAATTTCCATAGACATAATTTTTCCTTGCACATTATACTTATTTTAAGTTAATATAATGAATGGCTAAAAAATGGCGGCATAGCCAAGTGGTAAGGCAAGGGTCTGCAAAACCTTCATCCCCCAGTTCGAATCTGGGTGCCGCCTTAATAAGTTCTTAAAATTAGTTAAAAATTAAACTCTATCATGGGGGATATTCCTACCTCCGTTGATGGGGTTTTTTATTAATAATCAATTATGATTAAATATATTCATTTCAAAAGCAAATTCAAGCATAAATCCTTTTCGATAAGATAGGAAAAATAATTCACTAAAATAGAGAAAGAAAAAAAACTAAAGAATCAAAGGATAATTGCCTTCATCTTCTTAGCCTTTCACAAACTTTTATATATGAAAACTTTACAGTCTATTAGCCAGACTTTGAAAAGATGGCAACAAACTTATAATAATCAAAGCCATCAGGAGTACCCCCAACAATCATACTCTGATACAGATCAAAATATGGGTACTAAGCCAAAATGGTTCAAATTTATCTGTAAAGTTCACCCCCCCGTCATGATTCTCCTTTCCGTCACTACCATTACAGGAGTAATCAGTTATCGTTATTATAATCAACCAGAATTAGCCGCAGGTACCATTGCCCCTAATACCATCATCGCACCCGAAGATGGCTCTTTTATAGACTATCAAACCACAGAAGAACTTCGCCGCAATACAAGAAATGGTTTATTACCCACCCTCAAACAAGATTCAAGCAGTACAGATGCCATTAAAGGTGTCATTAGGGAGAGACTAGAAAAAATCCAACAGGCAAGGGAGATTTTATTAGCAAATCCTGAGATTGATAGTGGTATTCTTTCCTTAGAAATTCAACAGTATTTAAGGGCAACCAATGAAACACAGTGGCGCAATATTGTTGAAAACACAGATAATTTGGCTACTTTATCAGAGGCAAATTCTTTGTTTGGACAAGCCATAGAGCAGTTAATCGCTTATCAACAAAGGGTTGATGAAGGACAGTTTGATAATTTAATTAACCAAATAGCTATCCACAGAAGTAATTATCAGGTTGCCCAAAGTTTACTGACGGATTTTCCTGAGATAACGGATGCTGATAAACGTGAATTTCTAGATTTGAGTGAGCAACAATGGAGAGAAGTTCGAGATTTAGTCAATAGAGTTACTAATCGTATTCTTACCCAAGGAATTCCCATCGGTTTGCCCGAGGCTATCCGCATTGAAGCGGTACAAACTCATTTATCTAATCGTAGTCTTTCCCCATCCCTAGAAGGGGCATTGGTAAGTTTGATTAGCTCTAATTTGCGTACTAATTTAATTACCGATGAGGAAGCTACAAGGGTTAGGGCGGAAAGGGCGGCAGAAGAAATTGAGCCCATTGTTGTAACTATTCAAGCCAATGAAACGATTGTTAATGAGGGACAACAAATTACCCAAGCTGATTTTGTTTTATTAGACAATTTTGGGCTGAGTCGCCGTAGTGTTAATTGGGGGGGAGTACTAACTTCTGGGGCTTTGACAGGGGGGGCTTTGGTGGTATTTATGGCGATCGCCACTAAACGCACCCAAAGAAGATTAAGAAGAAGGGACCAATTTTTATGGTGGTTACTTAGCATATCTGTTCCCGTAATCAGTTTATTTGATGTGGGGTACAACTCCTTACCCGCCGTAGGCTTTTTAATGAGCAGTTTTTATGGCCCCGTGGTGGCCGTAGCCCATGTCAGTCTCACCGCTGGGTTAACCCTATTTCAAACAGGCACTTTGGGATGGCAATATCTAGCTTCCTCCTACGCCTCATCCATATTAGCCGCCATCATCGCCTCCCGTCTACGCTCTCGGGAAGAATTAGCCTTTTTGGGGGGTGGGGTAGGTTTCACCCAAGGGGCTGTCTATTTTGTCGTCACCGTCGCCTCCACTGCCACCATCGGCAGTCTTTGGTATGCCGTCATACCTGGAACGCTTTGGCATGGTGCTGTGGGCTTAACCTATGGAGTAATCGCCCTTGGTATTTCCCCTTACCTAGAAAGATTTTTTGACCTTATCACCCCCATTCGTCTCGCGGAATTATCTAACCCCAATCGCCCCCTTTTAAAACGATTGGCTACCGAAGCCCCCGGCACTTTCCAACATACGATGTTTGTATCTTCCCTTGCGGAGGCTGCTGCTCGAAAGTTAAATTGTAATGTGGAGTTAGTCAGGGCTGGTACACTTTATCATGACATTGGCAAAATGCACGATCCCCTCGGGTTTATTGAAAATCAAATGGGTGGTAACAATAAACATGATCAAATAAATGACCCTTGGGAAAGTGCTGACATTATCAAAAAACACGTTAGCGAAGGGATTTTGATGGCAAAAAGACATGGTTTGCCCCAAGCCATTCGTAATTTTATTCCCGAACATCAAGGCACTTTATTAATCTCCTATTTCTATTACCAAGCCAAAACCCAAGCCGAAGACAATCCAGACATCGCCATTGACGAGACTAATTTCCGTTACGATGGCCCTATTCCTCAATCCCGTGAGACGGGTATTGTAATGTTAGCAGATGGTTGTGAAGCGGCATTGCGATCACTCAATGATGCTACTCCTGAACAAGCCATGGCAATGGTTAACAAGATTTTTAAGGCTCGTTGGCGAGATCATCAATTGGATGATTGTGGTTTGCGTTATGATGAGTTACCCATCATCGCCGAGGTGTTTATTAATGTCTGGCAACAGTTTAACCATAAACGTATTGTTTATCCCAAGGGTGCTTTGGAAATGAAAACTTCAAAGTAATTGATAATTGAGAATGGATAATTGATAATAAAAACTCCTACATTACTGCTTATTGATTTTGATTACTTTCACTAAAACGCTTTTTTATTACTAATGATGATTATTGGTTTGACGGGGGGCATTGCCACGGGCAAAAGTACGGTATCGGATTATTTACAAAATAAGTACGCAATTCCCGTCATTGATGCGGATATTTTGGCTAGGGAGGCGGTGAAGGTTTATTCTCCTATCTATAAAAGGATTGTGAAGCGATATGGTAGTGAAATATTGTTGGCTGATGTGAGTATCAATCGGGCTAGGTTAGGGGAGATTATTTTTAATGATGAGTCGGAAAAGTTGTGGCTAGAAGGGCAAATTCATCCTTACGTTAGACAAGAAATGGAAAGGGAGGTTAGGGAGTCTCAAGCACCGATAATGGTGTTGTCTATTCCTCTTTTGTTTGAGGCAAAAATGACTGATTTGGTAGAGCAGATTTGGGTAGTGTATGCCGATTTTGAAACTCAGGTGGCTCGGTTACAAAGGCGTAATGGTTTATCCAAAGAAAGTGCGATCGCCCGTATTACCAGTCAAATGCCCCTAAGAGAAAAACTCAAAAGGGCAGATGTAGTTATTGATAACTCTGGAGATATAAAAGACCTATATCAGATCATAGACCAAGAAATCCTAACAAGGACCTAAGCCAATTTTAGGAGCATATACTGCCCTATCTCCTAACTGATGCTCAATGCGTAATAAACGATTATATTTCGCAACCCTTTCACTACGACAAAGAGAACCAGTTTTTATTTGCCCTGCACGGGTAGCTACCGCCAAATCAGCGATGGTAGTATCTTCGGTTTCCCCAGAGCGGTGACTGATTACAGAGCGATAACCCTTACGAGTAGCCAAATGAATGGTTTCTAAGGTTTCGCTGAGGGTACCAATTTGATTTAACTTGATCAAAATTGCATTGGCAATGCCCAAATCAATACCCTTTTGTAAACGGGTGGCATTGGTTACAAATAAATCATCCCCTACCAACTGAATTTTAGAACCCAGTCTATCAGTCAAAACTTTCCAAGTATCCCAATCATCTTCCTGTAGGGCATCCTCGATGGAAATAATTGGATATTTACCCACCAAATCCGCTAAATAATCGATAAACTCTTCGGAGGAATGGGCAGAGCCATCATAAACATATTGACCGTCTTTGTAAAACTCACTGGCCGCCACATCCATCGCCAAAGCAACCTGTTCCCCTGGCTTATAACCAGCTACCTCGATCGCCTGTAGAAGCAAGTCCAGAGCCTCTTGGTTGGAGCCTAAATTGGGAGCGTATCCCCCCTCATCACCTACCCCAGAGAGTAAGCCTTTTTCCTTTAAAACCTTGCTCAAGGAAGCAAAAATTTCTGCACCCCAACGCAGAGCCTCGGAGAAAGTTTCCGCACCCACGGGCATAATCATAAACTCTTGGAAGTCCACATTATTATCAGCATGGGAACCACCATTTAAAACATTCATCATGGGTACAGGCAAAACATTGGCCAAGGGGCCACCCAAGTAACGGTATAGAGGTATTTGTAACTCAAGGGCGGCAGCTTTCGCATTGGCAAGAGATACAGCGAGGATGGCATTAGCACCCAAATTTTTCTTGTTGGGGGAACCATCACGGTTAATCATAGCCGTATCGATGCCCACTTGATCAAAAGCATCAATATCAAGTAATTCGGGGGCAATTTTTTCTCTGATGTTGCGTACGGCTTTTAAAACCCCGTTACCACCGTAACGATTAGGATCTCCATCTCTCAATTCGTGGGCTTCAAAGCTACCAGTAGAGGCTCCACTAGGCACTTGTGCCATACCGACTACACCACTTTCTAAACGTACTTCCGCTTCAACGGTGGGGCGCCCACGGGAGTCTAATATCTCCCTAGCTTCGATTTCTTCAATCAACATGGAATCTTGTTCTAGCATTTATTTATATACCTTCTCGATGACCTTGTCTATTATTAAATAAAACTAACTTTTACGATAGTCAGTTAGGTAAAAATTATCTAACTTAGTCTTAATGTAGTTCATATATTTGACCGTGATGAACAAAATTTATTTTGTTGTTAACTCCAATAAGGTATCTACAAAGGTAGGGTAAGAGATAGAGGCTGCTTCGGCTCGATGGATGGTGGTTTGTCCTTTGGCCATCAAAGCGGCGATCGCCAAGCTCATAGCAATACGATGATCGGTAAAACTATCTACATCAGCACCATTGAGGGGATTTCCCCCTGTGATCTCTAAACCGTCGGGAAATTCGCTAATTTTTGCACCCATTTTACCCAATTCTAAGGCCATTACCGCAAGGCGATCGCTCTCTTTTACCCTCAATTCTTCTGCATCTTTAATTTTTGTCGTTCCTTCGGCAAAACAGGCGGCTACTGCCAAAATAGGTACTTCGTCAATGAGACGGGGAATGATGGAGCCTTCGATGGTACATCCTTTTAATTTACTCGATTTTACCCGTAAATCCGCCACAGGTTCCCCCGCTGCTTCCCTTTGGTTTTCGAGGGTAATATCAGCCCCCATCATCTGCAAAGCCTCCAAGATACCCACACGGGTAGGGTTTATCCCCACATTCTCAATTAATAAATCCGAATCAGGTGCGATCGCCCCTGCCACCAACCAAAAGGCCGCCGAGCTTATATCCCCCGGTACAATTACCTTTTGCCCCATAAGGGGGGTTTTACCCTCAATGGTAACGCTGTTAGTATTTGGATCGATGTCCAATTTTGCCCCAAAAGCCCGTAACATCCTTTCGCTATGATCCCGTGATAGAGCAGGTTCGGTAACGGTGGTTTTGCCTTCACTCATCAACCCTGCCAACAAAATACAAGATTTTACCTGCGCACTGGCAATGGGGGAATGGTAATGGATTGGTTTTAAATTTTGTCCGATGACTGCCAAAGGAGCGTTTTTGTTGTCTTGTCTGCCATAGATTAAAGCTCCCATTTCTTGCAGAGGTTTTACCACCCGAGACATAGGGCGAGAGCGTAAAGAGTTATCCCCTGTGACGGTGAAAAATTTGTTAGGTTGAGATGCCAATAAACCCAACATCAGGCGCATGGTAGTGCCTGAATTACCTGCATCCAAGATGTCTATGGGTTCTTGTAATCCTTTATCGCCAATACCTTCAACAATTACCTTTTCTGTGTTTAACTCTGATATGGTTGCCCCCATGGCCTGAAAACATTTCGCCGTACTACGGGGATCTTCTCCTAATAATAATCCCTCGATGGTAGTTTGTCCAGAGGCGATCGCCCCTAACATCAAAGCACGATGGGAAATGGACTTATCCCCCGGGATAGAAATAGTACCCCTCAAACCATCACCATTATGCTCAATTACCAGTTGGTCTTCTTGGGGAGTTTTAATCAGTTTAATCACAGTAAAATCGACATCTCCGAACATTAACTAAGATTCAAATTTTACCAGAATCGGTGAGCTATGGCTTAGGAATTATCCATTATTAACTATCCACTCTTAATTCCGTGAAAACTAATTTTAACAATATCTTCGGAAACAAAACCAAAATATCAAGCTAACCTAAAAGTGTAATAAGTACAAAACATAAACATTTTTATGACTAAAAGAACCTTTGGAGTCATTGGACTAGCTGTAATGGGCGAAAACCTAGCTCTTAACGTAGAAAGTAGGGGCTTTCCTGTCGCCGTTTATAACCGTAGCCCTGACAAAACAGAAAACTTTATGGCCACTAGGGCAAAAGATAAAGACGTAAAAGCGGCCTATTCCTTAGAAGAATTCGTAAAAACCCTCGAACGTCCTCGCAAAATCTTGGTGATGGTAAAAGCGGGAGGCCCTGTAGATGCCGTCATTCAACAACTAAAACCCCTCCTCGAAGAAGGGGATATGATTATTGATGGTGGTAACTCCCTCTACGAAGACACCGAAAGACGTACCAAAGAATTAGAAGCCACTGGGTTAGGCTTTATGGGTATGGGTGTAAGTGGTGGTGAAGAAGGCGCCCTTAATGGTCCTTCCCTCATGCCTGGGGGTACCGAATCCGCCTACCAAGATTTAGAGCCTATCTTAACTAAGATTGCTGCCCAAGTGGATGATGGCCCTTGCGTCACCTATATCGGACCTGGGGGCGCTGGGCATTATGTGAAAATGGTACATAATGGCATTGAATATGGCGATATGCAACTGATTGCTGAAGCCTATGATTTACTTAAAAATGGCTTAGGTTTGAGTAACGAAAGACTCCACGAAGTCTTTACCGAGTGGAATAAAACTGAAGAATTAGACTCTTTCCTCATCGACATTACCGCCGATATTTTTCCCAAAAAAGATCCCGAAACAGGGAAACACCTCATCGACTTAATCATGGATGCGGCTGGGCAAAAAGGTACGGGGCGCTGGACTGTGGTAAGTTCATTAGAATTGGCTGTACCCATTCCTACCATCTATGCGGCGGTAAATGCTAGGGTAATTTCAGGGTTTAAAGATGAAAGAGTCAAGGCTTCTCAAGAATTGAAAGGAGTTACTTCTAAATTTACAGGGGATGTAGAGAGTTTTATTCCCAAGGTTAGGGATGCTCTGTATTGTTCCAAAATGTGTTCCTATGCCCAAGGTATGGCTTTGATTGCTAAGGCTTCCGAGGAATTTGGTTTTAATATTAATTTGCCCGAAGTTGCCCGAATTTGGAAGGGTGGTTGTATCATCAAGGCTGGATTTTTAGGTAAAATTAATAAGGCTTTTTCTGATAATCCTGATTTACCTAATTTACTCCTTGCCCCTGAGTTTAAACAAAGTATGTTAGACCGTCAACAGGCATGGCGAGATGTGTTGATGATGGCTACTTCCATGGGTATTCCAGCCCCTGCGTTTAATGCTTCCCTCGATTATTTTGATAGTTATCGCAGTGAAAGATTACCTCAGAATTTGACCCAAGCCCAAAGGGATTATTTTGGAGCCCATACCTACGAGCGCACCGATAAACCCCGTGGAGAATTTTTCCACACAGAATGGATGGATGGTTAATATATAGGGTGTTGGGTATTAGGTGTTAGGTTGAGGTTTTTTTGATTTAAAAGTTTAACTATGTTATTAATTCAGTAGTATTTTTATTCAAGATTTACCTTCAATGGGAAGAATATTTTTTATTTTTCCTTGAATTATCTATGACAGTTCGTTATAATAGTTAACCGTTATAAGATAAGGCTCGGTAGCTCAGTAGGTTAGAGCAGGGGACTCATAAGCCCAAGGTCGGCAGTTCAAATCTGCCTCGAGCCATCCTCAAGGGGTCATTTAATCCCATTCTCAGGGTTTACTAAATTCCCCCAAAATACTATAAATCAATAGATTGACTGTTATTTGTTATCAAATTGTTATCAGTCAATCTTTAACGACTTTATAGGTGTTTCAAGATAGCCTTACTTATTTTTGTTAGCAGTTTGTTAACCAATTGACCCTTGCTCACTTTATTCGCTAGATAAAGTTTGTACCCATTCTTCCCATTGGTCTTTGGAATTAGGCGGTTCTTCTGAACAAGAAGCAAAATCATCGTCTTCATAATATGATTTTGAGCAAACAATTTCATTATCTATTTTTATCACTTGCTCATGTCGTAAATGCCTTTTAAGAATTGGGCTAGGATCGTAAATTCGATCTACTGTTACACGCTCTGAACTGTAATGGGGAATATTAGATTTTGTCCACTGCATAGCTTTGTTTTTTTATAGTTCGGGTACTTGAATGTTAGATAATCCTGCATAATGCTTAAGGATAATTTCAGGGGAATTTCCTACCCATTTGGATAATTGTTTGATGGGTACACTAGCATCAAGGCACAACGTAATAAAAGTATGACGGCAATGATAACAACCACGATAACGAATAGGTAAAGATTTAATCAACGGCTTCCATTTTCGGGCAGTAAAATTATGCAAGTCAATATTACATTTTTTTTCACTCAAGAAAACATTTTCCCCAACATGGGGTTGAGATTCTAAAATATCCCTTAATTGATTGTTGATAGGGAATGATCGGCTTGACTCGGTTTTTGTACCCTCTTGATGCTTACCCATGACAATGGCTTCACAAAAAATAATTTTCCCATTTACTAAGTCCACATTTTCCCATCGTAATCCACAGGCTTCGGACGGACGGCAACCAGTGAAAAATAGAAATTTAACAAAGTTGGCAAAATAAGGATCTTTTTCTTCAAAGGTTTGAAGGATTAAATCTCTTTCATTCGCCGTAAAGGGATCTGGTGATGGATCACTAACCTTCTTAATCTTTTTGAACTTTTTAAAAGGGTTTGGCTCTTCCGAAATGCCTTGCTCAATGGCCCAATCATAAGCAGTCGTTAATCGTTGAAGTACCCGCCGTGCCTGTTCTTGGGTGTTATGTTCGACTAACCATGATCTGATGTTAGACGGATTTTTAATCACGTTATCAGGCATTTCCTTAAGTTTGTTGAGGGTGGTGGTGAAATTATGTACCGATGAAGACTTAACCAAATGCTTTTTAAAGTCCACATACTGGGAGTAAATATCAAACATTGATATTTGTTCCTTTTGGGGGGCGGTATCAAGGCGGTATTTTTCAAGAGTAAAATCGAACTTCTCATAAATATAATCAGCTGTCATTAACCCTATTTTTGCCTGAGCAATCAATCTATTTTCTGGAGTATCAGGGAACCCTAAGTTAAGCCATTTTAATTTGCCATTGAACCATGGACGGGGTAGCCGTAATCGTAAAATGCCATTACGGGAGTCTAGCCCGATCGTACCTTTTTTCGCCCTAGGCATTAGCACCACCCCCATTAATTTCTTCCTTCCATTGCTCAAGGTCACGTTCGTATTGTTGCCAAGTCGGATCATGTTCCTTGAGAATTTCTACAAACCCTTTAAAAATTTCCTTAGTATCGCAATTGGTTTCCTTATTCCAACATTTATATCCCTTGCCCGGATTAACCGATAAATAATCCTTTTCACAACAGGGGCAAACATAATTACGTTTATGCTTACCAGTGCCGGGTTCTAAATGGGGTAATACGTCGCTTAAATTTACTTCGGGGGTTTCTGGTTTAGGGATGAATTTTTTAGTCTTTTTAACTTCGGGCTTTTTGGGGGATGGTTTGGGAGTATTTTTTAACTCTCTGAGATAACTAATAAAGTCTAACCACTGAACATAATCAGCATCCATGGGGTTGTCTAATCCCGTTTTCTTCTTAAACTCAGATTTTGACCATTGCTTATTTTTTCCGAGGCGATCTACTTCTTTTTTCCATGCAGAAATTAGACCATCAAAAATATCGCGCTCAGATTTTGCATTGTTGAAGATTTGTAACAAGTCTTTGTCAATAATGTCTAATTTTTGCAATAAGGCTTCAGATAAAACTAACTCAAAAGGCTGTAACCCTTGTTGTGACTGAACCATGACGGGTTTTTTGTTCATGTCAGGTTTCATGACAGGGCTTAAGCCTTGCTGTGTCTGGATCATGACAGGTATGACAGGTTGATCCAAGAGAGTTTTTTTGGTAGGTTGATTTTTTTCTTTATCTTCCGAAAACTTCTGGTTTGTACCTGTCATACCCGTCATAACCTTTATATCATCAGGGTTTGAACCTGTCATGGGGGGGGTGTCATACCTGTCATGCCCGTCATGGTCTATATTCTGCAAGGGTTTCACCGATTTGAAACTATCATCATGGTAATTTTCCATGGAGGGAATAGTGTAAAATCTTCCTTCCATATTTCTGTCTTTTACTACGCCTTCAATTTTCTTGAGAGATAAATAAAAGTTTTGAGAATTGCTGACTTGGTAGCCATTGTTTTTACACCACTCAGCAAATTGTTGATAAAGGTCACTGGGGGTGATGTGTCCACAACCATCGGGGAATGATTCACGCAAGAATAATAATTCTGTGAGTTGAGATTCGTAAATTTCTGCGGTGGCTTGAGTATCGCGCCATTTTAGCTTTTGTTTAGTGTCAGTCAATGACAATCCCCAAACCCACGAAAAAATACCTGACAACTCAGACTCTAATTTTTCTGAGAGGTCATAATCAGGATTTTCGGGGGGGCGGTCAAAGGTCAAAACGTGCAGCCGCCTTTTTAAGCCCTCGCTACCATTACCCGAAAAAGATAAGGGTTTATTCATTGCCAAAACGGTCACGGTATTAAGACGGGTAGCAAATTGGTTATGATATTTATTCCAAACATTTACCAACTCGTTAGAGCAGATACGGTTATAAACGCCGATGTTAGAAATAAATCCTGTAACGTCTTGGTTGATGGCAAGTTTCTTGTCAACCAACCCGAATAACATATTAGTATCGGTGATCGCTTCGGGGGTAAATACGCCGTAATTTTCCTCACCGACTAAGTTACTGAGGATATTAAGAAAGGTACCTTTGCCCGTACCCTGTTGACCAACAATCCAAAGGGTAGCCTCAATGGGAAATTTATTGTTATTTTTGGGGGTGAGAATCCATCGCATCCATGCCCTTGCATATTCAATTTTTTGGGTATCGTTACCCAAGGATTGATTTAGGAAATTTAACCAACTTTCACAGGTTGCCTTGGGGTTATAGTCAAAGGGCAAAATTGAGGTTACGTAATAGGTTTTCTCATGGGGGAAAAATTCGTTAGTGTCAGTGTCAAGGTAGCCATTATTAAAACCGAGAATGTTACTACGGTTAAACTCGACTTC
Organism: Cyanobacterium sp. IPPAS B-1200; assembly: GCF_001747005.2. Lineage (NCBI taxonomy): Bacteria > Bacillati > Cyanobacteriota > Cyanophyceae > Chroococcales > Geminocystaceae > Cyanobacterium > Cyanobacterium sp. IPPAS B-1200. The sequence goes on from NZ_CP182899.1 coordinate 2,642,742, forward strand.
GCTTTTACTAAGACCTCCTTTAAAATCTTCAAATACGGTTTTGTCATTAAGATTTAACCATTCATTGGAGTAACGGAAATTTTGCAGTAATCCCATTACCTTTGATTCACTTACCAGCTTCCATTTTTTGTTATCCCATTCGTACCACCCATACCCTTCACGATGAACGAGGGAATCTTTTAAACATGACCAAGCCATTAATCCTTTGATAGATGCGATGGGTTCTAAGTTTTGTAAGGAGTATTGTTTTTCTTCATTATCCCAAGCCAAGATGGGAGATTTTGACTTTTGAAGAATCTTGAATTGTTGAATCAATCTCTCAAGGGCTTCGCCACCATGTCTCACCAAAAAATCATCAAGCCCATTTTTTTCGCCGTTGGCTTCGGTGGGTAATAAAATCATGAAGGGATGACCACCACGGTTTTTAATTTCCTTAGCTAAAACACATAATGCCCTTTGCACTTGCCATTTACTGACAATGTCTGAGTCAAAAATTAACCCAACATTACGCCCCTGCCAATAGCTCGATCTGAATTCCTCATCACAATCCCACTCCAATTCGGGTAAAAATTCCCTAGTCTTACCAAGGCTGTTATAAATATTGTTTACCCCAGAAATGCCAATGGTGGGAATGTTGTTTAAAGAACAGGCAAGGGCTTTAATTTCACCCTCGGTAATAAGAATATCAATACTTGATTTTTGCTGTATTTTCTTCCAATCAAGGGTAGGGGGAAAATAGGCTTTATTAATTCTTTGTTCTTCGATGGTTTCCCCTTTGGATTTACTTAAAAATTTGGGTAATTCTCCCTTAGATTCTAAGTAATAATCCTTTAATTCTTGATTAGATAACCAGTCATTTTTTAGAGGGCGTAATCGGTGAGCAATGATTTTTTTGTTAATATCATAATAAGGGATTGCTAAACCCTTTAATTGTTGACCTATAAGCAGTTTAGCTTCCATCGGTGAAGCTGTATAAAAGCCATATTTAAAAGCTACTTTTTCATTAATTCCACGGCTTAAAAGATATGATTTATGGTCATCATTAAGTATATTTTGTGCTACAATATTACTATTGGATTGCCTTGAGGGGTACATTCTATTATTCTCCAAAAAAACGTCTATTTGTCTGAATCATTAACCCTCTTTTGTTAGGAAAAGAGGGTTTTTCTTTGCCTAAAATGGCTTGTACTTTTCTTTCAATTCTTTGATTTTTGGTGCTTTATCAAAGAGGCTTGAATCGAAATAATCTAAAAATTCCCCTGCCTGTTCAGGTTCAAAAGTGATAGATGATCCATCCCCAAGAATTACCAGTAGATCACCTGTTTCCTCGTCAACGCTCATCTCGACAATTTGGCACACGTTAACTACTTCGTCATCGGCGACGGGTATCAGGAAAGGGGTATTTAAACTTTGAATCTTTCCTTTTTCGTAGCTAACAATTTGGCATTGTTGCTCTGTTATTTTTCCGTACTTGCCGGGGTTGAGAAAAAGATCGGCGTGTTGGGGTGGTAGTCCTCTTGGATCTGCAAAGTCTAATTCGTCGCCATAGACTTCGCATTTATAGTAAATTTCCTTACGGATAATTAGGGTGTATTTATCCATGGAATACACCTCTGATAATGGTATTTTTCATACTGATATAATGGGAGTACATCACTTTGTGATTGTTCGTTTTTGAGTGCAGGTGATTTAGCGCATCACCTGCTTACTTAACAGTTAAGAGTAAAACTGATATTCTAAGAGTAAATCATATGAAGATAAATGTCAACGGAAAAATAATGATTGGATTAAGTAATATTGAAAGTTTAATTTTAGATGACGTAGCTAGAGATAATATTAAATTTCTTATTCAAGAAAGGAAATTGTCTCAAAGAAAAATTGCTGAGTTAAGCAATGGTACTATATCTTACGCCTTCGTCGCTCATTTGTTAAGTGGTAGAAAGAATGTCATTTCAAAGGATAAGTTTTTCAAAATTTGTCAAATCCTAGATGTAGAACCAGAGCAGATTTTTAGAAATTCTGTGAAACTTTACTCAAATTCTCATTGACAATTGATGTACTAATAGTACACAATAGAGCTTAATTATATTTTTAAGTTCTATGAAAGACTCTGAAAAAATAAAAGCCCTTAAGGGATATTTGCAAAAGACGGCGGGGGTGAGTTTATCACCCAAGTGCCTAAAAGCTGAGTTAGATAATTATGTTTTCCTCGACAATGGCGAAATTATCCCCAAGGCTCAATATGTAGAGCCTGAACCCGAACAACCTGAACCACAACCCGAACAACCCGAACAGCCTAAATGTTGGTATTGTTGGGTAGGCACACAGTGGAAAGGGGATATTGTCAAGAAAGGAGATAGAAATTTCCATCCTGACTGCTGGGAAGCTCACCAAAGGATGGAGGCATTTTTGAGGGGTGATTTAATTCTCAAAGCACCGCCCCCCAGTGATAATTTTAAACAGCAAACCAAAAGAATATTTGACTACCTGAGTCGTCACCCCCCAGATAAACGAGTCACTTACGACGGCATCAGGCGAAATTGTAAAGTAAGTTGGGAAGTCGTCCGAAAAGTAATAAGCTACTTTGAAGTTAAAAGCATTGTGACGGTAGATCGTAGCGTTTATAACCGCCATCGCATCAAAGTAATTGGAAGTTATCAAGCCCCCGAAAGGGCTTAACCATATACGCCGTAAACCATTTCATTATAGATAAATTATGAAAGAATCAGAGCACGAATTACTATATCTACACTGCTTATCGCTTAAGTGTCCTTTAGAGACTAAACTTGCGCGTAGCCTTGGGGGATTATCCCAAAAAGGAGTAACGCAACCATTAGAAAAGTTTGCAGACATCAAGAAAGTAAGTAAATCTTTTCTGCAATATTGCAATGACAAGGGCAAAGCCTATTTTCTCGATGATATTGAGACTTATTTGGCTTGGAAGATTTGGCAACATAAAATCCAAAATCCTAATGGCATCAAAAATCCTTTTGCCCGTACCAAGGCTCAATTAATCAATGATAAAGCCTTTCATGAGTTGCACAAATCAGCATCACGGATTAAAAGGGGGCTTGAGGAAGCGAAAGAAATAATAGCTAACGCGCCCACTTTACCTTATCTGACAAGGCTTAATAATTTACTCACTTACTGGGAAGCCGAAGCAAGTGAAGCGGCGAAAACTTACAACGCAATTATCGAAAATCATAACCTAGCCTTACAAGGGCTTGACCGTATCGTTATCAATCAATTAGAAGGCAATGAATAACAACGAAAAATTAACAGAAAATCATCAAAGAATAGTGTCTATTTTAGACAAGACAGTAAAAGCCCTTCAAGAACAGGATAAGGAATTAGCTTATCTGAGGTCTGAGTTATTCAAGTTGAGGTTACAAGTTTCCGAGTTAACTGAGTTTAGAAACAAAATGTTGAGGTAATTATGAAAAAAACAATGACAATTCAAGACTATGAAAAATTAGGAATTGCTGTTAAATTCCTTCGCCGTGCTAGTTTGGTAGTTTTAAGTTTTATGGATAAAAAATACTCTAAAACTGAAGAGCAATTAAAACACATAAAAATAATTGAACACAATTTAAATCAACTTAAAAACATTCTTGATGACGAAGTTTGTAATTCTAGTTTGCCTCTTGAATATAAAGAAGGTAAATTATTAAGCGATATTTTTTATGGTGAGCATAATGTTTGCGAGAACTGGGAAAACTTAGACGATTTAATTGAAACGTTAAATCGGATTTTAGGAGAAAAAGATGACTAATTTAAGCATGGAAAAATTTGATTATTCTGCACTAGATACCAGCACGGCATCCTTAGCCAAAGAATCTGCCATTGAGATTAAGGCAAGGGAAAAGGCAATCTGGGAGAATATTATCGAGATTGGTAATAGCTTGATTGAGGTAAAAAATGCTTTACCTTATGGAACTTTTGAAAGCTGGATAAAATCAGAGTTCAAATGGTCAAAAATGACAGCATCAAAATATATTAAAGTTGCTAAAGAAATAGAACCAAAAGTAAAGGATTCTTTACTTTTACCAAACAGCTTAGAAAGTCTTTATAGATTAGCTTCTGGATTATCTAATTCTGATGAAGAAACCAAAGAGCAAATTTTAAGCAAAGTAGAATCAAAAACTCAAGAAAAAGGAAAGGCACTTACTGAAAAGGAAATCAAGGAAATTACAGCCAAAATTAAATCGGAGTACGAAGCCCGTATCAGTATTCTTGAGGGGCAATTAGAACAGACTGAAATAGAATCTGATTCAAGGTTAACTCAACTGGTTAAAGTAGAATCTACTCTTAGATTTAAGGAGGAAAGATACGAAGCCCAAAACCAAACTATCAAAGAGATGGAAGATAAAAAGCAATTATTCTTTGATAAGGAGTTGGAACTTGCTCAACAAAAAAAGGAACTGGGCGATCGGCAAGTGGAAATAGATACTCTCATCGACAAGAAAGCCAAACTTTTAGCCCAAGAGGAAATAGATCGAGAAAAAGCAAGGCTACTCGGAAAAGAGCAAGAGCTAGAGGAGCAAATCAGGAAAACTAAGAATGAATTGAAAGAAGCTAAAAAGTTGAGGGGGGAAGCTGAAACCGATGCTTATCGCCTTAAGAAGTTTGTTAATTGGATGGGGGCTTTAGAAACCTTTACTGAAAATATTAATGAAAATTCCCTTGAGCTATTCAGGGCTATTAATAGCCTTCAATCATTGCCTGACTTGTCTATTTTGACTCAGGAAGATCAGAAAATTGTTAGCCCTCAAATTAGGATTTTGATAGAGCAATACGATGAGGCAAGAATTAATTATGGTAAGGCTACTCAGAAGATTACTCAATTACTAAATCAACTTAACCTTAATACTTTTAATGATGTCATTGAAGCGGAGGTTATTATGCCCAAGAAAAGATAAAATTTAGGGGGGAATAGGATACCCCCTTTTTTCATAACCAGTAGAAAATCAATCTATCTAAATTATATGATGTCCTATCAATTTTTTGAAACGTTTTTAGTGGTATTAGTAGCTTGTTTATTAGCCAATTATTTAAGCAATGCTGGGCAACAAACAAGCAAAAAAAATAATCAATCAAGTGATACTATTCCTAATACTTTACCTAGAAAGGTTTTCAATTTAGATGAAGAATGTCATTTAATTTTATTAGATGACAATATCAGTACCATTGAGTCAGTCATTGATTCTCTGATGAAAATTTTTAAATTTAGTCAAGAAGAAGCCGTTATTATTACTCTTAGAGTTCATTATGAAGGTCAAGCATTAATATGGTCCGGAGATCAAAGAGTAGCTGAATATTTTGCTACTAAATTAAAAGAGAAGGGAATGAGTGCTAAAATTGCTTTTTTTAAAGAAACCGAACAGGTTGATCAAGAGTAATTATTTCTTGTTTGAATTTTGGGATAATGCCGTTTTTACAGCATGGGTCAAATAGCCCAAGTAGCCTATTACCAGATCTCTTGTTAGCTCTTGAGCTAATTGCTGAGACTCAAGAGACACCTCGAAGGCTACCACCAAATAAAAAGAAGAAACAGCAATAAGAACGATCCAAGAAATATTCAAAATTTTACCGCCCTAAGTCTGCAATATTTTCCACGGCATTATCTAACACCTCTAAATCTTTATCGATTGTTTGCTTAGTGGCGGTTTCTTCTTGACTTCTAGTATTTTCTCTTTCTTCCAGAGCTTCTTTAAATTCCCTTTTCCCTTCTTCAAATTCCGTTATTCCATCTTGAATGCTGATCACATCCCCAAAAATACTATCAAGGCTTGAAACTGCGTCCTCTGCCTGATCCAAGGATTTATATATTTTTTGGAATCGTTTACGGGTTGATTGTATTTTGTCATATTCTTCCTCCATTCTTTCGTATGAATCTTCAAAAATATTCCCCGAATCTCTTAGAGCATTACCAATTTTCCCCACATATTCCCCCGTGGTTTCTAAAATGTTATAAGTATCATCGATCATGTTCCGAACCGTATCAACGACGTTAGATCCTGCTTGATAAATTCTATTTAATGAAGCTAAATTGCGTTGTAAAGCACTATATTTTTCTGCTCCAACAATCGAAGTTATTAAGCCTTGAATCGAATTGCCTATGACTTCATTAACGTTGATTGGGCTTCCCTCAGCATCTTTTAAACCGAGGACACTTAATCCAGAGCTAACCATATCCCCAATACTTTCCGCTAAATTCCGAGAAAGCATAAAAGCGTTATGGACATTCAGAATAAAATTAGCAGTATTTAGGGCTTTATCAAAAGCATTAGTACGGATAAGAGCATTAAATTTTCCAAAAAGGGTATTAGTTGCCGTGCTGGTAGCGTTCCCTATGGTGTTAATAATATTCCCTACATTAGTATTAATATTTATAGCCGTAGTTTGAATTGAGGTATTTAACCCCGTATTAACGGCAATCCCCCGCCCGTTATTGGTAGCTTGTACCCCGTTCGATTGTGTTTGTTGTAAAATCTGATTGAGAATAGGATCTCTGGGAGGTGCTGGACAACATTCCCTGTTATTAACAACGTTGGTTGTATGGTTATTAATATTGGTTGTTTGGTTAGTAATATTTTGGTTAGTATTTTGATTTATTTGATCTCTAAAATTAACAAATAAAGGTAATAATTGTTTGTTTGGCTCTTTGTCTGGATCATTTTGCCTATTATAAATTTGCTCTAGTTTCTCTCTATTTTTATCGATGGTTTCCTTATTTGTAGTAACTACTGAATTAGTAGCGAAAATAGATTTTATAATCTGATCTAATTTTGAATTATCCATAGTGCTTTGTTTTTGGCGGCGGTTAATTTCTTCCCTTAATTGTTCTTCTAAAGATTTCGCTCTTTGATTAGCTTGATCAGCTTTTTGATTAGCTTGGTTTGCAGTGCTACGAGCTTGATTTGCTATGTTTATCGCTCGTTGAGAATCGTTACTATTTTGGTTTGTTTGTTCCCTGAGAGTAAAAAAATTATTGGTAATGTTGGTTATTTGTTGGGTAATATTTTGGGTAATGTTCTGGACTGAATTATTAAAGTTTTGAGTTAAATTTGTTATTTGTTGACTAATATTTTGGGTGAAACTATCAAACTGAGATTTTAAATTATTAACTGTTTGCTCTACCCCATTAACTCTTTTTTCGAGATTATTAAGCCTAGATCCTAAACCTTCAAACTGAATTTTTAAAGCGTTAATTGCTCCGTTAAAAGCCGCGCTAAAAAGTGCCAATTGCTCTAAAGCTCTTTGTGCTAACCCTCGCGCCTCGGATGCCGTTTGATTAGCTTGATTTGCTTTGCTTAAGGCATTATTTGCGGTGGTCTGTGCTGAGGTTGCAGAACTTAAAGCACGGTCTGCTGTCCTTTGTGCAGATTGTGCAACTCCGAAGGCTTGATCCGCTCGGCTCTGCGCTCTGTTTCCCGTGTTTTGAGCGTTTCTTGCTTCCCTTCTTACTGTGCCTATTTGATTAGCTAAACTAAAATAATCTTTGTTTTGACTATCAATCGCTCTTGAATTAGCATTGACCTGAGAACGTAAAGCACCCAAATTAATCGAGTTACCCACTCCTAAACCAATTCCCAAAGCACCAAGAGCAGCAGTAACTAAGCCTAAAGTCGCGCCTAATCCTGCCGTTTGCGTTCCTAACCGCGCAATGGCGGCACTATTTGCCGATTGAGTAGCCACAAAACCGCCTAATGCTAATTGAATACTTTTATCTAATTCCGCTTTAGATATTCCTTTATTATTTTCTAGGGCTTTTAATCGTTGCTCAAGGCTTTTGGCGTAATCTTCCGAAGCAAAATTAGAACACTGACTCATTTTTTCACCACCTTTATTAAGTTAAAAGATTTTTTATCCGCTGACTGTTTAAAACAGCAAATGTGATCGCCGTGATCGCATTGGCAATCAGTTCCGGGTGGGCATTCGTCCGAACAAAATTTTATTGCTGAAAGGGGAGTAGTTATGGGGCGTGAAAAAGTATTACTTCCGTCAATAACCACAAGTTGAGGATCTCCCCCTGTTGCTTGATCTACTCCGTTAAAAAAAACTCTCTTTATAAAAACTCTAGCGGTAGAGTTACCTTGAATTTCAAAAGGATCTAAATTTAAAGGGGCGTTTTTTTCAGCTGTTCTTAATCGAGTAGCTACTTGCTGATCACTAGAATTAAGTACAGTTAACGGGGGCCAAAAAACTGTTCTCGTAGGGAGCGCCCAAATGGGAGGAGATCCGCCATAAGGGCTATTGACAGAAATTGTTGTCCTGGCTTGATTAAGAGATATTTCTTGTGCAATTGATTCTAAATTTATTTGTTTTCCTAGAGGAGTTAAAAATAATAAATAACCAAAAGTTACTACTTTCTCCGAGGATTGCCAATCAGAAGTCCCCACCTCTCGCCATTGTGTATAAGTATGTTCTCCCTCCACTAAAATACTCCACTCGCCGACAACAGGATAAATTAAATTGGGATCATAAATATTCGTTGAATCATTTACTGAAAAGGTACAATTTGCGTCGGAACATTTGTAAGACTCCCCATTGTCCCACTTTACAAAACACTCTCTAGCCATTAATCACTCGCATTAACTGCGTCCGAATCAGTGACCCCAAAAGATTTAAGCCAAAGCACTAATTGGGGTTGATACTCAACTTGAGTTTCGGTGGTTTCCCCCTCGGTACGAACCGCAAAACTAAATTGTGGCGCGTCGGGAAATGATTTCTCACTGATAGGACTGTTAATATTTTCCCGTTTGCCTTGGGCGCTCTCCTCAAACCCTAAAATTAATTCCTTGATCACGTTTTCCCCTAGGGTTTCACCCGTGGCGATCTGTAAAGTTACATCTCCCGTTACGTCGTCGTATTCTGCGACCGTAAACTTAGCAGAACTCAAAACCCCTTTTAAATCTATTACAGCCATATTTTTTAAGTATTTAAGAGACTATAATCATTATATTACTATAAGGTGATTAAATAACATGAGTGAATGGGAAAAGCTACAGGGAGTATTAAGAAAGATTCACAATGAGAGCGTCAAGAATGATTTTAAAGATGATAATGAGTTATTTAATAGTAATGAAGATAAGGCGGCACGACTTTTAAAAAGTCAAGTTTCTATTGGGGATAATGACTCAGCTTTAACAGCAATTATTAAAATTTTAATAATGCAATTATACCGCCAAAATTTAGCCCAAAATATAGGGCAACAAATAGGGCGTAATTTCTTTGGCATTCCTCGGGAGGAAAATAATCATTATTATCAAACTTCCATAGTATTAAAATTTAAAGAGTTTAAAAAGAATAAAAAATACGAAGATAATAAAAAAGATCCTAAAACTTTTCAAGTTTCCTTCAGGTATCCAAAGCAACCTGATCAGATTGTAATAACTGATGTTAAAGGAATCGAAAATTTAGTTAATAGATTATTCCCCGAGAGTTTTAGGCATTATTGCGGTTATGATACTTATACTTATAAAGATTCTTATAATAATATTTATTATCGAGTACCTGCACGATCAGAAAATGAAGCAATTACTCTTTGTAGAAAATTAGTCGAACTAGAAAAGAAGCAATTTAACCTAATATATTTCAAACAAACTGAAGACGGAAACCGCACCAAAGAAGAAGCCAAAGGGAGAGAAATTATTAGAGTTTTAGGAGAAAGAAAAACTAAATACCGCAAAAAAAGAGTGGGAGAAGTAAAGCTGGAGCAAGTAATTATGGTATTAGGAGATTATCATCAAGAGTATATAATTTCAAGAAATGTTGACGCTGATTAATTCTTAATCTTATACGCTCAAGAGGATAAAATGATGTATTAATCGCTATATTGTTATTAAGTGATTAAGAGGATTATTTTTTATGGCTGATGGTTTATTTACTCCCGGGACTGGTACGTTAAAAAGTACTGATTTGCCTAGCGCTTTTGTTGAATTAGCTTTATTAACTCAAACTCAAGAACGAATTGCAGTAACTCAGCAGCAGGCAGTTGAATCCGCAGGGTTAGAAGTTCCTGACGAAATTTTAATAACTGCTAACTTTAATACTGATACAATGACAGTATCCATCGGGGCTTTACCTATTGAGTCTAGCGTTTCAGGTGGTGACATTTTAATTGAAGCTGTCGATTATTTAGCGCCCTTGGAAGCGGCTGCCATTCCAGGTATTGACGCTACTTTAGATGTTACTGGGGCGGATCTTACTTCAACAAGTAAAGTTAAAGCCTTATTGGAACTTGCTCAGTTAATCCAAGAAGATGAAGAAATCGCAGAGCTTAACCAGTTAACAATTAACTATAATATTGATGCTGGTACAGCTTCCATTAACGCTACTTTTGGAGGTATTCCCCAAGTTAACGCCGCTGGGCGCCAAGAATTTGTAGTTAATAATTACTTGGCATAAAAAGGAGGGATATAAAAATATAGGAGGGCTGTTATGGCTGAATTAGAATTTAAAGACATTAATTTTGCACTGGGTGGGCAATTGTACCTTCCAGCAAGAATGACAAAACGGGCAGCGGACTTTATTGATTTTGATGGATTAAACGATGTTGGGCGCCGTGAGTCAGTTTTGGGGACTCGTGAAAGTGCGTTTATTCAAGTAAACGCGCAGGGAGATGATCAGTTAGCACAAAGAAGTAAAGCAGTAGGGCGAAATGTAGCAGGGTTAAGGGTTTTTATTCCTTTAAAAGATAAAATCCCTAATACTAAAAATGCTAAACGGGCTTACATTGCTTTTCCTAAAAAAAATATAAATTTGATTTATGTTGCCACGGCTTTACATAATGAGATCGGAACGGCTAAAACAAAGATTAAACCTTTTAAGGGTTTATTGTGTTTTAAAGTTGTCGGTGGCGGGTGGCATCAAATAGCCGCAGCTGATTTGACAGTTATTAACCGTATTTTGGATGAAGATAAAGAAGCTCAGAAAAAAGGTCGAGAAAGTACGACAACTGACTTAGATTCTGAAGCACTTGTATAATTTTCAATTCCCCCCATTTGGGGGATTTTTATTCATGGAAAAATGGCAAATTTTAGTTGGTTTCTTAGGGGTAGTAGTACCCTTTTTTACTTGGTGGTTATCTCAACAACAGGCAAATCTTTTAAGGAAACAAAAGGAAATTCAAAGATTAAAGGATTTGATAGATAAGCTCGAAACTGATTTGATTTACACAAAAAACCAGATAGATGCGATTTATAAACAACTTGCTCATCGAAGCGAATTTGCTAAATTAAAATATCAAGTTTTAGTGGATCAGATAGCAGATCTTAATAATTATCTCAACAATCACACTTCCTTTGTTCCGAGAAAAAATAGAGTGTCACGGGATTTTGAGACAATGAGCAGTTACGACGAAAAAGAAGATCCACCGACGGGCATTTTTTAACAAAGCATTAAACGAGGTGCGAAAATGAGTTTAAATAATTTGGTCAGCACTCACATTAATAATTTATCCACGGCACAGGCGAAGGAATTACAAGCCTTGTTAAATAAATGTGGGTATCAATTGGATGTTGATGGAATAGTAGGGCCACTAACTAGAAAAGCGTTTAATAATTTTAAACAAAAACATAAACTTACTCATCCAGACTTAATAGGGGAAACGACTTTAACTTGGCTTAATCGGTATGCAAATCAAGCGAAGCAATTTAGGCAAGTTAATCAAAGGGGATTAAATTTAATTAAAGAGTTTGAGGGATTAAGGTTAAATGCCTATTTATGCCCTGCTGGGGTATGGACAATCGGTTACGGCTCAACTTTTTACCCGGACGGACGAAGAGTAAGACAAGGCGATCGCATTACGCAACAAGAAGCTGATCAATTATTTTTAGCCACAGTAAAACCCTTCGCGACAGCGGTTGACCAATCAGTAAAAGTAACAATAAACAATAATCAGTTTTCCGCCCTTGTCAGCTTTGCTTTCAACGTTGGTATTAGTGCTTTCAAAAACTCAACTTTGCTTAGGTTATTGGATCGTGGTGACTACCAAGGCGCCGCCGATCAGTTACTAAGATGGAATCGTGCAGGTAATCAAATTTTGGTAGGATTAACGAGAAGGCGACGGGCTGAAAGAGCCTTGTTTTTAAGCTAGAAAACCATGACTCATAAGCCCAAGGTCGGCAGTTCAAATCTGCCTCGAGCCATCCTCAAGGGGTCATTTAATCCCATTCTCAGGGTTAGTTAATAACCTCACAATTTTTATAAATCAATACATTGACTGTTATTTGTTATCAAATTGTTTTTTCTAAAACCTCTTGTAGTTTATGACTCCATCGATAGGCTTGACTTCGGTCACAATCAAAGAGAATAGCGGCTAAATCAAATGTTGGATAACATTTTAAATAAAATAGAATATAGAAAAGTTTCTGCTCAATGGTTTTGAGATGAGATTTTCGACCCCCGCCAAAGCGTTTTTGACGGGGAAAGTCACTTTTTTGTGATAGTGAAAGATAAACCGACTCAAAACTGACTAATAAATCATCAAATGCCTTGCGATTCAATCCTGTGGTAGCTCTGAGGAGTCTATCTTGATTAAGTATTTTGTCAATATTTAACATTTTACTTCTTTCTACTTAGTCAGTTTTCTCTATTATCTCCTATTTCACAACAACTCTATTAACAATCCCAAAGAGGCAATACCAACACTGGTTAATAAACTAAAAGGCTTACAAACCTTATTTTTGTAGGGGGATAGAAATATCGGCGTTGTTTTGATTTACTTTCATTGCGTGTAATATATTGGAGTACAAGTTGATAAACTGATCATACCCGTAAAGTAGCAAAGTACAACTACAATTTGTCAACACTTCAGTATAAAGAAACACTACTCCACCTTCACAACAATTTGACCGCTCGTATAATGATTTTGCTGAGAAACCTGTGACATTTTGTAAATTTTTTGTTAACAATGGTAAATAGCAGTTCAAAAAAAAAGGGATTTATTTGTAAAAACCATTAAGATATATCCTTGAATCATGCTATATTAAGAAAAGTTAATGGTGTACTGGTTATATTGCTCAGTACAAAATCAGTTTTCTCTCATAAAACAGAGAAAGCATAAAAGTAAAACTTAAAAAGTTAAGAAAAGAAACATTATGACTATCGCAGTCGGACGCGCGCCAGCGCAAAGAGGCTGGTTCGAGGCCCTCGATGACTGGCTCAAAAGAGACAGATTCGTATTCGTAGGCTGGTCTGGAATCCTTCTTTTTCCTTGTGCCTATATGGCATTGGGTGGTTGGTTAACAGGCACTACTTTTGTAACCTCTTGGTACACTCACGGTTTAGCTAGTTCCTACTTAGAAGGTGCTAACTTCCTAACCGTTGCTGTATCTAGTCCTGCTGATGCTTTTGGTCATTCCATATTATTTTTGTGGGGGCCTGAAGCTCAGGGCGATTTTACCCGCTGGTGTCAAATCGGTGGTTTATGGTCTTTCGTAGCACTACACGGAGCCTTTGGTTTAATTGGCTTCATGTTACGTCAGTTTGAAATTGCTCGTCTTGTGGGTATTCGTCCTTACAATGCGATCGCCTTTTCTGGCCCTATTGCCGTATTTGTCAGCGTATTTTTAATGTATCCTCTAGGACAGTCTAGCTGGTTCTTTGCCCCTTCCTTTGGAGTAGCAGGAATCTTTCGCTTTATCTTGTTCCTACAAGGATTCCATAACTGGACTCTTAACCCATTCCACATGATGGGTGTAGCTGGTATTCTTGGGGGTGCGCTACTATGTGCCATTCACGGTGCAACCGTAGAAAATACCCTATTCCAAGACGGTGAACAAGCAAACACCTTCCGTGCATTTGAACCTACCCAAGCAGAAGAAACCTATTCCATGGTTACTGCTAACCGTTACTGGTCTCAAATCTTCGGTATTGCTTTCTCCAACAAACGTTGGTTACACTTCTTCATGTTGTTTGTACCCGTAACAGGCTTGTGGATGAGTTCTATTGGTATCGTTGGTTTAGCATTTAACCTTCGTGCTTATGACTTCGTCTCTCAAGAGTTAAGAGCAGCAGAAGATCCAGAATTTGAAACATTTTATACCAAAAACATCCTATTAAACGAAGGGTTGCGCGCATGGATGGCGCCCCAAGATCAACCCCATCAAAAATTTGAATTTCCTGAGGAGGTACTTCCCCGTGGTAACGCTCTCTAATAGCTCCATAGGCGGTCGTGACCTACAATCTACTGGATTTGCTTGGTGGTCTGGTAATGCTAGACTTATCAACTTATCTGGAAAATTGTTAGGTGCTCACGTAGCCCACGCTGGTCTCATTGTATTTTGGGCCGGTGCTATGACTTTATTTGAAACCGCACACTTCATTCCTGAAAAACCAATGTATGAACAAGGTTTAATCCTTCTTCCTCACATTGCGACTTTAGGCTGGGGTGTCGGTGCTGGTGGTGAAATCACCGATACATTTCCTTTCTTCGTCGCTGGTGTATTACACATCATTTCTTCCGCCGTATTAGGTTTAGGTGGACTTTACCACGCTTTACGTGGTCCTGAAACCTTAGAAGAATACTCTAGCTTCTTTGGCTACGACTGGAAAGATAAAAACCAAATGACCAACATCATTGGTTATCACTTAATCCTCTTAGGTTTAGGTGCGTTCCTACTCGTATTCAAAGCCATGTTCTTTGGCGGTGTATATGACACTTGGGCCCCTGGTGGTGGAGATGTTCGTATTATCACCAACCCAACCTTGGATCCTGGAACCATTTTTGGTTACTTACTCAAAGCCCCCTTCGGTGGTGAAGGTTGGATCATGAGTGTGAACAACATGGAAGACATCATCGGTGGTCACATCTGGGTAGGTTTCATCTGTATCGGCGGTGGTATTTGGCATATCCTAACCAAGCCTTTTGGTTGGGCTCGTCGCGCCCTTGTCTGGTCTGGTGAAGCCTATTTGGCTTACAGCTTAGGTGCTTTATCCTTAATGGGATTCATCGCATCCGTTATGGTATGGTACAACAACACCGCTTATCCTAGCGAATTCTATGGTCCTACTGGTGCAGAAGCATCTCAGGCTCAAGCATTAACTTATTTAATCCGTGACCAACGCTTAGGTGCAAACGTAGGTTCTGCTCAAGGTCCTACTGGTCTAGGTAAATACTTGATGCGCTCTCCTACTGGTGAAATCATCTTCGGTGGTGAAACCATGCGTTTCTGGGACTTCCGTGGTCCTTGGTTAGAGCCCCTTCGTGGTCCTAACGGTTTAGATTTAGACAAAATCAGAAATGATATTCAACCTTGGCAGGTACGTCGTGCGGCAGAATACATGACCCACGCGCCTTTAGGTTCTCTAAACTCCGTTGGTGGTGTAATCACTGACGTTAACTCTTTCAACTATGTATCTCCCCGTGCATGGTTAGCAACTTCTCACTTTGTATTAGCTTTCTTCTTCTTAATCGGTCACTTGTGGCACGCAGGACGTTCTCGTGCGGCTGCTGGTGGTTTTGAGAAAGGTATTGATCGTAAGAATGAGCCTACCCTATCCATGCCTGATCTTGACTAATATCTTTAGTCTGATATAGGACATAGTTAACAAGGGTGCTGTAATACAGCACCCTTTTTTTGTGTTTTATTATGATACGGGACTGGGCGGAATCGAACCACCGGCCCAGTGCTTAGGAGGCACTTGCTCTATCCTACTGAGCTACAGCCCCAGTTAGTTATTAACATATTTTAACATAATATAAACCTGAAATCTATCCCGCTATCCATTTCACACTCATTTATTGTGTTTTTTCCTGCAACCAAAGCTCTTTTTCATTACGCCTTGTATATCATGTCAAGTCTGAACTTTAGAGTAAGCTAACAATTATCACTAGCCTTGATTATTCCGAATAAATAAAAACACTCTGTGAATCGGTAGCCCTAGAGCTTTAAATAAATGAAAAAATAACGTATTGACAATATCAATACAAACTTGACTATAATTAAGTAGAATGGATCTCACATTTATCCGGAATGGTATAACCTTTATTTGGAATGAAGAAAAAGCCAAGCAAAACCCCATCAAACATAAAGGCATCACTTTTCAAAGAGCCGCCGAAGCATTTTTTGACCCTTTTTTAGTGGTAGTGGATGCTAGTCGCAACTATCAAGCCAGAGATGCTGTTATCGGTATGGACAAAAATAATTACCTCTTATTTGTGGTTCATATCCAACAAGAAAATGACATGATTCGTATTATTTCTGCCCGTCAAGCAACCCGTCAAGAACGTAACTACTATGAAAATTGAGACTTTAAAACAAAGACTACAAAAAGATCGCCCCATGAAAAGCGTTACTCTCCGTATGCCTGAAGACGTAGTGGAAGAATTAAAGGAAATCGCCCCTTTATTAGGATTTTCAGGTTATCAGCCTCTAATTAGGGCTTACATAGGGCAAGGATTACGCCAAGATTTAGAAAAATTTGAAAAAATTAACTTTCTGGAGTTGATTGATAGTTTGAAACGTCAGGGAGTAGAAGAAACAGTTATCAATAATGCCCTAGCCGAAATTACTCAGTTTATAATAGGAGGGGTGAAAAAATAAAGGGAAACCATAGAAATATAAATGATTAGAATTGGTAATGGCTATGATTTACATCGTCTGGTAGAGGGAAGAAAGTTAATTCTTGGGGGTGTAAAAATTGAGCATACTGTAGGACTTTTGGGCCATAGTGATGCGGACGTTTTAACCCATTCTATTATGGATGCTTTGTTGGGGGCTTTGAGTTTGGGTGATATTGGTCATTATTTTCCTCCTACGGATCCTCAGTGGGCTGGGGCGGATAGTATTAAGTTGTTGAAGGAAGTTTATAAGTTAGTGGGCGATCGGGGATGGTGTGTGGTTAATATGGATAATGTTATTGTGGCGGAACGTCCTAAATTAAAGCCCCATTTACCTGCTATGATTGACAGTTTAGCACGGGCTATGGATATTAACCCTGATCAAATTAGTATTAAGGCAACCACTAATGAAAAGTTGGATGCTATTGGTAGGGAGGAGGCTATATGTGCTTATACGGTTGTTTTACTAGAGTCTATTAATGATTAATTATCTTCGGGGGGATGTAGTTTATATCCTCAGAACCCATAATAAGCGCATTATGCTGGTATTGGAGCTTAATAATATTGGTTATGAAATTCAAATTTTTTCTCGATTTGCTCGGGAGATTGAGGAGAATGAGAATAAGAGTTTACAGGTTTTTACTCATTTGCAGATTCGGGATGATCAACAAATTTTGTATGGTTTTATGTCGGCGGCGCAACGGGATTTATTTCGCCAGTTGATTGGAGTTTCTGGCATTGGGGTTCAAAGCGCGATCGCCCTTATTGATACTTTAGGTTTGGAAGATTTGGTTCAAGCCATCGTTACGGGTAATGTCCGTATGTTATCCAAAACCCCTGGGGTAGGACAAAAAACAGCGGAAAGAATTGCCCTCGAGTTGAAAACAAAACTTTCTCAGTGGCGCATTGAAGCGGGAATTAATATCAATCAAGAAAGGGTTTCTCCTCCTTCTGACATTTTGGCAGATTTGGAAATGACTCTCCTTGCCCTTGGTTATACCAAGGATGAAATCCAACAGGCAATCTCGGTTATTAGTCAGGATAATATTTTGCTCAAAAATACGATGGTAGAGGAATGGATTAGAAGTGCGATCGCCTATTTATCCGCAGATATTAGTAATTAGGGGGTACTAACAAAGTGGAATTAATTGAGAGGGTAGGACATCGGAAAACTATTCTCCCACAGTGTGCCAAGCGAGGGCATAATCTTGGCTTGGTTGGTTAACCTGATTTTTGAAATGTACTTTAATTTGATATTGATCAGTTTTGGGAATGGGGCAGAAGATATGTTCTACACTGTCAACTTGGCTAACAGAGGAACAAATTACCTGATCATTTTCTGATACCAAATATAAATTTAAATCATTTAACCCCTTATCTATAAACACTTCTCCCATATCGTATATTTGATTATTGTTATAATCTCTCAATTCTACAAGGCGATTCCATGTGAGGGTTATAGCGACAAAACTCCCTGCCTTCAAAGGTTTTTCGAGGTTATAATGATGATGATGGTTTACCTTTATGGAACTATAGTTCCAACCCATGGCGGGTACTGATTCTTCAGGCTTCCATTGCCCCGCTATTAATTGTTGATAAGCCCGATAAACGTTTAAATGCCCCGTACCCATTTCCATACTCATGGGAATAGCTGGATTTTGGTAGGCACTGGTTTGTAACCATGTTTGATTCTTTTGAGTTAAAACGGTGCGAGACATTCCCAAAAAATCACCGTTGCCATAGTCCTCTATCTTATCGGCGGAGTTGAGCAAAATTGCTTTCATCACTTCTTGGCGACGATAATCTAAGCTCCAATTATCAGGATTTCGGCCATAAATGCGATCGCCTCCTTCCTGTAAAAGTGCGATCGCCCCTGTGATATGAGGAGCGGCAAAACTCGTCCCCTGAATGTTTTGTAATTGACCTTCAATGTTGTAGGCTTGAATATTATTCCCTGGCGCCAGTAAAGAAACCCCTCTTCTACCTCCCACATTAACTTCTCTCTTTATCAATTCGCTCCCCATCTTATCACTACTAGATACACTGAGATTAGCAAAATCAACCTTACGAAAAACCCCATCTAGTTTCATGGTGTAAGCTGTAGTAATACCATTGTAATGATCTGTGGGAATAGGGATGCCCCCTTTGCCCTGATTTCCTGCCACCACATATAAAACATTATGAACCCTTGCAGACCAATCCAAACATTGGGTAAATAATGCGTTACCATCTAATTGGGGTAATGGGCGATCGTCTCTCAATAACGACTCTCCAAAGCTTAGATTAATAGCTCTAACATCATTATTATTTTGCAAAGCAATATGTTGAGTGGTTAAACATTCCTCTGGTTGTGCATTTCTGCGCACAAAACCAATAGCCCCAGAATAAAGATGGGCAGACGGTGCCACCCCAGAAAAAGCCTTTTCGTTACCCACCATAATAGATGCCACCATGGCCGCATGATCATCAATGTATTGATTAGGCATCGCAACCATATTACGATAAAACAAACGAACAAGGGGTAAATTACGGTGAAAAGGGGGTAATTTATCAAGTCCAAATTGCATGGGGCGTCCAATTTCTACCTGCCCGATAGCGATTTTTCTTCCCCTCAAGTCGTAGGGTGGTTGATGAAGTCTTGTAGCGTTAATGCCTACCTCTGATAAGGATTGATGTAATGCCCTAACAGGAAAACAAAACAAAGGGGGAACAATTCCCCATATCAAGGCCATCAGAATTCGCTTCATTAAGTTTTTAAAGGGTTAATAAGAAAAATTTGACAAAATACATTCCATCAAAGATTGATTGTAATGGTTATTTTTAAGAATGTCTATACTATCAGAGCGACTAAGAAAATAAAGAATAAATATTATTACAGGGACGCGTATTACGTCCCTGACTTTATACTAAAAAAAGCAATTTTATAAATTAGGCTTGTTTGGGTACACGGGTAACAACTCTATCAATGAGTCCATAATTTACTGCTTCCTCGGCGGACATAAAGAAGTCTCTTTCGGTATCTTCTTCCATTTTTTCGAGGGGCTGTCCTGTATGGTTAGCCATATAATGGTTAAGTTGTTTTTTGAGATATAAAATCTCTTTGGCTTGAATTTCAATGTCCGTAGCCTGTCCTTGAGCGCCCCCTAAGGGTTGGTGAATCATGATACGAGAATTGGGCAAACTCATTCTTTTTCCTTTTGCCCCTGCACTGAGAAGAAAAGCACCCATACTGGCGGCTAAACCCACACAGATGGTACATACATCGGGCTTAACTTGGTTCATGGTATCAAAAATACCTAATCCTGCGGATACTGAGCCACCAGGGGAATTAATATACAGATAGATGTCTTTTTCTGGATCTTCTGCTTCTAATAATAGTAGTTGTGCAACGAGGGAGTTTGCTAGTTCATCGGTTACTTGTTGTCCTAAAAATACGATTCTTTCTCTCAATAGACGAGAATAAATATCAAAGGCGCGTTCTCCTCTACCGGAGGTTTCTATTACGGTTGGTACCATGGAGTTTTCTTTTTTGTTTTTGTGTATTCTTGTTATTTCTGATTGTGACACAGATGTTCGCAATTGATAATTGGCAATGGATAATTGATAATGAAAATTAGGGAGAAATGAGTTGTTTTATTTGTTCGGTTACTTCGGGAATAGTAAGATTATCGGTATTAATGACGATCGCATCAGAGGCTTGTTTGAGGGGGGCTAGTTCACGGGTACTATCTAATAAATCCCTTTGGGCGATGTCTTTTTCTAGTTGTGGAAGATCGATATTTTTTTCCCCCTGTTGTTGGAGATCGTGCGATCGCCTTTTCGCCCTTGCACTCACGGATGCAGTAAGAAATATTTTTAAATCGGCATGGGGAAATACATTTGTTCCTATGTCCCTTCCCTCCGCAACGATGCCCCCCTGTTGTCCATAGGCTTGTTGCAGTTTCACTAATTTATCTCTCACGGCTTTTTGGGAGGCAATCTGGGAGACATTTTTCGTCACGGCGGGGGTACGGATGGCGGTGGTAACATCCTGTTGATTAACTTTTACCATGACAGGTAGTTTTAAATCATCATGGGGAAATAACTCTATGTTTGCTTTTGCCACCTCAAGGGCGATCGCCTTAGTGTCCTCCAAGGCTATTTTCTTGTCCATTATCAGCCATGTAATGGCACGATACATCGCCCCCGTGTCGAGGTACAACAACCCCAACTCTTGGGCTATTTTTCGGCTAATAGTGGACTTTCCAGCCCCCGCAGGACCATCAATGGCAATAATAGGTTTTTTCACTTTTAACATTAAATTATCAATTAAACGGGTAGTACCACAATAAGCGGCGATCGCCATTAATCCTTTCTCCTCAATAGTTTCCAAAGGCTCAAGATTAACAGGATCAACAATTTCCAAATATTGTACCTTGATTGTCGGAACTTGTTGCAATTTCCTCATCGCCTTACTAATTAATCCCTCAACTTGTCTTTCCCCCGCCAAAAAAGCCACATTAGCAGTCTTTAAACTGCCATATAACACCTTCGCTTTATCCTTTTCTTCAGGAGTTAAATATTGATTTCTTGAACTCATGGCCAACCCCGAATCCTCCCTAATGATAGGGCAAGATTCTATTTTTACAGGGATAAATAAATCATTAACCATACGCCGAATTATCGCCACTTGTTGCGCATCCTTTTGCCCAAAAAATGCCACATCAGGCTGCACCAAATTAATTAACTTAGTGACAATGGTAGCTACTCCCTGAAAATGCCCATCTCTATATCTCCCACACAATCTCGCCATCATGGACACAGGAGGATTAACAAAAGTGGTATTTTTTTCTAAGGTTTTCATATCCACTTCAGAAGGAATAAATAAAACATCAACCCCCAAATTGCTACATATTTGCTCATCTTTTGCTAATTGTCGAGGATATTTCTCTAAATCTTCATTTACCCCAAACTGCAAAGGATTGACAAAAATACTTACCACCACAAAATCAGTAGATAGTCTTGCCCGTTTAATCAAACTTTCATGACCATTATGTAATGCTCCCATGGTTGGCACAAAGCCGACTTTTTTTTGATTAACCGCCGCTAATATTTTTCTTAATTCTGGTATATCACGAACTATATACATGAAATATATTTTTTATTATTAAAACTGTAGCTTAAGTAAGTAGGCATAATTAAATCTATTTAGGCAAAGGGTTTAAACCCCTTGTTCATAAGAGTCTTAATAAATGTTTTTCTTTATAAGAAACTCCATTAATTCACAAAATTTAGCTAATATTTTAATCACTCTTATGATATAGTTAAGGGCGATCGCCCTTAAGGATACTTTTTGCTTTATTTTTTAATCCCTGCCAATAATCTTTTTTCCGAGTTTCCACAGAAACAGGTGTTTCTTCCCCTAAATAACGATAGTGTTTCCATAACTCATAATATGGGCCTCCAGACTTTAAAGGAACCCCCACCCAATGCAAATAACGTAAAGGTTGACCCTTATCATAAAGTTTATGATCTTGTTCCGTAAAATGTTTAGAGCTGGCCCAGCTACCAGGCTCATTATCACTAATTTTAGTCAAGTTCAATCTTCTGGGAATTTGTTTTAATACTAAATAATTAATAATTGGTTGATCTGATGTTTTCTGGGAAAAGTCAAAATATTCTGGGTTTTTAGAACATTCTTTGAAAGTTTCATACAATAGATCTTCTGAAATAAGATCTTTTTTAGAACCCCAAAAACCACAATTAAAAACATCTTTTAATTCATCAGAGGTGAAAATACTTCTGTTAATAACCTCTTCACTGAAAATATTTCTAATCCCCTTACTTCCTTGATAATCACAAGTAATAAAATCATTGTCTTTTAAATAATCTAAACAACTAATAATTTTTTCAAAAACTACTATATCAGTATCAATATAAAGAAACTCATCATATTCCCCAAACCAACAAGCTTGTTTTCTAAATTGATTAGGACGGGCAAAAAAATTCTGACCAAAAATATTGTGTAAATTATTCGATAAAGTGTCTATGAAACCTAAATCAGCATATAAATTTACTTGATATGTTGTAGATAATATTTTCAAGATTTCATGATAATTATCATCATAAGGAATCAAAGTTATTGGCACTTCTGAATCATATAGTCTAATACTATTTAGTAAAGCTATACTATTATTAATTACCTTGTCGTTAGCTACAATATAAATTCCTTTCATATAAACCTACACAAATTATTAGAATACTTAATAATGGATTAATTATATTATTAATTTTTCCATGAAAAAAGACCCCAGTAATTAGCTGAGGTAGATTTTTACTTATTTTTATTCTTCAATAGAAAATATAAAACTAAGCATATTTGGACGGGTAAAAGCACAATATAAGACTTAATAAAAGGATAGGAAATATCTAAACTAGAAAAAAATATTAGATAACTACCGCCACTAATAAAAAGAAAAAGTTTTGTGCTAATATTATTAATTTTTAAAGTTTTCATGAATTAAAACCAAGGTTGTTTACCGTTGAGGTACATGTTATAAAATTCTTCATCAGTCTTCATTAAATAAATTACCCCCTCCACAATGCCGATAATTCCTGTTATGGCAGCACCAAAACCACAGGTAAGAACACTGACTAAGAGTAGGATTATTCCCTCTTGATTATAGCCAAGGATAAATTTGTGTATTCCAAAAGAACCAAGCAGAATACCACAAATACCTGCTGCCATTTTTTTACTTTGAGCTTCTGAAGCATTAAATTCAGTCATTTTTTTGATTCCTAATACTGATGAGATTCTACTATGATTTGTAAAGAAGATTTGCTAGAGGAGATGAAAAAAAACTTTCTGTTAATTCTCCTGTACTGTAAAGAAAGATAAGTTTACTCAAATAATAAACCAAAATTAAAGACAAAATCAAGTATTGTAACTTTTTATTTTGTACTAATTTTATATACTGTGCTTTAATTTGTTTTTTTCTTAAAATTTCTAATAGTAAGTGAACTGAAGAAATAATAAAAATAATAAATAATAAAGGTCCAAATAAATGATAATAGAATGATTCCCCAATCCTACCGTGAGCCATGGCTACAAAAGATCTTGTCAATCCACATCCGGGGCAAGGAATACCTGTAAAGGCTAAAATAATACAAGAAAACGGAGATTGTTGTTCTGTAACTTTGAGGAAATATGAGGCAATGATCAGAGAACTTAATATTAAGATTAAGAGCGATCGCCCATAAAGACCATACTTAGAAATTGGAATTGTAGTAAAACGAAACATTAAAATTAATTGAAAATTATTTACGGCATTTATATTTTAAGTTCTAGGCAACATTTTAACGACTCAATGATTAGGTAATGATTAAAAATTAATAAAGAATTTTACCCCATCAAAGTAATAATAATTTATTGTTTAAAACCTAATAATCATAAAGCTTTTTGATGTAGCCTACCTATCTAGTATTTTAATCTGGTTTTTCTTTTTATCTTCATCCTTTTATATTCATAGTAAGGACATAACCATCTAAGTAATAATTGATATTTCCTAATCATTGTTAATTATTAACATTTCTTCCTCTTGACAAATCAGGTGATTATTAAATAACATGGGCGAAAAATACTTTTTATAAAAATTAAAATTTTCTGTGATGAATGCTAATCAAATTTTCAAAACATTAGTTCTCTCAACTCCCCTTGTTATTGCATCTATTTTCGTAAGTTTTGGGGAGTCTAGCTCCTCTGTTAAAGCTCAAGAAATCAGATTTAGGAGTAGTGTCGAAAGAAGTGTATTCACCACGCAGGAAAATGCTCCAGTAGAATATCCCAATTTAGAGAAAAACGAATTTGGAGACTACATCATGAATTTTACTGATGAAGAAAGCGATGAAGCAGTAAGATTATTTGGTTGTGATTGTGTTTCTTCTATCAATGCCGTTAGGAAAATGAGAGGTATGACGACCACCGCCGAAGGCACTCCCCTAAATCCTGATACTAGAATTGCCGCTTGTCCTCATCGACAATTTTTTGGAGTGTAATGGTTTTAAAGGGAAATTTTATTTAGGCTTGGTAAAATGGTATCCAGTGCCTTTTTTTATTGTAATCAAGGGTTAACAGATGGGGGAGAAGTCCCAGCATTGTGATACCCTAGAAGGTGTGACGAAATAATAAAACCATTATCAAATTCACCTAGAAAGCAACGACTGCCCCAGAGAATATGTCTAATCCAATACCTTTTCGAGAGTTTACGGCTTTAAAACAAGCGGGATTTTTTGAAAATTTAAAACAGCCTCGTTTCAGCGGCCAACTACTATTAACCGGAACTCGTAATAAATGGGTATTTTATCTCTATTTAGGTCGTATTGTCTATGCCACGGGGGGACATCATCCCGTCAGAAGATGGCGCCGTAATTTGGTGGCAAATCTACCCCATATTCCTTCTCACATGGGAGCCATTCAAAATGACATTAATCAGTTACAGTTGGATGAGCAGAATAATTGTTGGGAATATGAGCTTTTATGCTTTTGGGTAGATCAACAAAGGATTACCTTAGAACAGGCGGCGAAAATGATTCGCCAAAATATCATTGAGGTTTTATTTGATGTCACCCAAGCGATGCAGGTTACTTGTGAGCTAAAACCCGATCGCACTTTACCCTTTTCATCCCGTTTGGTGTTAATAGATGCTGAACAGGTCATTACAGAGGCTCAGAAGGCATGGCATGCATGGCAGTCCGCCAAAATTGCCGATCGCTCCCCAGACATGGCTCCCGTGATTACCCAACCCCAAGAGTTGGAACAACAAACCAATCCGCAGGTATATCAAACCCTCACTCAATTATTAGATGGACAACAAACTTTGCGGGATTTGTCCGTCAGAATGAAACGGGATGTTTTGACGGTAACTCGTTCCCTCTTACCCTATGTACAAAGGGGTTTGGTAAGACTAATCGAAATTGGTGATATTCCAGCCCCTTCTTTACCTATCCATCATGATGGAGATGATGATTTATCCGCCAACAGCAACATTACCATTGCCTGTGTGGATGACAGTCCTTTGATTTGTCAAACCATGGAAAAAATTATCACGGGGGCTGGTTATTCCTTTATCGGTATCAATGATGCCCTAAGGGCGATCGCCATTTTACTAGCCAAAAAACCAGACCTCATATTTTTAGACTTGATAATGCCCAACGCTAACGGCTACGAAATCTGTAGTCAACTAAGAAAATTAACCTTCTTCAAACATACCCCCATCGTAATTTTGACAGGAAATGATGGCTTAGTGGATAGAGTGAGGGCAAAAATGGTCGGCTCATCAGATTTTATCGGTAAACCCGTAGATAGAGCCTTAGTATTAGAAACTATTAAAAAACATCTAAAAATCGGGGTATCCTAAGAGAGAGATAGTAATTAGACTATGGAAAAGGAAAAGATTGCTATATCATTGTTATGGTTTGAAGATAAATATTATGATTAATTTATAGAGGTTAATAAGCAATATGGCAAATGTATTAATAGTTGATGACTCGTCCACCGAGAGAAAGATATTAGTAAGTTATTTACAAGAAATTGGCGTTTCTATTACCACCGCAGAAAGTGGAGAAGAAGCCCTCACTAAAATCTCTCAGATTAACCCCGACTTGATCATACTTGACGTGGTTTTACCCGGTAAGAGTGGCTTTGAAATTTGTAGGGAAATAAAATCTAACGATAATACCAACAAAATCCCCATTATTATTTGTTCCACTAAAGGTAGTGAAATGGATAAATTTTGGGGTATGAAACAGGGGGCAGATGCCTATTTACCCAAACCTGTAAATAAAGACGAATTGTTTAGCACTGTAAAAAAATTGACGGCATAAAATATTTTTTTGAGGGAATATGGTGAGAAATTAATTCTCAGCTACCCTCTATATAATTATGGAATCAACCATGGACAATCAATCAAACCTATCCTTTTCCATTAATAAAGACACTACCTCCTCTCAGGCGTCTCAATTTTTAAGATTTGTATTATTACCCGACACTAACTTGATGGTTAGTTTGTCACAAATTGCTGCCGTACTCAAAATTCCCTTTGGAAAAATTGTTCCCGTGCCTGATATGCCTAGTTGGGTGATGGGGGTATATAACTGGCGGGGAGAAATCGTCTGGATGATTGACTTAGGGCAGTTGTTGGGGTTTACTCCTTGGTATGAGCAATCGGTGACGGCCTCTAATCATAAAGCGGTGGTAATTCACCCTAGTAACCAAAACCTGAAAACCTTAAGCACAGGGGAGTTAGTGGGTTTGGTAGTGAGTGATGTTCAAGACATAGAAATATGCCATACTGATAACTTACATTCTCCCCCAGCTTCTGCTATTACCCCAGAATTAGCTCCTTTTTTACGGGGATATTGGATTAAAGATAACGGTGAAATTATCGTCACGGTGGATGGAGATTCTATTTTTGCGGCCATGCCTAGGGAGTAAATGAGGGTAGGAATCATCGGTTTAGGTTTGATTGGTGGCTCTTTGGGGCTAGATTTGACGGCGAAAGGGTACGAGGTGATAGGAGTCTCAAGAAACCCTGAAACCTGCTCCAAGGCTCTGACAAAAGGGGTAGCCAGTACATCGGGAGTAGATTTTAGTTTGCTCAAAGGTTGTGATATGGTAGTCATTGCCACCCCCATAGAGTATATTCTTCCCACCCTTAAAAATTTAGTTCCTTATTTGTCCCCCTATACGGTGGTAACGGATGTAGGCTCGGTAAAGGAGTCTATTGTGGCTTCTGCTCAAGAAATATTGTCAAATTTTGTCGGTAGTCATCCCATGGCGGGTACTGCTAATAGTGGCATTGATGCGGTGGAAAAGGATTTGTTTAAAGATGCGCCCTGTGTTATTACTCCTAATGATAATACCAGTGTAAGGGCGATCGCCCTTGTGGAAAAAATGTGGCTCTCGGTGGGATGCAAGATATTAACCACAACTCCCACCATTCACGATCAAGCGGTGGCTTGGATTTCCCATCTACCTGTGATAATTAGTGCCAATTTGATTTATAGTTGCCTAGGAGAAAAAGACGAAAAAGTAAGAATATTTGCTGAAAAAATAGCTAGTTCAGGTTTTAAGGATACCAGTCGGGTAGGAGGAGGAAACCCAGAATTAGGCTTAATGATGGCAAAAAATAATCAAAAAAATGTCCTTAATAGTCTTAAAGAATATCAAAATAAATTAGATACTATTATTAATAATATAGAATCTAATAATTGGTCAGAAATTGAACAATTATTAAAAACTACTCAGACGAAAAGAAATGATTTTTTGATTGATAACTAATACTTAACCTCATTTCGAGATAATAGTTGTAAGTATTATTAGGTTTAAAGTGACTGGTTGTAGGTTTAAAATACAACAAGCCTTTATTAGGCTATCAAGGAACTAATACTAAATCCGAGAAATAGAATATACTATTAATAATAAAAATAATGTTAGATAGAATCAATGGCAAGAAAAGTATATTTAGCAGATTATTTGAGTAGAGAAGAATTAAAAGAAAAATATTTTTCCAATAAAGATAATGTGGAATCAAGACGATGGCACTTATTGTGGAAAATATCTTGTGGATGGAGCGTAAAAAATAGTGCCTTAGCAGTAGGAATAAGTTATATTTACGCCAAACAAATAATTAAAAAGTATAACAATCAGGGAGAACAAGGAATATTAAATGGTCGTAAAACAAGAAAAAAATATAATGTTGGAAAAAAAAGCCTATTAACAGACCAGCAATTGCAAAAATTAAAGTCAGAATTAGAATCGAAACCAGAAGATGGGGGACTTTGGACAGGGCCAAAAGTGGCTCGTTGGATAGAAAAAGAAACAGGAAGAGAAAAAGTGTGGAATCAAAGGGGGTGGGACTATCTAAAAAAGTGCAGGTACTCTTGGCAGAGTCCGAGACCAAAACATAGAAAAGGAGATATCCAGGAACAACAAGAATTTAAGCACAATTTTAGAGAGAAAGTAAAAGCTTTTGAAGCCAAGCATAGTGGAGAAGAAGTAGATGTGTGGTTTTTTGATGAACATAGAATCGGATTAAAGCCGATTGTAAAGAAAGTATGGGGAAAAATAGGAGAAAGACCAACTGCAATAGTCAATCATCGTTATGAGTGGTTATATATTTACGGTTTTGTCAAGCCAAAAACGGGAGAAACATTATGGTATTTGATACCGAGAGTAAGTACACAATGGTTAAATTTAGTCTATGAAGCATTTGCCAAGGATGCTCTGGTGGACAATAAAAAAGTCTTGTTGGTAGAAGATAATGCTGGTTGGCATCGGAGTAAATCATCAAAAGTGCCCCAAGGAATTGAAATAGAATATTTACCACCATATTCTCCAGAACTACAACCAGCCGAAAGATTATGGAGTTTAGTAGATGAACCTTTAGTTAACCAATATTTTGAAAGTATAGAAGAAATCGAAGAAATTCTTGTTCAACGCTGTAATTTTCTCAGAAAAGAAATGCAAGAAGAAATTAGAAAGTTAACTAACTATCACTGGCTCAATGTTTCCTTCTAAATAAGTATACTATCTAAGCAGGATTTGGTATAAATACCAGAAAATTAGTTTTTGTGAATTCTTAACAAGGGGTTTAAACCCCTTGCCCTCAATACCAGATACCTGTCACCTTTACAAGACTATAAATTTTATCCTGAACTAGAGTTACTCACATTCATTATGATTTATTAATACTACGAGGATCAAGGGCATCCCGTAACCCATCCCCAAGGAGATTAAAAGATAAAACCGTCAAAATAATTAACACCGCTGGGGGAATAATTAACCACGGTTGTAAGACGATGATAGAGGCATTAGACGCAAGGGAAAGTAAATTACCCCAGCTGGGGTCTGGTTGTTGAATTCCTAAGCCAATGAGGCTTAATACCGACTCCGCAACGATAAAGCTAGGAATGGATAGGGTGGCAGAGATGACGATATAGGTGGCAGTTTGGGGTAGTATATGACGAATGATAATATAAAATGGGCCCGCCCCGATCGCCTTTGCTGATTGTACAAATTCTTGCTCTTTAATAGATAATACCTGCCCTCTGATTACCCTTGCTAAACCAGACCATCCGATAAAGGAAGTAATCAAAACAATTAATAAAAACCGTTGCGCACTACTCAGGCTTGGGGGTAATACCGCAGCTAGGGCAACTAATAAGTAGATACCAGGTATGGTCATCAAAACCTCTACCAATCGCATCAAAACACTATCTATCCAGCCACCAAAATAACCCGCAATGCCCCCAACAAACATCCCCAAGGGAAAAGAAATAGCAATACCAATTAAGCCAATAAAAAGGCTAATTCTGCCCCCAAAAAGGATACGACTGAATTGATCTCTTCCTTGTTCATCGGTGCCTAAAATATTAATTTTACCTTCTCCAATAGTGCCAAATAAACGACGGGTAAAGGTAAATCCTCCAAAAATTTCTCTTTCTTCAAACGTAGGAGGAAGGGGCAATTTTATTTGTAAAAATTGATAAGGTGTTCCCTTAATAAAAAAGCGAATGGGTGATGGTTTTTCCCAATCTACTTCTAAGAGGCGATCGCCCGTATTCAAATCTGTAGGGCCTTGGGTAGTAGGATAAACGTGAGGGGCAACAAATTCCCCTTGCTGATTGCGTAAATAAATTTTGGTGGGAGGTAATAAAGAGCCATCATTTTGGGATGTATAGGGACTATAGGGAGCAATAAAATCTGCAAAAATAACTGCTACATAGAAAAATATTAAGATAATTGCCCCAATTTTTGCCAAAGGATTTTTTTTAAGTTTACGCCACCAATTCATATTTTTTTTATTATTAAATATTTGTAATTATATTTTTTTGTACTGTTATACTGATTTTTTTTTATTTTTCAGAACTTTTTTAATAAAGCAAGAAAAATATTTTTATATATCCTAAAAATTAATCATTTTAAACAAAAGCAAAGATAAAGATTTTTAGAGCTATGGGTATATTTAATCATAAAAATAAAAATCTTAACAATAATTTTTGCTAAATTGACTCAAAAGTGTTTTATCCTATGGACATAAAAAACATGATAACAAATAGAAAAAATACCCATGACAACAAATAATAACAAAGGCGCCCTAGGAAAGTTTGTGGCAGATTTTCGTACATTTATCATACGAGGAAATGTCATTGATTTAGCAGTAGCCGTGGTTATCGGTGCAGCCTTTGGACGTATTGTTAATTCTTTGGTGGAAGATGTCATTACCCCCCTAATTCTCAATCCTGCCATTCAAGCGGCAGGGGTAGATAGACTCGAAGAATTAAGTTATGGTGCGGTGAGATATGGACTATTTATTTCTGCGGTGATTAACTTCTTAGTCATTGCTTTTTGTTTATTTCTATTAATTCGCTCTTTTGAATCTCTAAAAAGAAAATTGGAACGGAAACAACAAATTGCAGAAGCGGAAGCAGAGGCAGTCGCAGAAGAAGAAGTTAACGCTGAAATTGTAGCTCAAGAAAATCTCATTAAAGCCATCGAGAAATTAACAGACACCATGAATCAAAAAATAAATAATGGATAATATTTTTTTTTATGGAAATGAGCAAAGTAAATTAATATTTGTCTAATTTACTTAAGTTTAAATGTTGTGGTGGGCATTATCACCCACCATCTAAAACTAACTATTTATTAACAGCCATTTCGGGTTTATCACTGAAAAAACCATCTAAAACTCGTTCAGCAATTTGAGGACTGGTTAAACCTAAATCCGCAAAAGACTGTGCTGGGGTGGCATGATCTACTAAAATATCAGGTACACCGATACGCTTAACAGGTACACTGACATTATGCTCCATTAGGGCTTCGAGTACCGCAGAGCCAAAACCGCCCATAATACAACCTTCTTCGAGGGTAACTACTTTACCGATTTTTTTGGCTAAAGGTATGATTAATTCTGTGTCAAGGGGTTTAACAAAACGGGCATTAATTACCGTTGCTTCTACTCCATGCTCACTCAAAATTTCGGCGGTTTGCATGGCGTTATTAACCATTGAACCATAACCGAGCAATAAAACATCATCCCCATTACGTAAAATTTCTCCTTTCCCGATGGGAATTTCTTCCCAACCTTCTTCGGCTAGAGGTACACCTAAACCATTACCACGGGGGTAACGCATGGCGATCGCACTTTCCTTATAGTTAAT
The DNA here is from genome assembly GCF_001747005.2 of Cyanobacterium sp. IPPAS B-1200. Taxonomy (NCBI): domain Bacteria; kingdom Bacillati; phylum Cyanobacteriota; class Cyanophyceae; order Chroococcales; family Geminocystaceae; genus Cyanobacterium; species Cyanobacterium sp. IPPAS B-1200. The sequence goes on from NZ_CP182899.1 coordinate 2,674,510, forward strand.
ACCAGTGACTGTCATTCGTTGTAACTCAGCCTCATCCTTGGGTGCCATAATCACCAAATTAGGAATACAACGGAGATAAGCAATATCATACATCCCTTGGTGAGTAGGACCATCAGCCCCCACAATTCCAGCCCTGTCTAAACAGAAAAACACAGGAATTTTTTGGATACAAACATCATGGATAATCTGATCATAAGCCCTTTGGAGGAAAGTAGAATAAATTACCGCCACAGGAGTCATGTTTTCACAGGCTAAACCAGCGGCCAAAGTGACGGCGTGTTGTTCCGCAATACCCACATCGATATACTGTTTAGGTAACTTCTGCTGTAACTTATCCAAACCTGTACCCGTAGCCATAGCTGCGGTGATACCAATAATTTTAGGGTCATTTTCCGCCAAAGTAGTGAGGGTGTGGGCAAAAACCTTGGAATAACTAGGAGGCTTGGGTTTATTGGAAGGAATAGGCTTACCAGTGGTGAGGTTAAAAGGACTTTGGGCATGATAACCCACTTGGTCTTTTTCTGCCATAGAATAACCTTTACCCTTGACAGTGACAACATGGACGAATACAGGGCCTTTCACCTTATGGGCTTTATGGAAAGTATTGAGCAACTCTGTAATATTATGACCATCCACAGGGCCAAAATAAGTAAATCCTAATTCTTCAATTACCGCCCCAACCTTGGGCATCGCCAAACGTTTCATGGCTTCCTTGAGGTTTTTCATTTCGGGAGAAAGATTTTCACCATCGCCAAAGAATGGGAAATGTTTAAATTGCTCTTCAATATTACCTGTCAGGAATTGAATAGGATCTGATAAACGCACCTTGTTAAGATAACGAGAAATAGCCCCCACATTGGGAGAAATAGACATCTCATTATCATTCAACACCACCATTAAATTAGTATTGGGTAGATGTCCAGCGTGGTTAATGGCTTCTAATGCCATTCCTCCTGTCAAAGCACCATCACCGATAATGGATACTACCTTAAAATTTTCTCCTTTGGCATCCCTTGCCAAAGCCATCCCTAATCCTGCAGAAATACTTGTGGAAGCGTGTCCAGCACCAAAATGATCAAATTTATTCTCTGAGCGTTTTAGATACCCTGCAATGCCATTTTTTTGGCGGAGGGTATGAAAATCATGGTAGCGTCCTGTTAACATTTTGTGGGGATAGGCTTGGTGTCCTACATCCCAAATTACTTTATCTTGTTCTAAATCTAGGGTATTGTAAAGGGCAATGGTAAGTTCTACAACTCCTAATCCAGGGCCTAAATGTCCTCCTGTAGCGGCAATGGTTTCTAAATGCTTCTCTCGTATTTGTTGGGCAATATCTTCTAATTGACGTATGGATAAACCATGTAATTGATTTGGGTGAGTAAGTTCGCTTATGTGCATTATATTTTGATTCCCCTATTTTTTCTATCTGCCTTTACTATCTCAGATTAATAGTCCTTTTCTTTATTTTGTCTTAATTTTTGTAATTCTGCTTAAAAATAGACGATTATCGATGGACTAGCACTTACCCATTTACAAAAAAAGGGTAGTATGTATTCTTGATTGACAACCATATTAGTTTTTGAACATGGTTAAAAATTTTTAGATGAGCAACCATGTATTTATCAGTGAAGCTCATCTTTTTTGTACTATTAATTTTCCGTCATCATCAAACGCTTGGTTTCGGACATCCCCGCAAGAGCCAAGGTTTTCGTCATTTTCAAGTTAAAACCAATAATGGTGACTATTTGAAGGCTTAGGGAAATGGCGATCGCACTTAAACTTTGAGCAGTATTAAGGGTAATAGGTAAAGGACTAAGGTTAGCCAAAATCCCTTGCAAAAGTAAAGAATGGTCAAGATTTTGATTCAATTCATTAAAAAACAAATGTCCAAATAATGGAGATACATTGAGGATAACCACCGTAATAGTTGTTATCAATCCTCTTTTTTCTGTTTTCAATGTCATTAGTAATTGGGCAACGGAGGCATAGATAAGAATAGAAAATGCCCCCAACACTAGCCCCAATATCAACTCCATTACATTAATATTAGGCAAGAAAAACAAGGAGGGTATCATATACAGATTCACTAATAATAGGTTAAGGGCGATCGCCAATACAGCAGGACTTTTTTCACTAAAAGCCAAATCTCTCCATAAAACCCTATTTTCACGGGAATTTTCATGACGAAATCTTGCCCAATCTGTCAAACTCTGACGAGAAGGAGTCAACCCAGCAATCAACAACAAAAATAAAATCAAGTTCAAAACCTGTATAACCTGAATAGTTACCGGAAAATCCCTGTATCCATCCAAACTCTGTAAAGCAAAACCCAAATTAGTAACAATAAAACAAAAAGAAAGAGCATAACTCTGAGACTTCGTAATCACCGTTGCCAAAGGATTAGCAAAACGACGTTTCAAACCCTGATATAACCAAAAAGTCCATATTCCATAGTTCAATAAAATTAAAAATCCCCCAGAAAAACCATTTTCCCACCAACCTTGTCCATACCAACTTACATTAGTAAGAGCATCCGCCGATAAATATCCCAAAGTAGTTTGAGATAGAAAAGTAGAATCCACAAGGTAAGCCAAAAATGTACCAGGATAAAACAACAAAAACCAATCAAGAGAAGTTTCCGTATAAGCTGGAGCATTAGACTCCAAAGTAACTCCCATTACAGAAAATAAGAAAAAGAAAATGAAAATAGAACCTAAAGGCGCTTGAAAATTTCCCCATCCTTCCGTCACCAAACTAAAAACTAAACTAGCACCATAAAAAAATAAACAACTAGCTCCCAAAATCAGATAAAACATTATCATCAAAGGAAAACTAACATTAGCAGATAACCCCGACCAAATATGTAAAGGAACAGCTAAAATACCAAATAAATATAAAAGGATAGGTACACCCAAAATTTTCCCGAGAAAAATATCACTTGCTGACTGAGGACTAAGACGAATAAAATTAAAAGTACCCTTTCTCTCCTCCTTGGTTAAATCAGCAATTAACATATAGCTGCCACCCAACAAAAGAATAAAAATACCCATAATACTCATGGTGACAAACATATCTAGCCACCATACTTCCTTAATAGTCTGGATATTGCCCAACATATCTGCAATGCACAGTTGAGATCCCCTAGAATAAGTATCATAACCTTCCCCTGTACAATAGCGGTTATAAACCCCTTCATGGGCAGGTAAAAGCCCTTCAAAATAAATAAATAATAATATCTGTCCCACAATAGATAAAGCAGACACAACCATTACATTACGTAACTGTGATCTACCTTTTATTTCCCTAAATAACTGGGGATTAAACTCCCCAACACGGTTGATTAAGCGGGGGTACACTTGAGCAAACATATCAACTCATCTCCTCATTGATTATCAACAAAATTGATTATTTTATCTGATGTTAGTCTAGCAGTCTCAGTGGCTAGTTTGTTGTTTGTTGTTAACTATTTGTTATCCGAAAACACGAAGAGATAACGATAACTTAAGTTTTGAAAAGAATATGAAAAATTTTAACCCAAACCAAAAGTGTAAAAGAAAACGTCTATATAATTTCTTCTTTAGCTTAAAGTCACTGGTTGACTTAGATAAGTAATGCAGTTATTAGCAAGGAAATAAACCACTAACATAGCAGCAGCCGATAGTGCCACGAGACTACCCGCCAACATAAGAGAAAATTCCCGTTCGTTGAATGCTTGTTGCATCAAATGTAGTGACCATGCCACCAATGCAACGTCAAAAATGAGAATAGGTATTAACATTCCTTAACAATGTAATGTTTTATATATTCTAATACATTTTTTTGAGAAATATTAATTTTCGTTAAGTTTCTTAAGTATATTTTAACATTAGCCCAGAAGTTCATCCGAGCCGTTAATAACCGCAAAAGCGTTTATTCTATTGATTTATAAGGGGATCAAATATTCCTCCCCGAAAGTGTGTCCTAGCTGCTGCTAGATAAAAAAAGAGGAAATAAATTCTGTTTTATAAACTCCATCTATTTGCCATAAAGAAGGGTTGAATTTGATTCAACCCATTACACTCATTTCATTAAACAAAAAAAATTAACGTCGACGACCTTCAAAAGGAGTTTGTACAAAGCCGATTTCGTATAACTGTTGATAAGATTTTTGTCCTAACTCACTGGTAGGATTTTGAGAGCGGATAATCTGAATTAATAAAGGTACAGATAATTCAGGTTTATTTTGAGCTCGATGAACTAAAGCTAACTGATAAGTAGCTTCATCTCTCAAACTTGCAGTACGTAAAGCCCCAGATCTTTGGGAACTGGTAATATCATTATCAATACCAGAAAAGCTATCAGCTAATTGTACATAAAAATTAGATAACTGATTAAAAACTCTACGGGCTTGTTGTAAATTGGTTTCGGCAAGATCATAATTACCTTGATTAATAGCTTGTTCAGCTTCTCTCATCAACCTTTCTCCCCCCTCAAGACTCAAAAGAGTATTTGTCTGACTGATAGGAGCGATAATGTTATCTCCGCCCTCGGTTTCTGCCTCTAAATTATTCTGAGCAAAAACGGCATTAGAAGATGTCAACCAAAAGGCAGAACAAGCTAAGATAAAGAATTTACAAGCCTTTGTAGTTAAGGATTTTTTAGACATAAAGGTAACTATAAACTGAGTTTTAGATAATTTTACAAATAGAACTTAAATTTTAAAGTATCTTAGCACTTTCTTCTCCTTATGGTGCCTTCCCATCAGAATATCAAAGTGTTGAATTACCTAGCACAATTTATTCACCTAGGCTTTTAATTGCAATATTCCAAAATTAAGACACATTTAAGCGAATCATTTCGTCAAATTTCAGTATTGCGTTTAAAATCTAATTCTGGAATCATTTAATATTTTTTATCCACTTTTTTTTATGTTAGAACTACTCCCCCTCATACTTCCTTTCAATATGCCTTTCGTGGCAAACGAAGCAACGCCCATATATATTGCCCAAGTATCGCAAACAGAAGACAATGAACAACAAAATAGCCCTAATACTATTCGCCCTTTAAATGGAGAATTAAATCAAGTTCCCGTATTTAATAGTAATAGCCCTGAGTTGGTTTTGGGAGAGGGTATATTACTTTCAACTTTCCCTAAAGAAAACAAAACTAACCCTAATGCCCATTTAGATTTTGCTTTTAATGGAGAATTTGACGTATTTGCCCACCATGTTTCTCGCCCCCCCAAAGAAGGGGATATGAGAACTTTATATATTGGGATTTTGGTGCATAATCCTACGGATACTGATGTAAATATAGATGTTTTACAGGGCGCTAGTTATCTCAGTCAACCTGATGCTCCCTTTATTTCCCTTCCTTCTCAAGTCTCAGGACGTAATGTTTACGCTGGGCCTGGAAGTCGGGTTATGGGAGATATTTTGCGAAACAGAAGACAAGATATTTTCCCAGAAAGTATTACTATTCCGGCGGGGGAGAGTCGTATGTTATTAAATGTTCCTATTCCTATCCATAGTCTAACTCCTCCCCTTAATGGACGCTCTACTTACGCTAGGTTAAGGAGTGATGGGGAAGTTTATATGGCTAGTTTAGCGATGTATCGAGATGGTGAAGATAACCCTCCAGAGTTATCCCAGTGGCAAGAAATGTTAACTAATGCAGATTTATCTACCCCTAGGGATTTAGCCCCCACTGCTCTTGATGCGGAGGGTGCTTTCCGATATGGAAGAGTGGCTGGGGTTGCTATGGGAAATATGTGGAAGGCTGATTTGGTGGATGATGATAGCCAAGTATTAAATATTCCTGAGTCTGGGGAGGCTTTTTCCTATGGATTGAGTACCCTTGTGAGGGGAAGATTAGGCTCTGAACAGAACCAGACTGCTCCTTTGGCGGTAAGATATTCGGATACTGCCCTTGAGGCTCATGGTAACTATGGGGTGCAGTATAGTTTAACTTTACCTTTGTATAATCCTAGTGATGAAGACCAAACTGTGAGGGTAAAAATTTCTACTCCCATTAAAAAAGATGTGGGGGAATTAGAGTTTTTAGATGAGCCAGGGCCGCAGGTGTTCTTTAGGGGGTTGGTACAGGTTAAATATACTGATGATAATGGTTTACCTCGATGGCGTTATTTTCATTTGGTGCAAAGAAGGGGAGAAGAAGGACAAGATTTGTTAAGAGTTACTTTACCGCCTAACAGTAATCGTTTGGTGTCGGTGGATTTCCTCTATCCTCCTGATGCTACACCTCCTCAGATTTTGACGGTGATTACTGATTAAGTCCCATTTATTTATTGTTTTTGGCAATGGGCTTAAGCCCATTGTTCGTTTCATTAGTGTACTTTTTAAGGATCCAGCATAAGTAAGTTTATCGTCTAAATCCGCCAATTGTGGGGAACTTTAACGAATAGTTATCTTTTGCTGAGGAGTGCATCGCCTTATCATATTTATGGGCAACCTAATGATTGTCTGGTACTGGCATTGGTTACAGGATTGATCCCTGATGCGTTTTCGCATAGTAGGTTAACTTGTTGGGAGTCTAGGACGGTAAAGGTAAAGTCGGCACCTTCTACGTTGGCGTTTTTGAAGGTGGTGCGGAGCATGATGGCATCTCTAAAAATGCCGTTGCTTAAGTCTGCGTTGTTAAAACTGGTGACGTAAACTAAACCATCACTCATATCTACTCCTACAAAACTAGCATTTTCAGCGTTAACTCCGTTGAAAACTGCTCCCCGAAGGTCGCTATCATTAAATTTTGCTTCTTGTAAATTTACTTTGGTAAATTCTGCTTGTTGTAGGTTTTGCCCTGTGAAGTCTTCTCCTTTTAGGCTTTTACTTTCAAAGGTGGAGGTGACGAAACTAGAACTAGCTGCGATCGCGCTTTGGGGTAACACAATCAACGATAATAATAAAATGATTGCACAAAAAAAACCAGAAAACTTACGCATAATTAATCTTTAGTTAGGTATTAGGAATTAGCTGAAAAAACTTTTAATGTAATATTTATTTTTAGTAAACTGCAATGATGATTGCTCTTTTTTTATGAAAAAATAAAAATATTGGAAATGATTTAACAAGGGGTTTAAACCCCTTGCCGAGAATTAAAAATTAGGTTCCCACAGTCCAAGAGTTCATGTACTCAACCTGTTCGGGGGTTAAAGAATCGATGGTGATACCCATGGCTTGAAGTTTGAGACGGGCGATTTCTTTATCCACTTCCGCAGGAATAGAGTGTAATCCTGGTTCTAAAGAACCTTTATTTTTCACTAAATGCTCACAGGCGAGAGCTTGGTTAGCAAAACTCATGTCCATAACGGCGCTAGGATGTCCTTCTGCGGCAGCTAAGTTAACTAAACGTCCTTCTCCTAATACCACCACGGATTTACCGTTTTCAAGGATATATTGTTGGGTAAAGTTACGAACTTCTTTTACTTCTTTTGCCATGTCACCGAGGGATTTGAGGTCAATTTCGATGTCGAAATGTCCTGCATTACATACCATGGCTCCATCTTTCATGGAAGCGAAATGCTCTTTACGGATGATGTGCTTGTTACCAGTTACGGTTACAAATATATCACCTACTTTGGCAGCTTCATCCATGGTCATTACTCTGAAACCATCCATAGCCGCTTCGATAGCTTTGATAGGATCGATTTCGGTAACAATTACGTTAGCACCTAAACCACGGGCGCGCATGGCGACTCCTTTTCCACACCAGCCATAACCAGCAACCACAAGATTTTTACCTGCGAGTAATACGTTGGTGGCACGGAAAATACCGTCTAGGGTAGATTGCCCTGTACCATAGCGGTTATCGAAGAAGTGCTTGGTATCAGCATCATTTACATTCATAGCGGGGAAGGTTAAAACCCCATCTTTGAACATGGCTTCTAAACGCACGATACCTGTGGTGGTTTCTTCGGTGGTACCTAATAAGTCGCTAAGTTGTTCTTGTCTTTCTTTTACCATGGTGGCGACTACGTCGGAGCCGTCATCGATGATAATATTAGGACGATGATCAAGGGCGGTTTGGACATGACGGTGGTAGGTGTCGTTATCTTCCCCTTTGAGGGCGAACACAGGAATTTCGTAATCTCTTACTAAACAAGCGGCTACGTCGTCTTGGGTAGAAAGGGGGTTACTAGCGATAAGGAGAGCGTCTGCACCTCCTGCTTTAAGGGCGATCGCCAAGTGTGCTGTCTCGGTGGTAACATGACAACAAGCAACGATGCGAATACCTGCGAAGGGTTTCTCCTTGGCAAAACGATCTCTAATTTGTTTTAGTACGGGCATTTCTCTTCCTGCCCACTCGATTCTTTGATGACCTAAGTCTGCTAGATTAATATCTTTAATATCGTAATTTAGTTTTGGTGCAGCTACAACCATTAATTTTACTCAATAAAACTTTACATTATCCATCATATAGCCAACTACGAATAATTAACAAATCAATGGAATATTTTAGGGTGAATCTTGACTATCCAAAATATGTGCCCAAAAAATTTTTTATTAGTAGGATTTATTGATTAACCATATACATTTTTGAGAGGATTTTTTAAGGATGTTTAGACATTTTTTCAAAATAATGTAATTCACTATACACTGATTTTAACTTTTGATAAAAAATAACATGAAACAGATAATAAAAAAATTCCAGTACTTTATTCTTGGGATTCTTTGTTGTGGTTTAATCGTTGCTTGTAATAATACTGCGACAGTAGATAATACTACCAACACCACAGAAAGTAATGGACGTATTAGTTTTGGTACTACCCTCAGAGCGAGAACTTTAGACCCTGCAGACAGCTATGATTTAGCAGGAATGAATCTCATTTATAACATTGGGGAAAGTCTTTATACTTACGATGTAGGTACCACCGAATTAGTACCACTTTTAGCCACAGATATGCCTACCATTAGTGATGACGGACTAATTTATACTATACCTTTGCGCGAAGGGGTTAAGTTCCATGATGGAACAGATTTTAATGCCGAAGCGATGAAATTTTCCCTAGATAGATTTATGGAAAATGGGGGTAAACCTTCTTTTTTGTTAACAGATATTATTGAGGAGGTGACACCCACGGCAGAGAATGAGTTACAAATTAGTTTAAAACAACCTTTTTCGGCTTTTCCTGCTTTGTTGGCTTTTCCTGGGGCTTGTGCGGTATCTCCTAACAACTACATCATCGGAGAGGGGGAGTTTAAACCGAATGAGTTGGTGGCCACTGGCCCTTATAAGTTAGTTTCTTTTGACAGTGATTCGGCAAAATTAGACGTTTTTGAAGACTATTGGGGAGAGATACCGAGTAATGAGGGTTTAGATATACAAATTTTTGCTGATAATTCGGCGAATCTTTACAATAGCTTTATCACAGGGGCGTTGGATGTAGGTTATCAGTCTTTTGCTCCAGAGCAAACGGTAAGTTTATTGGAAGATGCCGAAGGTGGAAGTTTTCAAGCCTTAGAAGGACAAGGTACGGTAATTTCCTATATGTCTTTGAATCGTAATCAGCCTCCTTTGGATCAATTGGAGGTGCGTCAGGCGATCGCCCTTATAATGAATAGAGAGTTAATGGTGGAAAGAGTGACTCAGGGGTTATCAGAGCCTCTTTACTCCATGATTCCCAGTGCGTTTGATGTTTATCAACCTGTATTTGAGCAAGTGTATCCCGACGATAATAACGAGTTAGCCAAGGAATTGTTATCATCGGCTGGTTTTTCGGCGGAGAATCCTGCTCAAATTGAAATATGGTATCCCTCCACCTCTCGCCCCCGTACCGCTGTAGCCAATACCTTAAGGGCGATCGCCGAGCAGCAGCTGGATGGTATGATTGAGTTTCAACCCCAAGGAGTAGAAAGTGCCACAGCTTTTAGTAATCTAAGCCAAGGGACTTATCAAACTTTTTTGGGAGATTGGTACCCCGACTTTTTAGATCCTGATAACTATGTTCATCCTTTCTTGAGTTGTCCCAATGGTAATGACGAAGAAGGTTGTATTGAAGGAGGCGCTCAGAATCAAGGGTCATTTTTCTACAATGAGTGCGTTAATGAGTTGATTAATGATGCGAGAAGAACAAATGATCCTAATCAACGGGAGCAAGATTTTCGAGAAATTCAAGAAATATTAGGGCAAGAAGTTCCCTATATCCCCATCTGGCAAACCAAAGAGTATGCCTTTGCCCAAAATGGTGTTGAAGGAGTGGCGATAAATCCTAGTCAAACTTTTCCTTTTTGGACTATTAGTAAATAGGTATTATTTATATGGCTTCAGTGTTGGGTTTAATTTTTTAACCCAACCTACAACTATCCCATCAAGATACACATTACACTAAATCTTGTTTCAATAATATACTAATTAGGGCGGGGAACAGGCAACAGATAGTAATTGTTTACTGTCAATTGTTACACGGGGAACAATAGTAAACTTTACTAATCGGATTTAGTATTACTAGATGGAAATAGATAAATGAACTACTTTGATTTAAGTTATTAAGGCGAAAAAACTAGAGGTTAGAATTGTAAGTAAATATGAAAATTTTTACATTAAATTGATGAAAACGATCCTCAAAAGCTCCCAAATTCGTCCAGAAATCCTTGATTTACAACCTCAATTGGTGGAGTGGCGCAGGAGAATGCACCAATATCCCGAGTTAGGTTTTAGGGAAAATTTGACCGCTGATTTTATTGGTTATAAACTCCAGGAATGGGGCATTGAGCATCAAAGGGGTGTTGCGAAAACTGGCATTGTCGCCACCATTAAGAGCAACTTTGAGGGTAAGGTGTTAGCTATTCGGGCGGATATGGATGCTTTACCTGTATTTGAGTTAAACGAAGTTCCTTACAAGTCTCGTCATGAGGGGGTTATGCACGCTTGTGGTCATGATGGGCATAGTGCGATCGCCCTTGGCATAGCCCATTATTTAGCCCATAACAAAGATAAATTTAGGGGTACTGTCAAAATTATCTTTCAACCTGCCGAAGAAGGACCCGGGGGCGCTAAACCCATGATAGAAGAAGGAGTTTTAAAAAATCCTGATGTAGATGCCATCATCGGCTTACATTTGTGGAATAACCTTCCTCTGGGTACGGTGGGAGTGAGGGAAGGAGCATTAATGGCGGCGGTGGAGTGTTTTAAATGTCAGATTTTTGGCAAAGGTGGTCATGGGGCGATGCCTGATCAAACCGTTGATTCTATTATGGTAGGTGCTCAAATTGTTAATAGTTTACAAACCATCGTTAGTCGAAATATTAAACCCACAGATTCAGCGGTGGTAACTGTGGGAACTTTTGAAGGAGGTACTGCTTTAAATGTCATTGCCGACACGGTAAAAATGAGTGGTACGGTACGCTACTTTAACCCAAAATATGAAAACTTTATCGGTGAAAGAATCGAAGCCATCATAAAAGGTATCTGTGAGAGCCACGGGGCAAAATACGACCTTGATTATTGGCAACTATATCCTCCCGTTATTAACAATGCTCGTATTACTGAATTAGTAAGAAGTGTTGCCCTTGATGTGGTAGAAACTCCTTTAGGAGTAGTGCCAGAGTGTCAAACCATGGGGGGAGAAGATATGTCCTTTTTCTTACAACAAATACCAGGATGTTACTTCTTTTTGGGTTCGGCTAATGCAGACAAGGGTTTAAATTTTCCCCACCATCATCCCCGTTTTGATTTTGATGAAACTGCCCTAAGTCTTGGGGTAGAAGTCTTTGCCCGTTGTGTGCAAAAAATCAATGATTGAATCATTTTTTCAGCGCACCCTAATCATAACTGTTCGCCCACAAAAAAATTATTATTAATTAACTCTTGTTTGAGCTTTTTATAATATGGGGGGGCAATGGATAAAGCTCCATTTTCTCTTATGAGAATAGATTCTCTTAAAAGTCTTTGTATTCGGGCTTCTATTTGACTTTCTGGCTCCCCTAAACTAAGGGCTAAATGGGTGCGATTAATATGATTGTGTATTAAAACAGAATGAACTAAATAACGATCATCAATGGTCAGGGATGCTAAATCTGGTAGCCTAGGGGTAATTTGTTGTAAAGTGTACTGGGATTTTTGGTCTAAAATGTCCTCGAAGGTAATTTGAGCTAGTTTATCTTCTTCTACATTGTCTTTGTCTAGTCTGAGGCTATTTATCCAGAGGTTTAGGGCAATACTGGGGATTCCTGATGATTCTTCGGCTAAATAAGTCCAATAACTTTCGTCACGATTATCTTCTGAGGTATCATTGATTAGTTGTTGATTTTGCGTGAATTTATTACTCACAACGGTTTTTACTACAGGATCTAACCAATTTTTTAACATCTCTCCGTCCAAGGTTGGTAAGGCATGAATGCTATTAAAGTAGGCTTTAATTTGACATACATAATTAAGAAAATCCCATGCTAGATGGTTACAGCCAATAATCCAAAAACAATTAGGGTTATGAATGATTATCTCTCTTAGGAAGATGACACTGTTCCACCCTTCTATATCACGCAAGAAGAGTTGTTCGAGGTTAGGTATGACGATGATAGTTGTTCTTTCTTCGAGGGATTCTTCGTCGGGTATGGTGTCTATATCGTTGAGGTTTTCTATTTCAACTTGGGGGTGAAGTTCAAAACTTTGTTTGATTTGTTCGGTAATGGTTAAGAAGTTGCGGGGGCGATGGGAAAAGGGTAGGGGGGTAATAATTTCGAGGGTGGGTCGATCGCCCTTCCAATTTTCAATACTATTGTCTATTATTTTAGAAAGATTTTCGACGGGATTTCCCAAAATTACAATACTATTTTCAGCTTCCGGATTTTCTAACCATTTTTTTAGTATAGGGGCGATCGCATTTTGGACGCTATCTTGATAGGTTGTAGGGCAATCAAGGGATTCAACATATTCTTTGATGTCTGTTTTTAAAAATCGAGGAAGTTCTAATAAATGATCTTTATCTTGATTAATGGTTTGAGTTTTGATAAATAAAGATTTTATTTTATTATTGATATTCGTGAACCAAGATTTCGCCATCAACCCTTCTCGCAATTTCATTTACAGTCAATCAAAATAACTTTAGCAAAGAATAAGCTAAAAAAAACATTATTATTTCAAACAAAGTTATGGGAACTTATCCATGGGTTTGTTGAATATTCGGGCAGATATTACCTTCTAATTTTTCGGCAAATTGCCACCCTGATAAAATCGCTTTTAATTCACTTTGCAAAATCTGTAATTGCTCAATTTGTTGCTCAATATTATCTAATTTCTCCAATAAAACTTCTTTGGCGACACCGCAAGGAATTTCACCCTTATCATAAATCTTTAAAATATTATCAATTTCTTTTAAACTTAAACCGAGAGATTGCGATCGCCTAATAAAACTAAGACGATTAAAAATAGATTGATAAAATAAGCGATAACCTGCTTTATTACGACTAATATCAGGAGTCAATAAACCGAGATCATCATAATAGCGGATAGTTTTGATGGGAATACCGCTCACAGAAGCAACTTCACCAATTTTTAAAAGATTTGGTTGATTTTTACTATCAGTATTCACGATAATCTTTTTTTCTACGTAATACAGGTAAAGGTTCGGCAAAAGTGCGATCGCTCTCAGGCAAATAACGGCGAGGAGTATTGCGAGGAATTTTTTTCTGGGGTTTTTGAGTTTGCAACCAACGCATCATCAACCCCGTTATCACAAATAAAAGTCCAAAAGACATCAGACTCCAATGTTCACTAAATCCTCCCATGGCTAACTCTATCGCTCCGAAGGTGAAAATAAAAGCCGAAATAGGCTCTTGACGATAAACAGATTTTAATGATTTGGGAAATTTAGATTTCATAAAGATACATTAAAGCATATATATCCATTATATGATAATCATTTTCCCCCTGAAGTTATCAAAGAAAAAAGGTAGTATGCCTCCACAAAATCAGTTTTTAAATTCAGTTAATTAAGAAAGGCGAGGTTAAGAGTATCTCGGAGAATTAGGAAGATACCTAAACCTAAGAGTAAGACTAGCCCTGTTTGCATGATGCCCTCTTGTAGTTTGTTGGGGAGTGGTTTACCAGAAATGCCTTCTACGAGCAAAAATGCTAGTTGTCCACCGTCTAGGGCGGGAAGGGGTAAAATGTTGATAACGGCAAGGTTTATGCTGATTAACGCTCCAAACTGGAATAGGTTGCCTAAGTCGCTTTTGGCTAATTGGGCCCCTACTGCAACGATCGCCACAGGGCCGGCTACTTGGTTGGCATTTTCTTGGAAGTTGGTAATCAGTTGACCAAATCCTTGGACGGTTAGTGTGGTGTACCGTTGAAATTGTTTAGCACCGAAGGTGAAGGCCTCAATAATATTGTCTGGTTTACGGCGGCTAAATTCTCCGTTGGGGGATAACATAACCCCGATTTTTCCTTTCCCGTTATCCCCTGCTTCGGGGGTGATGGGGATGTTAAAAGTTTCTTCGTTTCTTTGGATGGTAAATTCTAAACTTTGATTGGGGGAGTCTTGTATTCTATCTCTCAGGATTGAAATGGCTTCTTCGGAGGTGGGAAGGGTAAGATTTTCGATTTTTAAAATTACATCTCCGCTTTGTAGTCCTGCTCTTTGGGCTGGGGATTCTACTTCTTCAAGGATTTCGGGAATCAATACCCCTGGTTGAAAATTAACGTCTTGAATACCGACACTAAGGGATTGACCCACCAAAAGAAAGTATGCGAAGATAAGATTGGCTATGACACCTGCACTAATAACGATCGCACGGTCTAACACAGGACGATTACGCAACAAATCGGGATCATCTAGGGGTATATCGCTTTCGGGATCATCATCAGGAAAACCCACGTAACCACCGAGGGGAAAAGCTCTGATGGCGTATTCGGTTTCTTTGCCGTCATATTTTGCTAATACGGGGCCAAAACCGATGGAAAATTTACTAACTCGAATTCCCTGTAATCTTGCCGCCCCAAAGTGTCCCAGTTCATGGACTACGATTAAAAGTGCTAAAACTGCGATCGCCGCTAGTACTGACATATTAATTATACGATTATCTATATTGACATTCTTTTCTAGTTTAGCTGTTCAGTTGCTTTTTTGCTTTTTGCCATAGCGCTTCTAGCTCATCAATGGGGTATTCTGATAAGGATTTATCGGCATATTTTTCCATCAATTGTAATCGTTTAATAAATCTCTTATTTGTACCCTGCAATGCCCTAGAAACATCTAATCCATACCACCGAGCGATATTAACAATGGTAAAAAGTAAATCCCCTAACTCCTCTTGGGCATGATTCATATCTTCCTCTTCTATGGCTTCTTGAAACTCTGCCAACTCCTCATCAAACTTATCCCATACCCCCTCCACATTTTCCCACTCAAATCCTGCCTTGGCGGCTTTCTTGGATATTTTTTCACTGGCCATGAGGGGAGGTAAGCTACGGTGATAATTGGTCAATTTTTGGCTCAAAAGAGCGGATTCTGGCTTTTCTTGTTCTTTTATTTTTTCCCAATTTTCGTGAACTTCTGCGGTGCTGTTTACTTGCACATCAGCGAATACATGGGGATGACGACGGATTAATTTTTCGGTAATATTTTGGGCTACTTTTTCGAGGTTAAAATCACCGTTATCTTGGGCTACTTGGGCTTGTAATACTACCTGTAATAACAAGTCTCCTAACTCGTCAGCAATGGCTTCTTGGTTGCCTGATTCGATGGCATCTACCGCTTCATAAGCCTCCTCAATGATGTAGGGAATGAGAGATTGTTGGGTTTGGGCTAAATCCCACGGACAACCCCCCTGGGGCGATCGCAATTTAGCCACCACTTGAATTAATTTATCAAGGGCGACGAGGATTTTTTGATTAGTCTGAAAAGCATCCATAGTTTTTGATTGGGAGTAAAAAAATTATTAATATTTATGGGATTGATTCCCTCGTTACCTAAAATCTCGATTATATTAGTAGTTGGGTCATTGCAAGTCAGCATCAATGGATTTATTAGAATATCAAGCCAAAAAATTATTTCAAAGAGTAGGTATCCCTGTATTACCTTCCCAACCATTATCAAGCGCCAGTGAATTAAAAAGTCTCCAAATTCCTTATCCTGTGGTACTAAAGTCTCAGGTGATGGCCAGTGGTAGGGCGAAACTAGGAGGAGTCAAGTTTGTTAGTAATACTATAGATGCGATCGCCGCTTGTCAATCTATCTTTAGTCTTGCCATCGAAAAAGAATATCCCAAAGTAGTGTTAGCTGAGAGTCGCTACAACACTCAAAAGGAAGTATTTTTAGCAATTATGCTCGATTATAAACTCAAAAAACCCGTCATTTTTGGCTCCGCCCAAGGGGGAATCAACATCGAAGAATTGTTAACTAGCCTTGTGTGTTGCCCCGTAGAAGACGAATATTCCCCTTTTTATGGTCGTCGTTTAGCCAAAACCATGGGACTCAAAGGCAAAACCATCAATGCGGTGAGTAATATTATCGATAAAATGTATCAGCTATTTATCGAACAAGATTTGGACATGATTGAGATAAACCCCCTCGGTATTAACCAAGATGGGGCAGTTATGGCTCTTGATGGTAAAATCAGGGTTAATGATTATGGTTTACCCCGTCACCCAGAATTATTAGATTTAATTAAACCTATTCAAAGTTCTGAAACTTATCAGGATATTTATTCTTCCCTAGATAAGTCATTTTATTCTCAAATTAATGTTAATAATGATGGTAATACAGCTCTTATTTCTGCAAGTATAGACAAAGCTATTTTTACTATTAACAATACTTCAAAAATTATAAAAAAAGATGACGTAAATTCTTGCTTTATAATCGAAGATGCTTATAATAAAATAACTTCAGAGCAAATTAACAAAATATTTTATCAAATAATTAAGCGTAATAACATCACAAAAGTATTAGTTGATTTACCCCTCGAACATCAATTTAATTATCGTTTAATACAAGTTATTTCAAAACATTATCCCTCAGATTTTTCTCACTGGTCAAACAAAAATGAGGAAAGGGGCGATCGCCCCACAGGAACAAGATTTCAAAATATACAGTCTAACCAAAATAAATCCTCCTTTGCCCTCCGAAAAATAGACTGGATGATAAAAACAAAAGGAGACAAACTAAATAATCAATTTAGTAACTTACCCATAACAATAATTAACATAATAGGAGACAAAATTTCTTAAAATAAAAATACCCAAACCAATTGTATTTCCCCATTCTTCTTAATTCTAAGGCAATAGTTCATGACACCCATTATTTGTCCAAAATGTGGATATAGTAATCAAGATGATAGTAAATTTTGTACTTTTTGTGGTCATCACATGGAATTCCCTGTACAAAATTTTAAAGTCAATTTTGACTCAATAGTTAGTGAAGCGCAAATAGTTCAATCTTTAGAAGATGAAAGTATCACAGAAATTAACACGGGCGATAATTTTCTCATACAGGTAAAAAATAATTTATCCCAAACACCTGATGATAGTGAAGATGATATACCCACTATTGCTAACTGGAACATTCCTACAGAATTAGACACTACCATTGATGAAGATAACTCTAGTCCTCGAACAGTTATTGATGTTCGGGTTGCTAACTCAGTTAATAAAAAAAGTCTTGCTTTAATTAATCCTGATACTAATAAACAATTTATTTTTTCTGAAGACAAAAAAATATTTTATTGTGGAAGATATAACGAAGATTTTTCTGTAGATATGGACTTTTCTGGACTTCCCCATAGTGATATTGTCTCTAGGGTTCATTTCATCTTTCACATTGACTCAGACAATTATTACATAGAGGATGCAGGAAGTTCTAACGGTACTTTTTTAAACGGAAAACAGGTAAAAAGTGGTCATATTCATCGTCAAAAAATTAATATTGGAGATGAAATTCGGTTAGGTAAAACCTCTCAATTAAAACTTCTCTTTCAAGAAATTGAAAATGTCGTTTATTCTCCTTCTGAATAAATAGCTGAGGTATGATGAAAAAAAGATAATTATGTTTAATTTTTAAAATACAAAAAGAGAATAAAAAAATGAAAAACAAATTAGTAGCTTTGACCATATTATCAGGGTTAAGTTTCGGCACTTTAACACAAAATTCCCCTGCGATCGCCCAAAATCGTAATCTTTATCGTTGTGTCATGAAAAACGATGCACCCACCACTGTGGTAGATACCCCCAGAGGACGCATTGATTTGATTGTCTGGAAAACAGAAATTCCTCGTGGATGGTCTCCCGTGAGAAGATGTCAAGAGATTACTAAAAGATTTCAAGCATTTTCTGACCGTGGCGCATTACGTTATGTCACCAGCGGACGCTTGAATAATCAACAGGTTATCTGTGTGGCAGAAAACCGTCCCGGAAGAGGCATTAGTTGCCGTAATGATGGATTATTGCTAACTTTACAACCTAATGATAATCCTCAACAGGTTATGGAACAACTATTTGATATTTCTGCGAGGGTAAGAGGCTCTAATCCTATCACCAGAAGTATTGAGGGGGGAAATATCTTAGCGGTTAATCGTTTTTTAGCGGAGGTTGAGATTACTGAGGATGACGAAGATATAGAAGTTATTGATATTACCGATAAAGATATTGACGAGATTTCTGATTTAATAGATGAGGAAGAATTGGAAGAAGATAACCAGCCTGTGGTAACTCCCGCACCTTGTTCCCCTGAACAATCAGATTTACAACCTATGGAAAAACATGAAGACCTTGATTAGGTAATGAGATAAAGTAGTTCGGGTGCGCTGAATAAATCAAAATGAAGGCACAAAACAGGAGTGTAAAAAATTAATTTTGATTACTCCATCTTCTCGCCCTCACGACTTCTCTTTTTCCGCAACGCTTACTCCGTTTACTGATACCATGGAGTCAAAGTTAATTGCTCATAGTCTAATTTGTCATGTCTTTTTTACCAAAATATCGACCCCAAAAACTCTCTCTAGGATTTTTGGAAGAGGAAATTTTAGAGATTTTGTGGGATTTAGGAACAGCGACAGTGAAAGAAATTCACGATCGCATTTTAGCAGATCCGGATCGTGAATTGGCCTATGCTTCTGTCACCACGGTTTTACATCGTTTAACGAAAAAAGGCTGGTTAAAATATCATAAACAAGGACGGGCTTTTTGTTGGACTCCTTTAATTTCTCGCTCTCAAGCCCAAGCTATTCAGTCCTATGAGCAGTTACAGAGCTTTTTGGCCGTTAGTAATCCTGACTTGGTAGCTTCCTTTGCAGATAGTCTTGATACAGCCAGTGTAGAGCAAATAAGTGCGATCGCCTCTCGCCTAGAACAAATTCGCAAACAAAGGAAACAGGAGGATTAAATGCACTTTCTTGTAATTTTTCTTGCCATTATATGTGCTTATATAATCCGTTATATTAGCCAGATTTCCTTTTTTAAAAACAAGAGAAATTGGAGTTATTCATTATTCTTTTTTATTGCCCCTGTATTACTAATTTTAATGAGTAGTATCGCCATTGTCACCATGGGTTATAAAGGACAAATGTGGGGATTTCAGGCAACCATTATTAGTTATATATTAGCGTGGCTATGTTTAGGATTTGCCATTATTAACTTACTAATTTATGCCATAGAAATCAAGTTTATTTCTCAAAAAATAGATAAATTTAAAGAAAAAGAAGTATTAGGGCAACAGGTTAAAATTCTAGAAACATCTTTTCCCTATGCTGGATTAATGGGTTTTTCAACCCAGGAAAAAGGCTTTTTAAAATCTTTGAATAAATCCTATCTAGTCTTAAGTAAAGGGTTGATCCAATTATTATCAAAAGAGCACCTACAAGCAGTAATAGCCCACGAAAATGCCCATCAACTACACAATGACCCTTTAATATTTTTCTGTTTATCCTATTGTAAAAGAATTACTTTTTGGTTGCCAAATAACGATATTCTTTGGCAAGACTTAGTACTATTGAGAGAGTTGAGAGCAGATAATACCGCTTCAAAATCCGTCGATTTCTTATTATTGGCAGAGTCTTTATTAATAGTTACTCAAATAGCCATGAAAGAAAAAAGTCCCCTTGATAATAGTATGGTATGCCCATTTATTAATTTCCGACTCAATGAGAGAATAGATGCATTAATAAATGATGATGATAGCTTTCGTAATTTCCGCTGGTATCAACTAAGTTGGATGCTACTCGTATTTGCTCCCTTTTTTACTATTCCTTTTCATCATTAAAAATTTGGATTAACCATCAAAAAAATTACTCTACATCTTCAGAAAAACAACTTTTAAAAGTGTGCGTTAGAATACAAACGCAACTTAATATTTTTTTTGGAGGATAATTAATTCTATGGTTAGAGCAAAAACTATCGTAAAATCATTACTAGCAGTTGTCGCTCTTACTGGTTTAGCAGCTTGTCAGACTGAATTAGAAGTTCCCAATGATGCTGTCTCAGGAGATGGCACTGTGGATGAAAATGTGATGCTGAATACTCAGCCTACTATTTCCGTTGCCATGAATGCTGAGGGTAGAGAGTTTTCTCTTGATGGAGATGAAGAAGCAAACCCTACTTTATCTGTACCTCAAGGCTCTATGGTAGAGGTTACTTTCTGTAGCACTGGGGGAACCCATGACTGGGTTGTGGACGAGTTAAATGTTGCCACAGAACAAGTTAGTGACGGTGATGAGTGTAGTACAGTGCAATTTACCGCCGATCAAGTGGGAGAATTTGAGTATTATTGTAGTGTGGGCAACCACAGAGAAGAAGGAATGGTGGGAGTTTTGATCGTAGAATAATTCACTTAACACCTATCGCTCAATCTTTAGTCTGTTATGGGTAAGTTTTTATTAGGTTTGTTCAGCCCCAACCTAGTTAACTTCAATTCGGGTTAAAGCTATATTTATTTTTCTGGAAATTTATAGGATTTTCAGACTACGAGAAAATAATACTTTCAGCTTATCCCGAACTCAGGTTAATTAATCTAAATCTCCTTCCATAACTAATTCTGTGGCTTTGCGGGTAGATTCTTTAAATTCCTTAATATTTACTTTATTGAGGAGTAAGATCGCCCCAAGCGCCACCAAGGCTTCACAGAAAAAGACGCTACTGTATGCCAGCCAAAGGTTTGAGCCAAATATAAATTTACCAATATCTAAAACCCATCCCCCAAGGGCGATCGCAATGCCCCGTGCCATAGCCTGAGATAAACCCCAAGCCCCCACAAAAGTTCCAGCAGTTTCAGCTACGGTCAAATCCAACATAAGACTTAGAGAGCCAATGGTGGTAATCCCCGCGGCGATACCAAATAATACCATCGTACCTTTAAGGATAGATTCATTCTGAGTTAATCCAGCAAAAATGATTAAGACAAAACAGATAGCCACCAATAAACAACCAATTCTAGTGGCATTTTTCTTACCAATACGAGGTATTACCAAAAATCCAGTGGCACTATAACCCAATAAAATTCCAACCCCCCAAAAAGAGTTGAGCAAAGTAGTTTCCCCGATGCCCATACCAAACACATCTCCCCCATAGGGTTCCAACACAGACTCCTGCATAAATAGGCTAGTGGTCACCATCATCAAGAAAAAGAAAAAGATAGCTGTTTGACGGGAAGAAGTTAGTACCCTCAAAGCTTGACGTAAACCTATATTTTGTTCTCTAGCTTCATTACTGGCGCGTAGATGAAAGCGAGAATACTTTTTCTCAATATTCCAAGTACCAACAAAGGCGAGAATCACTACCACCCCAGCAACTAAAAGGAAAAGCATATTAATGGGAGTTTGTAAATCTGCCACAGAAATTAAGGGATTTTCTTCCATTTCCCCCACCGCTAGGCTTCCCAAAAATACATTACCTGTAATACCTCCAATGACAATACCCACCATTAACATTGACCAAATGGTCGCAACAATTTTAGAGCGACTTTCTTCTTCGGAAATATCCACTAATAGGGCAGTAAAAGGGGTTGAACTAGCACCAAGGGCAATGCCATGTAAAATAAACATGATACCCAAACCCACAGAAGTGCCAATGGTAACAGGATTCCATTGCCAACCATTATTAACTTCAATGTTTGTGCCGAGTATCCAAACCAATTGCACCGCTATCAGGATTGTCACCCCAGCCATGACGATTCCTGTGCGAATATATCCCGTGCGGTGAAATCCAAACAGTTTTTTGCCGTCGGATAGTTGTCCTAGCCACACTCGAATGGGAGCAACAAGTTGAGATAGGGCAAGAGTTCCAGCGGCTATACTTGCCGGGATAGCGAGTTCTGTAATCATCACCCGATTTAATACTGCTAGGGTTAAGACAGCCATTAAGCCTACCCCCAAATTAAATAAACCTAGTCGTAGGATAGTAAATATGCTTAAATCTGGTGGCACTGATATGGCATCATCGATGTCGGTGTGTTGATAATTATTTGTGGTCATTTTCGAAAAATATATATAAGTATTATTCTTATCTATTATTACTTAGGGTTTGATTAATAAGTGTCAAGCTAATAAACAGCAATGGAGTATGGTTATTTAGCGCACCCTAGCTATTTATGGCCTAACCTATCAATGCCTAAATTATTTGTAATACTTTTGTAGATAATTTTGATAACCTATTTTGTCCAACTCCTCTTGTTTACCGTCAACCATTTCCTTTAACTGCTCACTATATGCTTGGACTTTTTCCAATAATGCGGGTTGTTGTGAGGCTAAAATTCTGATGGCTAGTAAACCAGCATTTTGGGCGTTGCCAATGGCAACGGTGGCCACAGGAATCCCTCTGGGCATTTGCACAATGGAGTAAAGGGAGTCTAAACCATTGAGTTGTCTAGTTTGTACGGGTACTCCAATGACGGGTAAAGGAGTTAGGGAGGCTACCATACCTGGTAAATGGGCGGCACCTCCTGCCCCTGCAATAATTACTTTGATGCCTCTTTTGTGGGCGTTTTGGGCGTACTCTACCATTTTTGTGGGGGTACGATGGGCCGATACTATTTCCACTTCACAGGGTACTTCAAATTGTTCACAAATGGCGATCGCACTTACCATGGTAGGCAAATCAGAATCACTACCCATAATGATTCCTACTTGGGCTGTTTTTTGTTCCATATTTAAATTAAATTGAGAAAATTCACGGGTTAAAATTTATTGCACAGAATAAGGGGAAACCTTCAGAAAATCAAGACCAGTTTCTTTCATCCCATCCAAGGTTTATCCATATTAGAGTTTTAAAACATCGGTATTAACATTAACGAGACAGGAAGAAACAAAACGATTCATCCAACCCTCCAAAAATTTGCGATTAGCCAACATTTCTTGCTCATCCTTAGTACCTAAAGGATGGGGTGCTAAACCTTGTAAGGCCGCGGTGGTTACACAATACATAGACTTTTGGAAACTAATACATATTTTAACTAACAAGTCATCTTCCCCTCGCAAGGAATTTTTATATAAACTATGGAGATAATCAGGGATATAGTGACGCATATCCTGCATTAACAAAGTGGGTGGAACCCCTGCACTGCCTACGGGTAAGGGATCAGCATATAAAGCCCCATAGGTAAAATCCTCTTGCCCATGGGGTACTTGATTGGCTTGGGCATTGTAAGAAACTGTACCTAAGAAAGGAAATCCACGAAAGAAAACCGCCTCTACGTAAGGCACAGCTGTTTCCATCAAAAAAGTTAATCCTGCTTCTTCGGGAATGATGGTATATATTTCCCCTTTTATGTCCACCTCAAAGGTAATGGGGCGAGAGGCATCGGCAACCAAGCCATCTAAAATGTGTTGTACCACATCGGGAATAGAATTTATTTCCCCTGCGTCATAACGATCAGACAAACTGAGGAACATATCGCTCATTACTCGCCAAAATTGTCCTAGGGCGGCGTAATATGCCGACATCTTAGCTTGTTCTAGTAAAAAATTGGGAAAAATCTTGTTTAATCCGAGGATGAAGGGATTACTTTTTAATTTTGCTTCTATGGCGCGATCGCAATTAACCTTAAACTCTTTACTATCCACATACTCATCTAATTTTCCTCCTCCATGCCAGAGCATTCCTCGCATACAATATTCTGCATATTCGTAATTAATGCGATCGTGCCACCAATGTTTTAGTAACTTGGAGAAAGAAACATCCCCGTTAAAATATTTAAAAAATGGGAATAGCACCAAAAACTGATATTTAGCAATATAGTTGAGATTATCAGAATATTTATCTAATACTACACCATAGGATTTAAGAATCCCCACCACTTCCAGAAGATTATTAGGATTATCTTTTAAAAGGGCATCTCCTTGCTCAAATTTGTGGATATATTCAGCTAAAGGATGTTGTGATGGTTGAATAGGAGTAGTGACCATAGGCTATTATGCGCAACTATAAACGATTTTTATTTTACCACCATCAGGAGTTATCCGTTCGGATTCTCTTTTGTCGTAAGAGCAATCCCAAAGGGATCTACTTTGCCCCATGCATTTACAATAATAGTTAAAGTCAGTATCACATTCTATATCAACTCGTGGCAAGGGGTTGTAACCCCTTGTTTTGATAAAAAAGAGGATTAATTAGAACCCGTTTGAACTAAATCAAGGGAAAAGTTTTTGACCGCATTTACAGCGACATCAAACAACTTACGGGGCTGCAAATCCCCTTGTACCAGTTGCCACAACCTTCTTACCTCTTCGGTGTGTAACCTATCATCTTCTACCAAAGCAGAGATAATTTGACGGCGTAAATAGTCTCCTTCATCCGATACTAGATACTGAAACCCTAAACCTGCGGTGGGCAAAAGGTCAAATTTATGGTCAGATTTAGCAATTTGAATCATATTCTCTAATCTTTCCCATTGGAATTTATCATCCTTAAATAATACCTCCAAGAGTCGGCGACGCATGGCGGGGGATTCTTCGGTTAATAAACGACGGGAAATATAAGGGAAAGACACCTCAACAATTTTAAAATCAGGATTGAGGCTGAGGGCTAACCCCTCTTGGGTAACAAGAGAGCGAATAATCAGAGCAAATTTCGCTGGTACACGGAAAGGATACTCATACATCAACTCAGAAAAATCATCGGTGATGGTTTTAAAGTTGAAGTCAGCCACACTTTGTCCCACGGCATTACCCAATACTTTTTCCAAGGCGGGAATAATGGGGGTAATATCAGTATCAGCGGTTAAAAAGCCTAAATCCACAAAGTCCCTGGCAAGGGCTTCATAGTCACCGTTAATCAACTGTACAATAGATGAAGCGATGGTTTCTTTGGTATGTTCATCTAGTTGATCCATCATGCCAAAGTCTATGTACGCCATTCTACCATCTGCCATGGCAAAAAGATTACCTGGATGGGGGTCAGCATGGAAAAATCCATGTTCTAATAATTGCCTTAAGCCTGAAGTAACGCCTACTTTGATAATATCACTAGGGTCTAATCCTGCGGCTCGAATGCTATCAAAGTCGTTTAGTTTACAACCGTTTATCCATTCGAGGGTTAATACTTTGTGGCTAGTATAACGCCAGTAGATATGAGGAACTTTTACATCATCGTCATCTCTGAAGTTAGCGGCAAATTTTTCAGCGTTTCTGCCTTCGTTGATGTAGTCGATTTCTTCAAATAGTTTGATTCCAAATTCATCGACAATGAGGGTTAAATCGTGACCTAAATTTAGGGGCAAAAAGGGGGCTATCCATTTTGAACCCAATCTGAGTAAATATAAATCGAGGGTGATAACGGGTAGCAGTTTTGGTCGTTGTACTTTGACTGCCACTGCTTCCCCTGTGTGCAGGGTGGCTCGATATACTTGCCCTAAACTAGCGGCGGCCACTGGATTGGGGGAAATTTCTTTGTAGGCTTGATTCACGGGCATATCAAGCTCTCTTTCAATTATATCAAAGGCGGTTTCGTTATCGAATGGGGGAAGTTGGTCTTGTAGTTTGATTAATTCTTCGAGAAAGTCTGGTTTTATTAAGTCTGGCCGAGTGGACAGGGCTTGACCAACTTTTATGAAGGCAGCTCCCAAGGAGGTAAGAATTTTTCGGAGTCTTTCGGCTCTTTTTAGTTTATTTTTTTCTTCTTGATTAAAAATTTTGTCTAAATATAATTGAATGACAAAAACGCTAAACAGGGTAACTATTTTTAGGCTACGGAATAACCCTAACCAAGGACGATTATTGTAATAACGTGCGATCGCCCTTGGATCATATTTTAGGATAGAATCAGATTCCTGCCCCCGTTGTGAGGCTATAAATGATGAATATGTCACAGGTGCTGATGTTTTTATTAATTTTTTTATACTTGTTATCTATTATACAGACTAATCAGGCGGTGCTGAAAAAGTGTTGCATTTAGGGTAATGGGAAATATTTATAACTTATTCCCTAAATTATTTTGATTCAGGGGAAAACATAACAATATTAATTGTTTTTTAAATACTATTAATTGAAGCCTAATATAATTTATTAGAACAGTTATAAAAATATTTTTTTAGTCGTCTTTTTTGAAAAACTGATCTAAAAATCCACTAACAAAAGATACAATAATTGAACCAAATAAAGCATCAAAAAAACCATCTACGGCAAACCCGGGGGTAAAATAACCGACGAGGGAAAAGCAAATGGCATTAATAATCAATAAAAATAGCCCTAGGGTAAGAATGGTGAAGGGTAGGGTAAAAAGCACAAGGATTGGACGAATAATGGCATTGATAATACCAAAAACAAAAGCACCGATTAAAGCGGCGAGGGTTGTATCAATGGATATTCCTGGTAAAAGTATCTCGGCAACTAGCATGGATACTGCCGTGACGACGAGGGTGATTATAAACTGTGGCATAATATTTAATGTTTATTATGATTTTTCTTTATTCTAATATGAGAATGGAAAAATAATAGAGAATAAATTAAGTATTGTTAAAATTTTGTTCATTTTCTATGGCATATTTCACATTGTATTAATTGGTTAATCATTAAGAATCCATCCGTTATAATTCTTTTTTTCCCTTAGATGTTGAGCTTTTAAATTCAGATATAATCACCCCTATTAAGAGGATAATTGCCCCTAAAAAAACAGCCATAGGGGGAATCTCTTTGAATAGTAAAAAGGCTAAAAAAGTAGAACCTACAGGCTCTAATAAAATAACTAATGATACGGTGGTAGGGCTAAGATGACGCAATGACCAATTAAAACTGGTATGTCCTATGACTTGAGAAACGATCGCCATTAGCACCAGATAAACATATACTTGGGGTGAATAACCTACATATCCCGTGCCAAAAATGATGGGTAAGGGTAGTAAACATAAAGCGGATGTCAGATATGCGATCGCCACATATTCTCCTATTTTTAAACCTCGTTGTTGTGCCTGATTGCCCAAAAGTATATAACCACTAGCAAACCAGCTACCCAAAAGCGCAAGGAATGCCCCCAATAAAGGATTACTACCCACTGTATCCCCACCATTACCACCCAAGGCTATTATGATACTACCCCCAAGGGCGATCGCAATTCCTAACCAATTACGAAACTTTAGCTTAACCCCCCACAACCACCAAGACAATAACCCCACCCAAAGAGGATTTGTCGTCACAATGGTTACAGAAGCAGCCACCGAAGTAAAACTAAGGGAAGTTATCCAAGTGGCAAAATGAAAAGCCAGACATACTCCCGCCCCCATGGCCATAAAAATAGAGCGAAAATCGGTTTTGATGTGTCTTAAATTGCCGTAGGTAGGAGTAAAAATAATGGCAGTGATGAGTAAACGAGAAGAAGCCATAAACAAACTAAAACCAACATTATTAACTCCTGCTTCCTGCTGACAAAGTCGCACAAAAATCGCCGCCATGGAAACTGCAAAAACGCCGATAGTTAAAATAATTCGGACTTGCCAAACATTGGGCAACTGTTTGATTTTTGATAACATTACGCCTCATATCCTCCCTTACCTGTAGGTATTTTTTTTCCACAAAAGTAAAAGGAGGACTTTCTATGGATAATTAAACCTTTAATGTATTTCAACCTAAACCTTTGCCGACATAGGTTTCTACGTCCTCTAGCACCACCCCATTAAAGATTATTTATACAGGCTTGTACAAACCCAGAAAATAGCGGATGGGGTTGATTGGGGCGAGACTTAAACTCAGGATGAAATTGGGTAGCAATGAAGAAAGGATGATTAGGTAACTCAACAATTTCTACCAAACGGCCATCGGGGGATGTACCACTAATTTTGTAACCAGTTTCGAGGAATTTAGTGCGATAACCATTGTTAAACTCATAACGATGACGATGACGCTCATAAATTACCTCCTCTTTGTATAAAGAATAAGCAAGGGTATCAGGGGCAAGGCGACAAGGATACAACCCTAATCGCATGGTACCACCTAAGTCGATTACGTCCTGTTGTTCGGGTAAAAGATTAATAACAGGATTGGGGCTTTTTTCGTCAAATTCGGCACTGTTTGCCCCCTCTAGGTGGGCGATATTTCTACCCCATTCAATGACGCTACACTGCATCCCCAGACACAAACCGAGGAAGGGAATACGATTTTCCCTCGCATATTCAATGGCTTTTACCTTACCATCTACCCCCCGATTACCAAATCCCCCGGGGACTAAAATTCCTTGAACATGGCTAAGATATTTCTCCGCACCATTAGTTTCGATGTCTTCCGCATCTACCCAACATAACTCAATTTCGCTTTCTTCATGGATTCCTGCATGGATAAGGGCTTCGACTACGGATAAATAAGCATCACTGAGTTGAATATATTTACCAACGATCGCAACTTTTAACTTATGATTAGGAGACTGCATTTTTTGCACCAAATTTTCCCATTTTTCGAGATCAGGGGTACGATTTTCCAGACGCAATCTTTGTAATACTTGTTCTGCTAATCCTTCTTTTTCAAGGATTAAAGGCACTTCATAAATGCTACTAGCATCGGAGGAGGTGATCACAGCTTCAGGAAAAACATCACAAAATTCGGCTATTTTATCCTTTATATTACTAGGTATAGTGCGATCGCACCGACAAACCAACACATCAGGCTGAATCCCCAACGAGCGCAACTCCTTCACAGAATGTTGAGTCGGTTTAGTTTTCAACTCCCCTGCCGCCGTAATCCAAGGAATAAGAGTAACGTGCATATATAAAACATTATCGCGCCCCACATCCTTCCTAAACTGACGAATAGCCTCAAGGAAAGGTAAAGATTCAATATCCCCTACCGTGCCACCAATTTCCGTAATTACCACATCAGGACTATTATTTTTAGCTACTCGATGGATGCGATGCTTAATTTCATTAGTAATATGAGGAATTACCTGCACCGTTGCCCCTTGATAATCACCCCTTCTTTCCTTATTGATTACCGATTGGTAAATAGAACCCGTGGTAACACTATTTAACCTCGAACTAGAAGTATCTGTAAAGCGTTCATAATGTCCCAAATCTAAATCCGTTTCTGCCCCATCATCGGTAACAAAAACCTCCCCATGTTGATAGGGACTCATGGTACCAGGATCTACGTTAATATAGGGATCTAACTTAAGGATAGATACAGAATAGTTACGGGATTTGAGCAAACGCCCCAAACTCGCCCCCACAATACCTTTTCCAATACTAGACACAACCCCACCCGTGACAAATACAAATTTAGTCATTTCTAATAGAAATTTGTTGAGAATTTAAAATAATAGTTAGCGATAAAAATAAAGTTACCGAAAATTAAATCAAGCCCATGGTAGAATTCATCAAAAAAAACCCTTCTCCCCTCAGAATTTTAAACCCTTTCGAGGGCAAGGATATTATATAGCTTGTTATCTTCCTTTCCCATGGCTCAAGTCAAAAGAAGAATTATATTAAGACACTTGTTTTTCAGTAACATCATAAAAGTCATCCATCCATTGTTAACCCTTGATCGTTTCTTGTCAATCGCTAATAGGGAGATAGGGGGCAATAGGCAATGGGCAATGGTTTAAGTCTTTTGCTTTTCTGGGGGGAATCACCCCATGGGAGAGGATATTTATTTACGGGGATTTCATGGCACAATAATCCTAGTGAGTTATTCAGGAGTTATATTTATGCGTCTTTTACATACCATGCTCAGGGTAGGCAATTTGGAAGAGTCTATCAAGTTTTATTGCGATGTGTTGGGTATGAAGTTGTTAAGACAAAAAGACTATCCGGGGGGAGAGTTTACCCTTGCTTTTGTGGGTTATGGGGATGAGTCTGATCATTCTGTCATTGAGTTAACTTACAACTGGGGTAAGGATAGTTATGACATTGGGGATGGTTATGGACATATTGCCCTTGGGGTGGATGATATTTATACTACCTGCGATAAAATTAAATCCCTAGGCGGTAAAGTAATCAGAGAACCAGGACCTATGAAACATGGTACTACAGTAATTGCTTTTGTGGAAGATCCTACGGGATACAAGGTTGAGTTGATTCAAACTAAGGATAAGTGATGAATTTAAAAGATTTGGAATAAGTTAAGACACAATAACCTTAACTGTTTGTTTTTACCTCCCACTATTTCTCACTTTAAGTGTCGATTTTCTTCTCTGCTATTCTCAGTTTAGCAGAGCGCGATCGCCCATTAACCTTTTGCTCTTCTTCTGTGGGAGTAAGGGGTTTTTTGGTAATTATTTTTAAGATGTCACTATCCCGAAATTGATACTTAACGATTCTATCTTCGAGACTGTGAAAACTAATAATGGCAATTCTGCCTTCTGGTTTGAGCCATAGCGGGGCCTTGCCCAGAAAAGAGGTAAGGGAGTCCAACTCTTGATTTACGGCAATGCGTAGGGCTTGGAAAGTCCTTGTGGCGGGGTGTATTCTACCATAACGGGCTTTGGGGGGGTAACAAAGGGCGATCGCACTGGCTAACTCCGTGGTGGTGGTAAAAGGGCGTTTTTCCAGAATTTTTCGAGCAATGCGACGGGATAATCTTTCCTCCCCATACTGGTAAATTAAATCAGCAATTTCTTTTTCTTGCCAATGGTTCACAATTTTTTGAGCCGTCAAAGACTGATTTTGATCCATTCGCATATCCAACTCCCCTTCATGACGGAAGCTAAAACCCCGCGAACCATGGTCAAATTGAGGAGAACTAACTCCCAAATCAGCCATAACACCATCAAATTGATTTTCCTTCCCTTGAAAATCGGCAAAATTGCCATGCCAAAAAGTAATTTTTTCTAAATAAGAAGAAGGTAATCTATCACGGACAGAGGCGATCGCATTTTCATCCCGATCAATCACCGTCATTGTTATGCTATCATCACGACTCAACAAAATTTCTGTATGTCCTCCCCCTCCCAAAGTAGCATCAAGATAGTGTCCATGGGGCTTAGGATTAAGGCTATCTACCAATTCTTGGGCAAAAACGGAAATATGGAAAAAATCGGCAGAAGATGAGGTCATACAATATGATGGTAAATATTAATTACATTGTTGGATTTTTGTTATTATTTGTCAACAGTTAATTGTTAACATGAAAGAGCAGGAAACCTTATAAAGTTATGACTAAAGCTGTTGTTTACTCTATCGTCGCCACAATATTTGTTAGCGGTTGTTTCCCCTTGGAGAATGTTGACCAAAACTCCCTAGCTAGTCAACAACAAACTTTTTATGCTCCACAAGATTCCTCGGGAGATGAAATACCTACCGATATTTTTAGTGTCATTGAAAATGAAAGAAAAAACAAGATAAAACGTCCCACAAATACCGAAGAAAGACGGCAAATGTTTTATGATGAGTTACCCCCTAATTTTCATCAATTGCCAAGGAGTGAACAAATCAAAATTCGAGATCAGCTAATGTATTCTACCATGGTTGAATTTCGAGAACAATCTGACATAAATGGTGTTAATCAAGATATTTATGAATATGATTTACCATCTTCGAACAATGGTAATACAGGTAATTCTTCCTCCCATGTAAATGTTTTTGATTATGGTATTCCTTACAGTGGTAAAGAGGAATAGTGAGTTTCTAAGATTACTTAAATATTTCAAAAAAAACAAAATACTTAGTATAAAAAAATAGTAATTATTAGACTTGTCAAGCTAAATTTAAGCTCTATTCCTCAAGATTTATTTTTTAAGCTAAACTGTTGATAACTATGTAATAAAAAATAATTTTAAGTCGTGGATAATAATAAAGCTGATAAAGAAAATATGCTCTATCCCCGTAGTCCTTATCGTGGAGATTTTACCCCAGAAAATTTAGTATTCAATGCTAATTTACAAGAGTTCGCCCAAAAAGTAAGCTATATTTGTAATTTAGAAACCAACGGAAAAGTAAGCTCAAATCAGGCTTATCAACAGATAAGAGGATTATGGAAAGAGCTTAAAAGCAGTATGAAAAATTTAAATTTAGAAGAATAAATAGTTTTTGGTTATGGCTACTATCAAAAATTATCATCAATGGGAATTTAAAACTCTTCTAAACTTCCTTCCTTTACTCCCACCAGCATTAGGAGAGGGTAGGAAGTATGGTAATAGGTGACAATTGGTTAAAAAAAGTTAATAATTAATACAAGTCACCCATAACTGATAGATAATGCAGCCAACTGATCCGAATAAATTTACTGAGAGTGCTTGGGATGCCATTGTGCGATCGCAAGAAGTATGTCGTAATTTCAAAAATCAAAATTTAGAAGTAGAACATATCATTTTGGCACTGTTGGAAGAAAACACCATCGCAGGGCAAATATTCACCCAAGCCAAGATAGATTTACCTACCCTCGAAAAACAATTACGCACCTTTGCCACTCGTCAGCCAAAAATGTTCAGTGTCAATCAACTGTATTTAGGGCGGGGTTTAGACTTACTGCTGGATAGGGCAGAGGCTTGTCGAGAAAGTTGGCAGGATGACATTATTGGGGTATCCCACATTTTGACTGCTTTTTCTGAGGATGAGCGCATTGGTAAGCGCACCCTACGCACTTTTAACCTCGATGCCCAAGATTTTCAGTTACAGATAAAATCTTTTAAAACAAGTATCGAACAAGCAGAGGAAACTACTCAAGAGCAAGAAAACCAGGAAGGAGAAGAAAAAGAAGGAGCTCCCCTGGACAAGTATGGTCGAGATTTGACAGAACAGGCAAAAGCTGGAAAACTAGACCCTGTAATCGGTAGGGATGATGAAATTAGGCGCGTAATTCAGGTGTTATCCCGTCGTACCAAAAATAATCCCGTGCTGATTGGGGAGCCTGGGGTGGGTAAAACTGCGATCGCCGAGGGTTTAGCTCAAAGAATTGTCAATGGAGACGTACCAGAGTCTCTCAAAGATAGACAATTAATCTCCCTCGACATGGGTAGCCTCATTGCAGGGGCAAAATACAGAGGACAATTTGAAGAAAGATTGCGCTCAGTCTTAAAAGAAGTAATCGAATCCGATGGACAAATAATTCTCTTTATCGATGAACTCCATACCGTCGTCGGTGCAGGTTCTAGGGAAGGGGGTGCCATGGATGCAGGAAACCTCCTCAAGCCCATGTTAGCAAGGGGAGAACTGCGTTGTATCGGGGCTACCACCCTTGATGAATACCGTAAGCATATCGAAAAAGATCCTGCCCTAGAGCGCCGTTTTCAGCAGGTGTATATCAAACAGCCCACCGTGGAAGATACCATTTCCATTCTACGGGGTTTAAAAGAGCGTTACGAAGTCCATCACGGGGTCAAAATTACCGATTCTGCCCTTATCGCCGCTGCTACTCTGTCTCACAGATATATCACAGATCGTTTTCTCCCTGACAAAGCCATTGATTTGGTGGATGAAGCCGCCGCAAGGTTAAAAATGGAAATCACCTCCAAACCTTTAGAATTAGAGGCTTTAGACCGTCGTTTGTTACAGTTGCAGATGGAGGAGTTATCTCTACAAGGGGAAGGAAAAAATGATAAATCTGCCCAAGAAAACCTCGAGCGCATCACCGCAGAAATTGATGAGTTGCAGGAGAAACAAAAGGGATTATCCTCTCAATGGCAGATAGAAAAGGAATTTTTGGATGAAATTAAGACCCTAAAAACCGAAGAAGAGCAAGTGCGCCTAGAGTTGGACAAGGCGGAAAGAGCCTATGATCATGAAAAAGCGGCTCAAATTAAGTATGGTAAATTAGAAACCCTCCAACATGACATCGAAACTAAGGAGACAGAATTACTCAAAATTCAGTCCCAAGAAAACGCTATGTTACGGGAAAATGTTACCGATGCAGACATTGCGGAGATTGTAGCGGGTTGGACAGGGATTCCTATGAATCGCCTATTAGAAACTGAGCGCCAAAAATTACTCGAACTAGAATCCCATCTTCAAGAAAGAGTGGTGGGGCAAGGGGAAGCCGTGGCGATTGTTTCTGCGGCCATCAGACGGGCTAGGGCGGGGATGAAAGATCCTAGTCGTCCCATAGGTTCATTCCTGTTTATGGGGCCCACAGGGGTAGGAAAAACCGAATTAGCGAGGGCATTGGCGGCTTTCCTCTTTGATTCGGAAGATGCCATGGTGAGAATTGATATGTCGGAATATATGGAAAAACATTCTGTATCTAGGCTTTTGGGAGCGCCCCCAGGGTATGTAGGATATGAGGAAGGAGGACAACTTTCCGAGGCGATTCGTCGTCGTCCCTATTCTGTGGTGTTATTGGATGAGGTGGAGAAGGCTCACCGAGATGTTTTTAATATTCTTTTACAGGTATTGGATGATGGTAGAATTACCGACAGTCAAGGGCGATTGGTGGATTTTCGTAACACTATTATTGTCATGACTTCTAATATCGGCAGTGAGTATATTTTGAATTTAGGGGAAAATGATACTGATTATGAGCAAATGCGATCGAAAGTTTTAACTTCCTTGCGTAAACATTTTCGCCCCGAATTTTTGAACCGTATCGATGATTTAACGATTTTCCACAGTCTCAAGAAAGAGGAGTTACGCCACATTGTGACTCTACAATTAGCCCGTTTACAAAGTCTTTTGGGTGAGCAACAAATTAAAATTGAGCTAACCCCAGAGGCTCAGGATTATATTGTTAATGTGGGTTATGACCCTAATTATGGTGCTCGTCCTCTCAAACGGGCAATCCAAAAGGAATTGGAAAACCCCCTTGCTACCAAAATTCTTGATCTTACTTTCTCCGAAGGGGATACGGTGTTGGTGAAATATGAGGATGAGAAGTTAGTTTTTGCTAAGGCAGAGTAACGAATAACTAATCATGGCGATGTTAATCTTAACCATTCCCCATTGCCTATTCTCCATCTCAAGCACTTTTTCATAAATTCCTAAATAGGGCGAGAGTGATAAGATAATTGTTTGTTGAGAAAAATATAGTTATTAATTTTTTGATTATTCTGATGTTAAAAAGAGTTATTTTAGTTTTCTTGTCTTGTCTTTGTTTGTGGGCTAGTTATCCCCTCAGTAGTATGGCAGAGATAGATAGCGATCGCTACGACGGTAATATTTTTGTGGTATATGCTGGAAATGGATCCTTAGTACCCCCTCGTCTTACTCTCAAACAATCTTTTGAACGGGAATTACCTGCCATCTTGGTTTATTATTTGGATGATAATAGCGATTCTAAGGAGTTTGCTTTTATTGTTTCTCGTTTTCAGGAATTTTATGGACGGGCTGCTAGTATTATCCCTGTCAATGTCGATACTATTCCTATGAAAAAAAATTATACCCCCGATGAGGTGGGATACTACTATGAAGGAATTATCCCTCAGACAGTAATTTTAGACCAGAATAAAAAAGAAATTTATAACGGCAAAGGTATCATCGAGTTTGAAGAAGTGGACGATGTTTTAAGAGATTTATTTAATCTTTTACCTCGCTCGGAATCTGTGCAATTAAAAAGAAAAACTTTCAATGAGTTTAATAGTGAGTTAGTGCCTGAAGATAAGTAATTTTATGAGGGGTTTAACCCCTTACTTACTAAAAAATAAGTTGTTATCACATTAAGGTTAATTTTGTTAAACCAATCTAATATTTTGTGAGAGGTTCTTTATGCTAACTATTAACTTCTACTATCTAGCCAGAGTTGTAGAATTATAGCTGCGGCCCGTTTATCAATTAAACCTTTATTTTGCCGAGAATATTTTTTACTACTCCTGAGTTGCTCTTCTGCTTCTACGGAAGTAAATCTTTCATCTACAAATTCTAAGGCTAATTGGAGGCTATGGGCTAACCTTTGGGCATATTTCATAACTTGTTTAGCCTGAAAGCCAATTTCCCCTTCTTTGTTGTACGGTAAACCGACGACTAAAATAGTTGCTTCTCTTTCTTTGATGATTTCTTGAAACTTGAGAATGTCATCATCAAAAGAACCACGTTCAACTGTAGTTAATTCTGTGGCTATTATACCTAAACCATCACATCCTGCCACACCAATTCTTCTTAGCCCTATATCTAAACCGAGGGCAGATAATTTTTTCATGTTGTCACTTTGTTTAATCACACCATCAAATGGAAGTCACTGTTTTATCAGTAATTTTCAAGGTTAAGTTTATCAAATAACCGAACAGTTACAAATATTGACTGATAATTTGGTTAAATTGTTCTAGTACAATGGGTTTACTTAAATAATCATCCATTCCTGCCTGTAGGCAACGCTCCTTTTCTCCTTTGATTGTTCCTGCGGTGAGGGCAATAATAGGGGTATGGTGGGTTTCTATTTCTCTAATGGCTTCGGCTGCTTCATAGCCGCTCATGATGGGCATTTGAATATCCATTAGTATTAAATTGGGGTTATGTTTTCTAAATTTTTCTACGGCTTCTTGTCCATTTTTAGCGGTGATAACGATGCTATGGGCGATCGCCTTTTTGACCAAAATTTTAGTTAAAGTTAAATTAACTCGATTATCTTCAGCGATCAAAATCGTAACATTATCAACAGTCAACTCTTTTTCATCGGTAACACCATCATTTATATCGTTCAGGGAAGAATCAGGCTTTGTGACTCTTAGATGAGCTAGAGTAGAATACAATTGATCAAGGCTAATGGGTTTATTGTGCTGACTTTGAATACTTAACTCCTCACAAGCCAAGTTAATATCTCGATCATTGGCTACACTATGTAATAAAACAATAGGTAAATGATTAGAGTCAAAGGATTGACGGATAATTCTAATTAAATCTAAACCATTACTATCAGGCAAACTATAATCAATTATCGCCCCCTCATAAATATCTGGATTCTTATTTAAAATATTTTGAGCTGAAGCACAATCATATACAACATCACAAACAATATTTTTACGTAATAGCATCTGCCTGAGAATATCGCAGTTATTAACATTATCATCCACAATCAATAAACGTTTAATACTACCCAAACCCTCATACTCAATCTCCTCTCCCATATTAGTTTTTAGTTGTAAAGTAAAATAGAAACAACTACCTTTATTAAGCTCACTTTCTAAGTGCAATTCACTACCCATCAACGCCAATAACTTATTAGAGATAGTTAAACCTAACCCTGTGCCTCCGTATTTACGAGTTATGGAATTATCCTCTTGCGCAAAGGCTTGAAAGATATTCTTTTGCTTTTGTGGGGTAATTCCTGTGCCAGTATCTCTCACAGAAAACTGTAGATTGAAAACTAAATTATCATTTTCTAAAGGGTGTAATACTTCTGAAAAAGGTATTTTAATACTCTGGGCAATGGTTATTTTTAGTTCTATTTCTCCTTTTTCTGTAAATTTAACCGCATTTCCCAGGAGATTAATCAAAATTTGTTTTACTCTAATTTCATCTAACCAAGCAAAACGGGGTAAATCTGGAGAAATATTTAATAGAATTTCAATATCCTTATCGGCTACTTTAAGGCGAATTATATCAATTACCTCGGAAGCAAGATTCCAAAGATCTGTTTTATAATAGGAAAGTTCTAGTCTTCCTGCTTCTATTTTGGAAAAGTCGAGAATGTCATTAATTAAATCCAGCAGAATATTACCCGATTGATTTACTAGGTTGAGATATTTTTTCTGAGTATTATCGAGATTGGTTTCTAACAGCAATTCCGAAAAACCAATGACACCGTTTAGGGGAGTACGAATTTCATGGCTCATATTCGCTAAAAATTCTGACTTTGCCCGATTTGCTAATTCCGCTTGTTGTTTTGCCAAGTTCAAATTTTCTTCAAGACTTTTTCTTTCCATCGCACTGGCAATACTATCGGCAAAACTCTGTAACAAAGCCGTTTCCCCTTCTGTCCATTTTCTTTTTTTCTGACAATCATCAAACCCAATAATGCCGACGAGTTGTCCTTGATAAAATATAGGGATATAGATAAAAGATTTTATATTCTGTTCTTCTATTAACGATTTAAAAACTAAATCATCTTCTATGTCATCGGTGAATGTTTGAAAGGGTTTCCCAGCTAATAGTACTTCTCCTGCTAGGGGATACATGGAGATGGGAATATTAATTAATTGGGGATTTTTTATGACCATGGGTCTTCCGTCGGCATAATATTCATATTGATGATTACAGATAGGTTCATGTTCTCCCTTTTCTACGGTAAAGTAATACGCTTGATCTGTGCCAAGGGCATCGCATAGAATTTTAAGGGTAAGGGCGATCGCACTTTGTACATCATCATTAACCAACAACTCCTTTGTCGCCAAAGAAATAGCAGAGAGCATCTTTTCCTTTTGCTGTAATTTATGATTAGCTTTTTGAATTTTATTTTTAGTTAATTTTTGACGAGTAATATCAAATATAACCCCCTCTAAATAAAGGAGTTCTTCCCGTTGATTATAAACCCCCCTACCCTTATCAGAAACCCATACTACGCTATTATCAGTAGTCACCACAGCATATTCTATCTCGTAACTAGTTTTGCTTAAGACAGCTTTATTGACCTTCTCGCAAACTTTTTTCCTATATTTAGGATGAATTATGTCATACAAATTAATGCGGTTATCTATAAAATCTTGAGGTTGATAACCCGTTAATCGTTTAATTTCATCACTAATGAATAAAGTCGTGTAACTATTATCATTTAGGCACTGATAAGCAACCCCCGAAAGATTAGCAATGAGGTTTTTAATTTTATTCTCACTTTCTGCCAAAGCAATTTTTGTTAACTGATTCTCAGTAATATCCGCAGTAATACCATCTATTCTAACAATTTCCCCTTCATCATCCCGAATATACTTAATCTTGTTAGAAACCCATTTAACTTGTCCTGTGGCGGTAACAACACGAAATTCCGTATTATGGTATCCGTAGGCTTCCAAATTTTCCAGAATAATGGGAATTTGATATTGATCATCTGGATGAATTACCCTTTGCCAAAGGGAACTATCTTCAATCCATTCCTCCATAGAAATGCCATATAATTCCTCTACAGAGGGAGTAACATATAGTGTGTTTTGTTCAGGATAAGTAACTGACCATACCACCTCATTAAGAGAACCCAAAATACTTTGTAGCTGTTGTTTTGTGGTTAATAACTCTTGTTGAGCGATTTGATTTTCAGTAACATCCGTTTGGGTACCAAACCAAAACCAGTTACCATTCTCATCCTGTTGAGGTTGAGATTTTATCTGCATCCAGCGCACCTTACCATCACCAATAAATCGGACTATTTGGTCAAAAGGAGAGCGACAAATCCCCGCTTCATAGTTCTTAGTCATGAATAAATCTCGATCATCAGGATGAATTTTATCAATGGCTAATTGAGGATTTTTCAACACATCCTCCGCTTTCAAACCATTTAAATTACTCCATACAGAACTAACATAACTAAATCTAAAATCTTGTGTCAATTTGAAAATACCCATAGGTATAAAAGACACTAACTGATCAAATTCCTTTGTTTTTTTTGCCAAAGCAATTTGATTTTTTTTATCTTCATCAATATCCTGAAAAGAACCATAAAGACGACGACATTTTCCATCTTGAAAATCCGATTCAATGATCGCCTTTACCCAAATGTCTTTCCCCGTTGCCGTTACTAGCTGCACCTCAAAGGAAGAAGACGTACCATTCATAATAGCTCCCTCCACCGCCTTTGTGACAGTATTTCGACTTTCCCCTTCTCGATAAAAATTAATAGCATCATCCAAAGTTGGTTGAAAATCTAAAGGCAATTCATGGATAATCTTCGTCATATCAGTCCATTGCACAGTATCTTCTTCTAAATTAACTTCCCAACCACCAACCCTTGCCAAACGGCTAGTTTGTTCTAAAAATTCCTTAGTTAAATTAAGATCAAATTCAGTCTTTTTAAGAAGACTTATATTCTTGATAGTAGCGCACAAAAATATAACATTACCTTCATTATCATTAATAGTATAGTTACTAGCTAAAACAGGAAAATAATGACCATTTTTATGTTTAAAATCTATTTCAATATTTTTATTATTTATGCTAGAAATAGTATTACAAAAAATACTTTCATAAAAATTAACATCTTCATCCTTCCAATAAACAAAAGGAGGATATTTACCCATCAACTCATCCCGACTAAATCCCGTCATCTCACAAAAAGCAGGGTTTACTTCCAAAGTTTTCCCTTCAGGAGATAACACCATAAAACCATCAGGAAGATTGGTAATAACCGAGTTAGAAAATTGTTTTTCCCTTTGTACCTTTTCTTCTCTCTGTTTTCTTTCTGTAACATCCCTTGCCAAACCATAAATTAAGCCCCCATGGATTTGAGCTTTCCATTCCAGATAAATATATGTGCCATTTTTATGACGACATCTATTTTCAAAATAGTTAATAGACTCTTGGCTTTGAAGTTTTCTAAAAACAGCGAGACTACCTTCTAAATCATCGGGGTGAACAAAATCAGCAAAATTACATCCCTGTAACTCTTCTATAGAGTAGCCGAAGATTTCTTCCCAAGAAGGATTTAGTTGTAAAAAATAACCCTCTAAATCCGTTACACATAATAAATCTAACGCCAAGGAAAAAAACTGATCTAAATTGTGTTGCCCTATATTTTGCAAATTCTTATTGCGGCCTGATTCCTCGACATTCATTAGTTTTTCGATTTTATCTTAATCCTGCTTAAACTATTTTACTTGTACTTTCATTCTATTCGCGTGTTTTTGGGAAGAATGTACCTTGAAATTTTTTTTGACTATTCATTTTATCTTTGGCATTTTGTAATATTTTTCAGATACTTAGCTAAATGAGACTTTTTTGATTTGGCAATATCTTCAGGAGTGCCAATGGCAACCAATTCTCCGCCCTTGTTTCCCCCTTCCAAACC
Source organism: Cyanobacterium sp. IPPAS B-1200 (assembly GCF_001747005.2). Lineage (NCBI taxonomy): Bacteria > Bacillati > Cyanobacteriota > Cyanophyceae > Chroococcales > Geminocystaceae > Cyanobacterium > Cyanobacterium sp. IPPAS B-1200. The sequence goes on from NZ_CP182899.1 coordinate 2,715,702, forward strand.
TAAATCAATAATCCAATCAGCGCACCTTATCACATCCAAATTATGCTCAATGACAATGATAGAGTTGCCTTTATCTGCCAATTTTTGAAGTACATTTAAAAGATGGTGAACATCATAAAAAGATAATCCCGTGGTAGGTTCATCAATTAAATATACCGTTTTTCCCGTGGCACGGCGAGATAATTCTGTGGCTAGTTTTACCCGTTGGGCTTCTCCCCCCGATAGGGTAGGGGCTGATTGTCCTAGTTTGACATAGGTTAAGCCTACATCCACGAGGGTTTGTAAACGATTTACGGCACGGGGGATATTTTCAAATACCTTGAGGGCTTCTTCTACCGTCATATCCAACACATCGGCGATGGAATAACCTTTATATTTCACTTGCAAAGTTTCCCTGTTATACCTTGCCCCTTTGCATATATCACACTGTACATATACATCAGGTAAAAAATTCATGGAGATGACGTTTACCCCCTGCCCTCCACAGGCTTCGCACCTTCCCCCTTTGACGTTGAAGGAAAAACGCCCTGCTTTGTAACCCCTCGCCTTGGCTTCGGTGGTTTGGGCAAACATTTCCCGAATTACGTCAAATACCCCTGTATAGGTTGCGGGATTGGAGCGGGGAGTGCGTCCGATGGGAGATTGATCGATTACAATGACTTTATCAACGGCTTCTATGCCTTCTAGGCTGTCTAGTTGTTTGGGGAAAGGGGTGTTACGTTGGAGGTGATGTTTGAGGGCTGGATAGAGTAATTCATTGATGAGGGTGGATTTTCCTGAGCCTGAAACTCCTGTGATACTGACAAATTTTCCGAGGGGAATTTGGACATCTATATTTTTGAGATTGTTACGGTGACAGTTTTTTAGGGTTAAAAAGTTGCCGTTTCCTTCCCTTCTGGTTTCGGGGATGTCAATTTTTTTTCTGCCTGATAAATAGGCACTGGTGAGGGATTCTTTTGATTTGAGGAAGTTTTTGTAGTTCCCTTGATAGACAATTTCCCCGCCGTGGACTCCTGCCTTAGGGCCAATGTCAACTATATAGTCAGCGCTCTTGATTGTGTCTTCGTCATGTTCTACAATAATTAAAGTATTGTCGAGATCTCGTAATTTTTTGAGGGTTTCTAAGAGGCGATCGTTATCTCGTTGATGTAAACCGATACTTGGCTCGTCTAATACGTATAATACCCCTGTTAATCCTGAGCCTATTTGGGTGGCAAGGCGAATGCGTTGGGCTTCTCCCCCTGAAAGGGTCATGGCGGTACGGTCTAGGGTAAGATAGTCTAAGCCGACATTTAATAAAAATTCTAGTCTTGCTTTGATTTCTTTGAGGGCCAATTCTCCTATCTGGGCTTGTTTGGGGGTGAGGTTGATGTTATTTACTCGATTTAGGCATTCTCCGATGGAGACGCTGGTTAAGTCGTGGATGTTGTATTGTCCTAGTTTGACAGCGAGCGCCTCGGGCTTCAGTCTTTTACCGTGGCACACTTCACAGGTTTGATGTTCGATGTACTGTTCTAGTTTTTGTTTGATTACTTCGGAGTTACTTTCTTGATAAGTTTTTTCGAGCATGGGAATTACGCCCCGATAGTAACCGTACTGGATTTGTTGAATTTCTTTGTCTCCGTGGAGGATGATATGTTGTTGTTTTTCGGTGAGGGTATGCCATTTATCGCTTAGTTTGAAGCCGTATTCTGTGGCTACATATTCGAGGAGAGATGTGTAGTAGGGGTTTTCTTTGTCTGCCCAAGGGGCGATCGCCCTTAGAACCATGGCATCAGGATCTGGTACAATCAAATCAGGAGAAAACTGCTTTAGACTACCCAAACCGTGACAATGTCCACAAGCACCATAGGGAGAGTTGAAGGAAAAAAGACGAGGTGATAATTCTTCCATTACTGCCCCATGGGTTGGACAAGCAAAGTTTTCAGAGAATATGATGGTTTCTTCCTCTTTACCGACAATTTCCACCATGGCAACCCCCTCAGCAATTTTTAAACAGGTGCCTAGGGAATCGGCTAATCTTTCTTGAATATTACTCTTGACTACGAGGCGATCAACCAGTACGCTTATATCATGTTTTTTAGAAGATTTTAGCTCAATATTATCCCCTAACTCCCGAATCTCCCCATTTATTTTTACCCTCACAAATCCCTGAGAGCTTAAACTAGATAGTAGTTGATGATGGTTACCCTTTTTCCCTCGTACCACAGGGGCAAGTAAATGTAGCTTAGTTTTTTCAGGTAAAGCTAAAATGCGATCGCACATTTCATCGATGGTTTGCGGAGCGATGGATTGACCACAGATAGGACAATGGGGTTCTCCTGCCCTACCATAGAGTAATCGCAAGTAGTCGTAAATTTCTGTAACCGTGCCTACCGTTGAGCGAGGATTATGGGAGGTGGATTTTTGATCGATAGAAATGGCAGGGGATAGCCCTTCAATGCTATCTACATCGGGTTTATCCAGTTGCCCTAAAAACTGTCGGGCATAGGCACTTAATGACTCTACATAACGCCTTTGCCCTTCGGCAAAAATAGTATCAAAAGCAAGGGAGGATTTTCCGCTACCCGATACCCCCGTAAAGACGATTAACTGATTGCGGGGTAATTCTAAATCAATATTTTTGAGGTTATGTTGTCTAGCGCCACGAATACGAATCATTAGTTAATAGATGATTGATAATAAAATTTGGATTTGCCTTGTCTTCTGTACAGCTAATTTTTTGAATGGGAAACCAATTACGACTCATTACCTAATTACCTTGAGGAAAATATAGGGTGGGTTTCAGGTAAAATAGTTTTACTGTGGAATAACCATGAGTATAGGGACTTAGGAAAATCCAAGCCCCTAACGGTTGATTGTTGATTTGTATCTATGATACCGTATCTCAAAGCTAACTTGTATCCCACATCAAGAGGCACTCCAAGAAAAAAAACTTTGAGTTGACACCAAAAATAACACTAATAAAATTAATTACTATTCATTACTAAATGAGTTTGCCCGACATAGGATTTAGACTACTCGCCATATTTTCCCTGATTACCATTAACGCTTTTTTTGTTACGGGGGAATTTGCCATAGTTTCCGTGAGGCGATCGCGCATTAACCATCTAGTATTAGAAGGAGATATACCTTCCCAAACTGTCCAATCCCTCCAAAAAAGTTTAGACAGACTCCTTTCTACCACCCAATTAGGCATCACCCTTTCTAGTCTTGCCCTCGGTTGGATTGGGGAAAGCACTATGGCGCAAATACTGCAATCATTCATCATTACCTTACCCTTATCCCCCAATGTTAGTGAAATATTAATTCATTCCGTATCCATTCCCCTTTCCTTCGTGCTGTTAGTATATCTACAAATAGTATTAGGAGAATTATGCCCTAAATCTTTTTCCCTGCTTTATGCCGAACATTTAGCCCGACTCCTTGCCCCCCCTATTCGAGTAATCGGTACCATTTTTAAACCCTTTATTGATATTCTCAACCAATCAACCAAATTTATATTACGTTTATTTGGGGCAGAATATACAGGGCAAGGCTGGTACAAACAAGTTACCCCCGAAGAATTACAACTCATCATCCGCACAGAAAGAGAATCATCAGGGTTAGAAGCCGACGAAAGGGAATTACTCAGTAATGTGTTTGAATTTGGGGATGTGGAAGCCTTAGAAATCATGACACCCCGAGTAAATATTGATTATTTATCCTTTGATTCTACCTATCAAGATTTAATCGAAGAAGTAGCCAAAACAGGACATTCTCGTTATCCTGTCATTGGCGAATCTTTGGACGATATTCGGGGTATTATCAACCTAAAAGACTGTGTTTCTTTCTTGGGAAAAAATGGAGAAGAGTCAGCAGAAAATCCACATCCCAAGCTATCAGAAAGTAAATTAGGACAATCCATAAAAGACTTAATTCGCCCCGTCAAATTTTTATCAGAATTTACTCCCCTGAGTGAATTACTCAACGTGATGCAAAAATCACGGTTAAAAATGGTCATTATCGTAGATGAATATGGAGGCACCGCTGGATTAGTGTCTATGCAAAATTTAATCAACGAAATTTTGGGCCATGAGGAAAAAAGTACCGCCAATCAAGAGTCGGAGGTTACTGTCATCGATGAGCAAAACTTCCTCGTATCTGCCCAAATCAACCTTGAAGAATTGAATGATTTACTCGATTTTAGTTTACCTCTCACCGAAGAATATACAACTTTAGGGGGATTTTTAATTTATCAGTGGCAAAAAATTCCCTCCATCGAAGAAATATATGGTTTTGATAATCTTATTTTTACCATTGCTGATATGGATGGCCCTAGGATTAATAAAATTAAAATTACCATCAAGGAATCATGACAAACAACCATCAGGAAAATCTAGAAAACTTCATCCAATTTTGTCAACAATACATTACAGGGCAAGAGAGGAAAGAAGCCCAGATATTTCTTGATCGGTTTTTCCAAGCCTTTGGGTATGATGGGGCGTTGGAAGCAGGGGCAAAATACGAGGAAGCCATCAAAAAAGGTAGTAAGAAAAAAAATACAGGGTTTGCCGACTTAGTTTGGAAACCGAAGCTACTTATCGAGATGAAGAAAAAAGGGGAGGATTTAAGCAAACATTACTCCCAAGCCTTTGAATATTGGTCAAGACTCGTACCAAATCGCCCTCGATATGTCATTCTTTGTAACTTCGATGAGTTTTGGATATTTGACTTTGATTTACAACTAGATGAGCCTGTAGATATAATTCCTTTACAAGAATTACCTCACCGATATTCTGCCCTTAACTTCATGTTGAAGGGTGATGTGGAGTCAATTTTTAAAAATAATCAGGTTGATGTCACTGAAAAGGCAGGAAGAAGATTAGGGGAGTTATTCCAAATATTGCAAAATCGCCTAAATTCTACTCCTAATTCTGGAGAAACTCAAAACTCTACTCCCCCCTTATTAAGGGGGGTTGGGGGGGATCAAACCCAGTGCCCCTTAACCCCCAATTCTGGGGAAAATAAAACCCTCAAAATTCAGCGGTTTATCTTGCAGTGTGTGTTGGCAATGTTTGCTGAGGATAGAGGTTTGTTGCCTAATAATCTGTTTATCCGTTGTGTGGAGGAATGTATTCATGGCGCCAATAGTTATGACGTGTTGGGGGGTTTATTCCGTGAGATGAATAATCGGGGGGTGACTCCTGCAGGAAAATATCAGGGGGTGGAATATTTTAATGGCGGTTTGTTTGCTACGGTGGAAGCCCTTGATTTAACTCCCTCTGAGTTGGAAATATTAGCCACTGTGGCGCGTCAAGATTGGAGTAAGGTGCGCCCTGCCATTTTTGGGAATATCTTTGAAGGCACGGTGAATGCCAAGGAAAGGCATAGTTATGGAATGCACTACACCTCGGAGGCGGATATTATGAAAATTGTACGCCCTACCATTAGCAAATATTGGGAGGATTTGATTGATAGTGCTAATTCTGTTAAGGATTTGACCAATTTACAGTTAAGGTTACAATCGTACAAGGTTTTGGATCCTGCCTGTGGTAGTGGTAATTTTCTTTATGTGGCTTATCAGGAGTTAAAGAGAATTGAGCAGTTATTGTTAGACAAAATTAGGGCAAGGAGTAAAAGGCAGAATGTTCAACAAAATCTTAGTTTTGTTACTCCGAATCAGTTTTATGGCATGGATGTAAATCCTTTTGCGGTGGAGTTGGCTAAGGTTACTTTGATGATTGCGCGAAAGGTGGCTATTGATAAGTTAAGTTTGACTGAACCTGCGTTACCTTTAGATCTGTACTTTAGACTAATTTGAACTGTAAGAAGCTATGATCCTTATATAGCAAGAATTTTGACTATTCTTATCCGTTTAATGTAAAAAATATAAAATATACGTCATATAAGGGTTTCAGCGTTTAAAATTAGATTTAGTCTAAACTCAAGTTAGATAGTTTGGATCAAAATATTCTCTGTACTGATGCTTTATTTTCTCCTTGGGTAAGGGCTGATGCTATTATCCGTAATCCTCCTTTTTTGGGTGGGAAAAAACTACGACAAGAATTAGGGGATGAGTATGTAGAAAAAGTTTATCAGCAATTTAAAGATATAAAAGGACAACCTGATTTTTGTGTTTATTGGTTTAGAAAAAGTCATGATTATTTAGCAGAAAATTCTCGGGCTGGTTTGGTAGGAAGTAATTCTATTTCTCAGAATGTTAGTCGTAATGCAAGTTTAGATTATATTGTAGAAAATGAGGGCTTTATTTATGAGGCGGTTTCGACTCAACCTTGGTCAGGAGAAGCGGCGGTTCATGTTAGTATTGTTAATTGGTGTAAACAAAAGCCCGATCAATTATTTTTAGATGATAAGTTAGTTAAAATTATTAATTCATCTTTAAAAAATGAAATTTCTGTTGCTTTTGCTAAAAAAATAAAATGTAATAAGAACCTCTCTTTTCAGGCGTGTGAATTATCTGGCAAAGGTTTTATTATCAGTGAAGAAGAAGCTAAGGAATGGATAAAAAAAGATTCTAATAATCAGAAAGTATTAAAACCGATGATTGATGGTAGGGGGTTGATTCATCCTTTTGAGAAGTTGGACTGGGTAATTGATTTTAACGATATGCCCATTGAAGAAGCATCGAATTACAAATTACCTTTTGAAAGAGTTAAGGAAAAAGTAAAGCCAGAAAGGGATAAAAGTCGAGAAAAAATAAGGCGCGAAAGATGGTGGCAGTTTGGAAGAAGTCGCTCTCTTATGCGAAAACAATTAAAAGGTTTAAGTTGTTATTTTGCTATTCCTAAAGTGGTTAAATATGTGGTTTTTTCCCCTGTAGATATATCTATATTACCCTGCGAAGCAAATATGGTTGTTGCTTCTGATGATTTTTATATCTTAGGAGTTTTAACCTCAAAAATCCATCGTTTATGGGTAAAGGCTCAAAGTTCAACTTTAAAAGGAGATACAAGATATACGAATACTACTTGTTTTGAAACATTCCCTTTTCCCTCACCCCTAGCCCCTCTCCCCAAGGGCGAGGAGAGTAAGATAAAAGAAACAAAAGTCTCTGTTATTAAGGGAGATTTAGAAGGATCAAAAATTGTGCAACAAATCAGAGATAAAATGACAGAATTACACGAATATAGAACAGAGCAAATGGAGAAAAAACAATGGGGAATTACTCAGTTATATAATGCCTTTTTTGATGAGCCTAGCAGTAAGTTGTACAAGTTACATCAACAGTTAGATGATTTGGTAATGAAGGCGTATGGTTTTGATGAGAATGGGGATATTTTAGAGCAATTGTTGGAGTTAAATGAGGCTATGGCGGAAAATTGATTGCCCCTACTGCCCTTAATAAGGGGGGAATTTAAGGGCTATGATTGTTGTTAGATAACCACCATCACAAGGGAAGTTCAAACTGAGTTATCATAAAAGATTAGATTAAGCACCTCAGTTTTGCAGATAGATAAAGGATAAAATGACCATTAAAACCCCCGTAGAATTTCAAGACGAATTTGATGTAATCATTATTGGTGGTGGACATTCTGGCTGTGAGTCAGCCCTTGCCAGTGCGAGGTTAGGATGTCGCACCCTGATGCTAACCCTTAACCTTGATAAAATTGGGTGGCAACCTTGTAATCCTGCGGTGGGTGGCCCTGCAAAATCTCAACTTACCCATGAAATCGACGCATTGGGGGGCGAGATTGGCAAAATGGCGGATAGGACATATTTACAAAAAAGGGTATTGAATAATTCCCGTGGCCCTGCGGTATGGGCATTGAGGGCGCAGACTGACAAGCGTGAATATGCGACGGTGATGAAAAATATTGTGGAAAATGAGCCAAATTTGTCTATTCGTGAAGGGATGGTAACGGATTTGGTGTTGGGGAAAAATGATGAAGTGATAGGGGTACAAACCTATTTCGGTACTTGTTTTAAGACTAAGGCGGTGGTATTAACTACAGGTACTTTTTTGGATGGTAAAATCTGGATTGGTGGTAAATCCATGGCGGCTGGAAGGGCTGGAGAGTTTGCTGCGGTAGGTTTGACGGAAACTCTTAATAATTTGGGGTTTGAGACGGGGAGGTTAAAAACGGGTACTCCTGCACGGGTAGATAAGCGCACCGTTGACTATACAAAAATGGAGGTGCAACCCCCTGATGAGGAGATTCGCTGGTTTAGTTTTGATCCTGAAGTGTGGGTAGAAAGAGAACAAATGAACTGTTATCTTACTCGTACTACCACCAAAACCCATCAATTGATTAAGGATAATCTCCATTTGTCGCCTATTTATGGCGGTTTTATTGACTCAAAGGGGCCTCGTTATTGTCCTAGTATTGAGGATAAGATTGTTCGTTTTGCGGATAAAGACAGCCATCAAATTTTTATTGAGCCTGAAGGTAGAGATATTCCTGAGTTATATATTCAGGGGTTTTCTACGGGTTTACCTGAAAATATACAGTTGCAAATGTTGCGCACTTTGCCAGGGTTGGAAAATTGTGTGATGTTACGCCCTGCCTATGCGGTGGAGTATGATTTTTTACCTGCTACCCAGTGTTATCCTACTTTGATGACGAAGAAGATTGAGGGGTTATTTTCGGCAGGGCAGATTAACGGTACTACGGGTTATGAGGAAGCGGCAGCGCAGGGCATCGTGGCGGGAATTAATGCGGCTCGTTTTTCTCGGGGTGAGGAGATGATTGTTTTTCCCCGTGAGGAGAGTTATCTTGGTACTTTGATTGATGATTTGTGTACGAAGGATTTGCGTGAGCCTTATCGGATGTTGACTTCTCGCTCGGAATATCGTTTAATTTTAAGGTCTGATAATGCTGATCAGCGTATGACTCCTTTAGGTCGTGAAATAGGGCTAATTTGCGATCGCCGTTGGAATTTATATCAAGAAAAACAAAAAAATATTATTGCTGAACAAGAAAGACTATACGAAACTAGAATCAAGGAAAGAGATGAGGTTGCCCTCAAGATTGTTGAGGATACAGAGCAAAAAATAAAAGGCTCAATTACCCTTGCGGATTTGTTGCGCCGTCCGAAGTTTCATTATGAAGATTTAGAGAGATATAATTTACATAATGCTGAGTTAAATAAGGCGGAAAAAGAAGGGGCAGAAATTGAAATAAAATATTCGGGATATATTCAAAGACAACAAAAGCAAATTGATCAAGTAGCCCGTCATAGTAATCGTAAATTACACGAAGATTTAGATTATATGAACATTGAAACTTTGTCCATGGAAGCAAGGGAAAAACTAACTAAAGTAAAACCTTTAACCATTGGACAGGCTACCCGCATCGGTGGGGTAAATCCTGCGGATGTTAATGCTTTATTGATTTATTTGGAGCTGCAAAATAATTTGTTAAAAAAGTAGTTAATTAGTGTAGAAATATGATCCCCCCTAGCCCCCCTTAATAAGGGGGGAATTCAATTTAATAATGTTATAAATACTTTAGTTAGTTAGGGTGTGTTAAGTAGGTTGGCGAAATTAATTATAGCTCTTATTTTATTAAGACTCTTATGAACAAGGGGTTTAAACCCCTTGCCTAAATCGATTTAATTATGCCTACTTACTTATCAGAAATGATCAAGGTTAATTTACAAAGATTTAAGCATACGAAAAAATCAAAAAATACAATTATTAATTATTTATTCTCCATTATCAATTAAAAAAGGGTATGTCTCAATCTTTGACTAACTTTGCTCAACAATTGGATGATTCGCCCATAACTCGCCCGATGTGGTTGTTATGGTTTTTATCTGCCTCTTTGATTGCCCTTGATGGGTTTGATTTTTTTGTCATTGGCATTGCTTTGCCTTTCCTAAAGCTAGATTTTGCATTGACTGCCACTGATACCGCTATGATAGCAGTAAGTGCGATCGCAGGGGCTTTGGTAGGTTCTCTAACTTTGGGGGCAATTACAGACAAAATCGGGCGCCAAAAGATGCTCTTAATCGACGTATTTTTGTTGATAAGTGCTAGTGTTGCCTGTGCTTTATCTCCGAATACCACATTTTTGATTATTTCTCGTTTCTTGGTGGGAGTTGGCATTGGGGCAGATTATCCCATCAGCGTAGCCTACATCACCGAAAATGTACCCTCTCGCCATCGAGGTAGGATGGTAATAGGTGCTTTTGCTTTTCAGGCCATAGGGACGGTTGTGGGGGCGCTAATCGGTATCATTGTGATTAATTATTTTCAATCTGTTTATCCTGAAACGCCTATTTTTGCTGTTCATTATGCTTGGCGGATAATGTTGGGCATGGGGGCATTATTTGGCATTTTAGTAGGGATTTTAAGACTTAAATTTTTACTGGAAAGTCCTTTTTATCATATCAATAGAGGGGAGTATGAAAAGGCATCTCAATCAGCTTCTATTTTGTTAGAAAAAGAGATTATTATCACGGCGGAAACTGAACCCATAAAGGATCAAGAGGTTTTAAATTACGGTGCTTTATTTTCTTCTAAGTATCGCATTAATACTTTATTCGCTTCTTTGCCTTGGTTTTTACAAGATATTGCTACCTATGGCATAGGAATTTTTACCCCTGCTATTATTACTTTTTTAGCACTTAATAATGAGTCAGATTTTTTTGTACAACAAATCAAGTCTGCACAGGGGGCTATGGTGGTGGATTCTTTTTTGATATTGGGATTTATTTTGGCTATTTTGTTAATTAATAAACTAGGTAGAATTTTCTTGCAAGTTATAGGTTTTGTCGGCATGGCGGTTGGTTTATTTTTATTGGGAATATCATCTTTTTTTCCTGCTCAAAGTTTTAGTAATATTGGATTAATTTTAGGGGGTTTTTTCCTGTTTAATTTATTCATGAATGGCGGACCAAATTCAACTACTTTTTTGTTATCAGGGGAGGTGTTTCCTTCTTCTATTCGGGCTAGTGGAGCGGGGTTTGCAGGGGCGATCGCCAAGGCTGGAGCCATTTTAGGAGCTTATTTATTACCTTCTATTCAAGAAGAAATAGGAGTAAGTAATGTTTTATTTATTTTGAGTATATGCTGTATTTTGGGAGCTATAACTACTTATGTTTTATCCCACAAATTAATATTTTTTAACCCTAGTGATAAGTAATTGACCAATAGAAAATATTAATAAAAAAATAACCCCCAACAAAAAAGCTAGGGGTTTGAAACTAAATTTGATTAAAAACTAAAGAAATATACCTTAGAATCTATCACGACGGTTTCCGCCTTCTTCACGAGGCTTAGCTTTATTAACCTTCATTTGTCTGCCCATCCACTGAGCACCATCCAAGGTTTCAATTGCAGTTTCTTCTTCATTATCACTAGACATTTCTACAAAACCGAAACCGCGCATTCTTTTAGTTTCACGATCAACAGGTAAATAAACACGTTTTACCTGACCATAATCAGAGAAGACAGTTTGTAAATCTTCTTCTGTAACATCATAGGATAAATTCCCAACATATATGGACATAGACTTGCTCCAATAATCTTAATTTACACTAGGGCAACTGAGACGACGGACGTGAGTCTTTCCATGCTGTGGAAGGAATAACCTTACTATTATACTGGAATCAAACACTGTTACCGAAACGAACCTCAAATTAACACTAATTATAATTTATCATATTACTTGTGTCATTGTCAGGGCAAAATAAGGGGCAAAATAATTGATAATGGGCGATTAATCATTGATAATTGATAACAGGTAATTAATTTCTCAATGGTACAGATTCTTCATTACTAATAAATTTTAGGGGTTGTTTCTAAGGATGGCTAATAAACTTATTCCCATGGTCAAAAAGCTACATTTAAATTCTATTAATCGTCATATTTTCTTATGTTGCGATCAAGCAAAACCTAAATGTTGTAATAAAGAAGATAGTCTAAAATCATGGCAATATCTTAAAACCAGACTAAAGGAGTTGGGCTTAGATAGTCCCAATTCTGAGAGGGAAACCTGTGTTTTTCGTACCAAAGCTGATTGTCTTCGGGTATGTTGTGATGGCCCAATTATGTTAGTTTATCCTGAAGGGGTATGGTATCGTAACGCTACCCCAGAGGTTATCGAAGAAATTATCCAAAAACACCTTATCAATGACGAAATTGTTGAGGAATACGCATTTCACCAAAAAGTTTTATCTCCACCCTCGGAATTATCCATCAGAGATGAAAAAGAAGTGCTTCAGTAAAGGCAGAAATTTGGGCGGTAAGTAGGCATAATCAAATCAGCCTACTTGATAATTAATTCTCTACGGCGATGGATTTATCGTCTTTAAATTTAATCATTGATTGATGATAATTGTTTAAACTTTCACGATGTCCTACACTAATATAAGTAATTTTTTGTAAAGTTAAATGATGATATAAACGAGCTTCATTGTCAATATCTAAAGCACTGGTAGCTTCGTCTAAGATGACATATTTGGGCTTGTTAATAAAGATACGAGCAAAGGCAACCCTTTGTTGTTCCCCTAATGATAACAATTCCCCCCAGTCTTTTTCCACATCAAAACCGCCAAATCTGGTGGCTAAATCACCTAAGTTTACTATGTCTAAAATATTCTGTAATTCTTGATCATCAATGGATTTGTCTAGGCTAGGATAAGTTAGTTGTTGTCTTAGGGTACCAATTATCATATAAGGGCGCTGGGGCAAGAAAAGCATTTCTTCTAATTCTGGGCGATAAATTACCCCTGTGCCAGAATTCCATAATCCCGCAATAGCCCTTAAAAATGAGCTTTTACCGCATCCGCTACTACCCATGATTAATAATCCTTGTTGGGGTGGTAACTCGAGAGAGAGATTATTGAATAGGGTATTTTGATAGTTGGGTGTCTGTAGGGTTAATTCTGTGGTGGCTAGTTTGCCGTTGGTAACAGTGTCAATGGTGGGTTTATTTTTACTATTAATATTAATCTCATTTTCAGCTTGTAAGAATTCTGAAAAAGTTGATAAACGATTAACTCCCGCGGCAAAACTGGTTAAGGATTGGAAGCGACTAACAATAATATTGAGAGAGAAAAATACTCTAGCAAATGCCCCTGTGGCTTCGCTTACTTTTCCTACTTCTAACTCCCCTGATAAAACGCTAGGGGCGACTACTATAGCTGGAATGACGTAGGGTAAAAATTCAAAGGTATTAACGAATAGTCCTAAATATAATTCTTGCCAAACAATTAATGAGTTAAAGTTTTGATAAACATCATTAAATAAATTTTTAAGGTGATTTTCTTCTTGTTTTTCCCCTTGATAAAAGGCAATGGATTCACTATTTTCCCTTACTCTTACTAATCCAAAACGGAAATTTGCTTCTTTTTTGAGTTGGGCAAAGTTGAGGTTAATTAATTTTTGTCCGAATACCCCCGTTGTGATAATGGTACCTGCGATCGCATATACTAGCAAAAAGATAACTAACTGCTGAGAAATAGACCACAAAACGGCACTAAAGGCAATTACCTGTAAAACCGATTGCACAACCACAAGCAAAAATAAGAGAGAATCTTGGGTAAAACCCCTTATATCTTCGGAAATACGTTGATCTGGGTTATCAATTTCTTTATATTTTGCCGTCAACTGATAAAATGAACGATTAGCAAAATATCGTCCCAAAAAATTTTCAGTTAACCATTTTCGCCAATATAAACCTAGTTTACTTTGTACATAGGAGAAACTGGCAAAAAGAGGAACATAAATTAGTAATACTGTTAAAAATGACCTAACGGCACTCCAAAAAATTGCTTCATCTTTAGCGGCTAAAGTAGAGATTAATTCCCCTTGATTTCGATTTAATAATACGCTTAACTGGGTATAACCAATTAATAATAATCCTAGTAATATTAAGAGAGTAAAAGCACCTTTTTTTTCTTTTCCTAACCAATATAATCGGGCGATATTCCAGAATTTTTTAAAGATATTTAGATTGACTTTTTCGTTCATTTAATTTAAAGATATTCGTTGAAATGGTTGTTTTCGATAACGACGATAAATATCAAAATCACTATCCAAAGTTAAAACAACAGAAATATTTAATTTTTCAGAAATAGTAATTAAAGATAAATCAGCAAAATCACCAGGCAAATCTACATATTGTTTATTAAGTTCTTTTATTCGGCTAAAATTTTTAGGTAAAAGGGGAATACATTCATAAAGATTTTCAGCTAAATCATTTAAAAACTCATTCTGTGTACGATAATCAGCACTAAGAAGATACATTACTTCAGTAATACAAGGAAGCGAAGTAATCAGTTTACTGGTGCATTGTTCAAAAAAGCGACAAGCAGCATTATGGTAGTTATCTCTTGCACTGTAATAAGCAATTAAAATACTGCCATCAGTGATAATGATAGGGGGATAATTATTCATTAATCAGGTGTATCATAATTGCTTTTAATATGACTTTTCACCATTACTTTACGATTTTCTCTGAGGGATAAATCAGGAGATGCATTTTGGAGTAAATATTTAGGGTGTCCTCCTCGTCTTTGTGCTAAAGTTTGAGGGGGTTGTAATGTTTGCCAATGTTGATAAATTAATTCCCTGAGTAATTCTTCTGAAGTCTTATTTTCTTTGATTGTTATTTCGGCTAAATAGCTTTGAGTTTGTTCATCTAGGTTAATTGATAGCATTTTCTTACTCCCAAATTGAAAAATGTTTGTTGATAATATTACCTACAAAATTTACGATTGCGTCACGATATACACTCCCCATTAAAAATAATCGTAACCAGAGGTTGGTTTTTCGGGGGCAAATGCTAACCAAAGAGGGAATTGTAATAAGGAAAGGTTTACCTTATCTTCATTTTGATCCATGATAATAAAAGGTAAGTCTTTATCATCCATAATTCTGTCTGCTTTTTGACATAGGGCTTCTGATGTTTCAAACAAAACTACCCCTCGATTTGGTCCAAAATCTGCCCTAGATATTCCTAGACAATCTTGTAAACCCCTACGCCATTCCCCTAGTTTTTCTGGAGTGTCGGATAAAATTAACACCCTAGTGCGATCGCCATATAGCTGTGATAATATCGAAATGATAGCCGAGGTAACCAGAATATTTTGTAACCTAGATGTCATACTCTTTAATGCACCCCTACCCCCTTGGGTAAAAAACCAATTAGATACCCTTTCAGCATGGATTGGCTCGAAAGTGCGCCGCAGTTGCCAAGAAGGACCATAATAATCTGGACGAGTACGATATTGATCGATTAAACTACGAATAATCCGAGTTTCATCCTTAAAACTCTTTTCAACAAATTGAGGACTACTTGGTTCGACATTAACACTACTAACCATGGGTTGGGGATTGTTATTAGTTTCCCATGAATCCATATTACTATTAGTATTGAGATCAAGTTGTTCAGCCGCCATGGATAAATCCTGTAAACTTCCCACTAGATAGTCTTTGAATCCCTGCACCTTAATAGCTAAATCTTGGGAAACTCCAGAAAAAGTAGTCTTCATTTCTTTTTCAATTCTTTCCTTTCTACGCTCTAACTTTTGTACAGAAATTTCTAAACTTTCTTTTCTTTGTTCAAGGGCTTTCAAACTTTCTTGAACTAGGATACTTACATTTTTAGTAACTTCTTTTTGTTCATTAATAAGCTCATCTTTTTGTTGCAAAAGATTTTGAATTTCGTGAATAAGAGCCTCTTTTTGACTGTGTAAATCACCTGTTTCTTTATCAGGAAGGGTATCATCTTGACTATCGGATGATTTTGTTAAACTTGATAAGTCTTCCTCTAACTCGTCAGTTTCTAAATTGTTATTTTTACTCTCTTCTATACTTACCGTAGCAGTATTTTCTTCCAATGTTTCTGGATATATATTTTCCGCTAAGATTTCCTCTACAGTTTCTTGGTTATCTTCTTCTGATAATGGGTTTATTTCCTGAGTTTCGATAACCTGTGGAGAAGATTCTTTTTCCACGGTAGAGGAGTTAATAATTTCTTTCTCTACCTCTTCGGTAGTATCATTATTCGCCAAAGATTCTTCCTCTTCAAAGTCATAGTTGGGCAAATTTCCTGCTTCTGTGGATTGACTATCCCATAAATCATCATCACTACCAAAGGTATCTTCTATATTTTTTTTTAGGTTATTTTTATCTATTTCTGACATAGTAAATTGATTATTTATATAATGTACTGAAATCTATTGTTGTTAATTTTATTAATTCGTTTTAGGAAAACATTTTTCGAGACAATCCTTTAGGGTTTTCGCATCAAAGATAATCGGTAAAAAGTGAATGCTTTTAATTTCTTTAAAGTAAAACAAAATAGGTACTGGTTGCCAATAAATTTCCCAGTTTTCCCATTCTACATAGGGAAATGTCCTCAATATTTTTTCTCCCCTATATACTTCTAAAGTGTCTGGAGTAAATTTTAGTTTAATTTGGGTGGTTTGAATAGTTAAAAAGATACCAAATAAGCCAACAATTCCACCTAAAATTGGTTGAATCAGAATCAGGGGAAAGGCGCTGATAATTATAATGATAGGGATTCTAAAGTTAGGGGCTAATTCTATGGTTTCAGATATTTTCGATGGAGTCTCGTTAACATTCATATTTATTAATTTAAAAATTTCTTTCCTCAATTCTAGCCAAAATCAGTTAATCAAAATATAACCCCTTTGGTAGTCATGGGAATTTTATCCCCTTAACCCCCTTTGAGAAGGGGGAAAGTTAAGTTTAAATTTTATAAATACTATACCTATAAATCTTTGTGGGTAAAAGGTTTGGCATCATTTCCGCTGTAGGTGGTGGCAATGTCTCCATTTCCTGTGAGTTTATATTTGTAGGTGACTAAGCCTTCTAAACCTACTGGCCCTCGGGGGGGCATTTTTTGGGTGCTGATGCCTACTTCTGCCCCGAAGCCGTAGCGGAAGCCGTCAGCAAAACGGGTTGAGCAATTATGATATACCCCTGCGGCATCTACTTGGTTAAGGAAGGTTTCGGCGTTGTGTGGGTTTTCGGTGATGATGCCATCGGTATGTTTTGAGCCATAGTGGTTGATATGGGCGATCGCCCCAGGTAAATCATCTACAATTTTGATAGATAGAATCAAGTCGCTGTATTCGGTACGCCAGTCTTCTTCGGTGGCACTTTCACAGTTAATAATAATTTGGGTGGCTTTATCCCCCTTCAGGGTAACTCCTTTATCTGTAAGAGCTTCGGCTACTAAAGGTAAAACTTTAGGGGCGATCGCACTGTGTACGAGTAAAGTTTCAATAGCATTACAAGCCGCAGGATATTGGGTTTTAGCATCCACCGTCACAGGAATAGCTTTATCTAAATCAGCGGATTCATCAATAAATAGATGACAGATGCCATCTGCATGACCTAAAACAGGAATTTTGGTATTTTCTTGTACATAACGGACAAATTCGTTAGAACCACGGGGAATAATTAAATCTACATATTCATCGAGGGAGAGAAGGGTTTTAATTTCTTCTCGGGTGGTTAAAAGTTGCACGGCATCGGGGTTAACTTCCGTATGGCTGAGGGCTTCATGAATTATTTTTACTAAAGTGGTGCAAGTATTAATCGCCTCCTTACCCCCCTTTAAAATTACCCCATTGCCCGATTTTATCGCCAAACTGGTGATTTGAATAAGCGCATCGGGGCGCGCCTCAAAAATAACTCCCAACACCCCTAAAGGGCAACTAACACGGCGTAAAATTAATCCTTGATCTAATTCTCGATAGAGGGTGAGAGTGCCGAGGGGGTCAACTAATTTTGCCACATCACGCACCCCTGCGATGGCACCTTTTAACTTATTTTCTCCTAATAGTAAACGGGCAGATAATGCCTTAGAAATTACCCCCTCAGAGGCACGACAATCGGCATTGTTGGCTTCAATAATCTCTTTTTGATATTTTTCGAGGGTTCTTGCGATCGCCTCTAGGGCCTGATTACGAGCCGAGGTGGAGAGTATCGCTAATTGTTGCGCCGCCGTGCGAGTTTTTTGGGCAATTTCCTTCATAAAATCAATAGTAACAGTTTAAGATGTACAGGGAACAGTGTACAATTACAACTAAAAATAAACATTATATTAATTTTTAACTGTCAATTGTCAATTGTCAATTGCCTAAGAGTATGAGTGAAAGAAAAATCGTAACTGGTAAAGGAATCCCCCTTGTGGGAAATGATATTGATACCGATAGAATTATCCCCGCTCGTTTTTTGCGGTGTGTCACCTTCGACGGTTTAGGAAAAGAAGCCTTTGCCGATGATAGGGCATCAAATCCAGGTCATCCTTTTAATCAACCTCAATACCAAAATGCTAAAATTTTAGTAGTTAACGCCAATTTCGGATGTGGTTCGAGTCGTGAACATGCACCCCAAGCCATCGCCCGTTGGGGTATTGATGCTATTGTGGGAGAAAGTTTTGCAGAGATCTTTTTCGGTAACTGTCTTACCATGGGAGTACCTTGTGTTACTACTTCCTCAGCTAATATCAAAAGCATCCAAAACCTACTCAAAGAAAACCCCGATGCTAATATGATTCTTGATTTGGAAGATATGCACGTCAAATGTGGACGTTATAGCAGTGCGGTAAAAATGGATTCAGGAGCAAGAAGTATGTTAGTTTCTGGCAAATGGGATACCTGTGGTTTACTTACCAAAAATATTCCTCAAATCCAAGAAACTGCCACCAAAATTCCCTACGTTGCTTGGTAAACCTTAATTCACCCTCCGATAATTATTTTTCTGAGGGTTTAAAGTGGGTGGTATGGTCAAATATGATATTTAGTTACTAATTTTTATTGTTTTTATGAGTCAAGATAATTTAATTCCTGTTGTCGTTAACGGTGCGGCGGGAAAAATGGGAAAAGAAGTGATCAAGGCGATCGCCTCTAGTGATGATATGATGCTTGTAGGTGCAGTGGATCAAAATCCTGCGGTATTAGGGCAAGATGTGGGCGAAGTAGCGGGATGTGGTGCTTTAGAAGTACCTATCATGAATGATTTAGAAGGGGTATTAGTCCTCGCCACCCAACACAAAATTCAAGGGGTAATGGTAGATTTTACCCACCCTGATAGTGTATATGAAAACGTGCGCAGTGCGATCGCCTATGGAGTGCGCCCCGTGGTTGGCACAACGGGATTAAGCCCTAAACAAATTAATGACCTAGCCGACTTTGCTGAAAAAGCCAGTACAGGAGTATTAGTTATTCCTAATTTTTCCATTGGTATCGTCTTAATGCAACAAGCAGCCATCCAAGCCGCCCAATATTTTGACCATGTGGAAATCATCGAACTTCACCACAACCAAAAAGCAGATGCCCCCAGTGGTACTGCCATCAAAACCGCCGAAATGCTCTCAGGAATGGGCAAAACCTATAACCCCCAACAAGTAGAAGAAACTGAGCATATAGAAGGTGCTAGGGGTAGTGTATGCGGTGATAATATTCGCCTCCATAGTGTGCGTCTCCCCGGATTAATCGCGCACCAAGAAATTATCTTTGGTGCTGCTGGACAGATTTACACCCTTAGACATGATACCAGCGATCGCTCTTGTTATATGCCAGGAGTTTTGTTATCTATTCGTAAAATTACCGAGTTAAAATCCTTAGTTTATGGACTAGAAAAAATTATTTAATCGGGTGTTACGTTTTAAGTGTTGGGTGTTAAATTAGACGATTATTGTGGAAAAAAAATATTTAACTTTGGAATTAGGGTAGTGAAGAAGTATATAGATAGGGTAAGACACCTTAAAAGAAAAATTTCCAGCGAAATCAAATATACGTTAAACCCCTCCCTCAAATATGGTGGCCCATCAGGACTTGCAAAAAAATGGATTGACTATCAGACTTATCAGCAAAAAGGCGGTACTTGGATAGAAGTTTATTCAGAGCAAAAATATCCCCACAAAAGAGCAAAAACCCATAATTGGGGAAAAGATAAATTTAATTTTTCTCGAAATCTAAAGTCCACAATTCCCCCCACAGGAGTATTTAAAATACCCCACGGACAAGTATTACACAATCAAGGATATGTTCTCACCCAAGATGATTATTTTATGGTTGATACCTCCTACCATCGTCAAAGATTAGTTCATGCTAATTTACCCAAAGAAAAATATCCCGTTGAGTTTTTAGACGGAACTTGTTTATCATTAATGAGTAACGCTTCAAATAATTATTACCATTTTTTGCTAGATGCCATACCTCGATTACATCTATTCGAGAAAGCAGGATTTAGTTTAAATGATGTAGATTATATTCTCATGAATCAACCTATGTCCCCCAATGCTTGGGATATTTTTGAGCAAATGGGTATTGATGAGTCTAAATGTGTTTGGGCTCAAAAAGGAAAAGGTATTCAGGCAAAAATGTTAATAGCTACTACCCATCCTAGTTTAGATCGCCATCACCCCCATTGGATGGTCAATTTTATGCAAACAAGGATTAATTTATCTCCTTGTAAACCTCATCGTTTATTGTATATTCCCCGCAAAACAGGAACTCGTAAAATTATTAATGATGACCAAATTTATGGAATTTTAGAGAAATTTGGCTTTGAATACTATTTGCCTGAAAATGATACTAACCAACCGCAAACATTCCATGAAGCATCAATTATCGTAACTCCCCATGGGGCAGCTTTGGGTAATCTTGTTTTTTGTCAACCCCACACAAAAGTATTAGAGTTTATTTCTACAGGGCATTTAAGGGAATATTTTTTCAGTCTTGCCCATGTGGCTAACCTTGAACATCATTACATTATCGGTGAAACTATACCACCAAGTAAACCTAGGGGCAAAAGTTCTAAAAACGATTATTTTATTGAACCTCGTTACTTACAAAAAGCCTTATGTTTTTTGATGAAATAAATCCTAAAAATGAACTAACCTAGGACTTGAAGTTAAAAATATTGTTATGAGTGAAGTAAAAGTTTTCCCGAGCAAAAGTGCCTTAATTGCTAGTGCCCAAGAATTTATCATCAACAGAATAGAAGATACTATCACCGAAAAAGGAATTTGCACCATTGCCCTTGCAGGGGGTAGCACTCCAAAACCTATCTATGAGGCGATCGCCCTTAGTGAACTATCATGGGATAAAATCCATGTATTCTGGGGAGATGAGCGTTATGTAGCCCCCACCCATCCCGACAGTAACCAAAAAATGGCAAAAGAAGCATGGTTAAATAAAGTAGAAATCCCCTCTGACAATATCCATCCTATGCCTACTATGGGTAACAATCCCCAAGACGATGCCCTGAAACACGATCAAGAAATTAGAGACTTTTTCCCATGCCCCCAAGGATTCCCCTCCTTTGATATTATCCTCCTAGGCATGGGAGATGATGGGCATACCGCCTCTCTTTTTCCCCATACCAAAGCCCTTGAAAATGAAGAAAATCTTGTCACCGTAGGCAACAAAGAAGATAGTATCAGGCTCACTTTTACAGCCCCCCTCATCAACTCCGCCCACTGTGTCGTATTTCTAGTGTCAGGAAGCAATAAGCAAAATGCCTTACAACAAGTATTTAGTGAAAATTGTAATTCTAGGGAATATCCTAGTAAAATGATTCAACCCCAAGGAGAATTAATCTGGTTTTTTGATAGTGATGCCGTAGGAGAATTAGAAATTATATAGATAATTGTTGGAAACTTTAAAATAACAAGCAACAATATCAGTTATCTCTTAATTTTGATTATCTTTTGTTCATAAAAAACATAGTGCTTTTTTTTTAAATCATCGCTAAAATAACACATAAAAATAAGTCTCAAAAGTCGTTAAAGTGCGATCGCCTATTAAAGTAAATAAGTATTGCAAGTGACTTTTCAACCCCCATCTCTTAGCCAAAGAAATATGACATATTCTCCCCAAAAATCGAACCCACCAGAAAAAAATCGCCTAAATACGATTATTAACTCTATTTTTCGCCTAAGTATAGTAGGCATTGGCTTAGGAACTATTTTTGGTAGTATATTAGCAAATATCGATTTAACACAGCCTCTATTTCCTGACTTAAATTTACCCTTTCTCAATACATCAGGGGCGGAAGATGAATCATCTATAACTACTTCAGAAAGTGCAGAAGTAGAAACTGATAACCTCGAAACTATCTCCTCTACAACCACCGAAAATATAGCTAGTAATTCTTTTACATTTACCCAAGAATTAATGCCCTTGAGGGAAAAAATGACTGTGTTATTTGAGAAATATGCCAATCTTCAACCTAGTTTATTTTTTGTAGATTTGGATAATGGGGCTTTTGTCAATATGAATGGTATGGAGGCTTTTCCCGCCGCTAGTACCATTAAAACGCCGATTTTGGTTGCTTTTTTTCAGGATGTAGATGAAGGGAAAATTTTGCTTGATGAAAAATTAACCATGACGGAGGAAACCAAAGCCACCGAAGCTGGTACGATGCAATATCAACCCATCGGCACTCAATACACGGCTTTGAAGGTGGCAGAGGAAATGATTATTCGTAGTGATAACACTGCCACTAATATGTTAATTGAAAGGTTAGGGGGTGTAGAGGCACTTAATCAGCGTTTTAAAGAATGGGGTTTAGAATCCACAGTAATTAATAATTATCTTCCTGATTTAGAAGGTACAAACACCATTAGTGCAAGGGATTTGGCTATGACTTTGGTAAAGGTTAGTAATGGTAATTTAGTAGGAACTAGATCAAGGGATCGTCTTTTAGGTATCATGCAGAGAACTATTACTAGGACTTTGTTACCCCAGGGCATTGAACCTGATGCCATGATTTATCATAAAACTGGAGATATTGGCAAAGTATTAGGAGATGGGGGGATTATTGATATACCGACTGGAAAACGTTATGTAGGGGCCGTTTTGGTACAACGTCCTCACAATGATTATACTGCCCGTACTATGATTCAGGAAATATCGAGGGAGGCTTACCAACATTTTAAGTGGTATCAACCTCGCCCGACAGTTGAAGGTAATTGATACTCATAGGGATGTATCATGGTACATCCCCACCTAAATAATTAAGAGTCGCTTCCTCCGTTGGTAAAGGAATCTAACCACCGCTGTAGGGCGTTTCCTGCGGCTTCTCTGCCTCCTAAACCAAAGGCAAGGGCGATCGCCACGGCAATACCCCCAGTGAGCAAACCAAAGGCTAAATTGACGATGTTAGGTGCAATACCAATTCTTTCTAAAGCCATGGCAGCCACTAATACAATGATAGAAATACGGGCAACTTGAGCTAAAAACTGTGCTTGTTGGGTACCAGAATTCACTACTAATCGATACACCAAATTAGCAAAATATAAACCCACAGCAAAGATAATTACGCCGATTAATACTTGCCCTGCCAACAGGGAAATAAAAGCAACTACTTCTTTTAGGGCTTCAATTTGCAAAATATCTACCGCTGTAATGGTTGCCACCAACATAATGGCAATCACAAGGATAATACCCACAATTTGGGCAGGAGTTTTGATACTAGAATTATTTTCTATTTCAGAACTTTCTGGCGTTGACATAGGGGAGGTTTCTGTGATACCTAACCAGACAAAGACATTATTAAAGCCCACATTGGTTAGGAGATTTACTAATAATTCCGCTAAATATTGGGCTCCAAAATAACCAAACCCCAAGACAATGATAGCTGCAAATAGTTTCGGTAGTATGTCCAAAACTTGATCCAACATTGCGATCGCAGGTACAGAAATAGCCTGAATCTCTAAAGCATCTAGGGCAGTAATCGCAATAGGAATTAAGATTAATACATACACCACAGAGCCAATCACATAAGATAAAGATTGCTTTTTATTCGTAGCTGACATACCAAATTTTGCACCAATGGCATCAGCCCCACTAGCCCTTAATAAATTGGTAACAACCTTCTTAACAACTTGGGCAATAATCCAACCGATAAAAGCAATAATAGCTGCGGCGAAAACATTAGGTACAACCCCTAAAATATCATTAACTAACTCCTCTAAAGGACGTAAAGTTCCATCTAGCCCCAAAATTCCTAAAATAGAAGGAAGAAATAATAGAATGATAAACCAAAAAAGAGCATTCCCGATGGTATCACCGATAGCAATTTCGCCACCCGCTGAGTCTGCAACCATTTCCTGATCATCATCTTGCACTTGCTGATTTAATCTTTCATCAAAATGAAATTGTGAGAGCGTCTTAATAACGATGAATTTAACCACCGTTGCTAATAACCATGCCACCAAAAGAATAATTCCAGCACCCCCTAAACTAGGCAAAAAGCTCATTACCTCATTCAAGAGAGCATTTAAAGGCTCAGATACCAAATCTAACTCAAGGGCATTGAGAAAGGCAACTACCACAAAGAGAATGATAAGCCAACCAACTATTTCTGAGATCCATTTTTCCGTCTCAATTTTTTTGGCATCCTCGGCATTTTCACCCATGATAAAAGCCGCCAAGCGATTATCCAGATCAGTTTTGTGCAAGGATTTTCTAACGAATCCCTTAAAAATATTGGCAAAAATCAAACCAATAATTAAAATTAATATCGCTTTTCCTAAACTTAAAAGCGCACTTACTAAATCATCTGTTATGGGCAGAGCCTCTTCTACTTCAGATAATTGAGCAAATAAACTAAGAGCATTTAAGCCTGGTGGAGAATCCATCATTAGTTTCATGTTCTTATTGTTTGTTATTTATACATATACTTTCTCAATATATCTATATATCCTAAATAAATCAAATAACTTCTAAAATGCAGCTATTCTCATAACTATAAAAAAAAGTTGTATTAATATTTTTGTGTTGTTATTATTACTATCAAACCTTTTACTGTCAAAGGTTATATAAACCCATTATCAATAATTACTCTTTTATTGCATAACTAATATTATCATTTTGCCCAAATAACATCTAAGAATTTAATAATTAGTTTTCCCGAATAATATAACCTAATGATTAGAAAACTTTTAGACACCAAATATGATTAGAAAAAAAATCACCTAAAAAAACAAAAACCTATCTAGTCTCAGATAGGTTCAAACATTTATAGGTAAAGAAAAATAGTGATTTCAAATTATATAAGATGTAAATAAGCCGCTTCTTGTTCTAATTGTTGAATTAATTTTTGATTTCCTTGACTTCTAGCAACTTCTAAACGGTGTTCTAAATTTTTTCTTAAGCTATCTCTATAAGCTTTTCCAGCTTCTGCTCTCATTTTATTTTTGCGAGTTATATTCATCATAGTTCTACTTCTTTTCTTTTCAATACTTTATTACTTCTGTCATTCCATTCTAACTTTATTAAAGTTAAACAGTATAAATTATTACAAAAAATTAATAGATAATAGTCTAAAGAAAGTATTTATCAGGAATAAACCTTTGCGGTTTTGCACCCTGGTTAGGACATTGTTCAATCCTTACCGTAACCATTTAATATTTTCCATGTAGTTAATTTGGTAGCAAAAATTACCCAGAGGCTTTCTTCAGTTGCATTTACAAAAAGTAAACGTTATGATGGTTTTAATGACAAAAAGCATTATGGGAGTCTTCTTTATTAATGGATCAAATAGAGAAAATCATCGAAAAAATCAAAGAGTGGACTCAAAAGTTAGTTGAGGCATTAGCAGGGCCACAGGCTGAGCCTGAACCTGAATTGATTCCTATTCCTGTGAGAGATCGTCGCAATGGTGGTTATCGTTAATCATAGTGATATAAAGGTGTGTCTGATTTAAAACTTTTAGTATTACATGGTCCTAATCTTAATCTTTTGGGACAACGAGAGCCTGAAATCTATGGGAATTTAACCCTTGTTGATCTAGATAACCTTCTTGTGGAGAAAGGAAAAATGATGGGGGTGGGAGTAGTTTGTTTTCAGTCTAATCATGAAGGCAACCTTGTAGATAAAATTCATCAGGCTTTAGGAAATTATCAAGGGATTGTGATTAATGCTGGTGCTTACACTCACACTAGCGTAGCCATTAGAGATGCTTTGGCGGGGGTGAATCTTCCCACTGTGGAGGTTCACCTTAGTAATATATATCGTCGTGAGGAATTTCGCCACCATTCTTATATTGCTCCTATCTCTGTGGGGCAAATTAGTGGTTTTGGGGTAGATAGTTATTTGTTGGGTTTACAGGCTTTAGTTAATCATCTACAAAAATAATTAAAGCGTTTATGTTATTCCGCTAAATCCCCGCAAATTGGGGGATTTGGGTCACGGAAATTATCAACTCTCTCGATATGTCTAAGGGGTATTAGAGGTGCTATTATCGGTGTAAATATTTTCGATGGGGGCAGGTTGTGCCAAGTCTGTTTTCATGAAGCCACGGGCGCTAGTAGCAACTAGGGCAAAAATAGCAATGAGAATGGTAACGATGGGTACTACTTGTTGACGAATAAATTGCATGGGTTTGTTTTCTTAAGGTTATCGTTTAAAATAATTCTAACTCAGTTCCATTAGATTATTGATTAACTGTGTATTCTTGGCTCTGGATGCAGGTTTCGGAGAATATCGCTTTCTAGTTGGGCTAGTTCTTGTAATCTGGGTTCGATTTGGTCTTTGTCACAATATTTATGGGCAAGTACCCAGTAAATGCCGTAGTGTCTGGCTTCTGATGCCATTAAACCTCGATAAAATTTGGCTAGTTCGACATCGGGGCAGTTTTCGGCGAGTAATCCGAGGCGCTCGTGCGATCGCGCTTCAATCAAGGCAGAGACTAATAAGGAGTCTAAAAGGCGATCGGGTTCACGTCTGCGAATGGCACCTTTGAGGGTAGCCCCGTAGGGGGATGGTTGGAGAGGGGCGAGGGCAACTCCTCTTTTTTGTAGCCACTGATTTACCTGTTCAAAGTGTTCTAATTCTTCTTTGGCAATGGCTGTAAGCTCATGGATAAGCTCAGTATGGGAAGGATAACGAAAGAGTAAATTTACTGCCACTCCTGCGGCTTTACGCTCACAATGAGAATGATCTAAAAGGATAGTGTCTAGGTTGTTGAGGGCTTGTTCTAACCACTCTGGGGATGTAGGCTCACACAGGAGTTTGATTTTGGTTAACGTTTTCACAAATATTTACCTAAGTTTTATGGGTATGGGATTATTTAAAGGGGAGAATTAAGGACAGATTAGAATTTACAAATAATGAAATTTTAAACTAAACATTTTCGATAAATTTCATTATCCATTATTAATTCTCAATTCTCAATTATTTATGAATATCCTTGTTAATTCTTCGCTGATAAATAATAATATTAGAGAAACTTTGATATAGAGAAATAGGCGATGACCTTAGAATATCCCGAAGATTTAAAATATCTTGATTCCCATGAGTATGTACGCATAGAAGATGATGAAGACATTGCCACTATCGGCTTGAGTGCTTTTGCCCTTGAGGAATTGGGGGATGTGGTCTTTTTGGAGTTGCCAGAATTAGGAGATGCGATCGCCTCTGGGGACAATATTGGTACGGTAGAATCGGTTAAGGCAGTGTCGGAAATTTATGCTCCCGTATCAGGCACAGTGGTTGACCGTAATGAAATGTTAATCGAACAACCAGAGGCGATCGCCGATGATCCCTATGGAGAGGGTTGGCTCGTAAAAGTGCGCCTTGATAATTCTAGCGAAGAATTAGAAGACGCTCTGAGTGCCGAAGAATACAGAGCCATGGTAGAGCCTGAAGCCTAGGAAGTTTTGAGGGGAAAATCACCCTCATCTGTAGCCAAGAAATGGGCAAATTTTTGAGCTAGGGTAGGCACAAACACAAAGGGGCTAGTGAATCCAGAAAATACGGATAAGCCCTCTATTTGCTCAACTCTACCCACCTGAAAAGGTACATTCTTACTAAAAGCCACTTGGCAATTATGCCATTGCCCCTCTAAGGTTCCCAAAGCAGGAAGGTAATGGGCGATCGCCCCTCGAATCTTATCCTCACTAGCCCTAGCATCCACAGGAGCAGAAGTATTTGTCCGAATTTGACTAATTTGACCTAAACATAGACTCCCATCCAAAAATTGAATAGCCCCTGGCTCCAGCACTTCCCCCTGTAGCTCATCATTAGGATTTTCCCAGAGAGTATCTTTTGCCAACGCCGTCACATCTTCCTCCATCAAAAATCTTGCTGTGGTACTAGGCATTATCAAACAACGTAGTTTAATATCCGTGGGTTTAGTTTTTATCAGTTGGGCATGGGTAAAATATATAGGTAAACTAACCCCCACATCCCTTAATAAACTTCGACAAAAAGCCCCTGCACACAATATAATCTCTGGGGCAAAATAACTATTTTTACTTGTTTTTATCCCTACAGTTCGACTTCCCTTTTTCTCCAAATCAACCACCAACTCCTCTCGAATTTCACCCCCCAACCTCTTAAAAGCAATTTGATAACCTATGATCAATTTATGAGGGTTAACATGACCATGGGGGAAGCGTAAACAACCCGAAATCGCCTCCCGATTCAGCAAAGGCTCTAAACCACAACTATCCTCAACACTTAACAATTCAGGCTGAATCCAAAAATTCTGATAATTAGTCCTTACCTGCTCAGGGTTTTTGTCGTGGGGAATGGTAAAAAGTAGATCTAAATCTCGATATTGGGTATCATAGTCAAGCTCATCGCTCAACCCTCGCTGAATTTTTATCCCCTCCTGACATAGGGATATGGTGCGATCGTCCGTACCACACCAATAAGCGATTCCTCCATAACTATAAACAGTACCATTAGAAAAATTGAGATTTTTTTCTACCAACAAAACCTTCTGACCTTTTTTCGCCAACTCATAGGCTAAAGCCGAACCAGTTAGCCCCGCACCCACCACAATCACATCATAATTCATGCACAACCCCTTAAAAAAACTTCTATTATCTATGGTTTATTGTTAATTGCTATGCTTTCCCCAATTCAACAAACCTTGTACTAATATAATAACTGTCCTTTACAAAAAGACACAATTAACCCATGCGTAAACTAATTACCAAATATCTGAGTATCTTTGTTCTCAGTCTGATTTTTATTGTTAACTTTACTCCCCAAGCCTTAGCTCAGTTTCCTTTTTTTAATTTGCCCACCAGTAGCGTGGTAGATTTTCCCGAAACTCCCGAATGGGATTTAAATAAAGCTCGTCCTTGCGGAAAATATTGGTGTAGTGATGTTTATCTCTTTGGTAATTCCGAAATCATGGAAGAACAATTAACCCTTGCTTTGCCCAGAGAATCGGAAAAAACATCCGCCGAAATTGCGATCGATGTTGAACAAAGAGCCAAATTTGTACAAAATATTTTTGAAGGAATTTTTCGGAATATTATTCAATCTAACTCCTTTGAATTTTCAGACGAAAGACAATCCCTCAGTTTTTGGTTTTTAAATAGAGAAAAACCTCGACATCCATTTACTCCCATAGTAGAAGTAGGAACAGAAAATAATCAAACCGTTGTATTTGTACCCAGACAACCTGATTTAGGTTTATCATCCCAAGCTCTTGTCACTGTAACGGGCATAGATGCTAGTGCCAACGCTTCTACCATCGAAGAGTTGGGGGAAGAATGGAGATTAAAAGTATCTAACTCTATTAGTGACGCACTCTGGGGAGCAGAAATGAATCATCAACAACCCCTAATAAGATTGCAAATATCGGTAATAGTTGGAATAATTGCTCTTATTTTTATAATTTTAGTTAATAAGTTCAAAAGATTTATCAAAAAAATAGCCAAGATACTAAGACAAGAGTTACAGGATATAAAGGATACTTTAACAGTTGATCCTGAAGCTCATAAAAAAGATGACGAACAAACTCAAACTGATACAGAAACAAAAACTCGGAACTATACTCAGCCTTTGTCAGGAAGAATATCAACTAAAACTCAACCCATATCAAAAAAAATACAAACCTTTAGAAGGTTATTAGGACGAGTCTTTAATCAAAGTATTAGTAATGGTATTCAAGTTATCTCCGATGGTTTACAAATACCTACTCAAATTTTACCCACGGTTTACCAGCAAACCCAAAATGTAATTAAACAACAGTTAAATTTAATTCAATTACTTCTTCGGGTTTTCCTCTTAGGGCAAATTACGGCAATCTTAATAAGTATAGGAACTATCGTTATCACTTATAGAGAAACCCGTTATTTATTCAATCTGTTTTTCTCTCAAGCAATTTTGGTTCCGATAATCTGGATTTGTATTGTGTTGGTTGACAAAATCGGAGACTTTTGGATTGATTCAATACTCAATAGATGGGCTAGGGAAAAACAAGAATTATTCCCTAATTCTAATCGCCCTACCCTTAGGGTTAATACTTATTCTCCTGCTTTGCAAGGGGCAACAACTTTTATTTTCACAGTTATCGGTATTTCACTAACTTTTGCTTTTACGGGGTTAAATCCGACGGTAATAGCGGGGGCAGGGGCCGCAGCGGTGGTGTTTGCTTTCCTTTCTCGTAATCTTTTGGAAGATATGCTTAATGGTATTTTAATTTTATATACTGACCGTTTTGCTGTGGGAGATGTGGTAGAAATTAATGGTTTTGCTGGTTGTGTAGAGAGTATGAATCTTTATGCTACTTCTTTGCGTAATTTGGATGGACAGTTAATCGTAATCCCGAATGGTCATATCTCCACGGTGGTTAATATGACTAAAAATTGGTCTAGGGTTAATTTTACCATTGAAATTGCTTGGGATCAGGACATAAAAACCGCTACCAATTTAATTCAAGAGGTAGCTGAACAACTCTACGAGGAGATAGAATGGCAGGAAAAAATCCTTGAACCTGCTGATATTTTGGGTATTGAAAAGGTTTCCCATGATGGTATTATGATTCGACTTTTAATTAAAACTTTACCAGCGGAACAATGGGCTGTGGGTAGGGAGTTACGATTAAGAGTTAAGGAGGCTTTTGATAGGAGTGGAATTTCTTTGGGTATTCCTCAAAGGGAAATTTGGCATCGAGACTCTAATCAATCTAATGGGTTTAAGGTGGAAAAATATTAGATTGGGGTGAGAGGTTTGAGGTTAGGTACTTTTTGGTGGTGTATCCTCCTTAAGTAAGTCTATGTTTTGCTTCTTAGTTTCTGATAATTAATACTTATTCTTGGATTATGATTTCTAAATTCTAATTAACCATAGAGATCTATCTATTAAGGGAAATTTGTGGGATAATTGTGAGGTTTAATTAAAAAAAGTATAGTTATCCATGCCTGAAGCAGTAGGAGTTATTCAAACTTTGGGTTTTCCCTCTATCTTGGCAGCGGCTGATGCGATGGTTAAAAGCGCCCGAGTTACCCTTGTTTATTTTGATAAGGCGGAAAGTGGTCAATTTGCGATCGCCATTAGGGGTGCTGTATCAGAGGTTAATCGAGCCATGGAGGAGGGATTAATGAAGGCGGAGGAAGTTTTTGGCGGTGAAGTGATGACCCATTACATTGTCCCTAATCCTCCCCCTAATGTGGTGGATGTGTTACCCATTGCCCATAATGAGGTTTCTAATCCTTATCGGATGTAAGCCTTTTGACCATTATTAAACCATTAAAATTAAGTTTTTATATCTAAATAAAATTATAGGAGTATATATAGATTATGCCTTCACAATCAGCCATTGGTTCTATTGAAACCAAAGGATTTCCCGGTATTTTAGCGGCAGCTGATGCCATGGTAAAAGCTGGTAGAGTTACCCTTGTGGGTTATATCAGGGTGGGTAGCGCTCGTTTTACCGTGAATATTCGTGGGGATGTTTCCGAAGTTAAAACCGCCATGGCAGCAGGAATCGAAGCGGTGAAAAAAGCCGAAGGTGCTACCCTCGAATCTTGGGTAATTATTCCCCGTCCTCACCAAAACGTATGTGCGGTATTACCCATTGATTACACTGATGAGGTAGAAACCTATCGTCAAGCCGTAGAAGGCAATACGGCTCCTTATCTCCCTTCTCGGTCATAAATTTTAAAGGGTTGAACAATGTTCAACCCCGGTGGATGTTGGAGATAATTTAATTTTTGGCTTTGGTGTAATTGGCGATCGCACTTATATAGATAAAATGTGCAAGGAGAATAACAGCCCAAATACCTGTTAGCCAAGTAATCCAAGACCATTGGGCGTGTTGCAGGTTATGGAAAAACCACGCTCCCGAATTGACAGCAGTAAACAAAGCAACATGAACTGCAAAATTCATGCGATCGTCTAATTTTCTATATTTGAGGTCATTTTCTCGATCTGGTTCCCGGGGCCAACGTGGAGGCATAATTTCTTTTCAATACTAACTTCAATTTCTTGTCTATTTTATCTCAACCTTAGAGTGATGGCTATGGGCGCGAAGAATCAACCTTTAAACCTTTGGATGCTAACCATTCAGGGTTATAAAGCCGAGACTGATAGCGTCCGCCCCCGTCACACAACACCGTTACAATCCGATGACCAGGACCTAGTTTTTTGGCTACAGCCACCGCCGCCGCTACATTAATACCCACAGAGCCACCCATAAATAAACCTTCCTTGTACAGTAACTGATAGATAACCCTAATGGCCTCTTGATCATCTATTCTCACCGCATCATCCATGGGTACTCCCTCCATATTGGCTGTAATGCGACTGTTACCAATACCCTCGGTGATGGAGTTGCCCTCAGCTTTCATTTCTCCTGTTTTCACGTAACTATATAAACCACTGCCCATGGGATCAGCTAAAATACATTTTACATAGGGATTTTGATCCTTCAAAAATAAAGATACCCCAGCAAAAGTTCCCCCTGTACCAGTAGCGGCTACCCAAGCATCAATTTTATGGTCAGTTTGTTCCCAAATTTCCTTTCCTGTGGTTTCATAGTGCGCTCGGCGATTAGCAAGGTTATCAAATTGATTAGCCCAGATGGCGTTGTCCATTTCCTCTGCAATGCGCCCCGATAGTTTAACGTAATTGTTAGGATCTCTGTAAGGCACCGCAGGAACTGCTCTCACCTCTGCCCCAAGGGTTCTAAGGGTATCCATCTTTTCTTGGGATTGAGTTTCAGGAATAACAATAATACATTTATAACCTTTTGCATTACAAATATGAGCAAGTCCGATGCCCGTATTCCCTGCCGTACCTTCTACCACGGTGCCTCCCGGTTTTAGTAAGCCTTTTTCCTCCGCTTCTTTGATGATATACAAGGCAGCTCTATCTTTTACCGAACCACCCGGATTAAGAAATTCGGCTTTTCCTAATATTTCGCATCCTGTTTCTTCACTGAAGCTATTTAAACGAATTAGGGGAGTATTACCAATGGTGCCGACGAAGCCTTCTTTAATATCCATTATGATGTACGTTGCTTTTTTTATCTTTATCTTTTCTAATTTTTCTATCTTACCGAAAAATGAATAGTCTAAATTATTGGGCATTGCTGAATTTAGATATGATTTTTGGTTTGGGTGGGGAATAGGGAATGGGCAATGAGCAACGGTGGCAATATTTTGAATACCTGACTATGACCATCATTACACTATGATTGTGGGTATTTATATATATCTTCGATTAATTCTATCCAGCCCTTGGTAAGGGATTCTAAAATGCGATCGCCTTTATCCTTTGTCGCCACCGTCGCATCACCAATTACTCCACTTTTGCTCAACTCTTTTGTTACCCAGGGGAAAGGTAAACGCCCCTCAAGGGATAACAAACTATCCCCCGCTAAATCCTTCGCATATTCTTTTACCGCCAAATCCATTTTCACCTGATGGGGCAAAAGAGACAGCATCAAACTCGTCTCCGCATCCCCTGCATGAATCCCTTCCTTTCCTTCCCTCTCCGTCATCAAATCTTTAGTAATATGAGGTACACGCCAAGTAAAAAAAGGAAACACCAAAAAATCATGATGCTCTTGGTGCAAATCACGGCTAATAATATCTAATATCTGGGGTTGTCCTCCATGGGAATTCATCAAAACTAACTTACGAAATCCCGCTCTATAAATACTCTCGGCTGTTTCCCTTAATACCCTTAACAGAGTTTCTGCGGATAAACTAATAGTACCGGGAAAGTCTAAATGTTCGTTAGATTTTCCATAATAGAGAGTCGGTAAAGCATAGGCTGGGATTTTAGGAGATAAACCCTCTAAAGCCTTCCCTAACACCCCCTGACTAATAGCCGAATCCACCACCAAAGGAAGATGATGTCCATGTTGCTCGATCGCCCCTATGGGTTGAATTATCACCACATTTTCTTTATCTGACATCTGCTCAATTTCTTGCCATGTGAGATAGGCAAAAAAACGCTCTGGGGGAATAAAACCGTGAATCATAATATTATTTCGGAATAGGTAATAGTAAAAATGTTTTAAATATTGAATGCTTATTATAATTCAATAAGTAAGTAGGCATAATTAAATCGATTTAGGCAAGGGGTTTAAACCCCTTGTTCATAAGAGTCTTAATAAAATAAGAGCTATAATTAATTTCGCCAACCTACTGAATATTTTGTACTATGGTTAATCAAATTTTATAGTTGTCGTAAACTTTTGTTTAAATTGGATAAGTCTTTACTTCCTGTACAAAAAAGAGTGGTTTTTATCTCTGCATTTAATAAATTTACCAGAAAATCAAGGGCTTCAGTAGATTCCGTAGCCGCCTTGAGGAAAGGATAAGCCAAACCTACTAAATCTGCCCCAAGGGCAATTAATTTGGCTACCTCCAACCCGTTGCGAATCCCCCCCGAAGCAATGAGGGGAATATCAGGATATTTACGTCCTATATTTGCCACACAGTCGGCGGTAGGTATGCCCCAATTTGCAAAAGTTTTGCCTAGTTGTCTTTGTAAAGCATTGTCAGCCCTTTCGCTTTCTACCATCGCCCAAGATGTGCCTCCTGCCCCTGCTACGTCGATGGATTTTACCCCCACATCAATTAACTTTTTTGCCATATCAACGGAAATACCATTACCCACTTCCTTGGCGATGACAGGTACAGGTAAATTTTCACACAGGTTCGCAATTTTGTTTAATAAGTCTTTGAAGTTGGTATCCCCTTGGGGTTGGATACATTCTTGGAGGGGATTAATGTGCAAGATGAGAGCATCGGCTTCAAGGATTTTTACTAATTCGAGACATTCTTTATAACCATAGCCATAGTTTAGTTGCACTGCACCTATATTTGCAAATAATAATATATCGGGTGCGTGCGATCGCACTTTAAATGTGGAGGCAACTTCAGGTTTTTCGATAATAACACGACCTGAGCCAATACCCATGGCGAGGTTATATTTTTGGGCAATTTTAGCTAATCTTTGATTAATTAATTGAGCATTGGTGGTGCCTCCTGTCATGGAGGAGATAAGGAGGGGAGAATTTATTTTTTTACCTAAAAATTGACTACTAATATCAATTTCTTGATAGTCTAATTCAGGCAAACAGACATGGTTAAAATGATATTTTTCCAAACCATTAGTAACGGCATCGCATTGTACTTTTTCATCTAAACAAATACGAATATGATCATCTTTTCTTGTTTGCGTCTGTGTTTGAATTTCTCCCATTTTTTATGCTTAAACCTTTACTAAACTAACAGCAATTTTACCAGAAAAACATACATCAATATCGCTATCTTTTTCTTTTTTCCTTTGACTATAGTTCCCTTGATAAAAGTAAACGTTATTTTCTTGCTTAAAGGTTAGGGGCAAAGGGTATTTACTGGGTTGACAAAATACTATTTCTGTGTCTGTTTGGTAAGGGAATAAATGGGGCAAATTAACATTCCAAAAATGCCCTTTTGGCAATTCTTTTGATAACAATAAATCTAATACTTTTTTAGTTAATTTACTTGTTAAAATCCAGTCATTTTTTTGAGGACTTTTGATATAATGAGACAGGGCGATCGCCTTTAAACCCCCAATAGTTGCCTCTCGCACCGCTGCCACCGTACCAGATAAATATATATCTACCCCCAAATTTCCCCCTGCATTAATGCCCGACAACAGCCAATCTGCATCAGGGGCGAGGGCTTGAATGGCTAAACGGGCGCAATCAGCGGGGGTACCATCCACACTATAAGATTGATTTCCCCTGTCTTCTACTGCAATACCCCGACGGGTAGTAATTTGATGTCCACAGCCCGAATACTCCTTGTTAGGGGCAATAATATATTTATCCCCCTCCACAACATTAGCGAGGGCTTTTATACCCTCGGCTTCAATCCCATCATCATTAGTTATGACAAATTTCATTAGTACTGCTGAATTTAGATATGATTTTTAGTTTAGGTGGGGAATAGGGAATGGGCAATAGTGATCATATTTTGAATATTATTAAATACTTATCATAATGCGATAGTATTTCATCTTATGATTAAGCAATACCTGACAGCTTAATAATTAATTTCCCCTTAACCCCAATCTTTTTTTCATGATTAAAGTCCCCCAGAATTGGGGGATTCAGGGAGCAAAATGATAATTTGTTTCGTACAACTTGGTATTACTTATCAATTCGATAACATTAATCTACCGTAATTATCCATTATCAATTATCAATTGTTTACGCCCCTACCGATTCCTTGGCAGCATACATCACCTCAAGAGAAATTTGATCAAAATTTCTTTCACGGGCAAACTTTTCAGTGTTGCGTTTTACCTTACCACGGACAAAACCAGGTACTTTGTTTAATTCCGCTTGGGCTTCTTTTGTCCAATTTAAATCAGAATCTGCAGAGATACCCTTAGTAATAACTTCTTTAGTATCATGACCACCAAATATTTCTAAAAGATGATCTTCCATACCGAGGGTAAAAGAATTATAAACCAAATCAGTAATTTGATTTGTACCTTCATAACCCAAGAAAGGCTTGTAACCGATGGGGAAGTTTTGGATATGGATAGGGGCAGCGATTACACCGCAAGGAATGCCCAAACGTTTACCCACATGGCGTTCCATTTGTGTACCAAAGATGGCGGAGGGTTCTAATTTGGCGATCGCATCTGCTATTTCTCCATTATCTTCGCTGATCAGGATATTATCACAAAATGGCTCTACTTCCTTCCTAAACCATGCTTCATCATACTTACAATAAGTACCAGCCAACACCACATCAATACCCATTTCCCGTACCAAAATTTTTGTCATGGCGGCGGCGTGGGTATTATCTCCAAAAACAACGGCCTTTTTGCCTGTCAAATTTTGGCAATCGATAGAGCGAGAAAACCAAGCTGCTTCGGATACTTCAATGGTTTGATACTCAATTAATTCTTCATAGTCAACATTACCCCCCTGCTGGTTTATTACCTTCGCCATGGCACGGATACAACGGGCTGTTTCTACCACTCCCATGGGGGTTATATCCACATAGGGCATTTCATATTCTCTTTGTAAATGTTCGGCTGCCATCAAGCCTAATTCTCGATAAGGGATGAAATTAAACCATGCACGGGGTAGGTTTTGTAAGTCTTCCACACTGGCTTTGTCGGGGATAATCATGTTGATTTCGATACCCAAGTCAGTCATTAATTTTTTCAACTCTCGACAATCGTGGTTGTTATGAAAACCGAGGGTGGAAATACCGATAATATTCACGGAAGGATTAGCCGTTTTTTCTCGATTTATAGTACCTTTTTTTTCTGCTTTTTCAAGGTAAAATTTAACGATTTGGGCTAAAGTGCGATCGGCTGCTTGTAATTCGTTATAACGGTAATGGTTTACATCCGCTAATATGACATCTCCTTTTGAGTTAAGTTGCGCTCGGCTGACAAAGTTTTCCAAATCTTCTTGTAAAATGCTGGAAGTACAAGTGGGAGTTAAAACGATTAAATCTGGGCTTTCTTCTTGATCTTTACGTACAATATTATCAATTACCTTTTCCTGTGAGCCCCTAGCAAGTACGTTGCGATCGACTACACTGGTAGTAACAGGGGTAAAATTCCTTTCCCTTTCCAACATAGAGCGCATTACATTAAAATAGTCGTCTCCAAGGGGTGCGTGCATTATAGCATGAACATTTTTAAAAGAACTGGCAATTCGTAGAGTGCCGATGTGCGCGGGGCCAGCATACATCCAGTAAGCTAGTTTCATAGAAAATTATCTCCGTGTGGGTGTCCATTCGCTTCTTTTTCTAGTGTGCTATCTATATCCCTTGTCTGCGCTTTTCATTTACAAATATTCACGGGACGAAAATCTAGGGGCAATATTTTGTAAAATATGACTATATATTGAGTTAAGGCAGTTCTTTTGACATGGTTGATTGTTGTCGCCCGAATCCCCCTTGTATTAATTTTTGTCGTCTGGATGGTCATTTACTTAAGGGAAAGGGAGTTATTATAAATCCTGAGAGTGGAAATCGTTACGAAGTATTAAGGGTTTTGGCGCAAGGGGGTATGAGTACCACCTATTTGGTTTATAACTATGCCATGGAAAAGTTGTGTGTGTTGAAGGAGATTGATTCGGATTTGTCTTCTATGGCTAAGGCGAGGGAACTTTTTCAGCGAGAAGCTAGAATTTTAAAAAGTTTAAGCCACCGGGGCATTCCTTTGTTTTACGATTTTTTTGCTTCTAAAAACTACTATTCTTTGATTATGGAGATGATTTATGGGGATAGTTTGCAAATGGTTAATCCCCGTAGTGAAAAGGAGGCGGTGGGTTGGATGCTTCAACTAGCCAAAATTCTTGATTATTTACATAATCTTCCTAAGCCTGTGATTCATCGGGATATTAAGCCTAGTAATTTGATTTTGCGCCACAACCCAGAGGAGATTGTTTTAATTGATTTTGGGGCGGTAAAGGAGGTTACTCAAAAACCAGGTACACGCATTGCTACGGCGGGTTATGGTTCTCCTGAGCAAAAAAAAGGATTATCCTATATACAGTCGGATTTTTATGGGGTGGGTACTACTTTAATTTATCTTTTGACTCGCAAGTCTCCTACTAAGTTTTTTAATCCTGTGTTAAATCGTTTTGTGGGCTTGGAAAAGGCTGGTATTTCTTCCCCATTGGTGGAAATCATTAATTTTTTAACTCAGTTTGATTATACCAAACGCCCCCAAAGTGCGATCGCCCTTGTTGATTTATTTACTCAATTTCGCAAATAAAAAATGTCTGAAAAACCTAGCCAAAAAACTACCATTGAGCAAGATAAATAAGACAAAAATCGAGATTACAACAAAGATTGAAAATCAATCATTTACCACCAAAATAGAAGCCTTAGAAGATTCTTTTCCTTTTGATGATATTACTGAAACATATCAAAGAAAAAAGCCTGTTGACCCTTTTATTGGTCAAAAATGTGGAGAAAATCAAGAGTATTTGATTGTTAAATTTATTGCTAAAGGAGGAATGGGAAATATCTATCTTTGTATCAATCAATCCGAAACTATTGATGCAGATTTTGTAGTTGTAAAATTTTTAGATAAAGAATGTTTAGAAGCTGATAATAAAGAAGAAATTATCCAGAGATTTAGAAGAGAAATAAAACTTCTTTCTAGTCTTAATCATCCAAATATTGTTAATATTTTAGACCAAGGAATTTACCCGTTACAAGAAGAAGAAAAAATCTATAATATCCCTTTTTTTATTATGGAATATTTACAAGGAGAAACCCTTAGTGATTACTTAATTAAAAAACGGCAAATAACCATCGAAGAATCTCTTTTTATTATTACCCAAATTTTAGCAGGGTTAAGAATTGCTCATAATCAAGGCATTATTCACCGAGATTTGAAACCAGATAATATTTTTTTAATTCCTACTCTTAATAATAAGCATATTGTTAAAATTCTTGATTTTGGCATCGCCAGAAAAATAGATAGTATGAGTGTCGTAAGACTCACAAAAATGAATGATTATTTTGCTACTCCTTATTATGTTTCTCCAGAGCATATTAATGGTGTGACTCAATTAGATGCTAGAAGTGATATTTATAATTTGGGTCTGATATTCTATGAAATTTTAACAGGTAATAAACCTTTTACTGATTATGATGATTTGTTAGTTACTAAGGGCTGGTTAGGGGTTCATAATCAAAAGAATCCTATCCCTCCAAATCAACAGTTTGGCTGTGATAATATACCACTCATTCTTAATAATATAATTCTTAAATGTTTAGCTAAAAAACCCGATGATAGATACCCTAATGCTGAAGATATTTTAACTGAAATCGTCAATTTTCACCCTAATATTAAAAACATTCACACCACAAAAAAGTACAATAATATCTCAAAAAAAATATTTTTGAATGGGCTAATATTTAGTTTTTTGTTAGGAATTGTTATAAGTTTATCAACCTTTTTTATTATTAATGCTATTAATAATAATGAACAAAGTTTGATGAACAATCAATATATCCAAAATCATTGAATGGCAATATATCACAAAAGTCTTGTAACGGAGAGGAGCGTAAGGTTGACTTTTATAAGAGCAACCTAACACCAATAAAATAAATTACTTCATCTGTGCGATCGCATGCTACAATCACATCAATATTACTTGGTAAATGCGATCTCGTTAAAAAATAATGGTAACTATCATCAGAAAAATGATATTTTAATAAAAGTCTCAATTTTACGATTACAAGGTTAGGGAATATTACAAAATGGTCGAAGTTGCTCCTTCTACGGTAGAAATTGCCGAGGCATTAACTATGCCCGTGGATTTAGAGTTTGAATTACCAGATCCCGAGGACGAAGAAATTGCTGAACATGACTTTCAGCAACAGGTTGACGATGTCTGGAAAGTGTGCGATCGCTTCGATTTACAAACAGATATATGGCGTGGTAGAATCCTAAGAGCAGTAAGAGATAGAGAAAAATTTGGCGGAGAAAATCGGGGCGCAGGTTTTCTTAACTGGCTCAAAAATAGAGAAATTAGCAAAAGCCAAGCCTACGCACTGATTCAGTTAGCTAATAGTGCAGATACCCTTTTAGCAGAGGGAAATTTAGAACCTGAAGCTATCCAAAACTTTAGTAAAAGAGCCTTTATCGAAACCGCCAAAGCAGAACCAGAAGTACAAAAATTAGTTAGTGAAGCGGCTCAGAATGGCGATCGCATTACCCGCCGAGAAGTAAAGCAACTAACCGATGAATATACCGCCATGAATTCGGACTTTTTGCCCGATAACGTCAAGGAAAAAGCCGTGGATGGCTCTTTACCTCCCCGTCACCTTG
This sequence comes from Cyanobacterium sp. IPPAS B-1200, assembly GCF_001747005.2. Classification (NCBI taxonomy): domain Bacteria; kingdom Bacillati; phylum Cyanobacteriota; class Cyanophyceae; order Chroococcales; family Geminocystaceae; genus Cyanobacterium; species Cyanobacterium sp. IPPAS B-1200. The sequence continues at coordinate 2,756,706 of NZ_CP182899.1, forward strand.
CCCCCCTCGTCAAAGAGATGGAAAAGCTATCGGATGAACAAATTGAAGATATTAAGAAGGAAGTAGAAGCATTTCCAGACATTGACACCGTCAAAAAAATGACCTCCACCGCCAAAAGTTTGGCAAAATATATCGATTCTGCTTCCCAAGTAGAAACCCTCAGAGATTCCCCCGTAGATTTAGAAATGGCCCTAGATGAAGCCATGCGTCTCGACTGCCTCAGCATTACCGCCGACTTGGTTAAACAAGCCACTAACCTAGAGCAAAATGTGGCGAAACTTTATACTTTGTGGAAAAAAGTTGGTAGTATTTCCGATCGCCTTTACGTGGAAACAGGCTCCAGTAGTCCTAATTTGCGATCGCTCCTTACCTGTTTAGAAAGACTAACCAGCGAAGTAATAGAAGTAAAACTCGATGAAGGAGGAGAAAAATTAGTTCGCCTCAGAGTCATGACAGAAGAGTAATTAAACTGTAATCACATCCTCATCGATTACCATCAATAAATCACGGGGATGATTAATCAAAAAATTGGGCTGGTACTCCTGCAAAATTTCCGCTGAGTTAAAGCCCCAACTAACCGCAATCACCTTGATTTTACTTTTTTTCGCCGATTCAATATCCCTCGTTTCGTCCCCCACATAAAAAGTATTTTCCAAAGATAACCCATGGTTACGAATTACCCTATTAATAGTGCGATGCTTGCCAAACAAACTGTTACTAGAATAAACAAATTCAAAATAATCCTTCAATCCATTGCGACGAAAAAATTCTTGCGCACTTTCTTCCCAATTAGAAGTAATAACCCCCAACGTATATCCCCTCTTGTGCAACTCAGTGAGAGTTTCCTTCATCCCCTCAAAAGCTGATAAATAAGCAACCTGTCCATTTAACTCCTTCTTAATTTTTTTCATCAAAAAAGGAATTTTATGAAGAGCCACAGGAGATTGTTTAATAATATCCTTCGAGCTAAGATTACTTAACCTCGCCACCTCTGATTCATCCACCAATGGGTAATCAAACTGTAAAGCCAACTCATTGACAATCTCCACCAAAGTCGAGAAAGTGTCAGCAATTGTACCATCAAAATCAAAGATAATTGTTTTTTCTACCATTAGATATACAAAGAAAAAGAGAAATATTGCGAAAAGTTAAGAAGGAATGTCAAAATAAGGGATAGTATTAAAAAAAATAACAGTAAAAATATATGGATACCGCAACAGTCGTTGCCTCTACAATTGCTATTACCCTTTTAGCAATCACAGGCTTTTCAGTCTATACAGCTTTTGGGCCTCCCTCAGCACAATTAGACGATCCTTTTGAAGATCACGAAGACTAAAATCTAACTAGAGACGTTATCAGAAACGTCTCTAAACTTTGTTTGGGGATAGATGAAGAGAAATTACTGAACCCCTTGTAAATCTTCCCAAGAAATTTCTTGCTTTTCCCCCGCAAACTCATTATCAGGGGTAATAAATAACATACAGTGACACTCTTTTCTTTCTCGCATGGGTACACAAGGACAATTCCAAAAAGTATTTTTTACCTCTGCTTCTTTATCTTCATAATGACGACAAGGACAAAGGGGCGCACCTAATTCTTCTTTGTGCTGTGCTAAACCTTGAATAACTACGGCAGTGACAGAAGGCTCAGAGCAAAAATATGTATCTGTACGTTTTGCATACTGTTCGGCAAAATTTTTCATCGCCTCTAGCTTTTTATTTTGATTATCTGAGGTCATAGTTTAATGTATTTTGATCCTTTTTTATTTTCTCTGTCACTATTTTACCTTAATCGATGACTTCAATTTTTGTCTTAGTCTTTTTCCCTCACAAAAACAATGTTGCGGAATTTAGATATAGATATGATTTTTAATGTGGAGAGTAATGGCAAACAGATGGGAAAGATGTCATTTTGTCAAACAATAACTACTCTAATTTTTTTCTTCCCCATCAAGCAAAACTTCAAAGTTTTTTCTCTATATTTAAGAATTTGACTTTTTAATTATCAATGATTATCAAAAATTGTTACCAAAGAAGCTAATAGTAACAAGTATATTATAAACTATATCTTGGTTGTGAATAAGACAAATTAGGAATTTATGGGTGACAACAATCTTGATTTATGGAGCAAAATAAGTGCGACAACCATTCAAGCTCTTGAAGAAAAAGCATTAAAACCAATTGAAACTCAATATGAGTTTTTAAAGGAAAATAATATTAATTTTTTGATTAGGATTTTAGATAATATTACGAGAAAAGAGAAGGCTAAAAAAATACAAAAAAAACAGCAAAAAGAAAGCAATTATAATCCTTTTTTACCCTATGAAGAAGAACTTTATGTTGATGATTTAGGGGATAATCATGTTTGTATTTTAAATAAATATAATGTTGTTAATAATCATGTTTTAATTATTACCCGTGATTTTGAACCTCAAGAAAATTTATTAAATTTAGCTGATTTAGAATCTTTTTGGACGGTATTACAGCAGGTGAGCGGTTTAGGTTTTTATAACGCTGGGCCTTTAGCTGGTGCATCTCAACCCCATAAACATTTGCAGGTGATTCCTTTTCCCCTTGCTCCTAATTTTCAAGGTTTTCCCATGGAAAAGTTAGTGTTGAATCATCGCTCTAAATTACAAGATTTTGACATTGTCACCCTTGACGAATTGCCCTATGTACAAGCGATCGCCTTTCATAACCTCTTAGGAAAATCTAGTTTAGAATGTGCCAAAATAACAGAAGAAATATATTATAAAATGTTAGATTATTTAACCATAGAAAATAATGGAAAAACTTCCCTAGGTAATTATAATTTATTGATAACAAAACAGTGGATGATGATGATTCCGAGAACGAAACCAAAAGCTCAATCAATTTCTATTAATTCTCTTGGATTTGCTGGGGCTTTACTGGTCAAAAATCAAGAACAGTTAGAGATTATTAAAGAGTATAAACCTTTGCATATCCTCAAGCAAGTAGGTGTTGAGAAATAGCTTTTAGGGGTTAACAAGTTATAATAATTGAGGTTATTTTTCAAAAATATTTATGTCTTCACAGTGGGAACGTTTATTAAAAAATAGGGGAGTTTGGTTAGGTTCTTTTACTCAGTTTTCCTCTCGGGGTGAGTTTATCAAAGATACCCCCACGGAAATAAAGTTAGAAGGGTTAAATGAAGATAAAACCATTCGCCTGACGGTAACAAGATTGGGGCAAGATACACCGCCCCATGTCAATGAATTTACTTATCTTAACCGCAGTATTTTCTTATTTGAGGAAGGACATTTTGCCAAAGGTAATATGCAATTTAGTCCTTTTGCTAATTTTGGGGCGGAATTTGGCTTTTTTAAGGGCGATCGCCGCCTACGCATGGTACAGTTATTTGATAAAGAGAGTAACTTTGAACAAGCTACCCTGATTAGGGAATTTCGAGAAAATACCCCCAAAAAAGAAAACCCGGCTCTTTCATTAGAGCAACTGGTGGGAGAATGGCAAGGGGAAGCTGTCACCCTTTATCCAGATTGGCGAGAACCTGAAAGGTATTCTACTCACCTGATATTAGAAGAAACAGACACTCAAATAAAACAAACCCTAAAAACCCCTTACCTAGAGTTTACCTCCACCGCCTCTGTGGAAAATAATGCTCTTACTTTTTCTGAAAGGGGACAAGACATTAGAAGTCTATTATTACCCCATGGTGCTTCCCTCACCGTACCCCTAAAAATTAACCATCGTCAACCTTTTTTCCTTGAATGTGGTTGGTTAGTGGAACCCCATCAGAGGTTAAGGATTATCCGCCGTTATGACGAAACGGGGGCATGGCAGAATGTTACCTTGGTAACTGAATTTAAACAATAACAAACACCAAAAAACCACCCCTAGTTAAATAGTGGTGGCTTATCAGTCACAAAAAATTACTCTGGCTAGATTAATTTTGGTCTTTGTTTTCTGTATTGTTAGACTGCTCATTAGAACCACTGGAACTGTTATAATCCCTTCTTTTAAACTTAGAATTAAAACGGGTAGTTTTTTTTCTAAACTGACGAGCGTAAGCCTTATTACGTTCTGCCTTTTCCTTTTTAGGATTGCTTTTAGCCATTCTTTCCTCTTAAATAATATTTTTTTCTTTGATTTCCCATCTAATTAATTGAGAAATCAAACATCGGATTATAGGGTTTTAAACTATAAAATAAAGCCTAGAAGCGATCGCCATTTCTACGACCACCACCACCTCTGAAAGAATCTTTGTTATCTTCACGAGGTCTAGCTTTATTAACCTTTAGCTCTCGACTCATCCACTCAGCACCATCTAGGGCTTCTATTGCCGCATCCTCTTGGGTTTCGTTTTCCATTTCTACGAATGCAAAACCACGCATACGACCAGTTTCTCTATCAGTGGGAATATGAACCCTTGTTACTGTACCATATTCTGCAAAGACCTCATTGAGATCATCTTTGCTTACACTATAGGAAAGATTTCCTACATATATCGACATCGATTGACGAACTCCTTAAATTGTTTAAATTGTAGAGAGCAAAGATGTTATTAATGAAGCCTATCAATAAATACGAAACTATGTAACTGTAAATACTGAGTAAAATCTTATCACTAAATCTTGATTCCCTAGGTTTAGTATAACACCAAAAACAAAATTAACCATCCCCAATTTTCTTAAGATGGCAAGAATCGATCTAGGGCAGCTTTGAGGGCTTCTATTTCTATATCAATGGTACCATCTTCTGCCGCACGGGTGATACATTCGCTCAAATGTTCATCTAAAACGATTCTGGCTACCCTATCAAGGGCTCCTCTGATAGCAGCGATTTGGATAAGGACTTCTGGGCAGTCCCGATGTTCATTAATCATAGTCTTTATCCCCCTGACGTGACCTTCGATGCGTGATAGACGATTAATGACTTTGCGTCGAGATTCTTCGCTGTGAATATGTCCATGACTAGAATTTTCGACCTGGTGATTATGATGATGTTCTATGCCATGATTTACTATACCCATTCTCTTATTTTTCGTCCTAGTTATTCTAAATATTTCCTGATTGCAATTATAGTTAATTTCATCATGGACTTACTGAAATGGTTTAGCGGTATAGGGATTGAAACATTGTATTTTCTTCTGAGGGTATTAACTATATGTTATAATTCATAGTATAATCGTAACAATTTTTAATAGTATTTTAAGGAGAAATAATTTAATGGCTGGTTTATTTGGTTGGTTGAAAAGAGGAAACAACAATAACAACACTTCTCAGGGAGCTTATTTTTTAGATCCCGATGATGCGAAAACCTATGGTGATATTGAATATATGCGTAAGACTAAAACTGTACGCAGAACATTTCCTAAAACTTTAGGTAGTGAAAAAGGTGCGGAATTAATTCAAGAAGTTTCTTCTGAAAAAATGGTTAAGAAAACCGCTTTTCAAAACTCTAATAATTTTAAGAATACTCAAGGTAGTTTCAATTCTGTAGAGCAAACTTCCACCGAAAGCTCTAATACTGAGTCATCTTTTGCACCCAGTGAGCCTCAAAAACGTCGCCCTACTGATACTAATATGGATATGTTCCGTAATATGGCTAAGGGCATCAGAAAATAAATATGTGGTAGGCAATGGGAAATTAATTTTCCATGGTGATGCCTTAACTTCAATTTTCTGTTATCTATTTTTGTGGGCGTTATTGCCCACTTTTTTTATGCTCTCGTGAGTCTAATCTGGGCTAAGGTAAATATTACAGGAATAATACGGGTGTAGTTAGTGGCGATCGCCCTCCACCCCAAATCGGCAAAAAAGTAACCCCACAAAGCAGGCCCTAAAAAGGCAAAAGCACCCCTCACGGCGGTATAACGAGCAGTATTAACTATCATTCCCCGTTTAGCTACTTGTAAAGCTAACTGAGATTGAAAACCAGAAGCAAGGGCAACACCCCCTTTGATTAGACCAGTTTTCGCTACCTGATAAGTGGCAAAATGGAGCGCAAATTGTTGAGCAATTTTTTTGAGTAACCAAGACTTTAAAATTGAGCTTACCGCCACAACCCCACTACCCTTGAGGATAATTTTTAGAGGATCATGTTGTAACCTTAAAGGTAAAGGCTCAGGAGTGGTAGAATTTGCCAAAGATTTAATCACCTGATTACGGATAGAATTCTGCTCATCAGTCGGTAACTTTGCCCACGCCTTTTGTAGTAAATGCAAAAAAATCTCCGCTTCAATGTCAACGGTTGCCATGGATAAATCGTAGGGAATTTTGAGGTAACGGCAAACTTGAACTAATATTTCTCGGTAAGATACTTGATGGGTGCGACGCTGTAAAACTGTCATGCCATCTGCCGCTAAAAAACGAAATCTTTGCTCAATGGTATCTAACCAACTTGGTAAATCCTGACTTTGTACATCGATGGGGGCAGGGGTTTGTAAATAGTCGATAGGATTGAGACGACGACAAAATAAAATGTTAGTTAGTTGTTGTAATTCTTCTTCGGTAGCAACTTCTAAAGCGCTTCTAAATTCATCCACCATAGTAATTAATAATTGATAGTTGATAATGGATAATAGTGATTTTTAGGTGTTTTTTGATGTTGGTAAGATATTCAAACCTTTTATAATTATAGTTTCTGATTCATTCAGCACACCTTAATACTGACTTTGAATTTTTTATGTTACCCATCCAAGAAGCCTTTGATATTATTATCGACTATGTTAAACCATTAGAAGAAATTGAAACGGTTAATTTAAGTCAAGCCTATAATCGCATATTAGGGAAAGCAGTAAATTCTCCCCATGATTTTCCTTATTGGGATAATTCTGCCATGGATGGTTATGGGGTGCGCTGGGAAGATTTAGAAAAAATTAGGAATGGTAAGGATGTTTATTTAGAAATAATTGAAGAAATTCCTGCGGGTTATATTCCCCAGAAAAAGGTTAAATCTAATCAGTGCGCTCGTATTTTTACAGGGGCGATGATGCCTGATGGGGCGGATACGGTGGTAATGCAGGAGAAAAGCCAAAGAGATGGTAAGTTTGTCAAAATTCTTGAATGTTGCCCCAAGGGGAATTTTGTTAGGAAAAAAGGTTCTTTTTATGGGGCGAATGATGGTTTATTACCTGTGGGGGTGAAGATAAATCCCCCTGAAATGGCTATTTTGGCAACGGCTCAATGTACGGAAGTGAATGTAGTGCGATCGCCCTTAGTTGCTATACTATCCACAGGAGATGAATTAATTTATCCCCATGAAACCTTGAGTAAGGGTAAAATTATCGATTCTAACCAATACCTACTCCATAGTTTTATTAGCCAGAATGGGGCTATTTCCGTCCCTATGGGTATTATACCTGACGAAAAGGAAAAATTAGAAGGGGCGATCGCCTCTGCCCTCGAAAAAGCCGATGTTGTTTTATCCACAGGGGGAGTTTCTGTGGGGGAATACGACTATGTCAAAGAAATATTAGTTAAATTAGGGGGCAAAATATTGATGGAAAAAGTAGCTATTAAACCAGGTAAACCCCTTACCGTCGCCATTTTCCCTGACAATAAATTATACTTTGGCATCCCAGGTAATCCTGTTTCTACCATGGTGATATGTTGGCGTTTCCTAAAAAGTGTCATCTCCAAATTATCAGGGGAAACAAACTATTATGTACCCCAAATTGTTGAGGGTGTCTGTCAAGAAAACCTGAAGGCAGAGGAAAAAAGAGAATGTTATCTATGGGGCAGGGCGAATATTGTTGATGGTAAATATAATTTTAGTCTTTCTCGGGGACTTCATAATTCGGGAAATTTAGTAAATTTACAACAAACCAATGGTTTAGCTATTCTTCCCGTGGGTGTTTCCCATGTTAATCAGGGAGAGAAAATTAAGATAATGTTAGTGTAAGAGGCAAAAGATAATAATTATTTATTGTCCATTGTCAATTGTCCTCGACTGCCATTCCTCACCCAAAGTGCGAAAGTCGAAATCTGATGCCCTAGAATGACATTCCAGACAACTGGTATGACTCACGGGAGAAGGTAAATCTACCCCTGGATGAAGGGCAAAAAAGTAACGGGATTGGGCTATGAATTTTGGTTCAGTTTCGTTAACGGAAATGGGGCGAGAATAGGTGCTTAAATATTGCCACATTAATACTTGGTTAAAACGGATAACTCCTTGTAGTCTTGTGCCGTAGTGGTTAAGGGGATTTTCAAGGATGGTTTTCCATGTGTCGGTGGGTAATACTTCTGGAGGTATGGCTAGATGACAACTTGAGCAATTTTCGAGGTAGATTTCTTTTCCTACTTTATAGTTATCGGCAACTTTATCCACGGATTTGGGTGCCATGGGGTTTGCCATTGCTTTGGTGGTAATACTGCCCATGATTGTACTCCAGCCAATGGCTACAATGGAAATTAAGATTAGTAAATATCTTTTTTTATCTTTTTTTTGTTTCATGGGGCGATCGCACTTTACTTTAGTAAAATAATAAACGTTTACTTATCATATCATCAGTTTTCTCAGTGTGTAATGAATGGTTTTTCTTTTTTTATGGTTAAATATTTATTAATTATGTCATTCAAATTACCCTAATTATTCAAATAATTAACTATTTCTTGGGCAATCACTTCAGTGCCATTTTTTCTTAATTTTTCTTTAGTCAAAGGAGGATTTAATTCTTGTTTCAAAAAAATCCAATCAGACTCAAAAAATTGTTCATTAGTTAATATTTGGTGATAACTATATTTTTTTAAACCGTCCATTAATAAAGGAGTCTCAGCAAATCCTTGTCTATCTAAAACTATCAAAGGAAGATCCAATCGCATTGCCTCTGCAAAAGTACTATAACCTGGTTTAGTCATAATTTTTCCACATAAAGGCATAAAATCTACAGGGCGAAGGTAACTATCCGTAACCTTTAACAAATTGGGTAAATCAGGGGCATTTTTATCAAAAGAAATAAATTGCCAATCAGGAAAAAGATTTAAATTATGATAGGGGATTGACTGCAAACCAAGCCCTCCAAAACTTAATAAAATTGTTTTTTCTTTGGATTTTTTTAGGTTAAATTTATTTCTTAATTCTTCTTCTGGATAACGAGGATTTCCCCCTGTCAAGCCCATATCTTCTTTGTGGTTAAAACTGCTCATTTCTTCGTGCATAGGTAGGCGAAAAAGGCGATCGCACTTGCCATAACAAGACTCTAACCACGATACTATCGGTTTAAAATTTTCCCCCCAAGGACGATAAATAAAATCCCAAGCAAAATTACTCATCATCCAACAAGGAATCCCCGCCTTCTGGGCAACTTCCGCTACCATGGCAGGAATATCAGCAAAGATTAAAGAAACTCGATTAACCCTGATAAACTCCACCTCCCCCGCCACGATTTGCCCTTGACGTTGCCGAAAATCATTCATCTTGGCAAGGGTAGCCCTCAAATCCATTTGAATACTATCCCGTTGAATTACTCCAATATCAAACGCCCTAGGACGATATATAAAATCACCATCAATATAAGACTCCAACAACCAACGGGGGGCAGTGGTAACCATTACCAATAAAATTTCAGGGTTCATCTTTTGCACCGCAGCAGCCACCGAAGCCATACGGACACAATGACCAAAACCATGGTTAGTTATCGCACAATACAATACAGGACGTGACATCAAAAAATCAATAAATATCAATACCGAATTTTAACCCATGGGAAATAGTTATTTCTTCGTTTTTACTCCCAACTTTCTAAAAACTTTATCCATAAAAGTTGGGGGGGGGATTATAAGGTTTAGGTTTGCCCACAAATTTTGGCATCTTTTCAGGCTCATGTAAATAACGATAATATAAGAAAATATCACGATAAGGAAACTCAAGATTTTCCCCTGCACATACCCTAGTAAAAACACTAGAAGGCACTCCAATATAGTGCAGATAAGTTAGTCTAACTCCCTTGTCATACAGAACATTGTTTTTATTTTCAAAATGAGGTGATGTTACTGTATTTCCTGTTTTTTGCTCTGGAGGCAATTCAAGGGCTAAGTTACATTTATTAATATTACTCATCATGGTCATATATCCCTCTTTTGTCACTTTCCGAGAGAAAAAGTGGCAAAATAAAAAGATAGTAAAAATGAAACGCAATTATGGCAATGGATATAGCTGAACAAATCAGGCAACACTTACCTCGAAATCCCACAGAAACAGTTCCTCTGATTGATAACTATTGTTCGTTTTATCGTTCTTTATTTTCTGATGTGCGTATTTAAATATTTACACTTAGGATTAATTTCAACACTCAAAAGAAAATCTTTGCCAGAAATAAGTAAAATTGTTAATGTTTCCTCTCAAGGTTTACATCATTTTTTGACAAAATCTAATTGGAATTCATCAGACTTGGAAAAAGTACGTTTAAAATATATTTTAAGTATACTGATTGATACACCGATTACAGTAATCATTGATGAAACAGGAGATCATAAAAAGGGAAATAACACAGATTATACTTCTCGACAATATTTGGGAAGCTTAGGGAAAATAGATCAAGGTATAGTATCAGTAAATGTTTATGGTCTTTATAGAAATATTACTTTCCCTTTAGTGACAAGAATATTCAAACCAAAAAAGACTCTCAAAGAGGGTGATGTTTACAAAACAAAAATAGAATTAGCAAGAGAAATTATCGAGTATTTAGTAGAGTTAGGTTTTTCTATTAATTTAGTATTAGCTGATAGTTTATATGGGGAAGCATCGACTTTAATTAATGCACTGAGACAAAATAATCTTGATTTGATTGTCTCTATTAGAAAAGACCATAGTGTTTGGATGCCAAGTTCACAGACGATAAGAGCGAATAAATGGTACAAATTTAAACGAATTTTTAGTGATGGTAAAAAAGAAGATAGATACATTAGAGAAATTATTTATGGTTTCAGAAGAGAAATAACTTATTGGCAAATTACTACTAACACAGAAACTATGCCAGAAAACAGCACTAGTTTTGTAATGACTAACATCCAAAAAACGAGAACTGAACAGAAAAAAACCATGGGAAATTTATATGGTCAACGTACATGGATAGAGTATGGATTTCGGCAGTGTAAACAAGAATTAGGCTGGACAGATTATCGTTTAACCAAGGGAGAAGATATAGAAAAATGGTGGGAAATTATCAATAGTGTTTACTGGATGATTAGCTTAAAAACTAAACCTATTACAGACTTAATTAATCAAGAAAAAATAGTAGAGACTCAAGATAAGAAAATCTTCATCACAGAAGATTGGCGTGATTTTAGTAGTTGGAAAAATACATTGATTAACTATCGAATTATGGTTAAACCAATGCTTATTTTTTGCACAATATTACCTTGGTTAAGAATAATGGAAAGCGATGTATTATGGATAGGGTTTAGTAATTTGCTCAAATACAGCAATAATTGTATGATTCATTTTCTCAGTGGATAAATTTATTTTTTCCGATTAGTTATTTCGGAAAGTGACAAAAGAGGGATAATTGAGAATAGTTTGGTCAGGAGCCCAAGGATAAATAATTTCTGCATCTCTATTTTTTATTTGATCAATTATTTTTTCTCGAAAATCTTTATTGAACAAACTTTTTTTGGAAGCATAAAAACCTGAACAAAAAATTTCTGAGTTAATTCGTTGTTCAGAAAAGATGTTAAATAATTGAAGTGAATTTACATTATACACATGAGAAGGGTCTTTATATTGAAAATCATAAACTATAAAGTCATATTCTAATAACTTATCTAAAATATAATTAAGGGAATTTAAAATTAATATATCAGCATCACAATAAATAAAATCAGAAAACATACTATTGTTGTCAAATCCACAAAATCTTGCATGAGTCCCTAACCTATGAAGATCAAAAATCCCTTTTTTTTCCCAAGTTTTTATAGCTACGGAGTTATTTTCCCAGACCTTTGTTGCAAAACTTTTCCATTCATTTAAAATATTCTGATCATTGAATAACTCAACATTCTCTCTTTTTTCAATTTCTGCTTTTACTTTTAAAGTGCGATCGTCATAAGGAATAACACAAACAGGAACATTGGTTCCATAATTAACTTCAATACTATTTAACAATGCAATTAATTGATCAAAAACAACGTCATTAGCTAATGTATAAATACCTTTATTCATAATAGTGAACGTTCAAATTTGTTGTTTTATTACTTGTTAGGTATAATTTTAGCAAGAAAAGCAGTAAATTTAATAACTTATATTTGACTTAATTTTTAACAATTAACAACATAATTTTAAATCATCAACTTATGCAATATTTTATATATAAACTTAATAGCAAAGTAAGAAGCTGTTTGAAAAGTCTTGATGTAGAATATTTTTGTTAATAACTGAATGAAAAACATGACAAGACTATCATACGATACTGACCTCACTGATGACCAGTGGAAAATTTTAGAACCTTTAATTCCTCTGGCTAAAACTGGTGGGAGAAATCGTAGTTTGGACATCAGAGAAGTTTTAAATGGAATCTTTTATCTTGTTACTAACGGAATAAAATGGAGAGCGATGCCCCATGATTTTCCGAAGTGGCAGAGTGTTTACACTTATTTTCGTGGGTGGGAATCTGATGGCACATGGCGAAAGATTAATCAGACACGACCAGAGCAATTATGCATTAAAGCAGGAAGAAACCCCTTGCCAACGGCGGGTAGCGTTGATAGTCAATCAGTGAAAACAGTTATGGGTGGTGAGGAAATTGGTTTCGATGGAGGAAAAAAAGTTAAGGGTCGCAAAAGAACAATCTTGGTAGATACCATGGGTTTGTTACTAGATTTATGTGTTCATGGGGGTAAAAGGTCGGATCATCAAGGAATGGAATTATTGGCTACTTTTGCCTCACAATTTTGGATTTGCTTAAAAATAATTTGGGTCGATAGTACTTTTGCTGGAAAAGATTTTATCGCTAAAGTAGAGAGAGAATTTGGTTGGAATTTAGAACATGTCAAACGTACAGATTCAGACCCCGGTTTTAGCGTAGTTCCCAAAAGATGGGTTGTAGAGAGAACTTATTCTTGGTTTAGTCACTACCGAAGATTGAGTAAAGACTATGAATTTTTGCCCACTACTAGTGAAATGATGATTTTTGCTTGTATGATTCATCTTATGGTCAGACGATTAGAATCTCAACCTTTGAATATTTAATTTTCTTTATAAGTAACTTTTCAAACAGGTTCTAAGTGATAAATTATAAAAGTCAATTTTAGCTAAATTTAGATCAAATGAAAAAGTTATCTCGTTTAATAATTGGTTTTTCCCTCGCCTGTTTACTGGTGATTCTCCCCGCGTGTGGAGATAGTACCCCATCAAGGTTTGAAGGGGCGCAACAGGAAAGTATTGACGCAGGAAGACGTGATACTGCCGTCTCTACCGATGCCGAGGACGGTTCTAGTTTTAACCGCTTTTTCCCCCCTAGTGAGGGAAATTATGAGCGAGTTTTTACCCAAGAAAAAGATGGTTTTGTGGAAGCTATTCTAAAAGACTCTGGGCAAAATGTGGCAACTTTAGGAGTTTTTGATACCATTAGTAATCCCTCTGCTAAGGATGATTTTGTGGATAGTCAAGAGCAAATAGGGGGTTATCCTGTGGCTCAAAAAGGCTCTCGGGCAACGGCAGTATTAGTAGAAGATAGATTTCAAGTGACAGTCAGGTCAATGGATGATGGCTTTAGCGTGGCAGATAGAGAGACTTGGTTGGGCAAATTTGATCTCGATGGTTTAGCTAGTTTAAATTAGGAGTATAAAAGTTATGAGTAAAGCTATTTTTGATTTGGTGGATAATTTACCAAAGCGTAATCTGACCACCATGGTATTGAATTCCCTAGATTTTGTAGCACCGGGGCAGTGGCAAAACCCGACTAATTTTGAGCAGATGATTCGGGATATTAGTCAGGAAACCGATGAGAAATGGATTCAAAAAATAGGCGATCGCGCCGTGTGGTTATACAATGATAAAAATCAAGGTTATCAAAGGGCTTTATGGTTATATCAAACCGTTGATAATGCTGATTCCGTCTTGGGTACTGCTGCTTTAGCCAATAAAGTAGGGGAAAAGATTGGTTTTCTTAGTTTCCTCAACAAGTTAACCCCCAACAATGAAAAAGCACAGGCTTTGGATTTATCCATTAAATTAGTGGTGGAAATTGTCGCTTTTTGTCAGATTAATGGCTTACCAGGGGATAGTATTGGGGATTTTGTCAAGGCTTTGAAGGAGTACGAAGGAGAAGCACTGATGCGTATGGCTGCCCTTGTGTGTATCGATGCTCTAATCCCCTTTGGTCCTGATTTTATTTTGGCTGTACAATCAACCCTCAATAATTTGAGTCCCAAGGAGTTGTCTCAAAATGGCTCTTTTTCTAAGGTTAGTAAATTTATCCCTGGGGGCAATCCTGCGGGGCAGTTGGAATTTGTCCATAAGAGTTTTGGGGCCGTCACTGGGTGGATGACGGGGTTTGTGGGCGATCGCAATTTAACCCAAGGTAAGGTGATGAAAAACCTACAAAGTTTTGTTGAATTTTCCGATGATCAACTTGATTATGTAGCCGCTTTCCTTGATATGTCCACCAACTATTTTGAACACACTGGCACCCAATCTATTGCCACTAGGTTGATTCGTCGTGCCATGCTTGAGGTATAAAATTATCTGTACGGTGGGCATTGCCCACCATTATCGTTTAACTATTCCTATCAAAACCATCTCCCATAACTACTAAATTCCCATTAAATTCTATTTCCTCATTTGCTTCCCCATAGAAATTTTTTAATGAATAATCTCTTTTTTAAAGGCACTCACAAAGTGGACAGGCTTTGCCTAAGAGCCTTTAGTCCGACTAAAAGAATAAGTCATAGTAATTTTCACAAACCAATAATCTTTTTTTGCCCAAAATAAAGTATAATTTTGATACTGATGTACTAATAGCATTAGGAAAAATTAGGATAGAAAATAACATCTATACTAAATTAAAGACGAGTAGATAAAATAACAGGAAAATCATGGCTACAAGTACCAGCACACAAGGTTCAGACAAAGAAAAGGCACTTAACCTAGTCCTCACTCAAATTGAGCGCAACTTCGGCAAAGGGGCAATTATGCGCCTTGGTGATGCCACCAAAATGAAAGTAGAAACCATTTCTAGCGGTGCATTAACCCTCGACTTGGCATTAGGTGGTGGTTTACCCAAAGGGAGAGTTATCGAAATTTATGGTCCTGAAAGTTCTGGTAAAACAACTCTAGCACTCCATGCGATCGCAGAAGTACAAAAAGCAGGGGGCGTAGCGGCTTTTGTCGATGCCGAACACGCCCTAGATCCTAATTATTCCAGTGCTTTGGGCGTAGATATAGATAACCTACTTGTAGCCCAGCCTGATAATGGAGAATCAGCCCTCGAAATAGTAGATCAACTGGTGCGTAGTGCCGCCGTCGATTTAGTAGTTATTGACTCGGTAGCCGCTCTCGTACCTCGTGCCGAAATCGAAGGAGAAATGGGAGATTTACAAGTGGGTTTACAGGCTCGTTTGATGAGTAAAGCCCTGAGAAAAATTGCAGGAAATATTGGTAAATCCGGCGCTACAGTAATTTTCCTTAACCAACTACGTCAAAAAATCGGTATTAGTTATGGTAGCCCTGAAGTTACCACGGGAGGTACCGCATTAAAATTCTATGCTTCTGTACGTTTAGACATCCGCAGAATTCAAACCCTTAAAAAAGGTAGTGATGGAGAATACGGTATCAGGGCGAAGGTAAAAGTGGCGAAAAATAAAGTTGCCCCTCCATTTCGTATTGCTGAATTTGACATCATTTTTGGTTCGGGAATTTCGCAAACGGGTTGCCTTCTCGACTTGGCTGAAAAAACTGATGTGGTTAGTCGTAAAGGGGCATGGTACAGCTATGAGGGTGATAACATTGCCCAAGGTAGAGATAATGCTGTTCGTTATTTGGAAGAAAATCCTGAGTTAGCTTTAATTGTGGAACAAAAAGTTAAGGAAAACCTTGATATTAATAATGTTAACTTTGCTGGGTCAAATAGTAGTGATTACGATAGCGAGGAGTAAAAAGATATAGTTACTTGACTTTCCTGTAAAACCAGACAATGAGTTTTGTAAAGTGGGCATTGCCCACTATTCTCCATGGTATTTTGTTTGAGGAACAAGTTGTTTTTGTTTTTTCATCAGGGCAAATTTTCTGTCCTGACTTGTACACAAATCCTAAAGGATTGCTATAGTTTAATTGATTGATATTTAATAAGAAGAGGATAATTCTGTCATGTTTAGTAAGGGAAACAAAGAAAAGAAAAGCGAAATAAATCCTAATATGGAAAATTTAACCCCGACTAATTATGGTAATACCGATGTTGAGATAGAAGAATCCTCGGCTCTCATTCCTGATGATGTGATGGATAAAGAGCAAATTCAAACGGTGAAGTTGGTGGAAAAAATTAGTGCTATTTTGTCTCCTTATTTTATTGTGATTGTAGGTTTATATCTTTCTGATGCTAGTTTTTTAATAGGTTTTGTGTTGGTAGTTATCGGTATTTTGTCTCTATTAAAAATTTCTTTACAGGATGTTATGGGCTTAGTTAGTAAGGCAAAAGGAGTTATTGCTGGAAAGGATGATTAATATTTGCTGGGTGATATGAATATTAGTAAAAATCAATCTTTACCATTAATTGGTTGGCGAGAATATCTAGCCTTGCCACAATTAGGGGTAAAAGAGATTAAGGCAAAAATTGATACTGGGGCAAAAACATCGGCCCTCCATGCCTTTAATGTTAATGTTGTGGAAAGGGAAAATCAAGAAATTGTGGAGTTTGAAATTCATCCTATTCAAAAAGATAATCAAACTTCTGTGGTTGCCACGGCGCCTCTCCTAGAATATCGCACCGTTAAAAATTCGGGGGGCATTGCGGAAACTCGACCAGTAATCGAGACTAAGATTATTTTAGGTGATATTTCATGGGCGATCGCCCTTACCCTAACCAATAGAGACTCCATGGGCTTTAGAATGTTACTGGGTAGAGATGCCGTCAAAAATCGCTTTTTAGTGGATACAGGAAACTCTTTTCTCCATCATTTAAAAGTATAAATCATTACAAAAAACCATGGAAAATATCAAAGTATTATTTTTAGACATTGACGGTACCATTGCAGGGGAATCCAACAAAGTCAACCCTGAAGTAATTGAAGCCATCAAAAAAGTTCAAAGTAGGGGCGTAAAAGTAGGCTTAGCTACGGGCAGAATGTATTGCTCGGCTCATCGCTTCCATGATGAAATAGGGGCAGACTTACCTATAATTTCCTACAATGGGGCTTGGATACAAAATCCTGTCACGGGAGAAATCATTTCCCATCGTCCCCTCGACCACGAAGTGGCCCTAGAATTATTAGATTACCTTCGCTCCCATGAGGTAGAAGTTCACGTTTACTTTAACGATCAACTATACGTAGATAAAGTTACGGAGAAAACTGATTCTTATATTGAGAGATCAGGCATTATTGTTAATGTGGTGGATGATTTAAGGAATTTGTTGAGTCAATCCCCCACCAAACTACTAGCTCTAAGCCCTAATCCATCCCTCATTCGCTCCTTGTTAGATGATCTCAAGCAACGTTACCACAACCATAATCTTTACCTTACCCAGTCCAATCCTACTTACCTAGAAGCCACCTCCGCCCATGTCCATAAAGGGGATGCTATTAAGTATGTAACAGAAAAAATACTAGGTTTATCCTCTCAGCAGGTAATGGCCATTGGTGACAATTTTAACGATTACACCATGATTAAGTACGCCCAAATTGGTGTTGCCATGGGAGATGCCCCTACACAATTAAAAGAGATCGCCACTTATACCACCGATAACGTAGAGAATAATGGAGTTGCCCAGATTATTTCTCAACTCAAATTTTAGGGAAAAACAACCATTTCAACCCCTAAAATTCCATACATAAAGAAAAGTAACAAAACCTTGACTTTTGTCACCAAAGATTAAGCTATGGCGTAATTGTAGCAATTGTTAAGCAAATTTTAAATATTGTTAAGCAAATCCCACAACTGTAGCAAATACCCATTATCATCATGGTTAATGTAGTAGTTTAAGTATTTGTCGAGAGAAGAATCACTCATGACAGTAACCCCTCAAAAAGAGGCGAAGGCTAAAGTAGCCGTTGACAAAAATCCGGTACCTACTTCTTTCGAGAAATGGGGCAAACCTGGACACTTTGATCGCACTTTAGCTAGAGGACCCAAAACCACCACTTGGATTTGGAATCTTCACGCCGACGCACACGATTTCGACAGCCAAACCAGCGATCTCGAAGATATTTCTCGTAAAATCTTCAGCGCCCATTTTGGCCATTTAGCAGTAGTATTTGTTTGGTTAAGTGGGATGTATTTCCACGGAGCTCGTTTCTCTAATTATGAAGCGTGGCTATCCGATCCCATGAACATTAAACCCAGCGCCCAACAAGTGTGGTCTATTGTAGGACAAGACATCCTCAATGGCGACATGGGCGGTGG
The DNA here is from genome assembly GCF_001747005.2 of Cyanobacterium sp. IPPAS B-1200. Classification (NCBI taxonomy): domain Bacteria; kingdom Bacillati; phylum Cyanobacteriota; class Cyanophyceae; order Chroococcales; family Geminocystaceae; genus Cyanobacterium; species Cyanobacterium sp. IPPAS B-1200. Next base: position 2,775,242 of record NZ_CP182899.1, read on the forward strand.
TTTCCAAGGTATTCAAATCACATCCGGCTTCTTCCAACTTTGGAGAGCCTCCGGTTTCACCAATAGCTATCAGCTCTATGTAACCGCCATTGGTGGTTTAGTCATGGCTGGTTTAATGCTCTTTGCTGGTTGGTTTCACTACCACAAAGCGGCTCCTAAACTAGAATGGTTCCAAAACGTGGAATCCATGATGAACCATCACCTCGCTGGTTTACTAGGGTTAGGCTCTTTGGGCTGGGCAGGACACCAAATCCATGTATCTTTACCTATTAATAAGTTATTAGATGCTGGTGTTGCTCCTGCGGACATTCCTTTACCCCACGAGTTCATCCTCGATGCAGGTAAAATGGCTGAGTTATATCCCAGTTTCGCCCAAGGTTTAAAACCATTCTTTACCTTAAATTGGGGCGTTTACGCCGACTTTTTAACCTTTAAAGGTGGATTAAACCCTGTAACTGGTGGTCTTTGGTTATCCGATACCGCTCACCATCACCTCGCCATCGCAGTTCTCTTCATTATTGCTGGTCATATGTACCGCACTAATTGGGGTATTGGTCACAGCATGAAAGAAATTTTAGAAGGTCACAAAGGACCCTTCACTGGTGAAGGTCACAAAGGACTTTACGAAATTTTAACCACTTCATGGCACGCCCAATTAGCGATTAACTTAGCATTACTTGGTTCCTTAACCATCATCGTGGCACAACACATGTATGCCATGCCTCCTTACCCCTACTTAGCTACCGATTACGGTACTCAGTTATCCATCTTTACTCACCATATGTGGATCGGTGGTTTCTTGATTGTAGGTGCTGGGGCTCACGCTTCCATCTTCATGGTTCGTGATTATGATCCTGCTAAAAACGTTAATAACCTTTTAGATAGAGTATTACGTCATAGAGACGCTATCATCTCTCACCTTAACTGGGTATGTATCTTCCTTGGCTTCCATAGCTTCGGTCTATACATTCACAACGACACCATGAGAGCTTTAGGTCGTCCTCAAGATATGTTCTCTGACAGTGCAATTCAGTTACAACCTGTATTTGCTCAGTGGATTCAGAACCTTCACACTGTAGCCCCCGGTGGTACAGCACCTTTCGCTTCTGCTCCCGTAAGTTATGCTTTTGGTGGCGATGTAGTAGCGGTAGGTGGCAAAGTGGCTATGATGCCCATTGCTTTAGGTACAGCTGATTTCATGGTTCACCATATCCATGCTTTCACCATTCACGTTACCGTATTAATCCTTCTCAAAGGTGTACTTTATGCCCGTAGCTCCAGACTTATCCCTGATAAAGCTGAGCTTGGCTTCCGTTTCCCCTGTGATGGACCTGGTCGTGGTGGTACTTGTCAGGTTTCTGGTTGGGACCATGTATTCTTAGGTCTATTCTGGATGTACAATTCCTTGTCTATTGTAATCTTCCACTTTAGCTGGAAAATGCAATCGGATGTCTGGGGAACTGTAGCTCCCGATGGTACGGTATCTCATATCACTGGTGGTAACTTTGCCCAAAGTGCTATTACCATCAACGGTTGGTTAAGAGACTTCTTATGGGCACAAGCCGCTAACGTAATTAACTCTTACGGTTCTGCTCTATCTGCTTACGGAATCATGTTCCTCGCAGGTCACTTTATCTTCGCTTTCAGCTTAATGTTCCTCTTTAGTGGACGTGGCTATTGGCAAGAATTAATCGAATCCATTGTATGGGCTCACAGCAAACTCAATCTAGCCCCTGCAATTCAACCCCGTGCTTTGAGCATTGTTCAAGGTCGTGCGGTTGGGGTAGCTCATTATCTCTTAGGAGGTATTGTAACTACTTGGGCATTCTTCCTCTGTCGTATTTTGGCAGTTGGTTAGGAATGTAAACTTTCTCTACAATTGTGGGGAAAGGGACGGTTAAATAGGTTATAAAATAACAAATGAAGCCGTTTTAAAACCTAAATTATTAAGTTGATGATGTTTTAACCATTCTCAACGAAATTAAGAAAAACAACTTTAAATACTTGCCCGGACTTATCCTCATAGGCTCTGGGCAAGAGCAAAAAAACAAAATTGAGCAACGACAAAATACAAACGTTGACCCTCATTGTGTAACAGGAGACTTCCTAGAAAAAGCTATGGCAACTAAATTTCCCAAATTTAGCCAAGATTTAGCCCAAGATCCAACTACAAGGCGGATATGGTACGGAATAGCTACCGCTCATGACTTTGAAACCCATGACGGTATGACCGAAGAGAACCTTTATCAAAAGATTTTTGCTTCTCACTTCGGTCATTTGGCGATTATCTTTCTTTGGACTTCCGGTACCGTATTCCATGTAGCATGGCAAGGCAATTTTGAGCAATGGATCAAAGATCCTTTAAACGTACGTCCCATCGCCCATGCGATTTGGGATCCTCATTTCGGTCAAGGTGCGATCGATGCTTTCTCTCAAGCTGGTTCATCTAGCCCCGTAAACGTGGCTTACTCTGGTGTTTATCACTGGTTTTATACCATTGGTATGACCACCAACCAAGACTTATACAGTGGTGCAGTAGGTCTTTTAATCCTCTCTGCTGTGTTCTTGTTTGCTGGTTGGTTGCACTTACAACCTAAGTTCCGTCCTAGCCTCTCTTGGTTCAAAAATGCTGAATCTCGCCTCAACCACCACTTAGCTGGTTTATTTGGTGTGAGTTCTCTAGCATGGACTGGTCACTTGGTTCACGTAGCAATCCCTGAATCCCGTGGTATTCATGTAGGTTGGGACAACTTCTTGAGTGTAAAACCTCACCCTGCGGGGTTAGCTCCTTTCTTTACTGGAAACTGGGGTGTTTATGCTCAAAACCCTGACACTGCTGGTCATGCCTTCGGAACTGCTAATGGAGCTGGAACTGCAATCCTTACTTTCTTAGGTGGTTTCCATCCCCAAACTGAGTCTTTATGGCTGACTGATATTGCACACCATCACTTGGCGATCGCAGTTATCTTCATTATTGCTGGTCATATGTACCGCACTAACTGGGGAATCGGTCACAGCATTAAAGACATCTTAGCGGCTCATAATCCTCCTTCTGGAAAATTAGGAGCAGGACATAGAGGTTTATACGACACCATCAACAACTCTTTACACTTCCAGTTAGGTTTAGCCCTAGCTTCTTTGGGAGTTGTAACATCCTTGGTGGCTCAACATATGTACTCTCTACCTTCCTATGCTTTCATCGCTAAGGACTACACCACCCAAGCGGCCCTTTACACCCACCACCAGTACATTGCTGGATTCTTAATGGTTGGTGCATTTGCCCACGGTGCGATCTTCTTCATTCGTGATTACGATCCCGAAGCTAACAAAGATAACGTTTTAGCTCGTATGCTAGAACATAAAGAGGCGATTATTTCTCACCTCAGCTGGGTATCCCTCTTTTTAGGTTTCCACACCCTCGGACTTTATGTTCATAACGATGTAGTGGTTGCCTTCGGTACTCCCGAAAAACAAATCCTCATCGAGCCTGTATTCGCTCAATTTGTACAAGCTGCTTCTGGTAAAGCTCTCTATGGTTTTGATGCCTTACTTGCTAACCCTGAAAGTATTGCTTCTACTTCTAGCGCAGTATGGTTACCTGGTTGGTTAGATGCCATCAACAGTGGTACTAACTCCTTATTCCTCAGCATCGGTCCTGGTGACTTCTTAGTCCACCATGCGATCGCCCTTGGTTTACATACCACTACCTTAATTTTGGTAAAAGGTGCTTTAGATGCTCGTGGTTCTAAACTAATGCCCGACAAAAAAGACTTCGGTTATTCCTTCCCTTGTGATGGTCCTGGCCGTGGCGGTACTTGTGACATCTCCGCGTGGGATGCCTTCTACCTCGCTATGTTCTGGATGTTAAACACCCTCGGTTGGTTAACCTTCTACTGGCATTGGAAACACCTCGGTGTATGGACTGGTAACGTTGCCCAGTTCAACGAAAACTCTACCTACCTCATGGGTTGGTTCAGAGATTATCTATGGGCGAACTCCGCTCAGTTAATCAATGGTTATAACCCTTACGGTGTTAATAACCTCTCTGTATGGGCTTGGATGTTCCTATTCGGACACCTCGTTTGGGCAACTGGTTTCATGTTCCTAATCTCTTGGCGTGGATACTGGCAAGAATTAATCGAGACTATCGTATGGGCGCACGAGCGCACTCCTCTAGCTAACTTAGTTCGCTGGAAAGACAAGCCCGTTGCATTGTCCATCGTACAAGCTCGTTTGGTTGGTTTAGCCCACTTCACCATTGGCTACATTCTCACCTACGCAGCCTTCTTGATTGCTTCTACGGCTGGTAAGTTCGGTTAATAAAACTCGAATCTATCGCTATAAGTGATTGAAAATTAGCCCTCTACTTCGGTAGGGGGTTTTTTATTATTTAGCAGATTAAACTAATGGAGAGAATAATTGACAAGGAACAATTAACAATGGACAATTAATTTTCTGCTTAACAATTACCCATTGACTAGATGATCCCTCATTATCAATTATCAATTATCAATTCTCCATTAAAAAAAAGACCCATTGCCGTTGATTTATTTGCAGGATGTGGGGGGATGTCTTTGGGGCTAGAGGCTTCTGGATTTGAAGTTGTCGCAGCGGTGGAAATTGATCCTATTCATGCCCTTATTCATCATCTTAATTTTCCCTATACTAAAACCATCTGCCACGATATTAGTAAATTAAACACTGCTGTTTTAAAAGATATTCTCCTCGAAAAAGATCTTGATTTGGTAGTAGGGGGTCCCCCTTGTCAAGGATTTTCTTTGATGGGAAAACGTCAATGGAATGATCCTAGAAATTCTCTGGTTTTTGAATATGTAAGGGTAATTAAAGATTTACAACCTAAATATTTTATTTTTGAAAATGTGCCTGGAATGTTGGCAGGAAAACATCAGCAATTTTTGCAGGAGTTGATGGAGGAGTTTAATAATATTGGTTATGATATGGCCCCACCGAAGGTTATGGATGCCAGTGTTTTTGGGGCACCACAAAGGCGAAAACGATTAATTTTGTTAGGGAGTCGAAAAGATGTTACTCCCCTTGATTATCCTGTGGAAACGGGGGAATTTAATAATGTGAAAGGGGCGATCGCAGATTTAAACTCTATTCCTGCTTTTATAGGTATTAATCAAGGTATTGAAGCTGAAAAGTTAGACTATTCAGGATTTAGAAAAAATTTTAGTTTACAACCTCAAGGGATATATAAATTTTGTCATCAAAGACAAAGGGATAATCTTGTCTATAATCATTTGGGATCAAACCATACAGAAAAATCTAAAAAACGCTTTGAATCAGTATCTCAAGGAGATATAGACAAAATAAGTCGTTTCCTTAAACTTTCTCCCACAGGTTTATGTAATACCCTCAGAGCAGGTACAGGAAGAGATAAAGGCTCTCATACTGCTCCGCGCCCTATTCATTATGAAAAACCTCGCTGTATCACTGTCAGGGAAGCTGCAAGATTACATACTTTTCCTGATTGGTTTTTATTTCACGAGACAATTTGGCATGGTTTTAGGGAAATTGGTAACGCTGTTATTCCTATGTTTGCCAAAGCCTTGGGGGATGAAGTTATTAAAAATTTAGAAGTAGATACCAAAGAATTAGACTACCCAAAAAAACTAAAAACACCAGCCATAGATTTGATGAAATATAATATGAGTCAAGCCTGTGAATATTGGTCAGTATCTAACGAGATAATTCCCAAAAGAAAAAGGTTGATAGTCAATGATTGACAATTAACCATGGAGAATTGACAATAGGTAAAGATTACAATTTATTCTAATAGTAAACACTTCACAAGTTAACTATTAATCATTACTTATTCAGACTATTATGTTAGAAAAATTTAAGATTATTCCCAGAGGAATTAATCTAGTGTTAATTGCGATCGCAACGACCCTTCTTATCGTCTATCAGGGAGTTGCCATGGATCATACAGGATATGAAGTATGGGGATCAGATCAATCTAACTCTGTTGCAGGAATTGAAACTGTCGGCACCGATGGGGGACTGATTTGGATTTGGGATAGTAAAGATATCGAAAGACAAATTGAGTCTGGAATAGAAGCCCAGCCCCTCGGCTGTGATGGTAATAACCGAGCAGGGGATGGCCCTTGTGATGTAAATGCCGTTTTTCCTCCTACCCTAGCCGAATACAACGAAAACGGAGTCACAGGACAAACTATTGCTGATTTACCTGGTTTTGGTCGTTTACACGGTATGATTACCGATCCTCAAAATAAATACCTTAACCTTAACCTTTTTGCTCCCACTGGTGGTTATGTGGGCATCATGGATGGTGAAACTAAAGAGGCGATCGCCCTTTTCCGTGTCACAGGTACCAACGGTAGCCCCGCAGGGCGTTCCGTCCATATGTCATTTTGGAATGATGACGGCAGCGCTCTTCTAGTGGCCAACCTCAACGGTAAACTATTAGAACGTATTGACATTACCAGAGATGCCCAAGGTAAAATTACCAATGCCATCTACAACAAATCTGCTTCCCTTGGGGTAGGTAAAGGAATGGAAGTTACTGCTCCTGCCACGGTTTTTCTCGGTAAAAATGCCCACAACCATGATCTTATGGGCGAAATTGCTGGTAGTTACCAACAAGCTGCCATGGCAGATTTAACCCCCAATGGTGTATGTAAAGAAAACGGTTGCAGAGAAGACCAAAACCCCATTTTAGGAGGTAGAACCAATAATTTAATTATCTGCCCCATTGTGTCTAGTACCAACCATGCTTATATTACCCTTGCAGGAGGGGGCTTATTAGTAGCTAACACCGAACAAACTCCCATGACAATCGTTGGAGAATATGACAATCAAGTTCTCAATGGTGCTGGTTGTGGAGGGGTGGAAGTAAACGGAAAAATGTGGCTCAATGGAGGAATATCTGCCTCCGATGCTGGAGCAACTCAATCAACTTTTATTGTTTATAACATTGATGATACAGCCTTCGGAGATACAGCGAATGCCCCAAATACTCCATATCCCACATTAGTCTATAAAGGTGCTGATAACACCGCCACCAATGGCAATACCAGAGGAGAAGCCACCGATGGTAGCGGACAATTACCTGGAATTACCACCCGTCGTGATAGTCACGGTATGGCGAGAACTGTTAATGGACGATATATACACACTGTTGATAGGATTCAAAATACCATCGAAGTATTTAATTCCCAAACTTTTGACCATCTATCCTATGACTTAACTTCTGAGGATGGAAAAGGCAATGGTATGGGTGCTTGTGCGATCGCCTCTATTAACGATGATGCTGATTTACCAAAAAACGATCCAGCCCCTGACTTAATGGAAGAAAGCCCCGACGGCAAATATCTATACGTAGCTTTCCGTGGTCTTATTCCCGTATCTGTAGCCCATTCTTCCCAAGGGAGTTGCCCTGGGGTAGGAGTAGTAGAATTACAATACAATGGGTCTTTTGGTCGTTTAGTCTCAGTTTTACGTAGCTCTAATACGGAGGATTCTGCCTCAGTTGCTTCCATAGCAGGAGGTCATAACTATCAAGGATTAGAACACAGTGACTTACATGGTGTTACTATTCGTCGAAAATAATTATTAATTAAATTTCTTTTTCACTTAACAAGGGACTTCGGTTCCTTGTTTTTTATTGAAACTTTTTTGGTGTAAAAATTAAACTATTTCCATAAAAATTATTAGATGATACCTTTGCTTGTCTCAAATTGATTTAACGAACAGAAGGGTTAGCCAGAGCCATTTTCAAGACTTTACAGGCGCGAGATTGACAACTACCACAACGAAGGGATACGGAAGTTTGCTCAGATAATTGATCAATAGAAGATACGCCTTGTTTCACTGCTTTGTGAATATCTTTCTCTGTAACGGCATTACAAATACAAACGTACATGGTTACTTCCTGCTAATATTTAGCAATAACTTTTTGCTTATCCTCATTATTGCAAATAAATTTCATTATGTCCACTAATTTTTTTAAAAAAAGAGGGTAGGTTTCCCCACCCAAAAATTATTTATTTGAAACGAGCCCTAATTCTGATTGTTTCTTTTTAATTCTTTATAGAATTTATACATATCGGGAAGATATTTATACATCCCTGCTACTTTTAAATAGAGTTTGTGGGGCATCGAGGGGGTGCCTGAGACGGTTTCTCCTGATTTTACGTTGCTGGAAATTCCTGTCTGGGCAGAGGCGATCGCTCCATCACCAATGACCGCCTGATTAGCAATACCCACCTGCCCTCCTAAGATGACTCTATTACCCACTGTAACTCCACCAGCTAAACCCACTTGCCCTGCAAAGGCACAGTTTTCACCTATTTGACAATTATGACCAATATGCACCAAATTATCGAGTTTAGTATTTTTGCCTATGGTTGTCGTTCCCACCGCAGGACGATCTACTGTACTATTACAACCAATTTCCACACCGTCTTCTAAGATTACGTATCCTGATTGTGGCATTTTGTACCATCCTTGGGGTACGGGAACAAAACCAAATCCCTCCGCTCCAATGACTGCTCCGCTCTGAATGACGCAGTCTGCTCCAATTTGTGTTCTTTCATTAATACTACAATTACTATGAAGCTCGGTGCGATCGCCCACAACACAGTGAGGATAAACCACAACATTAGGATGAATTACCACATCATCTCCTACGGTTACTCCTTCGCCAATAACCGCATTAGCTCCGATAGCGACATTTTTCCCCATGATTACCCCATCATCAATTACCGCTTTCGGGTGAATTTTGGCTTCTGGCCTGTGGGGTTGATAAAAAAGCTCAATGGTTTGGGCAAAAGTAAGACGAGGATAGGAAGACGATAACCAAGCGATCCCCCTGTTCGTTGCGTTTTCTTGTAAAGTTTGATCACATGGTAAAATAAGGGCTGATGCCGGGGTGGTAGCTACCATCTTTGCGAATTTTCCCCCTTCAATATAGCTTATGCTATGGGCGATCGCCCCTTGAATAGGAGTAATAGTAACAATTTCAGGATTAAGTTCAGGATTTTGGTTTAAACTGTGACTTTCGGGGGATAATTGACTAATAATATCACTAAATTTCATGGGTTAAACTATGAGTATTTCACTGGAAAAAGGACAAAGAATTTCATTAACCAAAGTAGCACCGAGCTTAGTAGCTGGTTTTATTGGACTAGGTTGGGATGTAAATACCACCGATACGGGGGGAGATTTTGACCTAGACGCCTCAGTTTTCCTTCTTGGGAGTAATGAAAAAATTGTTTCCGATAAACATTTTATTTTTTACAATAACCTAGTTAGTCCCGATTCTGATCAGTCTGTCAAACTTTTAGGAGACAACCGTACTGGGGATGGAGATGGAGATGATGAAGGATTGATTGTGGACTTGAGAAAAGTACCTCCAGAGGTGGAAAAAATTGTCGTCACCGTCACCATATACGAAGCCGATAAAAGAAAACAAAACTTTGGTCAGGTGAATAATGCCTATATTCGTCTAGTAGATGTCCAAACAAAGGAAGAAATATTACGCTACGATTTGAGCGAAGATTTCTCTGTGGAAACCGCAGTTATCATGGCTCAATTGTATAAACAAGAAGGCGAATGGCGTATTAATGCCGTGGGGTCTGGTTTTCAGGGCGGTTTACAAGCCTTATTAAATCTATACACTTAATCGATAGATATTTTAATATCTAATGGTCTTATTGATTCTTCTTAATTTGAGGTAAAAAAAATTATTTGTACACAACTACAAAATGAGAAGTATTAAGAAATATTGCTTTCTTTGTTAAGGACTGTTGCAATATGGAAAAATTTATCAAAAGAGAGGACATTGTCCTTTACCTTTTTATAATAGATACAAAAAGCAATTTATTAAAAATATAAATTTTAGGAGCAAGAATACCGTGACAATTCGGGTAGCAGTAGTAGGCGGCGGACCTTCTGGATCCTCAGCAGCTGAAATTTTGGCAAAAGCGGGTATTGAAACCTATTTGTTTGAAAGAAAACTAGATAACGCTAAACCTTGTGGCGGTGCTATTCCTCTATGTATGGTGGATGAGTTTGATTTACCTCCCGAAATCATTGACCGTCGGGTTCGTAAAATGAAGATGATTTCTCCTTCCAATATTGAGGTGAATATCGGTCAAACTCTCAAGGATAATGAGTACATTGGGATGTGTCGCCGTGAAGTATTAGATGGGTTTATGCGCGATCGCGCAGCCGAACTAGGAGCAAACCTTATCAATGGCACTGTATATCAATTAGATATTCCCGATAATGATACTAGCCCTTATACCCTCCACTATGCAGATCATTCTAATGGTAGCGCCCAAGGAGAAATGAAAACCCTTAAGGTTGACCTCGTAATCGGTGCCGATGGTGCCAATTCTCGTATCGCCAAAGCCATTGATGCTGGAGACTACAACTATGCGATCGCCTTCCAGGAAAGAATCAAACTCCCCGAAGACAAGATGGCATACTACGAAGAATTAGCCGAAATGTATGTGGGTAACGATGTATCCCCCGACTTTTACGCTTGGGTATTTCCCAAATACGATCACGTTGCCGTGGGTACTGGTACCATGAAAGTCAACAAAGCAATGATCAAAGACTTACAAGCTGGTATTCGCCAAAGAGCCGCCAAACGCCTAGAAGGGGGAGAAATCATCAAAGTAGAAGCTCACCCCATTCCTGAGCATCCTCGCCCCCGTCGTGTAGTAGGTAGAGTTGCCCTTGTGGGTGATGCTGCAGGTACCGTTACCAAGTCCTCTGGAGAAGGTATCTACTTCGCCGCCAAAAGCGCCAGAATGTGTGCAGAGGTGATTGTAGAAACCAGCAATAATGGTCAAAAAGTACCCACCGAAGCCGATTTAAAAACCTACCTCAAACGTTGGGACAAACAATACGGTACTACCTATTTAGTATTAGACATTTTACAAAGAGTTTTCTATCGCAGTGATGCTACCCGTGAAGCCTTTGTGGAAATGTGTGCTGACATCGATGTACAAAAAATTACCTTCGACAGCTATCTCTATAAAACTGTAGTGCCTGCCAATCCTTTAACTCAACTCAAGATTACTGCTAAAACCATAGGTAGTCTGTTGCGTGGAAATGCGCTCGCACCATAGAAAAGTACATTAATCAAAACTGTATAATTTGAAGGGTAAGTGGTTATAGTAATCATTTACCCTTCATTTATGAGTAGAAAAATGAGGGTGATGTTTACAAAACAAAAATAGAATTAGCAAGAGAAATTATCGAGTATTTAGTAGAGTTAGGTTTTTCTATTAATTTACTATTAGCTGATAGTTTATATGGGGAAGCATCGACTTTAATTAATGCACTGAGACAAAATAATCTTGATTTTATTGTCTCTATTAGAAAAGACCATGGTGTTTGGATGCCAAGTTCACAGACGATAAGAGCGAATAAATGGTACAAATTTAAACGAATTTTTAGTGATGGTAAAAAAGAAGATAGATACATTAGAGAAATTATTTATGGTCTCAGAAGAAAAATAACTTATTGGCAAATTACTACTAACACAGAAAAAATGGTGGGAAATTATTAATAGTGTTTACTGGATGATTAGCTTAAAAACTAAACCTATTACAGACTTAATTAATCAAAAAAAAATAGTAGAGACTCAAGATAAGAAAATCTTCATCACAGAAGATTGGCGTGATTTTAGTAGTTGGAAAAATACATTGATTAACTATCGAATTATGGTTAAACCGATGCTCATCTTTTGCACAATGTTACCTTGGTTAAGAATAATGGAGAGCGATTTATTATGGATAGGGTTTAATCATTTACTGAACCACAGCAATAATTGTATGATTCATTTTCTCAGTGGATAAATTCATTTTTTCCGATTAGTTATTTTGGAAAGTGACAAAAGAGGGATAAAACAATAATTTAGTCTAAAAACTTCACAAAAAATATACTTCTATTTAAATAATGCGTATTCTTATTTATTCTTATAATTACCACCCAGAACCCATCGGCATTGCTCCTCTAATGACAGAATTAGCAGAAGGATTGGTAAAAAAAGGTCATGAAGTAAGGGTTTTAACCGCTATGCCCTGGTATCCTGAAAGTAAAATTTATCCTGAATATAGAGGAAAAATCTATACGGAAGAAGAAAGAAATGGTGTAAAAATTTATCGGTCCTACGTATGGGCAAGTCAGAAAAGAAATTTTATAAATAGGGCTATGTTTGAGCTTAGTTTTGCTTTTTTTAGCTTCTGGCAAGGGTTAAAACCGTGGAAACCTGATGTTATTTTATCTACTATTCCAGGGCTTCCTGTGATAGCTCCTGCTTATTTATTAAGTAAAATATATGGCTCTCCTTTGGTGGTAAATTTACAAGATATATTACCCGATGCGGCGGTTCATGTGGGTTTATTGACGAATCAAAAATTAATTAAAATATTTTCTATATTAGAAAATTTTGCTTATAAAAAAGCCAATAAAATTTCGGTAATTGCCGATGGTTTTATTAAAAATTTAGCAAATAAAAATGTAGATATGGATAAAATTGTCAAAATACCCAATTGGGTTGATGTAGATTTTATTAAACCTGTGGGAAGGGAGGATAGTTATTTTATTCAGGAAAATAACTTACAGGGAAAATTTGTGGTGATTTATTCAGGTAATATTGCCCTGACTCAACCCATTGAAATTTTAATAGAAGCGGCTAATAAATTAAAACATTTAGATAATTTGATGGTGGTGATTGTAGGCAAGGAGGAAGCGCTGGCAAGGTTGGAAAAATATCGTCAAGAGTTGGGATGTGAGAATGTTTTACTAAAGCCTTTTCAGCCTAGGGGAAAGTTACCGCAAATGTTAGGGGCAGTGGAAGTGGGCATGGTGACGCAAAAAAGTAATGTGATTGATTTTAATTTACCTTCCAAAATTCCTGTATTATTGGCTAGTGGTTGTGTGATTATTGGTTCTGTGCCTGAGTCTGGCACTGCTGCCCAAGCTATTCGAGAGAGTGGGGGTGGGGTGGTAATTCCCCCAGAGGATGCTGTGGCTTTGGCTAGGCAAATTGAGGAGTTTTATCATAATCCTGAACTTGTGGGGCAGATGGGTATGGCGGGGCGTAAATATGCGGAAACTCATTATTCTTTTGAAGGCGCGATCGCACTTTATGAGCAACTTTTTGATGAGGTGATGGGGCGATGAGGGGTAGGGGTGATAAAACTTTGATTATCCATTGAGTAGGTTGGCGAAATTAATTATAGCTCTTATTTTATTAAGACTCTTATGAACAAGGGGTTTAAACCCCTTGCCTAAATCAATTTAATTATGCCTAATTACTTATCAATTATTAATTATTCATTGATTTATGGTAGAGTTAACCTAAAGGACAAAACCACCACTACCGTTATCTTTGAGCAATTTTACGATGGTAAATATTAATAATCAATCTGTTGCTTATCAGAGCTTAAATAGTTCTCGTCAATTAAAGGATTGCACCCTCGGAGCGATCGACATTGGTACTAACTCCATCCATATGGTAGTGGTGGAAATTAATGCCCAAATCCCTTCATTTACCATTATTGCCAAGGAAAAAGATACCGTAAGACTGGGCGATCGCAACCCAGAAGATGGCAACCTAACCCCAGAACCCATGGAGCGGTCACTGTCTGCCCTAAAACGGTGCAAGGACTTAGCTGATAGTCTAAAAGTAGATCAAATCATTGCAGTGGCCACCAGCGCCACTAGAGAAGCCCCTAACGGCATGGATTTTTTAAATCGCATTGAGTCAGAATTAGGTATTAAAGTTGATCTAATTTCGGGGCAAGAAGAAGCAAGAAGAATATATTTAGGAGTGCTTTCAGGCATGGATTTTGGGGGCGGAGTCCATAGCCTCATTGACATTGGCGGTGGCTCCACGGAAATGGTGTTGGCCGACAATCAAGAAACCCGTCATCTTAGTAGTACCAAAGTAGGGGCAGTAAGACTTAATCAAGATTTTATCACCACCGATCCCGTTAGCGAGAAAGAATTTATCCGTCTCAAAGCCTATATTCAGGGTATGTTAGAGCGTCCTGTGGATGAGTTTAAAAATGCCTTAAAACAAGGAGAAAAACCCCTTTTGGTGGGTACATCAGGCACCATTGAAACCATTGCCATCATCGATGCCATGGAGACTCAGGGCAGTGAGCCAAATCCCCTTAATGGTTATGAAATATCCAAGAAAAGAATTGAGCAAATTTTAGAAAAACTGCTCAAAATGGACTATGACGAAAAGGCTTCTTTGTCGGGAATGTCTGAGCGCAGGGCAGAGATTATTGTGCCTGGTATCATGATTTTACTCGAAGCCATGACCATGTTGGACATTGATTCTATCACTATTTGTGAAAGGGCTTTGCGAGAAGGAATCATTGTTGATTGGATGTTACAAAATGGTTACATCGAAAATCGCCTTGTTTTTCAAACTAATGTGCGCTCCCGTAGCGTGATGAAAATTGCCCATAAATATCAGGTAGATTTACCCCATGGAGAAAGGATTGCGGAATTTGCCCTGAAAATTTTTGATCAAACTCAGGGAGAATTACATTCTTGGGGAGAAAAGGAAAGGGAATATCTTTGGGCGGCGGCTATCCTTCATAATTGCGGTTTGTACATTTCCCATGGGGCACACCATAAACACTCTTATTATTTAATTCGTCATGCCGAACTTTTGGGGTTTACGGAAATTGAGGTGGAATTAATTGCCCAAATTGCCCGTTATCACCGCAAGAGTAAGCCTAAACGCAAACATGAGTCTTACTACTCCCTTGCCCATGATAATCGTAAAATAATCAAGCAAATGAGCGCGATATTGCGCCTTGCGATCGCCCTTGATCGCCGACAGCTAGGGGCTATCAAGAATTTAGAGTGTAAATATGACTCGGAATATGACAAACTACATTTACATTTGACTCCCACTGTCAAAAATGATGACTGTGCTTTAGAGTTATGGAATTTGGAGTATAAAAAGCCGATTTTTGAAAATGAATTTGAAGTTAAGGTATTAGCAAACCTTACTAATTAATCTGAGTTTGGGATAACATTTTCTAGTTAAGTTAGGCAATAGGGAATAGGCAATGGGCAATAGTTAGGAATTAAAAATTAAGAATTAGTTTCTCCCTAACACCCTAACTCCTTATTTACCCCTCATCCCCCCAACACCTACCCTTATCCGATATTCTTAAACCCGACTTTCCGCACTTCATTTTGTCACAAATAAAACGACATAAAGAAGATGAGCTATTTGTAATGGTTTGAGTAAAAATTATCTTTAATGTCTTTTTCTCTGCTATTTTACTCTTGGACTATTTCTATATTTTCCCACCACAAACCTATGCCATCAATTTTTTTATTTTATGTTGTAATGGCTCTTATTTTTGTTGATGTTTTCCTAACTATCAAGGTTTTTTATTGATAATATTCACGACATTTTGCTGGTAAATATTCTAATATTTCTTCTCTATCTTTATTCATATTTACGATTCTTTCTTCTTCATTTATTTTTGCCAGATAGATTCCTTGAAAGCATTGGAATATCCATCTCATTGTTACTTTTTCTGTTCTTTTTCCTACTTGGTTTCTCAATCCTACTTTTCTTCTTTTTAATTCTTTTCTCATTTCTCTTTGAGCTAGGTTATATATCAATAAGCTCAAGGACATTAACCATAATATCCCTTCCAACCTCTCCACCTTTTTTACATAAAAACTCTCGGTAAAAAATAAGGGATTCTTTAAAAATCTAAATCCTCTTTCTACTTTTTGTTGTTGTTTATATTCCCATAGTATTTCCCATGGTTTTAATCTTTCTTCCTCCATTACATTGGTTGCTAAGATAAATCTTCCTGCTTGATTTTTCTTTTTTTCTATTTCTTCTTCCTTCTCTCTTACCACTACACTTACTTCATATTTTCCTTTCTCTTGCTTTCTAATGTCTTCTATCTCTAACTCATAATATTTAAACCTTTTATTCTTTTTCTTTATTTCTCGTTCACATTCTTTGTTATCGCACCACAATTTTCTAGATATTTTCTTTTTCTCTTTTTCTACTTCCTCTTTTTCTAGGGGAATTGCTTTTTTTATTTTTTTTAGATCGCTTTCTTTTCTTTTTTTATTTTCTACTACTAACCATCTCTGGTTTATTCCCCCATAGTTTTCCTTGATTACTTTCCATTCATAACCTCTTTCTTTCAATTCTTGTTCTTGCTCATTTTCTATCTCTGTCCATAATATTTCTTCGTTTTCTACTAATTCTCTCCCTTTTTTTACTGTTAATGGCACTCTTGTTATCCATTTCATTTCCCCTAGTAATTGGATATTCTCTTGACTATATAAGGCACTATCACATACTGTTATACTCTCTGTTTCTATACTTTTCTTATACTCTTTTACTATCTTGACAAATTCTTTTTTATCACTTTGATTTCCCTGTCCTGATTTCATCCATAATGGTATTTCTCCGTCCCCTGATACTATTAAATTTAATACACATTGTTTTAAATCTGGACGATTATCTTTTGAATACCCATGACATATTTTGATGGTTTTTCTATTTTCTTCTTCCTCATTTTCATATTTACCATCCACATGAAATGATGTGGAGTCTAAGTGGTGATAATTACTTTTTATTTGATATTTTTTTATTACTTCTATGACTATTTCTATGAACAAATTACTTAGTCCATATTCGTATAGTTCATCTAAACTTCTCCCTAATTTGTCATCATTTAAGTATTCTTTTTTTACTTCTTTTCCTAGTAATTTTTCTATTGCTTTGTCGTTAAAAAACTCTGAAAATAGGTACAATGGCTGAGACACAAAACCCAAGGCATTGAGAATCATTGCCTTGACTACTAATCCTTTACTAATTTTTTCTGTAGCATAGGATGGTAGTTTTTGGTTTACAATCTCTACAATGCCTACCTCGTCTACTATTCCAGCTATTATACCTAAATGATCAATATTTTCTATTTCAATGTTTATTGATTCATACATTTTCCTAGACTTATCATTACTCTATTAAAACTAATTTACTCTATTCCACTTCATCTTTTTTATCACTTTTTTTGTAGTATTCTTGCTTTTTCTTGAACTATGCGGAAGGTCGGTTTTACCGAAACGGAGGTTAAAGCTAATGGTCCATAGTCCATGCTTCATTGCCAACATATTTTTTAATAACTTTACCTAATTTTTTGATGTTGATGGGTTTAGTAAGATAATCACTCATACCCACATCAAAACATTTGCCTCGGCTATCATCATCATCATTGGCAGTCATGGCTACAATTACGGGTAATTTTTTTTCACTGGTGGCAACTTGGTAAATTTTCTGAGTGGCTTCTAATCCATCCATGATGGGCATTTCCATGTCCATAAAAATTAGGTCATATTCTTTTTTTTCTAGGGCGCTGATAACTTCTGCCCCATTGTTGGCAACATCGACGCTATAACCAATTTTTTTGATGAGGTTGATTAACAGTTTTTGGTTAACTTTATTATCTTCGGCAACTAAAATTTTGGGGGAGTCATCGGATTGAATGTAGGTTTCTTTTTCGATAACGGTATCTCTGCTGATGATTTGTAGGTTTTCAAAGGTATATTCAAGGTTGAGATAGTATTTAAGTTTGTCAAATAAAACTGCATGGGAAAATGGTTTACTAATGACATCATCACACCCAGAGGCGAGAATTACTTCTTTTTCTTCCATAAAGGCATGGGCGGTGAGGGCAATGATGATAATATTTTGATTGTTTTCGTGGCTCCATTTTTTGATAATGGTGGTGGCTTCATCTCCATTCATATTGGGCATTCCGATGTCCATTAATATCAGATGAGGATACCATTTTTGGGTACGGGCGATCGCCTCTATGCCATCCTGTGCCTGTTTTACTTGAAAACCAACGGGAATCAATAATTTAGTTAATAATTTGCGATTACTTTCATTATCATCTACCACCAAGATACGATAAAGAGATTGACTGGGGGCTAAACGTAATTGTTGATGGCTGTCTTCTATGGGTTGAATGGTTTTGAGATGGGGTTGAGCAGGTCTAAAGGAAATAGTAAAATCAAAGATACTACCCTTATTCATGACACTGGTAACTTGAATATTTCCCCCCATCAAATGAACAAATTCTTGGGAAATTATTAACCCTAAACCTGTTCCCTCTTGAGATTTTCGCCCCGACTGAGACTGAAAAAAGCTCGAAAATAGTTTGCTCATTTCATCAGGGGCAATGCCCATTCCCGTATCTTCTACCCGAAAATGAAGGGTATGGGGATTTAATAATTCTGCGTGGAGACTGACACTACCTTTTTTGGTAAATTTAATGGAATTGCTGAGGAGGTTTAACAATACTTGCCTGAGTTTTCCTTCATCGGTAATGATAAATTGTGGTAAATCTTCCTTTAAGTCAAAGTTTAGTTGCACATTTTTTTCTGTGGCTTTGATTTGTAACATTGACTGGAGAGAGGTTAATACTTCCTGAAAATTGAAAGCATTTTCATTGAGGGTAATTTTTCCTGCTTCAATTTTTGACAAATCTAAAACGTCGTTAATGAGTGATAATAAGTGTTCTCCACTTTTAACGATAATCATTAAATTTTCTTTATTTTCTCTGGTCAAATGGGGATCATCTTCCATAAGCTGAGAAAAGCCTAGTATAGCATTGAGGGGAGTTCTCAATTCATGGCTCATATTAGACAAAAATTCACTTTTTGCTCGATTAGCTTTTTCGGCCAATTCTTTGGCTTTTTCTAGTTCTTCTGTACGCTCTGTTACTTTTTGCTCTAATTCTTGGTTAATTTCTTTGAGGCTTTTTTCTTGCTCAATTAATGTGTGGGCTAGTTCGTTTAAACTAGAGGATAAAATGGCGATCGCATCTTTGCCCTGATAAACTTTAATGGGGTTTTCCCTATCTCCTGCGGTGATGCTTTTTGCTTGTTGGCTTAGTTTTAATAATGGTTTGGTTGTTTTATCGGCAATTTTCCAACCGATTACTGAGGAAATACTGGCTAATACTAAACCCCAAAATAAAATCTGTCTTTGTAAATCATAAGCGGGTTTAAAGGCGATCGCACTTTCTTTTTTAATTATCACTCGCCACCCCAATCCTGGATAATCTAAATAACCTTCATCAACCCCATAACTAACCAAATACTCACTATTATCAATATCAGCTTTTTTGGTGACATAGTTATTTTCATTGGATGAAGACTGGACAAAAATGCTCTCATCAATAGTTGTCTCCTCCCCAGAATTGAG
Organism: Cyanobacterium sp. IPPAS B-1200; assembly: GCF_001747005.2. Classification (NCBI taxonomy): domain Bacteria; kingdom Bacillati; phylum Cyanobacteriota; class Cyanophyceae; order Chroococcales; family Geminocystaceae; genus Cyanobacterium; species Cyanobacterium sp. IPPAS B-1200. The sequence continues at coordinate 2,794,524 of NZ_CP182899.1, forward strand.
CAGAATATCCCCCTGCCTACTAATAATTAAAATATCAACTTCTCGCTCTTCCTCAATGTTTCTCATTAAACTATCTTCCAAGGATTTAACCCACTCCCAACTCAAATGAGCGCCCAAAACCCCTATTAATTCCTCATTTTCATCATATACAGGGGTAGATATATCCAAAAACCGAAGCACATCTCCATCCTCTGGGGGCGGAAGTATTTTGGCCAATAACTTAGCATCATGGACATCTCCCACAAAGGAAGATTGTAAACCCTCTACAAACCAAGGGAGCTCACTTACATTAGCCCCTTCCAAAATTTCTTGGGTGCTAACTTCCACAATTCCTTCATTATTAGCAAACCCAATCCAAGCATAATTATCGTAATTTTCCTGCAATTGATTAAGTAAAAAACGCCTTGCTTCATCACTTCTTTGATTAGAGCGAAATTCAGATAATATAGACATATTGCCAATATCTTTATAACGTTCTAACATTCCTTGTTGAAAGGTGGACAATAATTCCCGATTTATTTGTTTTAATAAAAAGGTTTGGTCTTTTTCTACTTGATTTTTTACCCATTGTCCTACTACTAAACTAAAAATAATAGAGATACAAAAAGTTAAGACTGCAAATGAAAAACCTAGCTTGGTTTTTATAGTCCAATTTAGCCAAATTTTTTGTAGGATTGAAGGAAATTTATTGTTATTAGCCATGAAGCATTAACAGGGTTTAGAATCAGTTAAATTTTAATTTATTTAATATGTCAAAATGTTATTTGTTAGTTTAAATAACACAGTCTCCACAATTTTCTCTTATTATTTATTATGATACTTTCTGTTGCGATCGCCCACTTGCCTGGAATTCATCCTTTAGAAGTAAGACAATTACAATCCCAAGGAATTAACACCAATATAGACCTATTAAAAAAAGTAACTAATCAAGAAAAAAAACAATTACTAGCTAGTAGTATGGGATTAAATATAAAACTACTTAGTAAATGGGTTGCTTTATCTAATTTAGCCTGTGCGCAGAGTATTGGAGCAAAATATTGCGGTTTGTTACTACACGCTGGTATTCCCTCCCTAAAACACCTAAGCACTACATCAGCACCACAATTACACCGTCAGATTATGCGCCTACAGGTATCGACTTTCAAAAGAAGGGATCTTTGTCCCCCTGTATCTCTTGTAGAGCGGTGGATTCAGGAGGCAAAAGAGCTAACAATTAAGAATTAAGAATTATTTTTCATTCTTTCTTCAATGTCTTCAAAGGTTTTGAGTAAAAGAGTTTGGGCTTCGAGTTTCCAGCCTACCTGCTGAATTTTGATGGCAATGGGAAGGGCGATCGCCGTTGCGATAAAATCAAGATATTGTTGGGAAGATATGCCAAATAATAAACCTAATCCTGCAATGCCCCAAAAAGGCAGAGCAAAGCTTTGACGACTTTCTTCTAGTTTTTTGAACAAAAAACCCTTGGGCTTTTTCTCTAATAACTCTTGTTTAAGCCGTTGCTGTTGATTGTAAGGCAAGGCAATACCAATTTTGCGGCGTAACTTTTCAATTTTACGAGCGGTGGTACTGTATTGAGTCAACTCATCCTCTGCCATGCGCAAAAGTCCTTCTAAATCTGCCATTTTTTTCCCCAGTTAAAAATTTATTTAAAAAAGTGTTCTGCCACAAAATTAGTGTAAACATTCCCCGCCACAAACTCAGGATGATTTAATATTTTACGGTGAAATTCGATAGTAGTCGGCACTCCTGTAATGGCACATTCCCTTAATGCCCGTTTCATTCTCTTGATGGCCGTTGGTCTATCTTCACCCCATACAATGAGTTTACCAATCAAAGAATCATAATAGGCAGGAATTTGATAATCAGGATAAACAAAAGAATCCATGCGTACTCCAGGCCCTCCTGGGGGTAAATAGGCGATAATTTTGCCTGGATGTGGTCTAAAATCATGGTCAGGATCTTCGGCATTAATACGACATTCGATGGCATGACCTCGAAATTGTATATCCCTTTGGGAGAATGATAATTTTTCCCCCTGGGCGATCGCAATTTGTTCCTTAATCAAATCTAACCCAGTAATCATCTCCGTTACAGGATGCTCTACTTGGATACGAGTATTCATTTCCATAAAATAGAAATTACCATACTTATCCACCAAAAACTCTACCGTACCAGCCCCCACATAATTAATCGACTTAGCAGCCTTTACCGCCGCCTGTCCCATTTTTTGCCGTAACTTGGGATTTAAAATTGCCGAAGGGGCTTCCTCCAACAACTTTTGATGTCTTCTTTGAATCGAACAATCCCTTTCCCCAAGGTGTACCACATTACCGTAACTATCCGCCAAAATTTGAAACTCAATGTGACGGGGCAACTCAATAAACTTCTCCAGATATACCCCCCCATTACCAAAAGCCGCTTCCGCTTCCCCTTGGGCAGCGTGAAAAAGACGTACCAAATCCGACTCTTGATGGACAAAGCGCATTCCCCTACCACCACCCCCAGCAGTAGCCTTGATAATCACAGGATAGCCAATTTCTGCCGCCATTCTTAGGGCTTCTTGTTCATCACTCAACAAACCCTTACTACCCGGAATAGTAGGCACTCCCGCCTGTTCCATGGTTTTTTTTGCCGTGGACTTGTCCCCCATGGAGGTGATAGACTCAGGACGAGGCCCGATAAAAGTCAATTGATGGTCAGCACATATTTGAGCAAAACGGGCATTTTCTGCCAAAAATCCGTAACCAGGGTGAATAGCCTCAGCGCCCCTAGTCAAAGCAGCGGAAATGATATTAGGAATATTCAAATAACTTTTGTTACTAGAAGGAGGACCAATACAAACGCTCTCATCTGCTAACTTAACATGGAGGGAATCACGATCAATGGTAGAATGAACCGCAACGGTGGCAATGCCCATTTCTTCGCAACTGTGAATGATTCGTAAGGCGATTTCGCCTCTATTAGCAATTAAGATTTTGGAAAACGACATTTAGTATCAGGGTCATAAATCTAATAACCTTTGTATCTTACGACCTTTTGGCAATTCTGACAATGAATACAAGGGAATGGGGAAATAATTTAGCGTCAATAATTCATAAATAGGTATTCAATGGATAAAGTGTTTATTATCTGATTCATCTATTATTCATCAACGGCAAAAACCTAATATTTGTATGACGTATCACGGTACGTTTTCTATCACCCAATACCTATTTAAAATGAATTCTATTAAAATTTACAATAACCATGAGGAAGGAATCAAGTGGCTTAATCGCTATGGTAACTATCACCCCATTTTTACCTGCACCCTTGGCTTTACTCATACCGCTTTGATTGAAGGTATCTCAGCAGCGGGGGCAACCTCCCAATCCCGTCGTTATACAGCCCTAGCGGATGCCGAATTTTTAGTTAATGGTATAACCCCAAATCCTGTTTATCCCCTTCCTCCCCTTACGGTGGGAGTGTCTCCCACGGTTGTTACTAGGGCGGTGGTAGAGATGTTTGATTTATCTGTCTATGTTTTTAATGCAGGTTTGGTGGCAAGTCCTTCGGTGGATACCATTGATTTGGGGGGTGAGGCGGCGCAGTGTGTGACAACGGGGAAGGCGTTGCCTTTAGGAGTGGTGATGGATTTGTATGAAAAAGGTTTGCAATGGGGCGAAACATTAGCGCAGAAAGCAAATGGGGGTTATCTCATCCTCAGCGAATGTGTGGTGGCAGGAACCACAACGGCTTTGGCGGTGTTAACGGCGCTGGGTATGGATGTGCGAGGAATGGTGAATAGTAGCCATCCTGTGTGTAATCATGGGCAAAAATGGCAGGTGGTGAAAGAGGGTTTAAAAAATGCTCATTTTTCTGGTTCTACGACTCCTTTTGAGATTGTAGCAGGGGTGGGAGATCCTATGCAGATTTTTGTGACGGGGGTAGCTTCTTCTGCTAGTAAAAAGGTAGGGATAATGTTAGCAGGGGGTACGCAAATGTTGGCGGTATATGCTTTAATTCGGGCTATTAAAAGGCTTTATTACCCTTCTACGGATTTGAGTAATATTGTGGTGGGTACTACCCGATGGGTGGCGGATGATAATACAGGGGATACGGTGAATTTAGCGAAAATGGTGGGGAATGTTCCTCTTTTGGCAACTCAGTTAAATTTTACTAATTCTAATTATCCTAGTTTGCAATCTTACGAACAGGGCTTTGTGAAAGAGGGAGTAGGGGCAGGGGGAAGTGCGATCGCATCTCACCTTTTAGGTACAACCCCAGAACAGTTAATGATTGCCATAGAAGGGATTTTGTCCACTTTCCCTAATACCACGGTTAGCTAATAATTGATCTTCTAAAGAGGCAATCCGATGATAGGCGGCTGTTAATTGAGCCGTTAATCGTTGCACTTGATCCTCACAGGATATATCATCTTCGAGAAGGAAGTTGATGGGAAATCTTCTAGGACTCTCATGGTTTTCATCTAAGATAATATCTTTATGATTATCTGATTCTTCTTTGAAGAGATTTTCTGAATTAATTTGTTCTAAATTCAAATCCTGTTGACGGGCAGTAAAATCGTTGACTAACTCAAAATCTTCGTTGCTTTGAACACTAAAACATAAATCCTCTACCCCTTCCCAACCAATACGATTTCCCAATTGTTTTACAATGGCATAGAGTTGTTCTATTTTTTGATTTAATTGCCAAATTTCTTGTCTTTGTACAGTCATAAGCTCAGTATCTTGATATATGGTGCTAGTTTTGCTTCAATTTTCTGAAAATATTTACTCAGGGCTGTGCCATGAAAACTTGCTAATGATTACGCCCTGTAACTCCGAAAATAACGTTAAGATTCAGATAAAATATTTAGGCAAACAAGCTAGAAAATAATCTCTGATAACCATACTAAGATCATTTTTCAAAATAGTTCCAGTATTCCTGATTAATTTAATAATTCCCCAAGAGCTTAATATTTACTAAATTGTATCCTGTTGTACTTTAAACACTGATTTAATATCTAAAATAAAACCCTCTCAAATATTATTAAAAATTATATTCAAAAGATAGAATAAATTATCACCATGAACCGTAGATCCTTTATCATTACCAGCACAGCTCTTAGTCTTGGCAGTTTAGTTGCTGGTTGTCAAGCCAATCATGACCTAAAAATATTACTACTTCAAGGATCAATCCCTGTTCAACTAATTGCGGCTTTCAATCAAGAATTAAATCAGGGAAAAAATATCAATTTCAAACCACAGGCAAATTTGGATGAAATATATAAGTTATTACAAAAATGGCAAGGAAAAAATCCTCTTTCCAAAGAAGAATCAGGATTGCGATTACCTCCCTTTCCTTTTACCCAATCAGAGGAAGAAAAGGCTGATTTAGTTACTCTTGGCAACTATTGGTTATCCATGGCCATTGAAAATAATTTAATCCAACCCCTTGATAGAGATAATTTATTTAACTGGGGAAATTTACCCCCTATTTTTCAAGGTTTGGTTACCAGAAATGCCCAAGGAAATATGGAAAGTGGGGGGCAAATATGGGGGGCTCCCTATCGCTGGGGTTATACGATGATTGCTTACCGAGAGGATAAGTTTGAGCCTTTAGGTTTTACCCCTGAAGATTGGTCAGATTTATGGCGTGTGGAATTGACAAATAACATTTCTCTGTTGAATCAACCGAGGGAAATCATAGGTTTAATTCTTAAAAAATCAGGCTATTCTTACAACACTGAAAATATCACCGAAATTAATGAGATTTATGAGGAGTTAATTACCTTAAATAATCAAGTAAAATTTTATGATTCCACTAATTATTTACAACCTTTAATTAATGGTGATACATGGTTGGCGGTGGGTTGGTCCACAGATATTTTACCTATGTTAGAACAACATCGAAATATAAAAGCAGTCATACCTCGCTCAGGTACAAGTTTGTGGGCTGATGTGTGGGTTAACCCCTATGAAAATAATCTTTCTGATGAAAAATTAAATGAAATATATCGTTGGATAAATTACTGTTGGGAGAAGGATTCTGCCACTCGAATAAACTTTTTTACTAAAGGTAATTCTCCCATTTTGACCGCTGAAAATGGTAATAATAAGTTAGAAATAAGTGAAGAAATTTTTGCTAAAAGTGAGTTTATAGAACCATTATCTCCCAGTGCGATCGCCTATTACAATCAATTATGGGAAGGGTTAAATAGTTAAGAAATATCTCATGGGCAATTCCAAAACCATAAAAAAAGGTGGGCAATGCCCACCCTCCACAGATTTATAATAAACCTTTTGCCCTAGCAGTCAAAGCCTCAGCAGTTAAGCCATTAAACGCCATCAACTCCCCAGCGCTAGCGGTGGTTTCCCCCCGTTTCCAAGCAAAGGTATCTCGTTTAACGTTACTGCGCAACATGATAGGTTCTAGCATTCCGCTAGTACCCCCTGTCACACCGATTAAAGCATCACCCCCAAAGAGAACCTCAAAACCAGCATCATCAAGGAAATTACCATCTTTAGCGGTACAGGTTTCCCATGCCACATCCGTGGGACGGTATAGACGACGGGGATTGATGACCGAAACAATACGTACTCCGATTCCCTCGGCTTCCAATGCCTTAGCCGCTTCAAAAACAGGAATTAAAGTCATATCACCGATAACGGCAAAAACAACCTTTTTACTTCCCTCGGATTCATGGAGAATTACGCCACCCTTGAACAAGGCTTCCCTAGTTTGATCAAAGGTAGTGTGAATGGGTAGAGGAGATTTACTAACAGTGATGGTAACGCCCTTATTTTTAGTACCTAAAGCCCATTCATAACAGGCTTGAGTGCTGTTGGCATCACAGGGAAAAAGAGGAAACACATTGCCATTACGCATCATCCCTGCAAAGTAATTTTCAATCTCTGGACGTTGGTGTGTCCAACCGTTGCGCCCTTGCTCCAATGCCCCTGCGGTAAAGAGGGTAATGGTAGAGGGGGTTTCCCTTCTTAATTCTGCCATGGCTTGGGTGACGGTTTGCCAGATGGGTAAGCCATTGATGGCAAAGGATTCATAGGAACACCAAAGGCTACGAGCTCCAAATAGGGCTTGGGCTACGGCTAAACCTGCACAGGCATCCTCACTCAAAGGCTCATAAACCTGCCCTTGGGGTTGTTGGAAGTAGGTTTCGTCGGTGGTTGGGTGAAGGATTTTTAAACCGATGTTGATGTTGTTAATACCTGATGCGGCGTTACCGTCGGCGTTGGTAACAATAAAGTTAGGATCCTGTTTACCCACATGGACGACTAATTCACCCATAGCGGTGGTAGATACTTTTTTGTCTCCGCCTACGGCATACTCAGTGAGGGGTAGGGTGCCTAAGTCGGGCAGGGGTAATTCTTTCTCGGTAACAGCTACCTCAACGTTAGGGCCTCCGTTGGCACGGGCAAAGTTGCTGCGCACTAATTCCCAAGCCTCTTTGGATAAGGCTCTTTCTTGGAGGGCGGAAACAATATAGTCTTTGTCTAAGCTATCCCCAGGGTAAAGGTTATGGGATTTTGAACCAGTTTTGTGAACTCCAGCGCCCTTTAGCTGTTTGACTATTAACACGGTTAAGGTACCACCAAGGGCAGATTTAGCGGCTCTGTCGGTGGCTTCTAGGATGGCTTGGGTAAATTCGAGACGTTTAGCAAAGGAAAATTTGGTGCTATCAACATATTCCCCTGATTGGTTGCTATCGTCATAATCTTTGGCATTAACGAGGATGATTTCTTTAAATCCGTTGCCCTCCCAATAGGCGATCATTTCTTCGTTGGTTTTGGTGGATACCATACTATGATGCTCTTGGGAGTATCCATTCCAAACGAGGATGGGTAAAAAGTTGGTAGCTTGAGGATAAGCGGTGTTGAAGTGTCCAAAGCTACTCATGATGTAGGGTTCTCCTAAACCGCCATCACCGATGGTTACGGGGAAAAGGGTGTTAGGGTGGAGTTTTGCCCCTGCCATGGCGAAGTGTTGCCCTTGCCCTAGGGGGCCAGCGGGGTTGAGGAGTCCGGGGATTTGTCCTGATAGATGCCCCAGTAGTCCGTGCATTTCCCTAAATCTGTTGCCCATGTCTTCCACGGTGTAGATGCCCATTTTCTCAAGGGATTGGTCTAAGAAAACGGTGCTATAAAAACCGGGGGCGTGGTGTCCGACTTCGGTAATGAGGTTTTTGTGTCCTAACATGACTAAAGCTGCGATCGCATCGGCGATACTAGCAAAACCTCCAGGATGTCCTGATTGTTTGGTGGCGGTGGTGTGTAGGGTTAGGTAACGTAAGGCATCAGCGGCTAAAAGGGTTTGATAGACTGCTTTTTTGTCTGTAGGGGAAGTGATAGCAGTCTGATTAGGGGCGATCGCACTTTCGGTACCATATTCAGTAAAATGGGGTAAATCTTCTTTAAAATACTGTATTCCTTGATAAAACGGGGAAGTTGTCATATTTCCTTTGATCCCTCTTAATTAATGCAATTGATTATTAGCTCAATTTTACCTCAGTTTGATGCTTACATTATTTCTAGAAATGGGGAACGGGGAACAGGCAACGAGGAATAACAAGAAGAATTGATTAAAAGTTTACTAGAATAGATTTTTGTCTATGTTCTTTCGCAAAAGAGACTTCAAAAAAGTTAGAAAATATTTGAGTACTTTTATCATGAAGTGTAACAAGTCATTCTGCATCAAAACAAAACCAAGTTTTTAACTTTGGCAGTACACTCCAATTATTATCAACGGACTTTTCTACCCAACCAATTAGTTAATTTTATTGGCATATTTTTTCTTATCCAACGCCAAGCAACAATTCTTGCCATAGGTTTAGGTAAACTAATAAAACGTTTAATTATCTTATTAGCAGAGGGATGTTTTACCTTTTTATTAATTAAATTAATCATGCCCACATCGTACAGACATTCAATGATGAGTTTAATGGTAGCCTCTTCCTGCATGGCTAAATTTTCAATTAATAAGAATAAATCCTTCATTCTTTGTTCCTGAAAACGTTTTTCTTGGGGGTTGACTTCTTCTATCGCCACAATTTTAATAGGTTTATTTTCTTGGGTTTTTAACATTCTAAAGCTGTTGAAAAAACAGGTTATTATAACAATTAATTTACACCAAAAACATCATTTTATGCAGTATTAATATGAAAATTTTAGAAAATATGTTCCTTAAAAACGGAATTGATATTCGATCGCACTTCGGGTATCATTATTAAAATCTGTAGAACCTCGAATCACAGTACGATCATTAAGACGGTAACGAATATTATAACGGGGAGATTGTTCCCCTGTTAAGATAGCGAGGATAGAAAAAGAAATATTTTCTCTAACATTAAAGCCCAATTCTGCCCCTAAACCAAGACTAGATATTCTGGTTTCACTGTCAATGATGGCAGTAGGAAATAGTCGAAATTCTACCATATCTAAAATTTCATCAAACTGATTTTGGAAACTACCAAATAAAGCTGCCCCTGCTATATTCGCCAAAGCCAAACCCGTATCTCCATCCGCAAGATTACTGAAAAAGCCTCCCCCTAATAGGGAAACAATTTCTGTTTCATCCCTAGCCGGAGTACTGGTTAACTCTAAACTTTCATTTATATTACTACTAAAACCATTCACACTTGCCCTAACTCGAATAGTTTCAACGGTATTAATGGTATTTAAGCCAGATATATCAGGAATTTCATTTGCCCCTGTATTATCAGCAAATTGATAACGGTTAGTTTCTGTTACCGAGGTTTCTAATTGCATATCAAGGAAAGCATTAAAGCCATTTTCAGGGGTAAATCTAGCAATGTTGTTATAATTGCGGTTGAGTCTTAATCGACTGGTAAATAAATTGACACTGCCCCCCGTTAAATTAATAACTCCTTCGGGTTGTAAATTATTAATGTCTCCATTAAGACTTAAACTGCCTCTAGCATTAAGATTCAAAACAGGGGCTTGGGTGACAGTGATATTATCACCCAAAATTAAATCCAAATTATTAATAGTTGTATTGCTAATTAAGGGATTATTACCAGCGCCCATCACATAGCCATTTCCGTTACCATTACCATTTTGCCCCCCTGCAAGGAAAACATCTCCATCAAATAAAGTAATATTACCACCAATGATAGGGGCGATCGCACTTCCAGCGATTTCAATATCACCCTTACCATTACCCTGATATAAATTAGGAAGATTTAAAGCCAAATTTTCCACCGAAGCCGTTAAAATATCTCCTTCACTATCTTCCCGAAATAAAGGTAAACCACCAACGATAATAATTTCCCCCTCACTAAAATTTCCCGTCAAACTAGGAATAGTAATCTGATCAAAATCAAAAAGAATATCTCCATTAATATCAGTAATAGGAGTATCAGGAATAAAAGCCACCTCCATCTCCCCATCACTGATAGTAGCCAAACCATCCGCCACAAAATCTAAAATGGTATTTTCCGATTGGTTATACCTACCACTAATACTCAAATCAACACCACCACTACCCTTAGTCAGATTAAATTGATTATTACTAATCACCGTCAACAAACCAAAACCAGACTCCTCAATATTAAGATTCAAACGAAAATCATCACTACCAGAATTGCTAGATTGAGGAAATAGACGAAAAGGAAAACTACCCAATAATCTTGCCGACTCTTCCTCCCCAATTAAATTACTCGTTGCCAAGAAATCTAGTCGAGAATTACGATAACCTAAGTTAGCATTAGTTTCCTCAATAGTGGTGCCATTAATTTTTGCATCAACTATCTCTACATTACCTGTTGCCACAGGATTTTCCACATTACCACTAATAACAATATTGCCATTGGCAATACCTTCTATGTCAAAATTAGGGGGGAAATTAGCCACCCCTGCCAAATTTTTAATCGGTAAATCCGTTACCAATACTTGCCCCGAAAAACGCTCTTGGCTAAAAGTACCCGATAAAGATACAATGGTGTCGTCATCTTGGAGACTCACAGGTAAAAGGGTTAACAAACCATCTCGAAAACTCCCCCTCGCCTGAATAGTATCCGCCTGATACTTACCCCAATGCCAATCATCCCCACGAAAATCAAAACTAGCATCAATACCATCTCTCACCGACGCAATCAAATTTATTTTCCCAGTTAATCTTCCCTCTAAATCTTGTAAAGGAGGAATATTTGCTTGTTGTCTTTCTGTTTCTACTTGTTGACTAGCTGAGTTAATTTGTTGCCAGCGAAAAAGAGTCTCTTGTAACGATAAACCATCATTACTGATACTAAATAAAGGTTTCTTTTCTTCCGAAGTATTATTTTCTTCCGAAGTATTATTTTCTTGGGCAATAATCAAGCTATTAGCATCAAGTGAATTAATTTCTCCCTCCACCAGAGAATTTTCCGTTAAAGTTTTCTGTAAAGCATTTATATTTTTACCTTCTTCTACTAAAGGGATTTGATTATTAGATAATTGACTATCTTTTACTCCTCCCAACTCACTATCATCTACCACTAAAGTAGTTTGACTGATAGATAATTGACTATCTTCTTCTAACTCCTCATCCTTTCTCACAACACGGAAAGCAACAACATCTCCTTTTGCTTTAATGTCTTTAATCTCATCCCTATCATCTTCCAACTCATTATGACTATTACTAACTAATTCATTATCCCTTATCTCATTTTCTTGACTAACTTTTAATTCCTCATCATTATTCTGATTAACTTCAATTTGTTGATTACTATCCCATAGATACTTACTGCTAGTTTTTATATTTTCCTCCCTATTACTAGGAAAACTGATAGGAGTTTGAGAATTTCTTGTCAATACCCTTGCATAACTATTACCATTTACCCTTGGTGTCTCTTGGGGAATAGAAAGACTAGCCAATGAAGGATTTACCCGTAAAGATAAACAATTAATATCCTCCCCCGTAGAATATAAATCTTTTGCCCCACAAAAATCCCTTGGTTGAATACCATCAAATATATCCTCCACCTCAAAAATACCCACACTGGTTAACAAATTTTGAATATCCCCCTCCCGTAACAACAACTCCGCTTCTAATTGAGGATTTTCGTGGAAAGGTAATATTTGGGCAGAAAAATCATATTCATTTTCCAGATGGTTTAACTTACCATCCCTAACAATTATTTTTCCATCCATACTCGATAACTTTGCCGTTAACACATCTCCCCGAAACTGATTTACTTGGGGATGATTAATAACTAACTCAGAAGAAGTAATATCATAACTACTCAGATTTAAAGCGACTTCCCCAGAAATGTCTCCCCCCACTGATTGAATCTCAGAAGGAAAAGCAGTTAATACAGGTTGAGTCAAATTTGTTAGAGGGAGGTTAGCAAAGTTTATGTCAAGGTTATTACTTTCATTGGTAATGGCGGTTAATCTACCTTCTTTTACCTGTAAGTTAATCTGTCTTGGTTGAAAGTCAGCATCAATATCGAGGGCAAATCTATCATTGTTACCCGTGGTATCTAGCAAATCAAATTTAACACCATTAACAGTGTCGGCTTCTAGGTTTCCCGCAAGGGGATTAAAAGGAAGGTTAGCAATTTCCAAATTAGCTACTTGAATATCTCCCCCCAAACGAGGATTATCGAGATTACCCTGTAACTTTCCTCGAAAGTTAAATTTACCGTCATAACCGATTAAGGCTAGTTGATTGGGTAGGGATAAATCTTTTATATCTAAACCAGAGGCAATTAAGTTTAAGTCGAAGTTACTTATATTTTGATTATCCGCATCATAGTTAATAACACCATTGGCGGAAATATCTCCTGTGGTGGCTTGGGAAAGCAGAATTTTGTCTCCATCCCAACGGAAGGCGGTTTGTAGAGGTTGTTGGATTAAACTGATGCCCTGATTAAAGTCGAGATTACCTGCGATCGCAACGGTGCCTAAAGTTATATTATTAGTGTTACCCTGAATGGATAATCTTCCCCTTGTGTCTCCCCTCAATTCTTGTTGAAACCCACTGACATTAAAACTATTCGTGGCAAGGGTGGTATTAAAGTTATTGTCGTTATCGAGTGAAAGATTTTCTACGGTGACAATACCTTGGGGTAAAAATATATCTCCCCTCGCTTCGATATTTTGGTTATCCTCATTCAGGCTACCTCGAATGTCTAGGGCGCTGTTAACTCTACCTTGATTAATAGGAGAGTCGCTAGTAAAAGTTAGTTGACTGAGGTTAAGATTATCAGCGATAAGTTGAGTTTGCCATCTACCTTGATTTAGTTGGGTATTTCTCAGGTTAACCATTCCTTGGGCGAGGGGAAAGTTAAAGTCTCCTTGTAGCGCAATGGTATCGAGGGAAATATTTTGACTATCTCCCAATAGTTGCAAATTTCCTTGAAGGGTGGAGTTATTACAACCGATGGCTTGACAGTCGATGAGATTAATTTGACTGAGGGGAATATTCTTTAACTCGATGTCGCCTTGATAATTTTCTTGGTTATAGAGGAGGTTAGACATAATCGCTTCTCCGTCTCCCATGGCAATATTTGTCATGCCTGTTATCTGACTATTTTCAATGTCTTGGCTGATGCCCGATATGCGATATTCTCCATTAATTAATCCAAGGGGGGGCAAATTTTCAGATATTTCGATGTCATAAAGGGTAGCAAGGGTTTGGGCGCTGATATTTTGGGTGTTGAAATTAACTTGGTAGGGGAATTGGTTTTCTTGGCGAAAGTCAACTAATCCTGTGCCGTTTATTTCTCCGCCGATGGTGGGGGTAAAGGAAAATTCGTCGATGGAAAGTCGATTGTTAAGAATTGTAAGTTTTACTTGACTATTTAACAAAGATAGTCTATCAAATAAGATATTGTCAGGGGCAGTAATACTGGCGGTGAGAGTGGGTTGAGTTAATAAACCTCGGATGTTAATATCTCCGATTACCTTGCCTATGGTTTCTACTGGGATTTCTGGTAGGTTTAAAGAGGCGATCGCCCTTTGAACTTCTATGGGTTTTGTTTTGATATTGACATTAAGGGTGGAAAAGTCATCTTCAAGACTTCCGATAACGTCACCATTAATCTCCCCTAGATTAGTATTAACTCCTTCAAAGGTAAGACTATTATTGACAAAATTTATTTTGCCGTTGGAGTTGGTAAGGGGTTGAAGCACATTAGGAATATCAAAATTAACCGCAGATATGTCAATACCCCCATCAATGTTAACAAAATCACCATCTTCAAATTTTAAGAGAATATTACCCGTGACACTACCACTATCAACATCCACAGGTAAGGGAGTAAAGTAGTTTATATCATCAGTAAGAAGATTGTTTCCTGTAATATCTAATAACCAGTCATTTCTATCAAGGGGCGTAACGGCAGTTAAAGATATATTCCCCCCCGAAATCACATCTCCTTGGGTTGCAAAGGTAAGATTATTTTCCCCGATTAAAATACTGCCTTGATTAACTCTAATGTTGAGAGGAGGTAAATCAGTTACTAGGGATTTCATCGTCAAAGAGGCATTTTTTACCCTCACCGCATCTACATCAAAGGATATAAAATTATCTCTTCTTTCTGGGGGAGTCAGTTGTAAGTTTAACCAACCACTTTCTTCTGACTTTTCTACGTAAACAAGGGGATTAATTATAGTAACTTCCACATTGGCACTTCTTTCCCTCCATAGAAGAGACGTTAAATTTACTTCCACTGCTTCAGCGATAACATAGTCTTTTTCTGTGTCGGTGGTAGGCATTTGACTTTCGCCTACCCGAATACCATTAAAAGATACCGATTCTATTTCCCCTAATTCTACAGGTCTTCCCAAATAATTGCTAACAGGTTCTTCAATGAGGGGAATTAATCTTTGGGTGAAGAAATACCAACCATAACTTAATCCTCCTCCTACCGAGATTAATGTGCCATACAATAGCAGTTTAATATAAAATCCTCGGTGCGATCTACCCGAATTATTTTCAGGAGAATTAGAATGATTATCCGAATTTTCATCGTAGCCATTGCCATTGTTAGGAGTATTTTCGGGAAAATCAGTCATAATTAGCCACCAAGACAATTAAAGAAGCACAGTCCTATTGTAGTCAGAAAAGCAAAAAAACCTTGCTAAAAAATAAAATTTATATTAGTGTTAAAGTCTATCTTAAATATCATTAAATTGTTATAGTATCTGGGTAATCCTTATTCTTCATAACAGATGATTTACAGTAGAAAAGATTTTTTCGGGCAAAGATTTTGGGGTAATAAAAATAAGTTCGGACTCCTCAAATATGAGTCTTGGAATCTTGGTGACGATATTCAAAGTATTGCAGCAAGTCAGTACTTACCCCATATCGATTTTCGTGTTTCCCGTGACCATCTGAGCGAAGTAAGCCAGTGGAGTCCAATGAAAATGATAATGAATGGGTGGTGGCTAGGTCCATTTGATGGTACCCCCATTGATTGGCCACCTCCTTCGAATATTGATCCTCTATTTATTTCTTTTCATGGTGGTCGAGATGAATTATATGAAAAAAAATACCTTGATTACTATAAACAACACGGACCAATTGGTTGTCGTGGATACAAAACTCTTGAGCGTTTACAGGACTTAGGAGTAGAATCTTATTTTTCAGGATGTTTGACTTTAACACTACAAAATCCATACTCAGAAAAGGAAAGAACAAATAATATTTATTTTGTTGATCCCTTTAGCTTTGGAGAAGGTCGTAAATATCCAACTCCTAACAGTAAAAATTTTAGACAAGATCTTTGGGAAAAATTTCCCCGAGAAATTCGTGAAAAATCTGAATATATTCGCCATGTGGTCAACCTAAAGCCCAGTGATTACATTAATCCTTACAAACGGTATAAGATGGCTTGTAACTTGTTGCACAAATATGCAAAAGCAAAACTTGTTATTACAGGCCGTATCCACTGTGCATTGCCTTGTTTAGCGATGGGAACTCCAGTAATTTTTTTGACAGACTCTGAAATATTACAGTCTGATTATCGTATGGGAGGATTGATAGACCTATTCAAACATTACACTCATACACAAATTCTTGAAGAAGATTTCAATATTAATTGGGAAAATCCTGAGCCTAATCCTGTAGATGTTTCTTTTTTAGCCACATCACTCCGTCAAAAATGCGAAAACTTTACAGGGAATACACTCCAAAGAAGATTCTAAAACGTTATGTTAGATTGAAATCAAAAAAAAGTAATAAAAACCTTGTCAACTTTTAAAATATTCGTTAAACTATATGAGTGTCAAATTTAAGCCAGGATAGCTCAGTTGGTAGAGCAGAGGACTGAAAATCCTCGTGTCGGCGGTTCAATTCCGCCTCCCGGCATTAAGATAAATTCCATTACTAGAGATCATTTACTCCTCGGGTTGCGGTAGAATAAAATAGCTCAAAACATCGCTAAATAGCCAAAATAAGCGTTTTTGGTGACTAGTTGATAACTTCAATCCATATACGAAAAATCAAGATCCCACCGTAGATATAGTGATTTTTCTATGGGTCTAGATGCCATAAAATGGCTAAGTGAAATATGCCTTTTTCAAGAACAATTAGAAGAGTAAACCTCTTTATTTCCTCAGAAACACTCTTATTATCGTCAAGGTATGAGGACTATTTTCCTTGTCCAATCTGCCTTGTGAGTGCCTTGTAGCCTCCTCAGCTATAAAACTTATTTTATCAGCATCAGATTTTCAAGCAATAGTCATAATGTACTAATATTGTTGCAAGGCTTAATACATCAGAGTTTTAGTCTAGTAGTTATTATGGTTTGCGTAAGTCCTGAAAATGATGCAAACCTTGAGAGGAAACATTAACAATTTTACTTATTCCCGGCAAAGATTTTCTTTTGACTGTCGAAATTAATCCTAAGTGTAAATATTTAAAATATTCATAATTACGCACATCGGAAAATAAAGAACGATAAAACGAACAATAATCATCAATGAGGGGAACTGTTTTTGTGGGATTTCGAGGTAAGTGTTGCCTAATTTGTTCCGCTATATCCATTGCCATAACTGCTTTTCATTTTTACTATCTTTTTATCTTGCCACTTTTTTCTCGGAAAGTGACAAAAAAAGGTTATTTGAGATAGGATAGTTTATTTTCCTTAATAAGTAGTCTTCTTAAAACAAGGGCTAAAGATTGCCAAATTCCGATAAAATTAAGAGTTGTTAATTCAAACTACGGTATAAAAATTTTTATGGAAGTTGGACAAAAGGTAAAAATCTGTCGCCTAAGAGAAAAAGTATCCCCTGAGATTGTCGAAAAAGTAAAACAAGGACAAGCGGCAACTATTAAATCTTTTAAAATGACTGATGGTAGTGGCGTGGGTGTATTTGTAGAGTTTCCTGATGCTACCACTGGTTGGTTTTTTGAAGATGAAGTTGTCTTAGTTCAATAAATCAGGCAAGGGGACGTTCATCGAACGTCCTACAATGTATTCATCCACATTATTGATTATTTACTACTTTTATAATGGCTTTTATTTTAACTTTTTTAGGAAAAGGCGGTGTAGGTTCAACCACAATGGCGATCGCCTCTGCCCATTCATATGCACAACAGGGAAAAAAAGTATTATTAGCAGTGCAAGACTCTAGCCCTTGCTTTTCTGCTCTACTGGGGAAAGATGTAGGTAAAGAAGTAACGGAAATTGTCCCCAATTTAAACGCCATTCGCCTTCATAGTAGTAAATTATTAGAAGATAGTTGGGAAAAAGTTGAAGAATTAGAAAAAAAATATTTGCGATCGCCCATACTTAAAAATATTTATGGATCAGAACTTAGCCTTTTACCCGGTATGGATGAGGCCCTAACACTAAACTATCTTCAGGAACAAGATGAACAGTATGACATAATTATTTTTGATAGCAAAAACGCCCTTAGTTGTCTGAGAATGTTCGGTATTCCCGACACCCTTAGCTGGTACGTTCGCCGTATGCGTGACATTTTAGCAAATTCCGACATTGTAAAAGGACTCTCTCCCTTCATTCAACCCGTTAGCAGTGCCGTATTAAATGTCTCCTGGAACGCCGACAACTTTGCCTCCCAACCCACCAACGAAGCCAATGAGTTGTTAGAAAATGGAAAAAAAGCTGTTCATAACCCCTCTAGGGTAGCCGCCTTTTTAGTTACCAATGATCAACCCACTGCGATCGCCTCTGCCCTTTATTTATGGGGAGGAGCGCAACAAATCGGTTTAACCGTAGGGGGAGTCTTACTAAATCAAAGCACGAACACCCCCGAAATTACCGCCCAATTTCATCCCCTCACCATCAACCCCATTCCCCAAACCACGAACCAAGATTGGAATAGCATTATGGCGCTGCTGCCCGACTTTCAAGAAAATGCCCGTCAAGCCCCTAAACCCTTAGAAATTGATACCAGTAAAAGGGAAGTAAAAGTATTTCTGCCAGGCTTCGCCAAAAAACAAGTAAAACTAAGCCAATCAGGCCCAGAAATTACCATCGAAGCAGGAGATCAACGCCGTAACATCTTTTTACCACCACCATTGAAGGGGCAACCCGTTAAGGGAGCCAAATTTCAAGATAAATATTTAGTTATCTCCTTATAAATATAACTAATACATAAGACTCACTAAAAAATGGCTCTTCCTTGTAAAATAAAATCATAGCATAGCTTAATTTCAATAATGTTTATTGTTTAGATAGGAAATAAGCAATAGTGGTAATATTTTGAGGACTAAACTTTTGCCATTATTTCACTTTCACCAAAACCCTTTATGAAAATACTGTATTTATTAGCAGGATTCGCTCTATTTTTAAAAATGCTATTTACCTCCACAGCCGTTGCTGAAATAGGAGAATTAAGCATTATGGAAACTATTATCCAAGACTCTGGAGTCACCAACTCCGTATCAGGGGTAATTTTTCGTAATCGATTGTATGACACAGTTTTTGAGGTGGTAGTATTCACCATCGCCATTTTGGGAGCTACTTTTTTGCTCTCCAATGAAACCCCTACCCAAGTAGTTTATCAATTTACCGATCAACCCTCTGTGGTATTAGCCCGTTTAGGGGCAACCATTGCCACTCTGGTGGCCATAGAACTAGCCTTGAGAGGACATCTTAGCCCCGGGGGTGGATTTGCTGCAGGGGTGGCAGGAGGAACGGCGATCGCCCTTGTAGCCATTACATCCCCATGGGAAATGTTAGAGGAAATTTATCAAAAATGGCGTGTTGCTATTATCGAAAAAGTTTCTGTACTAATTTTTATTATTCTTGCCGTCATAACCCTCATGGGGGGAGAATTACCCTATGGGCAAATGGGAAGCCTTTCTAGTGGCGGAATTATCCCTATTTTAAACATTTTAGTGGCCGTTAAAGTTTGTCTTGGCTCTTGGGCTGTAATTCTTCTATTTATTCGCTATCGGGGTTTATTGTAAGATTTTCTAAGGGTAATTTTCGTTGCTTTTGCCACTGTCTCCATTCTGACGAGATACGCAGGGCAAGGAGTAATAATAACATGGCAATTAATCCCCCATTTTCAGGGGAAGTGAGGGCAAGTAATGCGAGTATCATCGCTAATATATCCTCTGAAACCGTTAATATGATAGGCATTTTTCCCCAACGAAAAAATAAACCCACCAAAACAAATCTCAATACAAGGGCAAATAACCCCCCCGTAACAGCAATTATCCACAAAGGCACATACTCTAAATTTGTCCAATTAGCCGCCCCCACCGCTAAAATTGCCCCTACCACAGGGCTAAGTATAAGCTGAATAATTTGAATTATCCTTAAGCCAATCATTCTTTTTGTGCCGAGGATTTCAAAAATAGTTACGGATACTAAAATAGCGAGTAACACTTCAGGCTGAATGCGATTTAGTAGAGGTATTTCTGACCAAAGTTTATCTACATTGGCTAAACCGATGATGAGAAGGGGTAAACCGAGACGAAAGCCTCCAGAGGCGGCGGCGGAGATAACTGCTAACACTTGAATCATTGAATCTGAATAGTAAAGGGGAGAAAAATAATGGTTAGTTTTTTTTTTGAATAATTAACAATGGGGCTTAAAAAAGCATCCATAAATAATTTCTAGGAAAAGAGCTTAAAAGCTGAGGGGGTGAGATAGATATTTTGAGAGTTTCTTCTTATAACCATTGGATTAATTTCCTTAAGATGCCATTGCATATTTAAAGCAAAGAAAAAACTTATAATAGTCTTCAGAGTATTTGTCCGAAATTGTTAAGGAGAATTTTGCTCTGAATTATTAATTTCTGCTACATAGACGAGATTTTTCGATTTTTGTTATTTTATATCCTTATAGTATTTTGAATATTAACAACAACAAAGTTAATCTGGTTTTAACCATGGGAGATGCTGCGGGAATTGGCCCAGAAGTTATCCTCAAAGCCTTAGCTGATTCTTCTATTACTGAAGATGCTAATATCACGATTATAGGCGATCGCCCTTGGCTAGAACATACCTACCATAGTTTTTCCCATGTCACTAACTTAGCACATCCTGATAATTTTGATATTATTGATGTATCGTACCCCCTCCAAGGCTCTTGGGGAGAAGGAAATGCACAAACGGGAGAAGCTAGTTTTTTATACCTTGAAAAAGCAATTCAACTCACCCTAGAGGGTAAATTTGAAGGCATAGTCACCGCCCCCATTGCCAAATATTTATGGCAAAAAGCAGGTTATGATTATCCCGGGCAAACAGAAGTTTTGGCGCTCAAATCCCACACCGACAAATTTGGCATGATGTTTGTGGGTAAATCTCCTCGCACAGGCTGGATTTTAAAAACTCTTTTAGCCACTACCCATATTCCCCTAAATCAGGTTTCTAGCACTCTTAATGCTGAGTTAATGACCCTTAAGTTAGAGTTATTGTTAGATACCCTCAAAAAAGATTTTAACTTAGATACACCCATAATTGCGATCGCCGGGCTAAATCCCCACAGTGGTGAAGACGGCAAACTAGGCACAGAGGAAAAAGAATGGCTACAAGATTGGTTTAATGATGCTCAAAAAAATTATGCCCCCGCCAAACTTATGGGCTTATTACCCCCCGATACCATGTGGGTAAAACCCTTTCAAGCATGGTATAACAATGGATATATTAGCGTAGCGGATGCTTTCCTAGCACTTTACCATGATCAAGGATTAATTCCCGTTAAAGCCATGGCATTTGATCAAGCCATCAACACTACCATCGGTTTACCCTTTATCCGTACATCCCCCGACCATGGTACTGCTTTTGACATCGCAGGAAAAGGTATTGCTAACCCTGAAAGTATGAAATCTGCGATTAAATTAGCTATTACCCTTTGTAAAAATCGCCGTAGATAATTTAAAAGAGATTATCAAATAACTAGATATAGCAATTATCGTGGTTACAGAGTACAAGATGATCCCCCCAAATCCCCCTTAATAAGGGGGACTTGAGAATAATGAATGTATCTCATAATTATAAAAAACGCTATAAGCAAAAAAAATAAGCTATATAAAAAAGATAAATGAGGGTGAGTATTGACAAAAATAATGGAATATTAGTGCTTTATAAAATAAAGAAACAGAGGTAGTCGTTAATTATTCAACTACCTCTATTTAGTGTTAATATCACAAGTCTTACTATTAATAATTCTTCAGAAATCGAAATAATGGCTTTAACAAAGTACCTCAATTTATTTATGTGATTTTTGGGCCTTAATTCCTTGTCCTTCACAATCAGGACAAACAGCAGGGTAATAATCGAAAGAGTTTATGTAGTCTGATAGTCTTCTTTCTAAAATTTTACCGCTACCTTTACACTTTAGACAAAATTTCATATCGGATAACCTCTTTCAAATGTAATTAATTGCTTATTTATAATTTACTAGAATTATCGTAAATGAACATCGTTATATTTGTCTAATTTTCGTTAACAAATTTTAACCTAACTATAGGTTTCTTACCTAGATAAAACTACAAAACTAGGTATCTTAGAATACCGAGTTGATCATTTTGTGTTTAGGGTAACAAATGTATTTGGTAGGTAATTAAGTGTAAATACTAACCGTACTACATCAAGAATTACATAAATAAAAATACATATACAATTTTAACCCCCAACTCCGAAGTAGGCAGCCACTAAAAATAATCCATCGGTAATGATGGTGCTTAATACTGCCCCTGCAAAAGCAAGATGATGGAGTTTTTTCTGTTGAAGGGCATAGAGACTAATGGCTAGGAGGATATTTGCTAGTAGAATAGCCCAACTTATTCCCCACGGGGTATTGACTTGGGCGATCGCCCCTTGTAAGATAGGTTTAATCAAATTAGGATCACTATCCATGATTTCTACCCAATAGGGAATCAAACCAACAATATAAAAGTATAAATCTGTGATAGCAGTGCCAAGCAATGAGCCAAGATAAAAATAATTGCCGATTAAGCCCCAACCGCGCCAAATACCCCAAAGGGCAAAAGGTAAGCCAATGGCTTCGATGGGAATATGAATAGCAGGAGTCCATCGCAACCACCCCCAATAAATTGAGCCACATAACCAACTCCAGCTAAAGCCGATGATGATGTCTCCCCATAAATGGGTTTTAGCGTGCGATCGCAATTTTAAACCAAAAAAAACCCAAACTGAAGTAGAAATTAAACTAAAAACAGGAAAAGTGCGGACTAAAGGTGCCTGAAAAAAAACGGGAATGGAAACAAGGAAAGCAGAAGCAAAAAAAATGAGAATACTTTGACGCTTTTCCTCATCCCGCCATACCCCTTGCTGATATTGTGCCACTGCACCCATCGCCGAAGGTAAGTATGAACTTATTTGGGTTAAAAAAGTATTATTAAACAAAATTTCTTAAAATATCGTTACTTATCGTTACTTAAATCTTAATGTATTTTAGTAGTAAACACAAAAAAATGACCATCATTCGCTGACTAGTGGGAAAGTTTTGACAACAAAAATAGGTTTGAATAACATTCATCCCGTACATTTTAGAACCACAACAGTTTACTCGACTTTAAGAGAAACAAAAAGTTATTGACTATATATAAAAATTTTTAAAGGTAATGTGAGAGTGCTATATTCGATAAAATAATATCTAATTATTGTCCTAAATGCTTTTAGATTATGTCTTAATTTTAATCCTTGGTTTTTTTGCAGGAGAAATCGTTAATAAACTCAAAATTCCTAGTTTAGTGGGAATGATATTAATTGGAATTATTCTCGGCTCACAGGGTGTTGATATTTTAACTGAATCAGCCCTCGAATCGGCCAGTGCTTTTAGAACTCTTGCTGTGATGATTATCTTGATGAAAGCAGGATTGGGATTGGATCGTCAAAAATTGCAAGAGCAAGGCAGTGTAGCCCTCAGATTAGGGTTTTTACCAGCTATTTGTGAGATGATTGCTATTACTTTTTTAGCCATGAATCTTTTAAGTTTTGATTTGCCTACGGGATTACTTTTAGGCTGTCTCTTGTCGGCGGAATCTCCTGCGGTAATTGTGCCGGGGATGTTAAAACTCAAGAGTTTGGGCTGGGGAGTAAAAAAAGGTATTCCTGACGCTATTTTGACAGGAAGTGCTTTATCAGATGTTTTATTGTTATTGATTTTTAGTTTATTAATTGCTCTTTTTTCTACAGGAGCAGATTTTAATTTAAGTTCTTTACAATTATTGCCTTTTCAGCTATTTTTACAAATTATTTTAGGTCTTATTTTTGGTTGGTTATTGGCTAAATTTTTAGTATTTATTTTAGTAACTAAAAAAGTATCTTCTAGTGCTGTTTACGATACTCTTATTACGGCGAGTTTTGCTTTATTTTTAGTATTAATGGCTAGTGAATATCCATTCTTTTCGGGTTATTTAGCCGTGATGAGCGGTGGATTTTTCTTGATTGAGTTTGCACCCCCTTTGGGTAGAAGATTAAGACAAGGATTTGATAGTCTTTGGAAAGTTGCTCAAATTTTCCTTTTTGTCCTATTGGGGGCAAATATTCAACTGGATATATTAGGCAATACTTTAGGGGTTGGTTTAGTAATAATTTTGATGGGTACTTTGGTGGGTAGGATGTTGGGGTGGTATTTATCCACATGGGGCAGTAATTGGAATGGTAAGGAGAGATTGTTTTTACTCCCCGCTAATTCAGCCAAAGCTACCGTACAGGCAGCGGTGGGGGCTATTCCTTTGGGCTTGGGCATTGATGGTGGTGAGGAAATATTGGCGATCGCAGCTTTATCGATTTTAATAACTGCACCCCTTGGGGCTTGGGCTATTCCAACTTTTGCCCCTCGTTTATTACAAAGAGGGGAGGTTGATCCTACTAAGGTGATGATGGATAATAAAATTGTGTTGTTGACTGCCATTAGTGATTCTGTGGAAGGTAAAGGGGTATTAACTAAAACAGCAGAAATGGCGAGAAGAAGTGATAGTAAGGTGATAGTTTTACACGTTATACAAAGTGATATATCTTCTAATATCGATACTTTAAAATCAGTTTTGGGTCAAATTTTAGCAGATATAGATTATCAATTTTTAGTGAGGGAAGGCTCAATTCCAGAAACAATTTTAAGGGTTGCTGATGATTTTCGGGTGTCGGAAATTGTGATGGGTAAACGGAATATTCATAGAGATATATTAATGGGTTCCGTATCTCAAAATGTATTAGAAAATAGTCTTATTCCCGTAATTATTATTGACAATTAACCAAGGAAATTTCACAATAAACTCTTAGTATTTATGGACAAAAATAATGGGTGAGAAAATTATTTTATTAGCGAATGAGTGGGAAACAAGAAAGTTAGGGGAAAAGGTAGCCCAAGATTTAAACCCCAATAGTGTCATTTTATTACGGGGAAATTTGGGTGCTGGTAAAACTACTTTTATTCAAGGGTTAGGGGCCGGTTTGGGTATCGAAAGTGCGATCTCATCGCCCACTTTTACCTTAATAAATGAATATTTAGAAGGGCGTTTACCCCTCTATCACATCGATTTATATCGCCTTGCCCCTCCAGAGATTAAGCAACT
Source organism: Cyanobacterium sp. IPPAS B-1200 (assembly GCF_001747005.2). Lineage (NCBI taxonomy): Bacteria > Bacillati > Cyanobacteriota > Cyanophyceae > Chroococcales > Geminocystaceae > Cyanobacterium > Cyanobacterium sp. IPPAS B-1200. Next base: position 2,819,492 of record NZ_CP182899.1, read on the forward strand.
CCACCTACAAACCTACTGGGAAGGCATAGAAGTTGAAGCAGGTATCACCGCCATAGAATGGTCAGAGTTATTACCCCATTTACCTCCCCATTATCTACAAGTGGATTTAATCATCAATGATGATGACACTAGACAAGCTATATTAAAGGATAAAGTAAAATAACTTGTTAGCTTTCACTGCACTTACTTTCTAGTGTGTCTCTTACTGAATCCATATGTGATACAAATACTTTTCTTTGTATATTTGCGAAATATAGTTATAACTTTAAAACAAAATACAAAGAATTGTAATCAAAATAGTACATTTCTCCATAACTATCACACCATAGAAATAGTGATGTTTACTCAGGTTTGGTTATGTTACAGCATGATGTCATTATTATCGGTGGTGGTTTGGCAGGTTGTCGGGCGGCGTTGGAAATCAAAAAGCAAAATCAAGATATAGATGTGGCTTTGGTGGCAAAAACTCACCCCATTCGCTCCCATTCTGTGGCGGCACAGGGAGGCATTGCGGCAAGTTTGCAAAATGTTGATCCTAATGATGATTGGAAAGCTCACGCTTTTGATACTGTCAAGGGTTCAGACTATTTAGCGGATCAAGATGCGGTGGAATATTTAACCAAGGAAGCCCGCGAAGTAATTATTGAGTTGGAACATTTGGGGGTGTTATTTTCCCGTTTAGAAGATGGAAAAATTGCCCAACGGGCTTTCGGAGGGCATTCTCACAAGCGCACCTGTTATGCAGCTGATAAAACAGGTCATGCTATTTTACATGAGTTGGTAAATAATTTACGGCGTTTTGGGGTCCAGATATACGATGAATGGTATGTGATGGATTTGATTTTGGAAGAAAAGGCTTCAGGTGATGGGCAACGGGAAGCCAAAGGAGTAGTAATGTTTAACATTGATGATGGTAATGTGCAGGTAGTCGGGGCTAAGGCGGTGATGTTTGCCACGGGGGGTTATGGACGGGTTTTTAATACTACTTCCAATGATTATGCTTCTACGGGGGATGGTTTGGGAATGTGTGCGATCGCCCAGTTGCCCTTGGAAGACATGGAATTTGTCCAATTTCATCCCACGGGGTTATATCCTGTGGGGGTTTTAATCTCCGAAGCAGTGAGGGGAGAAGGCGCTTATTTACGCAACAGCGAGGGGGAAAGATTTATGGCAAACTATGCCCCCAATCAAATGGAACTCGCCCCCCGTGACATCACCTCTAGGGCTATTGTGAAAGAGATTCGGGCGGGGAGGGGTATCCACAGCGATGGCAGTGCAGGGGGGCCTTATATACATCTGGATTTGACTCACATGGGCAAGGAAAAAATTATGAGTCGTGTGCCTTTTTGTTGGGAAGAAGCCCATCGTTTGGTAGGCATTGATGCGGTGCATGAGCCCATGCCCGTGCGCCCCACTGCCCATTATTGCATGGGGGGAATTCCTGTGAACACTGATGGGCGAGTGCGTCAGGATGCAAATACCCTCGTAGAAGGCTTTTTTGCGGCGGGGGAGTGTGCCTGTGTATCGGTACATGGTGCCAACCGTTTGGGCAGTAATTCGTTGTTGGAATGCGTGGTATATGGCAGAAAAACGGGAAGGGCGATCGCACTTTATGTGCAAAATAGAGAGTTTCCCACCATCAACGAAATACCCTATTTAGAAACCGCCCAAGCCAGAATCCATTGTTTACTTAATCAATGGGGAGATATAAGGATAAATGACTTAAGGCAACAGTTTCAAGATACCATGACGGAACATTGTGGCGTGTTTCGCTCTCAAGATACAATGCAGCAAGGATTAGATAAAATTCAAGAACTCAAGTCCTTGTATAGTAAAATTTTCCTTGATGATAAATCCAACTGTTGGAATACAGAGTTAATCGAAGCCCTCGAATTAAAAAATATCATGGTAGTGGGGGAAATGATTCTTACCTCCGCCATCCAAAGACAAGAAAGCCGAGGAGCCCATTCACGGGAAGACTTTCCCCAACGCAATGACCAACAATTTTTACAACATACCCTTGCCTACCATCACCCTGAAGGGGTAAAAATTGACTATATGCCCGTAGTTATTAATATGTTTGAACCCAAAGAAAGGAAGTATTAGCTATGAGGCAAGAGTTAGGGGTTAATTAGGTGTTTAGATATTAGATTTTGGGTACTGAATCAAATAATTATCCATGATCAATTCAATTGTCCTAGGGTATGTTTTGAGTAATAATAAATTAACGACACCTGAGAATGAAAAAAAGATGGCAACAGAAATTGAAATTCAATTACAAACCCTTGAGAAAGAAGCCCAAAGTGCGATCGCCCATAGCGATAATTTAAAAAAATTAGAAGAATTAAGAGTAGCCTACCTAGGAAAAAAAGGCGAACTATCATTAATATTAAAGGGTATGGGCAAACTTTCCCCCGAAATGCGCCCCGTTGTCGGTGCCGTTGCCAACCAAATTAAAGACAAAATTCAAAATAGCCTTACCCAACAACAAGAAAAATTACAACAACAACAAATTCAAGCCCAAATCGCCTCAGAAACCATCGATGTCACCATGCCGGGGGTAAGTAAACCTCTAGGAAAATCCCATCCCCTCCAAAGCACTATCGACAGGGTAATTGATATATTTGTGGGCTTAGGTTACACTGTTGCCCAAGGGCCTCAAATCGAAAGTGATTATTACAACTTTGAAGCTCTAAACACTCCTCCCGACCATCCTGCACGGGATATGCAAGACACCTTCTACTTTGGAGATGGTAGCCTTTTACGTACCCATACTTCCTCGGTGCAAATTAGATACATGGAAAATCACGAGCCTCCCATCAATATTATTGCCCCTGGGAGAGTGTATCGCCGTGACACCGTAGATGCCACCCATTCAGCGGTATTCCATCAAATAGAAGTCCTTGCCATTGGTAAAAACCTTACTTTTACCGATTTAAAAGGCACTATCAAGGAATTTTTGAGACAGATGTTTGGGGATGATTTACCCACAGTTTTTCGTGCTAGTTACTTCCCTTTTACCGAACCTTCGGCGGAAGTTGATGTACAATGGCAAGGTAAATGGTTAGAAGTCATGGGCTGTGGTATGGTTGATCCTAATGTACTTAAAGCCGTCGGTTATGATCCAGAGGAATACAGCGGTTTTGCTGCTGGTTTAGGGGTAGAAAGATTTGCCATGATTCTTCACAAAATTGACGATATTCGCCGTTTGTACAATAGCGATTTACGTTTTCTTAATCAGTTCTAAATTTTCTGTATGATGGCTTAAGTTTACGTTGAAACTGAAACACAAAATCTTCAGGGTGGGCATTGCCCACCATTTGGTACTTTCCATCTATTAACATTTTTTGTTCTGCTCTATTTATCCGCCATAGAAGCAAAGTAAGATTTAGATTTAACAGGATCATTTACCATAGTTTTATCTCCTTCTTGCCAGTCAATAGGACATACTTCGTCTTGGTGAGATTGCACATACTGAATTGCTTTTAATACTCTTAGGGTTTCATCCACACTGCGCCCGAAGGAAAAGTTATTGATAGTCATGTATTGAATAATACCTTCAGGATCAATAATGAACAAGCCTCTCAGAGCGATTCCTGCTTCGGGTTCTAGTACATTATAGGCGGTGCTAATTTCTTTTTTGAGGTCAGATACCAAAGGATAATTTATATCCCCTATACCTCCTTGTTTCCGCTCAGTTTGAATCCATGCAAGATGGGCAAATTCACTATCTACAGACACTCCTAATATTTCTGTATTGAAACTGGCAAATTCTTCGTGGCGATCGCTAAAAGCTATAATTTCAGTTGGACAAACGAAGGTAAAATCGAGGGGATAAAAAAACAGAATAACATATTGATCAAGATAGTCAGACAGTTTTAGCATTTTAAATTCTTGGTCAACCACCGCCGTAGCCATAAAATCTGGTGCTTTTTTTCCCACTTGAATTGTCATAATACTATCAAATCAATAAGTTTTCTCACTACTATTTTATCTTACCTAACCTGAGTTCGGGATAAGATGAAGGATAAATACTGAGTTCAAAATAACAGTAAACTTAAGAAGCAATATCATCATTGCGTCTAATTGTTGATAGATTATTGTGCTAACCTTCTTTGTCGATTGATGACATAGTATCGTAAATCTAAGCAAACAATTATTTATTTTAGAATGGCTTTTAACTCTAACGTACTTAATGTTAATTATTTCTTCCTGCGGTTCCATCAAAAAAAATCAGAAATCACATACTATGCTAATAATAAAAGTATAGGTATAGTAGCAAAGTAAGAGAGACTAAATAATTTTCTATGTCAACCCTTGTTATCGTCGAGTCACCCACTAAAGCAAAAACAATCCGTAATTATCTACCCAAGGACTTCATTGTAGAAGCATCCATGGGGCATATTCGAGATTTACCTTCCTCGGCGGAGGAAATTCCTGCTGATTATAAACAGTATGATTGGGCTAGGTTAGGGGTAAATGTGGAAAATGATTTTGAGCCTATTTATGTAATTCCCAAAGGAAAAAATAAGAAGGTACAGGAATTAAAAAAACTTTTGAAGGGTGCTGATGAGTTAATTTTGGCGACGGATGAAGATAGGGAAGGGGAAAGTATTAGTTGGCATTTGTTACAGTTACTTAAGCCTAAAGTGCCTATTAAAAGGATGGTTTTCCATGAAATTACTAAGGAAGCTATCCAAAAGGCTTTGTCTAACTGTCGAGATATTGATGAAAATTTGGTTCATGCCCAAGAAACCCGTCGTATCCTAGATCGTTTAGTGGGTTATACCCTCTCTCCCTTGCTATGGAAAAAAATTGCCCGTGGTTTATCCGCAGGTAGGGTGCAATCCGTGGCGGTGCGTCTTTTGGTGCAAAGGGAAAGGTTGAGAAGGGCTTTTAATAGTGCTTCCTACTGGGATCTTAAGGCGTTGTTGAATCATGAAAAAAATGACTTTGAGGCAAAATTAAGTACCTTGGCGGGGCAAAAACTAGCCACAGGAAGCGATTTTGATCCTAATACGGGGGAGTTGATCAAGGGTAAAAAAGTAACGGTTTTAAATGAACAAGAGGCGATCGCCCTTAAGGACAGATTAGAAGGTAAACCGTGGACAGTCACCGACACCGACGAAAAACCCACCACCAGAAAACCCTACGCCCCCTTTACCACCTCCACCCTGCAACAAGAAGCCAACCGCAAATTGGGATTAGGGGCAAAAGATACTATGCGTATCGCCCAAAGCCTCTACGAAAACGGCTACATTACCTATATGCGTACCGACTCCGTCCATCTATCAGATCAGGCTGTTGCCGCTGCCCGTGCCTGTGTAGAACAAATGTACGGTAAGGAGTATTTAAGTCCTAAACCAAGACAATATAAAACCAAAAGTAAAGGTGCCCAAGAAGCCCATGAAGCTATCCGCCCAGCAGGTAACACCTTCCGCCTACCCAAAGAAACAGGCTTGAGAGATCGAGAACTAGCCCTCTATGATTTGATCTGGAAACGTACCGTCGCCTCCCAGATGGCAGAAGCGAGGTTAACCCAAATTGCCGTTAACATTCAGGTAGAAGATGCTGTTTTTCGCTCCTCTGGTAAAAGAATCGACTTCCCTGGCTTTTTCCGTGCCTATGTAGAAGGTTCAGACGATCCCGAAGCAGCGCTGGAAAACCAAGAAGTAATCTTGCCCAACCTCAAACAGGGCGATCGCCCCAATTGCAAAGAATTAGACGTAGTTCACCACCAAACGCAACCCCCTGCCCGTTATACCGAAGCATCCCTCGTTAAAACCCTCGAAACCGAAGGAGTAGGGCGCCCTAGTACCTACGCCAGTATTATCAGCACCATCATTGATCGAGGTTATGCCCAACTACGCTCTAAAGCTCTTATACCTACCTTTACCGCCTTTGCTGTGGTCAGTTTACTAGAACAAAACTTTGAGGAATTAGTAGATACCAAATTCACCTCCAAAATGGAGCAAAGCCTTGATGAAATTGCCACAGGACAAACCCCATGGCTTCCCTATCTCAAACAATTTTATTTAGGAGATTTAGGATTACAAAATCAAGTTAAAACCAGAGAAACAGAAATTGATCCTAGCCAAGCCAAAGCCATCTACCTAGAAAATCTTGACGTACAAGTCAAAATAGGGCGTTTTGGCGCATACCTAGAAGCCCAAAGAGGAGATGATCTAGTAAAATCCTCCATCCCCGAAGAATTAACCCCCTCCGACCTCCATCCCGAACAGGTGGAGATGTTGTTAAAACAAAAAATCGAAGGGCCTAAAGTATTAGGACATGATCCCGAATCAGAAAAACCCATATATCTCTTAATCGGCACTTATGGCCCCTATGTACAATTGGGAGACACCCCCGAAGGCAGAGCCAAAAAACCTAAAACAGCCTCTTTCCCCAAAGGTACTCTGTTAGAAGACATTGACCTAGAGATGGCCTTGTCCTATCTTTCCTTACCCCGTACCCTAGGAGAACATCCAGAGACGGGAAAGCCTGTTAAAGCAAGTCTGGGGCGCTTTGGAGCTTATGTAGTTCATGATCAAGGTAAAGACGGTAAAGATTATCGCTCCCTCAAAAAAGAAGACGATCTTTTAACTATTTCTTTTGAAAGGGCTTTAGAACTTTTGGCTCAACCAAAAAGAGGTAGGGGACGCAGTGCAGGAAGTACAAAAAAACCATTAAGAGAATTGGGCAACCATCCCGATGATGAACAACCCATTAATATTTATGATGGCCCTTATGGGGTGTATTTCAAACATGGCAAAACCAACGTCAAGTTACCTGAAGGGGAAACTGCTGAAAGTATGAGTTTAGATAAGGCTTTGTTATTACTCAAGGATAAAGCCCCCGCCAAAAAGAAAACTACCACGAGGAAAAAGGCTACTACCAAAAAAACTACGGCGAAAAAAACCACTACCCGCAGAAAGAAAACAGAAGACAGTTAAAGAATATGATTCCTGACTGAATCCCCCAATTATGGGGGAAATAAATGGAAAAAATTCAAAAGTTCATAGATAAGGGCGATCGCACTTTATACTTTTACCAAAGGTGAGATCAATCTAAATCCTTCAATTATCCCTTGTGATAAGATGAGGTTAAATAGTCAATGCTGGAATGATGAGCAATATATATAAGCTACCACTAATCTTAGAACCGCAACCAGAAGGAGGTTATACCGTAACTTGCCCTTTGTTACCTGATTTAATCACCGAAGCCGATACATTAGATGAAGTTATTCCCCATGTTTCTGATGCTTTATCAGCATTAATTGAAGCCTATCAAGAGTTAAATAAACCTTTACCTTCTTTCTTAAATCCTATTATGGAATCTAGTCTTATTTGGACGGAAACTTTAATTCCGACTTCGGCTTGATGAAATATAAAGAAGTTATCAAAAAATTAAAACAGATGGGATGTGAAGAAATTCCCAGAAAGGGAGGAGGTTCTCATCGTAAATGGTACAATCCTAGTAATAAAGTCGTAGTATCAATTCCTGATTGGGGAAATAAAGATTTGAAATTAGGCACTTTAAGAAAAATTATTCGCCAACTTGATCTTGATTGGGAAGAGTTTAAAAATTTATAAATAAGGGCGATCGCACTTTATACTTGTAACAAAAGTGCAAAAAGATAAAAAACCCCGCCTATGATAGGTAAAACGGGGTAATTTACTTAAACAGAACCAAAACTAGCCTAAAACCACATTAGAGAACTGATACTCAGTAGTTACAGGCTCACCATTTTCCTCAGTGGTAATAGTGCGATTAGTTAAAACATAATAACCATCAACATTTTCAAAAGTATCATTAAAGATAGTTTTAGCCCCTCTTGGTTGTAAAGTTTCTGCATCTAAATAAACAGAATCATACCCAGTGGAAAGATAACCGTGATCGGTGTTTAATAAACCAAAGGTATTAATAGCAACAATGCCCTTACCCATGCGACGATACACAAAGCAAACATTGTTATCTTTTACCTTGTAGCGGTTGCCCTCGGATGCACCACCCACTAAAATTTCCACTGCACCATTTTCATCTTTTTCTCCAAAGGTGAAAGTATTGTCACCATGACTTTTTTCAAAACTATGGTTAACACGGTGAATGGTAATCTCCCATAACTGTTGTTCCATGGCTTTTTTGACAGTCTCATTTTCGATGCCAGAGATTTCAAATTTGAGATCTGCCCCAATCTTTGCCTGAGCGGTGAAAGTACCTTCTTTGGATTTTAAAGTAATATCACAGGTATATCCAGGGAAATCACTGTCCCAAGTGTAGCGGTTTTCATAAGCTGAACGAAAAAGATTTTCTGCAGTTAATGTCTGAGTCATTTTTTATTCTAAATGTGGTTTAAATTACTATTTTCTTTATTGTACTATAGCTATATTATTGAGATTATTTTTTATTAAAATCTAACAAAATAGCAAATATTACTCAATGGCTAATCATGTTATAAGTATAACAAGGGGTTTAAACCCCTTGCCGTGGAAATACAATTTACCTTTACCTCAGAAATATAACTTATCTTTGGTTTTAGGAAAGATTTTTAATAGTAGTTTCCTACTTTGCGATGGTGTACCGCTGTTAAAGCGTCAGATTTAGAAACCCTGCCTGTGGTCACTTTACTATAGACAATCCAATGATCTCCACAATCCATACGACTAACCACTTCACACTCAAGATATGCGAGCGCATCTACTAGAATAGGAGATTTGTTGGTGGCGACGGTGGTTTTCACCCCTTCAAAGCGATCTGCACCAGGGGGAAATCTTTTGAGAAAGTGTTTCATTAAGTTTTGATATTTACCTTCTTCAAGGATATTTAAAACAAAAGTATCTTCTACCTGTAATAAAGATTCGATCGCCCTGTCTTTTGCCACAGCAACGGTAAATCCGGGGGGTTCAAAACTGGCTTGACTCACCCACGATGCCAACATTGCCCCTTTGGTTTCTTCTCCTTTTTGGGCTGTGATAATGTATAACCCCCCGCTCAAACGTCCCATAGCCTTATCTAAATCAACGTCTAAGGCTTTTCTTTTACTAATTTTGGTCTTTTTAGTCAAAACTTGCCCTAAATCCACCCCTGACTCTTCACAGGTTTGATAAGTGATTTCGTGGGGAGTTTCTTTGATACGGATGGGTGCAAAAATTTGATTTAAGCCCAAGTCCGATAGTTTGGAGGAAAAGGTGTCAATGGGTTCGTCATCTCCGCCATAGGACTCGTATAAGCCAAAAATTTGCTTACTATTGATGGTGGCAAGGATAGCCCCCACTTTGTTGGCAATGTCGCCGTTGTCGCTGAGGGGAGGCATTCCGAGGACGATTCCCGCACTACGCCCCACTATTTCGGGTATTTCGTGGATGTCGGTGCCGTTGATGTCGATCATTTCTACGGTAACGCCTGTTTTGGTGATACCCTTAGCAATGGACTGGGAAAGGCGATCGCTATAACCGTAATCAGAGATATAGAATACAGCGACAGTTTTTTCTCCCTTGCTTTGTTCGCTACTCCAACGCTGATAACGATCTAATAATTCTTGAACGTTATGTTTTAAGATAGGTCCATGACCATTGGCGACCATTTTGATTTCCCCAAGGGCAGACATTCTTTTCATGGCAGAAAGAACAGACCTTGCATTAGGTCCCATCAAACATTCATAATAAAAACGATAGTCTGGGGAAATAGCATCTAAATCCTGATCGTATATATCAGCGCTGCAATAGTGCAAACCAAAGGCATCACAGGTAAAAAGAGTATTTGTACCATGATCATAGCTAAAAATAGTATCAGGCCAGTGAAGGTTAGGAGCGTTGATAAACTCAAAAATATGTCCGTTACCGATGTCTAACTGATCACCATTTTTAACAATTTGTCGTTTAAAGTCTTTGTGAACAAAGCCCTCTAAAAATTGGATGGCAACCTTGGAAGCAACGACGGTAATATCAGGGGCTATTTCTAATAAATCTTTGACTAAACCACTGTGATCTGGCTCGGTATGGGAGATAATTAAATAATCGATAGTTTGAGGATCAATTACTTTTTTTAGCTCATCAAAATAAAGATGTTTAAATTTGGCGTGAGAGGTATCTACTAAAGCGTTTTTTTCTCCTTTTACCACATAGGAGTTATAGGTAGTTCCATTTTGTAAACCAAATTCTATATCAAAACGATCTCTATCCCAATCAAGGGAGCGGATGGTAGTGGTGTCAGGGGCGATGTTTTCCACCTGAGTTGTTAAGCGTTTTGCGGTTTTTATGGGAGTTGCAACCATTAAGAAAATCCCCCTTAATAAATTTTTTATATTATGGCTCTCTCCATTATAGTCACCGACGGGAGTTCGTCGAGGGATGAACTATTTTTGCATTTCTTAACATAAAAAGTTTTATAAAAGGTTATAATAAGAAGTTGGTTATTTTTACCGTTAAATCTGCTATGCTTCCTATTGTTGCCGTAATCGGGCGCCCCAATGTGGGTAAGTCTGCCCTTGTGAATCGTTTATCGGGGGAACAAGATGCGATCGTCTTTGATGAGCCGGGTATTACTAGAGATCGTACCTATCGCCCCGGATTTTGGCAAGATAGAGAATTTCAGATTGTAGATACGGGAGGATTAGTATTTGATGATGATACGGAATTTTTACCCTACATCAGAGAACAAGCCCAAGCAGCCCTTAGTGAAGCTGTAGCGGCTATTTTTGTTGTTGATGGTAAGTTTGGTTTGACGGCAGGGGACGAGGAAATCGCTTCATGGTTAAGAACTCAAAATGTTCCTATTGTCTTGGTTGTTAATAAATGTGAATCGGAAAATCAGGGACTAGCCCAAGCGGCGGAGTTTTGGAATTTGGGATTAGGTGAGCCTTATCCTATCTCTGCAATCCATGGTAATGGTACAGGAGAAATGTTAGACCAGTTGATCAAACATATTCCCCCTGTGGATGAAATTGACCAAGAAGAAGAAATTAAGGTGGCGATTATTGGTCGTCCCAATGTGGGTAAGTCTAGTTTACTAAATGCTCTCACTGGAGAGAGTAGAGCCATTGTCAGCCCTGTATCTGGTACCACCCGAGATGCGATCGATATGATAGTACGTCGGGGCGAAACAACCTATCGTCTCATTGATACCGCAGGAGTCAGACGTAAGAAAAACGTTGATTATGGAGCAGAATTTTTCGGCATTAACCGAGCTTTTAAAGCCATCAAAAGGGCGGATGTGGTTCTTTTTGTCATTGATATATTAGATGGTGTCACCGAGCAAGATTTAAAGCTAGCAGGAAGAATCATTGAGGAAGGAAGAGCCGCTATTATCGTGGCGAATAAATGGGATGCGGTGGAAAAAGATTCCCATACCATCTATGAATATCAAAAAATGTTAGACGATCGCCTTTTCTTCATGGATTGGGCGGAAAGAATTTTTGTCTCTGCCATGACAGGAAAAAGGGTAGAAAATATCCTCGATTTGGTAGATAAAGCCGCCGAAGGACATCGTAAAAGGGTTAGTACCTCTGTTATTAATGAAGTCATTGAAGAAGCAGTTAAATGGCATTCTCCTCCCACTAGCCGACAAGGTAAGCAGGGCAGAATCTATTATGGTACTCAGGTAACGGTTAAGCCTCCCAGTATAGCTTTATTCGTCAATGATCCTAAACGTTTGGATGAAGGCTATCGTCGTTATATGGAGAAACAATTCCGTCAACAATTGGGCTTCAAAGGAACTCCCCTCAGATTATTTTGGCGTGGTAAACGTCTGCGGGAAGGGGAAAACATGGGTGCAAACAGAGCTACGAAAGTATAGGTCTATTAATAAGTATAGGTCTATTAATAAGTATAGGTCTATTAATAATAGTTACGCTTTAATGGAATACATTGTTTTTCCATCCCCAAAATATCCCCCAGACTCAGTTTTGATTAAATACCAATAATACAACCCCTCTGCCTGACGGCATCTCCCCTTAAAAGGGGAGAAAAGGGGAATTTTAACGTAGTTAATTATCCGAATTGTTCAGAAATTTCGAGGTTAAATAGGGTTTGTAAAGTGTTTAAAGCCTTCCGTCGGGCTTCAATGTCCTGTTGCGCTCTTAGTTGTACCATAGGATCATGGAGAATTTTATTAACAATACCTCTGGTAAGAGCTTCGATAACTTCTTGGTGTTTTTCTCCAAACTCACTACCCAAACGAGAAAGGGCTTTTTCTAATTCCTGTTCCCTGATACCTTCAATTTTGGTGCGTAAACAACTGATGGTAGGTACGGTTTCTAAGGATTGCCACCATAGTTCAAAAGATTCAATCTCTTCTTCTAATAAGGCTTCGGCTTCCCTTGCCATTTCTCGACGAGAAGCATGATTTTGGGCTACAACGGCTTTTAAGTCATCTACATTATAAGATTTAACAAAGTCCAATTCTTCTACATCGCCAGCGACATTCAAAGGCACGGAAATATCTACTAACATCAGAGAATTATTCACATTGAGGGGGGATAAATTCTCTTTGGTTAAAATAGGCTCAGTTGCCCCTGTGCTGGTAAATACTAAATCAGAAGTCTCTACCACTGCCATCATTTCATCAAGGTGATAAATAGCTAAATCCACTTGAGGGAACTTTTGGGCTAATTCTTTGGCTCGATTTGCCGAGCGATTAACAATATTGATGGCGTTGACACCTTTTGAAGCGAGATGTTGCACTAAAAGACGAGACATTTTACCAGCGCCTATGATGGTAATTTTAAAGTCTGCTAAATTGTCAACTTTGGTATCAACTAATTCTACCGCAGCCGAACTAATGGACACAGCCCCTGTACCGATGTTAGTTTCGGTGCGTACTCTTTTTCCGGCACTGATGGCTTGTTTAAATAGTCTATCGAGTAGTCGGCCCATGCCCTTGTATTTATTGGCAAGTTTGTGGGTAGTCTTAACTTGGGCAAGAATTTGTCCTTCACCTAGTACAAGACTTTCTAATCCTGCGGATACTCGCATTAGGTGACGAATAGCGTCTTGGTGTAACAAAATAAAGAGGTGACGGCGTAATTCTGGTAAGGATATATGTCCTGTTTCAGCGAGGAATTGAGTAATTTCTTTTACTCCTTGCTCTGTTTCTAATACCGTTGCATAGATTTCCATACGGTTACAGGTGCTGATAATAGCTACTTCCTCGATGTGAGGGTAACTCAGCAGTTGCTGTATGGATTCTTCAATTTTTGCTTCCGGAATACTCAATTTTTCTCTTATTTCTACGGCGGCTGTCTTGTGGGAAAGACCAACTACTACAATATTCATTTTTTGTTTATAAAATTTGAGAACGGATTAGTATAAATGCTTTTAAACACTATTGATCATTACTGAAGTTGCCGATTTTGGCAATTTATTCTTTACCTTTTGCAATAAAACTTTATTTTATGGATAGGGAAGAAGGTTGAGTAATTGATGGGAAATTTCAATATTAGGATGGTCTTGGGCTTATTCATTGTAGTCTTTTTTGGTTTGAGCGGTGGAATGGAGAATTTTTGATCTTCCCTAATCGGTTAAAATTGTGAAGGTAAAAAAATAGTTTGTGATGGAGCAGTTGAGCTTGGATATTGATGATTTAATTGAAATTGGCACTATTGTTGGTGTTTCTGGATTGAAAGGAGAGGTTAGGGTAAATATTACTACGGATTTTCCTGAAAGGTTTGAAAATCCCGGGCAAAGATGGTTAATTATAAATAGTCACTCATCTCCCCAAGCGGTTGAGTTAATTAAATCAAGAAAAGTTCCAGGTAAAAATATTTATGTAGTAAAACTCGAGGATATTAACGATCGCACTCAGGCGGAAAATTTAAAAGGTGCTATACTTTCGGTACATAAGGGCGATCGCCCCAAACTAAAAGAAAACGAATATCACGTTGCCGACTTAATCGGTATGGAAGTATATAACCAACAAGATGGCGAAAATATAGGGGTTGTCATCGATATTTTTAGTGCCGCCCACGAAATTTTAGAAGTCAGACTCCACAAACAACCAACCCCAGAAACCAAAGCCCCCGTTAATCCTGAAACCATTAGCCGCATTTCTCGGCGCAAAAAAGTAAAAGAGAAAAAACCCAAAGAATTAACCGTTTTAATTCCCTTTGTTTCAGAAATTGTCCCCATTGTGGACTTAACCCATAAAAAAATAGAAATTAATCCCCCCCTTGGGTTACTAGAGAATTAAAAATTAATTCCCCCATTGCCATATTTTTCTATCACTCCATCAACTTATCTCCATTACAATGTTCAAATCCCTTATAATTGCTGAAACTATTACCGAATTTGACATTGAATCCTTACCTGTCCAAAATGCTGACATTACGGGATTAGTAAATGCTCTAATTATCTTACTGCTCATTGCCACCGTTGTCGCCCTAGTGAGCAGAAAATTAAAAATCCCCTATGTGGTGGGATTAGTTTTAGCTGGTTTAATCGTCACTCAGGGGACATTACCCGATTTTGTCAGCCTAAATCCTGATGTTATTCTCAATCTATTTTTACCCATTCTCATTTTTGAGGCTGCCATCAATACTGATATTAGTCGTCTCAAAAGCACCATCAAACCTATTGCCGTCTTGGCAGTGCCAGGGGTGTTAATTGCTGCTACCATCACCGCTGTTTTTTATCAAGTAGCCATGGGTTTACCTTGGATTACCGTGGCAGCTATGGCGGTTATTCTCACTATTACCGATACAGTGTCGGTGATTGTCGCTTTTCGTACGGTATCTGTACCTTCTCGACTAGCCACTATCGTAGAGGGAGAAAGTTTATTTAATGATGGGGTTGCCCTTGTCTTACTAAATATTATCGCTGGAATACATTTACAGGGTTCTTTTTCTGTGGGGGATGGTATTACTCAAGTTTTAATTGCCTTCCTCGGTGGGGGTTTATTGGGTTGGGGTTTGGGTTATTTATGTGTGGGTTTATTTCAACAGTTGGATGATGCCCTTAGTGGTATATTATTGACGGTAGCAGTTTCTTTAGTTACTTTTCAAATTGGTCAACTGTTAGAGGTATCAAGTGCGATCGCAGTGGTAATTGCGGGACTGGTTATCGGCGATTCAGGATTCAAAAAAATATCTGCCACTACCAAAGTAACTTTGCTCAACTTTTGGGAATATGCTGGATTTGGAGTAAATACTTTTATTTTCCTTTTGGTGGGTATAGTCATCGAACCCCGAACCCTAATCTCCACCTTACCCCTAGCCATTCTAGCTATCATTGGCTATCAGATGGGGAGGGTGTTATCTATTTATCCTCTCCTATCTTTACTAAAAAGATTAGATCGTCCTATTCCGATAAAATGGCAACACGTCTTAATTTTAGGCAATGTCAAAGGCTCTTTATCCATGGCTCTTGCCATTAGTTTACCTTTCACCTTACCAGAAAGAACCCAAGTAATTGCCATTGTTTTTAGTACCGTATTAATATCCCTCATCGGGCAAGGTTTGAGTTTACCTTGGCTCGTGAATAAACTAGAACTTTCTAAACCTTCTCCCCTCAAAAAAACTATCGAAAATCTACAGCTAACTCTCATTGCCTCTAAAGCAGCTCAAAAGGAGTTAAATAATCTACTAGAATCGGGCAGTCTTTCTCGCTCTCTCTATGAAGAAATTTTTGCCAGTTATCAAGCCAAGATTGCCCAAGGGGAGAGGGAATTAAGGGATATTTACAACCAGCGTGGCAAAAGCATCACTGAGGATAAATATATTAATAGCTTGAAAAGAAGGCTCTATTTAGCTGAGCAAGGAGCCATAACGGATGCTCTGAGAAAGGGGATTTTGGAAGAAAATTCCGCTCAAGTATATCTTGCAACTATTAACGAACAATTGTTGTCTTTGAAGGACGAAAATTAAGTTTTTTTTGATAAAAATAGAGCGAATAGTAGTTTAATATTTACTTTTTCATGGCATGGATAAAATTTAAAACGAATTTTTCAAACTCAGGAACTGAAATCGGCATACTCAGCCATCGTCCCTGAATAATATCGCAGTGAAATTCTTTTAAAATATTAAGTTGTACTTCTGTTTCTACTCCTTCTGCCACTACTTGCATATTGTAGCCTTTACCAAGGGTAATTACCGCATCAATTAAAGCTCTATCTTGTTGATTGACTGTTAAATCTCGAATAAAAGATTGGTCAATTTTGATAGTATGAAAAGGGAATTTTTTCAAATAACTTAAAGATGAATAACCAGTGCCAAAGTCATCTAGGGAAAATTTTACTCCCAGTTCGGACAATTCATCGATAATTAAAGCTGTTTTACCCCTATCCTGCATTAAAATACTTTCGGTTACTTCTAACTCTAAATATTTTGCTTCTAGGTTGACATCTTCCAAGACATCTTTAACTACTTCCACAAAGTTTTCTTGCCGAAATTGCTTCACAGAAATATTTACGGCGATGGTGTCTAGTCCATAACCTGAGTCCATCCATTTTTTAGCTTGAAGACAAGCGGTTTTTAATACCCATTCCCCTATGGGGATAATTAGCCCTGTTTCTTCTGCTAGGGGAATAAATTTGCCGGGGGAGATAATGCCAAGGGTGGGATGTTTCCATCTTACAAGGGCTTCTGCACTGTCAATTTTGTTGGTGGCGAGGTTTAATTTTGGTTGATAGTTTAAGTATAATTCGTTATGGGCGATCGCATCATAAAGACTGGTTTCCAACTCAAACAAGAGCATTTGCTCTTCATTCAATCGAGTAGTATAAAATTGGGAATTATTTTTACCCATTTGTTTTGCCCGAGAAAGGGCAATATCAGCATTTTTGATCAGTTGCTCTTGATTATTTCCATCTTGGGGAAATACCGCAATGCCGATACTACAAGTAACATAGATGGTATAGTTATCGATCAAAAAAGGATTCTTGAGACTATCCATAATAACTTTGACCGTATCATTGATCATCTTAGTCTGATTTTCTGGATTTTTCAGAGGTACTCCCAAGATAAACTCATCTCCTCCCCACCGAGAAAAAATACAGTCCGTAGAAAGACAAGACAGAATACGAAAAGAAAAACTTTCTAATAATTTATCCCCCGTGGAATGATTAAGAGTATCATTAATATTTTTAAATCGATCTATGTCGATAAATAAAATTGCTAAATCTTCTCCCTTTTCCTTTACTTCCCTGAGACGATTATTTAGTTGCCAATGGAAATAGTCACGATTACCAATGCCCGTCAAAGAATCATGAAAGGCTTGATACTGTAACTTTGCTTCCGAGATTTTGCGCTCGGTAATATCAAAAATATAACTTCTAATCACATTATATTTAGAGAGATAATGAATATATTGTTCAAAGTGGCGATCGTTAGAACTAACTTCCCTTTGTTCTAATTGACTATAGGTTTTATCTTGAGGAATATTAATACCCATCATCAAAGGATGTTTCCCATTATTTTCATCATCATCATCTGATAAATCAGGAAAACTCAACTTAGCAGAAGGATTCATATAAGTAATCCTACTTTGAAAGTCTATTTCAATAATCGGATGGGGAGATAATTCAGGAAAAGAAGCTAATCTTTTAATCTCTTCACTCTGTAAATTACCTGATAAATTTTGCTCCGACAGAATCAGAGTATTTTGTAACTCCTCCCTTGCCGAATTAGTGCGATTTTTTTCTATGCGCCAATTATCATTTTTTTCTACATTACGATTAACTTGCGCCTCAGACTCCAAATAATATATTCCTTTAATATCCTCTCCACCAAATAAAATTTGATCTCCATCTTGAAGACGACGACGAATAATTTTTTTGCCATTGACTAGGATACCATTTTGACTTCTATGACCTTTAAAATCGCCATCAATTAGGGTGTAAGCATATTCATCATCCCCCAAGTGATCTCTGATAATGGTACCGTGATGTCGAGATACTGGGGCTGAGTTTAGTTTTATATCACTACTTGAATGTCTCCCAATAGAATAGACCTCGGATTCAAGGGTAAAAAATCTCTGAGTGTTGAGTTCTTCTACCACCAGAATGTGATTTAATTTGGTCTTATGATTACTCATTTAGTGGGGAATATGATAGATAAATGATGAATAATTTATGATAAAGTGAGACTTTGGGTTGGATTGGCGAGAAAATTGGTTGTATCACCCATTTTTAATGGTTCTGTCAACAAATTGCCCTGTATCTCCTCACATCCTAATTCTAATAAAAGAGCTAGTTGTTCTTTGGATTCTATTCCTTCAGCCACTACAGCTATATTAAAGTTTTTTCCTACCCCAATTATAGCTGATACAATGGCCAAGTCTTGAGAATTATTCTCTAGGTTTTGGACAATATCTTTATCAATTTTGATGGTATCAATTTGAAATTTCTTTAGATAGCCTAAAGCAGACATTCCTTTACCAAAATCATCTAAGCATATTTTTACTCCCATTTGCTTTAATTCTGAGATAGTTTTTTCTGCCAAATCTAGCTCTTGGGCAATGGTTTCTTCGGTGATTTCTAGTTCTAAAAAGTGTGCAGGTAAGTCTGTTTGTTCTAAGATATTGGCGATGGCATTTGTAAAGTTAGGTTGTTGGAATTGATAACCAGAAATGTTAATGCTAATGGGTTGTTTAATCACATTATTTTGTAACCAAATTTTATGTTGAAAACAGGCGGTTTCCAATACCCATTCTCCTATGTCCATAATTAATCCTGTCTCTTCGGCTAAGGGTAAAAATTGCCCGGGGTACATACATCCTAATTCGGGGTGATTCCACCGCAAAAAGGCTTCTACCCCCGTTATTTGTTTATTTTCTACTCTAATGCGGGGCTGGTAGTGGAGGGATAATTCCTTTTTTTCGAGGGCAGAGTTTAAAAGTTTTTCTAGCTTTAAAAGTCTTTCTATTTCTGCTTGAATGTTGGATTGGATAAATTTATAGTTATTACTGCCTAATTCTTGGCTTTTTTTTAATGCTTTTTGGGCATTTGCCAAAATTGTTTCTGTCGTATTATTTTCCTCATCATAAACCGCTATGCCCATGCTGGTTTTGATATGGATTTTTTGATGTTCTAAGAAAAAAGGTGGTTTTAAGGTTTCTAAAATTCGGTGACATACTTTGCCAATGTCTCGAATACTTCTGACTTGAGGTAATAAACACACAAATTGGTTTCCTTGCCACCTAGCAACGGTATCACCACCGCGCAAAGAGGATCTTAATCTTTTGGAAAAGCCTTCTAATAATGTTAATTGAATTTTATTATTTATTTTTTCTTTTAAGTTTTTCGGTAATTCTAGCTCTACGAAAATTACACATAACAGTTGTTCTAAACGATAACTATTGGCGATCGCAGTGTTCAACTGTTCCAAAAATAACTGACTATTAGGTAAATTTGTTTCCAAATCAAATAAACCCTGTTCCTGAATTATCGTCTCAGTCCCCACACTTTGACTAACAGGATGTACCGTAAAAGAAACAATTTTCTGATCCCCATAACTAATAATAGAATGACTAGACTCCAACTCCAATAAAAAACCATTTTTACGACGGTAACTTAAAGTTTCAGAGCCAGAATTAGGATTATTTAACCAAAAATCTATTTTCTGTTCCACTTCTCCAGGACTCAAAAATAATACATCATTCAAACTCAAACAATGCAAATCATCCAAACCATAACCCAAGAGATTAGCCAACGCACTGTTAGCTTCCAAAACTTTTTTACTTCCAGCATCCACCAGAAAAATTCCCTCTTGAATCTGATTTAAAACAGCTTTATATCTTTGCTCACTCTCATTAACCTGAGTTGCAGTAACTCTTCTCCCCGTAAAATCAAAAATATAACATCTAACTAATTTCTGCTCTGACAGGTAATGAATATACTGCTCAAAAACCTGATTTTTGATCGTTATTTCCCGAACAAATAAATTAGAACTAGCACTATTTTTCTTGATACCCTGAACTAAACCCTCTAAAACAGGATGACTCGAATTAGTTTCATTTAACCTCAGAGTAGGGAACTTAGTTGTCGCTGAAGGATTTAAATAAGTTACCCTTCCAGACCAATCAATCTCTATAATAGGATTAGGACTCCATTCTGGAAAGGAAGCTAAGCGACTCAACTCATCAGACTGAACCTCAGAGGCATCCGCAGAACTAGCATTACTGCTATTCTCCTCAAAAGACTCTACGGTGGGTTCCGATATAAACAAGGTATCAGAGCTACTAATGATTGTCGGAGTATTCTCCCGATCATAATCTATGGAATTATGAATTTTATTTTCATCTGACCTTTTAGTATTGGCAACCCCCCCACCTTGATGAGAATCAAAATCTTCCTCTCTCAAACTTTCTAATTGGTTGACATCAGAAAGAATATGATATTCTCCTTCCACTTCCATGCCCAATGTAATAACATCACCATGTTTTAATTCTTGAACCAAACATCTTTTATCATTAATAAATATCCCATTGGTACTACGATTACCCATCAAATCACCATCTAACAGCCAATAGGAAAAAGTTTTGTGTTGAGCATCTTCCCTACGAAGGATAGTCCCATGAATACGAGATACTTTTTTCGATTTGATAGGAATATTATTTCGGGGATCTCTGCCCAGAGTATATCTTTGATCTTCCAGTAGAATGGTATGACGAGAAGTTTTATCCTTCAGCACCAAAACATGGAGTAAATTTCGCAATTGACTATTAAAGACTGTGGCCGTGTAATCGCTATTCATAGTTAATAAAAAGTATTTTTATTTAATCATAAAAGACTATTATTTTATAGTTATCAAAATTATAAAGTTACTCTCATAACTGAAGAATAACCTTAACGGCTATTATTTTATTAATAAAGTGTAAACACATCTTCAAATACTCAAGAAGGAATATAAAAACTACCCTTTTCCAAGAATGCAGTAGCATCCTGAGTGGGTAAAGGACTACTAAATAAATTACCTTGAATTTGCAAACAGTTTAGACTTTTTAACAATTCTAATTGTGCAGGTTTTTCTACCCCCACAGCAATAACTTTCAAATTGTAACCTTCACTAAAGGAAACGATCGCCCTTATAAATGAATTAAAAGCCTGATTAGATTCTAACTTACTAATGACCGTTGGGCTAATTTTTACAGTATTAAAAGGAAATTGTTGCAAATGACCCAAAGACGAACCCCCCACCCCAAAATTATCAAGACATAAACGTACTTTTAACTCTGACAATTGCTGTAAACTTTGAGCCGCAAAACTAGGATTTTGTAATAAAGAATTTTCAGTAATTTCTAACTCCAACTGTTGAGGGGGTAAACCTGTTTCCTGAAGAATAGTAGCCACTAAATCCACAAAACTATCTTGATTAAACTGACGACTAGAAATATTAACTGTCACAGGAAATGTAGAGAAACCCTGACTTGTCCATTGTTTCATCTGAGCCACTGCCGTCTGTAAAATCCACACCCCCAAAGGCAACATAAAATCAGTTTCCTCCGCCAATCTCAAAAAATGTTTAGGGGTAATTTTGCCCAACTCAGGATGATTCCAACGAAGTAACGTCTCCATGCCCGTTAAACTATTAGTGGGAAGACTTAATTGAGGTTGATAACACAGATAAAACTGTTTTTCTTGGATAGCACTACCAATCAAATTTTCCAACCTAAGTAAACTAGCTGTTTTGGGGCTAATCTTAAATCCACTCCAACTAACAACTCCAGACTCATCATGACTAGATTGTTCTAAAGATACCAAAGCACTTTGGATTAAATGCTCAGTATTATCCCCATCGAGGGGATACACCACCATACCAATATTTAAATCTAAGTCAGTATTGCCCTTTTGTTGTTGAATATACTGCTCAAAAACCGTAGCCATCCTTTTCGCAATTTTAGCAGGATCTCTAGGTCCCCTAATACGGGAAAATAAAGCAATAAATCTATTATCATCCCATCTGGCGGCCAAATCAAAGCTACGTAAACAGGACTCAAAAGTTTGAGCAAAATTTTGTAAAAATTTATTAGTTTCCTCTTCTCCTCTGATTTTTTTAAATCCATCTAATCCTTTTATTTCTAATACAATTAGACCAAGAAAATGTTGGTAACGTTTAGCTGATAAAAGGGCAAAATCTAGTTGTTTTTCTAATAAAGTTTTATTAGCTAAATTGGTCAAACTATCATAAAAATGATAATAACTAGACTTGTTAGCAGTGTGGGTAGCTTCAGGAACATTTTTCACCACAATAGAAAAAATGTCTTTATTTTGATAACTAATAACACTAATATTAGATTCTAAATTAAGTAAAGTTCCATCTTTACAGCGATGGATATACTGAGCAAGGGTATCTTGTTTTCTTTCGGCGATTCTGGCCAAATCTTGGTTAAATAACTGTAAGTCACTAGCAATGAGATTATAAAGAGTCATCTCTTTCATTTCTTCTGTGCCATAGCCTATCATCTTGGCATAGGCTCCATTTACTTCAATAATTTTTTTATTGTGGGCATAGGCAAGAATGATACCCTCAGAAGTTTGGCGTAATATAGCCCTATAACGAGCCTCACTTTCTTTTAGTTGGGCTTCGGCTTGTTTTCTTTTAGTAAAGTCGAAAATATAACTTCTAATGAGTTTTTTTTCGGAAAGGTAGTGAACATATTGCTCAAATACTTCTGCCCCTATTTTTACTTCCCGTAGGAAAAGATTTCCCTGACGATTATTTGATTCTATTAATAAATCTGCAAGGATAGGATGACTTAGTTTTTCTTCATAAAGATTTTCAAATTTGATACTGGCAGCGGGGTTAAGATAAGTAATATTACCCTCCCAGTCCACCTCGATAATAGGATGGGGAGACAATTCAGGGAAGGATGCAAGACGTATTAATTCTTCTTGGTCTTGAGGATTTTCTGCTTCTTCCTGCTTGGAAATCATTGTTTGGGTAGTGGGGCTGGTGAGGGTACTTCTGGAGTTTAGATTTCCTAAGTCGTCGGGATTAAAAAGGTCAATACCTGATTCTGTGGCGATAATGTAATAGTTAGCTTTGGCTTCGTTAGCAAAACGAATTGAATCCCCATGTTTTAATTCATGGGAAAGGGTGGCGTGTCCATTTACTAAAATCCCGTTGGTGCTTCTTTTGCCCTGCAAGTCTCCGTCCACTATGCGATAGGTGCTTCCTTGGGCGTCTTCTTTTTTTTCTAAAGTTGCATGGGTGCGAGACACTTGATAGTCATAGATGACGATGGGGTTATTGGAGTCTCTTCCGAGGGTGTAGTTGTTGTCTTCTAAGGATATAATTCTTCTTCCTTTGCGATCTTCTATGACTAATATATGACGGAATTCTTGAGTTTCACTCATGGACTTGCACCTATACAGCTTTTCTATATGATAAACGAATTTTTGCACATAAAATTAAGGGGGAAATATGTATTTATATTAAAAATATTAAAAGGTTATTTCTATGGATACAAAATACTTTAATGGTGCAATAAAAAATACTCTGCTTAATGCGCATACTTTTTCATTAAGTAGGTAGGCGATGAAAAATCGAGTTAAATGAAGAAATATAAATAGGAAGACAAGGGAGGAAAATAGATGGGAGCAAGATTAAGAGTATTTCTGCTCAAAGAAGAAGAAAGAACTCTCAAAGAAATACAACAAGCACAAAATCTAAACAAAAGAGAAAGACAACGAGGAGAAGCAATCAGGTTAAGTCACCATGGTTGGTACGTAGAGAAAATAGCAGCTTATTTAGGTTGGACAGAAGAAACAGTGAGAAAAACCCTGAGAAATTGGCAAAGTAAAGGATTGGGAGCAATATATGAGAAAAAAAGACCAGGAAGAGAAAAAAAATGGGTTGAAGAAGACATGATATACATAGAAAAAACAATCAGAGAAGATGAACGACGATATAATAGTAAACAATTAGCACAGAAGTTAAAAAGAGAACGAAAAGTAAACTTAAGTAGCGACCGTTTGCGTCGAATACTAAAAAAAAGGGAATCGTCTGGAAGCGAACCAGACAAAGTCATAGACAAAAACAAGACCCAAGAAAACGGCTAAACAAACAGGCAGACTTAGAAATGTTAAACATAAGTGCTGCGACAGGAGAGATAGACCTTTTATATGGAGATGAATCAGGATTTTGTCAGTGGAGCGAACAAGGATATAGTTATTATTTTCAGGGAGAGCAGAAACGACAAGAGCAAACAAAAAGAAGAGGAAAAAGATTGAGCATCATAGGATTGTGGCAACCGTTAGTTCAATTCTTCTATAGTCTGGTGATAGGAAGTTTTAAGAGTGATGACTTTATCAATTTAATGGACGAACAATCAAAAATAGCTTCAGAATCAGGGCGAATGCGTGTAATAGTACTTGATAACGGCTCAATTCATACAAGTAAAATAGCCAAAGAAAAATACTCACAGTGGGAGGAAAAAGGACTATTTTTGTTTTTCTTGCCACCCTATTGTTCCGAGATGAATAATATCGAGTTGGAATGGCAGCATTTAAAGCGAGACCAATTAGCTGGTCAAATGTTCGAGACAGAAAAAGAATTAGCTTGTCATGTAATATGGGGGTTAGAACATAGAGGAGAAAAAGGACAATATTCTGTTGATTTTGTCAATGTTCGTCCTCATTTACATTCTTTTACATAGCTTGGTTTTCTTTCGCCTACCTACTTACACCCTATATGAAATTAAGATATAAAATTTACGAAGATACTGCTTGACCGATACGGGGTTCTTTTCCTGACATCAACCGTTGAATGTTGCTACGGTGGCGGATGATGACATATGCTCCTGCGAGGAAGGCGAAGGTTAGGTAGGGTAAGGAGGGGTTGAATATTGCCATAAATACGCTTACGGCGATCGCACCGCTGAGGGAGCTAAGGGAAACGATACGAGAAAGATACAATACTATGAGGAAGGTTGCCAATGTTCCTAAACCGACAAAGGGATTCATTACGAGCAATACCCCAAGACTGATGGCTGCGGATTTCCCCCCTGAAAAGTTGAGCCAGATAGATTTACTATGACCCAATACTGCCAATAGGGCGCTTATCATTACTAACCATTCTTTCCACCCTAGGGGTAGTACATCAATGCCTACATAATTGTAGGTTACTTTAATAAGGGCGATCGCCATCATTCCTTTCAACATATCCACCAATAAAACCCCCACAGCGGCTCCTTTACCCACAGTTCGTAACACATTGGTAGCACCCGTAGAACCTGAACCATGTTCTCGAATATCGATTCCTTTGAGGATACGACCAGCGAGATAACCTGTGGGAATTGAACCGAGTAAATAAGCGGACAGGATCAAGGCAAAACCAATGAAAATAGAGAAACTCATCATTTATCCTCATAGACACTGGATCTATTATTAGGGATAAGATGTATATTGTTAAGGGGTTTTTAATGTAAATTTAGAAAAATATTTTTGGCTTCCTAAAAGCGAGGTTGCGAGGGTCAATTTTATGAACCACATCCTCGAGTTTTTTACTGGAAAAATGTCTGCCAAAACTATCTACTTGATAAATCATGGACTCATTTAACTCTAGGGCGGTTAACTTACCGTATCCATGGTGATAAGCTCCCGTATCAATGCCTATCCAGCCATTTCCTTGGGCTATTTGCCCCGGTTTTACCCCTGGAAAAGTAAAGGTGATAGTATGACCAATCACAATGGTTTTATCCTTAAAATAAGGCTCAGGGGTGCTATGAAACTCACTTCTAATCCAGCAAAATTGGTCAGAATTTTGTTTTTGGTGAGGTAAACGGGGATCAACCCCTGCATGGACTAACCAGTAATCTCCTAAATCTATGTGGAGAGGTAGTTGACGCATCCATTCTAGGTGTTCGGGGGGAATTTTGTTTTTATAACTGGTAATGGTGGAGTAACCGCCGTTTTGGAGCCATGACTGAAAGGACATGTGATTTAGACCTTTCGGAGTAAATGATTGGAGGAGCATAACTTCATGGTTGCCCAAAATACATTGGTAGTTATTTTCCATCACAAAATCAACGACTTTGGCACTGTCTGCCCCCCTGTCGATTAAGTCTCCTAAAAAATAAATTTCATCCTCTGGAGTAGGTGCGATCGCCTCTAATAAGCCCATAAGAGCTTGATAATGACCATGAACATCACCTATCACAAACCGTCTATTTGTCTTTGCTGTCATTTACTTTTAATCTCTAAACAGCCCACTAATACTAATATTGTAACCTGAATCAATCATCAATCGTCCATTTGCCATGGCTCTGTTAAATTATTCTCATCTAATATTCTCCGAGGCTTAAGAATTACTAATAGTCTGCCCAAAATTTGCTCATTACCTTGGGTGGGTAGCCAAGAAAACCTAATTTCCCCGCCATCATCCACTAAAAAATAATATTGTGAACTCCATTCCCTATTATCTGCATCAACCACTACTAAAATAGGTTCATTTTTTTCATCCTGTTGTTGAGGTAAATCATGGGTATGGGCTGTAATTACCACGGGTTTTTTTGCCTGTAATACCACTTGCCATGTGGGGATGGAAACCAATGACATGGTTTGAGATACTTCTACTATATCAAAAGGTTTTTGGGGTGAAAGGGTAGGAATATTTGCAAAGGGTGATGAAGCCAAGGGAAATGAGCCAACCACAGGCAGAATACAGGGAATTTGTTCTTCTTCCTCTAGGCGATATACAGGTAATAAAGGAGTTTTGGTTACGGTGTCTGCGGTAGCAACATCGGTTAATAGTTGTTGAATTTTATTTCTTGCCCCTTCCGAATGGGCATATTTCAAACCTTCGGCAATGAGACGGGTTTTATCGGCGAGAGTTTTCTTTTGTCTGGCACTTTTCCACAGTTGATAAGCCACGGTATCTCCTGGGTGATTGGTGAAGCCTTCGGGGGGTTGAGAGATACGGGCAAATAGTTTCATATTTTTTGCCACTTCTTTTGCCCCGTCCACGTCTAGTTTTTTGTTTTCAGAATACAGGGCGGCTTGTTTTCTTTCTTGGTGGTTTAATACCCTTAATTCGTATAATACGTCGCTGCGAGGCCCTTGATAATATTGGAGGGTACTTTCTTCTACTTCGGTATTAACTAAACTGTCATATACTTGGGAGGCGACAATGACGAGGTTTTGTTGGCTGTTTTGTAATCCTGTTTTCTCAAAAATTTCTTGGGAGTCAACCCCTGCTTTTTGCAGTTGTTGGCATTTTTTGCCCCAATCCACCCAACACCCTTCTTTGTGTAAGAGCGATCGCATTAATTCCTGTTTTTCGGACTCAGACAATATTGGAGGATTATTAATAATATTTTCTACCATTTATTTTTACTATATTACATTTCAAAACTATTTTTTATAAAAAAACCCCTCTAACCATGAGGGGTAAACATCAAAAGAATTAACAGTTATACTTTTACCGTCTCTTTTCCTGTTTTATCATTATTATCTTGTGAAGAAGGATAGTGAGGATTATTAAATGATTTAGTCATCAAATTTTTCTCCGTAATTTCCCCAGTAATTAACCTTGCACCCCTACCACGGGTAAGATAATTCCAACCCCATTGAAGCATTACGGTTAACTTATTATCAAACTCGATGAGATAGTAGATATGGGCAAATACCCATACCAACCAGGCAAGTAAACCAGAGAGCTTCACAAATCCTAAATCCACCACCGCATGATTATCACCAATTACCGCCAAACTTCCTTTATCTACATATTTAAAAGGAACAACGGGTTTACCTTTGATTTCATCCTTAATGGATTTTGCCATATATTTACCCTGTGCCATGGCAACGGGGGCAATACCTGGAAGGGGTTTATCTCCTTGGTGGGCAAAGTGGGCTAAATCTCCCACTACATATATATCAGGACATTCTGCCAAACTTAGATTTGGTTCTACCATAATTCTACCAGCGCGATCAGTTTCGGCGTTAGTTCTTTCGGCGATGGTTTTAGCCACTCCCGATGCTTTTACCCCTGCGGCCCAAAGGATAGTACGAGCTTTTATTTCTTCTGTTTCTTCTCCATGGCACATGGTGAGGGTGTTATTTTCGATGTTATTTACCATGCGTTTGGTTAACACAGTTACCCCTAATTCTTCTAAAGATTCCTGTGCTTTTTGGGATAAATCGGGGGAGTAGGGAGGTAAAACCCTATCCATTCCCTCAATCAAGAGAATTTTTGCCTTGGTGGTATCAATTTCCTGGAAGTCATTTTTAATAATTTTGTGGGCAATTTCTGCGATCGCCCCTGCCAACTCAACCCCCGTAGGGCCACCACCCACAATGGCAAAAGTTAACCATTCCTGTTTTTCTTCGGGAGAAGATACCTTTTCTGCCTCCTCAAAAGCGAGGAAAATTTTGCGACGAATATCGAGGGCATTTTCAATACTTTTCAAACCAGGGGCTTCTTCTTCCCATTGATCATTACCAAAATAATGGTGACTTACCCCAGTACCGATAATCAACTTATCATAGTCCAATACTCCCTCTCTCATGATGACCTGTTTTTTCTCAGGGTCAACATCTACCACTTCATCCAAAACAACACGGGTATTAGGATTTCTACCCACCACTAAGCGCAAAGGAGAGCAAATTTCAGCGGGGGATAAACTACCCGTTGCCACCTGATATAACAAGGGCTGAAATAAATGGAAATTACGTTTATCCACAAGGGTAACTTTTACCGGAGCCTTGCCCAACTCTTTAGCGGCATATAAACCAGCAAAGCCACCACCGACTATAACGATGTGGGGAATTTTGTTTGCTGAGGGGTTGTTATTCATGATGATTTTAGGGTTTTTAATCTTGTATCTAGTTTACAGGTTATCGGATATGTTCAATTTTGGCGGTGTTAAATCATACATTCTACACTGGGATGAGTATTTTTGCTTAAAGATTTTTCTTTTTTTTCTGCACTAACGATTAATTTCCCTTTGATGACGCAAACAAAAGGGCGTAAAAACTAATTACGCCCTCTCGATAAATCGATATGTTATGGTGCTGTTTTCATCCAGCAAGTAAATTTAGAAACGGAAAGTAGTACGTAAAGCACCCACATAGACAGTATCATTGGCACTGTCATGGTTAGGATTAAATACTGCATATAGCCCAGGAGTAACAATGATATTACGGTTAATGGGATAACGATATTGTAGCTCTACCATATAAGAAGTATCCGTTTCAAATTGAGAGCGAGGAGGCATACCACCACCAAGGGAAAGGATAGCTCCTTCTTTACCTACATCCAAAAAGGAAACGTTAGCCGCCCATGTCCACAACTCCGCATCATCTCTGTTCGTGGCGGCTCCTAAAATTCCACTACGATTTAAATTATTCGCAGATACATAACTACCTGATGCACTCAAGTTTACCCGAGGCGAAATACGGAAATTTCCTTGTAAGCCGAAGCGGTCCGAACTAGCACCACGTCCATCAAAGGGGTTAGCGGTTGTTCCCGTACTGGTGCCACTAGCAAGGTTTACAGAGTTGTCAGGTTCATATGTTCTTAGATAAGCGAAGGCAAGGGCTAGATTAGAAGAGGGATTATAACTTAGCTGAGCCCCTGTACTAAATCCCCCATCGAATAAGCCATTACCCCTCGTTGGATCATTAGCATCACTGGCAAGGTAAAGAGCGTTTAATTTTAAGCTGTCACTGAGTTTGATATTAACTCCCGCTCCTGCGCCCCCAGGTCCTCTGAGGGTGAGAGGATCTCGGCGTAATAATCTGGTTAATGATCCCGTGCTACCACCACTTAAAAAAGGATTGTGAACATCAAAGATACCGTCAACGTCTAGGGAGTTAGTTCCTACATGAGCGGTAATAGCATCACCCACGGGGAAACGATAGGCTAATGTGTCAAGTTCAAAGCTATTATCTGTATTAGTGTCATGACCTAAACGCAACATATTACTATTACCAAAACGCTCAAAGTTCGCAGCTTGTAGACGAACTCGGAGACGATCATTTCCTGTAAAACTGGTATCGAAGTTAAGACGCGCTCGATTGGCAAACATGGTTTGATCTCTATCTACTCCTGTGCCTTGGAAACTGTCGGAGTTGTTATCAAAGGCATTGGCAAGGGTGAAGATTACTTCTCCACTTAATTTGGTGGTGGTAGAGAATTGATGATCTTCTAGGAAGGCGACTCTTCCTTCGAGGTTGTCAACCCTTGCTCCTAGGGTTGCCAGTTCGGTTTCAAATTCTGCGATTAGTCTTCTGAGGGCAGCAATATCTTCATCACCTACTCCACCAGTACCGATTAAACGCTCAATAGATTGCATACAGGCGTTTAAACCAGCGGCAAATTCATAACGGCTTAAGGCTCTGTTGCCACGGAAAGTGCGATCGGGATAACCGACAATACAACCGTAACGCTCTACTAGACTTCTGAGAGCTTCGTAAGCCCAATCGGTGGGGGATACGTCACTTAGTTGATTAACAGAAGTTACTTGTCCTAGTTGATTATCTGTTGGTGATAAAAAATTAACACTATTTTCATTAGTATCTAATGAGTTTATCTGATATATATTTTCATTACCTCTTGCTTCTCCTGCCACAGCAAGACTGAGGGAAGAGGCTAGGGCGATCATAAAATGACACTGCGTGATCGCATTTAGTTTTTGCCAAGATTTTACGGACATTGATAGTTAATCTCCTTCACACGCTATTTAAGAATAATACTCAATAAGTATAAAAGAAAAGTAGGTATTATTGCAAATAATGTTGAATAAGTTGTAAAAAAAAAGTTTTTTCGATGATATTGAGATAAGATGTGTAAAACAAATTGAAAGACAAATAAAGCGGTGTTATGGGTGTGGAACAAAAAAAAATTCCTGTATCTGTTCTGATTCCTGCCAAAAATGAAGAAAAGAACATTCAGGCGTGTATGGATAGTGTTGCTGATGCTGATGAAGTTTTTTTAGTTGATTCTCAAAGTAGCGATCGCACCGTTGCCATTGCCGAAGAAAAAGGAGCGAAAGTAGTACAGTTTCATTACAATGGTAAATCCCCAAAGAAAAAAAATTGGTCATTGGAAAACTTACCTTTTAAAAACGATTGGGTATTAATTGTTGATTGTGACGAGAGAATTACCCCCGAACTTTGGGCAGAAATTGCTGAAAAGATAAAAGATGATACTTACCAAGGATATTACCTAAACAGAAAAGTGTTTTTCCTTGGTAAGTGGATTCGACACGGTGGCAAATATCCCGATTGGAATTTACGGTTATTCAGGCATAAATTAGGACGTTACGAAAACCTAAACACCGAAGAAATAAAAAACACAGGGGATAACGAAGTCCACGAACACGTTATTTTAGACGGTAAAACTGGATATTTAGACAATGATATGCTCCATATCGATTTTCGAGATATTTATGAATGGTTAGCCCGTCACAATCGTTATTCTAACTGGGAAGCAAGGGTATATTACAACTTTCTCACTGGGCAAAATGATGATGGCACCATCGGAGCAAATTTATTTGGTGATGCTGTACAAAGAAAGCGTTTTCTCAAAAAAATATGGGTAAGATTACCTTTTAAGCCATTATTGCGTTTTATTCTCTTTTATATTATCCGCCTAGGATTTCTTGATGGCAAAGCGGGTTATATTTATGGACGTTTACTCAGTCAATATGAATATCAAATTGGGGTTAAACTTTATGAGTTGATGAAGTTTAAAGGAAGTTTAAATAATTAAGAATCATAGCTAGAACAAAATAATTAACTACCCATTAGCCATTACCAGTAGCGTTATATTATAAGTAAGAAAGTATTGTTATATTAAAATTATTATGGATAAGGTAGTTGTAGGCTTGTCTGGGGGGGTAGATAGTTCCGTTGCGGCGGCAACCTTACACCATCAAGGCTATCATGTGGAAGGGTTAACCCTATGGCTGATGAAAGGTAAGGGGCAATGTTGCTCAGAGGGCATGGTGGATGCTGCTTCTATATGTGAACAGTTAGAAATTCCCCATCATGTGGTAGATACCCGTGATTTATTTCAAACTCATATTATTGATTATGTAATATCTGGTTATGAGGATGGTGTTACACCTCTTCCTTGTTCCCAGTGTAATCGCACGGTGAAATTTCCGCCCATGTTGGCATATGCAAAGGAAACCCTTGGTATTGATAAAATTGCCACGGGACATTATGCTAGGATTCAGTATGACAGTAAGGGCGATCGCTTTCAACTCCTCAAAGCCGTTGATGATAATAAAGATCAATCCTATTTTCTTTATGACTTAACCCAAGAATTGTTAGCCCATTTAATATTTCCCCTCGGTAATCAGACTAAAACTCAGACAAGGGAAATGGCGAGTAAATTTAACCTGAGTACTGCCGAAAAACCTGAGAGTCAGGATTTATGTTTGATAGAAGCCCATGGCTCGATGAAAGACTTTTTAGACCAATATATCAAACCCAAACAAGGGGAGATAGTCGATCTTAGGGGTAATATTTTAGGAGAACATGATGGAGTACATCACTATACCATCGGGCAGAGAAAAGGCTTAGGGGTCGCTTATTCTGAACCTTTGTACGTAGTGAAGCTAGACACCGTAATGAATCGTGTCATAGTGGCTACCCGTGACGAGGGGGGTAAAAAAGAATGTACTGTTGCTCGTATGAATTGGGTATCCATTGCCCAACCTTCTGCACCCATTCAAGCAGAAGCCAAAATTCGTTATCGTAGCACCCCTGAATCTGTGAATGTAGTACCCTTGGACAATGACAGAGTTAAACTGATATTTCCTGAGCCTCAATTTGGCATTACTCCAGGACAAGCAGCGGTTTTATACCATGGAGATATGCTCTTGGGGGGAGGAATTATTGAGAAGGATAGCGAATAATATGATGGGTAATCAGCTGCTGGTTTAAAAATAATTAATGGTGGGCAATGCCCACTCTAAAAGTCTATATTGGTAAACGTGTTAGGCAAGGGCTAAGGATTGGGCAAGGGGCTAAGGATGGGATGGGGCAAGGGGCTTAAGCCCCTTGTTTAAAAAATTAAACCCTTTTATAAAACTCTGATCATACTGGGTATTTTTTCGATCGCCTCTAACTCTTGTATCTTTTTGATAGCACTACGGAAATTACCTTCCCTCACATTATGGGTGACTACGACAATTTCCGCTAAATTATCTTGAAAACCAATCTGCACCACAGAGGCAAGACTTACCCCAAAATCGCCAAATACAGTACCTAAATGACCTATTACCCCCGGTACATCAGCACAGAGGAAACGGGCATAAAAACGGGTAGAAACATCATCAATGGGTGCAATGCTTGCAGACTGGGAGGGAGAACAACTGAGAAGGGGATCTAAGGAGTGCGCCCCGTGGTTACTTTGTAAGACTCCGACAATGTTGAGAATGTCGGCCACAACAGCGCTAGCGGTAGGTCCTGAACCAGCACCAGGCCCATAAAACATAACTTGTCCGAGGGGTTGTCCTTCCACAAGAATGGCGTTAAATACCCCATTAACGTTGGCTAGGGGATGGGATTTTTCGACGAGGGTGGGATGAACTCTTAGTTCGAGGTTTTCTTGATTTTCTGTGGATTTCTGGGCGATCGCCAATAACTTGATCACATAACCGAGTTTATCGGCATAGTCAATGTCACTGCTGGTAATGGAGGTAATACCTTCACTGTAAACATCCTCCCTTTTAACCTGACGATCAAAGGCAAGGGAAGCTAGGATGGATATTTTATCCGCCGCATCATAACCCTCTACATCGGCAGTGGGATCAGCTTCCGCATAACCAAGGGCTTGAGCCTCTTGTAATACATCTTTGAAATCTGACCCTTTTTCGGTCATTTCCGTGAGGATATAGTTAGTAGTACCGTTGATGATGCCGATGATGGTTTCAAGGCGGTTTGCCCCAAGGGATTGCTTGAGAGGTTCAATGATGGGAATACCACCGCCCACGGCTGCTTCTAATAATACATATACCTTAGCTTGTTTCGCCGCTTCAAAAATTTCTTGACCATAACGGGCGATAACTGCTTTGTTGGCGGTGACAACGTGCTTTCCAGAGGCGATCGCCTTTAAAATAAGACTTCTAGCAGGTTCTAAACCCCCAATCAACTCCACAACAAGATCAATTTCAGGATCGCTAACTATAGATTCTAAATCTGTGGTGAGAACTTCTGGGGCTATGTCAATAGTTCGTTGTTTATCTAAAGATTTGACCCCTATTTTGGCAATAGTAATGTCATTTAGGAGGGGATGTCTTCCTTGGGGATTATATATAATTTCTGCAGTACCAGTTCCGACAGTACCTAGTCCTAATAAACCGATTTTAAACGCCACAATATCTATCCTTCACAATATAATCTGTTGACTTCGCGCCCACCCCGAACAACTTAGCCTTCTGACTCCTCATCATTAGAGGTAAAAACTAAGTTTTAGGAGAGTCACTTCCTTGAGTATTGTAAGCATATTATAGCAACCGAGGCAATAAGTAATGAAGAATTACAGGGGGGAATGTTAAAATGTAAATGACTCTTTACACTATTATTTTTCTTTCCCAATGGCAAACCCCAGACTGAAAATTTTATATTCTTATCTAAAACCCTACAGTAAAATGATGTACTTGGGTATGTTTGCCCTTTTTGCGGTGAATGTAGTCGGGGTCTCCATACCTTGGTTAATTCGTAATATTTTTGATGATTTGCAAGAAAGTTTTACCTTTAATCAATTAATCACTTATGTAATTATATTAGTGATTTTAGCCTGTGTGATGTGGGGTATGAGAATGTATTCCCGCATGATGATATTTGGTATTGGCCGACAGGTAGAATTTGATTTAAAGCAAAGAATTTTTGAACATCTTCTCAAATTGGAGCCTTCTTATTTTAGTACCAACACATCAGGGGATTTGATTAGCCGTGCCACTAGCGATGTAGATAATATTCGCCGTTTGGTGGGGTTTGCTATTTTAAGTTTGGTTAATACTATTTTTGCCTATGGTTTGACTCTCCCTGCTATGTTGTTGATTAACGTTAAATTAACGCTAGTGGCGATCGCCGTTTATCCCCTCATGTTAATCACCGTACAACTGTTTAGTCGTAAACTAGCCCAAGAGCAACTCCATGTCCAAGAAAGTTTATCAGATATTAGCGAGCTAATCCAAGAGGATATGAGCGGTATTGCCCTCATCAAAATTTATGCTCAAGAGGAAAACGAAAGAAGGGCTTTTGGGGAAAAAAATCGTAATTTACTCAAAGCAAATTTGGGGTTAGCGAGAACCAGAAATATCTTATTTCCCGTCATTCAAGGTATCGCCAGTATCAGTTTATTAATGTTACTTTGGTTAGGTACGAGCGATATTAATGCAGGATTAATCACCGTGGGTGACTTTATCGCCCTTATCATTTATGTAGAAAGGTTAGTATTTCCCACCGCCCTCCTGGGTTTTACCATTACCACTTATCAAAGGGGTGAAGTAAGTATCGAGCGTTTAGAAGTTATTTTACAAGCGGAACCAAAAATTCAAACCGATGCCGATGCTGTTTCCATGGATGCGCAAACCATGAGGGGAGACATTGAAGCGGTTAATCTTACTTATACTTATCCAGAGGCTAATTTTTCCGCCCTTGATAACCTCAATTTCAAAATTCAGGGGGGTGAAACCATTGCCATTGTCGGTTTAATCGGCTCTGGAAAATCTACCCTTGCCAATGCTATTCCTCGTCTTTTGGAAATTGAAGAAGGACAGTTATTTATTGATGGGGTTGATATTACTAAAATTAATTTAACAGATTTGCGCAGGGCGATCGCCTATGTACCCCAAGAAAGTTTCCTATTTTCTAGCACCATCCAAGACAACATCTCCTATAGTAACCCCATTGGTGAAATGCCAGAGATTGAATATGCCGCTAAACAGGCTCAAATTCATCCTGAAATCATCACCTTCCCCCAACAATACCAAACCCTAGTAGGAGAGAGAGGTATTACCCTATCAGGAGGGCAACGCCAAAGAAGTTCGTTAGCTAGGGCATTATTTGCCGAATCAAAAATATTAATCTTAGATGATGCCCTTTCCAGTGTTGATAACAAAACCGCCACTCAAATTCTCGAAAATCTGAAACAAGAAGAAGGTAAAACCGTTATCTTTATTACCCACCAACTAGCCGCCGTGCAAAATGCCGATCGCATTTTTGTTATGGATAGGGGGAAAATCGTTCAAACAGGCACTCACCTAGAACTTTTTAACCAAAAAGGATTGTATAAAACCCTCTGGCAACAACATCAACTCAAAGAGATTTTGGCCTAAAAAAATCTCCTTTTTTCCTATGGGAGAGGGTAAATTAGAAAACATCGAGGGAGTTGGCGTTATAAGCCATAGACAATTATTTTCTTTTGTCTCTATCCATTATCAATTATTAACCATGAATATCGGCACAGAAACAGGTTTTATTAAAATCAGAGAATTTGAACACTATTACGAATGGATAAAACAGGGAGATAATAACCCTAAACCCGTAATGGTTTTTATTCATGGATGGGGTGGTTCTTGTCGTTACTGGCGTACTACAGCAAGGGCGATCGCACCTTATTTTGACTGCTTATTATATGATATGAGGGGATTTGGTCAATCTCAGGGAGAAAACCCCCATAATAACCCCCAATCCTACGAATTAGAGGAATATGCCCAAGACTTACTCGCCCTATTAGAAGCCTTTAACCTCGAAAAAGTATATCTCAACTCCCACTCCCTGGGCGCATCTATAGTCACTCTTTTCCTTTCCATGGCACCTGAAAAAGTAGAAAAAGCCATTCTTACTTGTAATGGTATTTTTACTTACAATGCCCTCGCCTTCTTCATTTTTCATCAAGTAGGAGGATATGTAGTTAAATTCCGTTTCAACTGGTTTTTAAAATTTCCCCTCGCCGAAAAATTTTTTATGGCAAGATTTTTACATCGCCCCATTGCCAAAGAAATGAGCATTGCTTTTTTAGAAGACTTCTTGATGGCAGACTACCAAGCTGCCCTGAATACCATCTATACTTCTGTTAGTAAAAAATCCGTAGAAACCATACCCCTAGCCTATAAAAATATTTCTGTACCCACCCTATTAATATCAGGGGAAAAAGATCAAATAATTCCTGCTAATATGGGCAAAGCCGCCGCTCTTCTTAATCCTGAAAATATTAAATATTACTCCATAAAAGCTACTGGACATTTTCCCATGTTAGAAGATAGCGTCACTTATTTAAAAGTAATGGAAGATTTTTTAGAGTTAAATAAACTTTCTTAAAAGTGACAAAATAAGTAATAAGATACTGGTAATAAATACACTTATTAATGCACTAATAGGGGGTAAGATAAATAGAGCTAATAAGGGTAAATTAAACAGGGTAAATAATGAACTATGAAGCAAGGGCATAAAGTAAACTAGAGCCATACTAGCTGCTGCTACAAATAGTAAATCCCATTTTTCGATAACTTTTTTCCAGAGTAAAAGAATTAATAAACCCATTATTCCGCCTAAAACTCCTGTTTGTACTCCTATAGAAAAAGTACCTAATGCACTAGTAATGGCGATCGCCACTAATACCCCCTCAAAAGCCCAAAAACTTACCCCTCTTAGGATAGAAGCTACAGGTAAGGGCGCTCGGGGTTTTTTCTCCTTGACAGGTTTTGGTGGTTTTTCCGCAGATTCAATACCCTGTTTTGTCGGGTTTATAGGCTCAATATTGACAGGTTTTGGTTCTAATGGGGGGGGAGTTTGTTTTGGCGTAGCAGGGGGCTTAATGACAGGCTGAGAGGCAACAGAGGGAACATTCACGGCTCTTTGTCCTTGGGGGTCAATAATTTTAAGAGCATCCGTGGCACTTTGAAACCTTTTTGCGGGGTTATGTTGCAACATTTTCTCTAAAGTCAGCGCGAGGCGATCGCCAACTGTAACATACTTGCGCCACTGCCATGTATTACTATAAGCATCATATAAATCCGTCGTTGGTTTTGCCGTCAAAAGACTAACACAAGTTACCGCCAAAGCATATAAATCCGTAGAAGGAAACACCTGTGCCCCTGCCATTTGCTCAGGGGGTGCAAAACCCATAGAATAGATACCAGTGGATTTTGACTGAGGATTAGGAGTGTGATTCGTTACCATCTTCACCGCCCCAAAATCAAGGAGATAAAGCAATCCTTGACGATTACGCATGATATTTGATGGTTTTATATCACGATGAATCGAGCCATTCTCATGGACAAAGGTTAATATTTTGAGAACTTCTTTTAAAATTTCCGTAATTTCCTGTTCAGAAAAAGCACCCTTTTGTAATAATTCTTGTTCCAAATCTTGCCCATCAATATACTCCTGCACCAAGTAAAAATACTGCTCTTCTCCTTGTTTTTTACCATTAACAGTACCCGGTACAATTAAAGGAAAATAAGCAAATAAATCAGGAATTTGGGGGTGACGATTACCCAAATTATCTAACACAAGGGCTTCCCTATCAAACAATTCCAAAGCCACTGCCAACTCAGCCTCTCCAAAGTCTCCCTCTGGCTGAAACTGCTTCACCACACATTTTCTCATGGTGGGGCTATATCTATCCACCGCCAAGTATGCCGCCCCAAATCCTCCTTTTCCAAGTAATCTTGTCGGTAAATATCTTCCTGCCAAAATCAATGGCATACCGCAACTAATACAATATTTTTGTTGTACTGTTTTTAGTAGAGAGGCATTTTTTAATTCGCCAAAACTATTTATCGGATGTTTACAATAAGGGCGAGTACAGGTGATATTCATGGAATAAAATAGATTTTGTATGGAGAATTCCACTTTTCATTATAATTAGATTTTGCCTACAATAATGATCAATGAATAAAAAAGACACTAATCTTTAAACTGTATCTAAATAAAGTTTATCTGGATAAATACAGGATATTATTTTAATGATTATCTGAGCAGATTATAATTATATAGGTAATAAAAACGTTAAGTAATATCCAGTAATAACAAATAATTGACAAATGGGGTGGTAGTGACAGAAAAATGGATAATAGTTTTATTCTTCAGGAGCAACAAAAAGATTTCTGTCATCGTTTAAAAATAGATTCTCTTTGTGCCTGTCAATCTGATAATTGCTATACAGAAATTGACACAATAAGGAGTTTTCATACTACGACGATTGTTAATAAATTAGAAGTTTTACTTAAGGATAAAAAAAATAATTCTGACTATCATAATGTCTTGTCTAAACATTTTCTTGATAGATTAGGAGAAAATTTTTTACAACATCGTTATCACGATTTAATAGTATCAGAAAAACGTAGTAATAGTTTACAAGTAATTAATAATATTTTTGTAATCCAAGGTAATTCTAATTTTAATATTTTAGTAAAAACTGCCTTAAAAAGTGATGATATTCACTGGTTTCTAACTCAAGAGGAAGTTAATAATTATGAATTAATTGTATTTTTTGTTTCTGTGTATGATTTTCAGTCTGATATAAAAGATTATCCCTTGATATTAGCTGGTTTTTTGCCTCAAGAATATATAAAAAAATATATCACAAAAGATTATATTTCCATTTCTGATTTATTTTACGGTGGAGGTTTAAAAGGATATTTACTCTGGGCAAAGAAAAAACAAATAAGTAAATATACGAGATTAGGTACTTTTCATGATCAAAAAGGGGAGTTTGATTTGGCTATTCATGCTTATAATCAAGCCTTAACTCTTGGGGAAGCTACCCCTAATTTATATTTTTTACGGGGTGTTGCACTATGGAAACAAGGGCATTATCGTCGGGCAATGGATGATTTTTCGGCAGTTATTAAACTTAATTCTAATCATTTTTTAGCCCATCATTGGCGTGGTTTTGCTCATACTTATTTTCAGGAATATGAGTTGGCATTACAAGATTATGAGGAGGAGGTGAGAATTAATCCTGTTAGTTTTTTGGGTTACTATAAACGAGCTTTTATCAAGACACAATTAGGAAATTTTTTAGGGGCTTTAGATGATTATCGAATTTGTATAACAATCAATCCTAGCTTTTTTTTAGCCTATTATAATCGAGGGTTTGTTTACCTGAAGTTAAAGGATTATGAAGATGCTATAGATGATTATTCTCAGGCTTTAGGGCTTAATCCTAATCTATATCAAGCTTATTATAATCTTGGTTATATTCATCAAACTTTGGGGAATCATTCTGAATGTATTACTGCTTATAAAAATTGTCTTCGCTTGAAGCCAGACTATGAAAAACCTTATTTCAATTTAGCTATTTTACAAGCCGATTTGGGTTATTTACAAAAGGCGATCGCCTTGTATGATAAATTATTAACAATAAATCCTAATTTTATTCAAGCCCAATATAACAGAGATGCTTTATTTTTTATTAGGGAAAATGAAGGCAAACTATTAGGAGAATATACAGAGTATAACAAAAATAAAAATAAAAAAATTCCTTATCTTGTAGATATACCAACATATAATTCCTTAATTAAAAACAAAAAAATAAGTGATCAATAAATTACTAAATATTTTTTCTGATACAAAAAATGAACAATTGTTCAGGATTATCTAAGTATATTTTAGAAAAAGAGTAGCGAATTATTTTCTGTTATAATAATAGTTTAATTGCTGATATTTTTAAGACTATGACAACTAACTTATCGATGCCTTTCCAAGAATCAATACCCCTCGATGAAATTGCCTACAACGAAAAAGGATTAGTAGCGGCGATCGCACAGGATCATTTAGATGGTACAGTATTGATGATGGCATGGATGAATAGAGAATCTTTACAAAAAACCCTCCATACTGGGGAAGCATGGTATTGGAGTCGCTCTCGTCAAGAATTATGGCACAAAGGCGCTACCTCTGGACATATTCAAAAAATAAAAGCCATCCGTTATGACTGTGATAGTGACGCTTTACTACTTACCATCGAACAAATTGGCGATGTAGCCTGTCATACAGGGGAAAGAAGTTGTTTTCACCAAGTTGATCATAGCAAATCTGCACCCCCTGCCGATACCCTTACAGAATTATACAAGGTGATTTGCGATCGCAAAAATAACCCCTCAGAAAAATCCTATACCTGTAGCCTATTCCAAGGGGGAGATAATAAAATCCTCAAAAAAATTGGTGAAGAAACCGCCGAAGTAGTCATGGCTTTTAAAGACGACAACCCCGCCGAAATAGCAGGGGAAGTCAGCGATTTGTTGTACCATACCCTCGTCGCCCTCGCCCATCACAATGTTGATATTAGGGAAGTTTATAAAAAACTAGACGAAAGAAGAAAATAATTAGAGTTTCTAAAAAAGTATTTTGATG
The DNA here is from genome assembly GCF_001747005.2 of Cyanobacterium sp. IPPAS B-1200. Lineage (NCBI taxonomy): Bacteria > Bacillati > Cyanobacteriota > Cyanophyceae > Chroococcales > Geminocystaceae > Cyanobacterium > Cyanobacterium sp. IPPAS B-1200. The sequence continues at coordinate 2,860,742 of NZ_CP182899.1, forward strand.
GGAAAACAAAAGGCAAAGGGGAATAAATTTTTATCTCCCTATTTCCCCATCACCTCATACCTTATCCAGCCCACCCTCATTATTTAAGGGTTAAAATAACAGCGGTTTCCACGTGGGTAGTTTGGGGGAAAAAGTCCGCAGATTTTACCTTCTCAATATGATAATCCCCATTTTCACATAGCAACTTCAAATCTCTGGCAAGGGTGGCAGGATGACAACTAATATAAACTATCTTGGCTGGTTTCATCTTCCCTAAACTTTCTATTACCTCTGGTTGACAACCCTTGCGGGGAGGATCTAAAATCACTACATCCGCAGTAATAGTTAATTCAGGAAAAATCACCTCCGATTTACCCACCACAAATCGGGCATTCTCAATGTCATTGATAGTAGCATTGTGATTAGCTAACTCAATGGCAACTTTATCAAACTCAATACCAATTACATTATTTACTTTTTTGGCAATGGGTAAAGTAAGAGTACCAATACCACAATATAAATCAATTACTGTCTCATTTCCCTGAAAATCGAGGGTATCAATTACCCACTCAAAAAGTGATTCGGCTACATTAGTATTAACTTGGAAAAAAGTTTCCGTGCGTAGAGTAAAAGTCAACCCTGCAAATTCTTCTTTAAGATATAATCGCCCTGCTAATAATTCGGTTTCTTCACCAAAAATCACATTATTAGGTTTAGGATTATAATTCAATGTTACCCCTACTACATTAGGATAACGCTCTAACCATAAAGGGGCTTGTTCTGCTAATTTAAAGTTACTGGGTTTACTGATGACAATGGTAATGAGGATTTCTCCTGTGTTTTTACCGATGCGAAAACAAAGATGGCGGAGGATACCTTTTCTAGTATTTTCATCATAGACAGGAATTCCCAACTCTTGTAAATCTTGTTTAATTTCTGCAAGAAGGGGGTTTAGTCTTTCATCTTGGATAGGGCATTGATTGAGGTTAACTATTTGATGGCTACCTTCTCGGTAATAACCTGCTTTCAGAGTGCCGTTTTGGGATACTCCAAAGGGATAACTAGCTTTGTTACGATAGGCTAATTCTGTATCTGCCAAAATGTCTTCTACTTCAAAATCAGTAAAACCGCCAATACGAGTAAGGGTTTCTTTTACTTGATTTTTTTTTATTTCTAACTGATGTTGATAATCTATATGTTGCCATTTACAACCGCCACATTTATCCGCCACGATGCAACGGGGGCGAATACGATGTTGTGAAGGAGTGATAACTTTTTCTAGTCTTCCTTCTGCATATTTTTTCTTTACTTTTATTAGTTTAGCCGAAATGCGATCGCCCGTAACCGTATGAGGAATAAAAACAACCTGAGAATCAATTTTTCCTACCCCATTACCATCACTACTAACATCTTCTATATCAATCTCTACCAACTCACCTTGTCTAATCATTGAAGCTATTTTTTATCATTACAATACTTTGATCATATCAATAAATGGGGGGTAGGTGTTGAGAGGTGGTAAGCATTATTAATTATCCATTATCAATTCCCTTAGACGGTTTTCCCGATAACGATCATATTTTCTTCAACTATAATTAAAATGTAAAGAAATATTGAGCAAAAATGAGTATAGTTAATTTACAGGAAATATCGGATAACCTAGAAAGTAGTAATTCAAAGGATCGTTTATTGGCACTGGCTTCCCTAAGACAGGTGGATGCCGAGGATGCTGTACCTTTAATTAAAAAAGTCCTTGATGATGAAGTGTTGCCCGTGCGCTCGATGGCTGTATTTGCCTTGGGGGTAAAGAAAACTGAGGAATGTTACCCTATTCTAGTCAAATTATTAGAAAGTGATCCTGATTACGGTATCAGGGCGGATGCGGCAGGCGCTTTAGGCTACCTTAATGACATCAGGGCTTTTGATGCTTTGGTAAGGGCTTTTTATGAAGATACCCAATGGCTAGTAAGGTTTAGTGCAGCGGTATCCTTGGGCAATTTGGGAGATATTCGGGCAAAACAAGTATTATTGGCAGCCCTCAGAAGTGGGGAAACGGTATTACAACAAGCCGCAATTTCCGCTTTAGGAGAAATTAAAGCCGAAGATTGTGTGGGAGACATTTTAGATTTTGCTCAATCGGAAGACTGGTTAATTCGTCAAAGATTGGCTGAATCTTTAGGTAATTTTAATACAGAAAAGAGCATTTCTGCCCTAAAATATTTAGCGAAAGATGCCCATCAACAAGTATCTCAGGCTGCTAATTATTCCTTACAAAAACTAGGAGAAAATAGTTAATTGTTATAGTTTGATTGCTATTATTTTATCTTCGATTTATATTATAAAAAATCTTGCTTTTATGGTCTATTTATTATTTTGAGCAAGATTTTCTCATTTCACATCATGGTCATGGGAACATGGTACAGGGTCATATCCCCCAGGGTGAAAAGGATGACATTTCAAGATCCTTTTTATGGCTAAATAACTCCCCTTAATTGTACCATGAAGGGCGATCGCCTCCAGGGCATAAGCAGAGCAAGTGGGCTGAAAACGACAACTAGGGGGAAACAAAGGGGAAATAAAACCACGATACCCCTTAATAAGTAAAATCAAAAAATGTTTCATCTTAACCAAGAAGGGCAAAAAAGCTATCATCTAAATCATAGCCAAAAATTTGAGCCATGGCCTTTAACCGAGAATTACCAGTCACTCCCTGAGATTTTAACCATTGATGGAGAGTAAAAACCTTACCCATTATAAAAATATCCAACGCCTCAGGATTATATTGTATTCCCTCTGTCCGTTTAAACTCGTGGGGTACAACCATAGCAGTATAACGGGCTAATTCCCCCTCACGCCAATTGAGAAGGATAGGAAACCAAGGATAACGGGCATTGAGGGCAATAAACCAAAGGCGAATTTCAGGAATTTCGGATAACTCCCTAGGGTCATTTTCAGGCAAGGTATAATTGATTTTAAATTGAATTTGTTGCTCAGCGGATAATATACCCTCTCCTTTTTCTAACCCTTCCACAACCTCTGTAACGGCTGATAAATCTAGGGTTTCAATCTGTTGGTTACCGATGGCAATATCAATGGTCATATTTAGTAATTCATAATTGATTCTCTTTCTAATATCAACTGTGAATAGCTCGACTGTCAACAATATATAAATTAACCGATAAAATATAAGGAAAGATAACTTACTACGTAATGTTTTAAATAGCTTTAAGGAGAGATGCTGAAAGCAGAGGGGTGGGGATTTAGGGCGCTAAATGGCAATCTTGTTCACAACTGATTACATTATCAAATTATTCATTAATTTACTTTTTTATAAAAATGAAATCAAAATTTATTCCCGTAATTTTGGCAGGGGGAAAGGGTGAGCGTTTTTGGCCTTTGAGTCGTCGCACTCGCCCCAAGCAGTTTTTATGTCTTGATGGCAGTGGTATCAGTCTTTTACAAGCTACAGCTAACCGTCTTTTGCCTTTGGTGGATGGTTGGGATAATTTGATGGTGATTACTTCGGCTTTGGTGGCGGAGAATGTAAGGCAACAGTTACCTTTATTACCTGAAAAAAATATTTTAGTGGAGCCTGAAGGTAAGGATACCGCCCCCGCTGTGGCTTGGGCTAGTCTTGAGGTACAACGGCTTTTCGGTGATGGTGCGATCGCAGGTTTTTTTCCGGCCGACCATTGGATTAACTCCCCAGAGGGTTTCATCAAAACTATTTTAGCAGGTATCGAGTTTGCCAAAAGCCAAAGTGCGATCGTTACCCTTGGTATTAATCCTAACTATCCTTCTACGGGTTACGGCTATATCCAACAGGGGGAAAAGCAAAGGGAAATAAACGGTTTACCCGTATATAAAGTAACTCGTTTTACGGAAAAACCAGATCAAGAAACCGCCTCTAAATTCATCGCTACGGGAGATTATAGCTGGAATAGTGGGATGTTTATTTTTGAGGTAAGTTTTGTATTACAAGAGTTGGAAAAGTTTGCCCCTCAAATATTGAAACCTCTACGGGAAAAGGGAGAACAGGGATATTTTGAGTTAGAAAAAATTAGCATTGACTATGCTTTAATGGAAAAAACTGCCTCGGCTTATGTGTTACCTGCGGATTTCCCTTGGGATGACTTGGGAGATTGGAATGCCCTAGAAAGGTTGTTATCGAAAACTGATGATAATGTGACTAATACTAATAGTGTTAATTATCAGACTAAAAATTCCATTATTTATAGTAGTCAAAATGATGAAATAATTATGACTATTGGTTTAGAAGATGTGGTCATTGTTCGTGATGGTAATGCTACTTTAGTGGTTAATAAAAATCAAACTCAGGATATTAAAAAAGCATTGAAGTCATTACAAAATCAAAATAATAGTCAAGAGTTTTTATAATGAAATCTTGACATTTAATTACTTATTAATACCTACCTAAATCAAGAATCTTTCTGTCTAATTCAGATTTTAAAATGTTATCTGAGGTGGCACTTAAAAATTTAAGGATTTGTTGCCCTACACATTGGGGAGATAAATAATGAAAAAAATGACTACTTTGATTGATTAAACAGAGATAATCTTCTTTTTTTAGGTAAGGTTGCCATTGTTCCATATCTTGGGGGGAAACAATAGCATCCTCTGAGCTACCGCACACCATTAGGGGTTTATCTATCCCTCCTTTGAGAATGTTTGAGGTTTGGTAAAGAGAATGGGGTGAGAGGGAGTAAAGTAGGGCTTTATCGAGAATATTGATAAAGGCTTTTTGATAGTAATGGTTTTGATAATGAAAGAGATGGTGGGATAGACGGGTTAGGATAATTTCTCGACGACAAGGAAAATTTTTGCGCAAATTGTAATAATACTCTACCCAATCGCTACTGGGGTTTGCCCCTACTCCTAAAAGAGTTAAGGATTTGATTTTTTCTGGATATTTACGGGCATACAATAAACCTAGCACCCCTGCTGTGCTGTGACCAATTAAATGTACTGGTTTTTTGACCATGGTTAAATAATCGTCTAAAAGTGCGATCGCACCTTCTAAGGAACACCCTTCATCCTGATTTTGTTCATATTCCCATTGCCCAATGGACACTTGACGGGATAGGTATTTGATAATGGGTAGGTTAAACCGCTTGAAATAGGTATTTGTATTTAACCATAAAACATCAGGATGCTTGAACATAATTCTCAATTATAATGACAATAGATTTACAATATGAAAAAAGTTTTAAGCAAGATCTTTGATCCTGCCCAAAACAAGTAACCGATTCATCTAGCTTCCTGTTTATTGAAGCTAAACTTAGCTTATCCTATTTAAATCATTACTGCAAGTAATTATCATTAATTGTTAGATGTAAAGCCATGGTTTATTTGAAGTAGAAACAAAAAACCCTAAAACCTTAATTAGTAAACTGCCCCTCAAAACCTCTTGATGAAACTGTGACAATGACTACAATCAAGAAAAGAGATATTAAGTTATATTGTATTTAGGACTAAATATTAATGACGAGAATAGGTATTTATGGCAATGTCAACTATTTCGAGTGGTTTAGGCAAAGATCAAGAAATTTGGAACAATCTTAAAAAGGCGATCGCCAAAAGCTCTGGTTTTAAACAGTGGCAACAAGAGAAGAAATCTAGCCAAGAACAAACTGACGAGCAAGTAAGGGAATATTTACGCTCTACCCTAGAAACCCTTGCCTACTAATAATTTCCTTTTCCCACCATTAGAGAGTGGGATTTTTTTTATTCGGTTGACATATATAAGGTAAGAAACCTAGAATATAATTCATCTATTCAGAAATAAAAAACTTATTTATATATCCTGTGTATCAATTATCTACCGCCAAAGAAACCTTAGATCTAGCATCCGTTAACAGCCATTTAGTTGATTATAGTGCAGAGGCGATCGTTGACTGGGCAAATCAGGAATTTGGGGAACATTTGGTAATGAGTACCAGTTTTGGGATTCAATCCGCAGTGATGTTACACCTTGTCACCCAAGTTGTTCCCAATGTGCCTATCATTTGGATTGACACAGGATATTTACCCAAAGAAACCTACGTCTTCGCCGAAGAATTAACCAACCGATTAAACCTCAACCTAAAAGTATATCAATCAGAAATGAGTCCTGCCAGAATGGAAGCCCTTCATGGTAAACTTTGGCAAGATAAAAGCGTTGAATCTCTAAACTTGTATGATCGCATCAGGAAAGTAGAACCCATGCAAAGAGCCTTAAAAGAACTAAAAGCCGAGGCATGGTTAGCAGGTTTAAGACAAAATCAAACCAAATTCCGTCAACAATTAGAATACGTCAACAAACAAGGGGAACACTACAAGATTTTACCTATTCTGAAATGGAGTTCCCGTGATATTTACGAATATTTAACAAAGCATGATTTACCCTATCATCCCTACTTCGATAAAGGTTACGTATCCGTAGGAGATTGGCATTCTAGCCGTCCATTAAGTGCCACTGATGGAGATGAAAGAGATACCCGTTTCCATGGGGTAAAACAAGAGTGTGGGTTACATTTACCCCTAAGCAACGATGAAGCCCAAAGTCTTGATTCTAGTCAATTGTAAATTAGGGAAATGAGGAAACGATTAGTTTTTGGTTTATTTTACCAACTTTGAACTGTTTAAACCAATAGCCGAGAATTAATAACCCTCCCGAGTTGCAAACATCAACCCATCAATAAACATACATCATAAAGGATAAATTTAGTATCAATAGTTATAATCGTTAATTGTTCTATAAGAGCTTGAGCAATTAACATTCTATCAAAAGGATCTTTGTGGTGTAACGGTAATTCTGTTACGCTTAATCCATGCTCTGCTGTAATATTTAATACAGTAAAATTATTATCATTTAGCTTTTCTAATAAATTATTTGGTACAGATAACTTACCCAAAGACTTTTTTATTGACATTTCCCACACTGTCGCAGAGCTAATAAAGATAATATTTTCAGGATTACTGATAACTGATCTTATTTTGGGAGGTAATCTATTATCATTCCCTAACCACCACAAGAGAATATGAGTGTCTAACAAAAACCTCATTCATCCTCCCCGTAAAACATGGCATTAATTTCAGGTGAATCATCATTAAAATCGTCCGCTATCCAAATTTTTCCATCCCATCCTCCAGGACTGCGTGGTTTTAAACCCTTACTCTTATAATCTGTAGTGACATTTTCATCTGGTGAAGGAAAAGGTAAAACTTTAGCAAATGGTACACCATCACGAGTTAAAGTCACTTCTTCTTGATTGTGAATAGCAGACAATAACTCAGATAAACTATTCTTCAATGAATTGACATCAAAATTCTTGTTTAACATGAGCAAAATTAGAGCTTTGGTATAACTTTAATTATACGAAGACAAAAAATTATGGTACTCACTGACAAATAATATTGAGATTCTGTCGGGTGGGCAATGCCCACCATTTGAAACTTTGAGATAACGTTGGTAATTGACACTCCCACGCCTTAACTACTGTATTTTTGTCGTATTGCCTAGCTTTATTTAAACTGCTTCATCAGAGTAGCCATTTCAATGGCATTCATAGCATAACTCCAACCATGGTTACTCTTAATACCTGCCCTTTCCAAAGCCTGTTGCATGGTGTCGGTGGTTAAAACACCAAAAATAATTGGTACTCCCGTTTGCACAGAAGCCGAAGCAACCCCTTTGGCTACCTCACTAGAAACATAGTCAAAGTGGGGGGTATCTCCTCTGATTACAGCACCTAAACAGATGATGGCATCATATTTTTTTGTTTCTGCCAATTTACGGGAGACGAGGGGAATTTCAAAGCTACCCGGTACCCAAGCATAGTCCACCTGTTCTCCTTCTGGGTTTACATCAATGCCATGTCTTTTTAAACAATCTTGACAGGCGGCTAATAATTTATTGCTGATTAAATCATTAAAACGCCCAATAACCAATGCAAAGCGAAGATTGGGGATGTCTTGGGTAAAATTACCTTCAAAAACTGCCATATTTAAAAATAAAAAGTTACTTATTGCTAGAAAAATAATAGGGCTTATCTAAAAGCCCCTTTTGATCAAAAAAATTGTTGTTTATTCTGTTCAGAAATTCTTGAATAAATGTTAATTTTTGTTAAGAAGTTTTGAACTTATACCACGAAAAAGTTGAGTACGGCGACGGCAACTACTAAGGCTATCCATAAACCAGAGCCGATATAGAGAATAGATTTAGACTGTTCCCAGTTTTGGGGAGAGGCGTAGGCAACGGGTACATAAACAATCATGATAAAGGAAAAAAGAACCAATGCTGTTAAAAGTAATTGGAATATAGCTCCCATGTTTTTTTATCTCCTTGAATATATTTTTTTTACTAAACAAACTTTCTTCAAATAGTTTATGCTAATTTGGGACATTTTGGGAAATAAGCAATGGGCAATAGGCAATGGGCAATGGGTAATGGGCAATGGGTAATGAGTAATCAATTATCCATTATCGTCTGATGTTCACCCAAGAAGTGCTATATAATTATGGGCATAGGCATTAAGTTTGTGTAAAAAATCGATATTAATAACCTTTTATGACTGATATGGTATTAGGAAGTGCTATAGTTACTCCGACGAAGTCTGAACAAACTGTCCGCAAACCTTACCCTCATTACAAGGTTATCGTTTTGGATGATGATTTTAATACCTTTGACCATGTGGCTAGTTGTTTGATGCGTCATATCCCCAAGATGACGGAGGAGTTGGCGTGGAATTTGACTAATCAGGTACATTTTCAAGGTCAGGCGATGGTTTGGGCAGGGCCTTTGGAACAGGCGGAGTTGTATCATCAACAGTTAAGGAGAGAGGGTTTGACCATGGCACCATTGGAGGCATCATGAGTAAGTCGTCGGAAGGACGCATTGTTTGGAATCATTCTACCCATTTGGATGGTTTAATTCCCATTTTAGAAAAGTTAGTGGTTTATGATGGGATTCGCACCATTACCCCTGCGGTTTTGAGTCGTTCGCGCAGTCACATTCCCCATCTGAAATTAAAGGTTTCTGTACCTATTCGGGGGGGGTTTAAGCTCATTGCCCGTCAGGGGAAAAGTGTGCAGGAGGTTTTCATTATTACGGATTTGACTCAGGATGAGTTGGAAGGGGCGATCGCCAATATCCTTTCATAGACAGTAGAATGATTTTTGTCATGGTGGTGGATCTGGGGTGATACTATAGCTTATAGTATCTTTACAATTATTTATATATGGCAAGTATCAACGATAATTATTTAAAATTAAAAGCTGGTTATTTATTCCCCGAAATTGGTAGAAGGGTAAGCGCTTTTGCTCAGGATAACCCCGAGGCAAATATTATTAAGTTGGGCATTGGTGATGTTACCGAACCCTTACCCCAAGCCTGTCGTGATGCGATGAGTAAGGCCATTGAGGATATGGGCGATCGCACTTCATTTAAAGGATATGGCCCTGAACAAGGATACGGCTGGTTAAGGGAAAAAATTGCCCAGAACGATTTTCAGGCTCTTGGGTGTGATGTATCCCCCGAAGAAATCTTCATCTCCGATGGTTCTAAGTGCGACTGTGGTAATATTTTAGACATTTTTGGCAAAAACAACAAAATTGCCGTTACTGACCCCGTATATCCCGTTTACGTGGATACGAATGTAATGGCAGGACACACAGGAGACGCTAACGAGAAGGGAGAATATGAAGGTTTAGTGTATCTTCCCATCAGTGCCGATAATGATTTTACTGCTGAAATTCCCTCCGAGGCAGTGGATTTGATTTATCTTTGTTTCCCCAACAACCCCACGGGCGCCACCGCCACCAAGGAATATTTACAAAAATGGGTGAACTACGCCAGAAAAAATGGCTCTATTATTCTTTTTGATGCTGCCTATGAGGCTTTTATTACTGATCCTAGTTTACCTCGTTCTATCTTTGAAATTGAAGGGGCGAGAGAATGTGCGATCGAATTTCGTTCTTTTTCCAAAAATGCAGGGTTTACAGGAACCCGTTGCGCCTTTACCGTAGTACCCAAAACCCTCAAAGGAAAAGCCAGTGATGGCTCAGAAGTAGAACTATGGAAACTTTGGAATCGTCGTCAATCCACTAAATTTAACGGTGTATCCTACATTGTGCAAAGAGGGGCCGAAGCGGTATATTCCCCCGAAGGAAAAGCCGAAATTAGTGAGTTAGTTAATTTCTACCTCGAAAATGCCAGTATCATTCGCCAAGAGTTAACCAAAGCAGGTTTAACTGTCTATGGTGGTGTAAATGCCCCCTATGTGTGGGTAAAAACCCCCGATGGTTTATCTAGCTGGGATTTCTTTGATAAACTACTCCATAACGTCCATATCGTTGGTACCCCTGGTTCTGGATTTGGGGCAGCTGGGGAAGGTTATTTTCGTCTTAGTGCGTTTAATAGTCGTGAAAATGTCATTGAAGCGATGAAGCGTATCACCACAACTTTTAATTTTGCTTAATTGTTTTTAAACCAGAATAATTGGGGTAAATCTTTTCTTTGGGAAGATTTGCCCTTTTTTAGTTTTTTAAACTACAGTAATTAAGCAACTTGTAAACTTCTTTGGGGCAACACACAAAACAGATTTGATAAGACTCTCAATTCTTCAGGATAGCAAGGTTTGGGATATTCCTCTAACCAAATGGGAGGTACAAGCATAGCATCATATTCTTGTACATAATAGATTTTTCCTCCATTTTGCTTAAATTGAACTGGTGTGCCGGGCTGATATGCTCTAGCTTCTTCCTGTTCCCATGTTGTCCAATTCATAGGATTCTCCTATTGTTACTTCTGTATAAGATTATACCAAATTATAAGAATATGTCAGGATAACTTAACATTTGTTCAGCAAATCTTAAATTTCTTTGACTTTGATCGGTGAGATAGAATAAACATGTAAGTGAAACTTTGACATAATATTAATCATGAAAACTTTATACGAAAAATTAGGCGGAAAAGAAGCTGTAGATACCGCTGTGGATATGTTTTATGAAAAGGTATTAAATGATGAAAGGGTAAAACACTTTTTTGTTAATACTGATATGAAACAGCAAAAAAATCATCAAAAGGCTTTTATGACCTATGCTTTCGGTGGTACTGAGAAGTTCACTGGTCGTAATATGAGGGATGCCCATAAGGATTTAGTGGAGAAAATGGGCTTGACAGATCTTCATTTTGATGCGATCGCCCAAAACCTCGTAGAAACCCTCCACGAGTTGAATGTATCTCAAGAAAACATTGATGAAGTCGTTACCATTGTTGGAGCAGTGGAACATCGTAACGATGTTTTAAACCGTTAATAACAATACTTTAACCTATGTAGCTGAAAGGGTTAAAAGAAAACAAAGGTTATCAGTAAGTAGCACTTAGGGCATGGGGTGCATTACTGGGCATCACCACAAAAACTCCTTTTTCTAACTTAATTTCTTCCCTTTCTAAGGTTAAAATTCCTTTTCCTTCAATAACGTTAACCGTTGCATTACGAGGGGATGTATGTTCAGAAATTTCTGTGCCTTTAGCTAGAAAGAATAGGTTCTATATTATGTTGATTTTGTCAATGTTCGTTCTCATTTGAATTCTTTTACATAGTTTCGTTTTCTTTCGCCTACCTAGCCAACAAGTCAAATTGATATATATGTCTAACCAAAACTTAATTTAAAGTTAATCTAAAATTAAACAAAATATATTAGAAAAATAATTAAAAATAAATTTTTAAAATATTTAATTAAAAATCAAAAAAAAAGTCAATTGTTTTGTTGCCTATATTACATTATTGTCTTGACTTAAAAAGGTTTTAGGATTTAAGATCAGCAAGTTTAATAGCTCAAAAAACATATTTAATTAATTAATTTTATACAATATATAGCTGTTAAATATGAAGATAATCTTCTCTTAACCTCCTAATAAAACTGAATAAATCAGAGAAAAAATGCCAACAATTAACTTAACTGGTTTGAACTATGACCAGAATTTTGATACTCTCGCCAACAGTGGTGAGCCCAGTAATGTTTTGCCCCTAGGGTGGTTTTTTTTAGAAACTGGTAATAATGCGAACGAAACCTATGGTATTAGCGATGGCAGTAGTAACTCTGGAAATACCTACAGTTACGGCTCAACAGATGCCACTGACAGAGCTTTTGGTGCTTTATTATCTGGCTCATTAAATTCAATGATTGGAGCAGGTTTTACCAATAATTCTGGTTCTACCGTTACAGAATTAGAAATTAGCTATCAGGGCGAACAATGGCGACTAGGAACTTCTGACCGAAGTACTCCAGACCGTTTAGACTTTCAATATAGTTTGGATGCAACTTCCCTTGATTCAGGTACTTGGATTGATGTGGATTCTTTAGATTTTATTGCCCCTATCACTACGGGAGATGTAGGAGCAAAGGATGGTAATGAAAATGCTGTAGAAATTGCTAATACCATTTCAGAGCTAGAAATTGAAGACGGAGAAACGTTTTGGATTCGCTGGACTGATTTTAATGCATCTGGGGCCGATGATGGTTTAGGTATTGATGATTTCTCTTTAACCCTGTTAGATGGTGAAGTAATTGTAGATGAGCCTGGAGAGGATGAAGATACGGATCCAGAAATTCCCCCAGAGCCTGAAATTACTAAAATTCATACCATTCAAGGTGAAGGTATGGTATCCCCCCTTGTGGATGAAATTGTAACTGTAGAGGCGATCGTTGTTGGTGATTTTCAATCTTTTGATGATAATACTGGTAGTAATCTACGGGGTTTTTATGTTCAAGAGGAAGATAGTGACATTGACGATAACTCTTTGACCTCCGAAGGTTTATTCATCTTTGATGATAACTTTGGGGTTGACGTTAATGTCGGTGATTTAGTTCGGGTAACTGGTACTGTGGCTGAGTTTACTTCTGGTAGCAGTAGTTTAACTCAATTACGCAGTGTTAGCGATGTCACTGTGGTTAGTGAAAATAATGCTTTACCCACCCCTGTAGAAGTTTCATTTCCTCTCAATAATCCTAGTGATTTAGAGGCTTTTGAGGGAATGCTGATCACAATTCCGAATACTTTAAGCGTAACGGAACATTTTCAATTAGGTCGCTTTGGTCAAGTGGTTTTATCCTCTGATGGTGACACTAATCAACCTGATACTGATGGACGTTTAGACCAGTTTACTCAATTTAATGCTCCTAGTGTGGATGGTTTCAGTGCCTATCAAGAAGAGTTAGCAAAGCGTCGCATTGTGGTTGATGATGGTTTAACGGTTCAAAATCCAGATCCCATTATCAATGGTAGAGAAGAAATGCCATTGAGTCCTACGAATACCTTCCGTGGTGGTGATACGGTGATGGGTTTGACTGGTATTCTTGATGATCGTTTTGGTGCATCTAATATTGGTAATTATCGGATTCAACCTACTGCCCCCATTGATTTTCAAGCTACAAATTCTCGTCCCACGGAAGTTCCTGATGTTGGTGGACGGTTAAAGGTTGCTAGTTTTAATGTTCTCAATTATTTTAATGGTGATGGTGCAGGGGATTTTTCTGGTTCTGAGCAAAGGGGGGCTGATAATCCTGAAGAGTTTGAACGTCAGAGAGATAAAATCATTTCAGCTATTGTCGGTTTAGATGCTGATGTGGTTGGTCTTGTGGAGATTGAAAATGACGGTTACGGGAATGATAGTGCCATTCAAGATCTCATTGATGGTTTAAACGCTGTGGAGGGAGAGGGTACTTATGCTTTTGTCGATCCTGGTACTCCTACTTTGGGACTTGATGCGATCGCAGTGGGCTTTATTTACAAAACTAATTCGGTGAAAGTCGCTGATGAAAGTAGTGTCGCAATTTTAGAAACAGGGGCATTTGACCCTGTTAATGTCGCCCGTCATCGTGTACCTTTGGCGGTAACGTTTGAAGAATTAGCAACAGGAGAACAGTTTACAGCCGTTAACAATCACTTTAAATCTAAAGGTTCATCAGGACTGAATAATGAAAATGATCCTAATTTTGATCAAGGGGACGGACAAGGATTCTGGAATGATACTCGCACCCAAGCATCTCAAGATTTAGCCAATTGGTTGGCTACTAATCCCACAGGAATTAATGACAGTGATGTGGTTATTTTAGGGGATTTAAATGCTTATGCTCAAGAGGATCCTATCATAACCCTACAGAATGCAGGTTATCAAAATTTAGTTCCTCAAAGCAGTTATTCCTTTGTTTTTGACGGTCAATGGGGTACCCTAGACTATGCTTTAGCTACGGGTAGTATGCGTAACCAAGTTACAGGAGCCACAAAATGGCATATCAACGCCGACGAACCCAATGCTTTAGACTACAATACTAATTTTAAATCTGAAAATCAAGTTATTAGTCTTTATGATGATAGCCCTTTTCGTTCTTCAGATCATGACCCTGTTATTGTTGGCTTGAATTTGAGTAGCTCTGTTCCAGATACTGGCAGTAGCGGAGGTGGAAGTGGTTTTACTCCCCCAATTATCCCTCCTGTACAGACTCCTGACACCTCGACTCCCCCAAGAAATTCTCTTATTGAAAGAGTTTTAACGTTTAGTGAAAATAATGTGCAAATCCTCTATATTCCCTTAACAGGAAGACCTGGAGATCCTACAGGGTTAGGATTCTGGAAAAATGCCATTACTGAAAATAACATTAGTTATTCCCCTTTTAATGGTGATACTCTAGCTAATTTCCCTGAGGAGCAGAGAATTGGTTATCAAAATATTATCAATGATTTTGCTGCTTCTTCAGAAATCGTCAGATTATTTGGTCAAAATGATAGTCTATTTGCTATTAACCTAGTTTACAATAACGCCTTTAACCGCCCGGCTGAAGAAGAAGGATTAAATTACTGGAATAATGCCTTAGAAATAGGGGATGTTACTCTTGCTAACCTTGCTCTGGAGATTTCTTTGGGTGCCATTGGTTCTGATGTTAGTATTTTGAGTAATAAGGTTGTTAGTGCAGAATTATTCCTAGAGCGTTTACAATCTCTTGGTATGAGTTCAAGATATGTTGGAGAAGAAGCAGAAGTGATTGCTTCTGAGTTTTTATCTTCTGTGGGTAACACTATAGCTACTCAGAGTGAGATTGATAATGTTATTAACCGTCTTCCTGTAATGTAAGAATTATTGTATCAAATTTGGATAAATACTCGTCATAAAAATCCCCCTTTTGGGGGATCAAGGGGATAAAATCGAAGAAACGGAAAAATTTTATAAATATGGAAGCCTTTGCCCGTAGCGCCCCAGAGTGGACTTATAAAGCCACCCATGCCCTCAGTTTTTGTTGCCCCCGTTGTGGTGCATCCTCTCGACAAGCTACTAAAGTATGGCTTAATCGTTATGCCCCTGTGATGACGGAAAACTATGAACGCAAATGGCAAGAATTTTATACTTGTGAGTGTGAGCAGGTTTGGTGGGCTTGGAGTTGCGATCGCCCTAACTAAACACAGTAAATTAATTCAAACTCAAGTTAATTAGGTACTAGGAAGAAAGTTAGTTTTAGATAAATTACTGCATTTCACTCGTGTAATTTTCCTTCTAATTCTTTGGTCAGAAAATAGTTTAATACGGTACGAACGATAGCAATTATAACCAGTTTACCAAGGGAGGTAAAATCTGAGCTTAGGGTGGTGGCAACTATATCCGCCCCCAATTGAAATTCTAGGGCAAGGACTAACCACATACCAAATTCTAATCGAACTTTTGTAAATCGGTTTTGGCGGTGATGGGATTTGTAATTAAGGGACAGTTGTAGGGTTTTAATTAATCCCCATAATATACACAAAAGGGCGATCGCCTCTAGTACTAATTTAAAAAGATTAGCAAAAATATATAATCCTGCTTCGATAAATTCTATTAGTTCCATTTTTCAATATCATTAACTATTGTTTGATGGATTTTTTTTTTGCTTTCTCTGGCGTCAATTTTCAATATTTTATGGGAATAATTAGCAAATATTTCTGTAAATCTTTCCCTAACTTTAGTTAATTTTTCTTGGGTTTCATATATTTCTTTTGAAGGGCGATCGCACATTCTTTCTAATGCTATATTTACGGGAAGATCAAGATAAATAACTAAATCTGGAGGAGGAAATTTTTGATTTAAAATACTTACAAAATCATAATCTTTTTCTGTTTTTCCATTATAAGCAAGGGAAGAAAAATAATATCTGGTACTAATTACATGGATATTTTCTTTGGTTAAACTATAAACTCCATCCACATTATTATATAAATGGTAATGGCGATCGGCCGCAAACAAATAAGCCATTTGTTGATCGTATAAATCCTGACTATTAAAATCATTTTTCCCTGCTAAAAAAGTTCTTAATAACTTTCCAATGGGGCCAGCAGAAGGCTCTGGACTAACAATAGATTGTTGCCCTCTGTGAGTAAAATAATCCCGTAACATTTGAGCTTGAGTTGAACTCCCTGCACCATCAACTCCTTCAAAAACAATAAATAATCCCTTTGACATTTTAATTTTTTCTTAAAATACTCACAAAGAATATAATCATACTAAATTCTTCAACAAAAGTAAACATCAATAGGTCTTAAACTTTGAGCTTTAGGTTGTTGTTGATTACTCTTTAATTAAGAATCAAAAGTATTATTTATCAAAGGTTTGATCATAATATAAGTACCAAAAAATAATTGACAATTACCATTATCAATTATCCATTCTCTCGTTTTTCTTCAAACCCTACTTAATACCCTGAATATCTAATTGCACAGTTTTTTCTCCTCGCCACTCATTGATAGATAGTTTATAAGCAACATCAATATTAGGAGGTAGGGGATAATAATGACTTTTTTGCCAAGCAATACATTTTAATTTTGCCCCTGACTCATCCTGAAGGGTTAATTGTAAATGTTCCCCTGTTTTAGTTAACTTCTGCGAAATGACCGTTACATCAGGAGTCCAAAAGATAGGTGGATCATTTTCTATACCCCAAGGATAAAGACTTTCTATTTCTTTTATTAGATCAAAATCAGCATCATAAAAACTAATCTGACTATCAACTTTAAGTAAAGGTTTAAGATGTTCTAGGGATAGTGATTGATGGCTAAATTCTCTTAATCTATCTTTTATTAAATCAAGATTTTTTGTCTCAAAACCAAAGCCTCCTGCGGCTTTATGACCTCCATATTTTAATAATAAATCATCACAAGATTGAAGGGCTTTAAAAATATTATATTCCTCTGTACCCCTTGCGGAACCTCGAATATGTTTTTTTTCTTCGTCTTCATAGGTGGCAATAAATACAGGCACTCCATAACGCTCCACTAAACGAGAGCCAACAATACCAATTACTCCATGGTGCCAGTGTTCTCCTAATAGTAGTAAAAAGCGATCGCCCTTATAATCAATTTTCCCCTCCTCAATGAAAGCAATGGCATCCTTCGTAATTTGATTACACAACTCCTGCCTTTTTTGATTAACGCTGTGGCACTCAGAAGCCCTGTGGAGAGCGATGGACTCGTCCTCGGTGGTAAGAAGTTCAATAACAATTTGAGGATCACTAATACGTCCAATAGCGTTGATTCTTGGGCCAAGTTTAAAGCCTATATCATCGGAACTGAGGGTTTTTTTCTTCTTATCCACCCCTCCCACTTTAATTAAGGCTTGAATGCCCAAAATTTGGGGTTTAGCCAACAATTTTAAACCCCGTTTAAGCCAACGACGATTAACCCCCGTCAGAGGTGCTAAATCGGCAATGGTACCGAGGGTATAAAGTTCTAGCAATTGCCTGGTTAAGCCCTCCAGTTGCCCTTGTTTTTGAGCCAGAGTAACCCCTAATACATAAGCGACTCCCACTCCAGCTAAGCCACGATAGGGAGAGCTAGGGGGTAATAATTTGGGATTGAGAATGCCATCGGCAGGGGGCAATTGGGCAGGCAAATCATGGTGATCGGTTATGATTACCTTTAAGCCTAATTCTTTCGCCAATGCAATGGGTTCGTAGGCGGAAATGCCGTTATCTACGGTGAGAATTAAACTTATCCCTTCCTCTTTAAATTCCTTGACAATGCGATTGTTAATGCCATAACCATCTTGCATACGGCTAGGAATAGCATAATCAGCTTTTGCCCCTAAATGTCTCAAAGCTCGAATCAGTAGGGCGGTGCTGGTCATCCCATCAGCATCATAATCTCCACAGATAGCTATTTTAGAGCCAAGGGCGATCGCCTCTGTCAACAGATCCAGACATTTTGGTAAATCAGGAAATTCGGTGAGGGGAGAGGGCAGGGTTTGGGCTTCAGGGTTGATATAAATTTCGGCATCTTCGGTACAGTGCAAACCACGATTGATAATCACCTCCGCCATAATTCGAGATAATCCCAAAGATTGGGAAAATAACTCTACCAATTGAGGGTTAGGTTGACCAAATCGCCACCGTTGTGCTGGTAAATTTGATGTCATCAAAATTTCCTTAACTCTACAGCATTTCTACCATCCACGGACTCTAAATAGACCTTAACTTTTTCGTCCTTGGCCGTGGGCAACACTTTACCCACAAAGTCGGGGTGAATGGGTAATTGACGATGTCCTCTATCTACCAGTGCCAAAAGTTTAACAATTTCCGGTCTGCCATACTCTGCCACGGCATTAAGAGCAGCCCGAATGGTGCGTCCACTATAAATGACATCATCCACCAAAATAACGGTTTTTCCTGTCAAATCCACGGGAATTTCAGTTCTTTCGGGGGTTCTCATCTGAATTTTGTCTAAATCATCTCGATAAAAAGTAATATCGATCGCCCCTACCGTTACTTCTTGTTGTTCGATATGTTTAATTTGGGTAGCCAATTGTTGGGCAAGGGGTACCCCTCTTGTATAGATACCCAACAGCACCACCGACGATAAATCTGGGGCTTCTTCAACTACTTGGGAAGCTAATCGATTTAGGGTACGGCGTATTTCATCGGCGGAGAGGATTTCAATAATTTGATTAATCATAGAATAATAATTGAGAATGGATAATTAACTTTCTGGGAAATTTAGACGATGGGGGTTAATTAACACTTGCTACCAATTACCTATTCTTCTTCATCTTTTGTTTCTGAAACCTTTAGGATATTATCATCATGGTCTTTTGCTTCGGTAGTAACGTCTTCTAAATCGTCAACTTTGATTAAAACCACGGTAACGTTATCAGAACCACCATTGTTTTTTGCTTCGGTAACGAGGCTATCGGCAACTTTATCTAAATCATCTCCATCCCCCAAAAGTTTGGAAATAATGGGATCAGTAACTTCTTCTGTTAAACCATCACTACAGAGCAAGAAGCGATCGCCCTTATCCATAGTATCAATCTTGTGGATGTCAATACCTTCATACAAATCTCTACGTCCCAAACACTGAGATAACACATGGCGCCAAGGGTGATGTTTCGCATCCTCAAGGGTAATTTCTCCCGCTCTAATGGCTTGACCAATCCAAGTATGATCCGAGGTGACTTGAATTAACATCTCATCCTGAAGCTGATAGAGACGAGAATCGCCAATGTGCGCTCGCCAAGTTTCTCCATTACGGAAGATTAAAACCACTACGGTAGTACCCATATCACCCCGTTCTGGGTGATTATCTTGATCCTCAAGAATCCCCTCATTTGCTTGTAAAACGGCTTTTTCGAGAAGGTCATAGGAATCCATGGGAGCTTCCCAATTTTCTTCCAAATATTCCTTAATAACCTCCACCGCAATTTTACTGGCTTGTTCTCCACCGGCATGACCACCCATACCGTCAGCGAGGATAAAAAATCTTCCAGATGTATCAGTATAAAAATTATCTTGATTATACGACCTTACCAGTCCTGGATCACTCAAGCCAGCGAATGCACATTTCATATGACTAATTTACCTTGATTGGGATTAAACATTAATTGCCTTAACAAATTTAGAGGACGGATACCCCACCGTCCCATTATCTCTTAAATTTATCAGATTATTTAAAACAGACTCATTATTTAAGTATATTAAATTTTACCATAACCTGATCAGTTATTTTAACCGTATTACACCCTAGAATTTGCGGTCTAATTTCTTGATTTGTTTTAATAATTTGAATAGAGCCACCGTGGGTAAAACGGCCACCACTCCAAGGGCGATCGCCACTTGCCATAAACTATTAACCACCAAAATAGTCGCCGACAAAACTAGGGTACTAATAATTAAAGTGTAATTAGTCGCCATCTGGGTACTACTAATACGGCGCAATAGTCGTTCTGCCTCAAGGGAACGTACCCTCAAGCGAATATCACCCCGATCTAGTTTATCAATGGTATCATCCAAACGAGCGGGTAAACCAAAGGCAGTGTTACCTACCTGCATTGCCTGACGGCTAAACTCATCTAAAATAGATTTACCATTATCCGCATTAAATTGACTCATAACATTTAGGGCAAAAGGTTGTGCAACTTCCATAAAATTAAAATCTGGATCTAAACCCTTCCCAACCCCTTCTAGGGTAGAAAAAGCCCTCATCACAAAGGTAAAAGTAGCAGGAAAACGAAACGGTTGATCATAGGCAATCTCATAAAGATCTTCACTAATCTGACCGATGGATTGTTCCTCAAAAGGCTTATCCATAAAGTTATCGAGCAAAAACTGTACAGAGCGCCTAATAGGGCCTGGGTCGTCCATGGGGGCCAAAGCCCCTAATTCCACCAACGAATCCACCACTCGCTCCGCATTTTTCTCGGTGACACCAAAAAGCATTTCCAATAACTTCTCTTTGATGTTGGGCTGTAATTGCCCCATCATACCAAAATCATAAAAGATTAGAGAACCATCAACATCTACCGCCAAGTTACCTGGATGGGGATCTGCATGGAAAAAACCATCATTTAAAAGTTGAATTAAATAAGCCCTTGCTCCCAACTTTGCCAGCTCCTTACGGTCTAATCCTGCGGCCTCTAGGGCATCGTAATGGCTAATTTTGATCCCCGGCATATATTCCAGAGTTAACACCCTAGGAGAGCTATAACGCCAAAATACCCTTGGTACTTTGACCCAGCTTTCATCCCGAAAATTACGGCGAAAAGTGTCAGCGCTGGTGCCTTCCAATAGATAATCGGTTTCTTGCCAGAGAATGCGACAACATTCTTCATAAATTCCCATCCAGTCCCGATTTTTGCCCCAACGGGGATGATTTTGAAAGTAACGGGCAATTTGTTTAAGGATACCTAAATCAATGTCAAATAATTTGGGTAATCCGGGGCGCTGGATTTTTACCACCACTTCCTCCCCCGTGATTAATTGGGCTTTATGAACTTGCCCTAAACTAGCGGCAGCTAGGGGGGTGGGGTCAAAGTTGAGGAATAGTTGATTTAGGGGTTTATTAAAATCTTTTTGGATGATGGCACATACCTGCTCATAACTAAAAGCGGGTACTCTGTCTTGTAGTTTGGATAATTCTTCAACGTATTCTTCAGGAAATAAGTCCGCACGGGTAGAAAATAACTGCCCTACTTTAATAAATGTGGGGCCTAGTTCGAGAAGATTTTCCCTAATCCATCCAGCTTGAATGCGACGACGGGCGACTAATTTTTCTTCGGTAAAGCCATCGGAATAACTCCATTTTTTGCCGTTACGCCATAGTTTGAAAAGTAGTAAAAGAACAAATGTCCAAATATCTATACGGCGACGGAGGGGGGAATAATTTTCGCTATTCCAACGATAGACTTTTT
This sequence comes from Cyanobacterium sp. IPPAS B-1200, assembly GCF_001747005.2. Lineage (NCBI taxonomy): Bacteria > Bacillati > Cyanobacteriota > Cyanophyceae > Chroococcales > Geminocystaceae > Cyanobacterium > Cyanobacterium sp. IPPAS B-1200. The sequence continues at coordinate 2,882,428 of NZ_CP182899.1, forward strand.
TCCCGGGTTCTGGTTTACGGGTGGGGATGACTTTAGGAATCTCGGAGGAGGGTTCCAAATATTTACTGGTGTTGGGATAGGCTGATGACACTTTTATTTTATGATGATAAATTGGTCTGATGATTTTGGTTGTTAAGCAATTGTTATCTTTGACAAGGTTAATGGTTGCTTATTTTTGACGATACTTGTTTAGTTCTGCTTTCAATCTAGCAATTTCTGCCCGTAGTTCGTCTAGTAGTTCTTGTAAATCGACACTGGTATCGACTTCTACGGTTATGGTGGTGTTGGTGCGATCGTGATCGGATTGTTGTTTGGCAATGTCGGCTCTTAGTCTTACTTCTTCGGCAAATTGTCTTAGTCTTTCTCTGGTTTCAGCGTCAAATTTACCAAATTCACTGAGGGTGTTGGTAAGGGTGTCTTCTACTTTTTCTGTCAAGACTTCCGCTAGGGCTTTACCAAAGAAGAATGCTTCTGTTACTGGATTACTCATTTGCAATATTTCTTAACGCTTTTGTTACAAATTATATCTTTATTTCTCAGAATCTGGATCGGTTTGTAGGGTAATTGATAATTGAGAATGAATAATTGATAATTAATTTTTTATATGGGGGATAATTTTTTACAAAAAAACTCCCTTGGGGCAAAGGAGTAAAAAAGTTACGTAGGATGGGGTGGAGATGTAAAGATTGAGAGTTATTAATTTTCTGAGGCAGGTTCTAGTTTTTGGGGGGAGGGTAGTTTGAAGGAGACGAGCGCGGCGACGAGGACAAAGAAGCTGGAAATCCAGAGACAGCCAACAATGCCAAATAGTTGGTAACTGATACCTGATGTAATGGTACCTAGTAGTCTTCCCCCTGAGTTTGCCATGTAATAAAAGCCTACGTTTAAAGCCACGTCATCGTCTTCAGTATAGGCTAAAACAAGGTAAGAATGGACGGCGGAGTTGAAGGCAAAAACGATACCAAAGATAATTAAACCCCCTGTAATGACCCATTGGGGATCTAATCCTGCCATGAAGCTAAGGGCGATCGCCACTGGTACAATGGTTAAAACTGATGTCCAAATCTGGATAGTCTTGGCTTGGGGAGCAGTACTTTTTTTGTTTTGTCCGAGGATGGCAGGGGAGAAAGACTGAATAAACCCATAACCAATTACCCAACAGGCCATATAAGTACCTACCTGAATAAAAGTCCAATTCAACTCACTTTGGAAAAACACGGGCAACGCCACCACAAACCAAATATCCCTAGCACCAAATAGGAAAAATCTGGCAAGAGATAAAATATTAATAGCTTTACTCTTAGAAAATAGCTGTTTAAATTTAATTTTGGCTTTGATTTTACCCATATTCTTGGGCAATAATCGACCTGTCAAAAAGATGATAAATAATACCCCTGCTTGGATAAATAAAGCATTGGTAAACCCTGTTAATTCTAATAGGGCTGCACCGACAAAAAATCCTAAACCCTTGAGGGCATTTTTAGAACCCGTGAGAATGGCAACCCATTTAAATAACTTGGATTCCGCTTCTTTTGGTACTACCAAACGCACAGCACTTTTGGAACTCATCTTGGTTAAATCCTTGGCGACTCCTGAGAAGGCTTGGGATGTCATGACGTATAACACCTGAAACCATACCGCCCATTCTGGGTTGAGAAAACCAAGCATTACGAGGGCAAAAATTTGTAAACCAATACCTCCGTAAAGGGTTAATCGTAAGCCAAATTGTGAACCAATCCAGCCTCCAAAAAAGTTGGTGACAACGCCAAAGATTTCGTAAAAGAGGAATAAAAAGGCGATTTCGATGGGGGTATAACCAAGTTGGTTAAAGTGTAATAATACGAGCATTCTTAATGCTCCATCGGTGATGGTATAGCCCCAGTAGGCGGCGGTAACTAGGCAATAATTTCTTAGGTTTTTGTCCATTTTTTTATATGTGTAAATAAAGTTTTGATCTCCCTAGTCCCCCGGATTTGGAGGAAATTTAATTATTTTTAGTTAGTTTTGATCCCCCCTAGCCCCCCTTAATAAGGGGGAAATTGAATCGTTAATTGTTAATTGATAAAGCGATTTTGGCGACTAATTCTGCCATGCGGTTGGAGTAGCCCCATTCGTTGTCGTACCAAGCAAGGATTTTTACTTGAGTTTCATCAATTACCATGGTGGAGGGGGCGTCAACGATGGATGAGCGGGGATCATCTTTGTAGTCGATGGATACGAGGGGGCGTTCTTCGTAACCCAAGATGCCTTTGAGGGGAGTAGTATTTGATGCTTCTTTGAGCAGTTGGTTGACTTCTTCTACGGTGGTTTTACGATTTACCTCAAAAACGCAGTCTGTAAGAGAAGCGTTGAGCATGGGGACTCTAACAGCGACTCCGTTAAGTTTTCCTTTTAGTTCTGGATAAATAAGGGCGATCGCACTGGCGGACCCTGTAGTCGTTGGTACAAGCGACTGTAAACAAGATCTAGCCCTTCTCAAGTCTTTGTGAGGAGCGTCGACCACAATCTGAGTATTTGTTACATCGTGAATGGTGGTAATAACTCCGTGTTTGATGCCCAAACCCTCTTGAATAACTTTTACTACGGGAGCTAAACAGTTGGTGGTACAAGAAGCAGCAGTTAAGACATGGTGTTTTTCTGGGTCATATAAATGGTCATTGACTCCCACCACTACATTTAAAGCCTCTTCTTTAACGGGAGCAGCCACCACCACTTTTTTAACTCCACATTCAAAATATGGATTTAAAGTGTCAGGGGTGCGAAATTTCCCAGAACTTTCGATGACTATGTCCACCCCATAATCTGACCATGGTACTTGTTGGGGGGTAGGAAATTCGGAAAAAGTGATTTCTTTTCCTTCAATTACTAAGTTATTTTCTTGGACATTAATATTTTTATCCCACTTACCATGGACGGAGTCAAATTCTAATAAGTGAGCAGCGCACTCTACTCCCCCTTTAATCTCATTGATATGGACAAACTCAATGGCAGAATTATCCCACCCCGCACGAAGAGATAACCTGCCGATTCTACCAAAGCCATTAATTCCTACTCTTATCGTCATATTTACTTATATACCAAAAAATATTGTTTTATTTATGTAAATTAATCTTAGCATCAAAAAAACTTAGTAGATATGTTTCCAAATTTATCTTTTGGTCTAAAACCTTAGAGGTAAGTAAAGAAAGATTTTAAGTTGGAAATTTATCATCCTGGTAAGTTTTTGAGACACGTAACCATAAAAACAATATAAGGTAGCTAAATTAAGAGATGATTAAGGAACTTATGATAACGAAATCAATTTTTATTGTTTAGTCATGAGTCAAGAGGTTTAATTCTTTTGTCAGTCATGGGTGAAATGCGAACTTACAATAGCTTAGTGATTGCTATAATTATCGAAATATTTATGATGTGAGGTTTTAGTAATGAGATTGTTTAAGGCATTATCCAAATCAATTATCAAGTACCGTTTTTCAATACTATTAATTGTTTTAATTCCTCTTATAATTACAAGTTCTTTTTTGACCCAAGATTCTCAGGCACAATCTGGAGGAGTGAGAAGTTATGGTAAATTAATCGGACAATGGCGATCGCAAGTACAATTTACCACAGGAGGATTTGCGGAGGTCAAAGACCTAGAATTTATGTACAGCTTCAACTTAGGGGGAACTATGACCGAATCATCAAACTATGATGCTGCCCCCCCTGTCCCTCCTGCTTACGGTATTTGGCGACAAGTAGATACTAATAAATTTGAAGCAAAATATGAATACTATGCCACCACGCGCCCAGAAAACGCCAGTTTAGAGAATATTTGGAGTGGTTGGCTACCTGCTACAAGGGGAGTATTGACCGAAAATATTACCCTAGATAGTGAGGGTGATTCATTTACGTCCACAATCACCTATGAAGCATTTGATAAAGATAATAATTTGATAGTTGATGGAGGCGGAATAGCCACTGGAAAAGCCGTTAAACTTCAATTTGACTAAATATAATCTTTGGGAAGAATATAATAAAAATCAAGTTTAAATATTCACTATCTATTATTGATTATTCATTCTAACCCTCTTTTATGGGGTAAGATTAAGACTGAAAAAAATACCATTCAGTGAACTTTTAAGTCTGTTTGAGGGTCAAAAAACCCATGGACAGGATAAAATAAACCCCATGGATCATCAGATATATAGTGCTTTAACCTTATTTATAAGTCTGTTAGTAGAGGCCATGCCCTTTTTGTTGTTTGGGGTACTCCTTTCTAGTAGTTTAATTGTTTTTCTCGATGAGGGTAAATTAATCGAGATGTTACCGTCAAACCCCATTTTAGGAGCGTTTATCGGTAGTTTTTTTGGCTTTTGTTTTCCTGTCTGTGAATGTGGTAATGTTCCTGTGGCCCGACGTTTTCTTTTGCAGGGTTTACCTACTTCTGTGGCAATTTCTTTCCTTTTAGCAGCCCCCACCATTAATCCTGTGGTTTTGTGGTCAACTTATGTGGCTTTTCGGGGGCAACCAGAGGTTTTTTGGTTGAGGATTATTTTTTCTTTGACCATTGCCATGACTTTGGGCTGTTTATTTAGTTTACAAAAAGATTGTCGTCCGTTGCTTAAACCTTCCCTTGCTAAGCGTTTGACGGTGTTATTAGATGCTAAGGCTCAAGCCAAATCTAAACCTGTTAATAATCTTTCTAATAGTTATAGTTTGTTACAATCAGGGAGTTTTATTCTGGGGCAACCAGGGCAGGTAATCAAGATGGATGATGCTTTGTTGAAAGCGGAGGAGGAAAAACAAAAAAAGGAAGCATTGGGGCGCAAGTTTAATCTTTTTATTGAAAATGTTACCCAAGAGTTACGGGATTTGGGCGGTGTATTGATTTTGGGCAGTGCGATCGCCTCTACCATCCAAGTATTTATACCTAGGGAAATTATTTTAAACATTGGACAAGACACGGTCACATCAATTATTGCCATGATGGTATTAGCCTCGGTAGTGTCTATTTGTTCTACCGTAGATTCATTTTTTGTGTTGTCCTTTTCTTCCACATTTACTACCGCTTCTTTAGTGGCATTCTTAGTATTTGGCCCCATGATTGACATTAAAGCCATGGGTTTGATGTTATCTATTTTTAAACCTCGGATGATCTTTTATTTAATGGTAATTATTGCCCAATTTACCTTTATTTTTACTCTTTCCTACAGTTATTTTTTCTAGTGAAATAATTAGTTATATATTGAAACTCCATAATGAAGACTATTAAGAAAAACCTGTTATTTTTTCCATTATTAGACTTTTCTGCCTTCTTCTTTTGGGGGTTATTACTTTTTAAATATTGGGCAACGGGAGAATTAAATAGATTAATCCATCCTAATTATTTCCTATTGGTTTTCATCGCCAGTGTTGTATTATTCATCATTTCTTCTCTCAAAGTCCTACAGATTTACCTGAGATACTACCGTAAAAAAGCATATATGAGGAGTGATAATCAAAACTCCATTCTATTATTACCAAAAGGATGGGGAAGTTCTCTTTTAATCGCTGTAGCGGTATTTGGTTTAGTTACAAAGCCGATTATTTTAAATAGTCAAAGTGCTATCCAAAGGGGGCTAGTGGACTCTTTACCCCCCGTTACCCTACAACTAGAATCCTTTGGGACAGGGACCAAACCCGAAGAAAGAACTATTATTGAATGGGTGCGTACTTTACACGTATATCCTGAGCCTGATACTTATAAGGGGCAAAAAGCGAACATTACAGGGTTTGTGGTGCATTTAGATTCTTTGCCCGATGATTATGTTTATTTATCCCGTTTTATTATTACCTGTTGTGCGGTGGATGCTTACCCCGTAGGAATACCCGTTAAGTTACCTGAATCGAGGGAAAATTATCCCCCTGATACTTGGTTAACGATACAAGGAGAAATGATAACTCAAATTTTGCCACCTTTGGATGCTACGGTTACAGATACCCGAAGAAAGGTAAGACACTTGGTTTTGAATGCTTCGGATGTGGAGGTAATTCCTACTCCTGCTGATCCTTATGGCTATTAATCTGTAGTTTAGACTAAGAAAAAATTGTAAGAGAATAAGTAAGCTAACAAAGATTAGCTCAAAAACGCTATAAATGAATTTAATAATGGCTTAAAAGTTATTTTTTTGGTCTTTTTTTAGTCTTAGATAAACGCTTTTTAACCGTAGGATAAACTTTAGCTTTGTTTCTTTTTCGACCTTTAGGCCAGCCATGGGATTTTCCCCGACTTTTAGGAGAAAGGGTAGGACTTCCAATGTCCATCAATAATGAAGTCATAGACAGAGCCACTCTTCCGGGGGTTAAATTCTGTTGAGGTTTTTGCCATGGCAGATGATATTCTTTGACTAAATCCTTGGATAACCATAACTGCCAAGTAATATTGACAATTAAATTGCTCCACCTTTGACAACTCTCAGGGGTGCGAAAATGGGGTAACGTCCAATGTAATCTTTGCTTGGCGAAACGATACCAGTGGTCCACACCAAATCGTCGGCTGTATTGAATCCAAATATTGGAAGAAGATAAAAATTGCTCTCCCACCCAGATTAACCACAGTGGGCGATGTAAAGCACCAGTTTTTTTCTGCTTCAATCGTTCAATTTTAAACAGGGTTAGCTTTTGTGAAGGGGCATTGTAGAAATGAAGTTCTTTCCATTTACTCATCCGTATTGTTCCTAGGGATGAGTCTTCCATTTCTAATATTTCATGGGCATGGGGAAAATGGTCACATTGATTTAATTTCAACTTTGCCCCATGTTTTTTCGGTCTGCCTCTACCGCTATAGGCTGGAGGATTACCATAAAGACATAGATTAGAACGTACTCTAATCAACTTACTGATTTCAATATCTGCGGTTTGCTTAATAAATTTGCCATTGCCATACTCACAATCCAACACCACCAATTTCGGTTTATTTTCTGGCAATTTTCTACACACTTGCCTTAGTTGCCATGTTGCTTTACCCAGAGGATTTTCAAAGGATGTGATTCTTTCATGTCTTAAAGGTAATGCCCAACTTCCTTTCTCATTCAATGGTGGTAACCAAGCGATGGTGCTATATCCTTGTCCTATGACCGATGAATTGATGGATGACGAAGAATATTGATAACCTCTATCTTTCATGGTGGGACTATCTTCAAACTTCCACTGAGTATGATCTATACCTAGTAATGTATATTCTAAGGTGTCTATTTCTTGAATATATCGTTTCATCAATTTGTTGCTGTTCGGACGACAATCTTTTATGGCTTCATAGGTACTACACCATTGCCGATGGAAAAAAGGTGATAAAGAAAAATCTGCCAAACTACGAGCATTTTCCGTGGTCATAACACTATCCATCAATTGAAAAGTGGCATCTTTACCTTTGACTAACATTTCATAGGTGTCATGACGGAAATTTTCCAGTCTGCTATATTTGTTCATAGAGAGAAGATTTTATTTTTGCTTATTTATATTTTCTCTCTATTTTTCTTTTATGTCTTGTCCTTACCTTGCTCCACTTTCCATTTAGTCTAAACTACAGATTAATAATAGTTGATAATTAAACTTTTATTCCCCATTGCCAAGGGGCGGTATGCGGAGTTTTCTTACGTACTTTATATACCTCGTCATTCCCTATCTAAACTAAAAATCGTACCTAAATTCAGCAATTCAAAAAAAGAATATAGAAAAATTAAAAATTAAAGTCCCCCAAAATTGGGGGATAACCCTTATTTAAAGTTTTGTTTCTATGTCTTCTACCGAGAGGGTTTCTTGTTTACCCGTATCGAGATATTTTAGTTGGATGGTGTTGTTTTCTACTTCACTATCACCTAAGACTAAACACATTTTAGCACCAGTGCGATCGCCCCTTTTAAACTGTTTACCAAAATTGCTACCTGTTAAATCAAGCTCAACTTTATAACCCTTTTGTCTCAAATCTTGGGCAATGATAAGGGCTTTATTTTCGGCTTTTTGTCCCCTCGAAACAAAGTAAATATCAGGGCTAGAAGGGAAAAGGGGTTGTAATTCCTTGAGCAAGAGAATTAAGCGCTCCATCCCCATAGCCCAACCGATGGCGGGGGTATCACCGCCCCCTAATTGAGACACTAAGCCGTCATATCTTCCTCCTCCGCACACCGTCGCCTGAGCGCCTAAATCAGCGGATTGGATTTCAAAGGCGGTATCGGTATAGTAATCTAGCCCCCTCACCAAACGAGAATTGAGGTGATAGGTAATATTAAGATCATTTAGTAGTTGACAAACTTGATCAAAATGTGCTTTTGATTCTGTACCAAGATAGTCCAAAATAGAGGGGGCATTCTCCGCAATCTCTTGGGTTTTCTTGTCTTTACTGTCTAAAATACGGAGGGGATTACGCTCAAGGCGATCTTGGGAATCTTGATCTAAATCGTCTTTGTAGGGGGTGAGGTATGCCACCAAGGCATCACGATAGTTTTGTCTATCTTCCCCACTACCCACGGAGTTGAGTTGTAAACTGAGATTTTTTAACCCCAAGGCTTTTAAAATGTCAGTGGCGATCGCAATTACTTCCACATCAGCCCGAGGGGCTTTTACTCCCAACAACTCCAAGCCGATTTGGTGAAATTGCCTTTGTCTTCCTGCCTGGGGGCGCTCGTACCTAAACATCGCTCCCGTGTACCACAATCGTTGAATACCATTACTAGCCAACTTGTTTTGAATATAAGCCCGTACCGCCCCCGCTGTGCCTTCTGGACGTAGGGTTAAAGTGCGATCGCCCCTATCAGTAAAAGTGTACATCTCCTTACCTACCACATCCGTCGCCTCTCCAATGCCCCGCTCAAACAAAGGAGTTGGCTCAAAAATAGGAGTCCTAATTTCCTGATAACAAGCCCGAGACAAAACCTCAAAAGCAGTCCTTTCCAAAAACTGCCAATAAATAGCCTCATCAGGCAAAATATCCCTAGTACCACGAATTGCTTGAATTTGTTCCATCAAAACTTAGTTCCTAAAAAATAAACACAAAAAAACTTTAATAATTAAACCTAAAAATTGTCAACAAAAAGTCTAACTTCTTTCAAAAACTCTTTCGTTGACTCATAGGGCAAAACATTACGACCACTAATTTTTTTACCTTCCAAATTAGCAATATTTTTACCATACAATTCAATTCTTTGATCAGGACTTTCCTTAAAACCATCCTTGCTAACACTACTAGCACTTTCACCCATCAACAGTAAAATTTTCTGGTCTAATTTTCGCATTAACTTAGTATAATCTTTACGCCAAAAACCAGCCAAAAAAGAAAATACAGCATAGCGATTTTTAGGATCTATAGCACCCTTTTCCAACATATCCAACCACTCAGCATCTACCCCATCAGCATTAGCAAACAACTGCTTAATAGAAAAAGACTCAATAAATTTTCTTCTTTGGGCATACTTATAAAACAAAGAACCCACAAAAGAATCAAAAAATAAATTCCAAACAATATCGCTAATTTTACTATTACCCCCATTAGTCATAATATTCCAAGCAGGAGGTCCAGACAAAATTAAACCCTTAATTAAATCACACTTTAAATCCCCTGCTGCCATATAAACAGAGATAGGAAAAGAAGCCCCTTGCACTACTAAAATACAAGGTTTTTTGACCACATTTTCTAAAAAGATATTTAGCTGATTAGCCCAATCTTTTGGATCATAAGCAATACGAGGTAAATCACTCTCACCACAGCCCAACAAGTCGGGATTATAAACCTTATAATTACCATCACAATCAGTAATAGCCTTTAAAAAACGATGCCAAAATATCCCCGACAAGCCCACCCCAATAGGATGAATTAACACTAAAGGTAAAGATTGTGAATCATTATCAGAACCATATTCAGTATAAGCACATTGATATTTTTTCCAAGAATAAAACTTAGTTTCAGGTAAAATAAACATAATATAAAAAATTATCTTAATACAATAAATCTGAGTTACAATAGCATTATCAAAGTGCTAAACATAATTCTTAAAGGCTAACTTTAAATTAACTAACATCTAATCATAATTATTAACTTTTAAGTTATACATTTTCATTCCCAAAGGAAAAAAAATTCCTCCTTGGCGATCGTTCATATATGATTAGTAACGATAGTTGCCACTCACCGATGGCTAATTATCAAAAAAACTCTGCCTTTTGTAGTGTAATAGATAATGAACCATTAATGGTCAAATAATAAAGGATTGAATGACTTTTGAAAGCTGTTAAACAAATATCTTTTGTTGTACCCAGTGACTTACTCTGTTTAGGGGAAGTTTTAGGGAAATATGAGGAAGTAAAACCAGAATCTATTAATCAAAGAGTTTGGCTAGAATGTCAGTTGGCTTTGGCAGAAGGTTTTACCAATGCTGTGCGTCATGCCCACAAAAATCTCCCCCCAGAAACCATCATCGAAATAGAGATTATCATTAACCCTTCAAATTTGGAAATTAAAATTTGGGATCAAGGTAATCCTTTTAATTTAATATCTTCACAAGAATCAAACAGTAAGGATAACCAGTTGAAGACAGGGGGAAGGGGTATTGAAATCTTAGAAAAAGTTGCCGATGAATTGAAATATGAACATCATCCTAACAATCGAAATTGTCTAACTATTAAAAGAAATTTTGGTGTGAAGATATAATAAAAAACAAAAACCACGCTCAAAGAAGCGTGGCAGAGTTTCATTTTAATTTAGATGACTATTATTTGTTTATTTTGTCATCATCATTATCATCAAGTAAAGAATCAAGGTCAAATTCAGCTATATCATCATCATTAGATTCAGAATTATCTAACTCAAAAGGATTAACTTCAGCACTATCAGAGTCATTAGATTCATCCACCAAAGCACCTAAATCAAACTCATCATTATCATCATCCCCAGATAAATCTAAATCTAAATTAAAGTCATCGTCAGAAGAAGAAGTTTCATCCTCAATTCCCAATTCAGAGAAATTTAACTCATCATCATCACCAGATAAATCTAAATCATCGCTAGACAACTGATAATCATTATCTTGCCCATCATTAGCGTCATCAGGGCTATCAAAGGATTCAAAGTCAATTACTTCCTCATCATCAGACAATTCGGTGTCAATTTCGGCGAAAATTTCATCATCACCTTCACTAATATCCACAGTGGCAACTTCTTCAGATTCTTCCTCATCAAAAATGGAAATATCAAAGTCATCGGAATCATCATCAGAGATTTCTTCCTCAGAAGATTCTTCTCCCATAATATTATCCATCACCTCGGACAATTGTTCTCCCATTCCTTCTAGGGTTGCAGAAACTCCCTCTCCTAATTCATCTAATGATGCAGGAGCATCTTCTGCCATTTCTCCTATCCAATCTTGGGCTTCTTCGGTAAATTCTTCGACATTGGCGGTAAATTCATCTAGAGATTCTTGGGTATTTTCTGTTACCTCACCCATCCAATCATCGTTTTCACCGGTAAATTCTTCGCCCTCTTGAGCAAATCCTTCTAAAGATTCCTGAGTGTCTTGGGCTACCTCACCAATCCAGTCTTCAGTGTCTTCGGCTAATTCCTCTGCATTGTCCGTCAATTCCTGTAAAGATTCTTGAGTATCCTCTGTTATTTGTTCACCGAATTCTTGAACTTGTTCTACGGAAGAAGATTCTTCTTCGGATTGATAATCATCGGCTAGTTGTTGGATGTAGTCTCCTGGAATAACCGCAGCACCAATATTTTCTGGTTGTAAGTCTAGTTGAGTTTCGGGTAATTCTTCTTGATTTTCATATTCTTCCCTTACTGCTCTAATTTGGTTATCTAACTCTTGTTGATAGTTATTAACTAATTCTTCGATGTGAGCTTGGTAACTTTGTTCTAGGGTTTGTTTTTCTTCTTCTAATTGAGAGCTTCTCTGTCGTAGGGATTCTATTTCGGACTCTAGGGGTTGTAGTTGGGCAATTTGGGCTTCTAGGGACTCAATTTGGCTTTTGGCGGAGTCTAGTTCGCTGGTATCGGCGGAAGTCTCTTGAGCTTCGTTGAGGGCGTTTTGTAGTTGAGTTTTTTGGTCTTCTAGGTCGATTAGTTGAGCGTTTAGGCTCTGGATTTGGTTTTCATAGGTATCTTTTTGTAAGGCAATGGTTTGGGCAGATTCGGCTTCATATTCCTGCCTTAAGGATGCGATTAATTCTTGTTTTCTAGTTTCAAAATTTTGTTCGGCTTGTTTGAGGGCTTTTTGCTTTTCTTTTTCGATTTCTTCGGGATTTACTTTACCTTTATTAATTAAAAACAATACTACTGCACCAATGATGATGCCTATTATTACGCCAATAGCTATTTGCATTTCTTATGCCTCCGCATTTATATTATTTTTTATTTGTTATGAACTATTTTTTATTTTTAGTCTAAAAGTATTATATTGATAAAATTTATTTAAGAATCTTATTTTATCATTTTAAGTATTTTTACTTACTTGTGTTGTAGGCTTCATAAACTCCTTGGACGTTGTACCAATTAAGGAAGATTCGGGCTATTTCTAGGGCTAGTTGGGGTTTTCCTTGGTCAATGAGCCATTGTAATAAGGGTTTCATGGTTTTTTCGTTTAATCTTCCCCCTAGGGATAGGATGCCCCACAGTAGGCGATGAATCCAGGTCATTTGAATCATCATTTTTACTTCGTAGGTGGGGTGTTTTTGATAAAATATTACGCCCATTTTTCCCCGTTGAATTTCTTGCTCGATGAGTTTGGGTATTTGTTGGAGATTGAAGGGGGGATGCCAATGGTAGCCAACGGCTTCGGGAGTTTTGATTAGTTTTAGTCCTAATTTTTTTAGTCTGACTCCTAATTCTAGGTCTTCCCAACCATATTGCCGAAAGTTGGGGTCAAATTTTCCTGCTTTTTCTAACCATTTTTTGGCGATCGCCACGTTGCCCGTCGCAAAATAAGCGGCGGAGTAGTCAGTAATTTTGTAGGGTTCTGAGGTAGGATTATCAAAGTTAGCGGTGTTAATTACTGCTCCATAGGTAAAAGTGCGATCGTGACCTAGTTTTTCTTGGGCTTTGATTAGGCTTTGGGCGTGAGCATTCAGAAAACTGGGAGTGACGACTAAATCACTATCAATAAAAATAATCGTGTCTCCTTGGGCTTTCTCTATGCCTAGGTTACGTGCGATCGCAGCTCCTTGATGATTTTGTAGGAAAAGACTAACATGGTGAAGGTGGGCTTTTTGTTGCTCAATCCAGCCAATAGTATCATCCGTAGAACCATCATCCACCACCACAATTTCATAACCATCAATCAAACCAGAATCATAATCCTGTTGCTCGAGCGCCCTTAAGCACTTCTGCAAAATCGGCAGACGATTATAAGTAGGAATAACGACACTAAAAAACACTCTTTTGACCCAAAATAAATTACCTATGATTTTACCCTAGATCTCGTCTAACCATATCCTTTTTGAGATAATTAATACAAAAAAACACTATCAAAGGGTTAAATGAGAAAAGTCAAAAAAATCTTATAACCCTTGAATTATAAGCAAATAAAACCATTAGAAACGAAATTTTACTTATAATTTCTTATCAACCTGAAAACTATCGACACAATTTTTGGTCAACATACATATTACCATGGTGATCAAAAGCAATTTTAAATTATCGATATTTTATAAAAGTAACAAAGGTGCAATTTTTAAAAGAAATTATTGGGCGTTGGTGGTCAGAATTTACCCTACAAACAAAGTTGATGGCAACAGCTACCCTCGTTGTCTCCCTTGTCATGAGTAGTTTAACTTTTTGGGCAGTAAACTCCATTCAACAAGAAGCACAAATCAACGACACTCGTTTTGGCAGGGATTTAGGGCTTTTGTTGGCAAGTAATGTTGCCCCTTTGATTGCTGAAGATAACTTGACGGAGGTAGCTCGTTTTTCGGGCAGATTTTACAACAGTACCTCTAGCGTCAGATATATCATCTATGCAGACCAAGAAGGAAGTATTTTTTTCGGTATTCCCTTTTCTCAAAGTGAAGTCAAAAACTCCCTCACCATTCAAAGAAAACTAGAACTTCCCGAAGACTATAATCACGACATAAGACTTCCCATGGTACGACAACATACCACCCCCGATGGGCAAGTAACAGACGTATTCGTTCCCCTGGTGGATGATAATCAACCTCTAGGCACCCTCGCCATCGGCATTAACCCCAACCCAACCCTCGTGGCCTCCTCCAATCTTACAAGGGATGTAACCATCGCTGTATTTATTTCCATCTGGGCTATGGTTATTTTGGGAGGAGTATTTAATGCTTTAACCATTACCCAACCCATTAAAGAACTATTGTTGGGGGTTAAAAACATCGCAGCGGGAAACTTTAAACAAAGAATTGATTTACCCCTAGGGGGAGAATTAGGGGAATTAATCCTTAGTTTTAATGAGATGGCTGAAAGGTTAGAAACATTTGAAGAACAAAATATTGAGGAATTAACCGCCGAAAAAGCAAAATTAGAAACCCTAGTTTCCACCATTGCCGACGGCGCCATTCTTCTTGATTCTCAACTAAAATTAGTGTTAGTAAATCCCACTGCTAATAAAATGTTTGGTTGGGATGATAAGCAAATAATAGGTAAATATTTATTAGATTTTTTACCCTCAGAAATCGGGCAACAACTACAAAAACCATTAAAGAATATTTCTGTAGAAGAAGGGCATACAGAAAATGATCAAGATTATCATATTTCTCCCACCAGAGGGGAATTTAGAGTTAGTTTAAGAGAACCGAATCAACATACTTTTAGAATTTTAATTACTCAGGTTTTAGACCAAAATAAAGAGAATTTAAAAGGTATTGTTATGACAGTTCAAGACATTACTAGGGAAGTAGAATTAAATGAAGCTAAAAGTCAATTTATTAGTAATGTTTCCCACGAATTAAGAACCCCTTTATTCAACATAAAATCTTTTATTGAAACCTTGGCGGAATATGGAGATGATTTGACAGAAACCGAAAAAGTAGAGTTTTTACAAACTGCCAATAGTGAAACCGATAGATTAACCCGTTTAGTTAATGATGTGTTGGATTTATCTCGCTTAGAGTCATCAAGAAGTTACCAATTCCAAGCCCTTGATTTAGAGCAACCCATAGAACAAACTTTGAGGACTTATCAACTATATGCTAGGGATAAGAAAATCGAATTGATTAGGGACGTTGAGCCTTTATTGCCCCCTGTGTGGGGTCATTATGACTTACTGTTACAAGTGTTTACTAACTTGGTGGGTAATGCCCTTAAGTTTACCCTTGAAGATGGTAATATCACTATTCGTGCCTATGGGGTAAGAAATAATCCTGAGCAACCAGAAGAAATATCCCATGTGCGAGTGGAAGTGAAAGATACAGGTATTGGCATTGCTAAAGAAGACCAAGAAGCCATTTTTGATCGTTTTTTCCGAGTAGAAAATAGGGTTCATACCCTTGAGGGAACTGGGTTAGGACTATCTATTGTTAAAAATATTGCTGATAAACACCACACCAAGGTTAATTTGCTTAGTGAGGTGGGAGTAGGTACTACTTTTTGGTTTGATTTACAGGTTTTTCAAGAACAAAAAGTTCCAGTGACTCATTGATTAAGTGGGGTTTTATGAACAAGTGATTTAGGTGGTGAAGGACGTAGAATGCTACGTCCCTAGAAGGATTAAGTAAAAATACTTGTCAATGGTATTGTTAA
Source organism: Cyanobacterium sp. IPPAS B-1200 (assembly GCF_001747005.2). Lineage (NCBI taxonomy): Bacteria > Bacillati > Cyanobacteriota > Cyanophyceae > Chroococcales > Geminocystaceae > Cyanobacterium > Cyanobacterium sp. IPPAS B-1200. Next base: position 2,898,137 of record NZ_CP182899.1, read on the forward strand.
TCTGTTTCTTTTTCCATGGTGATGGGAGCAGATTCTACTGTGGTGTCAGTATTGTCTTCTTTTCCTTTGAGTTTTAAATCCTCTAACCGACCTTCCGCATAGTTCAAGAAAAAGCAAGAATACTACAAAAAAAGTGATAAAAAAGATGAAGTGGAATAGAGTAAATTAGTTTTAATAGAGTAATGATAAGTCTAGGAAAATGTATGAATCAATAAACATTGAAATAGAAAATATTGATCATTTAGGTATAATAGCTGGAATAGTAGACGAGGTAGGCATTGTAGAGATTGTAAACCAAAAACTACCATCCTATGCTACAGAAAAAATTAGTAAAGGATTAGTAGTCAAGGCAATGATTCTCAATGCCTTGGGTTTTGTGTCTCAGCCATTGTACCTATTTTCAGAGTTTTTTAACGACAAAGCAATAGAAAAATTACTAGGAAAAGAAGTAAAAAAAGAATACTTAAATGATGACAAATTAGGGAGAAGTTTAGATGAACTATACGAATATGGACTAAGTAATTTGTTCATAGAAATAGTCATAGAAGTAATAAAAAAATATCAAATAAAAAGTAATTATCACCACTTAGACTCCACATCATTTCATGTGGATGGTAAATATGAAAATGAGGAAGAAGAAAATAGAAAAACCATCAAAATATGTCATGGGTATTCAAAAGATAATCGTCCAGATTTAAAACAATGTGTATTAAATTTAATAGTATCAGGGGACGGAGAAATACCATTATGGATGAAATCAGGACAGGGAAATCAAAGTGATAAAAAAGAATTTGTCAAGATAGTAAAAGAGTATAAGAAAAGTATAGAAACAGAGAGTATAACAGTATGTGATAGTGCCTTATATAGTCAAGAGAATATCCAATTACTAGGGGAAATGAAATGGATAACAAGAGTGCCATTAACAGTAAAAAAAGGGAGAGAATTAGTAGAAAACGAAGAAATATTATGGACAGAGATAGAAAATGAGCAAGAACAAGAATTGAAAGAAAGAGGTTATGAATGGAAAGTAATCAAGGAAAACTATGGGGGAATAAACCAGAGATGGTTAGTAGTAGAAAATAAAAAAAGAAAAGAAAGCGATCTAAAAAAAATAAAAAAAGCAATTCCCCTAGAAAAAGAGGAAGTAGAAAAAGAGAAAAAGAAAATATCTAGAAAATTGTGGTGCGATAACAAAGAATGTGAACGAGAAATAAAGAAAAAGAATAAAAGGTTTAAATATTATGAGTTAGAGATAGAAGACATTAGAAAGCAAGAGAAAGGAAAATATGAAGTAAGTGTAGTGGTAAGAGAGAAGGAAGAAGAAATAGAAAAAAAGAAAAATCAAGCAGGAAGATTTATCTTAGCAACCAATGTAATGGAGGAAGAAAGATTAAAACCATGGGAAATACTATGGGAATATAAACAACAACAAAAAGTAGAAAGAGGATTTAGATTTTTAAAGAATCCCTTATTTTTTACCGAGAGTTTTTATGTAAAAAAGGTGGAGAGGTTGGAAGGGATATTATGGTTAATGTCCTTGAGCTTATTGATATATAACCTAGCTCAAAGAGAAATGAGAAAAGAATTAAAAAGAAGAAAAGTAGGATTGAGAAACCAAGTAGGAAAAAGAACAGAAAAAGTAACAATGAGATGGATATTCCAATGCTTTCAAGGAATCTATCTGGCAAAAATAAATGAAGAAGAAAGAATCGTAAATATGAATAAAGATAGAGAAGAAATATTAGAATATTTACCAGCAAAATGTCGTGAATATTATCAATAAAAAACCTTGATAGTTAGGAAAACATCAACAAAAATAAGAGCCATTACAACATAAAATAAAAAAATTGATGGCATAGGTTTGTGGTGGGAAAATATAGAAATAGTCCAAGAGTAAAATAGCAGAGAAAAAGACATTAAAGATAATTTTTACTCAAACCATTACAAATAGCTCATCTTCTTTATGTCGTTTTATTTGTGACAAAATGAAGTGCGGAAAGTCGGCTCTAAAGTTTGCTCGTAATCATCTTGAATAAAATCTTTAACTTTTCCAAAAGTTTGTCCTAATCCTCGACTATATTGGGGGGCATTTTCTATGGCTTGATTGTCAGCAATAACCCGTTTATTCGTAAGACTAACTACGTCCTCTGGTGCGATCGCATATACTCCTTCTTTAATACCTTTCCAACCGCTAGAACTAAATAAATAGTTAATAACTTTGCCTGTCTGTGGGGAAATAGTATAGTCAACGATGTTACCAGCTTTATCTCCTGAGTTTGTCCATAATTCAGCCCCTATTAAAAAAGTTCCCCATTCATTTAGTTGTATTTCGACTTCTTGATCATAGTGAACAATAATGCTATCTTTGCCAATGCTTTCTATTTGTTGCCAAGAAAAACCATGCTTGTCTCTACCTAATAAACCAGCTTTTGATATTATTCCTTTGGCTTGGTGGCTTTCTAATTCTAAGACGATATTGTCTAATTTGCCTACATTTTCGGTAGTGGAATAATTGATAATTAAACGGTCAATTAACTCACTGCGTTTTAATTCTAGCTTGGACATGATTATAAAAATATTTAATAGTTAAAATATATGGTCATTATAACTGAAGATCATTTAACTATTGATGCTTTAGTCTTGCCAAAGATTACTTAGAGCAAGGAAAATAAAACCGATTGCCGCTATACTTTTTAATAATTTAACTGGTAAAAATTCTCCCATACCAACCCCGACAATTACCCCCAAGAAACTAGCAAGAATAAGGGCGACCACAGAGCCAAGAAAGACAGCTTGGGGTGATTTAGAACTACCGCTAAGGGCGATCGCCGCTAACTGACTCTTATCACCTATCTCGGCAACAAAAACCGTAATAAAAGTCAAACTTAAAATATCCCAATTCATATAAGATGATAACTATTTAGTTAATAAAAAATAAATGAAAAAAACCCAATTCAAAAAAATATAAATAAAAAATAAAAATTGGCAAAAATCAAGATAACAGCTAAAATTATATAACAAATTGAAATGATTATAAATAATTAAATGAAAATTTTAGTTACAGGGGGTGCCGGATTCATTGGCTCTCACCTCATCGACTCCCTCATGAATCAAGGTCATGAAATATTATGCCTCGATAACTTCTACACAGGGGAAAAAACCAATGTAGATCATTGGCTAGACCATCATAACTTTGAATTGATTCGCCATGACATCACTGAACCCATCCGTTTAGAAGTAGATCAAATTTATCATCTTGCCTGTCCAGCCTCCCCCGTTCATTATCAATTTAACCCCGTCAAAACCATCAAAACCAATGTGATGGGAACATTGAATATGTTAGGTTTAGCAAAAAGAGTAAAAGCCAGATTTTTACTCGCTTCCACCTCCGAAGTATATGGAGATCCTACCGTTCATCCTCAAACTGAAGAATATCGGGGTAATGTAAATTGTATCGGGCCTCGCTCCTGTTATGACGAAGGAAAAAGAGTTGCTGAAACTCTAGCGTTTGACTACTACCGAGAGCATAAAGTTGATATTAGGGTGGCTCGCATCTTCAACACCTATGGGCCAAGAATGTTGGAAAAAGATGGTCGGGTAGTTAGTAATTTTATTGCTCAAGCCATTAGGGGAATTCCGCTGACAGTTTATGGCGATGGCAGTCAAACCCGTAGTTTCTGCTATGTATCTGACCTTGTAGCGGGGTTAATTGCTCTTATGGAAGGGGATTATATCGGGCCTGTGAACTTGGGAAATCCTGGAGAATATACAATTCTCGAATTAGCTAAAACCATACAAGAAATGATCAAACCTGATAGTGAGTTGGTTTATAAACCTCTACCAGAAGATGATCCCCTTCAGCGTCAGCCCAATATTACTAAGGCGAAGCAGTATCTCCATTGGGAGCCTACTATTGATTTAAAGGATGGCTTAACCTTAACCATTGAGGATTTTAAACAACGAATCAAGGGATAAATTTTTTAATGGTATAGAGTAACGGACAAGGAATTTTAATAATTCTTTGTCTTTTTTTTGTTTTTATTTTTACGAATTCATTCTTAGAAAGAGAGCAGAATAGTGTTTTTTGTTATAAACTTCCATAATATGAAAGCCTTTTAAAAATATATATTTATTTACTATGAAAGTTTGTGTTATTGGTACTGGTTATGTTGGTTTGGTAACAGGAGTTTGTTTGGCCCATATTGGTCATGATGTTATCTGTATTGATAATAATGAGAATAAAGTTAATTTAATGAAACAGGGGCAGTCCCCCATTTATGAACCAGGTTTATCAGAATTAATGCGCTCTTCGATGGATTCGGGGCGGTTGTCTTTTTCTACGGATTTGGGAGCAGGGGTAAACCATGGTGAAATTTTATTTATCGCTGTAGGTACTCCTCCTTTACCCACTGGGGAAAGTGATACTCGTTATGTAGAAGCTGTCGCCAAGGGTATTGGGGCGAATTTGAATGGTGGTTATAAGGTTATTGTTAATAAATCTACTGTGCCTATCGGTTCGGGGGATTGGGTTCGTATGATTGTTTTAGATGGGCTAAAGGAAAGGTCTGGGGTTTCTCAGGGAGAAGGGTTTACCATGAGGGAAGAAGCGGAGGCTTGTTTTGATGTGGTGAGTAATCCTGAATTTTTGCGCGAGGGTAGTGCAGTATATGATACTTTTAATCCCGATCGCATTGTACTGGGTGGTTCTAGCGATCAGGCGATCGCCCTGATGACGCAATTATATCAACCTTTAATTAATCATGAATTTTCGCGGAATAAATCTTTGCCCCCTGTACCTGTGGTGGTAACGGATTTAAATTCTGCGGAGATGATTAAATATGCCGCCAATGCTTTCTTGGCTACTAAGATTAGTTTTATTAATGAAGTGGCGAATGTGTGCGATCGTGTAGGGGCAGATGTTACTCAGGTTGCCAAGGGTATTGGTTTAGATTCTCGCATTGGTAGCAAATTTCTCCAAGCTGGTATTGGTTGGGGTGGCTCTTGCTTTCCCAAGGATGTATCCGCCCTTATCCACACTGCGGAGGACTATGGTTATAACACGGAATTACTTAATGCTGCCGTTAATGTAAATAAAAGGCAACGGGTAATGGCCATCGAGAAATTGCAACAAGAGTTAAAAATCCTTAAGGGAAAGGTTGTGGGTTTGCTGGGTTTAACTTTTAAGCCCGATACCGACGACATGAGAGATGCTCCTGCTTTAAATATTATTGAGGAGTTAAATCGCCTCGGGGCTAAGGTTAAAGCCTATGATCCCATTGTTTCTCAAACGGGTATTAGTCACGGTTTATCGGGGGTAATCATCGAAAGTGATGCTTCTATGTTGGCCGATGGTTGCGATGCTCTGGTGTTAGTCACCGATTGGCAAGAGTTTTTAGAACTTGATTTTGAGAAGATGGCTAAGGTTATGAAACAGCCTTTAATCATCGACGGGCGTAATTTCCTTGATAAAAGGGCGATCGAGGAACTCGGCTTCCGCTATGTGGGCATGGGCAGATAATTATGGGGTGATAAGTGTTAGGGAAAATTTAAATATTAAAATAATTAGGAACATAAGGACATTAGTCTTTTATTCCTATCAAAATGAAATTAATTGAAGTTTCATAGTCAATTATTCAGTGGTGAATTTTACTTGATATGGAACTTAACCATATTATTACAAAACTTTAAGTTTCCTATAACGACTCTTAATTTGGTAAAGTAGATCACGACAAATCTAACTATACTTAGACGAGCTAGTTTTTTTAGTATGGCAACCAGAAAAAAATTAGCAATCATAAGTAAAACACAAGATTTAAAATTAAAAATTTAGAAAAAAATCAAAAGAGAGGTCAAATCATGAGGTTTCGTAACCTATTAGTAGCTTTCTTGATTGTATGCTTAGGGTTTTTAGGAGCTTGTAGTGATGGACAAGCCAAAGCATATGATCCCAAAACAATCACCTATGATGAAATTGTTAATACTGGATTGGCAAATAAATGTCCCCAAATTAATGAGTTTACCCGTGGTTCCATTGATATTAGCCCCGATCAGCCCCTAGCGGTGGTTGATATGTGTTTAGAGCCTGAAGAATATTTTGTCAAAGAAGAGCCTGTTAACAAAAGAAAAGAGGCTGAATATATTCAAGCAAAAGTATTGACTAGAGATACCACCAGCTTAGAACAAATCAGAGGTAGTATTGTTGCTGATGAGGAAGGAGTTTTAACCTTCAAAGAATTTGATGGTATTGATTTCCAAATTATTACTGTTTTATTACCTGGTGGAGATCAAGTTCCTTTCTTCTTTACCATTAAAAAGTTAACGGCTCAAACTGAACCTGGTTTTACTTCTGTTAATAGTTCTACGGATTTTAAAGGTGATTTTAAAGTTCCTTCTTATCGTGGGGCTTCTTTCTTAGATCCTAAAGGACGTGGTTTAACTAGCGGTTATGATAATGCGGTTGCTCTTCCTGCTGGTGCAGATAATTCTGAATATACCCGTAGTAACCTCAAACAAGCAGACATCATGAATGGTGAAATGTCTTTACAAATTACCAAGGTTGACGCTGAAACTGGTGAGATTGCCGGTATTTTTGAAAGTGAACAGCCTTCTTCCACTGATTTAGGTGCTGAGGAGCCTGAAGATGTTAAAATTCGTGGTTCTTTCTATGCTCGTTTAGAACCTCAAATTTAGTTTGAATCTGTCTTTAAAAATATAGGTATAAAAAAAGTTGGGTTTTTTATTAATTAAACCCAACTTTTTGGTTATGTTATCTAAAATTTATTAGCTAATATTTAGATTTTTTCTTCTACGTCAAGGTTAGCTCCAGAGGTTTCGTACACTTCGCTTTGTCTGTTTCTGACTGTTGCTAGTCCTTGTTGTAGGGCATAAAGGCGATCGCCCATCCAATTGTGAGCAGGAATTAATCCAGCCAAACCCAATTTTTCAAGACGATTTTTAACCTTACCTGTCGCCCCCACAATAATCACCTCATTATTTTGGTCAATAGCTTCTTTGATGGCATTTTCGAGGGCAAGGGAAGATGTCACCCCCAAAATAGGAACTTCAGATAAATCAACAATCAACACATCATAATTGTTAACTGCATTGTGTTCTCGCTCAATCGCCTTTGCCACCCCAAAAATCATCGGGCCACTGAGATGGAAAAGCAACATTCTACCCCCAGCCAAATCCAAAACCTGTTTTTCTTCAGTATTCAAAACAATTTGGTCATCCGCATCACTGACCATTTTCACAGACTTAGAACGAAACTCAGATAACTTCTCAATGGTCATCACATTGGCAATAAATATTCCCACACCCACAGCTACCATCAAATCAACCAATACCGTTAAAAGAATTACTCCATAGACAATCCCTGCGGCCTTCCAAGAAATTTTGTGAACCCTTTTCAAGAATCCCCAGTCCATAATATTAAGACCTACCTTAAAAGCAATCCCTGCCAATACCGCCAAAGGAATATTCGCCGTCAAAGGAGCAGCCCACACCACCACAATGAATAAAATAGAGGCTCTCGCAATACCCGATAAAGCAGTTCTACCCCCAGTTTGAATATTTACCACAGTTCCCATGGTTGCCCCAGCCCCAGCGATACCACCAAATAGACCAGAAAACAAATTACCTAAACCCTGCCCAATCAACTCCTTATTAGAATTATGCTCGGTACGAGTCAAACTATCTGCTACCACGGAAGTAAGAAGCGCATCAATACAACCCAACATCCCCAATACCATGGCATCAATGACCATTACTCTTAATTGATCAGCGGCAAAGGTTGGTACTTGTAAACTGGGTAAACCTGTGGGAATTTCTCCGATACGACGAATATCCACATCTCCGAAAAATACTAAAGAAACCACTGTTCCTGCCACAAGAGCCAAAAGTTGGGGAGGACAATATTGACGATAACGACGAGGTACTACATACAAAAGAATGACTGTCATTACTGCCAAAACAGTCTCTAAAGGATTGATACCACCGATGAGATCTGGAATATTTTGAAGAGTACCAATGACCCCTCCAGAGGGTGTTCCCTGCCCTAAAAAAGGAGCGATTTGCAAAATGACCAGAATCAGTCCGATACCTGTCATAAACCCAGAAATCACCGTGTAGGGCATCATGGTGACGTATTTTCCGAGCTTTAGTAAACCAAATATAATTTGAAAAACCCCTGCCAACATTACCACGGTAAAAGCCATGGCCATGCCGTTTTCAGGGTCACTAGCGGTTAAACTAGCAATAACGGCGGTCATGATAACTGTCATCGGGCCCGTAGGCTCGGAAATTAGGGTAGGAGTACCACCAAAAAGGGCGGCAAAAAACCCTACCAAGACTGCTCCCCATAACCCCGCACTTGCCCCAGCCCCCGAAGCGATACCAAAAGCAAGAGCCATGGGTAAAGCAATGACGGCAGCGGTTAAACCTCCTAATAAGTCTCCCCTTACATTGCGAAAATGTATTTGATTAGTAATTTGCATCCACTTGTTTCCTTTTTATCCTTAGTGTGCTATAGAGTTATATCTATGATTTTAAACTTAAATATATTATCATTGCTATGATAATAGAGTTTAAGCACAATAACAAATAAGTTTGACTTATCTCTTAGTACAGGATAAACAAAGAAGTTTTAGCGGTGCCGAAGAAGTGGACCTGTTATTTTGTTGTGTTAGAAAATAATAGCTTTTTATTATAATATTAAAAGTAATCAAAGCCTTCGTTCTGGAAACAAAATCTCACTTTGATATACGGTATTGGTCTGCAGATAAAGGAAGCAACAGCAGACCGTAAACCGTCTCGACTCATCCTCCCATAAAGGCCTGGGCAAGTCCGATATATAGGGGAATGCCTATGGCGATCGCAACGGGAGTACCCACCGCAGTAGAAGATCCGATGTAGGCGGAAGGGTTAGCGGAAGGAATACCTGCCCGTAAAGTGGGAGGGCCAGAAATATCTGAACTAGAAGAAGCAATAACCGCTAAGATAACCACACCACCAAGACTGAATCCCGTAATTTCATGGGCAATCATACCAAAACCAAATGCGATGAGTCCATGGAGTAAAGGGGCAACTAAACCATATACAGCGTACCATTGAGCAACTTTGCGCAATTCCCCAAGTCTTGCGGTGGCTTCCATACCCATTACCAACATTAAGATTGAAAGCAGACCACGGAAAAGGGGATTAAAGAAACTCTCATAAACGCTTTCAGGTCGAGTTAATAAGCCTAGAGCCAAGCCCAGTAACAAAGCAGATAGAGCAGAGCCTTGGAGACTTTCTTTGACGATGGGCCATATTTCTACCCGTTTATTTGAGCTACTACGTTGTTGAGTAAGATATTCTTGTCTGGTGCTAGGATAATCAGCATTACCACTAGAATAATCACCAGCCGCCACGGGCTGTTTTTGAGGATACTCATCTGCTAGGATGGCACGTTGCTTTTTGGTATATATACTAGCCAATACGATGGCGCCCACTAAAGCGGGGATGTCCATAAACGGATAGAGTGCGGCTGCCCATGCTTCATATTCGATGCCTTGCTCTTCTAATAGAGTTAATGCGGCCGCTAAGGTAGAGCCACTCACCGCACCAAATAAACCTGCAGTCGCGATCGCATCTACTACTTTAACATTGGGTAACTTAGCAAGAGTATAACGCCCGATAAAGACGATAATCAGTCCTATGGCCACCGCAAATATTGCGGGTAAAATCATCTCCCCTAGATTGGCGTTACGGATAGCAATGCCACCACTAAGCCCCACTTTGATGAGTAGCATAAAAACAATAAATTTATATACTGCATCTGGAATTTGAAGTTGGCTATTGAGCGCCGCTACCACCATACCACCAATGAGAAAACCGAGGGTTGGAGACTGTAACTGCGATAGAAAGCCTGAAAAAAAACCTGATAAAAAATCCACTTTATAATTCCTCCTGAGATTTGATATTAAATACTGGAGAGTGAAACCGTAAACAAGGGAATTCCCTCAAAATATAAATAATGTCTTTTTTCTTAAATATTTTATATAGAGTTAAATCTATTGTTAAAGAAAAGACCATATACCAAAGTATATCGAAAAAAAACTTCAAATGTAAGACTTTGGGGTATAAATCAGCTAAGTAATATTAAATTTAAATCATAAGTTTTATTTATGTTTTGCTCCTATAAATTTAAGATTAATTATTGTAATCATGGCAAAAACCATAGAAAACAAGGGTTTTGGTTTGTGCCTTGCTGACAATCTGATAATGAATAGTGTGTGCAAAAATAAGGTCATAAGTATTTTTTATAAAATGCTTCTTGAAATTTGATCGATGTTTTCCCATGGATAGTAGTGGATTTTGAGAAGACTAACATATACTAAAAAGTATGATTGTGGACAAAAGCATAGATTATTGTCTTTAATCATTTAAAAAATATATATCAAGAGGTAATCCATATGACCCAAAAAGCTAGTAAGCTCGTCATTGTCACAGAAAAATTATTACTTAAACAAATCGCTAAAATTATCGATAAAGTAGGAGCCACTGGTTATACGGTGGTGGCTGCAGGTGGTAAAGGTAGTCGTAATGTGCGATCGTCTGGACAACCCACGGTTTCTGATACCTACTCCAATATCAAGTTTGAGATACTGACCCCTAGTAGGGAAATGGCTCTCAAAATTTCCGATGAGGTTGCAGACCAATTTTTTGAGGATTATTCAGGTATTATTTATCTTTGTGATGCAGAAGTATTACACGCACATATATTCTAAATCAACAATCTTTCCTGATTCAAAAATCCCTGTTTAAAGCCTAATCATTAAAATTTTTCCACCTTGGAGAGCTTGACAGGGACAGTAGAGTGAGAATGGGTGGAACTCACTCGCTGATAATACCTTTATACTGATTAGGGTGAGGAACAGGGAACGGGGAATAGGCAACAGATAGTAATTGTTTATTGTCCATTGTTACAGGGTGAACAATAGGATTTGGTATTAGAGCCTCTATGATAGTCTGAGTTACATAAAAAAAGTCTATATCACAGAAGTTTTCAAGTGGTTTTGAATGCAAACCATATAATTTGCCGTGATTCATAATAAAAGGAGAGTAATTATGAGTTTTTTATGAAACAAAAAATGAGTTTGGGTACAAGGCTTTTTTTATCTCACTTGGCAGTAATGGTTGTGGGTTTAAGTACTTTTATTGTTATAGCAAAGGTGTCTTCTCCTCAGTTTTTTGTGGTGAGGTTGGAACAGTTAGAAAGGAAGGGATTTTTGACCGTGAGATCGGCTAAAACGTATCTAATTGATGGTTTTCAAACAGCGTGGAATCGTAGCGCTACTTGGTCTTTAATTTTGGGTGGGTTAACAGCGGGGGGGTTGAGTTACTATCTGAGTCGGCGAATTATGAAACCCCTTAAGCAAATAGAAAATATCACTCATAATTTTGCGGCGGGCCATTGGGAGCAAAGAATACCCGAGAGCGAGATTCCTGAGTTAAATCAGTTGAGTGTTAGTTTTAATCACATGGCGAGTAGTTTGGAGGATGTGGAAAGAAGGCGGAGAGATTTGGTGGGAGATTTAACCCATGAGTTGCGTACTCCTTTGACGGTGGTAAGGGGTTATTTGGAGGAGTTGGCTTCGGGGGATATTGAGGCTTCTCCTCAGTTGTATGTCAATTTAATCAGGGAAACAAGGCGGTTGGAAAATTTGACCCGTGATTTACAGGAGTTGTCGAAGGCGGAAGCTGGTTATTTATCCATTGATGTTAAACCCATTAATCTTTTGCCTCTTTTGAGGGGGTTGGTGACGAGGTTTCGGGATCAACTTTTGGATGATGGCCCAGTGTTAAAGTTATCATGTCCTGATAGTTTACCTTTGGTGATGGCTGATAGCGATCGCACTGAGCAAATTTTAGTTAATCTATTGGGTAATGCCATTCGTTATACAGAGATAGGCTCTATCGAAATATCTACAAAGGTAGTCAATAAATATTTATGGATAACGGTACAGGATACGGGGGTGGGTATTGCCCCAGAAGATTTACCCCATGTATTTGAGAGATTTTGGCGGGGCGATCGCTCTCGGAACAGTTATTCTGGGGGTAGTGGTATTGGGTTAGCTATCACCAAAAAATTAGTAGAATTACAGGTAGGGGTGATCGAGGTTACAAGCCAACTCCACCAAGGTACTACTTTTCGCTTTTCCTTACCCCTAGCCAAAAGTTAGTTAGAAGGTGGGACGTAGGAAATGGAAAGTGGGAAAATTTAGATATATAATTCATAACTGACGTTACGCACTCATTTATAAGTTAAGTTTTAACAAGGGGCCTCGCGCGCCTTGCCCAACTCCTAGCCCCCTAAGCAGAACGTGTACAAACAGAATATGAACATCCAAATTTTTTACCATCTTAAACTAATTATATTTTTGCGTAACATCAGATTCATAATTTTTCCAGTGTCTCAAAACTGATAATATAGAAAAACCCCTCAAAATATATTGTTTCTGGATGAAAAGTGATGAATCAAATGATTAATAGACAGTGGTGGGTAGAAAAATGGTTAGAATTATTAGACTCCTACCGCTTCAAAAAAAGACTAGAAAGAGCGCGCAACTATGCCAGAGAAGGAAACGTTTTAAATATTGAATTTAAACAAAATCATCTTATATCCGAAGTACAAGGAAGCGAATCTCAACCCTATCGAGTAACCCTTTCCCTCGAAGCATTTTCCGACGAAGACTGGGGATATGTCATTGAAACCATGTCAGAAAAAGCACTTTTAGCCGCTCAGTTGCTAGTGGGGGAAATGCCTTCAGAAATCGAACAAGTATTTATCAAAAATGGCTTAAGTCTATTCCCCTTTAACCTAACCGATGTCAAATCCCGTTGTACTTGCCCAGACAAAGCTAACCCCTGTAAACACATTGGCGCAGTTTATTATCAACTAGCGGATCGTTTTAGTGAAGACCCTTTTATCATATTTCAGCTTCGGGGTAGAAGTAAAGAACAAATTTTAGAAGCCTTGAGGGTTTGTCGTGGTATCAAATTGTCAGGAAAAGAGCCAAAGCCTGAGATGTTGGGCAAAATTAAATCCTTACCAAAAAGGAAGGCTAAGGCAAATAAAACTTCTGTACCCTTAAGTATCGATAGCTTTTGGGAATATAACGAACCATTAGACTCCTCTTTGGTGGTAATTACTCCTCCCACGGATAATAAAAATATTTTGGATGTATTGGGGGCAATTCCTCTTCCTTATAATGATTCTCAGGCGGTGATGCAGTATTTACAACAGGTGTATAACGCCGTGCCTATGAAAGTGATGGAAATTGCCCTTACAGAAAATAATTAGATAGGAAAACGCTTCATCTTAGCAAAAGCATCCCTTGCGGTGTCGGCAAGTTGAGCATTAACCCCCGGCACTTGAGGAATTTGCCATAAAACATCTACGGTGCGCCGTAAAATACGGACAATATCTCCTTCGTCAAGGGTAGTATTAGAACAAAGTTCATCCCATGTCACTCCCATACACCAAGCCTCTGATAAACCGATGACATCCCTTTCTAAATAAACGGGCATGGTAATATCTTTTTTGGTTTGGGCTTGATATAGTTTACGTCGTGTTTCTGTCAACTGCTCTTCTGGATTATATTCATCATCTATTTTCACTAAACCCAAAGCATCTAAAACCTGTACTGAGGGTTGATAAGCCACCCAAGTATCAAACCTCGGAGGATCAGTAATTAGGGCTGTAATGGCAGGGGCGAGGTAGTGGGGGGGCAAAAAGTCTAAATGTCCAGAGGTGAGGGCTAGGGCTAACCATAGCTCGTTTTCTCCTCGGATTACAGCGGCGGCTTCCCCTAGAATAGTGGGTTCAAATTGTTTTAAGGCACCAAATTCTCGTAAAATTTCCACCAGGGCAAGGAATTCTTGCCAATAATAGGAACTATGGGATTTTACTTTTTGATATTGATTTTGGATGGTGGTTAATTCTTGTTTGAGGGTTTGTCGTTTACTGTTGTTGCGCATCAACTGCCCGATTTTTTCTACTTTGTCGAGGGGATGTTGTTTAACTAGGTTTTCTACTGCTTCGATGCGTTTCTCTTGGGCAAGTATTTCTTCGTTGACGGGGGTATATTCTTTTTCATGTTCGCTAATTAAATCGGTAATTGCTTGGCTGGTGGCATCCCCTGCGCACAGTTGCCCGGCACAGATATTTTCTATTTCTGGTAAATAGAGGTTTTCCACTAGGTTGAGGGGCATTTTCCCTGAGTTAATATCAATGATGTCACTGATGGAGGCTATATACCAATGGTTGTCTTTGCCAAGACAGAGGAAAAATTCTTGGTTGTTGTTGGATATTTTGGCTATCATCACCCCTTCTGCGACGTAGGCGTTTTTCTTGCCCTGACGGTTAAGGCTGAGGATATTTCCAGGAATAAGATTGGCTATGGAGGGTTTTAGGGCTTCAACTCTTTGTTGGCGCCAGTTTTTGTGGAATAGTTTGAGAATTTTTTTCTCTTGTTTTAGTCTTTCTTTTAGTTTTTCGTAGGCGCTTAAGTCTTTGCTGTTATAACCTGCTAATCCTACATCTAATCTAGTTATTTCTCTAGTATAAGATGCGATCGCCTCTTCTTGGGGATTTAATTGTACTTGGGCTAAATATTCCGCAAAACTTAATTCTAGTAATTGTTTAGCTTCTTCGATACTATGTTTTTGTAAAAGGTTCAACACCATACCATAACTAGGGGTAAACCAACTGCGCAAGGCTTCTGGCTCTGCTTTTGCCAATTTAGAGGCTATTAATACCCCTTCATAGGGAGTTTGCACAGTGACAACATAACCCACTTCATCCATACCTCGGCGCCCTGCCCTTCCTGCAATTTGTAAAAATTCTGAGGGGGTAAGGGTGCGAATACCATCATCACCCCTTTTGCGTAGGGCAGAAATAACGGTGGTACGGGCTGGCATATTTATCCCTGCAGCGAGGGTAGCTGTAGCAAAGACAATTTTAATTAAGCCTTTTTCAAATAAACGCTCTACCAATTCTTTCCAAGCTGGTAAAATCCCTGCATGGTGGGCTGCAATACCTCTGGTGAGAGGCTCAATTTGACTACTTCTGACTAATTCGCTGTTATCTCCTAAAAAGCGTAAAATTCGCTCTTTTAATAAGGGCTTTTCGGTCAAAAATTCAATTAATTCTACTTCTCCGCCTTCTTTTTTAGTGATAAAACTAATGATTTTATCATAGGTAATTTCATGTTCTTTTCTAGCAAATTCAACTATTTTATCTTGTAATTCAATACTTTCTAAAAGTAAAAAACGTAATAAATAAGATAATATCTTTTTGCTCTCATCTACGGAGACTAAATTGACATAGTTTAATGATTCTACCGCTTGATCACAACCTTTACGACTAAATATTATGTATATCGCAGGAAGCATATTTTGATTGTTTAGCTGTTGGGTTAAACCTTTAACAGTAGGGCAAGTTTTGCGATCAAATCTTCCTCTTTTATTGGGTCTTAAAAGGCTTTTTAATTGTGGGTTGATTTTATCGCTTTTATCTTTAAATAAATTTTGTAATCCTTTACTATGACTAAAATAAAATTTAAGGGGTACGGGGCGAAAATCAGAGTTAACTAACTCACAACGGCTAAAATTTCCCTGTTGAAAATGACAACGGCGCACATAGTTTACCCAGTCGCATAGTTGTTGAGGGTTGCCCACGGTAGCGGAAAGGGCAACTAATTGGATATGGGGGGGGCAATAGATAATTGATTCTTCCCACACTGTCCCCCTCCCCGGATCATTGATATAATGACATTCATCAAGAACAACACTTTGCACATTACGAACAGATGTACCCACCTCCCCAATGGGGGTACTATAGAGCATATTACGAAAAATCTCCGTCGTCATCACCACGATAGGGGCTTCGGGGTTGATAGATACATCCCCTGTAATTAAGCCGATTTCTGCGTATAAACCTGATTCGGGAACAAGAGTTTGACCAAATTTTTCTTGAAAGTCTCTAAATTTTTGGTTAGAAAGGGCTTTTAGGGGGGTAGTATAAAATACCCTTTGCCCACTGTTTAAGGCTCTATAGATGGCATACTCCCCGATGAGTGTTTTTCCTGAACCCGTTGGCGCAGTTACTAAGACGGATTTTCCTGCATCTAAAAGTGCGATCGCTTCTACCTGAAAATCATCTAATTGGTAAGGAAAAACGGTTTTAAAATCTAAATTCAAGGGAGGCATTATGATTGCTTGACTATGCTGTATATAATGATTCTAACGACTTTTTTCCGTAAAATGGAAAACAATTATTATTTTCTACACTTTTAGCCAAACAAAAAAAACACCCCTACCATATTACTGGGGGGCTTAGGGATAAATAAGAAACAATTAATTGCCCTCAAAACGACAATCAATTGCTTCCCCTACCAAAAAAATTACTTAGTACAAGTCTTCTTCTTTGTGGGTTTCGATTTTACAATCAGAAGTAGGATAAGCAACACAGGTTAAAACATATCCCGCTTCAATTTGATCATCATCTAAGAAAGACTGATCAGATTGATCGATGGTACCAGAAACGAGTTTACCAGCACAAGTAGAACAAGCACCAGCACGACAGGAGTAAGGTAAGTCAATACCTTGTTCTTCAGCTACATCAAGGATATACTCATCATCGGGTACTTCAATAGTTTGTTCGCCGTCTTCAGTTACTAGGGTAACGTTATAAGTTGCCATATTTTGTTTCCTTTAATAAATAGTTTGCAAATGCTATTTCTTACTATAAAAGTAAGCCTATTATGAATAGTAAAGGATAAATGTAAATTATGCTCCACACATTAGCAATGAAATTCTTATCCTCAAAAAATATAAGTTTTTTTTATATTATAATTTGAGTCTCCATAGGAACAATAAATATATTTGTTTTTCTAATAAAGTACGGTATATAGGGATTTACAGGTTCGGTTATCCCTATGAATTGCTTTTTTAGTTGTTAATGCTATACATTAGTTTTTTTTATTGATTATGATAGTTTGGGTTAATAGTTTGCCATGGAGCGGTGGTATTTTAATTGTCTGCGACTAATTGTTTGGGTTGCTTTCTGGGCAAGACTTTTTCCACCGCCATCTTGATGACAATATAAAGAATGGGAACCACAAATAAACTCAAGAAAGTAGCTACTAACATCCCCCCAAATACTGCCGTACCAAGGGATTGACGACTACCAGCCCCTGCCCCTGAGGCAATGACGAGGGGGAAAATACCAGTGAGGGTAGAAATAGCGGTCATAAGGATAGGGCGTAGCCTTTGTTTAGAGGCTTCGATGGCCGCTTTAACCGTGGACATACCTTCATCCCGTAGTTGATTAGCAAATTCCACAATCAGGATGGAGTTTTTACTGGCTAAACCAATCAACATAACTAAACCAATTTGACAATAAATATCGTTGCTAAAACCCCTCAAACTTTGAGCCAATAAAGCCCCCAATATAGCTAAGGGTACAGCCAAAATGATGATGAAAGGATCCACATAATTTTCATACTGAGCAGATAAAACAAGGAAAACTAAAACGATACCTAGGCTAAAAATAATGATTGCCAAATTTCCCGCACTAATTTCCTCCAAAGAAATGCCCGTCCATTCATAGCCAAAGCCCACAGGTAGGACTTGAGAGGCGATCGCCCCTACTGCTTCAATGGCATTTCCCGAACTATAACCAGGGGCAGGGGAACCATTGATTTCAATGGAACGAAATAAATTATAGTGATTAATGGTTTGCGCCCCCACCGTAGGGGTAATGGTAACAAGGTTTGATAAAGGAATCATCTCACCGCCCCCAGAGCGCACGAAAAAGTTGTCCATACTTTCAGGATTCGCTCTAAACTCCTTATCTCCTTGTACATACACTCGGTAAGACCGTTGTTGCATAGTAAAATCATTGACATAAGAACCACCCATCATGGTTGCCATGGTACTAAAAACATCATCCAAATTCACATCCAACACCTTCGCCCTTTCTCGATTCACCTCCACAATTAATTGAGGACTGTTAGCGGCAAACTGAGTAAAAACAGCACTTAGAGCTTCATCCTGATTTGCTGCTCCTAAAAATTGTCCCATGACTTCCACCATCGATTGTAAATCGGGATTAATGCGCCGATCCTGTAAATTGAAGGTAAAACCCCCAAAAGCTCCTAAACCTTGAATCGCAGGGGGATTGATGGGAATAATTCTCGCTTCAGGAATCATGGCGAACTTGGGAAATAGTTGTCCGATAATGCCTTGCACAGACTGACTGGCGTTGGGGCGATCGCCCCAGGGTTTCAAGGGAGTAAAAATGATCCCCTGATTAGGAGTACTACCCCCAAAAGAAAAACCACCAATGGCAAAAGTCCCTAACACATCAGGAATCTCCAAAATTTCTTCCTCCACCTGACGCATTACATCGCTGGTATATTGTAGCGAAACCCCTTCAGGAGCTTGAATAATGGTAATAAAATAACCCTGATCCTCTTCGGGTACAAAAGCCGTTGGCACCACCGTATATAACCATCCCGTCAAAGCAATCAAAACTACAAATATTCCCACCACAAATAACTTAAAACGGGCAAGAAATGTTAAAAACCCCTCATACTTTAGAGTTAACCAATCCAAGATCGAATTAAATCGATTAAAAAAAGGCTGTATCCAATCAGGGGGATGTTGCCCCGATTTTAACAATAAAGCACACAGAGAAGGTGTCAAGGTTAAAGCCAAGAAAGTAGAAATTACAATGGAAAAAGCGATGGTTAAAGCAAACTCCCTATATAAAGCCCCCGTGGTGCCTGGGAAAAAAGTTACAGGAATAAACACCGCCATCAACACCAACGAAGTAGCAATAACAGCCCCCGTCAACTGCTTCATCGACTCACTAGCCGCTCGATGGGATTCCATATTACGATCTTGAATATAACGGTAAATTTGTTCTACCACCACGATCGCATCGTCCACCACCAACCCCGTCGCCAGAGTCAAACCAAAAAGAGTAAGAGTATTGATCGAAAAATCAAAAGCCCTCACAAAAGCAAAAGTTCCTACCAAAGACAAAGGAATAGTTAACGAAGGAATCAGAGTAGTACGCCAATCCTGCAAAAATACCAAAATGATTAGGACTACCAACGCCACCGACATAAATAAAGTTATGATGACCTCGTCCAAAGACTCCTCAATAAAACCCGTAGTATCAAAAGCCAGTTGAATATTAATCCCATCTGGAAACTGCTCTGCCAACTCAGCCATCTGGGTTTTTACATTTTGTGCAACCTCTAGGGCATTGGAACCAGGCAACTGATAAATCCCCACTCCCACCGCCTCGACTCCTCGAAAACGCACAAAAGAATCATAATTCTGCGCCCCCAATTCAACCCTACCCACATCCCGAAAACGAATTAAAGAACCCGTCTGCTCATCACTTCGTAAAATTATATCTTCAAACTCCTCTGGCTCCGTCAACTGGCTTACCGCCCGTAAAGAAATTTGGAACTCCTGACCTTCAATGGCAGGTTCAGCACCCACGGCACCAACCCCCACCTGAACATTTTGTTCTCGCAGAGCATTTTCCACATCCATCGGGGTTAAACCACGGCTACTTAGACGATTCGGATCAACCCATAGGCGCATAGCATAACGTCTTTCTCCAAATACTGTAACATCAGCCACCCCCTCAATTCTTTTTAGGGCATCAACCAAAAACCTTTCTGCATAATTACTAAGAAAGTCATTATCATATTGTCCATCTTCACTAAACATCCCAAAACCCATTAAAATGTTGTTGGACTGTTGAGTCACCGTAACCCCTGTCCTCTGCACAACATCGGGCAATTGCCCTTCCACCACAGAAATTTGATTTTGAATATCAACGGCCGCTAAGTCCTTATTCCTTGAAGCATCAAAAGTGGCAGTAATACTACTGGTTCCTGAGTTGGTACTACTCGAAGAAATGTATCTTAATCCTTCTACTCCATTAATTTGTCTTTCGAGGATGTTGGTAACGGTGTTTTCCACTACCTCGGCATCTGCCCCCGTATAGTTAGCGGTAATTTGGATTTGAGTCGGCGCAATATCGGGAAAACGAGCAATGGGTAAGGTAACAATACTGACGGTACCCACCAAAAGGATGATCAGGGCGCAAACGCTAGAAAATACTGGTCTTCGGATAAAAAAATCAACGAACATCTTTTATTAATGGATAATTGATAATGGGTAATTAATAATAAATAAACAAATTAACTTAGGGGTTATTGGGGCATCTCTCCATTTTCTTCGGGGGGTAAAGGGGCAATGGGAGCACCATCACGGAGGTTCAAAATTCCTGCACTGACGATTTGTTCCCCTTCTTCTAAACCGCCTAAGACTTCGTAGTTGTTACCCTGTAGGCTTCCTAATTCTATGGAGCGTTGTTCGGCTATTAAGGATGGTTCATCTCCTTCGCCATTTTCTGCTGGTTGAGCCACAAAAACAAAGTTATTACCCCCCATCCTTGATACTGCGGAAGAAGGAACAACAATACCGGGGCTTTCTTGCCAAATAATTCTTGCTCGAATGGAAGTTTGATTAAAAAGACTAGCTCCCGAGGAGTTGAGGGTTGCTTTGGTTAACACTAATTGACTGTCGGGACTAACTTGGGGAGAGATAAAACTTATTTCTCCTGTGGTCAGTATTTCTCCTTGACTGTCGAGAATTTCCACGGGTAAACCTAGCCTTAGTCTTTCACTTTGTTCTAAGGGTAAGGAAAAATTTGCTTCTAGGACATCATTTTCGGTGATGGTGGTTAGTTCATCCCCAGAGTTAATAAAGTCTCCTACTTTGATGGGAATATCTCCAATGATTCCTGTGAAGGGGGCAACTATTTGGGCTTTGTCAATTTGTACTTCTATGGTGTTCACCCTGGCGGTGGCTTGGGATACTTCGGCTTCGGCTTGGTCTATTTCTTCTCTCCTTGTGCCGTTTCTGAGTAGTTGCAGATTTTGTCGGGCTTGTTCTACGGCCGCTTCTAGTTCGTTTAGATCGGAGGTTCTGCCTTTGGTTTGAGCGTCTAAACGTCTTTGGGCTTGGGTAACGGCGGAGGAGGCTTGACGTTCGATGGTTACAAATTCATCAAATTCGTCTTGGGAAATGGCTCCTTCTTCAGATAATACCCGATACCTTCTGGTTCTTTCTTGGGCTAGTTCTAGCTCTGCCCTGGCGGATTCTAGTTCGGCTCTTGTTTGGGCTATTTCTTCGGGACGGGCGCCTTGTCTGGCGTTGTTTAACCGTGCGATCGCCCCTGTTAACTGAGCTTGGGCTTGGGCTATTTCTTCGGGACGATTCCCTGCCCTGAGTAAGGCTAAACGGGCGCGGGCGCTATCTAATTGGGCTTGAGCTTGGTTTAATTCCGCTTCTAATTGGTCACTGTCCACCCTAGCAATTATCTGTCCTACGGTAACTCTTTCTCCTTCTGTTCTTAAAATACTTCTAATTCTGCCGTCAATTTCTGACCTGACGGTAACAGCCCTAGGAGCATCTAATCTACCGACAATGGTGGTAGTATCTTGTACTATTTCTAGTTCTAATGTACTCAATTTTACGGGGGAGGGTTGACCTTGCCCTGCCATGGCCCCTGATGGATCATTACCACTTTCATTGTTATTGAATAACAGCATCCCCCCACCCCCAAGAATGGCTAAAAAGGCTACTGCACCAAGGATCCACCAAGGGGAAAATGATTTTTTCTTGGATTGTGCCTTAGGGGCGATCGCACTTATTTCCTCTTCGTCAACATTGGAGGTTTCACTGGGGGCAGAGTTAGGATTAATCATATCGGGTAGAGATTAATTAACGTTGATGGTAAAGTTTTATTAAGTTTACATTATATCAATAAAATATATCAATCTGATATAAAAAAAATTGAAAAAAAAGAAATATGTTAGAGTTAGCCACCCTTGGTTTATTACAAAAAGAGCCTTTACATGGTTATTTGCTCAAAAAACAGATGGAATTGTTTATGAGTGGTTGTATTAGTGTTAATTATGGAGCTATTTATCCTTTATTGAGGCGGCTATTGGATAAGGGATTGATTATGGAGGAAGAAGATGGCAATAATAATCGCAAAATGTACAGTATCACCTCGGCAGGAAGAGCCATATGGTTAGAGAAAATGCTAGAACATCCTCACGAAAGTTGGGTTAATGCTCGTTCTCGTTTTATGATTAAGTTTTTCTTTTTTAGTTACCTCGAATCTATAGATCGACTACATTTACTAGAGCATCGTTTGAGAGTGTGTCAATTACAATTGGATGATCAAGATTTACAGATAGTTTATGATGATCGTTTTCAAGCCATGGCTTTAGAGCGTTACAAATCAGATATTAACCGTGAGATTGATTGGTTAATGAAACAGTTAGCCATGGAGAAGGAAATGGAAATGGAATTATCAAAAAATTAAATCCTTGAACCTTAGATTTCAAAATTTGATAAAAGGTGCAGATAACCGTATTAGCACTCAAGCTCGAAGAGTGCTAAATTTATTTATGGAGAAAAAATATATGCTCATGAGAATTATTATTTATGTCTAAAATTGTATCTTTTAGAGAAGAATCCAGAAGAGCCTTGGAGGAAGGAGTTAACGCTTTAGCTAATGCCGTTAAAGTAACCTTAGGCCCCAAGGGTAGAAATGTATTATTAGAAAGAAAGTTTGGCGCTCCTGAGATTGTTAAAGATGGTATCTCTGTAGCCAAAGAAGTAGAGTTAGAAAATCCTTTACAAAATGCAGGGGCAAGGTTAGTTAGAGAAGTGGCTTCCAAAACTAACGATGTGGCTGGAGATGGTACTACCACCGCTACGGTTATCGCTCAGGCTATGATCCATGAAGGTTTGAAAAACGTCACCGCGGGAGCTAATCCTGTGGCTTTACGTCGTGGGATGGATAAGGCGATCGCCATTGCCGTTAAAGAAATCTCTGACATGGCCCAACCTGTACAGGGGGATGTAATCGCCCAAGTAGCTGCTGTTTCTGCGGGTAATGACCAAGAAATTGGTGATATGATTGCCCATGCCATGGATAAGGTAACCAAAGATGGAGTTATCACCGTCGAAGAATCCAAGTCCTTAGCCACTGAATTGGAAGTGGTAGAAGGGATGCAACTAGACAGGGGTTATATGTCTCCTTACTTTATCACTGACCAAGAAAAGCAAATTGTTGAGCTAGAAAATGCTTTAGTCTTAGTTACTGATAAAAAAATAAATGCGATCGCAGATCTCGTTCCTGTGTTAGAAGAAGTTGCCCGTGCCGGTGCTCCTTTACTAATTATCGCCGAAGACATCGAAGGGGAAGCCCTTGCCACCCTAGTAGTTAACAAAGCCAGAGGCGTGTTGAATGTAGCCGCTATTAAAGCTCCTAGTTTTGGCGATCGCCGCAAAGCCATGTTAGAAGACATTGCCATCCTCACAGGAGGAAGAGTAATCTCCGAAGACATCGGTTTAAGTTTAGACACCGTCAAACTTGACGAACTAGGAAAAGCTCGTAAAATAACCATTGAAAAAGACAACACCACCATCGTTACAGACTCTGGTAACACTGGCGATGTCCAAAAAAGAGTTGCTCAAATTCGTAAACAACTCGAAGAAACCGATTCTGAATATGACGCAGAAAAATTACAAGAGCGTATCGCCAAATTAGCTGGTGGTGTAGCCGTAATCAAAGTAGGTGCTGCCACCGAAACCGACTTAAAAGAACGCAAATTACGCATCGAAGACGCTCTTAACGCTACTAAAGCAGCCGTAGAAGAAGGTATCGTACCAGGGGGAGGTTCAACCCTCATTCACATGGCAAGTAAAATCTCTACCTTCAAAGAGACTTTAAGCGATGTAGAAGAAAAAGTAGGGGCAGAAATTGTTATCAAAGCCCTAGAAGCACCCTTACGTCAAATTGCTACCAACGCAGGGGTTGAAGGCTCTGTGGTAGTGGAAAAAGTGAGAGAATCTGCGGCCAATATCGGTTACAACGCCCTTACGGGAGTTTATGAAGACTTAATTGCTGCGGGAATTGTTGATCCTGCCAAAGTGGTTCGCTCTTCCTTACAAAACGCTGCTTCCATTGCTGGAATGGTATTAACCACCGAAGCATTAGTGGTAGAAAGACCAGCCCCTGAAGCCCCCGCTCCCGATATGGGCGGTATGGGTGGCATGGGCGGCATGGGAATGCCTGGAATGGGTGGCATGGGAATGCCCGGCATGATGTAATCCAAGACCAATTTAATTTAATTTTTTGGGTGTACTACGGTACGCCCTTTTTTATTTTTTATTAGAAATTATGTAAAAATAAAATCTAATTCTATCTGATATTCTTTAGAATTTTCGAGGTTAGGGATAATATAAATTCGCTCAATAAATTCTCTCAGATAAAATCTTGTTTCCTGTTCTGAAAGGTCATACCAAAACTGTTTTAAAGATAAATTATCAATCATTTCTTTTAAGTTATTTGGGGGTAAACTATTTATTTGATTATTTAGTTGAGAAATCTCATTTTCTATTTTTAATTTTCTAATTTTGGCTGTTTCTTCGTCTAAAATATTGCTTGAGATTAGATCCTCTAAGCTGTTAATTATTTTTTGTTTCTCTTTAATTAAATTTTCTGTTTGCTCAATGATAATATCTATATTAGGACTATTAATATTATTAACAATTGCGGGTAAATCAAAACAAATTTTTTCAATGGTTTCTTTTAAGATTTGTTGGTAATTCCAAGAAGAGCAGGATTTTTTTTGAGGGCAATTCACAGGGGTAATGTATAAATATTTTGTTTTTTTTCTTCTTTGGGTAACGGAGGTTATTTTGGAGGAAGAATGGCACATTTTACACTTTACTAAGCCTGAAAGACAATGGGAAGAACTGGCACTACGGGAAGGAATGCGACGATGACTTTTTAATAAACGGTCAATTTGCGCGGCTTCTTCTCTGGAAATAATGGGGGTGTGGGTATTAGAAATAATATAGTTATTTTTATAGGCTAAATCTCCTCGATACACAGGATTTTTTAACCATTGTAGAGCGGTAGAATGGGAAATTTTTTTATTATATTTTTCTTTTAAATATCTCACACTATCTCGCAAAGAAGCATATCTAAGATAGTATTCAAAAAAATCTTTGACGATGGGGGCCGTACTACGGTTAATGATATATCCTTCTTTTCCTTTCTGATAGCCGTAGGGGCTTCTACCAGGGGGCGGAAGATTTTTTAGGCGGTTTTTACCATGACCTTTTTGTAATTTTCTTTGATAAATTATTTTTTCTATTTGTTGCCAAATGTGGTGTAATTTGTCGGCATCAATGGGATTGTCAATAACTTTAAATTTACTAGAATTATATGGCTGATCTATGGCAATTATTTCAATATTTAAGGATTCTATAAGGGCGATCGCCCTTAGTATTTCAGCAAAACTATCTCCAAATTCATGTAAACTGCGAATTAAAACATAACTAGAACTATCATTTTGACAATCATTAAATAACTGATTTAGTTTATTTCTACTGTCAATATCTTGGTAACTTTTATCAACTTCTAAACCCCAAATAAAAGACTCAGGAACATCATCAATAATTGAATCGGTGTAGCTATAGGTGACAATAAAAGCCATAGAAATAATTAACAATTAGCCATTAATATTAAAGCAATAGACAATAATTTTTTATATTTTATAATCAAAAAAAATTCTTGAGCAACTAAGAACAAGTAGAACAAATATGAACTTTAATTATTCATTATCAATTCTCAATTATCCATTATTGTGAATTACTTTCCTAACACTTCCTTGCCCACTGCCGCATAATTTTTCCATGCCTGTTTAGCACGAAAATCGCCATAATCCCTCACCGTTAAACCCTGTTGAGAAGCCTTTTCAAACGCCACAAGGAGAGGAATTTCCGTCTTGAAACTAGGTAACTGATGCTCCTCCAAAAACTTCTTGGCATTTCTGCCATTAACCGTACGAGAATCAACCTTAGTTAAAAGAATTTTATAATTTGTTCCTAAATCCTTCAATATATCCACCGCCTTAACCGTGGCATCCAAATCAAGGTGATTGGGCGTAGTGGGCAAAATTATTAAATCGCTACCCTGAGCCAATTCTTTCAAATCATCAACTTCAGGACGGGCTTTCATGTCTGTGATAACGTGCTTAAACTTACCTACCAAAGGGGCAGAACCAGCCTGAGAAGCCACTGTAAAAGGTAATTTCTCATCCCTAGCCCATACTAGCGCCGAACGGTTGCGATCAGCATCAATGAGTAAAGTGCGATCGTGTTCCTGTAAATAAGTGGATAAATGGATGGCGGTAGTTGTCTTACCCACTCCACCCTTCAAAGAAATAATTGCTATAAACATTTCAAAAATCAGTTTTTAAATTCCCATAACGTTGTAATTATATTACTTTCGAGGTCTATCGACAAAACAATCAGAAATACAAACCTAATATATATTTACATTTGTCTCTGTAGGTTGTTATTTTTCCCTAGCAAGGGGTTTCAACCCCTTGCTTAATAGTAAAAAATATGGATATTTTATCTAATTAATAATAGGTTCAATTTTGTCAACCACTTCCAGACTACCATCAGAATTTACCTGCCAAACATCATAAACTCCGACAACATCACCATTTTCATCAATATCAACATTACCACTAGCACCCTGATAATTAATAGCCTCCCCATTGCGAATCAATTCCATCGCCTCACAGGGATCTGTTACCTCTACACCATCACCCCCAGCAACCGCTAAAAGGTTATCTTTGATGACTTCACCGCTATTACTTCCCCCAACTTCCGCCGCCAACATTAATAACACCGTAGCATCCCAAGTATGAGGCACAAAAGCAGTTAATTCAGAGCCTACTTCCTCTTGCCACAGAGTTCTTAAACTATCCAAAGCCAGACCATCAGCCCCCGGCACCGTACCCAAAGCCCCTGCAATGATAGAGCTACCATCAGTGGTGGTGCCTACCTGTTTAGTAAAGTCTTCAGAATAAACCCCATCGGTTAAAAGAATAGTAACACCATCGGTTAAACCTTGTTGGAAAGCCGACTGCAGTAATAAACTACCTGTTTCAGCATATAAAATGGCTGCCACAGCGTCTGGACTATTACCAAAAGCCGCCGCCGCTTCACTATCAAGGGTTGTGGCTCTAGGATCATATCTTACCCCTTGTTCTTGATTTAGCACAGTACCCCCCAAATCGGTGAAGGATTCGTTAAACTGTCTTTCAAATCCTACTCCATAATCATTGTTAATCACCACCGTCGAAACATTGTTAAATCCTCTTTGTCTAGCAAGGGCGGCAAGGGCTTGAGCTTGATAGGTGTCGGGGGGAGCGGTACGCGCCCAAAACCCATTAAATTCACCATTAGCGGCTCTTTCGGTAAATACGGGGCTGGTACTTCCTGGGGAAATCATCATCACCTGATTTCTCACGGCTACATCAAGGGCAGCGGTGGAAACACTACTGGCAAAAGAACCTACTACGGCATGGACTCGATCTACTTCCGTTAGTTTTGTCATGGCGGCACTACCAGCGGCGGGATCGGTTTGATCGTCTTCATTGATAAGGGTTACAGGCTCACCGTTTACCCCCCCACAGGCGTTGATAGTATCTACGGCTAGTCGAGCGGCTACGGGCATATTTTGACCAATGGAGGCCAAATCTCCTGTGGTGGGAAAAAGAGAACCTAATCTTAAGCCACCTTCTTGGGATACGGGAGTTTGAGGGGAAGTTTCTCCATTGTCCACGGGGGCTTCGGTGGTGCCAAAAATTCCGCAACCCACGGTGAACCAATTTAAGCTAATGGCAAGGGTTAAAAATAGTTTTATTTTACTGTTTTTCATATTTGTTTTTTATAGTGGTTAAGATTTAGTTAAAATTTTATCCCTAAATGTGATTTTATGAACATTTCCAAGGTAGGGGTTTAAATCTCTTGTTAAATGATAGGTGTATTTGTTTTTACTATTGTTAAAAATTTGACAAAAAACAAAGAGTTATTGTGATTTGTTAATTAGTTTTTCTTTGTCTTTGATTCTGGGTGCTTGGTTTAGGTTAAAGTTTTGATAACGAACTCTCAAGTCACTGAGGTTAATGGTCATATTTGCTTGTACTAATGGTTCTTTTTCTGTGTCGAATTGGGCTACGTTTAAGTAACCTATCTGGGGAATATTAAAGTAAAATCTAATTAGGGTTGCTCCTTCCATTCTGCCGATGGTACGACTGGCACAACCTTCATATAACCTTAGTAGGGTAGGTAAGTTATCTAGTTCGTTAATGTGTACTAAAAAACTTTTTTCAAATACTTTTCCTACAGGACAGTTTTTTTGACAAATTTGTTTAATTATCTCTAAATTTCTAAGACTAATTAACATTTCATCTGCTAAAAAACAAGCGGCTTGATAGTTGCCAAATAGAGCTTTTATATCTTCTTTTAGGGGGGCTGATAGTTGTCTGATGGTTGGTCTTTTTTCAAATCTACTTAGGGCTAAATATAGTAATATGTCTTGTCGGCGTTGATCGGCGATCGCCTCCCATTCCTCCTCTTGAGTTACTTGTAAAATCACCTTAAAAGCCCGTTTAAATGAGCCAAATTCCTCCTTAATTGCCCCTTCTTGAGAAATTTCCCCCTTAACGGGCGATCGCCCTCTTAGAGCGTAAAATTCCATGAGAGGTTGTAATAACTCTTGGAAGTCAGCAAATTTTTTGAGGGGGGACAAAACTCGAGGCGCTCTTACCCTAGAATGAAAACGGGAAGCTCGAAAACTGTTGGCCTTAGTAGCATCTCTAAACACGAAATAAACCCCCAAACCAGCGGGAATTGCCTCTGTTTTCAAGATTTGTTCGATATATATTTTTAATTCTTCCTGCTCATAATATTTCTGAAAGGTGTTACGCTCGGTGATAATACCATCAGCATAGGCCATAAAACCCCGTTGACGATCATCTACCAACACTTGGGCAGAAACAATCAAGATTTCCTTAGTTAACTGCCATGCTTTTACTAAAGATTCTCGTCTTTCTTGTAAATTTTCAATGACATTAATAATATAACCAAGGTTGACAATATCAGCAGGTTTTACCTCATTTGTTGGTTGATAATAAGGATCCCATCCTGCACTTTGAAATCCATATTTTGCCATTACCTCTACATCTTTTCCATGACCACAACCATAATCAAAAAAAGTATATTCAGACAAAAATAAACCAGCTTCAAGAGCTAATCTAACAGGGCGAGAAAATCTATTCCTCACCATAGCGGCTCGATGACGGTCAACTTTATATAAATCTTCTTCTGTTTTGTTTAACAAACAAACTAAATTGTGGTCAATAAATGAAAGATTATGATCTCTTAATAAATTTTGCCATTCTTTCTGAGTACCTATATATTTTGAGTTGTCTAGGAGTCCTAGTCTTTCCTCTATATTTGTTAAATGAGCGAAGGTTTGATAATAAGGATATTCTGTTGTAACAAAAGTTTCTTTTCTATGTAAAATTGCTGGATTTTGTGAAGAGTTATAGTTATATATTTTGCTAGTTTTTTCTTGTAAATTGATTAAAATACTTTTCTTAATAGGAGGATGGGGATTTATATCGAAATCAGGATAAAAAAGATAAGATATTTTTGGTTCTTGAAGATTAAATTTAACCAAAGTAAAATTATCTATATTATTAATAATTTCTCTTGCCTTTTTTTCGTATTCTTGTAAATTAATATCGAGGAATTGTAGAGCCGAAATATGGACATAAAGATGATTCGGTAAGTGTTTACCGATCGCACTTTGACGAGCTAATTGAGTTATTTTGACAAAATCATTAACCCAATCTAAAGACAGATTAATTGTCATAATACTTTAAGATGTGACCTGTTATATTTTTTTTAGGCTAAAATAAAAGATTGATTCTAAAACATTAATTTTTATAAACAGTCTTTAAAAATGCCCTACGCTAGAACTATTAGTACAATAATTGCGATCATCCTTGCCCTTATCATGATTATTGTAGGCGGATGGTACTTTACCATAGCCTTCGGCGTAATGGTATTTTTAGCACAACTAGAATATTTTAAGCTAGTAAAAGCAAAAGGCATCGAACCTGCAGTAAAAACAACCCTCGTAGTTTCTCAACTACTTATTATTACCGCCACAGTTGTACCCAGTTTAACAGATGCCGTATTCGCCCTAGCAGGGGGATTAATTTGTTTTTATCTCCTCTTTCAACCCAAACTCGCCACCATCGCCGACATTTCCACCTCCATACTAGGCTTATTCTATGCAGGATACCTTCCTAGCTACTGGATTCGTCTTCGAGTGAGTCTAGGAGAAAACCCCGCCTACGCCCATACCATCCCCAACATTCATAACCTTCCCCTCGATGGTTATTTTCCCCTCAATCCCCTCGACTTAAATAGTTTTCCCGATGCCCTTAAAATTACCTTCATCGCCATGGCTTGTATTTGGGCCGCAGACATCGGTGCCTATCTCATTGGTAAAAACTTCGGTAAAACAAAATTATCCCCCATTAGTCCTAAAAAAACCGTGGAAGGAAGTCTTTTCGGAGTAACAGGCAGTATCCTAGTAGGAATATCAGGGGCATGGTTTTTACATTGGAGTCATTGGATTTTAACAGGCATTATCCTAGGGCTTCTCATCGGTGTCGTAAGTCTCTTGGGTGACTTGATGGAATCTATGATGAAAAGAGACGCAGGAGTAAAAGATTCAGGAGAATTAATCCCCGGTCATGGTGGTATCCTAGATCGTACTGACAGTTATATTTTCACAGCCCCAGTAGTTTATTATTTCATTACCTTATTTTTACCCTTCTTTAGTCAGTGGCAAGGATAATTTGTTCTCAAATTCTCTCTTTAGTTCTAAAAATAGGCAATATTGCATGGCTACCTTGCATCATCCCTTTCCAAAATTGGTGGTTTTAGGGGGCTAAAAGTCATTTCTAAATTCAGTAACGCTTTAATTTGATAGCATAGAAGAAGAAATTTTAACAAAAGTTAATACAATCAATTTTCAACAATTATGACTGCTAAAGTAAAAAAAACCGATGCTGAGTGGAAAGAAATTCTTACTCCCGAACAATTTGAAGTAACCAGAAAACACGGTACAGAAAGAGCTTTTACGGGTAAATACCACGACAATAAAGAAAAAGGAATCTATAAATGTGTCTGTTGTGGCACAGAGTTATTTTCCTCCGACACTAAATACGATTCTGGCACAGGTTGGCCTAGTTTCTGGCAGCCTTCTACCGAAGAAAATATCGCCTACAAAAGTGATGTTAGTTTTTTCATGAGACGCACGGAGGTATTATGTGCCAATTGTGACGCTCATTTAGGTCATGTTTTTAATGATGGCCCAGCGCCCACAGGCAAGAGATACTGTATGAATTCAGCCTCCTTAGACTTTGTCAAAGCTGAGTAATGCAACAAGGTGGGTAGTTCATGCCCACCCCACAAAAATGAATTAATTATTGCTTTTTTTTATTCTATGTGTTAACATAGTCAACTGATGTTCAATCATCAAGGGTGCGTAGCTCAGTTGGATAGAGCAACTGCCTTCTAAGCAGTCGGCCACAGGTTCGAATCCTGTCGCACCCGTTTAATCCATGGGTAATAAAAGGGTAAAGCAACTTCCTTTGCCTATGTCAGAAGTGAAGGTTATATCTCCGCCGTGCAGTTTAGCCAATTCCTGAGAAATAACTAAACCTAACCCTGTGCCTTTTTCTTGATCATGGATACAGGTTTTTATTTGAGCAAAGGGCTGAAATAATTTATCATGGTCTTCTGGTTTTATTCCTATGCCTGTATCAATTACAGAGAATTTAATATTTTTATTTTCTGAGGATACTTTTAGAGTAACGGAACCTTGTGTGGTAAATTTAACCGCATTGGAAAGTAAGTTAATTAATATTTGCTTAACCTTTCTTTCATCAGCATAAATATAATTAATATTGTCTTCTATAATTAATTGAAAGTCTAAGTTTTTATGTAGTATTTTGACATGGATAAAGGATAAACAAGATTGACATAAATTTTTGACAAGTAATTTTTCTAGGTACAATTTTTCTTTATTGGCCTCTAGTTTTGCTATGTCTAATAAGTCAATGACTAATTCTAAAAGATAATTAGCTGATTCATAAATGGCATTTGCGTATTGTAGCTGTTTTGGGTTTAATTCTCCGTATATTTGTTGTTTAAGCATTTTTGAGAATCCTATAACCGAAGCAATAGGAGTTCTAATTTCATGATTTATTTTTGATAAATAGTTATTTTGAGTCTCTTTTTCTTTGATTAAGTTTTCTTGTTTTTTCTGAATATCAAGATTGATAAATAATAGGGCTAAATTTTGAAAAATTACTTTTATTAACTTACTGTTATTAAATAAAGATAATTCTTCTTTAGGTATTTCTACATAAATTATTGAAATTATTTGACTTCGATAAAAAATAGGGAATAGGTAAAGTTTATTAGTTTTTTCTTGATAAAATGATGATAGTTTATTAAGAGAAATTTCTTGATATGTTTTCTCTATACTTAGGTTATAAAGATATTGTTTTACAGTAGGACATTGATGAATATTTGTGATAATTTCTTGGTTATAAACAACATTGTCGCCATAAACTAATTCATCATCAAGGTGTTTAAATCCTTGACTACAGTAGGTGGTAATTATAAAAGTTTTTAAGGAGTATTGTTGGGCTATTAAACCATGAATATATTTATAAAATATCTCTGGTTTATCCCCTTCTAAGGCTAAAAATAATTTTTCTTGAATTTCGCTGAAGTCGCTGTATGGAGGTTGCAATTAACTTTCTCTAATTTCTCAAAATTGTCGGCGGGAAAAAATTGTAATGCTGATGGTGAGTAGCAATACTATATATAACAACGCATAAATTAAACTGTTTATTAATTCTCCTGTGGGCGGTAGGATGTTATAAACGGCTTCATTTTTTAGGTTAAGTCTTTCTAAATCTGGCAAAATTAGAAATAAGGTACGAGTTAAATTTTCAATACTCTCATTTTCTGTAATTTTACCCAATTCTAGTAAGTCTCGGCTCAAATGCCCCATGATGTACACCCCGAAACTAAGGAGAGTCGCTAAGATTGAGCTAGTGAAAACCCCAAAAGTTATGGCGACGGCGGTTAATAGGGATAATTCTAAGACGATATAAACTAGGGCAATTAATAAACTACCAAGAGGATATTCTACCCCAGAAATTGTCATGATGCCTAGATATAATATAGTCATGATGGCGACAAGAATAGTTAAGACTGCCACTAAACCTATATGTTTGCCGATGATAAATTCGGCGGTGTTGATGGGTTTTGGTACTAGGATGAGGACAGTTTTTTTCTCTATTTCTTTGTTAATTAATCCTGTGCCGACAAATATGGCGACGATAACTCCGAGTAAGTTTATAGCCCCAATGCCTAAGTCTAATAATATTTTTTTATCGGCACTGACGGCGATGGATGGTAGGATGCGGGAGGCGAGTAGTAATAGTAAGGCAAAAAAACCGATAACATATAATATACGATCTCTAATTACTTCTCTAAAACCGTTATGGGCGATCGCAATTATTCTAGTTATATTCATATTTCGATAATAATAATAAATTTTACCGATTAGTAGATGATAAATAAAAGAAAAGAATTTGTCTCTCAATAGATAATAATAGTAAATTTTGGCACATACTTAACCATAAATTAGTAAACTCACTCAGATTTAACCATAAAAAATAAATTTTCGTCAAAATCAAAGAATTATCTTGCCTTATCAAGTTCAGGGATTCGGGGTACAATGTCAGTAAATGTAAGATCTATTCCCCTGTCACTTTTGATTCATAATCCCTAGAACTTAAATAACTAAAATTAACCTCAGTTATATTACTAAAAATATAATGACGAAAAAGTTCAAGGAATAACCTGAAATTAAGTATCAATAAATTAGTTGAGGGCAAAAAGTAAACAAATTATTACAAAAAATTACCATGAATATTCAAACCCCAAATTGGGTAAAAGATGCGGTTTTTTATCAAATATTTCCCGATAGATTTGCCGTCGGTAAACCAGAAAAACCATACCCCAATTATTGGCAATCATCGAATCTTCAACCATGGAAAACCCCTCCCACGCTACAAAAATACAAAGGGGGAAACTTTTGGGGAGTGATTGATAAGTTAGATTATTTACAAGATTTGGGCATAAATGCCATCTATTTTACCCCCGTATTTCAATCTACTTGTAATCATCGTTATCATACCCATGACTATTATCAAATAGATCCTCTTTTGGGAGGAAATTATGCTTTTCAAGAGTTTTTAAACCAAGCCCATAAACGTAATATAAAAGTGGTTTTAGATGGTGTTTTTAACCATGTAGGAAGAGGTTTTTTCTTCTTTAATGATATTTTAGAAAATGGGCCTCATTCCCCTTGGTTAGATTGGTTTAAGGTGGAAAAATGGCCTATTTCTGCTTACAATGGTGCTTTTCCTGCTAATTATGCTTCTTGGGTAAATAATCGAGCGTTGCCCCAGTTTAATCATAGTAATCCTGAAGTGAAAGAATATATCATGCAGGTGGCGGAATATTGGCTTCATGAGGGCATTGATGGATGGCGTTTGGATGTGCCTAATGAGATTGAGGAGGAGGGTTTTTGGCAAGAATTTAGGACTAGGGTAAAAGCCGTGAATCCCGATGCTTATATTGTTGGGGAAATTTGGACAGATGCTCGTCAGTGGCTTGATGGTAGTCAATTTGATGGGGTGATGAATTATTTGTTTACCGCACCGACAATGGCTTTTTGTGGAGGCGATCGCATTTTACGAGAATATGTAGAAATACCCTGTTATGAGCCTTATCCTGCCATCAAAGCCGAAGAATATCAGAGCAAAATGGAAAAATTATTGGAGATGTATGACTGGGAAATAAACTTAACCCAACTAAATCTCCTTGCTAGTCATGACACCGCCCGACTACTAACCATTGCAGGAGACGACAAAAAAACCGTTGAATTATGCACCCTATTACTACTTACATTTCCTGGCGCTCCCAGTATTTATTATGGCGATGAAGTGGGCTTACCTGGTGGATTTGATCCCGATTCCCGTAGAGGCTTTCCCGATGAAGACTTATGGGACAAAAATCTTTTAAATTACCACCAAGAATTAATTAAACTACGCCATCAATATCCAGCCCTGAGAAGAGGTAAATATCAAGTTTTATTTGCCCAAGAAGATATTTATATCTTTAGTCGTACCTTGGATGAGCAAAGCATAGTGGTAGCCATCAATAATAGTACCCAAGCCCAAACCACCACCATTGAAATAAATCATCAAATTGATAAA
Source organism: Cyanobacterium sp. IPPAS B-1200 (assembly GCF_001747005.2). Taxonomy (NCBI): domain Bacteria; kingdom Bacillati; phylum Cyanobacteriota; class Cyanophyceae; order Chroococcales; family Geminocystaceae; genus Cyanobacterium; species Cyanobacterium sp. IPPAS B-1200. The sequence continues at coordinate 2,933,545 of NZ_CP182899.1, forward strand.
ATTCTATTTGGAGACGGCACATTTTCCTGTGAACAAGAAAACCAGAAATACCATTTAACCGTTGCTCTCAACGCGCGTAGTGGTTTAATTTTGATTTAATGGGTTTTTAGGCAAGGGGTTTAAACCCCTTGTTAATAATGTTTTTAACCATCAATTAAGCCTTTAGAAATTAATAGACGCTCTCTTTTTTTCCGAGCAATTTCTTGTAAATTAATCGTTTTATCAGTTTCATCCACAATATCCCCCGTTAAGACTTCTAAAACATCCTCAAGGGAAACCACCCCTGCTACTCCCCCATATTCATCAATTACCACCACTAAATGCTGTCTAATATCTTGAAATTTTTTCAGTAAATAATCAGCTTTGATGGTTTCTGGGACAAAATTGGCAGGACGTGCCAACTGAGCAATGGTTTGATCTTTTTTTCCCTCAATAATAGCCGTAAGAAGTTCTTGTTTAAGGGCTGTACCAATTACATTGTCAATGTTTTCTTGAATGATCAAAATACGGGTATGTTCAGAATTAATAATAAAGTCTTGACATTCTCCCAGTGTTAAATCCCCTTTTAGATAAGTAAGCAAAATGCGAGGAGTCATTAAATCCGATGCCGATAAGTCATTGAGATGAAAAACTCGGTGTATCATCTCCGCTTCATCCGCTTCGATAACTCCTTCAGTCCTACCAATGCGGGTTAAAAACCTAATTTCTGTTTCATTGGTGGTGGGTAAAACCTGCCCTTTGGTGAGGGGTTGAGTCGCTTTTTCCAGTAACCAAACTATGGGGCTAAGGATAAGGGTTAGATACCTAATCGGTATGGCAAGGAATAAAGACAATGGCTCTGCGTATCTTTGTCCTAGGGTTTTGGGTACTATTTCTCCAAAGATAATAATTAAGAAGGTTAAGAAACCAGAAAAAACTCCTAACCATTGATCTCCTAATTGCTGAGTAACCGTACCACCAATGACAATACTACCAACAATATTAAAGACGTTATTTAAGATAACGATGGTGGCAATGGGACGATTTATTTTTTGCTTGATTCTTAGCAGGGCTAATGCTGGGGGCTTTTTAGATTGAGCCCATTGTTTTACTTTGAGTTCGGATACTGATAGTAGCACCGTTTCAGATAATGAACAAATGGCCGAACCTAGTAAGACGATTAAAACGACAAATATAAGAGTGAGCATTCCTTAAACTTTAGTCTCTAAGGATTTTAGATACTCGGTATTAACCCCCGACTCCCTTGTCAGGGCAATTTTTCCAGTGCGAGAAATTTCTTTAATCCCAAATTTACTGACCATGGAAATGATGGCAACCATTTTTCCCGGATCTCCTACTACTTCTAAGGTTAAGCTATCTTCTGCTATATCTACAACTCTGGCTCTAAATACTTGAGCCACTTGTAATAGTTCGCCCCTGTTGTTGCTGTTGGTGCTAACTTTTACTAACATCAATTCTCTTTCTACACAGGGAATTTTGGTAATGTCGGTAACTTTGATGACGTTAATTAATTTGTGGAGTTGTTTGGTTAGTTGTTCGATGGTGTCGTCATCCCCTGGTACTACCATGATAATTCTTGATACCCCTACTTGTTCGGTGGGGCCTACGGCTAGACTTTCTATGTTAAAACCACGTCTGGCAAATAATCCTGCAATTCTGGTCAATACTCCGGCTTCATCTTCTACTAAGACAGAAATGGTATGCTTCATTATTGATGTTTATAACTCTTGACAATAAACGACACTTTTTGTTTTGGTGGACAGGTTGTTTCTTAATATGTCCTGACATCCCTATTATTTTACCGTAGTTTTTGTTTCTGGGGGGAGGTGTGTTACTAATTGGGACATAGGGGGCCTGGGCAAATACATAATACATTGGGGGGACAATCTACACTTTGTCTTTCATAGGTTTGAGTCCAATCTTCTATGAGGGTATTTGCTTCTTGGTAATGGGGATTCTGAGGGGGAATTGCTTGGATAATGGCGATCGCCCTTTGATAATCTTCCTGTTGAGCTTGTTGTTTAGCATATCCAAGGCGACACTGGCCAATATATTCATCCAAAACAGAAGGAGAAATTTTATCGGCTATATTTGACTCTGTAAGCTCAATACACTCTTGAAAATTTTGATTAACCAGAGAAAATTGCAGTTTATCTATAGTCGCCTCCACTCGACGACTGCCATAATAAAAAAATCCTCCCCCAATAATGCCAAACACAAGAAACAACAAAAACCCAAGACTCAAAGAATACCCCTGAGTCACAGTTTTAAGAATTGTCGGATTTTTGGTAAGGAAAAAATTTGTTGTTAATTGATGCTGATCAATCTCAACGCCATCCTCTAACATTAAATTACCCTTGTGGTCTTTCAAGGTTTCATACCAACGAATATACTGTCGTAAATCTTGCAAAACTAGGTGTGCAGAATGATAACGCTTCGTATAATCAGTGCGTACCATCTGAGCTAGAATATCTCCCAAATAGGAATGAACATCAGCAAACTGCCTCCAAATAATCTCCGTACTTTGTTCATCTTCCTTCAAACTAATGGGATTTTTACCCGTGAGGGCTTGAATGGCAATCATTCCTAAACTATAAATATCGCTATTTTTACGGGGTTTTCCTCTCGCTTGTTCACTAGGCATATAACCATGGGTACCAATAGCAACCGTAGGATTAATAATATGACTTTGTTCGACATTAAAATGTTTTACCGCCCCAAAATCAATTAAAACAATTTTTTGGTCATCTTGACGACGAATAAAATTATCAGGCTTTATATCTCGGTGAATTACCCCCTGACGGTGGATATAATCAAGAATTTCTAATCCTTGCTCCAAAAACTCCAATACCTTTGTTTCAGTCCAAGGCTTATGCCCCCTAAGTTCTAAACTCAGAGTTTCCCCCGCAACATACTCCTGTACCAAATAAAAATCTTGATCCCCATCACAAAAATCAATCAGTCTAGGAATTTGAGGATGATCCAACTTTTCTAAAATCTTGATTTCTTCATAAAACAAACGCTTGACAATATCCGCATTTTCAAGGTCAGAATGAAGTTGTTTAATGACACAATGCTGATTCGTTTTTTTATCTTTCGCCAAATAAACTACCCCAAAACCACCCTCTCCCAACTTATGGAGAAGCTGATAACGAGAATTAACAATAACTAGATTATCACTCATCTTGAAAAGCTAAAACATCTTACATTGGTTGTAGTATAAAAGAGAGAAAGGCTAAAACATTAATATGATAGCCGTCCTAGCTATTCCTAATAATACCCACAATCAGTATCTAATCTGACTTTCATTCTTAAATTCTTATGATTAATAGTCGCCTAATTCTCAAAGAAAAACTACTTTCAACCATCAAAAATACAGCCTTAGATATTGACATTAATCCCGAATATCCTATAACCGACACCATGATAAAGGAAGAGGAAGCTCGAATTATTGAAAACCTAACAACCAACCTCGAAACCTTCAATCCCTTTCCTAATCCCCTACAATTCGCCACCAACTTACTCAATGGCATCTGGCAACTGCAATACTCATCCGCACGAGAAATACGCTCCCTCAATAAACTTCCCCTCGGCTTTCAACTTAGACAGGTATATCAAATAATTAACATCCAAGACGTATCTTTTTTTAACATCGCCTTTGTGGAACATAGCTCTAAAATGGTTAACGGTTATGTAAAAGTTACCGCTAGTTTTACTCCTAAAATTGCTCCCGACAAAAGCCTACCCACCAACACCATCAATGTCAACTTTGAAAAAAGATATTTATCTATCAAAAAAATTGGACCAATAAAAACTCCCATGTTAGATCCTATCAAAGAATTTGATGCCCGTAACCCTCAAGGAAGAGTCCCCAGTTTAGCAATTACCTATATTGATAAAGATTTAAGAATTGGCAGGGGAGGAGACGGCAGTTTGTTTATTTTGTCAAGACGAGAAAAAATGAGTGAAAATTAGTTTAAACTTTGTTTTAGCAAATATTTATTTCCAGCGACGAGGTTTTTTATTAGAAGTATTCATAAAATGATTGAAAGGATAATAAAGTAGTGGTGTCCATAAACTGGTAATTATGGCTGAAGCGAGGGAATTTTGTTGATATTTTAACCAAATATCGCTCAAAGGAATAGATGTTTGTAGGCTATATTGAAGGGCGGTAATGGTGTCACTGATAATGGCCATACCAAAGACAATGATAACGATAGAAATAACATCTTCTTTGATGTATTCGTCTTCATAAACATTACTGGTAAGAAGGGCAACTACCGCTAATCCTAAAATGTGGGTAGGAAAGTCTCCACTCATGCCATCCCAAATTAAACCCAAGGAAACCCCTGCCACCATACTCTGCCACAAGTTTCTTTTTACACTCCACACTACTAACCAAATTAGTAGCCAATTGGGGGTAACTCCTACTAATTCCATTCCAGGGATTCGCCACATTAGTAGTAGGCAAGAGCTAAAAATGGAGATGGAAATGACGAGGATAGGTTGAATTATTTTAGTTTTGAGAATCATTGAATTGTGGGCTGAGGGGAAAATTAATTATTGACGATGACAAAATAATATTACTTGGTTGCGCGTAGCTCAATGGTAAATTGTTATTGGTTTACTTATTTATGATGGGCGATTATGTCTGAAGTTAGAAACGCAGTTCAAAAATTATATAATATTTATCCTTTTCCTCCTGATCCTCTTTTGGATGAGCCACCTCCAGGGTATAATTGGCGATGGCATTATCAATCAGCCTATAGTTTTTGTAAGGGTAGAAAGCCTCATAAAAAACAGGTTAGAATATTGGATGCTGGTTGTGGTACTGGTTCGAGTACAGAATATTTAGTTTTACACAACCCCACGGCAGATATTTTGGCGGTGGATATTAGTGAGAATGCTTTGGCTACTGCCCAAAGACGCTTGGAGAAGTCTGGAGTTTTAAAAGATTTTCAGGGTAGTATTGAGTTTCGCCAGTTTAATTTGGAAAATGCAAGGGAGTTGGAAGGCTCGTTTGATTTTATTAATTCGGTGGGGGTTTTGCATCATTTACCTAATCCAGTCATTGGGATTCAAGCCTTGGCGGATAAGTTGGGAGATGATGGTTTATTCCACATTTTTGTCTATGGGGAGTTGGGTAGATGGGAGATTTTGTTGATGCAAAGGGCGATCGCCCTTATCCAAGGAGATAAAATAGGAGATTATCGAGATGGTGTGGCGGTAGGTAGGGAATTATTTGCAGGATTACCTGAATATAGCCGTATTTTACAACGGGAAAAGGAACGTTGGGCTTTGGAAAATCAACGGGATGAATGTTTTGCAGATATGTATGTTCACCCCAATGAGTTTGATTACAATATTGATAGTCTTTTTGAGTTTATCCATACTTCTGGTTTAGAATTTGTAGATTTTTCTAACCGTGACTTTTGGCAGGTAGAAAGGGTGATAAAAAGTGAGGATTTATTGCAACGGGTAAAACAATTAACTACCCAAGAACGTTATCGTTTGATAGAATTATTAGACCCTTCCAATGTCACTCATTATGAATTTTTCCTTGCTAAACCCCCCCATCATCGGGAAACATGGCAAGATGATCAATTATTATTAGCGGCTAAACCAGAGTTAAACCCCTGTATGTTGGGCTGGGAAAGTAATAGTTTACTTGATTATAACTATCAACCCGTTACTCTCAATGATACGGAGTTTGAGATTATGAAGTTTGCTTCCCAAAATCCTAGTCAAGATTTGACAGTACAAGACATTCTTTCTCAGGTTAATTCTACCTTGGATGAGGTGCGATCGCTCATTAATCGTCAACTGATTATGATGGGATAAGCCATAATATAACAAGGGGTTTTAACCCCTTGCCCCATCAAACTTCATTCCCCTCCCCTCAAAAAGTCAACGCACCATTTAGTTGAAAAAAAAGTTATTTTCGTTACAAAACTACACAATCTTTGTTACAGTATGTTAAGATTTAGTTAAGAGAACAAAAACACTTTAAGAACGACACACCCATAAACACCATGACTACTCAAATACAACACCTGAAAATGTTAACCTCTGTTCATGAATGGAACTTTTGGCGTAAAGCTAACCCTGACATTATCCCAGAATTAAGGGCAGTTGATTTGAGTCATCGTAACCTAGACGGTATCAACCTTAAAGGAGTAAACTTAAGAGAAGCCAACCTCACAGGGGCAAGTCTTAATAATGCTAACTGCACTGGGGCTAACTTTCACCGTGCTAACTTAAGCAAATTAACCATGAAAGATGCGGAAGCACACAAAGCATCATTCAATGATACCAACCTCTATCAAGCGGTGTTAAATGGTAGTGATTTGAGTCAGGCAACTATTCGTAACTCTAATTTGGTAGAGGCAAAGATGGTGGGATGTTACTTTATAAAAACTAATTTCACTGACTCCAAATTAAACGAAGCCGATTTAAGTAATTCTTATCTTACCGAAGCGATTCTAATCGGTACGAAATTTATTGATGCTAATTTAACTCAGGTTGATTTGAGTAGTGTTAATGCAACTTCTGCCCAATTCACTGGGGCAAATCTAACGGGGGCAAACATCGAAGATTGGATTATTGATGAGACAACCCACATAGATAGAGTTTTCTGTGACTATTTCTATGCTAAAGTTCATGAAAAGGTTGACTTAAGTGATTGTAACTCCTATACTCTCAATGATGTTGTCAGTTCACCAGATGGCAGTAATATGGACGGAAATATTGTTCCTAACTCTTTTGTAAACTCTAGTCTTCCTAGTGTAAATGGTTTTAATAATATTAGACAAACCCAAAACTGTTTTGAGTTAGCTATCAAAAAATCTCAACAAGTTTGAAATATTTAATATAAACCTGTTAACCTATAAGGTGGTTTAAAAAATTGTAGGGATAATTAGTGATGACAATAATGGGATTTATTAACCTCCACAAGCCCAAGGGGTTTTCGTCCCATGATTGTGTTGCTAGGGTGAGAAGGATATTAAACACAAAAAAAGTAGGTCATGGTGGTACATTAGATCCCCTCGCTACGGGGGTTCTACCCATTGCAGTAGGTAGGGCAACTCGTTTATTACAGTTTTTACCTACCAAAAAGGCATATCGGGCAAAGGTTAGATTTGGGTTAACTACCACCACCGACGATTTAGAAGGAGAGATAATTACCCAAGAAAAATGTCCTGATTTAAGTGTAGAAATAATTTCTAATTTTATTCCTAATTTTATCGGCAATATAGAACAAATACCGCCCATTTATAGTGCCATTAAGCAAAATGGTAAGAAGTTATATGAATTGGCAAGGCAAGGGAAAGAGGTTGATATTCCTAGTAGAAAAGTAGAAATATTTGATATAAAAATTCTTAGTTGGCAGTCAGGGGATTATCCAGAATTAGATTTATACATCATCTGCGGGGCTGGTACTTATATAAGGGCGATCGCCCGTGACCTTGGGCAAAAAGTAAGTACAGGGGCAACTTTAGCCAAATTAGAAAGGACATTAAGTTGTAACTTAGAGATAAAAAATAGTATTAATTTAGAGTTATTAGAGGAGCAAAAAAATAATAATCAACTAACCTTAATTCCCCCCGATTTACTCCTACAAAATTTACCCATCATAAACCTAAATGATCAAGAAAGTTGGAGATGGCAACAAGGACAAAAATTAAGCTATCAAGGAGAAGATAATAATAACTTTTATCGTACTTATAATAACCAACAACAATTTATGGGTATTAGCGAAATTAAACAAGGGCAAGAAGGATTAATCATTCAACCCAAAGTCGTTGTCACAACTACCGATGAATAACGTATTCAAACTATTCAACAAGGGGTTTAAACCCCTTGCCTCCCTGATACCCGATACCTGACACCTTCACAAGACTATAAATTTTATTCCGAAATCAAGTTAATTATTACTGTAGTTTAGACTAAGAAAAAATTGTAAGAGAATAAGTAAGCTAACAAAGATTAGCTCAAAAACGCTATAAATGAATTTAATAATGGCTTAAAAGTTATTTTTTTGGTCTTTTTTTAGTCTTAGATAAACGCTTTTTAACCGTAGGATAAACTTTAGCTTTGTTTCTTTTTCGACCTTTAGGCCAGCCATGGGATTTTCCCCGACTTTTAGGAGAAAGGGTAGGACTTCCAATGTCCATCAATAATGAAGTCATAGACAGAGCCACTCTTCCGGGGGTTAAATTCTGTTGAGGTTTTTGCCATGGCAGATGATATTCTTTGACTAAATCCTTGGATAACCATAACTGCCAAGTAATATTGACAATTAAATTGCTCCACCTTTGACAACTCTCAGGGGTGCGAAAATGGGGTAACGTCCAATGTAATCTTTGCTTGGCGAAACGATACCAGTGGTCCACACCAAATCGTCGGCTGTATTGAATCCAAATATTGGAAGAAGATAAAAATTGCTCTCCCACCCAGATTAACCACAGTGGGCGATGTAAAGCACCAGTTTTTTTCTGCTTCAATCGTTCAATTTTAAACAGGGTTAGCTTTTGTGAAGGGGCATTGTAGAAATGAAGTTCTTTCCATTTACTCATCCGTATTGTTCCTAGGGATGAGTCTTCCATTTCTAATATTTCATGGGCATGGGGAAAATGGTCACATTGATTTAATTTCAACTTTGCCCCATGTTTTTTCGGTCTGCCTCTACCGCTATAGGCTGGAGGATTACCATAAAGACATAGATTAGAACGTACTCTAATCAACTTACTGATTTCAATATCTGCGGTTTGCTTAATAAATTTGCCATTGCCATACTCACAATCCAACACCACCAATTTCGGTTTATTTTCTGGCAATTTTCTACACACTTGCCTTAGTTGCCATGTTGCTTTACCCAGAGGATTTTCAAAGGATGTGATTCTTTCATGTCTTAAAGGTAATGCCCAACTTCCTTTCTCATTCAATGGTGGTAACCAAGCGATGGTGCTATATCCTTGTCCTATGACCGATGAATTGATGGATGACGAAGAATATTGATAACCTCTATCTTTCATGGTGGGACTATCTTCAAACTTCCACTGAGTATGATCTATACCTAGTAATGTATATTCTAAGGTGTCTATTTCTTGAATATATCGTTTCATCAATTTGTTGCTGTTCGGACGACAATCTTTTATGGCTTCATAGGTACTACACCATTGCCGATGGAAAAAAGGTGATAAAGAAAAATCTGCCAAACTACGAGCATTTTCCGTGGTCATAACACTATCCATCAATTGAAAAGTGGCATCTTTACCTTTGACTAACATTTCATAGGTGTCATGACGGAAATTTTCCAGTCTGCTATATTTGTTCATAGAGAGAAGATTTTATTTTTGCTTATTTATATTTTCTCTCTATTTTTCTTTTATGTCTTGTCCTTCCTTGCTCCACTTTCCATTTAGTCTAAACTACAGTTATTAATAATTATGGGGAAAGTTGAAATCATCCCTTAAACTCAAGATATATTAGTCATTAATCTGTTAACCATAGGCAAAATACTTAATGTTAGACCAAGTTTTACATCCGTCCATTGATTTTGGTATTGAAACCGTATTCATTTTAGTGATATTAGTAGCGCTAGAAGCGGTTTTATCCGCCGACAACGCCATCGCCCTTGCATCTATTGCCCAAGGGTTAGAAACCGAAAAAGAACAACAGTACGCCCTTAACGTGGGCTTAGTTTTAGCGTATATATTACGTATCACCCTCATTATCACCGCCACATGGGTAATTAAATATTGGCAGTTTTCCGTAGCAGGGGGACTATATTTATTATGGCTCGTTTTTCGCTACTACACCAACAAAAGTGACGACTCGGAAGGAGTATCGAATCTAAACTTTAAAGGACTTTGGCAAGCCATTCCCATGATAGCCGTTACCGACTTAGCCTTTTCCCTAGATAGTGTAACCACCGCCATTGCCGTCGCCGATGAGATATGGTTAATCATCGCAGGGGGTACCATTGGAGTTATTGCCCTACGGTTTTTAGCGCAACTATTTATCCGTTGGATAGAAGAATATACCCACCTAGAAGACGCAGGATTTATTACCGTAGGTTTAGTGGGATTGAGATTAATCGTCAAAGTAATTGAGCCTAGTTTAGTACCCCCAGAATGGGTAATGATAATAACTATTATTAGTATTTTTACTTGGGGATTTTCTGCCAAAAATGCCATCAAAGAAGAAAGCCCAGAAGGGTGATTAAAACAAAAAAACAACGTAGAATTAAACAGATAATACTAGCCATAAAATAATCACATCCATAAGTTTATGAACGAATCAAGACTAAAAATATCCCTCAGTAGTCTTGCAATATTAATCTCAGTAATTTTATGCTTAATTCTACTTTGGCATCTACGGGGGCTTCTTGTCACCCTGATGATAGCGGCAGTATTAGCCGCCACCCTTGCCCCCATTGTTGACTCCGCTGAAAAATTTGTCCCCCGTTGGTTAGGGGTTGTCCTTGCCTACCTCATCATTATTGGTATCCTTGTAGGAGGGGGATTGGTAATTGGCCCCACGGTATTTACTCAACTACAAAGACTAATACAAAAGTTTCCTTTGTACCTAGATATTCTTAGTAACACTGCCGAAAGTTTAGTCATGCGCTTTGGTATTACTGAACCTAGAGCATTGGAATTAATTGACCAACTTCTTGATTTACAAGCCCTAATCTCTTGGGGGGTCAGATCGAGCCAAAAGTTGCTTCTAAGCTCATTAGGGGTCACTAGAGGTATCGTAGGGGGAACACTTAATCTGATCCTTTCTATTTTATTATCAGCATATCTCCTTGCGGGTTCTGATAAACTAATAAAAGGATTTGTGAGAATATTTCCTGAGCCATGGGATAAAAAAATTCAAGCTCAATTTGATCCTGTCACCGAAAGAATGGGTAAATATATTCAAGGTAGAATCTTAGTCTCCCTTGTGTTGGGTGTAACCATTACCATCGGTTTAAAGGTTTTAGGTATTAATGAATTTGCCCTCGGTTTAGGGGTAATTGCAGGGTTTACTAACCTGATACCATTTTTTGGACCCGTTTTAGGTTCTATTCCCGCCCTTATTGTAGCTGTTGCTCAGGGGGGATGGGTATTTTTGTGGGTGTTACTTCTATTCCTTGTTATCCAAAACTTAGAAACCTATGTACTAGATCCTCTCTTGGTTGGCTCTAGTGTTAAGGTTGAGCCTTTATATCAACTCCTTGCGGTGTTGGGAGGGGTGCAGGTGTTGGGCATTATCGGGGCGTTGATTGTACCTCCTTGGATTGCGGCGGCTGGAGTAGTTTTGGAAAATCTTTACATTGAACCAAAACAGAAGGCACAGATAACTGAGAATTGTAGTAAATAGGGTTTGATTTTCCCTCATCCCCCTTGTGATAAGGGGGGAATAAAGCGTTGATTTTCCCTCAACCCTAACCCCCCTTAATAAGAGGAGAATTTAAGGGCGATTGTCAAGAAAAAAAAGGGCTATTAGGTGAAATTTACCACTTTGCGATCGCACAAAAACCCTAAAAAAGAGGATTACTAAAAACTTCTTGGGGGTCAAATTTTTCCTTAATTTTTTTCATCATAGTTAAACCATTGCCCACATATCCCCAAGGTTCGATTTGTTTTTTTAGTTCTAGGGGCGCTTGTATTATAGATAAATAACCGCCATTGTCTTCACAAAATTGACGCATCGCCCTAACCTGATGGCTTCGGGTATTTTGTTCAAGGAAAACAAAGCCAACTCCGCTACTAATATTAATAAACCCCTGACTCTCGAAAGTTGCCAAAAAATCTACAATCCTATTACCCAAAATTCCTACCTTACAAAGAATAGGAGCATCAGTTATTTTAATATCCTTCCAAAAATCAAGCTCTTGGGAGTCAGAAAAAACCAGAGAAGATAAGCCCAAATTCTTTGCCCAACTTTGTACCTGCTCAATTTGTTGCTCTACACTAGGCTTAATGCTCTCAAAGCGCATTGCCAAACCAAAACCATCATCACTACCCAAAACCTTCGAGCAAGAATGAGAGACAAAATCTGCCATGGTGGGAGTTAATCCTGATTTAGTCACCGTATCCCTTAATATTTTTAACCCTTCCTTTTCCCCCCCTACAAAAATAGAACTAGAATGGGCAACAAGGGGATAAAGACGAAAAGTAACCTGAGTAATAATTCCTAAACTACCATAGGATCCTGTAAACAGTTTCATCAAATCATACCCCGCCACGTTTTTTACTACCTTGCCCCCAGCCTTAACCACTTCGCCATCGGCACGGACAAAAGATAAACCCAAAATTAAATCCCTCACGCCCCCATACCGTTGGCGCCAAGAAAGATTATTCCCTGTGGCTACCACCCCCCCCACCGTTGCTTGATCCTCAAAAAATGAGTCAATGGGCAAAAACTGACCCTTAGAGGCTAAAAAGTTATTTAAATCTTTAATTTTCATCCCTGCTTGAACGGTAATAACCAAATCTTCCTCTCCATGTTCTACCACTTGATTCAGGTTAGCCATGCTAATTAAGAGATTAACTGGTTGCCGCACTCCCCCCCAAGACAACTTCGTGGCTTCACCAGTAGGGATAACTCGCCAATGATTTCTATAGGCAAAACTTACTAATTGTGATAGCATGGCGATGGTATTTGGAAAAACTAAGTAACGAGGAATACAATCCGCCAACCCAGCCATTTTAATTTTATTTTGCCATTTTGGATTTTGATCCCATTCTATTATTTTTATAGAATTAACATTACAAAAGTCTAATATTTCTTTGATTTGTCTTGGAGAAGAAGCCTGAAAAATTTGGTTCATTTTGAAAAGATATTAAATAAATTTTTAAACGAGTAATTCATAACTTATACTAAGTCGAACTTACTCCATAGAAATAGAAGGATAATACTAATATGCCATTGTAAATTATAATTTGATACTATCAGTGGATGATATATAATTTATTAACACTGACATCCATGTCAAAATAACAAACTGGGAAAATTGGTAGTTATATACCAATACAAATACCTGTTTTGTACTTGTCCGATGAGTTTGAACGAAAGTTTAAGATTAAAATTTTGAAAACTTCTTCCATTGACAAGATATGAAAATAAAATAAGTAAAGAATAGTCGAGTTCTAACATAAAAATGACAGTTTCAACTTCAGAAAAAGCGCCACTAGCGTGGAATATAATTATATACATGGCTACTATTCATTTAGCAGCCCTTTTTGCCTTTTTACCTAGCAATTTTAGCTGGGGCGCAGTGGGCATTTTTTTCGTACTTTATTGGTTAACTGCCTGTATTGGTATTACCCTCGGATTTCATCGTTTGGTATCTCACCGTAGCTTTGAAACCCCTAAATGGCTAGAATACATCATCGTATTATGTGGCTGTTTGTCTTGTCAGGGTGGTCCTATTCAGTGGGTAGGTTTACACCGAGTTCACCACAAATTTTCTGACCATGAGGGTGATCCCCATGATTCTAATAAGGGTTTCTGGTGGAGTCACATGGGTTGGATGTTTATTAAAAACCCTGCTAATAAACTTGTACCTAGATATACTAAGGATATTCAAAATGATCCTTTTTATCAGTGGTGCGATAAATATTTTATTCCTGTTCAGGTTGCCCTAGGATTATTACTATTCTGGTGGGGTGGATGGTCTTTCGTGGTTTGGGGTATCTTCTTACGCCTAGTGGTGGTATTCCACGTAACTTGGTTTGTAAACAGTGCTACCCATAAGTTTGGCTATGTGAGCCATGATTCTAATGATCATTCTCGCAATTGTTGGTGGGTTGCTGTCTTAACTTTTGGAGAAGGTTGGCACAATAATCACCATGCTTATCAATACTCTGCTCGTCACGGTTTACAGTGGTGGGAAGTGGATTTAACTTGGATGACCATTAAACTTTTATCTTTGTTTGGACTAGCTAAAAATATTAAGTTAGCTCCTACGACACTGCCCACTAAGGCATAATAAATACTTCAAATAGTTCATCAAAATCTCTCTTTTTTTAAGGGGGATTTTTTTATTTGTTTAGGAATAGGGTTTGTAGATATTCTTCTTTTATTATGGCGATGGTTTTTTGAAGATTTTTTAAGTATTCTTTTTCGTTTATGGTTGTTTTTCTGCTTGAAAAATAAATATTATTATTTTCGATGGTGTGAATAAAGCCCAAGTTTTCAATGGTTTTTAAGCTATATTCTAAGGTGCGATCACCCATTACGACTTTTTCTTGAAATATTTTTATGTCAATAGATTGTTGATGATTAATTAAATATTTTACTATTCCTAAAAAGTTTATCCACTTCTGTTTATGAAAATCTTTATTAAATAATGTTTCTGAATTATTATTATTAGCTTTTAAAACAATATTATTTTTAACAGTAGGAGACTCACTAACGTTTAAATTTAATTGTGAATCACTAGTTTTTATGTCAACTATTCTGGGTTCATATTGCTTATTAAATTTATTATAATCAAATTCAATTACCACATCATAATTCTGATTTGAAAGAATTTCACTGCTACTGTGTCCCCACCAACTGCCAAAAATTCCATCGGGTTTACTGCTATCACAAAGTTTAAAAGAAGTTACTAAATATTTAATAGTTTTATTCTTCTTTTTAGAAGAAATATTTTTATTACGTACATCAGTAAACCAACAATTTTTAACTAAATATTTAGGGGCAGAATTACCCATGCCACAAGGCTCAATTAATTTTAATTCCTTAAATAACTCTTGGGTTAATTGAGAAACTGTAACGGTCAAATCTATATCAATAATGGGCTGTAATTTGGTTATATCTAACTTTTGCTTTAATTTTTGATTGATACCGTCTCGAAATAGAGGTACATTTTCTATGGGTAAAGCCATACCAGCGGCGAAGGGATGCCCCCCAAAACCTGATAAAAGATGCTTTTGGGAGAAAATTAAATCATATAAATTGATGCCACTGACCGAACGAGCCGAACCCCGTGCTAAATTGTTAGAGTCACTGGTTTTCATGGTGCTAAGGAGAATGCTGGGGCGCCCATATTCCTGACTAATGGCGCTGGCAACCAATCCTAAAACCCCCGTTTCCCACTGATTATCTTCCAAAACAATGACGGCGGTGGTGGATAAGTCTAAATCAGCTACTTTTTTATGGGCTTGTTTTAATACGGTTTGTTGTAATTCTTTGCGGTTGAGGTTGGCTTCTTCTGTTTGGTTGGCGAGGGTGATGGCTTCCTTGAGATTTTTAGTTGTTAGTAATTTGACGCAAAAACTAGCGTCTCCGTGGATGCGACTCACAGCGTTGATACGGGGTGCAATACCGAAAGAAATGTCCATGGGGCGATCGCCATTACCTTTACATAATTGTAGTAATTGTTTAACCCCACAACGGTTAGTATTTTGTAATTTCTTGATCCCTTCTTGGGCAAGATAACGACAATCTCCCTTCAACTCCACCAAGTCAGCAATTAAGCCAATGGCAACCAAATCTAGTAAATCTTCTACGGGTTGGATGGGAATGTCAGGAAAAGCCTCATACAAAGCTTCTACTAGCTTGTAAGCCACCGCTACCCCCGACAGATGATAAAGGGGATGAGTATTTTTAAAATAACGAGGATTGATAATGGATACCACCTGAGGGCGATCGTCTGGTAAGGTATGATGATCAGTAACGATTATATCTATGCCCAATTCATTGGCGTAGTCGATTTCTTTTAAATTAGTGCTACCCGTGTCGCAGGTGACAATTAAAGTTACACCCTCTTGGGCTAATGTATCAATACCCTCACAATTTAACCCGTGGGATTCCTTGAGACGATTGGGGATATGGTAACTTAGCTGTAAATCCTGAGCAAAAAACTGTCCTAACCCTTCCCACAATACCGAAGTCGAAGTAATGCCATCCGCATCAAAATCACCCCAGATACAGATTTTTTCCCTCTCCTCCCGTGCTTGATTAAGACGAATTACCGCCCTTTTCATCTCCTGTCCAAAATCAAAAGGTGATGTGGGTTTATAGTTACGACTATCTAAAAAAGTTTGTAATTCCTTTTCTTCCCTTATGCCCCGATGCCATAGAAGTTGAGACACAAAATCTCCCTTTGTAGGAATATTCTTGGTGTATTCCTGAACAATATCTTGAAACCATTTAGGAATATCGTAGATGGGGGCAATGTTCCATTGATTAATCATAGGGGTTTGGTATTAGAGGTTTGGTGTTGCTTAATGATGGTTTGAAATACTGTTACATTACGATAAACATTCAATATTTTAAATATTATCATCATTGCCCATTCCCCATTGCCATGTTGATGAAAAACAAAAATTTACATTACGAAATGTTAGATCTCCGAAAATAGTTGTTAGATTGTTGTTAGAACTTATGTATATAACCAGTTTAGATAACAAGTATAAATATTTCTCAAGTTACAAATGGATTTAACAAACTTTCCTTGGCTAACGACAATCATTATTTTACCGATTGTTGCCTCTCTTCTCGTTTTTGTCATACCAGACAAAGACGGTAAAACCATCAGATGGTTTGCCCTCACTGTGGGCTTAATAGACTTCGTTTTAATCGTTTATGCCTTCTACCAAGGTTATGACTTAAATAACCCCGATCTACAGATGGTAGAAAGCTATACATGGATACCAGACATTGACTTGAAATGGTCGGTGGGTGTAGATGGTTTATCGATGCCCCTTATTTTGTTAACGGGCTTTATCACTACCCTCGCCATTATGGCGGCATGGCCTGTAACCCTCAAACCTAGGTTGTTTTACTTCCTGATGTTGGCAATGTATGGGGGACAAATCGCCGTTTTTGCTGTGCAGGATATGTTACTTTTCTTCCTTGTGTGGGAATTAGAATTAGTGCCTGTTTACCTCATCCTGTCTATATGGGGCGGTAAGAGACGACTTTATGCAGCCACCAAATTTATCCTTTATACCGCTGGAGGCTCGTTATTTATTCTTGTAGGGGCTTTAACTATGGCTTTTTACGGGGATACCGTGACCTTCGACATGAGTGCGATCGCCCAGAAGGACTACGGCTTAAACCTCCAACTATTACTATACGGTGGTTTCTTGATTGCCTACGGTGTCAAACTACCCATTTTCCCCCTCCACACATGGCTACCCGATGCCCACGGAGAAGCCACTGCCCCCGCCCACATGCTCCTCGCAGGGATTTTGCTCAAGATGGGTGGTTACGCCCTCATCCGTATGAATGCGGGAATGCTACCCGATGCCCATGCAGTTTTTGCCCCTATACTGATTATTTTGGGGGTTGTAAACATCATCTACGCTGCTTTTACCTCCTTTGCCCAACGTAACCTGAAACGAAAGATTGCCTATTCGTCTATTTCTCATATGGGTTTTGTCTTAATTGGTATCGCCTCCTTTACCGAAATTGGTATGAGTGGTGCCATGTTACAGATGATTTCCCATGGTTTAATCGGGGCGAGTCTATTCTTCATGGTTGGTGCTACCTACGATCGCACCCATAC
This sequence comes from Cyanobacterium sp. IPPAS B-1200, assembly GCF_001747005.2. Lineage (NCBI taxonomy): Bacteria > Bacillati > Cyanobacteriota > Cyanophyceae > Chroococcales > Geminocystaceae > Cyanobacterium > Cyanobacterium sp. IPPAS B-1200. The sequence continues at coordinate 2,951,057 of NZ_CP182899.1, forward strand.
CCTCATGTTAGATGAAATGGGGGGAGTTGGTAAAAGCATGAAAAAAATCTTTGCCATGTGGACAACCTGTTCGATGGCATCCCTTGCCCTGCCAGGAATGAGCGGTTTTGTGGCGGAATTAATGATCTTTATCGGACTTGCCACTAGCGATGCCTACGGTACAACCTTCAAAGTTATTATGGTATCCCTCGCTGCCGTCGGAGTCATTTTAACCCCCATTTACCTCCTTTCTATGCTCAGAGAATTGATGTATGGGCCAGAGAACAAAGAATTGGTATCCCACAGCAAATTAATTGATGCCGAACCCAGAGAGGTATTTATTATCACTTGTTTACTCATTCCTATCATCGGTATTGGTTTATATCCCAAGATTGTCACCCAAATTTATGACAGCACCACTAACCAACTTACGGCATTACTTAGAAACTCCGTACCTAGCTTGGTAGAAACCAAAATTGCTGATAAAACCGAAAATCAATTTGTAGCCCTTCAGGCCCCAACCATTGATTAATAATTTATCCGTAAATAATTTTTATCCTCTCCTTCTGACGGAGGGGATTTTTTTTGTTATCAATTCTCCATAGCTTTTCCGTTTCCTTAAACAAAAATAAATGGTAAGATCTAACCATAGCTAGGGGTGTCTAAATAATTAGGCTGAGAAAAACCCTTAGAACCTGAGACTGGGTAATACCAGCGTAGGAAAGCTGTTTATAGAGGATCAAAATATGCGAACAGAATGGATTGCGAAAAGACGGGGACAGGCTAACGTGTCTCAGATGCACTATGCCCGTCAAGGTGTGATAACAGAAGAAATGCACTACGTAGCAAAGCGGGAAAATTTACCCCCTGAGTTAATACGAGATGAAGTGGCAAGGGGCAGAATGATTATTCCCGCAAACATCAATCACCCTAACCTTGAGCCTATGGCCATTGGGATTGCTTCTAGGTGTAAGGTAAACGCCAATATTGGAGCTTCTCCTAATAGTTCTAATATTGATGAGGAAGTAGATAAACTTCACCTAGCGGTGAAATATGGAGCAGATACCCTCATGGACTTGTCCACTGGGGGCGGTAATTTAGACGAAATTCGTACTGCTATTATCAACGCTTCTCCTATTCCCATCGGTACTGTACCTATTTACCAAGCGCTAGAAAGTGTCCATGGTAATATCGAGGATTTAACCGCACAGGATTTCTTACATATCATCGAAAAACACGCCCAACAGGGTGTTGATTATATGACTATCCACGCTGGTATTTTAATTGAACATTTACCCCTAGTACGTAATCGTATTACTGGTATTGTTTCCCGTGGTGGCGGTATTATCGCCCGTTGGATGTTGCATCACCATAAACAAAATCCTCTTTATACTCATTTTGACGATATTATCGAAATCTTCAAAAAGTATGATGTATCTTTCAGTTTAGGGGATTCTTTGCGCCCTGGTTGTACCCATGATGCTTCCGATGAGGCTCAATTGGCTGAGTTAAAAACCCTCGGACAACTTACCCGCCGTGCATGGGAACATGATTTACAGGTGATGGTAGAAGGGCCCGGACACGTACCCATGGACCAAATTGAGTTTAATGTCAAAAAACAGATGGAAGAGTGTTCTGAAGCTCCTTTCTATGTTTTAGGGCCTCTAGTTACTGACATTGCCCCAGGTTATGATCATATCACCAGTGCGATCGGTGCTGCCATGGCAGGATGGTATGGTACTGCTATGCTATGTTATGTTACCCCCAAAGAGCATTTAGGCTTGCCTGATGCGGAAGATGTACGTAACGGCCTTATTGCTTACAAGATTGCAGCCCATGCGGCAGATATTGCCCGCCATCGCCCTGGCGCCCGTGATAGAGATGATGAACTTTCTAAGGCTCGTTATAACTTTGACTGGAATCGTCAGTTTGAGTTATCTTTAGATCCTGAAAGAGCAAAAGAATATCACGATGAGACTTTACCTGCAGATATTTACAAAACTGCGGAATTCTGCTCTATGTGTGGTCCTAAATTCTGTCCTATGCAAACCAAGGTTGATGCGGATGCTCTCACTGAGTTAGAAAAATTCCTCGCCCAAGAAGAGGAAGCTAAAAAGCAACCTGTAGCTTAATTATTTTCTAATGCTAACTCCTCTCCTAGCCTATGGGGAGGGGCTTTTTTATGGGTTTTATTTTTTACAAGATTTCCACAATACCTTTTTGTCCGTCAAGGCGCACTTTTTGATTGTTGCGTAAAATTCTGGAGGCTTGGGGAATATTCATCACTGCGGGGATACTGTATTCTCTAGCTATAATTGCCCCGTGGGATAGTTGTCCTCCAATTTCGGTGATAATGCCCCCTGCTTGGGCAAGAATTAATGACCAACTGGCATCAATATAAGGGACTATGATGATAGTCTCTTTGTCAATGTTGATATTTTGGGTTAAGGTACGAATAATTTTGATTTTTCCTTCTATGATGCCCATGCTGGCTGGAATGCCTTGAAGTTGATTTTGGGTGGTTTTGGGAGATATTTTACTATCAATGTTGATTTTAGGACTTTTGCCATATATCAGGTAGGGAATTTTTTTAATTTCTTTGTATTCTTGGCATTTTTGTTGACGTTTATTGATGATACTGATAATGTGTTGGTGATCAGTTTTTTGGTTTACTAATTGCTTGATTTCGGGGATTTTAAGAAAGAAAATATCTTTTTCATCTAATAAAATCTGGTCTTGGGATAGTTTTTCTCCTAAAGCGATAAAGGTAGATCTAAGATGAGAAAATAACTTATTATTTATATCTACTATTTCTCCTTTTAATTCATATCTTTTTTGTACTATTTTTTGTTGTATATTTTGTGTTTTTAACTTATTATTAGTTATAGCTTTTATGGAGTTATCAGCGACAAATTTAGTAAACATTATCTTCATAATACGATGATTTTCTGACCATCGAGGTACAGATATATCTGTTGTAATTTCGCTCAAATAACCATATTTTTCTAGCCATTCATTAAGTCTTTTTATGACTGATTCGCCGTCGCTTGATTCTGAAAGGGTAGCAAAAAAGGAGGGGTAATTTTGGGGTTCTAATTCTTGTAATTGAATGCCAGAGAAAAGATTGCGGGTATCGATCGCAATTTGTTTTAGTTCTTCAATGGCTCTTATTTCTGTTATATTTTGATTGTCTAAATCTTGAGCATTGACCTTGAAAAGTGTTTGACGAATAATGTAGCTTAAATAAGCTAACGTTTTAAAATAAGTAGCAGTTTTTAAACCTTCTAAAATATTGTCTATTCTTTGTAATAATTCTTGATTACTTAATTGGTTAGGGTTTATTTCTTCTAGTTCGTCTAATAAGGGATTAAAAGTGCGATCGCCCTTAACTTGAAAATCTTTAAATAAAGTCCACTCTTTGACTAACAATCGCCATAATGTAGGGATGTTTTTGAGGATAGAAGAAAGAGAAGGTTTAGCAAATTTTTCGCCATCGGTTAAATACTGTAAACTTTCGGGAGGTAATCCTATTAAAAGGAAAATTTCCCCTAATAAAGTTGCATTAAAATAACCATAACTATAGTGTAAAATCGCTATTTTATTAAACTCTAAATCCTTCCCTTTATCTTGTAAAATAATAGAAACAATATCCCTAGCAACAGCAGAGATTAAAATGTTATGGACTCCCCAAGACAAATGAGGTAAAGGTTTGGGGAAAATCTCCTGAGCAATTTTCCTTGTCCACAGGGGATAGAGAGTACTTATGGGACGATTTTGTAAAATCCACAGGGTTTGTCCATCGTAACTCCACTCTATATCTTGAGGGATATTTTTATGGGTTCTTTCAATTTCTCTCGCAATTTTTGCCACGGAAAACAATACCGATGGCGGTATATTCCCCCGCCCTTTTAGCACATCATCAGCAAGATAAACTTGATATTTTTCAGGAGAAACTTGCCCCGATACCACTTTACTGGTGTCCCCTGCAACCCCTTCAATGCAGATACAATCATCAAGTTGATTGATAGGATTACGACTAAAAGCAACCCCCGAAAACTCTCCCCTGATTTGCTTTTGCACAATTACCATCAAAGACTTTTCTTTGGTACCTTTATTTTGGCGATAATTAAGGGCGATCGCACTGTGATAAGATGATAAACAATCAATGATTCTGTGCTTAAGGGTAGCCCCATCGGTAATATCGAGATAACTCTCATAGATTCCTGCCGCCGACACCGTCAAAGAATCCTTATCCAAAACCGAAGGACGCACCACCAAAGGATTTTGTATAGACGGGTTAGCAAAATCACAAAAAGTATCCAAATCATCCCCCGCCTTAATTACCCAACCATCAGGCACACTATAACCCCACTGCTTAAGCAACGAAAGATTTGCCGCCTTATCCCCTACCTTTTCATTATTTAGCTTCTGAGAAAGAGAAGTTACCCCACTATCGCCCCGAAAAAAAGAAAATACTTGACTAGATTTAAACTCCCCCTCATCGGAAATCTGATCAAAAATCCACCACAGTAAACCAGCCAAGCCAATGGTGACAAAAATATATTCTGGGGAATTAATATTTTGAACCGATAACACCACCACCATTAAACCCAAAAAGCCAACTTGGCCCCCTTTACGGGTACGAAAAATAGTGAAACTAATACCCCCCAACAACAAAATCAACAATCCTGCCAAGGGATTATGGGCGATGATGCCCCAAGTCACATTGGTTAAACCCGCTCCCTTACCTACCCAATAACGCCCCATTACAAGGGCAATTAAAGCCATTATCTCCCATGATGAGCCAAGGGGGAAAAATGCCCTAGTCATTAAAACCACCGCAACACCTTTTCCTGCCTCCGATAAAAATGCCAAAATTCCTGCCGCCCTACCACCGTGATAAAAAGCCGCCGACACGGAAATATTGCCATTCCCTAATTTTTTTAACTCTTTTCCTGATACGGCATAGGTAAACCAATCCACCAGAGGAATAGCCCCGATAATGGGGGATACCACAAAGACAATAATTGCTCCCCAAATTTCTGTCATAGAATTTTATTGATTATAATCATTGTTCAATTTTAAAGGGGAAAACTATTCTTCATTATTCATTCCCCTCGTATCCAAAAATTCTGTCACATAATCAAATTGATTATATTCTGCTAAACTAGCGGCAGTATAACCGTTATGGTTGCGATGACTGGTATTAATTCCTTCTACCTCTACTAATAGTTTAACCCCTTCTAAATGTCCTCGGTGTGCTGACCACATTAAGGCGGTGCCGCCCCCTTTGTCTTCTAGGTTTACATCGGCACCAAAGTGTAATAAACAGCGAATCATATCGAGATTATTTTGGTCACATACTTTCATTAAAACGGTTTTTCCATCGGCTAAACGTACATCAGGATTTGCCCCTGCTTGGAGTAAATAACAGGCTATTTCTTGCCAGTTGTTAATAATGGCGAGGGTTAGGGGATAATCATGGCCATTTACATAGTTGGGATTTGCTCCATTTTTGAGTAATTCGGCAACAATTTCACTATGCCCATGTAAACAGGCGATGAGTAAAGGACTATCTTTTTCGGCGTTGATGGCGTTAACGTCTGCCCCTTTTTTGATGAGGGCTTCTACAATTTGAAAATGTCCTTCTAAACAGGCTAAATGGAGCGCTGTTTCTTGATAACTGTCTTTTAGGTTTACTTGGGCTTCTGCGTTTAGTAATACTCTAACAATTTCTATGTTTCCTTGGGCGCAAGCATTCATGAGGGGGGTAAAGCCGTCTTTATTACCTCTATTTACGTCCATGGACTGTTTTAGGAGGGTTTTAACTACGTCTAGTTTATGGTAGTCGATGGCGAGATTTAATGCTCCTTCGTCTTGGTATAAGTCGGCACCATGGCTGATTAATAGTTCGATGATGGGGCTATGGTTTTTTTTGATGGCTACTTGTAGGGGGGTTTCTCCATCTATGTCTTGGGAGTTTACTCTTGCTCCATTTTTTAATAATAGTTCGGCTATATCTCTATGTCCTAAGTAACAGACTATCATTAATGGTGGAGTGCGATCGTCATTACTTAGGTTTACATCAGCACCCGATGCGATTAATAATTCACAAATAGATAAATAGTTTTTGGCACAGGCAAACATTAGGGCTGTCATTTTGTGGGGATGATTTTGATAATTGACATTAGCCCCTTTATCAATTAGTAAATGTGCGATCGCACCATTGCCCCCTTGCACCGCATAAATCAAAGGAGTATTATGATTGACATCAATATTGTTAACAATATTATTATCCTGAGCTAGAATTGTTTCAACCATAGGCAAATTTTGCTGTCTTACCGCTTGATGGATGTTAGAAAGATTGTTCATAAATGGTCAAATCACACATTATGGAGGATAATAATTTAGACAGTCTTGGGAAGAAACCTTAATTCATCAATACCATAATCGCTATTATGGAGCTTTTTTCTTTATCATTCTAGGATTAAGGCTCAACAATCACCAATTTTTGAGGCTCAATTTTATTGTTTTTTTGACAAGCAATATTAGCAATTGAGTACAAATTTTAGTATCATGGTATAGGTCAATTAAATCTTAACCCATCAACTAGGATTAACAGTACACTAAAATTATTACTATGATTAAAATACGCTTAAAAAGATTAGGTAAAAAAAGAGAAGTTAGTTATCGTATCGTTGCTATCAATAGCCGCAGTCGCCGTGACGGTAGAGCATTAGAAGAATTAGGATTCTACAACCCTCGTACCGATGAAACCAGATTAGATGTCCCTGCTATTGTTACCCGTTTAAAAGATGGCGCCCAACCCACCGAAACCGTGCGTCGTATTTTAGACAAAGCAAAAGTTTTTGAACAGGTAAATGCTTAATAAACAACCTTATCTTGATTTAGATAATGCTACTAGCCCTGATTATGATGGGCTAATTCGTTTTCTCGTTGAGCCATTATTGGAATCTCCCGAATTACTCAGTTTTAACTGTGAATACATCGCTAGTACCAAACGAATTTGGATTCGTCTAGCCTTAGAAGAAAAGGAAAAAGGTAGGGTTTATGGCAAAGGGGGACGTAACATTCAGGCTATTCGCACTGTATTACAAACCGCAGCCCAGATGGTTGGGGATACCCTATATCTTGAAGTCCACGAAGATCAAGAACGTGGTAGATTTAGATCCAATCCCCGCCGCAAGTCTAATAATAACACTAATTTTACTCCTAAGTCTCATTCTAATGGTACTCCTCGCCCTCCCATTAAGAGACGTGGGCAAGTTAGTAAGCCTATTATCGAGTAGTTTTTCGGCTTTTCTTTGCCCAACAGCATTTACTGTTGGGTTTTTTGTTTTCGCCGACTTTAGGTTATACCATTATTGCTAAAATCAAACTCTCTCCCATCCAAATCTTTGCCATGGGGGTGTGTACCAATACCAAAAATTTAAACATCAGGCATTGCTTAATCATGGTATGAAACATAATTGAATGATGCTAGAAATTAAGACATTAAGATATTATCACTATTCCCTGTTCCCTGCTTAAATGAGAAATCATATCTAAAATCAGCAATGTCAAATGTCATTTATTAATTTTTGATAACATTTTATTCTAATTTGCTTTATATTTTGTATCCTGATATACAGAAGTTTATTTGATTTTGCATGATGAGTGTAGACTAGAAACTTCGTAATCACAAGACTTTATATTTATGGAGTGCAGAGATGTTAGTTAAATTAGCTACCACAACAGACAAGGTAAAATCGGATACTCCTTGTTGGAGTCCAGTATGTCATATCACCTATAATCGTGATTCATGGGTAAAACTTAATGAAGCCCTCAGTGATTATAGTCAGCAAGAAGCGTTGTTATTATGTGAAGAAAAAGCTGGTATTTGGGTAAGTTGGGTTCCTGGTTATGGTGAAATTGTTTTGGATAAAAGTGAGTTTTACTGTTAAACGCTGTTTTAGTATTTATGAATAAAAAAATATTGCTGTGAGGATATTTGTTCCCTTGCAGTTTTTTTGTTAAAGTGCGATCGCACTTTATCTTTACCTAAACAAAAAATTATCACTAAATTTATCAACGACAAACAAATAAGAGAGTAATAAGCCTGAGTTGGGAATAAGCTGAAAGTATTATTTTCTCCTAGTCTGTAAACCTGGTAATTTCGTAGAAAGAAGGATAAAATAGCCTTAATACGAATAGAGTTTAAATTTTAATTAAGTTTTGGTTAGACAAATCTATTAATTTTTACTTTGGTTATCCCATGCTTTTAAATAATATTGATACCGCTGTTTAAATTGATTCAAAGTCAAATCTTTGCTCCAAAATTCTACTAAACCATGTCCTAATGCCCAGGCTTCTTGATCAGGGGTACCGTTATTTTCTACAAGAATTGTCCAAAGAGAGAGTAAATCAAAGGATATTTTTTCATTATCATCACTGAGTAGATTGAATAAGTCATAAGCCAGTTGTAGTTTACCTATTACTACAGGTAATTGCTCTACGGGGATTCTTTCGGCTAGGATGTAGGCGAGTTGAGGGGAGCCTGTGGTGAGGGTAGAGATAAACTGTAATACAGGGCTTTTGAGCAGGGCAGTTAAGCCTTGGCTAGTAGCCATTTGGAGGGTATATTTATCGATGATTTTGGCTGCGGCTAGGCTTCTGGCTTCTAGGTTACGGAAAAAACGAGCTAATCTGATTTGTTTGGCAGGGGCGATCGCCTTTAGAATATGAATAGCTAAAATATCATCATGCCAGGACGCTCGGGAAATTTCCCCATAATTAGCGGTGACAATGGGTAAAACCTCCTCACAAAATGAGCCTAAATTTTCCTGACGATAACTCACCGCCGCCCGAATAGAAATCTCCTTTGGTTTATTGCCCCCTTGCCAATCATAGGGAGGTTGCCATTCCCGCACTGGACGCAGTCGATCAACTTGGGTTATCACGATAAAAATAGGAATATCCTGCCCATCTTCTTGTAATTTAAGCAAAAAATCTTGATCCATTTGCAAAGCAGGATCAAGGGCTGGATTTAAAAGCAAAACAATATCTGCACGGCGAGAATAATCCAACACTTTTTCGAGGTATTCAGGGCGATTTATTTGCTCATAGCCAGGGGTATCGAGGAGATTTAACCTTTCCCCTGTGTTCGTTTTCCATTGATAACTTTTGATTTCCGTGGTGCTGGGCAAAAGGTCAACTTCTGCAGTTTGGGCATTGAATAGGGTATTGATTAAACTACTTTTTCCTGCTCCTGTTCTACCTACCAATAGAATATTAACGGGTTTTTGTTTAATGTCTTCGGGTTTTTGAGCCTCTTCTAAAATTTCTTTGAGGGCTTTGGTTTTTTTCTCAGGAAGGCTTCTTTCTTGGGGTTGAAATTTATCAAGAGAGAGATTATCACCACCATATAATAACGCCGTTTGACGGGCAAGATTTCCGAGGGCAACTTCCCTTATTATCTGACTGAGATTAATTAATAATTCTTGGTTGGCTTGTTGGGTGGTGCTATTACTAGCAACTTTGGTAAGGGCTACCGCAGGATTTAATACCCATTGTGCCCAACTCCATACCTTCATCAATTTTCGGGCAGAGGGTTCTAGTTTACGGTATATTTGATAACCCTGATAACCTTGGGCGATGGTGACTTGGTTGAGGGCAGGGGATAGTTGATTCATCCATTTATCCATATCATCCACTGTACCCCGAATTAAGGTATAGGCTTGGGGTATGTAGATATTGAGGAGGGGGTATTTTTCCTCTGGGTAGTAGATAAGGGCGATCGCCTGTACTAAATCTTGACAACGTTGGAAGAATAGTTGTAAATCTTCCCACATGGGGGGATCATCCTTGCTTTTTAGGATAATATTTTCTAAGGCTGACTCTAGCTGAGAGTAAATTTCGGGATCACTATTACTAAAAGAAGGACTATTATCTAATTTTTCTTGGGCAGAGGCGATCGCACCTTCCACATCAGGCATCAAAGGCTTAGTCCATCGAACTAACAACCAACGCCATGCCACAAATAAAACCACAAAAATTGCCCATATCCAACTAATTCCCCACTGATTAATTTGTAACCCCGTTGCCACCACAAAAAATAAAATCAATATCACCGCGGGGGTAGCTAAAATTAACCATTGCCAAGATTTTAAACGAATCATAGTTAACCTGAGTTCGGGATAAGGGGAAGGACAAATAGTAAGCTAAAAGTAACAACAAATTTAAATTACTATATTGTCCTATGTCTAATTTAGATGAATTATTCTGTCATGTCGATGATTGGGCTCAAAATTTAAGCTCTTATGGCAAGAAAAATTTTTATCTAATGGGGTTATGCTAAATTAAACCACGACAAAGTTAACTAACTTATTTGGTACCACAATCACTTTTTTAATCTCTTTGCCTGTGATATATTTTTGAGCAACTTCTGAATCTTGGGCAAACTGTTGTAACTCATCTTTAGTGGCGCCGGCAGGTACAGAAATAGTACCTCTAGTTTTACCCATAATTTGAATAACGAGGGTAATTTCATCTACAGTTAAGGCTTCTTCATCTACCGTCAACCAAGATTGTAAATGCACCGATTGTGTATTCCCCAACTGTTGCCATAATTCTTCACCGATATGGGGGGCAAAGGGGGCAAGGAGAAGGATAAGAGTTTCAATACCTTCTCGATATACGGGGGAGTTTTTCTCTTTGCAATCTCGCAAGGCGTTATTAAGTTTCATCAATTCAGAAACAGCGGTGTTAAGCTGATAGTCACCGCTTAAATCTTCGGAGATTTCTTTGATGGCGGTATGGATTGCCCTTCTCAAATCTTTTTCCCCCTTACCTAGTTTCGTTTTATCGATGGTTTTAGTTGGCGCAGATTGAGGATTATCGATAAATTCATTAACCAATGTCCAAACTCGGTTGAGGAAGCGGAATTGCCCTTCTACATCAGCATCATCCCATTCTAAGTCTTTTTCGGGGGGTGCTTTGAAAAGAATGAACATTCTGGCGGTATCTGCACCATATTTAGATAAAACTATTTGTGGATCTACCCCATTATATTTTGATTTGGACATTTTTTCGTAAAAAACCGAAAGGCGATCGCCCGTAGCCCTATCATAGTAAACAGTTTCGGTTTTACCTTGCTCGTTGGTTTCTTCTTTTTCCTCAATATTTTCAGGGAGAATATACTTACCCGTCACAGGATTTTTATAGGTAATCGCCTGTACCATTCCTTGGGTTAAAAGACGCTTAAAAGGCTCATCCACATTCACCAAACCCCTATCCCTGACTACCTTGGTAAAGAAACGAGAATAAAGAAGGTGTAATATGGCGTGTTCAATACCGCCTACATACTGATCCACCCCCATCCAATTGTTTACTCTATCAAGGTTGAAAGGCTCATTTTCATTGTTTGCGTCGGTATAACGAAGAAAATACCAAGAAGAATCAATAAAGGTGTCCATGGTATCTGTTTCCCTTTTTGCAGGAGTACCACAACTAGGGCAAGGTACATCAACCCAATGTTCCATTTTAGCGAGGGGAGAGGGGCCACGACCAGAAAATTCTACTTGCTCAGGTAATTTTACAGGTAAATCTTCATCCGGTACAGGTATCGTACCACAATTGGGGCAATGGATGACGGGAATAGGACAACCCCAATATCTTTGACGGGAGATTAACCAATCACGGAGGCGATACTGGATGCGTTTTTTACCGTAGCCTTGATTTTCAGCAAATTGAATCACGGCATTTTTTCCTTTCACCGACTGCATTCCCGTAAAGCTACCTGAATTAATCATAGTACCTGCTTCGGTATAGGCTTCTAATAGGCACACATCGCCGTTATCAGCATCGTCGGGTAAGATGACTACTTTGATGGGTAAATCATTTTCCTTGGCAAATTTGAAGTCCCTGACATCGTGGGCTGGTACCCCCATTACTGCCCCTGTACCATATTCATATAGTACATAGTTGGCGATGAGGATGGGAATTTCTTCCCCAGTAAAGGGGTTGATGACTTTGCCCCCTGTCAAGACACCTTTTTTGGGTTTATCATCAGCGGTGCGATCGATTTCGCTTTCGGCGCTAACCTCTTTTATAAAGGCTTCTACGGCTTCTTTTCTGTCGGGGGTGGTGACTATGGGAGTTAAAGGATGTTCGGGGGCTAATACCACATAGGTTACCCCATAAACGGTGTCAGGGCGAGTGGTGAAAACAGCAATTGTTTCCTCTTTATCAATGACAGGAAATTCGAGGTAAGCCCCCACCGATTTACCTATCCAATTTTCCTGCATGGTTTTCACCCTTTCGGGCCATCCTTCTAGTTGGGATAAATCCTCTAAAAGTTGCTCTGCATAGTCGGTAATTTTCAAAAACCATTGTCTTAATAATTTTCTTTCTACCTTTGCCCCACTACGCCAAGAATAACCATCTCCGTCTACTTGCTCATTGGCTAAAACCGTTTGGTCAATAGGATCCCAGTTTACTGCAGCTTCTTTTTGATATGCTAAACCTGCTTGATAAAATTGTAAAAATAACCACTGTGTCCATTTATAATATTCTGGTGAACAGGTAGCCACTTCCCTATCCCAATCAATGGATAGTCCTAGTTGTTGTAATTGCGATCGCATTTGGTCTATATTTTGAAAAGTCCAAGTAGCAGGAGGAATTCCCCTATCAATGGCAGCATTTTCTGCGGGTAAACCAAAGGCATCCCAGCCCATAGGATGTAACACTCGATGCCCATTCATGCGTTGAAAACGGGCAATTACATCGGTAATTACATAGTTGCGCACATGACCCATATGTAGCTTTCCTGAAGGGTAAGGAAACATGGAAAGGGCATAAAATTTGGGTTTATCGCTGTTTTCTTCGGTTTTATATAGTTCGTTTTCTGTCCATTGCTGTTGCCATTTATTTTCTACATCACTGGCTTGATAAGGAGATTGCATAATCTATATTGAAATTTAACTATAATTATTTAATTTAATCAATCTTCTATCTTACAGCGGTTTTTCAACCTATACTAATCAATAATGTAGGAGTAGCATATATCTTTGATTTTTTCACAAAAGATGATCTTCAATCCATTTTTTGCCTTGATTTTCTGCCAACTCTGCCGTCTCAAAAGAATTAACTTCCTGTACAACTATACCTTCAGAAGTTACCGCCCTAAATTCCCACAATTTATCAGGATGATAACCCACAATTAAAAGATTTTTACCCACATGATTGACACAATAAATTTTTTGATACATTGCTTTTTCTTGGTGAACCATAAAGATGTTAATATTTTTTAACAAACAACTATCATCAAAATAACAAAATTTTTATAAAACCATGTACACATTACCCCACCCCCCTTTAGTTTTATTAGCTATGGGTTTTTTTATTGGAATTACCTGTGGTTTAGCTTTTGAATCTTCTTTAAAAATAAAAGTTAATTACTGGAGTAATCAAGGCAAAAAAGGAATAAAAACTGATATGTCGGAGATTTCTGTTTTACAAGTACCTTTTCTGGGTATTTGTTTCGGAATTTGTATGTTTTTAGCCGCAGGACTAGAAATTTTTACTTATAACCGTGTTTTGTCCTACGGAGTTTCTTTACCTCTAACTGTTTTTATTGGTGTATTGATATGGGTACAACTTAGAAAGCTAATTGTACAACTTTTAGAGGGCGGTTCTGAAGCTATTGATTTAGATTCTTATTTTTAACTAAATGGCAAAGTATCCCCACATTAATCAAATCCTGATGTAGCGGATACATTTTGTCCTGTCAATGAATATATTTAATTCTCTATATGGCACCATCTTGGGCGATAAAGGTGCGATCGCACGGTAGGGATGCAACGGCTTGGGTGAGGGTGAATTCAGCGTCTAAAATACGTTGTTTGAGAGTTTGGGCAACCTGACGGGAGAGATATAAACTAGCCACGGAAGCTACTCGCACCACTTGCCCTTCTATCTTAATTTTGCCACTCTTGAGGTGGGCATAACTAGCTAACCCAAAACTAGGACGCACCCGACGGGGAATAGAAAAATCCATCACTGGTGCCACAATATCTTTATCATCCACAGCACAGTTAGCAACAATTTTTTCACTTAGCAGGGGAATGGGAATACCTACCCCCAACATCAAGGATGAACCATAATTTTTGAAATAACAACCCCTAACCCATTCATGACTCATCTGTTTGGCATCTCCCACCAAAGCCACCGTAGAGGCAGGACCAATGGGGGTGCGATTTTCTCGTCTCTTTTGTAGGGGGAAATTTTGGGTGCCTTCCCATGCGATGTAACCTTCTGCCCCCCCTAAAAATATTTTGGTACCAATGCCCACCACTTCCAAATCGGGGTCATTTAACAGGGGAGACATGGCGCCCACGCTCGAATATACGGCGTTGCCAAGACGGGGCAATAATGGGCCTAAGTAGGTGTATAAAGTGCGATCGCCCCCATTCACCCCTACAATAAAGTTTTGATACAAATTTCGAGGGTTGTATAAGTAAAACTGATTAATAGAATCCATGGTGATAGTGGACTCAAAGGAAGCTCTAGGGTAACAGTCCGTTACCTGTCCCACTGCTTTTATCGGTACAGCCTTCCCCGCAATTAAATCTTCTATCACATGGGCCCCTCCTCTTTCAGGTAAATTAGAAGGCACGTTATCCCCTAACTCTTTATTACTGCCATATTCAGAAGGTACCGTTGCCCCCAAACACAGATCCACTGCCCCAAATCCTGCATAGGTAGGTACTCCATCGAGCCAACACTGACGAATTTTGATGGGGGGGTCTGTATGACCGAGGTTAATTATTGCCCCCGATGACTCCATGGGTTCAAAGGTACCCGTACAAACTACATCTATTTCTTGATAAGTTTTGCTTATGCCTTGTTTTTTTACTTTACTTTTTAATTCTTCAATGGTGCAAACTTTTACGGTGCGATCGGCTATTCTTTCATTAATTTGGGCAACAGTGCGCATAGATAATTAACTATTGTGTTTGCGGGGCTAAGGCTCAATGGAAAATTGAACTTTAATTCATTTTATCCTGATTGCAACTCAAAAGAGGCTCTTTCTAAACACTAACTTGTTATCAGTTTATTTAATTTATCAAGGCGATACGAACCGATTACTGATGATAAATAATTTGTTGATAATGTAGAGACAAAAAAAGCACCCCAAGGAGTGCTAGTTTTTTTTCTTACGGGACTGACGGGACTCGAACCCGCGACATCCTGCGTGACAGGCAGGCACTCTAACCAGCTGAGCTACAGTCCCCCGTTGCGTTCAACATTATCTATGTTAACGAACGGTTAAAATTTTGTCAAGAAATTTACAAAAAATATTCTTATCCCTTCGTCTCTTTATCCATTCTGGATAAAATACAGAAATCTTGACTTACAATTGGTTAAAAATACAGTTATTGTTACAATAACCCTTTAGTCTTATCTGAAACAGAGTAAAATTTATGAGTCGTGCCGAGAAAGTCATTTTAGCCTATTCTGGGGGAGTTGACACTTCCGTTTGTATTCCTTACTTAAAAAAAGAATGGGGTGTAAAAGAAGTCATCACCCTTGCGGCAGATTTAGGACAGGGAGAAGAATTAGGACCTATACAAGCTAAGGCTCTTAAATGTGGTGCGGTAGAGTCTTTGGTGGCTGATGCTACAGAAGAGTTTGTGACTAACTATGCTTTCCCTGCCATAAAAGCTAATGCTTTATATGAAAACCGTTATCCTCTCTCCACTGCCTTAGCTCGTCCCCTCATTGCTAAGTTATTGGTAGAGGCTGCCGAAAAGTATGGTGCTGACGCTGTTGCCCATGGTTGCACAGGAAAAGGAAATGACCAAGTTCGTTTTGATTTAGGTATTACTGCCCTCAATCCCAATATTAAAATTTTAGCTCCTGCTAGGGAATGGGGTATGAGTCGTGAAGATGCGATCGCCTACGGGGAACAATTTGGTATCGAAGCCCCCGTCAAAAAATCCTCTCCTTACAGCATTGATCGTAACCTATTAGGGCGTAGTGTTGAGGCGGGCCCCTTGGAAAATCCCATGACAGAGCCTCCCGAAGAAATTTATGCCATGACAAAATCAGTTATGGATGCCCCTAATGAGCCTGAATACTTAGAAATTACCTTTGAACAAGGAACAGCCGTAGCGGTTAATGGTGTTGCTCTTCCTCCTGTTGCCCTAGTCACCAAAATTAATGAAGTGGCTGGTAATCATGGGGTAGGACGTATCGATATGATTGAAAACCGAGTCGTAGGTATCAAATCTCGGGAAATCTATGAAGCCCCTGCTCTTTTGGTACTTATCAAAGCCCATGAAGACTTAGAAAGTTTAACCCTCACCAGTGATGTTACCCATTATAAAAGAGCCCACATTGATGAAACCTATAGTCGCATGATTTATGAAGGGTTATGGTATAGCCCTCTTAAAAATGCCCTCGATGCCTTCATCGAAGAAACTCAAAAAAGAGTCAGCGGTACAGTACGCATCAAATTCTTTAAAGGTAATGCTACCATCGTAGGTAGAACATCCCAGTATTCTTTGTATGACTCCGAATTATCTACTTACGGAGAACAAGATCAATTTGATCACAAAGCCGCTGAAGGGTTTATCTATGTTTGGGGTTTATCCACCAGAGTTTGGGCAGAAAAAACCCGTTCTTTGGAAAGTTAATTGCATCGTTATTAGTGGGGGATTACATCGGTTAATACACCGCCAATTAATGCCCCTGCAACGATAATTCCAATTAAGGTATTTGTAAAAAATCTACCAGCTTCGGGGTTAAATCCGAGGCTTTTGTCTTCTTTACCTGCGGTGAAAAATAGTGACCATGCTTGGTTTGCACTAATATCCTTAAAGTCGTTGAATTCTGAGCGAAATACGACAGGTGCGAATAAGTCTCTGTTGTTGGTAGCTGTTAAATCGTTATTCATAATATATATAATTGCTTTTTCGTTCTACATTCACAATGTAACAAAATATTACAATTCTTTGCGTTCGGTTGACACGAACTCTAAAGTGTGGTCAACCGCCGAGGAGATTTGAGAATTATAGACTAGGGTTTATGAATACCCCCCGTAGGAAAAAGCTAATTTACTAGAATTATTGATTTTGGTGGGCGATAATACCCACCGCAACAGCTTAAGATAAAGCGTCCATCAACTGACTTTTAGCAGTAGCCAAAGCCTCATCAACCTTGGTGGCATCCCTTCCCCCTGCTTGAGCAAGGTTAGGGCGCCCTCCGCCTCCACCACCGCAGATTTTGGCGATTTGTCCGATGAATTTACCTGCCTGAAGTTGTTTTTCTTTATAAACTTTTTCCCCAAAGGCAGCCACTAAACTTACCTTTCCTTCTTCAGGAATAGAAGCTAAAACCACGGCACTATCTCCGAGTTTTTGTTGGAGTTTTTCCCCTGCGGTTTGTAAGGATTTGGCATCTAAATCTCCCATGGAGGCAACGAGAATTTTAAACTCGCCTACTGTTTGGGCTTCGTTAACTAGGCTATCGGATTTTAATAAAGCTAACTCCTGCTTGAGGCTTTCCAACTCTTTTTGGGTGGTTTTTAACTCACTTTGAAGATTAGCAAAACGTTCGGGAATTTCCTCGGGTTTGGCTTTGAGTTTATCAGCCAATTCTTTGACAACTTCATCTCTTACCTTGAGATATTCCAACACTGAAGCCCCAGCCACAGCTTCGATGCGTCTTACCCCAGAAGAAATACCCGTTTCTGAGATGATTTTAAATAGCCCTATTTCAGCGGTATTGTTTACATGGGTACCCCCGCATAATTCCATGGAAACCCCTGGCACGTCGATAACACGTACTTCTGAGCCGTATTTTTCACCAAACATGGCGATCGCACCTTTAGCCTTAGCTTCTTCTATACCCATAACAGAAATATCGGCGGGATGGGCTTCGGCAATCCAAGTATTAATCAAATCCTCAATTTGTTGTAACTGGGATTTAGTAATGGGTTGGGGGGAATTAAAATCAAAACGTAACTTATCAAAGGATACCAAAGAACCAGCCTGAGAGATGGAATTATCAACAATCTTTTTCAAAGCCGACTGTAATAGGTGAGTTGCAGTATGATTGGCCCTCACACGGTTACGACAGGCTTTGTCAACGGTTGCCCGTAGCTTTTGCCCTACGGTGATACTACCCCTTTCCACCGTGCCATAATGGACAAAAAAGCCCGACTCTTTCTGTACATCATTGATAGAAACTAAAACATCTTCCCCTGCGAGGTAACCTTTATCGCCAATTTGCCCCCCAGATTCCGCATAGAAAGGAGTTTTATTTAAAATTAGCTGTACCTTAGTACCCGATTCTGCTTTTTCCACGGATTTACCTTCTATCAATAAACCCTCAATGTGGCTAATTAATTGATATTCATGGTAGCCTAAAAATTCCGTAGGATGGATATGTTCAGCTAATTTATCAATGCTTCCTTGTACCGTTAAATCTATGGTTTCATGGGCAGATTGCGATCGCACTCTCTGAGCTTCCATTTCCGCCTCAAACCCATTCACATCAATGGTTATACCCTGTTCCTCTGCTATTTCTTGAGTTAATTCCAAAGGAAAACCGAAAGTATCATAAAGAGTAAAAGCATCCACCCCAGAAATTTCCGTTTTTTGTGCCTGTTTTAGCTTATCAATCACCTCCGCCAATAGTTTTTCACCCCTTTCCAAGGTAGCCAAGAAAGCCGACTCCTCCCGTTGCAACTCAGTTTTAATAACCTTTTCCCTTTCTCTGGTATTGGTGTAAACCCCCTCTAACAATTGAATGGCAGTTTCTCCCACCTGATTGATAAAATTACCATCAATGCCAATCAAACGTCCGTGACGCACCACCCGACGAATGAGACGACGCAAAATATAACCGCGCCCCATATTAGAAGCAGAAATGCCATCAGCGATCATTTGTACCACCGATCGCACATGATCCCCTATTACCTTTAAAGATACCTTGGTATTATCATCCGCCTTTTGATAATCAATATCAGCCAACTCAGCAGCAGTCTTGATGATAGGGAAAATCAAATCAGTTTCATAATTATTAGGCACCTGTTGCAGAATCTGCGCCATTCTTTCCAACCCCATACCCGTATCAATATTTTTCTTTTCTAGGGGCGTTAAATTTCCTTCGGTGTCTCGGTTATACTGCATAAATACCAAGTTATAAAACTCGATAAATCGACTATCATCTTCCAAATCGATATTATCATCACCCAATTCGGGCTTAAAATCATAGTATAACTCCGAACAAGGACCACAAGGACCAGTCGCCCCAGATTTCCAGAAGTTATCTTCCTCTCCCATGCGGATAATCCTTTTTCCCGGTACACCTATTTCATCACGCCAAATAGCAAAGGCTTCGTCATCTTCACGAAACACACTAACCACAATTCTTTCGGGGGGTAATTTAAATACTTCGGTTGATAATTCCCAACCCCATGCAATGGCCTGAGATTTAAAATAATCCCCAAAACTAAAGTTACCCAACATCTCAAAGAAGGTATGATGTCTGGCAGTGCGACCTACATTTTCAATGTCATTGGTACGGATACATTTTTGAGAAGTGGTTGCCCTCGGTACTTCTGGGGTTTGTTGCCCTAGGAATATAGGTTTAAATGGTAGCATACCTGCGATGGTCAAAAGTACCGTAGGATCGTCAGGTACTAAAGATGCACTAGGTAATATTTTATGTTGTTTTTGCTCAAAAAAGTTTAAAAATTTTGCTCTGATTTCGTTTCCTGTTAAGGAAGGAGAGATATTAGTCATAGAAAGTTATCATATATTGGTCTATATGCTATTATCCCTTAAAATCAACTGTTAGTAAGTATTGAACTTTGTTAATGCTTACAATTATGAAATTATGAGTACACCTAACTTTCAAAAATTTTTTAAACCTCTTTTAGAAATTGCTTCTGATGACAAAGAACATTCCACGAAAGAAGCAAAGGAAATTTTGATCAGTAAAATGGGATTAACCGCTGAAGATTTACATGAAAAAGTAAGAAGTGGAGCAATGACCAAGGTTGATAACCGAATTTGGTGGGCAAAAAGTTATTTTGTTAAAGCAAAAGTTTTTCACTCTCCTAAGCGTGGAATTTTTAAAATTACAGAAAGAGGGAAAGATTTGTTAGCAAAAAATTATCAAGAAATAACGGTAAAAGAACTTCAGCAATATTCTGAATTTTTAGATTTTGTTACTCCTAAAAAGAATCAAAATAATGAAATATCTGATGTTCCTTTCACAGAAAAAGAGACTCCAGAAGAAATGCTTGAAAATGGTTATCAAGAAATTAGAAATGAATTAGCCGATGAGCTTTTAAACACAATAAAAAGTAATTCTTATGATTTTTTTGAAAATTTAGTAATTGATTTGATGGTTCGTATGGGCTATGGTGGTTCGAGAGATGATGCGGGAGAATCTATCGGTAAAGTAGGTG
Source organism: Cyanobacterium sp. IPPAS B-1200 (assembly GCF_001747005.2). NCBI lineage: Bacteria > Bacillati > Cyanobacteriota > Cyanophyceae > Chroococcales > Geminocystaceae > Cyanobacterium > Cyanobacterium sp. IPPAS B-1200. Next base: position 2,971,518 of record NZ_CP182899.1, read on the forward strand.
ATGAAGGAATTGACGGAATAATTAAAGAAGATAGATTAGGATTAGACCTGATTTATTTACAAGCCAAAAAATGGGAAGGTACAATTGGAAGACCAGAAATTCAAAAATTTGTGGGTGCATTGCATGGAAAAAGAGCAAAAAAAGGAGTTTTCATCACTACGGGTGATTTCACGAAAACTGCTTTCGATTATGTAGAAAATATTGAGTCAAAAATTATTTTAATAGATGGCAAAAGTTTAGTAAATTATATGATAGATTATAATTTAGGTGTTTCCGTATCAGTCACTTATGAGATTAAGAAAATTGATAAGGATTATTTTTTTAATGATTAATTTATCTTTTAAATATACCATATTCTTTTTCTTTAAACTTGCAAATATTCATAACCAAATACAACTAATTAAACTAATCTATTAAATAAAAATATAACTATCCTATCTATCTTGAATGACGAAAATAAAGACTAGCTTAAATTACTAAATTATTATCTCTACTGATTCAACTATGGAAATAACAATTCGTGAACAATTACACCAACAAATTGATAATTTACCTGATGAAATTGTTGAGAAAATAGCACAATTCACATTATCAATTACTAATGATTATGATATAAATGTCGCTCAATACACTGATTGGCAGAAAAAAGGATGGCAAGAATTTTCTTTAAGTCAGTTTTTTTCAGATGATGATGATATTGAATATTATTTAGAAGATGCTCAGGAAATTTATTAAAGGATTTATCTCAACATGAAACTTTTGTTTTTGCTTAAATTATTTAAGGATGTTTAAACTGATAAATTTAATCTCATTAATGCTAGGTATTTTAGCTTTCTTCGGAAACATGGTATTTGGCGTTTATATAATGGGTTTAAAATTGTCTTTTTATCAATTTATACCATTTCTAATATCGATCGCACTGTTGTCGGTTTGGATTACTATTAGTTTTTTAACATATTTTTTGGTGGGCATTGCAAGATTTTCAAATTCAGACAAAATCTGGGACATACTTACTCCTTCTTTGATAGTCTTCGTTTACTTACTAATAGGTTTTATCGTTTTTTGGAGTTTTCAATATATCCGATCTAATATTTAGTCACGAATCAGAAATTATCAATACCAAGAAATTAATATAATATTACAACGCTCAAAAAAATACACAATAATTCTCATTATCTATTATCAATTAACACCACGATCACACCTTTTTATCAAACCCTATTTAGTTTTTTATCTTCACTATTAATACGACTAAAAAAGTAACTTACCACTGCGCCTGTAACAAACATAATAATAGAATAGATGGCAGGAGGTATGGCAATTTGGGGATTATTTAATAATATAGCAGAAGTGGCGATCGCAATGGCTAAAGTTCCATTTTGCATACCAGCTTCTATGGAAATAGTGGAAGACTGCTTAAAACTTAAACTCATACTTTTAGCAATCAGAAAACTAACAAGCAAAGTAATCACATTCAGGGCAAGGGTAGGAAAACCTGTTGCTTGAATAAAAGGAATTAAATTTTCTCGCTCCGCTAAAATAGCCCCTACCACCACCAAAGCCATAAATAAACCAGAAGCAATTTTAACAGGTTTATCAGCACGACGGGCAAAATTAGGTCTATAACTGCGAATCAGCATCCCTAAAGAGACGGGAATTAAGGTGACAACAATAATTTGTACAATAGTTTGCAACACAGGTAAAGCAATATAAGTGCGATCGCCCATAAACACTTCCATGCCATAATTGACCATAAAAGGCAAAGAAACGATAGTAATAACACTAGATAAAGCAGTTAAACTAATAGATAAAGCCGTATCACACCTCCCCAAATAAGAGTATAAATTAGAAGTCGCCCCCCCCGGACAAGCAGAAAGTAAAATAATGCCCACCGCAAACTCTGGCTGTAAATCCCAAAATCTCATCAGCACAAAAGCAATAATAGGTAATACAATTAATTGGCAAAATAACCCAATAAATATTGCCTTTGGTTCAACAATTATTCTTTGAAAATCTTTGGGCGTAAGGGATAAACCTGTAGTTTAGACTAAAAAAAAATTGTAAGAGAATAAGTAAGCTAACAAAGATTAGCTCAAAAAGAAGATAAATGAATTTAATAATGGCTTAAAAGTTATTTTTTTCGTCTTTTTTTAGTCTTGGATAAACGCTTTTTAACCATGGGATAGACTTTAGCCTTATTTCTTTTTCGACCTTTAGGCCAACCATGGGATTTTCCTCGACTTTTAGGAGAAAGGGTAGGACTTCCAATGTCCATCAATAATGAAGTCATAGACAGAGCCACTCTTCCGGGGGTTAAATTCTGTTGAGGTTTTTGCCATGGCAGATGATATTCTTTGACTAAATCCTTGGATAACCATAACTGCCAAGTAATATTGACAATTAAATTGCTCCACCTTTGACAACTCTCAGGGGTGCGAAAATGGGGTAACGTCCAATGTAATCTTTGCTTGGCGAAACGATACCAGTGGTCCACACCAAATCGTCGGCTGTATTGAATCCAAATATTGGAAGAAGATAAAAATTGCTCTCCCACCCAGATTAACCACAGTGGGCGATGTAAAGCACCAGTTTTTTTCTGCTTCAATCGTTCAATTTTAAACAGGGTTAGCTTTTGTGAAGGGGCATTGTAGAAATGAAGTTCTTTCCATTTACTCATCCGTATTGTTCCTAGGGATGAGTCTTCCATTTCTAATATTTCATGGGCATGGGGAAAATGGTCACATTGATTTAATTTCAACTTTGCCCCATGTTTTTTCGGTCTGCCTCTACCGCTATAGGCTGGAGGATTACCATAAAGACATAGATTAGAACGTACTCTAATCAACTTACTGATTTCAATATCTGCGGTTTGCTTAATAAATTTGCCATTGCCATACTCACAATCCAACACCACCAATTTCGGTTTATTTTCTGGCAATTTTCTACACACTTGCCTTAGTTGCCATGTTGCTTTACCCAGAGGATTTTCAAAGGATGTGATTCTTTCATGTCTTAAAGGTAATGCCCAACTTCCTTTCTCATTCAATGGTGGTAACCAAGCGATGGTGCTATATCCTTGTCCTATGACCGATGAATTGATGGATGACGAAGAATATTGATAACCTCTATCTTTCATGGTGGGACTATCTTCAAACTTCCACTGAGTATGATCTATACCTAGTAATGTATATTCTAAGGTGTCTATTTCTTGAATATATCGTTTCATCAATTTGTTGCTGTTCGGACGACAATCTTTTATGGCTTCATAGGTACTACACCATTGCCGATGGAAAAAAGGTGATAAAGAAAAATCTGCCAAACTACGAGCATTTTCCGTGGTCATAACACTATCCATCAATTGAAAAGTGGCATCTTTACCTTTGACTAACATTTCATAGGTGTCATGACGGAAATTTTCCAGTCTGCTATATTTGTTCATAGAGAGAAGATTTTATTTTTGCTTATTTATATTTTCTCTCTATTTTTCTTTTATGTCTTGTCCTTCCTTGCTCCACTTTCCATTTAGTCTAAACTACAGATAAACCCATACCTAACATAATGGTAATTAGGGCAATGGGTAAAAATATTTCCGTAACAAAATTGGCTTCCATTCGTTCGTTGCAAATACTTAGTCTTGAGTTAGCAAAACTATATTTTATTCCCTAAAAGTACTAACATTACCGTCCGGACCAAAAATAACCCTGATGGTGACAGACTCAGATTCACTGAGGGGAGAAATAATAGTCTCTCCTTGCAAGGGTAAAGGGGTTCTATCAATGAAAAATCCTGCGGTTTGTCCTACGGGAGTAATACGAGTTATGGCACCTTCCGAGTTAATGAGTAAACGGTATTCGATGCTTTGGGTTAAGTTTTCTGGGGGTTGCCAACGGGAGGCAAAATAATTTTTAACCTTTTCTTGGGGAGATGGAGTTGGGGCAGGAGGGGTATTATTAGGAAGATTATTGCCATTATTCCCTTGGGGGTTTCTGGCTTGTAAAGGGGGAATTGTCGGTAGGTTGGGACGTTCTGAGCCCAGTGGGGGAACAGGTTGAGGGGCAGGGGCTAATTCTTCGGGGGGCGGAGGAGAAGGGGGAAGGTTGTTTGTATTGTTTCGGGGAGGGGTTTGTGGCACAGTAATAGAACCTCCGTTGGAGGTTGGGGGAGAGGGTAATGAGGAATTATCCCCGTTTTCTAGGGGTGGTGGAAAATTGGCGGGGGGTAAGGGTATATCGCCACTAGGTAGGGGCAACGGTTGTCTGCCCAAAAGGTTGTCGGGTACATCGGGTAAGGAGGGGGGTAAAGAGTCTCTGTCGATGGGGGTAGGGGGCAACACATCGGGAAATTCTGGGAAGTTGTTTTCGGTGGCGGTGTCAATTTCTTCTATTTCTTCGGTGACAATAGTACGGTTATACCACCAAAATCCACCCACAAGGATAAGGGCGATCGCACTTATGCCCACAATACTTTTTAGGGGTGCAAAGGGGGAATAAATTTTATTTTCGCTGTCTCGGAAATCAACATAAAAGCCTTCGAGGGCGTTGGTAAAGTCCAAAAATTGGGTATGGGTTAACTTAATGGATTGGTTATCTTCGGTTTTAATAAGATGATATAGTTGACCGTTACCAACAATTATAAAATCGTTATTTTCGTCACTATCAGGCTCTTTTTGTTCAAAATCGAGGTTTTCTAAATATTTATCGAGGTATTGGTTAATTTTTGCTCTAATTTTCTCCAAATAAGGGCGATCGCCCCTAATAAATATTTCGTTTTCATGGGGCATTCTTGGATCATCAAAATTTAACTCAAAAGTATAGTCAGGAGCTAAATTTTGCCCTTTAAGGGGAGCAAAAGAAGGAGGATTATAGATATTGAGAGTACAAGTGGGGGGGGTATAACTTTTATATAAAGATTCTTTAATCATGATAAATAATTGATAATTGATAAATATAATTTTGGTAATCACCTATGTTAACAAGGGGCTTAAGCCCCTTGCCTATTGCCTATTGCCAATTGCCCATTGCCTATTGCCAATTGCCCATTGCCCATTGCCCATTGCCCATTGCCCATTGCCAATTGCCCATTGCCCATTGCCCATTGCCCATTGCCCATTGCCCATTGCCCATTGCCCATTGCCCATTACCAATTGCCCATTGCCAATTGCCTCATAGATTAAATCCACATCCCGTTAAAATAATGGGATAATAGTATTTTAGAGAATTAATATATATTTTATTTTTATGGCAGATCAATCCATAGCAGAAGTAATAAAATTACCCCGTACCAGCGAATCAGAACACCTAAAAAAAATACGCCATACCACCTCCCACATTATGGCCATGGCGGTACAAAAATTATATCCTAACGCTCAAGTCACCATCGGCCCTTGGACAGAAACGGGATTTTATTATGACTTCGATTTGCCCGAACCTTTGACAGAAAAAGATCTTAAAACCATCAAAAAAGAGATGATTAAGATTATCAAGAAAAAATTACCCGTTGTCAGGGAAGTAGTCACCAGAGAAGAAGCCCAAAACCGCATCAAAGAAATTAACGAGCCTTACAAACTAGAAATCCTTGATAGTATCAAAGAAGAACCTATCACCATCTACCATCTAGCCGATGAATGGTGGGATTTATGTGCCGGGCCTCACCTCGAAACCACTGGAGAAATTAACCCGAAGGCGATCGCCCTTGAATCCATAGCAGGAGCCTATTGGCGAGGAGATGCCAACAACCAACAACTCCAAAGACTATACGGCACCGCCTGGGAAACCCCCGAACAACTAGCCGAATATAAACGCCGTAAAGAAGAAGCCCTCAAAAGAGATCACCGTAAACTAGGAAAAGAACTAGGTTTATTCATTTTTTCAGATCCCGTAGGGCCTGGTTTACCCCTCTGGACTCCCAAAGGCACGTTAATTCGTTCTACCCTCGAAGACTTCCTTAAAAAAGAACAAGTAAAACGGGGTTATTTACCCGTAGTTACTCCCCATATCGGTAGGGTTGACCTATTCAAAATTTCAGGGCATTGGCAAAACTACAAAGAAGATATGTTCCCCATGATGGCCGATAACGCCGAAGAAATGGAGAAAGAAATCGGCTTTGTCATGAAACCCATGAACTGCCCTTTTCATATTCAAATCTATAAAAGCGAACTGCGCTCCTACCGTCAACTGCCCATGCGTCTAGCGGAATTTGGCACCGTTTACCGTTACGAACAATCAGGGGAATTAGGCGGACTCACAAGGGTAAGGGGCTTTACCGTAGATGATTCGCACCTATTCGTTACCCCTGATCAATTAGAATCGGAATTTTTCAGTGTGGTTGACCTCATTTTATCCGTATTCAAGAGCCTACAGTTGAAAAACTTTAAAGCCCGTCTGAGTTTCCGAGATCCTGAATCTGATAAATATATCGGTAGTCAAGAGGTATGGGATAAAGCCCAAAGCGCTATCCGTAACGCCGTGCAAAAATTGGATATGGAATATTTTGAAGCCCCAGGGGAAGCGGCTTTTTATGGTCCTAAACTCGATTTTATCTTCCAAGATGCTCTCGAACGGGAATGGCAATTGGGAACAGTACAGGTGGACTACAATCTACCCGAAAGGTTTAACCTCGAATACATCGCCCCCGATGGTTCTCGTCAGCGCCCCGTTATGATTCACCGAGCGCCCTTTGGCTCCCTAGAGCGTCTTATCGGCATTTTAATCGAAGAATATGCGGGGGATTTTCCCTTGTGGTTAGCCCCCACCCAAGCCCGTTTAATGGCGGTTAACGATGACTTTTTACCCTTTGCCCAAGAAGTCTGTCAAAAAATGCTCTTCGCAGGAATTAGGGCGGAGGTTGATAGTAGCGGAGAAAGATTGGGTAAAATGATCCGTAATGCAGAGAAAGAAAAAGTTCCTATTATGGCGGTTATCGGTGGTAACGAGGTGGAAAGTAACACTCTAAGCATTCGTACCCGTGCTAACGGTGATTTAGGGGCTTTAGCTGTGGATGAGGTAATCTCGAAGATGGCTGAGGCGATTAAAAATCGTGATGCAGGAATAGAATAAATAATTGAGAATGGAGAATGGATAATTGAGAATATTACTTTATCTTCAATTCGTTGTGTTTATTTATATTTTCTAAATTACTAACGTTTACTCCTCTCTGCCATAGGAGAGGGGTTGTCACTTCCAATATTTTCCATCGTTCATTCCCCACTTTAAGCATTTATCAAAAATATTCTAATTTTCTATGACAAAATTGATCGCACATTTAGGCCCTAACGGTACTTATTCTGAGGTTGCCACCTTAATTTATGCTCAAAATATAGAGGAGGAAACTGGAATAAAAACACAGTTAGTACCTTATCCCAATATTGCTCAAACTCTTTTGGCGGTGGCTGACGGGAGGGCAGATGTGGGGGTTGTGCCAGTGGAAAATTCTATCCAAGGCATTGTTTCTATGACTTTGGATAGTTTGTGGGAGTTGGATGGGTTACAGATTCAGCAGGGTTTGACTTTGCCTGTGGTGCATAATTTTTTGTCTCGGGGTAATTGTCTTGATGGTATTAAAACTGTTTATTCCCATCCCCAAGCCCTTGCCCAGTGCCAAAAGTGGCTTGATAAACATACCCCTGATGCTCGATTGGTGGCGGCTAATTCTACCACTGAAGCCTTACAAATAGTTAATCATGATCCTACCGCAGGGGCGATCGCATCTTTGAGGGCTGCCCAACTCTATGATTTACCCATAAAAGAAGCCAATATTAACGATTATCCCGATAACTGTACTCGTTTTTGGGTGGTAAGTAAGGATAAAAAGGAAGATGGGGATTATGTCTCTCTTGGTTTTTCTTTTGAGAAAAATAAGCCAGGGGTATTAGTAAAACCTTTACAAATTTTTGCTGAAAATAATATTAATTTAACTAGAATAGAGTCAAGACCGACAAAACGCTCTTTGGGTGAATATCTGTTTTTTATTGATTTACAGAAACATAAGTCTAAAAATGAAGTAAAAAAGGCTTTATCTGATTTATCACACCTTACTAAAAAGCTGAAAATTTTTGGTAATTATGACGTTTTAAACATAGATTATTCTCAGTGTGAAAAGTTATCTATTTAAGAGCTAAAGCAAGATAAAAGAAGGGGTAATGGAGTTGGAAGCAAGGGGGAGTTGGAGGCAAGGGGCTTAAGCCCCTTGTTAAAGTAAAGTAATCTAAAAAAAACTATGAAAATTACAGGTAAAACAAAAATTCTTGGTATTATTGGCAATCCCATCGAACATTCCTTATCACCCATTATACAGAATCGGGCGATCGCCCTTTTAAACCTCGACTATATTTATGTGCCTTTCCCCGTCATGGAAAGTGATATAAAAACAGCCCTTGATGGATTTCGGGCAGTGGATATAAAAGGATTTAACGTGACAATTCCCCACAAACAAGCGGTAATGCCCTTTCTCAGTTATATTACCGACACTGCCAAACTAATTGGCGCGGTGAATACCGTCTGGCAAACCCCTGATGGATGGCATGGCACAAATACGGATATTGATGGCTTTATGGCCCCCCTGAAAACTTTAAATCGCCGTTGGGCAGATGTTACCCCCATCGTCTTGGGTAATGGTGGCGCTTCGAGGGCGGTAATTGTCGGTTGCGCCCAGTTAGGTTGCGAAGAAATCAAAGTTGTCGGGCGTAATTTAGATAAACTCAAAGAATTTCAAGATAGTTGGGATTATGAACTTTTACAAGCAAAAATCACCATTCACCCATGGGATGAATTGACCGAAATTTTGCCCCAAAGTGATTTAATCGTTAATACTACGCCCTTGGGAATGTCTCCCCATACCGATAAATCTCCTCTAAATAATCAACAAATTTCTTTATTAAAACTAGGGGCGATCGTCTATGATTTGATCTATACCCCCCGTCCTACCCTTTTATTACAACAAGCCCAAAAACAAGGCGCAACCATTATCGATGGTACAGAAATGTTGGTGCAACAGGGCGCTGTGGGCTTTGAAATTTGGACAGGAAAAAAAGCCCCCGTGGATGTAATGCGTGATGCCCTCCTAGATTTTTTGCCACAAAATTAACCCTATATCTGTACAATAAACAAGAGTTATCGAGAAACAAATAAACAACATATTATAATGCGCATATTCGTTACTGGGGCTAGTGGTTGTATTGGTCATTATATGGCGGAATCTTTGATCAAAGAAACCAATCACGAACTTTATTTTTTAGTCAGAAATCCCGACAAACTACAATTTGACTATAACTATCGTCCCGGTGTCAATATTTTAAAAGGAAACCTTGAAAACATCCTTGATTATCAAGATATTCTTCGCACCATTAACGTTGCCATCCTTACCGCTACTTGTTGGGGTGGCGAAAAAGAATCCTATGCAGTAAACGTAGAAGCTAATATTAATCTAATAAATGCCCTTAGTGCGGAACATTGTCAGCGAATCATTTACTTTTCTACTGCCAGTATTTTAGATCGTAATAATCAATTATTAACCGAAGCTGGGGAAATTGGTACGGACTATATTCGCACTAAATACCAGTGTTTTGTAAAGTTAGCAGATTTGGCACTGTGCGATCGCATTATAACCGTATATCCTACTCTTGTGTTTGGGGGCGCTGATAACAAACCCTATTCCCATTTATCAGGGGGCTTAAAAGATATTCTTCAATGGATGGGGTTAATTCGTTGGTTTAATGCGGATGGTAGTTTTCATTTTATCCATGGGCAAGACATCGCCACGGTTATTAGTTATTTAGTAGAAAATGGCGATAAATTAGATCCTATTTATAATAACAAATTGGTTTTAGGTAACGAACCTTTAACCGCCAGTCAAGCCATAAAAACTATTTCTAAAAAGATTAATAAAAAAGTTTATTTTCAGATACCATTACCCATTTGGTTAGCAAATATTTTTATCAAGGTATTTCGCATTCAGATGGCAGACTGGGATTATTTTTGTCTAAATTATCGTCACTTTACCTACTCTCAAGCCGTCAACCCTAACACTTTTTCCCTCCCTAGTTATGCCCCTAATTTAGATAAACTTTTAGATATAACCATCGATGGTTAATTGAGAATTGACAATAACTTTTTTATATATTTCAATATTTAATACACAGTGGAAAAATTGACAAAATATTATCTTTTTAATGGCAGACTACCCAAACTTAATAATTACACCGTGAGTGAACAAAATTTCATTATCAATTATCCACTATCAATTATCAATTGTTTAACACTTGTAAATGTTGCCACACAGAAGCGAGGGTATTAGCAGTAATCATACCACTAGCGGCCACCGCAGGTACACCTATGCCGGGGAAGGTGGAATCACCACAACAGTATAAATTATTTATGGGAGTAGTAGAGCCGGGAAATAAACCCTCATCGGCATTCCATGCCGCCCCATAGGTGCCTCGATAACGCCTTAAAAATCGTTGGTGGGTTAGGGGTGTGCCTACCAAAGTTACTTCGCATCTTTCCCTAATATCGGGGATAAATCTTTCTAGGGCTTCCCACATAACGTGCGATCGCACTTTTTTCAACTCATTATACTCATCACTATTACGACTCAACCCAGCCCACAAGGAATAAGGCTCAGTAGCAGGGGTATAAACATGGATAGAATGCTTACCCTCAGGGGCTAAACTAGCATCAAGTAAAGAAGGAATCGACACCGCCACCACATTTTGCTCGGCAGTAACTCCCCGATGCCAATCATTAACAATCATATGATGACAAGGCAAATCTTCAGGTAAACCAGCCCCATCAATGCCCAGATGTAAGTGCATAAAACTATCATTCATCGGTGTTTTTTCCACCCCCTGCACAAAATCCTTTGGCAATACTCCCTCCCCTATCAAAGGAATAGTATTCCAAATCGAAGCATTAGAAATGACTGCCTTACTTGCCCTAATAGTTTTTCCATTACGCAACACAACCCCCACAGCCCGATTATTTTCCACCATAATCTCCTGCACATGGCTAGATAACCATAACTGCCCCCCATGCTTTTCCATACCCCTTACCAAAGCATTAACCATCGCTTCGCTACCCCCCACAGGATAATCCAACACCACATCAGGGCGATACCACTCTGCAAACATAAAAGCCATTTCCGCCGCCGAAGTGCCATGGGCAGGTAAACCCGACAACATAAAAGACAGTAAATCTAACCAGTTACGAATAAACTCATCCGTCACCACCTCATCCATAATTTTGCCAAAACTGCCCGTTAATTTCCCCGCCGAAAAGACGTAGGGAAGCATAGACACCGCATAGGGGGCGAGGGTAAAAATGGCTCCCAAATCATAACGAAAAGCCCCAGGAGGAATCGCCGTAGATGCTTTTCCCAAAGGCTTCATCACCTCCTGTAACCTACGCCACTGCCTACCTGCATCCTCCCCCCGTAGATTCAGCAACAATTTATAAAAATCATCAGCGCCCACTGCCACATCAAAATAACCTTCGGGCAACCAACAACCCCAATTGTTATAATTTTTCCACTCCACATCTTCCCCAATGATGTCGAAAACCTGACGTAGTGGATTAGTCGAAGGGGAATAAGACAATCCTGAATATAAAGAAGGCCCAGAATCAAACTTAAAACCCTTATACTCAAAACCATGGGCAGCACCCCCCGGCAAGTTATGACTTTCACAAACAATGACGTTATAACCATACTTTGCTAACATTGCCCCACAACATAAACCCCCTAAACCACTACCGATAATTACAATATCCGTTTGCTGTTGATTTGCCATGATGAGTGTGAATGTAAAGATTATTTAATAATTTCAGCATAATAGATTATTGATTATCCTTAAAGATTTACTATATGAATAAGCTCAAATTTATCTGATAAAAAATCAGACTCTTAGAACCTGTTTAGGAAGGATTAACTTTTTCTTTCTCTTTATTGACTACAATAAGGGTTAGTGTGAAATAAACTCCTTTAAGCAAAAAATCATTCATTTTATCTCATATACATTATGAGCATAGATCAATAACAAATATTATTTATGATATTTTTTTTGTTTATTCAGTGGTCAAAAGAGTTTTTTTTGAGTTGTTTTTAATATTTATCTAGTTCAATTTTTTATAAAAATGTCCAACAATTATAAAGTTCATTTAGTTAACGAACAATTAGGCATTGATACCGTCATCGACGTAATGCCAGATGAGTATATTTTGGATGCGGCGGAAAGACAGGGTTTTAATTTGCCCTATTCCTGTCGGGCAGGGGTGTGTGTAAGTTGTACTGGAAAGTTAACAGAAGGTACAGTTGATCATGATTATGACTTTTTAAAGCAAAAAGAAATTGAGGCAGGATTTTTTCTTACTTGTAAAGCCTATGCTACTTCTAATTGCACCGTGATAACCCATCAAGAAGATGCTTTATTAGATTTATAATAATTCTATTTTTTCTTTTCTCCTAGAAAAAGGAAGACACCCGTAGGGAAGTACCATGGTACTTTCCTACTCGAAAACTAATAATTAATAGGGTAAATTGACATATACTCCCCTAATGTGAGGGCTAACATCTTCTTGCCATTCAGGGCTATTTATAGGCCGCCAAGTAAAATTATTAGTGGGTATAGTAGAGGGATTTGGTGAGCCTTCAAAGGTGGCAGATGCACTATTTACTCGTAATGGTATTCCCTGCACTTGTCTGATTTCAAAGGTATCAGCATCTATCAAAACTCTTCCTATCATATCTTGCCCCCTTGCCCGAAGGTTGGGGTGAATGAAGTTTCCTAAACTTTGAAACATGATTCCCTGTTTTCCTGATAGTTTGTTAACGATGGTGACGGGGCGCCATACATGGGGACCATGACCAAAGACTATATCTCCGTTATACTGACGAATGAAGCTACTTCCTAGGTTAACTAATTGTTGTTGGGTTTGATCCTTCCAACTGTGAAGGGATAAAATTCTGATGTCTGCATGGGCATCTCGGAGCGATCGCAATATAGCATCTCGATCACTAATACAGGTAATATTATTACAAGCTCCCCCCAAGTATAAACTAGCAAAAGCAACCCTCACACTACGCCCTTTTATCTCCATGGTTTGCACCACCGCCACATTTTTCTCTTGGGGTTTGCCCACCCCATGCCATAACCAATTAGCCCCAAGATTTTGAGTTAAATTTGCCATGTGAGAAGCCGTCATTAATGCCCCATCCAAACCGTTTTCTCCCCTTGGGCAATCCCAACTATGATTATTAGCTAAACCAATTAAATTAAAGCCTCTCTCATAGGCTTGGGCAAGGTTTTCTGGATGGGATACAAAAGTAAAAGAATTTCGGCTGGAAGTACCCCTAAAAGTATTACAGCGAATGCCTACCACATTTTCCCAATTGAGAAAAGATAAATCTCCTCGGTAAGATTTCCCTGTGGCATCAAGACGGTCTAATCTTACTCCAAAATTGGCTGGTAGTCCATCCCCTAAGTTACTGTCGGGGGAAGGGGGTTGACGATAGGTTAATGCCATGCCAGAGTCTCCCATGCCTCTTATATCGATAAAATTATCTGCTTTTGTACTATCTAGGGGTATGGGGGCAAGATTTTTTTTGGGATTTTGAGCGAATACATCGGTTTGATTGATATTGGGTTTGACAGACTCTGCTTTTATGTGACTACTAAAGCTACTAAATAATAAAGCAATACAGATAAAATAATTTTTTTTTATCATCTTAATGAAGGATTTTTTTGGATCAAAATATCCCTTATTCTAAGCAAAATTTTCAATAATTATTCATCATCAATTAATTCAAAATTAGCAGTCACATTTTGAACATCATCTAGGGATTCTAAAGCATCCATTAATCTTAATAAATATTTTGTTTGTTCGGGATCATTTATCTCTACAAAATTATTAGGTATCCAACGTAATTCTGCTTCTTTGACTAAAAAATTATCCCTTAATTGTTGATTAAGATTTTCTAAATTAGCTACTTCAGTAAAAATTTCTGCCCCTTGATAATCTTCCTCATCAATGATTTCATAACTTTGGGCATCAGCTTCGAGAGATACTTCTAATAGTTTATCCTCGTTAATTTCTCCTTCCAATAATACCACCCCTTTATGGTCAAACATCCAACTCACACAACCAGTTTCCCCCAAGTTGCCCCCGTTTTTACTAAAGGCTTCCCTCACATCCGCTGCGGTGCGATTACGATTATCTGTTAGGGCTTCAATTAATACCGCAACGCCCCCAATGCCATACCCTTCATAGCGGATTTCCTCTAGGTTGGCTTCACCATCATTATAAGTACCAGCACCCTTGGCGATCGCCCTTTCGATGTTATCATTAGGTATTCCTGCAGCCTTAGCTTTTTCTACCGCCGTGCGCAGTTGAAAATTACCATCAATATCAGCAATACCATTACGGGCTGCCACAATAATAGCCCGAGAAAGTTGGGTAAAAGTCTTACCTTTTTTTGCATCTACCCTTGCTTTTTGTCTCTTGATATTTGCCCACTTACTATGCCCTGCCATAACTATTTAATTATTAATTTGAATAACACTAAAAATAGATAATTAACTATTAAAAATATTATTTCATATATTATTCATCTTTTAAACTAGAATAGTAATCTTGACTGTTTAATTTTAAAATCAATAAAAAGTCAAAATATTATTAGCTAAAATTCTTATAACTGTAGTTTAGACTAAATGGAAAGTGGAGCAAGGAAGGACAAGACATAAAAGAAAAATAGAGAGAAAATATAAATAAGCAAAAATAAAATCTTCTCTCTATGAACAAATATAGCAGACTGGAAAATTTCCGTCATGACACCTATGAAATGTTAGTCAAAGGTAAAGATGCCACTTTTCAATTGATGGATAGTGTTATGACCACGGAAAATGCTCGTAGTTTGGCAGATTTTTCTTTATCACCTTTTTTCCATCGGCAATGGTGTAGTACCTATGAAGCCATAAAAGATTGTCGTCCGAACAGCAACAAATTGATGAAACGATATATTCAAGAAATAGACACCTTAGAATATACATTACTAGGTATAGATCATACTCAGTGGAAGTTTGAAGATAGTCCCACCATGAAAGATAGAGGTTATCAATATTCTTCGTCATCCATCAATTCATCGGTCATAGGACAAGGATATAGCACCATCGCTTGGTTACCACCATTGAATGAGAAAGGAAGTTGGGCATTACCTTTAAGACATGAAAGAATCACATCCTTTGAAAATCCTCTGGGTAAAGCAACATGGCAACTAAGGCAAGTGTGTAGAAAATTGCCAGAAAATAAACCGAAATTGGTGGTGTTGGATTGTGAGTATGGCAATGGCAAATTTATTAAGCAAACCGCAGATATTGAAATCAGTAAGTTGATTAGAGTACGTTCTAATCTATGTCTTTATGGTAATCCTCCAGCCTATAGCGGTAGAGGCAGACCGAAAAAACATGGGGCAAAGTTGAAATTAAATCAATGTGACCATTTTCCCCATGCCCATGAAATATTAGAAATGGAAGACTCATCCCTAGGAACAATACGGATGAGTAAATGGAAAGAACTTCATTTCTACAATGCCCCTTCACAAAAGCTAACCCTGTTTAAAATTGAACGATTGAAGCAGAAAAAAACTGGTGCTTTACATCGCCCACTGTGGTTAATCTGGGTGGGAGAGCAATTTTTATCTTCTTCCAATATTTGGATTCAATACAGCCGACGATTTGGTGTGGACCACTGGTATCGTTTCGCCAAGCAAAGATTACATTGGACGTTACCCCATTTTCGCACCCCTGAGAGTTGTCAAAGGTGGAGCAATTTAATTGTCAATATTACTTGGCAGTTATGGTTATCCAAGGATTTAGTCAAAGAATATCATCTGCCATGGCAAAAACCTCAACAGAATTTAACCCCCGGAAGAGTGGCTCTGTCTATGACTTCATTATTGATGGACATTGGAAGTCCTACCCTTTCTCCTAAAAGTCGGGGAAAATCCCATGGCTGGCCTAAAGGTCGAAAAAGAAACAAAGCTAAAGTTTATCCTACGGTTAAAAAGCGTTTATCTAAGACTAAAAAAAGACCAAAAAAATAACTTTTAAGCCATTATTAAATTCATTTATAGCGTTTTTGAGCTAATCTTTGTTAGCTTACTTATTCTCTTACAATTTTTTCTTAGTCTAAACTACAGTTATAAATAGGAAAGATAAAATTTAAAATAGTTAAGCACTTTAAGTAAAATTATTATTAACACACCACAATTAATTTTATCAATTAATGGTAAATAGGTTGGTGAAATTAATTATAGATTTTATTTCACTCAGACTTCTATAAAGAAGGGCAAGGGGCTTATGTCCCTTATTATTCCTTGCCCAAATCGATTTAATTATAGATGCTACTCGAGTGTCTCATCACCATTAGAAACTACCTCCATTTCCTTATCATCAAGGGGTGACACATCAATAATTTCTTCGGTAATAATTTCCTCTAAAGATTTATTTTTTTCTTCTGGATTAACTTCATTCTCTTCACTTAAAGCATTATCAATTATTTCATCAACAAAATCCTCTACTTCTGTATTTTCTTCCCCTAATTTTTCCTCCTCAGAAATAGCATTATCTTCCGTTGAAACTATGTTTTTCTCTTCTAGTTTTTCATCTTTAGGTATGGGGTTGATGTTTTTAGTAGCATCTTTTTTCTTTTCAACCTTTTCCTCTTTGATTACAGAATTAGCTTCATCTTCTTTAGCTTTTTCTTTCTCCGAAATAGGTTCATCTTTTGCAATGTTTTCTTCAACAATTTCATCCTCTTTTACTATAGATTCAGGAGATGGAACATAAGAAGGAATAGTAATAACTTTTGCCTTATTTAAACTAATTTTATCGGTCATTAATTTAGATAAAGTATCCTTGATTTTAGGATCATAATTAATTACTCTTACAGTGCTATTAAAAGAGTTTTTAATCACATCACCACGGTCATCAATAAACTCTAATTTTACCCAGTTTTCCCCCTTATTAAAACCAGTTAAATAAATAGGTTGCCATGTGTCTAACAAAAAAGTTTCCCCATTGACAGTTACCCGAATACGCCAATCTTGAATGCCATCATCCTGACTTTCTTGGGCAACTAGGTGTAAAGGGGCATTAGTAAGATAAAAGTCAAGCATAATAGGCTCTGCACCATAGTTTCCTTGGGGGCGACTATAGGTTAAGAGGGGTTGACTACCAGAGGGATTATTGTCTTCGGTGGGAGTAAAAACATGGAATGTTGCTTGGGCATAAGCCTCTGAGTTTTTAAAACTTTCATGCCATGGGCGAGAAGCAAAAACCCTAATGGTATGGGTGCCGGGGGCTAAATCTGATAAGATAAGGGGCTGATTGGTATCATATACTGCCTGATAGGGTTGATCATCAAGGAAAAAGTGTAAATGGGGCCCCATCTGCAATTCTTCATTTTTGAAAATATCTAAGCCGTTTATTTCTAGTTTTACTTCAGCAGTAGTGGTGGAAAGAATCTCGTCATTACTAGGGCTGATGATACTAACTTGAGGTTGTTTTGAGAGGAAAGTTTTGTTTAATTCTTGAATTAATTTTGGGGGGGCAACCTCCGCTATGTTATCAACTTTGGGAATGGGGGCATTATTAGTATTAAAGGCTTGGACGCTATCAATGGTATCGTTACAACTGCTGAGCGTGAGACTCAGGGAAAAAATGAGTATGCAGGATATTATTTTTTTAATAATCATTTGCTTATAATATATGGGTCTTCGTTTCTATGATAATGCTCTACTCAGCATGAAAGTTTATTAATAGTAAAAATTTTATATTTTTTCTAACCATTGCATTAAAACTTACTAATCGATAATCAGCTAACAATATTTAGAGTAGTTTTTTAAATACAAATATTGATTTTGCGAAAAGTTAAAAAGGAAATAAGTTTTGTTTTATAGGGACGTAAAATATTCTGTCCCTATGTTGTTTATTTAACCAAACGGATAAATTTTTTCTTGCCCACCTGCAAAATTTTGTTCTCCAAATCTTGGCTATTTTCCACAGTAAAATTAGGGTCAGAAATGCGATCGCCCTCTAACCGTACACTACCTCCCTGAATCTGTCTTCTGCCATCACCGCTACTACTCACCAACCCAGCCGCATTGAGTATATAAAACAACTTAGCGGGAAATTCCACCGAACTAAGGGAAAACTTGGGTACAGCTTCGGCATTTCCCATATTTTGCTGTTTTACTAAATCTAACGCTGTTTGTTGCGCAGTTAAAGCTGATTCCTTACCATGATATTGAGCCACAATTTCCACCGCTAACATTTTTTGAGCCTCCCGCGGATTTTCGGGAATATCACTCAAAGATAAATCTGTCAACAACTCAAAATAATTTTGTAACAAAGAATCAGGGGTTTTTTCCAACTTAGAATACATCGATAAAGCATCTTCCTTTAAACCCACATAATTGTTTAAAGATTTAGACATCTTTTGCTCCCCATCCGTACCAATTAAAATCGGTAAAAGTACCCCAAACTGAGGTTTTTTCCCAAAATACTTTTGCAAATCACGACCCACCGCAATGTTAAACTTTTGATCAGTACCCCCTAATTCCACATCCGCATCCACCGCCACAGAATCATAACCCTGCATCAAAGGATATAAAAACTCATGAAGATAGATAGGAGTTTCCTGAGTATAACGATTATTAAAACCCTCCTTTGCCAACATTTGTTGTACCGTCATCGTAGCCAAAAGCTCTTGAATTTTGCCCAAATCAAGGCCAGAAAGCCACTCCGAATTGTAACGAATCTCCAAGCGGCCAGGAGTATCAAAATCGAGGATAGGGCGTAATTGATTTAGATAAGTTTCCGCATTTTCCTTCACCTGCTGAGGAGTTAACTGCTTTCTTACCTTATCTTTTCCCGTAGGATCTCCAATTTGAGCAGTAAAATCCCCTATAATTACAACGGCGGTATGTCCTTGATCTTGAAAAGCCCTTAACTTACGAAAAGGGATACTATGTCCCAAGTGTAGATCAGTTCCTGTGGGATCAATTCCCAATTTTACCCGCAAAGGATTATCAGATTTTAAACATAATTGTTCTAAATTATCATCCATCGAATCCGAATCAGGTTGATTAGGAAAAACATCACTAACCCCCCGATGTAACCACAAAAAATTATCAGTCGTCATTATCTATATATTTTTTCTATAAAATTCTTATACTTCAAAACTCTTATAAATTGGGCTTTGTTACCTCCACCCAACTTACTAATTAACCTGAGTTCGGGATAACATTTTCTAGTTAAGGTAGGCAATAGGGAATAGGCAATGGGCAATAGTGAATTGAATATTTTTCACCATTTCTGGGTGTTATTTAGCAATTTGAAAACCGCCGTAAACTTTTCACCATCAAGCCTGACACTAAACGATACCCATAATTATTATCCCGAATTGAGGTTAATTACCGATTAATTGTCAATTATCCATTATCAATTAATTACAGAGCCCCTGCCGCCGTTTGATCAAAAACACCCCCCAAATGGTTAGTTAAATTAACAGCCTGTAAAACAGGCATACCATCTATCCCTTGAGGATAATCCACTACAGTCACGGCGCCATTACCCTGCTTAATATTCCAGAAATTACTTGCCTGTAACCCCAAAAGATAACAAATAATCACCTTATTAATAGCATCATGGGCAACGACAATTCCCGTCTTACTCTGACTAGAATCTAAATTTTCCCTAACAACCTCCTGCCAAGCCTCAATAGCCCTATCCCATACCTGCTGTAAATTTTCTCCTTCAGGCATCTGCACCGTTTCAGGTTTATCCTTCCACTCCTGTAACAAACCAGGATAATCCGCTTCAATTTCAGCTTCTAGTTTTCCTTCCCATAAACCATGGGAAATTTCCTCAAGATCTTTTTTGGTACTTAAATTAACATCAGGGTGGTGTTGTAAAATAATTTCCGCAGTTTCTTTGGGGCGAGAAAGAGGGCTAGTTACCCCAAAATCAATGGATACATCCTTGAGAAACTCACCCGCCTTCTGAGCTTGTTTTCTACCATTCTCATTAAGAGGAATATCCTTAACCCCTTGGAAACGAGACATTCTATTCCATTCCGTTTCCCCATGACGTACCAACAACAACCGTAAAACCGCACCTTCTTGGGGACGAAAATCAGGAATAGGAGTACCCAAATGGGCAGTTTGATTCAAAGATTCTAATTGAACAGGATCTCCAAAATTACCCGTAAAATTAAGAACATTAATACAACAATTAGACTGCTGAATACTGTGATAATGACTAGCAGGAATGCCCAAAGCACTCATGAGTAAACAACGGTTAATGCCATTATGGGCTGCAATAAAGATAGTTTCCCCTTGATGTTTGGGAATAATCACCCGCCAAAATTCTTGGGCTTGGGCATATAAATCCAACACAGGATAAAACTCTTTCCCATCAACCGCCATTTTCAACTCATGGGGTTTTTCTTTCCAAGTTTTATATTCTTCGGGAAATTGTTGTTTAACATCTTCTTTTTTCCATTTTTCCCAAAGGGGTAGATTAATCTCTTTTAATTTTTCTAATACAGTCAAACTGGGATTATGTTCATTGGCTTCCCTGATAATATTAGCGGTTTCGGTTGCTCTTTGGAGGGGGCTACTATAAAAACCAGCAAAATTAACTTTACTAAGAGTTTGTCCTAGTAATTCAGCTTGTTTACGTCCTTTTTCTGTGATAACTGATTCATCACAGCGCCCCTGAATCATCCTTTGTGCATTGTAGCTACTTTGCCCATGACGAACTATGATTACACGAGTAGTCATTATTATATTATTTTATGTATATTGAATAGGTTGATTGTTAGTCAGTGGCTATTATATAGCAAGGACAACCACGGTAAAAGTTAAATGCTCAAGGATTTAATTGTGTTTTGTCGCTCTGGTTTTTGATAAACTTGATAAAGTTTGAACATAGCTATCAAAAAAAAAGGAGTTCATTTATTGTGGCAAATCGTACAATTTTAGTCATTGATGACAGTATGGTAATTAGACGTACTGTAAAGGATATGTTACCTCCAGGAAAGTTTGATGTGGTTGAGGCAAAGGATGGTTTACAGGGTATGGAATTGTTAAAAACCACGAAGCCTCAAATAATTATGTTAGATTTTTTCTTACCTAAAATGAGTGGTTGGGATGTGTATCAAGAAATTCAAAAAAACCCTCATTTCAGAGCAATTCCTCTTTTGTTAATGTCTGGAAGAAAGGACGAAGTAACTGACAAAATTCCTGAACCTTTTGAATATTTTGCCTTTTTAGAAAAACCTTTCGACCAAAAACAGTTGGTACAAGGTATTCGGGATTCCATGGAAAGATCTAAAAAATTGGCTCAAGTATTGCAACAGTCAGTACCTCAAAAGTCTGCCACTGCAACGAGTTCTGGGGATGATGCAGATACAGCCCAATTAAATGCACGAGTTGCCCATTTAGAAGCGGAAGTCGATAAGTTGAAAAAACAAATCAATCAGTTAGTAGGATTTATTAAGAAAAAATTAAGCTAATTTTTCATCTGGTTTGATGATATTGTGTTTGACGATGTTTAATTTTATTCACCCTAACAATGACTTTTAATAACTCCTTTTTTTTCATTCTGAAGGTATTTGTAATTTCTGGAATAATCTCATTTATTATTAAATATGTTCTCAGTAATTTCGATTTACTTAGTCAAACACAGTTCGCTTTACCCATAGTTTTTATCCCTACTATCGTCGTATTTTTGCTTTTAGTTTATCGAACTATAAATAAAGGTTAATAGCCATGAATTTTGCAAAATGGGTAAGCTTTTCCCTTGTTATTATTTTAATTTATATTATTTGGCAGGTTAAACAATTACTCTTGTTGGCGTTAACCGCAATAGTTCTGGCAATTAGTCTTAACATTTTGATAATTCAAATGGGACGTTTTGGCCTGAAAAGAAAATATGCCGTCCCTTTATCTATTTTTTGTTTATTAGGAACTATTTTTTTATTTGGTAGTTTGGTTGTCCCTTCTTTAATTACTCAATTTGAGGAGTTATCTAAGTTAGTTCCAAAGGGAATTGATAAATTAATATTAGAGTTAAATAATTTAAGAGATAGTCTTTCTTTAGATGTTGTTAATGCTTTACCTAATTTAGACCAGCTTTTATCTCAATTACAACCCATTTTAAATGAGTTAATAAGTAGAGGGTTTAATTTTGTTTCAGGATTTTTAGGGATTTTATTAAGTAGTTTATTATTGTTAGCTTTAACTTTAATGATCTTGGTAGAGCCTCTTCCTTATCGTAATGGTTTTATTCGTTTATTTCCTCAGTTTTATCGCCATCGTATGGATAAAATTTTGATCTATTGCGAGAATGATTTACAGGAGTGGTTAACGGATACTTTAATTAGAATTTTTAGTGCTATTATTTTAAGTTCTTTTGTGCTATTTATTTTTGGTATTCCCCTTGTTTGGGTTCAAGGTTTTTTGGCTGGTTTTTTGGTTTTGATTCCCTATGTTGGCCCTAGCATTAGTGTAATTTCTCCCATGGCGATCGCATTTATCACATCGTCATGGAAACCATGGTTTATTTTAATGTTTTATATTATCATCTATCAAATAATTGAATATACAATTTTACCTAAAGTAAGAAAACATAGAGTTATATTATCTCCTGCAAATGTCATTATTGGAGAGGTTTTTTTTGGTAGCTTATTAGGCATATTAGGTTTATTTTTAGCTTTACCCCTCACCATTATTTCTCAAATTTTTGTCAAAGAAATTTTAATCAAAGATATTTTAGATAAAATTAATCACTCAGATTCTTAAGCCATTAAGTCAAAATCATTACTCACCCCCATCACTACAAGTTTTCATCACATTTTACATATCAATTTTCTTAATCAGTAGCATCATAAACAAAAATCTATTTCAAATACACTACCATTGACAAAAATCTATCGTAACCATTATCATTGACTTATATTATTAAAGGTTTGGAGGATTGTTTTGATTCATGCAACCTTGCACCAATTAGAAGTCTTTGAAACCGTTGCCCGTTTGCAAAGTTTCACCAAGGCAGCCGAGGAATTGTCTATTAAACAACCAACGGTATCGAGTCAGATAAAACAGTTAACTCAAACGGTAGGATTACCATTATTTGAGCAAATAGGAAAACAACTTTATTTGACAAATGCTGGGGAAGAATTATTAAATACTTGCCATGAGATTTTTGCAAGACTTGATAATTTTGAGATGACAGTGGCTGATTTAAAGGGTGTAAAGGAAGGAAAACTATGTTTAACAGTCGTTACCACAGGAAAATATTTTGTTCCTCGTTTATTAGGCTCTTTTTGCCAACTTTATCCCCATGTAGATATATCTTTACAAGTTACCAATCATCAACAAATCCATCAAAGAATGTTGGACAATAAAGATGATTTATATATCCTCAGTAAACCCCCTGAAGATATTGATTTGGAAAGATATGCTTTCTTAGATAATCCTCTGGTGGTGGTGGCTCCAAAAAATCATATTTTAAGCAATCAAAAAAATATTTCTTTAGAGGAATTACAACCTTTTCCTTTTATTTTAAGGGAGATTGGTTCTAATACTAGAAAGGTAATTCAAAAAATATTTGATGATAACAAATTGGATATTCAAGTACGCCTAGAATTAGGCAGTAATGAGGCTATTAAACAAGCTATTATGGGCGGTTTAGGGCTTTCAGTGCTTTCTAAGCATACTTTAACTTCTAGTTGTTATGAAGAATTATGTATTTTGGATGTGAAAAATTTTCCCATTCAAGAAAGTTGGTATGTCACCTATTTATCAGGCAAAAAACTATCAGTAGTAGCTAAAACTTTTTTAGATTATCTTATTGCTGAAAGCATTAATTATACTGCTGAAAAACAATTTAATTTAGCCCACACTCATGGTTAATAGCTTTCTTTATTAAAGTAATGTATAGCGTTTATTTTTTATTTTGTAAATGGCAAAAAAAGTAAATAAAATGATACCTATTGCATGATAAGAGTTTTTAAGTTCTAGACTAAAAATTGTTAAATATTATTTTCAAAATTTATAACTACTAACATCATGGACTTTTTCAAGGATACTATTTGGTTTATTCCTTGCTATACCCTTATAGGGGGAATTGTAGCTTTATTGTGGTCACCTGGTATTATTCGTCAAACAGGTTCGCGCCCTGCGGGTTATGTGAATTTGTTAATGACTTCTTTGGCATTCCTTCACAGCGTTATCGCTTTGTATCAAATATGGGATATTTCGCCCCAAGATATTCGTTTTGTTTGGTTGCAGGCAGCAGATTTAACTATCTCTTTTGATATACGGGTGTCTGCTGTCAGTGTGGGGGCTTTGGTATTAATTACAGGATTAAATGTATTATCTCAACTGTATGCGGTGGGGTATTTGGAGATGGATTGGAGTTGGGCGAGATTTTTCGCTTTGATGGGATTTTTTGAGGCGGGAATGGGGGGCTTGGCTTTATGTAATTCTCTCTTTTTCAGTTATGTATATCTGGAAATTCTCACCCTCGGTACTTATTTATTGGTAGGTTTTTGGTTTGCCCAACCTTTGGTAGTTTCTGGGGCAAGGGATGCTTTTTGGACAAAAAGGGTAGGGGATATTTTACTATTAATGAGCGTAATTGCTTTGTATCCTCTCTCGAAAACATGGAATTACACTGATTTAGGTATCTGGGCAAAGACGGCAGATGTTAATCCTACTATCATAACTGTACTTTGCTTTGGTTTGATCGCTGGACCTTTGGCAAAATGCGCCCAAATTCCTTTACAGTTATGGCTTGATGAGGCGATGGAAGGGCCTTTACCTGCTTCTATTTTGCGTAATTCTATCGTAGTGGCGACGGGGGCTTATGTTTTGATTCAGTTACAGCCTGTGTTGGAGTTATCCCCCATTGCTTCGGAGACTGTATTAGTAATTGGTAGTGTGACGGCGGTATTGGCGAGTTTAATTGCGATCGCACAGGTTGACCTAAAAAGAATCCTGTCCTATACTGTAAGTGCTTATATGGGCTTGGTGTTTATTGCGGTAGGTACAGACCATCCTCAAACTGCTTTACTGTTGATTGTGGTATATGCGATCGCCATGGCACTGTTATATACAAGTATGGGGGCGATTATCCTCAATAGTATCACCCAAGATGTTACTCAGTTGGGCGGTTTGTGGTCCCGTCGTCCTTTTTGTGGTATCGGTTTATTAGTGGGAATGGTAGCGTTAACCTCCATGCCACCTTTTGGGGGATTTTGGATACTAAGTCGTTTGGCGGTAGAAGTAAGTTTTCCCCTGATGGTGATAATTGCACTGGTAAATGGTTTAACGGCTTTTAGCCTGATGAGGGTTTTTTGTCTTGTTTTTCTGGGAGAAGCAAAACAAATGTCCATGCGTAGCCCCGAAGTTTTATGGCCGATGATAATTCCTATGATGATTTTAATGGGGTATGCCTTACATTTACCCTTGATTTTTGATCAGTTTAACCTAATTGTATTAAATCTCAATACAGGGATTACTTTAGCTATTTTTACCATCATTGGTATTATTTCTTCCGCTGTTATTTATACTAGAAAATCACCTGATTCTATTATTAACTTAGTACCCCAATCAATCCAAAAATTATTCGCTAATGATTTATACATTCAAGACATCTATAAAGTAACCATTATTGCTCTGGTAAATTCCACTGCAAAAGTGGCTAGTTGGTGTGATAAATACATTGTAGATGGGGTAGTTAATTTAGTGGGTATTACCACCCTTTTCGGGGGACAAACTTTAAAATATAGTACCTCTGGACAATCTCAGTTATATATTTTTTCTATCCTTTTAGGATTAATCTTTGTTGCCCTTATTTTCGGTTTATCAATTTAAGATAAGAGAATAGGGAATGGGGAACGGGGAATGGTTTTAATAACCTCATTTAATACTAAAAAAATACTATTCCTTATTATCAATTATCAACTATCAATTATCAATTTGAAATTATCCATTAATAAAACCCATGTTAAACTTATTAGTAATAATTCCCATAATAGGGGCGATCGCCCTTGGAATTTCAGCAAATATATTCAAAGGAAAACAGAGCCAAAATATAGCTTTAATTTCCGCCATTATTACCTTAATAACCAGCCTTTATATTAGCTACAATTTTGATTATGCCAGTAACCAATTACAATATCAAACCCTATATGAATGGTTGCCCTTTGTCGGCTTAAATTATGTAAGTGCGATCGATGGTTTATCATTACCTCTAGTAATCTTAAACTGCCTTCTAATCACCCTCGCCATCTATAGTAGTGAATCAGGTACAAAAACCCTCACCAAACCTACCCTATATTACATCCTCATCCTACTCCTCGCCTCCTGCGTCAATGGTGCATTAATCGCCCAAAACCTACTCCTATTCTTCATCTTTTATGAAGTCAAATTAGTACCCATTTATTTATTAATATCCATTTGGGGAAACAAAAAAGGAAGCTACGCAGCAACAAAATATCTACTTTACACCGCCTTTTCAGGTATTTTTGTATTAACAGGCTTCCTTGCCCTTGTATTCCTTAGCGACATCAACAGTTTCGACTACAACAACATTCAAACTAATCTTCTGCCCCTCGCCAAACAAATAATTATCCTCATTACCATCGTTATCGGCTTCGCCATCAAAATCCCCATTATTCCCCTCCATACATGGCTGCCCGATGCTTACACCGAATCATCAACCCCCGTATCCATGTTACTAGGGGGTATCGTCTCCAAACTAGGCACCTATGGCTTAATCCGTTTTGGCTTAGGATTATTCCCCGAAACATGGGTAAATATTACCCCCTACCTTGCCATCCTCGCCGTCATTAGTGCCATTTATGCCTCCCTCATCGCCATCTCCCAAACCGACATCAAGAAGATGATAGCCTATGCCTCCATTGCCCATATCAACTTTGTCGTCTTAGCCACCGCTGCTGCCACCGACTTAGCCATTATTGGTGCCATCTGTCAAATGTTTGCCCATGGTTTAATCGTTGCCCTCCTCTTCCACCTTGCAGGAATCCTCGAAGACAAAACCAACACCCGTGACATTAACCAACTCCATGGCTTAATGAATCCCTACCGAGGTTTACCTTTTGTGGGAGGTTTGATGATTACCGCTGTCATGGCAAGCGCAGGAATCCCCGGCATGGTAGGATTTGTGGGCGAATTTCTTACCTTCCAAGGTAGTTTTAGTGTCTTTCCCATCTATACCCTTATCTGTCTCATTGCCACTGGCTTAACTGCCGTTTACTTCGTTATTCTCCTTAATCAAGTCTTTTTTGGACGTATGGAAAATAGCACAGGTTATTTACCCAAAGTACAAGTTAGCGAAAGAATCCCCGCCATTGTTTTAACCGTTTTAATCGTCTTTTTAGGCATAAATCCCACATGGCTAACCATGCTTAATTAGGGTAATTGATAATTGATAATTGATAGTTGAGAATGGATAATTACTTTGTTACACATTTTCAATACTATTAATATTTTAAAATCCCTAATAATTCTATATTCCGATTTGTTTAGCACACCTTAATTAAAGGTAAAAAGTCCCTCAAAATTGGGGGATTTAGGGGGCAAAAAGTGATCTTTGTTATAACTGATTACTCGGACTTGATATAACAAGGGGCTTAAGCCCCTTGCCCCTTGCCCCTTGCCTCTTACCCCTTGCCCCTTGCCTCTTACCCCTTGCCTCTTGCCTCTTACCTCTTGCCCACCTTAATAACAATATTGAACAAAAAATCATATTAATTTAAAACCATGAATACCATCAACCAAACCAAATTACCCCCATCTAATCATCCCTTTGCTGAAATTGTCCATCGCCTTGAGGCTGGGCAGTCGATGTTACCAGATACCCCCGAAAACTTAAAACAAATTATCGGTATTTACAAAGCATACGCCATTCCTATGGACTTTTATTGGCGTGACTTACTCTACATTGCTGAGAAAGTTTTTCTTAATCCTTTTCCCTTTTTTAAATACTTTATATCTAAAGAATATTTAGATATGCCTAACCATTATGCAGGGGAAAATGCAGATTTACAAGTATGGCGAGGAAAAGCATCTGCACACCCAGAATTGCTGGAATTTATGAGTAAAGGTAAGACTACCAAAATGCCAAAATTATTTCATCATTTATTGCACGATCGCATTAATATGGAATTTGCAGAAGCCTGTATGAGAGCTATGTTTTGGCATGGAAAAGATATGAATATGGGAGGTTTTGATGCTTATTTAGACACTGAAGAATATCGTAACAATGCAGATATAGCTATTAAGGCTTACTTTAAATCTAACCCCGTTATGTTAGGTGTATATAAGCTATTTCCTGATATGTTTTTAGAACAGGTAAAACAATTATCTTATTATTCCAATTTAGGATTGTTTTGGGAGGTAATGTGTCCAGTATTTTTGGAAATGTCTGATTTATATGATGAAGGAAAAATGACTACCGTAAAAGAAGCCATGGACTTTTTAGTTAATGGTATTTTTGCGGTGGCGAGTCGCCCCATTTATCACCATGCCTATATCGGTGGAAAGTGTTATGAAATCATCCCCAAAAGTAAAGGCTTTAACTGGTTAAATGATGCCGCCTTACCCTATGTGGAATCAGTATTCTATCGCACCTCCCCCTTCCGTGGTACAAAATCCTACAATGCCCAAGCCCGTCAAGTGCCACAAAACCAAAAAGAATTTCACTATGGTATTTTATACGCAGATGTTTTTCCTGTGGGTGGTGCTGGTATTCCTCCCACTCTCTTGATGGATGATATGTTGCATTTCTTGCCCCCTTATCTGGTGGATTATTACCGTCAACATTGCCGAGGAGAAGAAGATATGTTAATTCAATTGGGGGTAACTTTCCAGCGCTCGATGTACAATGTAACTTCTGCGGTAATTCAAGCCCTACGCACGGCAACCTGTCATCCTTTAGATGATGAAAACCCAGAAAATTTATTAAAAAATCGTCAGTTTTATGAGCAACAATTAGACCGATTTTTACGCCCTGAAGCCCGTTTAAAGGATATTCAAAGTCCAGACTATCGTTAACATTTTAATCCCCCTAATTCTCTTTTCCTGTGAGTGATGGGGGGAAATACTGTGTAAAAAAGGTTAAGCAAAAAAGATGGTTAGACTGGATAATATAAAAACTTCTGTCCATTCTACCGTGGCGCCGTAGGTGTCTCCTGTATGCCCTTTTAGTTGCCAGTTAAACCAACCTCCCACAGCTAAAGCAGTGGTTAAACATAAAAAGTTGAGCAATAAAATAGTTTGCCATGGTTGATGGTAGATAAAAATTTGTAGCAAAATCAGGGGGATGATGAATAGACTACCCAGAAGCCAATCTTGGGGAAGATTTAAGGATTGTTTGAGA
The DNA here is from genome assembly GCF_001747005.2 of Cyanobacterium sp. IPPAS B-1200. NCBI lineage: Bacteria > Bacillati > Cyanobacteriota > Cyanophyceae > Chroococcales > Geminocystaceae > Cyanobacterium > Cyanobacterium sp. IPPAS B-1200. The sequence goes on from NZ_CP182899.1 coordinate 3,000,976, forward strand.
AATTGTCCTTTGCCTTTTTCTTTGAGATAAGGGTAAAGTGCGATCGCACTTAGTTGTGCCCAACGACTCCAGGAAGTAGCCAAAAGTATCGCCAGATAAATCATAGAAGTCATTTCACTGAGGGCAAATATCTTCAAACCGAGGACAAAAATACCAGCCATCACCCCATAAGCACCTGTCACACTGTCCGCCATTACTTCTAAACGTTTTTCCGGGTTTTGGGTTGCCAAACCATCCGCCGTATCCATTACCCCGTCTAGGTGTAACCCCCCTGTAATATATACCCATGCCCCCACCACTAATCCTGCTTTGGTAAGAGGGGGCATAGATAAACTCGAGAGCAAAAAATCAGTTACGATCAATAAACCACCAATCAATAACCCAATCCATCCTAACCATAGAGGTATTTTCTGAAAATTTAAATTTAGCCCTTTAGGAATTGGAATTATGGTGTAAAAGGCGATCGCACTTAGAAACGAATTAAGAATTATTATCATTAAGAATAAATAATTTCAAGAAAACTGAAAAAAAACGTTAAAATACCTGAACAAAAATGATATTTTAAGTTAAGATTGTGTCGTAGCATACCGTAAAAAATAAAAACATCTGATCTGAGAAAAGATCAAAAAGAGAAATCTTAAGACGGTGGATGAAAAAAATCAGGCTCATTGGTAAACCATAAAAACAAAACAGATAACTGATCTGTTTTTACCAAAGTCAGAAAAATTAAGGCGACCATAGACAACAGATAACCCTGTCAAACATAAGTGGCGATCGCCCTTTCATCATAACCATAAACACAATGATTAAATAAAAAGAAAATTGTGTCAACTTAAGAAAGAAAAAATAGAATTAAGTCAGAGTTTTTATTTATGTGTTAAGACATAGATTAATTGACTACCAAACAATATAGTAAGAGCGAAAAAAAAGGGTTAACAATTATGAAAAATCATCAGAACTATTGTCCACTACCAGCACCATGTATTATTGAGTCTGGCATTCTAGTTAACAAAGAAGACATCAAAAAATTAATAAATGACTTAACCCAAGTTCGCTATATTCACACCCTCGATGGCAGAGTACAAAACCAAGGAAAAGGATGGATACTAGAAGTATTCAACGATGCCACTCAAGCCACTATGGTAGTCAACAGCAGTCTCTACATCAACATTCAAAGTTTTGACTACCTACAAATCAATCAAGTATCTCCCCAAGAAGCTCATTTTAACCTCGTCCAAGACAATCGCACCCTTACCCTCATTCCCCTCGTAGCAGCCAGTCAAGACTCTTGTGCGGCAAAAGATTTCAGTTTTGAAAGTTTGGAAGCAATGCTCAACGAAGTTTTAGCCGCCAAACTAGACGTACAATTGGACGATGATTTTTAACCCGAAACTGTCAAGAAAAGTAGCACAGAGGGATAATTGACAATAAACCATGGACAATTGACAATAAAATAGAATTATTCTATTAACCATCCCGAAACACATAGTGAACTTTTCATACACCTCCGTTGCCTCCTGCTCTCATACCAAAGCTCGTGCAGGAATATTCCACACCCCTCACGGCATTGTTGAAACCCCCAAATTTATGCCCGTGGGTACGGTGGGTACCGTAAAAGGTATTACCCCCGCCCAACTAAAAGATGCCCATGCCCAAATGATTTTGGGTAACACTTACCACCTGCATATTCGCCCAGGGGAAGACATTGTCAGTAAAGCAGGGGGGTTACATGGTTTTATGAATTGGGAACAACCCATTCTCACGGATTCAGGGGGTTTTCAGGTATTTAGCCTTGCCAAAATGCGCAAAATTAGCGAAGAAGGGGTTAAATTTCGCTCTCCCAAGGATGGACAAATTATCAACATGACTCCCGAACATTCCATCCACATTCAAAATGCGCTCGGTGCCGATGTGATTATGGCGTTTGATGAATGCCCCCCCGCTACCGCTACAAGGGAGGAGGTAATTACTGCTACTGATAGGACTTACCGCTGGTTAAAACGCTGTATGGATGCCCACCAAAAGCCCGATACCCAAGCTCTTTTTGGCATTGTGCAAGGGGGAATTTTTCAAGATTTACGCAACCAAGCCGCCCATGATTTGGCAGGGTTAGACTTACCTGGTTATGCCATTGGGGGGGTAAGTGTGGGAGAAAAACCTGAGCTTATCCATGAAATTGTCCGTCAAACAACGCCCCTTTTACCCGTCCATAAACCCCGTTATTTAATGGGTGTGGGTACTTATAAAGAGATGGTAATTGCGATCGCCTCTGGTATCGATTTATTTGATTGTGTCATTCCTACCCGAGTGGGCAGACATGGTGCTGCCTTGGTGCAAGGGGAGCGCTGGAATATCAAAAACGCACGATTTAAAGAAGATTTTGGCCCTCTTGATCCAGAATGTAGCTGTTATACTTGTAAAAATTTTAGTAGGGCATATCTTAACCACCTCCTACGCGCCCACGAAATGCTGGGTTATATTCTCATTTCTCTCCACAACATCCACGAAATGATCAACTTTACCAATAAAATTCGAGCTTCCATCATTAACGATACTTTCCTCGAAGAATTTGGTCACTGGCTTTAATGTTAGAGGACGTAAAATCTTACGTCCATACAGGAGTAAGTTGAAATATTCGTACACAAAAAGTTCCATTATTCATTATTTCCCCCATTTCTTGGTCTGAGTTTTTCATCAAGCCCTAGGTAATCTTTTTATCAAAGAATAAAAAAAATTTTGTAGCTGAATAATCATAATTAAATTAAGTAATAAAATCCTAGAAAACAACTAGAAAAAGATAATAGATCAACATTAACTAAGATATAAATGGACGAATATAGATAAAATCAAAGAATAAAATTGTCCCAATTTGAAAAGAATGTTTTATCATGACATTAACGTTATCTAAACAAATCAGCAAACTGTAGCAATTTTTACTATTATAAAATTATGAACGAATCTTATAATAACGCCTTAGAAGAGCAATCTCTAAATCGTGATGAAAGAGTAAAACAACTCAAAAATACCATCGACACTTTGCACATTGCTGAACAAATTTCTCGTAATGGATATTTGATCACTAGCTCAGAGTTAGCTGATTTAATGGATATAAATGCCAGTGCCGTTACCAGTAGGGGAGAAGAATGGGCTTGGCGCAATTGGATTATTTCTAGGGTTAGGCGTGAAGGCAACCAAATTTTATGGCAATTAGAAAGGGTAGAAAAAATTTTAGATGATTAAATTCTCGTCAACCCAGACTCCATCATTAGAAGGCAAATTGTTGCCTTCCTTTTTTATTTGCTCAATCGGTTAGCCAGTCGTAGGATTTGCCCTGCCAACATGGCGGCTCCGAAACCGTTGTCGATATTTACCACTCCCATTCCCGTTGCACAGGAGTTTAACATAGTTAGTAAAGGGGCTACTCCTCCAAAACTTGTGCCGTAGCCGATGCTAGTAGGTACGGCAATGACAGGACAATTTGCCATACCAGCCACCACGCTAGGTAATGCCCCCTCCATTCCTGCTACCACAATCAACACGTCGGCGTTATCGATGATATGGCGATGGCTTAGGAGTCGATGGATTCCTGCCACTCCCACATCCCAGAGTCTTTCTACTTTAAAGCCACATAATTCGGCGGTAATGGCGGATTCTTGGGCTACGGGTAAATCGGCGGTACCTGCGGTGAGGATAGAGATTTTTCCTTGGTATGTTTGTTCTATTTGTCCGATCGCCCCTATTTTTGCCATGGGGTAATAGCGTAGATTAGGCACTTCGAGGGAGATAATATCTGCCACTTCTGGCTCTAATCGGGTGGTCATAATTAAAGGGCTACCGTGCGATCGCATGGCGTTCATAATTTGAATAATTTGGCTGGGGGTTTTGCCCTGACTCCAAATCACCTCGGGGAAACCCGTACGCAATTGACGATGATGATCAATTTTGGCAAAATCTTCTAAGGGTTGAAAACTTAAATACTGTAACTTTTCTAAACCCTCTTGGGGAGATACTTCCCCTTGGGCAATAGCCTGTAATAATTGTTCCAAGGAAGTGCGATCGCTCATTATAGCTATTCTCAAAAATTTAACTACCCCTATTATCAATTATCCACTATCAATTATCAATTACTAGATGAGTTTACCTGTCGTCTATCACCCCAATTATGTAACCCCTCTGCCCCAAGAGCATCGCTTTCCCATGCCCAAATTTAAGTTGCTCTATGAATTGCTACTCCATGATGGTATCACCACCCCAACCCTTACCTATGCCCCCTCCATGGCCACCGCCGAGACTTTACAATTAGTCCATCATCCCGACTATGTGCAGAAATATTGTGATGGTACATTAGATCCTAAAGCCCTACGACGCATAGGCTTACCGTGGAGCGAAGGGTTAGTAAAAAGAACCTGTACAGCGGTAGCAGGAACCGTTTTAACCGCCAAATTAGCCCTCGAACATGGTTTATGTTGTAACACAGCAGGAGGCACCCACCACGCCTTTCCAGAGTACGGTTCGGGGTTTTGTATTTTTAATGATTTGGCGATCGCCTCTCGTCATTTACTAGAAACTAAATTAGTAAAAAAAATTTTGATTGTTGATTTAGATGTTCACCAAGGAGACGGCACCGCCTACACCTTCAAAAATGAGCCGAGGGTGTTTACCTTTTCTATGCACTGTGATGCCAACTTTCCCTACCGTAAACAAACCAGTGATTTAGATGTTCCCCTGCCCATGGGCTTGGATGATGACGGTTATCTACAAATTCTCGCCTCCCATTTGCCCTCTCTTTTGCAAGAAATAAAACCTGATATAGTCCTCTACGATGGCGGTGTAGATACCCATAGGGGCGATCGTCTCGGCAAACTTTGCCTCACAGAAACAGGGATATATAGACGGGAAATGCAAGTTTTAAGCACCTGTTTAGCCCAAGGTTATCCCGTCGCCTGTGTAATAGGAGGGGGTTACAGTAAAGATATTAATGAGTTAGTTTATCGTCATTCTCTCTTGCATCGTGCCGCCCAAGAATGTCAGAAATTACTTTAGATACCTATTACCTATGAGTTAACTTAAAATAGAGATGATTAGCTTATCACTGTAGTTTAGACTAAGAAAAAATTGTAAGAGAATAAGTAAGCTAACAAAGATTAGCTCAAAAACGCTATAAATGAATTTAATAATGGCTTAAAAGTTATTTTTTTGGTCTTTTTTTAGTCTTAGATAAACGCTTTTTAACCGTAGGATAAACTTTAGCTTTGTTTCTTTTTCGACCTTTAGGCCAGCCATGGGATTTTCCCCGACTTTTAGGAGAAAGGGTAGGACTTCCAATGTCCATCAATAATGAAGTCATAGACAGAGCCACTCTTCCGGGGGTTAAATTCTGTTGAGGTTTTTGCCATGGCAGATGATATTCTTTGACTAAATCCTTGGATAACCATAACTGCCAAGTAATATTGACAATTAAATTGCTCCACCTTTGACAACTCTCAGGGGTGCGAAAATGGGGTAACGTCCAATGTAATCTTTGCTTGGCGAAACGATACCAGTGGTCCACACCAAATCGTCGGCTGTATTGAATCCAAATATTGGAAGAAGATAAAAATTGCTCTCCCACCCAGATTAACCACAGTGGGCGATGTAAAGCACCAGTTTTTTTCTGCTTCAATCGTTCAATTTTAAACAGGGTTAGCTTTTGTGAAGGGGCATTGTAGAAATGAAGTTCTTTCCATTTACTCATCCGTATTGTTCCTAGGGATGAGTCTTCCATTTCTAATATTTCATGGGCATGGGGAAAATGGTCACATTGATTTAATTTCAACTTTGCCCCATGTTTTTTCGGTCTGCCTCTACCGCTATAGGCTGGAGGATTACCATAAAGACATAGATTAGAACGTACTCTAATCAACTTACTGATTTCAATATCTGCGGTTTGCTTAATAAATTTGCCATTGCCATACTCACAATCCAACACCACCAATTTCGGTTTATTTTCTGGCAATTTTCTACACACTTGCCTTAGTTGCCATGTTGCTTTACCCAGAGGATTTTCAAAGGATGTGATTCTTTCATGTCTTAAAGGTAATGCCCAACTTCCTTTCTCATTCAATGGTGGTAACCAAGCGATGGTGCTATATCCTTGTCCTATGACCGATGAATTGATGGATGACGAAGAATATTGATAACCTCTATCTTTCATGGTGGGACTATCTTCAAACTTCCACTGAGTATGATCTATACCTAGTAATGTATATTCTAAGGTGTCTATTTCTTGAATATATCGTTTCATCAATTTGTTGCTGTTCGGACGACAATCTTTTATGGCTTCATAGGTACTACACCATTGCCGATGGAAAAAAGGTGATAAAGAAAAATCTGCCAAACTACGAGCATTTTCCGTGGTCATAACACTATCCATCAATTGAAAAGTGGCATCTTTACCTTTGACTAACATTTCATAGGTGTCATGACGGAAATTTTCCAGTCTGCTATATTTGTTCATAGAGAGAAGATTTTATTTTTGCTTATTTATATTTTCTCTCTATTTTTCTTTTATGTCTTGTCCTTCCTTGCTCCACTTTCCATTTAGTCTAAACTACAGTTATCAATGTATAACGATAAACCTTCAAAAACTGTTCCCCGTTCCCCATTCCCTCTTCCCAGCCCTGATTAGAATAGGATTTGGTATCAATTATTAACTAATTCCCTCAAAGATAATGCTTCCCTCACTAACTGAGAATTAGCATCGGGGTTATAACCATTTTCCGTGAGGTGACGTTTCCATATTTTTGTCCCTGGTTGCCCTGCAAAAATTTGCAACAGATGGCGCATGATAGTATTTAATTTTACATGGCGATCGCCCCAAGAATCCACATACTCTAAAACACTCTCAATAACTTCCTCTCTGGTTTTAATAGGGGTATCATCTCCATAAATTTCTTGGTCAAGGGAAGCTAAAACATAGGGATTATCACAGGCAACCCTCCCTATCATCACCCCGTCAACCATGGGAAATTGAGCCTTAATTTGTTCAAGGGTAGTAATACCGCCATTAATTTCGATGATGAGGTGAGGAAAATCCCGTTTTAGGTGATATACATCCTCATAACGTAGGGGAGGAATATTACGGTTTTCCTTGGGGCTTAAACCCTGTAGCCACGCTTTTCGGGCATGGACAACAAACCTCTGACATCCTGCCTCAGCAACAACTTTAACAAAGTTTGCCATATGTTCATAACTATCTTGGTTATCGATACCGATGCGGTGTTTTACCGTAACAGGAATATTAACAGCCTTCGTCATGGCTTCGATGCACTCGGCAACCTTTTGCGGTTGTGCCATCAAACAAGCTCCAAAATTTCCACTTTGTACCCTCGAACTAGGGCAACCCACATTAAGATTAACTTCGTCATAGCCCCAATCCTCGACAATTTTGGCACATTCTGCCAGTTGGGCAGGGTTGTCTCCCCCTAGTTGTAGGGCGACGGGTTTTTCAGCCAAGGAAAAATCTAATAATTTAGGGCGATCGCCATGTATAATGGCTTGAGTATTGATCATTTCTGTATAAAGTAGGCTTTTTTTGGTCATCTGACGCATAATGTAGCGAAAATGGCGATCGCTATAATCCATCATCGGTGCGACACTGACAAGATAACGAGGGGGAGAAGGAATGACCATAATGTAATGAAAAAGTGAAAGAATAAGCTATTTTGACCCAAAGAAAAGGGTACAATTAAGGATTGATAACTTCCATGATCGTATTGTTACCCAAAAAAGTCTATGGCTACCATTGAAAAGTTACAACCCGCCACCAAAGCCGATACCTTGATGTATCAACCCTATTATTCCAGAGAACAGCAGGAAATTCTACCCTATGCTCTCGCATTATATCAACAAGGATATTTAGAAGGGGAAAGAATTATTGATGGCGGTGATAGTATTCCTTTTGTAGCAATTTGGTATGTTTCTCGTTTACCTTCGGAGTTGACTAGATGTCGTTTACAGTTTGATGGCAGTGCTGATTTAAGTTATGAAATTAATTTACCTAATTCTGAATTTTTACAGTTTTTAATATTATTAATAAAAGAGTTTCAATCTTCCCGTAAAACAGATTTTTCTCAAAAATTTTATCGCAAACTATTACGTCTTGATGAAGAATGATTTAATTCTTAATTCTTAATTCTTAATTCTTAATTAGTCATTACCATTACCCAGTTTAGAAAGTCCACGGGGGCAGTAAATTCTATCTCTGCTTCGGGGGCTGGGCTACGGTTAATATTAAGAGAAACAACTTTACCGATGGGAATATCAGGGGGGAAAAGAGTGCTTAGATTAGAAGTAGTAATCAAATCTCCTTCCTCCACATCAGTTACTTTTTCGTAAAATTCCATAATGCCGATTTGGGTAGATTGCCCTTTGATAAAACCTTGATAACCAGTGCGGTTAAGGGTAGCGCCCACACGGCTATTATAATCACTAATGAGCAATACTCGGCTGGTATTGGGAGTAACTTGGGTAATTCTTCCTACCAAGCCACCAATGGCCATAACGGGATTATTCTCTTCGATGCCTTGATTTGCCCCAGCATCAATGGTAACAATTTGCCACCAAGAATCGGGGCTTCTGCCGATAATTCTCGCCGTTACTATGTTGTTTGGATTTTGGTTTTTATAATCTACTATTTCCCTTAATTGTCTATTTTGGATTTGCAATTGGTTAATTTCGTTTTCCAATTGTTGTACAAGGCGATCGCCATATAGCCTTTCTTGTTCTACACTAATGTCATAACGGAAAATAGAAGATGCACCATAAAGGACTTCATTTATTAATGCCCCTTGGGTTTGATAAAATGCAAATGCGATCGCCAAAGCCACCAAACTCCATATAAATTGACTACCTTTTTTGAGCCACCAACGCCGAATTATTCTCACAATACCATTAAATTTAGTAACAATTAAAACCTAAACTATCTATCACAAAAAATAATTTAAATCAACCTAAAACATATTTTCACTTTGTATATTTAAATATTTTCTATACTTAAAACTATGTAAAAATTTTATTTAAACAATGAACAAATTGTTTGTTATATAGTAACAAATAACTATATAAAAATAGCTATTTAGCAAATAAAGAAAATCAAAAATAGAGTTTTTAAGTAAATTAAGATCTTTTGCGACTAGCCCTTGCCAACCTGTCATAATCTTCCAAAACCTTACCAGTACCATAAACAACACACTGCAAAGGATTAGGGGCAATGTGAGTAATGATACCCGTTTCATTAGTAATTAAACTATCAATGCCTCGCAACAAAGCACCACCACCTGCGAGCATGATTCCCCTATCAATAATATCCCCCGCCAACTCAGGAGGAGTCCTTTCTAGGGTTTTCTTGATAGCCTCAACGATAACCCCCACAGGCTCAGAAATACAACCCCTAATTTCCTCAGAGGAGATAGTAACAGTTTTGGGTAAACCACTTACCATATATAAACCCCTGATTTCCATTTCCTTCTGATCATGATCACCAGGATAGGCCGAACCTAATTCTATCTTAATTTGTTCTGCGGTGCGCTCGCCAATAATAAGGTTATAAACCTTCTTGAGATGACGGACAATAGAATCACTAATTTCATCCCCCGCAACCCGCACAGAATCACTATAAACAATACCCTGATAACTCAATACCGCCACTTCCGTAGTACCACCACCAATATCCACAATCATACTACCCACAGCCTCCTCCACAGGCAAACCAGCCCCAATGGCAGCCGCAATAGGTTCATCAATAAATTCTATATTCTCAATGCCCCCAGAGCCTGAACTTTCCATGGCCTCCTCCACTGCTTTTCTTTCCACAGAAGTAATACCACTGGGTACACCAATAATAATACGAGAACGACTTAACGAATTATTACCCTTAACCTTCCTGATAAACTCCCTCAGCATCATCTCCGTAACCTTCACATCCGTAATCACCCCATCCTTGAGAGGACGGATAGTTTTTATAGAGGCAGGGGTGCGCCCTAACATATTTCTAGCACTTTCTCCCACAGCAACAGTGACTTGTTTTTCTATATCTACAGCAATCACAGAAGGCTCATTTAAGACAATATCTTTGCCTGGTACATAAATTAAGGTATTGGCTGTGCCTAAGTCAATGCCCATGTCTTGAGATTCAGAAAAACGATCAAAAAACCCCATTTTGCGATTAACTCCGAAATTTTATAACAATCAAGACAATATCTTAATCTAAATTCTAACTTTTTGTTTAATTCTAGGTGAAGTTAGGTAAATTTAGGGAGACAGAAATTACGTCAAGGATAATCAGTAATGATTTTGTGAGAATTTAAGTTTATGAATAATTGGTATAAGTTACAGTTCTCGGTATGATCAATAATGTAGATACCACTGGATCATAAGTAAAAAAAAGATGAAAGTCGCTCAAAATATTACCGAATTAATTGGCAAAACTCCTTTAGTGAGATTAAACCGTATTCCCCAAGCAGAAGGATGTGGGGCAGATATATTGGTAAAACTAGAAGGAATGAACCCATCAGCTTCGGTAAAAGATAGAATTGGGGTAAACATGATAAATGCGGCGGAAAAAGCTGGACTCATTACCCCAAATGAAACTATTTTAGTTGAGCCGACTTCTGGAAATACAGGAATAGCCCTTGCCATGGCAGCAGCCGCCAAAGGTTATCAATTAATTTTAACTATGCCTGAAACCATGAGTGAGGAAAGAAGATCTATGTTGAGGGCTTTTGGGGCAAAATTGGAGTTAACCCCTGGTAGTTTGGGGATGCGTGGTTGTATTTCTAGGGCACAGGAAATTGTGGAAATCATGCCCCATGCTTATATGTTGCAACAGTTTAATAACCCTGCGAATCCTGAAATTCATCGTCTTTCTACTGCCCTTGAAATTTGGGAAGATACTGATGGAAAAGTTGATTTTTTGGTGGCGGGGGTAGGTACTGGAGGAACAATTACAGGTATTAGTGAAGTAATTAAGAGCAAAAAGCCAGAATTTAAAACTATTGCAGTAGAACCTGTGAATAGTGCTGTAATTTCGGGAAATAAACCAGGTTCTCACAAAATACAAGGAATTGGGGCTGGATTTATTCCAGAGGTTTTGAGGGTTGATTTGATTGATGAGGTGATTACTGTCACCGATGATGAGGCGATTAATTATGGTAGAAGGTTGGCAAGGGAGGAAGGTATCCTCTCAGGTATTTCCACTGGGGCTGCGCTGGCTGCCTCCATAAAATTGGCTCAAAGACCAGAAAATAAGGATAAAATTATTGTGATGATTCAACCTAGTTTTGGCGAACGTTATCTTAGTACTCCTTTGTTTAAAGACTTTTAATAATTGACACTTGAATATTTGGGTGTTTAATTGTTGTTTTTACTATTGCCTATTACGGGATTTTTTTATTGAAGTCTAATTATTTTAAATTGATTTCCTGACACTTTATTGAGATTTCCTTTTATGGACTATTACCAAATTTTAGAAATACAATCTTCTGCTTCTGCCGAAGAAGTTAAACGGGCTTACCGTCGCTTGGTGAAGAAGTATCATCCTGATAGCCAAGAGGAAACGGCTAATCATGAGGAAATTATCAAGATTAATGCGGCTTATGAGGTGTTGGGAGATCAAAAAAATCGCTTGAATTATGATCGCACTTTAGCAAATAAACAATATAATTCGGTTAATTATCGACAATCTAAAAGTGAATCTGCTTCCCAATATTATCACGCCGAAAGGCGATCGCACCAAGCCCAAGATATATCTCAATTTGAATGGTTAAATAATGTTTATGCACCTTTAAACTATCTTATTGAGGAGATAATTAATCCTTTAGAAGATGAATTAGATGAACTATCAGCAGATCCTTTTGATGATGATTTAATGTCGATTTTTTGTAATTATTTAGATAATTGTCAAGGATATTATGAGCGGGGAAAATCTATTTTAAAATCTCAACCAAATCCCCGTCGATATGCTGGAGTAGCGGCCAATTGTTATTATTGTCTAAATCATATTAGTGATGCCATTGAGGAATTACAAAGGTTTACAATGAGTTACGATTATGACTGCTTACACACTGCCCAAGAGTTATTTAGATTAGCTATGGAAGTAAATGAAGAAGCCCGTTATATGGTTAACCAAACCAGTTATTAAGTATTAAAAAAAATTTATTTTTATGAATAATTATTCTGATGAGGTAGAGATATTAATAAAACTTAATTCGGTATATTTAGAGGAATTAACTAATATTTCTCAGAATAAACAAATCAGTCTTAATTCATTATTAAATGCGTTAATTGATGACTTTTTAGCAAATAAAAATAACTGCCAGAATACTCCAGAATCAAATTATAACGAGCAACAAATTAATGAAATAGTGCAAAGGGCGATCGCACCGTTAATTACCAGAATAGAAGAATTAGAAAATAATCATCTAAATAAACAAAGAAAATCAAAATCAAAAAATAGCAAAACACTACAACCTAGTAAAATAATTCCCGAAGAAAAAAGAAAATACTTACCCCGTCACGAAGTATGGCAAATTTTGAAAAAGACGAGCTTTGTCCAACACTCAGGGTACGATAACTTTTTGAAAGCTACCCCCCAAGAATTAGAAAGTTACGATATTTTTTTTGATACCGACAAAAAAAGATTTTATATCGAAGAAAAAAACCCCGATAGTAATTGAACATACCAGCGACGCTGCCCATTTAAACTAAAATTCGGATCTAAATCGATCAACCGCAAAATATTTGAACCCAAATAATTGACAACGGGTCAAACTTCATATTATGATCGTAAGTAATAAAGAACCATTTAAAAAAAATACAAGCAAAAATGTTTAAGAAAATAGGATTATTTTTATCTTCCTTAGTATTAGCCATGATGGTAGTAATCTCCGCAACTGCCCCCGCTAATGCTGCCACCGTAGAAGTTAAAATGGGTGCAGACAGTGGAATGTTGGCTTTCCAACCTGCTGAAGTAACCATCCAAGCTGGTGACACCGTAAAATGGATAAACAATAAACTAGCCCCCCATAACGTAGTATTTGATAGCTCTGCCCCTAATGCCGCAGCATTAAGCCATAAGGGTTTAGCATTTGCCGCTGGTGAATCCTTTGAGGCGACTTTTGATGAGCCTGGGGAATACAGTTACTATTGTGAGCCTCACCGTGGTGCTGGAATGAACGGAAAAATTATTGTTCAGTAGTATTTAGCAATAAAAAAACTATTGTCGAAACCCTCAATTATTTGGGGGTTTTTTAGTCTTCAAATTTATATCCTATCCCCACCACCGTTTTCAAAAAAATCGGCTGGGCTGGATTAATCTCAATCTTTTTACGTAAACGGCGAATGTGAGTATCTACAACCCTCTCATCCCCAAAAAAATCTGCCCCCCAAAGTTTATCAATTAATTGGGTGCGACTCCACACTTTATGAGGATAGCTGACGAAGGTGGACAGTAAATTAAACTCAAGGGCTGTTAAATCCAATTCCTCAATTTTTTCTCCCTCTAATTGTCTTGTGGCAGTATGTTCATCTAAATTGACGCTAAAATGGCTAGTCTGATATATTTGCGCCTGTTGCATTGCCCCATGGCGTAAACTACGACGCAACAAAGCCCTTACCCTTGCCACTAATTCTCTGGTGCTAAAGGGTTTTACTAAATAATCATCTGCCCCTGTAGAAAGCCCTACGATGCGGTCGATTTCTTCTCCTTTGGCGGTTAACATGAGAATATAGGGATCTTTTTCGAGGGGTTGATTTCGCAAACGGTTACACACTTCTAACCCGTCTAGTTTGGGTAACATCAAGTCTAAAAGGATTAAATCGGGCTGTATTTCCTTCGCTTTTTCGAGGGCTGATACGCCATCATAAACGATACTACAATGGAATCCTTCTCTCGTTAGGCAGGAGTTTATTAGTTGAGCGATTTCGTTTTCGTCTTCTACAATTAAAATTTCCATGGTTGATAATAGATTTTGAAAGATTGAGTGATAGCTAGTTTTTCATAAGCAATAATTTATTCTGCGTTAGATAGAAGAAGACACAGGGCCGATTTAAAACGGTGCTACTATTTGAAGTTTCATTGTCTATTGTCCTTTGTTGGTTGTCAATTTTTTGATTCTTTTTTCTTTTTTCTCAAAAATGCTTAATATTAATAAGCTATCAGCATATTTTGACTATAAATGAAATTATTAGTATTGAGTAATGGTCATGGAGAGGATACCATCGCCGTTAAAATTATTAAGGAATTACAGTTGATGGAGCCAGAAATGGCGATCGCCTCTTTGCCCTTGGTAGGGGAGGGTTTTGCTTATCGTCAAGCAAATATACCCATCATAGCCCCCGTAAAACAAATGCCTTCTGGGGGTTTTGTTTATATGGACAAAAAACAACTGTTAGGGGATATGAAACAGGGTTTAATACAACTTACCATGGCTCAACATAAAGCCGTCAAAAAATGGGCAAAGGGTGGGGGCAAAATCTTGGCAGTGGGGGATATATTACCCTTAATTTTTGCTTGGTTGAGTGGGGCAGAATTTAGTTTTGTACCCACGGCAAAATCAGAATATTTATGGAAAAATGAGAAGGGTTGGTTGCCCCATACCAATGGTTTGGATCGTTTTTTTGGCAGTGTTTTTTATCCTTGGGAAAGATGGTTGATGAGTCATCCCCGATGTAAGGGAGTGTTTCCGAGGGATAGCATTACCGCCCACAGTCTCCAAAACTTTAAGATTAATGCCTTTGATGTGGGTAATCCCATGATGGATGGTATCGCAGACCATCATTTTAACCTAGAATTTGATCCCTATGAAGATCATTTAAAAATAGTGCTTTTACCTGGTTCGAGAATGCCCGAAGCCCTAGATAATTGGCGACTTATTCTCAAGGCCGTGGATTATCTTTTAGAATCTACTAATTATCAATTTTTGTTCCTGAGTGCGATCGCACCTTCTTTGCCCTCTGAACCATTTATAGAAGCCCTTAACCCCCCGTGGCAAAGGATAGACAATCTTAAATCAGCCATTCCCATCAGAGATGAAAAAATAGTGAATTTTATTGCAAAACAAGGTAAATTAAGTATTAGTCAGGGTGCCTATGCCGATTGTCTTCATTATGGTGACATGGCGATCGCAATGGCGGGAACAGCTACCGAACAATTTGTAGGATTGGGGAAAAGTGCCATGGCAATTATGGGTAAAGGACCACAATTTAACCGTAAATTTGCCCAAAATCAAAGTTATCTCCTCGGAAATTCCATTCAACTACTAGAGAAACCCGAAGAAATAGTAAGTAAGATTAAAACAACCTTAGAAAATCCAGACTATTGGCAATTAGTAGCCGAAAATGGAAAAAAAAGAATGGGCAATCAAGGGGCATCTCGAAAAATAGCTCATCATCTAATTAACCAATTAATTTAATATCAAAAATATTCACTATGGACATTAAAGAATTAATAGAAAGATATGAAAAAGGAGAAACTAACTTTGAAAAATTAGATCTTCACGGTCAAGTTTTTATGGGTAACTTAAACTTAAGTCGTGCCAACCTCAAAGAATCCGACTTAAGCGGAGTGGAGTTTGTTAACTGCTCATTGACTGAAACTAACCTCAAAGGTGCTAACCTTCAAAATGCCACCATTCAAGGTGATTTAACAGGAATAAACCTAATCACATCTAATCTAACCAATTCTAACCTATCCAAATCCAACCTTACCGAAGCTAGTTTACGGGCGGCTAACCTCACAGAATCCAACCTTAGTGAATCAAAATTAATCTATGCCCTTCTCCATGATTCCATTCTCAAAGACGCAAATCTTAGTAAAGCTCAAATGACAAACTGTCTCTTGAGTAGGGCAAACCTCAGTGGTGCAAACCTACAGGGGGCAAATCTACAGGGGTGTAACCTTACCAATGCCCTTTTGCTCAATACTAACCTAGAAGGGGCAAACCTTTCTTTTGCTCAATTAAACAGCGTTAATGCTGTGGGTATCAATGCTAGTAAAGCCAATTTTAGCCATGCCAACCTCAGTGCAGGTAACTTTGCTAGTGGTATTTTTCATAGTGCTAATTTAACTGATGCCATGGTGACATGGGTGAGTTTACGTAGCGCTGATTTTACCAAGGCAAACTTTTCTGGAGCTAAGTTATCATGGTCTAATTTTATGAGGGCTAATCTTACTAATGCGAATTTAATTGATGCCCAAACTAATAATACTAATTTTGAAGGGGCTATCCTTGACGGGGTGGTTTTAAATTAACTGGGGAATTGAATAGTAGATAATTAGAGCAAGGGGCAAAAGATAATAATTAAAGTTAATTACCTTATGTTGTTATTACCTCTACTTCCCATTGTCATTTGCCTAAAACCTAAAATTTAAATCCAAACTAACCTGAGGTGAGGTTTTATGTAGTTTCGGGGAAGTGCTGATTTGTTCATTTAAACAAAAAATAGCTTTAAAAGTTAAAAACTTTCCCCTACCCGTAAACTCAATGATTGACTATTACGATTAATAATTACTTCGTTATCGTAGATACCCCCTAATGTCCATCCCGTAGAGGCGATCGCACTTCCCACCGCTACTCTTTCGGTGATATTATTAACATTAAATAGGGCAAATCCGCCCCCATCTGGTAGTTGAATCACACCAACTAAACCATTTTTTTTCTGACTATCTATCGATGAATTTCTTACCCCATTATCAACAGAAGAGTTTGTTGGCGGTGGTGGTAAACTATCTCCATTCAAAATTGGCACAGTTTCTGGACGAATGGGGCTTATGGGAGTCGGAGGAGGAGGTGTCGGTAAAGATTGAGGATTTTGGTCTGGAATTTTTATATTCGACTCTAGCAAAGGTGGTGGTGATAAATCTATGCCACTGGGTAAAGGAGGGGGTGTGGGAATTGGTAGAGCAGAAATTTCTGGGGGTAAATTATTTTTCTGAGAGGGTAAGGGAGGAATTTCTCCAGGATTAAGGTTTATGGAATTTTCTAATAAGGGATTATTATCTCCGACGTTTTTGTGTGTGGAGTTAACATTTTCTTGGCTAGTTTCTGCCAATGCTTGGTTATCAATAATGACTGATTGACGGTGTTGTCTATACAGCCAAGCACCAACCAAGATTAGGTACGTAGTCGCCCCCAAAAAGATTATCCTATCAACATAGGGAGGATATTTTATTTTCGTTTTCAATCTTAATTTATTCATTTCCTCTTCCTCATACACCACAAAACTATAATAATCAATTTTTCTGTTTTTATTGATCGATAATTATGGTTTCTTCTTTAAATTGACTATTTTCTTCTAGTTGCCAACAATATAATTCTTTTATTTCTTTTTCCACCACTGAAGTAATTATATAAGAATATTCCTGCCATGCGATCGCCCTGTCAAACTCTGAAGGAATAGCAGGATGATTAGGGTGGGAGTGATAAATGCCGATAATATCCAGATTTTCCCTTCTTACTTCTTTTTGTACTTGTAGCATGGTTTTAGGGGCGATCGCAAAATTTTCTTTCATGCCATAATCAGGTTTATCCATGACTTCCTTCAATAAATCCCGTTGACTTTCCCAATCATTAGCCGTAGGAATTACCCTAACCACTACCTTAATTTCTTTCTCTTTTTTTCCTATCAAAAAACCACAACACTCATAAGGATAATGTAAAATTGCTTCTGTTTTGATCAATCCCAAATCAACATTTTTAATCTTAATCATTATATTATGTAAATCGCTCAAAAATTTTACTTATTTCACTTTCATTATAAGGAGTAATTCCATATTCAACAGGGGAAAATATCACTCGACTACTAGCCCCCTTAGAAGAAAATTTAACTATTAAATTACCATTTTCATCTATCCCTAAGACAAGTCCTTCCATACCTTGATAAATAACAGGTTTACCTTGATAAACTAAATATTGGTTATACTTATCTATAAAAATATGTCCTCCTCTTTCAATATAATCATTATAGCCAGTAAAAATGCCCTTTATGATTATATTTAATAGGTCATTATAAGAATCAATTAAATAATTTTTAGTCTTTTTTATATAACTATCAATACTAACACTATTATCTAAATATATTTGATTTTTCCAATTAATACCTACCCCAATAATAGCATTATTTATTATACCATTTTGACTACTTACTTCTGATAATATACCCCCTACTTTTTTATTATCCAAAATTAGATCATTTAACCATTTAATTTGAATCGGCACATTATATTTATTTAATTCCTCCGCAATACCAACGCCACAAAAAAGAGTTAAATGATTTATATTAGTGAACACCATTTCAGGAGACAAAACCACTGTCAAATACAATCCTCCCAAGGAAGACTGCCAAGAATTACCCCTTTGTCCTTTTCCTGCAGTTTGTTGTGTTGCTAGCACTACAAAAGGTTTCTCAATATTTTTTTTACATAATTCCCATGCTTTAATATTAGTTGAAGTTACAATATCGTATATGTAACATCTAATTTCATTAAAATATCGAGAGTTAGTATTACAAGATAATTTAATAATAATTTCTTCCATGAACTATAGGTAAACTAATATAAGGAATGCCAAAAAATATTTATTATTTTTTTATATTGATGAGATAAAATCAATTTATTTACCATTAAATTATATGTCAACTGAACCACAAAATATATCACCAGAAACTTACAATTCATTAGACAACTATTTACAACTAATATATACAGGTTTATTAGCTTTAGATATTGAACATAAATTAACAACTTTTCCTAAGAACAAAACAGACATAAACTTTGTGATTACATCTATCATCAAAATAATCAAAAAAAATGATGAATTAATTCATCGTGCCGTCTCTCTTTTGGAGCAAATAGAAACCTCTGACGAGAAAGAATATTATGGAATAGTACAAAGCTATCTTAATACTTTTAATAAACTGGTAAGGGATAGTGATATATTTCAAAATAACTTACAAGAGGAAAGAAATCAATCAGTTATTGCTCTCAAAATATTAATAGACTTATTATTTTATAGTAGTATATCTGGGGAAAGGTTATTAAGAGATAAATTAGAATCATTATTTAACTGATATTACGCAGAAATATAATTAGTTTAAGATGGTAAAAACGTTGGATGTTCATATTGTGTTTGTACACGTGCTGGGTAAGGGGCTAGGAGTTGGGCAAGGGGCTAGGAGGAGTTGGGCAAGGGGCTTAAGCCCCTTGTTAAAATTTACAGATAAAACTTAACTTGTAAATGAGTGCGTAACGTCAGTTATTTAATACAAATTTTAAGGTAGAGGAAGATAATGAAATTTAAAGATTTAGGCGTAATTTTGGTTAGTGCTTCATCCGAGGAAGAAGCTCATAAAATAGCATCCATATTGATTGAGTCTCAATTAGCTGCCTGTGTCAGTTTTTCCCCTGTAACGGCGGTTTATACTTGGGAAGATAAGTTAAATTGTGACGAGGAATGGCAGTTGATTATTAAAACAGATTTAACAAAATTTGATGTGATTGTTACTAAGATTCAAGAGGCACATTCCTATGACATTCCGGAAATAATTGCTTTACCTATTGTGAAAGGCTCATCTCGTTATCTAGGTTGGATGGTAGAAGAATTGACAAAAGAGGTGGAATAATTAATAATCATTAAGGAAGTTTTTTCTTTTTTAAAAAGTAAATTTAGAAGTCTTTTGACAATTTTTCAAGTTTTAATATAAAGGTTTTATGGGCTATATTATCAGCACGGTAAATATGAAGGGAGGAGTGGGTAAAACTACTTTGACGGTTAACTTAGCTACTTGTTTAGCTAAAAATTTTAATAAGAAAGTTTTGGTGTTAGATTTGGATTCCCAAATTAGTGCCACCTTAAGCCTTTTAGCACCTCAAGAATTTAGTAAGTTACGCAAAAAAAGAAAAACTCTAGCTTATTTAATTGATAATATTATCCAACCAAATCCCTATGCTAAATTAACCATTGAAGATATTATCGCCGATTCTATTTGTGGTTTAGCAAATTTATCTCTTTTGCCAGGAGATATAGAATTATATGACGAATTTTTGGTATCGGAAATGATGCACCAAAAGTCTGTTAATTCTGATAATACGGACAATTTTGATGAGGTGTGGAATAATTTTGAAAGGGTATTAGTAGAACAAATTGTTCGCCCTATCGCTCCTAATTATGATTTTATTATTATGGATTGCGCCCCAGGATATAATTTACTGACCAAAAGTGCGATCGCCTCTAGTGACTTTTATTTATTACCTGCAAGACCTGAACCGCTCTCACTGGTAGGAATACAGCTATTAGAAAGAAGGGTGAGAAACCTAAAAAAGGTACACGCCAAAATAAACCCTCTTAACCTAGATTTACTGGGTATCGTATTCATATTATCAGAAGGAGGACTTTTTGGACGCTACGATCGCTATTATTCTCAAGTAAAAAGGAGAGTAGAGCGAGATTTTAGTTCAGAAAAAATGTTTCCCACAGATATTCCTATGGATGTAAATGTGGCTAAATCTTTAGATATGTTTATGCCTGTGGTGATGTCAGCCCCTAATTGTTTGGCATCTAAAGCCTTTAATAAATTAACGGAAGAATTTTTACAAAAAATAGCCCACTGTAAAACTAATAATGGCTAGAAACAAACAAGAGAGAATTAATAATTAAAAACCCGTTTAGTTCTCTTGTTTTAAATTATATTTAAACAATATCAGAAGGACTGTGATTAGATTTTACCCCACGATATTGGATATTTTTTTTAGGGATATTAAGAGCGGTTTGCTCAGGAGAATTATAATTTGAACCTCGATATATCATACTTCTAAAAAGACCATTACCTTCAGTTTTTTCTAGCTCTACTTTCTCTATTTTTTCTCTATTTTTTTCTTCGACGACATTAGTATCAGAAGTAGTCAGTTTATCAATGGATTTTTGAGTAAACATCATTCCAATGACTAAAATACCTAGCAAAATCGGAGTGGGTGCTGAGACTAAACCTACAATCAAAGCTATTACTAGACTGAAGACAGACACAGCTAGTCCGAAACAAATAATTAATTCCATGATGTATATAATTGAAAATGTATAGTTAACATTAATAATATATATAACTATATTAGAACATAATTGAACATAGGATAGGGAAATGGCAAAAGCAACTTGGAATGGGGCAATACTCGCCCAAAGCGAAAACTGCGAAATTGTTGAAGGTAATTATTATTTCCCCCCTGACAGCATCAATCAAGAATATTTAAAACCAACGGAAACCCATACTACCTGTGGCTGGAAAGGAGTAGCTAGTTATTACACCGTGGCGGTAAATGGAGAGGAAAATAAAGATGCTGCTTGGTATTATCCTCAACCGAAACAAAAAGCGGAAAACATCAAAAACTATGTTGCTTTTTGGAGAGGAGTAAAAGTTGAATCTTAATTCTAGCCATAAGTCTTTTCTCCCAAAAGATGCTTTTTCTGGTTTTAGTAATTGGTGGCAAAACCACTTACCTAGCCCGTCTTATGGTGGTTGGGTACTTTTGGGCATCGCCCTGAGTTTTTTTGGGGCAGCTACCAATACCATGGCTGGATGGTTATATGTACTCAGTGGCACCTCATTGGCTTTGGCGGGGTTAAATATTTTTATATCTTCCCAGACGGTTAAAAAATTGAAGATTAAACGTCTTCCCATAGAGCCGATTAGTGCAGGAGATGAGTTATTAATAGAGTTAACAGTGACAAATCCTACCAAATCTGGTCGAAACTTTGTGGAAATAGTGGATCACCTACCATTTCCTCTCTCTAAACCTGTTCATAGCTCCATAGAAAGCCTTGCTCCCGAAGAAACGAAAAAAATAACCTATTATGCTAATGCTCAAATTAGAGGCATTTATCATTGGCATAGTTTAGATATTAAAAGTGCTGCTCCCATTGGTTTATTTTATGCTCGAAAAAGACGTAATGTAGAAGCAAGGGCGATCGTCTATCCTCAGATTCTACCTCTTAAACAGTGTCCTCTCATCGATCACATTGGCAACGAGCAAACTCAACAACAACAGAGCGAAAAACTATATCAGAATGCTACTGAAGGAGTTACAAAAGCCATTAGACAGTACCGATATGGAGATCCCCCACGGCTTATCCACTGGCGTAGTAGTGCTCGTTTTGGTGAACTACAGGTAAGGGAATTAGAAACTATAACAGGGGGACAGGAAGTAATTATTTGTCTTGATAATAGTCAATCTTGGAATCAAGAATTATTTGAAAAAGCAGTAATTGCAACGGCATCTTTGTATTTTTATTGTAGTCGTCAGCAACTAGATGTTAAGTTATGGACTCCTAAAACTAACACCATAAAAGGTAATCATGTGGTCCTGGAGGCGCTCGCCGCTATACAGCCTATGGAAAAGAAGGAAGATGTGCAAATTCCCCCTGAGCCTTTAGTATGGCTGTCTAATAATCTCAGTAGTCTTTCCTCTTTACCTCAAGGCAGTCGATGGATATTTTTCCCTGAAAATGATGATATTAGTGGGGAACAAAACATTTCTACCTCTGGTCTTAGTTATCAATCAAATATGAACCTAGAAAATTTGTTACAAAAAACACTTAGATTATAAAAAAATCAATTTTCTTCTGTGTTTAAGGAAAAGTTAAGGAAATTTAACAAATAGTCCCAACTTTAGTAGAAAAAAAATATAATTAGTGTTAGGATAGCACTCAGGATAAACAAGATTCAGTTTAAGTCCTATATAAAATGTGTGAGGAAAACAATGAAAAAAATCTTTTGGAAATCTTTAAAAGTAACTCCAGCCCTTTTAGGTGCCAGTTTACTCGTAAACGCTCAAGCTCAAGCTAACGAAGACTTTACCGTTTCTCAGTCTTTTGAAAGCAACAGTGAAATTATTGACCAATTAGACCAATACAATGCTGAAGGAGTTTCTAATTCTCAAGGTCAGGTAACTTCCGTTAACCAACTCAGTGACGTTTCCCCTACAGATTGGGCTTATGAAGCACTACGTAGCCTAGTAGAACGTTATGGTTGTATTGTTGGCTATCCCGATCGCACCTTCCGTGGAAATCGTGCCTTAAGTCGTTACGAATTTGCCGCTGGTCTAAACGCCTGTATGCAATCCATCGAAAGACTAATTGGTACTGGTGGTGTTAGTGAAGAAGACATCGCAGCCCTCAGAAGATTAATTGCAGAATTTGAAACAGAATTAGCCACTCTAGGTGCAAGAGTTGACAACTTAGAAGGCAGAGTGGCTTTCTTAGAAGATCACCAGTTCTCCACCACCACCAAACTAAATGGTGAAGTGATCATGGCTTTAACTGGTTCTGACAATGACAATCAAACTGTTTTCGGTAACAGATTTCGCCTAGCGTTAGAAACTAGCTTCACTGGAAGAGATACTCTCGTTACCCGTTTAGCTGGTGGTAATCTTTCCACCTTTAGTGGCGGAAATTCTGTCATTGGAGATGCTGGTGGTACTTTAAATCAAACTTTTAACCTTGGTGAAAACGGAAATAACGTTGACCTAGATTGGTTAGCTTATTATGCTCCTATCAGTGTTGGTGACAGAGATATACAAACTTTTATCGCTGCAGCTGGTGGTATCCATAGTGACTACGCCGCAACTACTAACCCTTTCTTCGAAGATTTTGATGGTGGTAATGGTGCATTATCTACCTTCGCGTCCTCTAGCCCTATCTACAGAATTGGTGCAGGTGCAGGTGCCGGTTTATCAATTCCTTTCGGACAAAGATCTAACTTGACTGTTGGTTATTTAGCAAGTAATGGTAACGATCCTAGCCCCGGAGCTGGTTTATTTGATGGAGATTACTCAGCCTTAGCTCAATTAAACTTCGGCTTTGGTGAAAACTTAGACCTTGGCTTAACCTACGTTCGTGGTTTCCATAAGGCTGGTTCTCCTCTATTTGGTGACATTACTGGAACTTTGGTTGCTAACAATCCTGTTCTTACAGCAAGTCAGTTCTCGGATTACGAAAGTGATTCTTTTGGTGTTCAAACCGCTTTCCGTCTAAGCCCCAGAGTAAGTATCAGTGGTTTCTTTAACTATACTGATGTTAACCTTTCCACTGATAACCCTGTCATTTGCCCAGATAGTAACTGTAACGACAACATTTACAGCTATGGTGGTGGTGTTGCATTCTTAGACCTTGCAAAAGAAGGTAGTGTATTAGGTATCTTTGCTGGTGTTCAACCCTATAGCACCAGAGCTCAAGACTTTGTTGATCCCGTTGGTGAGCGTCCTTTAAATACAACACCTTTCCACATTGAAGCATTCTACAAATATCCTGTGAACGATAATATTTCTATCACTCCTGGGATCATTTACGTAGATTCCACTGATCAAACCAACAACAGTAGCTTCATTGGTACTCTAAGAACAACTTTCACTTTCTAAGATTAGCTTAGTTTTGATAATAAAGCCCTTCTCTTAATAAAGAGAGGGGTTTTTTATTGAAGATTCAAGATCAATTTTCGCAAGTATATGGATTTAAAGGATATTTAGCTAGACAAGCATTTTTTTCTGAGGTAGATAAATTTTGAACATTTACATCTCTCCTGAGAATCATACCGTTATGAGCCATTAATAAACGGGGTAATTGACTATTATTAATAATCTTTAGGGTTTTCATATCATAGGTGGTATAAGTGGTTAAATCAGGATTATCAAAGTTTATATCTACAACAGTTACATTTTTCATGGGCTGACTGTTTCCTGCTATTAATTGACGAGCGCTCCCACCCAATACTCCAGCGTGTAACATTTGTAAATTTCTTTTGTGAGCTGGATAATAAGCGTGATGATGACCACTAATATAGGTATGAACATCATTTAATTCCAAGAAATTTTGCAAAAATTCTGCCTCATCCAATACTTCTCCCTCTCTATCTCTACCAGTAGCAACTCCATAAAGGGGTAAATGCCCGATCGCAATGCGCATTTTAGCCTGTTTAGCTACAGGAGATTGCAACGCTTCCCCTGCCCATGTCAATTGTTGAGACGAAATATTACGAAAAGAGGCATCCCACACCAAAAAGAAAATATCCTTTTCCATAAAGGTATAGTAAAAGGGAAAGTGAGTGCGATCAATAAAATTGACCTTGGGATTATGATTTTGCCAATACTCTTTTGCTAAATCTCGATCTCTTTGATGAAAAAATCTGTTTTCCCGAGAACTAAAACTTCCTGAGCCATCGTGATTGCCTATGGTAAAACCAAAGGGTATGTCTAAATCTCGCAGGGGTTTGGCAATTTGAGCATCAAAGGCATTCCACATCGCTTTTACTTCAGCATTGCTGAGAGAAGCCTTTTGCCCTGCAATCATATCTCCCCCAGATAAAACCACATCAGGATCCCAGAAGGGTACTAATTTTAGGGCTTGATGTACTTCCTGTTCATATTCCGTAGAGCCATAGGCACTATTTAAATCACTGATAACTAACAGCCTTACATCTCCCCTAGGAGGTTGATAAATCTGTTGTTGAGATATTTCTGTGGGTGTATTAAAGGCATAACTACTAAATGACCATACACAAAAAGAGGCGATCGCCCATAATAAGAATATATTTTTTTTCATAAGATTAATATCATCGTTAATTATCTACTCATCATACTCGGCTAATTATCAAGATAGTGAACATATTTAGTCTTTGGGACACACCTTCTCAGAAATTATCCATTGTTCATTGTTAACAGATCCATTACTATAGTCATAGGGTTAAATTAAACAAAACCCACTATATATTTATCTATTTATATTTAAACTAATTATCTAATTGTTATTAACTTACAAAAATGGGTCAACATCAGAGCATAGTCTCGGCAGAATGGCTCAAAGATAACCTAAACAATCCCGACATCAAAATTATTGACTGTCGCTTTCGTCTTCCAGACGCTAACTGGGGTTATCAACAATATAATCACAGCCATATTAAAAATGCCTATTATTTAGACTTAAATAATCACCTTTCTAATACAGTTACTGACCATGGGGGTAGGCATCCTTTACCCGATAATAAATTATTAGCCACCAAATTCGAGCAAATTGGCATTATTAAGAACAAGACAACCGTCGTTGTTTATGATGATTCTCGCTTTGCCTTCTGCGCTCGTCTATGGTGGTTATTACGTTTTTTAGGACATCATCAGGTTTTCATTCTCGATGGTGGTTGGCATCATTGGCAACAGCTTAACTATCCAACGGATAACGTTATTCCTTCTGATGGTCAAGGTTCATTTATTCCTGAGCCAAACTTTGATTTAACCGTTGATATTCAGCAGGTAAAACAAGCTCAAACATCCCCCACCGTAGCAACCATTGATGCTCGTTCGGGCGATCGCCATTTAGGAAAAACAGAACCCATAGATCCCATTGCAGGAAGTATTCCCCATAGTCATAATGTTTTTTGGCAACAAAACAGCACCCCAGAAGGATTTTTAAAATCCAAATTAGACTTAGAAACCATCTGGCAAGCATATCTAAAATATCCTGAAATAATCGCCTACTGCGGTTCAGGGGTGACTGCCTGTGTAAACATTTTTGCCCTAGAAACCATTGGTTATCATAACTGTAAATTATATGCAGGAGGATGGAGCGACTGGTGTTCCTATCTTCAAAAATCAGAAAATCTCATTTCTCATAATTGAGGTTAATTTTTATCAGGACCTTAATTAAAAATAGATTTTGAATAAATAAAATATTACTAATTTAATTATTATTTTTAGCAATATATATTGTTTCATTAACTTATTTATTACTTAGATCAAAAACTAAATTTATTTTATAAATAAAAAAATGTTGTACTTAATACAGTTCAAATATGAATAACTAAACTTAATAATAAAAAAAGTACCATGCCAAATATTTAATTGCAAATTTACAGCTTTAAGTTTGCTATGTCTTTTTGTACTCATTAATCTTAGAAACTTTTGTTATGAATACTAACTCGTACATAAAGCAAAAATATTATGTTATTAATAATAAAGTTTAACTTTTAGACTTTTATTTTTATCCTATATTTTGCCTTTTCTAGTAGGACTAAAATTTTTAAAAATCAATAATGGTTTGCTTAATATGACTTGTCATCTTTTCTAATTTATGGGTCTAAATAAATTTAATTTGGATAGAAACTAATATATTTATCCACTCAAATTAGTAAGAAATATGACTATCATTATTTGTTAAGACTTAAATATCTATATTGAGAAACTGTAGAAGTTTATTTTTTTAATTATTTAAAACAGCTATAGAAATTATTATTTTAACTTTAAAAGGTTAAAAACTTTATTTATAAAAACAATTATTATGACTAATTTTAACTTCAATAACGGAAAGTATAGTATTAATGACTATACTAATTTAAATGGTGTTAATCAAAATAAAGATTCGGAAAACGAGTCAGATAATGATCCCGAATTGAAACTAGAAACCAATGAAAATCCTATTCTTAATCCTCGTCCTCAACTAATACCAAGACCTGAGTATAATCCAGAACCACAGGTAAATTCAACTACTATAATTGCTCCTAATTCAGAAATAAATAATACTAATCACTATAACTATGTAAATAATATAAATAACCATCGTTTGCGAGATAGAATCTCTATATTTGTTGACGGTAATAATATGTTTTATGCTCAACAAAAAAATGGTTGGTTTTTTGATCCTCGTAAAGTCATTGATTATTTTTCCGAAGAATCGGGATTTATGTTAATCAATGCTTTTTGGTACACGGGTTTAAAGGATTCTCAAGATCAGCGGGGTTTTCGAGATGCTTTGATTAGCTTGGGTTATACTGTGCGAACAAAAATACTGAAGGAATATTATGATGATAGTTCTGGTCGATTTTCCCAAAAAGCTAACCTTGATATAGAAATTGTTGTCGATATGTTTAATACCGTTGACCAATACGACCGAGTTGTTTTATTTAGCGGTGATGGTGACTTTGAAAGGGCGATCGAGCTTTTACGCTCCAAAAATACCCACATAACAGTGGTTTCCACAGAAGGGATGATTGCCAGAGAATTACGTAATGCCACTGACCGCTATTTGGATTTAAATGAAATCCGCCCTTGCATTGAAAAACGAGATTTTTGAGAATTTATCTAACTATTTACATATTTTTTTTGGGGCATAACATTCATCAGCCCCTTTTTTTGTAAAACACGAGTAATGTAAACTTTTGCTTTGAATATTAGGCAAATGCTCTAAATGTTTGATATATCTACCCTAGAAGGTTTTTTATCCATTGAAATAACCTAATAACTGTAAAGAAATGTAACAATAATGCTGTTAAAATGGGATAACGCCTTGACAGTAAAAAAGAAAATAGTTAAAGTAATTCATATAGCACTTGGGCATATCAAATAAGCCAATATGCAAGAAAAGCAAAAAGTTACTCTCTATTTACCACCAAACCTGCATAGACAGTTAAAAGTTAAGGCAGCTATCGACACTGACTCTATGTCAGCATTAGTTGAGAAGGCAGTTAGCTTTTATCTAAAACATCCTGAAACAGTGGAAGAGGTCGAAGCAGGTTATGGTAAGACTCACCAAATCCATGTATGTCCAGAATGTGACACTCCCATGTTAATGCGTGATGGTGAAATGGTCTCATTGAAAAATCAACCCACTGTTGTGGATGAGGAATTTCCTCTAATCGGCGACGGTGTACAGTTAGAAGATTCATCTGACCAAGAAGAGTTAATTCCCTGTTAGGACACTTGAGTACACTGAGAAACTAATATCGAGGTTCGGCATCATGAAAGAAGAGTTAAACATTCTCATCAAAGCTCAATATCCTTTGATTTATTTGGTTACTTCTGAAGAAGAAAGGGCTGAAAGTGCGATCGCTCGTATCGCCCAGGATCAAGAAACAAAAGAGCAAAAAAGCCGAGTCTTTGTGTGGACAGTGACTCACGGCATTGTAGAATGCAATAGCCAAGGTCGTCAGGGAGTACAACACAACACAGTTTCACCAGAAGCCGCCATTGAATGGGTAGTCAGACAAAAGGACGATGGGGTTTATATATTCAAAGATTTACATCCCTACCTAGACTCTCCCCCCGTCACCCGATGGTTGAGAGATGCTATCTATAGCTTTAAAAGCACAAACAAAGCGATAATTTTGATGTCGCCTTATCACAAAATACCCATCGAACTCGAAAAAGACGTTGTTGTATTGGATTTTCCTTTACCCCAATCCTCAGAGTTAGAAGCAGTATTAGAAAAAGCATTACAGCAATCTCGCCAGAAAAAACTTCTTCCCCAAGTCAAAGAAAAATTGCTCCGTGCAGCCCTTGGCTTAACCATCGATGAAGCTCAAAAAGTTTATCGGAAAGCTCAAGTAAAAGCGGGACAGCTCACCGAAGACGAAGTAGAAATCGTCCTCTCCGAGAAAAAGCAACTAATCCGTCGTAACGGAATCCTTGACTATGTAGAAGAAGACAAGACCATTGAGGCAGTGGGGGGGCTAGAGGAGCTAAAACATTGGTTAACCCAGCGTTCCGATGCCTTCACCGACAGAGCCAGAGAGTATGGACTTCCTCAACCCAAAGGGATGCTTATTTTGGGCGTACCTGGTTGTGGTAAATCCTTGATTGCCAAAACAACCTCCAGATTATGGGGCTTACCCCTTCTCAGGTTAGACATGGGCAGAGTTTATGATGGTTCTACCGTAGGCAAATCAGAAGCAAATCTTCGTAATGCTCTCAAAACCGCTGAATCAATCTCCCCTGCAATTCTCTTTATCGATGAACTAGATAAAGCTTTTGCTGGTAGTGGTGGTTCCGCCGATTCCGATGGTGGCACATCTAGTCGTATCTTTGGTTCATTTTTAACTTGGATGCAGGAGAAAACGTCCCCAGTATTTGTCATGGCAACTGCTAACCGCATAGAAAGATTACCCAGTGAGTTTTTACGTAAAGGTAGATTTGACGAAATCTTTTTCGTGGACTTGCCCAACGCCCAAGAACGACAAGCTATATATAAGATACATTTAACCAACCGTAGAAACGACATCGAAAGATTTGATCTCGGGCAACTAGCAAATGTATCAGAAGGTTTTTCTGGAGCCGAGATAGAACAGGCGATAATCGCTGCGATGTATGAGGCTTTCGCCCAAGAGCGGGAGTTTACCCAGTTAGACATCATTGCATCCATTAAATCCACCCTGCCTCTATCCCGCACCATGACTGAACAGGTAACAGCACTACGAGACTGGGCTAGAAAAAGAGCCAGACCTGCTTCAGCTTCCGTCGCTGAGTATCAGCGTATGGAATTTTAAAGGCTTTCATCGGATGGGGGAGGAGTAGTCCCCCGCACTTCCGGGAAAGGCTAGTAATCCACTAGCAGTTTTAACAAAAGCACTCAAAGTGCATATCGTATCACATTTTTAAACAGTTGTCTTTAATCTCTTAGGAGGAAATATCCATGTCTCATTTTAGCACCCTACGCACCAAAATCTCTTCTGCTGAAATTCTCACCAGCTCTTTGCGAGATCTCGGCATCAACGTAAAAACTGATGCTGATGTACGTGGCTATAATGGCCAACGTCTCCGTGCCGACATCGTAGCCGTATTAGAAGGCGAGTATGATTTAGGTTGGTCTCGTAATGCTGATGGTAGTTTCGACTTGATTGCAGATCTTTGGGGCGTTGCTAAAAAACACAACCAAACTGAGTTAATTAACTCTATCAACCAAAAATATGCCGTAAATAAAACCCTTGAAGAGGTTAAACAACGTGGTTTACAGAATGCTAATGTGAAGTTAGTTCTTCAGTAATCCTCAACAATTTACCTAATAAAGTGTATTCTCAATCATTTGAGCTAGTTGGAATCTATCCAACTGGCTTTTTTTTGTGAGAGCAGGCGCTATGATTTCATTGTATATTTTCTCGGATTGATAATGTTGCAAATAAAAAATTTAACTAAGTTTTTCGGCAAAAGAGCGGTTTTACAAGATTTAAACCTCAATATTGAAAAAGGAGAAATATATGGTTTATTGGGAGCCAACGGTGCAGGAAAAACTACTACGATTAATATTATTTGTGGCTTGTTAAATTATGATGATGGCTTAGTAAACATTAATGGTGAAAATTTATCGGTAAGGAGTAAGTATTTGTTAGGGGTTGCTCCCCAAGAAAATTTATTATACCCGAGCCTTAGTTGTGCTGAAAACCTCTCTTTTTTTGGCAAAATTTACGGTTTAAAAGGTACTAAGTTAAAATCAGCAATTCATAGCAGTTTACAGGGGGTAAATTTATTAGATAGAAAAGATAGTGCGGTGGATACCCTTAGTGGGGGTATGCAAAGAAGGTTAAATATTGCTGTGGCGTTGATTCATAATCCTAAGTTGTTGATTTTGGATGAACCTACCACGGGGTTAGATATTGAGGCTAGATACGAAGTTTGGCAACTTATTACCAGTTTAAAGGAGCAAGGTATGACTATTCTTTTGACTACTCACCTACTGGATGAAGCTCAGAAACTGTGCGATCGCATCGGGATCATCAAAAACGGTGAAATCATTGCGGAGGGAACATTAAAAGAGCTAAGGAAAAAAGTCTTGGCCCAAGAAATTATTATTATTAAAACTGATGATGAAGAAAAAGCCATCCTCAAAGCTCAAGAAAAGGGTTTTGAACATCGTTATTATGGAGGAGATTTAGCTTTTCTATTACCTACCATCTTACCTTTGGAAGAATTAATAAAATATTTTGATCACATAAATCTAACTTCTATTACCCGTCAACCTGTCAATCTTGATCATATTTATCTCGAAGTTACTCAAAATATTGAATAGGGATAAAAATCTAGGGGCGATCGCCTTTACTAATAAATAATATAATTGAATTAAAAAGCATCTATTCATGTCATTAACAACCATAAAACTGCAACCCTTAACCGAACAACATTTATCAGAAGTTATCGAATTAGATCAAATTTGCTTCGGTGGATTATGGAGTTTAGAAGGTTATAAAAGAGAAATAGAAAGCCCTAATAGTACCCTATTGATCATTACCACGGATATAAAAAATGAAGAAAGAATAATCGGTTTAGGCTGTTTTTGGGCAATTGTAGGGGAAGCCCATGTGACCATTTTAGCCATTCATCCTGATTTTCAAAGACAGGGATTAGGCAAAATGTTATTAGAAGAGTTACTAAAACAAGCAAAAGAAAAAGGGTTAGAAAGAGCAACCCTCGAAGTTAGTGAACACAATCAAAGTGCGATCGCACTATATGAAAAATTTGGTTTCGCCCTAGCAGGAAGACGTAAAAAATACTATCAAGCTACTGGGGCAGATGCCCTAATTTTTTGGAAGAAATTAACCTAACACCTAATACCCACAAACTAACCTTCCACGTTGATAAAGGGTAATAAAGCCAACAAACGAGCTTTTTTAACTTCTCTGGTTAATTCTCTTTGTTGATGGGCAGTTAAACCAGTAATACGACGAGGCAACATTTTGCCTCTTTCAGTTACAAACTTGTGTAACAACTCTAAATCTTTATAGTCAATTTCTTGACTGGTGGGAATGGGAGATAGTCTTTTACGAAAATAAGCCATAATCTAATTTTTTAATACTTACTATTTACTTATGGAAAATACAAACTCAGAAACTAAATTATTTAATTTCTTTGTGGATAGTGTGCTTGTTGCAGTGAGTACAGAATTTTTTAAGTTCCATTCTGCCAGTGGTGTTACGTCTGTTTTTCATAGTGGTGTAACGAGACACACCTTTAGAGCGTTTGTCAGAATTTGTACGACACTCTGTACACTCTATGGTAATGATAATGCGAACGCCTTTTTTACTTGCCATGGTTTTAGCTGATAGTTACTATAACAGTAATTTTATACACAATCTACTATTATCTTATATACCTGACTCTTTTGACAAGGGGGTAAATAATTGACAGTGGATAATCGATAATTGATGATTAGAATTCCCAAGAAGTCGAGACGCTCTACCCTTATAACTCAACTTTTTCATAAGTCTGTAACTATATAATGGTATGTAACAAAGTCAGTTAAAGTAATCTATGTCACCAACACTCTTGATTTCCAAAGAAATACCCAACCTATCATATCAGCCCAAGGGCGATCGCTTCGACATTTCATGGCAACAACCCCTATCAACCCTTTTAGGAATGGGAAGAGCCGCAGGAGCAGACTTTGTAGAATTTTTCCTTGAAAAATCAAACTATATCAACTGCTTAGCCGAAGATGACACCATCACCAGCATCACCCCCAGACTAGCCACAGGGGCAGGGGTAAGAGTATTTAGAGGAAAAGCAGACTGTTACGTTAGTACCAATGATTTAACCTTCAACGGTTTAAAACAAGCCCTAGAAAAAGCTCTCTCTATCTTAGGATTAACTATTCCCCAAGGTTCTGCTTTTATTCCCGAAATTAACCTTGAACTATTCCGAGACTATGCCACTCTCAAAAATAAAGATATGTGGTTAAGTCAGTGCAGTAATATGCAGGAAATGGGGGATGTATTATTAAGTGCTAATCAATTTATTGAAAAAAAAGCATCTAAAGTGCGATCGCGCCGTGCCGCCTACTTCCGAGACTGGCAAGAAGTATTAGTCGCCTCCACCGATGGCACCTTCGCCCGAGATATTAGACTTGCCCAATCCGTCGGCTATAACCTCCTGTGCGCCGACGGACAAAATCGCTCCTCCATTGGTAAAAGAGACGGAGACACCAGCAACCCCGACTTCCTACGCCAATGGAACTATCAAAATGTAGCCGAGGAAGTAGCCGAATCCGCAGGAAAAATGCTCTATGCCGACTACGTCGAATCAGGACAATATCCCATTATCATGGCAAACCAATTCGGCGGAGTAATCTTCCATGAAGCCTGTGGACACCTGCTCGAAACCACCCAAATAGAAAGAAAAAGTACCCCCTTCATTGACAAAAAAGGAGAAAAAATCGCCCACGAAAATCTCACCGCATGGGATGAAGGACTATCCGACAAAGCCTTCGGCACCATCGACATGGACGACGAAGGAATGCCCCCCCAACGCACCCTCCTTATCGAAAACGGCATCCTCAAAAACTTTATCGCCGATAGGGCCGGTTCCATTCGCACAGGACACCCCCGCACGGGTAGCGGCAGAAGAAGTAACTACAGCTACGCCGCTGCATCCCGTATGCGTAACACTTACATAGCCCCTGGCGAATACACCTTAGATAATATCTTCTCCTCCGTTGACAAAGGAATATACTGTAAAAAAATGGGCGGAGGCAGTGTTGGGCCTACTGGAGAATTTAACTTCGGTGTTGACGAAGCCTACCTCGTAGAAAACGGCAAAATCACCAAACCCCTAAAAGGGGCAACCCTCATCGGAGAAGCCAAAGAAATCATGAAAAAAATCTCCATGTCATCCCAAGACTTAGGACTAGCTGCAGGATTCTGCGGCTCAGTAAGCGGTAGCATTTATGTCACCGTAGGACAACCCCATATAAAAGTTGACTCCATCACCGTAGGTGGAAGATAGACTTCCGTTTAAAATATGCGTATAGTCTTTCCCCCCTTACTAAGGAATAAGAAAGGGGGGCTAGGGGGGATGTCCTGATAGTTTAGCCCCCCAAATCCACAAAATTTGAGAAAGTTGCAACTCTTAACGACACCATGAGCCTTAACAAACTAAAAACAAAAATCATCCCATGGTTATTCCTTAGCCCGGCCCTAATTCTTCTCACCATCTTTCTCTTTATACCCATCCTTTATCTTATTTACCTTAGCTTCACCAACGGAAGCCTCACCGCCACTAAATGGATAGGGTTAAACAATTACAGAAGACTAACCATAGACTCCGATTTTGCCCAAATTATAATTAACACTATTTACTTTTCCATCACTAGTATCATTCCAAGTATCCTTATCCCCTTATTATTAGCAGTTCTTCTTAACCAAAAAATAATCCTCAGAAGTTTTTTTCGTACCAGCTACTTTATCCCTTCCATAACCTCCCTTGTTGCCATGGGCTTAGGGTTTCGTTGGCTATTTCAAAACAATGGACCTGTTAACCAACTGCTTCAACAAATAAATCTAACCCCTATTTCTTGGCTAAATAGTCCCCTTTGGGCAATGCCTGTTGTTATTCTATTTAGTACATGGCGACAAATTGGCTTCAACCTTGTTGTATTTTTAGCAGGATTACAAGCAATTCCCAAATCTCGCTACGAAGCCGCAGAATTAGACGGAGCAGATTCATGGGCAAAGTTTCTATACATAACCTTGCCTGGTTTAAAACCTACCCTAATTTTTTGTACCATCACCACCGCCATATTTACTTTTCGCTCTTTTGAACAAATATACGTAATGACCAATGGGGGGCCTGCCAACAGCACTAATATTCTTGCTTACTACATATACCAAGAAGCCTTCCGTCAATTTAACTTCGGTTACGCCGCTGCCGCTACCAGTATCTTATTACTAATAGCTTTTCTTCTGGTATATGTTCAAATCCTCATCACCAAAGAATAATCTCTCATACAAATAACTCCATTTAAAAGAAAGTCAAAACGGAAACCTGTCGCTTGTTGAGAAGGTAAAAACACAAAAGCCAACACAAAAAAGGAGCAATCAAAAGAAAAAAGAAAAAAGAAAAAAGATTAGGAAGCGAAAGCCTTATTCTGTAGTGATTGTGACAGAATTGAGAAAAAAGATTGAGAAAAAAGTTGCCATTTTAGAAAAGGTTAGTTATATTAGTATATGTGCGATTGAGAGCAACAAACTCTCCTGACATACCACGAACCTCGACAATTCAATAGTTTGAAAGCCATTTTTCAAGTATTACATATATCCTTGTCAAAATAACTTTATTTAAAAAAAACGAAAGTCTTAAACTTCGGTTTAAGCATTGCCAAGAAAGAGCAAGTAAAACTACTTCAAATTAAAAGGATTAAGTCATCTTAGGGTGATAGAAACTTTACAATGGAGAGTTTGATCCTGGCTCAGGATGAACGCTGGCGGTATGCCTAACACATGCAAGTCGAACGGTCACCTTAGGGTGATAGTGGCGGACGGGTGAGTAACACGTGAGAATCTGCCCTTAGGTCGGGGACAACAGTTGGAAACGACTGCTAATACCGGATGAGCTGAAAAGTAAAAGATTTATCGCCTAGGGAAGAGCTCGCGGCTGATTAGCTAGTTGGTGGGGTAAAAGCCTACCAAGGCAACGATCAGTAGCTGGTCTGAGAGGATGAGCAGCCACACTGGGACTGAGACACGGCCCAGACTCCTACGGGAGGCAGCAGTGGGGAATTTTCCGCAATGGGCGAAAGCCTGACGGAGCAATACCGCGTGAGGGAGGAAGGCTCTTGGGTTGTAAACCTCAAAACTTAGGGAAGAAGAAAGTGACGGTACCTAATATAAGCATCGGCTAACTCCGTGCCAGCAGCCGCGGTAATACGGAGGATGCAAGCGTTATCCGGAATCATTGGGCGTAAAGAGTCCGTAGGTGGCACTTCAAGTCCGCATTTAAAGACCGAGGCTCAACCTCGGGTAGGGTGTGGAAACTGAAGAGCTAGAGTACAGGAGGGGTAGAGGGAATTCCTAGTGTAGCGGTGAAATGCGTAGAGATTAGGAAGAACACCAGTGGCGAAGGCGCTCTACTGGACATGTACTGACACTGAGGGACGAAAGCTAGGGTAGCGAAAGGGATTAGATACCCCTGTAGTCTTAGCGGTAAACGATGGATACTAAGTGTAGCGGGTATAAACTCCTGCTGTGCTGAAGCAAACGCGTTAAGTATCCCGCCTGGGGAGTACGCACGCAAGTGTGAAACTCAAAGGAATTGACGGGGACCCGCACAAGCGGTGGAGTATGTGGTTTAATTCGATGCAACGCGAAGAACCTTACCAAGACTTGACATCCGATGAATTTTTCTGAAAGGAAAGAGTGCCTTAGGGAACATCGTGACAGGTGGTGCATGGCTGTCGTCAGCTCGTGTCGTGAGATGTTGGGTTAAGTCCCGCAACGAGCGCAACCCTCGTCCTTAGTTGCCAGCATTAAGTTGGGGACTCTAGGGAGACCGCCGGGGAGAACTCGGAGGAAGGTGGGGATGACGTCAAGTCAGCATGCCCCTTACGTCTTGGGCTACACACGTACTACAATGGTTAGGACAAAGGGATGCGAAACCGCAAGGTGAAGCGAAACCCATCAAACCTAGCCCCAGTTCAGATCGTCGGCTGAAACTCGCCGGCGTGAAGGAGGAATCGCTAGTAATCGCAGGTCAGCATACTGCGGTGAATCCGTTCCCGGGTCTTGTACACACCGCCCGTCACACCATGGAAGTTGGTAACATCCGAAGTCGTTACTCCAACCCTTTTGGGGGGAGGACGCCGAAGGTGGGACTAGTGACTGGGGTGAAGTCGTAACAAGGTAGCCGTACCGGAAGGTGTGGCTGGATCACCTCCTTATAAGGGAGACCACATATAGTGGTCAGCAAGGAATGTGATGGAAAATGGTATTTCAAACTAGAGATTGGGTTCATGGGCTATTAGCTCAGGTGGTTAGAGCGCACCCCTGATAAGGGTGAGGTCCCTGGTTCAAGTCCAGGATGGCCCATAGGTGGGGGTATAGCTCAGTTGGTAGAGCGCCTGCTTTGCAAGCAGGATGTCAGCGGTTCGAGTCCGCTTATCTCCAGTGAGAAAACTTAGCACTGTTTTAGCGAACAAATGCTGAGGAAAAAGTCTCAGTAAGAACCTTGAAAACTGCATAGAAAAAAAAGTAAGTAGGAAGTCTGTATTAAACAGATAATTAGGTCAAGCAATCAAGGGCTAATGGTGGATACCTAGGCACACGAAGGCGAAGAAGGACGTAGCAACCTGCGAAAAGTCTCGGGGAGTTGGAAGCAAACATTGAGCCGAGAATGTCCGAATGGGGCAACCCTAAAAACACATCTTTTAGGAGATGATGAGCGAACCCGGTGAACTGAAACATCTTAGTAGCCGGAGGAAGAGAAAACAAAAGTGATTCCCTTAGTAGCGGCGAGCGAAACGGGAGAAGCCTAAACCAGTGTTTACGAATACTGGGGTAGTGGGACATCGATATCAAGAGTGGATGTTAGACGAACTAGCTGAAAACTAGACCGAAGAAGGTGAAAGTCCTGTAGTCGAAAACAGAAGTAATTGTAGGTGAATCCCGAGTAGCACGGTATAAGAGAAATCCCGTGTGAATCAGCCACGACCACGTGGTAAGGCTAAATACAAAGTGTGACCGATAGTGAAAAGTACCGCGAGGGAAAGGTGAAAAGAACCCCGGGAGGGGAGTGAAATAGAACATGAAACCATTAGCTTACAAGCAATGGGAGTCCGATAGAACGGATGACCGTGTGCCTGTTGAAGAATGAGCCGGCGACTTACAGGCAGTGGCAGGTTAAGACGGAAAGTCGAAGCCAAAGAGAAATCGAGTCTGAAAAGGGCGCTAGTCACTGTTTGTAGACCCGAACCCGGGTGATCTAACCATGTCCAGGATGAAACCCCCGTAACAGGTGGTGGAGGTCCGAACCGACCAATGTTGAAAAATTGGCGGATGAGGTGTGGTTAGGGGTGAAATGCCAATCGAACCCGGAGCTAGCTGGTTCTCCCCGAAATGTGTTGAGGCGCAGCGGTGTGGAATGTCATGGGGGGTAAAGCACTGTTTCGTTGCGGGCTGCGAGAGCGGTACCAA
Organism: Cyanobacterium sp. IPPAS B-1200; assembly: GCF_001747005.2. Classification (NCBI taxonomy): domain Bacteria; kingdom Bacillati; phylum Cyanobacteriota; class Cyanophyceae; order Chroococcales; family Geminocystaceae; genus Cyanobacterium; species Cyanobacterium sp. IPPAS B-1200. Next base: position 3,039,709 of record NZ_CP182899.1, read on the forward strand.
GATGAGACAAACTCAGAATACCCATGATTGTAGCACTAGTAAGACGGTGGGGGATAAGCTTCATCGTCGAAAGGGAAACAGCCCAGACCATCAGCTAAGGTCCCCAAGTAAAGACTAAGTGATAAAGGAGGTGGGAGTGCAAAGACAACCAGGAGGTTTGCCTAGAAGCAGCCATCCTTGAAAGAGTGCGTAATAGCTCACTGGTCAAGCGCTCCTGCGCCGAAAATGAACGGGGCTAAGTCTTTCACCGAAGCTATGGACTCATATTGAGTGGTAGGGGAGCGTTCTCTATTGGGAGAAGCATTAGCGGCAAGCAGATGTGGACGATAGAGAAGTGAGAATGTCGGCTTAAGTAGCGAAAATTGAAGTGAGAATCTTCAACCCCGAAAGCATAAGGGTTTCTCCAGAAGGTTCGTCCGTGGAGAGTTAGCCCGGACCTAAGGCGAAGCGAATAGCGTAGTCGATGGCAAGCAGGTAAATATTCCTGCGTGGTTTTACAGGAGCTATTAAAGGGACCCATGAAAGATAAACTCATCCTAAGTGGATTGGAAGCAACCTCGGTTGCGAGAGTGTAAGGATAGTGGCAAGAAAAGCTTTAATAGTGTTGAATGTAGAATCCCGGTACCCGAAACCGACACAGGTATGCAAGTAGAGAATACTAAGGGGAGCGAGTTAACTCTCTCTAAGGAACTCGGCAAAATGACCCCGTAACTTCGGGAGAAGGGGTGCCACCGAGAGGTGGTTGCAGTGAAAAGGCCCAGGCGACTGTTTAGCAAAAACATAGGTCTCTGCAAACTCGAAAGAGGAGGTATAGGGGCTGACGCCTGCCCAGTGCCGGAAGGTTAAAGAAGTTGGTCAGTCTTAGGATGAAGCTAGCGACTGAAGCCCCGGTGAACGGCGGCCGTAACTATAACGGTCCTAAGGTAGCGAAATTCCTTGTCGGGTAAGTTCCGACCCGCACGAAAGGCGTAACGATCTGGGCGCTGTCTCGGAGAGAGGCTCGGCGAAATAGGATTGTCTGTGAAGATACGGACTACCTGCACTTGGACAGAAAGACCCTATGAAGCTTTACTATAGCTTGGAATTGTGTTCGGGCCTGCTGTGCGCAGGATAGGTGGGAGACGATGAGATTATCCTTGTGGGGATAATAGAGTCAATGGTGAGATACCACTCTCAGAAGGCTAGAATTCTAACTCTTAAATGAGGACAGTTTCAGGTGGGTAGTTTGACTGGGGCGGTCGCCTCCAAAAAGGTAACGGAGGCGTACAAAGGTTACCTCAGACTGGTTGGAAATCAGTCGAAGAGTGCAAAGGCAGAAGGTAGCTTGACTGCGAGACATACAGGTCGAGCAGGGTGGAAACACGGTCTTAGTGATCCGACGGTGCTGAGTGGAAGGGCCGTCGCTCAACGGATAAAAGTTACTCTAGGGATAACAGGCTGATCTCCCCCAAGAGTTCACATCGACGGGGAGGTTTGGCACCTCGATGTCGGCTCATCGCAACCTGGGGCGGAAGTACGTCCCAAGGGTTGGGCTGTTCGCCCATTAAAGCGGTACGTGAGCTGGGTTCAGAACGTCGTGAGACAGTTCGGTCCATATCCGGTGCAGGCGTGAGAATATTGAGAGGAGCCTTCCTTAGTACGAGAGGACCGGGAAGGACGTACCGCTGGTGTACCAGTTATTGTGCCAACAGTAAACGCTGGGTAGCCATGTACGGAGTGGATAACCGCTGAAAGCATCTAAGTGGGAAGCCCACCTCAAGATGAGTATTCTGGTGTAAGGTCACGGGAAGAACACCCGTTAATAGGCACAAGGTGGAAGTGCAGTAATGTATGGAGCCGAAGTGTACTAACAGACCGTCAGCTTGACCTATTCCAAACTTACTTATAATTATCTATGCAGTCTTGAGGGTTTTTAACCTCATAATCTTGGCAGGTGTATCTAGCGTTGTGGAACCACTACGACTCCATCCCGAACTCGTGGGTGAAACACAGCAGCAGCGACGATACTACGGGGGTAGCCCCTTGGGACAATAGTTCTATGCCTGCCTTAATAATCACAAAAAACCGCCCCATCACACGGCGGCTTTTTTTTTGCTTAATTTTAATTGTGAATTAGGATAGGGGAAGAAGAATCGATACGCCATAATTCGTCGAGGCGATTGGCTGGAATTGTTAAATATAGAATGTCATTTTCTTTTAATTTTATTTCTAATAAGTTCCAACTATGAATGTTTTTATTCCCTCTTGTGATGTAGAGGGGAACGAAATCAGCTTGACTGGCAATATGTTTAATTTCTTGACCACAAAAAGGGTGATTAGGAGTAATCATGGTGGCTAGGGCTACCCAAAGTAAGTCTTGAGTCATGCCATTTCCGAGGATTCTTCCTCCTAGGGCCGCAGCGGCAAAGGAATGGGTTGCAAGTTCGGCGGGGGATAGTACGGTTTCGAACTGAAATACGTCCTGGACTGATTGGGCAAATTGACTTTCCTGTACTCTCAGGGTTACGGGTAAGTTGGGAGCGAGCGCCTTTACCGTGAGAGCTATTTCTACGTTTAGCATATCATTACTGGTAACCACTAGCAGAGCGATCGCCCGGCGCACATTAGCAGTATTCAGGGTATCAGATAATGTAGCATCTTCAACTATTATCGGTACTCCGAGAGAACGTACAGAGTGGAGAAAACGATTATTCGGATTGGGTTCTATTACTACCACATCTTGCCCTTGACGGTGTAATTCTTGAATAATTTCAATGCCAACATTACCCAAACCACAGACAATATAGTGATTTTTACTGGGTATTTGTGCCACATCCCAAGACTGTTTTAGACGACTACCGAGGACAAAATCGTTAATAAGAGCGTAACAAATACCAATTATTCCAGCGCCCACAATCATCATAAAAGCGGTAAATATTTTGATGATGTCAGGAGCATTTTCGGCCACCTCTTCCTTACCTCCAGCCCCTGTAATCATGCCCACACTAAAATAAAGAGCATCCACGGGGGAAATATTCCAGTTAACAAAAACATAGGTAAAAGTGGCGAGAAAAATTAACGATAGTAATATAAGGGTAATAATTATGACAGGACGGGCATATTGTTTATATTTACCGATGTTGAGAAAAACCTTTAAAAATTTGATGAGAAAATTTCTTGATTTATTATTTATCTTGGCTTTAGTAGCAACGATTAAATGATCTCCTAGTTGTAGGGTTTTACCTTCAATGACGGCAGAAACGAGGTCAATTTCTCCCTGTTTAGGTAAATAGTAGATTAACATCTGCTCTAGGTTATCCCACAGTTGAGATAGTTTTAGCCCTAACCAAGGATGATTTTCGTCTATAACTTCTTCCTGCAATGCCCATGTTTTATCCAATAACTTTAAATGCCCGATCGCCCTGTTTCCCGTAGCAGCAAAGGCAAAAATAGGCGCAGCGAGGGCAGGGACACTCATGGTAAAGTGATCTGGTAGGGTGTGATCTAACCTTGCCCCAAGGGTACGATTGTAGAGACGATTAATGATTCTAATTTTGGGGTTGAGGGTTCGCGCTTCGGTGAGAATTGCGACATTGAGGGCATCATCATTACTAGCTAAGACAATGGTATGAGCTTCCGTAATCCCTGCATCCATTAACACTTGGGGGGATCTCATATTACCCACAACTATATGATCATTTTCTTGGGTAGTCAAGGGGCGATCGCTTATTCCCACCACATTAGCCCCCTGTTGCTTTAACAGATTATAGATTTTATAACCTGTCCTACCTAAAGCACAAACAATGATAAAAGGTTTCATTTTGAGTTGGATTTAAAATTTGGTCAACAAGTTATTATTAACCTATTCAGTTCTTTTTTTATTATCTCTTATAGTTTGAAACCTAATTGTGATTTACTATACTAGAAAAAATATGGGGTGGGCATCGCCCACAAGTTCGATAATTACATTACCATACCACCATCAACATTGAATACTTGTCCTGTGATATAACTAGAAGCCTTATCAGCTGCTAAGAAACGAATCATCCCCGCAATTTCTTCTGGCTTACCATAACGGGCGAGGGGAATAAATTTTAAAATTTCATCGGCTTCTAATCCGCTTGTCATATCAGTTTCAATAAATCCAGGAGCCACAGCATTAACAGTGACACCACGACTGGCAAATTCTTTGGCAAGGGTTTTGGTTAAACCGATTACCCCTGCTTTAGCGGCGCTGTAGTTAGCCTGTCCGGGGTTGCCCATTTGCCCTGCCACGGAGGAAATATTAATAATTTTACCGCTTCTTTGTTTGAGCATCATTTTACTAACGGCTTTACAACATAAAAATACCCCTGTGAGGTTGAGGTTGATGACCTGTTGCCAATCTTCGAGTTTCATCCTTAACATGAGGGTGTCACGGGTGATTCCTGCATTGTTTACGAGGATGTCGATTTTGCCGAATTGTTTGACGGCTTCTTTGAAAAGATTATCTACTTCCTCGGGGTTAGACACATCGGCCTTAATGGCGATCGCACTTCCCCCTGCTTCGGTAATTTCCGTTACTACTTTATCCGCTGCTTCGCTGTTACTGGCATAGTTTACCACAACTTTTGCTCCTTCTTCGGCAAGGGCGATCGCACTGGCTTTTCCGATGCCACGGGAAGCCCCTGTAATAACCGCTACTTGGTCTTTTAATTTCTGTAAATTATCAGGTAATAATTCCATATATAACCATCTACTATCATTAAACTGCACGGATTAGTTTACCAGAAATTTGAATAGTGAAGTATTGGAAAGACAGGGAAATAAAACAAATTTGATTGTTAATTGTTTGCTGTCAATGATTTGTGTTGCCAAGGGTCATTAAAAAAGTGTAAATTGTGAAAATACAATATTAATCCTCCGTCATAATTATCAAACATGAGAATTCGCCGTCAAGAGCCTTCCCCCTCCGTTGCCATTGAGAGTTTATGCTATCAAGTAAAAGTGCCAGAAGGTGAACCTCAAAATATCCTCGAAGAGATTGTATGGTATAAAGAGCAAGAGGTGGAGAAAATGCGCGATCGCCTTTCTCTGTTAGATTTAAGGGTACAGGTTAAAAAACTCACCAATCAACCCAAAGACTTTTTAGGAGCGTTGCATAATAGTCCCCATCAACCTGCCCTCATTGCCGAGGTCAAAAAAGCCTCCCCCAGTAAAGGGGTTATTCGTGCTGATTTTGAACCAAGTGCGATCGCCACTGCTTATGAAAAAGGAGGTGCGGCTTGTTTATCAGTGTTAACCGACAAAAAATTTTTTCAAGGTAGCTTTGAAAACTTAGTCATAGTTAGAAACACCGTCAATCTACCCTTATTGTGCAAAGAATTTGTCATTTACCCCTACCAAATTTATCTTGCTAGGTTAAACGGCGCTGATGCCGTCTTACTCATTACTGCCATCCTCAAAGATAGCGACATCAAATATTTTCTCAAAATCATCGAAGGATTAGGTATGACAGCCCTTATCGAAGTACATACCCTCGAAGAATTAGACAGAGTTTTAGCCATTGACGGAGTAAAATTAATCGGTATTAACAACCGCAACCTCGAAGACTTTACCGTTAGCCTTGACAACACGAAAGAAATTCTTGCTCAAAGGGCAGACATTATCAAGGAAAAAGGAATTACCATCGTTAGTGAATCAGGTTTATACACCAAAGAAGACTTACAATTTGTACAACAGGCAGGGGCAAACGCCGTTTTAATTGGTGAATCTTTGGTAAAACAAGATGATATTACCTCGGCAGTGAAAAATCTTTACTAAATTGGTTTCTAGGTTAAATCAAACACTACCCATAAAAATCCCCCATGATTATGGGGGGCAAAATAATCTTGAACCGTAAATAAATTTGTCAAAAAGACAGTAAATAATATCAGAAAAATCTAATTAGATAAATAAAAGATGATTAACATTTGGGAAAATCAGGAGATAATTAATTGGAGTCAAATAATACTTAATAGCTACAAAAAATTTGTAGAAAAAGACTTAATAGAAAAAAAAGGAGATGAATTAGCCCAAGCAAAAAACCTTTTTTATGCCCCCATGGTAGTATTTAGCCACAACACATTACCAGATCCAACCTATAATTATGGTAATGAAAAAGGCTTAATTTTATGGGATATGTCATGGGAACAATTAATAAAGACCCGCTCTCGTACTACGACAGAGCCTTTATTAAGGGAAGAAAGAGAAAGACTTTTGCAAGAAACAAACACTAAAGGTTACGTGTCAAATTATGAAGGGGTAAGAATTTCTCGCACGGGTATAAAATATCATATTAAAAATATTACTACGTGGAATTTAATGGATAATTCTAATAATTATTGTGGTCAAGCTGCTACTTTTTCTCGGTGGGAAAAACTCTAGTTTTTCTTATTATTATCAGTATTTTTCATGGGCGATCGCCCTTTTGCTGACATCTAATTGTGAAGTTTTGTAAAATTACTGTAAGCTAGAAGTAGTATTGCCTAAGAAGATATTGGCAATGGGAAATAAAAAATAGCAATTTTTATGATGTCAGATAAACGATTAGGCTGGTCATTAGATTATAGAGATCCAGAAACGATAAAAAAGGTAATGCCATTTTGGGAATTTTTATATAAATATTATTTTCAAGTAAAAACCGATGGCTGGGAATATATCCCCAATACTCAAGTGTTGTTCGTAGGTTCTCATAATGGGGGGTTAGGCGCCCCTGACATGACCATGATGATGTATGACTGGTTCAAACGTTTTGGGGTAGAAAAGCCAGTATATGGACTGATGCACCCCAGTGCTTGGAAAGTTTATAGTACCGTGATAGATTTAGCGGCACAATGTGGAGCGGTGGTAGCCCATCCAAAAATGGCCATAAGGGCGATCGAGTCTGGGGCTAGTGTTTTGGTGTACCCTGGGGGCGCTGAGGATGTGTTTCGCCCCTACAGTGAGAGGGATAAAATTAAGTTGGTGGGTAGAAAGGCTTTTATTAAATTAGCCCTTAAATATTCTTTGCCCATTGTGCCTTTGGTGTCCAAGGGCGCCCATGAAACTTTGTATGTATTGACGGATTTGTATGAACAGGCGAAGTCTTTCCATGATTTAGGGTGGTTTGATTGGATTTTAGATGTTGATCCTCAAACCTTTCCTATCTATCTTGGTTTGCCTTGGGGTATTGCCTTTGGCCCTTTACCTAATATTCCATTACCTAATCCTATTCGTACCCGAGTATGTCCTCCCATCTATTTTAAACATTATGGAATGGATGCTAGTAAGGATAAGGATTATGTGGATGAATGTTATGACATGGTGGAGAAATCTATGCAGTATCAGTTAGATTTACTCTATGACAACTCCAATGACAAGTATGCCATGCTCTAATGATCTTGATACAGAGGATTTCAATTTCAAGTCTGGGATTTAAACCCCTTGTTAAGGGTTTTTTCGTTTCATTTTCTAACCAATAACAGTGCCAACTAAATCCATGTTACGAGTCAAAATGATCTTGTAAATCGTTGACCATAACTACATCCGTAAGGTTATATTGCAGGGGAGTGATGGTTATATAGTTTTGTTTGTGGGCTTGTACGTCCGTGGGGAGTTCGGGGGGTAAGTAAATGTGTTCTGGTTGGTCTAGTTCTTCCACTAATTCCCCTGCTAACCAATAATAGGTTTTTCCACGGGGGTCTGATCTTTTTTGGAAGTGTTCGATATATCTTCTTAATCCCTGTCTGGTGATTTTAATTCCTGCAATTTCTGATTCGGGGAGGGCGGGAATGTTGACGTTAAGAAGGGTTGAGTCGATGAGGGGTTTTTCTTGTAGTTGTTCTATTAATTTCAGGGCGAAGTTGGCGGCGGGTTGAAATTCTTTGATGGTGAAACTGGTTAGACTAAAAGCAATGCTGGTAATGCCTTCGATGGTGCCTTCCATGGCGGCGGATACGGTACCAGAGTATAGTATATCCGTTCCGAGGTTAGAGCCTTGGTTGATGCCTGAGAGGACGAAATCAGGGCGATCGCCCATAATGGCACTTAATCCGAGTTTAACACTATCGGAGGGAGTTCCAGAACAAGACCAAGCAGTGATACTAGGGTGATACAATCCTTCTATTTGTTCGGCTCTAATGGGGTGATGGAGGGTTAAACCATGACCAGTGGCTGATCTTTCAATGTCGGGGGCTACCACTGTTACATCATGTCCTGCCTTAGCCAAAGTGTCGGCTAGAGTACGAATTCCTTTGGCAAAAATACCGTCGTCGTTACTGATTAAAATACGCATCTAAATAATTGATAATGGATAATGGATAATAAAAGTCTGCTCAATAAATCAGAAATTACAAGTACCAAGGGTTTAAGGATACTAGAAGTATTAAGGAATATATCAAAATTTAACAAAAAAACAGTTAAAAAAGCATAATAACAGATACTATACCAGTCAATTAAAGTAAGAAAACTATTTCCCATTCTCTATTGCCCACCTTCACTACTTCATTTTTTAAACACCGCCTTAGTAATGCTTTATTGTGACAATTTAATTTGTTGCCTAGGGGGAATGTTAGGCGAAAATAACTAGATTATGATGTTTACTATCAAGCAAAACATTAAGTTGATAATTTGACCATTAACGAAAATCCTTTGTTATTTGTTTATTTTAGACTCTTTGAGCCTATCTAGTAAAATTACAACATATAAAATTAAAAAATAAAAAGTTATGAGTAATATAGAATCTAGTAAATATTTAAACCTTAAATCTTTAGCTGGGATGTGGGATTTTATTCCTACAGAATTTGGTGATACTTTGGCATTACAAGATCCTCATAGTAAGCCAGAATTGAAGTTAAGTTATCAGGAATTGCATAGCAAAATCAAACAGTTTGCTACGGCTTTACAGGGTTTGGGTATTGAGAAGGGGAATAAAATTTGTTTGTTTGCCGATAATAGCCCCCGTTGGTTAATGGCAGATCAAGGTATTATTATGGCTGGGGCGGTGGATGCGGTGCGCTCTTCGGGGGCAGAAAAAAACGAACTACTCTATATTTTGGATGATAGTGATAGTGTGGCGTTGGTGGTTCAAGATTTAGAGTGTTTACAAAAGTTGCGTCCTGAGTTAGACACTTACCCTCTCAAGGTGGTTATTTTACTTTCTGATGAAGTGTTTGAGGGGGATTTTCCCTGTCCCGTATATAATTTTTCTGGTTTCATGGATTTGGGAGTAGGGGCAAGTTTTACTTCTGTCGAGGGAGAAATTGATGATTTGGCAACTCTTATTTATACCTCTGGTACTACAGGTAAGCCCAAGGGGGTAATGTTAACCCACCGTAATTTGTTGCATCAGGTGCGTAATTTGGAGATTATTATTCAACCAGCTAAAGGCGATCGCATCTTAACCATTTTACCCAGTTGGCACTCCTACGAAAGAGCCGCTGAATATTTCCTATTATCCCGTGGTGCAACCTTAATTTATACCAGTATTCGCTACTTTAAACAGGACTTGAAAGATTACAAACCTAACTATATGGTAGGTGTTCCCCGTCTGTGGGAATCCATCTATGAAGGAGTACAAAAAAACTTCCGTGATAGTGGCAAACAAAAATTAGTTAACTTTTTCTTCGGAATGTCCCAAGGTTACTTAGACGGTAAACGAGCCCAATCAGGATTAGACTTACAAAACCTCAACCCTAGCGGTATGGATAAATTTGTAGGAACATTAAAAACAATAGTTTACTATCCCTTCCATGTGGTCGGTGATAAATTAGTTTATACCAAAGTAAGAGAAGGTGTTGGTAATAGCATTAAAGCATGGATTAGTGGCGGTGGCTCCTTAGCAAAACACATTGATAACTTTTTCCAAATAGTTAATATTCCCCTCTTGGTGGGCTATGGCTTAACGGAAACTTCCCCCGTAACCAATGCCCGTCGCATGAATCGTAATATTGTCGGTGCTTCTGGGCAACCTCTCCCCGAAACCGAAATTATGATTGTTGATGCTGAAACCAAAACTCCCCTACCCCAAGGGCAAAAAGGACTCGTATTTATTCGGGGTACACAGGTAATGCAAGGATATTATAAAAAACCCGAAGCCACCGCAAAAGCGATTAATGAAGATGGCTGGTTTGATAGTGGCGATTTGGGTTGGATAACTCCTAAAGGTGACCTTGTGATCACAGGCCGGGCAAAGGATACTATTGTTTTGAGTAATGGGGAAAATATAGAACCTCAACCCCTTGAGGATGTCTGTTTACGCAGTCCTTTCGTTGATCAAATCATGTTGGTGGGACAAGATCAAAAATATTTGGGGGCTTTGATTGTACCGAATCTTGACGCCTTGAGTGGGTGGGCAAAAGAAAATAAAGTTTCCCTAAAAATTCCTGATGCTGGAGCTCCCAGAGAGGAGATAGAAAATAGTGATCTTTATTCTAAGGAGGTTACGAGCTTATTTAAACAAGAGTTGAACCGTGAGGTTAAAAATCGCCCTGGTTATCGTCCTGATGACCGTATCGCTGTTTTTGAGTTGATTTTAGAGCCTTTTTCTATGGCTAATGGTATGATGACCCAAACCCTGAAAGTGAAGCGCCCTGTTGTAACGAACCATTATCAGGATATGATAAACGCAATGTTTTAATGGAATTTATCGTTAATATAATTTTATGCAGTTAAATTTAAATACTTCTGGTTTAGTTCTCAAGCGTCCTGTTAATGTGAAGGTAATCGTTACCCCTGCATGGCAGGATGAGGCTCAAAAACAATTACAAAATCAGGTTAATCAGATTGATTCTCAACTCGCTCAACTTGAACAACAGGGGCAAAGGGCGATCGGCGAAATCCAAAAACAAGGTAGTATTCAAGCCGCCCAACAGATTGAAAATATCAATCAACAAGTTAATCAGAAAAAAAACGAACTTCTACAAAACAAAAATCAAATGTTACAGCAAATGCAACAGGTTCAATTATTAGAACTTGGGCAGGAAGTTGTACAGGCTCAGATGGAGAGCTTTTTTGAGGTAAAAGAAGGAGATAATCTTGTGGAAAAACTCAATGTAGAAGTTGTCCTCAGAGATGGAGTAATCGAGGAAATTAGAGGTAAAGTTTAAATAATTAACCATTTAATTTATCTTGCTTCGTAGGGTGGGCATTGCCCACCAAAATAACTTTCGTAAAAGCTACAATTACCCACGAAAAATACTATTGCTATAATTCAGTTATTGATACAGTAAAACTAAATTCATAAGTGTAATTGATATGACTAGCAATAATTCCCCCAATCCTATCCAACAAGGTTTAAGAATTGCCATTGGTGCTACTGCCTCCGCAGTGGAGACAATCCAAGATAGGGAGCGACTTAACCAAAAAATTACTGAATTAACCAGAGATTTACAAGCTAGATCTGAAATATGGGCGCAAAAAGGGGCTTTGACAGAGGACGAAGCAAAAAAAATGATTGAAGATTTTTTCAATCAAAAAAAAGATGTGCCTAAGTCTTCTAATACCAGTCCTTCTGGTGGTTCAACTCCTTCTAGCCAAGATTTACGAAGTTTAACGCAGGAAGTAATTAACCTTCGAGAGGAGTTAAATAAGCTCAATAGTAAATCTTCTGAGAATTAATTAAGATTAAAAATCCAAAGCATCCTTATCATGTCTTAAATATATTCAAATTTTAATGGTGGGCATTGCCCACCCTACAAGTAACATATATAGTAAATTTATGATGTAAAGTCAGTTCATTAAGAATAAGATAAATTGGAAAAATTCAAATTTATTGATTTATTTGCAGGAATAGGGGGATTTCATTTAGCTTTTCATTCCTTGGGTGGGGAATGTGTCTTCGCTTCAGAAATTGACACTCATGCTAGAAAAACCTATCAACATAATTTCTATTCCATCAACCCAGAATTATTTGAAAAAGGGATGTTTAATGATGATATTCGCAAAATATCTCCCCACGAAATTCCTGATTTTGACATACTATGTGCTGGATTTCCTTGCCAACCATTTAGCCAAGCAGGATATAAAAGAGGATTTAATGATAATCATAAATCAGAACGAGGAAATCTTTTTTTCAATATAGTTGATATTTTAGAAATTAAAAGACCAAAAGCATTTTTCTTAGAAAATGTCAGGGGTTTAATTAGTCATGATAAAGGTCAAACATTTAAAATTATTAGAGAAATTTTAGAAGAAGAATTAAACTACAGTTTTTATTATCAAATAGTCAAAGCCTCAGACTACGGGCTGCCACAATTAAGACCTAGAACTTTTATTATTGGCTTTAGAGATGAAGGATTTTTAAAAGGATTTAACTTTCCTCCGACTAAGCCTCTAAAATTTAATATGTCAGATGTTTGGGAAGGTCAATGTTCGCGGGAAATTGGTTTTACTTTAAGAGTTGGTGGACGAGGTTCTAACATTAATGATAGAAGAAATTGGGACTCTTATTTAGTTGACGGTGAAGTAAGGCAATTAATGCCTGAACAGGGGAAAAAAATGCAAGGATTTCCTGATAGTTTTGAGTTTCCTGTTTCCAAAAAAGAGGCTATGAAACAGTTAGGAAATAGTGTCGCAGTCGATGCAATTTTGGAATGTGGGAAAAGTTTATTAAATCATTTAAATGTTATTGAATTGCAAAGTTTAGATATGAAAAAAACAAAAAATAAGGGTGAATGGACTGAAATATATTCATTTTTTAAGGTGATTAATGATAAAAAACTTACTTTATCAGATAAAGATTTAAATAACACACAAAACTACTTTTCTGTTTCTAAAGTATCTACTCTTAATTTGGATAAAGATATAATCTTAACTGATACTGATTTAGTTTTTATAGAGAATAAAATTACCAAGCAAAGAAAACAAGTTAATATAGGAGGACTTATTAATAAGGATATTTTAGAAGATTTAAGTAATCAGATTAAACAAAATAAAGGTACATTTGAAATTGATGATATAGTAGCAATACAAAATGAATTAGGAATTTCTATTATTAAAGGGGGTAGAAGTAATCAAAAAAGCGATATTGTTTTAGATATAAATAAAGATAATTTTTATAAAATTAATGAAGGATTTGGTATTAAGTCTTATTTAGGTAGTAAACCAACTTTATTGAATGCTTCTGGAAAAACTAATTTTATTTTTAAAGTTGGTAATTTATCTAAGGGAGATTTGGATAACATTAACAGCACTAAAACCTTAAAAGATCGTCTTAATAAAATAATTGAATTTGGAGGGATTTTTTATTTTCATCAAATTGAACAAGAAACTATGTTTTACAATCTTAGAATTATTGATTCGATGATGCCTGAGATTGTAGCACAAATGTTATTGGAGTTTTTTGTTGAGAGAAATAATATCCTCTCTGAAAATTTAGTTTCTGTTTATAATAAAGGATTATTAGATAATATTACTGATGATTTATCCTCTCTGACTATTAAAGTAAAACGATTTTTAGTTAGTGTTTTGTTGGGCTTTTTCGCTGGAACTAAATGGGATGGAAAATATGCTTCAAATGGTACAATAGTAGTTAAAGATGATGGCGAACAATTAGCTTTCCATATCATAGATCTTTCTTCTTTAGAGGACTATTTATTTGAAAATATAGTTTTTGACACTCCTTCAACAACTAGACATCGTTATGGTAAATTAATTTTAGAAAATGATGGTAATTTGTATTTTAAACTTAATTTACAGCTTAGATTTCGTTAATTTTGAAAAAACTTAAGTAAAAAATGTGTATGCTTTCCCAATTCCACTGAGTTGTTTTGGAAAGTGATAGAAATAATTGAGGTGGATTTTCATCCACCTTTTAGCTTAAATTACTCTTAATTTGCTTTTCCATAGATATTAAGAAAGAGCAAAAAATAGGGTTATTGAGCAGAAACATTATCACTTTTTTTAGGTGATAACGGTGGGTTTGTCTCTATTGGTATATTTCTTGATGTGGGCAATTTCTTCTGCCACTTGAATTAAGTCACCGAGCGCCTCTTGGGTGTCTAAATTTTGCTTGGTGGTGTCAGGTTCATAACTTTCTAAATACACTCTTACCGTGGCGCCTTTTGTACCTGTGCCAGAGAGACGGAAAACAATTCTTGAGCCGTCGGTAAAGCCTATGCGTACTCCTTGTTTTTCTGATACGCTACCATCTACTGGATCAGTATAACTGAAGTCATCGGCATATTTGACGGTATATTTACCATAGGTTTTGCCCACGAGGGTATCGAATTGGTTGCGTAGTTGGTTGACTAATTCATTGGCGCCTTCACTGGCGACTTCTTCGTAGTCGTGACGGGAGTAGAAGTTGCGTCCGTAGGTTTTCCAGTGGGATTTGACGATTTGCTCCACGGATTCCTGTCTAACGGCGATGATGTTTAACCAGAAAAGCACTGCCCAAAGTCCGTCTTTTTCTCTGATGTGGTTGGAACTTGTGCCAAAACTTTCTTCTCCACAAATGGTGGCTTTGTCGGCATCGAGGAGATTACCGAAGAATTTCCACCCTGTGGGGGTTTCGTAGCAGTCAATGCCTAGTTTTTTGGCAACTCTATCCACGGCTTCGCTGGTGGGCATGGAACGGGCAACCCCTGCTAGTCCTTGTTTGTAGCCTTTTACTAAGTGGGCATTGGCGGTGATAACGGCTAAACTGTCGCTAGGATTGACGAAGAAATGTTTACCTAAAATCATATTGCGATCGCCATCACCATCGGAAGCAGCACCAAAATCGGGAGCATTATCCCCAAAAAGAATATCCACTAATCCTTTAGCATAAACCAAGTTAGGGTCTGGATGTCCCCCCCCAAAATCCTCGAGGGGAACACTATTTATTACGGTTCCAGTGGATGCCCCTAGTTTTTGCTCAAAAATTGCTTTTGCATAGGGTCCTGTGACGGCGTGGAGGGAATCCATGCACATTTTGAACTGACCACCAGTAAGGAGTTTTTTGATTAAATCAAAGTCAAATAGAGACTCCATTAATTCAGCGTAAGGCTTGACCGAATCTACCACTTCTACCTCCATATCACCTAGTTTAAATGAACCTTGGCTATTTAAGTTTATATCAGCAGATTCGAGGATAGAATATTCTTTGATGGTTAAGGTGCGCTGGTAAATGGCTTCGGTAACTTTTTCGGGAGCAGGACCACCATTAGTAACATTGTACTTAATGCCAAAATCACCGTTTTCTCCTCCGGGGTTGTGAGAAGCTGAAAGAATGATACCGCCATAGGCATTGTTACCACGGATAAGGCATGAAGCAGCAGGGGTGGATAAAATACCATCACAACCCACCAAAACCCTTCCTACACCATTGGCAGAAGCCATTTTGAGGATAGTTTGGATTGCTTGGCGGTTATAATAACGTCCATCTCCTCCCAATACAAGGGTATTCCCTTTTAATTCGGGAAGACTATCGAAGATTGATTGAACAAAGTTTTCTAAATAGTGGGGTTTTTGAAATACGGTGACGGCTTTGCGCAAGCCTGATGTCCCCGGTTTTTGGTCATTAAAGGGAGTTGTAGAGACTTTTATAATACTCATAAATAATCAATTTGATTACTCTATTGTGTTCCCTAAAAATGTTAACAGAAAGCTCCCACTAAAATTTAACTTAAATCTGTGGTTACATCTGAAGCCATTTCCTCCGTGGTTTCTTCACTAGCGGGGGGTACTAAAGCCACCGCTGCGATCGCATCATCCCCATCCAATTTCTGCACCCTTACTCCACTAGCGTTACGGGATTGGAGAGAAACCGCATTAACATCACAACGAATAATAATACCCCTTGTGGTGATAATCATAAACTCATCATCAGCATTGACGATGTGCAAAGCCGCTAATTCTTCCGTAGATTTACGGAAACGAATGGCTCTCAAACCTAAACCAGCCCTTCTTTGTAGCCTAAACTGAGATACAGGAACTCTTTTGCCATAACCGCTAGTAGTTACCGCCAAGGCCCAGGGAGCATCTTTGGCAGTATCATTGGTTAATTCTTCTTCCGTGTCATTATCAGGCTCATTATCATCCGCCTCCCCAATGGTAGCCACCACCTGAGAAGGAATAATATCCATACTAATTAATTGATCTCCTTTCCGTAGCTTCATGGATTTAACCCCTTTAGCCGTACGACTGAGGGGGCGTAGTTGATCATTATCAGCGTGGAAATGGATGGCCATACCTCGACGAGAGCCAATTAAAATGCTATCTTCTGCGGTAGCTAGACGCACCCAACGCAACTCATCCCCTTCAGCGAGGGAAATGGCAATTAACCCATTACTGCGAATATTAGCAAAGGCAGAGAGGGCAGTTTTTTTGATATACCCATTTTGGGTTAACATGACCAAATATTCATGATCTGTAAACTCACTTACTGCGAGAATAGAGGTGATTTTTTCCGCCGAGGAGATGGGCAACATCTGAATGATGGGCATACCACGGGCATTACGAGAGCTTGAGGGGATTTGATAGGCACTGAGGGCATATACTACGCCCCTATCGCTAAAGAAAAGGACGGTGTCATGTTCACACCCCGTTAAAAAGTGTTGGACTTCGTCATTTTCTTTCATTTTTGCCCCTGCTTTACCCCTAGTGGCTCGGTTTTGAGCTTCAAAGGTACTAACAAGCATTTTTTTCAAATACCCTTGTTCGGTTAAAATAATGGCTACTTGCTCATTGGCAATTAAATCAATATCCACTAAATCTCCATCCCCTTGGATAATTTCGGTACGGCGGGGGGTGGCATGGATAGTTTTGATTTCGATTAATTCTTCTTCGATGATGGCATCGATTCTTTCTCTACGCTCGAGAATATCCCGTAAATCGGTGATTTGAGTTAGTAAGTCTTGATGTTCGGCTTCTATTTTCTCGGCTTCTAGGGCGGTGAGTCTTCTTAGTTGCATTTGTAAGATAGCGTCTGCCTGAAACTCGGAGAGGGATAAATCATCTACTAATTGTTGTTTAGCGTTGGCGGTATCGGCGGCACTGCGGATGAGACGAATTACAGCATCTAAGTTGCCGAGCGCAATTAGTAACCCCTGTAAAATATGATCTCTTTCTTCGGCTTTACGGAGACGGTATTGGGTACGGCGGGTAATGGCTTCTACCCGAAAATCGAGGAAGACTTCGAGGAATTTTCTGAGGGTGAGTAGTTGGGGTTCGTTGCCCACCAAGGCTAACATATTACAACCGAAGTTGCTTTGGATGGTGGTTTGTTTGTAGAGGTTGTTTAATACTACCCTTGCATAAGCATCTCTTTTTAATTCTATAACAATGCGCATCCCGTTGCGATCGCTCTCATCCCTAATGTCAGAGATACCATCAATTTTTTTATCGTTAACTAAATCAGCAATTTTTTCAATTAAAGAGGCTTTGTTAGTTTGATAAGGCAACTCCGTAACGATAATAGCTTCCCTATCCTGTCTCCCCCGTTGGGAAATAGTTTCAATACCAGCTACCCCTCGCATGGTTACAGAACCTCTGCCCGTGGTGTAGGCTTCTTTTATCCCTTGTCTGCCTAAAATTTGTGCCCCTGTGGGAAAATCAGGACCGGGGATATACTGCATCAATTCAATGTCAGTAATTTCGGGATTATGAATCATGGCAATGGTACCATCAATCAATTCTCCGAGGTTGTGAGGAGGAATATTTGTCGCCATCCCCACCGCAATCCCTGTTGTACCATTTAACAACAATTGAGGTACCCTAGCAGGTAAAACCACAGGCTCTTGTTGTGAACCATCAAAGTTATCAATAAAATCAACGGTTTCGGCTTCAATATCTCTTAAAAGTCCGTTGGTAGCCAAAGACTGTAAACGACATTCCGTATAACGCATGGCGGCGGGGGGATCATTATCCACACTCCCAAAGTTACCATGACCATTAATCAAAGGATTTCGCATCGAAAAATCCTGAGCCATCCTCACAAGGGCATCATATACCGCAGAATCACCGTGGGGATGGTATTTACCCAAGACTTCCCCCACAACCCTTGCACACTTACGAAAAGGTCTTTCTGGGGTCAATCCTAGCTCATACATGGCGTATAAAATACGACGGTGAACTGGTTTTAAACCATCTCTTGCATCGGGCAAAGCCCTACCTACAATAACGCTCATGGCGTACTCTAGGTAAGAGTTTGACATTTCACTGGTTAGATTGGTTGGTACAATGCGTTCTTGGATGGAGGTCATATATATTTTGAGTCACGAAATTAATGCTATTTTAGCATAGATTAGCCCCTCAAAAATCAAGTGAGGCAATGGGCAATGGTAATAAAAAAAGTGAGGCTGACGACTAAATCAACCCCACTGATGGTGAAAAATTTTTGCGAGAAAAAAATTCTCTTAGCTTATTTGTTGATGGCAATATCGTTTATTACTTGATTAGGTGCGATCGCACTTTCTAATACAGAACTACTAATCACAGAATTATTAGCCACAGTAACCACAGGATTAGAGAGAATACCAATCAAAGAAGTTGCAACCACCAATAATACTAGGGATACTTGCATGGCACGCATACCGGGAAGATTCCAGCGCACTGGGGGGTATCTTTTGACCACTTCTGACATTTCCTGAGGTTCTTTTACTACCATCATTTTCACGACTCGGATATAGTAGTAAATAGAAATTACACTGGTGACGAGCGCCGTTAAAACTAAGCCATAAAGCCCACTTTGCCACCCCGCCCAGAAAATGTAAATTTTACCAAAAAATCCAGCTAAGGGGGGAATACCGCCGAGGGAGAGTAGGCAGAGACTTAAACCAAGGGTGAGGAGGGGATCTTTTTGATATAATCCTGCATAGTCACTAATTTTATCAGTACCGGTTCTGAGGGCAAAGAGAATTACACAGGTAAACGCCCCAAGGTTCATGAATAGATAGATAAAGAGATAGAATATCATACTAGAATATCCTGCCTGGGAGTCGGCTACTAAACCAATCATCACAAACCCTGCTTGACCGATGGAGGAATAGGCTAACATTCTTTTCATGCTAGTTTGGGCCAAAGCTACCACGTTTCCGAGTACCATACTAAGGATGGCTAGGGCGGTAAAAATGAATTGCCATTGTTCGCCCATGGGGTTGAAAGCAGTGGCGAGTAAGCGGATAGCTAGGGCAAATCCTGCGGCTTTTGAACCCACAGAAAGGAAGGCTACCACAGGGGTGGGAGAACCTTCGTAAACGTCTGGAGTCCACTGGTGGAAGGGTACAGCAGAAATTTTGAAGGCGATACCTGCAATGACGAACACGAGAGCAATGGCTAAACCTAAAGATTCTAAACCAGTGCCTGGTTGGATGGTAGAGGCGATCGCATTTATATCGGTTAAACCGCCAGAAAGTCCATACAACAAGGATAGACCATAAAGGAAAATAGCAGAACTAGCCGCCCCAATCAAAAGGTATTTTAAGGCAGCTTCATTGGAACGAGGATCTCTTTTCATGTATCCTGTCATCAGGTATGAAGAAATACTGAGCATTTCTAGGGATACAAAAATCATCACCAATTCCGATGCCCCACAGAGAAACATTCCCCCAAGGGTAGCGGTGAGCAAAATACAAATAAATTCTGCTAGGGCAGTGCCTGTATTTTCAATATAAGTAATGCTCATGGAGATGGTAATGGCTGCTGACAGTGCCACAATGATGCGGAATACTATACTGAGGTTGTCACCCACAAAAGAGCCTAAAAAGGATTGAGGGTTGGGATTATCCCAGCCCAACACTAGGGCTACCACAGACGCCAGTAAACCTCCAATGGCAAAGTAGGGCAACCATGAGGCAGCTTTACGTCCGAATATTAAATCTCCTATTAATACTAATAATAATGTAATGATTACAATTCCTTCTGGTAGAATTGCGATCGCATTTAATTGACTAGCGATTTGACTAGAAAAATCCATAATTAGTTGATTTTAAAACTATCAATAGTCAATCTTACCTGAAAAGTTCCTACAATGGATAATTGAGAATGGAGAATTGATAATGGATAATTGTTTTTATGGCATTGCTTAATCATGGATGATAATTTAATTTCATAGAAAAGTCTAAATATTTTTATGGATAAAAAACCCAATTTAATAGTTATCTGTAACGGTAGATCTTGTAAAAAATATGGAAGTAATTACCTTTTAGAAGCTATTCAAAAAGAAGATCAAAATGCCATAAAAGTGACCACTAAATATTGTTTCGGTCACTGTGGTAATGGTATTACCGTTTTAATCTTACCAGAAGAAAAAATTTATCCTAACATAAAAGATGAAAAAGAACTTTTAAATATACTCAACTCTAAATAATTATCATGGCTAAAACAATTTTAATCACAGGGGTAAGTAAAGGATTAGGAAAAGCATTAACAGAAAAATTTATCCCTTTAGGTCATACCATTATAGGGTGCGCTCGTTCCTATAACACCATCAAAGAATTACAACATAAATATCCAGAACATTATTTTTCTTCCCTAAATGTAGCTAATTATCAAGAAGTAAAAAAATGGCTTAAATCCTTACCTCAAACCCCCGACTTAGTCATTAATAACGCTGCAATTATTAATCAACCAGCGCCCCTATGGGAAATACCCACCGAAGATTTTGATCAACTAATTGACATCAATATCAAAGGTACAGCCAATATTATTCGAGGAATAGTACCCCTGATGATGGACAAAAAAGAGGGTATCATCGTCAATCTTAGCTCAGGTTGGGGACGTTCCACCTCCCCCGAAGTTGCCCCCTATTGTGCCTCTAAATGGGCTATTGAAGGATTAACCAAAGCCCTTGCCCAAGAGTTACCCAGCAATCTTGCCACCGTTGCCCTGAATCCTGGGGTTATTAATACTGAAATGTTAAATATTTGTTTTGGTGAACAAGCAGAATTATATGATTCTATTGATGATTGGGTTAAAAAAGCAGTACCATTTTTATTAAATTTATCTCTGAGGAATAATGGGGATTCTTTAACGGTTAATTAGGTATCACCATAAAAGCTTTATCATAAGGGCAGAAAATGCTCTAATTTTATTACATATGTAAAAGTAGTTAAACTAAAAAACCGATCAACTAAGATTTTTATGTCAAATTTTAAAGAGAAACAAAAGTTATGTCAAAGACTGCAAAAAGTGCGGATTTTCTACGTAAAATTTTTATGACTGTAGATTTTTAACTGTTTAGATTAGAACCCATTTCGTATCTCAGGAAGCAGTGAGTCTTTTTAAAAGTAATCGAATAAAACATAAGTTGACTTTTTGGGTGGAGTTGAATAAGGTTCTTTCAAAGTTTTTGACCAAATTTTTACATCTTTCCATCCAAGCACCATTATCTTTCAATGATCCATCTTGCTTTGACTACCACAAATCCTTTTTTTCCTTCTGATTTTTTTGTTCAGAAGAGATTTTGCCTGATTTTTCGATACGAATTTTCTTTCCAATTTGTGGATAAACTTTTTCTAATTCCCTCATGATAACTGTACTTTAGACTAATTTGAACTGTAAGAAGCTATGATCCTTATATAGCAAGAATTTTGACTATTCTTATCCGTTTAATGTAAAAAATATAAAATATACGTCATATAAGGGTTTCAGCGTTTAAAATTAGATTTAGTCTAAACTCAAGTGATAAAATCAGGATAATAACCCGAATCCATGAGGATTGTAATTTTATGAACATTCATGGGTTTGGCACGAAAATAATCTATGTTCTCACTCAACATCATGATTAATCCTCGATCATCGGAAATACTTGCCTTTGTACAATAAGTGAAAAAGGGAAAGCCAAGACTGTCTACCCCCGCATTACAAGTATTTTTCACTGCTTGAGAATCGACGATAATTAATCGAGTCCAAGTGAATTTTTTTTACTTTTTCTCTTAATTGCTTGTGAAGTTCACACATCACTGTTTCAAAGACACCTTCTTTTTTCCAGTTTTTATAATGCCAATAAACGGTAGAATAAGGAGGTAAATCCTTTGGTAAATCAGACCAATTACAGCCATTTTTGAGTTGATAAAAGATACCACCCTAAATTTGTCTTTTAGACCACTTTGGTGGACAAGTTCTTTTTTTCTTTGGTAATAGAGGTTTAATTATTTCCCATTCTTGATCACTTAGACTGCTAGAGTAAGCCATTATTCCATTTATCAATTTGTTCCTCTCAATATTCTACTAGATACCAAATGGGTTCTATAGTGAAACTTGAGTTGCAGGTCTAAGAATATTTTTTTTAGTGTTTCTTCTTTTTATCTGTACTTTAGACTAATTTGAACTGTAAGAAGCTATGATCCTTATACAGCAAGAATTTTGACTATTCTTATCCGTTTAATGTAAAAAATATAAAACATACGTCATATAAGGGTTTCAGCGTTTAAAATTAGATTTAGTCTAAACTCAAGTTTTATGAGACAAATGGACATCAGTGCAATGGACGATGACAACTTTAGAGACGTCGGAGAATATGTAAATTTTATAGTGGAAAACAACTTGATCAAGGAAGGGTTGTTGTTAAGAAGTGGAAAAATAGACTTCGTTGAGGACCTCAAAAAAGTTGGTTGCCCAAAATCAATTATAAATTTAAGGAAGCAAAAAGACAAAAAGATTGAAGGAGTAAATCAATACGATTTTCCAAAAGCAGATGAGGTTGATGTCTACGAGTGGCAAAACAAAAAAACTAGGCTTTGGGCTGGCAAAATCTTGAAGACTATAAATCAAGAGTCCTTTAAATTGCCGCTCTTGATTCATTGTGCGTTTGGAAAAGATCGAACAGGTGTCATAATAGCCTCTATTTTATCAATTTTAAAAGTTCCCGAAAGTGTCATTTTAGAAGAATATAAGTTGAGCGAAGGGAAACTTAAAGAAAAAGAAATGGAAAAACTTGTGTATCAACTTCATGACTACGAATGGAGTGAATTAGACGTTGACCCAAGTGATTTTGAACAAATGTTTCTTGAATCTCCTCCCCCGATTAGAACCTCACTGTTGGGGTAAAGCTAGGGCAAAACAATTTGTAAACCTTAGATAGAAGTTAATTTAGCTCATTTTGCCTATAATCAGAATGGGACTAAATTAGGCAATACTACAATAGATGAAACAAACTAAATTCGGTAAACTTTGGGATTTGCTACATTCTAGTTTTTGGTTTGTGCCGACTCTAATGGTTGTATTAGCCATGGCACTTTCGTTTCTAACCATTCAGCTCGATCAAAGGTTAAAAACGGATCTTACTGGACAATTTGGGTGGGTTTATTCTGTTGGTCCAAATGGTTCCCGTGCCATTCTTTCTACCATTGCCGGTTCAATGGTTACTGTTGCTACCACTGCTTTTTCAATTACCATTGTTGCGCTTCAGCTTGCCTCTTCGCAGTTTGGCCCTCGATTGTTGCGTAACTTCATGCAGGATACGGGCAATCAGATTGTACTCGGAACGTTCATTTCTACCTTTGTTTATAGCTTGTTGGTGCTGCGAACCATTAATGGCGTTGACGAAAAGGAGTTTGTCCCCCATCTAGCAGTAACGTGGGGACTCGTACTTGCTCTCGCTAGTATCGGCGTACTGATTTATTTTATTCACCATTCAGCCTCTTCTATTCAAGTGGATCAGGTTATTACAGTAGTTGGTCGTGAGTTAGATGATGCGACTGATCGGCTTTTTCCCCACAAAATAGGACGAGGTGTCTCGAAGGAGCTGCCGCTGGATATTCCAGCTAATTTTGAGCGTGATGTTTACCCCATTAAAGCCACAAATAGCGGTTATATTCAAGCTGTTAACGATGACCAACTTATGCAGATTGCTACAGAGAATAACCTACTGTTAAGGGTTCAGAATTGTCCTGGCAATTTTATTGTTCAGGGTAATGAGCTTGTACTGGTTTTCGGTAGAGAACGAGTTAACAAGACACTTACAAAAAATATCAATGATGCTTTCATTTTGGGTTTACAACGCACAAAGCAACAAGATTTGGAATTTTCAATAAATCAGCTTGTTGAGATTGCAGTACGAGCCCTTTCGCCTGGAATTAACGATCCGTTTACTGCCATTCGTTGTATTGATCAACTTAGTGCATCCTTGTGTCATTTAGCACAAAGAGAGATTCCTTCTCCCTACCGTTATGATAACAATGACAAGCTTCGCGTTATTGCCGAACCTATAACATTCGGGGATATGACAGATGCTGCTTTTAACCAAATTCGACAGTATGGAACAACAAGTGTGGCAGTCACGATACGATTATTAGATGCCATCGCTGTTATTGCTCCCCATACTCACAATAAAGCAGACCGTGCTACGCTATTGCGTCATGCTAGTATGGTCGAACGTGGTAGCCACGAGGGAATCCCAGAAGAATTAGACCGTAAAGATGTTGAAGAGCAATATCTAGCAGCCGTCAAAGCAATAGAGTTGCGACTTTGACTGGTGTAGAAACTTTATGGGGAAAAACTAGTGAAGCGGTCACGAGGGGTAATCTTAGCTGAAACTATATTATAGTAAAGGTTTTGACTTATATTGCACCATTTTACAAGTATCTCGGCTCACGCTCGTTTTGACTAATTTGAAATTATTACCTATTGTACATTTCAGCGTTTTTATCTCATTAGTTTGACTAATTAAAGAAGGAAATAATCTACCCCTACTTATACCAAATCCTAAACTAAAAGTAAACTAATAACTACTATCAACCCCAGTGATTTCGAGTAAATAGACATACTATCTAAACAGGATTTGGTATTAAACCCTACTATTTCTATTTAAAAATGTTATTTTATATTAATAATTAATTAATTAAAGTAATGCTAAACTGAAATTAACAGCATTACATAAAGTCTCAATTAGAACTCTGAAGAATCCATGACTATCTTATATGAAGATGAATATATTATTTGTGACGATGATGCTTTAACTATTCTCTATTACTATTTTCCTTTTGGAGATAAGCGTATTCCCTACAAAAAAATAAATCAGGTCAGCATACAAGAAATGACATGGTGGAGAGGAAAAACCAGAATATGGGGTGGTTCATTAAGCTATTGGCTAAACTTAGACCCTAAACGTCCATGGAAAGATAAGTTAATCATTATTGATGAAGGGGAGTTGACAAAACCCGTTATTACTCCTGATAACCCTGAACAAGTGTACCAAATTCTTCTTACTAAAACTCATAATTAATTTCGCCAACCTACTTAATCCCTAACCCCTCTAATACCTAATTATTCTCTGGATTTTTTAGATATGCTTCAATAAAACTATCTAAATCACCATCCATAACGTTATCAATGGCAGTGGTTTCTACGTTGGTGCGTAAGTCTTTTACCATTTGATAGGGGTGGAATACATAGTTACGAATTTGCATCCCCCAAGCGGCTTCTACAATATCCCCTCGAATTTCGGCAATTTCTTTGATTTTTTGCTCTTGGGCAATTACCAACAATTTTGCCTTTAGTATAGCAAGGGCTTTCTCTTTATTTTGTAATTGCGATCGCTCCTGGGTACATCTTACCGCAATTCCTGTGGGTAAATGTACCACCCGCACCGCCGTTTCCACCTTATTCACATTTTGTCCACCCTTACCCCCTGCGCGAGAGGTAGTAATTTCTAAATCTTTATCGGGAATATCTACATTAATGGCTTCATCTTCCAATAAAGGCATCACATCTACCCCTGCAAAACTGGTTTGTCTCTTACCATTGGCATTAAAAGGAGAAATGCGCACCAAACGATGGGTACCCTTTTCACCCCTGAGATAACCAAAAGCATAACGCCCCTCAATCTCTAGGGTAACGGACTTAATTCCCGCCTCATCCCCCTCAGACATATCCGTTAAAGTAACCTTATAACCTTGGTTTTCAGCCCAACGGGTGTACATCCTCAATAGCATCTGCGCCCAATCTTGGGCATCTGTGCCCCCAGCACCTGCATTGATAGTCAACACAACCCCTTTTTGATCATATACCCCACTAAGTAGCTTACGCAACTCCCAACGGTCTAATTCTTGGGCTAGGTGAGTTAGAGTGTTTTCTGCTTCGGTAAATAACTCTACATCTTCTTCTAATTCCAATAACTCCACAATGGCTTTGGTATCCTCCAAGGATTTTTGCCACTGGGTTACTTGGGCAAGGGAAGACTTTACCTCATTTAAATCTTGGAGAGTTTTTTGTGCTTTGTCCGCATCATCCCAAAAGTCAGGCTGACTGGCTACTTGCTCTAAATCATGGATTTTAGCTTTAAGATTGGGTATGTCAAAGATAGTCCTGAGTTGTACTCAGGCGCTCTGTTATCACACTTATTTCTCTTTTTATATCTGCTAATTCCATTCTTTTTTTTGTGGATATTTTTTTTACTAGCTTAAGCTCAGAAGTTAGTATAACTCAGATTTTAATTAGAGTCTAGCAGTACAAAAATTAATTTCCCCAGCGTACTAATTGCTTGATTACCTCTTGGGCAGATTCGGGATTGAAGGCTTTATTTCCATTGGTTAAAATTGACCTTCCCACAACATTCATGCCAATGTATGATAATTGAGTCCTCATGGCGAGTAGTACATATTGCCCTCCCCCTCCGCTATGGGTAGCAATGGCCGCTGGTTTACCATTAAAGCATCCCCGCCAATCATCTGAGCTAACGCTCAACCATGCGATCGCACTTGTTAAACTAGGAGGAATACCCCCATTATATTCAGGCGCCACAAATATCATCCCCTCACTATTTGTAATAGTTTGATTAAGTTGTTTTATTTGGGGCAAAATACCTAACTTTTCTTGATTAGTAGGAGTATAAAGGGGCAAATCTTCCTGCACTAAATCAATAATTTGGGTGTCATTGCCCATATCCATGGCAATTTTTTTAATTTGTTTTGCCAAGGCTAAATTTTTATTATTACTAGCTATAATAATTGAAATTTTCATGGTTTAAATCGTACTATATAACTACTTATAATTATATCATTTATTAATCTAATGAAACAGCTAATGTCACCTTTACTTATAATAAAAATAAATAGTTTCTGTTAATAATAAACAATCTTTCAGTTTTTTTTAAACTTGAATATGATAAGTTATAAATAAGCATAAAACTACTGATAAAAAGGCATTAAATTTTCCCAAGAAGAAAAAACCCCATTCAACATTTCCTGCTCATATTTAATATTAGCTAAACTTAAAATATCTTCACTATTTTGTCCTAAATTTTGCTCACTAACCACTAAAGAATAACTTTTATTATATTGTTTATGATAATCTTTTACCATGGTTTCCCATTGGGCATTTTTATATAATTTATCATCTACTACACTGCACAAATTTAAATTATTTTTGACCTTATAAATACTACCAAAAACCTCATCATTATTAGCTCTCATTTGCACTAAAACTATTTCAGACTTTTTAAGTTGTGCCTCTTGCCATGCTAAGGATTTGAGAGTAGAAACTCCATAAACAGGAATATTTAACTGTTGAGCAATAGTTTTTGCTGTAACAACTCCTATTCTGGTACTTGTAAAACTTCCTGGCCCTTTTGCCACTGCAATAAATTTAAAATCTTGCCACGTTAAAGGGGTAATAAAGTCAGCTAATATTAGATGTAATTGCCTTCCTAAATCTCTGCCTAAATTCCATGTTTGAGACTTTTTTTTACCTTGACTATCCACAAGGGTAATACCTAATTCTGGGCTAGTGGTGTGTAGAGCAAGTGTTGCTTTCATTCTAATAATTCTTCTGAGCTTAGATTTTGTTCTTGTAACTGTTGTTCAATAATTTCTAGTCTTTTATTTAAGTTATCATTATTTTGTAACAATACTTGATTATCGTTTTGTAGTGTCTGATTTTTTTGTTCTAATTCTCTTATTCGACTATAAAAACCGTTGATAGTATTTTCTTGATTTCTCATTTGTTGAGATAATTGTTCTGTACGATTAATATTAGTAGAATTTAGTTGTCGAATTTCATTGCGTAAACCTTGTTCTACATTTTCGATTTGCTCATCGGGGTTATGAAATAAGTTTAGGGAGATATTATTAAGGGTAAATAGTCCGATAATTGTGCCGATGGATAAGATACCAAATAGCCCTGCACTTAGATGTATCAGTTGTCTATTTTTGACGGACTGAGTTAATTTGCCGAGTAGTTGTAAACTTTCTTCGTCGTCAGGTTTGATTTCTAGACATTGTCTGATTCTCTTTCTAATTTTTTGCTCATCTTCGGGATTATGGCTTTCTCGCCAACGTCCAAGATATGATGAAATCAAAAAATGGATCATTTCTATGTTATAAGGATCAAAGGCCAATCCTTCTTCTAATTCATTAATGGCATCATCCCAGTGGCGTAAACCGAAATACCCTTTTGCCCGGGCAAAATTTGCTTGGGATTGGGTTTGGGCGAGGAAAATTTCTTCGGGGCTAATACCAACCTCGGATACTATTTTTTGTAATTCTTCGGGGGAAGGGGTTTTGCTCCCTGATTGACATAATTCGGTAACTCGTTGGATATAGTCTTCGATGGTGTTATCCGAGGCGTTTTTTATATCTTCCATGGTGGTTAAGCTATTTTTCTGGGCTTAATTCTTGATTGTAGGTAGAAATTATGGCTTCTTCTGGTTCGACTTCTATGGCTACTCGAATTAAAAGGGATGCGAGTAAGATACTACTTAATACTGAGCTTCCCCCATAACTTAACATAGGGAAAGGTACCCCTGTGGTGGGTAACACGCCGACGGCTACTCCCATGTTTATCAGGGATTGACCAATGAGCATTACTATAGAGCCTAGGGCTATTAGTTTGTTAATAGGATGGCTAGATTTTAGTACCACAATCAAGCCCATGGTAGCATAAGTCCCTAAAAAGAGGAGAAGAGCGATCGCACCGATAAAACCAAATTCTTCCCCAAAAACAGCAAAAATAAAGTCAGTATCTTGAAAAGGAAGATAGAATAACTTTTGTTGAGACATTCCAAATCCTAACCCTGAAAGCCTTCCAGAGCCAATGGCAATAATACTTTGCACTAATTGATAACCATCTCCCCTAGCATCAGCCCAAGGGTCACGAAAAGATGTTATCCTCTTCATTTGATACTCGTTATTATTGACACTGATAAAAGCCATCACCAGCCCCAAAATAGCTACTCCAAATAGTTGAGCTAAAGGCACTCCTGCCGCCAAAGCAATTAACCAAAAAGTCATACCACATAGGGCAGTGGTACTTAAATTTGGTTGAACCAAAATCGCCACTAAACTAACGCCAAATATTAACAACCAAAACCCTTTAAACCACCATGTTTTGCGATCCCATGTACCAAAAACATAGGCACTTTGTATTACGATTAAGGGTTTTAAAAGCTCTGAGGGTTGGATTTGAATAGGGCCCAAACTTAACCATCTTTCCGCACCATTAACATTTACCCCCAAGCCAAAAATGGTTGCCAATACAAGTATTAAGACAAAACCATAACCATAGGGTGCAAATTTTAAAATTTGTTTGATGGGCATTCTATAAACGATTTTGCCCATTATCAAACCGAGATAAATCCATATAGCCTGTCGAGAAAAAATGTACCATCCATTACCATTATTGGTAAGAGAAACAGGATAAGAAGCAGAAAATAAAATCACTAATCCCAACGACAACCAGATGAAAGTTAGCCATCGTACTAATCTTGCCTCAAAGCACCACTTTTCAACTTCGTTATCATAAAAGGGAATCAGATGATGAAACATATACCCACGGTTGGAAAAAAATAGTAGTACCAGTATATCTTACTGGAAAATTCTAAAGTCTCATAATTTCTTGCCCTTGATACATAACCAATAGATTAACTTGTAAAGGGCCTGAGCTATAGGTGGTGTTACTAGCCACCGCTCTAATTTCGTCCACCCCTTGATTAGAGCCTTCTAACTCTTGAATAAAGTTAACGAGAGAAATCAATTGTCCATCACCGATGACAATGCGTCCTAACACTCCTTCTTGTCTTGCCCTAAATTGAGTTACTGAGAGAAGAAAGTCTAGTTTTTCTTGGATATTATTATTGGATATATCATCGGATTCGATGTTAGATAATGCTATAATTTCATCCTTTTGATAAACTGTTTCATTGGGTGAAACATCAGTAAAAATTCTTACGGTTTCTTCTCCTTGAACATAGTTACCTGCAGCTAAAATTTGTATTAAATACTCTCCTTTTTTAGTTAGTTGACTTCGCATTTGTTCCACCTGAGCCGTGCTTATTTGTACAAATCTTCTACTGGATGATTCTTCTCCATAACCTAAAATTCTCATGGCTCCCCTATTGGCTTCATTGAGGACACCATCGATTAATTCTTCTAGGTTCGTGTTATCTTCAACCTTAACGAGGGTAATGGTTATTAGCTGTCCTCTCACTAGGGCGATCGGTCTTTCTCTTAGGTCTTGATAGGTGCGATAATATTGTTCTAATACTTGTATTTCTCTTTCAAAAAATTTACGATCTCTTTCTAGTTGAGATAATAATTCTTCTTTTTCTGTTAATGTTTGATCTCTCTGGGCGATCGCACTGTCTAAACTGCTAATTTGCCTATCTCGAAACTGAATTTCTGCCCGTAAATCTTGCTGTTGTTTTTGTAATTCTTGTAGGGTTGTTGACTGCAACGCCAACACTTTTTCCTGCTCACTAATTTCATCCAATCTTAAACTAAGTTCTTGATCTTTCTCTCTAATTTGTGTCTGTAAAGCAACACTTTCTTCTTGAATATTATTTTTTTCTTCTAATAAAGTTGCCTTTTCCTGCTCAATGGCTTGTACCTCCGCCGCTAAACTTTGGGTTTGCTCATATATTTCGTCCAATAACTCCTGAGTATCTGTTAATTCTTGTTCTGTGCTGAGTAAAATATTTCTGGCTTCCTCTTGACGCTGTTGGGCTTCCTCCAAATCCCTTGCTACCCTGCTTTTTTCTTCCGTCACCTGGGCCAACTCCTCTTCCACTTCCCGACGACGGCTAAGAATTTCATCTAACTGAAATATTCCTTGACGCAAAGAAGCACTGAGGGCGAATAGTATTCCCAAAGTAGAAGCGGAAATTGATATACCTGTAACAATAGATACTACGATCGCCGTTTGTTTGGGTCGTAGATTAAATAATCTTAACCGAGCTTTACCTACTTTCGTACCAATGCGATCGCCCAGAGCCGCAATTAACCCCCCCAATATTAACACCGCAAAAATTAGTACATAAGCACTGGTCATTATAATCCTCTATGATCAAAATCCGAAAACCGTTGAAACTTCTAAATCTTATAAATATTATACTCTAGGGGATCTCACAGAAAGACATATTTCGCAACAGTATAATGTTTGAAAGTAACAGTTAACTAAATGTAGCCCAAAAATTAAGGATGAGTAGAACCATCGGGCATAATAGTTTCCTTCAAATTAGCACCTCCCAAGGTACTATTTCTCAAATCTGCCCCCCTCAAATCTGCCCCTTCCAAATCCGCCTCCATAAAATTTGCCCCCTGTAAATTGGCACTCTCAAAAGTAGCCCCCTGTAAATAACCATGGCTAACATAGGCATTTTCCAGATTAGCCCCCGACAGATTAGCCCCCCTCAAGGTAGCATGAACAAAAATAATTTGCCCCTTGCCCCCCGTCTTCTTTCTCAGGGGTGATAAAGTAAACCTTTTACCTCCCAAGCCGTGCAACACCGCCCCCGAAAAATTTGCCCCCCTCAAATTTGCCTTAGATAAATTCGCCTGATGAAGAAATAAACCCTCCAAAATAGAATTTTTTAAATTAGCCTTTCTCAAATCCCCACGGCTAAAATTAGCCTCACTTAAATTACATCCTTCCAAATTAGAAACCGACAAATCTGCCCAACTAAAATCTGCCTCCATCAAATTTAAACCGCTCAAATCAGCTTCTGTTAAGTTTGCCCTAGTAAAATTTCCCCCCGTTAGAGTCGCCCCCGTCAGATTCGCCCCTGTCAAATTCGCCCCCATAAAATTGGCATTGGAAAGAAAAGTATTCGATAAATTGGCATAACTTAAATCTGCGTAGCTTAAATCAGCACTGTTGAGATTACTCCAACTCAAGTCACTGTAACTAAAATCCGTATGTTGTAAATTAGCGCCTATAAAACGAGAGCTAATAATTCTTGCGTTTACCAAGTCAGCATGGCTGAGATTAGCACCACTCAAATCCGTTGAGCTTAAATTACTCCAACTCAAATCACTATGATTTAATTCAATTTGAGTTAAATTGACCTGAATTATTTCACTGGCCGAAAGACTGAGACGACTAAATTCTCTTTGTCCCTGAGAATATAATCTTAGTAATTCATCAACGTTCATTATCAAAAGTAGTTTTACAAAAAAATTTGTCAGTGCGATCGGCAATAAAAAGCAAAATTAGTTTAACATCAAATTATTATCTTAGCCCATAAACCATAAACCATAGATACCATTAATTACTCTTTGACAATGCCATAAAAAGGAAAATAAAAAGTAATTGTGAAGGAAAGTTTATATTTCACAACAACACCCATGATTCAGATCTAAGATCAAAGTAGAGACAAGTAAAAAACACTTATTTAAAAATCTCTAATCAATTTTATTTAGGTGCTACTTGATAAATCTCTTTTTATCTACTTTATCAAGGAGTAAATTATGAATGATAATCAAAACCAATTAGCTCAACTAGAAGAATTAATTGCTAAAGTAAAAAAAGCCCAAAAAATTTACGCAACATTTAGCCAAGAACAAGTAGATCGTATTTTTAAAAGAGCTGCCCTCGCTGCGAATGATGCCCGTATTCCTTTAGCAAAAATAGCTTGTGAAGAAACAGGGATGGGTATAGTAGAAGATAAAGTAATAAAAAATCATTTTGCCTCAGAAATTATTTATAATAAATATCGTGACGAAAAAACCTGCGGAGTTATCGAAAAAGATGATTTTTATGGCATAGAAAAAGTCGCCGAACCCATAGGATTAATTGCAGGAATTATTCCCACCACCAACCCCACTTCCACAGCTGTTTTTAAAACTCTTTTAGCCCTCAAAACTCGCAATGGAATCATTTTATCTCCCCATCCTCGGGCAAAAAAATGTACCGTAGAAGCCACCAAGGTTATTTTAGAAGCGGCTGTAGCTGCGGGCGCCCCTGCCGACATCATCGGTTGTATAGAAGAGCCTACCCTAGAAGTGTCTCAGGGGTTGATGCAACACCCCGAAATTAAGTTAATCCTCGCCACGGGGGGGCCTGGCATGGTGAAAGCGGCTTACTCCTCTGGACATCCTTCCCTTGGGGTGGGGGCTGGTAATACTCCCGCTTTTGTAGCCCGTAGTGCGGATATAAGAATGGCTGTTTCTTCCATTATGCTCAGTAAAACCTTTGATAATGGCATGATATGTGCCTCTGAGCAGTCGGTAATTGTGGAAAATGACATTTATGACGAGTTTAGGAAAGAATTTGAGTTTAGGGGGGCTTATTTTACTACCCCAGAAGAAACGGAAAATTTACGGCAAGTTATCTTAAAAGATGGTCGTCTCAATGCGGACATTGTAGGGCAGTCGGTAATCCAAATTGCTGAGTTAGCTAATATTGTCATTCCCCCAGAGAGTAAGGTATTAATTGCTGAGGTAGAAGATATTGGCATTAATGAGCCTTTATCCTATGAAAAATTATCCCCCATCCTTGCCATGTATCGAGCTAGGGATTTGGAAGATGGTACCGCCAAAGCAGCCAAGTTAGTGGAGTTTGGAGGAAGAGGACATACTTCGGTAATTTATATCGCCCAAGATGACCATGAACATATAGAATATTTTGAAGCAAGGATGGAAACCAGTAGGGTTTTGGTTAATACTCCTGCTTCTATGGGTGCGATCGGAGATTTATATAACTTCCGTCTCGATCCTTCCCTTACCCTTGGTTGTGGTAGTTGGGGGGGTAACTCCATCAGTGGTAATGTGGGAGTATCTCACCTTTTAAACGTGAAAACCATTACCGAACGTCGAGAAAATATGCTCTGGTTTAGGGTACCGCCGAAGGTATATTTTAAATATGGTTGTTTGCCTGTGGCATTGGGAGATTTGGCAGGAAAACATCGAGCTTTTATTGTAACCGATCGCCCCTTATATGATCTCGGAATTACTAGCAAAATCGAGAGCGTCTTGGAACAGTTGGGCATGAAGTTCGATGTATTTTCTGATGTAGAACCAGATCCCAGTTTAAGCACCGTAAACCGTGGCTTGGAGCGCATGAATAGCTTTCACCCTGATGTAATCATAGCGGTGGGAGGAGGTTCCCCCATGGATGCAGCCAAAATCATGTGGTTGTTGTATGAACATCCAGACATCGAATTTGAAGGCATTGCCACCCGTTTTATGGACATTCGCAAACGGGTATATGATCTACCTCCTTTGGGGCAAAAAGCCATCATGGTAGCCATTCCTACCACCTCTGGCACGGGTTCGGAAGTCACTCCCTTTGCGGTGGTAACAGACGATCGCACGGGGGCTAAATATCCTTTGGCGGACTACGCCCTTACTCCAAATATTGCCATCGTTGATCCTGAATTGGTGTTAAATATGCCCAAGGGTTTAACGGCTTTTGGGGGCATAGATGCGCTCACCCACGCCCTTGAATCCTACGTTTCTGCCTATTCAACGGAATTTACCAGTGGTTTGGCACTCAAAGCCATCGGTTTGATTTTCGACTATCTACCCCGCTCCTATAATGAAGGGGCAAAAGACGTTAAGGCAAGGGAAAAAGTCCACTATGCAGCCACCATTGCGGGGATGTCCTTCGCTAATGCGTTCCTTGGTATTTGCCATTCTTTGGCTCACAAATTGGGTTCTCGCTTCCATATTCCCCATGGTTTGGCTAATGCCCTGATGATTTCCCATGTAATTCGTTATAACGCCACCGATGCCCCTTTTAAACAGGCTATTTTTTCTCAGTACAAATATCCTAACGCCAAATACCGTTATGCCCAAATTGCTGACTATCTCCATTTGGGGGGTGAAACGGAGGAGGAAAAAGTGGAGTTACTCATTGAGGCGGTGGAAAACCTGAAACGGGCGGTAAATATTCCAGCTTCTATTAAGGAGGT
The DNA here is from genome assembly GCF_001747005.2 of Cyanobacterium sp. IPPAS B-1200. Lineage (NCBI taxonomy): Bacteria > Bacillati > Cyanobacteriota > Cyanophyceae > Chroococcales > Geminocystaceae > Cyanobacterium > Cyanobacterium sp. IPPAS B-1200. The sequence goes on from NZ_CP182899.1 coordinate 3,074,732, forward strand.
TTATACTGGCACCGAAGAAGAATTTTTAGGGGCGATCGCCACTTTAGCAGAAGAAGCCTTCGATGATCAATGTACAGGTAGTAATCCTCGCTATCCTTTGATTAAAGATATGAAAGATTTATATATTACTGCCTATCACGGTAGTTAGTTTCTTTCTCCCCACGGTAAAAATTAAAGTAGGGTGGGCATTGCTCACCCATAGGCTATTATTATGATGAGGAAAAAATCACAAAAACAAAATCAATTACAGTTCAATTGTTCATGATTAATCATTAATTAGTCACTAAAAAAACTAGACAAGTTTAATTGCAAAAAAAGAATTAACTATGCTATTATCTTAATCATTCGGTTTTAATAATTGTAAAAAAATTATTGAACATAAGGGGGAAAGATTGGTGCAAATCCAACGCTGTCCCGCAACTGTAATTGGTAAAATTTACCATAAGTCAGAATGCCCACCGATGATTCACCATGTTATTAAATTTATCTGCGAGGCACAGATGATGGTATTACAACAACCTAGAATATTTTTATTCCATAACCATAATCGCTGGTTAGATTATCAGTAGCACACTGAAAAAGTATTACAAATAAGATCACTCTTAACCCTGAAAATATGACCCTCAGTACTTTTCAGAATCTTAAGAGCCTTCATAATCATCATTACTAATCTTAATTAGACATTGATAGTTTGGCACTTATGCCCCCATGGGGGAAAGTATGGAGTTATATTGTCATAGTTATTCTTAGCCTTCTTGTATCTTTATATCTCAAGGCTTATCGCTACCCCAAATCCCGAAAAGGAATGGCTATGAATTAGTTAACTCTGGGCAAAATTATCGTCGCACCCCATTTTTGAGATAGTTAATGAATATTCCCCATAGCTCATAGGAATAAAAAAGTAGTGGAAAAATTATCGATGTTTTTCCTACTTATAAATATTCCCTAATTTGGCGTAATTTCACAGTGCAAAAAATTAGATAAGCCGTATATTTGTATGCGGTTAAATTTACCCATCCATTATTTAAAATACCAATCTCAACATCCATGACAAATACATCAAATTCATTGACTACCGTAACCCTCGGATACCCTCGCATCGGCGAAAAAAGAGAAGTAAAAAGAGCCTTAGAATCCTATTGGGCAAAGAAAAGTAGTTCCGATGAACTTCTTAACACCATTGAAGAGATAGAAAAACTAAACTGGCAAAAACAAATAGATGCAGGGATAGATTTAATTGCCGTGGGAGATATGAGTTTATATGATCATATTTTAGACTGGACTGTTTATCTGGGTTTAATTCCCTCTCGTTTTCAGTCTTTTAATGGCTTACAACAATATTTTGCCATGGCCCGGGGCGCTGATGGTATTCCAGCCTTAGAAATGACAAAATGGTTTGATACTAACTATCATTATCTTGTGCCTGAAATTGAGGCAGACTGTCAACCCCGTAATAATTTTCAAGGGTTTTTAAATCAAGTAAAACGAGGACAAGATATTTTAGGTAAAGGTGCTAACCCTATTATTATTAGCCCTGTAACTCTTGTTGCCCTTAGTAGATATGAAGGTAGTTTAATCGAAAATGTAGAAAAATTATTGCCTTTATATCAATCTTTACTTGAAGAATTAAAAGGTTATGGCATAGCAGAAGTACAAATTCATGAGCCTATTTTAGTCACCAATGAAACCGCAGAGGTAAAAGAAGCGACTATCAAAGCCTATAAAATTTTTAGCCAAGTGGGTTTATCTATTAATTTGGTGACTTATTTTGAGGATTTGGGTAATAACTATGGTTGGGTAAGTAATTTACCCGTTGAAGCCATCAGTCTCGATTTTACGAGGGGTAATAACTTAGATTTACTCAAACAGCATGGATTTCCCACCGATAAACGTTTAGGCGTAGGCATTGTGGATGCGCGTAATGTGTGGCAGGTTAATTATGCACAGGTGCAGGATGTTTTAAAAACAGTTAAAGCAGTTACCACTAATATTAGTATTCAACCTTCGGCTTCCTTGCAGTTTGTACCTTTAGATGTGGAAAGGGAGGTTAATTTACCAGCGCCCCTTAGAAATGTCCTTAGTTTTGCCCAACAAAAATTAATTGAGCTAAAAATGCTTTCTGGGGAAGGAAATGAACAGTTTTGGCAGCAAAAGGATGAAAGGTGGACATCATTTAAGGCTTTTGCCCCCCATCGCCCCTTGGTGCAAGAGAAGGTTGATGGTTTAACCAATAAAGATTTCGATCGCACTTTATCATACCAAGAAAGAATTAAGGAACAAATACAGTTACCAATTTTCCCTACTACCACCATTGGCTCATTTCCTCAAACTAAGGAGGTGAGAAGGTTAAGACTTAATTACAAAAAAGGAGAGTTGAGTTTACAAGAATATCAGGAAGCCATTGACAAGGAAATTGCTGAGTGTATTAAATTACAAGAAGATATTGGCTTAGATGTGTTGGTACATGGGGAATTTGAACGCACCGACATGGTAGAATTTTTTGGACAAAAGCTGTCTGGTTTTGCCTTCACTGAGTCGGGCTGGGTACAAAGTTATGGTAGTCGTTATGTACGTCCCCCCATTATTTTTGGGGATGTGGAAAGAAGTGAGGCGATGACGGTAAGAGAGTTTAAGGTGGCTCAAGCCCTGACAGATAAACCTGTTAAAGGTATGTTAACTGGCCCCGTAACCATGTTAAATTGGTCTTTTCCCCGTGCAGATATTTCCCGTAAACATCAAGCCTTCCAAATCGGTTTGGCGCTTCAAGGGGAGGTGGCTGATTTACAAGAGGCTGGGGCGTTAATCATTCAGATGGATGAACCAGCTTTCAGGGAAGGATTACCCCTAAAAACGTCTCTCTGGGCTGATTATCTCACATGGGCGGTGGATGCTTTTCGATTAGCCAGTGCGATCGCCCTTCCTGTAACACAAATACATACTCATATGTGTTATTCCGAATTTGGAGATATTATCAAAGACATCGAAAAAATGGATGCCGACGTTATCTCCATCGAAAATAGCCGTAGCAATAATCGCACCCTCGAGGAAGTAACCACCGCAGGATATAACCACCAAATCGGCAATGGAGTTTATGATATTCATAGCCCCGTAGTACCTTCTACCGAACAAATGGTAAAACAATTAGAAGAAGGAATTAAAAATCTACCATTACAACAAATTTGGGTAAATCCCGATTGTGGACTAAAAACTCGTCACTGGGAAGAGGTTATTCCCGCCCTGAGTAATATGGTAGAGGCTACTAAAATTATTCGTCAAAAAGCCGAGGAGTTAGCTTCTAAATAAGAGATTTTAGGTTGTAGGGGACGTAGCATGTTACGTCCCTTGGGGTAGGATAAAATGATATTGGAGTAATATTCCCCCAAATAATATGACATCGAAAACAACCCCTTCTGTATCATCAGTTATTGGTTTAGCCCGTGCCAGTTTACAACAATCCCTTTCTTGGTATGCTAGTAGTCGCCGTCATTGGAATTATCCCCCCGATGCCAAGTTACAGGGGGCAGTCAAGGATGATTTGCGTAACCTCAAAGGGGCATTGGAAAAATTAGAGCAACAGGTAATTAAGGTATCAGCTTTTGGGTTGGTGAGTCGTGGTAAATCCACCGTAATCAATGCTCTTTTGGGGGAAGATGTTTTGGCTACGGGGGCGATAAATGGGGTTACAAAGTGGCCAAAGTCTATCCGTTGGCAACCTCCTACGGGGAAGGTGGAAATTGAGTTTATTGATACCCCTGGTTTGGATGAGATTGATGGGGAAAGCAGGGCGCAAATGGCGAGAGAAGTTAGTCGTCAGTCGGATTTAATTTTGTTTGTGGTGGCGGGGGATATTACTAGGACGGAATATTTGGCTTTGTTGGAGTTGCGTCGTTGTCAAAAGCCTTTGTTGTTGGTGTTTAATAAGGTGGATTTATATCCTGACACGGATATTAAGAGTATTTATCAGCAGTTACAGCAGTTGAGTAATGAAACTAATCAGCCGTTGCTTACCCCTGATGAGGTGGTGATGGTGGCGGCACAGCCACAGCCCATTAAGGTAAGGGTGGAATTGCCTGATGGTACTTTCAGGGAGGAGTGGGAACATTTGCCATCTCAGGTGGATGGTTTGAAGGAGAAAATTTTGCTAATTCTTAATCGGGAGGGTAAGGCTTTGTTGGCTTTGAATGCCCTTCATCAAGCGAGAATTGCTCAGGAAAATATTGCCCATAAAACGGTAATGTTGCGAGAGAAGGAGGCGGAAAAGATTATCTGGCAATACGCAAAATATAAGGCTTTGATAGTGGCGGTTAATCCCATTGCCCTTGTGGATTTGATGGTAGGGGCGATCGCCGATTTGACCATGATTAGAGCTTTGGCAAGGTTATATGGTTTACCCATTACCAGTTATGAGGCGGGGAAGTTGTGGCAAACCATTGTTAAAAGTTTGCTTAGTTTGATGGTGGCAGAAGTTGTAACGATGATCATGTTAGGTTTTGCAAAAACAGGCACGGCGATAAATAGTTTGTGGGAAAACCCTGCTAATTTTACGGCTTTTGCAGGGGCTGGGTTAGCCCAAGGTAGTATTGCTGGATATGGCTCTTATGTGGTGGGTAAAGCGGCTCAGGTGTATTTAGAAAATGGTTGCACTTGGGGAAGTTTTGGCACTTCTTCGGTGATTAAAGAAATTATTGCCCAAGTACCTGCGGAATCTATTATTGCTCGTCTAAGAATTGAAAATTAATCTTTTCCACCGTTACGAATCAACTTTTTTTAAAATAAAAAACATCCCTAAAAATAATTTTAGAGATGCTTTAATGATGACTATTCAAAATTAGTTAAACTTCTGAACCTATTTCTGAATTTTGGGAGGTTCACGAAAAGCAACGGCAAAGAATAAGACTGAAATCATCATTGCTAATACAAGAATATATGCAACACTTTCCATAACTTTTTTTCCTCAGTTGATTAGAAAATTTACTAAAAATGAAATCAGGGAAGTATTGAATAAATAAGACCCTGACTCCATGTTAACAATTAAGCAGATTCACTGCGGGTACGAGTAGATTTGTCTCCTAATTTTTGGAATAGACCCCATTCTACCTGTTCTGGATCTAAGTCTGGGTCGATACCAGCGAATACATCACGGAATAAGGTACGGGCACCGTGCCAAATGTGACCAAAGAAGAATAATAAGGCGAAACAAGCATGACCGAAGGCAAACCAACCACGGGTGCTAGTACGGAATACACCATCGGAGTTGAGGGTTTCGGTGTCAAACTCGAAAGGTTCACCTAATTGAGCTTTACGGGCATAACGTTTCACATCTAGGGGATCTGAGAAGGTTTGACCATCTAAGTCACCACCTAAGAAAGAAACGGTAACGCCAGTTTGTTCTACACTAAGGGCAGATTCTGCACGACGGAAAGGAATATCCGCACGAACTACGCCATCAGAGTCACTTAAGACGACGGGGAAGGTTTCAAAGAAGTTGGGAAGACGACGAACGCTTAATTCTCTGCCATCTTTATCTTTGAATACAGGGTGTCCCAACCAACCTTGGGCGATACCATCACCTTTATCCATAGGACCAGTACGGAATAAACCACCTTTGGCGGGGCTGTTTCCTACATAGTCGTAGAAGGCTAATTTTTCAGGTACAGTTTCCCAAGCCTCGGAAGGAGTTGAACCCTGTGCGATCGCACTTTGTACACGACGCTGAATTTCTTGTTGGTAATAATCTTGGTCCCACTGATAACGGGTAGGTCCAAATAGTTCCACGGGGGTAGTAGCGCTACCATACCACATAGTTCCAGCTACGATGAAAGCAGCGAAGAATACGGCGGCAATACTGCTAGAAAGTACGGTTTCAATGTTACCCATACGAAGAGCTTTATAAAGTTTTTCGGGGGGACGAACACTGAGGTGGAACAATCCGGCAATAATACCCACAATACCCGCGGCGATATGGTGAGCAACTACACCACCAGGGTTAAAGGGGTTAAACCCGGCAGGTCCCCACTCTGGGGCCACAGGTTGCACATGACCAGTTAAGCCATAGGCATCGGATACCCACATTCCAGGACCCCATAAACCAGTAAGGTGGAATGCACCAAAACCGAAACATAAGATTCCTGATAAGAATAGGTGGATACCGAACATTTTAGGTAAATCCAATGCGGGTTCACCAGTACGAGAATCGGTAAATAGTTCTAAATCCCAATATACCCAGTGCCATACGGCCGCTAGGAATAATAAACCAGAGAGGACGATATGGGCGATCGCAACTCCTTCAAAAGACCAAAATCCGGGGTTAACACCAGTTTCTCCAGTGACACTCCAGCCACCCCAAGAACCAGTGACACCTAAACGAGCCATGAAAGGTAATACAAACATACCTTGTCTCCACATGGGGTTTAAAACGGCATCGCTAGGATCAAAAACTGCCAACTCATAAAGAGCCATAGATCCAGCCCAACCTGCCACCAATGCGGTGTGCATTAAGTGAACAGAAATTAGGCGACCTGGATCGTTAATTACTACTGTATGTACTCTATACCAAGGTAGTCCCATTGACTACGCGCCTCCTATTGTGTTAATCGTTTTTTTGCTTGGATATTATTAGTTTACTATATCCGTTATATTGTTTTCGGGTCTTGAATCGTTATTTTTAACAATTTTCTACCCTTATATCTTTGATTTTATTTTTAGTTACTATGGGCTAATAACTACTATTAGGAGAAATTATACCATAGGGGGTTATTAATTCTGTGGGCTTTGATGAAAAAGTGTTGGGGTTAATGGATAATGGAGAATTGAGAATGGATAATGATAAGTGTTAGGTATTTTTTGATACTCATACTATGGTCAAACCTTTCATCATTAAAACTTTATGAGTTATCCAGCAGAGTCTAATTTACCAAATCCTTCTTAGATCAAGTACCTATTCGTTAACTTGAAATAAAAATGGTCAACTTATCAACTATAAACTGTTCCCCATTCCTTTCCTGACTTGGGCAAGAATCAAACCAAACCATTGTTTTTCGTCTGTCCAACATTTGATGGTATTTAAACCATGGGATTTTAAAAACCCTTCCATCTTTTGTAAATCGAATTTACGAGAAATTTCTGTCAAAATAAAGTCATTATCTGCAAAATCTACGGTTAAATCCAGATTTTTTAAGGATACTTGATGCCCTTGATGACAATGTAAATACATCTCTATTTGATGTAAATGTTGGTTATAAATCGCCTTGTGATGCCAGTTATTTGGGTTAAAATCACCCTCAAAAAGTTGGTTAAGGTGGGATAGCATATTTAGGTTAAATTGGGCTGTGACTCCCTGAGAGTCGTTATAGGCAGCTTCTAGCACTGACACAGGTTTTTGTAAATCAATGCCCAAGAGAAAATAATCTCCTTCTTCTAGTACGTCTCTTACTTCGTTAAAAAGGCGATCGCACTCTAGGGTGGTAAAGTTACCGAGGGTACTACCCAAAAAAACAATCATCCGTGAGGGTAATTTCTTGGGTGGTAAATGAAATAAAGCCTGTTCGTAAGTACCCACTAAACCGAAAATGGAGAGATGAGAATATTCTTTTTCTAGCTGTAAAGAGCTATTTTTGAGCATATCTCCGCTGACATCGATGGGGATATAACGCCAAGGTTTGCCCATGTTTTCATAGGCTGATAATAATAATCTTGTTTTGGTTGAACTACCGCTACCCAATTCTACTAATTCGCTAATACCCGTTAAATTAGCTATTTCTGGGGAGGCGGTTTTTAAAATTTGTGTTTCGGTGCGGGTGGGATAATATTCTGGCAAATCACATATTTTCTCGAATAATAATGACCCAGTGCGATCGTAAAAATACTTCGGTGGTAATACTTTTGGATTACTACTTAATCCTTTAACAACATCTTCGCCATTTTCTTCGTTTCCAGAGATATTTGGTAAATATTTTATCTCTACTTTTTTCTCTTGATTAGTAAATAACATTAATACAATAATTTATAAATAATGGCTATGGCAATTTTAGCCCAAAGTAACCTCAACCTATAACTACTATTTCGAGAAAACTAATGAGCATGAAATTGCTGGAGTCTATGGCAATGATAGTACAACCTTCGTCTCTGATTATTGACACTCTGAGATAATTTTTGAAGAATGTATTAAAGTGCGATCGCCCTTAGTGTCTGCAAATTAATAGTCATACCAAATCCTAAACTAAGAGTAGACTAATAACTATCATCAACCTCAATCATTTCAAGTAAATACATATACTATCTAAATAGGATTTGGTATCATAAAAGAATAGGCAAAAAGTTTTTTTTCTCTCAATGGGTTCTATTGTTACTATGGCTATCATGTCTGTACCTGAAGATAGATAACCTAAATGTTTCGTGAAAGGGGATGGAGGTTGAACATATGATATTCAACCCCTGCGGTGTATAATTTAGATTTGATATTAAGCAAGTATAAACGTTGTAGGAATGAAAGCCAACGAAACAAAAATAATTCAATTTTTAGAGCAGTATAAAACTCAATTTGTTATCCCCGTTTATCAACGAAATTATGATTGGTCTATTCCTCAATGTGAGCAACTTTTAAATGACATCCTAGACATAGGAAATAATGACAATATTACTACCCATTTTATTGGGGGAATTGTTTTTATTCATGATGATTTACATACTGTCGCTACTGTCAGAGAGTTAACTATAATTGATGGGCAACAACGTTTAACGACTATTACTTTAGTTTATTTAGCTATTTATCATTTAGCGAAAAAGTTAGGTATTGAAGAAACGGCAAATGAGATTCTTAATACTTACATTGTTAATCAATATGTTAAACAAGATGAGCAAAAAGTAAAGTTAAAATTAACTTCAGATAATGACCGAGCTTTAAAATATTTGATTCGGGGCGATCGCACGGAAGAAATTACCAGTTATTCTAAAATAATTGATAACTTTAACTACTTTGAAAAAAATATTATTGAAGATAATTATAAAGTAGTTTTAAAAGGTTTAGAAAAACTAATATTTGTAGAAATATCTTTGGAAAGGGGAAAAGATGATCCTCAAAGAATCTTTGAAAGCCTTAATTCTACAGGATTAGATTTGTCTCAAGCTGATTTAATTAGAAATTATATTCTAATGGATTTAAACCTTGATGAGCAACAAAGAGTTTATCAAGATTATTGGCTAATTATTGAAAACTTAGCTAGGGATGAGGTAAAAAATATTAGTAAAGTATCTGATTTTATTCGAGATTATTTAACCTTAATCCATAAAAATATTCCCAATAAGTCAAAAGTTTATGAGGAATTTAAAAATAAATATCCAGATAAAGTTAATTTAGAAGAAGTTTTAAAAACCATCAAAAGGTTTGCTAAATACTATAATAAATTAATCAACCCTAAAAATGAAAAAGATACAGACATCAGAAAAGACTTAGAGTATATAAATCGCCTTGAAATAAATGTAGCTTATCCTTTTCTAATGCAGGTTTATTTTGATTTTGAAGAAACAATAATAGACAAACATACTTTTATTCAGATTCTTCTTGTGGTTCAATCTTTTGTGTGGAGAAGATTTATCATCGGCTTAAGTACCAATAGCTTAAATAAAATTTTTATGAATTTGTATGAAAAAATAGATACAAATAATTATTTATTTTCTCTACAAAAAGCCCTATTACAAAAAAAAGGAAGTCAAAGATTTCCCAACAATAAAGAGGTTTTAGACGCTCTCAAATTTAAAGATGTTTATAATATAAAATCTAAAAATAGGACTTATTTATTAGAAAAATTAGAATATTACCAAAACTTTGAACCCGTAATATTAGATAATAAAATTACTATAGAACATATTTTTCCTCAAAATCCAGATCCACAATGGTTAAAAGATTTAGGTAAAGAGGAATTTGATGATATTAAAAATAATTATTTACATACATTAGCAAATTTAACCTTATCTGGGGTAAATGCTCAGTTAAAAAATAAGCCTTTTCTTGAAAAAAGAGACTTAAAAGACTATGGATATAAATACAGCAATTTAAACCTTAATAAGTATTTAGAGGATCTTGATAAATGGGATAAAAGTGAGATTCAGAAACGTTTTAATGATTTGGCTAAAAACTTTTTAAAAATCTGGTGTTATCCTGATATTGATATTAACGATAAAGAAACAGAGGAAGTTAATATTTTTGATGCCGATGAGCCAAAGGGTAAAAAACTTGAGTATGCAATTTTTTGTGATGAGAAATTACAAATCAAAGAAGTAGCTAAACTATATGCAGAAGTATTTAAAAAATTATTTGAGCAAAATTCAGAAATATTTTTTAATTCCGATTTAGGACCAAAAATTATTTTAAAAGATGAAAAAAACAAAAATAGTTTAAGACAAAGTGTATCTATTAGTAATAACTTTTATATAGAGGGAAATTTAGATAGTAATAGTAAATTTGAAAAAATTAAATATGCCTTAAAACTGTTTGATCTCGAAGAAGAATTAATTATTAAATACACCAAATAATGTGTAGGGTGGGCAATGCCCACCAATATTTTTATTTAGCTACATCATTGAGATTGAATAAGAAAGGAACACTACCTTTAGAATCCCCTCCCATAACCAATACTTTAGGCATCTGAGAACCACCGTTGCGCCACGCTTCGATCGCCTCTTTCTGTAGTACCAACTCGCCCCCTTGTGCCTTGAGGGTTTCCGCTAATAGTCTTTGAGCTTCTGCTCTACCCTTAGCTCTATTAATGTCGGCTTGAGCCTCCTGTTCGGCTTCTTTCGCTACGTAAACAGCCCTTTGAGAACGTTGTTCAGCGATTTGTTTTTCTTCTACCGCCTTAGCAAATTCTGGAGAAAAAGCAAGATCTACTACGCTAGTATCTAGCACAATAATGCCATATTTGTCAAGACGAGAAGTCAAAGCATTATCAAAGTCTTCCTTCAACTCACTCCGTTTGGTGATTGCTTCTTCTACAGTGCGCCTAGCGGCTGCGATTTTAAAAGATTCTTGGGTTTGAGGAGCAATAATTTTAGCTACAATATTTTGTAATGTACCCTGAGTTCTTCTGATGTCAACTACTTTGACTGGATCAAGACGGAAGTTGATAGCAAAACTAGCCGATAAATCTTGTAAGTCTTTGGTGGAACTTTGGGCGGGTACTTCAAATTTTTGTACTGTCACATCATAAATATCAACAGCGGAAACGATAGGAGGTTTAAAGTGGATACCTTCTAATAATGGTTGATCTTGGGCTTTACCGAGGATGCTTAATACCCCTGTTTGCCCTGGGTTGATGATGATGAAAGAATTAAGTCCAATAAATACAATAAAAGCGGTTACAATGGCTGCTATTAATGAGGATATATTGGTTGATTGACGATTCAAAACTCGTTTACTCCTATTGTTTTTTTCTTATCTATACTTTTCATTGTATAGCACCAATAAGTAAACCATGGTAGTTTGGTACTTATTTATTAATTAGAAAATGAGATACTAATTGATAGTGAACAATTAATTTTAAAAACCAATATTATCCTAATAATTGACATTACAGAGATTTTAACCTAACACTTAATACCTCTTATCCATGGGAACTTACTTTTTCAAACCCTCTTACGGCGTAATGTTGTTCAGGAATCGGATAACCAGCCTCTCCAAAGGTTTCTCGGATTAGTTTGTTCGTGTCAAAATAGACTTGCCAATAATGGTCATTATTACAATAAGGACGTACAGCTAAAACAGGGCCAGCTAAATTAAATTCCAAAATCTCCACCGTGGGTGCGGGTGCATCAATTACATTGGCAATGGTGAGAAGTTTTTGTTTTAACAAAGCAATGGCTTCTTGATGATCGGCATTATGATTTAATTGGGCAACTAAATCCACACGACGATAAGGGTTAGCCGAATAATTTTGAATGTTATCAGAAAAGATGCTGTTATTACCCACAATGGTTTTAACATTATCAGGGGTGTTAATGGTGGTGACAAATAAACCAATCTCGTCCACTGTACCAGTTACCCCTGCCGCTGAGATAAAATCACCTACCGCAAAGGGAGTAAATAGAATTAAAAAGACTCCCGCTGCAAAGTTGGCTAAAAGCCCTCCCCAAGCGGCACCAATGGCGATACCAGCGGCGGCGAGTAGGGCCGCAAAAGAGGTGGTTTCGATGCCAAAATAGCCTAAAATCGCCACAATGAGGATGATTTTTAGGGCAACGATGATAAAGTTACTTAAATAGGCTATTAAGGTTATATCAATATTCTGTCTTTTTAACAGGCGAGATAATAATTTAACTCCTTTATTAATTAACCATTGACCGACAATCCAGAGCAAAATTGCTCCTACTAATTTAATACCAAAATTGGCAAGTTGTTCTTTAATGGTTTGCAAAAAAACGTTGACTCTTTCTACTTGAATTTCGTCAACGGGTAACTGCAACAACCAAAATTTTGTTAACATTTTTGATAGCTGATTATTTCTTTAAGTGATCATCTATTTATATCACAGCAAAATCAAAAAGATACTTAAATTTTTATTACAATTTTATCCCCAATACTTGAGTATAAGCCCCTCTAGCTTGGGTAACGCCTATGGTGCGCTCGGAGGCTTCAATCATGGGGCGACGTAAACTGACCACAATAAATTGAGCTAATTTTGCTTGTTGTTGAATCATTTTTGAGAGTTTTTCTACGTTTGCCCCATCCAAAAACATATCCACTTCATCGAAGGCATAAAAAGGAGAAGGGCGGTATCTTTGCAAAGCGAAAATAAAACTCAGGGCGGTCAAAGATTTTTCTCCCCCAGACATGGAACTTAGTCGGGTAACGGGTTTTCCCTTGGGATGAGCAACGAGGGTTAAGCCACCATTAAAAGGATTATTTTCATCTTCTAATTTTAAGTATCCATCCCCTTCGGACAGGGTAGCAAAAATAGTTTTAAAGTTTTCATTTACAGCGGTAAAGGCTTCTTTAAATGCCCTTAATCTGAGGGTGGTAAAGTTTTCTACCCGTAATAATAATTCGGTTCTTTCTCCTTCTAAAGTTGCCAATTTGTCGGATAATTCTTTGAGTCTTTCTTGGTTTTTTTCATACTCTTCTAGGGCTAACATATTCACAGGTTCGAGGGCTTCTAATCTTTTTTGTCCGTTACGAATTTCTTTATTAATTTGTTCTAATTGTTCTTGTAAATTATCAAAAACAATTTTACTGTCTTCTCCTTCTTTATTAATCAAGTAGGGAATATCAGGTAAAGGATTAGGTAAATCTGGGGTAATTTCTGCTAATTGAGTTTTTAATTCTGTTAATTTAGTTTGGCTTTCTTGATGTTGTAATAATAATTTTTCTAAATTCCAGCTAAGTTGTTGTTGTTGATTTTCTAACTTTTTCAGTTCTTTTTCTTGGGTATCTCGAGCTTTTTTTATCGCTGCTAATTTTTGAGCTAATTCTTGAAATTGGGTTTCATGATTTTTAATATCTTGCTCTAATTGGTTTAACTTTTGTTGATTATCTTTGGTTTCAGTGGCTATTTTTTCTTGAGCTTCAATAAGACTGGCTAATTTTTCTTGATTTTGAGTTTGTTTTAACTCTATATCCATACCTTGATTTATTAAAAATTGCAACGTTTTTTGAGCTTTATTAATTAGGTTTTGTTGTTCTTCTAATTGTAACTCTTGATTTTGAATTTGTGATTGTAACTTTTGCCATTCTTGATTGTCATAACTAGACTCTAATTCTTTCAATTGAGCTTGTTTTTCGGTCAATTTATTTTGTAATAAAGGAATATTTTGCTCTAGGTTTGTTAACTCTTGTTTTCCGTCAACCAACTGTTGATAATTTTGAGCATTGTTAGTGATTATTTTTTCTTTTTCTGTTTCTAAACGATTATTTTCTTTTTGCCATTGTTCAAAATCTAGTTGTTTTTTTTGCTTATTTTGTCTTCCTTGATTTAGCTCTTCTGTGAAATCCTTGATTTTTTGCCTTTTTTCAGTTATTTTAAGATTAAGCTGGATAGCTATGTCTTCAATTTCCTGAATACGTTTGTACAACATATCCACTTCAAGAGAATCAGTATTAATAGCAGTGCCGAAGTGAAGGGAGTTGCGCTTGTTGATACTACCCCCAGTCATCGCCCCAGTGGCTTCTAATAACTCTCCATCGAGGGTGACAATTCTTTGTTGACCAATAAAGTTACGGGCGGATTCTAGGTCGGAAAATACCATGGTATTACCGAAAACGTAGGCGAAAATAGGGCGATATTTGTCTTCGCAGGTGATGAGGTTAAGGGCTAAGTCGATGTAACCTTGGGCGTATTGGATGCCTCCTAGTTGATGGATTCGGGGGGCTTTAATTTTGTTGAGGGGAAGGAAGGTTGCTCTTCCTGCTTTTTTTTCTTTGAGAAGTTTTATCCCCGCTGCAGCGATGGAGTCATCTTCGACTACGATAAAGCCGAGTCTTCCCCCTGCACAGATTTCGAGGGCGAGTTGATAGACGGTTTCCACTTGTCCTAGTTGGGCGACTAAGCCACAAACCCCGGGTAAGTCAGAGTTGAGAATTATTTTACTGGCGTAGGTGCCTTGGGCTTCTTGTTGGGCTTGTTTGGTGGCTTCTAGTTTATCTAGTTGTCTTTGTTTTTCTCGTTGTTCGATTAACAAACGGTTGACGGTTTCTTGGTTGAGGGTGATTTCTTGTTCAAAGTTGCTTAGTTTTTGGGTAAGGTTTTCGATGGTAAGGGCGATCGCCTTTATGTCTTGTTCAAAGTCGGTTTGTGAGTGAAATTGGTGATTAATTTGGGTTTCTAAATGGGCTAGTTGTTCGTTATCGTTTTTGATGGTGGTTTGTAGTTGTTGACAACGTTCTTCTAATAATGCTTTTTGGGTTAATTGGGGATTTAATTGGTTTTGAATTTGATTAATTTCTTGGTTTAAGGCTGTTTGCTTTTCTACCCATGCTTGAGATTTGGAGGCTATTTGTTGGGCTGATTGTTTTAATGTTTCAAGGGTTTGTTTTAACTTATTTTTATCGTTTTCTAGCTTAGGAATTTGATTGTTTTCTAGTTCTTCTTTTTGTTGATTAAGGGTAACTAATTGTTGTTGATATTCCTGTTGACTAGCTTTACTTTTTTCTTGATTAACTATAGTTTCTTGAGAAGTTTTATGTAATTCTTCTTGTCTTTGATGTAGCTGTTGTCGTTTGGCTTTTTGGGTAGCAAGTTTAGAAGCGATGGAAATTTGTTCCTCCTCTCCTAATGCTTTTACTTCTTGATTTAATTCCTCTAAACGGTTAAGGGCGATCGCACTTTTTTCCCTAATTAAAATTAATTCCTGTTGTTTATTTTCTTGCTCATTTTCTAACCTAATTATCTCCTGATTAAGCTGATTTTCTTTCTCTTGAAGATAACGCCAATTAATAACAATTGCCCATTGTTGCTTCTCTTGAATTTTCGCTTTTAATTTCTGATATTTAGCCGCCTTTTGGGAATCCTGTTGTAACTTTTCCCCATAAGCCGATAACTCTTGGGTAATAATATGACACTTTTCTTCCCTCTCCTTTACCGCATCCAAAGTGGACTTAGTTTGATTAATTTTACGATCAAATTCTGCCACCCCTGCCAACTCGTCAATTATCTCCCTTCTCTCCTTCACATTCATGGTGATAATGCGAGTCACATCCCCTTGCAATACTACGTTATAACCTTCAGGATAAATCCGTAAACGGTTTAATTGAGTTTGTAATTCTGTGGCGGTACAAGGTTGATCATTTACATAAAAAGTAGAAGCATAACTCCCTTTTTTTGTTACCCTTAAACGGCGGGTAATTTTTAATTCTGTCAGAGATTTTAAATCAATATTACTCTCTTTCTCTTCCTCATTATTTTGTGCTTCAAAACTATCTAAATCGTCAAAATCAGACACATCAAAAGTTACTGAAACAATGGTTTCTAACGTCTTATTATTACTTTTTTGACTATTGTTAATTAAATCAGGTAATCTGTCGGCGCGCATTCCCTTGGAACTTGCCAAACCAAGACAAAATAAAAGAGCATCTAATATGTTAGACTTTCCAGAGCCATTGGGCCCAGAAATGACGGTAAAACCGGGCAAAAAAGGAACTGCGTTACTACCCCCAAAAGATTTAAACTTAGATAATTCTACTCGTTTAACATATACCATTGCTCAGGATTTAATGAATTTACTATATTTATAACAGATTTAATTAAAATTTAAAATAAGAATATTATTTAGTAATTATTGTATTTTTTTTAACGGAAAAATTGCCAATAAAACCAAATCAGGGTAAAGGCAATTAACCATAATAAGCAAAGCCAACTAAAATATTTATAAAATTTATTTGGTCTAGCTATGGCAGGGGTAAATTTTCCCGTAATTAATTTGAGGTTAAACCAACCCAAAATAGGGGCAGCGATGAAGGATAATCCTGCGGCAAAATCGATTAAGACGGTGAAGGCTTGTCCTGCCAAAAATTGTAAAATTAACAGGGCGATCGCAGGTACCACAAATAATGATACTCTGTAAATAGTGGATTTACTTTGCTCTTTTTCAGGGTTAGGATGATGCTCTGTCCATAAGGTAGCCATTACCCTTGGGTAAGCATCCGTTACCGCCAAAGTAGTGCTAAACATAGTTATCAAAGCGGCGATCGCAATTATGGGCGTACTCCAACTTCCGAGGGTATTACTATAAAGCTGAATTACTTGCACAGAAAATTGGACACTATTATTAGAAAAACTTTCTCCACTACCAGACATTACCAAAGCACCCAAAAGAAAGAATAATAAACCAATAAAACCTGCGGATAAATAACCTAAATTAAAATCAATATTTGCTTCTTTTAAAGTGGGTAAATAATGGGTTTGTTTTGCTCTTTCCCCGGTCCAAATAGAATGCCACACCGCCGCATCAAGGGGAATAGGCATCCAGCCCATAAATGCGATGGCAAAGGTGATTCCCGTGGGAGTCCAATAGGAAGGAGGAATGGCTGTAACGGTTTCACTACCTACCCTTGCCCCTATGGCCATAATAACTGCCAACACCGTGCAGATGGTAAGGAGGGAGATAATAAATTTCATGGTAAGGTCAAGGACTTTGTAATGACCAATGTATAACAAAGCAATACATAAAGCCAAAATAATACCACTCCATACCACACCAGACCAACCAAATTTGAATAATTGTTCGGCTAACCCTGCAGTTACCACGGTGACGGCAGCTTGAATAATAAACATAGTGCCAATGGTGAGGGCAATATAAGTAGCATAAGCGTAGTTGCCCATGCGCCGATAACCTTGTATGAGAGTTTCTCCCGTGGCAGAGGCATAACGGGGCCCAAATTCCATAAAAGGGTATTTACTCACCACCGCCAATATCAATAACCATAGTAAAGAAAAACCGTATTCTGCCCCTGCCCTAGTGGCTTGGACGAGATGGGAAACCCCAATGGCTGCCCCTGCCATCAAAATTCCTGGGCCGATAGCGAGAATTAATTTTTGATATTTGTCATTTAAATTGATGCTTTTTTTGACCATTGATTGCGGTAATGTTATTCAAATTGAAAATGTTATGATTTGTTAATCTTGGTATATTAAATTAAGATGTTCTAAATAAATCGGAATAAAAAACTCCTATCTTTTGTTTTCTGCGTACTCTTACTATTCCATTTTTTTATCTAAATTAATTACATTAAATTCCTAACATATATTGAGCAATGCTAAAGTAAATTAGTACCCCGACAACATCAACGGCAGTAGAAATAAAAGGGCCAGACATGAGGGCTGGATCTAATTTTAAAAATTTGAACAAAAATGGTAAACTCGAACCAGCGATGGATGCTAAGACAGAAATTGCCATCAAACTAATGCCCACAGTAATGGCAACGGTTAGATTACGCTGACTCTGGGGTAGAAAATAAGCCCAGACGACAGTAATTAAACCTAGTCCTAACCCTAAAAGCGCCCCTGCAGTGGCTTCCCTTAAGATAACTTTAGCTACTCCCAAATCTTTTAATTCATCGGTGCTTAAACCACGAATAACCACCGTAGATGATTGAGTGCCGATATTGCCACCACTACCAATTAAAAGGGGAATAAAAGCGGCTAAAACAGTAATTCTGGTTAAAAGTTCTTCTTGTCCACCAATAATACTACCAGTGAAAGTATTGGTAAATAATAATATTAATAACCAACTCACTCGACGACGGGCAACGGTGAAAATATTGGTTTCAAAGTAGTTATCTCCGTCAGATTGGACCGCACCCAAAGCATAAATATCTTCGGTGGCTTCTCGTTCTAAAATGTCAATAACATCGTCTACGGTGACAATGCCCACCAAACGCAACTCTTTATCCACCACAGGCACTGCCAAAAAGTCGTACCGTTGCACGAGCTTGGCAACTTCTTCTTGATCCATATCTGTTTTAATATAGATTACGTCGGATTTCATCACCTCCCCTAGGGTATGATGGGGGTCATGGGTTACTAAGTCTTTGAGGGATACTACCCCTGTTAAATGGCGGGATTCGTCGGTGACATATATATAGTAAATTAGTTCTGACACCCTAGCGTGCGATCGCAATCTATCCAACATTTCTTCAAGGGTAACATGGGCTTTAGAAGAAATATATTCAGGAGTCATAATCCGCCCAGCAGTATTCTCCTCATAACCCAAAAGTAGATTTGTGGCTTGTCTTTCTTCTGGGGTAAGTTGAGCTAAAATACGTTTTACCACCGATGCAGGTAACTCATCAAACAATCTTGCCCTATCATCAGGGGACATTTTATCAACAATATCCAACACTTCCTGACGCTTAAACTCTTCAATCAAACATTGTTGGGTATTATAATCCAAATGTTCATAAACATCGATAGCTTCCGTTTTACTCAGAAGACGAAAAGCAATTAATTGCATGGTTTCGGGTAAATCTTCGATGGCTTCAGCAATATCCACGGGTTGCACAGGAATAAGCAGAGATTTAGCCCCTTCAAGGTTATTGGCATCCAACATCAACTTTAATTGAGAAGCCACTAAATCCCTTAACTGATGACGAGAATCTTTATCTGTAATAGAATGTTCAGCCATATTATTTTTAGTTTTCTCCTCAATTATCCTGATACCAACACGATCTTTTCATTAGCATGATAATTGATAACTAGGGTAAAAAACAATTAACATACATACAAGCCAAATTTTCCCTTACCATCGACTGGCAATGGGCATTTTCCAACCAGTGCCAAAAGCCCTGTCAGTAATTTTGAGTACGGGGGGAGCTTGTTTTCGTTTAAATTCTGCTTTAACCACTAATCGTAATACTTTTTTGACCGTTTCTAAATCATAGCCTGAGTTGATAATCTCTTCTTCTGATTGGTGAAAATTGAGATACCGTTCCAGAATATCATCAAGGATGGGGTAAGGGGGTAAGGAATCTTCGTCTTTTTGTCCAGGTTTTAGTTCCGCGCTGGGGGGTTTGATAATGATATTGTTGGGGATAATTTCTTGGTCATGATTTAGCCAACGGCAAAGGGCAAAAACCTTGGTTTTGGGGATGTCGGCAATGACGGCTAGTCCTCCATTCATGTCTCCATAGAGGGTGCAATATCCTACAGCCATTTCTGATTTGTTGCCCGTGGACAGGAGAAGATGACCAAATTTATTGGCGATCGCCATTAGGGTTGTACCTCGAATCCGTGACTGTAAATTTTCTTGGGCGATACCAAAGGTTTTGTCGTCAAAAATGGTTTCTAGGGAGGTGTTAAAGTCGTCCATCATCGGTGCGATGGGAATTTTATGGGTTTGGATACCAAGGTTTTTGGCAAGGTGTAGAGCGTCGATGATGGAATGTTCTGAGCTATAGGGGGAGGGCATGAGTATCCCTAAAACATTTTCTTTGCCTAGGGCATCTACGGCGATTTTGGCAACGAGCGCCGAATCAATACCACCGCTTAAACCTAAAACGGCTTTACTAAAACCACATTTTCGGGCGTAGTCTTTTACCCCAAGGGTAAGGGCTTGATATATTTCTTCTTCTTCGCTGGGAATAGGGTTGATAATGTCGGTGGTTAATATATCTTTGGTTTCGGGAGAATATTCTAGGTAGATTAAATCTGTTTGGTAGCCTTTTGCCCTTGCTACCACTTGAGATTGTTTATTGACGGCGAAACTATTTCCATCAAAAATTAATTCATCATTTCCCCCGATTTGGTTGGCGTAGATGATGGGTATTTTATGTTTATTAACCAAGTATTTTAACATGGTTTCTCTTAGTTGCTGTTTTCTCAAAACATAGGGGGAGGCCGATAGGTTCAAAATTAACTCTACCCCCTGTTTATTAATGGACTGTAGTGGATTGATTTTATAATTTTTTTTGCCCCAGAAAAATTCATCATTCCATAAGTCTTCGCAAATAGTTACGCCAATTTTGATATTATTTAGTTCAAAATAATTGGGCTTTTCTCCTATTTCAAAATACCTTTTTTCATCAAAAACATCATAGTTAGGGAGGAGTTGTTTATGGAAGATTTGTTTAATTTCTCCTTCTTGCACTAGGGCAACGCTGTTATGGAGCGGTTTTTCTCCTTTTTCCATGGCGTAGAGATTTTCAGTGGCTAAACCTACGAGAATGGTTATATTTTTGGGGATACTAAGGGCGATCGCCTCTAATTCTTCTGCCATCATAGTAATGAAATCATGGCGAAATAGTAAGTCTTTGGGGGGATAACCGCAGAGAGATAATTCAGCGGTTAATAACAATTGCACCCCGTCTTGGGAGGCTTGATGGGCTACTTCGATGATTTGTTTGGCATTGTTTTTTATATCCCCAATAATGGGGTTTAACTGGGCGATCGCAATTTTCATCATAAAATTAAAAATGGATAAAATTTAAGGAAAAATTAACACTACATTAATGGCAGAATATTTAGAACTAAGAAAAAACTGACAATAACCTCTGAGTCAGCTTTTCACAGCTTACTATCAAAGATATTGATTACGATTTTCCCATCACTTCTAAGAATTAGTACCCATCAAAATCGAAGTATTAGAACTAAAAAATAAACCACCCTAGAGCAAAGTTAAATAATTAAATAAAAATCAACAATAATCAAACTAATAAGGTAGTTTATTACCTTTAATTTTACATCCTTTAGAAAATGAAATATCATTAATTTGAGCAAAGTTAAGTTTTCTAAATCCGCTCTGAGTGAGATAATGTAAAAGAAATTATAAGTAAAGATAAAGGATACATTGCCATGACAAAACTGTATCGTACTATTACCAGTTTATGGTTAACCCTGACCATAGTATTTAGTATAGGCATGGGTAACGCTTATGCCACTGGGGTTTATGATATGCCCCTCGTCAGTGCAGGGGAATCTGTGTGGGTAGTGGATGAAGCCGATACCCTCAGCCGAGCTACCGAAGCTAAATTGGATGGTATGTTTGATAAACTTGCCCAATCTACTGGGGTTGAGTTGAGAGTAATTACCCTCCGTCGCCTAGATTATGGCGCAACCATTGATAGTTTTACCGATGATGTATTTGAAAAATGGTATCCTAGCCCCGAAGAGCAAGAAAATCAGGTATTATTAACCCTTGATACCCTCACCAATCGCAGTGGGCTTCGTGTGGGTGAATCCGTACAAAATTTGTTAACCCCCGAAATTATCGAAAGTGTAGGTAAAGAAACCATCGGTTATGCCCTCAAAAATCAGCAATATAATCAAGCCATAGTGGATGCGGGCGATCGCATGATTGCCATATTATCAGGACAAGAGGACCCAGGACCCCCTGAAATTCAAGAGTTGAACATAGAAGGAACATTTTCCACCGCCGAAGAAACTGATGATGGCATTGCAACCATCTGGATAGTGCTTTTGGTAATCCTTGCTACGGTTATCCCTATGGTGACATACTTTTGGTATGTAGGATTTCCTGGTAGTTAAGCTAGAATGAAGGTATGGAAGCTCAGTATTTCATAACATAAAACTTTTAATAACTACCTAATTAAGAAGATGATTACAGACACAATCGCTATCAGATACTACCAAAAACTAACCGATGGAATGGTTGATTTGTGGGCTAGAGGCAGTCGCTACGAAGAATTAAGGGTTTATATGGAAGGATATTTGGCTTGTTTACGTCAAACAAATATTATCGAACCTTACCTAATTCATCGTCTCGAAGAAGAAGCATTTCGCTTTCTAAGAGATCCTTCTAACTTCGAATTGGCAATGCCTCAGATGCAAAAAGAACATGATTTCTATTAAATTTTTCTTGAAATCACAACAATATTTAAGGGTGAGGGCTAACATCGAATACTATTAATTTAAATTCGGTTTTAGCCCTTTCTTTTTAATGGTAAAAAGTACATTTTAATTAATTTTTTTTTCTATGGCTGACTCAATCATGTATCAAGAAGATGGTTATGTTGTATTGGAAAACGACAAGCCAGAAGAATTGATGAGTAAGACAGAATTACTAGACAAACTCCAACAAGTTGTAACCAATGCCACAGATTTACCCCGTGATGTGGCACAACATAATAGTATTGAGGCAAAAGCCGAATATTTACTAGAAAACTACTGCGAATTTAATCCCGACGAAAATAGTTACTTACAATGGTATGTGGTGCGCTGGGAAAAAAATTAGTTCCAAAATTGGGTCATTAAATTTTTATGGCAACATTTCTTATCAAAGACAACTTAGATAAACAAAGATGGTGGATTGCCTTCGCCGCTATTCTTATCCAGTTGTGTTTAGGCACTATCTACTCTTGGAGTGTGATAAAAAATGAATTAGTCACTAACCAAGGTTGGCAAGAAGTTGATACTTCCTTGGCTTTCGTCATCGCCTTGGGTGTTATCGGGTTTGCTGCTGCTGTGGGAGGAATTTTAGTAGATAAAAAAGGGCCTCGGTTTGTGGCAACTTTAGGGGGTTTACTCTTTGGTATTGGTACTATTATCGCAGGGGTAGGAATCCAATTAAATAATCTCCTTATTCTCTATTTAGGTTATGGATTAATTGCCGGATTGGGAAATGGGTTTGGTTATGTTACTCCCATTGCTACCCTCATTCGTTGGTTTCCCGACAAAAGGGGTTTGGTGACAGGATTAGCCGTAATGGGTTTTGGGGCTGGTTCATTTTTTATTGGTTTAATTGCACCTTATTGTATTAACAATTTTGGGGTGCCTAACACTTTTTATCTGTGGGGAATTTGTTTTTTAATTTTAATAGTCATGTCTGCCCAGTTGTTGATAAATCCACCCCAAGGATGGCTACCCCTCGGTTATGAGTTGCCCACAGGAAATAAAACCATTGACTCCTATGATTTCCATCGCGCCATTAGGGCTTCTCAGTGGTGGATTTTGTGGGGAATTTTATTTGTCAATGTTAGTGCAGGATTGGGTTTTATTTCTCAGTTATCAAGCATTGCGAGAGATTTATATTACCTGCCTAGTTTTGAGGATTTAAGCCCCCAAGAGGTTAGTTTGCTTAGGGATAGGGCAGGGGCTTTTGTCGTGGCGATCGCAGCTATTTTTAACGGTTTAGGAAGACTATTTTGGGCATGGCTATCGGACATTTTTGGCAGAAAAGCGATTTTTTCCACCATGTTTATCACCCAAGCCGTCTTATATTTGATAACCCCTTATCTCCATAGCTATATTCTTTTTGTCTTCATTGCCTGTTATCTTCTCTCTTGCCTTGGGGGTGGATTTGCTACCATGCCAGCCTTTGCCGCCGACACCTTTGGCTCAGAAAATATTGGTCGTATTTATGGGGCAATGTTAACCGCTTGGGGCAGTGCAGGGGTTATGGGGCCTTTTGTTTTTAGTTGGATAAAGGACAACACCGCCAGTTACAACTATGCCCTTTATGGTGCCATGGGTTTACTGGTAATTGGTTTTATTTTAACAAGGCTTTATCACCCTCCCCGTAGAATAAAATGTGTTGGTGAAATAATAGGCAATGAGTAATAAAATGATTTATTGTCCATTGCTAAGTAGGTTGGCGAAATTAATTATAGCTCTTATTTTATTAAGACTCTTATGAACAAGGGGTTTAAACCCCTTGCCTAAATCTATTTAATTATGCCTACTTACTCAATAGGTTATAATTAAAATTCTTGACATTTCGCTAATGTGGTTATGGAAGTAATACCAGCAATTGATTTATTAGGTGGGCATTGTGTACGTTTATATCAAGGAGATTATGCCCAATCTCAAGTATTTAACGAAAATCCTGTGGAAGTTGCCCTACAATGGCAGAATCAAGGGGCTACCCGTTTACATCTCGTGGATTTGGATGGGGCAAAGGCTGGGCATCCTGTGAATGTGGATGTGATTAAAGAAATTGTTTCGGCTTTAGATATTCCTGTACAAGTGGGCGGGGGATTGCGCGATCGCACTTCAGTAGAAACCCTATTTAAATTAGGGGTAGATAGAGCTATTGTTGGCACCGTAGCTGTAGAAAATCCTGAGTTAGTCAAGGAATTGTGCGAAGCGTTTCCCCAAAAGGTAGCCATCGGCATCGATGCCAGAAATGGAAAAGTAGCCACCAAGGGATGGTTAGAAACCTCGGAAGTAGAAGCCACTGAATTAGCCAAAGCCATATCACCCCAAGCCGCCGCCATCATTTATACCGACATCCATCGGGATGGCACCTTAGTAGGCCCAAACCAAGAAGCCTTACGGGAAATTGCTAGTGTTACCGATATTCCTATTATCGCTTCTGGGGGTATTAGTTCATTGAGCGATATTCTTAGTTTGCTATCCCTCGAACCCATTGGGGTAAAGAGCGTTATTGTGGGCAAGGCGATTTATACTGGAAAGGTAGATTTAACGGAAGCCATTAAAGCAGTGGGAGATGGCAGATTACAGGATATTCCCCTTAATTTTGGTGATTCGGCCCTAGCTTAAACAGTTGATTAATGAAAATTGCTATTTTTGGAACCAGCGCAGATCCCCCCACCATTGCCCATCAAACAATTTTAGGTTATCTGAGTCAAAAATATGATTTGGTAGCAGTGTATGCTTCTGATAACCCTTTTAAAGAGGGTCAAAAAAGCCTATACCATCGTAGTCAAATGTTGAATTTAATCATAGAAGAACTGAGTCTATCTTCTGGTAATGATAACATTAAACTGGGAACGGATATAGGCGATCGGCGCACAGTCCATACCATCGAAAAAGCAAAGAAAAAATGGGGTGACAAAGCCGACTTAACTTTCGTTATTGGTAGTGACTTAGCCCCGCAAATATTTAGCTGGTATGAGGCAGAAAAACTGTGGCAACAGGTAAAGGTTTTAATATTACCCCGTGAAGGTTATCAAATTGATACTCAAACCCAGAAAAAGCTAGATAGATATACCCTTGGCTACACTCTAGCAGACTATCCACTACCCCCTGTATCTTCTACAGAATATCGTCAAAATCAAAATCAAGAAATCTTGACCCCGAAAGTAAAATCATACATTCAAGATCACGATTTATATTAAAAAATAATCACTAACACTTTCCCCGTCAAAGCCTAATTATTGATTTTTGCTGGGAGAAACTTGTTCTTGATTAACAAAAGCATAAAAAGCCTGTTTAGCTGCCGCCTGATGGGATGCTTTTTTGGTTGCACCTTTACCCTCACCCAAGAGCTTATCTTTTAACCATACTTGCGCCACAAAACGCTCGTTTTCTTCACCTTTATTTAAACGATGTTCTTGGACAAGATAGGTAGGTAAAGATTTATGTACCCTTTGCGTCCATTCCTGTAAGGCATCTTTGTAATTTTGTCGGGCAGGGTCGGCGTGAACTTGAGCCGCTTTTTCTGATAAAATGTGGTCAAGCCAATGGCGTATTAATTCCATGGTTTTGGTGCTTTCGTATAACGCTCCGAGGATGGCTTCAAAGGCATCAGCAAGGCGAGAGATGCGCCCCATGCGATCGCCCCTTACATTAGGAGCAATTAGTAGATACATTTCTACCCCATACTGTTCTGCTATTTCAGCCAAAAAGCGATCGCTTACAATGACCGAACGAATGGCGGCATATTCCCCTACAGGTAAATCAGGGTAGGTTTCTTTGAGTAATTCTGCGGCAACCAGCCTCACCACGGCATCACCGACAAATTCTAATTGTTCGTAATTGTTTTGATGAGAGAAACTCGGATGAGTCAGGGCGGTATCTAATAATGTCCAGTTAACTTTTGATAAATCTGTTAAACCTAGTTTTTTAAGTAGTTTCTGTAACTCTATGCGACGACGAGGATCAGTTATTGTCATTAGACTATATGTTTGAAATCTGCTGAACTTCTCTTTATGGGCAAGTTCGACTATGATCTTCTATCATAACATTTTTCGCCATTTAGGTCTAGGAAACCAATGAACAATTGCAAAGATGAGCAATGGTTACAATGATTTATCTGACATTGTCCTTTTGTTGTCTGACTATTTCGACTCCCCTTGATGTGCCTAGACGGGTTGCCCCTGCATGGATAAGGGCGATCGCACTTTCTAAATCCTTAATACCCCCAGAAGCCTTAATACCAACACGCCCCTTAGAAATACGATGCAATAGAGCCACATCTTCCACCGTTGCACCCCCAAACCAACCAGTGCTAGTTTTTAGGAAACTTACCCCTGCATCCAAACATATTTCCGCTGCTACTTTCTTTTCTTCTTCCGTCAAACGGGTGGTTTCCAAAATCGCCTTAACAGGAATACCCGTCTCCTCACAAATAGAGGCTATTTCCTTATGAATCCAGTCAAACTTCCCAGACTTTAACCAACCTAAATTAATAACCACATCTAACTCCCCTGCCCCGTAATTAGTGGCTTCTTGGGCTTCGTGTAGCTTTACATGGGGAGTAGTGGCTCCCGTGGGAAAACCGATAACTGTCGCCACCTTAATCTTTTGGGTATGAAGGATAGAAACAGCCTTTTTTACATGGACAGGATAGACACATACTGCGGGAAAACCGCAATCAATAGCCTGATTGCAACACAATTCTACATCCTTGGTTGTCGCCAGAGGATTTAAGAGAGAATGATCTATATAATCGGCTATATTAACATCCGCAGCAGTGATTACCATAAAGCAAGTAAGGAAAAAAATTACGTTAGCTTCAATTATCCATTATTAATTATCAATTATCAATTATTCTAACTGTCTTCTTCGGTTTGTCTAGTTTGTCCTGGGGATGATTGATAGATAGAATCTAATCTTTGACGGGCATCTTCTACGGATACAGAACGAATTACCAATAAAGGCTCATCCACAGGATCTCCGTTATCATCCAACAATTCAGGATGAGGTACCCTGTAAGACTGGGATGGTCTTCTATTTAAAGGTTTGGGGGTATCAGTCCAAGAGCCTCTTTGAGACTCACCACTGATGGTGATGAGACTACGGATTAAGTTGCTGATGGCGAAAAAAGCAATCACGGTAAAGGCAAGAATATAAATTAGGTGTAGCATTAAAGTCTCCGCTCAGAATTCCTTGTAATAGTTTTTAGTTAAATAGCTTGTTAATGTTTTAGTTTTTTCTTTTATTGAGAAAAATCTAGTTTTGGTTTAGTTATTTTTCTTTGCGCCATCTACGGGCAACGCTCCAGCATTCCCCTACAAGGCTGTGCCAAGGCATTAGAACTTTTGTATCTATACCCGCTCTCCCATCGGTGGCTTTAAAGAGCATAGAAGCCGTTTTCACCTCTTCCTGAGAATTTTTGATTCTGGCAATTAGATCATTTTGTTCCTCTTCTGATAAGAAAGTTATTCTCTCGGATTCTAGTAAAGTAATAGAGCGGGAAAACCAGTATTTAAAATCTTCTAGTAAAGGGGCAAGAACCTTGGCTAGTAGCTCTCTTTCTGTGGGTTGAGATGGTTGCATATTATTTTTTATATATCTATATATTACTACTCTATCTATGATCCTAACAAACTTTACATAAATTTACATAAATAGTTAAGTTTTCTCAGAATAATGATTAAGGGTTGGGGCTAGAACCTTGTTTTTTGAAAATTAATTGAATTCCTAGGGCGAATAAACCTACGGTTACCATGACAAATACAAAGGTTGCCATGGTGGTAATGCCCATAATTAGGGTTCTGACGGTGGAAGCAATACGGGCGGCCATAGGGTTGTCGAAACTGATGGGAATTCCTGCGTAGGTTTGTACGATGGACTTGGTTAATAAATAAGCGGCGATCGCCAATGCTCCTGATATTGCTCCCCCAACAAAACAACGAGGGGGGGTGATGGGTTTATCAATGGATTCACTTTGTTCTTGATTGGTGGTGATTTTTGTTTCTTTTTTGTCTGAATCAGTCATATAAAATATATTCGAGGTTTTTCCCGATTATTGAAGTGCTACATTTCAATCATAATATTATTTTTCCATTGCCACTCAAGGATAAAGTGCGATCGTTAAATTATGCCTATGATTTTTCCCATAAAAAAGAGACGTTGAAAACAACGCCTCCTAATTCAAAAATTAAATGGATTTAATCAAAAATCTATTTATCTTCTTCAGAGAATTCCGCATCGATGACATCGTCACCATCATCACTAGGGGCAGAAGAAGCATCCGCACCAGGAGCGCCTCCAGGGGCTGCACCATCAGCAGACTGTTGATAAACATTAGTACCAATGGTATAGAGAACTTGTTGTAATTCAGGCATTACAGTTTTAATCTTCTCATCATCTTCCTTGGCTACCGCATCTTTTAGATCTGCGATTAAACCTTCTGCCTTGGCTTTATCATCCGCAGAAACCTTGTCTCCTAGCTCAGTTATCTGCTTCTCTGCTTGATACACGAGGGAGTCGGCTTGGTTTTTACGCTCAATGGCTTCCCGTTTTTCCTTATCGGCTGCGGCATTAGCCTCGGCTTCTTTGACCATACGATCAACATCCTCATCAGGTAAGGTAGAAGCCCCAGTGATGCTGATAGACTGCTCTTTACCAGTGCCTCTATCCTTAGCCATTACATGGAGGATACCGTTGGCGTCAATGTCGAAGGTTACTTCAATTTGAGGTACACCACGGGGTGCAGGAGGAATACCGTCTAAACGGAAAGTTCCCAAACTCTTGTTATCTTTAGAAAATTCTCTTTCCCCTTGTAAAACGTGAATTTCTACATTACTCTGACTATCTACCGCAGTGGAGAAGGTTTCAGATTTCTTGGTGGGGATAGTGGTGTTTCTGGGAATAATTTTGGTCATTACACCGCCTAGGGTTTCAACACCCAAGGATAGGGGGGTAACGTCTAATAAGAGGATGTCTTTAACTTCCCCAGATAATACACCCCCTTGGATAGCAGCACCGACGGCTACTACTTCATCAGGGTTAACGGTTTGGTTAGGATCTTTTCCTAAGACTTTTTTAACTACTTCTTTAACCGCAGGAATACGGGTTGAACCCCCTACCAATACGACTTCGTCAATGTCGCTAGGGCTTAATTTAGCGTCTTTGAGAGCATTTTGAACGGGGATAGCACAACGATCAATTAAGTCGGCACAAATTTCCTCGAATTTAGCTCTGGTTAAAGATAATTCTAAGTGTTTGGGGCCGTCTTGGGTGGCGGTGATGAAGGGTAAGTTAATATCTGCTTGAGATACGTTAGAAAGTTCAATTTTAGCTTTTTCAGCCGCTTCGGTTAAACGTTGTAAGGCTTGTTTGTCTTTACGTAAATCAATACCTTCTTTGCCTTTGAAGTCGGCGGCGAGGAAGTCAACAATTTTTTTGTCGAAGTCGTCTCCCCCTAGGTGGGTATCTCCAGAGGTGGCTAATACTTCAAATACACCATCCCCTACTTCGAGTACTGATACGTCGAAGGTACCACCACCCAAGTCAAATACGAGGATGGTTTCGTTACTTTTTTTATCTAAACCGTAGGCCAAGGAAGCGGCG
The DNA here is from genome assembly GCF_001747005.2 of Cyanobacterium sp. IPPAS B-1200. Taxonomy (NCBI): domain Bacteria; kingdom Bacillati; phylum Cyanobacteriota; class Cyanophyceae; order Chroococcales; family Geminocystaceae; genus Cyanobacterium; species Cyanobacterium sp. IPPAS B-1200. Next base: position 3,104,650 of record NZ_CP182899.1, read on the forward strand.
GTGGGTTCGTTGATGATACGTTTTACTTCGATACCTGCAATTTTACCAGCGTCTTTGGTGGCTTGACGTTGGGAGTCGTTGAAGTATGCGGGAACGGTGATTACGGCTTCGGTAACGGTTTCTCCGAGGTATTTACTAGCGTCTTCTACTAATTTACGTAATACTTGGGCGGAGATTTCTTCGGGGGCGAATTGTTTACCCTGAGAAGGACAGTCTAATTTTACGTTACCGTTGACGTTTAATACTTGATAGGATACTTCGGTGGTTTCGTTGGTTACTTCGTCGTGTCTTCTACCAATGAAACGTTTTACAGAATAAAAGGTGTTTTCGGGGTTCATGACCCCTTGACGTTTGGCAATTTGTCCTACGAGGCGATCGCCATTTTTCGCATAAGCAACCACGGAAGGAGTGGTTCTAAAACCCTCGGCATTAGCAATAACAACGGGCTTACCACCCTCCATTACTGCCACACAAGAGTTTGTGGTTCCTAAATCTATACCTACTACTTTTCCCATAAATGATTACTGATTTAATATATTTACGAATTTAAAATATTGTAATAATCAAAATTTTGTGATATTCACTTACATTTGATTATTTTCATCTTCTATGATGAGCTAAGTTCAACGATTGAGGTAGTGTAGTTTTCCGTACATTGACTTGTTTACTGGGAGTTTATATGTCAAGTATTTCGAGCAAATAATCAATTAAGGTGCGCTGGAAAAGCAAAATCACTAAGGTTATTAAATGATGTTACATACTCATATTTTCTTGAGCAGGTGGCAGGTTAAAAATATGAAAAGTTTTTATGAGGTTATTGAGGAAGTGAAAATAAGACCATTAGTTAATGTAGAGTTGTTCTAAATTTTTGAACCTGATACCCGATACCTGATACCTAACACCTCAAACCAAGAACTAATTATCTTTTTTTGCGTAACATCAGTTATTAATGGGGAATAATTTTCTCATTTTTTGCCTGAGTACAACAGAAAAAGCGAGTTAAGCCATAAAATTAACAAAAAATAACAATGATCAGTTAGAATTAAGGCAACTATAAATAATCATTACAATAAGTTAAAGAGTATATATGTCTCTCCCCATTCGCAATCTTGCGATTATTGCCCACGTTGACCACGGCAAAACCACCTTAGTAGATGCTTTATTACAACAGTCTGGAATCTTCAGAGAAGGAGAAGAAGTTCCTACCTGTGTCATGGATTCTAATGATATAGAAAAAGAAAGAGGAATTACTATCCTTTCTAAAAATACCGCTGTACGTTATAAAGATACATTAATTAATATTGTAGATACCCCCGGACACGCCGACTTTGGCGGTGAAGTTGAACGGGTTTTAGGGATGGTTGACGGTTGTGTGTTAATCGTTGATGCCAACGAAGGCCCCATGCCTCAAACTCGTTTTGTACTTAAAAAAGCTCTGGAAAAAGGTTTACGCCCCATTGTAGTTGTTAATAAAATTGATCGCCCCAACGTCCACCCTGACAGGGCTGTGGATAAAGTATTTGATTTGTTCGTAGAATTAGGTGCCGATGATGATCAATGCGATTTCACCACCCTTTATGCTTCTGGTTTGACTGGATTTGCTAAAAATAAAATCGACGATGACAATGTTGATATGCAGCCTTTGTTTGAGGCTATCTTACACCATGTTCCACCCCCAGCTGGAGATCCTGAAAAACCTTTACAATTACAAGTAACTACCCTCGATTATTCTGACTATTTAGGCAGAATCGTTATTGGTAAAATTCATAACGGTAAAATTGAAGCAGGACAACAGGCTGCTCTAATGAAAGAAGACGGTACCATGGTTAAGGCCAGAATTAGCAAACTGTTGGGTTTTGAAGGTTTACAAAGGGTTGAATTAGAAGAAGCAAGTGCTGGTTATATCGTTGCTGTGGCAGGATTTACCGATGCCAATATTGGTGAAACTATTACCTGTCCAAATGAACCTCAAGCATTACCTTTGATTCGGGTTGATGAACCTACTTTGAGAATGACTTTCTCGGTTAATAACTCTCCTTTCGCTGGATTAGAAGGTAAATTTGTTACTTCTCGTCAAATTCGCGATCGCCTCGACAAAGAGTTACAAACCAATGTAGCTTTAAGAGTAGAAGATGGAGAATCCGCTGATCAATTTATTGTTTCAGGAAGAGGAGAATTACACTTAGGAATCCTCATCGAGAATATGCGTCGTGAAGGTTTCGAGTTCCAAGTATCTCAGCCTCAAGTAATTTACCGTGAGGTAAACGGACAGCCCTACGAACCTTTTGAATACCTTGTTTTAGACGTACCCGAAGAAGCTCAAGGCTCTTGTATCGAACGCTTAGGACAACGTAAAGCGGAAATGCAGGATATGCAATCAGGGGATAATGGACGTACTCAGTTAGAATTTGTCGTCCCTGCCCGTGGTTTAATTGGTTTCCGTGGTGACTTTATTCGTATGACAAAAGGCGCTGGTATCATGAACCATAGTTTCCATGAATATCGTCCTTTGGTGGGAGATTTAGAAACCCGTTACAACGGTGTACTTATCTCCTTTGAAGAGGGTGTTTCTACTTTCTACGCCATGAAAAATGCTGAAGATAGAGGAGTATTCTTTATCCATCCTGGTACCAAGGTTTACAAAGGCATGATTATCGGTGAATGTAACCGTGCGCAAGATGTGGAAATTAACGTTTGTAAAACTAAGCAGTTGACTAACCACCGTTCAGCAACAGGAGATGAATTAGTACAACTACAGGCTCCTGTGGAAATGAATTTAGAACGCGCTTTAGAATATATCGGCCCCGATGAATTATTAGAAGTAACTCCCGAATCTATTCGCTTACGCAAAGTTAACACTAAAAAGTTAGTTAAGCGTTAATTTTTACTGTCCATTAATTGTCTGAGGGTTAACAATATTGTTAACCCTTTTTTTTGTGACTATTTTTTTTCATCAAGTCCTAGTTATCAACTCCTTTACCTTGCCATTATTCTTTCTTGGTTTAAGGTTGAAGGGGAAAGATGACCATTGTTGTGATTGTTATGGCTATGATAATGTTTTGGGTGTTGATAGGCTTCTGGGGATAAAGGGTTATTTTGTTGTAATAATTCAAGGTTAAATCGATAACCCACATTACGTACCGTTTGAATTAAATTAGGCTGCCTAGGATCAATTTCTATTTTTTTCCGCAAAGATAATACATGGGTGTCGATGGTGCGCTGATTTTCGATCGCCTCGGGCCAAGCTCTACGTAGTAATTCTGTTCTACTAAGGGCTGTTCCTTGGGCTTGGGTTAAGACATAAAGTAAACTAAATTCTTGGGGGGTTAGGTCGATAAATTCCCCTCTAAATTCTACTCTTCTTTGGACTAAGTCTATTTTTAGATCTCCAAAATCGAGAATTAGGGGAGCGTTATTAACTCGAAAGCGACGGAGTAGGGATTCAACTCTGGCTAAAAATTCTTGCATTCCAAAGGGTTTTTTGATGTAGTCGTCTGCCCCTGCTTTTAAACCATTGACCACATCTTTCTCTCCTATTTTTGCAGATAAGACTAAAATTAGGGTTTGTCTTGATTGGGATAACCAACGGCAAAATTCTACCCCGTCACCGTCTGGTAAGTCTGAATCAATAATCATTAGGGTAGGCGGATTTTGGGTGAGGTTACTTCTTGCCTGTTGAATAGTGCTATATTGATGGGTGATGTAACCCGCTTGTTGTAAGTGCCATCCTAGGAGCGATCGCAAATGGGGATTCCCTTCAACTATGGATATGTAAATCACTTCCGCTTTTCCCAATGTCTTGAAATTTTAATATGTTAAGGATAACCTAACCAATTATCAAGATACTGTAACACAGGCTACCTAGAACCCTGTAATCAGGAAATTAATACAAATCTCCGCTTTCTTGGAGAGAATGTAACCTTTGATAAATACCTCCCTGACGAAGTAACTCCTCATGATTACCTACTTCTGCAATTTTGCCATTATCCACCACAATAATTTTATCGGCTTCCCTTACGGTACTGAGACGATGGGCGATAATTATGGTAGTACGGGTGCCAAAAATAGATTTCATCGCCAATTGAATTTCCCTTTCTGATTCATAATCAAGGCTGGATGTGGCTTCATCAAATATTAATATATCTGGGTTGACAATCAATGCCCTTGCAATGCCTAATCTTTGTCTTTGTCCTCCTGATAATCTTACCCCCCTTTCTCCGACGATGGTGTTATATTTATCGGGTAGTTTTTGGATAAAATCATCCACACGGGCGATCGCACAGGCTTGTTTCAACTCTGCTAAACTAACATTAGGATTACCATAGGTCAGATTATCCACAATACTACCGTTAAACATATCCACCTCCTGATGGACAATAGCCATACGACGACGATAACGGCTAATATCAAAGGTTTTAATATTTTGACCATCCAAAACAATTTTTCCTTCCAAGGGGTCAAAATAGCGAAATAAGAGCTTAACTAGCGTAGATTTGCCAGACCCCGAACGTCCCACCAGTGCCACAGTTTGATAAGGTTCAACCTTAAAATTGATATTGTCTAACACCAAACTATCAGGATGATAGCCAAAGGAGATATTTTGAAACTCCAATTTTCCCGTAAACTCATAGGGATTTTTAGGTAAATATTCAGGAATCAAACTAGAAGCATCCTGCCCCGCAGGTAGATTCATAAACTCATGGAAACGAATCATGGACGCATAACGACGGGCAAACACCTCCGCCAAATTGCTCAAAGGCTCTAATTCCGCATAGGCCATACTAGCAAGGGTGTAGGTAGTGATAAAATGTCCTAAAGACATTTCCCCCCTAAAGGTAGGAATTAGCACCCCCAAAAAGACGAGAAACAAAGATAGTTGCACCACTGTGCGATTCCATGTGGCTAACTTTACATAACCCAAATGAATGCGGTTGATAACTACTTTATATTCACGGTTAAAGCGTTTATTTTGTCTAGCCAATTCCCTTGATTCGGTGGCAAAAGCCTTAACGGTTTTAATATTCGTGATTATTTCTGATGTTCTACTTTCGGTATTTTCTTGGTGAGCATCTAATTTTTGCTCTTGGATAATCAACTTTTTGAGATGGAAAAAAGTGAGAACTAAAATCAAAGAAAAAGAGACAATAAAACCCACTGCCAACCATTTTTCTATCAGTAAAATAATAATAAAAATACCAAATACCCTAATTAGTTTCGGAATAAATTGCCCCGCAATTTCTGGATATGTCCAAGTATGATTAGAAATTCCCCTCGCTATTCTTCCCGCTATTCTCCCTGGGTTATTTTCATCATAAAATCCGAGGGGTAGGGTGAGAATTTTTTCGATGACTTTTTGGGAATAGTCTCTTCTTGATTTTAGGGTAATTTCCCAATGATACCAAGAGCCTATCCAAGGCTGTATGGGCGCCCTAGCGACAGCTATTAGGAAAATAAATCCACATAATACTATTAGGTTAATGGTTTGAGGTTGGTTTGATAAATTTAAGAATGTGGCAATAGAGGTAATAATATTTTGTAAAAAAACATCTACTTCATTCCCTGATATAACGTTTAATATTTGACCTATTAAGTAGGGTACTACAAGATCTATTATTTCAAATAGTCCTGATGCACCAATACTAAAAAATACTGTTAATTTATATTTGTCGTAATACCCTATTAAGTCTTTGAATGATGCCATTTTTTTAGTTTATTTAGGGCTTAATAAAACAGATAGTATTCAAGATTAAAAACGGGGATTAGGTAATGATATTTATGATGTCAATACCTAGTGCTTATGGTAGTAAAAAGTTTAATAAATAGAAATTATTTCTTTTTCGATTATATACTATCACCCCTGTTATTTAAGAGAAACACAGTCCTAAACACAATAATAAACCACTAAGAAAATGGAAATTAACAGCAATAAATTTGCTATTTTTTATTTTTTCTGGTTGGGCGTGATATTGATTGACATGGTTAATTAATTGATAGGCAACGGGAAAACTAAACCAAATTAATAAACATTGTTGGGGTAATTGCCCTGTAAATACGAAAATTGTACTTAGAAGATAAACGAGGGCAACGGAAATTATCAGCACATTTGCCCCTGTTTTTGTGCCGATGCGCACGATGGGGGATTTTTTACCTGCTTTTAAATCATCTTCTACTTGATGAAAATGGGAGCAAAAAAGAATAATAGAGGTAGAAATGCCAATAATACTGGAAATAACTAAAGAATTAAAAGAAAATGACTGATTCTGACTATAATAAGCAGATGCGATCGCCATTGGACCAAAAGTAAAAAAACAGATAATTTCCCCTAACCCTTGATAACCAAGACGGAAGGGAGGCCCTTGATAGGTGTAACCCAAAAAACAACTAACAAGGATAAGCCATAATACCGTCCAATCTTGTTGCCACCAGTTGATAAGAAAAATACCTCCTAAACCAAGGAGTAAGATAATATTAGCAATCCAAAAGACAAGGGTTTTATTCCCCGTGAGATTGACTACCGAGTGATGTTTATTAACGTCAATACCTGTGTCGGCATCAAAAACATCGTTAGTGAGATTTAACCAAGCAATAATGGCGATCGCACTTAACAAAAAAGTAATATAAATAGGAGCATTGAAAGTACCCGTGGCAAAGTAAGCCAAAGCAGTACCAAAACTGATAGGAATGACGGCGACAGTGTACATAGGAGGCTTAATCGCTGCTAACCATAGCTTCCTTTTTTTATGTTGCTCAGGCTGGGTGATAGGATTAGTAATCGTCATGGTTACTTATATTCGATAAAATAGACAATGATTAAAGATTGGTTTTGTTACAGTTATTAATCTCCGCCAAGGTGGGGCATATGATTAAAACCAGATTTTAATTAACATTTCCATAGATACCATCAGTTATCCTCTGAGGTTAACAATTTAATATAAATATTTATAATTTTAAGTGTTATGCCGGTCATTCCCGATAACCATTTTTTAACCGATTACTCTCAAAAACTCAAAGAATTAATTTTTTTATCCCACCCTGTCACAGATAATGACGCGCAAATTGTCTCTATTTCTCAGGAAATAAGTCCTATGGATTTATTGGTTTTTCTTGCCATGTTAAAACCAGAAAATCAAGTATCTTTTTACTGTGAAAATCAAAGAAAACAAGAGGCTGTTGTTGCTATTGGGGCGATAAAAAGTTTAGAGGTAAAAAATGAAATTGGGGAGGTGAATGGGGGTTATAATCGCTTTGAGCAATGCCAAACTTTTATAGAAGATTGTAAGGGTAAAATTACCTTTGAAGATAACCTCGATAGTCAAAAAATTCCTTACTTTTTCTCTTCTTTCAATTTTCTTGAACATAGTTCAGATAGTTATCAGGCTTTTCCTCAAGCCAAAATATTCATTCCTTATATACAGTTAGTAAAAAAGGCTAATAGTTATCTAGTAATTGTTAATACTTTTTATCAAAAAAATGCCCCTGAGCTAAACTTAATTAAACAATATTTAAAACAAGATTTTAGTCAGAATATATTACATTATTATCATCAAGTTTATCATTCTCAATGTACTCCTTGTAGTTATACCTTAGAAAAATCTGACTATCATAATTTTACTGATAAAGTTAATCATAGCCTAAAGGCGATCGCCTCGGAAAAACTAACCAAAATTGTCGTTGCCCATGCGCTAGAAATAAAACTAGAAGACAACTTTAACATCATAAAATCCTTAACCAACCTTCGAGACAATCACCCCGATTGTTACATCTTCTGTGTTGGAAATGAAAAAGAAGAATTTTTCCTTGGGGCAAGTCCAGAAAGACTACTATCCATACAAGATAGACAATTAGTAACCGATGCGCTCGCAGGTTCAGCACCAAGGGGCAAAAGCGACTATGATGATAGTTTATTGGGGGAAAATTTGCTCCATAGTGAAAAAGAAAAAAGAGAACATCAGTTTGTCAGTGACTATATTTTTGAGAAACTCTCTATTATGGGTTTAAGCCCCAAAAGAGCATCACTACAACTATTAAAACTATCCAACATTCAACATCTTTGGACACCCATTTATGCTGAAATAATAGAAGAGCGTAATCCACTGGAAATTATCGCCGAGTTGCACCCTACCCCCGCTGTGGCAGGTGTCCCCATCGATGTAGCTTGTGCAGAGATTGAAAACTATGAAAATTTTGATCGCTCTTTGTATGCTGCTCCCATCGGCTGGTTAGATACTAACGGTAATTGTGAATTTATTGTCGGTATTCGCTCGGCGCTGATTCAGGGTAATCGTGCTAGATTATATGCTGGGGCTGGAATTGTCGCAGGTTCAAAACCAGAGCAAGAGTTAACGGAAATTGAGCTTAAATTTCAAGCTCTTTTACAGGCTTTAGTGTAGTTGAATCCAGTTACTTTCTTGCTGTTTCCACAATGGATTATTGATAATGAAGATTATTAAAACATATAGTCAAGATAGGCAGATAGTAATATATCACCGTAAAATAAGGCGACTATTGCACCTACTACCAAAAAAGGACCAAAAGGCATAGGTTGCCCCTTCTTTAAACCTCCAAGGGCGATCGCACTTATCCCGAAAAAAGTACCCACTAAACAAGCCAAAAACCCTGTTATAAGGACATTTTGCCACCCTAACCATACCCCAATCATAGCCACTAATTTGGGATCTCCTCCTCCCATGGCAGGTTTACCAAAAGCAAAAGTACCCACAATTAAAATGGCATCAAATAACCAGATACCAATTACCGCACTTAAAATGGCAGTGAATAAAAACTGACTCGCCCCCGCAATGCCATTATTTAAGAATCCCAGGGCAGTTTGAAAAATTAAACCTACCACCAGCCCCGTTTGGGTTAAAACATTGGGCAAAGTTAAAGTATCAAAATCGATGAGGGCAAGGGAAATTAGCCAACTAACAAAGATGAAATAACCTAACGTCAACCAAGAGATACCGAATTGTAAAAAGATAAATACAAATAATAACCCCGTTATCGCCTCAACCAACGGATAGCGAAAAGAAATGGGAGTTTTACACCAACGACATTTTCCCCCTAACCATAACCAACCAAATACAGGTACATTTTCCGTTACTCCGAGGGGATGTAAACAATGGGGGCAACGAGAAGGGGGATGAATTAGGGAAATTTTGGCAGGGAGGCGATAGATAACTACGTTTAGAAAACTACCAATACAAGCACCTAATACGAATACTATTAAATTTACCAAATAAGAGGCGATCGGCATATACTTTTAATCAACAAGATAAAAGATTATTAACTATTTGAGAAAATGTTAACATTATCCTTAGTTCATACACCTAAAAATATGTCTATTTGTAAAAAACTCAACATATTATAGTATTCCCATCCCCTTCGCAGACTAGACAACGAAAAATTATAGAGGATTAGCATCTAAAAGGTATCAATCGGTGGCAAGAAGAAAAAAAAAATCTCCCGTAATCAAAGGCATTGTCTGGGGTAGCGTCCTGATTTTAACCGCAGGGGCTTCAGCCATGGTGGGAATGTCCGTGGCTTTAAATGGGCAACTTCCTTTTGATATGGGAGCAATTGGGCAAAAACTAGAAGGGCTTAGACAAGGAGGTTTGAGTGTTTTATGGCAAAGAAAACTAGAACGTCCTGTTAATATTTTAGTGATGGGGGTTGATATTCAGCCAGGAGTTGACGCAAATTCAGATCAAAGATTTTCCGCCCGTAGCGATACTATGTTATTAGTTCATTTAGATCCTAATAGTAACAGTTTAAATATGTTGTCTATCCCTAGGGATAGCCGAGTTAGATTCCCTAGCGGTAATTGGGATAAAGTTAACGCAGCTAATGCCATCGGGGGAATTGACTTAACCAAGAGGGTATTACAAAATAATTTTAATAACATTCCCATCGATAAATACGTGCGCATCACGACAGAATCGTTTAAAGAGTTGGTTGATGCGGTGGGAGGGGTAGATGTTTATGTACCCATGGATATGGAATATACCGATCGCACTCAGGGATTATATATTAATCTAAAGGAAGGACAACAGGTATTAAATGGAGATCAAGCAGAGCAATTTGTAAGATATAGGGGAGATAATTTGGGGGATATTGGCAGGGTAAAAAGACAACAAATCATATTACAAGCCATAAAAGATAAATTACAATCCCCTATGGTAATTATTCGACTACCTCAAATTTTAAAGGTGATGGATAAAAACGTTGATACCGATTTAACCAACGGAGAAATTATCACTCTGATGTCTTTTGCCAAAGGATTAGAGCAAAATGGTTTTAATACTACCCTCCTACCCGGGCGCCCCAGTCAACCATGGGAATATCGTCTTAGTTATTGGCTAATTTCTGAAAACGAAAAAAATCAAGTAATTCAACCGTATTTAAACCGATAAATTGTTTAGGGAATAGGGAATGAGATAGACAGTATAATTAAGTCTAATATCTGCATTTTTAAAATATTCCATGAATGAAAATAATTCTACTAAAAATATTTTTCCCATCTCTCCTCTAATTAGAATTACTTTGCTAAGTTTATATTTTGCCCTAACCACTCCCTTACCATTTTTAGCCAAAACTACAACCTTACCCATTCCCCAATGGTTATTTTGGGTAGGTTTAGTTGTCGGGGCTTTTTTGGTTTATACCGTGATGACAGAAAGAGTAATTTTAGATGAAGAAGGCATTAAAGTTACTTACCCTAACTGGGCAAAACTCATTTGGCGTAGGGGTTGGAGTTTGCCATGGAAAGAAGTAAAAGCCTTAAAAATGCGTACCACAGGACAAGGGGGCATGGTATATTACTTTACTACGGATAAAGGCGACAGAGCTTATTTATTACCCATGCGAGTAGCTGGATTTGCAAAGATGGTGCGGATAGTTCAAGCAAAAACAGGCATTGACACCACCGATGTTTATCCCCTTGCACAACCTTGGATGTATTTTTTTCTCCTTGGTTTTACCTTCTTCTTGCTGTTAATTGATGCTTGGGCTATTGTCACCGCAATCAGTATGGCATAAAAAAAGGGGGTAGTTTTACCCCTTTCTTTGTCGATGAAATATTCTTACTCTTCGGTTTCGTCTTCATCCTTGGTGGGATAAACAAAACTGTTGGAGTTGCCAGTTAAAACAGATTTTCCTAAAGATAATGCTTTTTCTGCTTGGAATTTAGCTTTTCTTTTCCAATGGGCTTTACGTTGATCTCTTTTAGATTTAGATGTTTTCTTCTTAGGTACTGCCATATCTTTTAAATAATATTTATACTTAAACTTTTACGTTTACACAACCCTACCATTTTAACCATAGTTGTTATGCCATGGCAATGTTATTGGGTTTGATGAAAAAGTATTTTGGGGAAGGTGGGGAATAGGGAATGGGCAACGGGGAATGGTAAACAGCCTTTTCTTTAAAGGTTACAACATAATATTTAGGGCTCTATAATCAGATAATTCGCTGAATAACTTGTTCTATTACCATGGCTGTCCATTGTATATCTTCCTTGGTGGTATGACGATCTAAACTAATTCTAATACCCTTTACCGCTTCATCCTTACTGTAACCCATGGCAACGAGGGTATTTGATGGCTGACTTTTACCGCTGTTACAGGCTGAACCTGCACTGATGCCGATACCTGCAAAATTCAATTCTCTGACCATTTTACGCCCCGTGAGTTGCTCTGAATCATGGTTTAGAAGAAAACTGGCGTGATGGGGTAAACGGTGCAACAAATCCCCCGTAACGGTTAAATAAGGGCATGGGGATAATAGTTCAAAAAGATAATCTCTTAATTCTCTGAGTCTGAGGTTTTCGGATTCTAATTCTTGTTGGGCGAGGTGAGAGGCTAAACCCATAGATGCGATCGCACCTAATGCCTGTGTACCAGATCTTATACCTTTTTCCTGACCTCCGCCACCCCCAGAAGGTTCTAATTTTACCCCTGCACGGATATATAAAGCCCCTGCCCCTTGAATACCATAATATTTGTGGGCGGAAAGAGATAATAAATCTACTCCCAAATCCTCTACATCAATGGTTAAACGCCCTGCCACTTGTACCGCATCGGTATGGAATAAAACCCCGTGATTTTTGGCAATGGTGGCTAATTCTTTGATGGGTTGAATGGTGCCAACTTCGCTTTGTCCGTAAATAATTGATACTAAAACAGTATTATCTTGGATGGCTTGGGCTAAGTCTTGGGGGTTGACTCTCCCTTTACGGTTGACGGGTAAGCGGGTTACTTGCCATCCTTTATCCTCTAACATTTGGGCAGGAAGGGCGATCGCACTGTGTTCCACCGCAGATATAATGATATGTTGGGGAGTAGCATATTGAGAAGTAATACCAAAAACGGCCAGATTATCCGCCTCCGTACCACCTGAAGTGAAAATGATAGAATCAGGAGAAGGTGCATTAACAAAAGACGCAACCTGCCATCTGGCTTTTTCCAGCGCCAAAGTAGCCCTTTCTCCCCAGCGATGTAAACTAGAAGGATTACCCCATCCCCTTTGTAATATTTCCTGCATCAAATTAATTACCTCCATACGAGGGGCAGTAGTGGCACAGGAATCAAGGTAAATCTGCATAGAAGGATTATATTGAGGGGAATAATAGATTTAGTTTCTATTATTATTTTAACTATCCTGTGAAGGATTTTCAGCATACATAGCATTGATAGCGAACAATTTTTGACAAAATTTTTGTCTCACAGATTCAGGGGCGATAATTTCGCAATCATTCCAATAGTTACTTATTTCCCTAAAAAACCAAAAAGTACTCCACACATTACGAATAATTAATCGAGATGGAGGACTATCTTCTATGTCACCTTTAAAAATATCGTCTTGTTTAATTTCTTCTTTACTGTAAGCAAAAGCTAATCCTCGGTAAACTTTAAATTGGACTTCAATCATATCTAAGTCAGGCTGCCAAGATAATTCTACGGGAGTTACTACGGCTTCCTGAATGCGATCAAGTTTGAATGTCCAGTTATGCTTTAATTCTATGATGTCTTGATTCCCTTCTGCTTCTTGACAGGTACACACTAGATATTGATGTTTTTCTATTATTCTTAATTGTCCGTGAATTACAGTAAAATTCCACAGTCTTTCGGAAGCGTCTTGATAAGTTAATTTAAAGGGTTGCTGTCTTTTTATAAAGTTTTCTATATTTTTACGCCATAGGGGTTTGGGTTTATCTAAAAATTGCTCTATCTCACGGCTAGAAAACATATTTTTAAATTCGCTTCTTTCTATTAATATTTTGGCTATTTCTTCGGCTTCTAGGATAAATCCGAAGTCTAATAACAGTTTTCTTGCTTTTTCTAAGGTTTCTATCCTCTGATTATTCCAATCATTATTGACGGCTATTTTTAATTGGTTAAGGGCGATCGCCTTTATCAACTTCGATACATTAGGTTTATCCCCCCAAGTCTTACCAAACTCCAAAGCCAAACTTTCTAGGGCTTTTTTTTCTTTTTCATTGATAGACAGAGTTATGGCTTGATTTTTTCTAGTCATATATTTATACGGACACTATGTATGTACATTTGTGGTAATTTCTATCTTAATGAATTATTATGACAATATAAGTGATTTACGGACAGTATTTAAGAAAACTATGAACTTAGAATTGCTGAAAGAAAAACGAGAAGAAATCATCAACATAGCCTCAAAACATGGAGCATATAATGTGCGTGTATTTGGCTCGGTTGCAAGGGGAGAAGCAGACGAAAAAAGCGATATTGACTTTTTGATTGACTATGACATCAATGAAATCACTCCTTGGTTTCCTGTGAGGTTAATTAGAGAATTGGAAAACCTTTTAGGTAAAAAAGTTGATGTTGTCACCGTTAATGGTTTGAAACAACGTATTAAAGAGCGGGTTTTACAGGAGGCAATTAATTTATGAGAGACGACACAGAAAGAATTAAGGATATTCAAGAATATATTGAAAAAATAGAAAAATATGTTGTTAGAGGAGAAAGAGAATTTTATGAAAATGAATTAATACAGACGTGGATTATCCATAATTTACAAATTATCGGAGAAGCCAGTCGGGCAACATCTGAACAATTTAAAGCAAAATATTATCAACTTGATTGGCAAGATATGGCAGATTTTAGAAATTTAATCGTTCATGAATATTTTAGAGTTGATTTAGGCGTTGTTTGGGAAATAGTGAAAAATGAATTACCAAAATTAAAACAACAAATTAACGATATTTTACAAGATATTTAAACCATCAAAGTTATGTATCAAATCAAACTAAAATCAGTTTATTCTTGCCCTGCTGATGATATTCCCCAAGATATTAATTTACCTGAAAACTGGTCTTTATCTTGGCACCAGTTAGAAACTTTTAAAGCCCTTAATAATCCTAATATTGATGTTATTTTTAATATAGCAATGACGGGAGATGGTAAAAGTTTAGCTGCTTATTTAGATACCTTACTAGGAGAACAAAACGAGCAATTTCGTTATATTTTGGCTTTATATCCTACCAATGAATTAGCCAGAGATCAACAAGCACAAATTAAGCACTACATTGACTTATTTAAACCTAATAATGAGCCTCGTATAACTCGTTTAAGTGGTGCAGATTTAGAAATTTATGCTGAAACAGAAGAAATCAGAAAAGAAGAGGCGATCGCAACTAAAATTGAAAATTCAGAAATTATCCAAACGAATCCAGATATTCTGCATTATCTCAGAAAAGGGGCTTATCTAATGCCAAAAGACCGTCCTGATAAATTATGGAGTCCTCTGGATAATAAATTTAATTTTTTTGTGTTTGATGAATTTCATATATTTAATGCTCTGAGCATCGCTAATATTATAAATACAATGTTATTAGTGCGTCACACTAATCGAGATAAAAAATATCTTTTCCTTTCAGCAACTCCAGAAACCCAAATAATTGAAAGATTGCAAAAAGTAGGGTTTAATTGCCAAGTAATTGATCCTTATCAAGAACAAAAATATCAATTTCCTGATACCCTAGAAAAATGCCGAGAATTAGAAGCAAAAAAATGGCGTAAAGTGGTTGGTGCAATAGATTTCATTTTTATTCCTTTAGAATCTTCTTATAATGCCTCAGAAAATTGGATTAGAGAAAATAAAAACCTCATTTTATCTCATTTTCAAAAACATCAAGGATGTAAAGGTGCTATTATTCTTAATTCCATCGCTTCTGTTAAACGTTTAACACCTTTATTACAAGAATTTTTATCTCCTTTAAAAGTTCAAGAAAACACAAGTTTGACAGGTAAAATAGACAAAGAAAAATCTTTACAAGCTGATTTAGTTGTTGGTACTAGCACGATTGATGTTGGGGTTGATTTTAAAATTAATTTTCTGATTTTTGAATCCGCAGATGCAGGAAGTTTTATTCAAAGATTGGGTAGGTTAGCACGACATGATGGCTATGAAAAGGAAAGGGAAATAATTAATTTTGACAATTTTACTGCTTATGCTTTAACTCCTAATTTTTTAGTGGAAAGACTATTCAATGATCAAAATAAAAACTTAGAACAAAATGGTATTTATGATCGACATTTTTTTCATGATCAAATTAGAAATAATTATCGTATAATTAATAACTTTGAAGGATATTATCAACGTTGGGCGGGAGTTTTATCAGTATTACTTAGTAGTAAATCGGGATTAGGACATAAAACCATTGAACAACAATTTGCAGGTAGTAAAGAGGCATTTAAACAAGATTGTCAAAAAGTATTTAATCTTAGTCTCAAAAAAACCGCTTTTTGTATGAGAAAATGGGGAGAAGAATGGCAACAATTATCAGGTAAAAAAGGGAATCCCATTGTTGAATCTGCTAGTAGTTTTAGAGGTTCAAATGAGCTTCAATGTGGTTTATATGATTTGACAGAAGTTAATGAGTGCGATCGTTTTAAAACCTATAATTTACCTAGTATTTTAAGCAATTTAGACATCGAACCGATAACCGAAGCTGAATTTAAGCGAATTTTAGAGAAAACTAAAGCTAAAACTAATATACCTATTCCTAAAGGGCGTTTTCGTCATTGTTTAGGCTTTATGAAGTTAAATTGTTATCGAGAGGAAAGATTAAATTGGAAGTTTACTTATGGTGGTGACTTAAAGGCGATCGCAAATTCTTGGAAAGTAACGGTTTTACCGACCTTCCGCATAGTTCAAGAAAAAGCAAGAATACTACAAAAAAAGTGATAAAAAAGATGAAGTGGAATAGAGTAAATTAGTTTTAATAGAGTAATGATAAGTCTAGGAAAATGTATGAATCAATAAACATTGAAATAGAAAATATTGATCATTTAGGTATAATAGCTGGAATAGTAGACGAGGTAGGCATTGTAGAGATTGTAAACCAAAAACTACCATCCTATGCTACAGAAAAAATTAGTAAAGGATTAGTAGTCAAGGCAATGATTCTCAATGCCTTGGGTTTTGTGTCTCAGCCATTGTACCTATTTTCAGAGTTTTTTAACGACAAAGCAATAGAAAAATTACTAGGAAAAGAAGTAAAAAAAGAATACTTAAATGATGACAAATTAGGGAGAAGTTTAGATGAACTATACGAATATGGACTAAGTAATTTGTTCATAGAAATAGTCATAGAAGTAATAAAAAAATATCAAATAAAAAGTAATTATCACCACTTAGACTCCACATCATTTCATGTGGATGGTAAATATGAAAATGAGGAAGAAGAAAATAGAAAAACCATCAAAATATGTCATGGGTATTCAAGAGATAATCGTCCAGATTTAAAACAATGTGTATTAAATTTAATAGTATCAGGGGACGGAGAAATACCATTATGGATGAAATCAGGACAGGGAAATCAAAGTGATAAAAAAGAATTTGTCAAGATAGTAAAAGAGTATAAGAAAAGTATAGAAACAGAGAGTATAACAGTATGTGATAGTGCCTTATATAGTCAAGAGAATATCCAATTACTAGGGGAAATGAAATGGATAACAAGAGTGCCATTAACAGTAAAAAAAGGGAGAGAATTAGTAGAAAACGAAGAAATATTATGGACAGAGATAGAAAATGAGCAAGAACAAGAATTGAAAGAAAGAGGTTATGAATGGAAAGTAATCAAGGAAAACTATGGGGGAATAAACCAGAGATGGTTAGTAGTAGAAAATAAAAAAAGAAAAGAAAGCGATCTAAAAAAAATAAAAAAAGCAATTCCCCTAGAAAAAGAGGAAGTAGAAAAAGAGAAAAAGAAAATATCTAGAAAATTGTGGTGCGATAACAAAGAATGTGAACGAGAAATAAAGAAAAAGAATAAAAGGTTTAAATATTATGAGTTAGAGATAGAAGACATTAGAAAGCAAGAGAAAGGAAAATATGAAGTAAGTGTAGTGGTAAGAGAGAAGGAAGAAGAAATAGAAAAAAAGAAAAATCAAGCAGGAAGATTTATCTTAGCAACCAATGTAATGGAGGAAGAAAGATTAAAACCATGGGAAATACTATGGGAATATAAACAACAACAAAAAGTAGAAAGAGGATTTAGATTTTTAAAGAATCCCTTATTTTTTACCGAGAGTTTTTATGTAAAAAAGGTGGAGAGGTTGGAAGGGATATTATGGTTAATGTCCTTGAGCTTATTGATATATAACCTAGCTCAAAGAGAAATGAGAAAAGAATTAAAAAGAAGAAAAGTAGGATTGAGAAACCAATTAGGAAAAAGAACAGAAAAAGTAACAATGAGATGGATATTCCAATGCTTTCAAGGAATCTATCTGGCAAAAATAAATGAAGAAGAAAGAATCGTAAATATGAATAAAGATAGAGAAGAAATATTAGAATATTTACCAGCAAAATGTCGTGAATATTATCAATAAAAAACCTTGATAGTTAGGAAAACATCAACAAAAATAAGAGCCATTACAACATAAAATAAAAAAATTGATGGCATAGGTTTGTGGTGGGAAAATATAGAAATAGTCCAAGAGTAAAATAGCAGAGAAAAAGACATTAAAGATAATTTTTACTCAAACCATTACAAATAGCTCATCTTCTTTATGTCGCTTTATTTGTGACAAAATGAAGTGCGGAAAGTCGG
>NZ_CP182900.1:0-17556 GCF_001747005.2 Cyanobacterium sp. IPPAS B-1200
ATGGGGGCTTTCAAAAGGGAAAATTGTATGTCATCGCAGCGCCCCCAGCTTCGGGAAAAACTACTTTTTGCTCATGGGTAGCTGATTACGCAAGTATTCAAGGATATAAGGTTTGTTATGGTGCTTATGAGATGAGTAGGGAGGAAATGTTTGTTAATTCCTTAGCTCGATTTGCTGGGGTTAAGAGTAACTTAATCGAAGGTAGGAAGTGGAGATATGAGGATTATCCCGAAAAGGATTCCCTAGAAAAGAAATTAAACGAAAAGATAGTGGAATATGCTGAGGAGATCGCACAAAATGCTTATTACCTAGAGTGCGATGATACTTACAACCCTCAAAAGTTAAGGTTAGTTGCCAAAAAGATTGAAGCTGATTTATTAGTAGTTGATTATCTGCAATTGCTTACCTCGGGGGATGAAAAGCTAGATAACACTTTCCAAGAAACTTTAAGGGTGAGTAAAATTGCCACCGAATTAAAGCGATTGGCTAGAGATTTAAACATTCCTGTCATTGCCATATCAGATATTAATAAAAAAGCCTATCAGGATTCGATGGTAGGGGGGGAATTAGATATGGGTGCGCTTAGAGACTCATTCAAGATTGCTCACAGTGCTGATGTAATTATGTTATTGCAGTCTGGGGTAATATCCATCGGTAAAGGGGATAACAAAACCTTTACAGATCAACTCCAATTGTACGCTAACAAATATCCCCAAAAGCAATCAGCTATTGACTCTCTAAAGGAATCCTATGAGTTAAACAGTAGTACAGCTGATACCTATTCCCGAATGACGATTGTTAAAAACCGAGGCGGTAAATTAGGCGAACCTTTATTTTTGTATTCAAAAGCACTACATACATTTAAGCCCCTCCCTTTAGAGAATGATTCCGATAACCATAACAACACCACAGCTGATTTTTAAGGTAGAAAAATGACATATCAAGTAAGTAAAGAGACTGAGAAATTATTAGAGTTTTTCAACAAAAAAGCTAAAGATAAATCCCGCCCTAACCAGCTATATAGAGGAATTTGGGATGCTTATCAAAGTAGGGTGGTTAATATTGAAACCATTAAGGTTGATTGTGATTTGTACTTAGATTTAAGGGGGTTTAGTGAAGATGAAAAAATAAGTTTTTTTCAAAATGTGTCGGGGTTTGGAAACATTAAAAAGCTGAGTAGCTTTCCCGATGAGACTTTTGTAGAGGCTTTCCAAATATTAATCTTTGATAGTAGCGATCAAAAAATAAAAGAAATCTCCAAAAAATTAAATACTCTCCTAATAAAGTCTTTCCGAATAGAAGGTATAGAATCTATTTATTATTTGATGGAAAACACATCTATAGCTGATAAGGAGGAATTTTCCCAGTGTATTTATTTCTCAGAGTTAACTAAAGAAATACCTCAGTTTGATTTGATTAGGGCTTCTAAATTATTACCCGAAAAGGATAGAAAAGCCATACTAAATATCAGGAAAAAAACAGGGGAATTATTAAATAAACAACTTAACCCAGATATTCCCACCAAACCCGAAAATATTGAGAGTATTAATAAACCAATTATCAAATTACCAGCCCCTGTAAAAACTACCATTTCCCCCTCCCTTCCAAGTAAGAACAATAGCACTAATAAAGCTGATAACTTTTTGGTTTATGACAACGGTTTGGAAGTGCCGTTTGATTACTCTTATGAGTTGGTAGAGAATGATGAGGAATTACTGAGGGCGATCGCACTTTTAGAAAATGAAAAAATCCTCGCAATTGATACTGAAACAACGGGATTAGATCCCCACACCTCAAAGGTTAGATTAATTCAAATTGCTTCCTATGGACACAAAACCATAATCATAGATTGCTTTAAATGTAACCCCAAACTAATCCAGCCCTTACTCCTAAATAATGCCATTAAAATATTTCACAATGCCAAATTTGATTTGCAATTTTTCTTTAGTTTAGGCTTAGAAGTAAATCAAAGATTGTTTGATACCATGCTGGGTTATCAATTGGTAAACGCTGGTAAAATATTCAAGGCTTCCTTAAAAGATTTAGCTAAGAATTTATTAGATATTGATTTATCAAAAGCTGAACAAACATCAGATTGGAGGAAAAAAGAACTCTCCTCAGCACAGCTTAACTACGCTTCCTTAGATGCCAAAATATTGTTATTCCTCCGAGAAAAAATAAGGGATTCATTAATTAAGTTAAAGTTAAATACCACCGCTAAAATCGAATTTGATTGTGTTTTAACCGTGGCAATGATGGAATTTAACGGTATGCTATTAGACCTCGGTAAATGGGATTCAATCTTAGAAAAGGCAAAAAAAGATAAGGAGGAATTAGACAATAAACTACAGGAATTATTACCCTCCGAGGATGGTACTTTATTCCGTACCAAACTAAACTTAAACAGCCCCAAACAAGTTTTGGAAGCCTTAAACAAAAAAGGAATTAAGTGTAATTCTACCGACTCCAAAACCCTCAAAAAACTATTGCCCGATTACCCAGAAATCATTAAACCTTTGATGGAATATAAGCAATTATCCAAACTACTATCTAGTTTTGGGGATAACCTCATTAAAAAGATTAATCCCTTAACAGGTAGGCTACATGGGAAATATACCCAGCTTGGATCTAGTGCCGGGCGGTTTAGTGCTAACAATCCGAATTTACAACAAATTCCGAGGGGTAAGGAAGTAAGAAGCTGTTTCGTAGCATCCCCCAAATATAAATTAGTCATTGCTGATTACTCCCAAATAGAATTGAGGATCGCCGCAGAATTAACCTCTGATAAAACAATGATCGAAGCCTATAACAATAATGAGGATTTACACCGCCTTACAGCTTCCATCGTATTAAACAAACCCCTTCATGAAGTAAGTAAAGATGATAGACAAATCGCTAAATCAGCCAACTTCGGGTTAATTTATGGCGCTTCGGTTAATGGGTTTAGGGGATATGCTGAGGGGAATTATGGTATTAGCTTGAGTGAGGATGAGGCTAATACCATCATGGATAACTTTTTCAAATCCTACTCAGGTTTATCTCAATGGCATAAAACCACCAAATCAATGTTTTATAACGGTGGCAATATTAACGAAACCCGAACTAAATCAGGTAGGATACGGTATCTTAAAGAGCCTTCCCCCCAACAATTATTGAATACTCCAGTACAAGGTTTAGGGGCTGATATTGTCAAGTTAGCATTAGGTAAACTACCATCAGCCTTAAAAGGATTCGATGCGAAGATACTAGCCACGGTACATGATGAAATAGTTTTGGAAGCTCACGAAGATATTGCTGAGGATGTTTCTAAAGTGTTAACCAAAACCATGGTAGAGGCTGGGGAATATTTTTTAACCAGAGTACCCATCGAAGCTGATTCAAATATTGGTAACAGTTGGGCTGATAAATAATCCATACCCAAATTAATTTTTAAAGCACCGTAACCCTACGGTGTTTTTTTGTAGCGAGATACTAACACCGAAGCAATGATTTCCTCCCAAACCAAAACAAGGAAAAATAAAAATCCGTTAAAGTAATTATCTACCATTCAAAAATAAAAATACAATCCCAAACCTTTCGCAAATTAAGGCAAAAATACGGCATTTTTTCGGCTAATCCATAAGAAACCCGAGGATATTTACTCCAGAAAAATTATATTTTATTAGGATTTGTACCCCCCCAAACAATGGCTGGTTTAAACGAGATGCGAGGCTAGGGAAATATAACCCGAAAAACCCTGAAATCCTCTCTAACAAAAGGTTTTTTTTACCATTTATTGTCCCCTAATCGTCCCTATTTGAGGACAGCTTAGATCTTATTATCCGTTAAATTTTGATAACTTTAACAAAAACAGTATATTTGTTCTTTAAAAGAGGTTTGTTTTGTCCCCATCTTAGCCCCGTTTTAGCCTTTAATTGTCCCTATTTAGGGGATAGTTCAAACATACTGTTTTTTAAAAAATAAAAATTAAATCATCTCAGCCAAAAGATTAACCGCTTCTTTTTGTAAAGCCTTGCGATTATCATCGTAACGGTTTAGAGTATCAAGGCATTTATGACGGCTAAACTTTTGGGCTAATCTCACATTGCCATTACTAGCATCTAAAACAGCGGTGATGGAAGAGTGCCTAACTCTATGGGGGGATAATATTTTATCAGCCAACACAGGATCTGAATATTTGCGCACTGTGCAGTAAATAGATTTACCCGTTAATCTGTTACCTCTGGTATTGTAAGCAAGGGAAATAAATAAAGGCTGTTTGGGATCTGAATATTTGCGTACTAATAACCATTGTTTTATAGCCTCACTGGTTTTGGGGGATAAATGGATAATCTCTTTAGATAATCTCCCTTTACCGAGGATAGCTAGGGTAGAATCAGCTGGGTTAAAATCCTCTACATTTAAACTACTAATCTCTCCTCTCCTTAACCCGTTATCCCATAACAGCCTCATAATTGCATAGTCTCTTTTACCTGATATAGTATCGTGGGCAATATCAGATATTATTGTAGAAAATAGATTGCTACTAACTCCAGTGGTATCACGGTAAACCTCATTACCCAAAACCGTTAAATCATCCACTAACCAATCACATAAACCCCTTTTGTGAGCAAATTTAACAAAAGCCCTGATACTAGCTACCCTCAGATTAATAGTGTTGGGAGTATAACCAGCCTCAATGAGAGCGGTTTGATATTGAGATAAATAAGCAATGGCTGTAAACTTATCCCAACTTAAAACCTCAGCTAAAACCGCCTTTACCTTATCCTCTGATAAATAGATTCTAATGCCTTTATGGGATAACCCATTGAGGAGATAATGGGTAAAATATTTTAGGTTTAAGCGATAAGTATTTCTGGTACTAACTTTATGTTTTGAGGCGAGTAAACTAGAGTAAACATCCTCTACTGGCTGGGTTAGAGGGATTATGGGAGTGGCTTTGATTAAGGTAGTTTCCATTGTTATAATTAGGTTAGGTTTAATTTTGAGGGCTTCGGTAGCTTCCATTTATCGAAGTCCTTAACTTATGTCTCTATTATATCTGATACTATATCTGATATGCAACCTGATATTAATTTAATAGACAATTAATAAAGGCTATTGTTAAATGATAATGGGGGTTACAGCCTAGGATAAAAATTTTTATTAAGAAGTTAAAAAAAAATTAAATGTTTGAATGGGATGAGGTTAAAAATGAGAGTAATTTTTCAAAGCATGGGATTAGGTTTGAGGATAGCTTAATGGTGTTTAAATCCCCCATGGTAATAGTTGAGGATACCAGATATGATTATGGTGAGGCTAGATATATCGGTATTGGTAAAAATCCTCAAGGGATATTTTATACCGTGGTTTATACCCTCCGAGGCGATAAGATAAGGATAATATCAGCCCGAAAAGCTCATAGAAAAGAGAGGTTAATGTATGAAAATAGTTACGGTTAACATAAACGATATACCCCCTCAAACCCCTGAGAGAATTAAAGAGATAGAAGCCATTAGGGATGAGGATTTAGATTTTTCTGATATTCCTTTGTTAGATGAGGAATGGCTGAAAAATGCGCAATTGATTGATCACTCTAAGGGCGATCGCCCCAAACCATTAAGCCACAAAAAATAATGGGGATAAAAAAGAGGAGAGGGGGCTGGGTAAATTTAGGTACGATAATAAAGATTTTCGTACCTAACTTCATTCCCACCGCTCCACACTAGGGGTTTTTTGTATAAATGCTACTAAAACCCTTCAAATAATTTTTTTAAGGTATTCAATACATCTAAGAGAACAGTAGACTCATCTTTTCCTACTTTCCAAGATTTATAGTGAACATATACTGTAATTACATTTGGAAGTAGGCTTATGACTAATTCAGTGTTATTTCGATTAACTAACTTTTCAATTAGATTGTCTATAGTTAAGTACGTTCCACCTATATTATTATCAATACGTTGATATACGTTTTCGACCTGGCTAATGTGTTCAACCTCTTTTTCAAGTCTCTCTAGCCTAGCGTTCAAAGAATTTTTTCCACTTGAAAGCATTTTTTCTTCAAGGAAAAGCATTTTTTTTTCAAGGAAACGATAAAGTTTTATCTCCTTACCACGCTCATTACCATCGATATCAAACTTTGCATAAATTTGGCGCATTCTTTGCAGACAAGCATGGCGACTAATATTTAAAATATTGCAGATATCTTCATAGCTCCGTCGCTCATGGAATCGCATAATAAGAATGTCTACTTGACTAGGAGTTAGTCGGTTTTCAGCTGCTAATATCGACAAAAAGTTAATAGAAAGTTTATTTTTCATTTTCTAATAGTATTCAATTTTAAAGAGCTTACATAATAGACTTGTTGCGAATTAAATATCTGCGTATGTCAAACCCTTATCAAATAAAGACTGAATTCTGTAAAAAACCTATTTCGCAACAACTCTAATATTGCAGTCTAATTTTGAATTATCATACAAAGCCTATTTTCTAAATCTTCCATTTTTCTTTTTACAATATCTATTGTATTGTTAATTTTTTCTTCTCTTAGTTTTTGTGATTCTTTGTAATTCCATCCAAAAGGTACAATCACTATAAAAATAAGGAAAAACGCCTTTTCATAAAAATTAAATTCATTATAATCAAGATTAAGATTGAAATAATCAATTAGAATAACTTTAGAGAGAATATATAACAAAGCGGCTGCTGCTCCAAAAACGAACACTAGGAAAGTTGAAGAGTGTATGCCTAAGAGAGAATCTTTAGCTGCCAACTTTTCAGTTTCAAAGGTATTGATTTCTGATTTTAAGATATCTCGAAATTGTGAGGCAGAATCAGGATGATATTTCTCGAGATAGTTAAGCCAAGAAGATGAAATGCTATTAAAACTAACGTACTCTGACAAGTTTTTATTGATGATCTTAACGCAGATTTTACTAATTTCAACTTGACTTAATCTCTTTTCTTTGTATAACTCCTTTTTTATCTCGGAGACAATAACATCTTTATGTAGTTCCCACTGAGCCTTGAAAGACCTTATATACCTGTTCATGTTTTCCTTCTAGTAAATTTGTACAACTTCAATTTAATTACAGCACTTTTCAAATTGGTAAACCGCACTTTGAAATGGTGGGCATTGCCCACCCTACAGTTAGAATAAATCTTTGTGGTTCATTGATCTGAAAACTGCTGTAAATAAATAATTACCTACTCATAACAGCATTTGAATAATTTAAAGAGTATTTTATTCAATTTCCCAGTTTGCCTTGAACTCACTCCATGTCCATTCCTGGCTTAAAGACATATCAATCTTACACGTATCTAAATTATTACCACTGTAATAAGCTAGAGACTGTGAGAATATAGTAATAGCCTCATTTTTCAAGTCTCTAATTACTTTGAGCCTAGCTCTCGATTGTTCACTATCTTCCATAGCTTGCTTCATATTGAGAGTTAAATCGTCAATTTTAGCAAGGATAACGTTTTGTACCGCAGAATTTAGCTCATCGGTCTTTTCCTTGACAGCAGAGTGTATAGTCACTTTCAGTTCTTCTTGATTTTTCATCAATTGGTCGAAAAAAAGCTCCTTTAATTTGTCTAAAACAAGATATCTTGGCTGTATTTTTGCGTTACGAACTTGCCATACTTCTCCCAAAATTAAAACAATTAGAGCAGGGATAATAAGAGAGAAAGCTACCATTGTAAAAACTACAGTGGTCAGTAAAACTTGTTGAAGAATAACACCAGCAAATAATCGCCAACTTCCATCTCCAGTTATTACTCTTGCTACACCTGCCACATCACTGGGAGCTAGCACAAGTAAAATAGCTGATTGTAATGCTTTAAAACCTAATTTTTTTTCTGGGCCAAACATTCTCGCCGCTGCTTCAGAGTAATCATTTCCGAATCCTGAAATGATTATGTTTCTAAGGTCTTCGTAAATTCGTTCTCCTTCATCTTCAACTGAAGCCCTTAAATCATTTATCATTTCAGTAAGCTCTAGTTCGAAAGTCTCAAAGAAATTTGACATAATTTTGTTGAGGTAAGTTTCGACAAACTGTTGAAGGTCACGCTTAAGAGCTACAATTCTTGGTCTATTTGCAATAATT
This sequence comes from Cyanobacterium sp. IPPAS B-1200, assembly GCF_001747005.2. Taxonomy (NCBI): domain Bacteria; kingdom Bacillati; phylum Cyanobacteriota; class Cyanophyceae; order Chroococcales; family Geminocystaceae; genus Cyanobacterium; species Cyanobacterium sp. IPPAS B-1200. Next base: position 8,091 of record NZ_CP182900.1, read on the forward strand.
TCGTCAATTTCATGCGCAGGTGTAAATCTGATTCTTTCCCAAAGGTTAGTTCCAATCACCTCGGACACTATTGCAATTAAGTTGAATATTCCTAACGATTTAGGCATTGAGTTTATCAATTCGTTCTTCTTCTGGTCATACGCAGTTCTTTCTAGTCCTAAATGGTCTATTAGTTTCGTAAATATCCTATCACCCATCATATGTGAATAAGCATCAATAGTCCCTCCTATAGAATTGACTCTTGTTCGGAGCTGAATAATTTTTTCTAGCGCTTGTTCTTGAGCTTCTCGATTATTCTCCTGGTTTTGTATCTCAAAACACTCATTCATTCTTTCCTCATCATAGATAGCATCTAATGAATCATATTGCTTTTGAACGCATTGCTCTTGAAGTAACTTTACGATATGGCCATTATTTCCTATAACTTGCTCAATCTCTTCTTTAAGTTCATTCATTCCCCCATTTTCAAGACCATTGGCTAATGCGTCTCTGGCACTGATTAAGAAAACTCGGCGCCTATGTAACTCCTCATCATAAACACCATTAGTCGTAAAAATACTCCTGGTGGTCTCCATGACTTGGTCAAAGATACTATCCCATTCGCCAGTATCTTTAATATCTCGTTGGTTCACGAGAATAAACAAGTTGTCACTTTGTCGAAAATCCTCAAGCCACGTTTTTTCGTCACCCTCTACAAGACGAATCACATCAGTAACGAAAAGCATGATGTTATAGTCTCTTGCCTCTTTTCGAAGATCCTTATCAACTTCACCTCCTTCCCCAATACCTCGTGTATCTACAATACGAGCAAATCCTACAAGGAGAGGAGATGGAAGGTATACATGGATTTCCTCAATCTGATCTATCTGATCTTTCTGATCTTTATTCTTTAATGTATTGAGTTGAAAATTCCTGATGTTTTCAACATCATCCATTGTTTGCACCTCGCCATTTTTTCTGAAAATTTTGAGAGATGTCTTTTCACCATATCTAAATATTGTTTTAATAGCTGTTTGAGGAACACTACTAACTGGGATAAAATCGGTATTAAGTAACGCATTTATGAACGTTGACTTTCCACTATTATAACGACCAACAATCCCATATAAAATAGCGCCTTCTTTAAGGCTATTGCTACTTTTTTCAAGAGACTCTGCATTTAAGTTAGTTGAAGGAGTATCGAGACGGAGAGAAATTTCTTTCATCTTAGAAAGGTTAGAAAGAATTCTTGGAGAGTTGTTACGACGCTGTTGTTCAAGACGCTGTTGTTCAAGACGCTGTTCTTCGGTAAGAGGAGGCATGTTATTCACCTAAAATATACTGTTTATATACTACTGATGCATGAATTAGTTAGATTCATACCTGACTTGAGGTCACTTAAATTCTTCAGATGACTTTATCTTTTTGCAAAATCTCAACAAGGAAAGCTATTTATATTTTTGTTGTGAGATTTTTATGAGATTTTTATCAATAAAAAATTACCATAATTCTATATTACTTAGAAAATTATGTCAACTCAGGTCGTCAATTTAGTAATTAGGATTACCTCTAAATCTTATTATAATAGCGTTTTAAGCCTTTAATTTTATTAGCTAACAATACGTAGTGGACAAATTTATTTTTAAGATGTATGATCTATAGCAAGAATTATATGCACTAAATTCTCATAAAGTAATTTAATCTTCCTTGAAGATTCTAATAAAATGAGGGGTTAAAATGAAAATAGCTTTTTACTTGCTTCTTAAAGTCTCAGTTATAGTAGAAAAAATTTTTCTGAAGGTTCAGAAAATAGTTGATAACTTAATAAAATGCACTAGGAGAAGTGTATCTCCTCTAGGAACTAAATTTGATTTTGAGACTAAAATGTCTTCAAAACCAAGGAGAACAAGAAGATATATACTTTCATGTTATAAGAAATATCTCAAGTTTTTCAAAAAGAATCCACAGTTTAAGAGGGCATTTGAAAGACTTCCTACTTTAATTGTGCTTACGATTATATCCTTTACCCTGATGGATTTTTTAGGGTTAGAAAAAATTCTGCATGACCATTTAAAAGAGCTTAGTATAAGTGCAGCAATTTTTTTAGATGCTGGTGGAAATACTTCTGGGCAAGTCATTGCAGATCTATTTTCTGAAGGAATTGAGTCTGATAACTTGCGTTTTATCCAACGTATGATACAGGAGAGCACTTCCGGTTTGATAAATGGAATCATAATGGGAGTAGTCTTTGCATTTATATCACTCTTTAGATCTAAAGGGTTAAAGTTTGCAATGGCTGGAGGATTCTCATTCTTCATTGTAGTTTTTTTAGGAAATTTAATTTCTGTGATACTTCCTCATTTAAGTTCAGCCCTTGGAATAGATCCAAAACTGTTAACTGGTCCTGCCGCTACGACGATAATGGATCTAATTAGTCATGTATCCTTGCTAACTACAGGAGCTATTTTTATGAAGCCACTTCTTATTCAATCTATATGGATATTTCCAGTTGTTATAATTTTACTCATCATTTCAGCGTTTGGACTTACTTACTTTTTACAAGGTAGAATGCACTCGGTAAGTAGCTCTGATTTAGAAATAAAAGATCAGAAAGATGATATCAACGATATTCAGGTTTACACAAATTATATTGAAAATATAGGAATTGACGATAAGTATAAATATGATTTTTATTCTCACAATTCTTTACTAAAGCTAGCTAAAAAGAATTCTTTTTCTCCTCTTCAATACAGTATTATTGTACTTCGCTTCTATGCAGGACGCAGTTACAAAGAAGTATGTAGTATTCTAAAAATTTCTCGTGATGAATGTATTACCAATTTAAGTGAAACTTTTCGACTTCTCAATATCTTTGGATCTTTATATGATCGAGAGTTAAAGTTGTCTAATCTCCTTGAACTAAACTTCGCTGCTCAGACAAATTAAGCTGCTGCAGCTACCACCTATGCATCTAATCATGGTGAATTTTTGTGTTCGGTATAAATCTACTGTTCGCGCAATCGAGTACAGATTTCCCTAATCATCATAGATTAATAGTGCTGACAAATGTTGAGTAAAACACCAATTTTCACTAAAACCTAACAAACTAAATGGATATTTTCAAAACAATTCAAGCAACGGTTCAGGAAGTTTCTGAACAACTCGGGCAAAGATATACAGAAGAGTACATTACTTTTAGCTCAGACACAAAACAGTTAACCTTAAAAAAGAAAACCGTTTTGCTCCTTTGTCAACAAGCTGAATCGGGAGTTGAAAAGTTACAGAAATTAGAACCAGATACTGAAGAAGGTCTAATTGCTACAATCAAACATAAAGAAATCCTTGCAAAAGTTCATTTTACACCCGAACAAATAACTCTTCATGAAGATTGCATCGAAGGACAACTCCGTTTAGTAAAACTCCCAGAATTTCAAACTAAATCACCCATTTACCGTCGTCTAATTGCAGGATGGAAAACTTTTTTAGGTGGTAAAGTTCCCAATGGAGTTTTACCTGAAGATGTAAGAATGGAAGGTGAGAAACTTTATTATAGTTTCCCTCGTAGTCAAGCCCCACTTATAGATGCTTTATTTTCAGGTGTGGAAAATGGTTCAGTCTTAATGACCGACTTGAAAAAAGGAGAGTTAACGATCAAAACTTCAGTCGCTGTGAATTGGAAAGACTTTAATATTCAAAACCTACTCCAACTGATAAAGGTCAAACATCAATAACTCAATAGGGGTTGCGTTGAGTCTATGGGAGATATGACTCTGCACACCCCTCATTGAAATCTGGGGGTGCGATTTTCACCGCATCCAGCCCCAGATAATCTTAGGTGTTATCTTTTACCCCCAATAGCCACATAATTCGAGTCATATTCAAGTTAAACATTTATTTTTCTTGATAAACGTAATAGGTAGCCTCATCCTCGGTACGATACCAGCTAAACCCTTCGGGATCTAATTCTTTTGTTTTTTCTTTAAATTTCTGAAGGCGGTTATCACCATAATCCTTTTTGTACCTACTCCACAATTTTCTTACATACGCTTCATCGGGTGTTTTAAATCTTTTAGCTAATTCTTTAGCCTTTAAACCCCCCATTAATTCAGGGGGTATGGGTTTATGGGTGGGCTGTTCATTATCCCTTGACACCACTTCGGATTTAATATCAGATACCGTAACAGCTGATGGGGTTTCCTCGGAGGGATTTAACTCTAAATTTATTTGGGTTGAATCATCGGAGGGCTGTTCCCTTTCTAACAATTCCTCTGAGGGAATAACCTCAGCTGGGTAATCTTGTTTGTGTGGGGTTGTGCTAGGATTTTGGTGGGAATTATCTAATTTTTCATTAGGGGTAGTTTCTATGGGGGATGGCTTTACGGGTAATTTAGCCATTCTCTCAACTAACTTTTTTTCGATCAATTCCTCCAATTGCGTAGCTAACAAATCACTGAGATTATTCTGCAATATTCCCATCACCGAGGATTCTAACTCTATCTCACTACTTAGTTTTTTTGTACCGATTTCCTCAGCCCTTAACCCCTCATCCTGTGCGATCGCCCTCAATCCTAATTTAAGCAAATCTAATATTACAGGGGTTACAGCCCGTTTTGGTTTAATGACATTCCCTTGTTTATCTTTCTTCCAATTCCCATTTTCATCGGGTTTGGTGGTAGGGGTAAAATCCATACCGTTATTTTCTGCAATTGTTTCTATTTGGGTAAAAATTTCATCGGGTATCCTTAAATCTACCCTCGTTATCCCCTTTTCTTTTTTAGCCATAACTATATATCAGATTAAATATAAGATAAGTATATCAGATATGGTTATTATTTGCTATAATAGTAGATAAAAAAGCCGTGCGCGCACGAACTAATTGACAATTTTAAAAGTTTGGAAGGCAATGCTGAAATATTAGAAGTTTTTTCTGAAAGGTTAGAAGTATTACCCACGCAAAAAACATCGTCAATCAGCACTTAATCACAGAAACTTTAAACGATTTAAACAGTGATTTAGAGGATTACAAAACTTACTTAATAATTCTTCAAAAAAGTATATATGAATTAAAGTAAAGAAGCGAAAAGAACTGAGGTTAAATTACTTCAGCCCTTTTTAATATACTAATAAATGAGATACAATAGTATAATTACCTCGTAACATTTCTAGATGGTACGCTGAAAATATTTCTTAAAAAAACTACTACTATGATACCAGAAAAAAGTGATAAAAGTAGAAAAGAATTAAACCTTAATTTAGATAAAAATAAATTAAAAAGCGCCCCATTAAAAACTCCTAAACTCCCCTCAGCTTTTGGTAATGATTTACCCCTAGAAAATTCAAAGGTGGAATTAGATAACCACAATAAGAGCAATGAGATAATCCCTACATTTAAAATGAGTAATCAAGATTATATTGATTACTGCGAAAGCGTCTATAAAAATTTAGTTAAAGAGCATTCCCCAGCCGAATATTGGTTGGTTACTGAGACTTTAAGAATAGTAAGTACGATAGAAAAAAAAGGGTATAAAGATGTTAGAGGAAAAGAAGAAAAAATATTTAAATTTTTATATTCTAAAGTAGAAAGCATGGAAGTATTTCCTCAGAAAATGAGTGATTATGAAGCATATAAATACATAGATTATCTATATCCTAAAACTGCTGTATTTGACACAAAGAAAAACCTAGCTCTTTGCAGTAGTTCAATGGTTATGGATACTATGTTTAGCTATATGGTTTCAAAAAATATCCCTACGCAAGAAGACTTAAATAATCCTAATAACTTCAAAATAATAAAAAAATTTAATAGCGATAAAATAAACGAAATACATATAAATTTTTATATGGGAATAATTGAAGAAGTTAAACACAAGTATGGAATAGACAACTACAATTTAATTTCTTTATTAATGTGTTATTGGTATCACTATAAAAATTATAGTAATGAGGCAAAGCTAACCGGAAAAGAAATATTAGAGTTAATAGATAGTATGAATCGGGTTAAATGGGATAAGGAAAATAGTTTAACAGTAAGAACAAATATAAATGAATCCTTAGAATATTTATACACATTAATTAAATCATTGAAAAATATAAGTGTTTTTTTTAATCCTGATAAATTAGAAAATACCGACAATTTAAAAATAAAAGAAGACTCCTTAATATATGCAAGTATCGAAACACAATTTAAAAATAAAAAATTAACAGATTTAACAATTACGTTCAAACCGGGAACATGGTTTGATTTTTTTGATGATAAAGTAAATGGCTTAAAGCAATTTGGTTTTATACACCGACAGGCATTTATAGGTAATGAGTTGCAATCAGCCTTTTTACATTTTTTAAGTCTGGGATTAAGTAAGCATCAAAATGGAGAGTATAAAATCAAAACCATTTTAGAGGCTATTGGATTAAAAAATGATTTAGATAAATGCTTAATAGAAAAAAACAAAAATATAGAATTAGCCTTATTCAAAAAATTTAATTGTTTGTTAAATTACATTATTACCATCAATAACCCTTATCAATGGAAATTCAAGACCCAAAATCCTCCAGAGTGGTTACTAGGGAAAAATAGAAAGCCTAAAGGATGGTTTAGTAATTCATGGCTAAACACAGTTATTATCTTCTCTCATCCAGATATTAGTCAGTGGAATAGTAACAAACGAAATAATAACAAGCCCGAAAAACTCCTAACTCCTAAACCAAAATACATCGTGGAAGATGTATTAATTGCCTTAGATAATCACAAATCGAACAAATCAGTAAGTAAAAATAAACTAGCAAACTATATAGGCAAGAATAGAACTTGGCTAATAAATAGATTAAATCCTAAGAGCAAATATTATGGGAAGGATTTAACTCCAAAGATAATAGAAGAGTGCATTAAGGGCATTCAATTATTAGCCAAAGATAATAATAAATAAGAAATTCATTTAATACCATTACCTACCTCACGGATATTCGTGGGGTTTATTTTTAGCTAAAGGTACAAAAAAGCTGTAACCATTACTGTGATTTAATTACAGCTTTTAAAACTGCAGTTTTAAAGGTGGTTCACGTTTACCCCCTTACTGGTTCAAGGTGTGAACCAGTAAAAAATCCCCGAAAATTAACCTCTAATTCTTACCCTGTATATACTATAAAGTGGTTCAAAAAAATGTAAGATTTCATTTTATCTTTGTAAGATTTCATTTTATCTTTGTAAGATTTCATTTTATCTTTTAGACATAACCTTTTATTTATATGCCTTACAGCCGTTTCAGAGACTCTCTAAGAATATTCTAAGAATATTCTAATTAACGGGTTGGTTCGCTTGAAGCTCACCACCCGTTATATTAAAAAAAAAAAAACCAAATTTAAAACTAACTCGTTATCCGATAACGCAAGTTAATTTTAAAAGCTGGTAAGAAGCAAAAAGAAATTTCACCAGCGCCGCCGTTTTTTTTTCAGTCAATCAAATCAACCGAAATAAACACTAGGAGAATCAGCCATGAACATTAATTTTTGCAAGTATGAAAAAATACCTATTGATTTTAGAAATGCAAGATCCCGAAGATTTTGCACCATTGACCACCGAGGAAATTTATAGATTAGAGGAGGATAGCAATGTCGATTACACCGAACCGCTTTGTTATTACTACGAAGACCAAAAAGATAAAGCTGAGGATTAATTAACCCCCAGCCCTATCCCCTCGCTATCGAGCGCCAACTTTTTAGCGAGGCTTAAACATTTTTTACCTAATTAAAATAATAACCATGATTACCAATGTAGTATCAGAGAAATCCGTAACAGATAACGGATTATTTGAACAATATTATCGATTGATGCTGTTTGAAGATAACCAGCGTTATGCCGTTGGGATATTGGAAGGGAATGCCTTAAGCTACCCTCACCAAAAAGATTTTTTGACCACTTCCAAAGTAGAAAAAAGTATTTCTGGGGAATTATCCCTCGGAGTAATGCTTATCCAAACCAGCACTAATTTAGTAAAAGCTGGGTGTATTGATATTGATACCCCCAGAGATGCTAAAGATTTATCCGAGGGTTTAGCCCTAGCCAAAAAGTTACAGGAAACAGCTAAGGAATTGAATTTAAAAGCCTATATCGAGTTTTCAGGTAATAGAGGCTATCATCTTTGGATATTTGCAAATAAGCCCATTTTCGCAGGGGTAATGATGGATTGCTTGAAGGGGATCGCACAAAAGGCAAATTTTAAAGTAGATGAAATTTTCCCCAACCACCGAAGTAAAGAATCCAAGTGTATAAAATTACCCGGCACTACCCACCTAAAAAGTAATAAAAGATGTGGCTTTATCGATGATAGTTTCAATCCTACCCAGCCCGAAGTAGATTTATCCTTGCAAGGGGAATTAATGGCTGGGTTTGTACAAAATGACTCTAGCCCTATCATCGAAGCGGTTGATCAAGTATCTTTCGATGAAATTATTGGTAAGGATAACCAATTAACTAATCAAGAAAAACAAGCTATAACGGAAAAATTAAAAGCCTTTGGAGATAATCACCCATCATGTATTAATCATTTAATGGGTAATGGCATACCCCTAGATATTGATTACAACCATGGCAATTTAACCTTAGTTCGATATTGCTTAACCCGTGGCTACACTTTAAAAGAGAGCTTACCCCTAGCTAAGACCGTAGCTGAGAATACTTCCCTAAACCACCCCACCAGTAAGACTACCATTGAGGCTAAAGCTAATAATTTTAAATCAGCTTTTAACTCCGCTAAAAATAATCCTGATGGATATGGTTGGGAGTGTAGCTATGCCATGGAAGGGTGTGGGGGTAAATCTGGGGTTTATGCCAAGGATAGAGGCTGTTCTAATCAATGCTCACTTTACTCCAAAAAGCTAAATACCCTCTATAGCCCTCCCAAATTGCCCCTAAATAGCTTCATTTACCAAGCTGCGATAAAACTATCCTCCGAGGGTAAAGAGCCTTGTAAATCTCAAATAATGAGGCAATGCGAAAACCTTATTAGTAGCTATGATATATCAGGTATCATAAAAGATAATATATCAGATAGTAGATTATTACTAGAAAAGGAAGTAATAGCGAATATTATCCAAAACCCTGAGAGTGCTTTAGGTTTAATGGAAATATACCCTGATGGTTTTAAAGGAGTAACCGATAAGAACTTATCGCAGTACATCGATGAGTTAATGATCCTTTCTTTACCCAACGAAGAAACGTTGAGGGAATATGTGGAGGTAATTCGAGAGGAGGGGATCAAAGTTGTAGCCAAAAAACATTTGGAGGAAACAGCCAAGGAATTAGACTCTGAGGAAACGGTAATAAATACCCTAACCCAGTCTATCGATACCACCGAAGGGCTTTTAAATAAATCGGTAGATAACAAATCCATTGCGGTTTTGTACGACCATTTACCCAGCCTAATTGAGAATTTGTATCATGGGGAATCTGTAGCTATTCCTACCCTATCCCCCCACCTAAATAACATCCTCA
>NZ_CP182901.1:0-21078 GCF_001747005.2 Cyanobacterium sp. IPPAS B-1200
TTTGGGCGGATTTGATATTGCTATAAAAGCATAAAAGATATGGTTTATTTCTCATTTAAATCAGGTAAACTATTCACTATTTTAACTGTTTCTAAACTAACCCTAACAATCCTCTTAACCAAGTCAATAATATAACGTGGGTCATCACTCCAATCGTTGGGGTTATTAACAATACCGCTCTTTTTATCCTTAGTAACCTTATATCTATCCATTATCCATTCAAGGGCAGATTTACCATTTACAATGTACTCATAGGCTTTTAATGGTATGGCAGATAAAGTAATCTTTTTATTATAAATAATAGTAGTTTTATCTACTTCTTTTCTATTCTTACCAAAGACCATTTTTTCTACTAAATAATCCTTATCATTTAAGAATAAATCAGTTTTTACTTCCTCAACGGGATAAGGTTCAATGGATTCATAGTTTAAGTGCCAGTGGGTTAGGTCACGCCCTGCTTTACGCCTACTCTGAAAAATATACAGATTCCCCATTACCAAAGTTGAAATTTGATGATTCAGGAAACTTAATCACCTAAAACGCTGAAACCCTTACAGAGATAGACCTAAGCCTCCCCCACTTTATGCCATCTTCATATAAAGAAGAAAAGCAAAAAGTGGAACCGCTAAAACCCCTATCTGATAAGGTTTTTGAGCCACCACCACAGCAAAAAATAGATTTTTCTCAAAAAATGAATAATTTACTACCAATTAGGGGTAAAGCTAGGGAAGCTGTAATTTAGTGCCAACTCACTGAAATACAATCATTGTAAAGGTTTCACCCGTTACTGAAAGTAACTAAATATATTCTCTATAGAACATAAAAAGTTCTGATTTTGGGTAGTGTCGGTACTTTTTTGTCAGTTTGTTAAGAATAGATGGCATTATTATTAGTTTTTAGGCAAAATTTGATGATAAGTGCCAAATCGATTTTAAATTCGGAACTTCAGTTATTGAGTTGGCACAAGGTTACACTTTCCCTAGCTTTACGCCAATTAATCAAGAATATTCCGAGGGCGATCGCACTTTATCCCAAGTTTATCAGCAGTATCAGTTGCTACCCAAACCCCGATAACCGCATTTGTAGTATTTATTAATTTACTTTCTCTAGGCTTTTGCAGTGTGATAAAGTAGATATTTCTTAAGTCAGTCAATATAAACCTATTTAACTTTATTGTAAAAATTATGTTGTTGTAAAAAGGAAAAGCAAAATCAGTTCATTTAATCATTTGGAGTAAAATAAAATGCATACTAATCTTGATAATTATGGAGGTAATTTTAGAGATATTTTAGACAAAGAGTTTCAGACGGCCAAAAACGTAACAGTTGCTTCTGGTTATGCTTCACTTGATATTATCAATACCTATAAAGATAGATTTTGGAGCATTGCTAAATCTGGCGGAGTCTCAAAATTGCTTCTGGGTATGGCATTTCACGAAGGTCTCAGCCAGAAAAAACTTGACACATTGAATGATCTCAATCAAAAGTTGCTAAGATTTGGAAATGAATCAGGGGTTTATGTAACTAATGGAAGAAGATATCACGGGAAAGTATATAAATTCACTGATGATGATACTACTAGAATTTATGTAGGGTCTTCCAATTTTTCATCTAGCGGAGTAAAGGGCAATATTGAATGTACTATTCCCGTTATCCCTGAAAATCAAAAGAATACTTTGATCAAATTTTTAGATAATCTTTATTCTCAGGATCATTCCGTAACTATTGACAATGTTATAATTACAGTTCCGGGAAAGAAAAAAATAATCTTAAGTAATGTCGAATCTAAATGGAAATCTCTTGAAAGATATGATCCTGCTAGTATAGATTTAGATGGACTTCCAAGATTTGAACTTCCCTTGTCAAGGATAGCAGACGAAGAAAAATCAAATCTAAATGTTTACTTTGGGAAAGGTCGTTTGGATAGGAGAACAGGAAAAATAACTCCGAGACCTTGGTATGAAATAGAACTAATTTCAAGCAGTAAGTTAATAAACTCTCAAAAGTATTATCCTAAAGGTGATTTTTTAGCATATACAGATAATGGTTATATTATTCCAATGAAAACACAGGGAGCTTATTTTAAAAATCTACGTTCTAGGAATAGTTTGCAAATTTTCGGCATTTGGCTTAAAGGAAAGTTAGAAAATAGTGAAGTATTAAAGAAATATGAACCTGTTACTCTAGATACCTTAGAAGAATATGGAAATGATAAGTTGACGCTATATAAAATCGAAGAAGATAAGTACTACATGGAGTTTTAAAACTGTTAGAAATATTCTTAAATATATGATAAAACGTGTGATTGATAGACAATATCCACAGATAGTAAGCCTTTTCTCAGGATGTGGAGGCATGGATCTTGGAGCCGAGTGGGCTGGAGGTCAAGTTATTTGGGCAAATGAACTTAATACTTTTGCAAGCCAAACATATAAAAATTATCCTTTGTTTAGGAATACAAAGCACATTGAAGGACCAATTGAGGATATTGATTTATCTAAAGAACTTCCTAATGCTGAAGATGTAGATGTTGTTTTAGGTGGTTTTCCATGTCAGGATTTTTCGATGATTTGGAAGCGACCTGGTTTAGAAGGAACACGAGGAAATTTATACACTTATTTTGTTGATGTCGTAAGAAGAACTCAACCCAGTGCTTTTGTTGCCGAAAACGTAAAGGGTTTGCTTTCGGCAAATAAAGGTAAAGCAATACAAAAAATTCAAGAAGATTTTTCAAGTTGTGGTTATAACCTATCTACTTATGTATACAACTTTGCTGATTACGGTGTTGCACAATTACGTAAGCGAGTTCTTATTATTGGTATAAAAACAGAGTTTAATATTAGCTTTCTTCCACCTCCTAGAACCCATGCTCCTCATGACGAAGCTTGGATTAGTGGATTGCAACCCTATGTATCTGCTAAACAAGCTCTTCAAGAAGTAGAAAAAATTGAATTTAATAATGAACATCAAAATTTAAAGCAAAAAACCATCGATATGCTTACTCTGATCCCTCCAGGTGGGAATTTTACAGATATACCGAAAGACCATCCTTTATATGTAAAAGGTATGATTTCTCATGTATATAGACGACTTCATCCTAATCAACCATCAACAACAATTATTGCTGCTGGTGGTGGTGGCACTTGGGGATATCACTATCGAGAACCCCGTTCTTTGACTAATAGAGAGCGAGCGAGACTTTTTGGGTTTCCAGACGATATGAGATTTTACGGTTCAATCTCCGAAGTTCGACGACAAATTGGAAATGCAGTTCCTCCAGTAGGAGTAAAACCCATTCTTGAAGAATTATTCTTGCTTCTCAAAGGCAAACCTAGATTTAACCACACTGTTCCTCAAAAAACTTTAACACAGCGGTAACATAGCCTTTTCTGCCCTTTGAGGTAGTCAAGGATAAATGACACCTAAGAATAAAATTAACCCCATTAATGACTATCCTGTAGGGGTAAACATAGGGTTCGCGCAACCAAGTGCAACTTACAAAACAACCATTGCTATATGACTCTTTCAAGGTTTTAGTTAAAAAATGATACTACACATAGTATTATCTAAAACCATAAGTTTTAAATCAGGGTTAAACTGATCCCCTGTGCGTGTTAAATTCATGATTACTACCTCTGTTCAAGCAGAGGCTTTACTTTTTGTTTTGAACTAGAGGATTAATCTCCTCTTTTTCTTGTCCTTATTATAATATTTTAAAAAGTTTATTATGTTAAAATATTAGTAGTTATTACTACTTTTAAATAAAAATTTAAAGTGCGCACTTAAAACCATGAATAAACCAAAGATTGTTAAGCGAGTAATAGATAGATTATTCAGAAAAAAGAATGAAGATAAAGCATGGAATGAGTTTGTAGATATGGGAGTAGAAGCCTATATGGAACAGCACAACATTCAGACTCAAGAACAACCCATAATAGACGCAGTAAGGGCATTAATCATCGGTAAAATTTACATCTCTGAACAGTCAGAAATGGTAGCTGAAATGGTAAAAGTTGACACAGATTTAGAGGAAACAATTATGGCGATGATAGGTCATAATGTCATCCCAAAAACTATGCCAGAAATGGAACAGATGAAAGATTTTAATTGAATGCCCGAAAAGTTCCTGTATCCGTTATCCTCAAACGCCTTGATTAAATCCGTACTAAGGGTTATTAGTTTTTCATGTTAAAACACGGTTCAAAGGTATATAAGATAAGGTGTTTGGAGATTGACTAATTCTCATTCCTCAATAAACAACTAACTCTCAAAGCCATTGATATATATAGATTATAAGTCACTTTTAACATGAATTTAAGATAACCCTTAGTACGGATTTTAGGTGGGGGAAGTAGCAAAAAAAGCTCTGGTAGGGGAGAGCCGTTCCGTTGCTTTGTTTTTTAACACCACCTATGGTGGTAGAAGATGTTAGAAATACCAATTGAGAAAAAGATGAACCAGTGGCTCAAAACCAAATCGCCTACACGTCTCTTGCATACATAGTGTCTAACCAACAAAATCTAAGATAAAAACTCACAATTCTACTATCAATCACGAGCGCCCCCGAGTCATATAATCATGTTCCTAACTCAGTCTCCTATGGTTGATAAAGTGATGAATAAAACAACTTGGGTTTGGGGAGAAATTATACGTTATTGTTATCGCCAAATTAATCTAGTCAACGAGACTATTTATGAAGAAGCTCACTGTATGAAGCAAGTATTGCAGAGTTGACTACTTCATCACTAAGGAAGAATCATTTAATTTTAATGGGAGAGTTATTAAATAGTTTTTAGCAAGACAACCCACCACTGAATAACTACCATTGCTATCTATTAAAACTTTATTCTCCGAGCGCACCTCATCCGCCTATTATTTTTGTGGCACTTCCCCCAAAGTCTAACGCCAACAACAGCGTTTCTTTTTTCTTTCTCACCATTTTCTTTTTTCTTTATCTTTTATACTATTTTTGTACCATAGCTTTTTAGCCCCATTTAGGGTCTAATTTCAGGGTTTTTTTCATTTTTTGACCAATTTTTTTCACAGTTTTTTGTTTTTTTTACCATGTTAGCCCCTAATCAAGTACAATTTACTCTATCCTAAATCATTTTCAAACCCACTAACACCCCCATTTCTCCCCAGAACGGCTGTAACCACGCAAACCCGTTTAAACCAGCCATTTTTCGCTAAGTAAATTTTTTTAGGCTAGGATTCAATTGTTTAGGAGTAAAATAGGGTTAATTGTTATGGATTGAAATTAAAATCCATAAAAAAGGGCAGTTTTTAGAGCAAATTTAAGAGGGTTCGGGCATGAACAAAATAATGAGGTGCGCAATAGTATTGGATGAGGAAGAAAGAGAGAAAGCGATCGCCCTTAGTGAAGAAATGAAAATAAGTGTATCGGCATTATTTAGGTCAGTGCTATATGAAAGAATACCGAGAACACCAAAGAAGGAAGTAGTGAAAGCATTATTGAGGATGGGAGATGCGAGAAATCAGATAGAGGAACTACTAGAGGTGATACCTTCCGAACATCAGAGAAAGTTGAGAGAATTTGCAGAAGCGTTAGACGAGGTAGAGAGAGCAATTTTGATATGCCAGTAGCAAAACAAGTGAAAGGAAAAGGGTTTTATGATTGTATTTCTTATGTATTAGATAAGGATGAGAAAGAAATCTTAGAGAGTAACTTGTCGGGTAAGACTCCGAGCGCACTTAATAAGAAGTTTGAATTATGTTGTAGGTTAAACCAGAAAGTTAGATTTAAGGTTTACCACGCTACTATCTCATTTCCCCCCGAAGATGAAGTAGATGATGAGAAGCTAAAGGCGATCGCCCATGACTATCTCTATGGGATGGGGTTTGGAGAAGAACAACCAGACTTGGAACAGTTAGAAAAGGAGGAGAGAATTAAGGATAAGGATAGGATGTTTGGGGATAAATCGTTGGCAGTACCCTATTTAGTGGTTAGGCATGATGACACTGAGAATAAACATATTCACATCGTGGCAGGTAGAGTAAGACATGATGGAAGTTGTGTCTCTAGCTATTGGGATTATCGGAAATCAGAAAGGGTATTGAGAATGTTGGAAGATTACCATGGACTTGAAAGTCCGAAAGGAGCGATCGCCCTTAAAGAACTCCGCAAGATATTGGATAGGTGTAGGGAAGAATGCACCAATTTTGATGATCTCAAGGAGATGCTCAGGGAACAAAATGTAAACGTTTACAGCAAAAATAATGGCATTGTCTATGGCTATAAGGAGAAACACTATAAAGGTAATACCCTTGGGGCGAAATATACGTTGCAGGGAATGAGTAAGGTATTATACCCCTTGGGATTAGACAAATACGATAACCCACCCCCAAGATTAGATATAGAGGACAAGGCTATTAGGGCGGAGTTAGAAACCCATAGGGATACCTTGGAGCGGATATTGAGAGAGGAACAGGTGGACAACTTCAAGGGTAAACATTACGAGGTGCAGAGAAATAAGAAAAGTTTAATTATCACCAAGATTGATAACCCTGATGAGAAGGTGAAATGGGTAAAACCTGCGCCGACAATGCCATGGATACTCAGTAATTTTAAATTCACCGAGGATACGTTTAATGACTTTAGCCAGAAGATGAGAACGACACGAGAGAACATGGAACAGATGGAAAAAGATAGGGTATTGAAGGAGGAAGCAGTGAGAAAACAACAGGAGATTCAAGAAAAGTTAGCTACTGTTGGCACACAAACAGCGCCCCCTAGTAGTAGTAGAAGACGGGGAAGGTAACGAGCGCACCAAGCGAACAAACGCAAGAAAAAAGGGAAAGTAAGAGTCTTTAAATTAATAAAGCGTTAAACCCAGCTTGGATAAAATGACGGTCTGATGTAAGAGCATCAGTTAAATTTTGTTTTGTCATCACAGAAAAAGAAATACAGTCAATTAATCCCCATTGTTTATCTTGGCGAGATTCATACAAATTTAAACCCCCTTTAAATATCTCTGAACTAATATTTACCACTCTAATATTTTCTGTTGTATAGCATTGTTTAATAAAACCAATGACTTTCGGACGCTCAAAACTACTGAGGGCATTACCTACTTCCATCAAGATAGCTTCTGTTGTCCATATTTCTTGGGCATTTTCAACTAAAGGTATTAATTTTAATGCTGACTGATGATATTGGTCACGGCGGTTTAAAATAGCCTGAATAAAGGCAGTATCTAAAAATAATCTTGGCTTACTCATGTTCTTGATTTTGTTTGGGTGTACCATAAAGATAATGAGCGTGTTGCTGTGACCAATCTTCAGGTGCTTCAATACTTCCAGCCATTTCTTTTAAGGTATCCCATGCACTTGGTGACGATTGTTTATTCTCTATGGTTGTCATAATCATCCGTGCAATATTCTCTTGCTCTGCGTCTGATAACTCTGATAATTTACTAATTGCTGTTTCTAATTGTTTAATCATAGTTTGATGGGGTCTGAACTACCTAATAGTCTAATTATATCAAGACAGATAATGGGAAGATAACCAGCGCACCAAGCGAACTACCCAAGAGCGATGGGAGTAACCCCAACCTAAAACACTCATGCTCCTTAAGGAGCAATCAATGGTCTTAATAGAAAACTAGCGAAGCTGTTACCAGAGGCAATCTAGTTTGAAACTATATCATAGTAAAAGGTTTTAGCTTATTTCGGCTCACCCGTGACAGTTGCTACTTAAACCCTAATTCTTATTTAAAAATGTTATTTTATATTGATAATTAATTAATTAAAGTATTAATTTATGAAATTAAATATAGTACGTTTTACTTTTCTAGCTCTTGGAGTAGCTATTACTGGTTGTACAATTGCTCAGGCACAAGATGGCGATATTTCTGGTCGAGTTGAACGAGTTTGGGAAGATGGTTTCCGTTTAAATAATGGAACTCAAACCATCAAAGTTGATTCTTATGGCGTGTGCGGGGATAATACCGCTCGTCATATCAATATTGGAGATCTAGTAAATGTAACAGGTGAGTTTGACTGGGGCGATTTTGATGCTTTCTCCATTACCACAGCAGATGGAGAAAATGTTTGTTCGTAGCATAATTTTACGTAATTTTGTATTACTCTGTGAGCTTGAACTGTAGAAAAACTAGCAAAACTATCATTTATCTCTGCTCAACCTCATAAACCTTTAACTTCAAATCTTGGGTGGCAGAATACCACCCACCTACTACTATTTACAACATTGGTAATGCTAAACTGAAATTAACAGCATTACCTAAAGTCTCAATTAGAACTCTGAAGAATTCATGACTATTTTATATGAAGATGAATATATCATTTGTGACGATGATGCTTTAACTATTCTCTATTACTATTTTCCTTTTGGAGATAAGCGTATTCCTTACAGAAATATAAATCAGGTCAGCATACAAGAAATGACATGGTGGAGAGGAAAAACCAGAATATGGGGTGGTTCATTAAGCTATTGGCTAAACTTAGACCCTAAACGTCCATGGAAAGATAAGTTAATCATTATTGATGAAGGGGAGTTGACAAAACCCGTTATTACTCCTGATAACCCTGAACAAGTGTACCAAATTCTTCTTACTAAAACTCATAACCTCTAACTACCCAATATTTCTAATTATCAATGGCTGTTTGAGTCGTCTCATTGCGAATCTTCTGGAATACGACTCATAATTACTTCACTTATTTTTGAGTGTTTTATCAGTTCCTAAGGAAAAACTAGCGAAGCTGTCACCAAAGGTAATTTACCGTGAAACCAAATTACTGTAAAGGTTTTAGCTTATCTTGCACCATTTTACAAGTATCTCGGCTCAACCCCTAATCCTTTCATAAGGTTATACATATCCATTTGGTAAATATAAATACCTGTCTCACTTGTTAATCGCTGTTTTAAACCGTAAGCAGTATGTTTTTGACTACATCTACGGTAATTAACCAAAATATACTGTTCAAGGGTAAAAATTTCATCACGGGTTAACTCATCCAACCTTGTTTTTAGATTGTCTAATCTAAACTCTTCTCTACGTTTTTGACGTTCTAACTTTGCAGTATCAATTTCTGTCATAGCCTTACCTCCTTAAAATCTTAATGGTATCCCCTTCTATTCCTTTCTCTCTACCCTCTAATGGGTGAATCTTGCCGTCCTTATCCTCTATTACAGGGGTCATGGCATCCATCAAGTCACTAGTACCAGTAACTATGATTGAGGGCATATCTAACACTTCTTTAGCTACCTCTAACACTACCTTTTTTTTCTGTTCAGTGTCAGCCATTCTGAAAGCGAGTGTGGCTAACAAAGGATACTCTGTGAAATGAATGTTAGGGTCATTCCAGGCGTTTTGAAAAGCATTTTTAGTCATCTTTCTAAATTGTTTTAGTTTCATATTTTATCCTAAAATACTATATTTAATTATATCATATTTACTACTATATATAGCTTTTAGGTTATTATTACCTCATAATAATTAAGTCTATATTTTATGGCTATTCTTATGGATAATTAAAATCATCCCACTTCATCACACTTTACATCCCACTTTCAAGGTTTAAAAAAAATAGCTGTATTTATTTATATATATAGTTTTTGGAGTTTTTTAAAAAATAGATAAAAATAATCATCCCACTTTCATCACACTTTAGCTGAATTACTTACCATATAAGAGATAGAGAGATATTATATATATATAGATATACTTGTAACCCACTTAATTGGTTAATCTATTTATTAAGAGATGGCTACTGACATAGTTTTTTACTCTTTAAAAATAATTGAGAAATATTCTTAATATTCATTTATATTACTAAATAGTTATATTTATCCTTATTGAGAATTTCATCAATAAGGTGTTGAAAACACCCCCTATCTACCTAATTTCATCCCACTTATCCCACTTTAGGGGAATAAAAATCTATAAAACCTATATATAGATATACTTTCAGCGTTTTGGTAAAGTGAGATGAAGTGGGATGGACAAAATAGAAACCCTCACAGAGTAAGGGTTTTGGGGGGGGTTAAAGTGGGATGTAAAGTGGGATGTTTTGTGAGATGTTACCTTAATTTAACTTTTATCCCTTTTCTGGTAGGTACTTGAACTAAGTCCCCATTCTCAATAAGAAGCAATAAAAGTGATTCAACCTCAGTGGCGGGTAGCTTCTTAAATTCCCATATATCTCTCTTAACTTGAGAAGCTGTAACCTCACCCCTTTTATTAACAAACTCAAGGATTTTAACTAACCTTGCGTCCATAAAGTCTTTTTGGCACTTGATAGCCACATACTCAAACTGTCTGAGGTAATAAAACACTACCTCAATGGCAAGTTTCATAATTTCCTCAGTAATCATGACGGGGCTAGGTGGTGCTAATTCAGTATTGAGAATATAGTGCCATGTGTGCAAGATACCAGCAACCCGTAATATAGCACCCTCACCCTTACTATACTTAGCCCTTAATTGCTCAGTGGGCAAAGTCTCTTTAATATCAATCAACTTTCTTTGGGCGTTCTTGAAAATAGGATAAACCTCACTAGGTACTATCAGATCTGTTTCATCTAACTTGGTAATCTCATCAATGACGTGACCCAGTAACTCAGATAATCCACTATCAACAAAGTGATCAGGTAAATACTCTTTGGGTAGTTCACCGCCCCAAAAAAACCATCTTGCACTGATACCCCTTGAGTCATCACCATTGTTAAATATCTTTTCAAGGGCTGACCATTGAATCGTACCAGTTACTGAGATAGCTGTTTTCTCAATGAAAATATTACTATCTTTATTAGCACGGGTTTTGATGACTTGACCACCATCATATAATTCAAGTTCACGGGCTACGTCATCACCACTATAAAACTTGTTTTGTCTTTCAAAGTAACCTGATAACTCATCACAGAAGCATAAGAAGCCTTTGGGGTTTTCTTGGTGAGCTAATAATAATCCATCAATGGTGCTATCTTTCACCATATATCTAATCATTTTAGGTTCTGGTAAATTAGCCCTAGCATCCTTTGGTAATAACTCATTTTCCTGATATTCTCTCAGTTCATCCTTATATTGCTTATATGCTTCTAGGTTCTTATCCTTGAGGGGCTTAATAATAGTCATGGTGGTGGGGGTTTTCTTTTTCCCACTATCAGCAACGATTGCAGTTCGGAGGATACAGGGCTGTCTATATTTAGGATTATCCTGTAGTACAACGCTTCTTCTTGTACCGATCGCCCCACCAATAACAGGTAAAAGGATGGTAAATAATGCCATGGGGTTTGTGGGTAGGTTGAGGGCTTCTTGCTCAAGCATTGAGCCGTATAAAACCCCTAATACCCTTTTTAAATCAAGACTTTCATGGGGTATTTTTAATAGGTCATCAACCCGTGGGGATAATTCCTCAATATCAATAATCTGATTATCTAGTTCTTTTCTAGCCTTGATAGCCTTTTCTAGCATTGTGGCTTGAATAGGATACTGTGAGCAAAACTCAGCTATTTTCCCCCTATAACCAGCTTCAGTATAAATAGGTTTGCTAAACTCATCTATGAATTGCCTCATAATACTGGGAAAGTCATTCTCTCCAATCCCATGGCGATTATAGGTTGCGTTTAGCTTTCCTTGTAAGTCGGTTGTTACAATTGAATTGTCTATATTTAATAGCTCTTCTAGGTTAGCCCCCACAGTCAATTCAATGTTGGTTTTAATGGCTTCAGGGCTTAACTTAGTATGGTTTGAGTATTCTTCAAAGTCACCATGTTCTGGTACTTCGGGATATAAATAGGTGATGGGTAGAATGATGAAGGGTATGCCCTGAGATGCTACAATTTCCCTCGTCTTGATTGCCTTGTCTAATCCTTCTTTATCATTATCCGTAATGTAGATTATGCCTTTAATCTGATATTGCTTAATCCGTTCACAGAGTCTTATTATGTGGTCTATGTCTGTGGCTTTACTTCCCAATAAGCAAGTGCTAATTAAACCCTTATGTAAAGCATAATCACAAGCCTTTTCCCCTTCAAGATCTAATATCCATTTACCCGTGGCTTGGGAGAATAATTCAAGGTGGTACGGTTCCCAAATCGTTGTAATCTTTGACTTGTCATTACCCTTTTCATAACCGTAAAAGTTTTTTTCCCTTTTCTCCCTGCCATCCTTTCTTTTAGTGGTTAATACTCTTTTTACCTTGTTTCCCCCCGGGTAGTTTAACCACATGGCATACTTTTTCAGTGATGCTTCATTCTCATACTCGGCTATCATCTCTGTCACAGGGGATTTATAGTCAACGGTAGTGGCTATAACAATTGGATCTTTCGGAGGCGAGTAGGTTTTAATATCCTCCTTTTTCGCCTTGTGGATAGATAACCCTTTGCGTTCACCAACCCATTTGAAAATCTCTTTATTGCATTCACCCCCTGAGTTATAGCAATTGTATTTTTGTCCGTCCTTGGATATTGAAAAATCATCACCGCCACAGATAGGGCAAATATACTTACCCTTTGTGGTTGTAGGAGTGAATAGGTCAAGATGCTCCCCTATTCTAAAGGCATTACTATATGTCATAATGTTACTAACAATATTTCGTTTGTGGTGAGCGCGGCAAACGCTCACTATTTATTATACATAAAAAGGTTGATAATTGCCTTTAAAATCATCATTTTGAATATACAATATTCGGGGAGCTATAGGCTCTCTTTTTTTTTACTGTAAACGTTTACACTAAAAACCCCAGTTTTCGTAACAATAATCACTTTCTAGGTCAACTAAAAAAGTTGTTAGTAATGATATAACAATGGTTTGGGGCATTTACTCATTATGGTTATTTAATAGGTAAATTGGAGGATAACTGTTTTATTACAAATTAATAAGAATTGGAGTATTTATTCCTTAATTTAGATTTAACCATAAGGTTATGAGTCAACATCTTTTATCTATTGTAACAATTGATAATGCTATTGTTACAATAGACGTGACGGTGATATAATATTATTAATATTAAAAAGTATTATATATTAGTATGAAAAAGTATAATCCTAAGTCCTTAGCAAACCTCAAGCCAGGATTTAAGTCCAAGTGGAATGATACTAATACCAAATTAATTAGAGTACCCGTGGCATTAGAGAAGCAAGTATTAGATTACGCTCACCAGTTAGATGATGGTGTAACTCCTCCGCCCGATTCTATTGTTACAAATGATTTTGGGGAGGAGTTTATCAAGATCATGGCAAAAGTTAATCATCAGGAAAAGGGCTATAAAAGCAACTCCGCATCACAATTAATCAAGGATCTCAAAGCTCTATCAGATCAATAGCAGTCTATTGTAACAATTGATTTAAAGCTAAAGATAAATAGCAGTCTATTGTTACAATTGATTTGGATAATGAAAATGAATGAAGTTCTATTGTAACAATTGAATTTAAAGGGTGATAAAGATAAACAGCATTCTATTGTAACAATTGATTTAGACCATAAAGGAGTTGAGAAACAGTGGTTTAAAAACCTAGGTCTAAAAAGTAATCAGAAAAGGTATGAAGTTGGGGTTGAGCCGACATAAGTGCAAAAAAGTGCAAGATAAGCTGTAAATTAGTTTCAGGCTAGATTTCCCTTAGATTGTGACTGTCAGGATTTTGCTGATTTTAAGTTCATTTGTTAGTATGTATCCATTGTTACCAAAGGAGAAAATTATGTCTAACAAGTCTAATAATGACCACAAGGCTAATCAATCCAATGCAAACAAAGGAACATCTGGAACAAACAAAGCCTACGATAAAGCACAAGGAAATCGTGGTACTCAGATGAATCCTAACCAGAATAAGAAATAAGACTAAATAGTAGTAGGTGGGTGGTGTTCGCCACCCTATGTTTCCGCCTACTTCTTTACTCAACTTTTTTCATCTGTTCATATTCATTGAGCATTAACCTAATTTCTTTATAATAATTACCCACTTGAATAGGCTCAATTATAACTGTATCTGGACTATTAGTATTTACCCATAATAATATTTTATCAACGCATTTATAACCTAATTCTTGTTCTAAAAAGTAAGCATAAAGATTTAATTGCAAGGAATAATGATAGTGATTACAATCAGGTAAATGGCTTAGTGGAAAAAACATTCTCCTATCATCATAAGCTGTTTTCTGAATTCCCTTTTGATTAGTTTTATAGTCGAGAATAACAAAACTTTTATCCTCATGATTAATAAGAACTAAATCAGCTTGACCAGCTAGTTTGTATTGGTGAGAAAATAATATGTATTCAGGAATAAAGATGAAGTTAGAATATTTATCTCGCAGTCTGAGGTTATCAAAAGCGGTAGTTAATTGATGAATTCTGGCATTCTTTTTGGATAAAATGCCTTTCAAATAAAGTTCTAAATAATTATGAACTGTATTACCTACTTGTGTTCTTTTATTCCACTCTTGTTTCAGATGAATAACTGCATCTTCTGTAGAGTAATCAGCATACTGTTCTTGGTAACGGTAATTAGTAGTAACTAAATCATAGGCTATCTTATTAGCATTAAAGTCAGAATAAAACTGAGAAATGAACTTGGTTGTGGATAAATATTGTTCTCCAGTAATAGTATTGAAATACTTATGATACTTCTCAACAAATTTAATACACTTCCTAATTTTATTCATTTTGTTAGTAGCATTAATTATTTATTATAACACTATAATAATCACTAAATAACTGTTTTCTTATATTATTTGAACATTAGTTAAGTATTTTTAACTTCTGTCAAGAATAGCCCTACAATTAATGGTAGAAATGCTCATATATTTACCTGATCTAAAAGCGATTGCCCTAGATTCTACTTCATAATTCATTATGATAATTTTCACCTTTATCCAATCACAATAAAATGAATCCAATTATCAAAACAACTGCTAAAGTTATCAGCCTAGCAATCATGATAAACCTAGGTCTGACCACTGCGAGTCAATCTAGCGGTATTCCAGTCCGTGTTCCCACTAGTTCCAACAAAACCTGCCAACAATCTATTGATGCAGTAGCTGAAGAATTACGTAGGAAGAGAGCGTTTAGCCCCATTCGGATCTATGAGTATATGGGAACAGCATACGAAGAAGTACACCCTGAAATTATTAGGCGAAATGATCATGTTTTTAAAGATTACCCTGAGTATCCCCGTAATCGTCCTGAAGCAGTTGAATTTAAGATGGTTGGTGATGAAAACAAAATTTTTGAGGTGATGAACTCCCCTCAATTTATCGCTATTTTAGCGTCTCAAATAATGGCAGCCTGTCCAAGAGTAGGAATAATCTATTACAGATACTGGTATGAAGGATACCGACCTGTAGCTTATTTCTCCGATGGCACTGCTAGAGCCTTTACATGGGTATATTTTGATGACCCAAGAGAAAATCAATGGGGGTATTATTACTCTCCTTAACCACAAAATAGTATTAATACTTCAATCACTATAATCAAACAAGATGATCAAAAAAATCTTACCGGGAATCAGTTTATTAAGTATAGCTTTGCCCGTTACTGCCAATCCAATGATAGTCGCTCAATCAAACTGTCAGGCAACAGTAAATGGGGTAATTAGGGAAATCAATAGAAAAGGAGTGACAACTGTAAATCAGAGAGTATTACAGGGAACTGCTAATGAAAATAATTATGGTAATCCCACTGATAGAACCGATGAAATTAGTATAGTAATGGGAAATCATAATAGCAGTAACAATGAACGCCACAGAATAGCTGACATCTTGTACTCCGCAGTATTAATGAACTCATGGGCAAACACCATTGTAAAAGAATGTGGCAGTACAGCGGTGGTTTCCTTCGGACTTAATTTCTCAGGTTGGAACATGAGTTATGCCATTCAGGCTGATGGTAAAACTACTCCTAGAGATTGTCGAGAGCCAGGATACTCTACCAGAAGACTAGCTTGGAATGAAATGTATTGTACTTAGAGTAGAGAACAATGCCCCATAACTCCTAATCTCCCTTTTTTTCTTCTGTTGGGGTATCAACCGTTGGGTTTGGGGTATCAGCTGTTGGGTTTGGACTATCAATTGAGTTTGGTGCATTAGGGGTTTGTGTTTGGCTTTCAGTTTTTGGACTTGGCGTATCAGTCGTTTGATGTTGACTATCAATTGGGTTTAGTATCTCAGCCGTTGGAGCTATCTCTTCTTTTTTTACTTCTTTGAGATCAACAGACTTTGGTAAAATTTGCTCACCCGACTTATCCTTTGATTTAGGCGAAATCTGCTCACTAGATTTATCATTAGATTTAGATGAAATCTGTTCACTAGATTTATCATTAGATTTAGGCGAAATCTGCTCACTAGATTTATCCTTTAATTTAGGCGGACTTTGCTCACCTGACTTATCCTTATTCAAAGTTTTCTTTTTAGGTTTGGCTACTGGTTTGAAGCGAGGACAAGCATAGGGGATTACCTTTTGTATTTTGAAAGTATCCCCTTCCCTGCGACAAATTAATTGGTAAACGTAACCAATCCACAGCTTCTTACGTTTGAGCCAATCTTCGCTATTGCTAAAAGTAAACTTAAATTTCTTGATGTACCCTGTTTTTATGGCTTGTTCTTTAACGTCCTTATCCCCCATGGAACGTTGGACTGTGAGATTTTTCTGTATTGTCCAAACTCCAATAAATTCCCATTTTTCCCAACCTTGCTCATTAGTGGGCATATTGCCGTCCCATCCCACAATCTGAAGGGCGACTAATTTATTATCTTGCATTTTTGGATAACCCCGAAACCAATGCGCCCCTAAAATATTAGGTTGCTTAAGAGCTAATGACTCAAGATAAGGATTGCTAAAAGTGGCTTCAAGGGCTAAACCATCGGGTAATATCAACTGGTGGCTACTTTCAGCGTCAATGGGAGGTACTAAGATACCTTGCACCTCTGAGATCGCCTGATGACATCCATTACCTGCAAGGATTTTATACTTTTTAGCAGGGGGTTTTTTATCTTTCTTCTTTTTCTTTGACTTGGTTTTCTTATCCTTAACCTCAGATGTTTTATCATCCTCTTTGGTGAAAGATTCTGATTGTTCGCTTGTTTTATCACCCTCCTTGGCAGAAGATTCTAGTTGCTCTTCTGTTTTATCGTCCTCTTTGCTGGAAGATTCTGATTGTTCACCTGTTTTACCATCCTCCTTGACAGGAGATTCTGATTGTTCCCCAGTTTTACCGTCCTCCTTGGTGAGTTCAGAAGACTCTGGCTTTGTTTCCGTTTTATTCTCATCTTCAGTGGAAGACTTGGACTGTTCTTCAGTTTTCCCGTCTTCCTTCGTGGGGGGAGAAGATAGGGGTTGTTCCTCGGTTTTACTCTCCTTCTTGGTGAGTTCAGAAGATTCTGGTTGCTCTTGAGTTTTTCCGTCCTCCTTGGTGAGTTCAGAGGATAAGGGTTGCTTGTCTGTGCTTACTAACTGTGCAAATAAATCCTGTTGCTTAGGGGTTATGGTATCTGAATTATCTAACGTTTCCTCTGGTTTAGGAGGGGGATTACTCGTAGTTTCCTGCTTATTTTCTGTGGTAGTCTGGTTTACTTCTCTTGCTGATAAATCAGCTTTATTTTCTAACTCGTCAATGTTTATTGGCGAGGTTTTAGGACAACAAATCTTACAAGGTTTAGCGCCAGTAGCTAGGGCATCCGAGTATGAATCCATCTTTTGCCACCCGTCAGTATCCGCCTTGAAGTGACGGCATTGTTGAGCATGAATTTTATTAGTGGGGGAGATGTAATATTGGGGGGCGGTCATATTTTGTTAGATTGTGTCTTCAGCAATACTCAACAATTACCACAGAAACTGGAGAGTTATGGGGATAGTGTAGAATTTTAATACATTATGTGGTCATAAGGGATCAATGTAGAGTTGTGCAACAAGAACGCTTCTCTATGAATGCTTTAGAAATAAATAAATTTCAAAACTTAATTAAATACAGGTTATAACCACTCCTTCAAATATCAACATAAGTACCACTACCCTCATTCTTCCTCAAACAAAGATACTTCTGAGTGGTGGTAATGGAAGAATGACCCAAACTTTGTTGTAAGAGCGATAAATCACAACCCCCCTTAATGGCTTCCGTGGCATGGGAATGACGTAACCAATGACAAGATAAACTATCCCCTAACCCTGCCTTTTTACCCACCCTTTTGAGCATATTGTGAGCCGTATTACGTTTCATGGGAGTGTTACGCTTGGCAACCATAAATATATAATCTATGCCGTCTTTCCTCAATTCCTGTAACTCTTGCCATAGGCTAGGATTAACCAATACCGTCCTCGGTTTATTACCCTTACCCACAATGGTTAAATTAACCTTCTCATCATCAATACTAAAATTTGCCCATGTTAAATTAATTGCTTCGCTAACCCTTAACCCCAACCCAAACATCACCCTGATGAGTAATTTATCCCTGAGATTGTCAGTGTGACTCATTAACCGCTTCACATCATCAATGCTCAATAACTTTTGGGAGATGTTATCATTCACCTTGGGATTATTCACCAATACCGAAGGATTGAGGGATAGATAACCCGTCTTTAAACAGTAAGAAAACAGACTTTTAATAATCATCAACTTTACCTTGATAGTTGATATTTTCTGCTCCCTTAACTTGAGAGACTTCATATAATCCTGAATATCCTCTACTGAAATCTCGGCTAAATCTTTGTCCGTAAACGCCAGAAAATGTTGGATGGTATAGCCATACTGCTTTTGGGTATGGATAGACTGCTTATTAGTTAGCCAACTTAAGATAATTTCCTCATCCTTCTGCGCACGAGTTACCCCAGACAAGCGCACCATAATGCCCCCAAAAATCATTAGATTATTGAGATTATTATAGTTTATTAGTGAACATTACAATGGGTATTGTTCTGCATTAAAGCCCTTATATAATCAATTCTACCCCTGAGAAGTCAACTAACTCATGAGCAAAATCATCATTATCATCGGCAGTTTCTTACTATCAGGGGCTTACCTGTTTATTAGTCACCTTCTGCATACTGAGGTAAAAGAAATTACTGAGAAAATACAAAGTGCGATCTCTCTTAATTCCTACGATGATCACTGTACCATCACAGGGAACGACAAAGCCTTAAATATCTGTGGGCAGAAGATTAATCTGAGAGTGGCAAGGATTAATAATGAAGTCGCCGTAATCTATCAAGGAGGATTCCCCGATGAACCTGATTTAATGATTGTCACAAGTGATTTTACCTTTGACCAATACTGCATTCTGTTAGATGGCATTATCCGTTGGGGAACTTATAACGTGGATGGTTGCAATCAAATTTTGGAAACTGATTAACGTTAGAGTGTCCTCACTGTAAACGTTTTAGCTTACTTAACAAATTATTTGCTATTTTTTAAATCTGAGACAATAGCAGTGTTAGGAATATAAGCAGTAGCTGGTAACACGGCATAGTTTAGCCACCTTGTTTGTAGGTTGAAGGGTTGCTGACTAGCAGGAAAGGAAGCATTGATAAGACTTGGTTTATTCTGCATGGGGAATAAAGTATTATTGAACTCCCTACGGTCAAGGATGCCTTTCTGGTAGGTGATACTACTCTTACTGGGGTCATACTGTTCAATCTTTAATCTTAATACTGAGCTATATTGTTGTGGTAATAATGGCTTTTTCTTTCTGTTCTTATCCTTTTCACTATCATAATAGGCAACGTACCAGAATAGAACCAATGGACTATCACAGTACATAATATTAGAATTACTACTTTCCACATGAACCCTACCACTAACCTTATCTACCCATGTCCATCTTTCTTTATGGGTAAAGGTAGTATTATCATAGTACAACTCATTACGTGGTTTGAAGAAAAGTCTCGGTTTAAGATTGTGTGATTGTAGGATAAACATAGTGGTATCTGTCTTGATAGCGTTAATTGGGGTAAAGCTAGAGAAGCTGTAATGAGTCTGCTCTAGTCTTTGGGGTAGATTAATGACAATGATAAGTGTCGGTTTTAGTCTCTCTGTGACAACCATCAGAGTTAGTTCTTCCTGAATGAGCTAATCCTTCATAGCTCAAACATAATAGTAATACTGTGCTTAAAAATGAAGCTAAAAACACTTTCTTTTTCATATTATTTAAAGTAAAAGATACCTGAAATAATACCATACTTTGATTATTACTTTTACCACTGTTACATTATCCCCAATGGATAATTATCTATTAAACAATCTAATTATCTATTATTTTATCGTCTCTAAAAAGTCACTAAAATATAATATATTTTGTTAGAATATTCTCTCTAAATGGTAAAATATAAGAAGGTATAAATAACATAAAAGCCATGGAACAATATAACTTTGAGCCTAATATATCTCATTTTAGTTGGGCTGAACAAATTGAGTTTATGAACTTAAAATATAATATTCCTCGTCTAAGTCGTAAACAGTTAGAGGTATTAGCTTTAAAGACTTATCTTCGTTATGCTGAGTCTGAATTAAAGTATAGATTAGTAAATGAGCCACATGAGAATATTCGATTATCAATTGATGAGGAAATACCATTTTAGAATAAAAGCTCTGGTTATTTCCAGAGCTAAAAGACAAGTACATTGAAAATTAAATAAACACCATGAAATATAACGACTAATTTAACGTTTCAAAGAAGCGAAATACAACGTTATTATCACAGTATATATTCATCATATCATTATTTAATACTATTTATATACATATTTTTATTTAACAATTACACTATTAATGGAGGTATTATGATGAGTCAAAGATTTTTTTCTATGTGTGATTTTTTTAGAACAAAAACAAATCAGTGTAGGGATGTTTTTGACAATAACTATTACTATTATCCATTAAAATGGAATAGTGTTGATAGAATCATTAATGAAAAATTAAGTATCTGTCATTGGTCAGATTTTGATTTCTATAAAGTGCCAAAAGTTAAATACTACTTCATTGATTATAATAATATTGACAACTGGGAGTTTACCCCCAAAACCATAGAACAGGTGCTTTACGATAATAGAAATGTGAAAGAGCCATACAAAGACCTTTCATATATTTTTTGTAGTAATGGTATTTTATGTTATAGAAC
>NZ_CP182902.1:0-29780 GCF_001747005.2 Cyanobacterium sp. IPPAS B-1200
AGAAAAATCAGGAAAAAAAGGTGCTAGTAATTATTTCTCATCCCAAGCCATATTAACTTTTTTGATGGTTAAATCACTGTTTAATCTACCAGGAAGACAAACACAGGGATTTATAGAATCCTTATTTTCCCTGATGAATATAGATTTACCAGTACCAGACCATAGTACCGTTTCTCGTCGAGCCAGAAAACTAGAGGTAGTATTACCAGTCAACAAAACATCAAAAGGTCGTCATGTGGTAGTAGATTCCACAGGAGTAAAAGTCTATGGAGAGGGAGAATGGAAAACCAGACAACATGGCATTAGCAAAAGAAGAACATGGCAAAAACTACACTTAGCCATAGACGAGGAAACAGGAGAAATTTTAGTAGCCGAAGTAAGTACCAATGATTGTCATGATGGCGATATACTCGAAAGTTTATTAGAAATCATTGATGGTGATATTGAACAAGTATCTGCCGATGGGGCTTATGACAAAAGAAAGTGTTACCAAACCATTGAAGCCAAAGGTGCACTTGCCATTATTCCACCTCAGAAAAATGCTCGAAAGTGGGAGGATGAATGCCAAAGAAATGAAAATATAGATAGAATCCAAGAAATCGGTAGACAAGAATGGAAGCAAGAAAGTGGTTATCACAGACGCTCCATATGTGAGACTACCATGTTTCGATTAAAAACCATATTTACAGGTAAACTAAGTAGCAGAGATTTTGATAATCAAGCGGTAGAATTGTTCGTCAAATGTTTGTTACTTAATATTATGATACAAACTTCAAAACCAGATAGCTATATCGTTAATGAAGAATAAGTTACATTCTTTTTCATGGAAGTGAGCTATCTATTTTTTTATTCATACAACAAAGCCGATTTATTCTGTGAAAATGTCTGAAAGCATTAAATTACAAGGATTTTATTCATAGATTCCCTCTGGTTGCATGAACCTTCTATTTAGGTGCAAGACGTAGATCGTGATCTCGAAGAAACAGGAGCGGATATGGGGTAAACATAGGTTTGATGTAACCAAACCTATGCTTCTGCCGAGTTTACAAAACAGAAAGTTTCACTATTACAAATGGTTAAATAGCTTAAGTTTCTAGTGAAGACTGTATGTATAGATTGTATGGGTATTCAATATAAAATAATGTAATGTCAGGCTAAACTATGGGATAGTATTCTAGGATTGTTTGCAGAGCGAAGAATGATGTTTAATTGGATCTTTAAAGTAGTCAACTGGTTCTCCCAACTATGGGGTCGTTTAGATGAGGAAGCAAAACGTCAAATTATTGAAATAATTATTGAAGCGTTTCAAGAATTACTTCGAGTCTTTTATAATGAAAAATAGAAACAAGAAATGAGGCCAAATCATGAGCAGTTTTAAAGAGTTTATGAATAAAGCGGAGAAATCACCCAATAAAGATTTACCAGGAACGAATATATCTTTTTCCGCTATTCAAAACTCTCTAATGTCAAATATTATCGGTATTTTGACACCATTTTCGGTTCCAAGTGATAAAAAGCAGGAATTTTCAGAGGAAGTTTGTAATTTGGTTCAAGGGGAAGCATTCATATCTGAATTTAGTGATCGTATCGGTCTGCCGTCAGAAATGGAAACGGAGGATGAATTTGTAAAACGTGGTAGTGACGTTTTAAGAAAAATGTTGTACGACCGATTCGGTATTAAAGGTTAGTGATTAACACCAGCTACCTCTTTACCCCTTAATAACAAGAGCTTTTTATTCAAGGCAAAATTTTTTATTTATGTTATATGATATATAATTTTAAAAAAAACTTTAGTTTATTATTAGCTTAATTTACCAATTTCAGACTTAACTTTTACTAATAATTCCTTAATTTCTTTCATCAGTTTTTCTTTAGTCGTATCATCTTCAATTAGTTCATTTCTTTTTAAATTTAAGTCATATATTTCCTCATTATAAAAATCTAAAGAGTCAGCAATGCTCACTTTATAAGTATTACTGATTTCCTCTGCTAAATCAGCATAATTTTTTCCTACCTCACTTCTTGCCTCTTGTAATTTTTTTTCATATTTATTCTGATCACTTACTTCTTTAACTGTTGTAAATATATCAAATACAACACCTACTGTAGCAAGAATAGGAGCAGCCATTCTAATATTTTTAGCCATTTTAAATGCACCCCAAGGCTTAAATTTTACCCCTAAAACTTTTCCTGTATCATAAACAAAATTTCTAGTTGCTTTGGATGCAAAATTGCCCACACTGTGGAAAGTTTTAGAAGCGAATTTGCCAAAAGTGTAATCATAATTTGGGCTTTCATGATTGTAATTCTTATTATTCTTGATTTCCTCTAATTCTAACTCGATTGTTTTTCCTAATGGAGAATCTTCTAATTCTTGTAATTTATTTTGCAGATCCTCAAGCTCTGATTTTAGATCATTATTAATGTTATTAATAGTTGTTTCGGTCAATGTTCTTATCTCTTGGTCACAACTATTTATTTCCTGATTAATTTCATCTTCTTTGTGGTATCCATCTATTTTTTCAGCTACTTTATAACCAATCATAGTTATTTCATGTTCTAACTGATTTAAAGCTGAAACATAAATATTTTTTGCTCTCACCTGAGATGCTTTTAAAATATTTTCTTTCCTTCTTAATAATTCTAATAAATTAGTAGAGATATTTTCTTCTCCACCAAAATCATTTGACAATATTGTTAATAAGTCGGATAATTTATGTAAAGGCGTAATTAATTTAGCAGATAGCTTATTTTTTTCAATAAGTGTTTCTAAAGAGTTTAAGAAACTATTAAAATTAGATTCTTCCAATAAAAATTCTTTCTCATCTTGCTCATCCTCATAATGAGCTTTTAAATAGTAATTAGCGTCAATAAAACAAGTGTAAAAATCTTGATGACCATTAGGTTTAATAATTTCTTGGATAGTTTTTAACAGTTCACTTTTTTCTCCCGTTTCACGACTCATTTTATTAATGACTAACATCATTTGCCCCACTCTTTGCATATTTTCTGCTACTTGTTGAAAAAACTTAGCCCCTTGGGGATTAAATAATTCGTTAGGGAGAACAAAAACTAATAAATCTGAACGAGAGATTTTATCGAGGGTGATTTCATCATGATCATTTCTTCCTGCATAAATTCCGGGAGTATCGACTAATAAAACATCATTCCAGCGATATTCTGTAACTTTATCTGTACAAATTTCAGGACTGATAATAATCGCATTGTCTTTTGTTAATGACTTAATTAAAGTGGATTTTCCAGCGTTATACTGACCAATAAAAGATATAGTTAACTTAGGTTGTTTATGATGCTCATGCCAAAAGTTGTTGTAATCTTCCAGTAAAAATTGCACTTCAGGGTATGAATAATTACTCAGTGCAGATAAACTCGATTTAATCACGTTATTGACAGTTTCAGATTTTTCTGTAAATTTTAAATTAGACATTGAATTATTAGAATATTATTAGATTAATTTATGATCAGTTTGTCAGTTGTGTAATATTTTATTAATCTCTTTTTCACTAATTGAAATTTTTTCATTGATAAAATGTAACTCTTCAATTATTAATAGTGGAGTAGATATAATATCACTCTCAACTTCTTCCAGTTTTAATTTTACTTCTTTTTTTAGTTTAGTAATTAATTTTTCTTCTTCTTTACTTAGCTTATTCAGTAAATCATTTTTAATATTTTGTTTTTGTTCATTAATTTTTCTTTTTTCATTATCTTTAACTTTACTAGAAACCCAGCCAAAAATCATATTTCCGATTGTCAAACCAGCACCAATAACCCAAGCTGCAGGGTTTAAAATAATAACTCCTGCACCTACAACTCCTAACAATAAACTTAAACCCTTAAGAATATTTCCAAAGATTCCTTTATCGAAATTATCAAAACTAATATGGAAGTTTATATTTTCAGCATCATAGCTATATTCTGCTTGAATTTCCGATAATTTTTCCTTTAATTCTTGTATAACTTGTTCAAATATTATTACCATAGATCTTTCTAGTTTCTCGGTAAACTTCTTCTGTTTGATTTTCCACTCATGTTCAGCATTCTTAGTGCCTACTGTGAGATCAACAAAGCGAGGGATTTCCTGTTTGAATTGACTAAATATAACTTTTATTTCACTCTCAAGTTTTTTATCAGTATCTTTGATGAAATCTTTAAATACAGTTTTAATCTTCTTGTTTTCCTTTTTTAAAAAAGTAATTTGGGAATTAATTTCTATTTTGATACTTAATAACTGTTCCCGTATATTATCTATGGAATTTTTTGTGCCATCAAAAAATGTCGAAGCTCGTCTTTTATTACCATTTTTATAAATATCTTCTGTGATTACCTCGTAAACTTGATCTAATCTACTTAACTCCCATAATTTAGTTTTAAAATTATCATACTCAGGTAAGTTGCTTAAGAATCCAGCCCTTGCTTGAATATCAATAATTGGAACTTGACTAATATTAAGATGTTGATTAACGTATTCTTGAATATGATGATGATGTCCTGATAATCTTTCTTCATCAAAAGTTTTTTTTGGCTTGGTTAAAAATCGCTTTAATTGTGCTTCGGTTTCCAATTTTGTTTTAACATTTAAAAGAACTATAAAAGGCTTATTTATTTGACTTAACCTTGCCATTTCTTCAAACTCTCCGGGTTGCACAGAATCATCGCTAGTAAGGAATAACACCATATCTGCTTCATCAACTTTTTTAGTTGCCTTATAGGTATCTTCTTCTCCCTCATAGGCTTCAATACCTGGAGTATCAATCAATCTTAGATTATTCCATCTATATTCGTGAACATCTCTAGTGGTACGTTGTCCTCCTTTCCCAATAGTGCTACCATCGCCCTTCGTTAAAGCTTCTCGAATAGTGCTTTTTCCTGCTCTCGTACGTCCAAATAAAACAATGGTATAGTCTTCTAGGTGTGCTTTTTTCTTCGCTAAAGATGATTTTAGGTCATCAATATCTTTATTTAAAATCTGCTTAATAGCTGAGATAACTTTTTCAAATGATTTTTGTAACTCCTTATTTTTGTCTTTGTTTGATACATAAGTTTTTTTGTCTAAATTACTTATGAGATTGTGTAATATCTGGCTAATTCTATCACTGTATTTTAAATTAATTTCATAAGATTTATAAGCAGTGTGTTGACAAGTTTTTAAAATATCTTTAAAGTCTAAATTAGAAATTTCTTTGTTAATA
The DNA here is from genome assembly GCF_001747005.2 of Cyanobacterium sp. IPPAS B-1200. NCBI lineage: Bacteria > Bacillati > Cyanobacteriota > Cyanophyceae > Chroococcales > Geminocystaceae > Cyanobacterium > Cyanobacterium sp. IPPAS B-1200. The sequence goes on from NZ_CP182902.1 coordinate 5,214, forward strand.
TTGTTTGTTTGAACTTGAATAGCTGGTTGATTTGAAATAATCTTCTGTTTTTTATTAACTTGCTCATTAATGAAATTATTAATATCTTGACGTAACAACTTAACCCCTCGAATATCCATTTTAGGACTATGTTCTGTCGGATTATAACCTTTAGTACAGGTTTGATAAATTTTATCAACATTAAGATAGTTAGTCCATCGAGAAACTGTGTAGTTTAACCAATCGGAAAAAAAATCATCCCATTTATCAACATTATTTAAAACTACAAGTATTTTAGGTTTATAGATGCTTAATTTTTCAAAAATGTATTTATGTTTATAGACTGGATAATCTATAACTAGAATTACTAGGTCTATATCATTGATTATATTGACAATTTTGTGATTTTCAAAATGTTCATTATGAATGGCGGGAGTATCAATTAAATAAACATTATCATGAAAAAATTTTTGAATTATAAAATCTCTTGTAAGGTGAGTTTGTATTCCGACTTTCGTGATTTGTGAGGCTTCTTTCCGACTTAATTTTAATAAAGCACTCATTAACGAGCTTTTTCCTGTATTAGCCCTTCCCACAATGGCAATATTGACATTTTGAGATAAATCGATACTTTCCAGCATACTCACAACTCTACTCAATCCTAAATACTTTTACTTTCACTTAATTATGAAAGTTATTTTATGAGTTTACCCAACTTTAAAAGGAAACTTACAATGGGATTGGAGCCGAGATAGATGTAAAACAGTCCAAGATAGCATATAAGCATTACTATATATCAATTACAGCTTTTTATCTTGTCACGATTTATTCCTCAATCAACCACAATTTACCCAAAACTCCTACGAAGTTGCCAATTATTCTTCAAAGCTTTTATGAGAAAGCCCACAGGGTTATTAAGAGTTTTATTCTCCTTGAGTAACTGTCGAAGGTTATTCACCTGCTCCATGGTTGCCTGATTAACCAATTGGGCTAATTGTTTAGGTCTTTCTATACCTAAACCGTTGAGAAATTTACTACGCTCTTGAGTTAGTTTATCCTCTACATCCCATGAATTTGTATCACTTAAGCAATCTTACCAATTTTACACTTTCTCTAGCTTTACTTCGTATCGAACGACAAATAATTCATTCTTTTTTTTGTTAAGCTTGATATTCGTATCCGTCCGCTTGCTGGACAGTGTGTAAATACTTAGGGTGAACATCAAAAGGCTTTTTATCTTTAACCGAAATTCTAAAACAAGGACGAAATCTAATTGCAATACGACCAATAAATTTTCCTTTAAATTTACCTTTTGGAATAATTGCCCTACAAGTATCCCCAGTCTGGAAACCTTGAAAACATTTTTTACTGGGAGCATGAGACTTAGGAAAGCCAAAGCGGTCAGTACGACATCGTTGTCTTCTACCGTGACCTTTAGCTTTAATAATTAGAGGCTTTGACGGTAAAACCTTTAGATTTCCCAGTGTCGATTTTCCAACACAAGAAGCATCTAGCCAATGAGTCTTAGGTAAATTCTGTCTAGTACGATTAAACTTAGTTAATCCCCCAGAACCTGTTTCTACATCTAATCCTGTTTCTTTAAGACAGTTGTAAAGTTTCCAACGAGTGGCATTAACTGCTGTAGCATCAGCTAAAGGTTTTTTTGCTTGAGATTGAATACGTCTGAGCAGATCAGGTTTCCCAGAGAGAAAGTCTTTTAGTTCTTGGCTTCCCTTTTTTTGATTACAGTCATGACAAGCCAATGTTAGATTGCTGATTCTGTTTGAACCCCCTTTGCTTTTAGGATATATATGTTCAACTTCTAAGGGAATATTTTGAATCCCACAATAGGCACACTGACGACCCCATTTTTCAAGTAGATATTCTCTAATTTCATATCCTTGTAAGTCACCTTGTTGATATTCTTTTCCTGAAATTTCAGGATTCTCAAGTTTTTGTAGATCAAATTTTACCAACTCCTGAGAAATTCCTGTAATTGGGCAAAACTTAGATAATCGGTTTATCCAAGTCATTATGTTATCGATACGAGATTGAAGACTCGGCGGAAGCCACCCTTTAGAACGGGTACGATTAAGAAATCGAGGTTGACGATAACGAGTCTTACGACTTCTGCGACCTCTCCTAAGTTGTCTCCTTGAAGTCAGAGCTTCTCTAATCTGACTTCCTCGATGAGATAGTTCTGCCCCAAATAGAACTCTATTTTCTTGAAGAATTGCTAATCCCGTAGTTTTAGAACCTGGGTCAATTTTCAATTGGTGGTCATGAGTCACACAGTTGTTCACCTCCAAATCTTGCATAATGATAGTAAAAGGATACTGCCTATATATTTTTGCTCTACCTACTTTTAGAAGTTTTCTAGCTTTAGCAGGATGAGTAGGATCTAATGGTTGTTTGTTTTTGTCTAAAACGAAAACGAAATTGGACATAATGTTTAAAACTCCGATAAATCGGGTAAAGTTTGCCTCGACAATGTTATTTAATCTTATTTTGCACAACGCACTTCCTTAACTCTCTACAGATGTTTAACGTTGTACGAAAGAGCCACAAACTGGCACGTATTTGTAGGTTTCATGAACTAAATAACGTAGTTCTCGTAGAACTTAGTCTGGTCAACTAGAGCTCTCTTGAAGCTCCCGCTATAGTTTCTTCAAACTTAGCGGTGAGTTGTTGACTTATTGATTTCTGCATCACCTCCCTTCAGCACTTCGGCTTGGGTGAGAGCATCAAAAGTGCCTCTGGTGTAGTCGAGATCATCAATATTAGGATGCCAAGGAATGCAACCGATGGTGTAGGACACTCCCAAAAACTTATTTTCACGATAGATGTCTCTGCGACTGAGAGTAATAGGGCTTTGGGGTTGTTTTTCCCAACTTTGTACGATTCTCAAGGCACAACGGGGGTCGATGTACCCTTCTAACCCACAATAATCAATAATAACCGAGCCGTTATATTCAGTAACTCGGTTTTGTTCTTTTAGTATTCGAGTGTTCTTTTCCACACCTTCCCAATAAGTTCTTGCTTCTCCTGATTCTCCAGGGAATGGGCGAGCGCCCTTACAAGCATCAATGAGATGATAAACCCCTTGTTCAAACGCTTTCGTGGCATATAATTCCTTATCCTCTATGCTCCACAGTTTACGGTCTTTGGGGAGTCCCAATTTTCTTACCAAGCTATTTGAGTTCGCCTTCATCCCTGCCACTGCTTGGGAAGCAAAATCACGATATTCAGCTAATTCATCAGGTACAAATAAGTGGTCACAATCCCATGCGATCGCCCTTAACTTACTCAGATTAGCAACCGATATGTTACCTTGTAGCAAAATATAAGCACCTGCCACTGTGGCGTCGGCATCTACCTGAGTAGTGACGAAACAAATTTTATTTTCTAAACTTAAATTAGAGGGTATCTCATCAATTTGTACTGCTTTCCCTCCCTGACGGTGATGGTCAAAATGTAGGTCAGTTTCTCTCAACTGAAAATTAGGAACTGTACCATCTACCATCACTATCTGATATTCTGAATTAATCGCTTCTAATACTTCATTTCTGGTGGTTACAACAAATCTAATATCCATAGTATTACTTTAACTTATCTTTTTTTACACAATAATTAATATTATTTATATTTTATGTTTTATTTATACTTAAGTAACGTTATATTGTTAGTATAATTATATTAAAAAATAGCTAAAAAAAGAGGGAAAAATGAAGAAAAAGCTGATAAGTATAGGATTGGTGGGGTTATTATTGGGCGGTTGCACTACAGTGGCACAAGAACAATCGGAAGAAGAAGTGGTAACGGAGGTAGCAAGTAGTGAAACTAATCAACTTAGACCTTCAACAGATGGTGTACCTGTTTCAGCAGTAAGCATAGAAATGTGTGGGGCAAAACCATCTTCACCATCTAGGCAAGATTGTACTGGTCTTGTTTATTATATTTGGGGTGAAGTAACCGAAGATGATGTTGAGACTCTTAGATTAGTTAAGCGTGGTCTTCGTGAAGATCAGAAAACAGCCTACACAAATATTATATTAATCAAAGATACAGATGGTTGTCTAGCAAATTCTCCTTTTGGAATAAGACCAGGTAGTACCATATTAGCAATGAATCAAATGCACGATTCTAGTTCTCAAACTACCATATCTATTAATGCTGAAGTATTAGATGAAGAAGCTAGAGAGGAACAAATTGACAGCATACAGTCAAAATTTAGGAGGGGAGACATATACGCAACCTGTCCTGATTGGGAAAGAATAAGAGAAGGATACGAAACCAATTATGAACCGATCTAGTTACCCCTATGTAAAAACTCCTCCTATTTTTCGCTGTCTTATAAAAAAGCAACAACAAGCTACTGAAGAATTAACCTATAAACCACGACGTAGAAGAAGAAGAAAAGTAAATAATTCTGATTTTTACTGGTGGGGTTTCCCTATTGGGACAGGTGGTTATGTTATTATTCGTTTTCTTCTGACCATAGATTGGGATTTTGGTTCTTTTATTATTTTCATGGGGGCGGTGGCGATCGCCCTCATATCTGGTTATCTTTTAATTCGTTCCTATTATCGTGACTTTAAAAGTGAACCACCGCCAGAATACATTGTTAATAAGGAAATTCGTAAAAAAGCAATTGATGCTAAAAACAAGATTAGGAAAAGGTATCTTTCTCGTCCTCTCAAGGATAAGGTCAAAAAGTTATTGAAGGGAAAGGTTAGAACGCTAGAACCACTAACTCCTTCAGCTACTGTGGGAGTGAGTGAAAAACAATTTTTAGCGGTTTTGCAAAAGTATTTTGGGCAAAGAGTTAACTTTCCTAATGGGGTATTTTCAATTATTGGAACTACTTTTGAGTATACTCCTGATATTGTTTATCAAGACTCTTATACTGGTTTAACCATTGATATTGAGATAGATGAACCCTATGCAGGAAAAAGTAAAGAACCCCATCACTGTAACGATAACGACAAGGATAGAAATAGAGATGATTTTTTCCTTAAGCGTAATTGGGTAGTGGTCAGGTTTGCTGAGGAACAGGTGGTAAAGTATCCTGTGGCTTGTGCTTATTACTTATCGAAGGTAATTTACCAATTATCAGGTATCCGCTATGAAGTACCTGCTGAAAAGTTACCTTCTATTCCTACTTGGGATTCTGAGGAATCAACCTCAATGGCACGATTATTGCATAGGGAAACTTATTTAAAGGAACATGGACTATGGCAAATAAGAATCAGTTAAAGAATATCGGCTATCTTGATTTTGAGTTTACCCGTGAAGGTGGTGGACAACTTAGACCGACTGAATTGGGGTTGACTTGGTGGGGTGGTCAATATCTTTACTGTAAATCTTTGACTTTTCTTCCGACAATTCAATTAAAGGAAGTACGAAAAGCAATTCTCAACACCATATCTAATTACAAAACCATTAAAACTCTCGTGTTTTGGGATAAAACTCACGATAAACAAATTCTTAATGATTGTGGCATTAATTGTTCAAAATATAGTCTCATTGATTTACAAGATGAGTTGGGTAAAACGACTCTTGATAAGATTAGCCAACAATATAATATTACTCCTGAGTTGATAACCAAACATATTTTTCCTAACCAAAGAAAGAATATTACTAAGCTCTCCCTCCACACGGGCATTGGGGATGCTCTGCGGATTGCTTTGATTCATAAGAAGGTTACTACCACCACCACTACTATTAAAACTACTACTACGGTAGCCGAAAAAACTACTACAATTACGGCTAACACCACAAAACCCATTAGTTCTAACGCTCAACTATTCCAATATCTTGAAACCCTAGACCTCTCGATACTATTGATTGAACGCCGTGTTTCCCAGAAAACGGCATTAACATTGTGGAAGTCCACGGTTCTTGATAACCCTCACCTCAATATCCCCTACGACTCCTTTCTCCTAATCCTCAAGGCGCACCTCCTCTCTCTGATTAGATAGGGAGCGTGGAGGAGGGAAGTCTTTTAGCCATGCGGTTCTTGGTATCACTGGTTAGCTAATTTGTCGTTATCACCATTATGAATGGTGTTGAAAGACGAAAGGACGCAACGCTCCACCCTCACAGGCATGGTTTTGATTGGGGTGCTTTTCTCAAAAAACGTGCTACACCTTTCAACAATTCATGTTAGAAATAGTGTCTAACCCATATATATCAATAACTTCAGGGTTTATTTAGTTTTTGTCAGCTACAAACTAAAATCCTACAATCCTTACACTGCATAGATTAAAGGTCTGTTTTAACATGAAAAAGGTATAAGGTGTAGCACGAATTAATTAAGACGCTCCAAAATAACAGAAATAGGAAGTTTCCGAGCGTTCATCTCAACGATGCTGTCAACCATTGCCACAGGAATATATTTAATTCTTAACTTTTCATCCTCTCGGTACTGAAACCAATGTTGCGTATAGCGTTTGATTGTGCCATCTTTGTTTTTGCGACTGGAATATTTTATTTTGATCATTCCTGAACCTTCCCCCTTAACTCGTCTATTGCTTTTTCTCTCCCTAGGTTGTCGTTTTGTTTTAATGTTTTCGAGCGCACTTAATAACTCCTCCAAACTATCAATATTATCAATCAGATACCACAGGGATTTTGGGATATTTTGGCGTTGTTGCTTCCCATTTTCTTGCCAAGTGAGAATCTTTTGGCGATATTTACCTTTTTTCTGCGTGACAATCTTAAAATTTTTCATTACAATAACAGGTAGCTTAATATACTAGGAAAAGGAACACACATTAAATCGGTGCGTTCCTTTTCTCTTTTCTATTCCTCCTCAATCAAAAGCATATTGATTTCCTTGATTAGCTTTTCTACCTTCTTCCACTTCTGAGGGTTAGACTTCCACAGTTTGGCTTTATTGATTTGCTTGGCGGTAGTCGTTACCACACTCTCAATGGTTTTGCTTTCCTGTGGTTCAGGTTGCTGTTCAGGTTTAGTCATCTCAGAAATGAGAGTTTTTAAATCCCTCAGTGATAGCTTCTGTTCCACTGCTTCTTGGGTTAATTGTTCCCTCAACTGCTCATCTTTTACTTTACTAAGGGCAATCGCCTTGGTGTATGCTATTTTACCTTCTCTGAGAATCTCAAGAATATCAGTAGGAAGGTTCAGTAATGGTAAGCGAGTTGTAACGAAAGACTGCCAGTTTATGGTGTTGATCAAATTAAATACTGACTCGATTCGCTGGATCAAAACGTTTTGATCCGACTTTTCTTTCACTAGATCACTACGGACTCTATAGAGTAAACTAACTACATCTGGGACGCTTTGCTCTAGTTCAATAGATAATAATTGTAAAATGGCTTCCGTTTCTTCAACAGGATTTAAGTCAACCCTTTGCAGATTTTCAATCAAAGCAATTTGTTGAGCCTGAATATCAGTAAACTCTTTTATAACAACAGGTACAGAAGTTAATCCTGCAATCTGAGAAGCACGATAACGTCTCTCCCCCGCCACGAGTTCATACTGCCCTTCTGAGAGAGGACGCACGACTAATGGTTGGATTACCCCGTGGAGTTTAATAGACTCGGCTAGTTGATTAATCTGTTCCTCATCAAAGTACCTCCGAGGTTGAGAGGGTGCTAAAACAATCTGACTGATTTCAATAGTATTGGGATTAGAGGGTGGGGTTACTGGCTCATCACCAAATAAAGCACTTAATCCTGAACTGTTGATAGTACGAAATGGTTTCTTTTTCTTATCCATAGTTTATTGAGAGATAAAATTAGCGATGTTATTGATGACTTTCACGGCAGGATGTTTGGGAGAGTGCAATGATAAGGGTAAGTGGTTCTCCACTGCATCAGCAAAAGCCGTACTGCGAGGAATGGGGTCAAGAACAGGGGCAAACTCAGCAAGTTGCTCTTTGATCGCTTCCAAGGCTCTGTTATCCTGAGAGTTGGATTTGGCAAACATGGTAGGTACAAAAGCTAGTAATTCTAAATCACGATTAGCTCTTTTCTTTACCCTTGCCACCGTGGATAATAGCAACTCAGTACCACAGAAAGACTTATACTGCGTCTGGATTGGAACTAATAGGTGTGTGGATGCCACGAGACTGATATAGCTCAGAAGACCTAAAGATGGTGGGCAATCAATCAAGATAAAATCGTAGTCATCTGGAACGATACTCAGGGTATCCTTGAGCCGTAAATCTCTCATGTCCGCAGTGACAAGCTCAAGCTCTGCCCCACTTAGATTAATATTCGATGGCACTAAGTGTAAGCTATCATCAAGATATGAATGGGTTAGTAGCGGTTCATCGTTGATTAATGAATCATAAATTGTTTTATCTAATTCTGATGGTTCTAGTCCCATGAATAAGCTCAATGAACCTTGAGGATCGAGGTCAACTAATAAAACTTTGTGATTCTGAGCAAGGGCATAACCTAGATTCATGGTTAGGGTAGATTTACCTACACCACCCGACTGATTGAATAATGAAATAATTTTAGTCATAATTAAAAATGAGTAATCTAAATGATCAAGTTTATTACGGTGGGGAACTGATTAAGCCTGTGAGCCATAAACCAAGTAAAGATAGACAATTGTGGTTGTTAGATAATCACCCTTGTTTTACTGGTAAGTGCGCTCGTTGTGGCTCTCAATTTCCCCCTTCTAATCAGAATAATTGGACTTGTCCTGAATGCGGTTGTAGCCATGAATAGTCGTTATCCCCAAAACTGGACTGATATAGCTTATAGTCTTAAAGAGAAAGCAAAATGGCGTTGTCAAAAGTGCGGTGTGCAGTGTATTAAACCAGGGGATAAGACTGCTCATCTTAGTAAATCGGAACGTGCCAAAATAACTATGGTAGTACACCACCGCAATTATCAACCAGAGGATAACAGGGAAGAAAACTTGGTCTGCGTCTGCAAACCTTGTCACCTTAGCTATCACACAAGAAAGCGTGGGAATATCAGCATCGGTCAGTTATCTCTGCCAATCTAAAAAGCAATGTCGGCGGAAATATAGCAAGATTTATATACCATCCTGCACTTTTTTTTACACGTGTCTCGGCTCAACCCTTTTGTGTGTAGCTATATAGATATTTCAAGAGTCTTTAAGTCTTTAATGAACAAAAAAAGTAATTACATAATATAATTTTACTAACATTCACAAACGACTTATGAAGCCATTGCTCCGTAACAATTCTAAAAATGGCTCTCTCTGCTAATGGGAAAAGTTAGTTGAATGTAAACCACAAAACAAAACACTATCAATTATGGATAAGCTACATGGTACAGTAACTAGAAAAGAGGTTGTGACCTATATAGAGAACTTAAAAGATTATGTAATTGAAAAATATAATGATTACTCTAAGGGCAATGAGCACAACATAGATAATATACCCTATGATTTTTACTATGTTGATAGGTTAGAAATTGATAAATTAGAAGAATTTTTGATGTCCTTATCTGATTATGAAGAGGATCATTGCTATGCAATCTATTCTAGTGATTATATGAGCTTTGATGTTGAGGTATAATCAAAACTTATAGGAATTCTCTCTTAGAACCTGTTTGAAAAGTCTTGATGTAGAATATGTCAGTGAAAAACTGACAAAAAAAAGAAATGACAAGACTATCATACGATACTGACCTCACTGATTACCAGTGGGAAATTTTAAAATCATTAATTCCTCCGGCTAAAACTGGGGGCAGAAATCGCTCTGTGAATATTAGAGAGGTACTTAATGCCATCTTTTATCTTCTTGCCAATGGAATTAAATGGAGGGCAATGCCTCACGACTTTCCCAAATGGCAAACGGTTTACACTTATTTTCGAGGTTGGGAATCTGATGGTACATGGCGTGGAATTAATCAGCAACTACGGGAACAAGTACGAATAGAAGCGGGAAGAAACCCAAAACCTAGTGCCGGTAGTATTGATAGTCAGTCGGTAAAAACCGCAATGGGTGGAGAAGAAATCGGCTTTGATGGTGGAAAGAAAGTCAAGGGTAGAAAAAGAACGATTTTGGTTGATACCATGGGTTTGGTACTAGATTTATGTGTTCATGGTGCAAAACGTTCAGACCATCAAGGAATGGAATTGTTAGCCACTTTCACTTCGCAGTTTTGGGCATGTTTAAAAATAATTTGGGTGGATAGTACTTTTGCAGGGAAAGAATTTATCGCCAAGATACAGAGAGAATTTGGCTGGAAATTAGAGCATGTAAAAAGGACAGATGAAGAACCCGGTTTCACGGTGATACCCAAAAGATGGGTAGTAGAGAGGACATATTCATGGTTTGGTCATTATCGAAGATTGAGTAAAGATTATGAATTTTTACCAACTACCAGTGAAATGATGATTTTTGCCAGTATGATTCATATTATGCTGAGAAGATTTGAGCGTCAATCTCAAAATATCTAACCCACTTCTGAACTTTTCAAACAGCTTCTTAATGGGGAAAACTACTTGAATAAAAACTGGATGCGTTGATGTGATGTGCCCAGAGGAGATATATGGGCATCAAAAAGCTCAGCTCATCGCTGGTTAACTCGTTGGCAAGTCGGGGTAAGCATAGGGTTCGCTCAACTAAGTGCAACTTACAACCATTGCTATATAATTCTTTCAAGGTTTTATACCTATTTTATAAAGTTAATAATGCTTTTATATCTTCAATTAGTTGTTCTGCATTATTAACTTTATAACCTATTTCTTTTTTATTTATTTTTTCAATAATATTCAACAAAGAATCTTTTAACATCACTGTATCATGTGGCTTTTTTTCTATTCTTTCTCTATCTAGTTTTCTAGCATAGTTTAATACTTCATCCGCCAATACTACGGGTACTCTAATGGTTCGTGTTGGACTATGATTCCACTTACCAGAAAAAGGTGTTAGATTTTTCATACTAACGGGATTATAATTTATCTTGCCCATGTATTTTATCTTAGTGTTTTAAGTGATTATAAAACTATCATATAGTTATACTCACTTGTTATTCAAGTACAAGAAAACTATTTATATGAATAACGTGTTGGATCATTATACACATTTAATCTTATTATGCAAGTATTGTAAATATATGTAACATTCACGTGACACAGTGACAATTTTTATATAAATAATTCTTTTTTATGTTATATTAGTACTGAGATTCCATGGTATTTGACTATGCTAGAAAAGGGATAACCCCAAGTAACTGACACTTACTTAGGGTTTACTTGTAAGACTTCGACAAAACTTCGACTAGAAGTTTAAGAATAACAAGTCATTCAGACATATTCATCATAACTTACTAGACCTTTAGTAGCAAAGAGTATAAATGTATTTATTTAGTAAAAATCATTTGCTATGGGATCAAAAACGATAATCATAACTGGCAAATGGTAAAAATCAACAATAAAAATATAGATAGTGTCAATATTGATAACTATTCTGACTTATCAAATCTCTTAGCTTTAAAAATCAAGAATTCGATCAATGAATGGTTATTATCGGGCATTAATCAAAGCTTGATAGATGAAAACTTATCTGTCTTAGTAGGTGATTCTGCTTGTGACTTAATGATGAACTGGGACAAAGTCAAGCGAACTAACACAGGTAGATTATCATCCGCTGACCTTCAAAAATATTATCGTTATCAGCAAGGATTTTGGTATTGTAGAAGTTTTGATCCGCACACTAGCAATGAGATGGATTGGATACAAGTAAAGCCATTTAAGCCTTTAGAATTTTTTGACAAAAATAAAAACAGACACAAAATAGTCAAATATGAATCCCCATTTGGACAGAAGGCTAGAGTTATTATTCCGTTTGTACCTAATGATTTAGGTAATGAAATACTTAAAAATCATCAGATAGAATCTTCAAGAAATGGCTTTTGGGTTGATGTTTTAAATAACTCAGAACTACCTATAAGTATAGTTGAGGGGGCTAAAAAAGCCCTATCCCTTTTGAGCCAAGGAATTATTGCAATAGCTCTACCTGGAATAACTATGGGTTTAAGAAAAATAACTGAGAATGAGAAAAAGTTACATCCTGATTTACAGCCTTTTATGCAAAGAGGTAGGAAAATATCCATCATATTTGACCAAGATTCAAAACCTGAAACTATCAAAAGTGTTAACAAAAGTATTTTTTCTCTTGCTTCATTGTTACAAAAAGAACATTGTAAAGTGAATATTACAACTTGGGATTATAGTCTAGGAAAAGGGATTGATGATGTATTAGTGAATGTAGATAATCCTAAAGTTTTTATTTCTAAATTGTTGGATGAATCATTAAGTTTTAACTTATGGGCTAATAATTATTTATTCTCATTAAGAAAGCCTGATTTAACAATTAATAATCGCTATATTAGCAATTCTATTAAAGAGCTACCAGACCATAAATTGATTGGTTTAGTTTCTCCTCAAAATACTGGTAAGACGGAAATAATAATGAAGGAGGTTCAAAAAAGTATTAGTAATGGAATACCCGTAATTGTTATTACTCATTTAGAGTCATTAGCTAAAGCAACATCTAAAAGATTAAAAATTAGTTATAGGACTGATTTTGATATTAATTCTGACATTACTAAGCTCAGAAGAACTTACGAAGGTTATAGTTTATGTGTCGATAGCTTTTACCCAAAAGATAATGGTTTTGATCCGGATAATTATGAAACTATAACTTTAATTATTGACGAATGCGACCAAGTTTTAAACCATTTATTTAGAGGTGAAACAGATATTAAAAAGCATCGTCCTGATGTTATTACTACATTATGGAATATAAAAGATAAAATAGATAAATGTATTATAGCAGATGCTGATTTATCAAATGTAACAGTTGATTATATGGAATCTTTGCTAAATATAAAAAGCTATATTATTAAGAATGAATATGTTTTTAACATGAATTTTGTTGGGTATGAAGATCCATCATTAATTATTGAAGCAATAGATAATGATATAGCAGTCAATAATAAACCAATTTATATTTGTACCAGTGGACAAAATGTTAATAGTAAATATGGAACTATAACACTTGAATCTTACTTTAAAAAGAAGTATCCTAATAAGTCAATTATTAGAATTGATAGTGAAACTTTAGAGAATCCTGATCACCCTAGTTATAAGCAATTATCAAACTTAAATAACTTACTTAAACGATACGATATTGCCATTGTTAGTCCTAGCGTCAGCACGGGGGTATCCATAGACATCTATGATTATTATTCAGGGGTTTATGGGATTAATCAAGGTAATATTAACCCTCAAACTTTTCTACAAATGCTATGGAGAATAAGAGATATTAAAATAGAAAGACACTTTTTTATTGCTAGTAGAGGTCTAGGCTATGTAGGAAACGGCAGTAATTCACCTAAAAAACTTTTAGAGAGTAATAAGGATAAAACTGCTTTTGCTTTAGCAATTTTAGATAATGAACTAAGTATTTTTGATGATGACTATGACCCTAGTAATTTAAAAACATGGGCGAAACTGTCTGCAAGACATAATGCTAGTAACCGCTGTGCTCGTGAACTATTTCATCAATTAATAAAAAATCAAGGTCATACATTACATATTATCGAAGATGAGAAAGATAAATATAAAGATGAAGTTATGAAAAACACTAGAAATGAAGGATTAGTTGAAGATAATAAGTTAATTATTGGTTCTCCTGACATTGATAGGGAAGAAAAGGAAAAATTAGAAAACAGCAAAATGTATAAGGGTATAACTGATAGTGATCGACGTAAAATTAAAAAATATGATTTAACACAAAAATATGGAATTAATTTAACTGAGGAGCTATTAACTTTTGATCGTAATCAAGGTTATGGAAAACTTCAACTATATTACTATATAACTATTGGCAGAAAATATGTAAAAGAGAGAGATAAGAAAATAGCTAAAACGATGATGAATAATAATACTAAAAAGACTTTTAGCTTTGATATTTGTAATAAATTGTTAAGTCCTTTAGTTAAAGTTTATGAGAAGCTAAATACTTTAGAATTTATCAATTATTTAGAAACTTGCCCCAATATAACCAATAAAGATAAAAAAATTGTAGAACTCAATAATCTGATCAATAAAAAATATAAAAAATTATTTAAAGAATTTAATATGACGGTATCCAAGAAACCAATAATAACTCTTAATAATTTATTGGATAAAATTGGGTATCGATTGAAATGTGATCGTGTGGTCAGAATTGGGAAAGATACAGCTAGGGTTTATACCCTAACTAAACAACCTGACTTTACTGCTCAAGTTTTAGAATATTTTTTTGAACTCGAAAAGACTAAAACTTAGTTAGAGTAAGGTTTTCAGCTGTTACTCAAAATGTATAATATATATACCAAATAACTTAAAACTGTAACAAAGAAATAACTAAAAATAAATTTAACAGTTGTATATACAAGTTTTATAAATTAAAGCTTCTAAGATTGATAACCTTTTGGAGTAAATTTAAACTACATACACCACTAACGAATATTTCAATAATAGTATTAATCTACTTGTTACATTTGATTATTATTTAAAAAGACAAAATTTAGAATTATATTTTTGCAGGAATTAAATAGTTTCTGCTAAATTTGGGGTTTAGACCTTTAACCCTAGTTAAATAAAGCTTTTATAGCACAATACTTACAGCATAATTACTAAAATGGCTAAAAAGATACGCCCAAGCATTAAAACCTGCAAAACTATTTCAAATGTATTAGAAGAGTCTAATTTAAAAGAAGAATCAAACTACCGAAATCATCTCACCCCTCATGAAGTTGCTCATCTAATTGATACGGTCAGAAAAAAAGGGGGATGGTACAGAAGTAGAAATTCAACTTTACTATTAATCATTTATCGTCACGGACTAAGAAGAACTGAAGCCAGTCATTTAAGGTGGTCAGATATTGATTTGGCAGAGGGTACAATTTATATCAAACGAGTCAAAGGGTCACGTTCTGGTCGCCACCCATTACAAGGTGATGAGATGAGAGCTTTAAAAAGATTGAAAAGGAATAGCCCCAATTCTCCATTTGTATTTGTTGGTAATCGTACTACTCCCTTAAGTGAGAGAATGATTAGTCATATTGTTCACCAAGCAGGTATATTGGCTAAGTTTGACTTTTCCGTTCATGCTCATTTGCTTCGTCATGCTTGTGGGTATTATTTAGCTAATAAGGGAATAGATACTAGAACTATTCAAGATTATTTGGGTCATGTAAACATTCAAAATACTGTTCGTTATACGCAATTATCCTCGGCTAGATTTGAGGGTATTTGGGATTAATTAGTTTTCATAATTATGATACAATATTATAAAGTTTAATCTCTATATAAAATATGAACTTAGAATATCAATTAGAGCTAAAAAAGTTACAAAGAATAATTCCTCATATGACTAGAATAGAGCTAGAGAAACTCGCCCTTAATAATTACATACGTTATGCTCGTATAAAATCTCAATACACTAGACAGCCTGAAGAGGCTTCTAATGGTTTATTAACTATTGATCAAGAAATACCATTTTAAGTGTAAAAATCTTTTTAAAAAAGAGAGTTTTATCTAGTTTAACTTAGTTTATGGAAATATTATTAGTAATTAATTTCTATCATTAATTTTAGCTAATTTGAAATTAATTGTAAGCAAAGTCACCATCATTGTCGGTAGTCTTTTACTATCTGGAACTTATCTATCTGTAGAGTATTTGTTGCGTACAGAAGTGCAAGATATTACTCAAAAAATAGAGAGAGCGATCGCCCTTAATAATTGGAAAGAAAATTGCATCATTGCAGGTAGGGGTAAACATAGGGTTCGCGCAACGAAGTGCAACTTATAAAACAACCATTGCTATATGACTCTTTCAAGGTTTTAGTTAAAAAATATTACTACATGGGGTAAAGCTAGGGAAGCTGTAAAATCGGCAAAGTAGCTGAAAGCATATCATAGTAAAGGTTTTAGCTTATCTTGCACTATTTTACACTTATCTCGGTTCAACCTCTGAAGGATTAAAATAATCCCAAAAACTCTTCAACAACTCGTTTCGGCTGATTAAAACACTCCTTGGCAGTAAATCTAACCGTAGGAATACCCTCTTTCAAAACCAATCTATCCCTCACGGCGGAAACATAGGGTTGGTGCAACCAAGTGCAACTTGATAAAATTTGGTTAAAGTTAGTCACTTTTTAGCCTCGATTAATAAGTTATTTAAATCAAACTTGTCCAAGAAAAGTCATTTATGGGGAAGTTATTTTAAATATATATGGCGTTTGAGTAGCATTTGTACAAGAAACCCCGATAAGAACTGTACCAATTAAACCCTCTAAAAATTATCACCCTCAAACGCTTGAAATCTCGTAGTAGATTTCTGTACCAAATAGACCTTAGTTTAATTGATACAGTGATCATGTCTAAAAAGTAGGTTTTTGAAACTTAGACAGAGAAAGAACTCTAGCCTTAGCGTGGTTTTCTGTACAGTTGCTGATACTGCTGATGAACTTAACAAAAAGCAGGTTGAAGAAAAAAAATCACTAGTCTAGCTAACCTGGAGCTAACTTAGCAAAGGAAGAAACACGAGTTTGAGATAAAGGCACTCCCTCAAACCACGCGAACAGACGAAACACGTTCATTGCCGTTGCTGTAAAGATGTGTTGTAAATGCACTTTCTCCAAACCAACATAACGACAGTTCCGTAACCCTAAGGCACGTACGCCCTGAGAAATTGTCCCCTCTACTCCCGCACGGCGGTTATACTGCTTCGACCATTTTTTAGTCTGTTGCTGTTGGCGTCTTTTGAGAATTGCTAAATACTCTTGCTGCGGACGGATAGTTAGCTCTCTGGGTTCAGTCCGAGAACGGGTACATAAGTGACGGAACTGACACTCTCGACAAGCTTGGCGAGGAAATTTAATCCCGATGACCGTATTATCCCATTGGTCTTGATGAACCGTCCATTTCTTGGTACTTTTAACCCCCTGAGGACACGTGGCTTGTTGAGTTTTCCAGTTGATTTTAAATCGACTCAGATCATAGGCATCAGGCTCTTTTGACTGCCAACTTACGTTTTCTCGGACTGGACCCACTAGGTCAAGCCCATATTGTTGTTTGCTCTCAACCAACAGAGTTCCATCCACATAACCCGTATCTACCAAATGTTCTTTGGGTAATAATTCCTTTTGCGCTAAGGATTGATGAATTGATTCAATTTGGTCGACATCAGCCAAATGTGCCTCCGTGGTTTTTACGTTGGTAATCAGATGCACTTGATTCTTTTCACAGGTTTCGCTCAGATGAACTTTGTAACCGAGCCAAGTTGTATGACGCTTTTTGCTATAACGAGCCTCTGGGTCGTAGGGAGAATTTGAGCGCATCCCAGCGGGAGGTAGATCTTGGTGAGAACGCCAATGAAGTTGACCATTATTGACCCAATATTGATGAACCCAAGTCATTCGCAAAGTTTCGACAGCGGGAACCTCCCGCAACCATCGGGGTGAATCTGGATGGTCATAGAGCTCTTCGAGAATTTTCAGGCCATCACGTCCAATGGTTTCAGCCATAAGATTACGAGCTTCTGTCCCTTTTGGCAGTCGAGAATCTTCGACGGGTTTACTGTAGCGCTCAAACCAATCGTCTTCAATGACTGAAGATAACCAATCTGGAGCCACAACAGCTAAAGCGTTTAAGGCAGCTCTGAGGGTTTCTCCTACGCATTCAAGTCGATTCAGATTCCGAATTGACGCTAATATATGGGTCGAATCAGTTCGAGCTTGACCTCGGGCTTTGATCAGATTGAGCTGTTGACAACGTTCTAAAAGCTTATCTAAAACCAGTTTTTCTTTTCCTCCCTTCAGGAGTCGAGAACGAAATAAGCTCAAAACTGAAGCATCAAAACCTGAATCGCTCAATTCTAATCCTAGAGCGTATTTCCAGTCGATGCGAGCAGCCACAGCCGCTACGGCTCCTCGGTCGGATAAGTCAGACATGTACTGCATGACACAGACAAGAACTAACCGCCAAGGACGCAGAGCAGGTTGACCTTCTGTGGCATAGAGTTCAGCAAAATCCAAGTCATTGTAAAATATTCCGAGTTCATCTCTCAAGGTCATGTAGGGATTACCTTGGGGAAAGGCTTGGTGAGCAACTTCTCGGGTCAGAGGTGGTATGGGTTGGATGGACTGAGGATGCAGACTCATAATGATTCACTACTCCCAGAATTAATTTTGTTATCTTAATATCATAAATCTAGATCTAATAAAGGCAGATCGTTATCTCGCTTTCTCTAGATCTCTACGTCTAAAAAATATCTGCCTTTTGTTAAGTTTATCAGCAGTATCAGTTGCTACTCAAACCCCGCATAGATAGTAAAGTAAGCTGAAACGATTGCTAAAGTGGTATTAGGTTCAATGTGAGTGCGGAGAAAATCAGCCACTGAACCCCGTTTATTATTATCCCTGATGCCTGATTGTAAAAGACTCATTAATTTAACTCCTCAACACCACGCTGTACCAAGTAGGACGCTAAATTAGCAATGGGGCGACCCTGCTTTTTTGCCAACTGTTCTAGCTTCTGATAAACCCCGTCGGGCAGAGTAATATAAACTCTTTTGCTATTGCTCATAACTACCAATTTTATTTAAGAAATTATATATTTTATTACTCTTATATTTCACTATTTGTTACTAACTGTTACTAAAAATGTGATAAAATCATACTATATGAAGTAGCATAAATCTACTGTTACAAGTTAATTAAAGTAATTATTTAGTAAAACAAATGATTCATTTAGATTTTAATATCTGGTTTGAAGTTGGTAGATTATCTGCTTACAGAGAACGGTTAGGACTGACTAAAGAAGAGTGTCAAGCTCACCTCATAGAACGATATGGTAAAAGAAATTTTTGGTTACTTAGTAATGAGCAAATATTAGATTATAGCCATTGGTTGAAAAAAGAATCAATTGTAACAAGTAGATTATAGTAATCAATCTTAATCAATAAGTAGTCCGAAAATTATCAATATAAGTTGACACACATATCATTTATTTCATGAGTATTAGAAATACTTTGAAAATATTTTAGTTGTCATTCTAATAAAGTAAATCTTTAGTCTATAGTTTTAGTGAGATTTAAAGTTAAGAAATAATGCTAGTTTAACTTAAAGTTATAGTCAAATATTCAAGTTGTTACAGTTGATTGTATTGGTTTAATAATTCTCTTAGCTCTTTGAGTAACTGCCCACTTCCATTGCTTTTATAACCTTTTTCTTTGTTATTTACCTTTTCTATAATGGCTTCTAATTGGGTAAATAATAAATTATAGTTTTTGGAGCTTGTTGATTTTTGGAATTTACCTTGATCAATTTCATAAGCAACTGTCAAAACTTGATCTGCTATCTTTTCAGGTACTCTAATTAATTTAGTCTTACCTGATGTCCATTTAGATTTAAAGCGATGCTTATCTGAAAGATTTTTTAATGACTTAGGATTAATAGGCATAATTTACCTGTAACAGTAGAAAATAATCATATCTTATCATTTATCATCTACGTGTAACAAGTTGAATATTTTAGATTGAATAAACTACAGTAAGTATTAAGTTTTTCGGCAGTTTGTAGAGCAATATCAATAACGAATTGGGGGGTTAGGTAGGAATTTGTAGCATTCCAGCCACTACCCCCTACAGTCTTTCTACCGCCCCATTTCGTCCCCACGTATCGAGGTAAAACGAGGGAAGTAGTCACTTTTTGCCAACCAGCTAAAACTCAACCATATTATAAATTTCAACTTTATGTTAATAAAACTTAACATAAATGTCCAATTTCACATTTATAATACCTTAATCCCGACAAAATCTTACAGGAGCTGAATATTGAAGTGAGATTGAACAAATGAGAGAGGAAAAGCAATAAGTCATGTTTTTTTCAAGAGCTTTTCAAATGAATCAATCAAAACGGGTTTTTAAAAGGACAAATTTTTTACTTTGAATTAAAACTTGATAAAAAAGCCTGAATATCAATGTTATTCCAGTCAAGAGAAACATTACTTTTAATACTAAACTGACCTTCATTAATATCTGTGTTGAAAACAGATTCATTTTTCACGCCTTTTAACAATGCTTCTAAGGTTTTTAGTTGATTACGAGGAAATGTATAAAATACTTTTTCACCTTCAACTTTTACATTTTCAGGTAAAGCAGATTGAGGAATATAACCACCTAAAAATACTTTCCACCCAGTTATTAAAGTATTATAAACTTTTGAATCAGTTTTAATATCGGGTTTATTAATTAATCTTAATTGCCCTTGAATACAATCTTCTTTAAGAGTGATACATTCAGGGTTGAAGTGGATAGTTATATTAATATTATTATGTTCAATATCGGCAATTAATCCTTTTTTTTCGTCAGGTTTTAAACTTTTGATTTTTTCAACTTTTCCCTGAACTTGTTTACATAAAAATAAGGTTGCTTGTGGCTTAATAATTATCTCTTGCTCTTCAGGATTTATGTCTAAATATTGTTTAACTAATGGTAATAATACCTTTCCTGTGTTTTGGGCTTTTTGTTTAATATTCTTAAATATGTTCATGTTTAAAATTTTTGTCTATTTCAATTATATTATTGATAAAAAAATCATACTACATTATTAACATCCAATATTTATAGTTAATGCCCTGTAATTAATTCTATTTAAATTCATCATGAAGATAAAAATACCAATATAAATTAGATAAAGCAAACGGCGAAATCTTTTCTAAATTAGATGGAACAAAAACTTGATGATTATATTTTTTTGCCTCTCGACCAATATAATCCTCATAATCTTTTCTCAGCTGTGGTTTCATGGTAAATATAAGCTGATCTCGAATAGAATCAAAATGTGCTTTTTCTTGTAAGTTTTCATATACCTTCAATTCTAGTTGTTCAAAATCAGAGTGATATAAACTTTTACTATTGTTCTCCACCGATTGCGGTTGACTGATTTCCAATTCTCGCACTAATTCTAACTCATTCATAGAGAGCGATCGCATCCAATCCACGTTATTTTGCCACGAGTTTAATACTACTAAATCTTGGTTATGTAATCTAATTATTTCAGGAAATAAAAAATCTAGTTCATCTATAGAATTACACTTTTTAAGTACATCAACAGAATCATCTCTTAATTGTACTTGTAAATGATAAAGGCGTTCACTTGCGACATCTAACTCATTTTGTATTTCATACGTACTGATTATTATCCGCTCTATTAACCAAGAACACTCAAATCTTCTCAAACTCCCACAAGAAGAAAGATCGTCCAATAGCTGAGGATTACGATAATCTGCTAAAGACTCAAATAACATTCCTCTAGCCGCATCAATTTCTGAATTTTTACGCTGAGTATCTTGTAATTTCACAGCTGAATTAAAACGATTAAGAGCTTGTGTAAATAACCCATAAGCCCTTATTAAAATAAGACGATGCTGTTCAAATTTAAGATCACTCGCTACCTGATCGATATGTTCAATAATTTCTGAACCCAGATCGCCTAAAGCGTTTTTTAAATCAATAAACCCATTTTCAACCTTTAACTCTAATCTTTCTACTGCTTTTCTGAGCTTAATAGTTTGGTATAAATTTACAGCCGATAAAACAACAGTTCCAGCAACACCAACCCCTATAATTGCAGTAGTTGCTTGTAAAGCTCCTAGACTTGCTTGAACCGCTTGAAAACCCAAATGGGTTTGAAGCATATTAGCAACTTGTAAAGGTGCTATTATGGGATTAAAAGACAATCCATTTTCTGTGATAAATCCCACCGCATGACCTATAAATTGTCCAGTTTTTGCATCTCGCGCTATTCCTAAAGGAACACCTGTAGAAGAAAAAACTTGTAGGTATTTTCCCATTTTCATACCAGCTTCAATTACTGGAGGAAACTTAAATAACATTCTGAGTGGCGTTGATATTTTATATTAATAGTTCTAGCATTGTAACTTATTAAGTAATAATAAACTTAACCTAAAGTAAAGAGGTAATTTATCAAATCATCATGGAAAACATCTTTATCATACAAGTTCCATCTTCCAACACTCAAACCACAGAAAAACAAGATTTGAAAATTTCGCCTCTTTTGTTGGGAATGGGTATCATTACATTTGTAATAATTATTGGCATCTATTTAAAAAGAAATAGCTTTTCTAAACAGATAAAAAATCAAAAAGAAAATAGTTTATTACCTTTTGAAGATGATAATACTAAAAATAGTGTTCATAAATTCATTAAAAAAAATATCTCTATTTCCAACTATGATGAATTTAAAAAATATCAAGAGAAAACTCAATACATACAACAACACTTTGATAAGTTAATGCACCTAGTTAATCAAGGAGTTGAAAAAACAATTATTTCAAGATCTTTTTTAAAAGAAATAGAAATAACATTAAAAAAAGTTAATTCTCAACGTTTTAGAATTGCTATCATTGGTGAGTTTAGTCAAGGTAAATCAACCTTGTTAAATGCTTGGTTAGGAGAAGAAATCCAACCAGCAAGAGCTATTCCTTGTAGTGGAACAATTACGATTTTAAGACATGGTAATGAAAAAAAGGTTTTTTGTCATTATAAAAATGGGAAAAAAATAGAAATCCCCTTTGAAGAGTATCAAGAAAAAGCAAGTATTCCTGAAGACAGTGCCATTGAAAGTTTAGCGACAGAATTGACTAATTCCACAATTCAAGAAATTATTTTAGAACATCCCAATTTAAGCATTTGTCAATATGGTATTGAATTGGTTGATTCTCCCGGACTTAATGAACATCCAGACAGAAGTGTTATCACAAAGCAATTAATCAAGGATACAGATGCCATCGTTTTTATCACGAATGCTTCACGTCCTCTAACATTGGGAGAACGTGAATTATTACAAGAGATAAAATTAGAAATTAATAATGGTGATGATACTCAGCTTCCTAACAATATTTTTATGGTAGTTAATTTTATTGATTTACTCCGCAAAGAAGAAGATCGTCAAGGTGTTCAACAAAGAATAGAAAAGTTAATAATGGGACAAAAACCATTAATACAAGGGGATAATCGCATTCATTTTGTTTCTGCTCAATTAGCTTTAGAAAGTATTTTAAGCAAGACTGAAAATGAATATTTAAAGTCTTTTCAACATTTCACTAAATCTGTCGAAACATTTTTGTTAAATGAAAGAGGTTCAATAAGACTTGAACAAAATAAAAAATTAATTCATGATTTGATTATTCAGTGCAATTTAGAGCTTAATCACTTCACAAACAATTTAGCAAATCAGTTAAGCATTTATAAAAATGGTCAAGAAGTAATGTTTGATTGTATTGGAGATATGACAGGACGGAATGTGAAGATAAATATATTAATAAATAGTTTAGTGGAAGATGTTGTCGAACAAATACCTGACTATTGGAACGAATGGATGCAGAATTTGACGGTTAATTTAGAGGAAAAAAGTGAGCAATGGAAATCAAAAAAGAAAGATAAGCAAGATAGAATACGTCATTATGCTGAATTATTTGTTAAAGATTTTTCTGAAGATTTTCAAGAAAATTTTTGTGACAAAATAATGTCCAAACTTTTAGAAGATTATCTGTTTGGCTTAAACGAAGAAATTAACTTTCATCTACAGGCTATTCAAGATAAAATTGAATCTTTAGATGTAGCTATCCCTTTAAATAGTTTTAAAAATTTCAAATTCTCTACTGTCAATCAATTTGAAGATTTTAGTTTTAATTTCTCGTTAAATTCTGAGGATACAAAGTTTTTGGGCGTTTTTGGAGCTTCCCTCGGAGGTGCTATATTAGGAGGGCTAATTGCATTGTTAATTCCAGGTGGTATTTTTATTGAAATGGCTTTGGCAGGGATTGGGGGAGGAGCAATTGGCAGTATTTTTGGAGATAGTGAAAAAAATGTAGTTTTAAATAAAGGATTAGAAAAAATTAATGAATCAATAGATGATATTTATGAACAGGTATTTAAAAACATAATTGATTATTTTGAAGAACGTTTAAAAGTTACAGATAAATTTGTTCAAAAGTCAATATTAATATTAGAAGAATTTATTCAAGAAAATGAATTGATATATCAACAGATGGTCAAAACCAATGAAGTACATTCAAGGTGGATTAAAGATCAAATAATCGAGCTAGATCAAATACAATCGAATATCAGGTAGGCTAAAAATTTATAATACTTTCAACCAAATCTTTATAATTATTGCTCAATTTTGATTATAGATTTATTCGGCTTTGTTGCATGAATGAGTAGGAAAAAAGGTTGGTTGTATATAAAATAGAACTGTACTTTAGACTAATTTAAACTATAAGAAGCTATGATCCTTGTACAGCAGGATTTTTACTATTCTTATCCGTTTAATATAAAAAATATAAAACATAGGTCATATAAGGGTTTCAGCGTTTAAAATTAGATTTAGTCTAAACTCAAGATAGAAAATAGAATGTCTTAAATCCCGATAATACTATGAAACAAAAATATCGTCTGAAAAATTGGTCAGAGTATAACCAAGGTTTAAAAAATAGGGGAAGTTTAACATTCTGGATTAGTGAAGAAGCAATATCAAACTGGATACTCAC
>NZ_CP182903.1:0-30568 GCF_001747005.2 Cyanobacterium sp. IPPAS B-1200
GCTAGAATAAAGGTTAAGAGAAGATTCGTGTAACTGTCCTAGCTCGAACTTCAACTCCATTCGAGAGCTTAAGCCATCTATCACCCCACAAAGTGAAGATGTCTTTTATTATCCCGAAACCACAGCTTTTAATTCTGTGACCACCACCCAAAATATATTCGGTTTCATAGTTTATCGTTGCCCCTATTTTTAGTTGATTGTGATTAAACGACTCATTACCCTTAACCATCGCCTCAGAGAGCTTAACGGGGCTAGGAACGGCTTTATTATCTGTAATCTCATCCTGAGGGCGATCTCCCCTCTGATAATTCTCTAAACAATTGCCGTTATCCTGATTCTGGGTGCGATCGCCCTTATGATAACTCTCTAAACAATTGCTTTTATCCTGATTCTGGGTAAGATCGCCCCCATCATTATTTTCTATACCATCGCCTCTATCTTTATTCTCTGAACAATCCCTAAGATTTTGATTAATTACCTCATTATTACTATTATTAATTGATTGATTATTTAGATTATTTCCTACTTCTAAATAATCTTGCTCCGAAGGAGAATTTGTCTCAAAAGAGTAACTAGCTACTGACACGGCTGAAACACATACTTCATCTTTATTATAAGGCGTTCCAGTAGATGTTAAATCTCTTATAGAACCATTAATAATACTGCCCTCGTTTTTCCTTGGTTCATTTTTACTTTTCTGGTCGTTTATCATGTCATCAAAATAATCTTTCTTAAGTTCAATCTTTTCAGAATACCTATCAGTAATTGACCATAAGACCGTATCCCAGGTTATCCCTTCCTTAGTTTGGTCTAACTCTACGGGTGCCAATGTCTTATGGTTTTCCGTAATGAAATATTGTCTCGACTGACCATGTTCACGGGGTAAGGCCTCTATTGTGTGTCCAAAGAGCAAAGCTACTTTTCTAATGACTGGGACAAATTTAGAACTTTTAGACCATCTCACCCCAAAATTACGGAGTAAGCATCGAGTAACATTGCCCCATCCCATGACAATACTCCTAGCAGTATCATTATCAAATTTAGCCATTTCAAGGAAACTATCACCGCCAATCAAATCCCATAGTCGAGCCACCATCGCTGGTTGATTGCCCTCTAGTTGAAAAATACCGCTTTTATGGCTTTGGGCTACCCTCGCAGATATTTTATTAACCGATAGATTATGGGCTACCTCTGGGTTATTGGCAAAATAATAGTTTTCAATGCCTTGGATAGTCTCTTGACCATTCTTAAATATCTCATCCACAATGACCTCAATAGTTAATTTATCTAAAAGGTTAGGACACCGCTGGTTAAAATAAAACTTGTTTAACATCGCGCGTTCCTTGTCATTGCGAGACATTTTGTGTTTTAGCTCTTGGGCTTTCATCTCACCGATTAAGGGAGCATCAAAAAACCTTTGAGCCTCAAGTAAAATCAACTCCTCTTTTTTTTCCTTTATGGCCTTGTAGCAATCATCATTGCCCCATTGAGGAGTACATAGCTCATATCCCTCAGCTTCTAACCCCTCCATAAGCAATTCACCGTAATATCGTTTTTGGATGTTAGTACGGGCTTTGTAGATGGACTGATAGCGCTGATTAATAGTCTTAAGCTCAGAGTCGTTAGTAATATATTGTTTTACCAGTTCAGTTGCTTGGTCATTGGTTAAATTTTGAACAGTAGCAACATAACTAACCGATTCCAATAACTCATTGGTCAAAGCAGTATCATTTTTTAAGATCTTTTCAGGGTCATAATCAGCACTGTAACCTATGCCTACCTTACGATAGAGAACATGGCGGTCGCAGTTAGATCTATCGCGCCCTAACATTTGTCGAGCTATATCAGGAGTTGAGACCCCCACAAAATAGCCATAAACACTATCAAAATAATCATCTAACTCAATGGATATACCGCTTTGGATGGCTGGGGTAGCAATGAATAGCTGTATATTTTCATCTTTGATAGCTTGACCCTTATTCTTGATGAACCGCCTTAAATCAGGATTATTACCGAGGTTAGGGGCAGAGTAGCAAACCGTTTTATATTTATCCTTATAGAATTCATAAAAAGCATGAGCTGCGGTACAAGAATCAGCTATTAAGAAGATATTTTTACCAACTGACAAATCTTGTCTTAACTGATAACTAAACGCCTCCTCACTGCCTTTGCCAGTATAGGGGTATAGCTTTCTATGGAATGGATTGTAAGTGTTTAAAATCTTACGGGTAGCAAAACCTGATATATCTTTCCAGTAGTTCACCGCTGTATCAGTTAAATCAGCATCCAATAAGATTATTCCTTTTGAGTTGGTGGCTATCTTTGAAAGGGTTGACCATACCAATGGCCGAACTTTTTTAATATAGGTTTTACTGTTGAGTAATGAGTCGGTGGTTGACTCAGCTTCATCACAAATAATGAAATAATTGCTTAAATCATGGTTTGACAATCGCCATAATGAATCAATACAGACAGCTAAGGATTGACCATTATTAATTGCAGTCTCAAGGAAACCACCGTTATCCAACATCGCCTCAACACTTGTCAGTCCTAACTCTTTGGATAGACTGCCAAGTAATTCAACCCTATTACAGACAACTACTATGGGTTGATTTTGGATCCATTCCCTCAAGATATTGCTTAAGAAGTAACTCTTTCCTGTACCTTTGGGCGACTTGATAGCATAGATTAAATTATTAAAATCAATGTCATTTTTAATAATGTCATCCACAATGGCATCGGATATAAAGCGATTGTCAATGAGATGGTCAGGGCTAAATATTGAGTATTTCTTATTACGCTTAAGAGTCTCATGTTTAAAGACATCTTTCTGAAGCTCTAACCATCGTTTATCGTCTTCTGGTACCCATCCCTTAATCTTTTTGGCATGGAAGATTAAAGAGCCGATTTGTTGCTCCCCTGACCAATATTCTGCTAATTTACCATCCCATTCTGGTACATCTGGACAATGAATTTTTGCTAATTTAACCGCCTCGGTAAAGCCTAAATAATTCTTAACTATACCAAAGACATTAAGCCTAATATCTTTTTCTGGATCTTCAGAGTCCATAGGTATTATGGGTTTTAATCCTAGCTCCTCAGAGTCTATGGGTGTTATGGGTTTTAACCCTAGCTCCTCAGAATCTATGGGTATTATGGGTTTTAATCCTAGATCCTCAGAGTTTATGGGTGTTATGGGTTTTAATCCTAGCTCCTCAGAATCTATGGGTATTATGGTTTCTAATCCTAGCTCTTGATTTTGCCATGGGTACAAAATATTAACCAAATAATTAAGGCTATCTTTTAACCATGGTGCATCAAATAACGGTGGCTTTCCTTGCTCCTCTAAGATTTTACTTTTGAGGTTGAATGCCTTCCATACCTGATCGGTATCAGGATTAAAACCCCATTCTGATGCAGTTTTTATGATGGTATTCCATCCAAAATTACCAGAGGATGATTCGATATATTGTTGCCAGTCACCCCCATTAGGGGAATGCCTATAAGCCAAGGCTATGGCTTCACTATTACCAAGGATATTGGCGATCCCCTTAAATAATATTCGATATAGCTCATAGGTACCACTTCCTGTTATCCTCGGTGGGATAATGGTTAAAAGATAATCAATCTTTTCTCTTTCAATTTTGACGGCTTCCTTGCTTCTCTCATCCCTATTTTTTCTTTCTTCTCTGGTTCTTATTTTCCGCTCCTTCCTCTCCTGTTTAGTCTCATGGATTTTATTACTCTTGGCTTGAGTGCGATCGCCCTCAGAATCATCCAAAGGAATATAGATTTTAGTCAATCCCTCATCAAGAGCTTTCTTGAGATTATCTAATTTTTCCTCTTTGGTTATGGGATTAGCTTTCCTTGCTCCATTAACCTTGTCACTATTTAAAATCCTCTCAAGACAAGACCACCAACTATCGGTAATATCACTAGGAAAAGTTAATTCTACATAGTCAAAATAGGTCTTTAAGCCCTTCAAAACTTCATCATAAGAATAGGCTTTACCTTTTTGCAAAATCTCTTGATAATTACCCTTTTCCTTGCGATAAGACCATGGAAATCTAAAGGGTTGATGTGGTCTAGTTACCATGGGATCTCCATCCAAGGCAAGGCATAACAACCGCCGTAAATAAATGACCTTCTCCATGGATGTTGGTTCATTTAGGAGTATATGAAGGTGTATGGACTTACCACCACTTGAGATGAGGTAAGGAGTTAGACCTGTTACCTCTGAGAAGCTCTGGTATAGTTTTAATTGCTCATCCCTTGGTAAGTCATCTATCTCTGTAATTACTTGGGTGGATAACTTTTGATAGGGTTTTAGGGGGAATGGAGATGAAGGATCTCCACATCCAAAAAATCCACCGCCTTTATTTTTTCTTGTCAAGTTGTCAATAAATTCAAACCCATTCTTAATAGGTTTATTTGACCATGACCTCGTCTGGCCGCCTTCTTGACTATCAAGCCCAAATTTTTTGATGGAGTATTTATTCTTCTCGGTAGCCCTGAACTCGATGTCACCATCAACGACTATTCCTTTGAAGAATTCA
This sequence comes from Cyanobacterium sp. IPPAS B-1200, assembly GCF_001747005.2. Lineage (NCBI taxonomy): Bacteria > Bacillati > Cyanobacteriota > Cyanophyceae > Chroococcales > Geminocystaceae > Cyanobacterium > Cyanobacterium sp. IPPAS B-1200. Next base: position 4,557 of record NZ_CP182903.1, read on the forward strand.
TAAGTACCTCTTTTAAACCAAAATTCACTTATGCCAGCGGTACTGAGATATTCTAGGGTTTCCTGTTTCCTTACTTGTAAAGTTTTCATTACTTTTCACCCCCCACCATTGCTTTCAATTCATAAGGGGGCAGAAGCCGCCTATATCGACTACATCGACTCCTTGAATCTTTGTCTTTAAACTCTATGAAGCCCTTAAGCCCTGAGCATCTGTTGCAAGGTTTACTTAACTTGTAACTTCGACCATTTAGGGCTTTTATTGCCCTTCTTAAGTCATCCTCTATACATTTCTGCACACAGTAATGACACTCTATAATAGGGTATTTGTTATTTGGGTTATAAATCTTGTAAACCCTCTTATGTAAAGACTTTATAGAGGTAAATAGTTTAAGTGTATTACTCTCAAACGTAGTAAAATCGCCCTCTATAATAGGTTGCAACTTTACATTTATGTTGTTATCATGTGAATAGTTATGGACATCCGTGTCTGGGTATATATGCTTATTGCCCTTTCTGAAGATGCTATAGCTTGAATGTACTGATGATGTGATAATTATTATCATTGATTTGGGGAAAAGAGGTACGAGTGTGTTACGGTTTGGCGACCTGTTCACAATTGTACCTAAATTTTCTCTTTTCAGGTAGAAAAAAATCGATTCATTTTCCAAATTCTTAAAGGTAAAGAGTTCAAAATTCAGAAAAACGATCTTGTAAGATTATCAAAAAAGAGAAGGTAGGGGGCAAAAATCCTTACCTTTTCGGTGTAAAGCTAGGGAAGCCCTCTACAATAAAATGTTAATTACACATAATCCAATTTAAAAGGGGACTAAGCAAGATGGCTACAGTAAATTCACTAGCAAAATTATCAATGGCTACAGTTGGAACGGCTGTAATTGCTCTATCAGTAGCAGGAACTGCACAAGCAGTTGTTTTGACATTTGACGACGTTACTCAAGGCTCATCGGCTGAAATTCCTAACGGCTATGGTGGTTTAAACTGGAGCAACTTTTGGGTACTCAAAGGCACTAGCCAGCCTGGAAATGGCTATGAGAAAGGGATAGTTTCAGGAGATTACGTAGCGTTCAATTCGTTTGCTAATCCGGCTGAGATAACTGGTAGTCTATTTGACTTTAATGGTGCTTTCCTAACAGCAGCTTGGAACGATGGTCTTTCTGTGTTAGTGGAAGGTTTTAATAGCGGAACTAATCTATATTCACAGACAGTTGTTGTAAACACCACAAGTCCTACTTGGTTTGACTTTAATTTTCTTGGTGTTGATCGATTAAGATTTTCCTCCTTTGGTGGAGTTCAAAATCCAAATTTGTCCGTTTCAGACACACACTTTGCCATGGATAACTTCACCTTCAACGAGACACAAGCCGTCCCTGAACCCACTTCTCTGATTGGGATCTTAGGCTTAGGTGCTTTTGGTGTTATCTCTCTTCGCAAGCGTAAACGGGGTTGAGCCGAGATACGTGTAAAATAGTGCAGTGCGACCCGTTCTAGCCAAAGTCTAGGTCAAATGACCAAAACGTAAGCTAGGGGAAAAACTAGCAAAGCTGTTACTAGGGGCAATCTAGGCTGAAATCTTTCTGAGACAACAATTTCAGAATTATTTTAAATTATTAATCCCATAATGTTTCAAAACGGTATTGTTAACAAAGGTCTATTTGGTACAGAAATCTACTACGAGATTTCAAGCGTTTGAGGGTGATAATTTTTAGAGGGTTTAATTGGTACAGTTCTTATCGGGGTTTCTTGTACAAATGCTACTCAAACGCCTTAAATAAGGACTGAAAATTTCAGTCCTTATTTCACAACAACCCCAATATAGATAGTTACAAACTAAAGAGATTGAAGGTCACAATCTAAATAGTCTGAATTAACCCAACCTTCACGATTGTTCACACGGCTGTTTGGTCCCTGAATCACTTTAACCATGTTCCAAACAACATTATTCTTAACGATAAACGTACCAGAACCCATAAAACCTAGAACCGTATTACCGTTGTCTAAGCCAACGATGGCAGGCCCTGCAGGTTCATTCCGAACGGCTAATTGTCCTCTTTGTAAACCTGTCACACTACATCGAACCCAACCACGATTTGGGCCTGTTCTCTGAGAAATTTCAAAGCTACTTGTAGTCTGGGAGATTGCCTCATTAGGGGAAATTGAAAAGGCTAATAAAGCACTACTACTTAGAAGAGCTACAATTTGCCCTAGTCTTGTTTTTTTGTTCACAGTTTTTTTGTCTAAAATGCAATTATAACCCCTATAAGAACATGAATTTTAAAGTTGTTGGACGAGAACAAATTATGCTTTGAGTTTATTCCCAACTCAGGTTTGACGGATACTTTATTCCTTGAAATCATTTATTACCATTCAATGCTTGTCAAGGATTTTTTATTTAGGACCTTCGGAACGAGGGATAAAGCCTATCGCCAGAAAGTAAGACTCAATAATCTACGAAGATTTAAAAGCATTTCTTTGGGTAGAAAGCCAACACCATAACCTTTGATTTGGTATATAGTAGTTCACTTGCATCCTCATGACACTAACCCGATGTTTCCGCCGCATCAGCGCACTTTAAACCACTCATAAAAATTGGTGTGCTTACCATTCTTAGTAGTTTTGATGGTTGTTTCTACCTTCATATAATCCCAAAACTCAGGGAAAGGTGCTTTTCTCTTGCCACTAGCCAAATCGGTTACCCTTGCAGGGGAACTTAAGCCAAGAGCTTGAGCCAGTATCTTAGTTTGTACCTTACCCTTCGGTAAAGCTAAAAAGTCAGCGGGAATATGACTAACATCAGTTTGGTTAATAACTTCACTATTAATTAAATTCTGATTTGCTTCAATGTGTTTATGCCGAAAGGTATTAACTAAGTTATTACTTTCGTTATCATCTTTGTTGCTAAGAGTCTTAATTAAGCTAGTATCTTGGTCATCAGTAAGGGTATTAACTACGTCAACACCTTGGGTATTATCCTTGTCAGCAAAGGTATTAACTACGTCAATATCTTGGGTATCATCTTTATCCCTAGAGGCAGTATTTTCATTACTTAAGTTATTGGTCAGGTTAGTATCTTTGTTATTACCCTTGTTAGTTTGGGTCTGAGCTAAACCATTATCTTGGCCATTAGCCTTATCAGTAAAGGTATTAATTGAGTTAGCACTATTATTGTTAACCGTTTCAGATTCCTGTTTTGCTTCCAGGGAATCCTCCTGCACCAATGAAGAAATAACTTCCCCCTGATCTTCATCCATAGAAATATCAGGAATGACTTTTAACGCCCCTTGCTCCCCAACATCGTCATCAGTTGTAATATTATCTTCCTTACCATTAGTTAATAACTTATTGTTAACCAAGTTACTATCTATTAGATCCTCTTTACTATCTAAATGTGATAAAGGTCTTAACTTATTCTCCACTAAGTTATTAACTAAAGAATCTAAATGAGTATCTAAATAATGGCTCACCTTTTGCTTCACTAAAGCATCTAAATCCAACTGCTCAAACTGTAAGGCCAGATCTCGTAAAGTACCATCCCGATTTTCCAAAATCGGTTTGCCAGCATCGTGCCAAGCCTCTAACAACCTTCCTAAAACCCTCGCTTTGGATACTCCATCATGAAGACTAATAAACTCATTGAGCATTGATAACTGATGCTCAGTAATCAAACCAGAATATTTTGGTAAAGAACTAGGCATAATCAATAGATATGAACTAAGTTATTACCTCAATAATAACTTAGTTGAGTAATTATCACGGAAAATGTGCTATGGGAAGCCCCTACGCTCAAAGTATAGGGTAGTTTAGTTACTTGTCACCACTAACTCTATATTCACGCCAAATCATTGTCAAATCCAACGGCTGAAACACCAACAGAAGAAAAGAGTGAGGATTAGGAGTTATGGGTTGTGGTGGGCGTTCTGCATTGCAGATGTTAATCATAGGACTAAATAATGCAGAATTTTTATTTATTGAGCTTGAAAAAGACTGTTTTCTTGCTTCATAAAAGTGACACCGATAGTCATTTTTTCCCTCGATGTTTGTTTGTTATAAACTTTGTCAGCCATTTCCTTACTATGGTGCATGATGTAAGCGATAGACTCTCTTTCTTTATCGCTAAGACCAAGATTGTTAATGTAAGTAACAAATATACTTCTTAGGCTGTGGGGAGAAAGATTGTAATTAGTGAGACGAAAAAATATGGATCTGACATAACTCCCAAATTTGGAGCGGTTACTATCCCGAAAACTGATTCCAGACCTAGACCTGATAAATACCGCATCAGTTTTACCTGCTGTTGCTAAAACATCACGATAACCTTCAAATAACCATTTGTTGAGGTAGTCGTAAAAGAAAGTACCATCTCCAAAATCAATATTTTCAATCTCATACCAAAACTCACCATAAGTTTTACCCGTTTTGTATTGTTGGGGTAAAAGATGGATGTAGTATTTTGATTTTGTTACTTCTTCTTTTTGTAATTGATCATAAGGAGTAAAATTAGCCGTTTCGTAGTTATAAAGACCATAGACCAAAGTTTTGCCAAAAGTTAGTTCTCGGTAAGTTCTACTGCGGTCTGTAGGCATAAATACCATTAAACCAATCAGCAAAAAACTTTGTAAGTGGAGAGCTTTAGAAAACTTAGTTAGTTTATTCCCTCGATTATATTTATAACCACTGTTATATTCATAATCTTGGTCAGCTAACTTTTTCAGTCTCATCGCTACCTGTATAGTTTCCTCTCTGCTAAACGGCGGTACGATACCATCGTCCTCATCACAGTTATCTTTCTCTAAATTTCGTCTGTAGGCTTTAAGTCTATTAATTAATTTAATATCTTGATAATCATCTCCTTCGTCTTCATCAGTTATGTCGTGGTATAAATACTTAGTAAAAGCGATTAAAGCATTACAAACTAAAACTTTTGCTCCTGTTGTAGTTTCCGCCATATAAGTGTTGAAGTACCGATTAAGTAATTTGATAAACGACTTTGTTTTTCGGTTAATCTTTGATTTTAACAGCCATTCTTTCTTGGCTAACTCAGTCACAAAGTTATCATCTAATTCATCCTCATCTTGGTAATTATTAATGTAAGGATCAATCACAGGTATTATTTTAGTAATAACTAATTCATCAATGGTTAACTCAGTTTCCTCTTTACACCAACCAAAGAATCTTCTCACTACATCTATATTGGTATTGATAGTTCTATCTCTTAACTTTTCCTTGTTTTTTCTAAACTCAGCAAAGCTATTTAAAATATCAAATATTTCAGCTAAACTTTCAGTTGATTTGTCCACTAACTCCTGTTCTGACAAATGTGGATATTTATCTTTTAACTCATTAATAAACTTATAAGGTTTATTTTCCAGGATGATCTGACGATTAACACTACAACTTTTTTGTTTATACATCGACTTATCCATAATTTTTTGTCGATAGGGCAATATGAATTCAGCTTCTTCTTCTCCTTGACTAGAAACAGGCAAGGAATTTTTTACAAATTCAAAAAAGACTCTGGCATAGGAAATGTCTGCCTTCATTTTCGCTTTTGTGTCTTTGCCATACATCTTGCAGCCCTTCTCTACCAAAGATAGATGATATTCAATGTCGAAAGACTGGTCAACAGAAATATCTTTTAGTTTTACTAGCTGGGTTTCAATTTGTTTTTTGGTTAATCTTTGCCCTCTAACCTTTTTTTCCTTATGCCCAGTTAAATAAAATCTTAGTATAGATGTATTGATGCAATTAATTTTACTAACGGAAGACTGAAATTCTTGGCTAGTAAAGTATTCGTATAAAGTTGGATATGGCTGATTCATTGCTCTAAAAATTATTTGTTGTAGTCACAATAGCTAAAACTGCTCTTGTAATAAGTATTAGCTAGTAAGTTATTAATATTATATCCAACAATTTCACTTTTGCAAAAAACAGTCCGACGATAAGGGGTCTTTACAAATACAAAGTAAATTAGAGGTAAAACAAAGAGTTAAAGTCTCTCCTTGTATAGATTATAGCTTTTACTATTCGCTTTCGTTTATTCTAAGTGTTGGATAAAGCTAAAAAAAAGAAACAAAAACGTTGGAAAATCGCTCTAGTAGTCACAGGAGCTAAATAATTATTAAATAAAGTGCTTGTTGTGTTGGATAAGAGTTGGATAATGGATAAGCCAAAAATAAGCTGAGTTTTAACTTTTGGAGAATCGAAGGAAGGTTATTTTTCCTGATTAAAGTTTAGTGTGGGATGATCGTATTGGTCAAACTAATGGTGGTAATAAATCGTTATGAAAAAAAAGTTGTTTACACCAATTTACGACGAGAATAAGGTGAGATTTAATTTGTCTATTGACCCTAGGTTAAAACAAAAGTTAGAAGAGTTAAAAGCCAAAAATGATATATCGATTAGTGAGCGCGTAGAAGCCCTTTATCGTCAACATCAAAAAATTATTGAAGGGATCGAGGTGCCACAATCTCTATTTCTCAGAAGAAAGGGGCAAAGAGGTGTGGGGATGTACTCTGAAAATCAGCAAGTAAGGGTTACTTGTGGTATCCATATTACCCCTAGTGCTAAAAAATTTTTGGAATTATCTGCTAAACAAAAGGGTACTGATTGCTCTAAGTTAATTGAGTTAGCACTGAAGCAAATCTATGATTAATACCGTATAGATATTTAGGGCTATGGGGGTAAAGCTAAGGAGCTGTAGTTTTGTGCTAACTCCGAGAGTTATTATTTAGACAAAGATATAATTTAGATATTCCTTGTAATAATGTTTTAGATAATTATGAGGAAAAAACAATAACCAAGACTCATGATGAGTAATAGTCGTTACCCTAGAAACTGGACGGACATTGCCTTTACCCTCAAACAGAAGGCAAAATGGCGATGTCAGAAGTGTGGAATGCAGTGTCTTAAACCAGGAGATAAAACTGCTCATCTGAGCAAATCAGACCGCGCTAAACTAACCTTGGTTGTCCATCACCGTAACTACCAACCAGAGGATAATAGGGAGGACAATTTGGTGTGTCTTTGCACAGGCTGTCATCTGGGCTATCACACCAGAAAGCGTGGGAATATCAGCATTGGGCAGTTATCCCTAGATTTAAACTTTAACCAAGTGTAGTCAATTCATCCCAACCCTATGTTTCTGTCCTGTAGAAGGATAGGGATGAATTGAGAGTTAACGAAAGGTGGGTTTAAAATTCTTGGTAAAATTAATCCATCTATCTTGTTTTTGACCAACGAGGTTGAGGGTAGGAACAGCAACATTTCTTGTAATAGGAGGACCAGATTCTCCTTGTCCATAAACAATGGGGGTATTTTGAGACGTACCTAATCCATAAGCACTAACAATGTCGTTAGCTAATCGGCAGGAAATCGAAAAATCCCCCATGTAAATATTGCCATTTCCTGCATAGTAGGACCACTCCCTACCGCTATCTTGAAATTGAAGACAATCACGGTGGGTGATTTCAAACATTTTAGCGATATGAATATCGTATCTTCTTAATTTACCGCCGTAAGCTGACTGAGTTGTTTGGGTATCTGGTACAGTTAGCTCGTAGTAACCCTCTGAAGTTGAAATTCTCATGGGTAATGGCTGTCTAGCATTTTGAGCTTTTACGATGGTGGAGGTTAGGGCGATCGCCAAGAAGGTTAAAGCTAAAGATAAATTAAGTCTTTTTGTTGTTTTTTTCATAATCATATAGGTAGATTTGTGATGGGACAGAGGTAGGGGCATACTCTCAAAATACAAAAGACAAGCATAGATGCTTATCCTCAGAGAAAGCCAGTACCAATAAACTCTGAAAGCTATATTTTGCAAATGGTGACAAGCCCTTAGCTTACCCATATCATAGGATAAATCAATCTATTTATCAGAAAAAATAGATATATGGGGGTTGCTGATTTTAAATATGATTTCTCGTTTAGGCAGGGAATGGGCACTCTTGCAATGGTGATAATATTTCATGTCTCAGTTTTGAGCATCACTAAATATATTTCATACCACAATTAAGCACCGCCAAATAATGAATTATGATAGTTAAGACTCAAACCCAACATCATCAGGGAAGCCTATGTTTGCACCCACTCTTTGAAAGGAAAATCCCATTGATAATTATCTGGTAATCAAGGACAATAGGGAAGAGAAGCAAACTAAAGGTATCCCCATAAATGATTACAGGTGAGTTAAAATCTAAAGTTGATAAACTGTGGACAACGTTTTGGAATAACGGTATTAGCAACCCACTTTCAGTGATAGAGCAAATATCCTATCTACTCTTTATCAAACGTTTAGATGACTTACAATTAGCCCAAGAGAAGAAGATAAAACGCTTGGGGGGTACTTTAGACAATCCCACCTTTACCCCAGAAAATAACCATTGTCGTTGGTCAGCCTTCAAAAATCAAAACCCTGCAGATATGTTAGTGACAGTAAGGGATTCAGCTTTTCCTTTTATCAAAACCATCGGTAGGGAAGGGGGTGCTTATGCCCAACACATGAAAGATGCGGTATTTTTTATCGCTAACCCTGCCCTATTGGCGAATGTGGTGGAACAGGTTGACCAGATGCTTGAGTTACTGACCCAACAGGCTAATGAGTCTCAGGATAAAACATACATCGATTTGCAGGGGGATTTGTATGAGTATATGCTTTCAAAGCTCACCACCGCAGGGACAAATGGACAGTTTCGCACTCCTCGCCACATTATCAAGATGATGGTGGAATTAATGAGTCCTTCTTCCCATGAGGTAATTTGTGACCCTGCTTGTGGTACGGGGGGTTTTTTGGTGGCGGTAGCGGAATATCTGCGTCAGCAGAAGGACACCGAGGGAAGTTATGTTTTGCATAATCCCGACAACCGTAAGCATTTTAACGAGGAGATGTTCCACGGTTTTGACTTTGACGCAACCATGTTGCGCATAGGTAGTATGAATATGATGTTACACGGCATTGAAGACCCGAAAATTGAGGCAAGGGATTCTTTAGCCCAAGAACATTCGGAGGTATCGGAAGCCTTTACTTTAATCTTGGCTAATCCTCCTTTTAAGGGATCTTTGGATGCTAATACCATCGCTAAGGATTTGACCAAGGTAATTAGTACCAAAAAGACGGAGTTATTATTTGGGGCGTTGTTTTTGCGGTTGTTGAAGAAGGGGGGAAGAGCGGCGGTAATCGTACCTGATGGGGTGTTATTTGGTTCGTCAAACGCCCATAAAACCCTCCGTAAAACCCTAGTAGAGAGTCATAAGTTGGATGGGATTATCTCTATGCCTTCAGGGGTTTTTAAGCCCTATGCTGGGGTTTCTACGGCGGTGTTGATGTTTACTAAGACGGGGGTAGGTGGCACTGATGCGGTTTGGTTTTATGATATGTCTGGGGATGGTTTATCTTTGGATGATAAGCGTCAACCAGTCGAGGAAAATGATATTCCTGACATTATCACTAAGTGGCATAGTCGAGATGTAAGTAAGGATAATAATCGCAAGGATAAGGCTTTTTTTGTGCCGAGGGAGGAAATAGCGGAAAATGGTTATGATTTGTCTATCAATCGTTATAAGGAGGTGGAATATGAGGAGGTTAGTTATGAGTCTCCTAGGGTGATTTTAGGTAACTTAACCACTTTAGAAAATGAAATTATGAGGGATTTACAGGAGTTAGAACATATGTTGCCATAAACTTCACTGTCAACTGATCTCATGTTATTATCAGGTATGTACTAAATACCAATTTTCACTGTTAATGATTGAGTCTTTTGCTTGTAAGGAAACAGAAAAAATATGGCAAGGTAAATATTCTCGTAAATTGCCTCGTGATATACAGGCAAGGGCTTTAAGAAAATTACGTCAGTTGAATGCTTCTATTAGTTTTGATGATTTAAGATTGCCGCCTAGTAATCGTTTAGAGGCTTTATCTGGAGATCGTAATGGACAATATAGTATTCGTATTAATCAACAATGGCGTTTATGTTTTAGGTGGGAAAATGGTAGTGCTTATCAAGTAGAAATCGTTGATTATCATTAAAATTATGAGTGAAAATTTAATTAATAATCCCCATGCAGGGGTGATACTAAAAGAGGAATTTTTAGTGGAATTAGGTATGAGTCAAAATGCTTTAGCCCGTGCTATTAATGTACCACCTAATCGTATTCATGGCATCGTCAAGGGTACTCGTAGCATTACGGCGGATACTGATTTAAGGTTATGTCGTTTTTTTGGTTTATCAGAAGGTTATTTTTTACGGTTGCAAAATGATTATGAGTTAATGGAAGCCAAGCGTAATTTAGGTAAAAAGTTAAGTTTAATTACTCCTTTGGCTATGTCCTGAAAATGGTATTATGTCTAATTTATATGAAATCTTAAACAAGATAAAAGAAGCACCTGGTATATATTTAGGTCGTCCTTCTGTGAGTGATCTATTTATGTTTTTGATGGGTTATGAGTTTGCTAGAAGTGAAATGGATGTGGATTTAGACGAGGAGGAGGAGTTATTTTATGATAGTTTCCAGCCTTGGTTACAGCAACGTCTGAGAGTGCTTAGTGTCAGCCGTTGGGCTAAGTTGATTATGCTTTCTTGTCATGATGAAAAGGCAGGATTTGATAAGTTTTTCTTCTTGTTAGATGAGTTTCGGCAACAGGCACGGCAACAAGTGGCTTAGATTTTTGTATTATTATTGATTGTTTTTGGAGATGTCAGGATGGAATGGAAAGTTGTAAAATGTCAAGATGTTATAGATATTAGAGATGGAACTCATGACACCCCAAAATATGTAAATGTTGGTTATCCATTAATTACATCAAAAAATCTCAAAAATGGATCAATTGATTTTTCAGAAGTATCATATATTTCTGCTGAAGATTATATTGAAATTAATAAACGTTCCAAAGTTGATAAAGGAGATATTTTATTCGCAATGATAGGAACTATTGGGAATCCTGTTATTGTTGATGTAGATAAAGAATTTTCTATAAAAAATGTTGCACTTTTTAAGTTAAAAAATAGTTCTGTTGACCCAAGATTTTTTAAATACTTTCTTGAATCTTCAATTGTAAAGAAGCAATTAGAAAGAGAGACAAAAGGAGGAACACAAAAATTTGTATCTTTAAAGGTATTAAGGAACTTAAAAATTCCTTTACCTGAGATCGCATCTCAACGCAGAATAGCGGAGATATTGGATAAAGCAGACGAAATCATCAGGAAACGCAAAAGTGCGATCGCCCTTACCGAACAACTACAAAAGTCCATCTTTCTCGATATGTTTGGAGATCCACTACAAAAAAATCAAGAGAAAGTAAAACTTAGTGAAATAGCCAAAATTATTATGGGTCAATCACCAAAGGGTGAATCATATAATACACAAGGTCAAGGAGTTCCTTTACTAAATGGACCGGCTGAGTTTGGTGAAAATTGTCCAGTAGAAAAACAATGGACGAATAAACCTACTAGAATTTGTGAGTCGGGAGATATTCTTTTTTGTGTTAGAGGAGCAACTGCAGGTCGTTTAAATTGGGCAAATAAAGAATATTGTATTGGTAGGGGGTTAGCAGCGATTAGACCGAGTGGAAGTAATAAAAACTACAGCGAATTTATTTACTTAACACTAGAACAATTATACCAATACTTTCAAGATAAAGGGGTTGGAAGTACATTTATTAATATTAACCGTAAGGAAATCGAAGATTTATTAATTCCTAAAATAGACAGAGTAAAAGCGGATAAATTTTATCAATATGCTATTGAATTAAGAAAAATAAAATATAAAAATACAAAAGCATTACAAGAATCAGAAAACTTATTTAACTCCTTATTGCAGAGAGCATTCAAAGGGGAGTTATAGAGATGAAAATTCCCGAAAATGCCATTATCCCAGAAGCAAAAATCACAAAATATTTATTAATCTTTAAACCGAGAAATGATAAGTCGAAATATTTAGCACAGGCTGGATTTTCCCTTGATAATTGGCAACTACTAAAATTAGCAATACAGGAAATCATTAAAGATAATGAAGCCAAAGAAGATATAACAGATCAATACGGTACATATTACCAAGTAATTGGAGAATTAAAAGGAGTCAATAATCAAAACTTAACCGTTGTTACCATTTGGTTAAGAAAAGAAATAGATCAACAATTTCAATTTATCACCCTAAAACCTTATCGAGGATAAAATTATGAATATTGAACTATATGAAGAAATAACCCTAACCCGTGACATTCCACAACATCAATTAAAACAAGGAGATATAGCAACCTTAGTTGATTTTGTAGAACATCCCACAGGAGGAGAAACAGGCTGTATCTTAGAAATATTTAACGCCCTCGGAGAATCCCTAAGAGTTGTAACCGTGCCTATTTCCGCCATTAAACCCCTTACCTCAGAGGATATATTAACCAGTCGTAAACAAGAAATCTTACTATGAATAACACAAAAACCCAAACAAAAATTATCCGTCAAGGGGAATACATAGCCGAAAAACTCGATAACCTACGCCTTGCCTTGCAAAACAACGACTTAAAAACCGCCTCCCAACTCGCCCGTATTTATCACCTAACCCCAGTAACATTAACGGCATAAAATGAATACAAACTACCAAGAAAACCTAAAAGATACCTTAGTCACCTATACCCTAGAGATTAACGGACAATTTTACATCATTGAAAACGTACCCGCCAGAGTCAACACCGAAACAGGAGAGCAGTATTTTTCCCCAGAAACCGCCGAGCAAATTCAAAAAATCATCAGGGAAAAAAAACAACCTCATCATTTTATTCAAACCCCCGTTTATGATTTTGTCGCCTAAGAATAACCATGAATATTGAACTATATCAAGCAACCCTCGCCAGAATTGAACAGCTAATGGAAGCCATGCCAAATACACCAGAATTTGACCAATTGGATATACTCACCACCTTAGTAGAAGCCTACGAAAAAAAGCATTATCCCATTGCCCCACCAAATCCCATTGATGCCATCAAATTTAGAATGGAACAACTTGAACTCAAACAAACTGATCTAATACCCTACATCGGCAGTAAATCCAAAGTATCTGAAATTTTATCTCATAAACGAGCATTAAGTAAACAGATGATTCGCTCATTACATGAAAGCCTAAACATTCCCCTCGAAGTTTTAATTCAACCCTATCCCCTGAATAATTAACCTAGAATAACTGTAACTTGCCATGACATCAAACTTCGACTTTTTAACCAGCGACTTTCCCGAAATTTACGAAAGTGCCACCCGTGTCGAAAACCTTGCCCTTATCGATAGCCGTGCCTGTTGCTTCTATGCCCGTTATACCCTCGAACAAGCCGTTATCTGGCTATATGATAATGACCCCTACCTAAAAGTACCCTACGATAATAACCTAGGGGCATTAATCCACGAACAAACATTTAAAGATAACCTTTCCCCCAACCTCTTCCCCAAAATCCGCATCATCCAGAAAATGGGCAACCGTGCCGCCCACAGTAACCAGAAAATTAGTCAAAAAGACGGACTCTATATCACTCAGGAATTATTCCACTTTCTCTATTGGCTATGTCGCTACTACTCCCCCAACGGTAAAAACCTCCCCCAACTCCAGTTTATCCCCCCCTCATCAAGCAATATCTCCCCCTTACAAAACGAGATTAGGGAGAAACAACCGTCAGGAAAAGAAGCTAAAGCAAATCAAACACCTTCATTACCCCCCTCCCCTAAAAGAGAGATTGGGGGTGAGGTAAATATTCTTCCAAAAGAGCCAATAACCCCTGCGCAACTGCAAAAACTAGAGCAAGAACTATCTCAAGCCCAAGAAATGGCGACCATTGCCGAAAAAAGACAGAAACAGACAGAAGAAGAATATAACCAACTCAAAGCCCAAATAACTCAACTCAAACAGGCAAATAATGCCGTCAAAGATAACCATGACTATAACGAAGCCGACACCCGTAAATACCTAATCGATGTCCTACTCAAAGAAATGGGCTGGGATATAACTCAACCCGACTTTACCGAATATGAAGTAACAGGAATGCCCGTAAGCGTTAACCCCACAGGCAAAGGCTACATTGATTATGTGCTATGGGATGATAACGGCTTACCCTTAGCAGTAATTGAAGCCAAACGCACCCAAAAAGATGCTCACCTGGGTAAACAACAAGCCAAACTCTATGCCGACTGCTTAGAAAACAAATTCCAACAACGGCCCATTATCTTTTACAGCAACGGCTATCAAACCTATCTTTGGGATGACCATAACTATCCCCCTCGCCCCGTGGAAGGCTTCCTCAAAAAAGATGAACTGCAAAGAATGATTTATCGTCGGAGTCATGGTAAACCCCTTGAGATAGTCTTACCTAACCAAGAGATAGCGGGGAGAAGTTACCAAATCGAAGCCATCAAACGGGTAACAGAAATCTTTGACCAAGAAAAAGCCCGTAAAGCCTTGCTAGTCATGGCAACAGGTACAGGGAAAACCAGGACAGCGATCGCCCTGATCGATGTCTTAACTAGGGCAAACAGAATTAAAAGAGTCCTATTTTTAGCAGATCGTACATCCTTACTAACTCAAGCCAAACGAGCCATACAAAAACACTTACCCCACGCCAGTGCAGTGGATTTGACCAAAGAAAAAGACGTAAGCGGAGCAAATATCATCCTCTCCACCTACCCCACCATGATGAATCGCATTGATTGCATGGATGCAATAGATAAACCCCTCCCCCATCATCCTTATACCTCCTCAGACAATCATCATCCTTATACCTCCTCAGACAATAACGGAGATAGTATGCCCTTGATGGAATCAAACCCAGAGGAAAAAAAGAGTCAAAGCAAACAAGCCCCTAAACCCAAAAATAGTCAAAGCAAAGAATCCCCCTCAGAAAATCGTTTATTTGGGATAGGCTACTTCGACTTAATCATTATTGACGAAGCCCACCGCAGTATTTACAAAAAATATCAAGCCCTCTTCACCTACTTTGATGCCCTCCTAATCGGTTTAACCGCCACCCCCAGAAACGAGATTAACCGAGATACCTACCGCATCTTTGACTTAGAAGCAGGTAATCCCACCTTTGCCTACGAATTACAAGACGCTATTAATGACGGCTATTTAGTGCCTCCCACTGGTATTAAAGTACCCTTTAAATTTCTGCGACGGGGGGTAAAATATGCCGAACTTAACCCAGAGGAAAAACTAGAATATGAAGAAAAATTTTATGATCAGGAAACAGGGGAAATCCCCGATGAAATTAACGCCGCCGCCCTCAACCGTTGGTTATTTAATGAGGATACCGTTGATAAAGCCTTAGAAACCCTCATGGATTGGGGTATAAAAGTTCATCAGGGAGATCGCCTCGGCAAAACCATCATCTTTGCGAGGAATCATCAACACGCCCTATTTATTGAAGAAAGGTTTAACCATAACTATCCCCATTTTAAAGGCAGTTTTGCCCGTATTATCGACAGTCATGATAATTATGCCCAAAGTATTCTCGATGACTTCTGTGACTCCGAAAGACAGCCAATAATAGCCATTTCTGTGGATATGTTAGACACAGGGGTAGATGTGCCAGAAGTAGTCAACCTAGTCTTTTTCAAACCCGTTTACTCCGAAGTCAAATTTAACCAGATGATTGGCAGAGGTACTCGTTTATGTCCCAACTTATTTGGCATAGATAGAGACAAGAAAGAATTTCTTGTTTTTGACCTCTGTGATAACTTTGCTTACTTTAGTCAAGAAATAACAGAAAATAACCCTCCTCCTACCATAGGGCTTAACAGTCGCTTATTAAAAGCAAAACTAGAACTACAAGAATATTTACTAACCATTGAAAATATAAACCCCAACCAAGATAGTAACGGGGATAATAGTCTAATAAATCAGGTAAGCAACCCTTCAAATCTTCAAAGAGAGACAAATTCACAGGGCGGATATTCTCTCAAAGAAGCTCAAACCAATCCCTATTCCTTAGCTCAGACAGAAAGTCAGGAATTGAGTCAGAAAGATAGAGGAAAAACAGCACCAGCCAAAAGTTTACGAGACAAACTACTGGATGAACTACATAACCACGTCAGTGCCATGGAAGAAAATAACTTTTTAGTCCGTCGTCACTTACAAAAAGTAGAAACCTTTAAACAAAGAGATAAATGGGATAATTTGACCCCATCAGACAAAGAAATTATCCTCAATACCCTCATCCACCTACCCTCTAGCATTCCCCCCGAAAGTCCCCGTATAAAAAACTTTGACCTACTCTGCCTCAAAGTACAACTGGCAATCCTAACCCATAGTAATAACTTTGAAACCCTCAGAGACAAAATCAGAGACTTACTGGTGCGTTTACAAGAAAAACAAACCATCCCCTCCGTCAAGGCAAAATTAGAGCTTATCGAAGAGGTACAATCAGAAAGCTGGTGGCAAGACATTGGGGTTGAGGAAGTCGAGAAAATGAGGCTCCATCTCAGAGATTTAGTTACCTTTATTGACAAACAGGACGAAGGGATTATCTATACTGATTTTGCAGACGAGTTGGGGGAAATAGAAGAAGTCAATATTCCCCAACGACAAACGGGCTTTAGTCCTTACCAATACAAGAAGAAAGTAGAAGCCTATATCAGAGCGAATCAAGACCACATAGTCATCGCTAAGTTAAGAAAGAATTTACCCCTTACCGAGGGGGATTTGAAGGAATTGGAAAGGATGTTATTCACCTCAGAGGAGATCGACTCAAGGGATAAATTTGAGTTAGTATATGGTCAAAAAAATCTGAAGAGTTTTATTCGCAAACTGGTGGGATTAGACCGAAATACAGCCAAACAAGCCTTTAGTAAATATTTAGAAAGCAACAACCTCACCGCCAACCAAATCCGTTTTATTGACCAGATTATCAACTGGTTAACCAAATACGGAGTAATGAATCCCTCTCTATTATACGGGGCTCCCTTTACTGATATTCATACCGAGGGATTAGACGGAGTATTCAACGATGAAGATGCTGACAACATCATTGACATTGTTAGTTCCTTTAATGAAGTTGTGGAAGAAAAATTTAACTCGGCCTAATTTACCTCATCATTGTCAAATTTCAAATAGACACTGTTAAGTGTAAAATTTACATCCATTCCATCATTGTTAAATTTCAAATAGACACTGTCTAGTCTAAAATTCACACCCATCATTGTCAAATCTCATGAGGGGCAGTGAGCAATGAAAGCTATATCAGCTTGCCCCCTCATGCACTTTATTTGCCCTTTTGGACTTAAGAGAGTTTATGTTTCATAGCAAAATAAATAGGATCTGCTGAAAAAGTCACTAAAAAAGTGCTTAAACGCAAATCAAAATAATTGGACAACAGAAGCCAAAAGCCTTTGGGGATAAGCAAAAAAGTGTTTAAATGCAAATCAATAAAGGTCAAATATTATGTATTTCATTTGTAACTATAAGAAAGTGCTTAAACAGAAGTTGACCAACGGCAAATATGAAATAAAGAAGAAGCAAGTGATATTATGGAATGAAATAGAAAAGTTGCGTCGAGATGATAGATAACCTTTACCCGACCATAAAAAAACTTAGTAGAACCGAGAAAATTCAACTGTTACAGGTTCTAGCCACAGAAATAGCCAACGATGAAGGCATTAACACCGCCGAAGAAGAAGAAAAGGAATTTTGGTTAACTAGCAGTCAAATTTCCTTACAACAAATATGGGGACATCCAGACGAAGAAATATATAATGAACTACTCTAAATATGACCTTATTTTGGTTCGTTATCCCTTCTCCGACTTGTCTAGTAGCAAAGTACGTCCCGCCATTATTGTTAACGCTCCTCATCCCTCCCAAGACTACTTTATCGTACCCCTAAGCAGTCGTATCCAAAATCTACAAGCAGGAGAGTTTGTCTTAACAGACTGGCAAAATGTTGGGCTAAACGTACCCAGTTTCGTAAAACGAGGTATCTTCACCATTGAAAAGTCACTGATTATCAAAAAAATCGGCAACTTAACCCCCCAAGACATCAACATCCTTGAACAAAGTCTGAAACAATGGTTAGGATTGTAAGATAAATACCATAAACGAAGCCGAAACCAGAGCCAAATTAATCAACCCCAAACTAAAAGAAGCAGGGTGAGGATTGAGACTCACACCATCAAAAGAGAAGTAATTACACCAACCCTATGTTTGAGCTAATTTTGCACATATCTCAACTCAATCCCAAGTTAGACCATGTCCTGTTTACCCAATGTTTGGATCCCATCATTCATTGTTAAGTCTCAACTAGACACTGTTAAGTCAAAAATTCACACCTATCATTGTTAAATCTTAAATAGACACTGTTAATTACAAACTGGACACTTAAATAATAAAGTGCTAACATAAAGCCCTATAGCCTATATTAAATAAGACTTCCAAAGAAAACGTCTAGTGTCTAGTCTCAAATATACAAATGAAAAAATACTCCGTCAAAGATTTACAAGAAAGATACGATTTAAAAACCCGACAATCGGTTTATGGTCGGCTCAAAGCCATTGAAGCGGAGACGCTTAAAGAAGGTAATAAAACTTACGTCACAGAAGATATAGTTAACAAACTAGATCAACTACAGGAGCATTTAACCTTGGGTGGCAGTATCAAAACCTTTACTCCCACTGTAGTCGCCACTGTACATAATTCATTAGACAGTGTCAATCATAGCCTAGACACTAACTCTCAACATACTCAATTAAATTTATTTGACCAGTTAGAGCCATTACTAAACCCATTAATTGATAAAGTAGCCGAAAAACTTACATTATCTAATCCCATCAATCATTGGGAGAAATTGGATGTGGCCGCCGAGAAACGATATATCCTTACTAGCAAAGAAATAGAGACTTTATTAGGTACAAAACCTAAAGGCAAAGAATGGAAAAGAGGAGCTTTTCTTTTTACTTGTGTTGGTAAGATTGGTAATCAAAATGGATGGAAAGTTACTAAGATCTGATTTATTATAGCTATATTCATATTGAGTACAACTTAACATTTTCCTCATCTTTCACCCATTCATTGCTAATAACTCACGATTTCCTCATCTTTCACCTATTCATTGCTAATAACTTACAATTTTTCTCATCCTTCACCCATTCATTACTAACAATTATGGATCCTAGTAAACCTATATCGATCACAAGAGCTAATACGGATAAGGACTTAGTATTGAGTTGGCTTTATTCTAAGGCCTCTACTTTAACTCGACATCGTTATTTGAAAAGTTATGAGCAGTGGTTATCTTTTTCTAATTTAACCCTCAAAGAAGCTAAGGTGGAGGATATACAAGATTATCGTACGATGTTGGAGATGAAGGGTTATAAACCTGCTACTATCTCTCAAAAACTCAATAGTATTAAGTCTTTATTTACCTATGCTGTAAAGGTGGGATATATTGCCATGAGTCCTTGTGTGGTGGTGAAGGCTCCCGTGGTACATGACCAAATTAGCACTAAGTTAATAGCTTTGGAGGATGTTAAAAAGCTCATTGAGGGGGCAAGGTGCCATCGGGATGGGCTGATAATTAAGTTTCTATTTTCTTTGGGTTTACGGGTATCGGAGTTGGTTAAGATGCGGTGGGATGATTTTTACTTTCTCTCTGGGGGTGAGGTGAAGGTTAGAATTATTGGTAAGGGTAATAAGAAACGAGAGTTGTTAGTTCCTACTTATATGTATCAGGAGTTATTAAAGATAAGGGAAGCGGATAATCCCTGGGTGTTTCACGTTCCCTTGCACCATACTCCCTTGAGGACTAATACGGTGTTTTACATCATTAAAAAGATAGCGGTAAAGGTAGGAGTAAATGAGGATGTTTCTGCCCATTGGTTAAGGCATTCCCATGCCACGGAGAGTTTAAGAAAGGGCTGTGATTTATCTTTATTGATGCAGTCTCTGGGTCATTCTTCTATTACTACTACCCAGAAATATCTTTGTTTAAGAGAAACTGAGGGTAGTAGTAGTTATATCGATATTGAATAATTTTGCCATCTTAATGGCACATGAAACCCTCTACCTATCTTAATTTAACCCCAACCCCATCATTGCCTGAAATATAGAGTTGGTCTTATTAGAACAGTATTTTAAAATTTATAAAAAAACTTCATAGATAAGGAAAGCATCATTTTAAGATGCTTTTTACCATTTGTTGGGGTTTGAGTAGCATTTGTACAAGAAACCCCGATAAGAACTGTACCAATTAAACCCTCTAAAAATTATCACCCTCAAACGCTTGAAATCTCGTAGTAGATTTCTGTACCAAATAGACCTTAGTTTAATTAATACAGTGATCATGTCTAAAAAGTAGGTTCTTGAAACTTAGACAGAGAGAGAACTTTAGCCTTAGCGTGGTTTTCTGTACGGTTGCTACTCAAGCCCCTTGTTAAAAAATAGTTAAAAATATTTACCCTTATTAGTAAAAGCGTTTAATATGGTGTGTAGTAAAACTTGAAATATAGTATATTATTAACGAACAAAAAATGATATTAAAAGTAGCTTTAGTCACTCCCACGGGGCTGACAATAAGTACAACATGAATAAATATGTTCCTAAAACAGTTCCCACAACTGTTTCTAATACCCAGCGCCAAACTGTGCCAGTTAATTACGAATATAGTGTTAATCTGCCAGAGTTGTTAGCAAGACTTGATATATCCGTGCTTATTTCCACCTACCAAGCTGGGCGAGTGGCTAGTATTGGAGTGCATAAACAGGAATTGCGAGTGAGCTTTGCCCATTTTGACCAAGCGATGGGGTTAACTCGCACAGCGACAGGAGTCATGGTGGGAACGCGCCATGGGATTTGGAATCTGCTTGCCAGTAAAGATATTGCCCCCCAAATTAAAGGCGAGCGAGACATTGCTTTTTTGGCTCGCTCTTATCATCTGACTGGACCGATTATGAGCCATGATTTGGCTTTTGCTAAAGGGCGCCTGTGGGTGGTAAATACTCTATTTAATTGTTTGGTGACAGTGGAGAGTAATTGGAGTTTTGTACCCCAGTGGAAACCTTCTTTTATTTCGGAAATAGCTGCGGGAGATCGGTGTCATCTCAATGGATTGGCATTGGGCGAAGACGGCACTCCTGCTTATGTAACCGCATTAGGGGAAACGAATGCGGAAAACGGCTGGCGGGAGCACAAAGCAACGGGTGGTTGTCTAGTTGATGTGAAAAGGGGGGAGGTAATTTTACGGGGGTTAGCCATGCCCCATTCTCCCCGACTCTATCAAGGGCAACTTTACTTTCTGGATTCGGGACAAGGAACTCTTAATCAATGGGATTCTGTCCACGGACTTTCTAAGGTTATAGCTAAGTTGCCGGGGTTTACCCGTGGCTTTGACTGTTGGGAAGGTCACGCTTTTGTCGGGTTGTCCCAAATCCGAGAAACAGCAGTGTTTGGTGGGTTACCCCTAGACGAACGCCGAGCAAGTTTGAAATGTGGGTTAGCCATTGTCAATTTAGGCACTGGTCAACTGGTAGGAACCTTTTGGTTCAACAGTGGCGTGGAGGAAGTCTTTGCTGTGTCTGTGCTACCAGGTTATGGCAATCCTGCACTGATTGGACCTGATACGGAGTTGGATGATTTTCCTGCGGTCTGGATGGCTCCCCCTTTGAATTATTGATTTTTTTTATTTTTACTTTTTTTGAGGAGATTTTTTTTATGTCAATGCCATTTTTAGTTAAAGATATTTACTCTGGTAGTAGTAGCTCCTTCCCCAGTTATTTAACAGCGGTAGGTGATACCCTCTACTTCAATGCTGATAACAGCATTAACGGCGATGAACTGTGGAAGAGTGACGGTACTGAGGCTGGTACTGTTTTAGTTAAGGACATTAACTCTGGTAGTAGTAGCTCCTACACCGGGCTTTTAACGGCGGTGGGGGATACCCTCTATTTCCGGGCTGATGACGGCATTAACGGCTATGAACTGTGGAAGAGTGATGGTACTGAAGATGGCACTGTTTTAGTTAAAAATATTAACTCTGGTAGTGTTGACTCCTTCCCTAGGTATTTAACAGCGGTGGGGAATACCCTCTACTTCAATGCTAATGATGGGATTAACAGCTATGAACTGTGGAAGAGTGACGGCACGGAAGCTGGCACTGTTTTAGTTAAGGATATTAATCCTGGTACTGGTAACTCCTTCCCCAGGTCTTTAACGGCGGTGGGAAATACCCTCTTCTTCCGTGCCAATGACGGGGTTAACGGAGTAGAACTGTGGAAGAGTGACGGCACTGAGGCTGGTACTGTTTTAGTTAAGGATATTCGTTCTGGTAGTAGTAGCTCCACCCCCAGTGATTTAACAGTGGTTGGGGATACCCTCTTCTTCGTTGCCAATGACGGGGTTAACGGAGTAGAACTGTGGAAGAGTGATGGCACTGAGGCTGGTACTGTTTTAGTTAAGGACATTAACTCTGGTAGTAGTAGCTCCTACACCGGGCTTTTAACAGCGGTGGGGGATACCCTCTACTTCAGTGCTAATGATGGGATTAACGGCAGAGAACTGTGGAAGAGTGATGGCACGGAAGCTGGTACTGTTTTAGTTAAGGATATTCGTTCTGGTAGTGGTGGCTCCAGCCCCGGGCTTTTAACAGCGGTTGGGGATACCCTCTACTTCCGTGCTAGTGACGGGATTAACGGCTATGAACTGTGGAAGAGTGATGGCACGGAAGATGGCACTGTTTTAGTTAAGGATATTCGTTCTGGTAGTAGTAGCTCCACCCCCAGTGATTTAACAGTGGTTGGGGATACCCTCTTCTTCCGTGCCTTTGATGGGATTAACGGCACAGAACTGTGGAAGAGTGATGGCACTGAGACTGGTACTGTTTTAGTTAAGGATATTCGTTCTGGTAGTGGTGGCTCCAGCCCCGGGCTTTTAACAGCGGTTGGGGATACCCTCTACTTCAGTGCCAATGAAGGAATTAACGGCTTTGAACTGTGGGCTTTAAATGTCAATGAAGCACCCAGCGCCAATATCATTAACGGTGGTGCTGGTAATGATGTTCTTACAGGAATGAGTGATCGAGAAAATATCATTGACGGTGGTGGTGGTCGCAATATTATCACTGGCGGGAATCTCAATGACATCATTACTGGTGGACAAGGGGCAGATCGTTTGACTGGTGGAGGCGGCGCTGATATTTTCCGCTATAACAGTTTGGTTGATATTGGTGATACCATTACTGATTTTGAAGTGGGCATCGATAAAATTGACCTCAGTGAGTTGTTATCAGGTATCAATTACTCTGGCAGTAATCCCATTGATGATAGTTATGTCAAGTTCCGCTCTCTTGGTAGCGATACTATCGTGCAAATCGATCCTGATGGTATTGGCTCTGCTAGGGCATTGAACTTTATTCGTCTTCAAAATGTTTCTGCCATTCTAATGAATAACCCTGATAATTTTATTTTTTAGAATCTTTTAACCCATCTCCCTCCTGAAATGGAGGGAATAAGCTACGTTGTAAACCTTTAACCATTACAAACCCTAAAATTATGAATTTATCTCGTGTTGCTTTGATTTCTTTAGCTTCTTTGGGTACGATCTCCTTTACCCCCTCTTTGGCTCATAGTGCAATTCTAAATTATACTTTCACCGTTAATATCGACTCTGGCAATTTAAATGGTAATACCTATGAAGGGAGTTTTAGTTTTGATGATAGTGAAAGTACTACGGAAGATTTTTTCACGGGATTAGATACTCGCTCTCTAAATAGCTTTAACTTTAACTTTGAAAGCACAATATATGATGATCCAACATTAGGCACAGCAGACTTTGATCCCGACGACAACTTTATTGGCTTGACCTATAGTGACGGTGACGGTATTTTTTCCTTTGGTAGCGATTTTTTCCCCCTCGATGTTAATGACGCATTTTTCACTTATGATTTATCAGGCTCTCAGGGTGGAGGATTTCTTTCTTTTAACTTAGAAACCCCACAAAGCACCACAACTCCCGAACCTAATCTACTAATCGGTTTGGGTTTATTTAGTTCTGTTCTTTTAGCAAAAAGAAAAAATAAATAGTTACTCATAGGGGCGATTAATCACTCATAAGTGCGATCTCCCCTCGCCATAGTTTGTTGTGCTACAAGCGCAAGAAAGGCCAATTTGATAATTGTCTTACCGTATCAATGGCTCCCCCTTTGAATTTTTGATTTTTTGATTTTTTTTACTTTACTTTTTTTGAGGAGATTTTTTTTATGTCAATGCCATTTTTAGTTAAAGATATTTACTCTGGTAGTAGTAGCTCCTTCCCCGCGTTTTTAACAACGGTGGGGGATACCCTCTATTTCCGGGCTGATGACGGCATTAATGGAGGAGAACTGTGGAAGAGTGATGGGACTGAGACTGGTACTGTTTTAGTTAAAAATATTAACTCTGGTAGTGGTAACTCCAACCCCGCGTTTTTAACAACGGTGGGGGATACCCTCTATTTCCGGGCTGATGACGGCATTAACGGCCAAGAACTGTGGAAGAGTGATGGTACTGAAGATGGCACTGTTTTAGTTAAAAATATTAACTCTGGTAGTGTTGACTCCTTCCCTAGGTATTTAACAGCGGTGGGGAATACCCTCTACTTCAATGCTAATGACGGGATTAACGGCTATGAACTGTGGAAGAGTGATGGCACGGAAGATGGCACTGTTTTAGTTAAGGATATTCGTTCTGGTAGTAGTAGCTCCACCCCCAGTGATTTAACAGTGGTTGGGGATACCCTCTTCTTCCGTGCCTTTGATGGGATTAACGGCACAGAACTGTGGAAGAGTGATGGCACTGAGACTGGTACTGTTTTAGTTAAGGATATTCGTTCTGGTAGTAGTAGCTCCACCCCCAGTGATTTAACAGTGGTTGGGGATACCCTCTTCTTCGTTGCCAATGACGGGGTTAACGGAGTAGAACTGTGGAAGAGTGATGGCACTGAGGCTGGTACTGTTTTAGTTAAGGACATTAACTCTGGTAGTAGTAGCTCCTACACCGGGCTTTTAACGGCGGTGGGGGATACCCTCTACTTCCGTGCTAATGATGGGATTAACGGCAGAGAACTGTGGAAGAGTGATGGCACGGAAGCTGGTACTGTTTTAGTTAAGGATATTAACTCTGGTAGTGTTGACTCCAACCCTAGGTATTTAACAGCGGTGGGGGATACCCTCTACTTCCGTGCTAGTGACGGGATTAACGGCTATGAACTGTGGAAGAGTGATGGCACGGAAGATGGCACTGTTTTAGTTAAGGATATTCGTTCTGGTAGTGGTGGCTCCTACCCCGGGTTTTTAACGGCGGTGGGGGATACCCTCTACTTCCGTGCTGATAACAGCATTAACGGCGATGAACTGTGGAAGAGTGACGGTACTGAGGCTGGTACTGTTTTAGTTAAGGATATTAACTCTGGTAGTGTTGACTCCAACCCTAGGCTTTTAACGGCGGTGGGGGATACCCTCTACTTCCGTGCTAATGACGGGATTAACGGCTTTGAACTGTGGGCTTTAAATGTCAATGAAGCACCCAGCGCCAATATCATTAACGGTGGTGCTGGTAATGATGTTCTTACAGGAATGAGTGACCGAGAAAATATCATTGACGGTGGTGGTGGTCGCAATATTATCACTGGCGGGAATCTCAATGACATCATTACTGGTGGACAAGGGGCAGATCGTTTGACTGGTGGAGGCGGTGCTGATATTTTCCGCTATAACAGTTTGGTTGATATTGGTGATACCATTACTGATTTTGAGGTGGGCATCGATAAAATTGACCTCAGTGAGTTGTTATCAGGTATCAATTACTCTGGCAGTAATCCCATTGATGATAGTTATGTCAAGTTCCGCTCTCTAGGTAGCGATACTATCGTGCAAATCGATCCTGATGGTATTGGCTCTGCTAGGGCATTGAACTTTATTCGTCTTCAAAATGTTTCTGCCATTCTAATGAATAACCCTGATAATTTTATTTTTTAGAATCTTTTAACCCATCTCCCTCCTGAAATGGAGGGA
>NZ_CP182904.1:0-35604 GCF_001747005.2 Cyanobacterium sp. IPPAS B-1200
ATTGAGGGTTAGTGTCTAGGCTATGATTGACACTGTCTAATGAATTATGTACAGTGGCAACTACAGTGGGAGTAAAGGTTTTGATACTGCCACCCAAGGTTAAATGCTCTTGTAGTTGATCTAGTTTGTTAACTATATCTTCTGTGATGTAAGTTTTATTACCTTCTTTAAGCGTTTCCGCTTCAATGGCTTTGAGCCGACCATAAACCGATTGTCGGGTTTTTAAATCATATCTTTCTTGTAAATCTTTGACGGAGTATTTTTTCATTTGTATATTTGAGACTAGACACTACACGTTTTATTGATAAGTCTTATTCAATATAGGCTATAGAGCTTTATGTTAGCACTTTATTATTTAAGTGTCCAGTTTGTAATTAACAGTGTCTATTTGAGATTTAACAATGATAGGTGTGAATTTTAGACTTAACAGTGTCTAGTTGAGACTTGACAATGATGGGTGTGAATAGGGGTGAGTTGAGGATCAATCAGTGATATGATGACCAATGCAAAGTAAGAGACTACAAACTTTTAACCATGACAAGTACCCAACAACGAGCCGAACTACAACGCCAAATTTGGCAGATTGCCAATGATGTCCGTGGTTCTGTGGATGGTTGGGACTTTAAGCAGTATGTCCTAGGTACTTTATTTTATCGTTTCATTAGCGAAAACTTTGCTAGTTACATTGAGGGGGGAGACGAAAGCATTAATTATGCCCAACTTCCTGATGATGTCATCACCCCAGACATCAAAGACGATGCCATCAAAACCAAAGGCTATTTTATCTATCCAAGTCAGCTATTTACCAACATTGCCACCAGCGCCCACCAAAACCCCAACCTAAACACCGACTTAGCCAATATATTTTCCGCCATTGAAAGTTCAGCCAATGGCTACCCCTCAGAAAATGATATAAAAGGCTTGTTTGCTGATTTTGATACCACCAGTAACCGTTTAGGTAATACCGTGGGTGATAAAAATACCCGTTTAGCTGCCGTACTCAAAGGGGTAGCGGGACTAAGTTTTAGGGAGTTTCAAGAAAACCAAATTGATTTGTTTGGGGATGCCTACGAGTTTTTGATCTCCAACTATGCCGCCAATGCTGGGAAATCAGGGGGAGAATTTTTCACTCCCCAAAGTGTTTCTCGGCTCATCGCCCAGTTAGCCATGCACCAGCAAAAGACCGTAAATAAAATTTATGACCCCGCCGCTGGTTCAGGTTCATTATTACTACAAGCAAAAAAACATTTTGATGCCCATATCATCGAAGAAGGCTTTTTTGGTCAGGAAATAAACCACACCACCTACAACCTGGCACGGATGAATATGTTTTTGCATAACATCAACTATGACAAGTTTGATATGGTGCTAGGTAATACCCTATTAGAGCCCCACTTTAGGGATGAAAAACCCTTTGATGCCATTGTTTCCAATCCCCCTTATTCAGTGAAATGGATTGGAAAAGATGACCCCACCTTGATTAATGATGAACGTTTTGCCCCTGCGGGGGTACTAGCCCCCCAGTCTAAAGCTGACTTTGCCTTTGTACTCCATGCCCTGAGTTATTTATCAGGCAAAGGGCGCGCGGCGATCGTCTGTTTCCCTGGGATATTTTATCGTGGTGGTGCAGAGCAGAAAATCCGTAAGTATTTGGTGGATAATAATTATATTGAAACGGTGATTTCCCTAGGGCCTAACTTGTTTTTTGGTACTTCCATCGCTGTTAATATCTTGGTACTTTCTAAGCATAAAACCGACAATAAGACTCAGTTTATTGATGCTAGTGGTTTGTTTAAGAAGGAAACTAATAACAATATTCTCACCGATGAACACATCGCGCAAATTATGCAGGTGTTTGACAGTAAGGCTAATGTGGAATATTTTGCTAAATCCGTGGCCTATGAGGCGATTTCTGACAATGATTATAACTTGTCGGTAAGTTCCTATGTAGAAGCCAAAGATACCCGTGAGGTGATTGATATAAATAAGCTCAATGCAGAACTTAAAACCGTTGTAACCAAAATTGATCAGTTACGCATGGATATTGATGCCATTGTAAAGGAAATTGAGGGATAGGCTACCCCAGCGCACCTTAAACCTCTCATACAATTAAAATTTAAATTCGATCCCATGTTTCTGGTTCTCGATCTGAAACTTTACTGAGTACATTTTGGAAATTTTCCCAACTACCTTTTTTTGCTCTTTCTGCTAGAAAATTTTTATATTTAGCAACAGGAATGGGTTTACCTGTGGATTGGGCCACCTCTAACCATGCTTGTTTAGCTATTAAAAGTTCCTCTAATGCCTCTTTTGGTGTATCTCCACAAGCTGAACAAAATTTCAAATCAGGAATATCTGCTATATATCCTTGGTCTTCTTCACTATAATATATATTGATATGATAATCTTGACCCATTATTTAGTCCTTATTAACCTATTATTTTTTTTGCCCATCGTGTAATCAATTATACGGCTAATAGCTTATATTAATTGTCGTATGGTGGGAATTGTAAGGTGCGCTGGGTGGAATAAGATTTAACATAAAATATGTTCTTTCAGGAGCGCCATATCATCTTTACAAAGAATAGACTTTAAATTTTTTAATGCCCCAACAGTAATATTTTGAAGTCCTAGTAATTCAATTCCTACGATATTATCATTGTCGTCATAGTCCACAACAATTCCTTTGGATATTTCTTCAGATTCCAATACTTTCTCATTTTTCAGCTGAAAATAGATTGCATCTACTTCAGGATCATACTCACTTATGGAAATCATTTTTTATACCCTCTATCAAAATAGACTGTAATTATTAGGGGGGGATCTTTTATCTGATTATACACAACTTTTAAAGCTCTGTTTCCGTATTCAGAAATACACTTCCAGCAACAGGTTTCAGCTGAGGATATATTCTCACTATTTAAAACTATTGTTTTATCTGGATTTTTTAATGTTTCCTCAATCCATTCTAACTTTATTTGATTTCTACCGTATGATTTTAATTGTTGAATAGCGTGTTTAGAAAATTCGTAATTCAAAAACAACTCCTCATCTTCTAAACTTAAATTATATTTTTCAATGATGGCTAAAAACTGTTTGATTTGATATGGCGAAACTTGCCCTTTTCTATTTTGAATGTTAATAAGTTCTGGGATGTCATGGCGATTATAAATATGATGACTTCCGTTAATTCTTGCTAACTCAAAACCGAAGCCTTTAATTAAATTATCAAATTCATTGAATCTAACATTTTTTATTCCTGCTAAGATTTTTGCCAATACTTTTTTATTACCCATCTTATTATAATCAGTATCTTTACTCTTTCTATTCTCAATTGGAAATCATCTTCTCTTTTAAATCAATAAGTATTTGTCAAAACCTTCCAATAAATGACAGATACCTAACCAGCGCACCTTAATCCCACCCAGCGCACCTAAAAACCCACCCAAAATTAATTCCCCCCTTATTAAGGCAGTAGGGGGGATCTACCCCCAGATGATAAATTAGAATTTGCTGGATAACGAGGAACTTTAGCGGTGACGATAAACTATATTACAGAATTGCTTGACGGTGTTACGGTGGAATGGAAGGCGCTCGGTGATGTGCTGATTCGCACAAAAGGAACAAAGATTACTGCTGGACAAATGAAAAAAATACACAAAGAAGGTTCATCATTAAAAATTTTTGCTGGTGGTAAGACTTTTGCCTTTGTTGATTTTGAAGATATACCAGAAAAAGACATAAATAGAGAACCATCTATCATCGTTAAGTCTCGTGGCGTTATTGAATTTGAATATTACGATAAACCGTTTTCACACAAAAATGAAATGTGGTCATATCATTCTAAAAATGACAATGTCAATATAAAGTTTGTTTACTACTTTCTAAAATTAAATGAGTTTTATTTTCAGAATCTTGGCAGTAAAATGCAAATGCCACAAATTGCAACGCCTGATACTGATAAGTTTCAAATCCCGATCGCACCCTTAGAAATCCAAGCGCACATCGTCCGTATATTAGACACCTTTACCGAGCTTACAACCGAGCTTACAACCGAGCTTACAATAAGGAGAAAACAATATGAATATTACCGAGATCAGTTATTAACCTTTGATGATGAAGTAGAATTAAGGGAGCTGGGAGATATAGCAAAAATAAAAAACGGGAAAGATTGGAAGAATTTAGGAAGTGGTGATATACCCGTTTATGGGTCTGGTGGTATTATGGGGTATGTCGATACTTACTCATATGATAAGCCAACAGTTTTAATTCCTCGTAAAGGTTCAATCACCAACATATTCTATGTTGAATACCCATTCTGGAATGTCGATACGATCTATTATACGCAAATAGACACAAACCAAATTGTGCCTAAGTTTCTGTATTACTTTATTAAGACAATAGATTTGATGAAATTGGATACTGGATCAGGCAGACCCAGTTTGACACAAGCAATTTTAAATAAAATTAAAATCCCCATTCCCTCCCTTGAAAAACAAGCGCACATCGTCAGCATCTTGGATAAATTCGACACCCTAACCAATTCCATAGCCGAAGGCTTACCCCGTGAAATCGAACTACGCCAACAACAATACGAATACTACCGAGAAAAACTATTAACCTTTCCCAAAGACTCAGCCACCAACAAAAATAAAACCAACCCCCCAACCAACATCAAAAAGCAGTCTAACGCCCCCGTAGTTTCATAATACAATCAAAACAAGGGTCAATCATCCACAAGCAAAATGAGCGAATATAAAACCATCGCCGAATCAGATAACTTTATCATCCTCGAAAAATATACCAAAATAGAGCAACAAGGGGGAAGTTATCAAAGCGAAAACGACTTAGAAAAAGAACTTATCCAAGACTTAATCAACCAAGGTTATGAATATCTCCCCCACTTAACCACCCCAACAAAAATGTTGGCAAACCTACGCACCCAACTAGAAAACCTCAACAACGTCCAATTTTCCGACAAAGAGTGGGAGCGCTTCGGTGTGGAATACCTAGACAAACCCAACGATACTCACATCGACAAAACCCGCAAAATCCACAACGACTATATCTATGACTTTACCTTTGATGATGGACATCTCCAAAACATTTACCTACTAGATAAAAAAACCATTGCCCGTAACAAACTACAAGTAATCAGACAATTTGAGCAGAAAGGAAGCTCCCTAAATCGCTATGATGTCACCATCTTAGTCAACGGTTTACCCCTAATCCAAATCGAACTTAAAAAGCGTGGGGTTGCCATCCGTGAAGCCTTTAACCAAGTACACCGCTACAGCAAAGAAAGTTTTAATATCGATAACTCCCTGTTTAAATATCTACAAATTTTCGTTGTCTCCAACGGCACCGATAGCCGTTACTTTGCTAACACCACCAAGCGCGATAAAAATAGCTTTGACTTTACGATGAATTGGGCAAGGGCAGATAATACCCTCATCAAAGACTTAAAAGACTTTAGCGCCACCTTCTTCCAAAAAAATACCCTTCTCAACGTCTTAATCAACTACTCAGTATTTGACGTTAGCAACACCCTGTTAATCATGCGCCCCTACCAAATCGCCGCCACCGAGCGCATCTTGTGGAAAATAAACAGCACCTATCAAACCAAGAAATGGAGTACCACCGAAGGTGGGGGCTATATTTGGCACACCACAGGCTCAGGCAAAACCCTCACCAGCTTCAAAGCCGCGCGCCTTGCCACTGAGTTAGACTTTATTGATAAAGTCTTTTTTGTAGTGGATAGAAAAGACCTTGATTATCAAACCATGAAGGAATATCAACGGTTTTCCCCCGATAGCGTCAATGGTTCAGGTAGCACCGCAGAACTAAAACGTAACCTTAATGAAGATGATAATAAGATCATTGTTACTACCATCCAAAAACTAAATAACTTGATTAAAGGTGAAAATGATTTACCCATCTATACCAAGCAAGTAGTATTTATCTTTGACGAAGCCCATCGATCTCAATTTGGAGAAGCCCAAAAAAACATCAGGAAAAAGTTTAAAAAGTTTTATCAATTTGGCTTTACAGGCACGCCCATTTTCCCTCAAAACGCCCTCGGCGCCGAAACCACCGCCACAGTGTTTGGGCGTGAATTACATTCCTACGTCATTACCGATGCCATTCGGGATGAAAAAGTATTAAAGTTCAAAGTAGATTATAACGACGTGCGCCCCCGTTTCAAGCAGTTTGAAACCGAAAAGGATGAGAAAAAGTTAACCAGTGCGGAAAATAAACAAGCCCTATTACATCCCGAGCGCATTCGGGAGATTTCCCAGTATATTCTCAAGAATTTCCGACAAAAAACCCACCGTTTACAAGCGGGGGGAAAGGGTTTTAATGCCATGTTTGCCGTCAGTAGTGTAGATGCCGCTAAGTTGTATTACGAATCATTTAAGCATCTCGAAAAAGACAGCCATAACCCCCTCAAAGTTGCCACTATCTTTTCATTTGCGGCCAATGAGGAACAAGATGCCGTGGGGGATATTCCCGACGAAAACTTTGAACCCACCGCCATGGATAGCACCGCCAAGGAGTTTTTAAAGGCGGTAATCGATGATTATAACCAGATGTTTAAAACTAATTTTGGCATTGATAGTAATGGATTCCAAAACTATTACCGTGACTTAGCCAAACGGGTACAAAATCAAGAGGTTGATTTATTAATCGTCGTGGGAATGTTTTTGACGGGTTTTGATGCCCCTACCCTAAACACTTTATTTGTGGATAAAAACCTCCGTTATCATGGTTTAATTCAAGCCTATTCCCGCACTAATCGCATTTATAACGCTACCAAGACTTTTGGTAATATTGTTACCTTCCGTGATTTAGAAGAAGATACCATTAAAGCCATTACCCTATTTGGTGATAAAAACACTAAAAATGTGGTCTTAGAAAAAAGCTATCAGGAATATATGGAAGGCTTTACCGATGTGGTAACTGGTGAGGCGCGCCGTGGTTATTTGGAAGTGGTAGAGGAGTTACAACAACGTTTCCCCAATCCTGATGAGATAGTGAAGGAAAAGGATAAAAAAGATTTTGCTAAGTTGTTTGGGGAATATTTGCGGGTTGAGAATGTCTTACAAAATTATGATGAGTTTGCCCACCTCAAGGCATGGCAGGATGTGGATATAACCAACACGGAGGCAGTGGAAGGGTTTAAGGCTGAATATTATCTCAGTGATGATGATTTGGCTTCTCTGCAAGGGATTCAGATGCCCCCAGAGCGTGCCATTCAAGATTACCGCTCGACTTATAATGATATTCGGGATTGGTTACGCCGTGAAAAATCTACCAACGAAAAGGCTAACTCGTCCATTGATTGGGATGACGTGGTTTTCGAGGTGGATTTACTTAAGTCACAGGAGATTAATTTAGATTATATTTTAGAGTTAATCTTTGAGAATAATAAGAAGGTTAAGGATAAAGGGTTATTGGTGGAGGAGGTACGCCGTCTAATTCGCGCTAGTCTTGGCAACCGCGCCAAAGAAAGTTTATTGGTTGATTTTATTAACCAAACCAATTTAGATAATATCCTTGATAAGGAGAGTATCATTGAGGCTTTCTTTAGCTTTGCCCAAGTAGCCCAAAAACGAGAAGCCCAAGAGTTGATTAATTCGGAAAATCTCAACCCAGAGGCCACCAGACGTTATCTGATGACATCGTTAAAACGAGGGTATGCCAGTGAAAATGGCACTGAGTTAAATGCAATTTTGCCCAAAATGAGTCCGCTAAATCCCCAATACTTAACTAAAAAACAAACGGTTTTCCTAAAGGTGAGCACTTTTGTGGAGACGTTTAAGGGCGTGGGTGGGCAAGTTTGATCTACTCATCTGCCAATAAGGTAAAGCCGAGATAACTGTGAAATCGGACATTTATGTTAAGTTTTGTAAAAATAAGACTATAATCTTTACTGTTAATAAGTTTCAGCTACTTTGCCGATTCTGCAGCTTCCCTAGCTTTACCCCAAATTAATTGTCGTGATAACAAATTATTTGTCGTGATAACAAATTAGTGTCGTTTAATGAATCTCCAATCACCATTTAATCATTACGGGGGGGAATAACCCCCTCAAACCCTTTAAATCCACCATTCTCAATCAATTCTCAATTAGATGAAAAAAGTTACTGCTTTTTACTGACTAATTTACTGATTTAGCAATCGCTGAAACATAGATATAGCTTAAAAGTTAATTTTGCTTACAGACTTATTACTGACTTAAGCTAAAACCTATATATATCAATACTTATAACTAATAATAATAAATATATAAGTATATAAATATCGTTGTTTGTTTTTTAAAGTCAGTAACAAGCCCAGACAATTTTTATAGCCATAGATTTTTATCTATAGATAGCATCACATAAAAACTATAAAAAATAGTTGTTAAAAATGAACATACTACAATAAAAAACTTTTTTTAAAACCAAGAACGTACTGACTTTACAGACTTTAAGGGTAAAAATAGCTGTAATTCTTGCTGAGTAATGATTTAAGAAGTCAGTAAGAAAGTCAGTAAAGTCAGTAAGATAAAAAGTGAAAAAAAATGACTGCTACAGACTCTTTATATTAAAGCTACTTTAGGGTTTTAAAATTTTCCAATATTAAGTAGTAAAGTCAGTAAAAAATTGAATTACTCACTTAGATAAAATACTTTATTGTTTTATTTTCGCAATAGTAACTTTAAAACCCTTCTTTGTATTTATTCTTGTAATACGTTTTAGCTCAATTAATTGGGTAAGAAGCTCAGGAATCCGATCTAAACTAATTTTTGAATGAGTACCACCTAAAGCTCGATGAATGTTACTAGCCGTAACCTCTCCTTTTTTCTCAATGATATTTAGCTTTTCGCAGAATTCGTATTGGCAGAAGGTGTCTTGCGGTGAAACAAGAATTATAGGAATGTAAAGAAGCCTATGGTGGTGCAAAAACTAAGTTCCTACACGCTCCGAACATAGCTCAAACTCATATACTGTATTAGTTTGACTCACATGACTGCATAACAACTTATTAGCACTTGAATGAATCAAGTTTAAGCGGAGAACCATTAAACTTAGAATTAGCGCACCACACTGAGTATTAGACTATATATGGGTTTGAGTATCGTTACTATCAATTAGAGCAGCACAGGTGATAAGTTTTAAATCAGGGTTAAACTGATCCCCTGTGCGTGTTAAATTCATGATTACTACCTCTGTTCAAGCAGAGGCTTTACTTTTTGTTTTGAACTAGAGGATTAATCTCCTCTTTTTCTTGTCCTTATTATAATATTTTAAAAAGTTTATTATGTTAAAATATTAGTAGTTATTACTACTTTTAAATAAAAATTTAAAGTGCGCACTTAAAACCATGAATAAACCAAAGATTGTTAAGCGAGTAATAGATAGATTATTCAGAAAAAAGAATGAAGATAAAGCATGGAATGAGTTTGTAGATATGGGAGTAGAAGCCTATATGGAACAGCACAACATTCAGACTCAAGAACAACCCATAATAGACGCAGTAAGGGCATTAATCATCGGTAAAATTTACATCTCTGAACAGTCAGAAATGGTAGCTGAAATGGTAAAAGTTGACACAGATTTAGAGGAAACAATTATGGCGATGATAGGTCATAATGTCATCCCAAAAACTATGCCAGAAATGGAACAGATGAAAGATTTTAATTGAATGCCCGAAAAGTTCCTGTATCCGTTATCCTCAAACGCCTTGATTAAATCCGTACTAAGGGTTATTAGTTTTTCATGTTAAAACACGGTTCAAAGGTATATAAGATAAGGTGTTTGGAGATTGACTAATTCTCATTCCTCAATAAACAACTAACTCTCAAAGCCATTGATATATATAGATTATAAGTCACTTTTAACATGAATTTAAGATAACCCTTAGTACGGATTTTAGGTGGGGGAAGTAGCAAAAAAAGCTCTGGTAGGGGAGAGCCGTTCCGTTGCTTTGTTTTTTAACACCACCTATGGTGGTAGAAGATGTTAGAAATACCAATTGAGAAAAAGATGAACCAGTGGCTCAAAACCAAATCGCCTACACGTCTCTTGCATACATAGTGTCTAACCAACAAAATCTAAGATAAAAACTCACAATTCTACTATCAATCACGAGCGCCCCCGAGTCATATAATCATGTTCCTAACTCAGTCTCCTATGGTTGATAAAGTGATGAATAAAACAACTTGGGTTTGGGGAGAAATTATACGTTATTGTTATCGCCAAATTAATCTAGTCAACGAGACTATTTATGAAGAAGCTCAATCTATGGATGAAAAGATAGGGTTCATATCAAGAAGGAGCAATGAAAACCTAACTAAAAGCAAACTGAAACTAACAATAATAATTGAGAAGCTCACTGTATGAAGCAAGTATTGCAGAGTTGACTACTTCATCACTAAGGAAGAATCATTTAATTTTAATGGGAGAGTTATTAAATAGTTTTTAGCAAGACAACCCACCACTGAATAACTACCATTGCTATCTATTAAAACTTTATTCTCCGAGCGCACCTCATCCTAATATTATTTTCGTTGCACTTCCTCCGAAGTCAAGCGCCAATATTAACTCTTTTCTTTTTTTTCTAGGCATAGTAAACCTGTACTATTTTGGTCATTTCCTCAATATTAACTCTTTTGACGGTATAAAAAAGACGATTTTTTGCCCTTTTTTAGCATTTTTTTCGCTATTTTTTGCCGTCATTAACGTTATGGTTGACGGAATATTTTTAATATTAACCCATTTTCCCCCAACCAATACCCCCAAATCTCCCCAGAACGGCTGTAACGACCAAAACCCGTTTAAACCAGCCATTTTTCGGCAATCTCAAATTTCTTGATAAAATTATCAATGTATGGGCTTAAAATGGGGTTATATTCTTATGGATTTAACCACGAATAGGGTAAAAATTAGGTTTTGACAGGGTAGTTGTACCATGACGAAAAATTTACAGTGCATAGTGAGATTAGATGAGGAAGAAAGAGAGAAAGCGATCGCCCTTAGTCGTGAAATGAAAATAAGTGTATCGGCATTATTAAGGTCAGTGCTATATCAAAGAATACCGAGAACACCAAAAAAGGAAGTAGTGAAGGCATTATTGAGGATGGGAGATGCGAGAAATCAGATAGAGGAACTACTAGAGGTGATACCTTCCGAACATCAAAGAAAGTTGAGAGAATTTGCAGAAGCGTTAGATGAGGTAGAGAGAGCAATTCTGATATGCCAGTAGCAAAACAAGTAAAAGGAAAAGGGTTTTATGATTGTATTTCTTATGTATTAGATAAGGATGAGAAAGAAATCTTAGAGAGTAACTTGTCGGGTAAGACTCCGAGCGCACTTAATAAGAAGTTTGAATTATGTTGTAGGTTAAACCAGAAAGTTAGATTTAAGGTTTACCACGCTACTATCTCATTTCCCCCAGAAGATGAAGTAGATGATAAGAAGCTAAAGGCGATCGCCCATGATTATTTATATGGGATGGGGTTTGGAGAAGAACAACCTGACTTGGAACAGTTAGAGAAGGAGGAGAGGATAAAAGATAAAGATAAGATGTTTGGGGATAAATCGTTGGCAGTACCCTATCTAGTAGTGAGACATGATGACACTGAGAATAAACATATTCATATAGTGGCAGGTAGAGTAAGACATGATGGAAGTTGTGTCTCTAGCTATTGGGATTATCGTAAATCAGAACAAGTGCTGAGAATGCTGGAAGATTACCATGGATTATCAAGCCCACAGGGGGCGATCGCCCTTAAAGAACTACGACAAATCTTAGATAGGTGCAGAGAAGAATGCACCAATTTTGATGACCTTAAAGCAATGGCAGGGGAACAAAATGTAAACGTTTACAGCAAGAATAATGGCATTGTATATGGCTATAAGGAGAAACACTATAAGGGTAATACTCTTGGGGCGAAATATACGTTGCAGGGAATGAGTAAGGTATTATACCCCTTGGGATTAGACAAATACGATAACCCACCCCCAAGATTAGATATAGAGGACAAGGCTATTAGGGCGGAGTTAGAAACCCATAGAGATACCTTGGAACGGATATTAAGAGAAGAACAAATGGACAACTTCAAGGGCAAACATTATGAAGTGCAGAGGAATAAGAAAAGTTTAATTATCACGAAGATTGATAACCCAGAGGAAAAGGTAAAGTGGGTAAAACCTGCGCCGACAATGCCATGGATACTCAGTAACTTTAAATTCACCGAGGATACCTTTAATGACTTTAGCCAAAAGATGAGAACAACGAAGGAGAACATGGAAGAGGTTGAAAAGGACAGGTTGAAGAAGGAAGAAGCAGTGAGAAAACAACAGGAGATTCAAGGAAAGTTGGCTATTGTTGGCACACAAACAGCGCATCCTAGCAACAACCCAGCACCCTTAGGAAGTACCAACAGGAGACGGGGGAGGTAATAACGAGCGCACCAAGCGAACAAACGCAAGAAAAAAGGGAAAGTAAGAGTCTTTAAATTAATAAAGCGTTAAACCCAGCTTGGATAAAATGACGGTCTGATGTAAGAGCATCAGTTAAATTTTGTTTTGTCATCACAGAAAAAGAAATACAGTCAATTAATCCCCATTGTTTATCTTGGCGAGATTCATACAAATTTAAACCCCCTTTAAATATCTCTGAACTAATATTTACCACTCTAATATTTTCTGTTGTATAGCATTGTTTAATAAAACCAATGACTTTCGGACGCTCAAAACTACTGAGGGCATTACCTACTTCCATCAAGATAGCTTCTGTTGTCCATATTTCTTGGGCATTTTCAACTAAAGGTATTAATTTTAATGCTGACTGATGATATTGGTCACGGCGGTTTAAAATAGCCTGAATAAAGGCAGTATCTAAAAATAATCTTGGCTTACTCATGTTCTTGATTTTGTTTGGGTGTACCATAAAGATAATGAGCGTGTTGCTGTGACCAATCTTCAGGTGCTTCAATACTTCCAGCCATTTCTTTTAAGGTATCCCATGCACTTGGTGACGATTGTTTATTCTCTATGGTTGTCATAATCATCCGTGCAATATTCTCTTGCTCTGCGTCTGATAACTCTGATAATTTACTAATTGCTGTTTCTAATTGTTTAATCATAGTTTGATGGGGTCTGAACTACCTAATAGTCTAATTATATCAAGACAGATAATGGGAAGATAACCAGCGCACCAAGCGAACTACCCAACAGCGATGGGAGTAACCCCAACCTAAAACACTCATGCTCCTTAAGGAGCAATCAATGGTCTTAATAGAAAACTAGCGAAGCTGTCACCAAGGGCAATCTAGGTTGAACCCATCTCATAGTAAAGGTTTTAATTTATCTTGCACCATTTTACAAGTATCTCGGCTCACGCTTGTTTTAACTAATTTGAAATTATTACCTATTATACGTTTCAGCGTTTTTGTCTCATTAGTTTGACTAATTAAAGAAGAAAATAATCTACCCCTACTTAAACCCCACTGTTTCTATTTAAAAATGTTATTTTATATTGATAATTAATTAATTAAAGTATTAATTTATGAAATTAAATATAGTACGTTTTACTTTTCTAGCTCTTGGAGTAGCTATTACTGGTTGTACAATTGCTCAGGCACAAGATGGCGATATTTCTGGTCGAGTTGAACGAGTTTGGGAAGATGGTTTCCGTTTAAATAATGGAACTCAAACCATCAAAGTTGATTCTTATGGCGTGTGCGGGGATAATACCGCTCGTCATATCAATATTGGAGATCTAGTAAATGTAACAGGTGAGTTTGACTGGGGCGATTTTGATGCTTTCTCCATTACCACAGCAGATGGAGAAAATGTTTGTTCGTAGCATAATTTTACGTAATTTTGTATTACTCTGTGAGCTTGAACTGTAGAAAAACTAGCAAAACTATCATTTATCTCTGCTCAACCTCATAAACCTTTAACTTCAAATCTTGGGTGGCAGAATACCACCCACCTACTACTATTTACAACATTGGTAATGCTAAACTGAAATTAACAGCATTACCTAAAGTCTCAATTAGAACTCTGAAGAATTCATGACTATTTTATATGAAGATGAATATATCATTTGTGACGATGATGCTTTAACTATTCTCTATTACTATTTTCCTTTTGGAGATAAGCGTATTCCTTACAGAAATATAAATCAGGTCAGCATACAAGAAATGACATGGTGGAGAGGAAAAACCAGAATATGGGGTGGTTCATTAAGCTATTGGCTAAACTTAGACCCTAAACGTCCATGGAAAGATAAGTTAATCATTATTGATGAAGGGGAGTTGACAAAACCCGTTATTACTCCTGATAACCCTGAACAAGTGTACCAAATTCTTCTTACTAAAACTCATAACCTCTAACTACCCAATATTTCTAATTATCAATGGCTGTTTGAGTCGTCTCATTGCGAATCTTCTGGAATACGACTCATAATTACTTCACTTATTTTTGAGTGTTTTATCAGTTCCTAAGGAAAAACTAGCGAAGCTGTCACCAAAGGTAATTTACCGTGAAACCAAATTACTGTAAAGGTTTTAGCTTATCTTGCACCATTTTACAAGTATCTCGGCTCAACCCCTCATTAAAGCCTATGAAATAGCCGAGCAGTTTAAGCAACCAACTGTCACGAAAGAAAGTAGAGGAATTCTCTTTGAAACAGTTGTTGGAAAAAATTAATATATTATTTGAGAAATAATTGGTTATTGTAGTTGATTAATTACTTGCTGAAAATTAAAGCGAGAAACAACAAAGTTAATGAATTCACCATATGGATCAATTACCTCCAAAACAATTAATTGCAAGTATTTATCAGCAATTACTGCCTAGTATACAAATTGAAAGTGTCTCCCCCGTGAATCCAGTCCAAGTTGATTATCTTCCAAAACCTTGGCAAATACTGGGTTTAGGAAATTATGCAGCGGTAGTTTATCATCCCCATTATTCCGATTTAGTCATCAAAATTTATGCCCCCGGACGACCTGGCTATGAAAAGGAAGTAGAAGTATATCGTCGTTTAGGCTCTCATAAGGCTTTCTCTAAGTGCTTATATGCCAAAGACAATTTCTTAGTTTTAGAACGGCTCTACGGAACTACTCTTTACGATTGTGTACATTTAGGGTTATATATTCCTCAACAAGTCATAAATGATATTGATGACGCTCTCAACTATGCTCAAAGTCGTGGACTTTATCCTAATGATGTTCATGGTCGTAACGTAATGATGTTAAGAGATAAAGGATTGGTGGTAGATGTTTCAGATTTCTTAGAGCCGGAAATTTGCTCAAAATGGAATGATTTGAAAAGAGCTTATTACATGATTTACCTTCCTATCATTGCCCCACTTAGATTACACTTATCATACTCTGTCTTGGATATAATTCGCAGATATTATCGTCGATTAAATTCTTTCCGAAAAACCTTGAATCAAATATTTTTTTAAACCGATTGAGTAAGTAGAAAAAGTTTGTCAAATCAGTTAAATCTTTTATCTTCACCAATGAGATGAGACGACCCACAGAAATCCGTCTAGTTCCAAGACCGATTTTGAGAGTTTAAAAGACGAACGCCCCGTAACCCCAACCTATAAAGCACTTGTGGGGAGGAGCGTTACGTATCTTGTTTTTTGCTCATCACCCATGGTGATAAGACACGAGAGTTATATGATATTAACCCGTAAAAGTAGATCTGGTGGCACAAAAAACTGCACTTCCTACACGCTCCTGATGTAACGCTACTCTATAATATCTTAAGATTTTTTTAAGATGTGTGAGGAAATGTACAATCTAGTTTTTATCAAAGCCCGTGGAGGTCAGACCATGAGTGAGAGATTAGTGGAAATAATCAGAGAGTATCCCCAAGGATGTACTGCTATATACTTAAGCCAAAGAGTTAATCGACCCATTTCCATGATTAACATTTATCTCAAGGGATTAATCAGCACTAAGCAGGTTAGGACAAGAATCAACAAAAATACTGGAAAACGATTAATTTACTCTCGCTCTTAACACTACAAAAATCGACATTAACTTTGTCGCTATGAATCAAGTACTTGATATGCGTACCAGTACAGGCAAACTAACATTTTCTATTCTTCGAGCTATTGATAAACTCCTAAAGGCTCATAGTCTGATGCAGGCGATCGCACTCACTGAAAAAATCAAGAAAAATGCTTCTATCGATTGGAATTTAAAGGAAAGTGTTCGGGCGGGAATGAAAGTAATAGTCAAAAGATTATTGAGACAATATGGTTATCCCCCTGATATGGCTAAACTCACAACTGAGTTAGTCTTGGAACAGGCTTAGGTGTTTACAAAGTCACAAGTTGGTTAACTTAGTACATAGCTAGTACGGCAATCCCTACTTACAGTGTAGTTTCAAGTAATACAAATTTGACGTAATAATTGTTAGCTTTATAGAGTAAGCATAATACAAATAACTGATTGTAAAATAATATGCCCATCAATACTAAGCTATATCGTGTTCTAATTGCAAGTCCTGGTGATGTAATTGAAGAAAGAGAGATAATAAGAGAGGAGATTAATCGCTGGAATTCCATGAATACTAAAAGCATGAAAATAACTCTGTTGCCTATAGGGTGGGAAACAGATGCCACCCCAGATTTGAGGGAGCGTGGACAAGCAGTAATTAATCGTCAACTGGTAGATAATTGTGATATTCTGATTGGTATTTTTTGGACTCGTATTGGTACTCCAACACCTAAAGCTAAATCAGGAACAGTAGAAGAAATTGAAAGAGCTTTGGCAGAAGGCAAGAGATGTATGGTTTATTTTTCTGACAAACCAATTTCACCATCTACTATGAATAAAGAACAATCTGAACGACTTGAGGAATATAAACAAGATCTGAAGAACACAGGTTTAACATCCCAATATAAAGATACTCATGATTTTAAAGAGCAAGTTTTTCGTCATATTAATAATTCGGTTCTAGAAATTGAAAAGGAAGATAAAGAGCGAAGAGCCGCAGAACAAGAAGCAAAAACAACAGAACAAGCACTAGGATTACATTCTGAAACTAATACTAATATAAAAAGAGAGAATATTACACTTTTAAATCAAACCAAAGAAGTAGATATTACATTTACCAATTTAAGTAATGCCCAAAGAACTGTGAGATATTTACTTACTTCTCCATTCGGTATTCAAGATATGGAAGATGCTAAAGAAAGAGAAATCAATAAAATTAAAGAGGTGCTTAATTCTCCTGATTTAGCCACTCTTTTTAATACTAAACAAGTTAATAGCGAAACAATTTCACCTATTTGTCAGATAATGGAAACAGCTTCTACTCCTTCTATGTTTGCAGTGTCATCCATTGCCAAATATGGAGATGATTCTTCAATAGATTGGCTCGAGATTACAGGTGATTGGATTGAAAGATTAAGTACAAGAATAATTGAAAATGGCTATTATCAATATGTAAGTTATCTAAAAACTTATCCTGCATTACTGTTATTGTATTCTCTCGGTATTTCTGCTTTACGCTCAGGCAATATCTATTTTCTCAAAGAACTTACTAACCGACGGGTATATTTATCTGATACAGGCCAAGAAGTTAACATACTATACAATCTCAATTCAAGATATGTGTTTTATAATGATTTAGGTAAATTTATAAAGACTGGATTTGAAACAAAATATACTCCTGTTAGTGATCATCTTGCTCCATTGATTAAAAATAAGCTCTATCCTCATGAAGAGGATCAGAAGTATATTAACTGGTTTGATTTATTTGAATTTTTAATCTCTCTTAAGTTTGTTGAAAAATGTAATTGTTCCTATCTTATTAATGGCTCGTTTGTTTGGAGACATGAAACTAAAAACTTTATAATTAAAGCAATTCAGGGCGCTGTTTGCCAAAATTCTAAATTAGGAAAAACAGTCCTGGGACTTTTTGATGATATTACCAATTTCAAAGAACTAGCACATAGATATGATAGTTTAGCGCTAGAGTATAATTCTTCTCTTGGTTTTGATAGAAGTTATCCATCTTATATTAGTGAACTGATTACA
This sequence comes from Cyanobacterium sp. IPPAS B-1200, assembly GCF_001747005.2. Taxonomy (NCBI): domain Bacteria; kingdom Bacillati; phylum Cyanobacteriota; class Cyanophyceae; order Chroococcales; family Geminocystaceae; genus Cyanobacterium; species Cyanobacterium sp. IPPAS B-1200. The sequence continues at coordinate 18,062 of NZ_CP182904.1, forward strand.
CGAGCTGAGAAAAACACTTAATGGGATAGAGAAGATATACATTTAAAATTGATCGGAGAACATATGACTGTAAAAAATCAACATATTATTCCTGCTATTTAAGGGTAAAGCTAGGGAAGCTGTAATTTAGTGCCAACTCGCTGAAATAGAATTATTGTAAAGGTTTTACCCGTTACTGAAAGTAACTAAATATATTCTCTATAGAACATAAAAAGTTCTGATTTTGGATTGAATCGGAAATAAGGCAAAAATAGCGTTTTAAGGGGGGTATCGTACCATGAAAAAAATTATGGATTGTCACATAGCACTAGATGAGGAAGAAAGAGACAAAAACGATCGCCCTTGATTGCTACCTGTCAATGGCAAAAAATAACCATCAAAAATGCTCTTAACCGATTTCATTATTTTATTTATTCAATGTTGTTTGCAATACTTGGATTTCCACAACTATTTAACTCGTTAGAAGTAAATCTAGTGCTAGGGTTTGAACTTGTTTCAATGTCTATACCTAATCTTTCCAACGCATTTATAATTGAAATAGCAAATCCTAATCCTTGTACTCCTGCACCACCGACTCTTGCATTTACAACTCCGATAACTTCACCGTATTGATTTAATAATGGACCACCACTATTTCCTGGATTAACAGAAGCATCAGTTTGAATCAGAGTTTGACTTTGAGTTTCTCTAATGCCGCTAACAATTCCCCTAGTAATAGTATTGCTTAATGACAAAGGATTTCCCACCGCAATGACATTCTCTCCTAAATTAGGATATTTGGCGTAACAAATAGGTAATGGCTTTAATTGATCTCGACTCAATAGTATTGGATTAACTGAGAGAATAGCAATATCGGCAGATGAATCTCTATTAATAACATTTGCTTCTATTTTTGTCTGGTCATAGAAAGTAATTTGAGCTTTATTAACCCGACTAACAACATGGCGATTTGTAATTATAAAACCATCTTTAGACAAAATAAATCCTGTCGCTTCTCCATAACTGGTCTGAATCTTGACCACAGAGGGAATTATTCTAGCAACTAAAGACTCTAAACTAGGTGGTTCTTCTGAGACTGAAATTAAGGCAATCTTAGTCTCAATTGGTCTATTCAGACTTTCTTCCATCGAATATAGTCGTTTTAACTCTCTAACTGTTCCACCACCAATGTCATTAGTCACATTTTGATTAATCACAATTCTCATAGAAGTGGAGTCATTAGAATTTCGTAAAGCCGTTCTTAACTCTGAAGAAACAGGAAAAGTACCATTTTCCCCATATAAGCGATAAATATCTTGACCGACTAAAACATCTAATGTTGTGCCAACGGCTTGAGACTGACCATGTCCAAAACAACCAAGAATTGCATCACACCCTGCTTGTTGATATACAAATAAATCTATCTCATCAAAAGTAAATCTTGTGATAAAACCAATTTCTGTTCCTCTGTTTAACCAACCCCCAAAACGTCGATAATTCCTATCAAAAACAGCTAAATAAGATCCTAAAGGGTTAGTTACTCTTACTAACTTTGAGAAAGGAACGTCAGGACTACGACTTCGCCAGTCGTTCTCTATAGATATATTTGTAATTTCATTCGCTTTTACAGTATTAGTGAGTTTTGAGGTACTAATACTAGTCGTAATCAACGTTGAGAGTAATCCGATTTGAATGATTTTACAAACACTATTACTCCTATAATTTTTAAACATTTTTGTCGATAAAATTACTAATTTTTCTAGATAAAGAACTTGCTAAAAGACTATGATGTCACTATCATACTATGTAAACAATCACCTTTTTTATATTATTTTGCTTAATACTAAGGTATAATTGCTCAAAATTTTATAATCCGTTTTAGTAATTTAAAAACCATGTTCAAATTGAACAGATAATTGATTCTATTTTCTCACTATCATTGATTGATTGTCGATTAATTTGACATTTTTTAATCCAATCTAAGAAAGGGTTAATAATAAATTTAAAAGCCAAAGTTATTGGTTATGAAAATAATCAATAAAATACATAACTAAAAGGCTTACAAAATAAGAGTGTAGGGGAGAATATAAGTTTTGTTCATTTGAGATACTTTTTACTGTTCCTCGCAATCATGCAATTACTAAACTGAGAGAATATGGTATTACATAGCGAACCTTATATTTTGGGATTATTCTTATAAATATATTAATTTGTCTGTTTTGTCTGTGTACCAGTCTGTTTTTAGTAAAATCCTTAAAAGCTTCTAAATTAATAAATATAGAGAATTACAAAAATAGCTGTCTGTTTTTTGTCTGTGTTTATCTGTAACTATTAATATATAAAGGATATAGACATTTGATAGATAAATCAATACCCCTTAAACCCTATATATTTCATTGACTTATACTCTAAACACAGACCTAGACACATTTTTTCAATTTTTATTTTTAAATTGAGAATTTTTTTTATAGGGTAAATATTATGAATTAGTTATATACCTTTTTTATTGAGAATACAAAATAATAAGGGTAAGACATAGGTGATATTTTGTCTGTTTTGTCTTTTTTTAGGGGGTTAAATAGCATTTAATCCTTGCTGTATATGAGTTTCAATAAACAGACATAAACACAGACAAAACAGACAAGAAAAAAACTCACTGCTGGAACCTAGATATAGCAATGAGTTTAGGGTTTATGTTTTGTCTGTATAAAACAGACAAATTTATGGTTTTACTTAATTCTTACCTTAATACCTTTTCTCGTAGGCACTTGGATTAAGTCTTCATTCTCAATTAAAAGCAATAAGAGTGTATCTAATTCATCTCTTGAAATCTGTTTTAAGGTTCTGTCATAATCTCTCAGACGACTAGCTGTAGTCTCACCTTTTTTAGCTACCAGTTCAAGGATTTTAACCAGTCTTGCATCCATGAAGTCGTTTTGGCACTTGATAGCCACATATTCAAACTGTCTGAGGTAATAGAAAACAACTTCAATGGCAAGTTTCATTATCTTTTCATTGATAACAGTAGGGTTATCCACAATCCCTGTATTTAGGATGTAATGCCATGTGTGCAAGATACCAGCAATCCTTAATATCTCACCCTCACCCTTGCTATATTTAGCCCTTAATTGCTCAGTGGGTAAGGTATCCTTAATATCAATCAATTTTCTTTGAGCGTTCTTAAATATGGGATATACCGCCGTAGGCACTACCAAATCTGACTCATCCAACTTGGTAATCTCATCAATGACGTGACGCAATATTTCGTCTAAAAACGTATTCTCAAATTGATCTGGTAAATATTCCTTGGGTAACTCCCCACCCCAAAATAACCACCTTGCACTGATACCCCTTGAGTCTTGAGAATTGTTGAATATCTTTTCAAGGGCTGACCATTGAATCGTACCAGTTACTGAAATAGCTGTTTTCTTGAGGAAAATATTATTATCCTTACTAGCACGGGTTTTAATGATTTGACCACCATTGTATAACTCAAGCTCACGGGCGACATCATCACCCTTATAAAACTTGTTTTGTCTTTCAAAGTAACCTGATAGCTCATCCACATAACAAAGGAATCCTTTAGGGTTCTCTTGGTGAACTAATAACAATCCATCAATGGTACTATCTTGTACCATATACCTTGTCAATGTTGGCACTGGTAAATTAGCTTGTTTATCAGATGGTAATTGCTCATTTTCCAGATATTCCCTTAATTCATCCTGATAACGGTCATAGGCTTCTAGGTTCTTATCCTTGAGAGCCTTAATAATAGTCATGGTACTAGGCGTTTTCTTTTTACCGCTATCAGCAACTATGGCAGTTCGGAGGATACAAGGTTGGCTATAACGGGGATTATCCTGTAACACTACCCTTCTTCTTGTACCGATCGCCCCACCAATAACAGGTAAAAGGATGGTAAATAATGCCATGGGGTTTGTAGGAAGATTGTGGGCTTCTTGTTCAATCATATCCCCATATACATCCCCTAATATCCTTTTGAGGTTAAGGGTTTCATGGGGTATCTTTAATAGGTCATTAACCCGTGGGGATAATTCCTCAATATCAATAATCTGATTATCTAGTTCTTTTCTAGCCTTGATAGCCTTTTCTAGCATTGTGGCTTGAATAGGATACTGTGAGCAAAACTCAGCTATTTTCCCCCTGTAACCAGCTTCAGTATAAATAGGTTTGCTAAACTCATCTATGAATTGCCTCATAATACTGGGAAAGTCATTCTCTCCAATCCCATGGCGATTATAGGTTGCGTTTAGCTTTCCCTGTAAATCAGTTGTTACAATTGAATTGTCTATATTTAATAGCTCTTCTAGGTTAGCCCCCACAGTCAATTCAATGTTGGTTTTAATGGCTTCAGGGCTTAACTTAGTATGGTTTGAGTATTCTTCAAAGTCACCATGTTCTGGTACTTCGGGATATAAATAGGTGATGGGTAGAATGATGAAGGGTATGCCCTGAGATGCTACAATTTCCCTCGTCTTGATTGCCTTGTCTAATCCTTCTTTATCATTATCCGTAATGTAGATTATGCCTTTAATCTGATATTGCTTAATCCGTTCACAGAGTCTTATTATGTGGTCTATGTCTGTGGCTTTACTTCCCAATAAGCAAGTGCTAATTAAACCCTTATGTAAAGCATAATCACAAGCCTTTTCCCCTTCAAGATCTAATATCCATTTACCCGTGGCTTGGGAGAATAATTCAAGGTGGTACGGTTCCCAAATCGTTGTAATCTTTGACTTGTCATTACCCTTTTCATAACCGTAAAAGTTTTTTTCCCTTTTCTCCCTGCCATCCTTTCTTTTAGTGGTTAATACTCTTTTTACCTTGTTTCCCCCCGGGTAGTTTAACCACATGGCATACTTTTTCAGTGATGCTTCATTCTCATACTCGGCTATCATCTCTGTCACAGGGGATTTATAGTCAACGGTAGTGGCTATAACAATTGGATCTTTCGGAGGCGAGTAGGTTTTAATATCCTCCTTTTTCGCCTTGTGGATAGATAACCCTTTGCGTTCACCAACCCATTTGAAAATCTCTTTATTGCATTCACCCCCTGAGTTATAGCAATTGTATTTTTGTCCGTCCTTGGATATTGAAAAATCATCACCGCCACAAATAGGGCAAATGTACTTACCCTTTGTGGTTGTAGGAGTGAATAGGTCAAGATGCTCCCCTATTCTAAAGGCATTATCATATGTCATAATGTTACTAACAAGTTTTTTTTTGGTGAGCGCGGCAAACGCTCATTATTTATTATACATAAAAAGGTTGATAATTGCCTTTAAAATCATCATTTTGAATATACAATATTCGGGGAGCTATAGGCTCTCTTTTTTTTTACTGTAAACGTTTACACTAAAACCCCCAGTTTTCGTAACAATAATCACTTTTGAGGTCAACTAAAAAAGTTGTTAGTAATGATATAACAATGGTTTGGGGCATTTACTCATTATGGTTATTTAATAGGTAAATTGGAGGATAACTGTTTTATTACAAATTAATAAGAATTAGAGTATTTATTCCTTAATTTAGATTTAACCATAAGGTTATGAGTCAACATCTTTTATCTATTGTAACAATTGATAATGCTATTGTTACAATAGACGTGATGGTGATATAATATTATTAATATTAAAAAGTATTATATATTAGTATGAAAAAGTATAATCCTAAGTCCTTAGCAAACCTCAAGCCAGGGTTTAAGTCCAAGTGGAATGATACTAATACCAAATTAATTAGAGTACCCGTGGCATTAGAGAAGCAAGTATTAGATTACGCTCACCAGTTAGATGATGGTGTAACTCCTCCGCCCGATTCTATTGTTACAAATGATTTTGGGGAGGAGTTTATCAAGATCATGGCAAAAGTTAATCATCAGGAAAAGGGCTATAAAAGCAACTCCGCATCACAATTAATCAAGGATCTCAAAGCTCTATCAGATCAATAGCAGTCTATTGTAACAATTGATTTAAAGCTAAAGATAAATAGCAGTCTATTGTTACAATTGATTTGGATAATGAAAATGAATGAAGTTCTATTGTAACAATTGAATTTAAAGGGTGATAAAGATAAACAGCATTCTATTGTAACAATTGATTTAGACCATAAAGGAGTTGAGAAACAGTGGTTTAAAAACCTAGGTCTAAAAAGTAATCAGAAAAGGTATGAAGTTGGGGTTGAGCCGACATAAGTGCAAAAAAGTGCAAGATAAGCTGTAAATTAGTTTCAGGCTAGATTTCCCTTAGATTGTGACTGTCAGGATTTTGCTGATTTTAAGTTCATTTGTTAGTATGTATCCATTGTTACCAAAGGAGAAAATTATGTCTAACAAGTCTAATAATGACCACAAGGCTAATCAATCCAATGCAAACAAAGGAACATCTGGAACAAACAAAGCCTACGATAAAGCACAAGGAAATCGTGGTACTCAGATGAATCCTAACCAGAATAAGAAATAAGACTAAATAGTAGTAGGTGGGTGGTGTTCGCCACCCAAGGTTTACATCAGGAGCGCACGGAAGCGGCGCAAACATAGGGTTGGTGCAACAAGCGTGCAACTTGATAAAATTTGGTTAAAGTCGGTGACTTTTTAGCCTTGATTGATAAGTTATTAAAATCAAACTTGTCCAAGATAAGAAATTATTACTTCTTTACTCAACTTTTTTCATCTGTTCATATTCATTGAGCATTAACCTAATTTCTTTATAATAATTACCCACTTGAATAGGCTCAATTATAACTGTATCTGGACTATTAGTATTTACCCATAATAATATTTTATCAACGCATTTATAACCTAATTCTTGTTCTAAAAAGTAAGCATAAAGATTTAATTGCAAGGAATAATGATAGTGATTACAATCAGGTAAATGGCTTAGTGGAAAAAACATTCTCCTATCATCATAAGCTGTTTTCTGAATTCCCTTTTGATTAGTTTTATAGTCGAGAATAACAAAACTTTTATCCTCATGATTAATAAGAACTAAATCAGCTTGACCAGCTAGTTTGTATTGGTGAGAAAATAATATGTATTCAGGAATAAAGATGAAGTTAGAATATTTATCTCGCAGTCTGAGGTTATCAAAAGCGGTAGTTAATTGATGAATTCTGGCATTCTTTTTGGATAAAATGCCTTTCAAATAAAGTTCTAAATAATTATGAACTGTATTACCTACTTGTGTTCTTTTATTCCACTCTTGTTTCAGATGAATAACTGCATCTTCTGTAGAGTAATCAGCATACTGTTCTTGGTAACGGTAATTAGTAGTAACTAAATCATAGGCTATCTTATTAGCATTAAAGTCAGAATAAAACTGAGAAATGAACTTGGTTGTGGATAAATATTGTTCTCCAGTAATAGTATTGAAATACTTATGATACTTCTCAACAAATTTAATACACTTCCTAATTTTATTCATCTTGTTAGTAGCATTAATTATTTATTATAACATTATAATAATCACTAAATAACTGTTTTTTTATATTATTTGAACATTAGTTAATTATTTTTAACTTCCATCAAGAATAGCCCTATTTTAATCCTCCTTCTTTTCTTCTGTTGGGGTATCAACCGTTGGGTTTGAGGTATCAGCTGTTGGGTTTAGACTATCAATTAAGTTTGGTGTATCAGGAGTTTGTGTTTGGCTCTCAGTTTTTGAACTTGGCGTATCAGCCGTTTGATGTTGACTATCAATTGGGTTTGGTATCTCACCCGTTGAAGCTATCTCTTCTTTTTTTACCCCTTTGAGATCAACAGACTTCGGTAAAATTTGTTCACTAGACTTATCATTAGATTTAGGTGAAATCTGCTCACCCGACTTATCATTGGATTTAGATGAAATCTGCTTACCCGACTTATCCTTTAATTTAGGCGGACTTTGCTCATCTGACTTATCCTTATTCAAAGTTTTCTTTTTAGGTTTAGCTACTGGTTTGAAGCGAGGACAAGCATAGGGAATTACCTTTTGTATTTTGAGAGTATCCCCTTCCCTGCGACAAATTAATTGGTAAACGTAACCAATCCACAGCTTCTTACGTTTGAGCCAATCTTCGCTATTGCTAAAAGTAAACTTAAATTTCTTGATGTACCCTGTTTTTATGGCTTGTTCTTTAACGTCCTTATCCCCCATGGAACGTTGGACTGTGAGATTTTTCTGTATTGTCCAAACTCCAATAAATTCCCATTTTTCCCAACCTTGATCATTAGTGGGCATATTGCCGTCCCATCCCACAATCTGAAGGGCGACTAATTTATTATCTTGCATTTTGGGATAACCCCGAAACCAATGCGCCCCTGAAATATTCGGTTGGTTAAAAGCTAACCACTTGAGGTAATTATGGGTAAAAGTGGCTTCAAGGGCTAAACCATCGGGTAATATCAACTGGTGGCTACTTTCAGCGTCAATGGGAGGTACTAAGATACCTTGCACCTCGGCGATCGCCTGATGACATCCATTACCTGCAAGGATTTTATACTTTTTAGCAGGGGGTTTTTTATCTTTCTTCTTTTTCTTTGACCTGGTTTTCTTATCCTTAACCTCAGATGTTTTATCATCCTCTTTGCTGGAAGATTCTGATTGTTCACCTGTTTTACCGTCCTCCTTGGTGGGTTCAGAAGACTCTGGCTTTGTTTCCGTTTTATTCTCATCTTCAGTGGAAAACTTGGATTGTTCTTCAGTTTTCCCGTCTTCCTTCGTGGGGGGAGAGGATAGGGGTTGTTCCTCGGTTTTACTCTCCTTCTTGGTGAGTTCAGAAGATTCTGGTTGCTCTTGAGTTTTTTCGTCCTCCTTAGTGGGAGGAGAAGATTCTGGTTGCTTGTCTGTGCTTACTAACTGTGCAAATAAATCCTGTTGCTTAGGGGTTATGGTATCTGAATTATCTAACGTTTCCTCTGGTTTAGCAGGGGGATTACTCGTAGTTTCCTGCTTATCTTCTGTGGTAGTCTGCTTGACTTCTTTTGCTGATAAATCAGCTTTATTTTCTAACTCATCAATGTTTATTGGTGAGGTTTTAGGACAACAAATCTTACAAGGTTTAGCGCCAGTAGCTAGGGCATCCGAGTATGAATCCATCTTTTGCCACCCGTCAGTATCCGCCTTGTAATGACGGCATTGTTGAGCATGAATTTTATTAGTGGGGGAGATGTAATATTGGGGGGCGGTCATATTTTGTTAGATTGTGTCTTCAGCAATACTCAACAATTACCACAGAAACTGGAGAGTTATGGGGATAGTGTAGAATTTTAATACATTATGTGGTCATAAGGGATCAATGTAGAGTTGTGCAACAAGAACGCTTCTCTATGAATGCTTTAGAAATAAATAAATTTCAAAACTTAATTAAATACAGGTTATAACCACTCCTTCAAATATCAACATAAGTACCACTACCCTCATTCTTCCTCAAACAAAGATACTTCTGAGTAGTGGTAATGGAAGAATGACCCAAACTTTGTTGCAATAGCGATAAATCACAACCCCCCTTAATGGCTTCCGTGGCGTGGGAATGACGTAACCAATGACAAGATAAACTATCCCCTAACCCTGCCTTTTTACCCACCCTTTTGAGCATATTGTGAGCCGTATTACGTTTCATGGGAGTGTTACGCTTGGCAACCATAAATATGTAATCTATGCCCTCCTTTCTCAAACCCTGTAACTCTTGCCATAGGCTAGGATTAACCAATACCGTCCTCGGCTTATTACCCTTACCCACAATGGTTAAATTAACCTTCTCATCATCAATACTAAAATTTGCCCATGTTAAATTAATTGCTTCGCTAACCCTTAACCCCAACCCAAACATCACCCTGATGAGTAATTTATCCCTGAGATTGTCAGTGTGACTCATTAACCGCTTCACATCATCAATGCTCAATAACTTTTGGGAGATGTTATCATTCACCTTGGGATTATTCACCAATACCGAAGGATTGAGGGATAGATAACCCGTCTTTAAACAGTAAGAAAACAGACTTTTAATAATCATCAACTTTACCTTGATAGTTGATATTTTCTGCTCCCTTAACTTGAGAGACTTCATATAATCCTGAATATCCTCTACTGAAATCTCGGCTAAATCTTTGTCCGTAAACGCCAGAAAATGTTGGATGGTATAGCCATACTGCTTTTGGGTATGGATAGACTGCTTATTAGTTAGCCAACTTAAGATAATTTCCTCATCCTTCTGCGCACGAGTTACCCCAGACAAGCGCACCATAATGCCCCCAAAAATCATTAGATTATTGAGATTATTATAGTTTATTAGTGAACATTACAATGGGTATTGTTCTGCATTAAAGCCCTTATATAATCAATTCTACCCCTGAGAAGTCAACTAACTCATGAGCAAAATCATCATTATCATCGGCAGTTTCTTACTATCAGGGGCTTACCTGTTTATTAGTCACCTTCTGCATACTGAGGTAAAAGAAATTACTGAGAAAATACAAAGTGCGATCTCTCTTAATTCCTACGATGATCACTGTACCATCACAGGGAACGACAAAGCCTTAAATATCTGTGGGCAGAAGATTAATCTGAGAGTGGCAAGGATTAATAATGAAGTCGCCGTAATCTATCAAGGAGGATTCCCCGATGAACCTGATTTAATGATTGTCACAAGTGATTTTACCTTTGACCAATACTGCATTCTGTTAGATGGCATTATCCGTTGGGGAACTTATAACGTGGATGGTTGCAATCAAATTTTGGAAACTGATTAACGTTAGAGTGTCCTCACTGTAAACGTTTTAGCTTACTTAACAAATTATTTGCTATTTTTTAAATCTGAGACAATAGCAGTGTTAGGAATATAAGCAGTAGCTGGTAACACGGCATAGTTTAGCCACCTTGTTTGTAGGTTGAAGGGTTGCTGACTAGCAGGAAAGGAAGCATTGATAAGACTTGGTTTATTCTGCATGGGGAATAAAGTATTATTGAACTCCCTACGGTCAAGGATGCCTTTCTGGTAGGTGATACTACTCTTACTGGGGTCATACTGTTCAATCTTTAATCTTAATACTGAGCTATATTGTTGTGGTAATAATGGCTTTTTCTTTCTGTTCTTATCCTTTTCACTATCATAATAGGCAACGTACCAGAATAGAACCAATGGACTATCACAGTACATAATATTAGAATTACTACTTTCCACATGAACCCTACCACTAACCTTATCTACCCATGTCCATCTTTCTTTATGGGTAAAGGTAGTATTATCATAGTACAACTCATTACGTGGTTTGAAGAAAAGTCTCGGTTTAAGATTGTGTGATTGTAGGATAAACATAGTGGTATCTGTCTTGATAGCGTTAATTGGGGTAAAGCTAGAGAAGCTGTAATGAGTCTGCTCTAGTCTTTGGGGTAGATTAATGACAATGATAAGTGTCGGTTTTAGTCTCTCTGTGACAACCATCAGAGTTAGTTCTTCCTGAATGAGCTAATCCTTCATAGCTCAAACATAATAGTAATACTGTGCTTAAAAATGAAGCTAAAAACACTTTCTTTTTCATATTATTTAAAGTAAAAGATACCTGAAATAATACCATACTTTGATTATTACTTTTACCACTGTTACATTATCCCCAATGGATAATTATCTATTAAACAATCTAATTATCTATTATTTTATCGTCTCTAAAAAGTCACTAAAATATAATATATTTTGTTAGAATATTCTCTCTAAATGGTAAAATATAAGAAGGTATAAATAACATAAAAGCCATGGAACAATATAACTTTGAGCCTAATATATCTCATTTTAGTTGGGCTGAACAAATTGAGTTTATGAACTTAAAATATAATATTCCTCGTCTAAGTCGTAAACAGTTAGAGGTATTAGCTTTAAAGACTTATCTTCGTTATGCTGAGTCTGAATTAAAGTATAGATTAGTAAATGAGCCACATGAGAATATTCGATTATCAATTGATGAGGAAATACCATTTTAGAATAAAAGCTCTGGTTATTTCCAGAGCTAAAAGACAAGTACATTGAAAATTAAATAAACACCATGAAATATAACGACTAATTTAACGTTTCAAAGAAGCGAAATACAACGTTATTATCACAGTATATATTCATCATATCATTATTTAATACTATTTATATACATATTTTTATTTAACAATTACACTATTAATGGAGGTATTATGATGAGTCAAAGATTTTTTTCTATGTGTGATTTTTTTAGAACAAAAACAAATCAGTGTAGGGATGTTTTTGACAATAACTATTACTATTATCCATTAAAATGGAATAGTGTTGATAGAATCATTAATGAAAAATTAAGTATCTGTCATTGGTCAGATTTTGATTTCTATAAAGTGCCAAAAGTTAAATACTACTTCATTGATTATAATAATATTGACAACTGGGAGTTTACCCCCAAAACCATAGAACAGGTGCTTTACGATAATAGAAATGTGAAAGAGCCATACAAAGACCTTTCATATATTTTTTGTAGTAATGGTATTTTATGTTATAGAACCTTGGGCGGATTTGATATTGCTATAAAAGCATAAATGATATGATTAAGATAAAAAAATAGAACTAAATAATGCCTAAACAATCTATTTATGAAGATTTTGGAGACTCACTAAAACATTATTACTTAAAAGAAAATAAGAATTTTAATATAGTAGTACATCTATTTAAAAATCTGCCTCAAGTCAATTATATTATCATATATGATGACTATACTTATTCAGAATTTACAGGCTCTGGATGTTTTACTAATGAATTTCCAGCGTGTTTAATGTTAGCTTATGCACAACTCTATAATTGGAAAAAAGAATTGAATTGTTGATTAAAATAGCTCAAGAATAATAAACTAGAATGACATAAAGCTAGGCAAAGCATAAAATAGCTAAATAAATTAATAAAAGTGCAAACACATCGAAAACTAGCACTCTGGAGTTTAAGTAGCAACTGTACAGAAAACCATGCTAAGGCTAAAGTTTTCTCTCTGTCTAGGTTTCAAAAACCTACTTTTTAGACATGATCACTGTATCAATTAAACTAAGGTCTATTTGGTACAGAAATCTCGTAGTAGATTTCAAGGGTTTGAGGATGCTAAATCTCAGAGGGTTTAATTTGCGTTTAAGCACTTTTTTGATGACTGGTTAGGGGGAATATATTTATTTTGCTATGAAACACAAACTCTCTTAAGTCTAAAAGGGCAAATAAAGTGCATGAGGGGGAAGCTGATATAGCTTTGAACTTCTCACTGTCCTTTATCACACGAACCCTATATCTCCCTCTATTTAGGCGGAAACATAGGGTTCGTGCAACCAAGTGCAACTTACAAAAAAACTATTGCTACATAACTCTTTCAAGGTTTTACTCAAGAACAAATACTACATATAGTAGCATCCTAATTGATAGGTTTTGCTTATATAGATTAAAAAAGCTATTTGACAAAAAATACTTAATATGGTGTTAAGAAGAATTAATTAAAAAACAAAGAAAAGGTGTCTTTCGACTATTCTTAGATAACACCTGCTACCAAAAAATCAATGCTTAAGAAAAACTGGGAAACAGAAGAGTTAATCGAGAATTGGACACTTATTCCAGCTGAATCAGAGCTAGTAAACCAAAAACGGGAAGTAAATAAAATTGGATTTGCCGTTTTTCTCAAATATTTTCAATTAATGGCTCGTTTTCCTGATGATTCTTCAGACATACCGATTCAAATCATCTCTTACATTGCTAATCAATTAAATATTCCTGCGGAAACTTATTCAAAATATAATTGGCAGGGGCGTTCAGCTAAAGCTTATCGAGTTGAAATTCGGACTTTGTTCAACTTCAAAATTGCTACTGTCGAAGACTCAGAAAAGATTAGTAACTGGCTTATTAGGGAAACTATCCCAAAAGAACAAAAAATTGAATCAATTAGAGAAATTACCTACCAAAAATTTAAAGATTTACAACTGGAACCGCCCACAGAAAAACAAATTGAACGGTTAATTCGTCATGCCCTCTCAGTTTGGGAGATTCAATTGTGCAATCAAATTTTCACTCAACTGACTAAAAGCATCAAACAACAAATAGACCTTCTTCTCAAAACAGAGGAAAATGAAGAAGAATTAATCTTAGAAACAAAAATAAAAATATCTGACTTTGCCTTTCTAAAGACAGACCCAGGACCAGTTGGATTAGATAGTTTCTTAACTGAAATAGATAAAATTAAACGAATTCGCCAAGTAGGATTACCTAACAACTTATTTCAAGGAATCTCAGCAAAAGTTATTCAAAAATACCGTCAACGAGCAGCAACCGAGTCCCCTTACGATATAAGACAACATCCAGAATCAATTCGTTATACACTGATGACGGCTTTTTGTTTTCAACGTAGTCAAGAAATTACCGATAATCTCATTGAAATTTTAACCTCTATTATTCAACGTATTGGAACTAGAGCTGAAAGACGTATTAATAAAGAACTGATTGAAGACTTTAAACAAATTACAGGAAAAACTAATTTACTATTTCGCATTGCTGAAGTGGCAGTAGAAAACCCAGAAGGGGTAATTGAAACAGTTCTCTATCCTGTTGTCAATAAGGAAACTCTTGTGAATCTCGTCAAAGAATATAAATCAACTGGCACAGCTTATCGTCAAAAAGTTCACACAGTTATGCGTTCTTCTTTTGCCACTCATTATCGCCGAATGATTCCCCAGCTGTTAGAAATGTTAGAATTTCGTTCTAATAACGACACTCATAAACCCCTGATCAAAGCCTTGGAATTATTAAAGAAGTATGCTAATAGCAAACAAAGATACTATGATTCCAATGAAGAAATACCTATTGAATCGGTTTTAAAAAGTGGTTGGAAAGATATTGTTATCGAAAAAACTGATGACGGGAAAGAAAGAATTAATCGCATTAACTATGAAATCACGGTTTTACAAGCTCTCAGAGAAAGATTAACTTGTAAAGAAATTTGGGTTGTAGGTGCTCAACGCTATCGTAATCCCGATGAAGATTTACCCACTGATTTTGAACTAAACCGTCAAATTTATTATCAAGCACTAAAACTTCCTGAAAATGTGGAATCTTTTATTACAGGGTTGCAACAACAAATGAAACTCGGATTAGAGAAATTAGATCAGGGATTACCCTATAATCAAACAGTAAATATTATTGGTAAGGGTAGAGGATTAATAAGAGTTAGCCCCTTTGAAGCAGTTAACGAACCTTCAAACTTACAACAACTAAAAGCAGAGATAAATAACCTTTGGCAGAACACCAGCTTATTAGACATTCTGAAAGAAACTGATTTACGAGTTAACTTTACAGACAACTTAAAAAGTATGGGAACAAGAAAAATTATTCATAGAGAAAGTCTGCAAAAAAGATTATTACTGTGTTTATATGGCATGGGAACAAATACTGGGTTAAAACGCATCAATACAGGTATTGAGAACGAAAACTATCATGATTTACTCTATGTGCGCCGTCGCTATATTCAAAAAGACCAACTTAGAAGTGCTATAGCGTCGGTGGTTAATGCTATTTTTGAAATTCGTAATCCTGAAATCTGGGGGGAAGGAACAACTACTTGTGCTTCAGATAGTAAGCATTTTGGTTCTTGGGAGCAAAATTTAATGAATCAATATCATCTGCGTTATGGTGGGCGTGGAGTCATGATTTATTGGCACGTGGAAAAAAAATCTACTTGTATTTATTCTCAGTTAAAAACGGTATCTTCATCGGAAGTAGCTGCAATGATTGAAGGGGTATTACGTCATTGTACCAATATGGATGTGCAGAAAAACTATGTTGATAGTCATGGACAAAGTGAGGTGGCATTTGCTTTTAGTCACTTACTCGGGTTTCAGTTAATGCCTCGACTCAAAAGAATTAAGGTACAAAGATTATATCTTCCAGATTTAGGACAGAGTAATAATTATCCTCACTTACGACAGATTCTGACTCGCCCAATTAATTGGGATTTAATTCGCCAACAATATGACCAGATGATAAAGTATGCTACCGCTTTAAGATTAGGTACAGCCCAAACAGAAGCTATTTTAAAACGCTTTAATCGCTCTGCTTTGAAACATCCAACTTACTTAGCTTTAATTGAATTGGGTAAGGCTGTGAAAACAATATTTCTGTGTCAGTATCTCAATTCAGAAGTTGTAAGGCGGGAAATTAATGAAGGTTTAAATGTGGTTGAAAGATGGAACGGTGTTAATGATTTTATATTTTATGGTAGAGGAGGTGAATTTGCCTCTAACCGCCTAGAAAATCAGGAATTATCGGTACTATCTCTACATTTATTACAGGTTTGTTTAGTTTATGTTAATACTTTAATGATTCAAAAAGTCTTAGAACAACCCCATTGGCAAACAAGGCTTAACAAAAGAGACTTACAGGCAATTACTCCTTTAATTTTTAGTCATGTGAATCCCTACGGTACATTTAAGTTAGATTTGAATGAACGTATTAAATTACTTTCCCTTAATTAGTCGAGCCAAAAATTTTGAAAACGTTTGGCTGACATTTCTGTGTAGCGAACAGTATGTTGAATATTTTTATGTCCTAGATATGCCTGAATTGCTCTGGTATCATAGCCTTTGCTGGCTAAATAAAAACCACAGGCATGACGTAACATATGAGGATGAACACTTAATGGTAAGTTAGCTTTCTTTCCTGCCCGTTCAATAATTCCTCTAGCAGTGGCAGCTGCCATAACTGTTTTATGTTCAGAAACAAACAGATATGATGAATGAGGATATTGGCGTTGTAATTGACGTAAGGCTCTTAACTCTATTCCTCTAAGAGGATGAATTGAGCCAACACCATGTTTCAAACGATTAATGTAGATAGTTGCATTGACAAAATCGATTTGCTCCCATTGCAGACTTACTAACTCTGAGACTCGTAATCCGTGCCGATAAGCTATTAAAATCAAAGTGGAGTCTCGTAATCCATGTCGTCCAGTTTTTTTTGCTGCTTGAATCATCGCCGATATTTCTTGTGGAAAGAGATGTTCACGAGAACGTTTTTGGCAATTCGGTATTTTTGGAGGAGGTGTTAACTTTGACATGATTTTAACTTGCCCATAAATGATATTTGGGAACAATCAACTCTTAAACCAACAATTAACTCCTCATAGTAACTATTCTAAGTAACTTCCCCATAAATGACTGTTCTTGGGCAAGTTTGATTTAAATAACTTATCAATCGAGGCTAAAAAGTGACCGACTTTTACCAAATTTTATCAAGTTGCACTTGGTTGCACGAACCCTATGTTTCCGCCATTTAGGGCATCTTAGTAACTTTCCATCCATTTTGATTACCAATCCTGCCAACACAAGTAAAAAGAAAAGCTCCTCTTTTCCATTCTTTGCCTTTAGGTTTTGTACCTAATAAAATCGCTATTTCTTTGCTAGTAAGGATATATCGTTTCTCGGCGGCCACATCCAATTTCTCCCAATGATTGATGGGATTAGATAATGTAAGTTTTTCGGCTACTTTATCAATTAATGGGTTTAGTAATGGCTCTAACTGGTCAAATAAATTTAATTGAGTAT
>NZ_CP182905.1:0-38901 GCF_001747005.2 Cyanobacterium sp. IPPAS B-1200
CCCTCAATCTAAATGTAAAAATAATGAATATCAATTCAAGCGTTCAAACTATAAAGATTTTTTTATAAAATCAATTAATGAATTTATCAGTTTACCTATACAATCTATTGATTTTTTACAATCAACATTAACTTTAATACAAAAGCATTTTCCAAAACCAGATTTTCCTTATTTATTACATATTTTATCTCAAATTGATACTTTATTATCTGATTTTAGGTTAGGTCAAGAATGTGTTAACGAGTTAGAAAAAATATTTTTTGATCAAAATACAAACCTAGAAACAAAAGCAAATATTAATAATAATTTTAATAGAAAAAATAAAGGTAAAAATAATAAAGATAAAGAACCGATATTAGTTAAAGATCAGATAAAAATATTAACGAGACTAATTATTTTCCAATTACGTGAAAAAGGATATTCAAAAGGACACATTCAAAAAACTCCCGACAATATTTTTTCTGGATATAAAATAGGAAACTATTATTATTTTGGTAAAAAAGATGATGAACCTGTTATTTTTACTTATTTTCCCTATAATGCTAATGATATTAATCTTAATAATCTTAATATTGGAGATAAAGTATATCAAGATAAACTTAAAACATATTTAGATAATTTAAAGGATTCAGATAGAATATTAGCCATTAAAAATTATTTTATTTCTGATACAAAGAAAGAAACATATATCTTCCAGTTGAAAGGATTTAAAGGAGCGGAAGACTTAAATATTCAATTTGGAAATGTTAGAATATATAATCCCAAAACCACAAAGTTGATCAAAAAATATTTATTAGACTTTGATGATTATGAATATTTTGGTAGTAAAAATGATGATATTCATTGTAATGGGGCTGTTACTTTAGATGTAATTGATTCAGAACAATCGAAACAAGAAGCTATTTCTAACTTAAATCAAGTCCTTAGCTTTATTTTGAGTAATCAAATGGATATTAAATATCCCATTAAAATAGAAACAAGATCAATTTCTATTATTGACGAAAATGGAATACAAAAAGGTTCTTTTAATGAAATAACCGAAGACGATTATAATTTTGAAGAATCAAGCGAACATATAAAGTTTATATATAATTTTTATCAATCTAAAATTATTTCTGAATTAAACTCCGTAGATAAACAAATAATCGAATCACTTAACTGGAAGAAAAAAGCTGTTGAATCATTTAACGTAAATGAAAAAATACTATGGTTTTGGGTTAGCTTAGAAAATTTAATGAACGATGGAAATAATAAAAGTTCAGAAAATATATTTTATTATGTTTCTAAATATTTAGCTATATATCAATTTTATAAATTTGTCTGGAAACATTATGGAAAATTAATAGATATTAGAAAACAATTGGTATACAATAGTTTCTCTACAAATGATCATAAGGATTTAAAAGAATTAGATTCAATATTAAGGTTAGACGAAATTAATACAAAAAATAATCTACTTGTTTATCCCTTAAAAGAATTCATAAAAAATATTGATTTAATTATTGATTTAATTAAAGCTAAATTTGAAAAAGAAGAATTACTATACTATCAGTTAGACTATTTAAGATCAATTTTTAATAATCCAGATACTTTAAAGAAACTATTAGTAGATTTTGAAAACATCTCTAAAGAAAAACTACTTTATGTTTATCGTATTAGAAACAAAATAGTACATAATGCTAATACTGAAGAAAATACTCTTAGTGAATATTATTCAGATTTTATTAGCCAAGCATCTAGATTAACTATAATTCAATTCATGACAAAAAGACAGAATAAAAATCTCAAGACTACAGAAAGTATATTAAATGACATACTTTATGATTTTAATAAACTAAAGTTGGATATAGAAATACAAGGTATAACAGTATTGTACGAACAATAGAAGTATAATTATTTCCTCTAATAAATAATTATTCAATGATTATGGATTTAGATGATACTAGAAATAATCAATATGGAGAGTGGTATTCTAGAAGAAATCCTTTAACCTTAGAAAAAATAAAGCCCTTAATAAGCTAGGCTCAAGCAGACTTGCCACTCGAACACACGACTTGAAGCCGACGTTCACTTACTAGCGGGCTTACTCTTATTATAGAATGTTTTTGTCCAAAATTACTTATTGTTGCAATACTCTCATTAAATAAAAAAATGTTAGCCCATGGTAAGCAAAACCAATGAAAAAGCCCTCGAAGACTTAATACAAGAGTGCCTTATCAATCAACAAAGCTATCACCTCGGAGAAAATAAAGACTTTAACCCCCAAATCGCCATAGACACCGCCAAACTATGGCAATTCCTCGAAACCACCCAACCAGAAGAATTAGAGAAGCTCAAATATAACCCCGACTGGCAGAAACTAATATTAGATAGGATAGACCGGAAAATCAAGAAAAATAGCGTCCTACACCTGCTCAAAAAAGGCTTAGACATCGATTCAGCGCACCTTACCCTATTTTATAGCCAACCCTACAACAACCTAAACCCCCAAATTCAAGCCAACTTTAACCAAAATATCTTTTCCGTCACCCGTCAAATTCACTTTTCCACCACCGATACCCCCCTATCCATCGACTTAGTAATATTTATCAACGGCTTACCCATCATCACCATTGAACTAAAAAACCAATGGACAAATCAAACCGTTTATGATGCCAAAAAACAATACTGCCGAAGGGATTACCAACAACCATTATTAAACTTCGGACGCTGTTTAGTACACTTTGCCGTTGATACCGATGAAGCATGGATGACAACCCGACTCAATGGCAAAAGCACCTATTTTCTCCCCTTCAACCAAGGAAATAACAATGGTAAAGGCAACCCCATCAACCCCCATGGACATAAAACTAGCTACCTCTGGGAAGATATTTTCAGCCGAAGTAGTTTAGCCAATATCCTTGAACACTTTGTTTTATTAGAAGGTAAACCCAAAGATGCGCTAAAAGATAAAACCCTTATCTTCCCCCGTTACCACCAACGAGACGTAGTTAACAAAATCCTCCTCGATGCACAGATAAATGGCACAGGTAAAACCTATCTAATTCAACATTCCGCAGGTTCAGGAAAATCCAACTCCATCACATGGTTAGCCTTCCAACTAATCCAACTCTATTCCCTCACCAAAGTTAATAACCAAGATAATAACCAATCATCAACAGCTAGTAACTCCACTAACCAAGAGAATAACCAATCATCATCAACCAGTAACTCCACCAACTCAGATAAAAACTATACCTCAACAAATAAAGAAATTCCATGGGATGAACCCTTATTTAACTCAGTTATAGTAGTAACCGATAGAACAAACTTAGATAGACAACTACGGGATAACATCAAAGACTTTTCCGAAGTTAAAAACATTATCGCCCATGCCCACCGCTCAGAAGATCTTAAAAACGCCCTTGAGTCAGGCAAAAAAATCATTATCACCACCATCCAAAAATTTAGATTTATCGTAGAAGGCATTGAAGGATTAAACCATAAACGCTTTGCCGTCATCATTGATGAAGCCCATTCTAGTCAAAGCGGTAGTTCAGCTGATACCCTTAATATGACCTTGAATAGTCAGTCAGAAGACGACAACCCCCCCGACAATCAAGATCAAATCTTAGAGGTGATGAATAACCGCAAACTGAGTCAAAACGCCTCTTATTTTGCCTTCACCGCCACCCCCAAAAATAGCACCCTAGAAAAGTTTGGTGTCAAACAAAACGATGGTAGCTTTCTCCCCTTTCATCTCTACTCCATGAAACAGGCTATTGAAGAAGGATTTATCCTTGATGTGTTGGCAAACTATACTACCTATAAAAGCTATTACGAGATTCAAAAATCCATTGCCGATAACCCCGAATTTGATACCAGTAAAGCCCAGAAAAAGATTAAAGCCTTTGTGGAAGGACATCGCAAAACCATCGCCACCAAAGCCGAAATCATGGTTAATCACTACCTTGAAAATGTGGTCAAACCCAAAAAAATGAAGGGGGAAGCAAGGGCTATGGTAGTAACCAAAAATATTACCACTGCCATTATTTATTTCCAAGAAATACAAAGGCTACTCAAAGAGAATAACGCCGATTTTCAAGCCATAGTAGCCTTTTCAGGCAAAAAGAAAGTAAATGGTATCGAACACACCGAGGAGAGCTTAAATGGCTTCCCTAGTAAGGATATAGAGAGTAAATTACGCACCGATGATTATCGCTTGTTGGTGGTAGCTAATAAGTTTTTAACGGGCTTTGATGAACCTTTGTTACACACCATGTATATTGATAAGAAATTAAGAGGAGTATTAGCGGTACAAGCCCTATCCCGTCTCAACCGCTGTAATAATAGGATGGGTAAAAATGATACTTTTATCCTTGATTTTGTCAATAGCACCACGGATATAAAACAAGCCTTTGACCCCTTTTATACTGCCACTAGCCTCACTGAACCTACTGATATAAATGTACTCCATGATTTAAAGGAAAGTTTGGATGAATTGGGGATATATGAACAGGAGGAGGTAAACCAGTTTAATCAGTTATTTTTTGCAGGGGTGGAAGCCCAACAACTCAGCCCGATTATTGATACGGCTTCTCAAAGGTTTAATTCTGATTTACAACTGAGTGAGGAGGATAAAATTGATTTTAAAGTTAAGGCAAAGCAGTTTGTGAAGGTATATGCGCAATTGGCTTGTTTGATTCCTTTTAATAATCTGGATTGGGAGAAGTTATATTGGTTTTTAAAGTTTCTTATCCCCAAGTTAATGGTTAAAAATCCCCAAGAAGCTCAACAGGATGAGTTACTTAATAGTATTGATTTGACTACCTATGGCATTGAAAGGGTTAGTCTTAATAGTCAGATTATGCTCACTGATGAAACCAGCGAGTTAAAACCCCAAAACCCTAACCCAAGGGGATACCACGGGGAAGAAAAGGAGTATAACACCCTAGAGGAGATTATCAATAGTTTTAATGAAACCTATTTCGGACAATGGGAGGCATCCCCCGAGGAGCAAAGAATCAAGTTAGTTAATATTGCTCAAAATGTGGCTCGTAATCCCGATTATCAAACTCAAGTGGTTGATAACCCAGATGCTCAAAATAGTCGCTTGGCGATCGCTCATCTAATCAAACAAGCCGTTAACCAAGAAAGACGGAAGGAGTTAAGTTTATATAAAAATTACTCCCAAGATCCCGATTTTCAAAAAGCCTTTGAGAATAGTATTATGCGTATCCTAGAAGCTACTTTGACTGATTCTAATATGAACCTTGATAATATGAAGTTTGGCTCTTAGGAAAGAATAGGGGTAAACATAGAGTTCCCACAACGAAGTCTATGTCTGCGCCGAATAGGCGTAAAGTCGAGATAAGTGCAAAATAGTGCAAGATAAGCTAAAGTCGTTATAGTAAATTCGTTCTAGCATAGATTGCCCGTCGTTGCACAAATGTTAATCACACCCAAATCTTTCTAGTCTGTTACTGAGGTTTTTCCAGAGCGAAAAAACTCTTGACGAAATAAAAACTTAAAGTTATATTAGTTTTGTTGCTCAAAAAAGGAAGCAAAACCTAACAAAGTCGCAACGCATTGTCTACCTCTTTAATAACTAACAACTAATCCAAGGGGTTAGTGTGTCTAAAAAAAAGATAAGGAGGTCAACTCAATGTTAGGTTTAAGATTTCAGGCTGTGGCATCACAATTAAGAGTATTAGCTTTTAACGCTCCTGATTTAAATGCTAAATATTTACTCTCTGTAGCTCAACAATATTCCCCTAAACGTGTCACATGGGCAATTTATAAAAGACATGATTTTAGTGATGTACTTGTACTTTGGGATGTGTTGAACATCGATGCTGTTATTGAGTTAGAAAATCAGGATGGTAAATTAGTTCGTGTGGGTATTTCTTTGGTAGAAAGTGAACAGAAAGGGAGCGAGCGCATTTATGAACTAAAAAGTCGTCGTTGGTATGGTATTCGTCAAGGGTTGAAGCTAGAACAATATTGGGTATTAGTGCTGAAGTGGAAAGATTTTCCTAAAGATAAAGGAGAATGGATTGATATTCTTTACCATGAAATTGATACTCCTGTGGATCATTCTGGTTGCCGTTTAATTATCTTGTAAAACAACGGAGAGGAGTTTTATCTCCTCTTTATTCGACATCCCATTGGGAATTGAGTCGAGATAATTGTGACATCTAATGTTAAAGATTTTCAAAGAGCCAAAATAGCCCTAGGATTACAAATCATGACACCAAAAGAATTGATTATTAAACTAGCTGAAAATTAGAATTAATTAGATAATTATGAGTCGTTTAATCTTAAAATTACCAGAAACACTACATCATAAATTAGCAAATCTTGCCAAAAGTGAAGGGGTATTATTCAATCAATATATTGTTTATGTTTTAAGCTGTCAAATTCATAAGAGCTATACCGTTGATGTTTTATCAGAAAAAT
Source organism: Cyanobacterium sp. IPPAS B-1200 (assembly GCF_001747005.2). NCBI lineage: Bacteria > Bacillati > Cyanobacteriota > Cyanophyceae > Chroococcales > Geminocystaceae > Cyanobacterium > Cyanobacterium sp. IPPAS B-1200. Next base: position 6,439 of record NZ_CP182905.1, read on the forward strand.
AAATAGAACAACAAAAACCTGCTTTTAATCAATTAATTAAGGATTTAGGTACTCTTGAAGATGAAGAAATTAAGGCTATTTTAAGTCAAAGAGAAAAAGTAGATATTGATGAAGAATTACCCTTAGAAATTAGAAATAAATTAATTTCCAAACTTAATTAATATCTCTTACAACCACTCCGTCAAATATTAACATAAGTACCACTACCCTCATTCTTCCTCAAACAAAGATATTTCTGAGTAGTAGTAATGGAAGAATGACCCAAACTTTGTTGTAAGAGCGATAAATCACAACCCCCCTTAATGGCTTCCGTGGCGTGGGAATGACGTAACCAATGACAAGATAAATTATCCCCTAACCCTGCCTTTTTACCCACCCTTTTGAGCATATTGTGAGCCGTATTACGTTTCATGGGAGTATTACGCTTGGCAACCGTAAATAAATAATCAATACCCTCCTTTCTCAAACCTTGTAACTCTTGCCATAGGCTAGGATTAACCAATACCGTCCTCGGTTTATTACCCTTACCCACCACCGTTAAATTAACCTGCTCATCATCAATACTAAAATTTGCCCATGTTAAATTAATTGCCTCACTTACCCTTAATCCCAACCCAAACATCACCCTGATTAGTAATTTATCCCGGAGATTGTCAGTGTGACTCATTAACCGCTTCACATCCAAAGCACTCAATAGTTTTTGGGAGATAGTATCATTTACCTTGGGATTATCCACCAACACCGAAGGATTGAGGGGTAAATAACCCGTCTTTAAACAGTAAGAAAACAGACTCTTAATAACCATCAACTTTGCCTTGATAGTTGATATTTTTTGCTCCCTTAACTTGAGAGACTTAATATAATCCTGAATATCTTCCACCGAAATCTCGGCTAAATCCATCCCCGTAAACTCCAAAAAATGTTGAATGATATACCTATATTGCCGTTGGGTATGAATAGACTGCTTATTAGTTAGCCAACTGAGGATAATTTCCGAATCCTTCTGCGCACGAGTTACCCCTGTGGAGCGCACCATAATGCCCCCAAAAATTATTAGATTATTGAGATTATTATAGTTGAAAAAGTCAACTTCCTTTGGTACTTCCATCACTTGTAGTCTTTATTGGGGAAGTGATTCCCTGTTAGAATCCCTAATTTCAGTTGAGCAAATTAGGGTTCTTCAATCATCTTTCCGCCCTCTTGGAGACTCCCAGCATAGCTGTAATCAGCTTGGTGGTGAGAGGAATAGAGGGGCAAGGGTCATGTTGCATAGTTATATCCATCCTTTCGGTGTATGTGTTTACAATACTTATGACTAATACCTTGTACTAAACCGTTTTTGGTAGAAATATTAAAACTACCACTAGAACGAACTGCTACCCTCCCCGTATAAGTACCAATCTTCTTGCCTTTAGTAACAACAGCTTTGACTATATCCCCTGTTTGAAACCCTTGAACAAACTTAAAACGAGGCACATAGCGAGAAGGGAAACCGTATTTATCAGTACGACAAGATTGTCTAGTACCGTGTCCGTTAGCGATAATCGACAAAGGTTTAATTCCTTTTACTTTTAGTATTGGAGTAGATTTACCAACACAACAAGCATCTAACCAATGAGTCTTAGGTAAATTTTGTTGACACCGATTAAACTTAGTTAATCCGCCAGAACCTGTTTCTATAGGTAATCCAGTTTCTTTTAAGGTAGCAAAAAGAGCATTTCTGGTCATATTTACTGCCGCCGCATCTGCCAAAGGTTTTTTAGCTTGTTTTAATATTTTTTCTAATCGGGAAGAACCTTTAAGAAAATCTTTAATATCCTGAGTACCTTTTTTCGTGTTGCATTTGTGACAACTCAAAGTAAGGTTAGTTATAGAGTTTGAGCCACCTTTAGACTTAGGATGAATATGCTCAATTTCTAAGGGAACATCTTTTGCCCCACAATAAGCACATTCTCTGCCCCATTTCTCTAATAGATATTCTCTAGTCTCGTAACCAGCCAAAGCTCCTTGCTGATACTCTTTTCCTTGAATCTCTGGATTACGCATTAATTGCATATCAAAACGAACTAACTCAAAGCTAATTGCTGTTATGTTGGCAACTTTTTGTAATCTTTTAACCCACGCTTTAATATTTTCAACTCGACTTTGTAAGCTAGGGGGTAGCCAACCTTTAGGGCGAGTTCGGTTTAAGAATCTTGGCTTACGGTAGCGAGTCTTGCGGTTTCTTCTACTTCGCCGAAGTTGTCTTCTGGAAGTTAAAGAGTCTCGAATCGCAAAACCACGATGTTGTAATTCTGCGGCGAAAACTACTTCCCCTGACTTATCGTTCACTAAAGCAATACCTGTAAATTTAGCACCTGGATCAATTTTTAATCTTAAAGGTTTTACGTCAACTTCAAGGCAAGATTCTTTTAAAATCAAGGTAAAAGGAAATTGCTTATGAATAGCTGCTTTGCCGTTTCTTAAAAATTGTCTAGCTTGTGCTGGATGAATTGGATTTAATGGTTTGTAATTGGTATCAATCAAAAAAACTTTGGACATAATGTCCCTCCTTTCGGGTAATGTTAGCTTCGATAATGTTATTTGAGCTTGTTAGGCTAGTAGCACTGTCTCCCAAATGACTGTTTAACTACTAACGACAGAGCTTAAAACTAGCTTCGCATTCTAAGGTGTCTTAACTTAAATAACGTAGGTATTGCTACCTGAATCTGGTCAACTAGGGCTATTTCAAGCCCCCACTATAGTCGGTACTCCGATTTAGTGGTGGGTTGTTGACGGCAATGCCGTCAAGCTAATCCCAGATGTAAGTTAACAGCCAGATTAACCAATTTCATCACTTCCTGAGAGAGACTACCTACCACATCACCCTGTAATCTTTCCTTGGCAATAGTCCTGATTTGCTGTGCTTGAATCTTCGAGTCTTGGGATAAACCAGAATCCCCCTTACCAATAAACACCTCAAAAGGATAAACCTTCGTCACCTTAGAAGTTATGGGTAAAACCGTTATGGTAGAAGCCACCCGATTATTAATATCATTGCTGACTATCAACACTGGGCGAGTTTTAGCTACCTCCGAACCGATAGTGGGACTAAGATTGGCATAGAAAATATCACCACGTTTCATCACCTAACCCGTCTCCTGCTACTACATCCCAATCTGAGTCAATTTCCTTGTCAGCTTCCCTATAGGCATTTTCCAAGTCTTTTTCAAGCAGTAATCTTAACGCCTCTTCAACTACTTGTGAAGAAGACTTACACCTCCTGCTGTTTTTATAACTGTCGATGAATACTACCAAATCTTCAGAAATGGACACTGACATTTTTCTTACTGTCATAGCCTACCTAAAAGTAAATAAACTTACTACTACTTAATCTTACTACTTTTGTCAGGGGAGTAAAAATATTCTATTATTTTTTGCTCTTAATGTGATTAATGAACAATACAGTAGCTATTGTTCATATTATTCTAAAAACATTAATATGTGATAATCATTGATACTGTTTTTTTCTTACTTTTGGAAAACAAGAACTAACCAAGCTCATTTAATTTTTTTTCCCAAAATAATGCTTTACCCATTTGGGGATTCAACTCATAACCTCCAAACCCAAAGGCTTTATAAGCTGACTGAGCAACTTGATTTCCTTCTAATACTTCTAAAGTAAGTTTACAACAACCCAAATCTAAAGCAATTTGTTCGACTTTTTGCAACAATAACTGGGATATACCTTTACGGCGATAGGAAGAGACTACAATTAAATCATGAATATTGAGTAGTGGTTTACAGGCAAAGGTAGAAAATCCCTCTATTGCAATTACTAACCCTGCTGGTTCATCATCTACAAAAGCGAGAACGACATGAATTGATTCTCTCTTAAGAAGTTCTGCGGATAGATTCGCTTTAACATAGTCTGATAAACCTTGACCTCCTCCCATCGCATCTGAAGCATAGGCATCCATTAATTTAACAGTTGCATCAGCATGAACAGGTAATGTCAGATCTGCTTTGAGAATTTCAATCATTATTTTTTATTTACTAATATGGGTTAGTGAACTACTACCCGACCGCTTTAGCTCTCGTCGGGAGCTTCATCATTCAACAGCTCATGCTTCAAGACAGATTTATGTCCGCGTATTCATCCATCATTCCGCTATGGCTGAGAATGAGGACTTCTTTTGCCATTTACGTTAAGACTTCTAGCTTATTTATAGGTTGAATCGTGATTCAAATGTAAACTGAGTACCCTGAGATAGTTACCATCCCTTAAAGCAGTAGCTCTAAACTTTTTATTAATACGAAAACTATATATATTTTCTCCATTATTTCCCTTCTTAGAGTAAATTAACTCCCACTTTAAACCTTGATAACGGTAAAGTAGTTCCCAATCCATTTTACTTATTTTCTTTAAGGTATTTAAGACACTGTAAGCATCCTCCTTACTCAGAGAAAATAAATCTTTTTGGAAAACAGGGCTGTTTAAATCAAGCAAAATATTAGCCATTCAACTTACTTTAAAACTCCCCTTAATCATTAGTCTTAAATTTAGATGATAAAGAGCTTTCTAACTCCGCCAAATCAGTATGAGTAGGTTTATTATTACTAGCCCAATCCAAAGCCTCATCAAGTTTTGTAGCGTTATCTTTTTCTAATAACCATTGTTCATTATGGGGAATAAATTTACCGATTTTAATAGTCCAAACACCATATTCTGAGTTATCGATTAAAACGTTTTGACCTGCAAACTCTTTTCCTAAAGAAATTTGTCCGTTACTACCGATTGTTTTTATTTGTGCCATAGGAATATATTATATTTGTGCCTTATTATTAAATATAACAGTTTTTATAGGGTTTGAGAAACTAGGGGAGAAAAACAATGGCAAGGTTGAGATCATTGTTATATATATCTTTTCACTTCTCACTGCCCCTCATGACATGAACCCTATGTTTCGCCCCTTATATGCCTCAAATTGGTCGCTATCCAGATGATAGTAGTTCAATGTAAATGAAATAGCCATAGCATAATATTTAGACACCACTAGCAATTTAAAACGTTTGAGTAACAAATCTGCGAAAAGTGTCGTTAAGGTGAAGGGCTATCTAGTTACCAACTTCTTGGAGAAAACCCCACAAAGTTAACTTTGCTTCGATTTTAATTTGTTATTAATTAATCCATTAAAATGCTAAAGTTATTGATAGAAAATATTAATGTAGTTGTAAATATTATTTAAGTTTTTTCAGAAAATGAAATAGGTTAAAAACTTTTGTAAATAAATAATTCAGTTATTGGACTTATCATTACTATTTATTCTTTTGGTTTATATCAAACTATGAAGATTAGAGAAATATTATCACAATTTAAAACATGAACATCTTTAAGAATATTAAACAAAAAGCTCAAAACACAGGAAAGGTATTATTACCATTAGTTAAACAATATTTAGACGTAAATCCTGAAGAGCAAGAGATAATTATTAAACCACAAGCAACCTTATTCTTATGTAAACAAGTTCAGGGAAAAGTTGAAAAAATAAAAAGTTTAAAACCTGACGAAAAAAAAGGATTAATTGCTGATATTGAACATAATAGTATTAATATAACTATCCACTTCAATCCTGAATGTATCACTCTTAAAGAAGATTGTATTCAAGGGCAAATAAAGTTAATTAATAAACCCGATATTAAAACTGATTCAAAAGTTTATAATACTTTAATCGCTGGTTGGAAAGTCTTTTTAGGCGGTTATATTCCCCAATCGGCTTTACCTGAAAATGTTAAAGTTGAAGGGGATAAAGTATTTTATACATTTCCTCGTAATCAACTAAAAACCTTAGAAGCATTGTTAAAAGGCGTGAAAAATGAATCTGTTTTCAACACAGATATTAATGAAGGTCAGTTTACTATTAAAAGTAATGTTTCTCTTGACTGGAATAACATTGATATTCAGGCTTTTTTATCAAGTTTTAATTCAAAATAAAAGATTTGTCTTTTTAAAAACCCCTTTCGGTTAATTCATTTGAAAAGCTCTTGAAAAAAAACGTGACTTATTGCTTTTCCTCTCTCATTTGTTCAATGTCACGCCAAAATTCAGCCCTTGTAATATTTTTTAAGGTATCTTGACGCTCTTTTTTGACTTCTCCACGCATTAAAATGACGTGGATTCTAAGCAGATGTCGCTACACAGGTTAAAACCTGTTCGCTCCGCTTACGATATGATTTGTTTAACAAACTGGCATCATACCGTTTGGGGAGAGTCAATGCTCCCCTACGCACCTTGGCTAAGTCTAACCCTAGCTGTGTGCTTACTTTTTTTAATATATTAATCGCTCCTAAGCAATCGGCATTGATGGTTTTACCGTTGGCAATTTTGTACAATCCACGCTGTACCCTTTTTCCACTAAACTTATACTCCTTGGGTTTTTCACCATATTTTGGTAATAAGTCTCCGTCTAAAAAAGAGCTTTTGCTGGTGTAACTTTCTTCAGTTTCAGTAAACATAATACCTACTTCTCCTGCCAATTCCTTAATCCGATTTTTTAACCTCGCTGTAGGTAATTGAACAAAGTTTTGATTATTTTTTTTACCTAGATTAGCTTTAGTTTTTACTCCTACTCCCCATCCAAATACTATGTTCCCTATTTTATGAGCAAGGCAGTAATTGATTAAAAATCGAGCATACTTATTGACCGTATCTCGAATTTGACAATTCCGTTTGTGAGTGACCTCGTCTAAATTTTCATCCCAATAAAACTCTGATTTACCTTCCTTATATTTAGCTACAAATTTATTATATTTTTGGTTAATAAACTTTAGACGCTTACCACAAAGAATAAAACTTTTACCCTCAGTGCTGACTACTGTCAGAAGGTTTGAGACTCCGCTATCAATGCCGATAGCTTGAGAATAGTCTAGCCCTCTGGCTTTTCGCTCTGGAGATTTATAGACAAATTCTGCCCATAACTTCCCATTACTGGGAATAATTCTAAGCTCGGCGATATTGTCTTTAGTTATTCCTTTCCCACAAGGAATAGTTAACCTCCCTGTAACTAATTCATCTTTTTGACTTTTTGGAATAGAGATATAACAATGACTACCATCAGCAGTAAATCTTAAGTTTTGACCTGTAAAAACCACTGGATACAATCCATTTTTACGATAAATAGGTAGTTTTGGTTTATTTGATAACTCTCCTTTAAACCACATAGGTAAAAGTTTGTTGTAGGCTTTAAACCCCTCCACCGATGATTTTATGGTTTGTTGAGCTTGGCTTCCTCCTATAGCCTGATAGTGACAGTTATCTTTAAGTTCTTTGCATAACTGGGGATAACTAACTTTGACTTTCGATAACTTTAAACTTGTTCGATAAAAATCGTTTTTGTCAAAAAAAGTCCTTACAGAACACTGTTCAAAATGAGCTTGTCTAACAACATAAACTGCTGAGTTATACAGCTTATTTGACTGTTCACAAGCAAACTTTAAATAAGCATGACACTCATCATCAATATTATTAGTTAATAGTGTTTTAACTGTTTTATAATACATACATAAATTATAACATCGTTTAAATATAAAATGGCTGCTAAAACTAAATATTTGGGAGTAAAGTTATCGGAGAAAAGATTTCTTAAACTGAAAAAATATGCTCAATTAAAAGATATGACTATGACCCAAATAATTGAGTCATATATTGATCGTATTAGCTTGGACAAGGCACAGGCAGAATAAATTCTGCAACGTTCGTTTTGCCACCCGTTAAAACAGGTGGCTATTTCTCACTCTTTCTTCTTGGTATAATCACCATTTCCCCAACCCATTTCTTGTAAAAAACGGATAGTATCTACTTGCCCTAATTCTTTAACTAATGCTTGATAGCCTTTTTGTTTTAGTTCAATGGGAGTCATTGGTTATTGTCCTCTGATATTGCGGGTTTTAGTAAGCAATGACCTGATATTACCAGCCTTAGTTCTCTGTTTAACCCTATGTTGAGCATTAGCAATTACTTTTTCCAATAACTCAGGGTCATTTTGACAGATAGTGAAGTAGGCTTCCACCAGAGTTTCTAGGGTAATATCATTATCTTGGCAGAATTGGCGAATGTCATTATAAATGTCTTCTTCTAATCTTACCCCCATCTTTTTATTAACAATAGATGGTAAATTTGCTAATTCTTTTTCTAGAGAACTAATCATATCTTCTTCTGGTTTTTCTTCATTTATAGTGGATTTTCCCTCGTTTATTAATTGATCTTCACGAGGGGTTACTTTTACTTTAGGATTTTTACTTTCCTGTTTGATTTTATCTAGTAAGCTCATGGTTATTTATGATTGAGGTGACATCTGGGGATAAATAGGGTTGAATTTTGTCGAGTAAGCTAGTGATGGGATATTCTAGGTCTTCTTTTCCTATATCCCTTGGTAATACTTGCTCATTGATTGCTCGTTTATAAATATCACTTTCAAGGAGGTTAGGAAGCATTAATTCTTTACCCACTAATTCCTCCATTACCGTAATACTTTCCTTAGTGGTTTTAGTGGGATTTAACCCCACCCATTTAGCTCGAAATGGTATCACTCCCACCATAGTACTATTGCTCAATAGTGCTTGATAAGTTTTGAGTAAGTCTAAAGTTCTCACTAGGGATTGTACCCCCTTCACATTAGCTTCTGCGGGAATTGCCCAACAAGTACCTGCCCCCATGGATGTTAGGGCTAAGTGCGATCGCTCTGGGGGTGGGTCAATGATAACCATGGCAAAGTTACGAGTAATCTTATATTCAGGGTCAATATTAACCCCTACTTGATAAATCCTTTGTTTGAGAATAGTAAGACTCATACCAGAAGCCGCTAAATAATGATTAGCATTCTCTAACTGGTCAGTGGCGGGAATAATAAATAGATTATCCTCATTAGGTACAGGATGAATAGCACTGTAGAGAGGAACTTTATCCTCTCCATTGGTAATCACCTCCAAGAGAGTGGGGTGGTCATCAGGGGGTTCAACCTCTAAAAAAGCAGTTAAACTCGCTTGAGGGTCAGCATCAATGAATAATACAGGTAATCCCTTCCTTGCTAAGATTCTGCCCAACATTAATGCCACCGTAGATTTCCCTTGACCTCCTGCCAATGCCAGAGGTACAAAACAGGGACAGTCTTGTTTATACATTAGTTGTTATTTGTAAACTTAGTAATGATTATAGTTACAATGGTGCAATAGTGCAATAGCACTATAAAACAAGTAAAGTTTATTGCTTTTCGTATAAAGTATTTTAGAATAAAAGTCAATTATTGCTATAGTTTAATAGTAGTAAGTATTAAACTAAACTATGTCCGAAGATGAATAGTCGTTATCCCGATAACTGGAATGAGATAGCCTTTAAACAAAAGGAGAAAGTTAAATGGCGTTGTCAAAAATGCGGTGTGCAGTGCATTAAACCAGGGGATAAGACGGCTCATCTTAGTAAATCAGACCGTGCCAAAATAACTATGGTGGTTCATCATTCTAATTATCAACCAGAGGATAACAGAGAAGAAAACTTGGTTTGCCTTTGTACGGCTTGTCATCTGGGCTATCACACCAGAAAGCGTGGGAATATCAGCATCGGTCAGTTATCCCTAGATTTAGACTTTTAGGGTAAAGACTTTAGCCTAGATTGGTGACAGCTTCGCTAGTTTTTTCCCTATGTGGTGATAGCTTACAGCCCTTACCTATGTTTACCTCAAATGCGTGAGAAGATATACACTTTATTAACTACAGCCCTTATCATTAACTCATGAGAGAAGAAGAAGAAACGCTTATATATTACATCTCACCTACCAATAAAATTCACTCTAACCAATGCCGTCACTTCAAGGCAGATACTGACGGGTGGCAAAAAATGAGTTCTTATTCAGAGGCAATCTCCACAGGAGCTAAACCTTGTCAGATTTGTTGTTCTCAAATCTCTGTTTCCCCCATTGAAACTACGAATAAACAACAAGATTTATTGACCCAACCAGTTACCGATTTCTCCAAATCCTCTAGTCAGGAAGATGTTAAAACCTCCGGGAAGAAGAATAAGCGCAGTATTGCTTGTTCTATAACCTCTTTCAACACTACTGAAAAACTGAAAACTACCAGTACGCAACAGGATTTATTTACTCAGCCAGTCACCAAACAACCCCAATCCTCTAGTCAGAACGATGTTAAAACTTCTAAGAAAAAGAGTAAGAATAAGAAAAAAACCCCTGCTAAAAGGTATAAAATCCTTGCAGGTAATGGATGTCATCAAGCGATCTCAGAAGTGCAAGGTATCTTAGTACCCCCCATTGATGATGAGAGTAGCTACCAGTTGATATTACCCGATGGTTTAGCCCTTGAAGCCACTTTTAGCAATCCTTATCTTGAGTCATTAGCTCTTAAGCAACCTAATATTTTAGGGGTACATTGGTTTCGGGGTTATCCCAAAATGCAGGATACTAAATTAGTCAGCTTTCAGATTGTGGGATGGGATGGCAATATGCCCACTAATGAGCAAGGATGGGAAAGATGGGAATTTATTGGACTTTGGACATTACAAAAAAATCTCACAGTTCAACGTTCTATTACAGCCCGAACGGTTAGAAAAGAAGCTAGACAAACAGGGTTTATTACAGAATTTAAGTTTACTTTTAGCAATACCGAAGATTGGATCCAAGAAAAAAAGCTCTGGATTGGTTACGTTTATAAACTACTATGTTGCAGGGAAGAAGATACTCTCAAAATTCAGAAGGTAATACCTTATGCTTGTCCTCGGGTTAAACCAGTACCTAAACCTAAGCCTGTCAATAAAAAATCCAAGCACATCACACTCATTGAAAACTTACAAAGGGTTGATTTAAACCCTGTAGAGGAAACTGAAGCTGTGTTGGAATTACTATCAATCCAGTTAAATCTAGGTGTTGAGGAAATAGTCAGTTTGCTCTATCGAATCCGTAGTGATGTCTTAAAGGAAAAATCAGATCACAACGTTGTGATCCAAAAAATTGAATCAATATTTGACTCATTGGGATTGTTAAATTGGCAGTCCTTTGTGACTCATCGCCTACCATTACTGAACCTTCCTGCTGATATTCTTGAGATTCTCAGACAAGGAAAGATTGCATATACCAAGGCGATCGCCCTTAGTAAGATTAAGGATGAGGAGTTGAGGGAACAATTAACCCAAGAAGCAGTGGAACAGAAGCTATCACTGAGGGATTTAAAAACTCTCATTTCTGAGATGACTAAACCTGAACAGCAACCTGAACCACAGGAAAGCAAAACGATTGAGAGTGTAATCAAAACCACTGCTAAAGAATTGACTAAAACAAAACTGTGGAAGTCAAACCCTCAGAAGTGGAAGAAGGTAGAAAAGCTAATCAAGGAAATCAATATGCTTTTGATTGAGGAGGAATAGAAAAGCGAAAAGGAACGCACGGATCTCTTATGTGTGTTCCTTTTTCTAGTATATTAAGCTACCTGTTATTTTAATGAAAAGCTAAGAATTAAATATATTCCTGTGGCAATAGTTGATAGCATCATGGATTTAAACGCTCGAAAAGTTCCTGTATCCATTATCCTTAAACGCCTTGATTAATTCGCGCTACACCTTCTGACATTTTCATGTTAAAACAGACCTTTAATCTATGCAGTGTAAGGATTATAGGATTTTAGTTTGTAGCTGACAAAAACTAAATAAACCCTGAAGTTATTGATATATATGGGTTAGATCTGTAGTTTAGACTAAGAAAAAATTGTAAGAGAATAAGTAAGCTAACAAAGATTAGCTCAAAAAGAAGATAAATGAATTTAATAATGGCTTAAAAGTTATTTTTTTGGTCTTTTTTTAGTCTTGGATAAACGCTTTTTAACCATGGGATAGACTTTAGCCTTATTTCTTTTTCGACCTTTAGGCCAACCATGGGATTTTCCTCGACTTTTAGGAGAAAGGGTAGGACTTCCAATGTCCATCAATAATGAAGTCATAGACAGAGCCACTCTTCCGGGGGTTAAATTCTGTTGAGGTTTTTGCCATGGCAGATGATATTCTTTGACTAAATCCTTGGATAACCATAACTGCCAAGTAATATTGACAATTAAATTGCTCCACCTTTGACAACTCTCAGGGGTGCGAAAATGGGGTAACGTCCAATGTAATCTTTGCTTGGCGAAACGATACCAGTGGTCCACACCAAATCGTCGGCTGTATTGAATCCAAATATTGGAAGAAGATAAAAATTGCTCTCCCACCCAGATTAACCACAGTGGGCGATGTAAAGCACCAGTTTTTTTCTGCTTCAATCGTTCAATTTTAAACAGGGTTAGCTTTTGTGAAGGGGCATTGTAGAAATGAAGTTCTTTCCATTTACTCATCCGTATTGTTCCTAGGGATGAGTCTTCCATTTCTAATATTTCATGGGCATGGGGAAAATGGTCACATTGATTTAATTTCAACTTTGCCCCATGTTTTTTCGGTCTGCCTCTACCGCTATAGGCTGGAGGATTACCATAAAGACATAGATTAGAACGTACTCTAATCAACTTACTGATTTCAATATCTGCGGTTTGCTTAATAAATTTGCCATTGCCATACTCACAATCCAACACCACCAATTTCGGTTTATTTTCTGGCAATTTTCTACACACTTGCCTTAGTTGCCATGTTGCTTTACCCAGAGGATTTTCAAAGGATGTGATTCTTTCATGTCTTAAAGGTAATGCCCAACTTCCTTTCTCATTCAATGGTGGTAACCAAGCGATGGTGCTATATCCTTGTCCTATGACCGATGAATTGATGGATGACGAAGAATATTGATAACCTCTATCTTTCATGGTGGGACTATCTTCAAACTTCCACTGAGTATGATCTATACCTAGTAATGTATATTCTAAGGTGTCTATTTCTTGAATATATCGTTTCATCAATTTGTTGCTGTTCGGACGACAATCTTTTATGGCTTCATAGGTACTACACCATTGCCGATGGAAAAAAGGTGATAAAGAAAAATCTGCCAAACTACGAGCATTTTCCGTGGTCATAACACTATCCATCAATTGAAAAGTGGCATCTTTACCTTTGACTAACATTTCATAGGTGTCATGACGGAAATTTTCCAGTCTGCTATATTTGTTCATAGAGAGAAGATTTTATTTTTGCTTATTTATATTTTCTCTCTATTTTTCTTTTATGTCTTTTCTTTTCTCATTCCTCTCTACATTTAGTCTAAACTACAGTTAGATACTATTTCTAACATGAATTGTTGAAAGGTGTAGCACGTTTTTGAGAAAAACACCCCAATCATAAATTGTCGTGGGGGTGGAGCGTTGCGTCCTTTCGTCTTTCAACACCATCCATGATGGTGATAACGACAAATTAGCATCCCCTAGATACCACAAACCGCATGGCTAAAAGACTTCCCTCCTCCACGCTCCCTATCTAAGAATTAAATCAGAGAGAGAAGGTGCGCCTTGAGGATAAAGAGAAAGGAGTCGTAGGGGATATTTAAGTGAGGGTTATCAAGAACCGTGGACTTCCACAATGTTAATGCCGTTTTCTGGGAAACACGCTTTTGAATCAATAATACCGAGAGGTCTAGGGTTTCAAGATATTGAAATAGTTGAGCATTTTGACTAATGTTTTTTGCCTTGTTATCATTCTTGACTTTAGTTGTGGCAGTAGTTTTATTCTTAGTAGTGGTAGTCGTTGTCTTAATTGATGGGTTTTCAATAAATAGTTTATGAAGTAGAGCAATCCGCAAGGCATCCCCAATGGCACTATGAATAGATAGCTTTATTTTATTTCTTACATGGGGAGGAAGATATTGAAGTATAGTCTCAGAATTGACGTTAAATTGTTCACTAATATCTTTTAAGGCAACTTTACCAAGTTCATCTTGTAAGTCAATCAGACTATAGTTTGAGAGATTTAAACCACAATCATTAAGAATTTGTTTATCATGTGTTTTATCCCAAAAAACAAGAGTTTTCATTTTTTTAAAGGGTGATATAGTCTTCAGAATGTTTGCTCGTACTTCTTGAAGTTTGATATTAGGAGCAAACGTCAAAGATCTGAAACAAAGATATTGATCTCCCCACCAAGCTAAACCCAACTCAGTCGGTCTAAACTGCCCATTTCCTTCACGGGTAAACTCAAAATCAAGATAGCCGATATTCCTTAACTGATTCTTATTTGCCATAGTCCATGTTCTTCAAGATACGCTGTTCTTCAAGATACACTTGCCTGTGTAATAATCGTGCCATTAAGATTGATTCTTTAAAATCCCCCATAAGAAATCTACGGTAGGCATTCAGTGAGTACATTATTTTAGTTGAGAAGATATTTATAAAATCAGTTAGGTGTAAAGTCTTGTAGAGTTAACTATCTCACCACGGACTGAGAGTCATTTAATTTTAGTTGAGGAGTTATTAAATAGTTTTGGGTGATACTCCACCGATTATTTTTGTGGCACTTCCCCCGAAGTCTAACGCCAACAACAGCGTTTCTTTTTTCTTTGTTACCATTTTTTTTCTTTATCTTTTATACTATTTTTGTACCATAGCTTTTTAGCCCCATTTAGGGTCTAATTTCAGGGTTTTTTTCATTTTTTGACCAATTTTTTTCACAATTTTTTGTTTTTTTTACCATGTTAGCCCCTAATCAAGTACAATTTACTCTATCCTAAATCATTTTCAAACCCACTAACACCCCCATTTCTCCCCAGAACGGCTGTAACCACGCAAACCCGTTTAAACCAGCCATTTTTCGCTAAGTAAATTTTTTTAGGCTAGGATTCAATTGTTTAGGAGTAAAATAGGGTTAATTGTTATGGATTGAAATTAAAATCCATAAAAAAGGGCAGTTTTTAGAGCAAATTTAAGAGGGTTCGGGCATGAACAAAATAATGAGGTGCGCAATAGTATTGGATGAGGAAGAAAGAGAGAAAGCGATCGCCCTTAGTGAAGAAATGAAAATAAGTGTATCGGCATTATTTCTGTAGTTTAGACTAAATGGAAAGTGGAGCAAGGAAGGACAAGACATAAAAGAAAAATAGAGAGAAAATATAAATAAGCAAAAATAAAATCTTCTCTCTATGAACAAATATAGCAGACTGGAAAATTTCCGTCATGACACCTATGAAATGTTAGTCAAAGGTAAAGATGCCACTTTTCAATTGATGGATAGTGTTATGACCACGGAAAATGCTCGTAGTTTGGCAGATTTTTCTTTATCACCTTTTTTCCATCGGCAATGGTGTAGTACCTATGAAGCCATAAAAGATTGTCGTCCGAACAGCAACAAATTGATGAAACGATATATTCAAGAAATAGACACCTTAGAATATACATTACTAGGTATAGATCATACTCAGTGGAAGTTTGAAGATAGTCCCACCATGAAAGATAGAGGTTATCAATATTCTTCGTCATCCATCAATTCATCGGTCATAGGACAAGGATATAGCACCATCGCTTGGTTACCACCATTGAATGAGAAAGGAAGTTGGGCATTACCTTTAAGACATGAAAGAATCACATCCTTTGAAAATCCTCTGGGTAAAGCAACATGGCAACTAAGGCAAGTGTGTAGAAAATTGCCAGAAAATAAACCGAAATTGGTGGTGTTGGATTGTGAGTATGGCAATGGCAAATTTATTAAGCAAACCGCAGATATTGAAATCAGTAAGTTGATTAGAGTACGTTCTAATCTATGTCTTTATGGTAATCCTCCAGCCTATAGCGGTAGAGGCAGACCGAAAAAACATGGGGCAAAGTTGAAATTAAATCAATGTGACCATTTTCCCCATGCCCATGAAATATTAGAAATGGAAGACTCATCCCTAGGAACAATACGGATGAGTAAATGGAAAGAACTTCATTTCTACAATGCCCCTTCACAAAAGCTAACCCTGTTTAAAATTGAACGATTGAAGCAGAAAAAAACTGGTGCTTTACATCGCCCACTGTGGTTAATCTGGGTGGGAGAGCAATTTTTATCTTCTTCCAATATTTGGATTCAATACAGCCGACGATTTGGTGTGGACCACTGGTATCGTTTCGCCAAGCAAAGATTACATTGGACGTTACCCCATTTTCGCACCCCTGAGAGTTGTCAAAGGTGGAGCAATTTAATTGTCAATATTACTTGGCAGTTATGGTTATCCAAGGATTTAGTCAAAGAATATCATCTGCCATGGCAAAAACCTCAACAGAATTTAACCCCCGGAAGAGTGGCTCTGTCTATGACTTCATTATTGATGGACATTGGAAGTCCTACCCTTTCTCCTAAAAGTCGGGGAAAATCCCATGGCTGGCCTAAAGGTCGAAAAAGAAACAAAGCTAAAGTTTATCCTACGGTTAAAAAGCGTTTATCTAAGACTAAAAAAAGACCAAAAAAATAACTTTTAAGCCATTATTAAATTCATTTATAGCGTTTTTGAGCTAATCTTTGTTAGCTTACTTATTCTCTTACAATTTTTTCTTAGTCTAAACTACAGTTATTTAGGTCAGTGCTATATGAAAGAATACCGAGAACACCAAAGAAGGAAGTAGTGAAGGCATTATTGAAGATGGGAGATGCGAGAAATCAGATAGAGGAACTACTAGAGGTGATACCTTCCGAACATCAGAGAAAGTTGAGAGAATTTGCAGAAGCGTTAGATGAAGTAGAGAGAGCAATTTTGATATGCCAGTAGCAAAACAAGTAAAAGGGAAAGAGTTTTATGATTGTATTTCTTATGTATTAGATAAGGATGAGAAAGAAATCTTAGAGAGTAACTTGTCGGGTAAGACTCCGAGCGCACTTAATAAGAAGTTTGAATTATGTTGTAGGTTAAACCAGAAAGTTAGATTTAAGGTTTACCACGCTACTATCTCATTTCCCCCAGAAGATGAAGTAGATGATAAGAAGCTAAAGGCGATCGCCCATGATTATTTATATGGGATGGGGTTTGGAGAAGAACAACCTGACTTGGAACAGTTAGAGAAGGAGGAGAGGATAAAAGATAAAGATAAGATGTTTGGGGATAAATCGTTGGCAGTACCCTATCTAGTAGTGAGACATGATGACACTGAGAATAAACATATTCATATAGTGGCAGGTAGAGTAAGACATGATGGAAGTTGTGTCTCTAGCTATTGGGATTATCGCAAGTCAGAACAAGTGCTGAGAATGCTGGAAGACTACCATGGATTATCAAGCCCACAGGGAGCGATCGCCCTTAAAAACCTACGGAAAATCTTAGATAGGTGCAGAGAAGAATGTAGTAACTTTGATGACCTCAAGGAGATGTTGAGGGAACAAAGTGTAAACGTTTACAGCAAGAATAATGGCATTGTATATGGTTATAAGGATAAGCATTATAAGGGTAATACCCTCGGGGCGAAATATACCCTACAAGGAATGAGCAAGGTATTGCAACAGAGGGGAATAGAAAAGTATCAAAGCCCACCGCCAAGGTTAGACGTGGAAAATGAAACTATTAGGGCAGAATTAGAAACCCATAGGGATACCTTGGAACGGATATTAAAAGAAGAACAGGTTGAGAACTTCAAGGGTAAACATTACGAGGTGCAGAGGAATAAGAAAAGTTTAATTATCACGAAGATTGATAACCCAGAGGAAAAGGTGAAATGGGTAAAACCTGCACCGACAATGCCATGGATACTGAGTAACTTTAAATTCACCGAGGATACCTTCAATGACTTTAGCGAGAAGATGAGAACAACGAGGGAGAACCTAGAGAAGATGGAAAAAGATAGGGTATTGAAGGAGGAAGCAGTAAGAAAACAGCAGGAGATTCAAGAAAAGTTGGCTACTGTTGGCACACAAACAGCGCCCCCTAGCAGAAGACGAGGAAGGTAACGAGCGCACTTTAAGACATGATAGTTTGAGTAGTACCAAGAAGAGATGAGGAAGATTAAGAATGGAGCAAAGTGAAATCCGCTACCGTAATAAAACCATTAGTGATTATCACTTGAGTCGGACATGGGATGAAAATAAAGAATTTCTCTTAAAATCAGAATTGATAATGAGTAGCAAAACTTTAATGCCAATGTATCCTTATGTTGTAGAGGATGAGTGGGAAGTAATAGCCGACAAATCAGACGAAGGCATGGGCGATTTAGTATTCACCGATGGTAACGGTAATTTTGCAGTGGTAGAAGTGAAATATCTCGACTTGCACAGCACGGGAGGAACAGCATCTAGTCGGAGAACCAAGAAAAGGCAGAAGGTGAAAGAACAAGCCGTAAAGTATGCAGAGATTTACAGGAAGAAAAAGTTTGTCAAATCAGTTAAATCTTTTATCTTCACCAATGAGATGAGACGACCCACAGAAATCCGTCTAGTTCCAAGACCGATTTTGAAAGTTTAAAAGACGAGCACACCGTAATCCCAATCTATAAAGCACTTGTGGGGAGGAGCGTTACGTATCTTGTTTTTTGCTCATCACCTATGGTGATAAGACACGAGAGTTATATGATATTAACCCGTTGACCTTTATCTGGTGGCACAAAAAACTGCACTTCCTACACGCTCCCGATGTAACGTTCCTTTATAATATCTTAAGATTTTTTTAAGATGTGTGAGGAAATGTACAATCTAGTTTTTATCCAAGCCCGTGGCGGTCAGACCATGAGTGAGAGATTAGTGGAAATAATCAGAGAGTGTCCCCAAGGATGTACCGCCATGGAGTTGAGTGAGAAGGTAAATCGCCCCATCTCCATGATTAATACTTATATAAAAGGATTAATCCGCACTAAGCAGGTTAGGACAAGAATCCACAAGAAAAGTGGAAAACGATTAATTTATTCTCGCCTTTAAGGGAAAACTAGCGAAGCTGTCACCAAGAGCAATCTGAGCTGAAACTAATTTACTTAGCTTATCTTGCACTTCTTTGCTCTTATCTCGGCTCAACCCCTTCATGAGCTTTTATCCGGCTAAATTCGCAGCGGGTTTTTAAAAACTATTGGAATCCAGTTAAAATGGAGATACTAAATACCTGCCGATTGGTGGTTTTGTTCTATAGTGAAACTTGAGTTGCAGGTCTAAGGATGTTTTTTTTAGTGTTTCTTCTTTTTATGAGACAAATGGACGATGAGAACTTTAGAGATGTCGGAGAATATGTAAATCTTATAGTGGAAAACAACTTGATCAAAGAAGGGTTGTTGTTAAGAAGTGGAAAAATAGACTTCGTTGAAGACCTCAAAAAAGTTGGTTGCCCAAAATCAATTATAAATTTAAGGAAGCAAAAAGACAAAAAGATTGAAGGAGTAAATCAATACGATTTTCCAAAAGCAGATGAGGTTGATGTCTACCAGTGGCAAAACAAAAAAACTAGGCTTTGGACTGGTAAAATCTTGAAGACAATAAATCAAAAGTCCTTTAAATTGCCGCTCTTGATTCATTGTGCGTTTGGAAAAGATCGAACAGGTGTCATAATAGCCTCTATTTTATCAATTTTAAAAGTTCCCGAAAGTGTCATTTTAGAAGAATATAAGTTGAGCGAAGGGAAACTTAAAGAAAAAGAAATGGAAAAACTTGTGTATCAACTTCATGACTACGAATGGAGTGAATTAGACGTTGACCCAAGTGATTTTGAACAAATGTTTCTTGAATCTCCTCCCCCGATTAGAACCTCACTGTTGGGGTAAAGCTAGGGCAAAACAATTTGTAAACCTTAGATAGAAGTTAATTTAGCTCATTTTGCCTATAATCAGAATGGGACTAAATTAGGCAATACTACAATAGATGAAACAAACTAAATTCGGTAAACTTTGGGATTTGCTACATTCTAGTTTTTGGTTTGTGCCGACTCTAATGGTTGTATTAGCCATGGCACTTTCGTTTCTAACCATTCAGCTCGATCAAAGGTTAAAAACGGATCTTACTGGACAATTTGGGTGGGTTTATTCTGTTGGTCCAAATGGTTCCCGTGCCATTCTTTCTACCATTGCCGGTTCAATGGTTACTGTTGCTACCACTGCTTTTTCAATTACCATTGTTGCGCTTCAGCTTGCCTCTTCGCAGTTTGGCCCTCGATTGTTGCGTAACTTCATGCAGGATACGGGCAATCAGATTGTACTCGGAACGTTCATTTCTACCTTTGTTTATAGCTTGTTGGTGCTGCGAACCATTAATGGCGTTGACGAAAAGGAGTTTGTCCCCCATCTAGCAGTAACGTGGGGACTCGTACTTGCTCTCGCTAGTATCGGCGTACTGATTTATTTTATTCACCATTCAGCCTCTTCTATTCAAGTGGATCAGGTTATTACAGTAGTTGGTCGTGAGTTAGATGATGCGACTGATCGGCTTTTTCCCCACAAAATAGGACGAGGTGTCTCGAAGGAGCTGCCGCTGGATATTCCAGCTAATTTTGAGCGTGATGTTTACCCCATTAAAGCCACAAATAGCGGTTATATTCAAGCTGTTAACGATGACCAACTTATGCAGATTGCTACAGAGAATAACCTACTGTTAAGGGTTCAGAATTGTCCTGGCAATTTTATTGTTCAGGGTAATGAGCTTGTACTGGTTTTCGGTAGAGAACGAGTTAACAAGACGCTTACAAAAAATATCAATGATGCTTTCGTTTTGGGTTTACAACGCACAAAGCAACAAGATTTGGAATTTTCAATAAATCAGCTTGTTGAGATTGCAGTACGAGCCCTTTCACCTGGAATTAACGATCCGTTTACTGCCATTCGTTGCATTGATCAACTTAGTGCATCCTTGTGTCATTTAGCACAAAGAGAGATTCCTTCTCCCTACCGTTATGATAACAATGACAAGCTTCGCGTTATTGCCGAACCCATAACATTCGCGGACATGACTGATGCGGCTTTTAACCAAATTCGACAGTATGGGACAACAAGTGTGGCAGTCACGATACGATTACTAGATGCCATCGCTGTTATTGCTCCCCATACTCACAATAAAGCAGACCGTGCTACACTATTGCGTCATGCTAGTATGATCGAACGTGGCAGCCACGAGGGAATCCCAGAAGAATTAGACCGTAGAGATGTTGAAGAGCAATATCTAGCAGCCATCAAAGCAATAGAGTTGCGACTTTGACTGGTATAGAAACTTTATGGGAAAAAACTAGTGAAGCTGTCACGAGGGGTAATCTTAGCTGAAACTATATTATAGTAAAGGTTTTGACTTATATTTATTGCACCATTTTACAAGTATCTCGGCTCAACCCCTCTTAAATGTTAAAGGGGGCGGTCAAGTGCAATCGCCCCCATGAGCAGTGTTAAAACTCAGCAAAATATAAGATAACTGAATCTTTGCTACTTGTCTGATCGAATTAGACATTATAGTTTCTATTTAATTTTTGCAATGTTATTTTAATTCTGAATGGTCAAAAAAGGGTGAGTTAAGAAACCCTAGTTCTGTTATCCTTTTACTCCTTATTACTCCTTGCATTACTCCTTTTCAAAATTGCTGAAATGCATATATAGATTAATTGTTTATTTTTATTACTCCTTTTTTACTCCTTTTTATTGAAATCTATACATAGAAAGAGTTTTAACTAATATTTATATCTCTATAACTATATATATTTAGTAAGTACAGTAAGAAAAGGAGTAAAGGCTTTAGTCAAAATTTGCGTTATAAGTAAATCTTATAAAAAATTGATATTGTATAAATAATAACTAACAGGTTCAAAGATAAAAATATATCTAATTTTATGGGAGTTTACTCCTTTTACTCCTTTTGGGGTTAAAAGTTAGTGAAACTATTACCCTGTATAGATTAGAATAGGGAGTAAGAAAAGGAGTAGGTTTTTTTACACAAAAAAAAGAAACCCCTGTAAGTTTCTGGTGATAAAGGTTACAAGGGTTTTGGTGAAAGGGAGTAAGAAAAGGAGTAAAAAGATTACTCCCTTTTGTGGCTTAATCTTTATCAGTGTTTATTTTTACTTTTAAGCCTTTGTGTGAATCAATTTGTTTGACGAGTCCTAGGTCTATTAGTTGTTTGAAGATGTCCCCAATTCTATCTCTACTAATCTTTTGTTTTGTCCCACCGAGTGATCTGTAGCATTCAGAAACAGTTAATTCATTTTTAGCTTTTATTTTGGCTAAAATTTTAGCTACTACACCCTCAATAAGAGAGTCTTGAGTAATGGTATGACCATAAATAAAATGACCTAATAGATGCTCACTGACGTGACAAGCTATTATCATTTCCTCCTTAACAATAGAATTACTCTTAACCTCTACCAATTTAGTAGACTCTCCTTTTTGAGAAGATATAAGACTACCTCTAAAATGATATTGGATAGGGTGTAATGTTTGGGCTAATTTAATGGCTTCAGTTATGCTTTTTGTACACTTACTTTTAATTTGAGGTGCATTGTATTGTTTTATCAAAGGCTTGATTTTAGTTGTGTACCAGTTAACTAAATAATCATAGGCATCATCATCAATTTGTAATTCTTCCTCTATGTCTGTACTTGTTACGGCATCTAATAATTTATTCAAGAATATAAACCATGACTTATCTTTATCTCTTTTAGGTGGGAGATACTCTGGCAGTTCACCACACCATATTATCCATCGTGCCGATGTACCGTTTTCATCATCACGATGGTTAAATACATCTTCTAATACTTTCCACTGTACTGTACCTAGGATATTAACAACGGGGTCAGGGATATAGTAACAGTATTCAGATGTTTGTCTTTCCTTGTTAATCGGTTTACCTTCAAATAATTCTAAGTCTTGGGCTGGGTAATCACCATAACCGCTGTCACTTTGAGTCATCTTAAGATACCCCTTTAACTCATCTCTGAGTATCAGTCCAGTGCCACCATTTATTTCTAAATTCTTATAAAGTCCATCAAAGTTAACATTCTTAAAAACATATTGCAACTTAACGGGTTTGTCATCATCGTCTCTTTCTTCTTTAGGTTTTTTAAACCATATATCTACCAGATGTAGATACGTGTTCATCAGTTGTCTATCCCTTTCCTGTAATGCCCATGTACTAGCATTTAGGATGTTACTTTTTCCTGTACCACTATCACCCACAATCATGACTCTGAGAATAGGCTTTACTTTAAACCCTGTGCTTTCAGATACTAATACCTTTTGCCTATTGCCTATCAGAGTAGCTATTGCTGGTAATAATGCCACAAAAATAGCGTCAGGGTTTGTATAAAGATACTTAGCTTGTGTATAAATTTCTTCACCTATTTTCTCTCCCAGTATGTAATATAAGTCCAATGGAGTTTTGGGTAGATTGATTAGGTTATCAAAATCAATAGTAGTGATATACTCTTGATCTTGTTTCCTTTTACGCATGAGATCTAAAGTTTTTCTTAGGTCGTTAGTATTTACCCTATGCTCTTGGGAAAAAGTAGTTATTTGAAGTTCTCTTTCATCTTCTGTAAACTCATCTCCTAATAAACGATTTAATAGTAGTTGACTCTGCCTAGTCACTTCTATAGGTGATGGCTTCTCAATAGCTCTATCAAGTTTTTCTCTAATATCTACTGTTACAATTGAATTGTCTATATTTAATAGCTCTTCTAGGTTAGCCCCCACAGTCAATTCAATGTTGGTTTTAATGGCTTCAGGGCTTAACTTAGTATGGTTTGAGTATTCTTCAAAGTCACCATGTTCTGGTACTTCGGGATATAAATAGGTGATGGGTAGAATGATGAAGGGTATGCCCTGAGATGCTACAATTTCCCTCGTCTTGATTGCCTTGTCTAATCCTTCTTTATCATTATCCGTAATGTAGATTATGCCTTTAATCTGATATTGCTTAATCCGTTCACAGAGTCTTATTATGTGGTCTATGTCTGTGGCTTTACTTCCCAATATACAAGTGCTAATTAAACCCCTATGTAAAGCATGATCACAAGCCTTTTCCCCTTCAAGATCTAATATCCACTTACCCGTGGCTTGGGAGAATAATTCAAGGTGGTACGGTTCCCAAATCGTTGTAATCTTTGACTTGTCATTACCCTTTTCATAACCGTAAAAGTTCTTTTCCCTTTTCTCCCTGCCATCCTTTCTTTTAGTGGTTAATACTCTTTTTACCTTGTTTCCCCCCGGGTAGTTTAACCACATGGCATACTTTTTTAGTGATGCTTCATTTTCATACTCGGCTATCATCTCTGTCACAGGGGATTTATAGTCAACGGTAGTGGCTATAACAATTGGATCTTTCGGAGGCGAGTAGGTTTTAATATCCTCCTTTTTCGCCTTGTGGATAGATAACCCTTTGCGTTCACCAACCCATTTGAAAATCTCTTTATTGCATTCACCCCCTGAGTTATAGCAATTGTATTTTTGTCCATCCTTGGATATTGAAAAATCATCACCGCCACAAATAGGGCAAATATACTTACCCTTTGTGGTTGTAGGAGTGAATAGGTCAAGATGCTCCCCTATTCTAAAGGCTTTATCATATGTCATAATGTTATTAATGAGATTTGTTTGATGAGCGTTGGACCGCTTATTAATAATTATACAGAAAAAAGGGTTGGTGATCCCTCTAAAATCACCTTTTTTTGTATTTATTTTTTGAGAGAGTTATAGGCTCTCTTTTTTTAGAGTAAACGTTTACATCAAAACCCTCAGTTTTCATAATAATCATTGCTTTTAACCTGATAATAAATTCAGTATTCATGGTATGACAATGGCTGGAGGCATCTTAAAATTATCATTAATTAATAGGAAATACTGTAATTGATATTTGATTAGAAATTAATAATAATCAGAGTATTGTTCCTTTTATGTAAATTTCATCATTACTTTGTTATTAACCTGTAAGTCTATTGTTACAATTGAAATAACCTATTGTAACAATAGAATATGTAATGGTATAATATTCTTAGTATAAAAAGTCTAAAATATTAGTATGAAAAAGTATAATCCTAAGTCCTTAGCAAACCTCAAGCCAGGGTTTAAGTCAAAGTGGAAAGATACTAATACCAAATTAATTAGAATACCTGCGGCATTTGAGAAACAAGTATTAGACTATGCACATGAATTAGATGATGGGGTCAATACTTCCTCTGATTCAATTGTTTCAAGCGATTTACGGGAACAATTGATGAAGCTGATGGTGAAGATTAATGATATGGAAAAAGGCTATAAAAGCAACTCCGCATCACAATTGGTCAAGGATCTCAAGGCTTTATCTGACCAATACAATTTATTGTAACAATTGATTAAAACAGGAACAAAAGTCTATTGTAACAATTGATTAATTAGATCGTGGAATATGGCTTGAGAATACCTTAACCGCTATCAACTCATTATCAATACTTACATCAGTACTGTACTTTAGACTAATTTGAACTGTAAGAAGCTATGATCCTTATACAGCAAGAATTTTGACTATTCTTATCCGTTTAATGTAAAAAATATAAAACATACGTCATATAAGGGTTTCAGCGTTTAAAATTAGATTTAGTCTAAACTCAAGTCAGTATTAATGGTAAGCTAACCTATGGCATATAACAAAGAGAATCATTTAGGGGTAAAGCCGAGATACGTGCGAAATCGGACATTGGTGTTAAGTTTTGTAACGATTAAAGTACGCAGAATAAGTTAAAACATTTGCTCTGATTCAGTTTCAGTGAGTTTGCATAGTTATTACAGATTCCCTAGCTTTACCCCTTATTGCAGGTTGAACGTAAGGAACAAGTGACACCATATATGCTATCATTTGCTTATGACTGTTAAGATAGTAGTTGATACAAATATTTTTATTAGTGCTGTTATTAGTAAATCTGGGGCATCCAGAGGGGTTATTAGGGGATGTTTAGAGGGTAACTATTTACCTTTAATGGGTAATAGTTTATTTGCTGAATATGAATCTTTAATTAATAGAGATGAGATTATCAAAAAGTCCCCTTTAAATTTAGCTGAAATAGAAATTTTATTAGCTTCCTTTATGAGTGTTTGTCGCTGGACCTCAATTTACTATTTATGGCGACCTAATCTTAAAGATGAAGCTGATAATTATTTAATAGAGTTAGCTTTGGCTGGTAATGCTCAGTTTATTATAACTAATAATATTAAAGATTTTCGAGGTGCAGAATTACTGTTTCCTCAGTTACAAATTATTCAACCAGAATATTTTTTAGAGGTATAATGTGATGGCAACTTTAACGATTCGACTTCCTGATGATAAACATGAAAGATTGAAACAGTTGGCACAAACTAGGGGGATTAGTGTTAATAAATTAATGGAAGAATTTTCTACTAAAGCTATTGCTGAATTTGATACTTTTAATCGTTTTCAAGTTATGGCAAGTAAAGGTGATATTCAACAAGGGTTGGCTTTATTAGACAAGTTAGACGCTAGTTTTTAATTGGAGATTAGAAGTTTAAGTACCGATAATTGCTTAGAGGATATTTGCGTTTGATTTCATCAAGACGAATATTCCCTTTCTGGTTTTGATTTTTTTTTGACTGACGGAGAGTAGAAATTTGACTTTGCCGAAAACAGAAGTTAAGTGGTTGAAATAAACATGGTTCTAACTCTCTAAATATCGTACTTTTATCTATTATACTTTGCCTATGTTTCCGCCCTAAAATGATATTTTTTCGGCAATGTTTCTCTATACTAAATTCTATTCTTGTTAACAAAACTTAATATCAATGTCCGATTTCGCGCGTATCTCGGCTTTACCCCATTTAGCGCATCACCTGTAAAATATATATAATCTGTCTTTGACCTAGATACTTTTGGATTAGCGCATAATAACCCTATGTTTACCCCTAATTAACGCACCACTCTGATTGTCTTTCTGGCTAAAGGTTTGAGAGCATCATTATTGATTAGCGCAGCGCTATTTTGATTCTTAAACTAAGGAAGTAGGGTATTATCCGCTGTCTTGGTAATCTCTCCTGCTTCCCGAATAAGCGAGTTGCCACGCTTCTTTCCGCTTCCCTAGCTTTACCCCTTTGATGTCAAACTCAGGTTATGATAAAGTTCGTTAAAAAGTTTAAATTCTTGTAAATAAAATGCAAACTGGTGCAGATGCCGTAGATAAAGCAATTGAGCTTGGAATAGATTTAGATGGTAGTCCTATTCCTGAAGCTAAACTACATTTATATAATAAAGTCATGGGTTTAGAAGGACAAAGACAACGTAGTGGAGTTAGCAATACCATGCGCTCAAGAATAGTGCGCATTGGAGCAAAACATATTTCCCAAGAAGAACTAAATCAAATGCTTATTGATAGTGACTTTGCTCCTTTGAAAGAGAAAGAAATTGCTTTTTATTACACTAAGTAGTTAAACGTCACAACAACTCTAACGTTTTCTAAGAACGAAATCTGATAGTGTTAATTATCAGTAGCACTAATCAGAATCAAAATAGTTAACAATAATGGATATAAGTACCCACAACAAATTAGTCTCGTTCATTTGGTCGATCGCCGATGACTGTTTACGAGATGTATTTGTGCGGGGAAAATATAGAGATGTAATCCTACCCATGTTTGTCTTAAGAAGGTTAGATTGCCTTTTGGAAGAAACTAAAGACAAAGTAATGGAAGAAGTAAGGTTTCAGCGGGAGGATGTGGGCTTAGTTGATTTAGAAGCAGAAGGTTTGAGAGAGGCATAAACACTTTCATGATTTAGGACAACCTGATGAAATAAATTGTCCAACCATAGGTTGTCATGAGACTATTAATCCTAGCAAGATTTTTCGAGGTTTTCATCCTTATATAATTTGGACAAGTAATGAATTTCTTGACGATTTAAACAAGTATCCTGTATTTACAGCTATTCCTTTGACTTCTCAAAAAGATACTCCAAAGGCTTATGAGCTTCTTCCTACTACTTATGATATTAAGAATACGTCTCAAAATGGTTTAACTTATAAATCTTATGCTTTAATTCATCAAATTACTACTATTGATGGTAATTGCTTTAAAGATAGTAGTGGTGATTGGTTGCAAAAAATGGGTACTCTATCTGCGAAGGATAAGAGAAGAATTGAGGAGCGTTTAATTTATTTGTTAGGCATTAGTGAAACTCTCTCAGATGATTGGTTGAGGGATAATACTTCTCCTGAGTTGGTGAAAAAGGTTTTTGATTTTTTACCAGAATCTCAAAAGCACGAAACGTTAGAAAATTTAATGGAACAATTAGATAATTAGATGTACTTAATTATCATTTTCTGAGTTGTTAACCAAGTCTAAAAAACTGCTCATCTCTTCGGGAAAATTACCATTAGTAACCATCTTAGAAAATACCTTATAGCAATCTTTTTTATCTCCTTCTTTACGAGGAAACCCTAGCCACAAAATAATAATTGTATTTGCTTCTTTAAATACTCGGAAAAATAGCCTATACCTTGATGGTAAACCCATTTTTTTGATACGGCTATATTTTTGTAAGGGTTTTTTGAGGGCGAAATAAGAGGCAAAAGGATCGTTTGGTATTTTATCTTTTATCCCTTGATCTAATGCTTTTAATAGTTTAACTTCTGGATGGGTAATGAAGTTTTCTGGTTCTAACTTTTGCTTAAGATATTTAACTCTATTTACTAACTCTAACCATTGTTGATAAAAAACAGGATGAAAGTAAATTAAATATCCATTTATTTGTATGGGCTTCATTATTCTTCTATGTCAACACCCGTTAATAAATTATCTATTTCATCGCTCATTTTTTGGGTATAGGGCTTGAGTTGTTCAGGATTTTTTAGGGCATCTTTACTTAAAAAGTCAAGAAAAAGACTCATCATTAATGTTTCTTCTTCCTCCTCCTCGTTGTTATTTTGGGGGTTAATCCGCACTAATAATGTATCGTCGTTTAATACTTCTATTTCTCCTGGGGCTTCGGCAAATTGAGGATTTTCTTTATAAAAGGCACTGGGAAGGCGAAAACCTTGTTGATTGCCTATTTTCGCAGGGTTTATGGTGTATATTTTTTGTTTCATGACTACGATAAATAGTGTTATTATATTTTGTTATAACATAACTAAAGGAAAAAGTATAGCCATTGGGATTAATATCTTTATTAGGAGCTAAATGAGTTATATAAATCTTAGGTTAAACTAAAATATCAACACATCAAAAAAAAGTAATGGAACGTATTAAGATTGACCCAAATATATGTCATGGCAAACCTTGTATCAGAGGTTTACGCTATCCTGTAGAAATGATTTTAGAGCTATTAAGCGCCGGGATGACTACAGAGGAAATTTTACTTGATTATGAAGATTTAGAACTAGAAGATATTTTGGCGGTTTTATCTTTTGCTACTAAATTAACGCAAGTAAAAACTATATCTTTAATTAAATAATGAAGTTTTTAATTGATGCTCAATTACCGAGTCGTTTTTAAAGATTATCAAAGAAATTCAATCAGAATTATATATTTGATTATTATGAAAAAGTTACGAGATATTTTACTATCTGAATATCGGGAAAACATTATCAAGATTGCTGATAAATATGGTGCTTATAATGTGAGAATTTTTGGTTCTGTAGCTAGGGGTGAAGAAAAAGAAAATAGTGATATTGATTTTTTAATTGATTATGATTTAAACAGAATTACTCCTTGGTTTCCTGTGGGTTTAATTAATGATTTAGAGAGTTATTTAGGGAAAAAAGTAGATGTGGTAACAGAAAAATCTTTACATTATTTTTTGCGCGATAAAATTTTAAAAGAAGCGGTTTTATTATGAAAACCAATCAAGTTTATTTAATTCATATTAGGGATTGTTTAGCCTGAATTGACGATTATACTAAGAAAGGAAAGGAATTTTTTTTAAAGGATTTGAAAACCCAAGATGCGGTTATTCGTAATTTGGAAGTTATGGCGAAGTCTATTAAAAAGTTACCTGATGAATGGAAACGGGAGTTTAAGGAAATTTCTTGGGGGGAAATTACTGGTTTTAGAAATCGTTTAGCTCATGAATATTTAGGTATTGATATTGAAATTGTTTGGGAGGTTATTGAGCTTTTTTTACCTCTTTTAAATGAAGCGATTACAGAGATGACGCAAAAATATTGGAATGTTAAATAAGTTATTTTATTGAGGCTTAATTTATGATGCTTAGTTTATCTAAATACGACTGTTATAAAGATTCTGGGGTTGATTGGTTGGGGGACATTCCAGCACATTGGCAAGTTAAGAAGTAATAATATTGAAGCTCACATTAAAATATAATTAGGATAACAATGGAAGTTATACGCACGGTAAAAACAGTTAAAAACGGTCAAGTTATATTAAGTTTACCTTTGGAATTTTCAGGGCAAGAGGTAGAAATTATTGTTATGAAAAAAGAACATTCTCAAGTTAGAAAAAATAGTTTAAAAGGCTCTTTAAAAATGTATGCTAAACCAGAGTTAATTATTTTGGAGTCAAAGGCGTGGGAAAATGCTACGGAGGAAAAATATGACCATCGTTGATGCTAATATTATCCTTCGTTATGTTCTCGATGACCATGAGGAATTATCCACTAAGGCGGCAGATATTTTAGAAAATAATCGGGTTACTTTACCTATTGCTGTGGCTTGTGAGGTAGTTTTTGTTTTGCAAAAAGTCTATGAGGTGGAGAGGGATAAAATTCAAGAAGTATTAAAGGGATTAGTTGAGGAAGAGTTGGTTTTTCTGGAGAAGCCTGAATTATTACTCAAGGCTTTGGATTGTTATAAGGAAACAAGGTTTGATTTTGTGGATTGTCTTTTATGGGCTTATTCTCAAGTTGATTCGGAAATTGTTTTTACTTTTGATAAAAAATTGGACAAATATATTAAAAAAAATATCTAATTATGATGCTTAGTTTACCTAAATATGACTGTTATAAAGATTCTGGGGTTGATTGGTTGGGGCAAATTCCATCACATTGGGAAGTGAAAAAGTTAAAATATATTGGCACTGCTATTATTGGATTAACTTATGCACCAAGAGATTTAACTGATGAAAATAACGGTACACTTGTTTTAAGATCGTCAAATATACAAAATGGAAAAATATGCTTTAAAAGTAATGTTTTTGTGAAATCAAAAATACCTCAACATTTAATTACCAAAAGACATGATATTTTAATCTGTTCAAGGAATGGAAGTAGAGAATTAATAGGTAAAAATGCACTCATAGAAGATAATTCAGTAGGATTATCTTTTGGAGCTTTTACTACTGTTTTTAGGAGTAATTTTAATCCTTTTCTATATTATGTATTTAATTCTAATATTTTTAAGAGTCAGTCAGGTCTTTTTCTAACTTCAACGATTAATCAACTGACTACAGGAACATTGAATAATTTTAATATTTCTTTTCCCCCGATCGAAGAGCAAGAAAAGATAGTAAAATTTTTAGATAGGAAGTGTGACGAGGTAGAGAGTGCGATCGCCCTTAAACAAAGATTAATTGAACTGTTAGACGAACAAAGGGCGATCGTTATTAACCAAACCGTCACCAAAGGCTTAAACCCTAACGCAGCCATGCAAGATAGCGGTGTTGATTGGCTTGGCGATATTCCAGCTCATTGGGAAGTTAAAAAAGTTAAGCATCTTACATCGTCTCATAAACAAGGTTTTTATACGACTGATGAATATATAAATGAAGGTGTAAAACTAATTAGAATTACTGATATAGAAGACTCTGGTAATATATCTTTTGAAAAAATGCCATTTGTTAAAATTTCATTATCTGATGAGGCAAGATTTCAAGTACAAAATGGGGATTTTCTATTTGCTAGAAGTGGCACAATAGGCAGATTCGGTCTTGTTACAAAAGTTGAAAGAGCTATATTTGCTTCTTATTTAATTTGTTTTCGTTTTTCCAAAATCAATAATTTTGAATTTTTAAAATTCGCTTTTTCTTCTTATTATTTCAAAAATACTTTAATTAGCACTTTACATGGAGGAGCTAATAAAAATATTCATGCTGAAAATATAAAAGAACAATTATTAATTCTTCCCCCTATTGAAGAACAAGAAAAAATAGTCAAATACTTAGAGCAAAAGACAGCAGAAATAGAAGAATTAAAAGAAAAAACCTTACGGCAGATAGAGAAACTAAAAGAGTTTAAACAAATCTTAATCGCCGAAGCCGTGACAGGTAAAATTAAAGTATAAAATAAAAAAATGAGTCAAAATTTATCACAAAATATTAACATAAAAATACGTTATTTTATTGATTATTGGAGAGATTTTTCATCTAATGATGGTATTGAAGAACAACAAGTTCATACTATAGTTTATAGTCCCAAAGAGTTATTCAAAGAATTTGGGGAAGAAGTAATTTATAGTCAATGGGGCTTGAGTAGCAACCGTACAGAAAACCACGCTAAGGCTAAAGTTCTCTCTCTGTCTAAGTTTCAAGAACCTACTTTTTAGACATGATCACTGTATTAATTAAACTAAGGTCTATTTGGTACAGAAATCTACTACGAGATTTCAAGCGTTTGAGGGTGATAATTTTTAGAGGGTTTAATTGGTACAGTTCTTATCGGGGTTTCTTGTACAAATGCTACTCAAAC
>NZ_CP182906.1:0-50042 GCF_001747005.2 Cyanobacterium sp. IPPAS B-1200
GCTGATGCGGGTTTTGACGGTTTTCCATGAACCATTTTCTTTAATGATCCAGTTCCAGCGGTAGGTAAAGATTTGTAACAGTTTTTCTAGGCTCTGATTTTCCATTGTTTCTCTCCTTTTCCCTTTGGAGAGTTGCCGAAGAAGTCCTGTAACCCTTGAGCCAATGCACCTTGTAGCCCGTTTTTGGCGGTGGCTAGGTTGGTGGTTTTGTTGTTTAATTTGAACATTTTTGGCTTTTGTTTTAGGTTTATCTTTTCAAACCTTGACCAAACGTGTTAACATCAAATTGCGATGAGATGTTTTTTCGTTGTTGGTCGAGGTTCAAAACTCGGACTCTTCGGAAAAACTCCAAAAAGAATTTTTATTGAATTAAATAGTCTTTATAGAAAGATACCATATCAACAAGGTGTCTTTCTTTTTTGTTACAAAGGTTTACAGATGAATAGAACAAAAGACTTTGTTATGTCTTACTAAATAGATAGAAATAACAACATATTCCCACCCAATCCCTATATTTTCCATAGTTACAGACTATTGACTGTTAAATTTTAATTTACTAAACAAATTTGATTGATGGTATTGATGAGTATCTCTGCACTTTTTTCTATTTCTTCATGGGTGGTAAATTTGCCGATGCCAATTCTCAATGCGCTTTCTATCAATTCATCTTCTAGGTTTATTGCCCTAAGTACATGGGAAGGGGCAAAGGTTTCTGAGGTACAAGCTGAGCCTGTGGAGATGGCTAGTTTATCTCTTACCCTAGCAATCATGGCACTATTGGGAACATCGGGGATAGATATATGGAGGTTTCCTGCGAGGCGGTTATCTGTATCACCGTTGACGATTAATGAGGGGATTTGGGCTTGTAATAATGATTGTAGTTGATTTCGTTTAAGGGCGATCTCCCTTTCATCTTCTGTCATTTCTGATTGTCTGAGATAACAAGCCTGTCCTAAACCGACTATTCCCGATACATTGAGTGTACCTGAACGCATTCCGTTTTGATGTCCTCCTCCATAAATTAGGGGTTGTAGGGTAAATCCTTTTTTGATAATCAGCGCACCTATGCCCTTGGGGGCGTATAATTTATGTCCAGAGATGGTTAGGAAGGTGATACCCCAATCCTCAAAGTTGAGAGGAATTTTACCCACTGCCTGAGAGCCATCACATAGGAAAGGGATATGATATTTTTGGGCAATTTTACCAATTTCTTGGATGGGGTAAATGTTACCAATTTCGTTGTTTGCCGCCATGACACAGAGTAAGGATGCGCCTTGGCTACATACTTTTTCAAGATATTCTAGGTCAATTCTCCCTTTATTATCTACTTTCAACCAAGTTATCTGGGCGAATCCTCGTTTTACCATGGCTTCGCAGGTATCAATGATGGCTTTATGTTCGAGGGGTGAGATAATGAAATGGTGGGGGGGTGTTAATCCTTGGATGACGGTATTAATGCTTTCTGTTGCCCCAGAGGTGAAGATGATTTCTTGGGGATGACACTGAATTAAATCAGCTATTTGTTGTTTTGCTTTTTTGATGGCGGTTGAGGAGCGATCGCCCCATAGATGATCTATACTACTAGGATTACCAAAATTATCGATCATCGAGTCATATATTACATCGATTAAGCGGCGATCGACTGGGGTAGTGGAGTGATAATCTAGGTAGATAGGATTAGACATTTTTTATTTTCTCATGGTTTCATGGTTGACATTAATTATTTAGGAAATTTTTTTTTTACCACAGAATATTAACATCATAATAACCAATAATGTTTTCAATCTTATTGCCCTTCAAATAACTTGATAATTTCCTCATCGCATTGATAAAAACTTTCAGGCACGGTAAATTTCCCTTTTAATCTTCCGGGGGTACGTTGATTTGAGGATGATTCTATATAAGGGCTTAAAAAAGCCACTGGTTTTCCTCTATTAGCAATAATTATTTTTTCTCCTTTCTCAACCCTAGACAAGAGTTTGGAAAGTTGTGTTTTTGCTTCGTGTATGTTGACTATATTCTTCATCAGACTTAGTTTAATCGACTAAGTTAAGTATAGTTCACATTTTGAAGAACTCATTAAGTGTTATTCAATTAGTTAATAATGCCGATAAAAAACTTCTGAGTAGTTTGGTATAGATAAACCATAACGTGAGGGTAAAAAATACAGAAGCCAGCGCATTAAAGTTTGCCATTGTTCTTTTATTTTAATATTATTAATATATCCTTCTGTTTGTTGATGAAGATAGTCACAAACTTCTCCAAATCGACGAGGAGTGATGACAAAATTATCTATTTTTTGTATTAAAGTTTTTTCTAACAGTTGAAGCCCAATATAATTATTAAATATTTGCTCATCAAGATTTTGAGGAAGTTTAAAAATAGATAAATCTTTGATGGCATTTTCCCAAGAAACTTTAGTTAATTGACTAAATTTATTTTTATAAGTTAAATATAAATCTTCTGGATTTCTTAGACTAGGTAACCATATTATATCTATTTCTGAATTATAATAATTATCTAATTCATATATATTATCAGTATCTATTTTTAAGGGTATTGCTTCTTTTTGTTTTGCGATCACACTTTGATATAAATTAAACAATACTTGATCTACTTTTATACAATTATCAAATAATTGATGCTCAAAATGTTTTAACTCATTATTGTCTGAATCAACAGAAATCATTAACTCAAAATTAGGAGTCTTTGACCAATTTAGAGCATTTGCTGTTAAATTTGCTGAACCGATTAAGCATTGTTTATCTACTCGATAATATTTAGCGTGTAAATTATTTTTTAACCATAAACTAGCGTGGGGAAAAGATTTAATAGTTTCCCAAATTTCTATATCACTAACTCCTGTTAAAATTTCTTCAATACGCCAACGAGTTACACAGGTTATTTGTATTTCTGGATTAGTCAACTCTAACAGTTCTTTGAAGATTGATTTTTTGATAAAGGGAGCAACTAAAATAATTTCATTTTCAGCTGTTTTGCATAAGTTTTTAAGTTGATTTCCAATGTACATTAAGTTAATAATTAATTGTTTAAATTATGTATCAATTTTTTCTAAAATAATTGGAATTAATTGTTTCAGTTCATCTAGCTTTTTATTGCTTACAATATCCCAAATGATTTCGTAATCTAAAGAAAAATAAGTATGAGCAATAATGTTTCTTAAACCAATAATTTGTTTCCATTGGATATATTTATATTCTTGTCTTATTTCAGAAGGAATATTTTTAGTAGCTTCTCCAATAATCATTAAATTATGAGTCACAGCATCTAATGTTTTTTCATCTTCTAATAATTCTGATTCTGTTATATTTTCAGTATATAATTGTATTTTATTAATACGACTAAGTATATCATTAAGATAAAGTTTAAGATTTCTTGACATAAATTGCTTCAGCTAAGATAGAATTTTTGATGATAGGTTTAATTGATTTTAATGTAACTAAATCTACAGATTTATTGAATAATTCTTCGAGATAAAATTTTAAATTCATATAACCATCTAATGTTGCCGAATGATTAAACTCCACTAAAAAATCAAGATCACTATTTTTTGTGGCTTCATTTCTGGCGGTTGAACCAAATAGGGCGAAAGTTTTTATATCATATTTATCAAAAAAATCACTTTGATTTTTTAATGTTTTTACAATAATTTCTGTTGTTAATATTGGTTCTTTTTTCTGGGTTAAATTATTCATAATTAGCCATAAGATATTTTTAAAGTTTTTGGGTGAGATACACCCACCCATATATGATTATTCCTCGTTTTCTAAGAATCTTCGAGCTAATCTGCCCCAGTCAATACGGGCATCTTGAGCATTTTGTTTGCGTATTCCTTCGGGTTGTTCATCTTCGTATCTTGCCCATGCCATCAAGAGTAATTTGAGAGCGTCTAAGGAATTAGCTAAACGAGAGCGTAAGGTATCTATATCGGCATCTTCAATGTTATCCTCTAAAACTTCCACAAGGTTTTGATAAGCGGGGTGTTTGGTATTAAGGGTGACGATGATTGCACCTCCTTTGGGTTTGACGGAGAAAAAAGCAGGGGTATCGAGGGAGGCTTCTACAAAGGTATATTTTAAGCCATCATCGACGGTGGTGGCGGCGAGTAATTCCGCTTGGGTGGGAGGCATTCCTTCTTCTATTAGTGTTTCTTGGATAGCTTGTTTTCTTTGCTGTTTGGGTAATTGTTCATCTTTATCGCTTTCTCCTGTATAACCGTTGTTTTGTCTTTCTTTGGTGATATAGGTGGCAGCCTTTTGGGGTTTATAGTTTTCGTGACGTTTTAAGCCAGAAGTGCGATCGCCCTTAGTTTGATCTTTAATCAACCTTCTAATAAGACTTAGGATTGAATTAATTTTGTCGGCTAAATCGAGTAGTGGTAATTTAGGATCTTGATCTTCTCTTAATTCTTCTTTTAACTGAGTAATAGTCTTACCATTTTCTAAAAGGGATTCTATATCAAGGGCTAAAACTTCAGCAAAATTACGAGCAGATTGCTTGTTATTAGTCACCCCAAAAATATCATCAAGGGAGGGGGGAAACTCCACCTCCACTCCCCACCATCTTTCGGTAGGATCATAACTGTTAACTAAAGTTTGATCTAATTCCAATTCTCGTCCTGCCCGAACTACAGAAATTCCCACATTTTTAGCGGCGTGTTTACCATGAGGTAAAGCCCCCGGCGATTTACCATTTTCACTTTTCCTCGCTTCTTCGGTGGCATAAGCAATACGAAGTTTCACTTCATGATCTTTTCCTTCAAAATTGATAATAAAGGTAATCTCTGGATTTACATCTCCTTCCCATAGCTGAAACATGGGTTGATTATCAAAAGGAGGAGGGCAAGATGTTTTACTCATCAAATATAGAGGATCATTTGGTAGGGCATATTTTTCCAAGATTTCCCCATGGGTATCTAAATCAAAGGCATACATTCGTATCTTAACTCGGTCATGTTCCAAGAATTTACGATACATTCTACCAATGAGTAACTCGGAATGCTCAATGATGGTTTTACCTGTGCGCCACATACAACGGTCAATTTTTGACCATACTACTAATGTGCCACTATAACCAAAACTTTGCCCTACTTTTAGCCATCTATGGGGTACAGATTTCGGAATAGGTTCGGGTACTTCGTTTAATTGACGGGTTTTGATTTCATCGAGGTCAAGGTAAGTATAAAGGGCATTTTCTACTCCATTTTGCCATGACCAAACATCAACTCTTTGACATTGAGAAATCGATGATGAGGGTAAACCCATACCAAAGCGCCCGATGCCAGTATGTTGATCTTTGTCTAGGTGAGTACCGTTACCAAATTGCAGGGCTAGACGTAAAACAGTGGCATCCATACCGCAACCATTGTCTAAAACGGCGATTTGTTCGATATGGGAGCTTTTGCGGGATGTTAATTGTTTCATCCTTTGCCCACAGAGTAATTCGACTTGGAATGCGCCTGCTTGAATAGCATTATCCATCAACTCGGCGATGGCATAGGCGGCATTTTTATAACCGTTATCGCGCATGGCTTGAACGGCTAGATGTGCTGGAACTATATCATGGGGTTTATTCATTAGTTTTTCCTCCAAACGTCTTCCCAATTGTTAAAAGCATCTGACACAGACCCAAAACCGGGCATTTGACTATCGACTACGGTGATAATTTCGGCGGTAGCGTTGCCTCCTGCTTTGAGTCCTCGAATAGCTCGTCCGACCATTTGGCTATACAATACAAGGGATTTGGTGGGACGGGCGATGACGGCGGCACTGGTTTTTGGTGCATCGAATCCAGTGGTTAATACGCCGTAGTTACATAATATTTGTGGTTCGGGGTTATCGTCTTTGAAACTCTTGATAATTGCCTCTCTTTCTGGTTTCGGGGTTTTTCCTGTAAGGGCGATCGCCCCATATCCTCTCAACTTTAAAACGGCGGTAAGAATTTGAGCATGGTTAACGGAGATAGCAAAAACGATAATGCGATGATGACGGTGGGTTAGGGCTTCTAGTTCAAGAATGATGCGGAGGTTGCGTTGTTCGTCTTCTTCTAATCGATGGAGAATGTAGGGGGGAATATCCAAATCTTGGTTAATGCGTCGGATGTCTTTGGGGGTAAGTGTCAAGCCACTGTCATAAAATAGGGGGCGATGAATGGCTTGGGCGAGGTATTGTTGTTCTACGAGGTAATCTACGGGGTTATCATAACCTTCTATTTCGAGGGTTACTTTTTGTTGGGCGAAAAAATTTGCTAGTTGGGCATCTTGATCAATTTCTGCCCATGTGCGTCCGGGGGTGGCGGTTAATCCGAGTAGAGCAGTTTTTTCGTAGGGAATGACGAGGCTATCTAGCACTAATTTATAGGTATGGGCGATCGCCTGATGAGCTTCATCGATAATCACGAAGGAGGTACGCACCCCCAATTGATTGATAAAGCGGATACTTTTTTTGAGGGCGTTATAGGTTTTACTCAATCCTGCTACCACAAAGCCATCGTTTACTTCTTCTATGGCTAAATCATGCTCTCCCCAAAATCGATAAACAGTTAAAGGGCGATCGCCCAAATACCCCCAAGCCTTTTCAAACTCATTCACCGCCTGTTCGCACAACTCCTCACTATAAGCCAACCAAACCACTAAAGTAGGTTCATTATTTCGCAGATGATGCGCAATAATATTCATCGCTGTACGGGTCTTCCCTGCCCCTGTAGGCATATGCAAAAGTCCTCGATAGGGGGGATAATATAAATATGTTTTAACCCGATTAGCCGCATTTTTTTGGTGTTTAAATAAAGTATATTGAGGAGTAATTTCTACAAAAGAGGGTGTTTCTACAGTAATATTTGTTTGACGATAAACGGGAATTTCAAAGAAATTAAATAGATATTTTTCTGCTTCCGAATTTTGTTTGATGGTTACTTTTTTCAGTCTTTTATATACATCTTTATCATGGGGTGCATCCCAAACAGTGGCTAAAATATTGGCTTGTTCAGGGGTGAGAAATTCTAAGAGTAAATCACGATGATATTTAGATCTTAATAATTCTTCTGGAGTATATAGAGTAAGTAATGCCTCTATCAACTGTTCTTCGTTAGTTAAATTTTTATCCGATAATTTTAAAAGATTAAATATAGGAATACTTAATAAGTACTCTAATTTATTCTGTTTACTGTTAAGTAGTAAATCGTATATTTTCAATGTATAATAATCTCCATATTAAGCAATATATTAATAAGAATTTAACCCCTACATCACATCAACAATAATATCCCTCTCATACTGTTTAAATTCATCATCCAGATTGTACAGTAAACCATGAATATTCTGCCGTAACTCTCGGGCAGGTTTTAAACAATTAAATAAATACTCCTCCGTTGTTAAATTAAGGCTAGGATAAAGTATTTTCAAAAAACCAGAAGCACTTTTTAAAATTGCATTTTCATCTCTTATAGATACCTTAGAAATAAAATTAGTATGAGATTTAGCATAGTGATAAAAACGATTATCCTTCCTCAAACTTAATAAAGCATCCCCAAAAAAATCAGTTTTTAAACCTATCTGATGAGCCGTCATTTTCGATTGAAACTTAGGAATTTTCCACCCAGGAATAATTCCCGCAAAACGATCTAACAAAGCTGTTTCTGAAAAGAATTTAGGCAGATTTTTAATTAAATTATCTTCATTTTTCGGACGTTGATAAGCATCTAATTCAATGTTAGCTAACAATACCAAACTACAATCACTACTTATATCCGCAAACCCCGCACGATTATAACGCCCATTTGCCAAATAAGTTTTTAAAGGGCCAATCATTTCATCAGGATTATCAAAAGTCAAACTTTGAACCTCATCTAACACAGTGACATCATAAGTACCCAATAAACCTATTTCCCCAGTTCTACCATTAAAAAATAAACGTGGTGCCGTGATTTTCCCTCCACTTACCACCATTACCTTATTATTAACATTCTCATAAAAGAAACTTTTTCCCGTGCCTTTGGGTGCCAATTCCATGACATGATAATTAGATTCTACTAGGGGTAATAATCTACTCAAAACCCAGATTTTTGCCTCATTATTATAGGCAGAATCTTCAGGGTTTAAACCCATAGAACAAAACATTAAATCTCGCCATTCTTCAAAGCTAAATTCATCACGACACTGGGCATAATATCTTAAATCTACTTCTGAAGATTGAAAGGGGTCAAAATTACAAATATTAATGTTATATTTTCCCTGTTCATTAATACTATAATTAAGAGTAATTTTTCCCCATAATCCTCTACCTAATAATAAGGTATATTTTTCAAGAATATCAGGCTCAATATCGCATTCTGTAAGGTTCAAAATAGGGATACTTGCCAAGGGTTTTTGTATTTCGTCCGTTGCCTTTTCGAGGGGTATTCTTACCTTTAATTCAGCAATTAACTGATATTCTTCTCCCTGATATACTTTATACTTAATTCTTTCCTTATCATCTTTTCTCGGAAAGGCTTTCATAACTAAACTATTCACCTTGTCATGTTCTGCATTACTTAAATCCCCTCTACCCGGTGCAATTTTATCTAGTATCCATTCAGCCACAAAACTAGGGACTCCTACTTTATTTAATCCGCTAGAGGGTAATCTTGTTTTATCAATGGAATAGTCGCTAAATATTTGATTTACTAAATCATTCTGATAGGGATTCATGTGGTGCATAATTGTTTTTTTGTAATTGTTCAATAATATTAGAGAGTGATTATTTTTCAAAAAATAGACATAATAATCAGCAAAATTTAAGTTATAAAAATTCGTCAATTCCTGTGACAAATCCGCTATTATATTCAGTCTTATTATGATTGGTAGTTAGTCGAACAAGAATTTTATTTTTATCGGCTAATTCCCCTAAACTAGCTTTAATATTTTCTTTTGCTAGTTTTTCAACTTCAATTTGTTTTGTTTTAATAATTGTGGCGACTTGTGTTTCTATATCTTCATCTAATAAACTTTGCCCTTTTAGTTGTGCTTTTTGTAATTCCAATTGATTATTAAATTCTTTGGATTTAATACTGGTATCAATACCTTTATTTATAAATTCTTTTCTTAGATTTAATATGGAGTCAATAATACTAGGTAATATTCTTAAATATTTCTGAGCTAAATCTTGATTTTCTGGAGAATTTAATTCTTCTAATAATCCTTGATAACTATATTTACAATGGACGATTTCTAAGATGGCATAACGGAAAAATATCCATTGACTCTCATTTAATTCTTTAAGATGGAGATGCAACAAACCTCTTAAACCTAACTCACTAGGATTAAATACATTTATTCTGGATTCAGTTATTAAACCAGTTAGGGTATGGTGTAAACTATCGGATGATGATGAAAAATATTTGTTTAAAGCCTTTAAATATAATTGAGAAATAAACTTAGTAACTCTTAGTCTTTCTTCATAGGATGTATATTGATTATTTGCAATCATTAACTCCACAATAGAATGAATTGTCATGGGATAACCTAATTGAAAAGCCTGAGTAGAAATGGCATCTAAAATAGATTTTGCTTTGGCTAATAACTCTTTTTTTTCGTTTTCGCTATTATTGTCTAAAAAACGATCGCACTCTATACTAAATAATTTACAAGCAGTATTTAGCTTTATTTTATCTTCCCAACTTTCTACCGCTTTTAAGGTATTTTTTGCATCTTTTAACTGATTATGAAGATAATCACTAATCGGTTTACCTTCTTCCTGATACTTATTAAGTTTATCCTTGAGACGATGAATATGATCTTCAAAAATTGCTTGAACAGCGCTACCTTCAAATAATAAATTAAAAGATTTAATGTGAATTTCTTCAGTGCGTAATAAAGGAGTTTGTAGTTGTTGATAAACTTCCCTCATGGCTTGATTGTAAACCGCAAAGGGAGTAAATTGATCAAATAAAGGTAACAAAACCACATCCGTTAAATTACCCAATAAATTAACTGCTAATTGTACCTGTTGTAAAGGGTGATATTTTCCCGAAAAACGATCATAGTAATTCCATTTTTGCTCTAATTCTGTACCCCTTAATAAATCCTCGCAACGCTCTTTATTTTTTGTGCGACGACTATGGGTAATATCTTTCGTTGACTCATCAAGATTAAAAGCATCCTTCATGCCAAAACTAATGGCACAATGAATTTTATGTAATACTACAGCGGTACAATATTCCAATTGCCCTGTAACCACTTCACTTTTACGAGTATCGGCGTCGGAAAGACTATCACCAAAGGCAAAGGAGTAAATACGCGCCACCGAAGAATTATCTTCCCCCCTATCTTTTAACTGGGATAGGGTATTACGCATCATACGGGCGGCTAAATCTTCATCATCTAATAATAACTCCCTTGATGGGCTAATGCGTTTAGCATTTTTGTTTACTACCACAAAGATTTCTCGACAGACACTTTTTAAGTCGATGCCTTGAGTTTGTAAAGCCTGATTCCCCTCATATAAATCAGGGAAAAAGACGATACAAACAGGTAATTCTAAGTTTTTTATTTGCTGTTGATTTACTTGTAAATGATTATAATAAGATGCGTATTTATTATCTCCCCATTTTTGGTTTATGGTGCGATGAAGGGCTAAAATTGCCATGGCGCGATGTTGCCCATCAACAATTATTAAAGCGCTCTGTTTTTGGTTATATTTCAACACTCCTAAAGGGGTTAATTGTCCATTTAAAGTATGTTTTTCAAATTCAAATAAATTACCAAAACTCATGGATGTATCGCTTTGATGGGTAAGGGCAGGATAATAGGGTAATATACCTGATTTATCAATTCTTTTGGGTGCTAAAACTGCTAATATAGGCGGGAAAAAACGAGCATTAGAGCCACTTTCACCGAGTAGATAAGGAATCAAGTCGTTAGCTACCCTAGAATCATCTAAGTCTCTTTGTAGTAATTCGTCGAAGGTTAATTCATCAATTTTGAAAATTTCTCGCCAAGGCACCATTTGATCTGCTAGACTGTTTTCCCAACTATTTTCTACCCCTGGCTTCATTTTTGTAAGTAAATATTGGGCGGTAATATGTTTATTTTCTGACTCAATGGTAAATTCTCCATAGGTACCGTAAACATCTTGTTTTTGCACACCAAAGTTTAAATTCATGATTGATTATTTTTCTCTATTTGATTTAGTTAGTAAAGATGGGATCCCATAATGCCACTTTGTGATGGAGATTTGATAAAATAACTGAAAGTCAATTAATTTTTTTAATTATCTATTAACATCCTTAAAAAAATAGAGCGTTGCTGAATCAAGGTATAAGAATAAAAATCTAGCAATTCTAAATAACAGTAAT
This sequence comes from Cyanobacterium sp. IPPAS B-1200, assembly GCF_001747005.2. Taxonomy (NCBI): domain Bacteria; kingdom Bacillati; phylum Cyanobacteriota; class Cyanophyceae; order Chroococcales; family Geminocystaceae; genus Cyanobacterium; species Cyanobacterium sp. IPPAS B-1200. Next base: position 11,353 of record NZ_CP182906.1, read on the forward strand.
TGAATAGTTTAGTGATTCGTACTCAATACAAATCATGCTCAAAATCAGCAATGCCAAAAATAGATAGTTCAGTAAATTATAAAATTTGTTTAAGTTGTATCTATTAAGTCAGATAATAAAGGGCTAATCATTATTTTTAATTCTGGAATATCACGATTAACCACGTCCCATAAAGTATCAATATTCACCTTGTCATATTGATGAGCAAGAATATCTCTCATTCCTGCAATTTCTTTCCAAGGAATTGCTAAATTACTATTACGAAAATCTATTGATAATCGTTTAACAGCTTCACCAATAATAATTACTTGATAGAGGATAGCAGATTGTTTTTCTTCATTGCTTTTTAAATCTGATTTTGTCAAATCTTTTGAAAATAATACAATACGATTAATAGCATTATAAATGTCAAGTAAAAAAGCCTTATCTCTATTCATAAATAGTCTGTGCAGTGTTTAAAATTTCATTACGACGAATCCAATTATCACCGTCTTTAAGAGAATCTTTAATCGTAATATCAACGGGATAATTAAGTAATGATTCTAGGTGAGATTTAAGTTTAGAAATAGTTAGTAAACCTTGAGGTGTATTAGGTTGAAAAGAAATGAGAAAATCAATATCGCTTTTGTTATTAAAATCATCTCTTAAAATTGACCCAAATAAAGCCATTTCTTTGATATTATATTGTTGACAAATATCAAAAAGTTGATTGAGAGAAATCTTTAAACGTTGTTCAATTTCACTATGAGATAGTAATAGCATCATTCCTAATTCCAATTACAAATTACACACTAAGCAGGGTAGGGTTGAATCTTCCTCATCTAAGACAGACTCCAAGGCTTCTGCTAGAGGGCGATTCGGTGCTTTTTCTTGTTTACGGGCGATCGCCCTTTCATGTTGTGCTACAATGTCATCTTTACGCTCTAAAAGCTCTAATAACGTCTCTCCTTGAGTCCAAGTATATGTCCTACCATCCCGATGATTTGACTCATATTCCACCGCCTTCGCAAATAAATCAGGATGATTTTCTGCCAACATCACCCACTCATACTTGCGTTGAAAGAAACAGAAAAAACAACCAGAGCGACTACGCCATTTATAATATTCAGGTAAACCGATACCGCTTTCTTCTAGCAAGCGAATAATATCAGCCTTTACCAAACCTCTCTCTTTGAAAGGAAAAACAGGTTTAATATTCGGCTTTGTAGAAATGTAACCCTCCCTATTTTCATCCGCACGAATGCCGATGTAGCTGATAGCCTCATCATTCCCCACAAACTCCTCAAAGGGCTTAATTTTCATTTTTACCGTACACCAGCGCATCTGAGGGGAAGGCAATAAACCATCATGAATCGCTAACCAATGATCAAAACCCCTTTTTTCGCTAAGATAATTTATCTTAATACCTAAACGAGCCTGAATGCGATCGAGATAATCGTAAGTTTCCTGTAACTCCTTATGAGTATCACAAAAAAAATACTCCATATCAGGGATTTCCTTATGCAAAAGAATAGCTAAAGCAGTGCTATCCTTACCCCCTGAAAGCCCTAAAACGTGCCTAGTTTTCCCTGTCATCAACGGTATTTCAACTGTAAACTATACATCTACCCATAGAATAGCAAGATTAAAGTCAGGGCGGTTGGAGTAATTTTAACAAGATTAAAACTAATTGAACTCAAAACTAATCCCCTCGGTAATCCCCAGTAGTTTGTTAATTTTTTTAACCACATTCTTCTCGATAATTCCAATTAGTAGAAAATCCCTGTATTTTTGCTAAAGAAATTAAAGGTTTAAAAGTTTGTTGATAAGCCCTTGTTAAAAGTTCTAATTTTAGCAAATCATTAGGCTCATTTATTTTTAAATCATTAAGATAACAATCAACATATCTTAACCATTCATTTTGAGATAAAATTTTATTAGAAATAACTAAACCTTGATGTTGTAAATTAATAAACTTATCTAAATAATTAGAAGAAGGAATATTATTAGACTTAGAAGAATTAACAGTATGAATACTAGGAATTAAATTCCATAATTGATCATGGGCAACAAATGACCATGGTAAATAATGATCCACAGAAATACTATTTTTATCTAAAATATTGTTAGAATAAATACATTTTATAGGCTGTTTTTCTATAATTAATTTCCAGTATTTTGCTTGTTCAGCAAGAGATTTTCGTTGGACTAAAGGAAATAATTTTCTAGCTAAATTTGGCACATTAGAATTATTTTTTTGCATATAATTTAACCACTCCCACGCAACCCATCCCTTAACAATTAAAAAATTTTCTCTAATATAATTAACCCATTCAGGATGTAAGATAATACTATCTATTAATTTATAATTTTCACAGTTAAAACAATACAACGGCTTTTTTTGTTCAAATAATTGGGTAGATAATTTAGTAACATTAGAATTAATACTATAATCTTTTATTCCCTGCAATTCTTCCGCAAAAAAAGGTCTAATCAAACGAAAAGGAACATAACGCATTAAACTATTAATGACATCATCCACATTATATTGATTGATAACAGAAATTAATATATTTTTTCTGGTGATAGCCTCATCTTTAGATTGTATATTTAACTGATCTAATTTTGTCGCAATTTGATCTTGTTTACCAAAAGATAACTTAAAAAATACATGGGGATACCAAGCATTTGCCAACATTTCAACTACTAACTCTCGAAAACTAATTAACTCACAATCAAATAAATTTCTTTCTAAAATATCTAATAAAGCACTGAAAAAAAGATACTTATAAGAATTAGTAGTGGAGTTAAATAATTGACTTAAAACTGAAATATTCAGAGAATAAGAAGGAGGCAAAGATTTATTATCGGCAAACATAATAGTATTACCTAATTTGTTATTGTAGGGTGGGCATTGCCCACCGAAATTGTATCAATAAAATGAAAGCACGTTATAAAATTAAGTCAAAGAATAAAGCAATAAACAATGATGATTATTATATACAAGACTTAATGGTATGAAAATTAAATACAGAATAATAATATGTTGATTTGTTTTGTTAATTTTAATTCTAATACTTGATAAGTAGGTAGGTGTAATTAAATTGATCTAACCAAAAGGTTTAAGCCTTTTATTAATAAAGGTTTTGGTAATACTAAACCCATCATTAATAACGCCAACTTACTTAGTAATAATAGTAATCTTTATGATAGGTTTTAATAATAAAGAAAAGACACAATAATGGCATTATGATAATGTTTATGGTGGGCACTGCCCACCCTACTTTAAAATTTTCTCTGTTAGTTTCGCAAGAATAGTCTCCCTTAACTGCTTATCTTTGGGTAACATGGCCAAAATTTCCTCAACCTTTTTATTTACCTCCGACTCCCTTTGATTATCTATCCATATCATGTGATTGGTTTCTTCCCCGTCACTGCGGGTAACGGTAATTCTTCTGGCAGATAATCCTTCACCTTTTTTTACCTTTACTTCCTCTTGGATAGCTTCTAAATTAGCAAACTTACGGGATAATTCAGCCAGTTTACCTTGAAATAAATTAACATCTTCATCCTTCCAAGATTCCGCTGGTTTGTCAGCGATAATCATCATTAAAGCCTCTAACCATTGTTTATCGTTTTTGGTTTCATCACATACTGCTTGGGTAAAACGTTTCAAAATTGGCTCAACACATTTATCCTTGAGATAAGATCCCCTAATTCGTAAATCTTCCCTCAGTTTTTTGGCTTCATTCCTCACCCCAAAAGCATCATAAAGGAGAGATTGACATTCACTCAAAAGATTTTCATAGGCAAGGTTGATTTCTCTTAATGCCTTAATTAAGTTTGTTTTTAGTTGTTTGGCAGTGATACCATCTTCTTCTTTGTCTGTGGTGATGACTGGTAAATCACAGGCTTGGGGTAATTGCTTAAATAGTAACTCATCAGGCTCGATAGTTTTTTGCAAGACTGTTAAAATTTTGAGGGCGGTTTGGCTTAAGTTTTTTGTTTGTAGGGTATAACGAGGAAGTTGTTTAACAAACTGATATAGAGGAGTGACAACGGTTAGGAGGGTGGCATTACGAATGTTACTTTTTGCCTTGGTTTGGGGATTGCGCAAGATGGCTTCTAATTCTTTGAATACTTCTCCCCTTAATCCTTCTATGGCAAAATATTTTACGGCATAACGTTCGGGATTTTTGACTAATAATTCTAAGTGTTCTTCCCCTAATACTGGTATAAATGTACCATCTTGATATACCCCTACTTCTTCTTTGTAATACAGTAATACGGCGGTAAGGATTATGGGGATAATTCCTTCTTTTACTCCGTAGGGAGGAAGGTATAGTTTTTCGTATATTTGGGCGATATTTTGAGGATTTTCGGTGGCTGATGTACAAAAAAGGGCGATCGCACTCCAAACCTCATCTACATTAGGATTATCCCCACCCGTCGGCGCATAAATACCCCACTCTTCTTCCACTAAATCTGTAGTATTTACGTAGGGGGGGGGTAGTATGAAATACAAAACCTTTACTATCACTAGGTTTGAGAGTATTTTCAGCCGAAGATATAGGGCGATGGATACCCGTTTCTTGCAATAAAGAATAATACATAGTAACCTCAGGGCCATAACCAGAAAAACCAAACTTAGGAAAACTAAAGTGGTTAATCATCGCTGTAATTAATTCTCTCCTTGCCTTGCTACCCTGAGAAGTAAGATTGCGACGGTTTATCAACTCATTCCACAAAATAGGGCTTTTGCTAAAAGTTTCATCACACAACACCGACAAATAACTATTCAAATCCCTCACACTGTCAATCTTGGTTAAATTTCCCCCAATCCAACATCGACACTCACCCCGACTAAAATCAAAGACACTATTTAAAGTTTCATCCAAAACCTTTTGCGCTTCCATCAAACGATAACGCACCTCCTTTCTGGCTACCCCATCCGACTGCAACTCCTTCGCCTCATTATTCATGCGATTCAACGCACTAAATTCTTGGGCTTGTAACCGTAACACCTGTAAACTATTCGCAGCAATAAAAATAACAGGTAAGCCATTAACCGTTTTTTGAGGAAAAGAGGAAGGAATCTCTTCTCCTAACCAATAACCTAACCAACCATCTGCCGAATTGTCTTCACACTCAAGGTTATTCAAATCAACAGAGGAATCAAGATAATGTCTTTCAAAATAACGTAATGTGCCTTTTTGATAACTATGCCTCTGGGCGATAATTGGTTTTAAAGGGCGTAATTGAGACAAAAGTTTTGCTAAACTGGACTGCTCTTGTTTAAGATAAGATTCTAGTTGAGCATCAATATTATAGTCTGAGCCTTTCCAGATTCTCAACTCATCAATTTGTTTACGATGGGTAATTAACCCTTGTCTTAACAATGTGTCAATTTTTTCTTGCCAATAGTTAAATCTATCATCATCGTCGCCATCACAAAGACTATGGGCGACTAAGTTACGGGTTGCCCTTGTAATGCCTGTAATACTAACTAAGTTTAGCAAACCGATCGCCTTTAATAGTTTTAAACTATCTTCATCGAGGTGTTTAGCATCGTTGATTAAATCATAGATTTCTACCCACCGTTGGAAATTTACCACCCTCGTTAAACCCATACCCACGGAGGAGATAAAATAATCATAAATTTGATCGAGTTTTAGGGTAGGTAAACTATCATCATCAATAGCTGTCTCCTCTAAAAACTTTTTAAAAGAAAAAGGCTCATCGGATGTGATAAAAGTAAATAAAGTTCGGTCATTTTGGGCATATTTTACACATAAAATAGGCAAAATTAAAGCACTGAGGGGATGGAGGGGATAAATATTTTTGATTAAATTTTGTTCAATTTTTTCTAATTTGAAAATAGATTCTAATTGTCGATACCAATAACTACTATAATGGTCAATTTTTTGCTCTAAGTTACCCTCAAAAGTCGGTTTAATAGCTTCTGCCACTAACCTAATCATCTGCCCCGTAGATTCAGTAAAGGCAATATCTTCAAACCTTCCTGTAATTTTTGACCATTCATTTCTTTGAATAGTAGCCAACCTTTGCCCATATTCGGTAAAGGCTTGGTGCAAAATCCCTAAAATATAAATTCTATGTCCATCAATAGCCTCTAATTCGGCTAGTTGTTGTAATAAATATAAATCTTCTGCCCCTTGATTATAAACAGCATATTCTAGGTTTTTTCCTAATTCATCAATGACTAAAATAATATCACTTTTTGTTTGTAAAAGAATATCTTTTATAATGCTAATTATTGCTGTATTTTGAACTGTTTTGCCATCCTTAATACGACTTTCTAAATCTTCTAATACAGAGATAAAATCCTTAGATAATTTACTACCAAAATCTTCTAAACCATTAATTAAAGCCCGAATAATAGTTAAACTAATTGCCTCTCTTTGACTAACGGCGATCGCCCTTATCATCCCATTATCAGGAATATTACTAAGAATAATATCATCATTTAAAGAACTATTAGCTATTTCTAAAGCCTTCCTTTTTAACTTATTTTTACTATTAGCTAACAGAGAAATTAGAAAATGAACAAAAGCAGATTTACCAGTACCATAAACCCCCGTCAAAGTCCAACAATTATACTTATTATCCCCGCTAATACCCAACAAAATTCGCTTTAAAGTTTCCACAGATTTATCCGTTAAAACATAACCATCCAAAGCAGATAAATCATTAAAATCTCTTTCTAAATTGATAGAGCGACCATAACGACGTTGTAAAGTAAAATAAGAAGATAAATTCATAATTAATTAGTAAAAAATAAAATAAGCTTAGGTCGGGGGCTTAAATCCCTTGTTAAAAGAATGGTTAAGTAAGTAGGTGTAATTAAATCGATCTAGCCAAAGGTTTAAGCTTTTTATTAATGAAGGTTTTGGTAATACTAAACCCATCATTAATAAGTAGGTAGGTGTAATTAAATCGATCTAGCCAAAGGTTTAAGCCTTTTATTAATAAAGGTTTTGGTAATACTAAACCCATCATTAATAACGCCAACTTACTGATATATGAGATTAAAGAATAAAAAGCAACAAAAAAATAATTATAGTCACTCAAAATAAAAAGGAAACTTTTTCAAGTTCTCAAAGATTTATACAATAAAAGTTTTGGCTACGGAAACTGTTTCACAACTCACTTAAATAACTATAAATTAAATTATAAATAACTTATTAAGTATGGCACAAAAGAAAGTTAGCTTATTATAAATTGTATTTTACACTTTAGTCTTTGGGGCTTGAGTAGCAACCGTACAGAAAACCACGCTAAGGCTAAAGTTCTCTCTCTGTCTAAGTTTCAAGAACCTACTTTTTAGACATGATCACTGTATTAATTAAACTAAGGTCTATTTGGTACAGAAATCTACTACGAGATTTCAAGCGTTTGAGGGTGATAATTTTTAGAGGGTTTAATTGGTACAGTTCTTATCGGGGTTTCTTGTACAAATGCTACTCAAACCCCTCTTTCTATAGCGTTTTTTATAATTATGAGATACATTTATTATTCTTAAGTCCCCCGAATTTGCGGGGGATTTAGGGGGATCATCTTGTACTCCGTAACCATGATAATTGCTATATTATAGTTAATCAATATTGAAATGAAACGCTCTCGGATGCCACAATATTTATTTGACAAGGCTTTTAGAAGAGCAAAATGTCTCAAACACAATTAAACTAACTATATTTATAGACCCAGATAATAATTTTTTTTGTATAATTTATACAATATTATAAGCTCAAACTCTCCCTTAATAAGACGAAAATTATTTTATTATAACTAATATAAAATATTTATTTATTGTTCAAACAAACTATTTTAAAAAGATACTAAAAGCTATAAAAATCATCAAGAATCTTATCAGCCAAATCCAGAGGATTATCATTAAAAGATAACTGAATTAAACCAGCAGTATCCGCCAAAAAAAGATTATCATATTGACGAGTCATAGAATCAATCGCATTAAGTAAAGCCTCCTCCGTCAACTTAAAAACTAATCCAGGGCTACTATAATCATAAAGTAATCGACTAATGCTAATAGTAGTTTGATTGTCACTCACCCAACTAGCATACTCCAAACAACAAGCCATAATTATTTCAGGGGGTAAACTCGCCTTAACACCAAAACGAAATCGATAATCTCTTGAATTGAGAGGTTGATAAATTAACCCCAACTCAGCAAAAGGAGAATCGATGGAGTCCTCCACAAAACCATCTGTATTAGTATCCACATACATTCTCAAAATACAAGTAACATCTTTCGTAAGGGAAGAATCAGCAATATTAGGCTTAATCTCATCCCGAAAACCCTTCAAGCCATTTACTAAGTCATCCCGACTAAATTCAGTATCATTGAAATGATTAAGAGCATAATACCATGACGTTCCAGTGCAAATAGGCTTAAGGAAATTCCAATGTAGTAACCACAAAGAAGCAGGATTTTCTAAATATTTATCCCATCCTTTCTCTCCCAATAACCTTCGCCCGAAATCTGAGGGTTTATCATCATTGTCAGTAACTTTGAAAGCATTACACCAATAACGAATACTCCTCACCATATTCTTACCCACTCCCAAACGAATAGGGGCATCATCCGCCTGAAAAATATTATTATCTTTATCAACGGCAGCAAAACCCTTGTTTAACCATCCCCATCGAGGATGGAACGTTTCATGACGGGCAAAGATTGGATTTATAGGGTTATCTAACAGATTCAACTCCAAGTTAGTTTGAATCATTCAGTCTCAGTTGTTTATGGTTAACTTTGTTGTGCAATACAATATTATGCTTTTTCATGACAACATTCAATTTATTTATTAGAGTTGTTGCGAAATAGGTTTTAACGTTATGTCTAAGTTCCCTCTCTGACTTATTTTGAGCGAATTGGCACGGTTCTTACAGTTTCCCTAGCTTTACACCAACATGTAAAGTATTAAATTTTCCAAAATATCCTATCTTTTTCATGGTCTACATTACCTTTTTCATACATATATTTGATCGTTTTTTGTAAACGAGTTTTAATACTTTTATTAAGTTGTTTAAATTCTAAAATGTTAGCAACTTCTTTCATCAATCCTTCCTCATCAATAGATAAAGATTGCTGTACAATCCACTCTGATATTACGGCTAATTCTTGAATAGAAATTTGTTCTATTTTTCTTTTATATTCATCATTATTTGTTCTGGTTTTATCCCAGTTTTCACATTGAAAGCGACTTTGCCAAACAAATTCATCATTTAAGTATAATTTACCTTCTTTTATAAGTTGCTTAATAGTATTGGTTAAATATGTTTTTAATTTTTTACTCATACTAGAGTATGACCAACATTGGGCTATAGGTCTTAACATATCATTGAGTAAAATGGGAGCTTCAACTTCTATGAGTTGGTTGATTTTTATTATGACTAAAACTTTTGATTCTTTTTCATAAATTAACCCTTTATTATCGGTAACAACTTCTAAATTAGCGGTAACATAAGGAATTAAAGGGCTAGATTCTAATAAAGTGGATTGACTCTCTTCTACCTTATTTAATTCTTGTACGTCTGTTATTTTCTGTTCATTTTGAAAGCGACCATTTTCTTCTTTTGTGTTTCCAATAGTACTCGCTCTTTTAAAATTACTTACAGTAGTTGGAAGTTGATTGTCATTCGTTCTTAACTGAAATTGTAGCTCGTAATCTGTTTTTTGTGAATTTTTTTGCTTAATTTTTTCTGACTCTAAAATGGAAAATGAATCAATATTTGGTATAGTTTCACTATTATTTTGAGATAGGGTATTTGTTAAATCAAATTGTTCAATCGCTTTTTCTATTGCTTGTTTTAATTTGCTAATTTCTTCCTCCCGTCTAAATTTCCAATCTAGTGACCAAATTCTGTACATATTCCATTTCATTAACCCTAAAACAACTTGTCTGACTCCTTCCCTATCCAATACTGTAGGGGCTTGATGATAACTAATTCCATCGGTTTCGATTCCTAAAACGTAGATGCCTGGATGTTGGGGATGAACTACGGCTAAGTCAACTCGATAACTACCTGAACCGACTTTACAGTTTACGGTATAACCTATATTAACTATCTCTTGATATATTTGCTTTTCAATATCACTATCAAAGTCATTTGTTTTTAAGAATAAATCCTCAGATTGACGGGAAGACTTTTCTGCAAATTCAAGAAACTCTTTAAGATGTAGCGCCCCTATGGGGCAGGGGTGATTCATTCTAAGAGAAAAAAAAGAGACTCAAGTCTGGAGTAGAGCCATCTCTGGGCTTTTGTCACCGAAGGAAAATCAAGTAAGCGTAAAAGATTTAACGCTATAGTTTTGAGAATAGAGATATTAATAACGGCATTAAGGTTTTTGATAGGAGATTGATCCTCTTTTAAAATTACATCCTTAATCCAGTGTAAATTATTTTCAATACTCCAATGTTCTCTAATTTTTTGAGCAAAAACCATAGCATCTTTTTTGAGACTACTCATATAATAGAGTGTTTGTTGATATGGTTTTGAACCTCGAAATCCCTCTCGTTGAACTTCAATAACGGATTTAATACTGATCCAACGAGGGTCAATGTTTTCTGGTGGATTATATACAGATATTTTTCTTGTAATATGACGACCATGACTAAAATCAGTATCATAAAAACTACTACGAGAACATTGATATTTAACGACATCATCAATGGATTGATATAGTTTTTTCTGGTTCTTTTTTACAGTGATTAAATAATCATTATCAGATTCAATAATTTTGCGAGTAGTCTCTTTTTGACAGTGTAAAGCATCGAGAGTAAATACAGCGTTGGTAACAGTGCTATTAGTTATCAAATCTTGACTATAGGGAATTTCAGATCCTTTTTTATTCTGAAATGTTCTTAAACCATAAACCCTTTTATTTTGGTGATTAAATAAAGAGATAAATACAATGAAATCTTGTTGATTTCCATACTTATCTGTGACAGTATTTCTTAAACTTTTACCATCGATAGAAAAATATTCTTGCTCTTGTTGTACTGAAATTAATTCTTGAGACCATTGATTAAAAAGAGATTCTAATAAATGATGGTCAAAACTAGAAATAACCCTTCTAATAGTAGAGTAAGAAGGAAGGTTATTACTTTTTATCTTCAGCATTTTAGATAGTGCTTTTTCATTATATTGACAAAAATCTCCTATGGCTCTGTAGCCGATAAACCCAGAGATTGTTCCTAGTATAAAAACTGTTAAAATTACCCATAATTGATGTCTTTTCCCTTTTGGGTTACGATAATCCTCGATTTGTTGAAGTTTTTCTACTAGACTTTTAAGCATTATTGAATGTAAAACAATTAGGTGAGCATTTTCTAATTTACTAGAAAACATTCACCCTTTCTTTTATTTTACTCCCTACTTTGAATCACCCCTGCCCCTATGGGGGGTAAAGAGGAGATACGTGTAAAATCGGACACGATGTAAAGTTTTGTAAAGATAGCTCTTTGAAAAGAGATTCAAACATTGCCTAGTTTGTCTTCTTTTAGGCAAAGTTTCAAATATTTGAAACGTAATTACAATGCTTTGAGATAGGCATTTTAAGGTACTTCAGGTTTCATTTTAGGCAAAGTTTTTTTGCCATTGATTTATTTTCAAGAAATATTTATGCAACTTATGTTTTGGCGATCGCTACTTTTTGGAGGTATTATCGCTATATTGATAGTATAGCAAAGGTTTTAGCAACAGGCTGCACTTCGTCGGGCGAACCTTCTATTTAGGCCTAATACCCTAGTGGAAGAGAAATATCTGAATCTTTTATAACCTAAGCATTACAACAGTTCACCAAGATAGAATTGGTTCTAATTGGCTATATTTGGCTTAATAATTGGTTATTTTATGGATATTAACGAAATCTCAACAAGACTGAATATAAATGAAGAAACTGTTGAATAAATGGTACAGATAGGGTTTATATCAGCAATGGGCGATGCAATCACTGAATTAAATGCTCGGAAACTTCCTGTCTCTCTTATCCTGAAACGACTTGATTAATTTTTTTACTACGGGTTATCTACAATTTATGTTAAAACCTACTTCAAAAACATAGCCTGTAAAGGTTTGGGAGAATGTCAATCCCTTGAAATCAATAAAATAAGAACGCTCTTATTCGTTGCTATATATAGCTTATACCGTATTTTTAACATAAAAATTTTATAACCCGTAGTAAACAACAAACACCCAACCCATAACTTTCTCGTTAAAACGAAAGCAAGGGTAGCCACAACGCCCTTGTGGGGGAGGAGCGAGTCGAGCGCTCCGTCTTTCAACACCATTCATAATAGTGAAGGAATAGATCTATTTGAAGTTAAACCGCATGGCTCAAAGACTTCACGCCTTCACGCTCCCTATATTTATTTGTACTGCATGTTATAGGGGTTTTATGATAAAATGCACCTCAAATGTATAGCCTGTAATAGTTTGAGAGAGTGAATAATCAAAGCAACCTTGAATAATCAAGCCAAACCAACAACGGTCATATCCACTGATATATATAAGTTATAGGGTAGTTTTAACATAAATATTAGATAAGGTGTAGTACGTTTTTGAGAGAGAAAGGAAAATCCCCAAGTAAACCAATTAAAGGTCGAACTCAGGGATGGGGGTGGTAGTTAATTAAATACCTTGATTACGCAAAACAGGAAGAGCGTTAATGATGTGCCAAAATTACGAAAGGAAATCTCAAGATAATAATTATCAAGCAGAGGTGTTTGGCATAACTTCTTTAAGATTAACACTGTCAACTGGTTTGGCGAAAACGAGACTTCTATCGATTTCAATATGACAGTTTTTCAAAAAGGTTTTAATGCGTGTTTTGCTTAGGGATGTTAACCCATCAATATTAACCTGCCTATCCATCGCTTTACTTAAAGTCAGTTTGTTGTTTTTAACGACTTCCATTTGCACATCAGACAAGAATAATGAACCCATCTCAACCATTTTTGTCTTTAGCAATTGCATGGATTTCAACACAGGGTGTCTAATAATTGCATCATCTACCGACTTATTTAAACCACTATTACGCACGATGATATGCTCAATTTTATCCCCGTATTGTTTCAATGAACGTTCCATTAATGTGAGAGACTCAGGTGATCCGTCCGTCACAAACCAATAGTAAATGGGGAAATCGCTCTCTTCAAGAATACTACGGGCGCTTAACCATTGATTAACAAGTAGTTCCACCTGAGCAGGTAAATTAACTACGACTAGGTTACCATTAGACGCTTCCTCATATAATAAATCAGCCCTGAACGACTCACGTTGATCCTCACTGAAATATATCTGGTTAATGGATGAAATTTCTTCCTTTTCTTCCTCATCATCAGATAATATATGGTCTTTATGATCTTCATCCGATAAGGCTACTAAACCACGAAGCTGTGATTTTGTGTTTTCCCCTAATGAACTAACAATGTCAGCATAAGACTCACCATAAGCTAATCCCACGTCAGGGCTACTTCTATCAGCATCATAAAATTTATAGTCAATACCTAAATTATTGAAATACTCCAACAAAACCATGGTGAATAGTGATTTGCCAACACCACCTTTTTCTCCAGTTATAAAGTGTAGTCCTTTTAATTGTTCCATTTTTACCTCTAAATCAAGTTATCAAAAGTTGCAGAATCATTAAAACTCATTTCATCATCATCCAAACCTTCATCCAAAAGATCATCATCATTTAAACTCTTTTGTTCCAATTCAATTAAATCAGTATCCGAACTATAGAAATTCAGTTGACTGTTTAAAATTCCTATTGATTTACCTTGTAATTCTTTTAATAAAAAAGAGTCGTTAAATAATGGTGATTTTTTTAATGCCATTGGCAACCAAAATGCTCGTAACACTTCTAACATTACCTCTGTATAAGTTTGCCCACGGGCAACTGCATAGTCTTTAATGAATTTTATTAATTCATCATCATAAGAATTAGAGGCATAATAAATTTTTATTTCTTTTCTCTTTGATGTCGTCATTTAACTACTCTATTTTTTTTCTTAATTTCTATACAAAAATAGTGCCAAAGTACCCAAACATCAGCCATGCGATTACCTAAACCTACTGCCTGTATATCCTCTGGTAATTTCACACCACCATGCCAGAATAAAGTTACTGGACTAACTGTTTTTGCCCATTCTTTTAAATCTGGTTTTAGATAATCTGCTGTACCCCCAGAGATTACTATTTGTTCAACATCTTTGGGTACTACCTCTCTCAACCAGTTTTTAAGTCTTGAAAGATATTCTATTTTTGCTATTTGTATCTGAGATTTTAGGTTATCTAACTCAATTACTCTAGCTTCCTTTGTTTCCTGCCTTAGCATGGACATTAAACAGCTATCATCACTGCCATCCCCGAAAGAGGAGATCGCCTCTGTCAGTTTTTCAATGGTATAACCAGAAGTTTTTTGTTGAACTGACTCAACCATCTGAATAAAGCCTAAATCAGTGGTTTGAAATTTCCCAATGTTACCCTTTTCAACCAATACCGCACTAGCATTGCGATAACCAAACATCAGGTTTACGCAGAGGGAATTTGACGCTGTTTCCTTTTCTAAACGCCAATGTTCCATAAATACACCAACTCCTTCTGGTTTACACTCAAAATTGAGCAGTGACACTTTAAAAGTACCATTGGGAGTTTCAAATTCTGATAGTGCCAACTCTAATTCATTCTCAAACTTTGCCCTATCTTCATACTCCCCCGGTGGTAAAAAACAAGCGAGAGAAATATCAAACTCCGCCCCCAACTTAAATTGTTCAGCCATTACCCAACAAGCTGACAATATTTTGGGAATTGCCAGACTAGCTTTTAATGGTTTGAGTTGCGGTGTTGCTAAATAACTTTTTGCTAGATAACCTACTGCATAATATTCACCATTCACACCTACCCATGCTCTATTTTGACGAGCGCCCCTTATTCCTGCCATACTTTTACTTTGTAATGACTCTAGGGGCATCTCACATATTTCTGGATTCATTACTACAGTTTTTCTTTTTGCTCCAGATAATCCACCTATTATTTTTGTGGCACTTCCTCCAAAGTCCAAAGTCAATATTAACTTTTTCTTTTTTTCTTCTACCATTTTTGTTCAGTAATTATGTACTATAATTATTACTCCCTTACTACTTCCCTGTTTATTCCTTATTACTCTCCTAAATAGGTACTAACAAGTGTTTTGTCACTGTTTTCGTAGGGAGGATCTAGGGAGGATATAGGGACAATATCACCCATACTAATTCATTTTAATGATTTTTTATTCCCAATTCACCCCAAAACGGTTGTAACCACGAGGACTCGTTTAAATAAGCCATTTTTGCAAATTGTTAACTTTTTAATCCAATTTTCATTGGTAGGCAATAAAATAGGGTTATTTGTTGTGGATTTAGCCAAAAAATGACGTTTTGAGGGAAAAAACTTGCCTAGAAAAATTATTTGTTCAGTCTACCTTAATGAAGATGAAAAGGAAAAAGCAAATGCCCTTAGTGAAGAAAGAGGGATAACCCTATCAGATTTATTTAAGTCAGTATTGTATAGAAAGATTCCCAAGACACCAAGCCAAGTAAAAGTAAAAGCAATCTTAAAGTTAGGAGAGGTGAGGAATCAGATTGAAGAATTGATGGAATGTATACCATTGGAACAACAAAAAAAGTTTAAAGATTTTTCAAAAGTGTTAGACCGACTTTCCGCACTTCATTTTGTCACAAATAAAACGACATAAAGAAGATGAGCTATTTGTAATGGTTTGAGTAAAAATTATCTTTAATGTCTTTTTCTCTGCTATTTTACTCTTGGACTATTTCTATATTTTCCCACCACAAACCTATGCCATCAATTTTTTTATTTTATGTTGTAATGGCTCTTATTTTTGTTGATGTTTTCCTAACTATCAAGGTTTTTTATTGATAATATTCACGACATTTTGCTGGTAAATATTCTAATATTTCTTCTCTATCTTTATTCATATTTACGATTCTTTCTTCTTCATTTATTTTTGCCAGATAGATTCCTTGAAAGCATTGGAATATCCATCTCATTGTTACTTTTTCTGTTCTTTTTCCTACTTGGTTTCTCAATCCTACTTTTCTTCTTTTTAATTCTTTTCTCATTTCTCTTTGAGCTAGGTTATATATCAATAAGCTCAAGGACATTAACCATAATATCCCTTCCAACCTCTCCACCTTTTTTACATAAAAACTCTCGGTAAAAAATAAGGGATTCTTTAAAAATCTAAATCCTCTTTCTACTTTTTGTTGTTGTTTATATTCCCATAGTATTTCCCATGGTTTTAATCTTTCTTCCTCCATTACATTGGTTGCTAAGATAAATCTTCCTGCTTGATTTTTCTTTTTTTCTATTTCTTCTTCCTTCTCTCTTACCACTACACTTACTTCATATTTTCCTTTCTCTTGCTTTCTAATGTCTTCTATCTCTAACTCATAATATTTAAACCTTTTATTCTTTTTCTTTATTTCTCGTTCACATTCTTTGTTATCGCACCACAATTTTCTAGATATTTTCTTTTTCTCTTTTTCTACTTCCTCTTTTTCTAGGGGAATTGCTTTTTTTATTTTTTTTAGATCGCTTTCTTTTCTTTTTTTATTTTCTACTACTAACCATCTCTGGTTTATTCCCCCATAGTTTTCCTTGATTACTTTCCATTCATAACCTCTTTCTTTCAATTCTTGTTCTTGCTCATTTTCTATCTCTGTCCATAATATTTCTTCGTTTTCTACTAATTCTCTCCCTTTTTTTACTGTTAATGGCACTCTTGTTATCCATTTCATTTCCCCTAGTAATTGGATATTCTCTTGACTATATAAGGCACTATCACATACTGTTATACTCTCTGTTTCTATACTTTTCTTATACTCTTTTACTATCTTGACAAATTCTTTTTTATCACTTTGATTTCCCTGTCCTGATTTCATCCATAATGGTATTTCTCCGTCCCCTGATACTATTAAATTTAATACACATTGTTTTAAATCTGGACGATTATCTTTTGAATACCCATGACATATTTTGATGGTTTTTCTATTTTCTTCTTCCTCATTTTCATATTTACCATCCACATGAAATGATGTGGAGTCTAAGTGGTGATAATTACTTTTTATTTGATATTTTTTTATTACTTCTATGACTATTTCTATGAACAAATTACTTAGTCCATATTCGTATAGTTCATCTAAACTTCTCCCTAATTTGTCATCATTTAAGTATTCTTTTTTTACTTCTTTTCCTAGTAATTTTTCTATTGCTTTGTCGTTAAAAAACTCTGAAAATAGGTACAATGGCTGAGACACAAAACCCAAGGCATTGAGAATCATTGCCTTGACTACTAATCCTTTACTAATTTTTTCTGTAGCATAGGATGGTAGTTTTTGGTTTACAATCTCTACAATGCCTACCTCGTCTACTATTCCAGCTATTATACCTAAATGATCAATATTTTCTATTTCAATGTTTATTGATTCATACATTTTCCTAGACTTATCATTACTCTATTAAAACTAATTTACTCTATTCCACTTCATCTTTTTTATCACTTTTTTTGTAGTATTCTTGCTTTTTCTTGAACTATGCGGAAGGTCGGTTAGAAGAAGTAGAGGAAGAAATTGAACTATGCCCGTAGCAAAGCAAATAAAAGGAGCTGACTTCTACCGATGTATATCGTACTTACTTGATAGGGAAGAAAAAGAAATCATAGAAAGTAACCTGTCAGGTAAAACAGCGATCGCCCTTAGTAACAAATTTGAATTATGTTGTCAGTTAAATGGAAGGATGAGAAAGCCTGTATATCACGCCACAATCTCATTTAACCCTTCGGAAGATGAATTAGATAATAGAAAGTTAAGGGCAATCTCCTATGATTATTTGTATGGAATGGGCTTTGGGGAACAACAACCTGATTTAGATAAGTTGGAGAAGGAGAAAAGGAAGGGTGAAGGGCGAATGTTTGGTAGGGAATCCCTTGCTGTACCTTATGTGGTAGTGAAACATGATGATACGGAACATCAGCATATCCATATTGTGGCAGGTAGAGTAAGACATGATGGAAGCTGTGTGTCTAGTTATTGGGATTACCGTAAGTCTGAAAGGGTATTGAGGATGCTGGAAAACTACCACGGATTATCAAGCCCTGAAGGCACGGAAGTATTACAGGAGTTGAGAGATATTTTAGATAGGGGTAAGGAGCAATGTAAGGATTTTAAAGAATTAGATTTAGCCCTAAACCAAGAGGGGGTAAAGGTTTACAAGAAGAAGAGCGGTATTGTTTATGGTTACAAAAATAGTCACTATAAGGGTAATACTTTAGGAGCAAAATATACTCTACAGGGGATGAATAAGGTATTGGATATAAAGGGATTAGAGGACTATCAAACCACTACCCCTAGTTTTGAATTTGATGATGAGTTTATTAAAAGGTTAGAGCAGTATAGGAATACCATGGAACAACTACTCAAAAATCAGGATACTGAGAGTTATAAGGGTGATTATTATGCCATTAAAAGGAGTAAGAAAAGTTTGGTGGTGAGTAAGGTTGATAATTCTGATGAAATGATTAAGTGGATTAAACCTGCACCTAATAAGCCATGGATTCTTAATAACTTTAGGTTTACAAGGGATACCTATGATGATTTTGAGCAGAAGACAAAAGGAGTAAAAAACACCCTTGAGGTGCAGGAGAAAGAGAGGGTTAAACAACTCGAAGCTGTCAAAAAGCAGCAGGAGATTCAGAAGGAATTAGTGGAGCAGATACAGTCACCACAATCGCCCTCGGGAACTACCACTACTAACTCAGCAACCACCAAAAGGAGAAGGAGGAGGTAACCAGCGCACTTTAACCCCAGAAAGAGACAAGTAAGATAACGAGCGCACTTTAACACTACCAAGTGACTTTAACATGAAAATGCAAAACCCGTAGTAAGATAACCAGCGCACCTTAACACGAGACAAAACGCCCTTGTGGGGGAGGAGCATTACGTATCTTGTTTTTTGGTCATCACCTATGGTGATAGAACACGAGCGTTAATGATGCTGACCCTTTAACCTTAAACCAGTGGAGCAGAACGCTTCACCACTACACGCTCCCGACATAAATAACACAATACTGCTAGACTCATCACAAGAGTCTTTTCTATCCTCAATTGTTAATTACCCAACTATCTTTGTCTCACTCCTTCAAAGTCCAGTGTTAACTTTAACCGTTTCTGTTTTTTCTAGACAATCTTTTTCTTAGTAATTTTGTTCTAGTTTTTGGACTGGCTCAAAATAGGCTGGAATAAGCCAGTTTTTTTCAATTTTTAACCAATTTTTCTCTTATTTTGTCTTTTTAGATATTTTTGTTCTATTTTTTAAAACTCATGGTAAAGTTTTTTTAAGTGATTTCAGATTTTTTTTGATCAAAATAAGCTGTCTCTGGCTAATTTTAGGATAAATTGAGCCAAAATTTGCTAATTTTAGCTTTTTATTTGTATTTTTAACTATTATTAACCCCTTTTATCCGATTATCTTACTATTTCATCGGTTGCCTTTAAACAAGCCATTGTTTCGCAAGTTAGATTTTTAAATACGATTTCAATTATGAGAGAGTAAAATCAGCCTATTTTTTATGGATTTAACCCCAAAATCACAAATTTAGAGAAAAATTATTTCTTGGTATGAGAATGGATCGTAATGGGGCTTAAAAAATCTAAAAAGAGCGAAAGGCGATCTCGAAGTGGCAGGCTACGCCTGATTACCCTTAGAAAAAATTTAGTTCTGTAAAAGCTTGACTAACTTGATTACGCATTTGCCAGTAAAAGCGGTTATCCTGTTCATAGCCAATACTTAAAACTTTCCAATAACCCTCGTCTCCAATTATATCCACTCCTAATAAATCCTTGATTTTATGTCCTAATTTACCGTAAACGGCATTAACTGTTTCAATGGGTTTGGAGACAGTAATGGCTAAATCCTCTACCTTTATCTGGTGGTAAGGAGCAGAATATTGTATCTTCAACAGTTCCTGCTGTAACTCTGTTATTTCCATTTTTTTGAGTGTGCAGAGGTAGTCATTTACTGTTGGCACATCTAACAACCCATCTATTATTTTTATCATTTTACTTAACTATCTTAATCTCATCATCTTCTATATTGAATGATTGAAACAAGGGCGTAAGGCCAAATAGTATGAGGACGAGCGCACCTTAGAACCTGTCTGAAAAGTCTTGATGTAGAATATTTTTATAGAGGTAAAAATGCAGAGAGCTGAAACCATTGCAGAACAGTCATTTTGGACATAGATTGCCCCAGTCAAAGCAACCCTCGATTTAAATGGAAATGAGTAAATTTTCAAAAGGATAGGTTTGCTTCCAACGATACGTGTTAAAGTCTCGTTGATCTACTGAAAAAATACGTCCGTGTCCCAAATGTTCTGCTAACACAACAAGGGAAGCATCTGCTAAGTCCATTGGGAGATTTTGATATTGTTTCATCAATTGAGTAATACGAATTGTATGGTCAGGTTGTAAGTCAAAAACTGTAAACAAACCTTGATGAAAACTATTCAAAAAAACAAGTTGAGCATCAACTCCTTTTCTCTTTAAAAGAAGATAACAAGTTTCGGTGATAACACACCATGTAGTCATGAGAGGCTCATTATATTGTTTTAAGGCTTGTTTCGCTCTTGGATGATAAGAGTCTTTCTGATCTATCAAAGCTAACCAAAATCCTGTATCAACAATGATCATATTTAGTTTCTAATGTTTCTGCTAGAACTTGTTTATATGTGGTTGATAAATCTTCTTCAAGGGAACAAAATCCAATTAATCCAATGGCTTCAAATTTGTCATAAAGGGTTTTTTCTGACTCAAGCTCTTGTTTTTCAGTTATGGAATAGCGTTTTTTTAATGACTCAATAAAATCAGTAACTAAAGTTTGTGCCTCTTCTGGTAATTCACTTATATCATGTTGTATTTGCTCAAGATTAACCATGATAGTTACTCCTTTATGGTAATTTTCACGTTTGCTGATCCCATCATATCCCACATCGCCAAAACAAATCCTCTGGTCATTCTCCTTCGCAAACAGCATAAATCTCGTGCCTTCAATGATGGGGTAAAGCTGAGATAAGCACAAAATAGTGCGGGATAAGCTAAAACTTTTACTATGAGATAGTTTCAGCATAGCCCTCTTTTGTCAGTCTCCGATAATCTTTGAAATTGCTAAACTCTAAAAGTCTTTCTCTATATGCGATCTCACGATTATTTGTTACTTTAAAATAAAAGATGACTCAAAATTGAGAAAAGTAAATTGTAGTATATGTAATCTTTTGATTATAAGGAGTTATGAAATTAATTAATAGTAAGAAAAAATGGAAAGTGACAAAAGAGAGATAGATCCCCTCTCGTTGTGCGAACCCTATGTTTACTTCTTGTCATTGTCTCTTACCCCAGAGGTTGCCAAGCCTTTCCCTGATGACCAAAATTAAAGCCATCTGGATGGATAATTTCAGCCAAGATTTCCAAAGAATCAACTAAACGAGGACCAGGACGGTTAAAATAAGCATTCCCATCAGTGATGAAGACTTTTCCTTGCTTGACTGCTTTTAAATTGTTCCAGTCAGGATGTCCTGTCAACACTTGGGATTCCTGACGAGTCCTTTCTAAATCAAAGCCACAGGGCATGATAATAATGACTTCAGGGTCAGCTTGAGATAAGGTATCCCAGATTAGATAAGGTGAATGTTCACCTTTTTTGCCCAATAAGGGTTTGCCCCCCGCCATTTCTATCAATTCTGGAATCCAATTTCCTGCCCCCATTAAAGGTTCAGTCCATTCCAAAGCCACCACAGTCGGACGATTATCTTCTGACAAGGTTTCTGTTTGAGAGACTATCTTTCGCACTCTTCCCTGTAATTGCTGTAAAGTCGCTTCACAAGGAACATCTAATACTCGGGCAACTCGTTCAATATCTGCCCAAACCTCTTTGAGTAAATTCGGTTGTAAGGAGATGATTTGAGGTTGACTGGAAATCAGGGAAGCAACTGCCTTTTCTACGTCTGGAAAACTGACAGCACAGACATCACACTGATCCTGAGTAATAATGTGAGTCGGTTGTAGTTGTTCTATAACATCTGTTTTCAATTGATAGATACTTAAGGCTGATTGTAAGAGAGATTGCACGTCAGCATCAATTTCCCCACTGGGTTTGTTGGAATTCAACCTCGCTTCAGTACAGATGGGCAAGTTGCCAACTTCCATTGGATAGTCACATTCATGGGAGCGCCCAACTAAACTCTCCATCAATCCTAAAGCCTCGACAATTTCTGTGGCACTTGGTAGCAGTGAAATAATCTTTTTATCCATTAGTTAAGACTCATTATTGGTTCGGGGCAATCAAAAATTTAATCTAATCGCCCCAAGTGAATAAACCCATACTGCCATAAAACCATGGACAGTTGGCTGGGAGTTTTTTGGATGTGATGCTGTGCCAATTCAAGCTACGCCACTGAAACTCCCAAATCTTGCGTAATGGCTTGATTTTCGCCCATTAAATTCTTTTCCTCCTTGCCTTAGCTTTTTTGCTGATACTGATGATGATTACCAGAAGTCCAGCTAGTACCCCAGCAATGACAGCAAGAGTGGGATTTTGTCCCTGTCGGAAGGCGATAGCGACTAAAGCCCAAACAAACACCCCGCCATAAATGCTATCCCTGCGTTGCCAAATGACTATTACAGCTATAATCGCACCTACTACCATCATGATTGCTGTCCAAACTGGTGGACTAATTCCCCAGCCACTCCAATCTGCTATTTCCAAAGCCGAAGCCACGTTGACAATAGTCGCTACACTAATCCAGGCGAAATAGATGCTGATGGGAAAATTAATCAACCATCTTTGTGAGGAAGGAAGGTTTGTTAAGTTAATGCCTAACTTCAAGTAGAGAAGAATCAAAGGAACTAAAATTCCGACCATTGCCATAACCGATAGGGCAAACAATTGAGATTGAAAAAGGAATACCCAAATAATTTGGCTCAAACTGCTGATGGCTAAATAGTAGCCCATCTGGCGCAGACGGGGATTATTGCTTTGAGTTGGTAAAACTTGGTAAATAGCCAGACTGATTAATCCTAAATAAATGAGTCCCCAAATAGCAAAGGCATAGTTAGCGGGAATGATCAGTACATTGGGGAAAAAGGTAGTCGAAATTTCACCCATTGTTAATCCCCTCCAAGGGGCAATGTTAGCCCAGACATTAATGCCAAAAGCAGCTAGAATGGCGATGAAATTAACCCATTGTCTTAGTCCATCTCGATTAACTTTCATGATTCTTTAACCCAAATGTGGAATTAATCCTGTCAAGGTATCCTAACACAATGGTCAGTCAATGATTTTGATTTAATTCGTTGGGTTTTGGGGGAGAGGTGAAAGTACACAAACCTGAACAATTAAAACACAAGATTATTGAATTATCAACTAATACTATAAATGTTTATTAAATTGACAAATTATTTTTTTTTAGCTAGTTTCTTACTTGTTCATATTCATGGAGCATCAATCTAATTTCTTCATAATAATCACCAACCTTGATAGGTTAAATTATAATTGAATCTGGACTATTAGTATTTACCCATAATAATATTTTAGCAACGCATTTATGACCTAATTCTTACTCTAAAAAGTAAGCATAAAAATTTAATTGTAGAGAGTTAAACTAAGCCAGAGCATCACTACTCTGACTCGTCTTCAAAACCGTGCGTGAGACTTTCACCTCACACGGCTCCTCTCTAATAACCCCCTTATCATAGGTACAAGTATGACTACCATCACTGGCTGTCTTTTTATCGTGACAATGTCTATGGAGTAACTGAAGATTTTTATATTCATCCTTTCCGCCTAATGCTTTCGGGATGATATGGTCAACTTCAAGTTTGTCTCCATCTTTGAAGTTTAGTCCGCATACTGTGCATTTCCCTTTCTGCTTCTTAAGTAGGTTGGCTACCCTAATTGAAACCTCTGGGTGTTTGCCTATTCTTGCCGTCCAGTATATCCAGTCTCCATCATAGGGTGATTTATCACCTTTGACTTTGACATGGCGTTTGACTTCGACCTCACTATGACTTAGTAGTTTTATACCATCTTCATCCCTCGTTGAGAACACCCAATTTTTATTTCCATAGGTGTGCCAATACTTTTTGGCTACCCATGATTTGGATTTATTAGGGTGTCGTCTTTCTGTCCATCTTTTGAGCTGTTGATACATTAGGTAGTCACATTTTGAGTAAGTTTCCTTACTGCACACCGAACGGTAATAATTAGCCCAACCCCTGATGATGGGATTGAGTTCAGTAATTAACGCTACTTGTGGTGATGCTTTGTGATTCTTAATGACATCTCCAATCTTTTTGATGTGTTTCTTGACTGCATCTTTTGAAGGAGTTATTATGGTTTTGAAACCAAGAGGTTGACCCTTGGTGTTATTACCAGTATGGGTTTTACCTACTTCATATTGTCGGATGTTAAATCCGAGGAAGTCAAAGCCCGTGTTTCCTTCGTACTCATTTAGAGTGTGTGAGATACGGGTTTTGCTTGGCTTCAACTCTAAATCTAGTGGTTTTAACCAATTCTCAATGATTTCCTTACATTTGAGGATAACTTCTTTATCCTTGTGGAGGACTACGAAGTCGTCGGCGTATCTTATAAGAGATATGCTTTTCATATTATCCCTTTTGACTCCTTTCCATGTTCTGGCATATCTTTTGATTTCTTCTTCCAAACCGTGTAAGGCTATGTTCGCTAAAAGCGGGGAAATTACACCTCCCTGTGGTGTACCCTTGTCGGTTGGGAATAGTTCTTTGCCATCCATGTAACCACTCTTCAGCCATGCTTTAATTTCACGTCTAATGAGTGGATGGGTTTGAAGTTTATTTAGTAATTCATCATGATTTATTTGGTCAAAACATTTAGCTATATCAGCATCTAACACATATTTGGGCTGTTGTTTGATAGATGAATATATTGCCCCAATCGCATCATGTGCCGACTTAGCTGGTCTGAAACCATAACTATTGGGTTCAAATTTGGCTTCCCATTGTGGTTCAAGTGCTAATTTCACTAACCCCTGTTTAACTCTTTCTTCCATACATGGTATTCCAAGCGGTCTTTGTTCTCCATTGGCTTTGGGTATCCATACTCTACGAGTTGGTTTTGATTTACCTTTTAGCTTTAGATTCTTGACCATCTCGAGGCGTTGCTTAGGTGTCAGGGATTTGACCCCATCTACCCCAGCGGTTTTCCTGCCCTGATTGTCTTGAGTTACCTTTCTGGTGGCTAAGAGTTTTGCATAATAGGAACTGATAAACAGCTTTTGTAATTTACGAACTAACTTGACATTGCCACTTTGACTTGCTCGAAATATTCTCTTTTGCAAACGGAAAACCTCTCTCTCAACCTTTTTCCAGTTAATAGAGTTCCAGTTTTCAGTTTTATCAATCGATGTAATCGTTGCCATAATTTAAGCTACTTAAGACTATTTCTTGGTTATCAAAGTCACTACGTCTGCTTATCTCAGTCATTACAACCAAGCATTAGCTTCTTAGTGAATCCTACTCCCCATTACCATACGCGTGGTTAGCTACTCCAAAAGGGAGAGATAATGGGGGTTTCCCCGTTCCTTATATCCATATTCATAGACTTTAGACTTCCTCTTTCCACCGACTCTATGTGGTTGATTCGAGTTCAGACGCTATAATCTGCTGGCACATTAGATATTACCTTTTTTGGTCTAGCCTATCAGCCTTATTTGGCTAGTCCTACTTAACGATGGTTCAGACGAGGATTCCTTTATGTCGTCATAGTCTATTTGCTCGATGGGATTCCCTATTAGGCTTCGAGTTACCACCTTTTAACCCAGCTTCAGCGTATGGCTTACCAACACCAAGTCGCTGTGGGGTATGCTTTCACTCCATCAACGAGAGGGGAGGTCTTTTCATCCTCCATGGATACAAAGTTGTCAAGGTACATTGTTTGTAAACCTTGCCTAGCTTACGTTTTGGTTTAAAACCTAGACTTTTGCTAGAACGGGTCGCACATAATGATAATAGTTACAATCAGGTAAATGATTTAATGAAAAAACTATTTTTTTTATCATTAATTATAACGCTATCAAACTCACTAAATAACTGTTTTTTTTCTATTATTTGAACATTAATTAAGTATTTTTAATTTCCATCAAGAATAGCCCTATTTTAATCCTCCTTCTTTTCCTCTGTTGGCGTATCAGCCGTTTGATGTTGGCTATCAATTGAGTTTAGTATCTCAGCCGTTGGAGCTATCTCTTCTTTTTTTACTCCTTTGAAATCAACAGACTTCGGTAAAATTTGCTCACTAGACTTATCATTAGATTTAGGTGAAATCTGCTCACTAGATTTATCCTTTAATTTAGGAGGACTTTGCTCACCTGACTTATCCTTATTCAAAGTTTTCTTTTTAGGTTTAGCTACTGGTTTAAAGCGAGGACAAGCATAGGGAATTACCTTTTGTATTTTGAGAGTATCCCCTTCCCTGCGACAAATTAATTGATAAACGTAACCAATCCACAGTTTCTTTTGTTTAACCCAATCTTCGCTATTGCTAAAAGTAAACTTAAATTTCTTGATGTACCCTGTTTTTATGGCTTGTTCTTTAACGTCCTTATCCCCCATGGAACGTTGGACTGTGAGATTTTTCTGTATTGTCCAAACTCCAATAAATTCCCATTTTTCCCAACCTTTTTCATTGGTGGGCATATTGCCGTCCCATCCCACAATCTGAAGGGCGACTAGTTTATTATCCTG
The DNA here is from genome assembly GCF_001747005.2 of Cyanobacterium sp. IPPAS B-1200. Lineage (NCBI taxonomy): Bacteria > Bacillati > Cyanobacteriota > Cyanophyceae > Chroococcales > Geminocystaceae > Cyanobacterium > Cyanobacterium sp. IPPAS B-1200. The sequence continues at coordinate 38,217 of NZ_CP182906.1, forward strand.
CATTTTGGGATAACCCCGAAACCAATGCGCCCCTGAAATATTAGGTTGGTTAAAAGCTAACCACTTGAGGTAATTATGGGCAAAAGTAGCTTCTAGGGCTAAACCATCAGGTAATATCAACTGGTGACTACCTTCATCGTCAATGGGAGGTACCAAGATACCTTGCACCTCTGCAATCCCCTGATGACATCCATTACCTGCAAGGATTTTATACTTTTTAGCAGGGGGTTTTTTATCTTTCTTCTTTTTCTTTGACTTGGTTTTCTTATCCTTAACCTCAGATGTTTTACCATCCTCCTTGGCAGAAGATTCTGATTGTTCGCTTGTTTTATCACCCTCCTTGGCAGAAGATTCTAGTTGCTCACCTGTTTTACCATCCTCCTTGATAGGAGATTCTGATTGTTCCCCAGTTTTACCGTCCTCCTTGGTGGGTTCAGAAGACTCTGGCTTTGTTTCCGCTTTATTCTCATCTTCAGTTGAAGACTTGGATTGCTCTTCAGTTTTCCCGTCTTCCTTGGTGGGTTCAGAAGACTCTGGCTTTGTCTGCGTTTTATTCTCATCTTCAGTGGAAAACTTGGATTGCTCTTCAGTTTTCCCGTCTTCCTTCGTGGGGGGAGAAGATAGGGGTTGTTCCTCGGTTTTACTCTCCTTCTTGGTGAGTTCAGAGGATAAGGATTGCTTGTCTGTTTTACTGTCCTCCTTGGTGAGTTCAGAGGATAAGGGTTGCTTGTCTGTGCTTACTAACTGTGCAAATAAATCCTGTTGCTTAGGGGTTATGGTATCTGAATTATCTAAGGTTTCCTCTGGTTTAGCAGGGGGATTACTCGTAGTTTCCTGCTTATCTTCTGTGGTAGTCTGCTTGACTTCTTTTGCTGATAAATCAGCTTTATTTTCTAACTCATCAATGTTTATTGGCGAGGTTTTAGGACAACAAATCTTACAAGGTTTAGCGCCAGTAGCTAGGGCATCCGAGTATGAATCCATCTTTTGCCACCCATCAGTATCTGGTTTGTAGTGACGGCATTGTTGAGCATGAATTTTATTGGTGGGGGAGATATAATATATGGGCGCTGTTTCTTCTGTCATTTTCTATAGTTTTGATTGCGTCCTTAACAATAAACAACTACCACAAAAACTAGAGCGTTAAAAGGATAGTCTAAAATCTTAATCCATTTTGTGTCACATCATGGAAAAAACAAGTTTAACAAAAATAATATATTACAGGGCGATCTCGAAAGGATTTGCTACTCCGCCCATTGTCAGAGCCTAAATAAATAGCCTCTAGTTATTTTAGGTAAACGTTTACACTTATTGAATAGTCATAAAATCACTGCTACCTTCACGGGGATTAAGTCTCAAATATCTCTCCGTGGTGCTAATACTACTATGACCTAGGGATTGTTGCAACAACCTAAGATTACATCCCGCTTCTAAAGCATGGGTAGCATGGGAGTGCCTTAACCAATGGCTGGAAAGTTCAGGGTTGATTCCCATTCTTTGAGCTGTTCTTTTTATCATCGTGTGTACCATGGAACGGTGGAGCTTGTTACCATTCTTAGAGACAAATATAAAACTACTACCACCCCTTAACTGATGTAATTGTTCTACCAACCAATCAGGTACTAACAATATCCTTGTTTTTCCTCCTTTACCAAATACGGTGAGCTTATTTCTCCTTAAATCTCTCCATTGCAAAGCTATTGCTTCTGATACCCTTAATCCGCAGACATAAATAAGTTTTAGCAGTAATTTATCCCTGAGCATCTTCGCTCCATTAATGAGTAACTGAACATCTTCTATCTCCAGAATTTTCTCTGAAATACGATTTTTCTCTTTCCCTAGTTTGATGAGAGAACCAAAGTTATGCTCTAAATAACCTATCTTGTAGCCATAGGAGAGTAGGCTTTTAATATGTCGCAGTTTGTTATTTACTGTCACTTCACCATAGGTAAGCTGTAACCTTTGCCTCCACATCACTAAGTCTTCTAACCTAATCTCTTCCAAGTCCTTACCTACAAACTCCATAAACTGCTTAATCGTATGTCTATAAGTGTTCACCGTGGTTTTGCTCTTATCGGAGAGCCATAGGTACATTAGTTCCTCTAAGGAAACAATTTCTGTTATATTATTCATAGTTGCGTTACTCCGCATCCTTATAAAAGGGTTGAGATATTGCCTTTATCTCTCCCTTAATTAATCATATCGTAACCTTGGTCTATATATCTTAATCTTCCTTCCCTTAGAATTTCAGGAGCAACAATGTGAAAAAACAATCAAAAGGTTTTGGTGATGTTGGTCAAAAAAGAAAAATAGCGAAGAAGTTAGGGGTGGAAAATATTTTTTGGAGACTGCCAAGAAGTGAACAGCCAGTGATTGAACGTAGTTGGGAAGACCAAGAGAAAACCATTGCTGAAATTATTGGTGTTGACTCTGATGGTGAACTTCTATCAGTTGATAAGAAAACGTTAAATACTTATGCACAATATTTACAGAACAATTTAATAATGCCTTGTTATTTGACAGGAATAGAAGATTTTAGTTGGGAAGAATTTTACATTTTTGGCAATGGGTCAAAAAAAGAACATGAGCAGTTAAGAAAAACAAGAGCTTCATATTTAGATACGTTTAAACTCATTGAATTAAAAACAGACTTTAATGAGTGGAGTGAGATAGGAGTTTCTGTACAAAGAATGGAAGATGGGAAAAAGTTTGAACTATGTTTGTCAGAATTGGAAGCAACGGAGCGGTTATCTAAAAATTATCAATTGCTCCATGATTACTCTTGTTGGTTTGTTAACTATCAATAAATATCTGAAGACACTCTTTCAAAGTTCACCCATCATATCGTAACAGTGCGGGGAAGATGAATTGATTTACTATTTTGTATAATGGTAATTATAATAAGTATTATAATCTTCATCCTTTCTATGACTATGCACAAACTAAAACTCACCACGGTAGGTAGTTCTACAGGTACGGTGATTCCCAAAGAGATGCTCAGTAATCTTAAAGTAGAAAAGGGAGATAGCTTATTTGCTATTGAAACCCCTAATGGTTATTTACTAACTCCCTATGACCCTGAAATAGAGGAACAGTTAAAAGCTGGTAGAACGTTTATGAAACAATACCGAGAAACTTTTAAAGCTCTGGCACAATAATTATAGTTATTTAAGTGGATTTTGAGACAGTTTCACTAGCTAAAACACTTGTTTTATAAGTCTTTTATAATTTGGTAGTGTTTCATTTTAATTTGGAGTAACTATACCTACTATTGTATGACCGAAATTAAATGGGTGAATAAAAAAGCATTAATTTACCTCCACGGGGAAAGTTTGGCAGAGCATGGGGGATTGGCTGGTATCAGGGATGAAGGCTTACTAGAATCAGCATTATATCGTCCTTTGAATTTATATAACTATGAGCAAGAAAAAGATATTGTTAGATTAGCTGCGGCCTATGGTTTTGGAGTAGTTCGCAACCATCCTTTTTTTGATGGTAATAAACGAGCTGGGTTTTTGGCGGTGGGTTTGTTTTTAGCATTAAATGGATTCAATCTCATAGCCTCTCAATTAGAAGCCACTAAAATAATACTAGCTTTAGCTGAAGGAAAAATAGGGGAAGAAGAGTTTTATCAATGGCTCGAAAATTATGTTCAATAAAGCTAGGGGATAAATATGTTAGAAATTAACACTAAGTTAAATGAACACACAGCGGACAAGTTAGCTTATATTCAAACTGCTACACAGGAAGAAATTAATCAAATTTTAGATAAAGCTATTGATGGTTATTACCAGCAAATAAAGAGTAGGAAGAAAACATCGTTGGAATTATTGGAGGAGTCTGGATTAATTGGTTGTTTGTCCGCCGAATCTAATTTATCAACAAACTATAATTAAAAGAAAAAGTAACCATGATTGAACTTTATTACTGGTCAACTCCCAATGGTCATAAAATCACTATCTTTTTAGAAGAAGCTGGTCTTGATTATAAAATCATCCCTATCAACATTGCCAAAGGAGAACAGTTTAACCCTGAGTTTTTAAGCATATCTCCCAACAATCGCATTCCCGCAATTATTGATTATCAACCACTAAGTCAAGGAGAGCCTATCAGTGTATTTGAATCAGGGGCAATTTTACTTTATCTAGCCCAGAAAGTAGGTAAATTTATCCCTTCGGATATTCGGCAATACACTCAAACTTTAGAGTGGTTATTCTGGCAGGTTGGCGGACTCGGACCCATGGCAGGGCAAAATCATCATTTTGGTATATACGCCCCAGAAAAGATTCCCTATGCTATCGAGCGTTATGTGAAGGAAACTAATAGATTGTATGGTGTACTAAACAATCAGCTGGAAGGAAAAGACTACATTGTGGGTGAATATTCCATTGCTGATATGGCTTGTTATCCTTGGATTGTACCCTATGCTAATCAACAACAGGATATAAAAGATTTTCCCTATTTAGAAGCATGGTTTCACAGGATGGAAGAAAGGGAAGCTGTGATTAAGGCGTACGAAATAGCGGAGCAATTTAAACAACCAACTGTCACTGAAGAAAGTAGAAATATCCTCTTTGGACAAACTGCAAAAAAAGTTTCTGATTAAATGGTTGGCATTGCTTAATAATGATATGAAATATAATTGAATGACGCTAGAAATTGAGACATCAAAATATTATCACCATTGCCTGTTCCCCCCAAAATGAGAAATCATATCTAAAATCAGCAACACCAAATGGTTTAATGATTCAAATAATAAACGTTAAATTTTTATAAATGACAAAAGTAATAGCTTTATTCAACCAATCGGGGGGTGTGGGTAAGAGTACCTTAACCATGAATTTAGGTTACGCCCTTGCCAAGAAAAAACAGAAGGTTTTACTACTAGATTTAGACCCTCAAGCATCTCTTACTACCTTCATGGGCATTGATACTTATGATTTAGATAAAACCATTTATGATGCCATCGTGGGGGAAGAAGATTTACCCATTTATAGTCAACTTCACCTCATGGATTTAGTTCCTTCTAATATTAATCTCAGTGGTGCAGAGATTGAGTTGGTATCTGCTCTGATGCGTGAACTTAAACTCAAGGAAGCGATCGCACCTTACTTATCTAAATATGATTTTATACTGATTGATTGCCCTCCTAGCCTTGGCATTCTTAGTATTATTAGCCTAGTTGCTTCTACCCATCTCTTAGTTCCTATCCAATGTCAATTTAAGGCATTTCAAGGTACTGATTTATTGTTGAATACTGTGGCTAAATTGCGTAAATCAGTTAACAAAAACCTAGCTTTTGCAGGGTTTATGCCCACCATGTATGATGGTAGAACCGCCCAAGAATCTCGAACTTATGAAGCCATTAAAGAACAATTATTTCCCCTTGCAACGGTGTTTGAGCCTATCCCTAAATCTATTGCTTTTGCCGATGCTACGGAGAAAAGAGTTCCTCTAGCTATCTATAAACCAAAGCATCCTGCCATTAAAATTTTCAATAAAATCAGTCAACAATTAATCAAATTATAGTTACCCAAAACGTTTTGGGTAGAATGAAAAATGAGTAAAAAACAAGTACCCTACGGTAAATTAAGGGGGGTTGATCTTCTCTTGGGAGAATCAAATAGTTCCGATGATAATAAGTCTTCTTCTGAATTAGCTATTGATAAAATTGTTAAACCTTCCTCCCAACCAAGACGTTTTTTTGACCCTGAGACATTGGAGCAGTTAAAAATATCTATCCAACAACATGGCATTTTAGAGCCATTATTGGTACGCCCTATCAGTGATGATAAATATGAGCTTATTGCGGGGGAGAGACGTTATCGAGCGGCACTTGATTTAAAATTGACGACTGTTCCCGTCAGTATTAAAAAGTTAACGGATATAGAAGCAAAGCAAATTGCCCTAATTGAAAACTTACAAAGGGTGGATTTAAACCCTGTAGAGGAAACTCAGGGTATTTTAGAGTTACTATCAATCCAGTTAAATCAAGGTGTTGAGGAGATTATTAGTCTCCTTTATCGGATGCACAATGAAGACAAAAACAAAGTTACCCACAACGTTGTGGGTAAAAATGAAAGTGAACAAGTTAAGTCAGTTTTTCAAGACCTTGGATTAATTGCATGGCAGTCTTTTGTTACCCACCGCCTACCTCTACTTAAGTTACCAGAAGATATATTGACAACACTAAGGGAAGGAAAAATAGCATACACCAAGGCGATCGCCCTTAGTAAGATTAAACATGAGCAGTTGAGGGAAGAATTAACCCAAGAAGCAATTAAAAATAACTTATCCTTCAGAGAAATAAAGGCAAGGATTAAAGAGTTAACGGAAGAAGAGAAGGAAACTGTTGAGCAAAAAATAGATGTGACCGTAAAGCAGATAAAAAAGAAAAAGTTATGGAAGAATGAACCGAAGAAGTGGAAAAAAGTGGAGCAGTTATTGGAGAAGATTAATATATTATTGGATGAGTAAGCGTAAAGCTAGGGAAGCTGTAATGAGCGTACCAACTCCCTACAACTCAATCATATTATGAGTTTTAACTTTATATTTACAAAACTTAAGACGAATGTCCGATTTCACAGGTATCTGGGCTTTACCATAGTTAAATTTCATAAGACAATGAAACAACAGTAGGTAAATAATGGAGAAACTCATGATAAAGTAGTAATTCAAGAAGAAATCACTGGATGTGGAATTACCTCCGTTGCCAACATTCTGGGTAAAACCTATTCAGAAATGAAACCAATAGCTAATGCTATGGGTATCAATGCTTCTGATAAATCTCTGTGGTCTAATACTGAGTATGTTCGACGACTGCTATCGAGTGCGGGAGTCAAAACCTCCAAAGAGGAAATTCCTTTTGAATCTTGGGACAGATTACCAAATTTAGCTTTATTAGCTATCAAGTATCATCAGGAAGAAGGCAAAACTTTCTGGCACTGGGTTGTTTTCAAACGCTTGAATGGTCAACCTTTCGTACTAGACTCAGCAAATTATCTACCTTCAAATCTTCGTCAAGATTTTGATGCTATGCACCCCAAGTGGTTTATTGAAGTAAAACATTCATAACGGCGTAAAGTCGAGATACTTATGAGATAATGCAAGATAGCATATAAGCATTACTATTCGGTCAAAACATAGAGTTGGTACAACTAGGTGTAATAGTATTTAACATCTCACTGCCCGCGACTGACACGAACCCTACGTCTCCGCTGAAAGACTACCAATTCACATACCTGCTTAATTTAGCTTTTAGGATACTTATGGGGTAAAGATTTCAGCTTAGATTGCCCCTAGTGACAGCTTCGCTACTTTTTCCCTTCATCGGATAATAAAGAGTAAAAAGTTCCGACACCATCGAAAATCTGCAACGTTCGTTCTGCCATTCATTAAAATAAATGGCTAATTCTCACTCTCCTTCTCAGGTTTTAATTTTGAGTATGTCAGGTAATCTTTCTCCGTTCTTTTAATAACAACAGACGTTGAAGTCGAACTCGATTGTAACGCTGTACCCATAAACAAGGCAAGTTCAAAGCTGTTCCCACGACCAAATTTATCAGAAATCCCCACCTTGGTGTCCAAAGTATCGTCACTAACCAGAAAAGCCAGATAGTTATATGAACATATTCCGCCCGACGGGTTTCAGCTAAAAAACGTGACATAACAGTATAGTTACCCCCCCTAATGGAGTTTTTACTAAAACCGCCTTGAAAAAAGCCTCCAGCTTCGGGTAAACGATCTTTCCAAAGTTTAATTCGTAATACCTTTTCATACCAATGCAGATCCTGCTCCCAAAATTGCAACTTAGTAAGGCAAGTATCAGTTTTCAAGAATGTTAAAGGAAGCAGATGACCGATAAAACCGATAAAAACTGACCAGATTAGCCAACCGACGAAACAAAGCACCAAAATCATCCAATCTGGTAGTTGAAAAATTGGTAAACTCATGGCTTTGTCCATCGAGTGCTAATGGTTCTTCCTTTCCACTCAATTTGACCCCGTTTAAGATTAAGAATTGCGATGATAAATACACCAATAAAGAAAATAACAGGAATAGGAAAGAAAAAGACAATCCATCCAAATGACCCCACTGGTTTAACAATAATCGCTAACTGAATAGCAAAAGCCAAATAAAGTACCACCGTATAGACTAAAGAAGGATCGCCAAAAGTTGTCCAACCCAATAAAGATGCTGGTAAACACCACGCTGACCAAAATAATGCTGAAAGCCAGAGTACCACCACAAACATTCGCAACCACGATACTTCTCCGGCGGCGGTAGCAAAATTTTTATCAAAACCATCAATCAAATCTCGTATTCCGCCAGGATACATACGATAGTCTATTTGTCCATAACCCATATAAGCACTGACGGGTAAACCAGCTTTTTCGTAAACATGGGCAATGAACCAATCTTCCACTACACATCCAGCCACAACATCATGACCACCAATGCGCTCATAATCATTCTTACTTGTAGCCATAGCTGGTCCAAATGCTACACCACCCCTTGCACCAAGTTTGATCGCCATTAAACCTACTAGATTGAATAGTATCGCTAATAATTCATAGGGGCGTTCCGTGCGATGATAGGGCTGAATTGAAACCAAACCACCTAAATTTTGAACTGTAGCAACTAACCTACGGAGTAAATCTTTGTTCGGTTCAGTGTCCGCATCAAGAAAAATAAGAAAATCCCCTGATGAAGCAGTAACTCCAGTTTTGAGAGCCCAGTTTTTGCCTGTCCAACCAATGGGTAAAGGAGAAGTCTGGATCACCTTTGCCCCCGCTTGTTCGGCAACAAGGGCAGTCTGATCAACGGACTGATCATCAATAACAATGATTTCGTAGGGTTGAAAGGTTTGTTGTTGTAATGCGGTGAGAAGATGGGGAAGGGTATTGACTTCATTCCTAGCAGGAATCAAAACCGAGACTTTCGGCGAACCGATAACTGCAATGTCGGGAAGTCTTGGTAAACGCCACATTAAGACCCAGCCTATTAGCCAGCGTATTACTAGAGTAATGGACATTAAATTTAGATCCATGATGATAAATCAATTAGTATAATTTTCTTATCATTCAATACAAAAAAATCCCCTTTTTTAAATAGTACTTCTATACTGATTGCCCTTGGTTGCACGAACCTTCTATTTAAGCCGATTTTTGGGATTTAATTGATAGTAACCACTAACAGCCTAGCAAAATAGGGATGAATAAGGATCTGTTATTTCTCTTTCAGTATTATTTTCATCAGCTTTTATCTTATCTACCCATTAACGATCTAACGATCGCCCCTAAACTCTTCCCTCGCCTCACGCCAATAGACTAGAGTATAGGGTGCACCTAACCATGGATGTGGTTTATTCACCCTTACCATGGGTTCATTACGGTGATTCCTCGATAGGTAATTAATAGGTAAATCCTCACAGTATCCTGCCTTAATAGCTTGATTATAAAACTCCTCAAATTCATCATGCCATGATGGTTTAGTTGGAGTGCTAGGTTTTTGTTTAGGTTGCCAATTATTCTTCAAGGCTTTTATGAGGAAGCCCACGGGGTTAGTAAGAGTTTTATTCTCCTTGAGTAACTGTCGCAGGTTATTCACCTGCTCTATGGTTGCCCGATTAACTAACTCAGCTAATTTCTCAGGTATATCTATGCCCAACCCCTTGAGGAATTTACTGCGCTCTTGGGTAAGTTTATCCTCGGCAACAAGGTCGTTATTACCATGGGCAGGAAGGTTAGGTGTAACTGACTGCCCTGCCATTGTTTGGCTATCCCCTGAACTTCCATCACTTATTACATCCAGTGGGGGTAGGGTAGCAGATTCTGAAGCATACCTAGAAGTTTCTTGTAATTCTACTGTCCTTGATTTCAGGGCTTCGGAGTCCGTTGTCCCAAATTTTACCGTATCTGATTCTAAGCCTTTTTTCTCTACCTCCCCTGATTTCACAGCTTCGGAGTCCACCGCCCCCAAATTTATCCCCTGTAATTCTACCGCTTGATTACCTACCACATCGGGTTTTTTAGAAATCTCTTTTACCGTCTCTAATTCTACCGCTTCCTTATCAGCCACATCATATTCTACCGTGTCTAATTTCGCAGCCTCCACAACTACCTCGGATTGTGGTTTGGACTCAGATGACTCTAGTTTTTTGGAAATTTTACCTGCCCCTTCCAATTCAACCATGGTTAATCTTACCAATCCAGATTTAACCACGTCTGATTTGTTGGAAATGGTTTTTTCTACTTTTGGTTTTACTAACTCTGATTTTTCAGGGATAGCTTTTGTTACTTTTGGTTTTACTAACTCTGATTTTTCAGGGCTTACTTTTACCACTTCTGGTTTAACCCCATCCAATTCTGCTGTTTGAGGTGTTGTACCGTAGTGGGTAGTAAATCCGAAGGTACCCTGCGAAGCCGATTTCTTATCAGGCGCCTCTTCCAATGGTGAAACTTTCTCTTTTTCTAAAACTGACTTTTCAGGAAGTAACTCAGGTTTTCCCCCCACCGCTTTTTGTTTGTTCTTTTTAGTTTCTTTTTTTTCTGCTAAAGCACTACTAAGCATATAAATTCTTAGTATATACTTGTCTATAAAATCTAGGCTCAAACCTTTACGCTCTCTTGCGTTACACACGTTTTTGTCTTTTTTTGTTTTTTTGTCTTTTTTTTGTTTGAATTCTTTACTGGTTATGGTTTTGAGGTTGGTTTGCTCTTGCTCTTTTTTTGGTGCTTCTATGGCACTCAAACTCTCTCCCTGACTACTATTACACACCATTTTTAGTTTTACTTTTTCTCTCCATATTTTCTGATGTTTGTATAGGGTTGATGCTGAACATTTGGCTATGCTACATATTTCTTTTACGAAGGCTGTTATATTTTTATATTCTTTACTTATTACTATTTTTAGGGCTTCTATAATACGGTTGAGGGCATCTCTTGTTTTTATGTTATTATTGGTTTTTGGTTTGGGTAGGTTTTTGCTTTTTCTTTCTGATGCTAGGGGATATGTTGTTTCTGCCCATCTGGCTATGTCTTGACAACGCTGATGGATTTCGTATTGATGCCCACAGTATTCTTCGTATCCTCTCAGGTGGGTTATGGTATGTCTGATGGTGTCTCTTAGTTCTACTCCTCCTAGTTGTCTGCATAGTCTTATTTTTCTCCCTAGGGCGAGTAAAATGTCGTTGGTTTGACCACGCCCTGTGAATCCTTCTGTTATCAATTCGTTTAGTTCTTTTTCTATCTGGGCTAATACTCTGCTTTTTTTGCTTTGTAAGTAGAGGTATCTTTTTAGTTCTTTTATATCTTGGGCTTTGGCTACATTTTCCCACTGCTCTAAGAAGCTCTCTAGGGGGCTTGAATGGTCTATTATGGGCTGATATTGACTATCTAGGAGGTAACTACTGCTTTCTGGTTGTAGGGGTAGTCTATGCCTTTGGTACAGTTTCCATTGGTTTTTGTCTTGGCTATAGTTGTCTTTCTTTTTGTTGGGGAAGATTTCTAGTGTGCCATTCTTTACTGTCCACCCATTATCTTCTAAGTACTGGGTTATTTTTGTTCCTATCTTGTAACTTTTTAGTTTATGGCTGAATGGATAGTATATATGTATTCCTCCACTCTGACTGGATTGAATTTTGATGTTTTCTTTTAGTCCTATTTTGTATAGGGTTAGTTCTAGTAGTGGGATGCCGTTGGGGTCGTTTTTGGGGTGGTAGGGGGAGTTTTTATCGATGTCTAGCATCAAATACTTTGTGTGTTTATCAAACCCTACTCCTATCAATTTTGTCGGGTCTTCATAAATCTTAATGAGGGTGGGGTC
>NZ_CP182907.1:0-59221 GCF_001747005.2 Cyanobacterium sp. IPPAS B-1200
TAGACCAAACAAGACTGTAATAGATGTAAAGATAAAACAGCAATTTCTTGGTCTTCCAAACGATTGGTCGCTATCTCCTTTCCTTTACCAAAGAAGATAAATCCATTGGCATTATTCCAACTTTCTACAACATTCAATGATTCATGAACTTCCCGACGTAGTGACTCTGAATGCAGATATTTACATAAAAAAATAGTTTTGATTACTTTTCCTAGTTCAGCCAAAGCACGATAAGTTGGATGAGTTAAATTTGAACGTGTGAATCGTTTAAGTATGGCTTCAGTTTCTGCTGTTCCCAACCTCAAAGCTGTTGCATATTTAATCATTTGGTCGTATTGTTGGCGAATTAGATCCCAGTTGATTGAACGAGTTAAGATTGGTTTTAGATTAGAATAAACATTATTTTGACCAGTTGAAGGAAGATATAATTTTTGTTTATGGATAGCTTTTAAACGAGGCATTAGGTTAAAACCTAACAGATGACAAAAGGCAAAAGCCACTTCAGACTGTCCATGACTATCTACATAATTTTTCTCAACTCTCATATTAGTACAGTGACGCAATAATCCCTCTATCATGGCGGCGACTTCTGATGAAGAACAGGTTTTCAATTGGGAATAAATGCAAGCTGAATTTTTATCGACGTGCCAGTAAATCATTACACCCCTGCCACCATAGCGGATATGCCATTCAGTCATTAGATTCTGATCCCATGCACCGAACTTTTTTGAATCACTGGCACAAGTAGTTGTACCTTCACCCCAGATTTGTGGAAGTTTGGCAGCAAAAGTAGCATTAACAATCTCGGCAATGGCATTTCTCAACTGTGATTGATGAATAAATTTACGTCTAACGTAGAGTAAATCTGAATATTTTTCTCCCAACTCTCCCAAGCTCAATCTTTTGATTCCTGTATTCGTTCCTAGGGCATAAAGGTCAATCAATAAGCGTTTCTGTAATACTTTGGGATTGAGGTTTTCTCTGCTGGATACGCTTTTGAAATGCTGGGTAAAGTTAATTCTGAGATCGGTTTCCTTGAGCATATCCATTAAGCTAGTCATTGACCAACGTTGCTCGATTTCTTTCTTGAGACGTTTTAAATTCAGAGGTTCTACTAGCGCAGTAAAGGGAGATAATTTAATCCAGCCGTTATTCTTGGTAAGAATTTTAACTGGATCGTTGTGGGGCATTCCTTGATCAAGTTGAGTTAAGCCGTCTATCATTTCTTTTTGAAGATTGTTAATAAATGCTTCGACATCTTCTGGTTGTTGGAGAGCCTGATAATAAATTTCTCTTTGTTGTTCAAAGTCAGTGGGTAAGTCTTCTTCTGGATTACGATAGCGGTTTGCTCCCACTACCCAGATTTCTTTACATCTGAGTCCATCTCGTAGAGCTTGAAGAACTGCTAATTCGTAGTTAATACGGTTGATTTTGACCGTTCCATCATCTTTGCTTTCTAGAATTAGTTCCGATAAACTAACTCCGATAATACCGTCTATTGGAACTATTTCGGAAGAATCATAATATTTTTCCCTACTGCCGATGTACTTTTTGAGAAGATAAATGCCTTCAATAATAGGTTTATGTATTTCATTATTGGAACGAAATTCTAAGAGGTTGAGCAAAAAGGGTAGCATTCGCCGATAGTGATTGCCATAGGAAGAACGCATCACCGTATAAACCTTTTCCTTGTATGCAGTTCCCGTTGATTTGAATTCTCGAAGCAAATTTTTTAAGGTATTTTCCCCCACCACAGGATAGATAACATCTTTAACTAACCCATCTGGTTTATTCATAGCGGCTTCTGCTAATTGAAATAAGATACCTGTTTTGCCACTGACTTTCTTAAAGTCATCTAACAGTTCTTTGCTTACTCGCTTTTCGGCTCTAGAATTAATGCGGTGGATAATTTGGATTAGTAGCTCCACTAATTTATCCGTAATTTCTTGAGTCCTCAACCAACAAAAAGCAGACATTAGAGTATAGCGTTGATTATCTGGGTGACGACGTAGTTCTCTGGGTGGTTCAACGGCAACTCGCTGTTTGTAGATTTGGAGAACTTTGTTGGAGATTCCCTGAAATAGATCTGCGGGTAATTCTAGTTGGCGTAGTTGTTCTAATTTAGCTGCTTCGGAGATTAAGCTATCTAATCCCAAACGTCCCGGGTCACTTTTGAGAATCGCTAGAGGGGAAGGAGTATTATGGGGAGTAGTATTTTTTGTTTGTTCTTGTTCTTTCAAATCATCAGTATCTAAAATGGTTGTAAGTAGCTCATCTAAATTGTTGCGGACTGATGATGATAGCTGTTCAGCAGTCTTTTCACAAAAATTCTCTTCAAAACGTCGAATAGCAGAACGCACAATACGTTGAAGTCGCTCTTTGGTAGGAGGTTCTATCTTCAGATGGTGCAAACGCTCCCTAGCAGCTATTTCCAGAGATTCTGGTTTAAGCTCGTAAGCTAAAATCTGAGTTTCTAACCATGCAGTAAGCTTTTGAGCATCTTTAACTGTTACTTCAGTGATACCTAAAAAGTCTCGGATAATAGCACGATGGGCTTTGATAGTTCGCCCTTGCCAATCATAGTTATCAAATCTTTCAGGAGAAACCTTTAATAGTTGAGCAACATAATGAATGACTTGACGGGGAATTTCAGCTTTTGATGTGGGAAAATGACCTTCATGCTGAAAATATTTCAGTAATAAAGCTATTGCTAGGCGATTAGTAGCTGTTTTTTTGGTTAAGAGGTCTAATTCAGTGGAAATAAGTGTCCAATGTTCAATTAATTCTTCGGCCTGCCAGTTTCGTTTCATGTAGATTGCTTGTTATAAGTGAAGATATTATCCTCTTTTTTGCAGGATTTAATCATACACGGCAAAAATAGCTAATTCTATTTGATGGTTATTTTTCTATAATTGAAATAGGACAAGTAATTGAAGGAGCGCAGTATTATGGCTACTTTGACTGCTCCAACCACCAAAACCTGCAATATTTCTCGAGATCATCTTACCCCTCAAGAAGTCAAACGACTGATTGAAGCAGTCAAGAAAAAAGGTGGTTGGTATTCCGTTAGAAACTCTATCCTGATTTTAATGCTTTATCGACACGGACTCAGACGAATAGAAGCTGCTCATTTGAGATGGTCTGATATAGACTTATCCGAAGGCACAATATACATTAGACGTGTTAAAGGCTCTCGTTCTGGTCGTCATCCACTTCAAGGAGATGAGATGAGAGCTTTAAAGAGATTGAAACGAGATTATGCACCTTCTCCTTTTGTTTTCATTAGTAATCGGCACAGTCCTCTGAGTGAGAGAACTATCAGTCATATTGTTCATCAAGCTGGATTATTAGCTGGATTTGATTTTGTGGTTCATTCTCACCTACTTCGTCATGCTTGTGGTTATTATCTAGCAAATAAAGGAGTCGATACGAGAATCATTCAGGATTATTTAGGTCACACTAATATTCAGAATACTGTCAGATATACACAGCTTTGTGCAGCTAGATTTGAAGCATTATGGGATTAATCATTTAAAACCAATTCTGAAATTGTTGTCTCACAAGGATTTTAGCCTAGATTGCCCCTGATGACAGCTTCGCTAGTTTTTCCCCAATTAACACCAACGCAAAGGAAGAAAAAGAAGAAAAAAAAATACACATTAAAAATAAGGTTCTTGTAGGAAAACGAAAAAAGCGACCAAAAATTAACTCTCCCAAAACTATTTCTTCACCTGAGTTCGGGATAAGCTCAAAGTTTTATTTTTTCCTAAAAAACCCCAATAGCTTCGTAGGGGTTCGTAGAAATAACAATAAAATGACCTTAACCCGAATGGACTTTAAGTGCCAGGGGATGTTGTTGATTAGGTTCTCTCCTCACCAAAAACTGCTATTTTATCAATTTGTATATGGCACTTTTGGAGGAATGATTTAGTTCGTATTTGCGGAAGAGAACCAAGACCTTTAATTTCAGCACCCGATCTGGTTACATCAGATAACTTGAGTCTATTGATTTTCACAACTTGCATCTGAGGATTAGAGAGAATTAACTGGGGCATCTCAACCATTTTTGTCTTTAATGAGCGCATGGATTCCAACACAGAATGTCTAATAATTGCATCATCTACCGACTTATTTAAACCGCTATTACGCACGATAATATGCTCAATTCTATCCCCATATTGACGCAAAGAACGTTCCATTAATGTCAGAGACTCAGGCGATCCATCAGTTACAAACCAGTAGTAGATGGGAAAATCACTATCATCAAGAATACTACGGTTAGTTAACCACTTATTAACAAGCAATTCCACCTGAGCAGGTAAATTGACTACTACCAAATTACCATCAGACACGTCATTATATAATTTATCCGCTCTGAATGACTCACGCCGATCCTCACTGAAATATATTTGGGTTTTTGATTCCTTCGTCGATAACTCTTCTTCTTCTTTTTCCTCTTCTTCTTCTAAATCTATATTCGTAATGTCCTTTTTATTCGAGGCTAATACATCATCATGATTATTTACTAAATCATTCAATTTATCCAGCTCAGACGTTGTATCTTTGTTCAGTGAACTAACAAATTCATGGTAAAACTCACCATAAGCTAAACCCACATCAGGGCTACTTCTATCAGCATCATAAAATTTATGCTCAATGCCCAAATTATTGAGATACTCTAATAACACCATGGCGAATAATGATTTACCAACACCGCCCTTTTCTCCAGTCACAAAATGTAGTCCTTTTAAATCCTTCATTACTCCTCCTTTTAAATACTTAAAGATCTAAAACGTTTCGACATATCAATGGGATCTTCATCTCCATTTTTTTCTTGTAATTGAGCTTCTACTTGAGGTTTTGAATCACTAAATTGAATATTTGGGATGTTTTTCAAATCTAATTGGTTAATTATTAAACCTAGCTGACTATTTAAAGCACCAACAGACGTTCTCCCCAGAGAATCCAACTCGAAACTATCTCCCAAACCAGATTGTTTTAATGCCACTGGTAAACAATAAATTCGTAAAATTTCTAAAATTAAATCCTTACGGGCTTGCCCTCTTTTTCTAGCTTGTTCATGTAAAAACTCCATTACCACTTCATCATAAGAATCTGATTGATAGTAAACTCGAATAGCTTTTCTCTCCATTTATACCTCCTAAGCAACTGCTTTTACTTTCTCTTTAACTTTTGAATAAAAATCCTGCCAGAGTATCCAAATATCAGCCATGCGATGACCCATACCAAGCTCTATATCTTCTGGTAACTCAACACCACCATGCCAGAATAAGGTCACAGGACTAACATTTTTTGCCCATTCCTGTAAATCGTTTCTGAGATAATCCGCCGTCCCCCCAGAGATTACTATTTGTGAAACATTCTTGGGAACTACTTCACCAAGCCAATTGCTTAAACTCAATACATATTCCATTTTGGCAATGGCTATTTCAGCCTTGAGAGTTTCTAACTCTCTCTCTCTTTCTTGTTGACCTTGTTTTCTTAGTATCAATTTTAGACATCGATCTTCTGTACCATCCCACTGGGCGATCGCCTCGGTAAGAGCTTCAATGCTATAACCAGCAGTTTTTCTTTGTACGGACTTCACCATCTTGATAAAGCCTAAATCGCTAGTTTGCCAATCACCAAAATTTCCTTTTTCTACTAACACAACACTGGCATTGCGATAGCCGAACATTAAGTTAGCACAAAGAGAATTGGATGCTTCATCATAGTTATCAGTCCAATGGTTTAAGAAAATCCCTAAACCTTCAGGCTTACACTCAAAATGAATTAAAGACACTTTGAAAGTACCATCAGGAGTTTCAAACTCTGATAATGCTTCCTCCAAATTTTGCTCAAAGAGTATTTTCTCTTTATATTCTCCAGGGGGTAGAAAACAACCAATCCCCACCTCAAACTCATTGCCTAACTTAAACTCTTTACTCATTACCCAACAAGCCGATAATGCCTTATAAATTGCCAGATTAGACTTTAATGGTCTTAATTGGGGAGTCGCTAAATAACTCTTAGCAAGATAGCCCACCGCATAATATTTATCATTTGATCCTACCCACGTCCTATTATGAAACGCACCCTTTATATCGGCAATATCCCTTGACTCTAATGATACCTTTGGTACTTCTATCACCTCGGAGTTCATCATGAGTGCCACCTTCTTTCTTTTTCCCAATACTCCCCCTACTATTTTTGTGCCACTCCCTCCGAAGTCCAATCCTAATATTAAGGGTCTATTTTTTTGCTGCATCTTTTTTTTAGTAATTTTGTTCTACATTTTAGATTGACTCAAATTATGACTGTTTTAGTGATATATTGAGACAAAAACTAGAGTTTTTTCTATTTTTTAGCTGTTTCCTATCTTTTAATACCTCCATATTTTCCTGCTGATTTCTCTCTAATTGGCTCAATTCGAGACTCAAGTGAGTCAAATTACCAGTTCTGAAACAGTTTTCAGGAGAGGATTTCACTCTTTTATTGTTCCTTTGCCCCACGCGAAAACACCCGTTTAATCAGGCAGTAATTTCGTTAAGACCATTAATGAAGAAACTTATAGAGTTTGTTTTTTATTTTATTAGTATAATATTACCAATATAAAACAAATTTTGTGTATAGTGGTAGAAGATAAAGATTCTCGTAATAATAATTTTACATTTCGTTTAACCGACGATGAAAGAGGAAAAGCGATCGCCCTTAGTGAGGAGAGAGAGATTTCATTATCGGAATTATTTAGATCTGTGTTGTACAGAAAAATACCCAAGACACCAAGCGAAGTGAAGGTAAAAACATTATTAAAGTTGGGGGAGGTAGGAAATGAAATAGATAAGTTGATGGTAGATATACCAGTAGAGAAGCAGAAAAAATTTAAAGAATTAAAGGAATTATTAGCAGAACTAGGAGATGAGATTGAACTATGCCCCTAGCCAGACAAATAAACGGGAGCAACTTTAGACAGTGCATAGGATATATCCTCGATAGGGAAGAAAAAGAAATCCTTGAAAGTAACTTGTATGGAGAAAGTGCGCTCTCCCTTAGTAAGAAGTTTGAATATTGCTGTCAGTTGAATAGACACGTCCGTAAACCCGTTTATCACGTTACCCTATCATTTCCAGAAGAAGAACAATCTATAGACGACGAGATGCTAAAAGCCATCTCCCATGACTATTTATATGGAATGGGTTTTGGAGAAAAACAACCAGACTTAGACGCATTAGAAGAACATAAACCACAAAAAACAGGGGATAAAAAACTCTTTGAAGATCAATCCTTAGCAGTACCCTATCTAGTGGTGAGACACGATGATACCGACCATAAACATATCCATATCGTAGCAGGACGGGTAAGGAACGATAGTAGTTGTGTATATATCTATTGGGATTATCGGAAATCAGAGAAGCTGTTGAGGATATTAGAAGATTACCATGGGTTATCTAGTCCAAAAAGCACAGAAACATTACGAGAGTTGAGGAACAAGATTGATAAGGGCAGAGATGAATGTAAAGATTTTGCCGAACTAGAAAAGTTACTTCAAGAAGAAGGAGTAAACATTTATAGGAAAAAAACAGGAGTTATTTATGGGTACGACGGAAAGCATTATAAGGGAGGTACTCTAGGAGCAAAATATACCATGCAAGGATTAAGCAAGGTATTGGATAAGAAAGGATTGGATGAGTATGAAACCACCACCGATGAGTTTGATTTTAACCATGACTTTATTAAAACCTTAGAACAACATCGAGATACCATGGAACAGGTACTCAAATATGCTAATAGTGATAGTCATGATGGTAATTACTATCGCATTGAGAGAAGTAAGAAAAATTTGGTTATTAGTAGGATTGATAATCCAGACGAGATGATCAAGTGGATTAAACCTGCTCCCAATAAACCTTGGATACTCAATAACTTTAGGTTTAACAAAGATACCTATGATGATTTTGAGAAAAGAGTAAGGCAATCAAAACAAGTTATGGAGGAGACGGAAAAAGAGTTACTCGCCGTACAAGAACAAAAACGAATGGTGCAAAAAAAGGTGGAGCATCAAGTACAATCCCCCGAACAGCAAAAACCAACTATCTCCCGAGGGAGGAGAAGATAAAAAATTTATCGGGGATGGAAAAAGGATAGTGGGAAAGAAAAATTAACTTGTGTTAATTACTATTAGAAAAAGATCATAATTTTTAATATCGTACTTTAGTTAAGGTGTAATCTCAGTAATACCAATAAAAGTTATAGTAGTGATATTAAGCACAAAGTGAGTCATGGTCAAAAATCTCATTGGCAAAAGAATTTCCATTCCAGATCAGTTTACTGGTACGGTGTTGGTAGAACAAGTGGACGTGGTAGATGATACTGTCTTACTCCAAGTAAAAAAGGAAGATGGCGATCGCACAGAAGCAATGTTAGAGTTAAAAAGGGCATTAGAATTAGAAGCCCAAGAAGAAGCCCATAACCAACCCTTAGTAGATGCCAAACGTTTTTTCCTGTTCATAGAATCAGCAAGGATAAAAACAGCTTACGACTTTGACCCTCACTTTGCCGTTAGTTTAAGCGGTGTAAGACCTTTACCCCATCAATTAGAAGCAGTTTACCAGCGCATATTACCCCAAACGAGACTGAGATTTTTATTAGCAGATGACCCTGGTGCTGGTAAAACTATTATGGGAGGATTACTACTCAAAGAATTAAAACTACGCCATGCAGTAGAGCGCATCTTAATCTTAACTCCAGCCCCCTTAACCATACAATGGCAAGATGAACTGAAGTCAAAATTTTCCGAGACGTTTGAAATTATCACCTCATTTCTAGTTAAAAATCAACTAGGGGGTAATCCTTGGGAAAGATTCCGTCAGTGCATTGCCTCCATAGATTTTGCCAAACGAGATGATGTACTACCCTCTATTTTGCAAGTGGACTGGGATTTAGTAATTATCGATGAAGCCCATAAATGTTCTGCCCGTAGTCAAGGAGATGAATTAAGACGCACAGGAAGGTATCGACTAGCAGAAGAATTGTCAAAAATAACAGAAAGGATTTTATTATTAACGGCAACTCCTCATCAGGGAGACCCAGATCAGTTTCATAACTTTTTAAGGTTACTAGATGGAGATCAATTTATCTCTAATCAAGTAAATCCAAGTATTCTTCAATTAGATGATTCTCCGTGGTTTTTAAGAAGGATTAAAGAAGAATTAAGAGATTTTGAAGGTAAAAAGCTATTTAAACAAAGAAACGCCAAAACAGTACCCTTTGAACTATCCCCAACAGAAAAGTATTTATATGACCAGGTAACGGAGTATATCAACTGTTATTTAGGACGTACGAAAGGTAAAAAACAAGGAGCGGTGGCTTTAGCCAGAACAGTATTACAAAGGCGTTTGGCTAGTAGTTTAAATGCTATTTATAGTTCTCTCAAAAAACGGGAAAAACGTTTCACAGACTTATTAGAAGAATTACAAAATCTCTCTACCTATGAGCAACATAAACGATTATTAGAGTTAGGACGGATTAATTATGGTTCGATGCCTAATGATGATGCTAACAATGGCTTTTCAAGTAGTCGTAATTCATATACCAATAACTCGGCAAAAAATAAAACCAAGAATAATTATGTTGTCGAAGATGTATTAGAAGATGATGATTTTACCGAAGATGAATTGGAAGATTTTTCTGTAAATGCGACGGTAGCAGAACAATTAGATGAGTTAGAAGCCGAATTAAAGGATTTAAAGCAATTAGTTAGATTGGCTGAACAAACTATTCAAAAAGGGCAAGAAACCAAGTTAAATGCCCTCAAACAATGTTTAAATGAGGCTGAATTTAATGAATTGAGTAGTGGTGACGGTAAGTTATTAATTTTTACAGAGCATCGTGATACCCTTAGTTATCTCAAAGAAAATTTGACTAAATGGGGTTACTCCGTGTGTGAAATTCATGGGGGAATGAATGCGATCGCCCGTAAAGTAGCTCAAAAAGATTTTCAGTTCAATAAACAAATTTGTCTAGCAACAGAAGCGGCGGGAGAGGGGATAAATTTACAGTTTTGTCACCTGATGATTAACTATGATATACCATGGTCGCCCCATCGATTAGAGCAACGTATGGGGAGAATACATCGTATTGGACAAACCAAAGATGTATATGTATTTAACTTCGTGGCAATCAATACCGTTGAGGGGAACGTTTTAAATAAATTACTGCGAAAATTAGAAGAAATTAAAGCAGTTATGGGTGACAAAGTATTTGATGTCATTGGTCAACTTCTACAGGTTAACAACATTAATTTTGAAGACTTAATCAAAGATGCAACCTACGGTAAGCCTTATGAAGAAAAAGCCTATGAAACAGTAGAAAAATTAGACCCAAACAAACTCAAAGAGTTAGAAGAAGCAACAGGAATCGCCTTGGCTACTTCCCATGTTGATTTGTCTCAGGTGCGCAAAACCAAAGAGCAAGATTTTGTGTCAGAAGAAAGACGATTAATGCCTCGTTATGTGGAGGAATTTTTTGCCCGTGCCTGTGAATATTTAGTAATAAAATTAGAAGTTAGAGCCGATGGTTTATGGCGTATCCCCTATTTAAAGGAAGAATTTAGATCTCCTCTTCTGGATGCAACCAGGAGATTAGGTATCGCCGAAAAGGAATATAAGAAGTTTACTTTTTATAAGGAGAAGCTAGAAGAAGTCTCCTATGCTGATGCGGAATTTGTTTCCCCAGGACATCCTTTATTTGGGGCAATCTCAGAACGGTTAGACTATAAATTAGCTCAAACGGTGGGCTTCCAGTCGGCGTTATTTAGTGATGCTGATGCGGTTAAACCTTATCGAATTCATTTCTATCAAGTCGAAATTACTGGGGAAGATATAAAGGGTAAACCAACGATTATTAGGGCGGTAATGAAAGCTGTGTTGGAGGAAGTTGAGGGGGAATATCAGCTTATTTCTACCGATTGTCTTCATGATTTAACTCCCCTTGATGAATCGGCAATTAGCGCTAATTTTGGGGGTGGGGATAATATAGGAATCAGGAATGGGGAATCAGAAATTGGCAACAATTTGAGGATTAAGAATTCAGATTTAGGATTTGGGAACAATATAGGAAATCGGGATAAAGGTAAAAATAGTCAGCAAGTTGGTAATTTGGATTGTAATGAAAATGGTGAGAAAAACAGAGGCAATCAGTCTTTTGGATTTAGTCATAATGGCAACCCACAAATTAATGATTTTTGGTTAGATGAAAATGTAGAGACTGAGAATTTGGATTTAGAAATTGAAGATAATACAGCAATTGGGAATTCAGATTTAGGAATTGAACATAACACAGCAATTGGGAATTCAGATTTAGGAATTGGAGATAATACAGCAATTGGGAATCAGCAAAAAGACAGAGCAAATTTAGGAATGAATACTCCTGCTAACTCTCAATCTCAAACTTTTGACTCCTCATTAATAAATTCCAACTCCGAATCTCCTAACTCCCCATTCGTTACTCCTACTCATTCTCTCTTATCCCCTCCCACCAGTGAACAACAAAATATCATCGAGAAATGGTTAAAAGTAAAAGTACAATTTCCCCTCAAACAAGAGGAATCCCAGAAACGACAACGAGAATTAAAAATTCGTCAAGATTATCTTGAACAAGCCATGAATTCTGCCATAAAAGAGGCTCGTAGTGCGCACCTTAAATTGGCTAGTAAAGTAGCAAAAGGGGATGATACTTTCCGCATAGCTAGGGATAATGCAAAGAATAAAATTGATTCACTACAAGAACGTTACAATAACAAAAAAAATCAATTAAGTTATCTTCAATTAGTGCGTCCTGGGAAAATTATTTATCAGGGTACTGCTCTAGTAATTCCTACTCCCAATACTATCAGTGGCAATATGCGTAGTGATGAAGAGGTAGAGGCGATCGCCATGGAGTATGTGATGAACTATGAAAGGGAAAGGGGTTGGATACCTACTGATGTTAGTCAACTTCGGGATGGTTGCGGTTTTGATATTCGTAGCGTTAAAAATGTCGAAGATGATAGTAACAATGTTCTAGTAAGAAGGATTGAGGTAAAGGGCAGAGCGGATTTTAATCAAGATATTTGCCTAACTAACAATGAATGGCGAAGGGCGCAACAATTAGGAGATAGTTACTGGTTATATGTGGTATGGGGTTGTAAAACTAATGCACCACAACTAATTACTATTCAAAATCCTGCGGTAGCTTTAGCTGGAAATGTGAAGGAGGTAAAACAAGTAACTCGTTATATTATTGGTGGTTCAACTTTAGCAAAGTATCATCATAATTAAATTCCATTTAGGGCGTTGCGATAGAATTAAAAGATGTTAGTTGCAAAAATCTTGACAGGAGTATAAATCAAACCTATGAATATAAAATTAGTGGATTCTATTTTAACAATTATTGATTCTTTAACTCCAGAAGAAAGAGAATTATTAGAGTCAAGAATACAACCTAATATACAAAATAAAAATAATCAAACAACAATTGATAAAGTTCAAGATAACAGTTTGACAAAAAGAGAAAGAAAAGCATTTGAACCACCTTTAGATGAATATATAAAAATTACTAGAGATGAGCGTATTGCCCAACAGGATGAACTGATAAATAGTTGTTTTGGTAGTAAAAATAACAAGTAATAAAGAGTAATGAATATTAATAGAATTTGTCTTGATGCTAGTTTTGTGATTCGTTATTTGAGTCAAAATAATTCTGATTCTATTTATGTTCAAAAGTTACGAGAATGGCAGGAAAAAAATTATACTTTGATAGCACCCACCTTGATAATGTATGAAGTTACCAATGCTTTTCACCGTGCTGTTATTGCAGGGCAAATAACTGAATCTGAAGCACAAGATTTCCTAGAAGAAGCTATGAGTTTAAATATTAGCTTTTATGGAGATAAAAACTTGCACAGAGATGCAATGAAACTAGCAAATTTATTTCGTCTTCCTGCTACTTATGATGCTCATTATTTAGCTTTAGCTAATCGTTTCAGTGTGGAATTATGGACAGCAGATTCTCGATTATATAATTCTGTTTCTACTTCTTTATCATGGGTAAAATTAATCTAAAATTATGCTATTTATTTCAGCGAGAAAAGCCTCTAAACGGCAAAGAAAACGGTATGAGTAAGAAAAACTTTTCTGATATGTCAAAGGAAGAAAGACAAAAAATCGTCTGGGAAATGTCTGACGAGGATATTGATTTTAGCGATATACCTGAAGTTAATGAAGATTTTTTCAAGACAGCAAAAAGAATCGAACATCCTCGCAAATCCAAGACAGATAACGTTAAAATCAATCATTAAATCATGGATAGAAATTACTATATTTATATAATGACAAATAAATATAATAAAGTGCTTTATGTAGGAGTAACAAATGATTTAATTAGAAGAGTTTATGAACATAAAAATAAATTGATTGATGGTTTTACTAAAAAATATAATATTGTTAAATGAGTCTATTATGAAATGTTTGATAATTCTTCTACAGCAATAGCTAGAGAAAAACAAATAAAAGCAGGTTCTCGACAGAAAAAATAGATTTAATTAATAAAATAAATAAAGATTGGGACGATTTGTACGATGATATTTGTCAATAAATAATCAGTCAGAATAGTCATTGCGAGACAACGAAGCAATCTGAAGCAATCTCCTTTATTTAGAGACTCCGAGATGGCTTCACTATCGTTCGCCATGACGAAAGAAGAAGAGTTGCCATAACAGCCCGATTTTGCTTTACACTTGAAATAATTACAAGTGCTAAAGTTTATGACCGAAGATCGCCGCCTGATAGAAGACTACATCCCCATTGCTGAAATATCCAAAGAATCTGCTAGAGAAAAATCGATTCGTAAAGGACATATTTCTACTCTACATTTATGGTGGGCAAGACGACCATTAGTAGCGGCACGGGCGGCGATTTATGCTTCCCTTATTCAGGCGCCCTCAACCCCCCAAAAACGCACGGCATTGAGTAAGACGATGATTGACTTGTGTAAGTGGGAAGCGGATGAGAATACCATAAACAAAGCCAAAAAAAGTATTTTAGAGGCACAACGAGACAGATTAGGTTTACCTGCTAATACCCCCTTAAAAGAAGTACCACCACCCAAAGTGTTGGATATGTTTGCAGGAGGAGGTGCTATCCCTTTGGAATCGTTGCGCTTAGGCTGTGAAACCTACGCAGTTGATTTAAATCCTGTTGCCCATATCATCGAACTTTGTACCCTAGTTTATCCTCAAAAATACGGTAAGCCGTTGGCTACGGAAGTGGAAAAGTGGGGTAACTGGGTAATTGAAAAGGTAAGGGCTGAAATTGGCGATTTATACCCAGAGATTAAGATAGGGGAAGATGTAGAGCCATCCCATGAGCAAGGAGAGTTAGATTTAGGGAATATAGTTAAAACTAAGGCAAAACAGTTAAATTTAAGTTTATCCCCAAGGCTTGTACCTGTAGCTTATTTATGGACTCGCACGGTTAAATGTCCTAACCCTGAATGTGGGGCGGATGTGCCTTTGGTGCGTCAAACTTGGCTTTGTAAGAAGTCGAAAAAGTATGTAGCTTTGAAAATCAGTCCTAATTATCAGACGAAGAAGGTAGAGTTCAAGGTAGTGGAAGCGACAACCGCAAAGGATTTGGGCTTTGATCCCTCTCTCGGTAGTTCACGGGGTAATTCTACTTGTCATCACTGCGGTACTACTATTAATGTTAAGCAAGTCAAAGCAGAAGGTAAAGCTGGAAGAATTGGACACCAGTTAATAGCGATCGTCTGTACAACTCCTGACGCTAGGGGTAAAACCTATCTCTCTGCTAATGATTTTCAGCAATATATCCCCGATGAGGAAGCCATTAAGCAACGGTTAGAAAAACTTTGTCAAGATACTGGTTTAACTATACCCGATGAACCCATACAGAATCAAGATACTTTGAATTTTAAAGTTCCTCTCTATGGAATGTCACAGTTTCATCAGCTATTTACATCTCGTCAGCTACTGTCTTTGATGACGTTTGTTAAATGGGTGCGGTTAGCTCATGACGAAATGATGGGAGATTCTGTCATGGCGGATGGTGATAGTGTCATCGGGAATGATTCGCCTTCTGTTATTGCAAACAAAATGAAGCAATCTCAAAGTTGTTTAAGCAATGAAGGAATTGCTTTGGGGGAGAAAAGCTACACCGATAAAGATTTAACAGGAAATACCTCTGCTAATGACAAGGAGAACCTTAAAACAGCACTGGGCGATCTCACTTCTTATAATACTGACGGGGAAAAAGGCAATTGTGAAACGACTTTGGGAGATCGCACTGCGTCACTTCATGAGGATGAAACGGCAAAACAAGATCGGGCTTCAGGATTCGGAATTGATCAGGAAAATAGCACTTCTAACAATCCTAATGATAATGCGGCAGTCTCGAAAACTGTTAAGGGGATAAGCAGTAATAATAATGCTGATAATATCGTTAAGGATTCCATTTTAAAAACTGGTAGTTGGCAATCTGAAGAAGAAAAACAAGAGTTTGCTAAGGCTGTTTCTACTTATTTAGGGATTCTTTGCGATCGTCTCTCTGATTACAATAGCTCATTAACAAAATGGACAAATACAGGCGAAAAAATAGGCAACACTTTTAGTCGCCAAGCCTTACCGATGGTATGGGATTTTCCTGAAATCAATCCTTTAGGTAATGCTTCTGGTAATGTATTTCGTGCTTTACAATGGATAACATTATTTATTGAAAGAGAAAGCACCAATCAAGGAATATTAGATAATCTGAGTCAGTCATCACAAACGAGAGTGAGGCAATCCCCACAACCATCAAATAATCAGGAGATTGGGTCGGAAAGAATTAAAACCAACAATAAGGAGTCACGCTTTTTAAACCTTGCTCCCAATAACGACTTAATAAATTATGGTAAGGTTTATCGTGGTTCATCAATGGCTTTACCCTTAGAAAATAAATCATTAGATGCAATCATAACAGACCCCCCCTATTTTGATAGTGTATCTTATGCTGACTTGTCTGATTACTTCTATGTATGGTTAAAACGTAGTCTTGGACATTTATACTCAGAACACTTCTCAAGTCAACTGACACCCAAGAAAAAAGAAGCCATTATGTCTTCTCATCGCCATGACGGGGATAAAAAAAAGGCATCTTGGGCTTATGAAGACATGATGCACGAAGCCTTCTGTGAAGCTAACCGAGTTTTGAAAGATAATGGAATTATTGCCATTGTCTATGCCCATAAAACTACATCAGGCTGGACAACCTTAATAGAATCTCTCAGACAGGCAAAATTTGTTATTGTTGAGGCTTTTCCTCTAAATACTGAAAGAGAAGGAAGACTAATTGCACAAAATTCTGCAGCCCTTGCTTCGAGTATCTTCTTAGTGGCGCGTAAACGGATTAATGCCATAGTGGGCGATTATGCAATGGATGTGAAACCCGAATTAAGGGAAATTGTCCAAGAAAGAGTTAAAACCTTGATGAATGAGGGAGTTAGCGGTGCAGATCTCGTTATTGCTTGTGTTGGTGCAGGATTAAGAGCTTATACCCAATATGACACCGTAGAATTGCCCAACGGGGAAGAATTAGAGGCTAGTACCTTCTTAGACGAAGTGCAGAAAGAAGTAGCGGAAACCATCCTCAAAGAAGTGTTAGGATGTGACCAAAAAGGCGTTTCTGCGGTGGATAAACCCACTCAATACTATATCTTGGCTCGTTATGAATACGGGGAAGCAGTGGTGGAATTTGACGAAGCCAACACCTTAGCTAGGGGTGTCGGTGTGGAATTAGACGGCATTGGTGGCTTAACCGATAGTAAAACCGCCCTTGTGAAGAAGGATAAGAATAAAGTACAACTGCGTAACTACCTAGACAGGGGAAAAAATGAAACCCTAGGCATTCGAGCCGATACTTTAGGTAAACAGGAATTTAACAAATCCTCGTCTTCTCGGAGAGAGGCTGGAGATGAGGTTAATTTGTCTTCGGGCAAGGGCGCTAGTAGTAAGGTTAAATCTTCTTCTGGAAAAGCAGTAAGAGGTGACATTGACCCCACCTTAATCGATATTTTGCACCGTTTATTATGGTTAGCGGAGCATAAGCCCTCAGAAATCAATAATTATCTAACCTTAGCTCAACCAGACGGCAATAAACTTAAATTAGTAGCCCAATCCTTAGCAGGAAGAGCTTTAACGGGTAGCTCTCACTCCTCTCCCACAGGAGGAGGGGAAAAGGGAGCAAATACCGAGTCCCTTGAAACTATTAATAGTAATGTTACCCGAAGTACCGAACAAAGGGCGATCGATACTTTATTAGCATCATGGAAGCGCACCATTGAAGATAACTTATTCACGAGAGGAGGTGGTTAAATCATGATTCATTGCGAAGGAAATAAATTTATGACAATTTAATTACTATAATCAAAAAATGCCGAAATAATCTCAAATTATCAAAGTAGAGGATTGGTTATTATTCGCAATGATAGTATCAATTTATATCAGAATCATAAATCACTAATTATGCCCACAGTTTTATACATAAAAGGATGGCGATTTTTCTTTTATGCTAATGAAGGGAATGAACCCATACATATTCATATTCAAAAAGGAGAAAAAGAATGTAAATTTTGGTTAGATATTGAGAAATATTCCATCGAAGAAGCCCATACCTATAACATGAATAAAAAAGAGATGAGAGAAGTTAGAAAAATTTTATTACAAAACTTAGATGAAATAGCCGAAGCATGGAATCAATTTTTTGGAGGTAACTAATGAACAAAATACATGATATTCAATCCATCAATTTTACAGAAAGAGAAATCATTTTAACAGTTGATCAAAAAACTTACCATTTGCCCTTATCAGAGGTATCAAAAAAATTAGATCAAGCCAGTGAAATGGAAAGAAAAGTATATAAAATTTCTCCCTCTGGTTATGGCATTCATTGGGTAATGATAGATGAAGATTTATCCATTGATGGATTAATAAAATTAGCAGAAAACTTATCCATTCCCAACAATAGTAACTAATAAAAATAACCATGAATACCGAACAAATTTTAATTAACAAATGGCGATTATTACCACCAGAAAAACAAGAAGAAGTTATCGATTTTGTTTCATTCTTAGAACAAAATTACATCCATAACAAATCATCTGAAAAAACAAGAAACTTAGAGCTAGAAAATAGTAAATTAAATTCACCATCTTTAGAAGGAACATTAATTTATTATGAAGATCCTTATGAACCTGTAGCCGTTGAAGATTGGGAGGCAATGATGTGATTATTCTTGATACTCATATTTGGATTTGGTGGATTACTAAACATGAAAAACTAACAAATAAAAATCTCAATTTAATTGAAAAGTATCGCTATCAAGGATTAGGAATAAGTATGATTTCTTGTTGGGAAATAGCAAAATTAGTTGAAAAAAATCGTCTTCAATTTCAATGCAGTGTAGAAGAATGGCTAAATTCTGCGATGAAATATCCCGATATTAAAATATTGGATTTAACTTTACCTATAATTTTACAATCTACCAAATTAGATGGATTTCATCAAGATCCAGCAGATCAAATTATTGTGGCTACCGCTATGGTTTACGACTGCCCTCTTATAACTCAAGATAGTAAAATACTAAAATATCCCAGTGTAAAAATACTTTCGGATTAGATCACTAAAATTTAGGAGAAAAAAGCGATGACAAATTTACAAATAAAAGAGAAAATTAATAACTATTTAGATAAATTACCTACTTCTAAATTAGAGGAAATAGCGAGTTATATTGAGAGAATATATCAAACCGAAAAATCTGAACATAAATCAAGAAAACAACCATCAGAATTAGGGAAAAAATTGAGGGCTATTAGAGCCGAAATTATCGCCCAAGAAGAACTTTTATTAACTGCTAAACAAGTGGAAATAGAGAGAAGAATTAGACAAGGATAATATCAGGAAAATTAATTAACTAATTATGATAAATAAAAATCACTGATTAAACTTTTTATAAAACCTGTTTGTAATTAAACACCGTTATATTTTTAGTTAACTTGAAACAATTACAAGAGAAACTAAATAAGATGCCCTTCATACAATACAATGATGAATAGAAAGAAAAGGGACATCGATTATGAGTAAAGCATATCAACTAAAATCATGGACACAAGTAGTTACCCCTCACCCTGACATTAGAGAGGGAAAACTAGATAACGCTACCTACGCCGCTCAATTAGGTGCTGTTATCAGAAATGATGTTAGTTGCCCTTATGTTTATCGAGATGCCCGTGGTTTTTTCGAGGCTACCTACCTCACCAAAGAATTAAAACAATTACTCAACGATGTCTTAAAAGGCTTAAATGGACAGGGGGGAGATCGCATTCTCCAACTACGCACTCCCTTTGGTGGTGGTAAAACCCATACCCTAATTAGCCTTTACCACGTCACCCAACACAGACAAGAATTAGAACACATCCCAGAAATTCAACAACTACCCAAGCCCGACAAGATAAAAGTATTATCCTTCATAGGCTTAGATGTGGATGCTAGCACAGGAACGAACTTTAATGATATTCCGAGTAATTTGCCCCCTTTAATAAGTCAAAATAAGTTAGAAAGTGAGGGCAAAAAAATCTTAACCCCTTGGGGATATTTAGCATGGCAGATAGGAGGAGAAAAAAGTTATGCCCTTGTAGCCGAACAAGATCAAAAAAGGATTGCCCCTGGTAATGATGTCTTAAGAAAGCTATTTGGCAATCAACCCCTACTAATTCTCATGGATGAAGTATTAGTATATGTAGAAACCGCCATGGCATTAGTAGTGGGAGACTCCACCTTTGGCAAACAAGTCTTAACCTTCATCCAAAGACTAACGGAAGTAGTTACAGAATTACCTAATGCGGTGATGGTTTACTCCCTTCAAGCCAGTGTGCAAGAAGCTGTGGGCAGTGAAGGAGTTTTGGGGATTCTCGATAAATTAGTTTCGCGCATGGATGCAAAGAAAGAACCCGTTTCTGGGGATGAAGTGATGCGAGTAGTGCAGAAACGTCTTTTTGCAGACATTGGTGATATTAACATTATTAGAGAAATAGCTAGACAACAAGGGGAACTTTACCGCAAATATAGGGAAACCTTCGCCGAAACTAGCCGAGAAAAGCAACAAGTTGACCAAGATGTTAATTTATTGGTAGAAAGAATTGAATATAGCTACCCGTTTCACCCTGACTTACTGGATTTAATGTATAACCGTTGGGGAAGTTTGCCTAGTTATCAACGTACCAGAGGAGCATTGCAATTTCTGGCTACGGTTATCTACTATCTCTGGAAAAATAATGACACATCGTTGCTACTAAGCCCCTGTAATGTGCCTTTGGAAGACAGCGCGGTAAGACAGTCCTTTTTTAGCCAAATTGGGGAAAGAAACGCTTATGATGCGGTTTTCTCGGCAGATTTAATTAGCAGGAAAGCCAAAGTTAATATTGTTAATAAACGGTTTGCTAGTGATTCTCCTGCTCTTGCTAATTTCAATATCGGTACTCGTATGGCTACGGCAATTATGCTTTATTCTTTTGGTGCTAAAGAGGGGGAAGAAAGGGGAGTAATGGAGCAAGAAATCGCTCAAAGTTGTTTAACTCCTGAGATTGATCGCAATATTATCACTGCCGCCCTTTCTGATTTAAAAGAAGAACTTTTGTACTTGCATTATGTGGGTAAGCGTTATCGTTTTGAAACCAAAGCTAATCTTAATAAGCTAGTGGCGGATGAAGTTAATAAACAAACCAGTGAGGAAGTTAATAACCAAATTCGTTCTCAATTGGAAAAAAATCTTCAGTCTGGTAAGGGTAAAGTAGTAGTTTGGGCAACGGATTCTAGTCGCATTCAAGATCGTTTACCTCAATTTCAAGTTGTCTATTTAGAACCATCATGGGCAGAAAAAAGCCCCGAAGCGATCGCCTCTGACATTATGCACTGGTTAGAGTATAGAGGTAATGATAAACGGGAATATAAAAACGCTCTTGCTTTTGTTGTACCTTCTTCGGTGCAAATGGATAAAGCCCGAACTGCCTCTCGAACTAAGTTGGCGATCGCCTCTCTCCTTGAACAAAAACAGAAATATAAATTTAGTGCCGAAGATATTGAAGAATTGAAAGGCAAAGAAAAAACCTGTCTTGCAGATTTAAATGCTTCTTTAAGAAAACTATATCAGGAGGTATTTATTGGTGTACCCAATGCAATGACACAATCTACTTCTGGGGAGTTTCAAAATCCTATTAGGTTAGAAAACATCGATTTACAATCACAAATAAATGTCTCGGATAAACTGCAAGAGAAAGTTTTAGAAGCATTAAAAAATCATGTTTTTGAGAGTTTGACAGTTAATAAAATGTTCCGATTAGCTAATTTAACCCCAGAAAAACCTTATCTGAAAATTAGTGATTTAGTCAGTTACTTTTTCCGTTTTCCCAGTTATCCTAAATTGATAAGTAGTGAACCTATAGTAAGGGCGATCGCCTCTGCTATCCAACAAGGAAAATTTGGCTACATTCCCAGTATAAATATTAATGGTTGGCAAACTGTGAACGAGTCCCAAACTGCTAACTCCCAAAATCGTAACGCCCAACTCCCGACTCCCATTCAACTACCTGTGGTAGAAGATATTAGCTTAATTAGCTATCAAACCTCAATTCCCCTAGATGAATTAGACTTAAACGGCTACCTACTGACATCAGAATTAATTGAACAACTACGGGAAGAAATTAACCAAAAAATAAAAACACAAACTCCTGATGAACAATCTTATAAGCCTTTGGTTACTCTTAATCCTAGTGTAAAAGAACCAACTATCGAACCATATCCAGAAACCACATCAACAGATAAGGTGATCGTGGAAAAACCAACTAATAGTAGTATCGAGAAGACAATCGTCACGGATATTAAACAAGGAAAACAACCTGCCAAAATTTATTCCATGGATATATCCGCCGATAAAGGACAGCTATTTGAAATTATAGATGTTCTGCAAAACCTATCTGATGAATCTAAAGACATGATTGTTAATATCAAAGTTACTGCTACGACAGACACAGAATTTGACCTTAATAAATTAAGAAATGCCGTAGAAGAACCTTTAGATGAAATGGATGTCAAAACTTTCATCAAAATTAACTAAACTAGCGTAAAGCTAGGGAAGCTGTCACTAGGCGGAAACATAGGGTTGGTGCAACAAGCGTGCAACTTGATAAAATTTAGTTAAAGTTAGTCACTTTTTAGCCTCGATTAATAAGTTATTTAAATCAAACTTGTCCAAGAAAAGTCATTTATGGGGAAGTTATTTTAAATATATATTGCCAAGAGTTTATTTTCTGTTCCTAAGCATAGCCTTACAAAACATCATTTATGGGCAAGTTTAGATTACGTCATCCTTATCATTTAACTTCGCAATACTTGACCTCATGTTATTGAATGTTTGTCAAATTAACTGTTAAAGCTATATTTGTAAAACTTATGAATAAAGATAATACTATATGTAGTAATATTTTTTAACTAAAACGTTGAAAGAGTCATATAGCAATGGTTGTTTTGTAAGTTGCACTTCGTTGCGCGAACCCTATGTTTACCTCTATTTGTTGTACTTTGCGTTGATGAGTTGAATGTCCTACTTTTAATCCTGTTAACAGTAAAATGTCATTTTCGGCCCTTTGATAAGATTCGTTGGCACTCAACACCAGACAACACTTTTCTAACAAGGGACTATGGCGTTTATAAGCCTCTATGCCTAATTTGTCTCCTTGTTTTTTGCTTATTTTTAATTTTCCTACACAACTTTTTAGAGTTCGCTTTTTCCCTTGTTTTGTTCCTGTTTTCTTTTCGATAAAAAAAGGGCGATTTCTGGACTCACGTATTCTAATACTTGTTCTCGGGGTTTGAGTAGCAACTGTACAGAAAACCACGCTAAGGCTATAGCTAATGCTGTGCGAGAGTTTCAGGCTCTGCTCAACGTTTATTAACTTCAAGAAGGTCACAAAACTCAGAATCAAAACGTTCTTCTACCCACTCCAAAAAAAACTTTCATGTTCGGGATGAATTTACATTTGTCCCTCGATGACGTTTGACAATCTCATTAACTGTAGTCTTACTCAGATGAAGTTCACGAGCAATCTGCCGATACGAATGACCCTCTGCTACCATCTGCAAAACCTTGGGGGCATATTTATCTGCTTTGACTCTTTGTCCTGGTTTTCGACCTAATTTTTTACCCTTAGCCTTAGCAGCAGCTAAACCAGAACAAACTCGTTCTCTAACCAAATCTCTTTCAAATTCAGCCAGAGAAGCCATCACCGAAGCAATCAATTTTCCATGAGGTGTATTTAGATCAAAATGAAGCCCAGTGGTAGCTATTATAGACACTCCCCAGTGAGCTAACTCTTGTAGAGTAGTTATTAGGTCAATAGTCGAGCGACCCCAACGAGTTAATTCTGTAACCAGTACACCATCAATTTCTCGCCCTTGAGCCAAATTCATCACTTGCTTTCTTTGGAGGCGATTATTTTTACTGCCACTAGCTGTCTCTTTCCAAACACCAACGACTTCATAGTCTGCTTTTTTGGCGTACCTTAATAAGTCTTGTTCTTGACGGGAACAAGATTGGTCAGCAGTCGAAACCCGACAGTAAATAGCTACCTTCTGTACCATTTAAACCCTCCCGTTTTTGGGTAGCTCAAGCCCTAATAGCTTCGTTACTTTTAAGTGTACCAAATAGACTACAGTTTTATTGATACATTACCCAATTTTAAGCTTTGTCATCTAGATTTCTCACATCAGAACAGCAACATAGTTACGGACATTATGTTGGTGAACCAACTTCAATACAACTGGCTCATTATTTTTATCTTGATGATGCAGCCAAACAATTAGTCCAAAAATGTCGTGGTGACTATAATCGGCTCGGTTTTGCCATCCAGCTATGTACGGCTCGCTTCCTGGGAACATTTCTAATCAATCCCATTAATGTCCCTCAAGGAGTAGTTGATTATTTGGCATCTCAGCTAGAAATCAAAGACGTAAGTTGTCTGCCACAATATTTACTTCGCTCTAACACCCACTGGGAGCATACCTTAGTAATAAAAAAATATTATGGTTATCGTGATTTCAGTGAGCAGCCAGGACACTGGCGTTTAGTTCGTTGGTTATATCAGAGGACTTGGATAGGTGGGGAAAGTCCTTCGATGATGTTTGATTTAATCACAGCTAGATTAGTTGAGCAGAAAATCTTACTACCAGGGGTTACAGTATTATCTCGTTTGATATCCGCAGTCAGAGAAAGAGTAGCTAATCGTACTTGGAAAATCCTCTCTAAGTTACCCAATAAAAAGCAGATAGAGAATCTAGAAGCCTTAATTATTGTAGAAGAGAAAGTCAGATTTACTCCCTTGGAACAGCTCAGAAAATCACCCACCCGAAAAAGTGGGCCTAGTTTAGTTAATGCCTTAAATCGCTTAATGATAATTCGCGCTTTAGGTATTAATCAACTGGATGTAGGCAAAATACCGCCAATTCGTTTCAAGGCTCTCTCAAAAGCTGCTTTTACCCTCAGAGCGCAAGCAATTGCCAGAATGTCCACCGAAAGAAGAATTGCTACTTTGGTAGCATGGGTGTATGTCATGGAAGCGACCGCCATTGACGATGCTCTCGATGTTTTGAATTTATTGGTCAAAGATATTTTGGCTAAGTCTCAAATAGATGGGAAGAAGAATCGTCTACGAACTCTCAAAGATTTAGATGCTGCTGCATTACAACTAGCTATTGCCTGTAGGATTCTCCTTAATCCTGCTACCGAGGATATTCAGGTCAGAGAAGAGGTTTGGCGTCAATTAACTCCAGAAGAATTGAGTTCAGCTATTGATGATGTAGAAGATATAGCTCGTCCCCCAGAAGATAATTACTATGATGAGTTACTCAAGCAATGGCGTTCGGTTCGTCGGTTTCTTCCCAAATTGCTTTCAATTATCGATTTTGAAGGCAATCAAGCTGGTCAAAAAGTTCTCAAAGCGTGGCAATTTCTCCAATCCATTGAAGGTAAAAGAAACCCCCTAATGGATACTGCACCGCTAAATATAGTCGATAAAAAATGGGCTGTTTGGGTAGTGGATACAAATGGCAATATTGATCGTCGTGCTTACACTTTCTGCGTTTTGGGGCAACTACTAGAAGCGTTACGCCGTCGGGATCTATTTGTTTCCAAAGGAGAAAGATGGAGTAATCCCCGTGCCAAGCTACTCAAGGGAGACGCATGGGAATCGGCACGAACATCTGTCTGTCGAACTTTAGAACTCAACTCCAAACCAGAACCAGAACTGAAGGTATTACATGAGCAGTTGAACCAAGCCTATACTAAAACTGCTAAGAACTTACCTCAAAACTCAGAGGTCAGAATTGAGGTAGATAAGAAAGGTAAGGAAAGCCTTACTATCAGCAATCTGGATAAATTAGATGCTCCAGAAAGTTATCTAAAACTCAGAGATAAAGTAGAGTCATTATTGCCCCAGGTAGATCTCCCCGAAGTTTTATTGGAAATCAATGCCAAAACGGGTTTTATGAATGAATTTACCCATCTTAATGAAACTTTTGCCAAAGTTAAAGACCTCTCAACTAGTATCTGTGCGGTACTTATCGCTCAAGGTTGTAATATTGGATTGTCGCCTCTGGTAAGAAAGAGAATCCCTGCACTTACTAGAGGTCGCTTATCCTGGGTTGAACAGAATTATTTCCGTCCTGATACTGTCACCAAAGCTAATGCACGTTTAGTTGATGCTCAAACAAAAATTCCTATTGTTAAAAGCTGGGGTGGTGGTGAAGTAGCCTCGGCTGATGGAATGCGCTTTGTTGTTCCCGTGCAAACTCTCAATGCTGGGGCAAACAGCAAATACTTCAATCGTGGTCGGGGAGTCACTTACTATAATTACACCTCCAACCAATTTACTGGCTTTCATGGCTTGGTTGTTCCTGGTACTTTGAGAGATTCATTGGTTGTATTGGTAGGTTTATTGGAACAGCAAACCAGTCTACGTCCCAAGGAATTAATGACCGATACTTCTGGCTATAGCGATGTGATATTTGGTTTGTTCTGGCTCTTGGGTTATCAATTTTCACCCCGATTGGCAGATGCAGGTTCGGCTCGTTTCTGGAGGCTAGATTCTCAAGCTGATTATGGACTGTTAGATAACTTGGCACGACAAACCGTGAAAACTGAATTAATCGAGCAAAATTGGGATGATATGTTGAGGGTAGCAGGTTCGTTAAAGCTAGGTACAGTGAGTGCGACAGAAATCATGAGGGCATTACAGCGAGGTAAAAAACCGAGTACTATTGCTAAAGCCATTGGCGAGTTGGGAAAAATCACCAAAACCTTGTATTTACTCAATTATGTTGATGACGAAGCTTACCGCCGTCGCATTCTGACTCAACTAAATCGTGGAGAAAGCCGTCATAGTTTAGCTAGAGCGATATTCTACGGTCGTCGAGGTGAAATACGGGAGCGTTACCGTGAAGGTCAAGAGGAACAGTTGGGAACTTTGGGCTTGGTAACAAACGTGCTGGTGCTATGGAATACCTATTACATGAATGCAGCTATCAATCAGTTAGAGGAAGGTGGGTGGGAGATTAAAGAAGAAGATAAGGCTCGTTTGTCTCCTCTATCTCATTCTCATATCAATATGTTGGGACGCTATCAGTTTAATTTGCCTGAAGATTTAAAAGATGGGACATTACGACCACTGCGGGATATTGAAACTATTGATGAACTAGCAGATTTGGATTTCTGGTAAGTTTTTTTGGGCTGAATAGATTTCAAAGAGCTAGAAAGTATATCCAGTAAGCAATACAGCCTTAGCGTGGTTTTCTGTACAGTTGCTGATACTGCTGATGAACTTAACAAAAAGCAGGTTGAAGAAAAAAAATCACTAGTCTAGCTAACCTGGAGCTAACTTAGCAAAGGAAGAAACACGAGTTTGAGATAAAGGCACTCCCTCAAACCACGCGAACAGACGAAACACGTTCATTGCCGTTGCTGTAAAGATGTGTTGTAAATGCACTTTCTCCAAACCAACATAACGACAGTTCCGTAACCCTAAGGCACGTACGCCCTGAGAAATTGTCCCCTCTACTCCCGCACGGCGGTTATACTGCTTCGACCATTTTTTAGTCTGTTGCTGTTGGCGTCTTTTGAGAATTGCTAAATACTCTTGCTGCGGACGGATAGTTAGCTCTCTGGGTTCAGTCCGAGAACGGGTACATAAGTGACGGAACTGACACTCTCGACAAGCTTGGCGAGGAAATTTAATCCCGATGACCGTATTATCCCATTGGTCTTGATGAACCGTCCATTTCTTGGTACTTTTAACCCCCTGAGGACACGTGGCTTGTTGAGTTTTCCAGTTGATTTTAAATCGACTCAGATCATAGGCATCAGGCTCTTTTGACTGCCAACTTACGTTTTCTCGGACTGGACCCACTAGGTCAAGCCCATATTGTTGTTTGCTCTCAACCAACAGAGTTCCATCCACATAACCCGTATCTACCAAATGTTCTTTGGGTAATAATTCCTTTTGCGCTAAGGATTGATGAATTGATTCAATTTGGTCGACATCAGCCAAATGTGCCTCCGTGGTTTTTACGTTGGTAATCAGATGCACTTGATTCTTTTCACAGGTTTCGCTCAGATGAACTTTGTAACCGAGCCAAGTTGTATGACGCTTTTTGCTATAACGAGCCTCTGGGTCGTAGGGAGAATTTGAGCGCATCCCAGCGGGAGGTAGATCTTGGTGAGAACGCCAATGAAGTTGACCATTATTGACCCAATATTGATGAACCCAAGTCATTCGCAAAGTTTCGACAGCGGGAACCTCCCGCAACCATCGGGGTGAATCTGGATGGTCATAGAGCTCTTCGAGAATTTTCAGGCCATCACGTCCAATGGTTTCAGCCATAAGATTACGAGCTTCTGTCCCTTTTGGCAGTCGAGAATCTTCGACGGGTTTACTGTAGCGCTCAAACCAATCGTCTTCAATGACTGAAGATAACCAATCTGGAGCCACAACAGCTAAAGCGTTTAAGGCAGCTCTGAGGGTTTCTCCTACGCATTCAAGTCGATTCAGATTCCGAATTGACGCTAATATATGGGTCGAATCAGTTCGAGCTTGACCTCGGGCTTTGATCAGATTGAGCTGTTGACAACGTTCTAAAAGCTTATCTAAAACCAGTTTTTCTTTTCCTCCCTTCAGGAGTCGAGAACGAAATAAGCTCAAAACTGAAGCATCAAAACCTGAATCGCTCAATTCTAATCCTAGAGCGTATTTCCAGTCGATGCGAGCAGCCACAGCCGCTACGGCTCCTCGGTCGGATAAGTCAGACATGTACTGCATGACACAGACAAGAACTAACCGCCAAGGACGCAGAGCAGGTTGACCTTCTGTGGCATAGAGTTCAGCAAAATCCAAGTCATTGTAAAATATTCCGAGTTCATCTCTCAAGGTCATGTAGGGATTACCTTGGGGAAAGGCTTGGTGAGCAACTTCTCGGGTCAGAGGTGGTATGGGTTGGATGGACTGAGGATGCAGACTCATAATGATTCACTACTCCCAGAATTAATTTTGTTATCTTAATATCATAAATCTAGATCTAATAAAGGCAGATCGTTATCTCGCTTTCTCTAGATCTCTACGTCTAAAAAATATCTGCCTTTTGTTAAGTTTATCAGCAGTATCAGTTGCTACTCAAACCCCTTCTCTTACTGTTTTTTCTATCTGTTCAAGAGTCTCTAATTTTTCACTCTCACTGTTTTTGTATAGGATTTCACTCACTCGTTTTAGGCATGATTCCAATTCTAGCTTTTCTGATGGTGTCATTGCTCTTACCCTCAATATTTACCTCTCCATTATCCTGATTTTTCCTTTATTTGCAAAATTGGGATGCTCCCACATTATCTTTATTGGAAAAATATTTTTCTTTTAATTCTTCTCTAGTCAAATAATCTGCTAAATATACTTTTCTTGCCATTGATTCTATCTAACATTATTTTTATTATTAATAGTATATTCTATTTCTCGGATTTAGTATTACACGTATCTCGGCTCAACCCCTACAGGGTATTATCCAGAATCAATTCATGTAGATGGCATTTATAGAACTAAAAATAATCGAAAATACTGTAAAGAAAAAGGAATAAGAATGAGTGGTCCAGCTTTGGGAAGACCAAAAAAGAATGTCACAAAAGAAGAGAAAAAACAAGCAAGAGAAGACGAAAAAATTAGAAGTAGAATAGAAGGAAAATTTGGAGAAGGAAAAAGAAGATATGGGTTAAATTTAATTAAAACAAAATTAAAGGAAACATCAGAAACCAAAGTGGCAATAGCTATTTTGGCAATGAACTTAATGAGTCTAATAAGAAAAATATTAAAGGAGATTTTTTATCTATTTTTGCAAAAACAATTAAAATCGCCATTGTATGATAATCTTTACTTTTGCTTCCATAGTATAAGTCTTAGATTTGCTTATCTATAAAACCCATGGGATATTGACACTTGTAATGAAATGTTGAGTTTAAGACTTTTTCAGCAGACCCTAATTAGTGCAAGTCCAATTCATATTCATCATATTCATATTCATCATATTCATCTTCATCATATTCATCTTCATCGTAGTCATCTTCTAGGTCGTAAGTAACTCCTTCTAAATCAGCACCTGTTAAATCAGCGTTAGTTAAATCAGCATCTGTTAAATTAGCACCTCTTAAATTAGCATGTCTTAAATCAGCACCTGTTAAATCAGCACGACTTAAATTAGCATCTGTTAAATTAGCATGTCTTAAATCAGCATCAATTAAATTAGCATCAATTAAATTAGCATGTCTTAAATCAGCATTAGTTAAGTCCTTGTTGTTTTCTAGATTATTGAGAATATCCCAAACTAATCGCCATTTTTTATCTATTTTATTGTTAGCCTCGAGCTGAACACCACCTAAATATACATAGGTCAAATCAGCACGTGTTAAATCAGCACGTGTTAAATCAGCATCTCTTAAATTAGCACTAGTTAAATCAGCATCTCTTAAATCAGCACCTGTTAAATCAGCACCTCTTAAATTAGCACGACTTAAATTAGCACCTCTTAAATCAGCACCTCTTAAATCAACACCACTTAAATTAGCACTAGTTAAATCAGCATCTCTTAAATCAGCACCTGTTAAATCAACACCACTTAAATTAGCACGACTTAAATTAGCATCTCTTAAATCAGCACCTATTAAATACAAATACTTAGTGTCTTCTAGAGGACTGAAAATATCCCGAACTAATTGCCATTTTTTATCTATTTTAGTGTAAGCGTCGAGCTTAACAAAACTTAAATTAGCATGTCTTAAATCAGCACGTGTTAAATCAGCACGTGTTAAATTAGCATGTCTTAAATCAGCACGTGTTAAATCAGCACGTGTTAAATCAGCACCTGTTAAATTAGCATCAATTAAATCAGCATTAGTTAAGTCCTTGTTGTTTTCTGGATTATTGAGAATATCCCAAACTAATCGCCATTTTTTATC
Source organism: Cyanobacterium sp. IPPAS B-1200 (assembly GCF_001747005.2). Taxonomy (NCBI): domain Bacteria; kingdom Bacillati; phylum Cyanobacteriota; class Cyanophyceae; order Chroococcales; family Geminocystaceae; genus Cyanobacterium; species Cyanobacterium sp. IPPAS B-1200. Next base: position 30,624 of record NZ_CP182907.1, read on the forward strand.
TATTTTAGTGTTAGCGTCGAGCTGAACACGACTTAAATCAGCACCACTTAAATCAGCACCACTTAAATCAGCACCACTTAAATTAGCACCACTTAAATTAGCAAGAAATAGACGAGCATGATATAGATTCGCATCAACTAAATTAGCCTCAATTAAATTAGCATGTCTTAAATCAGCACGTGTTAAATCAGCACGTGTTAAATCAGCACCTGTTAAATTAGCCTTAATTAAATCAGCATTAGTTAAGTCCTTGTTGTTTTCTGGATTATTGAGAATATCCCAAACTAATCGCCATTTTTTATCTATTTTAGTGTTAGCGTCGAGCTGAACACGACTTAAATCAGCACCACTTAAATCAGCACCACTTAAATCAGCACCACTTAAATCAGCTCCTGTTAAATTAGCCCCTTCTAAATCAGCACTAGTTAAGTCCTTATTTTTTTTTGGATTATTGAGAATATCCCAAACTAATCGCCATTTTTTATCTATTTTATTGTTAGCCTCGAGCTGAACACCACCTAAATATACATAGGTCAAATTAGCTTCACTTAAATTAGCGTTTTCTAAGTTAGCACCTGTTAAATTAGCACTAGTTAAATTAGCCCATCCTAAATCAGCATCAGCTAAATTAGCATCAGCTAAATCAGCATCTGTTAAATTAGCACCTCTTAAATTAGCTTTACTTAAATTAGCACTAGTTAAATCAGCATCTGTTAAATTAGCACCTCTTAAATTAGCTTTACTTAAATTAGCGTTTTCTAAGTTAGCACCTATTAAATTGACACGGTCAACTAAATCAGCATCTGTTAAATTAGCACCTGCTAAATTAGCTTGATACAAAGAAGCACCTGCTAAATTAGCACCAGTTAAATCGGCACCTCTTAAATTAGCATCTCTTACAAGAGCTCCATATAAAGAAGCACCTGCTAAATTAGCGTTTTCTAAGTTAGCACCACTTAAATTAGCATAAAATAAATCAGCACCTCTTAAATTAGCGTTTTCTAAATCAGCACCTCTTAAATTAGCGTTAATTAAATTAGCGTTTTCTAAGTTAGCACCTATTAAATTGACACGATCAACTAAATCAGCATCTCTTAAATTAGCGTTAATTAAATTAGCGTTTTCTAAATCAGCACCTCTTAAATTAGCGTTAATTAAATTAGCTCCAGATAAATCAATACCTGTTAAATAAGCATTACTTAAATTAGCACCACTTAAATTAGCATTGGTTAAGTCCTTGTTGTTTTCTGGATTATTGAGAATATCCCAAACTAATCGCCACTTTTTATCTATTTTAGTGTAAGCGTCGAGCTGAACACCACTTAAATAAGCACCACTTAAATAAGCACCACTTAAATCAGCACCACTTAAATCAGCACCACTTAAATTAGCACCACTTAAATTAGCATGATCTAAATTAGCACTAGTTAAATTAGCATCAGTTAAATTAGCATGATCTAAATTAGCACCAGTTAAATTAGCACCAGTTAAATCAGCCCCTCTTAATTTAGCTCTTTCTAGTTTAGCATCAGCTAAATCAGCATCTGTTAAATCGGCTCCTTCCAATCTAGCCTGATATAAATTAGTTCCTTTTAAATTACTTCCCTTTAATTTAGCTCCTTGTAATTTAGCTTGATATAAATTAGCACCTTCTAAATTTGCTTCTCTCAAGTCAGCATTAACTAAATAAGCTCGGTTTAAATTAATACCCTGTAAATCTACCCCAGATAAGTCCGCATTACTTAAGTCTTTTCCACGAAAATTACGTTCTCCCGCTTCATATTGCTGAAGCAAATCGAGTTTGTCTAAATTGTCCATCGCTTTAGTTACTTCTCCTAACCTATTAGAATTTCAGACGGAATAAACACCTATAAACCAATCTGAGCGGGATTTTTAAATTATTTACTTATATATTATTCATTTTGCTCCAAATTATCAATCTAATCTCTCTATCTTTCCTGTTTTTTGTCGTCTCCATAGCGTTTTTGGGATTTCTTTAGCTCCCCCTAATTAAATTAGTCAACTCTTCAAGTTTAGAACTTTGAGGGTATCGAGAAATTATTTTTGTCAGTTTAGGGCGTGGGTTTTGGCTCAAATCTTTGAAGGCTTCTAAAAGAAATTGACGTTTTTGTTTGTTTTGCCAATTAGCCCATGGCTGGGGATTAATCCACTCCCAACAAAGCCATTCCAGAGATTTAAACTTCAAATCTCGTACTGAGTAATTTGAGATTCCTTGTACTGTATCAAAGCGTAATGGTGTATCTTCAGAACTAGATTTAGCCAATTTAAATAAACTTTCCCAGAAAGAAGGTGATTTAGGTTGTTCAACTTGTCCTGTTGTTATTATCACCTGCTCATGAGGACAGCGTAAAGACCAAGTATAAGAACACCAATCAATTTGTAAACGCAAAAAACTAGGAGTATAAAACCATAAAATTTCTAGCCAAGGTAAGACTTCTGCTGGTGTAGAGCCAAGAAGAATAACTTGTCTTTGTTGCAAAAACTGGGCTAACAAATGAGGAAACCATATCGTTGTTTCCGCTTTTTTTAACTTTTCGGGGGATAAAGTCGAATTTTCTAAAGATTTAACTTTCTCAAAAAACTGACTAGATGACATATTTTCTATATCATGATGTTTCAACCATTCTTTAACATCTGCAAGAGTGGGAATAACCCCTTGCCAAACTTCTAAAGGAAAAATTAAAACTCGTGATGAGTTAGTTTCTCTACCTAGTTCATCTGTGCGCCCGGTAAAGAAAAACCAACAAAAACAAAGGTATCGTTGGTGATAGGTAAAAACTTTAATTCCTTCTACTGATGAAGGGGTTGGAGATGGACTTAGAGGAAATGCTTCTGTCATTAACACAGATAATAATTCTGAAGGAAAATTTCCCACTGACTGTACTTTGACTTGATAATCAACCTGAGCAGCAGCTAGAAGTTCGGGCTGAAATGAGTTGTTAATCATCAAAATTATTGGGTAGAAATCCCGTCTGAGTAACGGCTTTACATTTAATTGCTTTGACTGAGCATAATTCTAGCGAAAAGCGGAGTAAATATCCGCTAAAAACAGTCCTAAACCTTTAGAAAATGTAAGATCTCCCTTCTCATCCTTTTCAAATCCCATATTTTGAATTGAGTGAATGTGAATAGAGACTTTTTCCTCCAGACGGGCAAAAGTCATAGCAAACATTCTCTGTGCTAAGTCGTTTAGCTCTTGACTATTCAAACGATGAATATCTCGCTTGGGAAAAACTAAAAACAAAGGATAACGACTATCTGGATCTCTTTGATTTCTAAGAGCTAGTTCTAATCCTCTGGCAAGGGGAACTAATTGTTCTCCAAAGGCTTCTCGCACATATTTATCTCTATTCTGCCGGTATTGCTCCGCAGTGCAGTTTTTTCGTACTAAATCAATAACCATCACTGCGCCATTACCATCCCGCACTACTTGAATAAATTTTTTAGTAATAGGATCTCCCCCTAATTCTATAGTTGGTTCACTTAATTGATTCATCGCTAAAGTAAATTCTTGACCGGAAATATCATTAGTGCGTAAGAAAATTCGAGTTGATAATTTATCTGAATCTGAAGAAAATTGTTCCTCATCATCTAAAAACAAATCTGAACCAACTCCTCCTGCTTGAAAAATTGTTTGTCTTTCAATACTAATTTTATGGTCTTTAGAATAAATTTGTTTAACCAACAAATCTACATCCCATTTTCCTTGGGTAATCGAGATCAGATTTCCTTTGAGAATTTCTGCCCAGTATTGATTAAGCAGATCTTCGGTAATAGCCTCTGGTTTTCCCAATTTACGGGTAGAAAGGAACATTCCTAAAGAAAGAAGAAAATAACTTTTACCTGCACCTTTAACACCAAATAGAGGAACATTAATACTTTTTTCTATTAATCCAAAACGATAAAAAATTTTTGCCCAAATGGTATTGTAACGTTTAAATTCAGAATTCTGTTTCATGTCTTTTTAAGCTGATTTTTCCTAGGTTACCTATTCTTTTGTAATTTTTATCTACAGTTATATATCTCTTTTTTGTGAAACTCTTTTGTTTACCTTTAATATTCCACCAAATTATTAGATTATTTGAGTTTTTTTATTATTTCATTAAGAGTTGACTCTATCTCTAATGGTAATTTCCCTTCTTGTAATTTATCAAAACCCTTTGAAAGAGGGCAACAATAGCAATAAATTTGAGAAGAATGGAGATATTTTTGTGTTTCAGGAAATTGATTAATCGATAACTCTAATATTTCTGAATTAGCAATAAGAATCAAGGATTTTTTTTCTAAAGTTTTGGGAATCATACCTTGAAGAAGATTTGTGATTTGACTATCTATTTTTTTTGGGTTTGAGTCTTTAATAATCCACACTAAAATATCACTTGATTTCAAAATAGCTTTAAGGTCATCCTGAAATAAAGTGATTGCTCGTTGACTAGCTAAAAAAAGTTCTGTTATTTTTTTGTTATTGTCTTTCCCCATTTCGATGGTACAAAAAAAAGAATGTCGAGATTTATCAGTATTGGGTTGAGGAGGATGAAACAATTCTGTGTAACATAAGTCTCGCATTTTTCCATGACGATTATGACTCAAGGTTTGCACTAAAAGATGAGCTAATAACCAACTTCCTAAGCCATCATCATCAGCAATGAACCATCTATGAGGCCATTTTAACTGCCCATCAAGAATAAACCTTATGACCCCTAATGTCATTAAAATTCCTAATACAACCATAACGATGATTAGAGTATCTACTTTTAAGAAAATATATCCTTGAGCAAGACTAATCCCTAAACTAATTCCAATACCTAAAGCAGACCACCCCAAAAATTTAAATACACTCCAATGCCTTGGAGGACTATTTGATTTTCTGTATGTTAGATTTCCTGCTACAAAAAATTGACCAAATTTGCGATTAACTAGTACGTTAATAAATCCTAATGGAATATAAAATCTTTGGCGTTTTTGAAATAGTAGCGTTCCAAAACGTTCTTTAATTTCTTTTTCTTTTGTTTGAGCATAATTACAACTATACTGAATGAGCGATTCTAAGCTCTCATTATAAACATTGGTTGCTTGAAGAACTTCTGATTTACTAAATTCTTCGATGGGATAAGAACCGCCTTGATTATAAGTTTTGGTAATCAGTGCTCGAACTTTTAAACGGTTGATTGTTGGTAAAACAATGGGTTCTTTATCTTTAGTATGTTTCCATATATAATCTTTAGAGTTATAACTTAATAATTTACCTTCTCCACTACAACGTCCACAAGTTTGTTTGCCCGTACCCCAACAGTTAAAACAAGTAACCTTTTGTGATTGACCTTTAGAGTGAGTTTGTGAAATTTTGCCTGTACCCCTACAACTGCTACACTTAACTTTCCCTGAACCTCTACATGTAGGACATTTGAAAATCTTAGAAGTTCCTTTTAAAGGATATTCTTTTCGAGCATTGGTAAAGTTATACTGAGTTGGTCGATCTAGAGGTAAATTATCTTCGCAAAAGTATTGGAGATAATTATTATGGGAAGCTGGATATTCATGATTAGTATCATAACTATATTTTTCATGTTGATTTTCATAAAGGTGGTAAAAACCACCATTTTCACCTGTATCCCATATTGCAATTTTATTCAGGCTTTTTTGACAAAAAAATAACCGCCCTAATAGATCTTTTCGTGATTTATCGAGCCATTTTATAAAAGATAATCCTATATCGGGAGTGGTCATTGATTTTTACGTGATATTTTTCAGTATCAGGACAAAAAAATAAAGAGAGGGGTTACGGTAGGTGAGTGCAGGGTGCGACCTAAAAAGTTGCATCTAAGAGTCTTGAGCAATCAAGCTAGGAAGTCATCCCCTACGTTATTGCCCAAGATACGTTCCGAGTAATTGGAAAGTGTCACGGCTGGGGCGTGTCATCAAATATAACAGGAAAATAGATAGAATAAGCATCAAGGAAGTTTAAGTAAAAAAAATTCATGCCACTGTTGATGCATTGGGTAATCCTGCAGGTGTTTTTCTCACTGGAGAACAAAAGTGTGATTTGGATAGAGCTAGAGCAGGTTGATATTCCTCACCTATCTGGCGAAAACATAGCATAGAAGAGCATTAACCAGCATATCTGCTATCTTATCCAATACCTATCCCATATCAATATAACTACTACTCCCTTCAGTCTCTCTCAAACATAAATACTTCTGGGTAGTAGTAATGGAAGAATGACCCAACGACTGCATTAACAAAGATAAATCACAGCCCTTTCTTAAACTCTCCGTAGCATGGGAATGTCTTAACCAATGGGCAGAAACATCCTCACTTACCCCCACCTTTTTCGCTATTTTTTTCATCATATAAAACACCGTATTACTCTTCAAGGGAGTATGGTGGAAAGGAACGTGAAATACCCAGGGATTATCAACCTCCCTTATCTTTAATAACTCTTGATACATATAATTAGGAACTAATAACTCTCGTTTCTTATTACCCTTACCAATAATTTTTATCTTCACCTCACCCCCCGGGAGAAAGTAAAAATCATCCCACCGCATCTTCAGTAACTCCGACACCCTTAAACCCAAAGCAAATAAAAACTTAATTATCAATCCATCTCTCTCACACCTTGCCCCCTCCACCAGCTTTTTAACATCCTCCACAGTTATTAACTTAGTGCTAATTTGTTCATGCACCACAGGGGCTTTGACCACCACACAAGGACTCATGGCAATATATCCCACCTTTACAGCATAGGTAAATAAAGACTTAATACTATTGAGTTTTTGGGAGATAGTAGCAGGTTTATAACCCTTCATCTCCAACATCGTACGATAATCCTGTATATCCTCCACCCTAGTTTCTTTAAGAGTCAAATTAGAAAAAGATAACCACTGCTCATAATTTTTAAAATAACGCTGTCGAGTTAAAGTAGAGGGCTTAGAATAAAGCCAACTCAAAACCAAGTCCTTATCCGTATTGGCTCTTGTGATTGATATGGGTTCATGATCCATAATCGTGACTCCTGTTTAGTAGAAAATGAGTAGAACTAACTGTTTTAATCAAATGTAAAAAAATTCTTAAGAATCTCTCTCTCCCTGAAGAATACTCTTAATTTTATCTAAATGTGCAAAGAAAACCCTCCCCATAAAGTCAAAAACTTAATTGTTTTGGCGAGAGACTGGCTCCCCATCGTACGGAATTGACACTCCCCACGAATTCGGAATCAAGCCCCTGAGTACAACCTAGGAACTATCAAACTCATTAGATTTGTTGGTAATTAAATATCTGCTTATTTGAAATTCTTATTAACTGAATTTTGATTTTATTAGTAACTATATCCTGTTAAGTAAGTTGGCGTTATTAATGATGGGTTTAGTATTACCAAAACTTTGATTAATAAAAGGCTTAAACCTTTTGGCTAGATCGATTTAATTACACTTACCTACTTAATGGGATTTTATGTGATTCCATAATTTTGGCATAAAAACACTACTTTATTGCACTATTTCCCTATAAATAATATTTTCACAATGATTATTAAAAGAAAGCAATATTAAAAATATAAGTATATATATAACCGTGGCAATTAATATTGGATTTGTTCTGGAAATCTCTCATCGCAATAGAAAGCAATATCTTCATGGTTAATCAAGGATGAAAAATAATCCATAATTAAATTGCTAAAGCCATTTTCAACCTGATCTCCCACGTCAATAATTTTGTAATATCGAATTTGGTTACCATCAACTTTACTTCGAGCTATACAGGATAAGTCATAACCTAACAATCTGAGGATTGATTTAAGTCTTTGCATTTTTCTGTTGGAGTGGTCAGCATTTTGATTGCAACTGATACCACATAGTGTCAGTTGATAGGAGGGGAAAAGAGCTAGGATTTGATCAATGTTTTCTGCTAATTCCTCAATTTCAAATTGTACTTTTTGATGATATGTTTCAAGGAATGTTGAAACCGCTGCTTGGTCTTCTTTTTTCCGCCGTCCTTTCTGACCTAGTAATTTTTCAATATCTGGGTTATTTTCAATTAAATTATTACCTTCTATTTTGAGGGCTTCTATTTGATGGATACAGATTCCTAATTGTTCTATAATTGCTCTGATGGCTAATCTTTTGGTGGAATTTTCATAGTGCCAAAAGAATAACTTTTCATTATCTTCTTTTCTTTTTTCTTGGGCTTTTAAGGCTTTGCTTTTTTCTATTTTTCTGACATCTTCAAAGGGTAAAGTTGCATAAAACCTATTATTTAATTGAGCGAATATTTTACCCATAAGGTCAAGGGTATAAAGATTAATAAAGCCCGTTAGATTAGGATTATTTAGTAATGGTTCTACATTATGCTTCCCATATTTATTTTTTAGCTCATGCTTTTCGAGGGCATGGACTTCTGCCATGGTTTTATATTCTTTATCTTTGAGTTTGAAGGCGGTTGAGTCATCTAGTTCCATGGAGTCATGAACTGCGATCGCCCTTTGTTCTTTATTATGTGCCATGATATTTTTAGCCTTTACTCCTATGGTTTTAGCTTCATCTTTATCCATAAACCGATAAGTTATATGGTAGCCTTTAAATTCTGAAAGAATGGTAAAAAGAGTTTTTAAATGGAGTGCTTCTTTATTACTTCGCTCATTAAAAATCCGACAATAAGAAATTAATTTTGCGGTAAAAATATCATAATTAACATCAAGCCCTAAGCTATCAAGAGCTATGTTGTCTTTTAATTTGAATATCCTTTCTATTTCTCTAGGAGACTTTAAATATTGTTTGTCATAGCGCCCTATTTCAGGTAGCCATACAAATCTGGGGCAATTACCCCTATAGCGTTCGAGTTGTTGCGAGAAGGTATCTAAAGAATAATTCCCCCCAAAAAAGCCGACGACATAATCAAACTCGCCCACGTCATAAGGTTCTAAAGATACCCCTGTAGTAATGGAGGGAGAGGCGATGACATATAAATAATCCCTTAGTCTTGAAAGGTCTTTAGTTATCTTAAAGGCTTTATGGTTAGGATCTTTTGTTGTTTCACTATCAATTAATAAAATATCTTTCTCCTCAACCCCAAGACTAACGAGAAACCCTTGAAGGGTTACGGCGCTATAGGTTGACTTGACTTTTTGGGCGCTGGTAGTGAGGTAAAGTCTTTTTTGCTCTTTTCCTTCCTTTGATAGTTTTGCATTATGGGCTATTATCTGCCGAACTTCAAGCAATAAAGCATTTTTATTTTCATAAATAACCATTTCACGCCCTTTAAAGGGTTTATTGATATTCTCAAAAAGGGAGATTTCATTTTTATCAAGGTTGAGAAGTTCTTTAAAAGCAAGTACCCCATAATTTGATAAATCGGCATCGACAATGACAATTTTTTTAGCCTTTTTAACTATCTCGATGAGATATTGTATTTTTTCGACCCTATGATTTTTCATATGAGTTGTCGAGTTGAGCATATGAATAATTAGCTGCTCTACTTCGTCTAAAAACACCACATCATAATGGTCATCTAACTCCTCATCATTTTCATCATCACTTTTTTTGAGCTTTAGGATTGAATCGATGCAGGTTGAATTACCATTTAAAGCCTTTAATTTAATATTGATTTCCTCATGGTGTTTCAGTTTTTCTAATAAGGTAATACAAGGAGCAAGGGCTTCAATGGCTTGGTTAATATCCTCAACCTCCCCGGAGGTATGACGGCATATAAGGGTAAGGGTTTCAAGAGCTTTTTTGATAGTCTCATTCCCTTCCCTAACTTCATCAAGTAAAAGGGTAAGATTCTCAATGGCGATCTTAATATTCTTATTCCCTACCAAAGTTTTTATGGTTTTTTGAACATTATTGTCGATACTTTCTTGACTCTTATTATGAGAATATTTAATGTTTTTATTAGTATTATTTGGGCTAATTTCGACAGTTTTTTGATTATTAGTTAGGCTATTTTCAGTAATTGTTAGACTATTATTATCTGGGAGAAGTTCGACAGTTTCTTGACTGTTATTTTCTGCAGGAGTTTCAATAATTCTCAGAGTATTATGATCTGAAGGATATTTAATAGTTTCTTGATTATTTTTGGAAGGTTTAATGTTTTTGTTAGTATTGTGATCTGGGGGAAATTCAATAGCTTTTTGAGTATTATTTTGTGAAATTTCGAGCATTTTAGGAGCTTCAATAACTTTCAGAATATTTTGAGTAGTTTTAAGAGCTTTTTGAGTATTATTTTGTGAAATTTCGAGCGTTTCAGGAGCTTCAATAACTTTCAGAGTATTTTGAGTAGTTTTAAGAGCTTTTTGAGTATTATTTTGTGAAATTTCAACGGCTTCCTGAGTATGATTTGGTTGGGGTTCAATAGCTTTAGGAATATTATTATCTTTGGAGATTTCAACGGCTTTCTGAGTATGATTTAGGGGGGATTCAATGGCTTCAGGAATATTATCAATTCCGAGGGAAATTTGAATAACTGTAGTAGTATTTCCTTGGGGACTTTGACAGGATATGACGGCTTTGTTGAGTGATTTTAAGCTCTCCTGCGCCTTGATTACAGCGGTTAAAGCCTTTGTAATAATAGTGTCATCACCCCTATAACTAGCTAGGTTAAGGCGTTGATTTAAGTTTTCTTCTAGTGATTGCCGATGGGTAACGGTTAACACCTTGTCCCCCCGAAGCTGTAGTTTTCTTGCCACTTCCTCCATGATTTGGGTTTTACCAGTGGATTGTTGGGATTTAATACCTACTAGCTTAATATCATCATTGTCAAAGGCTTGTTTAATGGGTAGCGTAATGACTCCTTTTTTATTAACCAACCTTCTAGTATTAATTTTAGTGGCATTCTCTAAAACCCTTTTACTTAAAATGGTTTGAACTTCACGGCTTGTTTTTATTTCATGATAATTTTTGGCTTCTTGGTAAAGATTATTTAGGCTTTCTTTTCCATATTTATAAATATAATCATCGATTCCCTTACAATCTTCGTCCAGCCATTTTAGCTGATAGGGAATACATTTTAGGTCATTCAGTTTTCCCAAGACTTTCCATGATTCCCTTGCCACCGCTTTTCTTGAGCTTTCTTTTTTGTCCCCACAATCAAAGGCTAAATAAACTTCTCGCCCCGGAATTAAGAAGGGTAATAATTCCTGTTTTAGGGGGGTTTGATAAGAGTTGAGATGTTCGGTTTTCTTTTCTGAGTGGGTGGTAATAGATACTGAGGCGATGCTAATTATCCCTTGAGAGATTAAGGATAAGGCTTTTTTTAAACCTTCGGTGATGGTAATGGGAATGGAGTTATTTTCTATCCATTGCCATTTCGCTTCATAGTTATCTTCTGGTAACTCTTTAATATCATACTGTTGGGCTACTTTTTCGATAATCCGAAAAGGGATATTAGGAAACATGGGGGGTGTTCCTTGCCCTTGAAGATTCTCATATTTAATGATTTCGACTTTGAGTTTTATTCTATGTTTTCTTATCCAGATATAACAGTCTTCAAGGGTATTTTTGGGCAGGGTGATTCTTGCTTTTTGGGCAATCTTTTCTATGGTTCTGTAGTGGTAAAATACTTTACCCTTGCTCTTAATTTCTTCTAATGTGGGGTAGGCATAATTAGAATTATCTTTGAAGCCTAACCCATGGGGTTTATCTTCTAACTTCAAAATTACCCGAGGAATTAATGGCTTAATCTGAGTTGAATAGGGCGACCACCAATAGCCATCGTATAAATGATTATATTGTTTGGCAAGGGCAGTTCTAACCCCACCCCCCTGAGTAGTTGCTTCACTTGCTTTTATTTCACATCGTTCTATAAATTTACCAAAACCATCATGACCTTCTGAGTATTTAATATTCATGGCGACCACGTCAGGGGTGATTTTACTTTTTGCCATTTCTTCTTTTACCCAGTCTGGCAAAGAGTAAAATCGTTCTTTTAGTTCTGGGTTTTGCCCAAAATCTCTTTCGGCGTCAAATTCAGCGCTAAGGATGTTCTCTTTTCTCGATGCTTTGGTTAATGTTGTTTTTTTGTTTTTCATTGTAATCTTCAAGTTTTTTTTATTTGCCACTGAAGATTACTGCACCATTTCCAAAAAATGATATAATAATAATCAGTTACTCAGTGGATTAATTAATGTTGTTTTGTTATTAGTCCTAGTAATCGCTAAGTACTCGGTACTCGGCTAATCAGTCTGATAATAATCAGTCGGTTAATTCGTAACAACTTGAACTTAAGTTGGTCTATTAATTCGATCACTTAGTCTTTAGTTGTTTTTATCTCGTTGGCACAATATGTAAGCTAAAACTTTGCCTGGTTCAGCTAAGCCATGAGATGCTAAGAAAAAAAATGTAATTGACATCCTTAGATGTAGAAAAATTCCTGGTAGTTCGAGCTACTGGGTTTTTTTCGCTTTTCTTTTGATGCACTAACATTTAAAAAGCATAACCACGACTACTATTATAGTGCTAAAAAGAGATATATAAACTTTAACTGTTGCATTTCTTAAAATTAAAATCCTAGGTTTGTTAGTGGCTATCATTAACTAAATCCCAAAAGTTACGAGGTTTAAGAATGGAAATATCTTGAATAGGGTTTAAAACCAATAAATCATTGTCCCCAGTAATAAGATGAGAAGCCCTACCATTTAAAGCCAAATCAATAAACTTATTATCTTTCTCATCTCGACATAAATTAACCCTTTGAATAATGGGAACACAATGCCAATTTATTTTAATTCGTTCCGATAATTCATTAATCTCTTTTGGTTCGATATATTTAGCAAACTTCTTTCTACTTAAAACCGACAATAATTCCATTAAAGTATCAGTAGAATATAAGATAATTCCTGTATTTTCTCCCCAATTTAAAACCTGAGCAGGAATAGAATTAGGGGAAAGGATAGAACTAATGAGAATATTGGTATCTAAAACTAGGCGAATGGAGGAATTAATCATCTGCTAATAACTCTTGTAGTTTATCCTCCGTTAAACCTTTTTTTAAAGCTCTATTTCCAATATTTGTCCTAAATTGTTGAAATTCTTGAAGATTAATTCTTGTAATTCTTTGATAATCTTCTATGGACATAATAACAGCAACATCACGATTTTTTTTCTGTATGGTGATAGGTTCACGCTGTGCTTGATTAATGACATTGCCGAAAGTTTGTTTCGCTTCGGTGGCAGAAATAAATCGCATAACTTAATTTAAGTGTTGGTAATATTGATTATTGTTTTATTGTAAACGAAATAGACAAAATAGACGAAATTAATTAGGTAGTCCTAAAGGGATAAGGATGAATTGTAGTGATGGACAAAAAGCCAGATAGCGCCAACGTGATTCTCTATCTTCTTAGAAAAAGACAAAGTTCTTCTGACCAGACGGGGGAAACATAATAGGGTTCGTGTCATAAGGGGCAGTGAGAACTAACCTATCAGAGTTTCTAATTTTGCCAAAACTTCATCAATGAGTGAGGGCGGGGATTCTTCGACAAAAGTAGTTTGTCTAGCAACACAATCAACTGCTCTAATTTGATCAACTAAAACAACTCCATGGGTTTGCATTTCTGAAGGTAATTTCACTTCAAAAACCCATCCTTTTTTACGACTGGTAATAGGGCAAATTAAAATAATTTTGGAAATTTGATTATAAGCAATAGGTGATATAACAAGAGCAGGACGATAACCTGATTGTTCGCTACCAGTGCGAGGGTTCAATTCGAGTTTAACAATATCACCACGTTGGGGAATGCGATTATCGATTTTTACCAAACTTCTTCTCCTATGGTGTCACCCCAATCTAATTCATCATGTTGCATTTCAGGAGTAACATTTTTTAATAATTCTTCTAGGGTATATTTTGGTTTGGCGGGAGTAAGAATAATCTTATTGTCTTCAATGGAAATATTTAATAATTCTCCCTCTTGTAACTTAACCTGTTGAGTGATGGCTTGAGGAAGTCTAATACCCAATGAATTCCCCCACATACTTATCTTCTGGGTAATCATATTTTTTGCTCCAGATAAAATGTTTATACATTAAATATACCGTAAAGATGATAAGGTTTGAGAGTAACTTTTTGTTTCTTCACTGATAAACCGCGCGTATCCTGTTTTCTCCCCATGATAGGCACGAGCGCCCTTTGATGCCAACCTCGGAAAGAAGCCTATGGTGGTGCAAAAACTGCGCTTCCGCCACGCTCCTGATATAACGATAAAATCAAACGCAAATATCCTCTAAGCAATTATGCTTTTCTTAAACTTCTAATCTCCAATTAAAAACTAGCGTCTAACTTGTCTAATAAAGCTAACCCTTGTTGAATATCACCTTTACTTGTCATAACTTGAAAACGATTAAAAGTATCAAATTCAGCAATAGCTTTAGTAGAAAATTCCTCCATTAATTTATTAACACTAATCCCCCTAGTTTGTGCCAACTGTGTCAATCTTTCATGTTTATCATCAGGAAGTCGAATCGTTAAAGTTGCCATAAAATTATACCTCTAAAAAATAGTCTGGTTGAATAATTTGTAACTGACAAAAATTAATATAAATTTTTGGATTATGAATAAATATTTATAGTAACAATTAATTATTTTAAACTCCAGATATTGATTAAAATTTGCAAATATTCTTGTTGATTAGCTTGAACTATTTGCTTATCCCACCTCATTCTTTTTTTATGATCTTTCTTGACTCTAATTACATTAAGAGTGAGAGGAAAAATAGTTGGATTACCCTTTTCAAAATACTTGTCTTTTTTCGCCTCAAAATCATAATTTTGAGCCTGAGAATTTTTCCTACGAGAAAGTAAAACCAAATTACCCAAACGATGTACCCATTTTTCTCTCGCCTCATCGTCCCAAATTTGACACCAGTCACTATCATTTTTAGGATTTTGTGGTAAAACGTGTTCAATAGTAACTATTTTTTCATCAAAACTAGGACTTAAACCACCTTCAGCAAGAGCAGAATCTAATCTTTTTAAGACATATAAACGGCTGCGAGTTTGTAGATATAAATTACCGTCCAGAATTTCAATAATTTGATTTTGTTCTTGGGCAGATAATAACTCTTCGGTGACTGAAATCGCCTTTTCTGCCCCTTCATCAATGGCATCTAAAACCTTTGCATATCTTCTACCTCTCTCATTAATGTCTGCCCGAAGAATCATTAAACCTGCCGCCAATCTTTCTAAATTAACAAAGAAATTTTTGATCTCAAATGTGTTGTTATGATGTTTAACTAAAAAATAAATTGCAGGGGGTAACCAATCAGAATTATCTATCAAATTTAACCAGCCAAAAAGACGGTTAACTTGTTTTTCTTCTTCTTCATTATCACAATTAAACCTTTGATCTCTAATAACTTCAAATTTATCAGAACAAGGTTTTAAAACTTTATCAATAAACTCAGTAGAATTTTCTTGGGGTTTAATTTTTTTACGGTATTCAGTTAGTAAACCTAGCTTTTGTTTTTCTCTGAGTTTAATACGGTGAATATGAGAAAATAAGGCTTCAAAATCTTTTCTACCTAAATCTTTTTCCTCTCGTTCCCAAATATGCGTATATTTATTTCTTTCTATATCTTCTGTGATATTTCCAATAATTTCTGATTTTAAAATATCATTTAATTGTAAATCTAAACCACGGCTATTAATAGTAGAAAAAATACGATATGCTGTTTCAAAAGAATCAGTAGAAACAACCACTAAATAACACTTATTTAAAAGATTTTTATATAAATGTAATATCCATTGTTCTAAATTATCAGGACATCTTTCTTTTAATTCGCTTATTAAAATAATGGCATTATCTCTTAAGAGTCTCTGGCTATCCGTACGTAAACCAGCATCTTTTGTTAATAATTCTTCTAACTTTTTATCATCACGAATATACTTTGCAAAAAAATCATTATCCTGAGATCTCAACTGTAAACCATATTCTATTATTGCTCCAGTAATATCTTCTCCTTCCAATAACTGACTAATTTTAGAGCGAGTTTTATGATTTTCAGGCAGTAAATGACGAAAAACCGACAATAAAAGAGTTAAAGTGGTTAAACGTTGTTGACCATCAATTACTTCTGCATTGGGTTTACCATCTTCTTTAATTAAGATAATACTACCGAAAAAATAATCAGGATGATCTTCATCTAGTGGGTAAGGGAAAGCATCAATTAAATCATCAATTAACTCTAAAACTTGATCTTTTGTCCACGCATAAGGGCGCTGGTAAGATGGAATGGTAAACTGATAATTAGTTAAATTAAAAATTTTATTAAGTTGTTCTTCTGTTGCTTTTATAGTCATACTTTTATGTATTAATAATTAGAATATTATGTTAATTTATTGCTATCAACCTTGATAATGACATTTAATATTTTGAACTAGAGAATAAAAGGCTTTTTCTAGGTCATCAAAAACTTTAACAGAGTTGTCATTTTCATTAGAAATAATTTGCTCAGATAAAGATTTGTTAGAATTATTGAATAAATAAAATCCCCCTAAAATTTTGGTTTGATAATTATCATAAATAATTACAGGAAAGCAATTAGAATCAGGAATAAAACCATATTGATTTATGTCCTCAGGAAATTCATCTTCAGATAGTAACAAAACATCCCCACTATAGCGGTTACTTAACCTAATAAGATTTAAAATTAATGTCTTTTCTTTCTCATTTAGGCGAGGATAAATTTCATATAATGCCTCATCAGACATATTACTAATAAAATTATGGGGTTGATAACCTAAACTTTGTTTCTTCAAATTTAATTCAAAATTAAAATACCATTCTCGACGCTTTTCCAGAAAAAAACCTTTGACAATATCTTTGTTTATCTCATAGTCTAAAAGTTTTACCTCTTCCCCATAATTACTCTGTAATAACTCTTCTAATAATTCTCTGCGAGTAGGTTCTTTTTTATTTTCTTGCTTTCTCTGGGGAGGATAGTTGACTATCGTTTCTTGGGTTTTTTTCTTTACTACTTGCTCAATTAATTCCTCTAAATTTTGATCTATTAAACGATGATCTACTTTGATAGTCAGGTTTTTACTATCATTGGGATTTTCTTCTACATAATTAACTGGATTTTGACCATGCCATTTTAACGGTGGATTAACAGCTTCAATTTTGGCATTACTAAAACCTAAGTATAATCTATTATTATCAGTCCTTCTGCTAGTATGTGAATTATATTCAGCTTTAATGACCAGACTTCCATCCCAGTTATAAACTTCGATTTTCTTTAATTTTGGCTCTCTTAGTTTGGCAATTTTCCAGCAACAACTACCTCCTTCTTTTAATAGTTGAATTAAGTCATCTTTTGTTCTGACTCTAACTGTTAATTCATTCATTTTAACATAGTTTAAATTTGATAAAGTGGTGGCATTTTATATTGATAATTGATTCTGCCACTCTAATTTATTACTTAATATGAAAATATTTTTATTTGCTCACTGCATTAATTATAAATTTTAATTTTCTGGCTTTATCTATAAAAATACTTACATTATAAAGAGTCCATTGAGTACACACTACTATTTTTTCTTGATTTCCATCTAAGATAATTTCTTCTTCTTTTGTAAAATATCTGGGCTTATCCTTGTCAGCAATCGCTGAAAGTTGTTTTACAACTCCCCAACTTCCTTGTATGTTGTCAGGAAAAATTGTCTTTAATTCTGTAAACGTAGTTCGAGGATTTCTTTTCATATATTCTGTTACTACTGCCAAAACTAAACGATTTTTAGGATATTTTTTCACACCATTATCGATCGTATATTTTGTAAAATCTTTTTTTCCTTGTTTTGTTAAAGATTCTTTATTAGAAGATGGAGAAGTAAATGTTTTTGGGTCTAGAGTAACCGTTGGTACTCCTGAAGTTTTATCAGAGTTTACGCTGTTACTTCTTTCATCTAATTTTTCTTGTAACTTATCAATTTTTTCTCGTAATCTTTCTATTTCGTTTATGCTTTCAGAGTGATTTTTTATTTGTAACAAAACATTGTACATTTCCTGAGCTGAAGTAAAGCGATTTTGAGGTAAAACAGCTAGGGATTGTTGAATAAAATCAATTAAATCATCCTCTATAATATTTTCCAAACCGTTTAATATAACCTTTGCATTTTGTGGATCCACAATAGGATTAGGTTCGATTTTGAAAGCCTGAGCTCCAATACCTGTTAAACAAACTAACATACTCATTCCTACGGCAAATAAATCACTTCTATATGTGGCTTTACCACACATTTGTTCTAGCGGACAATATCCCATAGTTCCTGCCTGTGTACCTGTTTGATCTAAGGTAGAGTAAGATATTTCCTTAATTAAACCAAAATCAATTAGAACGGGCTTATTATCCCCTTCTCTGAGAATAATATTTTGAGGTTTGATGTCTCGATGAATTACATTTTGCTCATGAACTTTAATTAATACTTCCAGTAAGGATAAAATAATGTCTATAATTTCTTGAGATGAAAACACTGTTTTATTCTGCATTCTAGCAATTAAAACATCACTCAAAGTTTCACCTTTAATATATTCTTGAATTAAATAAAAATTACCTTCAAATTCAAAAAAGTCAAATAAAGATGGGATTTGCCCATGGGCATTACCTAACTTTTGTAAAGTGTTAGATTCTCTTTTAAATCGAGTAATTAATTCTTCATTTTGAGCTGGATTGTTTGTTAATTTTTGAGCTTTAGCTACATAATACACAGTGACATTCGCCGTTAGGCTTTTGACTAAAAATGCTGCACCAAAACCTCCTTCTCCTATTTTTTTGACTACTTCATATTTATTTGCTAAACAATAACCTTTCTCTATGGTTCCTAAATCTTTAGTTTCACACTTTTGATTTTGTTGATTGCGATTACCACCACGAAATATCCTCTCAAACATGGTTTTCCCCTTACACTAATTCCTTGATTCACATTATTATAATTTTATACCCAAAATGATCTCAAAAAATCTCAATAATTTTTCATAAAAAGTTAGTTATTAGGGATGCAAAAAATTAAATCTATACAGCAATAGTGAGGTTATACTTTTTGTGTATATTTTTTGAAGATTCTTTAAAGAAATACATCCTCCACTGAATTAATCCATAAGATTCATGAACAAAGAATATCGCCTCGGAATCATCCTTACAATTTTAATCAAAATAATTATTGATAAACGTAATTAGAAAATTGGGGTAAATCTTGTTTTGTGAGAATAGAATAAAGTACATCTGGATCTAAATCAGCCCCATTCTCCCAATAAACTGTTCCCCATTCGGGATTCAATTTGACTGTTTGAAAATAATCTAATTCTTTTAAAGGTGTAAAAATACCAGTAAATTTGATAATTTTACTAATATCAATTACCCCATCTATATTATCTTCAAATTTTATATAAAGTTGAAATTTTCTAATGCTTTAACTTGAATAATGTCTTGTAACATTTTTACTCCAAAGGTTCGATATTTTGTAATGGTTGATTTTGTCTAGCTAATTGCCAATTTTTTCTTAATTCTGATTGATGGGATAAAGCCCATTCAATTACTATTCCTAAAATTCGGGGGCTTAATTTTCCTTGTAAAATAGATAATGTTTCAATATCTATAATTGCTTTTTGTTGATTATATCTCACATGAAAATGAGGAGGTGAATGATCGTTGTAATACATCGTTATAATTATTCCTAAAAATCTACTGATTTCTGGCATATTTTTCTTCTTGATATTTTGATATTATTTAACTTTTCGTAATTTATTCTTGAAAAGAGATGGAACTCTTCCTACAAGAGTAGATCAAACCTCTCCTCGCAAAATATTATTTCTCAGGAATTTCTATTTTTGTGTCTTTCTTAAGAGTAATATCTTCCTAATTTGCATTACTTAAATCTCCTCTGGTCAAAATTTTGGTAAATTAGCATTTTTTAAGTTAGCACTTTTTAAATTAACATCGTCCAAGCTAGTGCCTTCTAAATTAGCACCTTCTAAATTAGCTTCCTCAAAAATTGCAAAATCTAAATCAGCACCCTTTAAATTAGCATTTTTTAGATTAGCACCTTTTAAATTAGCATTTTGTAAACTAGCACCCTCTAAATTAGCACCTTCTAAATTAACCTCTTCACAAATTGTATAGTCTAAATCAGCACCCTTTAAATTAGCACTTCTTAAGTTAGCACTTCTTAAATTAGCACCGCCTAAATTAGCACCTTCTAAATTAGCACCTTCTAAATCAGCATTATATAAAACAACACCCCATAAATCAGCACCACATAAATTAAGATTGTCAAGATACGGTAAGATCTCTGATAAGCTAGGATATTCGTGTTCTATTAATTTCTTTTCTATCTGATTCAAAAAAAAGTCCCATATTGTTTCTATTTCACATTCAACATATTCAAATTCTTCATTCCATATATCACTTATCTCTTCTAAAAAACCATATATTTCGCTAACATTACTACGTTCATTAACTGAAAAATAGACTTTTTCTTCTTCAAAATTAATTGTCATATCACCATAAGAACCATAATTAATCTCCCACCCTGAAGGTAATTTATCCATCAAAATTTCACTAAAATATTGATAACATTGATCTTGCTCTTTAAAGTTATCTGGAAAAGAGAGATTATTTTCCTGAATATCCCAGTCGCCCTCATCTCCTTGACCTGAAAAATAATAACTAATCGAACCAGTTAAACCTGACTTTTTTAAATGACTTAAATTAAAATCAATCATTGTTTTTCTCCTATTATGATAGTAAATATTTTTTATTGAAATAAAGATATATTTCTTTTTGCACGGTCCCATTGTTTAAACTGTTCTGGAACAGATTCATAGGTAACAAATAATCCTTTATTACTCCACATTTCTATGTAATTTTCAAACCAAATACCAGAAGGAATAATATTATGGCTATCTTTGAAACCATTATTATGAGATATATGAATAGCAACACTTTGAGGTAATAATTTCTCTACCCATTGCTTCACTATATCTTCTTGAGATTTTGCCCATATATTAATATGAGAAATGTCTAATAATAAAGGAATTTTAGACAAGGAATAATCCTCAAAATCATCAGCAAATAACCAATCATCTTTATAAGGCATCACTTCTAAACAAACAGGTATATCAAGATAATTTTCTAATTCTTGTCGATAATCCAATACTTGTTCTAAAGTAGCATCCTTTTTTTTT
This sequence comes from Cyanobacterium sp. IPPAS B-1200, assembly GCF_001747005.2. NCBI lineage: Bacteria > Bacillati > Cyanobacteriota > Cyanophyceae > Chroococcales > Geminocystaceae > Cyanobacterium > Cyanobacterium sp. IPPAS B-1200. Next base: position 51,816 of record NZ_CP182907.1, read on the forward strand.
GGAGGATGAATAGAAAATAACTGAATATTTTTGCCCTTAATTCTTTGGTAATAATCAACCCATGTATTTTTGTCCATCAGTTTGAACATAATTTTTAAGGCGTTATCATAAAGACAGTTATGGTGGATAATTAAGGGCATATCATCGGGAATATATCGAGTATCACATCGAGAACCCACAGCCAATTCTAAAAAATCAAGGTTTAACTGTGGTTTTAAAGTCTCATAAATACTTAAACATTCAGCAAAATCTCTTTGTCCAATAGCGGTTATACTGAGCCCCAGCACATTTTTTCCTCTAGTGTAATACTATTAATTAATTTTATTCATTTTCATGATTAATTAATCATGTGTTTTACATTTGTTGATGAATTGAAATAATAAATAATACTTTTAGGCTATGTTTGCCTAATTTTGTTTTCTAATAAATATTAAGTAGGTAGGTGTAATTAAATCGATCTAGCCAAAAGGTTTAAGCCTTTTATTAATAAAGGTTTTGGTAATACTAAACCCATTATTAATAACGCCAACTTACTTAAAGACTTTATTGATATTTTTCTTTAAATGTAAAAGTCAATTATTTTTAGCGAGTATTTTTTTCGATTCTTATCAATAAATCAACCACTGTAATAACGGTTTGTATCACAAATTCTGCTAATAATAATGATGCAATAAAAAAAGTTATTGCAAAAAGGAGAGCTTCTTCATAATAGAGTACATCATAAAAAATTTTGTATGCTATTACGGAGGTGACACCACACCCAAAGTAATATAGCCATTTGAAACATTTTAGAAAAACTAAAAATCGTCGATATAAAAAGTCATCTTGTGTCTTTATGGTGTTATTATTCATAGGATTACATGAGTTATTATTTTCTTTAAGTAAATATGATTGACTATTTCATTGACATGAAAGGCAAGATTGATAATCTTTAAAATTGTATAATCGACCATTACATTGAGGACATTTGTGATATTTCATAACCTTTTTCTCTAGGGACGATTACGGCGTTTTTGATAATTTTGATATTGGGCATTTTTGCGCATAGATTTAGTTTTACCCCTTTCCAAATCATCAAGCAAATCATTCATTTCAGCCATTTCAGGTGCCATCATCTCAAGGGATATACCAGAAGTCATCATCTCTTGTTTTGCCATCTGTAAACGCTCCTTCGTTCCAGCAATATCACCCCTATCAAGGTTTTTAATAGCCTCCTCCTTTGCCCGAGAAGCCATTAACTTCGCTACTTTTGCCTTAACCTCCTCATTAAAAGGATACTCATTCAACTGGCTTGATGTAACCACGGGTAACTGTAACTTGTGGTGGGATACCTTTCTTGATTGAGTTTCACCGTCATCATAAGCCAAGCGAAAATTTACTAAACACTCCGATTTTGCCATGGCAGGGATTTTTAACCGTAACACCACATCAATATCATTTCCTGCCACCAAGTTAGGTAATTTATAATTGCCAAATTCAGTTTTTTCTAAATCATTAAAAACATCCACTACCTTTACCCCTGCAAAAGTTCTAATACCTAAACTCACTTTTTGCCCAATGGTTGCCATTATCCCCTGTAACTCCCCTGTAAAAATATTCGGCAGCTGTTCAGGGTTTTGGATATAGTAATAGTTGCCATCCCCACAAAGGGCGATTCCCTCCATCAAATCTTCGTTAAAATCATCCCCGATACCCATGGTAGTAGTGCTAACTCCCCTTTGGCTTAAGCCATTTATCCCATTGCCGATAATGTCAGGGTTCGTTTCCCCCACGTTGGCTAAACCATCAGACAAGAGGATTACTCGGTTTAATGATTCGGGTTGTAGGTGTTTACTAACTTGGGTTGCCCCTTCTAACCAACCATCATAGAGGGCTGTCATGCCGTCTGGGGTAATCTTTTTAATGTGTTGGATGATATTTTCTTTATCCGTCGCTAGTTGGGAGGGGATAATTACTTCTACTTCATCATCATAAATGGTAACGCTGAGGCGATCTCGCTCTGATAACTGTTGTACCGCATAGATAGCAGCCTGACGAGCATATTCCATCTTATCACCCTGCATAGACCCAGAGCGATCTATTACCAATCCTAAATTAAGGGGAGGACGTTGTTGATTCGTTTTAATTTCAGGCACTGTTATCCTGACAACCACATCAAGATTCGTAACCTTATCGGAAGAAATCGCATCCCTTAAACAAATGAATTGCACTTGGGGCTTAACATTGCTCATAATTACCTCTTTTTAAACCATTTACTTAAAATATTGCTTAAATGTTCCATCAAGGATTCCTTTTCCTTGATACTATTGGGATAAAGAAAATCATCACGAATATGTAACTCTAAACCATCCACAACCTTTAAACGAGTCCAATTTTCCCCTTCTGATATATCTGACTCTTCTCCCATCAAAGGAGCGTTATGGGAAGTAGAATCATCCAATGCAGACATAGTACGCTCGTTCTGACTAGAAGGTCTAAATTGGAGGGTAGTGGAGGGTTTGTTTTTCTTTAAATCCGCTAGAAAATCCAATGCAGAGTTGCGAGAACTTGCATTATCACTTACGGTGGGATGAGCTGTAGTAATATTGATTTGCACACCCCCAACTAATAAACTTTTTAACTCCTCATTAGTTTTCGAGGTTAATAAATCGTTAATGGCTGATGTGCCGATACCGTCACTCAATAAACGTTTAATTAACAGTAGCTGTAATAGATGACGATAGTTATAAAAAGCATAACGACTTTGGCGCATGGGTTCATCCATTAATTTTTGACTGGTATAGCTACGCACCAGACGGGTGTTAATTTCTTCTTTTACTTTGGTATTACCTTTTATCTCAGGGAAATAGTCGGGTAATAATTGATTTGCTACCTCCACAAATTCATCGATTAGCCATTCTTGATGGCTGTTTTCTAGGCTTTTTAAATCCATATTCTTAATATATCTATTTATTCTTAAAATGTCAATACCATTTTACATTGTAACTGAATCTCTGGTTAATACCCTAGTGGAAGAGAAATATCTGAATCTTTTATAACCTGAGCGTTACAACAGTTCACCAAGATAGAATTGGCTATATTTGGCTTAGTAATTGGTTATTTTATGGATATTAACGAAATCTCAACGAGACTGAATATAAATGAAGAAACTGTTGAATAAATGGTACAGATAGGGTTTATATCAGCAATGGGCGATGCAATCACTGAATTAAATGCTCGGAAACTTCCTGTCTCTCTTATCCTGAAACGACTTGATTAATTTTTTTACTACGGGTTATCTACAATTTATGTTAAAACCTACTTCAAAAACATAGCCTGTAAAGGTTTGGGAGAATGTTAATCCCTTGAAATCAATAAAATAAGAATGCTCTTATTCGTTGCTATATATAGCTTATACCGTATTTTTAACATAAAAATTTTATAACCCGTAGTAAACAACAAACACCCAACCCATAAGTTTCTCGTTAAAACGAAAGCAAGGGTAGCCACAACGCCCTTGTGGGGAGGAGCGAGTCGAGCGCTCCGTCTTTTAACACCATTCATAATAGTGAAGGAATATAACATGATACCGATCTATTTGAAGTAAAACCGCATGGCTCAAAGACTTCACGCCTTCACGCTCCCTATATTTATTTGTACTACACCTTCTGCGTTTTCATGTTAAAAGACACCTCAAAATCATACGCTATAAGGTATCTAGGGGGTTGATTGAAAAATCATTTATTAACTTTCCGACTTGAAGGGGGGAGGTTACACGAGCGCATATAATAAATAACGCTTGAAACTATTTATATATATAGTTTAGATACCATTTCTAACATAAATTTTAGATAATACGCAGTACACTTTTGATGTTAGTTACTAAGGTTTAAATCAAGGGATAACTGACCGATGCTGATATTCCCACGTTTGCGGGTATGGTAACTCAAATGACAAGCGGTGCAAAGGCAAACCAAGTTTTCTTCTCTGTTATCCTCTGGTTGATAATTAGAATGATGAACCACCATAGTTATTTTGGCACGATCCGATTTGCTGAGATGAGTCGTCTTATCCCCTGGCTTAATGCACTGCACACCACATTTTTGACACCGCCACTTTACTTTCTCCTTTTGTTTGAAGGCAATCTCATTCCAGTTATCGGGATAACGACTCTTGCTCATGGCGATCATTGATTATTTTGTGAACCTTTAAAGTCAACAGTTTGTTTCTACATTACCTGATAAGGAGCTTAAAATAGAATTAAATGACCTTAGTTTCTGGTAAATTTTGCGTAAATTTAAAGTGAGGATTATAGCAGAGAGTTTGGTTCCTACAATCTTGATTTTTCAATGTTTTAGAGATTTTTGTTTACTATTTTTTCTTTAAAAATACTGATAATTTCTGCCCATTTCATAGTAAAATAGAATAGTTATTAATCACTCTGCAATGACCAGTATTATTGCCTTATTTAACCAAGCGGGAGGGGTGGGCAAGACCACTATTACCTATAATCTTGGCTATCACCTCTCTCTTTTAAACCATCGTGTTTTACTCATTGATTTAGATCCTCAATCCTCATTAACGACTTTCATGGGTATTGAACCCGAAAATCTCGAGAAAACACCCTTTGATGCACTCATAAATGAAGAACCATTATTTATCCTCCATGATATTCATGGACTTGATTTAGCACCAACTAATATTACTCTCTCAGTTGCTGAGGTACAGCTAGTCAACCTAGATTTTAGAGAAGTGAGATTAAAAGAAGCTATTGCCCCTCTCACGGACTATGATTTTATTTTGATTGATTGTCCCCCTAGCTTAGGATTATTAAGCTATGGTGCATTGGTGGCATCAACCCATGTATTAATTCCCATTGAAACTCACTTCAAAGCATTTCAGGGTACTAACTTACTGTTAGAAACCATTGCGAAGGTAAAAAAACGTGGTAACAGAGGACTACAGATAGGAGGATTTATCCCTTCCCGTTATAGTAAGGCTAATTCTCAAGATAAAAGAACCCTTCAGGCAATCACAGATGAGTTTGGAAAGGTGTCGACCGTTTATCCAGCGATTCCTCGTTTAACTGCTTTTGCGGATGCTTCTGAAGATGGACTTCCCCTTATGCTTTATGACCCCAAGTCTCCTGCGGTAAAAATATATAATGAACTTGCCCTTAGTATTGCCAAACTAACTCATGCCTAGAAAATCAGATAAGCCTTATCGTGCCCAAGCAAATCTCTCTGTTTTATTCGGGGATGAATCGTCTTCTGGTGAGACTATTAACATTAGTCAAATTGTTTTACCTTCTTCACAGCCTAGAAAATACTTCGACCCTGAGAAGTTGGAACAATTAGCGTCTTCTATAAAAGCGCACGGTGTAATTGAACCTCTGCTGGTGCGTCCATTGGGAAACAAGTATGAGTTAGTGGCGGGGGAGAGGCGGTATCGTGCTTGTCAGATGGCAGAAATTAATGATATTCCTGTCACTATTAAAGAGTTATCTGATGAATCTGCTTTTGAGTTAGCCCTTGTTGAAAACTTGCAAAGAGAAGATTTAAATCCTGTAGAAGAAACTGAGGGGGTGTTATTTCTTCTTGCTCAGAAACTTACAATATCAGTGGAATCAGTGGTTAACCTGCTCTATAAGATAAATAATGAGAGTAAAAAAGAATTTAACCATAACGTTATGGTTAACTCAGAAATTGAGGTGATTGAATCGGTTTTTAAAGACTTAGGGCGCGGTCGTTGGCAATCGTTTGTGGTTAATCGTCTTCCTTTACTCAAGCTACCAGAAGATATATTAACGGTACTAAGAGAGGGAAAAATTGCTTATACAAAGGCGATCGCCCTTAGTAAAATAAAAGACGATACCGCTAGACAAGAATTACTCAAGAAGGTAATTGAGGATAATTTATCCCTATCTCAGATTAAGGAACAGGTAAAGTTATGTAATAGCAACCAACGAGATAATGAGTCTCCCCAATTGAGAGTTAAGGAAATCACTAAATCTATTAACAAAGCAAAACTATGGGAAAAAGAACCCAAGAAATGGCAAAAGGTAGAAAAACTCTTAGCTAAGATTGAAGAATTAATCTCTCCTTGAGAATTAGGGGAAAAACTAGCGAAGCTGTCACCAGGGGCAATCTAGGCTGAAATCTTTAGCCCATAAGCATTATAAAAGCTAAATTAAGCAGTTATCTGAATCGGTAGTCTTTCATCAAGATTTAAGCGGAAAGTTCCATAAGGATTAACATGAGTCCAAATCAGTGGTGTTAAGGCTCTCAAATCATCGGGTTTCATCATATTCATCCACTCAGGTTCAGATAACACCTCCTGAATCATCAGGGTATTTACATAGACCAAAGGCTTTGTTGCATGAATGAGTAGGAAAAAAGGTTGGTTGTATATAAAATAGAAAATAGAATGTCTTAAATCCCGATAATACTATGAAACAAAAATATCGTCTGAAAAATTGGTCAGAGTATAACCAAGGTTTAAAAAATAGGGGAAGTTTAACATTCTGGATTAGTGAAGAAGCAATATCAAACTGGATACTCACAGAAAAATCAGGAAAAAAAGGTGCTAGTAATTATTTCTCATCCCAAGCCATATTAACTTTTTTGATGGTTAAATCACTGTTTAATCTACCAGGAAGACAAACACAGGGATTTATAGAATCCTTATTTTCCCTGATGAATATAGATTTACCAGTACCAGACCATAGTACCGTTTCTCGTCGAGCCAGAAAACTAGAGGTAGTATTACCAGTCAACAAAACATCAAAAGGTCGTCATGTGGTAGTAGATTCCACAGGAGTAAAAGTCTATGGAGAGGGAGAATGGAAAACCAGACAACATGGCATTAGCAAAAGAAGAACATGGCAAAAACTACACTTAGCCATAGACGAGGAAACAGGAGAAATTTTAGTAGCCGAAGTAAGTACCAATGATTGTCATGATGGCGATATACTCGAAAGTTTATTAGAAATCATTGATGGTGATATTGAACAAGTATCTGCCGATGGGGCTTATGACAAAAGAAAGTGTTACCAAACCATTGAAGCCAAAGGTGCACTTGCCATTATTCCACCTCAGAAAAATGCTCGAAAGTGGGAGGATGAATGCCAAAGAAATGAAAATATAGATAGAATCCAAGAAATCGGTAGACAAGAATGGAAGCAAGAAAGTGGTTATCACAGACGCTCCATATGTGAGACTACCATGTTTCGATTAAAAACCATATTTACAGGTAAACTAAGTAGCAGAGATTTTGATAATCAAGCGGTAGAATTGTTCGTCAAATGTTTGTTACTTAATATTATGATACAAACTTCAAAACCAGATAGCTATATCGTTAATGAAGAATAAGTTACATTCTTTTTCATGGAAGTGAGCTATCTATTTTTTTATTCATACAACAAAGCC
>NZ_CP182908.1:0-71385 GCF_001747005.2 Cyanobacterium sp. IPPAS B-1200
CGTTAAAAAACAGCAGGAGATTCAGAAGGAATTAGTGGAGCAGATACCCTCACCACAATCGCCCTCGGGAACTACCACTACTAACTCAGCAACCACCAGAAGGAGAAGGAGGAGGTAACGAGCGCACCTTTGAACTAGCAAGTGACTTTAACATGAAAATGCAAAACCCGTAGTAAGATAACCAGCGCACTTTAATCCCTACCTATAACGCAAAGGTGGGATTCCGACCTAATTCTTGGGCTATCTCAATCCATTCTTGGATAATGATTTCAGCATTAGCTATTGCTTCAGCATAAGTTTTTCCATCAGCAAAACAACCGGGTAACTCTGGTACTTCTACGACAAAACAATTATCTTCAACACTCCAATCAATTATTAATTTATATTTTTTACCATCAATACTTTTCATAATGATAACGTGCTTGTAAAAAGTCAATACGCTCCTCTGTGACACGATAAACCAATCTATGCTCTAAATCAATTCTGCGTGACCATGTGTTGGAGTCTAAAAATTTGAGTGGCTCTGGTTTACCAATACCTTCAAACGGTGATTTCATAATAGCTTCAATTAAATCAAGAATTTTATTTGCTTTTGTTTTATCCGTACGATACCACCATGCTAAATCCTCTCGAAAACGAGGATGAAAAACTGGAAACAGTGACTTTACTTCTATAGACTCACTTTTAGTCGCTTTTTGTTGTTCTTTCCGATTGTTTTTCTTTCTACCTTTCAATCCCTAATTCCCCACATAAATCATCCACCGTATGAGGAGAAGGAGGTTGTTGTTTATCCCATTGTTTAGAATCTTCTAAGGCTTCTAATAGTCTTTGAGCGTTGGAAGGAGATCTCAATAAATAAACAGTTTCCAATAAACTTGATAAATCCTCAGCACTAATAAGAGCAATATCTTTATGCCCACGACGTTTGATAACAGCTATACTGCTGTCATTTTCTACCTCATTGAGTAAACTGGCTAAATTTTCCCGTGCTTGAGTATAACTGGTTTCTATGGAAAACATATTTAATCAACCTGTCCAGTAATTCTGTACATATTTGTCTCTCCTAGTTTACCTCAAATTGGGGTAAAGCTAGGGAAGCTAGGGAAGCTATAATATCGACCAAGTAGCTGAAACTTATTCATTGTAAAGGTTATGACTTAATATTTATAACACTTAACACGAATGTCCGATTTCGCAGTTATCTCGGTTTTACCCCTACTAAAAGCCCCTGCGTTCTATGCATGGGGGTAGTTTACCTCTCAATGACAGTGAACTTAATAGTAGCTACAGCCACCACCAGTAGAGCTTAGGCAATATCATCATTGATTGCTATATCGTAGCTTAACCGATCAACTATCTTGACTAATTGATCATCATTAAGATCCATAATTGATTTTGGAGTAAAGCCCACAACTTTAGACACATAATTAAGCCGTAACTCAAGGTCAACAATTTTCAATTCTGTAAATAATGCCGTCATGGTATAAATTAATGTCTCCCATTCATTTTTATCCTGTTTAATTGACTGATTATTCGTAAAAATGTTAGAGCCACGATTTTGGTTATTTTCTATGTTTAAATCATTATTCTCATATTTCCTAATTTTTTTGTAGTCACTTTTTTTTGTTGTTGGGTCACTTATCACCTCACTTGAATGGCTAGATGTGTTATTAAATATAGGCTGTGAGCTTTTTTGTTGGCTCACTTGTTGGCTCACTTGATGGCTCACTTGATGGCTCACTTGTTGGCTCACTTGTTGGCTCACTTGATTAAAATTAGGATTATCTGGATTTTTATGATTTTCGCTATTAAGTGACTCAAGTGAGTCACTCAGTGACCCAGTCAGTGGGGTAGTAAGTGACCCATTAAGTGACCCAGTATTACTGTACTCTACTTCTTTGCTGGCATAGCTTTCAGTGGTTTCCAGTGACCCAACGTTTTTTTGTTCTATCTTTATACCTGAAATATATTTATAACCGTCTTTGATTTTTACTTTTACTTTTGGGAACAATTCTAAAAGTCTAGGTCTAAATTTATTAGAACTCTTAATAATAGGGTCATCTTTTTCTCCATCGTCTAACCATACTTTTTTGGGCTTTTTTCCGTTATTATCCCAGTTATAATATCCCTCCTCGTAATACCATTCATCTAATAGGTTATATACCTCACCAATTTTCATCAAATCACGCTCATCGTTGGTAAACTCTAAATTAATATCTTTAGCAAACCTTCTTAAATGATTGCTTTCTAATTGAATCTTTTCGGTATAGTCTGAGGTAGCCTGATAATTTATTCCGTTGCGATAAACATTACCAAAAGCGATAATCATTAAATTAAGCATAGCGGGGGCTACTTCCTTAATCAGAAAATCCTTATCATGCTTAAATTTTGGATCTGCTTTTAGCTCACCTCTTTGGGGAGTCATGGAATAAACCTTAGTAAAGGGGATAATAGCCAATCTGGACTGGATAGCTTTTTGGTCCCCCTTAAGTTTTGGATCTTGATTACTATTGAATAGAAATAAGGCTTTCAACTCAATATCTACTCTATCTTTACCCTTAGCTTCTACAGAAATTGGATCTCCTGTGATTGCTTGTTTGAGGGATTGGATAGAATCAATGGCTATTTGTTTATTTTCACTACTCCAATTAATTCTGGGCATAGAAGCTAATCTATGGAGGGAGAAGCCCCGTCCATTATCACTTTGTTTGAAATCATTAAGGCTACAACTGGTTATCCCTTTTTTGCCTAGAATCAAACTAATTATCTCCCTGAGAGTATCTTTACCGTTGCTACCTTCACCAACTAACATTAAGGCTCTGATGCGGTCGTACTTTTGGCGGATTAGGTCAGGATTGAGGATAGTTGATATTGATTCTAAAAATAAAGATTTGTAAGGGTCATCTAAGCACTCTAATAGTTTAAGAGCGGGAGTTAAATCTTTGTGGGGGTCATAGTCCATTTTGCCTTGATAGGTAAAGTAAACATTAGGACTATAGGGTTTGAGAGTGAAGTGTGGTTTATTGTCTTTCACCTCAGAGACTAGGTATCCATTATTTAATGGTAAACCTTCACAATTGAGCATTGATGGTGATATGTAAAAGTAGTTTTTACACCAGTCAAAAACCTTTTTAATGTTGTGAGGACTGGCGAGGGATTTTTTGCCTTTATCATCTATATAGTTGGCACACCACTTGGTAATATCTCTTTTAATTATGCCGTCTTCTATGGCTTCATAAATACTCCCATTATATTTATGAAACATTATCCCGTTATGTAACCAATGACCGCTGAATAATTCATTTTGGGCTTGTAGTAACCATGGTTGTTTGACAACTTCTATATCTTCATCATCAAATGTTACAGGGAATTTACTAGGTTGTTTCTTCTTGGTAAAAAGGTTATCGTATTGCTGGTCATAGGATAATAATTCGGTGGTATAGTTATCTCCTTCATGGGTGATAATATATTCAAGTAGTTTCCTCGCATCTTCTTTTTTATCTTCGGGGATTAATTTAGATAACTCAACATAATCATCACCTTTATCGGCTACTTTACCAGCTATTTTTTTAATCAATTCACTGGTAGGTAATAAAACCACTTCAAAGAGATTTTTATTAGGATATTCGGAGTAAGCCTTATAAAATTTGATAGCTTTTTTGATACCTGCTTCGTCATGGTCGGCAATATAAACTAATCCTTTGATGCCGTTAGCTACTGCTTCATCAAATAAACGATTAAATACGGTAAAGTCTGATTTACTATTGCTGTGAGCGCCTATGATGGAGGTGCTGATATAACCATCATTTAGGGCATAATCACAGGGTTTTTCACCCTCAAGGACTAATATCCATTTACCGTTTGCCTGTGGGAATAGTTTAAGGTGATACGGTAGCCAGTGATTTTTTTTAGTGCCATATTTTGGCTTAACGGCTTTTTCAAGGCTTCTCAACCCATTAGCATTTACATTGGGGAATATAGATCTGGTAACTGATAATTGGTTAGGGTAAGATAATTTGAAATAGTAGAGATTTTTGGGCTTTTCTGGATATTTATGGAACAGAGCCTTAAATTCATCTTCGGGCATATCCATTAAATATTGCTCTGAATACTTGGCTCTTAATTTTGCTTCTTTTTCATAGTGGCTAATGATGTTGTCAATGGATGCTGAACAAGTAGCCAAAAAATCCCCATTGTTTGGGTGTACGTTGCTATTATTTGTTATCATGGACTTAAATGTTTTTTTATTTAATGTGTCTTTGTAGACATTATTTGTTTGAAAAGCTCTCCCAGAGCCTTAGTGTATAAAAATTTGCTGTATGAGGTGTTGGCGCACCTCTTCAATAATTGTACACAAAAAAGAGTTGGTGATTTTAAGAGAAATCACCATTCTCTATTTTTGGATACTAGAGAGTTAAAACCTCTCTTTTTATTATTCAAATTAATATTCTTACCTCCAAAATTAGACTATTAGGATAATATAACTTGCAATATTCTATCATTTTATCTATCGCTTGTAACAAAGATTACTTTGTACAATATTATACCTTAAGCTATCATGTTAATAAATAATAAACTATTTAATTTTATATTAATTTAATCCTTTAAGTTTCTTTACAAAAAGAGCATTTTTAGTTAATTATGTATAATTCACTTGTAACAGGCTATTATAACGTTTGCAACAGGTGATCTAATTGTTTAGATTATTTATTAGTAAGAAAAAATAACTATATGGTGCTATGAATCGTCAATATAATCCCAAATCACTAGAAAATATCAAGCCCCACCAGTTCAAACCGAAATGGAAGTCAGGGAAAACTAAGTTGATGAGATTACCCATCGCCCTTGAGGAAGATATATTGACTTATACGAGGGTAATTGATAGTGGTGTTAATATTGATAAAAGTTCTAAATCGGATGTAACAACTAATGGACTAGAAGAACTAATTAAGATTACAGAAGAATTGGCAAAGATGATAAAAACCATTAATATTGATAATGATACTGACGAAAAAAGTGATATGGTTGGTAGTGCATCAAGAGTAATCGAATGCTTGAAAGCTGCATTAGAAAGTCGATCCAATGCAAGAGGTGATTCTAGTAGTAGTGATTAGGAAATAAAATTTAACCCAATGTTGTTGAGAATTTCCTATTTCTAATGATGGATAGACAAAAAACCAATAGGTAACCTGAGTTCGGGATAAGCTGAAAGTACTATTTTTTCGTCACCTAAAAACCCTATAGTTTCATGGAAATAACGATAAAATTGCTTTAAGCCGAACTGACGTTAGGTAAAGTAGCGTAGTTCAGTGGGATAACTTTATCTAAAGAGGGGGCAGTGTAGCTACAACGATGGGAGGAATCTGTTATTCTATCAGTCAAGAAAAACAGTCAAGAAAAATGTCCATTGTACAAAGATAGTAAATATTAAGTAGGTAGGTGTAATTAAATCGATCTAGCCAAAAGGTTTAAGCCTTTTATTAGAGTTGTTGCGAAATAGGTTTTTTGAAAGATTCAGTCCTAATTTAACAAGGGTTTCAGATACGCAGATATTTAATTCGCAACAAGTCTATTAATAAAGGTTTTGGTAATACTAAACCCATCATTAATAACGCCAACTTACTTAGCCCATATCAGATAGTTAGTAAACCCTCTCAAATCCTGATAAGATTATCATTTGACCAATCAGATTTATGCCCAAAAAGAAACAGACAGCCAATAACAGCGATACCTTTGAACAGAAGTTATGGAAGACAGCTGATAAACTCCGTAAGAATATTGACGCAGCAGAATATAAGCACATTGTCCTTGGTTTAATCTTCCTAAAATATATTTCAGATGCCTTTGAAGAACTACACCAGAAGCTGTTATTAGGGGAAGGAGTTTATGAAGGGGCAGATCCTGAAGATAAAGATGAATATGTAGCAGAGAATATCTTTTTCGTACCCCCACAGGCGAGATGGTCATATATCCAAGGACAAGCGAAACAACCTACCATCGGTAAGATTGTAGATGATGCTATGGAGTTGATTGAGAGGGAGAATAGTAAAAGATTAAAAGGTATTTTACCCAAGGTATATGGTCAACAGAAACTAGACCAAGCATCACTGGGGGGATTAATTGATTTAATTGGTTCTGTCACCCTAGGAGATGCCGAAGCACAGGCTCAGGATGTTTTGGGTAGGGTATATGAATATTTCCTTGGGCAGTTTGCTTTAGCTGAGGGGAAGAAGGGAGGGCAGTTTTACACCCCAGAAAGTATCGTAAGGTTATTGGTGGAAATGTTAGAGCCTTATAGTGGGCGTGTGTTTGACCCCTGTTGCGGTTCGGGGGGAATGTTTGTTCAGAGTGAGAAGTTTATTCAAGCCCACCAAGGACGTTTAGATGATATTTCAATCTACGGACAGGAAAGTAATGAGACTACTTATAAACTGTGCCGTATGAATTTAGCCATTAGGGGAATTGATGGTTCTAATATCAAATGGAATCCTGAAGGTTCTTTCCTCAATGATGCTCATAAGGATTTAAAGGCTGATTTTGTGATTGCTAACCCTCCTTTTAATGATAGTGATTGGAGCGGTGATTTATTACAAAATGATGGACGCTGGAGTTATGGTGCGCCCCCAAAGGGGAATGCTAACTTTGCATGGGTGCAACATTTTCTCTATCATTTAGCGCCTACGGGTTCGGCTGGTTTTGTTCTTTCCAATGGTTCGTTATCATCTAATACTAGCGGTGAGGGGGAGATTAGAAAGGCATTGGTAGAAGCTGATTTGGTGGATTGTATTGTGATGTTACCCACTCAGTTATTTTACAATACGGGGATTCCTGCTTGTTTGTGGTTTATGAGTCGTGGAAAAAGCAACCCTCACCTTAACGCTCTCCCAAAAGGCGAGGAAGTAAGAAGCCGTCAGGGGGAGGTATTATTCATTGATGCTTCCGAGTTGGGCTATATGGTAAATCGGCGTAATCGGGCTTTTGATGATGAGGATGTGGCAAAGATAGTTAATACTTACCATCAATGGAAGAAAAACCCCTCACCCCCAACCCCTCTCCCAGAGGGCGAGGGGAGTTATAGGGATGTTAAGGGCTTTTGTAAGTCAGCAACTTTGGCGGACATTGAAAAACATAATTTTGTTTTAACTCCAGGGCGTTATGTGGGCATACCTGATGAAGTAGATGATGGTATTCCTTTTGAGGAGAAGATGGAGATTTTAACTAAGGAGTTGGCAATGCAAATGCGAGAGGGTTTAGCTTTGGATGAGGAAATTAAATTACAATTAAAGAAAGTAGGTTTTGCTTTGGAGGTGGATTAATGAGTATAACTGAATTAAAACAGAGTATTTGGCAACGTTTGGAAAAGATGGAGGAGGAAAAACTAACCGCCGTTGTTAATTTTCTCGATAGTTTAGATACTTCTTCATCTGATGAGGTTTTTTTTAGTATGGCTGGTTTATGGGAAAATAGAGATATTACTATCGATTCTATTCGTAAAGAGGCTTGGAAAAAAGAAATTTAATGATTTTAATTGATACTAACATAATCATAGAATTTTATAAAAACAACGCTCTTGTAATAGAAGAATTGCGTACTATTGGTATCAATAATTTAGCTATTAGTGTTATCACTCAAGCCGAATTATACTATGGTGCTTTTAATAAATCCGAGCTATTGAAAATCAAAAAACATCTTGCTTCAATTAATATTTTGCCTCTGAATAGTGATGTTTCTAATCAATTTATCAAATTAATGGAAACCTATTCTTTAAGTCATAAGTTAACAATACCTGATGCTTTAATTGCCTCTACTGCTATAGTTAATGAGATTGATTTATATACTCTTAATTATAAAGATTTTTCTTTTATTGCAGGGTTAAATTTATATCAAATGTCTTCAAATTAATGATTAAAAAATAGTTTCTTTCTGGAGGTGGACTAATGACTATAACAGAAATGATTGAATTTTTTGACCAATTATCAGCACAAGAACAGGATAATTTATTAGAAATTCTAAGTCAACGTCGCTCTCAATTAACAGAGGGGGAAATTTTAGCTAATGACAGTCAATTAAAAGAAAGCATCGCCTCCAGCACTGCTAAACTGGAAGCAGTGGATGATTTAGAAGTCGATTCAGACATGGAAAAACAAGGTTTTTGGTCAGCTTTACAAGATTTTCGCAGTCGGGTTGATTTAGAATCTCTGGATGATGATACTTTTGATAATTTACGGGATAAATCACCGGGTAGGGATGTTATTTTATGAGTTTAAAATATTTGTTGGATACTAATATTATCTCCGAAGCTAAACGTCTTTTACCTAATGAAAATGTCATTAAAAATATTAAGTTATATTCTCAAGAAATACCCACAGCTTCGGTGGTTATTAGTGAGTTATTGTTTGGAATTTTACGATTGTCAATCTCTAAAAAACGTGAAGATTTAGAAGATTATCTATATAATCTGATTCTTGTTAATATTCCTATTCTTGGCTATGATTTAAAGTCGGCTCAATATCACGTCCAAGAAAGGGCAAGGTTATCTAAAATATGTAAAACTCCTGCTTTTGCTGATGGACAAATTGCTAGTATTGCTTTTACTAATAATTTGATTTTAGTTATTAATAATGTTAAGGATTTTGCTGATTTTCAAGGTTTAAAGATTGACAATTGGTTTGAGGAATAAAGTTTACATACTCTGAACTATAGTGAAAGATTATAAGTTATATTTAATTGTTATAAGAGAATGTTTAGGAAAAATTAATGCTTATCTTGTGAATGGTAAAGATGATTTTATGAATAGTCAAATGACACAAGATGCGGTGTTTCTTAATTTAGAAATAATAGGAAAATCTATTAAAAATTTACCGCAGGAATGGAAGGACAGTGAGCCTGATATTGAGTGGTTAACATTCGTTAATTTAAGTGATATTTTAACCTATGATTATTTTCAAATTAATCTTGAAAATGTATGGTTGATTATTGATGATTGTTTACAAGATTTAGACAGGGCTATTAATAGAATTAATTTACAATTTGGAGAGAGTGAGGTTTAAAATATGAGTGAGTGGCAACAATACCAAATCAAAGATTTAATTAAAATAGAAAAAAAAGCATATAAACCTAACTCTTTTGATGATATTCCATATTTAGGATTAGAGCATATAAACGAAAAAACATTATCCTTAAACTCTATTGGTAGCTCTAAAGATATTGAAAGTAATAAATTTTTTTTTGAATCAGAAGATACTTTATTTGGTAAACTTAGACCCTATTTTAGAAAAGTATATCAACCAAAATTTTCAGGAATCTGTTCTACAGATATATGGGTTTTCAGAAAGAAAAGTGACCAAATAGATAAAAATTTTCTTTTTTATTTTGTGGCGAATCCTCTATTTGTTGATAAAGTCTCCAATGCGTCAACTGGAACACGAATGCCGAGAGGTGATTGGAATTTTATCAAAGATACAAAATGGTATATACCCCCATTAGAAGAACAAAAGGCGATCGCATCTGTCCTTTCTTGTTTAGATGAGAAGATAGAGAATTTAAGGAAGCAGAATGAAACCCTGGAGGCGATCGCACAGACGTTATTTAAGCATTGGTTCATTGACTTTGAATTTCCCAATGAAGACGGCAAACCCTATAAATCTTCTGGGGGTAAGATGGTAGCTTCTGAACTAGGGGAGATACCCAAAGGCTGGCAGGTTGGTAAATTAGGGGATGAATTTAATATATTAATGGGACAATCACCTGCTGGTTCAAGTTTCAATGAAAATCAAGAAGGATTCATTTTTTATCAAGGTAGAACCGATTTTGGTTTTCGTTTTCCCACAGTAAGATTATATACAACTGAACCAAAACGAATTGCTGAAAAATTTGATGTTTTAGTTAGTGTTCGTGCGCCAGTCGGTGATATTAATGTTGCTTCAGAAAGATGTTGTATTGGTAGAGGTTTATCTGCTGTAAGAAGTAACTATAAATCATATTGTTTATATACACTCAAATCATATAGAAAAACTTTTGATATTTTCGAGACTGAAGGTACTGTTTTTGGTTCTCTTAACAAAGACAACTTTAATAATTTAGCCAGTATTATTCCTAGTAATACAATAATTATTCAATTTGAAAATGTTACTTTTTCTTTAGATCAGAAAATATTTTTAAATACTAATCAAATTCAAACCTTAACAAAAACCCGTGATGAATTGCTACCTAAACTAATGAGCGGACAGATAAGAGTGAACGAGTGAAAGATGAAACTACCTAACTCAGAGATGAGCTTAATTGATGATAATAAATTAAGAGATTATTCTTTAAATATAAATCATTGAGACGGACAACATAAAGCTAGGGTTTTTCAAATTAAATCTAACTATTGATAATTTCCCCGTTTAGTCGCCTTTTATCTACTTTAAGGAGCAAAAAAGAATGAAACTTTTAGATGTAGTAGCATTATTAGAAAATTTGCCAGAAATTAACCTTTATCGTGGACAAGTAGGCACAATAGTTGAAGAATACGAACCAGGAATATTTGAAGTGGAATTTTCAGATCGCACAGGGAAAGCATATGCGCTAGAAATGTTAACCGAAAAGCAACTAATGGTTTTATATTATGCTCCTTTAACTCCAGAAAAAACACTTATTTCTGTTTAATAATTCTTGTTAATAAAAATATTACTGATAACTATTGATAAAAACATCAGGCTTAATAATTGGTATATTTTCAAAAGGATTTAATACCAATAAATCATTATCCCCAGTAACGATTTCCTCGGCGGTGATATATTTATCGAACTTTTTCCGACTTAAAACTTCTTTTAATTCTCCTAAAGTAGCCTCAGAAAATAAAATAATTCCCTTCTTTTCTGCTAGCTTTACAACTTGAAAAGGTAAAGAATTTTCAAACAATAAAGCACTGACAAAAATATTAGTATCAATAACAACTTTAATCATTATCTTCCGCTAAAATGTCTGCTAAAATTTCAGGAGTTAATCCCCTTGCTTGAGCATTTTTAGAAATTTCTGCCATGACATCAGCTAGACTTTTATCTGCTAAATTATATTGAAAAAATAAGCTAATAAAAGAACTTAATTGTTGCTGAGTTTCAGGTCTAGCCGACTCAAAAGCTCTTTTAATTTCTTCTGCCACAGGAATAGTAATTGTAGTCATAACTTTACCTTTTAACAAGAGATATTAGTCTAATATTATATCATAAATTAATAGTAAAAATATGATTTAATCTCATGGTTGAACTATATAAAAAAGTATTTCTTAATCAAAACTTCCCCGAATATAACCTTAAAAAAGGAGACATAGCCACCTTTATTGATACCGTACCTCACCCTGAAGGAGGAGAAGAAGGTTATGTTTTAGAAGTATTTAACGCCCTTGGAGAATCAATTGATGAAGTGATAGTGCCTAAAAGTGCTGTTAATCCCTTACAAGAAAATCAAATTGGAGTATAAAACATAGCGTTAATTTCGGGAGACTCATCATCAAAATCATCCGCCATCCAAATTTGTCCTTCCCAACCACCAGCAGTGCGAGGCTTTAATAACTTATTATCCCCAGTCACTTTTTCCTCATTAGATGGAAAAGGTAAAACTTTTGCTAACGGTACACCATCACGAATTAAAGTTACTTCTTCTTGATTTTGAATAGCTGATAATAACTCCGATAAACCATCTTTCAATAAATTGACATCAAAAGTCTTTTTTAACATGGTCAAAAGTAAAGTGTTGGTATAACTTTATTATAGGAAGATACAAGAAACTATGAAATACACCACTGAAGACGAAATCGAACTATTTAACCTAGAAATACTCCAAAATCTAGGTTATAGCTATATCTGCGGTTATGATATTCAACCAGAAGGGATTAACCAAGAGCGAGAAAGTTTCAGTGATGTAGTGCTACAAACCCGACTAGAAAACGCTCTGGGGAGAATTAACCCAGATATACCCCCATACTGCCGACAACAAGCCCTCCGAGAATTACTCAATACAACCAGCCCAGACTTAATCAGTAATAACGAAACCTTCCACCAATACTTAAGCGAAGGTATCACCATTGAATATCAAAAAGAAGGAGAAACCAGAGGAGAACAACTATGGTTAATTGATTGGCAAAACCCAGACAATAACGAGTTTTTAGCCATTAACCAATTCACCGTCATAGAAGATAATCATAACCGCCGTCCTGATATAATCCTCTTCATCAACGGCTTACCCTTAGTAGTTATTGAACTTAAAAACCCCTCCGATGCTAAAGCCGATACCTACAAAGCCTTTAACCAACTGCAAACCTATAAAAGGGAAATACCCTGCCTATTTACCTACAATGCCCTGTTAGTAATATCTGATGGTATCACCGCCAAAGCAGGTTCATTGTCTGCCGATTATAACCGCTTTATGGAATGGAAAACTAGGGATGGTAAAACAGAAGAAGACCACATCAACCAATTGCAAGTCTTAACCGAGGGAATGCTTAACAAAAATACCCTCCTCGATATAATCCGTCACTTTACCGTATTTGAAGCTACCCAAACCCAAGACTCCAAAACCAATATAGTCACCATCAAGAAGACTAAGAAAATCGCCGCCTACCATCAATATTATGCCGTTAACAAAGCCCTAGAAAGTGTCATTCGTGCTTCTGGTATGGGTTCATGCACTTCTCCACAAACCCAAGGAGGAATAAAAGGAAAAACCCCAGAAGACACTCAAAGCAACAGCCACGGAGAAAGTCCAACGAACACCCTACAAGAAAGCCAAGGACAAAATAAACCAGAAAATCAGGTTAAAACTCTGGGAGAAAATCTCTCACAAACCCAAAGAATAAGTCAAGACAACAATCAACCAGAAGCCCAAGGAATAAGTGAAGGAAACAATCAACTAGAAGCCCAAGAAAATAGTCAACCAAAAAACAATCAATCAAAAAACCATCAACAAACCCAAGAGGAAACTCCCCCACAAACCCAAAGAGGAATTGAACAACAAAGCCAAAGAGAAAGCATCAGCCTAAACAACAATGGAGATAGAAGGGGCGGAGTCATTTGGCATACCCAAGGGAGCGGTAAATCCCTCTCAATGGTCTTTTTAGCAGGTAAATTAGTATTAAGTAAAACCCTTAATAATCCTACCGTACTTGTCCTTACCGACCGTAACGACTTAGACGACCAACTATTTGATACCTTCGCCAGTTGTCGTCAGCTACTACGCCAAGCACCCCAACAAGCCGAAGATAGAACCAAAGTACAAGAACTATTACAGGTAGCATCGGGGGGCATTGTCTTTTCTACCATTCAAAAATTTGCCCCCACCGATGGTGAAACCCTTTATCCCCAATTATCAGACCGCTCTAATGTAATTGTCCTTGCCGATGAAGCCCACCGTAGCCAATATGGTTTCAAGGCTAAACAAGTGGATATAAAAGATGAAACAGGTAAGGTGGTAGGCAAACAGACCAAATATGGCTTTGCCCGTTATATTCGGGATGCCTTACCCCATGCCACCTTTGTCGGTTTTACAGGCACACCCATTGAACAAACCGATAAAAACACCAAAGAAGTATTTGGTAACTACATTGATATATACGATATTGCCCAAGCGGTTAGGGATGGCGCAACAGTACCTATTTATTATGAGAGTCGCTTGGTTAGTTTAGGGTTAAATGATTGGGGAAAACAGCTTCTTGAGGAGTTGGAGGAAGATTTACAGTTTGAGGATTTGAGCAGTACCCAAAAAGCTAAGGCTAAAGGTACTCAGTTAGAAGCCCTAGTGGGAGCTACCACAAGGTTACAGGTTATTGCTGAGGATATTGTTACTCATTTTCAAGAACGGCAGAAGGTTAACCGTGGTAAGGCAATGATAGTTACCATGAGTCGTTCTATTGCGGTTAATCTTTATGGGGAAATCATTAAACTCCTCCCTGATTGGCATAATGAAGAACTTACCAAGGGCAAAATTAAGGTGGTAATGACGGCTAATGCTTCCGATGAGGAAAGGTTAGTTAAACACCATACCAATAAAAAAGACCGTCAAATCCTCGCCCAACGGCTCAAGGATGCGGAGGATGAATTGGAAATGGTCATTGTCTGTGATATGTGGCTCACGGGGTTTGATGCTCCTTGTCTTCATACTATGTATATTGATAAACCCCTAAAGGCTCATAATCTGATGCAGGCGATCGCCCGTATTAACCGTGTTTATTTTGAGAAGCAGGGGGGCTTAGTGGTAGATTATTTGGGCTTGGCTAGTGAGCTTAAAAAAGCCCTTAGTTTCTATGCTGAAAGTGGGGGAAAAGGACAGCCTACTTTAGACAAAGAGGTGGCTTTAGGGTTACTACTATCCAAGGTAGAAGTGGTAGAACAAATACTCTTTGATTTTGATTATGACCATTACTTTAAGGCGTCAACGGGGGAGAAGTTAAATATTCTCATCAGAGCCACGGATTACGTTTGTAACCCCAATATTAAGGAAAGGTTTATAAGGGAGGTCATCGCCTTATCTAAAGCCTATTCATTAGCTGTACCCCACCCAGAGGCGTTAGCTAAGGGGGAGTTAATTTCTTTCTTCCAAGCTATCCAAGCTAGTGTTTATAAGTTAGAACCCCAAGAGGACAGTTTAAGTAACCGTGACATTGAGACTGCTATTCGTCAGGTGGTAGATCAGGCTTTGGTATCTGATACGGTAGTTAATATCTTAGACCAAGCGGGGATTAAAAACCCTGATATTTCTATCATCTCTGATGAGTTTATCGCAGAGGTGCGAGGCATGGAACATAAAAACCTAGCGGTAGAATTGCTAGAGAAGTTAATTAAGGATGAGATTCGCACTCGTCGTAAGGTTAATGTGGTGCAGAGTCGCAAATTAACGCAGATGCTGGAGGATTCATTACGCCGTTATCACAGCCATGTAATTACGGTAAAAGATGTTATTGATGAATTACTGAATATCTCCCAAGATGTTACCCAAGCCGATAAGAGGGGGGAGGAATTGGGGTTAGAACCCTATGAGTTGGCTTTTTATGATGCCCTTGCTCAAAATCAAAGTGCTATAGATGTTATGGGGGTTAATGAACTTAAACTCTTGGCGATCGCTCTTACGGAAAAAATCAAGAAAAATGCTTCTATTGACTGGAATTTAAAGGAAAGTGTCAGAGCAAGGATGAAAGTAATGGTCAAAAGGTTATTGAGACAATATGGTTATCCCCCTGATATGGCTAAACTCGCCACTGAGTTAGTTTTAGAACAGGCTCAGGTGTTTACAAAGTCACAAGTTAGTTAATTCAATTATTCTTCATGGTGTGTAAATAGGGTGCGCTGAATTGATTATTTGTGATTGCACGAACGCTCTATTTATCAGATGACTATAGCTTTCGTTTTTTATAAGTAATTTTAAATTCTATTATACCAAATAGAGTTATTGCAAAATAGATTTTTTACAAAATTTAGTCCTTATTTAACAAGGGTTTCAGAAACGCTAATATTTAATTCGCAACAAGTCTAGTCTTCTTCAAATAATATACTTTTATATGGAGTAAAAGTTCCTGGTCTAGCCTTAGTCTTTTGGTTGCCCAATTTAAGTTCTTGACAAATAATACTATAAATATGTGGAGGAAATCCCCCATCAAAATCCCATTGATCTCCCTCTAATTCCATTTTCAAAATACCTGAGATATGTTTATACTTATAACCAAGTTTATGTCTGACAATATACTTTGAAAGTTGGTTACTATAAGTGAAGCCTTTAGGACGCATTTCCTCCAATAGTTGATACAATTCTCTAGCTTCATCTATATTGACGTTATATTTATCAATTAGTCTTTGAATTGTCTCTTGTTCCGGAACTCTGACTTGTGTTTGATACTCAATTTCTTGACTTTCTTTCTCTTGTTGAAATTTTATTTGCTTTAATTGTGTAGCTTCAATTATTCGTTGCCATTTTTCATTAACTTTTTTTCGTTGACTTTTTAATTTATCCCTTTGAAGGCTTAATTCATGTTTGCGAGAAGCTCCAACTAAATCTAGTGTTATGGAGTCAAGCCAATTAGGCTCTGATAAATCTATGTTTTTCCATATATTCTCTACTTTTAGGATTAAACTAGATAGTTCGTTAGCATAATTTTCTGGTATTTCATTCTTATCTAGCCAACATTCTTTAACTTGTTCACCTTTTTGAGTTTTTTCCATTTCATACCATAAGTTTAGTTCTGAAAAATTCTCCCCATTATCTAATTTATGGGCAACTTCGAGATTTTTTGCTTTGATTTTTTTTATATGAAAGAAAACTTTTCCATGAGGATTAACGAAAGTACCACTAATAAATCCAAATCCTCTATCTGAATTGTAGCTTTTGATATTGCCAAAGTCTATTCTCATCAATAAAACCTACTTTATACGGTGAATTACAACAAAAAAATATTTACTTAGTTTTATGTAATTTATCCATCAATTTTTCTTCTATTTTTTGAGAGTTTCAAATCTGTTTACTTCTACCACACTGCCTCTCAAAGGTGAGTAGCAACTTATCCCTTCTGTATCCTACAGTTTCGTTTTATCAGTTGTTCATATTTTTTATTTTCTTAACAATTTTTTGTTCTTCAACTCCTTTATTTGGCGAAAAGTCTCTTGTTGAGCTAATAACTCACATTTACTAATAGAAACTGTAGAGATGAGGTCAAGAAATTGATTGCGATTAAAATTACCCATAAACGCTGCATAAGCACAAATAGCTTCAGGATATTGAGTTACCAAGCCATAATTTAAATCACGAGGTATTTGGGGAATATATTTATCCCAACGAAATTCATCCACCGTTAACCATGCACTAATGGCTATGGGAGCAATCACTCGATGAATGTCAGATTCCATCAATGACAACAACACAGGGCGGTTATCTTGAGGAGAAATGAGGTAGTCTCGCTGACTAATTTCTAAAATTTGCTCGAGAATTTCTGAACCCAATGCTAACAAACGAAAATAGCTATAGACAAACTCAGGTATAGCATAATAACGACACCAGCCTTTTTGATGTAATGGGGGAAAAGTAACTACCGTTTCACTGCTCAGAAACCAGTGGGCTTGGTTATGCAAAATTTTCTCCCTGTAATAATTTCGTAGGGTACTAGGCGGATACTTTTCTAAATAGCTATTTTGGCTCATCTTGTTACCCAATTTATTTGGCTACTCTACCAGTGTAGTTTTAACATCTATACTTTGAGTGTTATTTGATGCTAATGACGAATTAATCGTTTGATTTTTAATTTGCTATAAATTTAATCTTCCTCGTATTCTTTTTCAAAACTATCACTAAAAGCTTGAATCTCTATATTGCTAGTCAGTTTACAACCCTCCTCCGAATATTGTTAGTCAGTTTACAACCCTCCTCCGATATTCTTGAGTAGTTAAAAATAATATCATTAGCAGAATTTCTAGAATTACGTTGAAAACCCATTAACATTTCTACATTTCCTTTATAAATTTCAGAAGTCAATTTATATTCATTGAGTTGAGAAATTATTTCTTGTAAAGTTATCCATGCTGATTTAATACGAATAATTTGTTCTACAGATTTACCGCTATGAACAATTATCAATAATTCATATTTTTCTTGATTTTGTGGTTGACACATTACTCTCCATTCATTAGTCGTAATCCTGATAGTTTCGCTTTGGCTTGAGATAGTTTTTACTTCAGAATAAACTTCATGATTATCTTTTTGACAGAGAAAATCATAACCTGTTCCGTCGGATTTTTTTGTTACTGTATAACCCTGTTTTTCATATAAATTTCTAGCAATATTTTCTCCCCATTCTCCCCATTGTTCAGGATTTTCTCCGGTGCCATCATCATAATTAATATGACTGCTTATTAAGTTATCATATGAATTTTCAAATACATTTTCTTCTTCAGTTTCTTTTATCTGTGGTAGATCAAAACCATTTTTTCTCAATTCTTCTACTATTTCATTAAGAGGATCTTCTAAAAAATCCAATAATTTTTCTGGAGTAATTTTTTTCTGATCAATTTCTAAAGCATCAATTAAATATTCCCCTATTTTGGCGTTTTTTCTGGTCTTCCATATACCAACATAAAAGATAGTATTACTACTTTTTGCATAAAAATTATACATATTTTCTTCATAACCAATTTTTTCAAAACAATAGTAAAGTTTTTCAGGATTTTGAATGTTTAGTGTTTCTAAGGCTTCAATAATATTGTTATGCTGAGAATCTACCAATTGATTATTTGTTGAATTAGCTAAATAAACACTTAAATAATAAGCTCGTTGTTTTATTAATTGTGGTAATATCTGACACTGATTTTTTTCTGCATCATAATATACTTTGATTTCATTCCAAGTTATTTTATTTATTTCAAAAGTAGATAGTACATCTTCAAATTGTTCTAAATTATCTGGAATATAAACTAAATTTGGGTTGCGTTTATAAGGAAGATTAACATCATTAGCTAAATAATATAAATCACTAACAGGATAAAAGTTTTCATCACAAGCTAATAATTTTCCACTAGCAATCCATTCTCTTATTAAATTTTTATCATGATCATTTAATCCTTTCTCAATATTTTTAATTAATTGTTCGTAAACAAAACTAACTTCCTTAATAATCTTTTCTGAAGATTTATTATTACTTATTTTCTCTAATAATTGTAAACAAGCCTTTATGTCTAAATTTCTTTTAATGCTTAAAAATTCCTCTATATGAGTCGGAAAATTAATACTGCAAATAGGTAAATTGCAATCTTGAAGATGAGATTTGAGAAAATATGAATAAACCTCTGCTGGTTTACGACATTTGAAATCATTACAAGGAATTGTATTGTATTGGGTAGCAGTAAACTTAAAGAAAGAAAACACATTATATTGCTGATTATTAATCCAAATAGTTGAATTAACGTCTAAATTTAATCTATTCCAATTGTCGGAAAAGTATGACCATATCTTAATGGAAAAAGTATAATTACTACAATATTCAGAAAAACAATCTATGGACAAAATGTTCTCAGCACTATAAATTTGATTTTGCTGAATAATCCCTGATTTATTAATAAATTGAATATAAGCAAAAGGAAAAATTAAATTTTGACGCAATATAAATTTAATATTTATTTCTTCATACACACCAATTTTTAAGAAAAAATCTTTCCATTCCTTACTATTTTCTTGATTGATGATATATTTTGAACTAACAATTTTATCAAAGTCAGTAGTAGAAAATAAATCTTCTAAATTCTGTCTAGGTTGATATTCATTGGATAAATAACATTCTTGTGCAGGTGCAATTTTATCATTTTTTAATAGTAAATTTAATTTTCTAAGATTATCAAAATCATCTTGGGTTAGTTCATTTCGATGTTTAAATATTTCTCTAACTAATTGAATAGTATTTTGACTATTAACCAAGTCTGAATTTTCATTAATTATTTTATTTTTTTGTTTAATTAACTCAGTTTTATTTAATTCTTTAACGCCGATATTAAGAAAAAACTGTCGCCATTCATCTGTTGATTGATATGGTTGATAATATTCTTCACTGACAATATTTTCTACTTTAATATCTTGAAGAAAACTGGTATTTTCTGCATTAAAGCTATAAAAATCTGATAAATAACATTCTTCAGCTTTTTTCAAGCCATTAGTTGTCAATAAAGGTAAGTTTTTTAGCTTAGATTTTAGGTTATTATCAGTGATTAAAGGAGAACCCAAAACACTAAAAATAAACCTTGTAATTGTAATACTATTTTTCTGATTAATTTCGTTATTTTCAATTAAGGGAATAACTCTATCACTAATAAAATTAATAGCATTAGGTTTAATAATGCCTATTTTTAAGAAAAACTCTCGCCAATCATCAATTTCGTTTTCATTCTCACAGTAATTAGAAACAATGAATTTTAGATTATTTAATCCCAACTCATCAGCAACAGATTCTAAAGGATTATTTGGCTTATAATAATCTGATAAATATGAACTTGAAACAGCAGAAGGATAATATTTGTCCTCTTGTTTATATAAAATATGTAATTGACTTAACTTTTGATATTCGTTAGGAGTTAGTTGATTTCGATATTTATATATGAAACGAATATGATTAACATGATCATTAAAAGTATTTTGTTCTGGTTTATATTTTCCTTTTCTAATTCTTTCTTTAATCATTTGCACTGGTTTAAATTCTTTGACTCCTAATGCTTTAAAACATTCTTGAATTTCTGAATCTTTTTGAAAAATATCTGTATATACTGGGTGAAGAAAACTAAAACTATCAAAGGTTAATAAGTTTCTATCTTCTAAAGATGGTTGAAAATATACTGGATCATCTGCTGTAGATGCTATAAAATTCTCATGCTCATCCAAAAATATTGGTACTTCCGCTTCTTTTATTTCTTTTTCATATCCTTTTTTATGTAGAAACTTAATAATTTCATAATAATTAGATAAAAGTAAATCTTGTGATTGTAAGCATTTAATTAAGTCATCAATATCAAAAACTTGAACGCCAATTTTTTCGAGTTTTATTGGATTTTCTAAAGAATTACTAATAAACTCTTTCTTAATATTTAAAATAGACTTAATAATTTCAGTTTCAACAATAGTTGTTATTCCCGTTTCATCAAATATTGCTTCAGAGACTTTTAATAATCTGTTACTTTCTTCGGAGGGAATAAATGCTATTTCTTCTAAACCTTTTTCCAAACCTCTATTAAATGCTTGTTCAAGTTTTGTTGGATGAACAAATTTATATTTAATCAGAGAAGTAATATAATTTCTATAATTCGGTTGATTAATAACTATCCACTGTAAAAACTCGAATAAATAATAACCAATTTGCTCAAATATAAAAGCATTCCAGTCATTATCTCTATGTAAATCTTGACGATTAGCAGTAGTTAGAAAATCAGCATTGACAACAAAAGGAAATTCAAAATCTTTAACATTTGTTGGTAAATAAGTAAATAAAACAGACTCTTCTGAAGATAGTTTAACTATTCTAGTTTCTTGAATTTTAGAGCCAAAAGTTAATTTAGTTATTGTTGCTTTTTTGAGCTTTTCTGGAACTTCTTTGTCATCCTTGATGTTTTGTTTTACATCATCAGAAACATTAAATTCAACATCTTTGACTAACCATTCATTCTTTTGTTTTCCATTAAAGAAAATCGTATTTTTATAATTATTCTTATTCAAACTAAGACTAATTGTTAGACCTTGATTTAATCCTGAAACTTTTATCGAATTAACATGACGAAGAAATAACATAAATCTCGGTTCATCGAATAATTCTTTAATTTTAATTTTGTATTCACTAATTTTTTTTTCTGCTACTTTAAGGGCGATTGCTACAGGATATTGAAAAAAATCTGAATATCCTTGAATTTCTAAAGGTAAATCACTTTTTTCAGTCCAAATTGGTTTCATTTTCCAAGGAATTAATTCTGGATGCTCATGGTAATTTTCGTCATATCTAAAGCAATAATTGTTAGAAAAAATGTAAACACAATTGGAATCAGTAAAGACAGATTTAAAACCGATTCCTTTATAACCAGTAGTAGTAGAGTTTTTATCTTTGGTACTATCACCCATTTTTGAAATAGCTTTAACTTCTTCTTGAGAAAAAGATTTTCCATTGTGCAAAATCAATAAATGTTTATTTAGAATAACAAAGTGTATTTCGACTTTTCCTGATTCATTTGGAAAATCATCTGCATTCTGTAAAAGTTCAAAAATAAAACGTTCAGTTTCCGTATATAAATCCTCACTGAGAAGATCTGACATTTTAGATAGCATCTCGGCATCATCTGCTGTTTTTCCATGATCATTAAACAACTTTTGTATCCATTCTTTAGGAGTATATTCAGATGTTTGTTGATTGATAATTTGAGGTTCGATAATTAAAGGTCTTGTCGATCTCAGAGGTTTTTTTGGAGGAGTAGTTAATATAGATTCTGTTTTTATCGGTGGCTCGACTTCTTTTATTTCTTCTTCAGAATCAGCTTGAACTAAGAATTGATTATTTTTCTCATCTCTTTTTTTCTTAGAAGCTAAACAAATACTAAATTGATAATAACTTTTATCTTTTAGATCATTTGTGTAAATGAAGGCACTGACATTTTTTGATTCATTCGGATAATTTAATTTATTTCCTGCTAAGTCCTGAACATCGTTGAAAAAACCAAAGGGTTTATTTTGAATAGCTTTATATTGTCCAATAACTATAGGTTCTGATAATCCCCAATGTTTAAGAAGTTCTTGAAAAATTATATTATCATTTTGTTCGGAATTTGTCGTCATTAATTTTATTGTCAAGTTTCAATGATTATATTTATCATACCTCCATATTAATTTAATAATTCAATGATAAATGCGAATGAGGATAATAAAATTATACTGGGGTAACTTTGCCACCAAGCATATCAGCTAAAATTTTAGTAGTTTAGTTTTTGCTAATTTTTTCGGCATTTAAAGTTCAATATAATAGGTAAATATCTTCTCCCATTTGTTTAACTTTTTCAATTAATTCAGGAGGATTAATTACCTTAACTTGTCCTCCAAAACCAACAATCCATCGTAATAAATCAATATCATCTAATGACCATAATGGTAATTTTACTTCAAAACGATTAGGAAAATTATTATCACCTGTTTTTTTAAGATTAAAAGGTGCTCTTGTCTCATTACTTTTATGAAGACGAGGTGACATTTTCATCTGTTTAATAGAAAAGCGATTAGTACCTTCACTAATAAACTTAAAAATATAATCATTAAACCATAATTCTATAGTTGTTTCAGCCGTACTTCTTTGTTTTTTGTCGAGATATTCCCTTTGCCATTTAACATTATTACCGAGAAAAATTCCCCCACTAGCTTGATATAGTTGTTGTAGTTTATTTAGAGCATTTACCTGTTGTTTTATTACCCTTGATTTATGTTTTTTGTTGCCTAAAAATAGCCTGTCTAATCTTTCAAACCTAAATAAACCTTTATTTACTCCATCGACACATTCATAACCTAAATACCAGCCAATGTTATGAAAAACTATTTGCAACGGGTAAGCTAAAAAATAACTTTGCTTATTTTGAATAATATCCTCAGAGTTATTTTGATTAAATTCAGCACTACCCAAACAGCGATTTAACTCTAATAATTCTCCAGAAGAAATTGCATTTTCAACTTCGTCAATTTTCCTAGCTAAAGAAGAATTAGGTAAATTGTTTAAATCAACAATATTTTTATTATAAATTGCCCTGACGGGGTAACTTTCAGGATGAGCAATTCTAGCATCTCCTAGACGATTTTTAAAAGTATCATAGACCGATAAGGCAACAGGATCTGATAAACTATTAGCTTGGGCTTCTAACAAATGAAATACCTTAATTAACTCAGTTTCAGATAAAATTCCTGTGCCGATAAAATAGCCTTTTTTCACAGTAAAATCTGGCAATATACTAAAAGGTTTTAATACTTTCTCTATATCTTTACGAATACTATCACCGCAATTAATATTAATTACTTTTTCCTGTTGCATGGCTTGAACTAAACTTTGCAAACATCCATTTTGTTTGTTCCAAATTAAAGGATGATGGATAATAAAATGAATAGTTTTTATAAGTCTAGTAAATGGTTCAATATCTGAGTAAGGATGAGTTACTAAACAGTCAATATTTACTATTTCAATATCTGGTAATGGTTCATAATTTTTTTGATTAATAATGCCCATTGTTTCTAGCCAGATTAAGTCTTCTTTAATGGCTTCTGGTTGAGCATAAATTTTGTCATAATATTTAATTAAAAAGCCACAGATTTCGTCTATTTCACAGTCAAATTGAATCTCATCTCCAAAGATTTCTTTGATTAATTCAGGATTAGATTCTGAAAGGTTGCCAAGATTGGGATATTTAATTATGAGGCTGAGGAGGTGGAAAAGACGGTCAAAGTCTATTAATCTTGAGTAAGGATGAAATTGTACTTTACTATTGGCGGTGCGATTAGTGCGATTAACTTGAACTCGATTTAATTTTGAGAGTTTATCATTAAACTCATTTACATCTAATTTATCCTCTTTAAAAGGTATGTCATAAACAGCTAAAAAACCCTCCGCAGAAAGGGGAGGAAAATTTCTTAGGGATTGATATAAATTACTTATAACATCATCTGGTACTTGGCGTTCTCGCTTTTGATTCCATTCTAAACAAACATTTAAAGGAGTTTTTAAATACCAACCAATCCAGTTAACATTTTCATATTTTGCCAACCTTTTCAACAAAGAAATTCGCCACCATCTTTTAGCATTAGTGGCATCATAAATAATTGGTTTTCCTAATTGAATAAAATAGTCAATTTGTTTAAATATTTCTGCTTCAATTAACTGCCAATCTCCTTGTATATTTTCATCTTCAAAAAGTTGTTCTCGAATTTTATCGGTAGAGACTATTTGATAATTAGAGTTTTGGTTAATAATGTAATTGGCAAGAGTTGATTTTCCGCTACTAGGGCAACCTATAAAAATGTGAGAAATCATTTTAAATGTTTATTTCTAATTACTTTCTTTGGAATTTTCTTGATTGTCAATTCTATTTGAATCAAATAGTTCGCTACTATCGCCTATTTCGTTTGGAGTGATTTCAGGAGTATCTGAGAAGAGTTCCATCGGAAAAATAGTTGTTTTTTTCATAGGGGGAATATCCAAAGTATTTGGATAATCGTTTTTTAATTTTGTATTTAAGTCTTCTTTATTTTCATTTATTTTTCCATATTCTAAATTATTTTTAGATTGTATTGATTTATTAATTTTTTCTGGTGATTCTTTTTGGCTATTTGTAATGTTTTTACTTAAATAGACGCAAACATCATTGATAAAAGTGTTTAGGAGTGTATTGATTTCTTCATAATTTTGTTCATTATAAAAATCTTCAACTGTCTTTTGACTAGATTTTTGAGAAAAATTGTCTTCTTCAACTATTGAATTACTCTCTAAAAAATTCTGAACTTTGTACTTATCTTTTGCAACCAGTTTTGATTGAATTTCAGTATTACTATCTTTGCTGATTTTAGCTATTTCATCCAATAAGGTATTAATACAACTTTTTTCGGAAATAGTTACGTAAATCATATCGTTTTTTTTATTAATATCATATCGGGCTTTATTAAAACTAATTTGTTCTAGATCATTTATTAATTCTTTTGCGGTAATTACTTGT
The DNA here is from genome assembly GCF_001747005.2 of Cyanobacterium sp. IPPAS B-1200. Classification (NCBI taxonomy): domain Bacteria; kingdom Bacillati; phylum Cyanobacteriota; class Cyanophyceae; order Chroococcales; family Geminocystaceae; genus Cyanobacterium; species Cyanobacterium sp. IPPAS B-1200. The sequence goes on from NZ_CP182908.1 coordinate 25,218, forward strand.
TTGTTTATGTTTGTAATTAGCATTTTTTGTTCAAATTGAGCGTTAATATTTCTCCTGTTTTCTTTATATAATTTAGTACTTTTTAGAAAGTTGATACTATCTTCTTCTGAGTTTAAGTCTTCTAACTCAAAATAAATTTTTTGTGAAATATATGGTTTGTTATTTTTATCATGAGCGTTCCATAAATTAATATCAAAAGAAATAGGATTATAACTATTATCTTTCAATAATTTGATTAGATCTTTTACCACTTGATTAATATCACTTGATGCGGGCATTAAAAAACTAGGATAATAAATAGAAATTGTCATAATTAAAATAAGACTTAGATAATAATTATTTATTTTTTATACGCTGTTTTATATTAGGATAATCTGAATCAGCATGGCTGATAATATTTCTTAGTTTTATGATATTATCAAAAACTTCTTTAAGTGTTTCTTTATTTTGACATTCTAAAAACTGAAGGCAAAATACAACTTTGTTTATTAAATGTGGTGCTTTGTTGCCATTAATTTGTTCAATTCTGTCATAATCTCCTCTATCTATTTGTATTTCTTTCCTTTCCTCTAATTCTTCTAAAAAGTCACCTACGATTAACTCTATTTGCAATACAGAAAACCGGCAATATTCCAAAAAATCATTTTTTACTCTAGCCCGAATCATCATACGATAATAAAAAATTAGCTGTTCTTTTAAATCGGAATTTTTCTTAATATAATCTAGTGATAAATAATTAAGTTTTTCCATATGACCATTAACTCGTTGGTAATCTTCAAAATGGAATACCTTAATATAATTTTCGAGCTTTTTAGTTTTTTCTTCTAATTGCTGTATTTTTCGAGTTAATTCGTTGTCCATAATATAAAAAACTTAAATATTTTTAGGAAAGTTAAGATTAAGTAATTGCTTATACTCATTAATATATTTTTGATAAATAAGATCATCCTTGCCCTTAACCATACCAATAAACTCTACCTTACCCTTTAATACATCCTGAAAATGAGGGATTTGTTTCCCCGAAAATCTCGCCTTGTGATTATATTTTTCTTCAAACTCCTTCTGTGCCGCCTCCAAACCAAACTTAGCCCAAGCATGAAGCATCGCCCTTACTTGACGCACATAACGTCTATCCACATTAGGAAACTGATTAGTAGTTAAACCCGTTACCTCTTGATGATTACCTTTAGTTTGTAAACGGGTTTTCTTTTCATTGACATTAAACCCATTTTCTCTAATGATACCTGAGAGCAGATCGCCTAGTACCACTTTTTCAGCCTCACCCTCATTCACAACATAAGCCAAATCTGTGGAGAAATTTTTGAGAGTAGTAGAAAAAGTTATATCATCAGCATAACGAGTATAAGTCGCCTTACAATCCTTTGCTAAACGTTGTAACTGACTATCCATTTTCCCACAAATCATATTAGTAACAATGGGAGAAGTCGGCGCACCTTGAGGTAACTCATTATTTTGGCAACAAATTTGAGCTAATATTGTTGCAACATCAGGGGGTAAATGATAAGGAATTGCCATAAACATCCCCCTAACTCGCCCAAAATTGACAGAGGGGAAAAAATTCTCTAAATCTAAATTTAAAACATAACGTTTTTTCGCATGGGCTTTAGCATTGGTGACAATATTCTTATCCTGCACAAAACCATGCACCGAAGGCTTAACCTGATAAACTGCTTGTAAAACCTGATTAAGTTTTTGTTGAATGATTTTTAATGCCGTAATGGGGGTTGATATTTGTCTTTGCCCCCCAGATTTTTTCGGAATAGTAAAAGTTTTATAACGTCTTTGAGAGTCAACCAAGTAAAGATGATAAACTAACCTTTTATGAGGAATATTTAATAGTTTAGCCACATCTAAAGGGGTTTTTAACTGATAAAAGTCATTTTTTAACTCCTCAGGTGAGCGATTTAATAATAATAGGCTCTTCTTATCCCATGGGGGTGAAATTAGTTGCCCTTGAGGAAAATTAATTGTCATATTTGCCCCTTAATTAATAAAAAGAAAAAATCACTTGGGGATGTATTCTACCTTACTCATATATATAAAATATATGAATTTACAATGAAACTACACTGTAATAAAGCTAACCTTGGAATACACCATCGCAGTATCAACAATGGAAATCAATAACTTATCCCGCAAGTGATTTATTCAATTATGACCTGTTTTTTGGTCACATTACTACTTTACCCCATTTTGTTGCGACAACCATTCGTTGGATGCTAATGACGAAATTTTTGTTTTTTTCAAAACTCTCAGCATCAAATAAAAGATAATAGTAGGAATTTAATACTGACAAATCTATTTTCGACGTTAGCATTAGACTCTGCTTTTTTTGTAGAAAAATCATTAGAATTAATGAAAGCTCTAAAAAATAGAGAAAGAGCGACTATCATCGTCTTCTTTATTCTTGTTTATCCATCGGAGGAAGTTTTTTGATTAATTCTTGTGTTTCTCAACTTAGATCTAATTTTAAAGCTCATATTCTGAATAATACCGTCGAACAATTTCTCCCCCCGTTGAATTTTACTTCTGTTCAGAAGTTTCCCAAGAGTCCCGAGGATATTCATTGTCTTCCCAAACACTCCGATACTCTCATTCGCTATTTCTATCTTTTTCAGTGCTCGATGATTTTTGCAGAGAATAACTATAACCCTAATAGAATTGTCAATAATCGACCTTTTCACGCTAAAGTGCCTCACCCTAGACGAGAGGAAGTGATTCATGAACCATCTCTCCTCGTTATTAGTGATGCTAATAAATGTAATCTATTCTTGTGCATTGTCGCATGGCTTACTATCGATGACTTTCGTTGGCATAAAATTTATCCATCAGTGCCAGAAGATCTCAGTTATGGTTTAGTCTTGCAATATCCTGATTACATTCTTTCTTGTGTAGAATTCGTCTATCATCGTAAAAAACTTTATGGGATGGATATTTTGCCCCCGATTGTTGAAAATTGTGAACAATTCGTTAAAAGTAACTACAGTTTTTAATTAATCAGACCTTCATTGGTTCTCGAAATAGCTACCCAACAGGGTAGTTAGTTACTTTACGTTAGATAAGTTTGCAGTTCACTTTAAAACAAAGGCACTAATTAAACAAACTTTATTTGTTGGGAGAGCTATTCGTGTTTATATAGCCATTTTTATCAGAAAACCGTTCAAAAAATATATATTTAACCTCAATTCGAGTTAAAGCTATATTATTGTTATTTGTACGAAGCTCCAGAGTTTTTAGCTTAGAAAAAAATAATATTTTCAGCTTATCCCGAACTTAGGTTAGTTACAAAAGAATTTTTGAAGAAACGAATAAAAAAGTGCATAAAACAAAAAAGCTCTCCTGATAGTTAACTAACAGCAAAAATAGAGGTTAAGTCATTGGTAAATCTTAATGTCGTTGCACAGTTAACTCATTCTTCGGTAGTTATCGTCAGAAGGCAACCCAGAAGGGAATGTTTAAATCAATAGTTGATGGGAAAAAGTACCTAGCTAGTAGTTGAAGTTTAGTTAGTTATTTAATAGACGGCAATTTAATCAATATTTCAGTATTATTCTAACAATAGGTATGACCATATTTCCTCTTCCTCGTCGCTCAAATCTTGGTGCAAAATTTTCCCAATTTATTTACATAGAAGAAAAGCAAAATAACGTAGTTCTCCGTTGGAAAAGTGACTTCAAGTTGACAAAAAACTTTTACCAACAGACTATAAACTTAAAAACCTTAGACGAAAATCAATGTTTTATTTACTGGTTAAAAAGAATAGAAACTGATACCCTAGCAAAGCAACATCTAACAGCTTATCTTGAATCTATTTCCTACTGGGCAATTAGAGAATTTTTCGAGGAAAAGACCATTAGTCTTCATAATCTATCCTCCTCAGAAAAGTACCTAAAAGCCTTCACTATTCTTAGGGATGCCACCACTAATGCCAAAAAGCTATTTAGAGAATTTAGTAAATTCAATCCTCAACTCTCCCATATAAAAACCTATAGTAAGAGATGGCTAAAGAATGTAATTCGTGACGGGCTTTATAAAGAATTTGGTATTAGTAAATATAGCCAATGGGGACAGTTAAAAAATACCACAAAAACTAACCTCAAAGTATCATTAGAACATCAAGGTTATCCAGAAGAATTAATCACAAGTCATTTACTGCTTTGGGAATGCTTTAAAAAAGTTTATTCCGATAATGCAAATGCTTATAAAGGTACTAAACTTACCCCCCCTAATCAGCAGCAAATAGAAAAAATCATCCTTATTTATGAAGCTACCTTGAAAAGTTACCCTGAATTATTAAAAGATCAATATTATCAAAATATTTCACCACAATTGTTTATGCAAATAATGAATAATTGTTATCGAGCATTATCAGAGCAAGAAAAATTAAAACGTCCTTCTGCTTATGCTTATAACTCTACCATTACCTCCCAAGAGAATGATAGCGAACTACTATCTTTTTTCGATTCAGAGCTTTACCAAAAGTATAAAGAAGAGCAAAAAATAAATGAAAAAGAACCAGAAACTTTATTTGATTTATTCGATAAATCAGAAATAAATGAGGTTTTGTGGAACGTTGTTAAAGGGTTAAAAAAGAATGACCAAGATAGTGCTAAATTGCTTGATTTTAACTATGGTTTGGGATTAAATCAAAGCACGATTGCTGAATTACTCCATCGTAAACAATTTCAAATATCGAGGCAAAAAGGCAGAATTACAGCCAAACTACTCAAATCATTCGTCCTAGAAATCAAGCAGAGATTAGAAAATAAACAGGAGATAAGCGATGAATTAAAAGACAAAGTTAAACAACTTAGTTCCCCTGAACTAGAGTCGGTAAAAACATTTATCGAAGATTGGTTAACACACTATTATCAAAAGCCTATTTATCTGGAATTAGAGAATTTATTTAGTAAGTTAAATAACCAGAGTAAACAATTGATAAAACTAAGATATGGAGGTGATTACCATTTAGTTAATGAGAAGCAAGTGGGATTGGAAATAAATGAGTTAGCCACTCGCTTTAACTTATCCCCAGAGGAAGTCAATACTAAACTAACCAACATTAAAAACTTTCTCATATCCAGCCTAATTAACCATCTAAACCATCAAAACAATATTAAATTAGACCATGGTAATAAGCAAATAAATAGTTTGATTGAAAGGTGGCTATACCAAGCCCCATACGACCGATTAACTTTATCAACTTAGACTTAAAATGATACTAGGGATAACTCCTTAGTATCAACAAAATTAGCATTTTACCTATGATATTATCCCCATTGAAAATCATCAAAATAATAAGTTCTTTTCTCTCCTTCACGGAGAGGTTATTTTAGGGGGAAATACATATCATGCACAACAAACATTGAAGTATTTTATATTATGCAAAATATTAACAAAATAGAAACATTAATCGACTTATATCCTAACCAATTATGGTTAGAGTTTTCCGAGGAAGAAAAGCAAAAATATTGGCAACGAACAGCAGAACATTCCTATGATTTAGCTCGTTTTAGAAGTTACTTGAATGATTTATCAGCTCATACTATGCTCCGTTGGTTGGAGGAGGAAGAATTAGAACAAAAGCCGATTATTCATCCATCTACCCTATTTAAACTCAATAGTATTTGGGAATTTGTTAACGGTACAACCATTATGATTGGTACCACTAAAATTGTATTGATTCCCACCGATGATTACAATTCAGATGATTTTATTGTTCCTGCCGAATGGGTTGATATTGTAGGTTGGGATGCTGATTACTATTTATCCGTTGAGGTTAATTTGAGAGATAATTGGCTGAGAGTTCGGGGTTATACTACCCATGAACAGATTAGAAATATTGGTAAAATGGATATTTGGCATAGAAACTATATTTTATCTCAAGATGATTTGATAGAAGATTTAAACATAATGTGGGTGGCGAGAGAATTATCCATCTCAGAAAAACTACCAGTATTCAAAGTATCTTCTTGTCTTACCGAGCGTCTTTCCCTTACTTTAATCAATCAATTAGCTACCAAATATAGTTATTTTCTTCGATTTATAACCTTATTTGCTGACTGGGCTGTTTTCATTGCCCATGATGATTCAAGGCAATTGTTGTATCAGTCTCTTGTTACCTCAGCCCAAGATAGTGTACCCCATAAACCAGAAACTAGATGCTAGATTTAATTATTTGCGGTGTGCCTGAAGTAAATGACTACATTGATAATGTGGATGGGATAATCTCAATCATGAATCCTGCATGGCGTATTTATGCCCCCCAATCCATTGACCAGAAAAAGGAAGAAAATCGTCATAATGTTTTGGAATTAGAGTTTGATGATGTGTGGGCGGAAAATGTCGAACTAGGACAGGAATTAATTAGTAAAGATATACTATATGAGGTATTAGATTTTGCTGATAATTTCCGTGATAAGTATGGGGAGGATGGTACTTTATTAATTCACTGTCATGAAGGGATTAGTCGCTCTAGTGCGATCGCCCTAACCATTCTTACCTACTTAACCGATGATGTTTCCGAAGCCATTGAGATCGTTAATGATGTGCGTCCCCAAGCCATGCCCAATATCGAAGTAATTCGTGTGGCGGATGACATTTTGAAACTAGAGGGAGAGTTTATCCATCAGGTTGTAAACTTTTTTTATTTTTAGTCGGTTAAACTTGCATATTTTTTAAAATCATAACTGATATATATGTATACAGCATTATTTTGGTTCCCTCGAAAAATAGTTTAGTTATGAACTTTAAAGATTTATCTAAAAAGAATCTTAATTTGTTTCATTATTAAGCAGAAAATTCAATTGTCCAATGTTTTTATCTATGTAATTTTTAGCCATCAATTTTTATGCTTTTTTATCATTTGGATTATCTTGATGACCATAATTTATGTCCTACCCAAACTCTTGGAGAGTTTCATATAATTGCCAAAACCACAGAACAACTAGCAGAAGTTAGATCTTTTTTTAATATGGAGGAGCTATCTAAAGAGGGTTATTACCCAGATATTTTCATTCCTAACCCATACGAAATGCTTGACATTTATGATAGTCAATGGGGATATGTTAATCATTTGGTTATATCAACCCTTGAGCATCGGTCTGTTGTTACTAAAATTTTAGAATTTTTAGAAATTGAAAAAATTGTTTTAGATGATCAGGAAAGAAATCAAATTGGTTATATTGAGACAGATAAAAATGAAATAGTTATTTACCTTTATGAAGATATATTCAATCAATATAAAACGGTCAATGATGTTCTTAAATGTCTTAAAAGTGATTTGTTTAGTTATGAAGAAAAATATACTTGTTTAGATTCTCGTTATGGTATCAAAACACAAACTATTATTCGACCGAATTCTTGTAAGAGTAAGGAGTTAATTGAAATGATACTTGAACAAAATAGTTGGTCAAAATTACCTTTAAAAAGCTGTGTAACAGTAAGTGCTAATAATAAGTCCAATGTCGTTAACTCTCTTTGTGATACTTCCCGTTGAAATAATGTGCATATTTTTGCCACCTCTTGCTGATAGTTACATAGGAGATAAATTAAATAATTTTCAGTCACCACAGTAGCCCATCATATTTCCCTTCCCATCACACCAATAAAATCAATAATAATCAACCATGCAAATAACCCTTAACAAAGCCAATAAACTGCTCAGTAAGTTTAAAGGAGAGCGTAAAACCATGAGAGCAGTATTCGAGCGCCTTCGCTACTACCATGAAGATGAGCAAGTTAGAGCCATTACCGCCGTGGATGTTAGCCTTGCCAACCTAACCCCAAGGGTAGCCGATGAAATCCAAGCCATGGTAAATGTTTACCGTCAGCAATTACAAGATTGCTTAGACATTGAAGCAGACTTTTTTAAACTCAAAGAAGCTATCTTCTCCCAAAACCAAATCACAGGAATTTCCCAAAGGTTAAGCCAAATGGAGTACCTAACCTCTAAAGTAGGATTATACGATGACCTCATCAACGAAAAGAAACGTAGTAAAACCGTTACCCTTATCCCCTCAGACATCGACTATGACTTATTAAGGGATAACCTATCTCATCAGGATGGCTCAGGAAAACTACATATTCAAGTGTTTGATGTTAACGCCCTACAAATAGAGCGTCAGGAAGCAATAAAGCAAATTACCCAAACCGAGGATGAAGTGGCAACCATTAACAATCAAACTATCATTAACATAGAATTTAGCTCCGCTAGTAGAAAACTATTAGGATTAGATTAAATCCTTGGCTACTCGGTTAGCCATTAAGTACATTCGTGTACAGCCGACGTACATTGGTTTCCTAAACATTACCTAAGACGTAGCTCTGCTGTTTTGCCTTTAAATTGTTGTTGATGGTTGTTTTGGCGGCAGCAAATTGGTCAAATTGACTATTTTCATGGTTAACCCTTGTTCAAAATCAATGTACGGTTTGGGTGGGAATATATTGCTATTTCCATCCTCTCATACCAAGTTTGAATCTTTTATAACCTAAGTAGGGCAGAAATTCATCAAGATATAATGTCCAATAACCATTTCTCGTATTGTCAATCGATGCTTTGCCATGTAAGGGGTTCAGTAATTTTTCACTTATCTTTGTCAAAACAATGTACAATGTGTGTACAGCAGCGAATAAAACAAAAGCAATGACATCCATAAAGAATAAAAGATTACAACTACGTTTAACGGATCGTCAGAAAGACTTGATTACAAGGGCGGCGGAAGTTCAACAAACCACAATGACTAACTTTATCTTGGAAAAATCCTATGAAGCGGCGCTCGAAGTCTTGACGGAACAAACAATGTTTTCCTTGGATGATCAAGAATGGGAGCAATTTTGTGAAGCATTATCCGCTTCTCCTAAATCAATTCCTGTTTTGAAAAAACTGCTCACCGAAAAAAGTATTTTTGATGAAGCATAAATTATCCGCTCCAATTTTACTAACTAAAGCCCATGATACCGAGAGTTTTGATTGTGGGGTAAATGCTCTTAATAGCTTTTTACAAAATTATGCCCTCCAAAATATCAAAAATAAGAGCGTTACAACTTTTGTGGCGGTAATGGAAACAAGTGATAAAGAGAAAGTAGTGGGTTACTATAGCTTAGTTGCGGGTAGTGTAGAACATTCTGCTGTACCTCCACGCATTAAAAAGGGTTTGGGTCAGTATCCTATACCCGTAATTATTCTGGCGAGGTTAGCGGTGGATCTATCAATGCAGGGGAAAGAATTAGGTAAAGGATTACTAAAAGATGCTTTATTAAGGATTTTAACGATTACCGATAATTTAGGAGTCAGGGCCGTTTTAGTTCATGCCAAAGATGAGAAGGCTAAAAACTTTTATCACCAATATGGGTTTGAATCATCTCCCATTGATGAATACCATCTTTATCTTCTTATTAAAGATATTGAGGTTACTATTTCTCAACCATATTAGTATAACAAAATGCCCTGTTCTGTCTTACCTGTTTTCTTTTTGTAAATCTTCGTTAATTAAAAAAAAAGATACCTGCTTTATGTGGTATCCTTCTATAAAATATAATAAATTTATCGTTTGAAAATTCTTTGGAGTGTTGTTCCGAAGAGTCCGAGTTTTGAACCTCAACCAACAACGAAACAACACCGTAGTGCAATTCGATGTTAACACGTTTGGTAAAGGTTTGAAAAGATACACCTTAAACAAGAGCCAAAAATGTTCAATCTAAACAACAAAACCACCAAAATAGCCACCGTCAACAACGGGCTACAAGGTGCATTGGCTCAAGGGGTAAAGGACTTCTTCGGTGACTCTCCAAGGGAAGGAGAGAAACAATGCAAAACCAAAACCAAGAAAAACTAACTCAAATCTTCCCCTACCGCTGGAATTGGATCATCAAAGAGCATGGTTCATGGAAAACCGTCAAAACCCGTATAAGTGACCCCACCCTCATTAAGATTTATGAAGACCCGACAAAATTGATAGGAGTAGGGTTTGATAAACACACAAAGTATTTGATGCTAGACATCGATAAAAACTCCCCCTACCACCCCAAAAACGACCCCAACGGCATCCCACTACTAGAACTAACCCTATACAAAATAGGACTAAAAGAAAACATCAAAATTCAATCCAGCCAGAGTGGAGGAATACATATATACTATCCATTTAGCCATAAACTAAAAAGTTACAAGATAGGAACAAAAATAACCCAGTACTTAGAAGATAATGGGTGGACAGTGAAGAATGGCACACTAGAAATCTTCCCCAACAAAAAGAAAGACAACTATAGCCAAGACAAAAACCAATGGAAACTGTACCAAAGGCATAGACTACCCCTACAACCAGAAAGCAGTAGTTACCTCCTAGATAGTCAATATCAGCCCATAATAGATCACCCCAAGCCCCTAGATAGTTTCCTAGAGCAGTGGGAAAATGTAGCCAAAGCCCAAGACATAAAAGAACTAAAAAGATACCTCTACCTAGAAAGCAAAAAAAGCAGAGTATTAGCCCAGATAGAAAAAGAACTAAACCAAGTAATAACAGAAGGATTCACAGGGCGTGGTCAAACCAACGACATTTTACTCGCCCTAGGGAGAAAAATAAGACTATGCAGACAACTAGGAGGAGTAGAACTAAGAGACACCATCAGACATACAGTAACCCACCTGAGAGGATACGAAGAATACTGTGGGCATCAATACGAAATCCATCAGCGGAGTCAAGACATAGCCAGATGGGCAGAAACAACATATCCCTTGGCATGGGAGAAAAAAAGCAAAGACTTACCCAAACCAAAAACCAACAACAACATAAAAACAAGAGATGCCCTCAACCGTATTATAGAAGCCCTAAAAATAGTAATAAGTAAAGAATATAAAAATATAACAGCCTTCGTAAAAGAAATATGTAGCATAGCCAAATGTTCAGCATCAACCCTATACAAACATCAGAAAATATGGAGAGAAAAAGTAAAACTAAAAATCGTGTGTAATTCCATACAGGGAGAGAGTTTGAGCTTAGATTTGTTAGAAAAGTATATACTAAGGTTTTATATGCTTAGTTTATGTCTTCCCGAAAAAAAAGAAATTAAAAAGAACAAACAAAAGGCGGTTGGGGTAAAATCAGTAGAATCCTGTTTCGTAACCGAGAAACTAGAAGTAGCTACTCCATGGGAGGATAATCAAACCATTGATGGGGAAGCTAGAAAAGTTAATGGGGGAGAATCAGAAGCCTTAGAATCAGAACCAGCAAGATTAACCACTGAACAATCGGGGATGATAGGTGATTCTCCAGAATTACAGCCATTAAATCCAGAACTAGGGGTAAAGCTAGGGAAGCCCTCATATCGGCAAAGTAGCTCAAGTGGTGAAAATTTAGGCGATACTCAAGCCGTCGCTCAGGAATCAGTTAACTTTTCTGCCCATGGTAATAACGACCTTGTTGCCGAGGATAAACTTACCCAAGAGCGTAGTAAATTTCTCAAGGGGTTGGGCATAGACATACCTGAGAAATTAGCTGAGTTAGTTAATCGGGCAACCATAGAGCAGTTAAATAACCTGCGACAGTTACTCAAGGAGAATAAAACCCTTAATAACCCCGTGGGCTTCCTCATAAAAGCCTTGAAGAATAATTGGCAACCCAAACAGAAAACCAGTACCCCAAGCAAACCATCATGGCAGGAGGAATTTGAGGAGTTTTATAATCAAGCTATTGAGGCAGGATACTGTGAGGATTTACCTATTAATTACCTATCGAGGAATCACCGTAATGAACCCATGGTAAGGGTGAACATACCACATCCATGGTTAGGTGCACCCTATACCCTACTTTATTGGCGTGAGGCGAAGCAGGAGTTTAGAGGCGATGGGTAAACTAATAAATTTAGTTATTTTTTTGCCAATTAAAGTAATAAGCATACCAATCTACATAAAACATTGTTTCAACTATAGATATGGTCAAAGTATAAATAAAATTATAAATAAAAGAATCTTTAATTTCATCGGGTCTATGATAAATCTGTAATAATTCTTCTTTAGTAATATCAATTTCTGTAAAATTCATGTGAATTAATTTATCAAAATATGGATTAGATAATGATAATTTATAAAATTTGTCGCTAAATATCACATAAGAAATAATTGTGTTTATAGTATTTAAATTAAGATAAGGAATAAGTGATATGGTATCTTTTGTTACTTGATAATGTTTATCTAACATAAAGTTTATATATTCTTGTTTTTTGCTATCTTCTAATGATATTAAATCGTCAAAAATAGCATATCTGTCCAATGATGTAGCATCGTGCTGTTGTAACGATGCCACATCAAATCCAGTACAAGTAAATGGAGTACCTTTTTTATAAAGCATAGCTCTATAAAGTGGAAATTCAGCATTACATTTAAATTTTAATAGTGTTTTTTTATCTACAGTTTTAACAAAGTCTTCAAATATTTTAAATAACATTTTCTGACATTCCTTATAAGAATAAAATTTAGCAAAGGGATAACACAGACGTTCCATAGAAGACTTATATATCCTCTTTCTATAAAAAATACTCTTACTTGTTTCATATTGTTTATTATCATTTTTTATCGTTATATCCTTCAGAAAGACATCGCTATAATCTGTTCTTATATCTTTGTAATGACCATATACAAAATATAAAATAGCTACTGAAATATTTTGATTCAGTATAGAAATTTTTTGTCCTTTTGACATATTTTCAAAGGAACTAAACGAAAATCTATTTTCTGATTTTCCAGTATGATTCCAGTCTGTTTTTAAGTCACAGTGAAGATTATTATTTTGATGAACAAACGTCGCACAATATTGTTTTCCATCTGTTGTTTGGTAGCCTTTTCTAAGAGTTACAATAGTTTGACAGCTTGAACAACGAAAAACTCCATAATATTGGTTATAGTCAGCTTCTCTTGCACTAATTATTTTTCCCGAACTTACATGGTATGCCTTTTCCATTTTTTCTATATTGCGATAAGAGTCAAAATTTAGACTTTAACTAAATTTTATCAAGTTGCACTTTGTTGTACGAATCCTATGTTTCCGCCTACTAAGAAATAACAAAAAACCCCGGATATTGCTATTTCGTAACTATTTCTTCCAAGTTTTCCAGTCGTATTCGTAAATTAGCATTTTCCTTTAAGAATTTTTTTCTTTGATTAAAACAAAATGCTACCAAAGAACCGCCTAAAGCAACGACTAGAATAGTCAATATGGGTATATTTTTAGAGTCTTGAGAATTCGTTAATTCAGGATTAATTTTTTCTGCTCTATTTTCTGTTACTGGCTCGGTATTTAAAGTTTCACAGGAATAAAAAGCACAATTTATATCACCAGATTGGGTAACATTATTAATAGTTAAAGCATAACTATTATTACTCAATAATCCCATAATCATAAATGATAGAAACACTGTAAGTAAGCAATATTTTATTTTCTCGAAAAACGTTTGTCTGTTCTTCATATTAATTGTTATTGTAAATAGTTACATTCTGCTCTATCTTTAAATCATTTTGTCGAGTGTCTTTTTTCGGTGTAAATGACTTAACTGCTTCGTAAATAGCAAATCCTGTTCCAGCCATAGCTAAGACTGGTAAAGCCGCCGAAACAGCCAATCCAGCTGCCATTCCTCCGCCTATTAAACCTCCCATAGTTGCTAAACCAGAGGAAATTCCCGCAGCACTTAAGCCAGCCGTTCCTGCCGCCGACACCATTGCAATGGATGCCACACCTCCGACAACACCTCCAGCAACACCTCCAGCTATGACTTTACCTACTTGATCATCATTCTCATTTACAATGTAGTTATTCTGATTAATATTAAACTTGTTAGTTTGATCTTTGATGTCGTTACTTTCTATTGCGTAAATCTCTGTTTTTTCGGACTGATTACTAATAGTTTCCTCAGCAAATACAGCCATTGGTTGATAAGTAACAACCATTAATAAAACACAAAAGAAACTAATGATTTTTGTAATTAATTTAGAGTTATTTGTTCTTTTGTAAATTGTGGCGGAATTAGTGTAACAACTAAAATTTTTCATAGGTTTTACTTTTTTATCTAAATATTAAATTTTTATCAAGAAATACAAAAATGATTTTTATGTCAACCTACTTTAATCTGCTTTTTTAGTCAATTGGGCTTAAATATTATAGCTTTTTGATGTGAGTGTCAGACTTCTCTCATCCATTTTCTCTTTACTCTTTTTGAGAGTTTGTTAATAATCATATTATTAATTTACTATAGGTTATCCAGAAAATAAATAATTTCATGCTAATGACGAAAATTTGAGATAAGTGCGAAATCACACAGTGCTGTCAAAGTTTTTTGAAATTTAGAAGAAATCTTACCATAGAGCGCATGAAGCGGATAGAACATATATATCTAAAATCAATAAATAAAGAATAAAATAGTATCGTTATTAGTAAGACAAAGAAATGGAAAATCTAAATCCCAGACAGGAAAAAGTTGTAAACAGAATGATGGATCTTATGGAGTCCGAAGGTTTTTTAGATGGACTTGAAATTATGAATCAAGAGCTAGATGAATTAATAAAAAAGGGTGAAATGACCGAGGAAGAAGGTGATGGTATTGGAAGGTATATTTTACAACTTTTTGGTGGATTATTTGGGGATACTAGATAGAAATTAAGAGAATAATAGGCAATCAACTCATAATCACTATTTTTGCATTATTTATAAGTTTTACAAATATTAAATAACATGAAGTCATGGAGCCGAATGAATCTAAATTTGTCCATTAACGATTCTTATTCTTTAGAAGGGGAAGGAGGAAGTAGCAAGAGTCTTGGGGTAATTAGTCTTCTGATTTCATTCACAGCTTCTTGAGGAATGTTCATGATTCTTGCCATGCGATTATGTAACTCGATTTCGTAATCATGAATATGTCCATCGGCTTTTGCCACTTCCCACGCTAGAGTTAAGATTAATTTACGTTTTATTTCTCTTTTCTCTCTTTTGGGATCACTTGTAATACCTTCTTTAACAAGATCTTCAAACATATCGTGGGAGTTTAAAGCATCGTCAATTCGCTGACGATCTTCCTTCTGTAAAAGAGAATTATTCATCATTTGATAAATAGCATCTTTTTTTGTTTGATGTCTATGACCATAAGCCCTCATCATAGGAATAGAAGCGATAATGGTATCAGCTAAAAACTGACTAGCCTTTTTCTCTTCTCCCTTTTTAAATACAACCATAGAACCCCCAACAACTCCTACCCCAAGAGTTATTCCCACAACAATGGGGGCTAATGTTGTCAATAAGGCATAAGCGGAAGCACTAACTAAAATACTACTTTTAAAGCCAATAGCCGTTAAGATGGTATTCCCTAGACTAGCTGGTGCAAAAACAGAACTGGTAACGCCAGCAGTTCCTAAACCTGCTATGCTACCAGTCCCAGCACCTAATAAAACAGAACCTCCTACTTTTGTCCAAGGATTAAGGCTTTCTTTAATCTTTTCTATCTCACCCAGTTTTAGTTCAACATGAGATGATTGTTCTTCTGATAAGTAGATAACGAGATCCGACAACTCATTCTTGAAAAACTTATCTATTTCAATGGTTAAATCTAACCCTTTCTCTTGAAGTTGTATTTGTAATTCATCAATTTGAGGGGCTACCTTATCAAAAAGAGTTTTGACCTCCCTGTGAAGTTTATCCCATTTAGGACCAATTTTTGTTTTTAAAGTAGAAATATCTTGTTGCATTTCTAATACTTCTTCACCATATACCATCTTCATTTTGGTAAAAAAGTTTTGATCTACACCAACAATCAAGTCCATCGTTAACAAAATAACAACTAATGATAGTAAAGTTGCTACTGGTGCAGTCGCTAAACCAATTATTGGTATTGCAGTAAAAGGCACAAATGAATTTGCCATAAAAGATAATATGCCACCAAGTATTAATAAGCCAGTAGTTACATATTTCTTTATCTGGGAGTTCGCTTCTGAGTCTTGATAAATTCGGCTAAGAATCTGAATATAGAGGGGAATTTTACCGACTCGGGAAAGAGAAAATTGAATCAACCCTCCAAAACTTTGGATCATCAAAGGAGCTAGTATCGAAAAAATGGATCCAACAACAGGGAAAATAGCTGTAAATAAGAATTCAAGAAACATCTTTTTAAAGTGACACTTTTGTGAACTATAGTGGTTAATACTTTAGATATACTTATACTTGCAATGTAAAAACAGAGTTTTGTGTTTTTAAGTGAAAATGCCTGAAACCTATGATTAATAAATATTTCATTCATAGATTACCCTTGATGGCAATACCTAAAAATACCCATCCATAGGAAATAAGGATGATATAGAGCCTACTATACTGTTAACCGCTTGTTCATGATTGTTAATTATCGGCAGATGATTTGTTATTATTTCTGAAAATTTATTCGTCATACTATTAATTTAATCTAGGTTGTTAAAAAAAATAGTAATCTCATGCTAATGACGAATAAATAGGATTGGAAATTTTCTAGCAGGGAAAAGTAGCGAAGCTGTCACTATAGCTAATAAAGCTAAATTTGGTAATCTCTCCCAAGATTCAAAAGGAATTTCCTCTTTGGAGGTTTTGACTCCTGCACTCGATGGCAGTCGTCTTAAGTTTTGTAAATATAAAGTTAAAACTCTTAATATGATTGAGTTGTAGGGAGTTGGTACGCTCATTACAGCTTCCCTAGCTTTACGCTTACTCATCCAATAATATATTAATCTTTTCCAATAACTGCTCCACTTTCTTCCACTTCTTCGGTTCATTCTTCCATAACTTTTTCTTTTTTATCTGCTTTACGGTCACATCTATTTTTTGCTCAACAGTTTCCTTCTCTTCTTCCGTTAACTCTTTAATCCTTGCCTTGATTTCTCTGAGGGATAAGTTATCTTTAATTGCTTCTTGGGTTAATTCTTCCCTCAACTGCTCATCTTTAATCTTACTAAGGGCGATCGCCTTGGTGTATGCTATTTTACCCTGTTGAAGAATAATTAAAATATCATAGGGTAGTTTTAAGAGGGGCAGTCTTGTTTCTACAAAAGAGTTAGGTTTTATACCCACCGTTTCAAAGATAGATTCAATTATTTCTTTTTCTGAGCTAGGGGAAACGTTTCCACTAACCTTACTTTCATTCCGTAAACGATAGAGCAGAGACACAATATTTGGTATATCTTGATTTAATCTAGCTGACAGTAACCTTAATACTGCTTCAGTTTCTTCAAGGGGATTTAGATCTTGCCTTTGCAAATTTTCTAGAATGGCTATTTCTAACGCCTCATCATCACTCAATGACAAAATAATCACTGGTATTTCAGTCAAAGATAAAAGTTGAGATGCACGATAACGTCTTCCCCCAGCCACTACTTCATATTTGCCGTCCTTGAGGGGGCGCACCAATAAAGGCTCAAGAATACCATGGGCTTTGATACTCTGAGCTAGGCTTGATATACTTTCCTCATCAAAGTATTGACGGGGTTGGTATTGAGGTAGAGTTAATAAATCAATTTTTACCTTGAAGGGTTCTTGAGAAGATTGTAAATTTTGACTATCTCCTCCAAATAAAGTATCAATACGGTCATTCAAACTGGTTTTTAAGGGAGTTTTTTTAGTAGCCATAATTTTAGGGGAAACGTTTCGACTAAGTTATTTACTGAGTGTTAATAGTTGTTTAGCAATTTCATTAAAGACCTTAACCGCAGGATGTCGTGGTCTATAAATCGCTAAAGGTAATCTTTCCTCTGTGGCATCAGGAAAAACTGTAGAGTCTGGAACAGGAGGAAATACAGTACCTAGTTTAATCAATTCCGTTTTCATTTGTTCATAAGTCCGAATATGTTGAGAACGTCTTTTATCCATTTTCATCGGAACAAAACCAGCAAAAGTTAATTCGGGATTAACGTGTTTACGAATCCGAGCCACAGTATCTAATAGTAATCCAGTGCCAAAGTAACTTTTAAATTCTGTTTCAATGGGTACTAACAAATGAGTCGCCGCAGTCAAAGCTAGAATCGATAAAATACCAAGGCTAGGAGGGCAGTCAATAAGGACAAAATCGTAGTTAGGGAATAATGGGGAAAGGACTTGTTTTAGTCGTTGTTCTCTATTTAAAGCAGATACTAATTCCATCTCTGCCAAGCTGAGATTGATGTTTGTGGGAGCTAAATCCATTCCATATATTTTTTCTAAAATAGTTAGTCGAAACGTTTCCACTAGAGCATCATAAACTGAAGTTTCTAGTTCGTGGGGTTCAATGCCCATGAAGGTAGTCAAGGATGCTTGAGGGTCTAAATCTATCAGTAAAACCTTCTTTTTTTTCTTGGCGAGGGCGTAACCTAGATTCATGGTTAAGGTAGATTTACCCACACCCCCCGACTGGTTGAATAAAGCTATTACATTAGTCATTTATAAAAATTTAATGTTTATTATCTGCTATTAAACCATTTAATCAGAAACTTTTTTTGCAGTTTGTCCAAAGAGGATATTTCTACTTTCTTCAGTGACAGTTGGTTGTTTAAATTGCTCCGCTATTTCGTAAGCCTTAATCACAGCTTCCCTTTCTTCCATCCTGCCAAACCATGCTTCTAAATGGGGGAAATCCTTTATATCCTGTTGTTGATTAGCATAGGGTACAATCCAAGGATAACAAGCCATATCAGCAATGGAATATTCTCCCACAATGTAATCTTTTCCTTTCAGCTGAGTGTTCAGCACTCCATACAATCTATTAGTTTCCTTCACATAACGCTCGATAGCATAGGGAATCTTTTCTGGGGCGTATATACCAAAATGATGATTTTGCCCTGCCATGGGCCCGAGTCCACCAACCTGCCAGAATAACCACTCCAAAGTTTGAGTGTATTGCCGAATATCCGAAGGGATAAATTTACCTACTTTCTGGGCTAGATAAAGTAAAATTGCTCCCGATTCAAATACACTGATAGTCTCTTCTTTATTGAGTGGTTGATGGTCAATAATTGCGGGAATGCGATTATTTGGGGAGATGCTTAAAAACTCAGGGTTAAACTGTTCTCCTTTGGCAATGTTGATAGGGATGATTTTATAGTCAAGACCAGCTTCTTCTAAAAAGATAGTGATTTTATGACCATTGGGAGTTGACCAGTAATAAAGTTCAATCATGGTTACTTTTTCTTTTAATTATAGTGGGTTGATAAATTAGATTTACTCAGCCAAAGTCTTAAAAGTTTCTTGGTATTGTTTCATAAACGTTCTACCTGCTTCCAACTGTTTCTCTATTTCACTGTCATAGGGAGTTAGTAAATAACCGTTAGGGGTTTCAATAGCAAACAAGCTACCTCCCTTTTCTACTTTAAGATGACTGAGCATTTCTTGGGGAATTACTATACTTGTACAACTCCCTACCGTGGTCAGTTTTAGTTTGTGCATAGTTAAGGTGGGCTGGGAACTATTACATCCATTGTAGTGACTATTTTCTGAGGTAGTGAAGATATTAACTAGCCAAGGTTAGGATATGATTGGTTAAGGGAGAGATAAAGGCAATATCTCAACCCTTTTATAAGGATGCGGAGTAACGCAACTATGAATAATATAACAGAAATTGTTTCCTTAGAGGAACTAATGTACCTATGGCTCTCCGATAAGAGCAAAACCACGGTGAACACTTATAGACATACGATTAAGCAGTTTATGGAGTTTGTAGGTAAGGACTTGGAAGAGATTAGGTTAGAAGACTTGGTAATGTGGAGGCAAAGGTTACAGCTTACCTATGGTGAGGTGACAGTTAATAACAAACTCCGTCACATTAAAAGCCTACTCTCCTATGGCTACAAGATAGGTTACTTAGAGCATAACTTTGGTTCTCTCATCAAACTAGGGAAAGAAAAAAACCGTATTTCAGAGAAAATTCTGGAGATAGAAGATGTTCAGTTACTCATTAATGGAGCGAAGATGCTCAGAGATAAATTACTGCTAAAACTTATTTATGTCTGCGGATTAAGGGTATCAGAAGCAATAGCTTTGCAATGGAGAGATTTAAGGAGAAATAAGCTCACCGTATTTGGTAAAGGAGGAAAAACAAGGATATTGTTAGTACCTGATTGGTTGGTAGAACAATTACAGCAGTTAAAGGGTGGTAGTAGTTTTATATTTGTCTCTAAAAATGGTAACAAGCTCCACCGTTCCATGGTACACACGATGATAAAAAGGACGGCTCAGAGGGTGGGAATCAACCCTGAACTTTCCAGCCATTGGTTAAGGCACTCCCATGCTACCCATGCTTTAGAAGCTGGTTGTAACCTCAGATTATTGCAACAATCCCTAGGTCATAGTAATATTAGCACCACGGAGAGATACCTGAGACTAAATCCCCGTGAAGGTAGCAGTGATTTTATGACTATCAAATAAGTGTAAACGTTTACATTCAAAGATGATTTATGCGCTGGATGAATGTTTTTTTGCGGGAGTATTTTGTTTTAATGTCTTCTAATCGTTGAGAAAATATTGCTTCTTTCCCTTGATAAATGGCTAATTCTTTCAATTTTATTAAGAGTTTTTTAGCTTCATCGTAAGGTTTAGGCTGTCCTTTTTGAATAAGATTGTCTACTTCCTGCCATGCGTCATCTTCACGGGATGCAAAAGCCTTTAATTCCCTAATGTTTTTTTGTCTTATTTCTTCGGCTTGTCTTTCCTGTTCTAATTGCTTTGCTTTTTGTGCTTCTGTTAATAACCATTTAATAGTGCGTTTTTCGGGAGAGGATTGCTGATTGACTGACTCATTGAATGCTGACAATTTTTGCTTTAATTTTAAGCTGAGATTTGCTTCTTCTTTCAATAATCTTAGTAAAAAATCATCTTTTTCTGAATTTGATAACTTGGTAATATTCTTTTCTAAAATATTATCTTGAATAGGATTTATTTTAGGACTATTAATACTAGCAACTTCAATAAGATACTTGTTAACTTCAAATAGTTCGATAAATATTTTATGAGACTCTGAGAGTTCTTTTAAACCATGAGGAAGAGGAGGTTCTTTACTTTGTATTAATTTTTTCTCATCTAATTCAATGGCTTTTAGCCAAGCTAGGTAAAGTACCCGATAATCTCTTTCTAGGATTTGCGTTCTTAAGTTAATTAAATCATCTAAATAATTACTATCTTCTTCTATCCACTCACATCTTTCTTCATCATTAATTTCAATATTGAGAATTAAGTGATTTTTTGTTTTCTTAATACTGATAACATCACTGTAAATATATTCTGCTAACTCTTGGGGATCAACTAAAGAGATGGGAAATTTAAACATCAATTTAACAGTTCCCCAATTAGCCATGTAGAATAGAGCATCAAAATACTCAGCCAAAATTTGTTTTTCATTGGCAGGAAAATCACCATAACTATACCTAAAAATAGCCTTCCTTGAAGTTAACCCAACTCGACTGGATAAACGAGATATTTCCTGTTGTTCTACTTTTGTTAAACCTCGCTCTATGGCTTGAAACTCGTAATATTGGTATTCACCCATTAGACTTTGTTGCTTTTTGCGATTACTCCTTATAATACTTTAAGATTTTATCAATATTTCAGTGTGAGGAAATGTACAATTTAGTATTCATAGAAGCCCGTGGTGGTAAGACCATGAGCCAACAGCTAGTGGAAATAATCAGGGAATATCCAGAGGGTTGCACTGCTATATACTTAAGCCAAAGAGTTAATCGCCCTATCTCCATGATTAACATTTATCTCAAGGGATTAATCAGTACGAAGCAGGTTAGGACGAGAATCAACAAGAAAAGTGGAAAAAGATTGATTTATTCTCGATAAGTTTGAGCGATCGCCCTGTGTTACATTTCACTTTTGTAAGTAGATGCCCAGCCAAATAACTTTCTTAGTCGTTGGGAGGGATTAAACTTGAATACTGTGCCACTACTTTTTTTATTGATATAGAAAGAGCCAAAGTTTCTCAAACTAACACTTTCTCCTTGTTTCAGGGAGTTATAGATTTCTTCTAATGTTGCTTCAATGACTTGTTCTACTACTTTATTTTCTAGTTCAGATCTTTTAGCAACCCGTTTGATTAAATCTTTTTTATTGATAGACATAGTTACTCTTCAAAATAAGCAGTAATACCAACTTCTAAATCTTCAAAGGCTTCATCTAGCGAGTTATAGCTATCTTGCCCCTCATAAATTGTACCTCCTTCATCATAGGCAACAACAAACGAAGAAGTGTCCTCATCATAACCAATTTTTATTTTGCCTTGGGTGTAAATAAAATCTGTTAAATTAGGATATTTTTCCTCAAAACTTTTACTAAAGATGGTACAGAGGATACCTCTCTTTGTTTATTAGAGTTTCTTCCAACAAATTTAGACATAAGTATCCTACATCGTACCACAAAGAATAATCAGTTAAGTCTCTAATTATTAAAGTGCTAACGGCAAAACCCAGCTCCTGTTCAGTATCAACTAAAGAATACCCGTCGCAAAAATCATACTCTAATGCCTCATAAAAAATAGTCATCCAATCCCATTCCTTAGGAAACCAATCTCGATAATTAGCACTCCCCGTTTCCTCTCTTTTTTCTGCAATAAAATCGTGAAAAGGAACAACCCACAAGTTATCTCCTTTTCTTTCTAGGTACAAAACATTCTCTTTCATAAAATTACCTCATGAGTACAGCAACAAAATCTAATCTCCAATGATGGGATAGTGTGATTCGACAAGTCAAAACTTCTAACAAAGGGCGCAAAGCAGGTCAGTGATCCGCACGCAAGGAGCTTTAGAACTCGTCATCGCTTTTTACGCTCGTCTATTTTGTCCAGTGTTTCCATTCAAGTAGTTTCCCCCATTAAAGGAGAGAAAGATGATAGAAGAAAAATAGTAGCTAGAATTAACTCTAGTTTCCATTCAAGTAGTTTCCCCTACTAAAGGAGAGTTATGGTTAGAAATAAAAGGTGTTAAATAACCTAATCTAAGTTTCCATTCAAGTAGTTTCCCCTACTAAAGGAGAGCTAAAGAATATCAAGAAATTCTAGCTAGTTTTGGACTTAAAACCGTGTTGTTTCCATTCAAGTAGTTTCCCCTACTAAAGGAGAGCGGAAAATCATTAAGGGTGCCTGTTTTTACGGGGTGGTTTCCATTCAAGTAGTTTCCCCTACTAAAGGAGAGAATGGAAGACTAAAAACAAGTCTCAGTTAATCACTGACATTCTAGTTTCCATTCAAGTAGTTTCCCCTACTAAAGGAGAGAAGCCAACATGGGAGCCCTAGCTGACGATGTCAAGGCTTTGGGTTTCCATTCAAGTAGTTTCCCCTACTAAAGGAGAGACACTTTTAGAGCATACAAAGAACTAAGAAACTGTAAAAAGTTTACGTTTCCATTCAAGTAGTTTCCCCCATTAAGGGAGAGTTAATGTCAATTTTTGACTTTACAGATACTTGCGTTATAGGGTTTCCATTCAAGTAGTTTCCCCCATTAAGGGAGAGACATCAAAAAAACTCTCTTTTACAAACTATACCAGAGTTGTTTCCATTCAAGTAGTTTCCCCCATTAAGGGAGAGTCAGAAGATGTACTTTTCTGGACATCAAGATGAAGTACGTTTCCATTCAAGTAGTTTCCCCCATTAAGGGAGAGCAACCAGAAAAGTAAAAGAAGAGTTCAATATACCTCTTAAGTCAAGTTTCCATTCAAGTAGTTTCCCCCATTAAGGGAGAGCTGAAGGGGGGAATTACATCAAGGGAGATGATTTGTGGTTTCCATTCAAGTAGTTTCCCCCATTAAGGGAGAGCCACTATAGTATGGGTGACAGGAGAGCCGTCATCGCTCATAATCGGTTTCCATTCAAGTAGTTTCCCCCATTAAGGGAGAGAGTATCAATGGACTGAATCGTTGGTTGACCAGAAGCCGTGACGTTTCCATTCAAGTAGTTTCCCCCATTAAGGGAGAGTTTTATGCTAGTGCCGTTGATTGTTTTTCCAGCATGTTTCCATTCAAGTAGTTTCCCCCATTAAGGGAGAGTCTACAGGGAACATGATCTCGAACAATTCATAGGGGTTTCCATTCAAGTAGTTTCCCCCATTAAGGGAGAGTATGTACATAAGAAAAAAAATCCTCGTTTTATAAGTAAAAGTTTCCATTCAAGTAGTTTCCCCCATTAAGGGAG
The DNA here is from genome assembly GCF_001747005.2 of Cyanobacterium sp. IPPAS B-1200. Taxonomy (NCBI): domain Bacteria; kingdom Bacillati; phylum Cyanobacteriota; class Cyanophyceae; order Chroococcales; family Geminocystaceae; genus Cyanobacterium; species Cyanobacterium sp. IPPAS B-1200. The sequence goes on from NZ_CP182908.1 coordinate 49,386, forward strand.
AGCTAAACGTGAGGTAAAATTGAGGGCTGCCATGAGAGATCGCCGTGGTAATTTGTTTCCATTCAAGTAGTTTCCCCCATTAAGGGAGAGCCATTTTATTGTCAATATTTGTTGAGTTGGTCACCCCTTACTAGGTTTCCATTCAAGTAGTTTCCCCCATTAAGGGAGAGTCAAACAGCGTTTAAACGAAGATATGGGCTTTCCTGTATTAGTTTCCATTCAAGTAGTTTCCCCCATTAAGGGAGAGAAAAAATAAGCATGATGAAGAGTATGAAGTACTTTTACATACAGTTTCCATTCAAGTAGTTTCCCCCATTAAGGGAGAGAATAGGTATCTTATAGGTTTTCATATTAACCCTCTCGGAAGTAGAGTTTCCATTCAAGTAGTTTCCCCCATTAAGGGAGAGAAGATTTCTTCTCTACTATACATAAGGTTTCCTGGAATGCTAGGTTTCCATTCAAGTAGTTTCCCCCATTAAGGGAGAGGATACTGATGATGAGCTAAAAGTATTAATAGTATCTATACCTTTTGTTTCCATTCAAGTAGTTTCCCCCATTAAGGGAGAGTTTAACCAGTTCATATTTTTTTCCCCATAGCTCTGTCCATTTTGGTTTCCATTCAAGTAGTTTCCCCCATTAAGGGAGAGAGCCGTTTTTAGAACCGTTATGGAGCAATAGCTTCAGATGCGGTTTGCGAACGTTAGCAAAATTATACCCTATAATCACTATTTTTGCTCATTAAAAACTCTTGAAACGCTTATGTAGTAATACACCGAGGGATAATACGAGAAATGGTCGTTTGAGGGCATTTTGATTATCCCTCGCTAGATAATCAGAGAAGAGAAAGGTTTAGTAATATCTGAGTTAACTCCCCATACCTCAATATGCTTAAAAGTATGACGAGAAATACAATAAAACCTTAAACTATCCTCCTTTTCTCTAAAAATCTTCCGAAGTTTTTGCCGTAATTCTTTATATTGGTGGCTGTTCAGAACACACTCAAAAACACTATATTGAACCCTTGAGCCATAACCTTCGAGAATGTTTGCAACTTTAGTTCGTCTTTTATTATCAGTAATATCATAGCAAACAAGGTAAAACAACATTATTTTTATCTAAACAAATAAGGTTGATAACCGATAACAGGATTGTAAAAAAAATGTTTAATCTTTCTTACCTGTTGCATGAGTAAGTCCCATCTTGGTTCTTTTTCTCCAAAATCATTAGTAACCATTTCCTCCATCCTAGTAATAAAAACCTGTAAATATTTTTTTCGACCCTTATCATTTAGGTAGCAACCACCATTACGAAACATAAAATCTTCTTGAGCATTAATAATATTTTTGTTAATCAAATAAAGAACTAAAGAATCAACGATTCCAGCCCTAAATTCCTCCACCAAGTCAGAAGCCAGAGAAGCATGACGTTCACTATTTTGATGTAAACAACTATAGTAAGGATCTAAGCCCTGCAACTCAATCAAAGATAAGATATGATTCCATAGCACCTGATAACCAAAGCTAAGTAAAGCATTAACTTCATTACCTGGAGGACGACGAGAACGAGAATAAAAAATAAAATCAGAATTACTTAAACATTGTCCAAAAGCTGAGAAATAACTAGCCGCTCCTGCACCTTCATACCCAAAAAGTTTATCCATGCTATCGACCTTTAGGGCTTGTTCCTCAAGATAAGTTAAGCTATCAATGGTTTGCTGTAATTCAATATTATGTTTTCTTCGCTGTTGTCTTTGCAAAATTATTTTGGAGTTATGGATTTTTGCAGAAACAATAGTTTTAGCAATTATCAACTTATCGTGAAACTCAACTTGTTGTTGATAACGGGATAATTGTCGATAACCCCTTTCTATGGCAATGATTCTTCCATAACAATAACCCATTCTCGAAAGATAAAGAATTGGTATATTTTGCCACAAACATTTCCTAATCAATTGAGTTGTTAGCTGAGACTTACCAAATATCAAAATTTGCTCAACTAATGGTAATTGAATTTCATTGATGATTTGTTTATTTTTTGTAACTCGAATTTTTTCTTTTTCTAAACATAAATAGCATCCTTGTTGTGAAATATATACTGTTTTCATTAAATCTTGAATTCTAATTATGAAAATTAATCCTATTTAAAATTTAGGGAGTAAAAATTAATATTGCATTATTCTTTATCTCTACGCTTTAAATCATCTAAACGTTTTTTGACAATAGGATTGTAGGATTCTTGATCCAATGGTCTATCAAAATATCGTGGTTCTTGGGATTGTTCTAACCACAGAGCAACAAAATCAAAACCCATGGTCACTGCAAAAGTAGAAACACTAATGGCGATGGTGTTAGTAATAACACTAGCTAATCCTAAAGGGGCGATTAAAAGTAAAGTTAGAGCTATTAGACCATTGATAAAAGCGGATGCAATATTTTTGATTAAACTTCCTTTGAGTCTATGATTCATTTGTTTTTTAGTTACTTAATTATGGTTAAAAAACCCCAGATAATTTTGACTTATGTGAGATTGCGATATTTCTAGGAAAATTACTTTTCTTCTACCATAGTGACTTAGTTACCTCTAAAAAATTAATATTTAATAATATTGATTATTTCACTATCAATAGCTAAAACCTTTATAAAACAAACTGCAAAAGAAATTAAACTAAAATGATAAATATTATTTTTTAGAAAAATGGCAAAAACACCTCAGTTACATCGTTATAGTGACCAAAAATCGTTTCAAAGATTGATGTTATTGATCGCAACCATTGTGAATCATCCTAACTTGACCCAAGAAAACGATGAAGAGCCAACTAATTCTCTTTCGCAATTACAACAAGAAATCAATAATACTGCTTCTGAATATGACGTTCAACTAGATAAACCTGCTATTTCCACTCTCCGAAAAGACTTAGAAACCCTCAAAAAATACGGTATTTTGGAGAGGAGAATGTACCGTTGGGGATATTATTTAGGTACAGGAGTAATGACAAAGGCAGAGTTTAAAGTAGCTTTTGATGCTTTAGAATCCATGGCAAACTATCAAGGAGATGCCATAGCAAGAAAAATATATCGACAACTAAGAAAAAGAATTAAAGGATTACAACTAGATCATAAAACTGATTTTTTCTATCCTATTAGAAGAAATTTGAATCGTGCTATAAATTATACAGATCCTGAAGAAATGTTCTTAAAAGGAAATAATCAAAACACTTTATATCATCATATCTCTAGTTTGGAAAAAGCTATAATAAAAGGACAAGCAATAGAAGTAAGTCGTCCAAAAGATTACTATAATCAGGGTCATATAGGCATAGAAATAATTATCCCTTTACAGCTAATTTATTATAATATTGCTTGGTATTTAATTTATGAAAATTGTGCGAATGGTCAAATAATTATCGGTCGATTAAATCGTTTCAGTGACTATTTCCACATTTTATCTACCGCAGGAAGAAATATTTTAGCTCAAAAAGAATCATTAAAAAAAGCGGAGCAACTACTAATCAATGGCTGGGGCTTAAACTTAGGTAATTTAGAAGAACAAGAATTAGAGCTTAAAGGAGAATTACTGTTAGAAAAGATTAAAGTAAGATTTTATCCCCCCATTGCAGATTTAATCATTGAAGGAGATTTAAGACACCCAAAACAAAGAATAAAAGTTACTAAAAATCAATATAATGGTCAGATTTCATTCGTGGATTATTTTATATCTCTTCCCCCTCGCTCTCTTAATGAATTTTTATATTGGCTACAAAAATATAGTAGTAGTGTTGAAGTTGTTCATCCTCAGCATTTAAGAAAAAGACATGAGCAAGGGGCATTACAACTTTATCAACGTTACCAAAAAATGCCAATAGTTTAAATTACTTTATGGGGTATATTGCGTAATTAATTCTTTAATTTGCTTATGATAATTTGCCATAAAACTAGCTTTTTCTAAGCTAGAATAACTTTGACCGGAAAGAGAATTCAAATAGTATAAAATTTTATTTTTCCATTCTTGTTCTTTTTCTACTTGCCAATATTTAAATAAGTCATCTTCTGTTAAATGAATTAAGCGATGATAAATACGATTACGCCATTGTTTAAGATAGTCAAAGTCTTGCCATTTATGATCATTAACAATTTCAGGTAAAGCAATTTTAACCAAAGAATATAACTTATCACCATAAAGACCAAGTTGATTATTTTGTTCAAATAAAACCCGTTGATTTCTAAATTCAGGAAAACGAACATCACCACAGATACTAGATTTTAAATAGGGCGTGTCATCTCTTTCACTAACAACACAATCATAATATTTTTGCTTAATTAACTCACTCATCAAACCTTCAACTGCACGGAAGCCATGAAAAAAAGCCTCAATGTTATTACCTTGCTTAAACCGCACAAAACCTAAATAGGCAGATTCGTATCCTTTCCACCACCAATTATTACTAGGTATTTGTTGTGAACCCTTAATAAAAGTATCAAAATCAGTAATATTCCACTTAATCGCTTTCTGAAGGTATGGTCTAAGTTTACGAATATACTCATTATCAATATCTTGCAAATAAGGCTTTAAGACAAAATTTACTCCTTGATAATCATATCTTTCTAATAAACTTAGAGCCTCAGCTTGTTTACGACTCCAAAGATAATTAACACCTTTAAATGGAGCAGTATAGGGAGATGGTTTACCTTCTAAATTATCTTGTATATTTTCTTCAAAATCAAAAAAAGTAACTTTTTCTTCAAATCTAGTAATAGCTGTAATTCTTGCCGCCTCGGAAGATTGATTAACTCCCCCTTTTAAACAGAGGAATAATTCTTTATTTTGTTTATTATTTGGATCAATTACATTCCAAAAACTTTGCCACCATCGAAACATTTGCTCAAAGTCAGCTGGGTTTTCATCTTTTTGTCCCTGATAAAATATCTTAACTTCAAAATTATAATTTTTTTCTAAATACTTCTTAATTACTTCTCCAGAGTAAAGAGTATCTTTTTCACAGTATTTAGGTATAGCAAAACTTTCTTGATTAGTAACAACTAAATAAACTGTTTTAATTTTATCTTGATAATCATCAATTAATTTACCAATAATAATAGGACTAACTTTATCTTGGTAATCTTCCCAATTTTCTGCTAAATATTGCGTTACTTCTCGAAAACTACCTTGTTTTTCTAATTGATATTGAACCCTAACAGCTTGGCTTTCTTCCTCCTCAAGATTAGACTGAAAAGCATTACCTACATTTAACCATTGTTGATTGTAATCTTTGCAATATAAAGCTAAATCACGGGTACCGATAGTAGCAATTAAAATAGTTTTGGTCATATTAATTAAAAGGAAAAATTTGATGATATTGAGTAGCGTTATTTTCTAAGACTTGTAAAAACTGTTGCCGTGGGTTTTGGGTAGCCCCGAATACTGTTACTACTTGATAATCTCCACCATCTGTTACCCATACAGGGGATGCTTTTGCACCTCCTCGCACTTTTCCGCATAAGTCACCATCATAATCACGGTTTCTCTTCAATGGTTCAGAATGCAATGTAGCTAGGGCATAGGGTTTGTTGAATTTTTCTTTTCCTGAGCAAACGATAATTTTACAATTAATATCAATAGCTTCCTGCCAATCTCTGCTTGTTACTTGTCCATTATTCCGAGGGCGTTGATGGTTAATTTGTTTATTACTTAAACTATTTAAAGCTGAATAAAAAGTAGTTAATTTCTCTCTAAATTTACCATGAAATTCCCTAGCTGTATCTCCGGTTTTCCAAAATGTATCTTTGCTATCAATAAAAAAAGTCGAGCCTCGTCGCCAAGGGTTATTATTTCTTTTATGTTGTGGTCTTCTCGCTCCTTGCCCAATCCCTCCTAAATTAAGCATCATCCACGTTAAATTCTTCATTAATTTTTTGATAGTTTCCTGTTGATTAACAGCAGTTTCAGAGGAATAAGTTAAGGTTAAAATACCTGATTGTTCTCCTGGATAATCATCCCTATTTTTGGCTTCTGGTTCAACTAATTTACCTTCTAAAACGTTACATTGAATGTAACCATGATATTGATTAGGACTAATGCTACCAAATAATTTACCTTCCCATTCTTGTACGTCTTTAGCTGATAAAACTCCTAATGCAAAGGCTCTAAACCAATATCTGAGCATGGATTTAAAAGCGGTACTACGCACTTCAGCAATAGGTTTTCCCCTCATTTGCCAATCACCACGATTATTCTGTGTCCATCTGGTAAAGGCTTGACTACCGTGAATTAGTTGTCCTTCCCATCCCAATTCTACTCTTAAAAATTCTGGTTTTAATCCTTCTACATTTATGTTATTAACACTAGCTTTTAGTTGTCCATAACCACTATTTATTTGCGATCCAATCCCTTCTGATAAACCTTTAACTAACCAGTTTTTAACTTTTTCTAAAATACTTTTATCTTGACAGTTACTCGCAAGTCTTAAACCGATAACAAAAGTGGCATCTTTCAGGGATAAAAAAGGATTGGGATTTGGGGAATAATTGAGGTTATCATCTTTCCAACTCCAAATATTATTTGCCATGTCCATTTCTAAGCAACCTTTTGTGGGGTAGGCATCAAAAAAGACCACTTTTCCTGCTTGATTAGCTTTGTTATCAGTATCAATGGAACCAAAATAGGGGGCAATTTGTTTTTCTGCATCCTTCCATTTCAAACCCTGATTTTCCATTATTTCCCGAATAGCATAGTTACGGGCAACGCCTCGCAAACTACTAGAGGGAATATATGGCATCCCCAAGGCATCAAAGGCAGGTAAGAGGATATTTTCTACCCCTCGATGTCCTCCTACCCGAATCCGCCATGTTGATTGAGCTTCAAAAGATTCCTCTGCCATTAATTTGGTGCGTTGGTTGAGGGTAGCAAGACGGCTGTTATAGTTTTTGCTGTTGTCTTGGATTTTTTGAAGTATTTCGACTTTCGTGCCATCTTTATATTGACTATCAGCTTCTCTCATCCACCGTAGATATTCGGTAAAACCTGCGGAGTTATCAATAGACGGGCTTTCTTCAAGTAGCCAAGGATTAGGCATGGGATTATTATTGGGATTATTGTTATTATTCGGTGAGTTATTCCTACCTTGATTATTTACTCTATTATCATTATTTTGGGAAGAATTTTGACGAGGTTGGGGGCGACTAAAAGCTGCATTTTGTGGGGGATTTGGACGAGTAGGACGATTGGGACGATTAGGACTATTAGTCATTGTTTTATGGGTCAAGATTAGTTGTTATTAAACATGGTTGCTATTAAGCATTTTCATCGATACCTTTGTAGATAGCATTAGCCCAAAAGGCGAATTCTTGGGCGACTTGTAAACCTAATCCTGTTAAACCTAGGTAATTATCTGCGGATAAATCTTTGATGGTTTCTAAGCCGTTATTCCCCGATAAATTTTCTTGAGATGATATATTTTCTAAGCACTCAAAATATTTTTTGACCACATCTATTTTTCCTTCTTGACTGAGAGCTTGTTCTTCTGCTTTTAGTCGCATCAATCCCCATGTTGCCAAATATGTATAAAGTGCGATCGCCTGATTTTTTTGTTCTTTTAATTTATTATTGTCTCTGGTAGTTTTTCTTAATTGTTTTAACGTTGTATAAACAGGACTACTAATAGTTCTAGGGTCAAAATTTACCATAATTTACTCCTTAATATTGTGAATTGTATTGTTGATAAATGAAGCGAAAGACAAGGCTGAAAAAGTGTCAGGTATTGGCAATTTTTCTTGATGTTCTATTGTTAACCTAATCAAAAAATCTGATAATTTTTGACCATTAAATTAGCATTGTATATTTGTGGTTATTCATAATACTTAATTCCATTGCTGACAAAAACCTCTTCCTAAACTTTCTTGTCCTCCAAATTGAATAATATTATTATTGCTAATTAAACTATTTAATTCTTGTAAAGATTGTTGACCATTACCATTAGCTTTACTGGTTAAACCATTGGTATAGTACATCAATGTATCGGGAGGAATTGCATCTTCATAACGAAAACCACCATCAACGCTTTTATGTTCATCTAATTTAATCTTTACTTGTCGCCATAAACTCATTTCTATTAATGTGGCACAATGTTGATCTGGTAATACTAATAATTTATTGATTGGTTTAGTAACAGCATTTTGAGGAATAAATTCTTGCCAGTTTTGCCATACCGTTAAATCGGTGGTTTCTTGATTATTAGTATATTTAAAAATTGCATCTTTTAAATATACAGAAATATTTTGATTTCCTCCGACAAAACTGCAACTATAAGGCTCAGGTATTTGAGGGGAATTTTCTTGATACCTTGCCCAGCGATAGAGTAATAGGGGGGAAGTAACCCAGACAATGCCATGACTTAGAGAAGGCACGGGAAGGAATAAAATGGAAGCATCTCCAATCCAAACATCACCTTGTTCTAATTGGGCATTAGTATCTCCTAATTCGTTACCAAATAGTTGAAATTTTGTGTCTTGATTTTTAACACTAGCTCTTAATTTACCCCGAATTGTACTGGAGGGAATATAGGGTAAATTGGTATGGGATTCTCTCGCGATTCCGACTAAGTTTCCTTCTTGGGTTGTACCACCTGTGTGTAATGGAGCGAATAAATAAAGGTAAGTTTGATTCATTTTTAACAGTTACTGATTAAGTTTGTCGTTGAGTGTATGGAGTAGTTTGATATTGAGATGCTTGATAATTTAACTGGAATTAAAAAACTTTAATTGCTGATTATTTTTTGATATTTCAATGAACATAATCAATCTTCTTCGTAAGGTATCCACAGTAATTCTCCGTAGCCTAAATTTCTCCATTTTTTAACTTTATCTGGAGCATTTTCTGTATCTTGAAATAGCATTTCTGGTTCATTGAGATAGAAGACTGTACCAGCGGGAGAGGCGAAGACTTGAGGTGCTGGAATACTGTTGTTATTACTCTGAAAACGATTACTAATTATTAAAGGTTTCTCGGTGGCTACACTCACTAATTTACCTTCTCTTTGATTTTTGTTGGCGGTATATGCCAATTTCCATTCCCATGGATAGGGACGACATTTTGCAGTTTTATTTTGGTTTCTTTCAAAGATAGCAGGGGTTGCTAAATAGCCTAAACATCTTCTTTTTTGTTGATAGTTATTGTGAGATATTATTACTAAATTATCCCATTGTTTATCTAATTCAGGGCATGATTTTAAAAGAGCATGATGTCCTTCTCCCCCTAATTTTATAATAACTCCTTTTTCTGGTATCTTTACCAAAGAATTTAAGTCTTTTTGACTGTGATTATTTATTTCTATATGCACAGCTAATGACCAATCAGGAAACATTCTGATGCAGTTTTCTACAAAATAACCATCGCTATCTTTGACATTTTTAGTACCAGTTTCTATGCTGTTATGGGGGCGAGTTTCTATTGTCCATGGTTGTTCTTCACCTTTAATTTGTGGTTGCCAGTCTTCTTCTTTGATTTTCCCCGTTTTTAGCCAATTTTCAACAACATTGCTGGGTAAATATCGCCTTTTTTTCTCTTCTTTTTGTTCTTTTTGCTCCTCAGTATCTTTGAGAGTTTTGATAGCGGTTAATGGACAAGGTCTGGTTCTATCCCAATGAATATGATTTAAAGGATGATCTTCTTTCCAGATTAAAGGATGTAACATTTTTGAGCCGACGTAGTTTAAAGGGCTTGGTAGATAAAGAGTAGTATCCTCTTTATGGGAATGGGCTAAAAATACTCCTTTTAAGTTTAGTAAATAGTCTTTTTGTAATAAGCCTCTAATAGCACCAGCGATTGTATGATGACTAGGAGGAAAAACGCTTCCAGCCCATGCTCTTTCACCAGGGGTAAAGGGTTTGGCATCACGAAATAATAAAACATCAAGAGGGGTTATGGTAAACCAAGGCATAGGTAATTCTGTAGTTAATAATTAATCGATTTTGACTTCTCTTTTACGGATCATGAATGAAGCTAGTTGTAACCAGTTAATAATTTCCTGATTTACTAAATTCGGCTGTGTCATTGCCCAAATTTCTACTAAAAAGTTTTTTAGATGATTTTCAAGAATCTCTTTTTGGTCTGGTTCTAAACTTCTATGGATAATAAAATGAGTGATCCAATCCTGAATGGCTTCTTGGGTAGGGGCTGGGTGAGATTTCCATAAACTAGCTGCCAACTCAAAAATACTAGACTCTAATTCATGGTTTAATAATTCTTTCCACTTCTCAAACACAGCAAATTTGGCTGTTGCTTTCAAGGTATTACCATTACTAAAAATGATCCTTACTTGCACTGCATCTTTAGCTATTTTCTTGTCGTTTTCCATATAGCAATGCTCTTTTGCTTCTTCTTCTGCTTCCCACATTTGTTCAAGGGCGATCGCCATTGGCACAGAATGATGAGCTATGATAATACCAAAACTAATGGTGGCATTTTTGCCCATGGTAAATAGTGGACGAGGCGAAACTGGTGGGGAAATTGTATTTGGGTCATTCCACTGCCAATAATCTCCCTCATTATCAAACTCATTATGAGGATCAAGATCTCCTTTAAAACATTGCCGTAAATCCCATAACCAATTATCCCATTCCCAAAGATTAGAATAAGCTAACACATCATCCCCTCCTCCATAAATTAACCGTCCTGCATATCTTTCCTCCGTCAGATAAGGTACTAATTGATTGGAAAAGTCGAGTAATGCACGGCTAAGGGCGCTGTGGGTAGAAGGCCCCATCCTCTTTTGTAACTGAATAAAATTATTAAACTCCTCAGAAATAGGGCTATTTTCCATCTTTTTAGGTAAGTCAGGGGCAATATAATCCTTGTAATTACCTAACTTGCTTCCCTTTAACCAATCACTCATCCCATCACCATCCCCAGCCGACAATACATACCAGTCTGCAGGATTATTAGAAGAATAGTATTGGTTTATTTCCCGTTGCAAATTCCGTCGATAATCAACATCTTCTTCTGTGTCTAATTCCTCTATTAACCAACCTGCATTGAGAAAACGAGGATGATATTTACCGTAATTATGATTAACATTATTATCAATCCAAGGAATACCCCATGCTTGGGTAACAGTTCTCGGAATTTGCCTTTGGTCAGCAATAATTTTTTGGTTAAGATGAGAGCAAACTTGCTGGAAGTAGTTTAACTTTGCCTTTTTTTGCTCCTCCGTACCTGTTTTTAAATATCCTGCTACCCCTGCGGTTAAATCAGGATAGGAAGCGTCAATTTGTTCTTCGGTTAAATCTAACAACTGAGGTAATATTTTATGTAACCCTCGTTTAACCGTTTCTGTAGCGTTAAGTTTTTCTCTACCATCAAATAATCCTGCATGACGTTGCCAATATTTTTTGCTTTGCCCCTCACTCAACCAGTCATCCCCTGGATGTACCACTGCCCCAATACCTGATATGGTGGATCTATTGCCAACAGCTGTAGGTATTTCCCAACTACGGGCATTTTTTACTGAAGCTAAGGCTAATCTTGTTTGGTCAAAAATACTTGCCCACCATGATCCCACATTGGCACTAAAAGGATGTCTTCCTTGAGTTTCCCAACGAATTTTTCCAGCTTTTCGTAAAAACTCTAATTCTTTTGTCAAAAACAAACCGTTGTTACCCAATAAATCATAGGCATTATTCTGAACCTTAATCCATGTGTCCTCTTCTGATTGGTTAGTGGTTACATTATCATCTTTGAATAGTTCACTACTCTTTAAGTCTATTCCTTCTTTACCGATAGGCACAGCGGTATAGTAGGTTTGCCATTGAGAATCTAACCATCCTTTCCAAGTATTGTCTTTTTCTGATAATCCTTTCATCCAAGGTTGTTTACCATCAGAAGGATATTGTAAATAATCAAAAACTAAATTACTAACTTCTCTCCACCCATTCAGTAATTCATTTTTGGCTGTTTCCATAGCGGAGGCAACTTTTTCCTTGGGCAAGATTAAAATGATGACGTTAGGAAAACCAGCGGTTAAAAGTTTTCTGTCGTTAGGTTGTTTAATCCATTGCTTAAATTGAGGATATTTTTGAAGTAGCCAATGATCAATGAGGGGTTGTTGAAATAAACTCGGATAAAGTAAGGTATCTGGTCCATATATTTGAGCGAGTTTCCAGCTAACCTTGGCACTTAGATAATGTAAAATCCACGAACCAGCCCAAAAATCACGCATCTTACGACTAGCTTTAATTAATTCTTGGATGGGGGAAAAGGTGAAGGCACATAGGTAAGGGTGGGATAATTCTTTGTCTTTGCTCCAATTAGCTTCTAATTCTTGGGTAGTTAGACTATATCCTGTTAATGCCCCTGCCATGGCGGAAGTTAAACTCGCGTGATTCCAAATACTACTATCAGGTAGCCTTGTCTCTGCTGGAGATATTAGTAAAGAATAATCATTATCAAATTGTTGACAGACTGCTTCGGGAAGACAACGCCATAACCACCAATATAATTCTTTGGTTTTTTCTGGGTCGTCTTGATTTTCCCTTAAGTCTTGGGGAATTTTTTCTAATAACTGATTTTCTTGATTATTTAAATATTTTTGGCGATCTCTGATTAATTGTCCATGTTGTTTTATTTGTAGGTTTAGTTTTTCTCCTGACAGAAGATGGGATATGCTTAATCCTTTTTGTTCATAATCTATGAATTGAGTGACAGAACCCACCGCACCCCGGTCACTAGCAGACGTGAGGAAGTCGGCTAATTTGATATGTTTCATTATTTTTTTTGAGGATTCTTCTGGGTTTAGCTTATTTTCTACCCAATCATTCATTACTCCTAACTCTTGCCAAAAACTGTTTAACCCTCTACCTGTGTTGTTGTGTAGTGGTTTTAAAATGGGGTCATGGAGAAGTCCCCAAATTTTTGATTGCCAATATGGTTGAGCCAATATTTCTTTTCCTAAATTCCTTGTACTTTATAGTCTATATCAATATATTAATGCTGGTGCAGTTTTTATAATATTCACTACCTCTACAGTCAATTAGTTTCGATTCTTAATTTTAAAAGGCTTTTTGCTGTATAAAGATTCTTTTAATGAATATTTTCTTTTTGTAACTTTTCTTTATATTTTGTCAAAATAGTTTTTCCCGTTAGGGGAGAATTAAAGGACTAGATCTAGAAGATGGCATTTTTTACGTAGTAATTGTTTCCATTCAAGTAGTTTCCCCTATTAAAGGAGAGTTCAACTGTTGAAGAAATCAAAAAAACTTATAAGGATTTAGCTAGTTTCCATTCAAGTAGTTTCCCCTATTAAAGGAGAGATCCATTGCTCTATCAATCCCACTACCTCCTCCTCGCTTGGCAACTCCTGTTTCCATTCAAGTAGTTTCCCCTATTAAAGGAGAGAGACATAGAAGGCAAGGAACGTGCCCTTTTCTACCCATCTGCCCGTATGTTTCCATTCAAGTAGTTTCCCCTATTAAAGGAGAGCTACATTGTATACCTTTAAGATTAATATGCCTAAGTCCTACTGTTTCCATTCAAGTAGTTTCCCCTATTAAAGGAGAGTCTGTAGCCTCTTCAAGAACATACAGAAAGCTATTACTAGACGTTGTTTCCATTCAAGTAGTTTCCCCTATTAAAGGAGAGACTAAGCGCTGTATATGGCGTGCCTTGGGTAGAGTTCATGTTTCCATTCAAGTAGTTTCCCCTATTAAAGGAGAGTTAGATGTAAATTATGGTGGCGTTGGTCATGGTTATGAAGAAATCAGGTTTCCATTCAAGTAGTTTCCCCTATTAAAGGAGAGGTTTGCTCTAGTAAGTCTATACAGGAGTGCATAGAATATCTAGTTTCCATTCAAGTAGTTTCCCCTATTAAAGGAGAGATCGGCAGCATTAGGTAAAGATGTTTGGACACACTCGTTTCCATTCAAGTAGTTTCCCCTATTAAAGGAGAGACTCAACAAATCAATGCGGCTTCTAAAGTAATCAACAATGCTGAGGCTGTTTCCATTCAAGTAGTTTCCCCTATTAAAGGAGAGACAAAGAGGAAAAAACCATGGATGTAAGTGCATTAACAAACATAGCTACTAAGTTTCCATTCAAGTAGTTTCCCCTATTAAAGGAGAGTTTTAGATTACATAATCGATAATACTGATAACATAGCCATGTTTCCATTCAAGTAGTTTCCCCTATTAAAGGAGAGTATACTACCCTGGAAATTAAGCATAAGGTAGAAAAGTTTCCATTCAAGTAGTTTCCCCTATTAAAGGAGAGTTATCAATTTTAGGTTATACCCTATCAGTCAACTAGAATCTAGTTTCCATTCAAGTAGTTTCCCCTATTAAAGGAGAGTCAAAGATTAACGGTTACAGCGTTACGGTATCAAATCATAGAATCAATGTTTCCATTCAAGTAGTTTCCCCTATTAAAGGAGAGTATAGCAATAATTTTGACGATATATTCACTACTGTATTAGATGATGAGTTTCCATTCAAGTAGTTTCCCCTATTAAAGGAGAGGCAAACCAATCCAAACTCTCGCCTACCCTACAGTGAGCCTCGGTTTCCATTCAAGTAGTTTCCCCTATTAAAGGAGAGCAAGATAAATTGAGAGTATTTAAAAATAACAATGAAACTACTGTTTCCATTCAAGTAGTTTCCCCTATTAAAGGAGAGTCTTATGTTCAATATTTTACCTGCACCAATTACTAGAGACGTTTCCATTCAAGTAGTTTCCCCTATTAAAGGAGAGGTAAAATTGCGGGCTGCCATGAGGGATCGCCGTGGTAATTGTTTCCATTCAAGTAGTTTCCCCTATTAAAGGAGAGTGATGTAACAATCAAAAAAACTAAACGAAATAGTGAAGTAAGTGATGTTTCCATTCAAGTAGTTTCCCCTATTAAAGGAGAGCAATCCCAACGATGTATAAGCAAGTAGCAGAGCCAGGGAACGTTTCCATTCAAGTAGTTTCCCCTATTAAAGGAGAGCGGCAATTATCCCCTACTGGTTGGGAGACTGTAGAGATTGTTTCCATTCAAGTAGTTTCCCCTATTAAAGGAGAGTGGTTTAGGGCTTGCACTACCCCAAAATAATGCCCCAAAAATGTTTCCATTCAAGTAGTTTCCCCTATTAAAGGAGAGGTTAAAGAACGTTACTCTGGCAAACCTCGCAGCAGTAAAGAGTTTCCATTCAAGTAGTTTCCCCTATTAAAGGAGAGGCAAAGGACGCGAGGGCAAGACTAAAAAATCATACTGATGAAGGTTTCCATTCAAGTAGTTTCCCCTATTAAAGGAGAGAGTAGTTATTCTGTATACACGGGGCTTCGCTTCGTTCGCTCAGTTTCCATTCAAGTAGTTTCCCCTATTAAAGGAGAGCAACCTTAGAACTGATCGCACCATTAATAATAAATAAATCGGACGTTTCCATTCAAGTAGTTTCCCCTATTAAAGGAGAGTCTCCACACCAGTAAAAACCTAGAAGAGATCACCCATAGTTTCCATTCAAGTAGTTTCCCCTATTAAAGGAGAGATGAGTTTATTGTCAATCACGACATCTATGGGCTAGTAAGGCTCGTTTCCATTCAAGTAGTTTCCCCTATTAAAGGAGAGAAGGGAGAGCTCTATTAGAGGACAAAATAGACGTGACAATCTCACTGTTTCCATTCAAGTAGTTTCCCCTATTAAAGGAGAGGTTTGTTGTCAGTTGATTACATACCCAAATCTAATTCTAATTCAGTTTCCATTCAAGTAGTTTCCCCTATTAAAGGAGAGTTTATTAAAAAGAAAGATGAAAAACTATCAAGATATTTGCAACGAGTTTCCATTCAAGTAGTTTCCCCTATTAAAGGAGAGTGTCACTACCAGCGATAGAGCCATCCCATAAGTCAATAGTTGTTTCCATTCAAGTAGTTTCCCCTATTAAAGGAGAGTAGAGTATGAAGATAAGACCAGAACATGTCTTCGTCTTCATGTTTCCATTCAAGTAGTTTCCCCTATTAAAGGAGAGGCCCTTAGTGCATGTTCCTGCTTCTGTAGAGATAGAGGTAGTTTCCATTCAAGTAGTTTCCCCTATTAAAGGAGAGATAAGTACGTCTATAGGTACTTTTACTTCCATAGGAGTTTCCATTCAAGTAGTTTCCCCTATTAAAGGAGAGTGTGTATGGCATCCTTATGGGTTTGCTGGTACTGTTGACTGGTTACAAAACATGACAGAAGAAACAGCACCCATATATTACATCTCCCCCACCAATAAAATTCATGCTCAACAATGCCGTCACTACAAACCAGATACTGATGGGTGGCAAAAGATGGATTCATACTCGGATGCCCTAGCTACTGGCGCTAAACCTTGTAAGATTTGTTGTCCTAAAACCTCGCCAATAAACATTGATGAGTTAGAAAATAAAGCTGATTTATCAGCAAAAGAAGTCAAGCAGACTACCACAGAAGATAAGCAGGAAACTACGAGTAATCCCCCTCCTAAACCAGAGGAAACGTTAGATAATTCAGATACCATAACCCCTAAGCAACAAGATTTATTTGCACAGTTAGTAAGCACAGACAAGCAACCAGAATCCTCTGAACTCAACAAGAAGGAGAGTAAAACCGAGGAACAATCCCTATCCTCTCCCCCCACGAAGGAAGACGGGAAAACTGAAGAGCAATCCAAGTCTTCAACTGAAGATGAGAATAAAACGGAAACAAAGCCAGAGTCTTCTGAACCCACCAAGGAGGACGGTAAAACAGGTGAACAATCAGAATCTCCTGTTAAGGAGGATGGTAAAACATCTGAGGATAAGTCAAAGGATAAGAAAAAGAAGAAAGATAAAAAACCCCCTGCTAAAAAGTATAAAATCCTTGCAGGTAATGGATGTCATCAGGCGATCTCAGAGGTGCAAGGTATCTTAGTACCCCCCATTGATGATGAAAGTAGCTACCAGTTGATATTACCCGATGGTTTAGCTCTTGAAGCCACTTTTACCCGTCCTTATCTTGAGTCGTTAGTTCTTAAGCAACCTGATATTTTAGGGGTGCATTGGTTTCGGGGTTATCCCAAAATGCAAGATAATAAATTAGTCGCCTTTCAGATTGTGGGATGGGACGGCAATATGCCCACTAATGAGCAAGGTTGGGAAAGATGGGAATTTATTGGACTTTGGGCATTACAAAAAAATCTCACAGTTCAACGTTCCATCGCAGACCGAACGGTTAGAAAAGAAGCTAGAAAAACAGGATTTATTACAGAATTTAAGTTTACTTTTAGCAATACCGAGGATTGGGTTAAACAAAAGAAACTGTGGATTGGTTACGTTTATAAACTACTGTGTCGCAGGGAAGGGAATACTCTCAAAATACAAAAGGTAATCCCCTATGCTTGTCCTCGCTTCAAACCAGTAGCCAAACCTAAGCCTGTCAAGAAAAAAGCCTCACAGAAAGCAACTAAACCAACACAACACCTCAATTGTGAGTGAGAAGTAGCCACCTGTTTTAACGGGTGGCAGAACGAACGTTGCAGAATTTATTCTGCCTGTGCTTTGTCCAAGCTAATACGATCAATATATGACTCAATTATTTGGGTCATAGTCATATCTTTCAATTGAGCATATTTTTTCAGTTTAAGAAATCTTTTCTCCGATAATTTTACTCCCAAATATTTAGTTTTAGCCGTCATTATTTATTTAAACGATGTTATAATTTATTTATGTATTATAAAATAATTAGGACACTATTAAACAATAATATTAATGATGAGTGTTATGCTTATTTACAGCTTGCTTGTGAGCAATCAAACAAACTGTTTAACTCAACAGTTTACGCTGTCAGACAATTTCACTTTGCCAACTGTTCTATAAGAACTTTCTTTGACAAAGAAGATCTTTATCGGTCATCTTTCAAATTGGGCAAGGTTAAAGTAAGTTATCCGCAGTTATGCAAGGATTTAAAAATTAATGATCATTATCAAGCTATTGGGGGCAACCAAGGACAGCAAACCATCAAGTCTGTAGTCGAAAGTTTTAAGTCTTACAATAAGTTGTTGTCTATGTGGTTTAAAGGTGAGTTATCAAATAAACCAAAGCTACCCAATTACCGCAAAAATGGATTATATCAAATATCTTTTGTAGGTAGAGACATTAAGTTTGCAATGGACGGTTTATCATGTTATCTTCCTATCCCAAGATCTCAAAAAGATGAGTTGATCACAGGTAAGCTAAAAATTCCCTGTGCAAAAGGAGTAACAACAGATAACATTGCAGAACTCCGAATAGTTCCATCTCTAGGTAAGTTATGGGCTGAGTATGTCTATAAAGCTCCTGAGAAAAAAGCAACAGAATTAGATTACAGTCAAGCTATTGGGATAGATAGCGGTATCAATAACTTTATAACTGCTGTTAGCAATACGGGCAAGTCATTTATTCTTTGTGGAAAACATTTAAAATTTACCAACCAAAAATATAACAAAACAGTAGCCCAATATAAAGAAGGAAAATCTGATTTTTATTGGGATGATTATTTGAACGAAATTACTCATAAAAGAAACTGTCAAATCAAAGATAGTGTTAACAAGTATGCTCGTTTTGTGATCAATTACTGTCTTAATCACAGGATAGGTAATATTGTTTTTGGTTGGGGGCAAGGGGTGAAAAGTGAGGTTAATTTAGGGAAACGAAATAACCAAAACTTTGTTCAGCTACCTACTGCAAGATTAAAAAATCGTATTAAAGAATTAGCCCATGAAGTAGGTATAAAGTTTGCCGAAACAGAAGAAAGCTATACGAGCAAATCATCTTTTCTTGACGGGGATTTACTACCAAAATATGGTGAAAAACCCAAGGAGTGTAAATTCAGCGGAAAAAGAGTTCAACGTGGCTTGTATAGAACGTCTAATGGACAAACCATTAATGCTGACTGTTTAGGCGCTATTAATATTTTAAAGAAAGTAAGCATACAGCTAGGTTTAAACTTAGCCGAGGTGTGTAGGGGAGTTTTGACTCTCCCTAAACGATACAGGGTTAACGACTTAACCAAATCATATCGTAAGCGAAGCGAACAGGTTTTAACCTGTGTAGCGACATCAGCTTAGAATTCACGTATTTCAATGCGTGGAGAAGTCAATCCCAGACTCATAGCAAACCACAAGTAGAAAAAGAGGATTAAATCATTTTCCTCTTTGTAACGCTATCTATATAATCTCATCAAAAAAATTATGTCAGAAATGCAACAGATGAGAGACTTTAATTGAACGCTCGGACTATCCCTGTATCCGTTATCCTCAAACGTCTTGATTAAATCCGTGCTAAGGGTTACTGCATTTTCATGTTAAAACTTTATCAAAACTATGCAGAACAAGATGTCTGGAGATTAACTAACTCTTATCCTCAATAAATGACTAACCCTCAAATCTATTGCCCTATATACTTTTAAAGCTATTTTTAACATGAATTTTAAATAACCCTTAGCACGTTTTGAGAAAACACCCAACCCATAACGCTCTCGTTGAAGCCATAACGAATGTAGCCATAACGCTTCTGTGAGGGAAGAGCCGTTTCGTTGCTTTGTCTTTTAACGCCACCAATGGTGGCAGGACAAAGGTTGAATAATAACAATTAAGGAACAGCCTGTAGAGTGGCTAAAAGAGCAAATCGCCTACACGTCTCTTGCATCAACCGAGTTCTAACCAACAAACTTAGTAACAAGCAAATACTCAGAAATCATAATACAGACTAAGGATTAAGAAAACGATCGCCCCGGCATCATACAATCATCTTCCTAATTAACTTTCTCATAGTTGATAAAGTGATGGATACACTCACCAGAGTTTGTGACAATTGCTAGTGTAACCTCTTTATTTTTACTCCTTAAAATCCTAAAGTTTCATACTCTGGTGAATCATCATCTTTTTTCTTCTCATTGACTTCCTCATCTACATTTGAGAGTGAAGATAGCAAATCTGAAAGGTCAAATCCTAAGTCAACCTGATTCGTTATTAGTCCTATCTGAGAACTTAAAGCACCTACTGATTGCCATGCCGATTCTTCTAAATCAAACGAATCTGATAATCCGATATTATCTTCATCTTGTAGATTATTAAGAGCAATAGGCAACCAATGATTTCTTAAAGTGTCCAATATAACTTCCGTTATAGTTTTTCCTTTTCTTTTTGAATAACTTTTTAAAAACTCCATCAATACTTTATCGTTTGAATCTGGAGAATAGTAAAGTTTGAATGCTAATTTTGACATAATCTCCCCATCATTTTCATCTTACTAACTAAAAAGTTCAACATCAGCCTTAACTGTTGTTGTTTTTTATAATCAGCCTTGAAGTAATTTTGTTCTACTTTTACAATATACCCTACTAAGGGTCTGTTAAGGGCTTAAAAAATGGGTTTTTTTACCCTTTTTCACTGTCTTTTTTACAAAAAGGCATCCCTTATTAAGGGTCTATTAAGGGTCATTTTCTGATTTTAACCCATTTTCAATCATCAAAATTCTCCATTTCTCCACACAATCGCTACACCCACGAGGACTCGTTTAAACAAGCCATTTTTGCGAATTGTTAAATTTCTAGTCCAATTTTCATTGGTAGGCAATAAAATAGGGTTATTTGTTGTGGATTTAGCCAAAAAATGACGTTTTGAGGGAAAAAACTTGCCTAGAAAAATTATTTGTTCAGTTTACCTTAATGAAGATGAAAAGGAAAAAGCAAATGCCCTTAGTGAAGAAAGAGGGATAACCCTATCAGATTTATTTAAGTCAGTATTGTATAGAAAGATTCCCAAGACACCAAGCCAAGTAAAAGTGAAAGCAATCTTAAAGTTAGGAGAGGTGAGGAATCAGATTGAAGAATTGATGGAATATATACCATTGGAACAACAAAAAAAGTTTAAAGATTTTTCAAAAGTGTTAGAAGAAGTAGAGGAAGAAATTGAACTATGCCCGTAGCAAAGCAAATAAAAGGAGCTGACTTCTACCGATGTATATCGTACTTACTTGATAGGGAAGAAAAAGAAATCATAGAAAGTAACCTGTCAGGTAAAACAGCGATCGCCCTTAGTAACAAATTTGAGTTATGTTGTCAGTTAAATGGAAGGATGAGAAAGCCTGTATATCACGCCACAATCTCATTTAACCCTTCGGAAGATGAATTAGATAATAGAAAGTTAAGGGCAATCTCCTATGATTATTTGTATGGAATGGGCTTTGGGGAAGAACAACCTGATTTAGATAAGTTGGAGAAGGAGAAAAGGAAGGGTGAAGGGCGAATGTTTGGTAGGGAATCCCTTGCTGTACCTTATGTGGTGGTGAAACATGATGATACGGAACATCAGCATATCCATATTGTGGCAGGTAGAGTAAGACATGATGGAAGCTGTGTGTCTAGTTATTGGGATTACCGTAAGTCTGAAAGGGTATTGAGGATGTTGGAAAACTACCACGGATTATCAAGCCCTGAAGGCACGGAAGTATTACAGGAGTTGAGAGATATTTTAGATAGGGGTAAGGAGCAATGTAAGGATTTTAAAGAATTAGATTTAGCCCTAAACCAAGAGGGGGTAAAGGTTTACAAGAAGAAGAGCGGTATTGTTTATGGTTACAAAAATAGTCACTATAAGGGTAATACTTTAGGAGCAAAATATACTCTACAGGGGATGAATAAGGTATTGGATATAAAGGGATTAGAGGACTATCAAACCACTCCCCCTAGTTTTGAATTTGATGATGAGTTTATTAAAAGGTTAGAGCAGTATAGGAATACCATGGAACAACTACTCAAAAATCAGGATACTGAGAGTTATAAGGGTGATTATTATGCCATTAAAAGGAGTAAGAAGAGTTTGGTGGTGAGTAAGGTTGATAATTCTGATGAAATGATTAAGTGGATTAAACCTGCACCTAATAAGCCATGGATTCTTAATAACTTTAGGTTTACAAGGGATACCTATGATGATTTTGAGCAGAAGACAAAAGGAGTAAAAAACACCCTTGAGGTGCAGGAGAAAGAGAGGGTTAAACAACTCGAAGC